>NZ_JBDWJN010000010.1:0-1553208 GCF_039974175.1 Maribacter sp.
ACGGGGCACACCCCTTACCATTCCGAACAGGGAAGTTAAGCCCGTCTGCGCCGATGGTACTGCTACACCAAGTGGGAGAGTAGGTAGCCGCCTTCTTCGAAAGTCCCTTACAGCAATGTAAGGGACTTTTTTTATGGCATAAAGTCTAGAGAATATGTAGCCTCTATTCGATAGTAATAGTTTCAGTATAGGTTTGTACAATGGCAAAATAGCCCAAAGGAAATGCTTCAGGCCTTGCTACATTGTCAACCACATCTATATTATCAAGGCCTGTAATATCAAAAACATTGCCACGAGCAGTGGCAACAGGTGTCTCGAAAACTCCTAGATTGTTTTCCGTTTGTTCGATAAGCAAATTCATATAGTTGTAAAAACCTCGATCTGCTCCTAAAATACTAATATCAATTACCTGACCTGGTTGCAAATCCTTATTATAGAAATAAGAAAATTCAAAAGATTTCCCTTGATAGAAAGCATCCTCAGTTACCAGAAACTCGCCAAAATCAAAATCAAAAACATAAAAATCATCGCGATCACCATTATCCGTGAAGGAAACAATCAGTTCTTTATCCTCTTCGTCAAAGAGAGTTTCGGTACCTTGTTTAACTTCATCGATGGGTACTACTGGTGCGTATCTTGCGGTCGCCGCATATTTACGACCCTTGTGTTCAAGTATCAACACGAAACGAACATTTTCTTCTTGAAGAACACTGGTTGCAATACGTTGCTCGGTCGAGAAATTTGGGTTAGGCACATAAATTCCTGAGCCTTCATCTAAATCAATTAGACTTGAGAACCCGGTACGTTCGATAATGGTGCCATCTTCATTATAAATTTCTGTGAGTATAAGAATGCTTTCAAGAGAAGTTACTGGTGTCTCTTCAAAAAAGCTATTGGTTTCTGAAACCCTAATTTCGACAGGAAGAAAAGGTTGACTCAAATCATCTACACGGATAATTCCATTAATAATCAGTCTTGGTGCTTCTTCGGGAACTTCAATATCGATAACATCTTCACATCCACAAAGAACCAATAGTAGAAGCAAATAAGAGAGCATTTTTTTCATTCGTCACCAGACTTTTCAATTCAAAAGCAAATTATTAAAATATTTAATCAAAGAATCACCTCGCTGCAAATTTTTGAAAGCAATAATTCAATTTTAGGTATATTTAACAAACCATCCGACATGACCAGAAGTATACGCTCTATTTTACTACTCTTGCTATCAATTTATACGGTAACGGCCCAAGAAAATGAAGTAAAAGCACTCGTGGGCGGAACACTAATTGATGGTTTTGGCGCAGCGCCTATTAAGAATAGTGTCATAATTATAGTTGGAGAAAAAATTAAAACTATTGGCACTGTCGAAACAATTGATATCCCAACCAATGCCGAAGTGATCTCAACGGAGGGAATGACCGTACTCCCCGGACTGTGGGATATGCATGTACACACGATGATTAACGGGCATTCTGATTATTCCTATTGGGATAAGACCTATCCACCACTCTTAAAAGATGTAATAATGCCTGCATCGGCACGTCAGTTACTAATGGCGGGAGTAACAAGTGCAAGAGATCTGGGTGCTCCCCTAGAAGAAAGTATAGCCGTTCGAGATGCTATTAACAAAGGCGAGATTCCGGGTTCAACCTTATACGTTTCTGGACCTTTTATTCAAAAGAAACCCTATCCAGGTACTGAGAATTTTCGATGGGGAGTCAATGGAGCTGAAGACGCAAGAAAGAAGATTCGTAAATTGGCCAAAGCGGGTGTGGATCTCATAAAGGTAGTTGATCAAGATCAAATGACACTAGAAGAATTCAAAGCTGTGGTTGACGAGGCACATAAGTTCAATTTAAAAGTGGTAGCCCATAGCCACCGACCCGAAGAAATACGAAGAGGCTTGCAAGTCGGTGCCGATTGTTTTGAGCATACAGGCTTATCTTCTGCACCGCAGTATCCTGATGCTATTATGGAGATGATTAAAGAGCGAACTGCTGATATGAGCCAGGGACCTCTGTTTTGGTGTCCTACCGTGGAGGGACTTTACAATTACGAATATATGCGAGACAATCCGGAGAAATTAGATGATGATTCTTGGCATTTGGGCCTTCCTGATACTGTAATCACTGATATTAGAAATAGTATAGCGCATCCTGATAGGATGCCCTACTTTCAATTGACTCCGTCTAGAAAACCCACCTTGGAAACCAAAATCAAGCAGCTTTTAGATGCTGGTGTGGTTTTGATGATCGGTACCGATAGTGGTATTCCGATGAAATTTCATAGTCAATCTACTTGGAACGAACTCGATGTTTGGGTAAACGAATTTGGTATTGATCCCATGTATGCAATACGAGCCGCCACGTATTGGCCGGCCCTTTGGATGGGAGTTGCTGATCAAGTTGGGACGATTACCCCGGGAAAGTATGCGGATATTATTGCGGTAGATGGCGACGTTCTGAGGTATATCAATCTCCTGGAAGATGTAGATTTGGTCATCAAACATGGAAAACGCTATAAGTAAATATGGCGCCGTTTGAAACCTTATGTTATGTACAACAAAACATTTGCGCCGCCGCAAGGTTCGACAAATAGCTATCTTTCAATTGTATTTTAAAGTTAAACAATGAAGAATCAACTACCCTATTATTTTTTACTACTCCTGTTAATAGCATCTTCATGCTCTGAGAAGAAGAAAAAGGTGAAAAAACCTTCTGAAAATAGGCCTACGCTTGTATTGCCTTTTCACACAATGGCCTTAAATGATCTGAGTAATTTTAAGGACGTATCAGAAAACTGGAAAATAGCGGGAGGCGTTTATGTAGATCGATCCAAAGAACAAACAATTAGTATAACTGAGGGTACTGGAATTCTAGTCAATATTCCGTCTAAGGATAATAGAGGTAATCTGGTAAGCACATTTGAGCATGGTGATATCGAATTTGAGTGTGATGTTATGATGCCGGTCAATTCAAATTCTGGCATCTATTTTCAAAGCAGATATGAGGTTCAACTTTTTGATAGCTGGGGAGAAGATCAAGCGCAACATGCTGATATGGGAGGAATCTATGAGCGCTGGGATAAAACCGCGGAAAAAGGGGAAGAAGGTTTTGAAGGAGTTGCGCCGAAAGTGAATGCGGCCAAAGCACCCGGACTCTGGCAACATTTAAGCGTAATTTTTCACGCTCCAAAATTCGATGAATCTGGAAACAAAATTGAGAATGCCTGGTTTGAAGAAGTAAGGTTAAATGGGGCAATTATTCATCAAAATATTGCCGTTTCCGGTCCAACAAGGGGTGGCTTAGATTCCAAAGAAGAAGCAAAAGCCCCTTTGTTAATTCAAGGTGACCATGGTGCGGTTGCATTTCGCAATATGAAGTACAAATTATATGAAGACAGCAAAGTGGAGTTGGTAAATGTGATGATGAAAGAGTACGAAAACGTACTACCGCAATTTCCTAATTTAGATAGTTTGGAGCCACTTCGCGAAGTACAAACAGATAGTATTGCAGCAACTATGGCGACAGGCATTCGTCCGCAGAAACTATTGAGCTATAAAGGCAAGCTTAAAATACCTGAATCGGGAGACTATATTTTTGAGTATAAATTAAACCGTGCAGGTGGTGCTTTCATGATAGGAAATGATACGATTATCTCTATGAATGGCAATTACAGTTTAGACTCATTGGGGATATCAAAAATTTCCTTAGAAAAAGGAGAGTTGCCATTTCAATTAATTTATAACAAGCACGTTCCATGGCAAATAGGATTTGGTTTGTATGTAGAAGGACCTGGGGTGCAAAGGCATCCGTTGCATGCACCAAGCTCTTTGTATTTACCCTCAGGTGAAGTCAATTCGAATTACCTAATAGCGCTTGAAGAAGAACCGATTACCCAGCGTTGCTTTTGGATGCATGAAGGAATAAAAAGAACGCATTGCATTGCGGTCGGGAACCCCCAAGGGATTCATTACACTTACGATTTAGAAACAGGTTCACTATTACAGGTTTGGAGCGGCGATTTTATTGATGCTACAAAAATGTGGCAAGGTAGGGGCGAAAAACAGTTAGGTGTACCAGCTGGTTTTACGGTTTCACTGCATGGTGATCCTGAGTTTGCAGTCTTGCAAGCCGAAGATTCACACTGGCCGACTAATGCTTATGACCTTGGCTACAAACAATTGGGTTACGAATTCGGAAGCGATAGAATACCCATCTTTTCATATACAATACATGGCAGTACCGTATCTAATAAGCTGCTTCCGTCTACGACCGATCGCGGTCTGAAACGTGAAATTGCTATAAGTGGTGCAAGCGCTATTTGGTTTAAGGTAGCTGAAGGTTCTACGATTGAAGAATTGCCTGATGGCACTTTCGTGGTTAATGATGAAAGTTATTTCATTGACTTTTCGGGCAGTAATTTACAAGCCAACATTCGAAAATTAGAGGGTGCTGATGAGCTAGTGGTAAAAATACCCTCCGGTAAACAGCAATTGAAATACAGTATTATCTGGTAATTACAAGGAAGAAATGAAGCGCATTTATAAAATAGTACTAGTTATATTTTTTTTAAGTGGAAGTCACTTTAACTACGGGCAGTCACGTTCTGCCATGGCACAAAAGGAAGCTGAATTTTACAAAATCGTTGATGTACCCATACCAGAGGATGTGCTTTTGGAGGTTGGAGGTTTAGCTTTCACCGATACAGATAAGCTAGGGGTATCTACCAGACGAGGAGAGGTTTGGTTGATTGATAAGCCGTATAGTAGTAATCCAATATATAAACGATATGCAAGTGGACTTCATGAACCTTTGGGACTCAATTTTAAAGACAATAGTTTTTACTTAGCCCAAAGAGGTGAGTTGACGCGTCTGGAGGACCAAGACGGTGATGACAAAGCAGATGTTTACAAGACGATATATTCCTGGCCACTGTCTGGCAACTATCACGACTATTCTTATGGTCCTAAATTCAAAAAAAATGGGAATATGTTGGTAACCTTAAACTTAGCTTGGATTGGCCATGGGGCGAGCTTGTCAAAATGGAGAGGATGGTTACTTGAGATCACCCCTGATGGTGAAATGACACCCATTGCAACGGGATTGCGCTCCCCATCGGGATTTGAGCTAAATGCTGATGAAGACATATTCTATACAGAAAATCAAGGAGATTGGGTTGGTTCAGGTAGAATGACCCATTTGGAAAAAGGAGATTTTGCAGGAAACCCTGAGGGTTTGGTTTGGACCGGTGAGCCTAATTCTCCTCTAAAATTGAAAATGGAAGACATCGAAGAGCAATCTGGCTTGAGTTTGTACGCTTATGCCAAAAAGGTTCCTGAACTAAAACCCCCTGCGATATGGTTTCCACATACCATTTTAGGCATTTCTACCTCCGATATTTTGTATGATACCACAGCTGGCAAATTTGGGCCATTTGAAGGACAACTGTTTGTAGGTGATCAAGGCCATAGTAAAGTCATGCGTGTTTATATGGAAAAAGTGAATGGTGTTTATCAGGGTGCGGCATTTAATTTTGTTGAGGGTTTTTCTTCTGGAATCCTTCGCATGATTTGGGGTAGTGACAATAGCATGTTCGTGGGAATGACTAGCAGAGGCTGGAGATCTACCGGAAGTGCAGAATTCGGCCTACAAAGGCTGGTATGGAATGGTAGAACTCCCTTTGAGATCAAAACCATGAAGGCTCAAGATGACGGGTTTGTTTTGGAGTTTACCAAACCTGTGAATACCTCAATTGCCAAAAATCTTTCAACCTATCAAGTAACTAGTTTCAATTATAAGTACCACAATACCTACGGCAGCCCTATAGTTGATCAGCAGAAAGCAGTGATTCGAAAAGTGGCACTTAGCGCTGATGGTCTCTCAGCGAAACTTACAATTGATGGTATGCGCTTGGGTTTTATTCATCAGATGAAAATTCCGGATTTGCGCGCCAGAACCGGAGAAAGACTTTTACATGATACCGGTTACTATACGTTGAATGAGGTTCCGGGAGGTAGTTTGAAATCTCCACCAACTGAAAAAATGGCAACTATGAAAGGAATAGTTCAGCCCAAACGAACCAATGAAATGCCACTTACTTGGGGTGACAGAGTTGACAAGAAATTGGTGATTGGTACCATACCGGGCTTGAAGTATGACGTTACTGAAGTTGTGGTGGAACGCAATAAAAAAATTGAATTGACTTTTGATAACAATGATGATATGCTTCATAATTTGGTGATTACCCAAATAGGCAAAACAGCTGTAGATAAGGTAGGTGAAATGGCGCTAGAACTCGGTCTTGATGGGGCAGATTTAAACTACGTACCCGATACCGATTTGGTGCTATATCATACAGGAATTGTAGCGCCTGGCACACAAGAGAAAATTTATTTCCAAACACCCAACAAGCCTGGAGAATATTGGATTGTTTGTACCTTCCCTGGCCATGCAACATCGATGCGAGCGAAGTTGATTGTAAAATAGGGCGGCCATGTTTTCTGGCTGATTATCTTTGCCCGTAATGAAAGACAGACGTATTCACCCAAAGGAAGAATTGCTCAACGCACTTAGTCATGGCTTTGGAGCAATCTTTGGAATCACAGGCCTGTTTCTGCTGCTTGCTAAAAATTCAGATAAGACATCATACGCCAGCCTTAGTGTAGTAATTTACAGCCTAACATTCATATCAATGTTTGTGGTTTCAAGTTTATACCACTATGTTAGAAATTCTGATCTAAAAAGAAAATTGAGAATAGTAGATCATATCAACATCTACTTCTTAATAGCCGGTACGTACACCCCCATGTGCCTCATAACGCTTATAGATGGCAAAGGCTGGTCTATTTTCTACATGGTTTGGGGAATTACAGCTGGTGGTACCTTGTTAAAACTATTTCTTACGGGAAGGTTCGAAATACTTTCATTGGCGCTATATCTTATTATGGGATGGCTGGTAGTCTATGACTTTGAGAATATTTTAGCCCATATATCACCAGAAGGTATTCAATTGCTATTTCTAGGAGGTGCTTTTTACACCCTGGGTATCATCTTCTACGCAATTGATAGGATACCGTATAATCATTTTATATGGCATCTGTTCGTGCTTGGGGGAGCTGTAAGCCATTGGTTGTTGATTTACGATCACATCATTTAAGATTGATTGTATTTGGTGCAAAGAATAGTTTTGACAAAAATTAGCGAAAAGGGCGATTTTAGTGTGGTAAACCGTTGCTTTTAAACACATGTAACTTCCCTATCGCACGGAAGTATTCGTTCCGGGTTTTAAAGATTATCGCACCACAAAATTTAAAGAAAATAGGCGATTGCGATTCCAACAGTAATCACTAACAACTTGCGGAGATTGAATTTATGACCTTCCGAACTTTCAAAGAGAATTACGGTAGAAATGTGTAAGAACACGCCTATGACTAAGGCCGTGATAGGTGCATAATATTGAGAGGCAAAATCTGAAACACTGGAAATATAGCTTCCGATCGGGGTCATTAAGGCAAACAAAACAACAAAGAAAACAGCTTTAGCCATTTTGATGTTAGAACCCAATAAAAAGATACTCAAGATTATCGCAATGGGTATTTTATGTATTAGAATTCCATAGATAATCGTGTTATGGCTTTCGATAGGAAACCCCTCTAAAAAAGCGTGAATAGATAGACTAACGAATAGAAGCCATGGAAAACTGCTCTTTTCACTATTGATATGCACATGGCCATGTTCTGCACCTTTAGAGAAAAACTCTAAAAAGACCTGCAGTAAAATTCCCAACATCAAAAAAACACCCACAGTCTTTGCATCTGAATTTTCATAAGCAGAAGGGAGCAGTTCAAAAACGGTTAATGCCAAAAGAAATGCACCACTAAAGGCCAGAAGCAATTTGAAATTTTCTTTGCTTTTTGGTTTTGCAATAAGTACGAAAACAAAGCTTAATAAGACTCCTAAAACGGGTAGGAGGTAGGTCATACAATGTGTTTTAACTGCTAAAATTCATAAGTCAAACTTCTATATGTTCTGATAAATAGAATTTGAATTATGCGATTTTCAATGCATTTGATACGGTTTATTTAATTGTACTTAGAATCTATATACTATCCTAATGTAGGTCAAAAATACTGTATTTTTGCGGCAATCAGATGTGACGATATGAACAATAATTTTAAAATGATTGCCAAAACCTTGTTTGGTTTTGAGGAGATTTTGGCAAAGGAAATTCGGAATCTCGGCGGGGGCAATGTAGTAGAGGGAGTTCGCAGTGTTTCGTTTGTTGGTGATACAGGTTTTATGTACAAGGCTAACTTGTGTCTGCGTACGGCTATAAAAATTATAAAACCCATACACTCTTTTTCAGTCCGAGATGAAAATGAATTGTACAAGAGTATATATCGTATGGACTGGAGTGAATATCTAAATATCGATACAACTTTTGCTATTGATGCGACGGTTAAATCCGATAATTTTTCACATTCGCTATACGTTGCACAAAAAGTTAAAGATGCTATTGTAGACAAGTTCAGAGATACTGAAGGTCAAAGACCAAGTGTAGATGTGAAGCATCCCGATTTACGCATTAATATTCATCTTCACAAAGATCGATGCAATGTTTCTTTAGATAGCTCGGGGAGGTCGCTACATCAAAGGGGCTATCGTATTGCAACGAACATAGCACCTATTAACGAGGTCCTGGCAGCAGGATTGTTATTATTGAGCGGCTGGGACGGTCAATGCGATTTTTTAGACCCGATGTGTGGTAGTGGCACCATGCTGACGGAGGCTGCTATGATTGCCTGCAATATTCCTGTAAATATTAATCGCAAGGAATTCGCTTTTGAAAAATGGGACGACTTTGACGAGGATTTGTTTGATAAAATTGTTGAGAGCCAACTGAAGAGGACACGGGAATTTCATCATAAAATAATAGGCTACGACAAGGCTCCTTCTGCAGTTCGCAAGGCGAAGGAAAACATTGAAAATGCAAATCTTTCGGATTATATTTCCGTTGAGCGCAAAAATTTCTTTGACACCGAAAAAGGTACGAATGGAAAATTACATATGGTGTTTAACCCCCCCTATGGAGAACGACTCGATAGAAGGGGCCTAGACTCCGATTTTGATGTAGAAGATTTCTATTCGGAAATTGGAGATACCTTGAAACAGGGATATCCGGGAACAGATGCTTGGTTTATTACTTCTAATTTGGAAGCGTTGAAGTTCGTCGGATTGAGACCATCACGAAGAATAAAGGTTTTTAATAGCCATTTGGAATCGCGATTGGTGAAGTACGTAATGTACGAGGGTAGCAAAAAAGCAAAATTTCAGAACAAAGCAGACTGATCTGTTTATTCATTGCTATCCTCTTGCGGATCTGACGCCTTTTTCTCTTTTTTTGTTTTTTTGGTCTTCTTATAAAGCGGAAGGAAATAGGAAATCGAAAAATTGTACCCGATACCAAACCTGCTGCCATCAGTAACTTTATTAAAACCTGGAATAAAAAGATCGGTGAATTCACCTTCCTCGATTTTTTTTTGGGTAATTAAGGCACCTAAACGTACACTTCCTCCCAAATAGATATTAGCAAAAAGCTCAACTTTTATGCCCAAGACGGCCTCGATCCACGAAGCGCTTCGATTTTCAATGTCAATAGGGCCGCTCCCGCTTTCCGCAAATCCATTGGGACTCCAATAGCGATTGCTGTTAAAGATTTGGTAGTTGTTTATCGTGTGGTTAAAAGAACTGAATGCATACCGTGCTCCGGCATATATCATGTTTTGTTCCCCATACCAATTTGCATAAGTGTTATAATCAAAGCCCAGTTTGACATAGCTTCCGGAAGTAGTGAAGTTGTATACATCTTCTTGACGGGTTCGTTTTTCATTACCAAGTTCGGCGGCCAAGTAATATTTCAGACTCAACCTATAGTCTCCCACAAATTCAAGTCCGGTATATTCTTCCTCAAAAAAAGAGATCGTAGGTCTACTTAGATCGACTCCGATGCGAAGACCGTAGGGTTGTTTGTAAACCACTGTGTCTTTTGGTGCGGTGTCAATGGGTTTGCTTTGGGCGTTCCCACAGAAGAGACAAAAAACAAAGCAGGCGCTAATGAAATACTTTAACATGGGCAGTTGTCTCTTCAGTTTCTAATTTTACTTGGGTTTTCACAATTTCTATGCTTTGTATCCAGTTTTCTGGGATAGCTGTAAAATCTGAGCTTAAATTTTCATAGTTGACAACAAATCCGCAGGCCCTTGAAACAAAATTCTCATCGATTTCATAAGAGAATGTTATGGTATCACTATTGCCTACTTCAGCACCATTTTCATCATCCGCTGAATCTAAAATAAAGGTAAACCCCGTCGAAGGAGCAATAGTCTTTAAGGGAATGCCGATAGAATCAAGAGTTGAAGATCGATCTGTAAAAGTATCAACCACATCATCATTACCAATCCCGATCACCCGGAGGCCAGGAACCTCCTTGAATTCGGTAGGGTTTGCCGCGTCGTAAAAACGAATAATTAATAAGGGGGTATCACCATCAACACAGATATCGTCTTTTTCACAAGCGGAAAAGGGTAATATGCATACCAAGAAGATAAAGATGATTTGAAGTCTACTCATGGGTTATAACTTTTCTAAAAGTACAATATTTTCAACATGATGTGTTTGCGGAAACATATCTACGGGTTGCACTTTGGTCACTTTATAAACTTCTTTCATCAATTCCAAATCTCTTGCCTGAGTCGCACTATTGCAACTTACATAAACCACTTTTTTCGGTGAAATATGCAATAGCTGTTGTACCACGTCTTTGTGCATGCCATCTCTAGGAGGGTCTGTAATAATGACATCTGGAGTACCATGAGTAGCTATGAATTCGCCGTTGAAAATGTTTTTCATATCCCCAACAAAAAATTCCACATTTTCAATTTTATTGTTTTTGGCATTTTCTTTGGCGTCAAGTATGGCCTCTGGCACAGATTCTATGCCTACCACTTTTTTAGCACTCTGAGCTACAAATTGGGCAATTGTGCCGGTGCCTGTATACAAGTCATAGACCAGTTCTTCACCTGTTAGGCCGGCGAAATCACGAGTTATTTTATAAAGCTCATAGGCCTGTTCGGAATTGGTTTGGTAAAATGATTTTGCGTTTATTTTGAATTTAAGACCTTCCATTTCTTCAAAAATATGGTCTCTACCAGAATGACAAATTACCTCTTGGTCATAAATCGTGTCATTTTGTTTAGTATTTATTACATAAAGCAAAGCTGTAATTTCCGGAAATGTTTCCCTCAAATGGTTTAACAACAAATCGCGCTTGTCTTTATTGTCCTCATAAATCTGAAGTAACACCATGATTTCTCCAGTAGATGAGGTGCGAATCATCAAAGTACGCAACATGCCGAATTGATTCCTAGGATTAAAAAACGGCATAGCATTCTTAAGGGCAAAATTTTTGGTTTCCAATCGAATAGCATTGGAAGGATCAGCCTGTAAATGACATTTATCGATGTCTAAAATTTTATCCCACATACCCGGAATATGAAATCCCAAGGCATTTTTATCTTCGAAAATAGTATCTGATTGCAATTCTTGCAGGCTCAACCATCTGCTATCGGAAAAAGAGAATTCCATTTTATTCCGATAGAAATACTGCTTTTTCGAACCTAAAATTGTATTGACTTCAGGTAGCTCTACGTGCCCGATGCGTCGAAGATTGTTTTCAACCTCTTTTTGTTTGAAATACAGTTGGTGCTCATACCCCATATGCTGCCATTTGCAACCTCCACAGGTACCAAAGTGCTGGCATTCTGCAGTGACTCTTTTATCTGAAAGAGCGTGAAAATGAATTGCGTTTCCTTCGAAGTAGTTTTTCCGCTTCTTGGTCGTTTGAACATCGACGACGTCACCGGGTACGGTGTTTGTCATGAAAATTACCCTCCCGTCTGGTGCCTTTCCTATGGTTTTGCCCTTAGCACCTGCGTCTATGACCTCCACATGCTCGAAAACCTGACGTCTCTTCTTTTTGCGCATTGGGCAAAAATAGGAATTGGAATGTATTTATTCCCCTAACTTTAGAAGGAATAACAATATTTTAAGGAAAATTTGAACCTTTTTAATCTTTATCCGTCTTTGTTGTAGAAACGTGTTATGACCGACCCAAGAAAAATTATTGACGGACTTTTGGTTTTGCAGTATCGCGCCGGTAGTAATAAAGCTTTGGGTGTTTTGGTGAGAAAGTACCATCCGAAATTATGTAAGCATTCTTATTGGTACACACACGATCTAAATGCGGCAAAAGATATTGTTCAAGATAGCTGGTCGATTATCATCAACAAAATGGATAGTTTAAGTAATCCTAATCTTTTTGGAAGCTGGGCGTTTCGCATCGTGACGAGAAAATCGCTTGACTATGTCAACAGGAAAAATAGAGAATTGAGAAGCTTGCAAATATATCATAATGGTCAAGTACTGGAAGAGGTTGAGGGTAACAACGATGAAGCTGTTCGTAAACTATTGAATGCCATGCGATCTTTACCGAATGACCAACAGATAGTTTTGCGTCTTTTTTACACAGAAGACTATTCGTTAAAAGAAATAAGCGAGATTCTTGAAATTGCCATAGGTACGGTAAAATCGAGATTGTTTCACGCTAGGGAAAAATTAAAAACGATTCTAAGAAATAACAAAAGATCTCCCCTCGAAGGTAATCACGAGGGCAACAATTAAAATGTATATTATGGAACAGGATGAAAAAATAGACGATTTGATCAAAGCGGCTTTGAGTGAAGAGGAAGCAAAGTTTTATGATGAATTGGGCGAACAGGGTTTAATAGAGAAGCTAGGAGAGGTGCATAAAGGAAAAACCGGATGGTTGGCCTCGATTATGACGGTAATGCATATTCTTGTATTTGTTGTTTTTATTTTTTGCACAGTACGGTTTTTTAATACCGAAGTAACCAATGAACTAATACAATGGGCCTGTGCTGGGTTTCTTTGCATGATTTTCATGGGGATGATGAAGCTCTATATTTGGATGCAAATGGATAAGAACGATATTTTGAGAGAATTGAAACGACTAGAGTTACAAATTTCTGTAGCGGCAAATAAAAATACCAAAGAGTGAACGTTAGCGTAGCAATGAACAAATCTTTAAGGGATAAATAGGTAGCGTTATCCCTTTTGACATATGTAAAATGTGGTTTTTTCCATTTCTTTCTTGTTGTAATATCTTTTTTCTTTTTTGTAATTTAGCAGCTCTACAAGGATGATTTCTCTCCTACGCTGAATTTTCGTCCCATAGTCATAGGGATTTCGAAAGGAAAAAGGTACAGAAGGAATTACTGAAGTTTTATTTAAAGTAATTTTTATCATGTCAGTTTTAGAAAAAATCACTTCTGAAGATGCGATTGCATTGGAAGACAAGCACGGCGCACACAATTATCATCCCTTACCGGTTGTTTTAAGCAAGGGCGAGGGTGTATTCGTTTGGGACGTTGAAGGAAAAAAGTATTATGATTTTCTGTCAGCTTATTCTGCAGTAAATCAAGGTCATTGCCACCCAAAGATAGTTGGGGCAATGGTGAATCAAGCCCAAACCTTAACCCTTACCTCAAGAGCATTTTACAATGACGTTCTAGGTAAGTATGAAAGGTATGCAACTGAAACTTTTAAGTTTGACAAACTTTTACCAATGAATACCGGAGCTGAAGCGGTTGAGACGGCTTTAAAGCTATGTCGTAAATGGGCTTATGAGAAAAAAGGTATACCAGAAAATCAGGCTCAGATAATTGTTTGCGAAAATAACTTTCACGGGCGTACTACGACAATTATTTCTTTTTCGAATGACCCTGTAGCACGAAAGAATTTTGGTCCGTATACCGAGGGGTTTTTGAAAATAGAATACGATAATCTTCAAGCCTTGGAAGAAGTATTGAAAAACAACCCGAACGTTGCTGGATTTTTAGTGGAACCGATTCAAGGAGAAGCAGGGGTTTATGTGCCGTCTGAAGGCTATTTGACCGGGGCGAAGGCCCTTTGTGAAAAGTATGACGTGTTGTTTATAGCAGATGAAGTTCAAACGGGAATCGCACGAACTGGTCGATTATTGGCAACTTGTGGCAACTGCTCTTGCAACGATAAGCACTGTAGCGGAATACCTGAAGTGAAACCAGATATTTTGATTTTGGGAAAAGCCCTTTCAGGAGGAGTGTATCCGGTGTCGGCCGTGTTAGCCAATGATGATATTATGGGGGTTATTAAACCGGGTAACCACGGAAGTACTTTTGGTGGTAATCCTATTGCAGGTGCTGTTGCTATGGCAGCTCTTGACGTCATTAAGGATGAAGAGCTTGCGGAGAATGCTTATGAATTGGGTGTTTTATTCCGTTCTGAACTTGATAAATTTATTGCAAGCTGTTCAATTGTCAATGGCGTGAGAGGCAAGGGGCTGCTAAATGCGATTATCATAAATGATTCAGAAGAAAGCTCTACAGCATGGGATATTTGCATGGCGTTAAAAGAAAACGGACTCCTAGCAAAACCAACGCATGGTAATATTATTCGTTTTGCGCCTCCTTTGGTTATGAATAAGGAACAATTGTTAGACTGTATTTCAATAATTACCAGAACACTTGAACAGTTCGATAAATAAGTATAAAATATTCAACCCATAAAAAAAGCCCGCAATGTTATCTTGCGGGCTTTTTTATTAGTAGTTCTCATTAGAAATCTGCACCATCGAAATTTCCTGATGATATCATAGCGATTATAAACCCAAAATAGAGGATACACAAGATGAGCATTATTAAAGAAAGGCCTATTCCTATATAAGCAAGTATTTTTCCTGTTTTGACATTATCTAAGCCGCTTGCGTAAATTTCTGGGTCTGCTTCATAGGCCCGCTCTGCTTTTTTTGCGTTTGAAAGTCCGATAAAACTGAAAATTGCTCCAAAGGGTCCGCAGCAAAACAAGGCCGCTACTATAGATATTATTCCGAATGTAAGCGCGTTGCTTGCGCCTGGTAATTGTTGATTACTCATAATTTGAAATACTAGTTACTCTTCAATTCCCCATTGTTCCATTAACTCACTTGACTTTTCCATATAAGCTTCCCAACCGCCCATTTGTGCAATGGAGAATATGGTATATGCTAAATAAAGAACACCCAAAACTAGGGCTATAATAGCCAGAATCTTAGCTGTTTTTAGCTGACTAAAATTAGAGTAACCTTCGGGGTTTTCTTTATATTTTTTTTCATCTTTAAGCGCCAATAACAAAGCAATTCCTCCAAATAAGATACCTGGTACCCCTGCGAAGCAGCAGCATAAAAAACCAAGAATTGAAAGCACGATTACTATTGTAACATTAGGTAATTTCTGTTGTTCCATAATTTGTAAGGTTATTTGTTATTTAAATAAATTTCAAAATATAATTGGTTAGTATAAGCACTACACTGGCAATCATAAGTGTAATAAGTATTTTATTGGCATATTTAATTTCAACTAGCTGATCTACCGCCAACATTCCGAAAAGTGGAATAATGGTGAAAATTGCCGGATACATCTCCCAGGCTGCCAAAAAATCTCCCCGAAACAAAAATGCAACCGACCTTTGTAAACCACACCCCAGGCAATCGAAACCGAATATTTTCTTCGTAAAACACGGAAGCATGTAATCTTCAACATTCAAAGCCAGAAGTAGAGAAAACAATTTCATAGATTGAACAAGTTAGTCCTCCGAAAAATACCATTATTTTTATGGAATCAAAACAAATTCATGACTGTTTTTCAAATTGGAGATAGCGCCGAAACCATTGATGATAACATTAAAGGGGTAGTTACTGAAATCACAGGTAAGGAAATTACGATTGAGACCGAAGAGGGTTTTGCGATGGTTTATTCAGCGTCGGAATTGGTAAAAGTCACAGAGGCTTTTAGTGTTAGCAATTATGAGGTAGCTCGAATAAAAAGTGAAAAAGAAATTCCAAAGAAAAGAAAATTGGATAAGGTAAAATCGAAGGAACGCAATGCACCGAAAATGGAAGTCGACCTTCATATACATCAAATTACCAATTCAGAGAGGGGAATGACAAGTCATGATAAGTTAAACTTACAACTGGAAACTGCAAAACGACAGTTAGAATTTGCCATTCGAAAACGTATTCAAAAAATAGTTTTTATTCACGGGGTAGGTGAGGGCGTGTTGAAGGAAGAGCTGAAATATCTTTTCGGCAGATACGAAAATATAAGGTATTACGATGCCGATTATGCTAAATACGGTTTGGGTGCCACGGAAATTTATATCTATCAGAATAGTTAGCTTGGCCTGCCATCCGATACTAGTCAGATTGGGTAGTAGTTACCGTACCAAAATTGTCAATAGCTAAGTTGGTAATTCTACTATCATTGGAAGTAACGAATGAAATTGTGTTTAATAGAATTTCATGTTGAAAGGTTACACTATCGGTACTCACAGTGGTAGTAATCAAGACTTCACCACCTTGAGCAATGATTTCCTCAACAACGGTGGGTTGTGTCAACGGAATGTCGCTGCAGAAATAGTCTGTAGAAACGTTGTCCGAGAAAGTTCTATAGGTCGCTTTGGCAGGTCCTGAAACCGTAACGGCGTATGACACTGCGCCGTCTGAAACCTGATTTTGAATTGCTCCATCTGGCAATTCTAAAATAAGAGCCTCCATAGCATTTAATTTGAATAGCACGTTGGCCGTTTCAGCTGAAACAGGGTCGCAATTTTGTATGGACGCACTGTCAAAGTCAATTGTTTCTATCTGTAAATCACCATCGTCACAGGCGAATAACAAAACCAAAAGGCATAGGAAAAGGAAATTTTTCATGTTTCAAATTTAAATCAATTTAAAAGGATTAACGTTTAAGTTTACCTTATTTTAGTATTTATTAACTCTAAAAGTTAGTTAGCTTTGTTGATCAAATTTATCGAGACTAATTAGAAAATGAAAAAGATATACCTTGATAACGCTGCCACTACTCAAGTTCGGGAAGGGGTTATTTGCAAGATGCAAGAGGCACTATCGAACTTTTATGGCAACCCTTCCTCAACTCACAGTTTTGGTAGGTCTGCTAAAACCGGAATTGAAAGCGCGAGAAAAACTATTGCAAAATATATGAATGCGCACCCTTCCGAAATTGTTTTTACATCGGGTGGAACGGAGGCTGATAATATGATTCTACGTTGTGCGGTGCGCGATTTAGACGTTCAAACTATAATTACTTCGCGGATTGAGCATCATGCAGTAACGCATACCGTTGAAGAGTTGGAGGAAAAGCAAAATGTACGGGTGCATTATGTTAATTTAGACGAATATGGATCACCAGACCTTGCGCATTTAGAACAATTACTAAAAAATGATGATAGCAAGAAATTAGTCAGTTTAATGCATATAAACAATGAGATTGGTAATAAACTTGATATCGACAAAGTTAGTGCAATGTGTAGGGAGAATGATGCGCTGTTTCATTCTGATACGGTACAATCGATAGGTCATTTTGCATGGGATATGCAGCAAACCCCTGTAGATTTTATGGCCGCCGCTGCACATAAATTTCATGGGCCCAAAGGGGTCGGTTTTGCCTATATTAAAAAGAATTCAGGATTGAAACCTATGATATCAGGAGGGGCTCAAGAACGTGGAAATAGGGCCGGAACCGAATCGTACCACAATATTGTGGGTCTTGAGGAAGCTTTTGTTAACGCATACGACAATTTGGAGGAGGAGCAGGCCTATGTAGTTGGTTTGAAAAAACATTTTGTGCATACCCTTCAAAAAGAGATTCCCGGAGTTGAGTTCAATGGTCACTCAGGTGACCTAGATAAGAGCACCTATACTTTGGTAAATATGAGATTGCCTGTTGATGAGCAAAAGGCATTAATGCTTTTATTTCATTTAGATATGCAAGGAGTCGCCTGTTCTCAAGGGAGTGCCTGCCAATCGGGAAGCAATAAAGGTTCGCATGTGCTTAACGAGATTTTAAATGTAGAAGAGCTCAAAAAACCTTCGTTGCGATTTTCTTTTTCCAAATACAACACCAAGGAAGAACTAGATTATGCCATTAGAGTATTAAAAGAATTTGCCGCGCAATAAATGGCTTATCCTTTTCCTCTTTTCCGATCTTTTCTTTTTTCCCTATCGTAAGGAAACTTACGGGAGGCCAGTTTCATCATACGGTCAATTAAATCATCTGTATTTCTGCCTGATTTCTTGTTGATTTCTTTTTCGTATTTCCAAAGGAGTTTTCCTGTTGTGCCATCGCTAATTTTAATACCAATACGACCGAAATTTGCATCTCCAAGAAAATAATCGAGAAAGCTGAAATCTTGCGGAACACCTTTGGAAAGAAGAATATTGAGATCTAAATTACCGCTGATTATTCCGTCTACCTGGAGTATTTCACTAAGTTGTTTTATGGTATATACATCAATATTTTGGTACGTAATCTCGTTTTGGGCCAATATGGCGTTGGTGTCTTCGGTATTCTGAAACTCCACAGAAAACTTCTTTTTTCTTTTTCGTTTAGAAAAATATGTCTCCAACGCATTTTGAACGGCATAACCTTCTTTTTCCTCCCGTTCAGCTAGATCTTGCTTGGAGATATCATCTTCTAAATCAAGGTTGGTGAGAAATGGAATGATTGCCAGCACTTTATGCTCACTGCTAAACACGTCAAACTTATCGCTTTCGTAAATGTTTTTTTGAGCGCTTAAAGAAACGCTGGTTAAAACGAGTACATATAAAATAATATTTCTTATCATTGGTAGTAGTCGAAGACTTTTAAAAACGAGCATTGATCTTAAGATTCAATACGCGGCTTGTTAAAAAGTTCGGGACTGCAAATTGCAGTTTGCTATCTGCATCCCTTACCCAGGTATTGGTGATGGAGTTCTGCGCATTGAAAAGGTTAAAAACCTCAAAACCAATATTTAGTGCTTTAAATTGGTGAAGCCAATGGTTTTTCGGATACCGTTTGCTCTCGTCTGCAAAAATATAGGAAATTCCCAAATCAGCACGTCTATAATCTCTTAATCTATTCTGAAAAATATACGGATCCGCATAACTCGGCGATCCACCAGGGACTCCCGTATTATAAACAAGATTTAAATACATTTTTACATCAGGAATAGTTGGTATGTAATCTTGATATAAGATAGCGAATTTCAGTCGTTGATCGGTGGGTCGGGCGATGTATCCTCTATTATTACTATTCTCTTCCGTTTTTAAATACCCAACACTCACCCAAGATTCCGTTCCAGGCACAAAGGCCCCGTTTAATCGCAGTTCTCCTCCGTATACGTATGCCTTGGCATCGTTGTTTGCAAAATAGCGAATGCGCACATCTTCTATGGTATAGGTATTAACATTGTTCAGCTTTTTATAATATGCTTCTGTAGATAATGTGAAGGGTCGGTTCCATAGGTTAAAACTATATTCATTACCCAAAACAAAGTGTATGGCTTGTTGGGCCTTGACATCGGGTTGAATGGTGCCGGTGATATCGCGTAGCTCTCTATAAAAAGGCGGCTGATGGTATACCCCAGCCGAAGCCCTAAACACCATGTCTCGATCCCAATTGGGTTTAATAGCAAATTGTGCCCTTGGGCTAACAACCAGATGAGCTACTTTTGAAACATTTCGACCACTTACCTTCCAATAATGCGCTCGTACTCCAAAATTGTAATAGATATTGTGGCCTTTCCAAAGGTTTCTATCACTAAATTGCGTAAAAGCTGAAAACCGATTTGTTTTTACAAAATTGGTAGCGATCAACGACTCGTATGCTTCCAAAGGAGCATCAAAAGGTTCTTCCGGTTGATTATTTATAAACTCCGGTAGGGGAGGACGAATCGAAAACCCGGCAGAATCGATAAACTCAGATTCACGAAGCTGATCGCGAATGTCTTCGTGTGTATACCTAACACCCCATTCAATGGCACGTTGGTTTTTAGTATTTCTTCCTTTGTGTTCCAAATTGAAAATAAGCGCGTCCAAATCATTTCTGGCTCGATTGAACTGTGAGCCAATACCTTTCGATGAGGTAATTTCTCCGACAGTATCACTTCCTAAATTAGAATCTACTTCTCCAAGTTCATACGTAGCAATGATATCAGAACGTTCTTGCTCGCTAGTATGATAGATTGATGATATTAGTTTTAAGGTAGTGTCGTCATTCAAAAAGTAGTTTGCTTTTAGAGCTGCCAGTTCGGTAGTGTATCGATTGTTTTCTCGCCCTTGGTAGTTAATCAATAAAGCTTTTGGAGCGTTTAAGGTTCCAAAATTGGTTTTTCTGTTTAAAGGCTCATTTTGATAATCGTTCAGCGAAATATTTCCTAGAAAGTTGAGGTTGAACTTTTTTGAAAAGCGATAGGTGAAATAGGTTTGTGCATCGAAAAAAACAGGATTTAAGTTCGTTCGAGTCTGTTGGCTATTGACTAACAACGCATTATTTCTGTAGCGAATACCTGTAACACTTGTAAAATTTTTGTTTTTTGAAACCGTTTCAAGTGCGGCACTAGCACCTAGTAAGCTAGCTTGCAGCTGTGCTCCGAAATTAGCGGGGTTTTTATAAGTGATATCGAGAACTGATGAAAGTTTATCACCATATTTAGCCTGAAATCCGCCCGGAGAGAATTTTACGTTGGAGACCAAATCAGTGTTTACAAAACTTAAGCCTTCCTGTTGTGCCGAACGAATCAGGAACGGACGGTAGACTTCAATTTCATTAACATACACCAAATTTTCGTCATAATTGCCTCCACGCACTGAATATTGTGTGCTGAGTTCATTATTGGAGGAGACGCCTGGCAATAGCTTTAAAATGTTTTCAACTCCTGCATTTGCTCCTGGAATTTTTCGAATAACATCCTTTGAGATCGTAGTTATGCCGTCAGTATTTTTTTCACCTGTTGGCGATACGGTTACCCCGTCGACTTGAATGGCATCCGTTTTCATTATGGGATTAAATTCAAAAGTTTCGTTGGTATTGAGTACAATTTTTTCGAGAATAACATTTTTGTGGCCCAAATGCGAAAAGGTGATTGTGGTTTCTAGATCGGCAATGAGTTCTAGAATGTAAAATCCGTTTTCATCAGAAAAAGTACCCGTATTCGCGGTAGAAATGTTAACCTGTGGCAAGGGTGCATTCTGCTCATCTAAAACCAAACCTGTAATGGTTGCAGTTTGTGCGTTTACAAACATAAAACCATACAGTACGAGAAAAGCAAAAATGTACTTAAAGCGTTTCAAACAGAATTATTTTCTAAAGAATGTGCTTGTAAAGGTAGTGCTGTTTCCTACATTGTCGGTTACGATAACAACTAGTTCACATTGTTTTTGATCTAAAATCTTATCATCAAAATTATAGGTGATTGTATTTCTTTTTGACTCGTATTCCATCAGTATCCATTCGCCGTTTAAGGTAGCAGAATAGGTATTTATGCCACTTAAATCATCGGATATCGTTAAACTCAAGTAACTATAGTTGTTTAGCCACTGCTTTTCCTTGAAGTTTTTTGCACGTATTTTAGGAGCCGTGGTATCTTTAGCCAAGGTGTAAGTGCCTAAATTTCGTGTTCTTGTAGTGAAGGTAGCTCCCCGTTTATAGGTTGACGCATATCGAGGTTTCAATTTTTTATCTAATCGGGCAATGAACAGCTTTTTACGGTCTTCTTTTGAGTATTTAGAAGTATCAAAGGTAATAGTGAAGTTTCGGTGTGCCGGCACCCTGCTATTATGAATGGTTACGGTATCATTATCTTTTTTTAAGTCGATATAAAAATCTTTGTAAAAGGTATTGGCTGGAAAATATACCTTTGCTGCACCGAGATCATAGTTGTTGGGCTTTTTGGCAATTACATAGGTGTCAGTCTTAGAGATTTCCTTCTTTATTTTTACTTCTTCCTTTTTTCCCTCTATTGGAATTATTGCTTTGGTCAAATTGCCCTCCAAATCTTTTAGTAGCAGTTCAATTGAATAGCTTAATCCTTCCGTTATGGTAATTTTACCATCGTTTTTTAAGACATTGTAAATGCTAAGCCGATTACCAGGAGTAAGGAAACACTGTTGAATTTTTTGTCTGTACTTTCCATAGTGATCATAATCGACCATGGTATTGATGTATCTCGATTCCCCAAAAGAAAAGGTTTCAAAATCATATTCGGTATAGGTTTGTCCGTTTACTTTTAATTCAACAGAATAAATTCCATTCTTATTAGCGGCCATGTCTTGTCGGTCAAACCCTTTAAAACCAACACCTATAGTACCTAAAGCTGTAGCCTTGTCTGCTAGAAAAGTTCCGTCTTTCTGTTTCGAAAAGTTGAGCTCCACTTTCGCGTTGCTCTTATTAACTTGAGCACCATTAGATAGCGGGTATACGTACAACTTCTCTAGAACCGGGTTGGTGGCATCTCGAACTTCTAGACCGTACAACAAAGGATTTGTAGGTTTTTCAGTGATGCTACTTCTGATTTCGAAATGAAGATGAGGACCTGAAGACCCACCAGTATTACCCGTATATGCTATTACTTGCCCTTTTTCTAATTTAAGTTCTCCGTAGTCTGGAAAAACTTCGATCTCATACGCTTTTTTCTCATATTGTATTTTTTTTACAAACTCCTCAATTTCGGGCCCGAATTTTTGTAGGTGTCCGTAAACAGAAGTATAGCCATTTGGATGCGCTACATAAAGCACTTTCCCGTATCCGTAGAGTGAAACCTTTATTCTTGTAATAGTGCCATCTCCAATAGCATAAACAGGAAGCCCTTGTCTTTGCTGGGTTTTGATATCAATACCTGCATGAAAGTGGTTGGATCGCAATTCGCCAAAAGTACCTGCTAAAATCAGTGGAATATCTAAAGGAGGTCGGAAGGCATCTTTAGGATATCTCTCCTGTGCAGAAGCATTAAGGGAAACCAGTAAAATCCACACTAAAAGGGCTCTTTTTGTCATAGAAAAATTAGGTTGGTACAAATGGGGTAAATCACTTTAATTCTTGCGGCTAAACCCATAAAAACAGGTCTATGTCATGCTAAAATGCCTAAAATTAAGCAGATGAATACAAATAGCAGCATTCATTCTGAAAAAAATATGCCATTTAATTTGACCCATAATATCTAACTAACGATTTATTAGGCATTAAAGTATTACTTCAAGAATAATTGAAAAAAGTATTGCTAAGTCCTTTGAGGTATGTTAACTTTGTGTAAAACGCATTGAGTTTTACGCATGAGTGAATTGGTTAAAATAGTTGATTCTCTTGAGAACAAAGTCAGTAAGTTGCTACATAAATTAGAGCTCTTACAACAGACGAATAAGAAATTAGAGAATGAACTGATGGTCACCAGAAATACCAAAGACAGTTCACAAAAACTGGTTTCTGACTGGGAAGAGAAGTACAATTCACTAAAGCTTGCAAATTCGATGCTGGGCAGTAGTACTAATAAAACAGAAGCGAAGCTAAAGATAAACACATTGATTAGAGAGTTGGATCATTGTATTACCCAACTGGCTGAATAATGTCTGAAATAAGATGTCAGAAAAACTCAAGATAAAGCTTTCTATCGCTGATAGAATATATCCATTGACGATTGACCCTGCACAGGAAGAGGGGTTGCGGAAGGCGGCAAAAAATATTGAGCAACTGGCCAAAAAGTTTGAACAGAGTTATGCCGTTCGAGACAAGCAAGATGTATTGGCCATGTGTGCTTTACAATTTGCCTCTAAAATTGAACAAAAAGGTATAGATCAATCAGAAGGTACTTCCGAGTCTATCGAACGCTTAAAGGCGTTAGATGCCTTGGTGAATACCAAGCTTAGCATAAAATAAGTTCTTTAAAATAGCATAAAGTTACTGCCCACATTGGTAATAATTTTTGACAAACTCAACATTAATTTAATTAAAAAGGGTGAGTTTAGATTATAAAAGAATGCCTTGCTCGTACAAGGAACCTTGAGTAGTCTGTTAGCCCTAAACCTGTTTACTGGAGTTTGTACAAAACTTCTCCAATGTGGGCTTTTTTTATAATTAAACTATACTATGATGGATATAACGAGCATACTAATAGGTGCAGTAATAGGGCTTTTAATAGGATTTGTAATTGCCAAGTTCATGGAGAAGGGAAAAGCCTCCAAGACCACGGCTAACGCTAAACGTGAAGCAGAATCTATACTAAAAGCTGCTAAAACTGATGGAGAGAATATTAAAAAGGATAAAATATTTCAAGCAAAGGAGAAGTTTTTAGAGCTAAAGGCGGAGCATGAAAAGGTAATTATCGGAAAGGAAAAAAAAATGGCCGAGGCCGAGAAGCGAACGAGAGATAAAGAATCTCAAATTAGCAGCGAATTGGCCAAAAGCAAGAATTTAAACCAGCAGTTAGAAAGTAAACTGAAAGATGTTGAAAAGAAATCTGAGTTCTACGAAAAGAAACAATCGGAATTAGAGAAACTTCATAAAAGCCAAGTACAGCAACTGGAAGTTATTTCTGGGCTTTCTGCCGATGAAGCCAAGGGTCAGCTGATGGAATCCTTAAAGGAAACTGCAAAGTCAGACGCAATGGCTTATTTGCAAACCACAATGGAGGAAGCTAAACTTACTGCCCAACAAGAAGCTCGTAAAATCGTAATCAATACCATACAGCGTATTGGAACTGAAGAGGCAGTTGAAAACTGTGTTTCTGTTTTTAACTTAGAGTCTGACGATGTTAAAGGGCGAATTATTGGTCGAGAAGGACGAAATATCCGTGCTTTGGAGTCGGCAACGGGTGTTGAGATTATTGTAGATGATACGCCAGACGCTATTATTTTATCTTGTTTTGATTCGGTACGAAGAGAGATTGCGCGCTTGTCTTTGCATAAATTGGTTACAGACGGAAGAATACATCCTGCGCGAATTGAGGAAATCGTTAAAAAGACAGAAAAACAAATTGAAAGTGAAATTGTTGAAATCGGTAAACGTACCATTATCGATTTAGGTATTCATGGTTTACATCCAGAGTTGATCAAGGCGGTGGGTCGCATGAAATACCGTTCGTCATATGGGCAAAACTTGCTTCAGCACTCTCGTGAGGTAGCAAAGCTTTGTGGTGTGATGGCGTCTGAAATGGGCTTGAATGCCAAAGTTGCGAAAAGAGCTGGATTGTTACATGACATTGGCAAAGTGCCGAATACGGAAGCTGAGGTGGAGACGCCACATGCTATTCTGGGAATGCAGTGGGCAGAGAAATACGGTGAGAAACCAGATGTGTGCAATGCCATTGGAGCACACCATGACGAGATTGAAATGAAAACACTGATTTCACCCATTGTTCAGGTTTGTGATGCAATAAGTGGAGCCAGACCAGGGGCAAGGAGACAAGTGATGGATTCGTATATTCAGCGTTTGAAAGACCTTGAAGAGATCGCATTCAATTTTAGCGGTGTTCAAAAGGCATATGCAATTCAAGCTGGTAGAGAGCTACGTGTGATTGTTGAAAGTGAGAAGGTAAGCGATGACAAGGCAGCTGAGCTTTCCTTTGAAATTTCTCAAAAAATTCAGACAGATATGACCTATCCGGGGCAAGTAAAAGTTACGGTAATCCGTGAAACCAGGGCAGTAAACGTGGCGAAGTAGAACCATTCATACGGTTACTTAAAAAAGAGCGCATATGTTGCGCTCTTTTTTATTTTACGACCAACCAAGGTTTTATTCTTCCTCTGAATTGGCCGTTTCCGCGTTGTTTTCTTCAGCTTCTTTATTTAAGCTATTCTCCATAATATTAAGCTTTTTTAACTTGGATTTCCAAGTTTCCAAAGACTGCTTATGGGTTTCGACTCTTTTGATGACATCTTGAACTAACGGATTGTCTTCAGATGCATTTGAGAAAAATTGAAGGTTGTTTTCTAACTGGCGGATCTCATTATCACTTTCAGCTATTTTTCTTCGTATAAAAGTCCGCTCGTTTGAAATCGCCCTATTGTTGTCAGCTTTTGCAAGTTGTTGGATCTTGTTACCATATTTTAGCAATTCAGATTCTTGTCGGCCTACGTCGAGTTTCTTGAAAATCGCATCGAGTATTTTGTTGAACTTCTGGGTGATGTTCTTTTTGTTGAAAGGCACTCTTCCAATGCCCTTCCATTCTTCGATAAAACCTTTGATAGTCGATAGATCCTCTTCTCGCTTACCAGAAAGCTGAAACGCCTTCAAGCGTTCAAGACATGCTTCTTTTTGTGCCAAATTTTCCGTTTCAGCTGCATGAGCCTGATTTTTCAGCGCGTGCAAACGGTCAAAATAATGGTTACAAGCACTTTTGAATTCCTTCCAGATTTTATCCGAATATTTACGAGGCACATGACCTATTTTCTTCCATTCACTCTGTATGCGTTTCATTTCTTGGGTAGTAGTATCCCAATCCTCACTATCTTTCAAGCTTACGGCCAGCTTAAGGAGTTCTCTTTTCTTGTCGAGGTTATCTTGTTGATCCTTCTTTAGATTTTTGTAGAACGCATTCTTATTGCGATTGAATTTGCGAACTGCTTCTTTAAATTCCGCCCAGGTCTTCTCATTTACTTTTTGAGGTACCTTACCGGCTTTGAAGAAGGAATTTCGCAGTTCTTCAATTTGTTTCATTTGAAGCTGCAAAGCTCTATGATTGTCAGCAACATGCTCTGAAATATTAAGAATTGCCGCAATTATTTCATGCTTTTTTACTAGGTTCTGCTCATGAATCTTATCGAGATCTTTATAGTATTCCTGTCGACGTTGGTGCAAAACTTTGGTAGCGTTGCTAAAAAGTTCCCAAATCTGCTCGCGGTGTTCTTTGCCTACAGGCCCCACATCTTCTTTCCAGATTTTGTGCAGTGTTTGCAACTCGCGAAAGGCTTTGCCCAAATCGGGCTCCTGGGCAAGCGCTTCAGCACGTACTACTAACTTCTGCTTTTCTTCAAGATTGTGCTTGAAATCAAGATCGCGTAGCTCTCTATTTATATGAAGAAAATCATAGAATATTTCAATGTGGTGGTGATAAGTGCGCCAAACATTGTTGTAGTCTGTTCTTGGAATTGGCCCGGCATTACGCCATTGTTCCTGTAAATCTTTGAAATTCTTATAGGTAGTATTAATGTCTTCCTCGACGTTGATTAAGCCTTTCAGTTGCTCAATCAATGCAAGCCTATTGGCCAAGTTTTCTTTGAGATTCCTTTCTAGATTTTTATAATACTGATTTCGTTTTTCACGATATTCTGTATAGACTTCGTTGAATTGTCTCTTGGTAACGGAGTTGTATCTAAAATCGATCTCATTACCCCCATTGGCGATAAAGTCTTCCTTTTTATGATCTATGAATTCTTGAAACTTTAAATCAAATTCATATTTAATGCCTTCAACATGTTTCTTTATTGCCTGAACCTTCTCATTCTTAACCAGTTTCTGCAGTTCACCAGTCAAATTTTCAATAGACATCGAATGGTAATCGAGTATTGGAATGCGATGTCGGTGATGATTATCGGTATCCTCCGCATCTTCGGCATTGTTTTCTTCAATCTCTTCTATAGCCTTGTCCTCTTTGGCAGTATCATTTTTCAGGTTACCATCTTCTTTTGGACTTTCAGGGTTTTCCGTAATCTCATCTTTTGGCGTATCAGTAACCTCTCCGCTCTCCGAAAGGTTTTTTTCGGTTGCTTCCATTTCGGCATTTTCTACTACTTGTTCCTGTAGTTCTTGTTCTTTCTCCTTCGGCATTCGAAATATTTTGGTTGCGCATGAGATTGCTATTGTAAGATAGTAACAACATCGCGAATGGCAAAAATAATAGGGCACTTCTTTCCTATTCGAGACACGGGAGATAGCATGTTATCGAGCACAAAGATGAATTCCAAAAGTATGTCTTTGTAATTACAGCTAAAGGCGATTAGCTATTCCATATTACCCAAGCTTCTTCTGCTTGTAATTCTAACATACGTTGACCATTACATATGGTAGCTCCTCGGCCTTCTCCTTCTAATAGAAAAGCTGTTTTTTCAGGATTGTAAATTAAATCGAAAAGTAGATGTTTTTCATTCAGGTAGGTATATGGTATATCGGGTTTTTGGTCAACATTTGGATGCGTGCCGAGGGGAGTACAATTTACCAAAATTGTATACTTTTCTAAAATAGCCTTGTCCAATTCATCATAGGAGAATTGACCTTTGTCAGCATTCCGTGATACGAATTTATACGGAATGTTTAGTTCTTCAAAGACGAAGGCTACGGCCTTTGATGCGCCTCCAGTACCTAAGATTAGGGCCCTGGTATGATGCTCTTTTAGAAAAAATTCTATTGATTTTTGAAAACCATAGCAATCCGTATTGTACCCCAAGAGTCCCCCTTTTTCCACTTTAATGGTGTTTACCGCACCAATTCTTTCCGCTGTGACATCTAATCTGGTCAAGTACGGAATAATAGCTTGCTTATAAGGAATAGTAACGTTAAGTCCTTTTATTTCAGGATGATCAGGAAGGAGTGTTTCAAACTTTTCAATTTCAGATAAATCAAAATTCACATAGGAATGATTTTCAAGTCCGAGTTGCTTAAATTTTTCAGCAAAGTAACGCTTGGAGAAGGAATAGGAAATATCCCTACCTACCAATCCGAATTTATATTGTCGCATTCCTTTTTTTTCCATACCAATCCAATCCCAATAATACGGCTATTCCTAAGACCACAAAGAACAATGCCCACCAAGTTTCTAAAATTTCAAAATCGGGGAGGTATCTTTTGTAATTGCTCACGACCGCTTTGCCGTTAGAGGCAAAAAGTACTTCACCAGAAATGTCCAATTTGTAAATTGTTTTTTTCCAAGGCCATACCACCCCAAGAGAGCCCGAAATAAAACCAATTATAACTGCTGTTGTAATGTGCTTATAACGTTTCAGAACGTAGCTTAAAAGATGCGAAAGACTAACCAAACCCACCGCTGATCCCGACGTGAATACGGCAAGTATTTTAAGCGTGTTTAAACGTTCTTCATTTTTTACAAAGCTAAAATCGCCTCGCAACAATTCGGCACCGGTGTCGTAAAGTGCGTTTACAGAATCGACCAGAAGTAGTACGTAATTTCCAAGAAGAATCAGAATAAAAGAGCCTGATAAACCGGGTAGTGTCATACCAGAAACACTGATGATGCCGCAGAGAAAGATAAACAGTAAATTGTCATTCTCTTTTGCGGGGCTCAGAAAACTAATAGAAACCCCTACGATCAAACCGATGATGCCAGCCGTGATTGTGCGTTTGTTCCAGTGGTTAAAATCTTTAGAAATGTAATATATAGAGCCCAAGATCATTCCGAAAAAAGCCGCCCAGACAAAGAGTTCATTGCGTTCCAAAAAATAGTCAAGCACTTTAGAAACGCTAAAATAGCTTACCAGCATTCCGAAAATTAAAAGCGATAAAAACCCACCGTTTATATAACGATAAAAGCTGTTAAACCTACCACTAAAAAGGAGTTTAAAAGCCTTTCCGTTTATCTTTTGAAGGGAATAGATGAATTCTTCATAGAAACCTCCCACGAAGGCTACGATACCTCCAGAGACCCCTGGTACTTTGTTCGCAGCACCCATACACAGTCCTTTTACGACCAAAAAAAACTTGTCTACAAGTGATCGTGTTTTGTTCATGAGGAAGTACGCTTATTCTTTTGAGGCTACTTTTTCAAGTATAAAAATAAGGGAAAAACCTAGGATGGCTAGTAGTGCAGCATATAATACTTGGTTATCACCCTCAAAGGCGAATGGCGATATGTTTTTTTCCGCTATTGGAATTACTTTCTCACCAAAAGTTTTGGTTTCAAGTACTTTTTTCCAAGGCCAAATCTTTGGCAAAGAACCTAGAATAAAACCGGTTAAGATGGCCAAGGTTAAATTTTTATAATTTTTAAACATCCATTTTAATAGACGTGCAAAACTCAGTAAGCCAAAAATTGCGCCCAATGCAACCGTCATCACGATCTTGACATCTCTTTCGTGAACCGCATCTAAAATAGTCTTGTAAGAGCCTAAAAGTACGAGAATAAAAGCACCAGAGATGCCGGGAAGAATCATGGCACAAACTGCAATAGCCCCCGAAAGGAACAAATAAGGTAAACTGCCTACATTTTCGTTTGGAGGTAGGGTGGTAATAAAATACGCAATTGCTGCCCCAGCAAGAAGCATTGCTACTGTTGCTACGTTCCACTTTTCCAATGCTTTTCCGATAAAAAATATGCTAGCGGCAACCAGGCCGAAAAAGAAAGACCACAACAAAATAGGTTGATTTTCTAAAAGCCAGCTTACCGCTGTGGCAAGCGAAAATAGGCTGATAAAAATTCCGACAAAAAGTGCAAAAAGAAAATTGCCGTTCAATTGAGTCCATGCCGCTTTTAACCCGTCTTTTTTCAAGGTTTTAAATAGCGAAATATCAATGTTATTGATAGAGCTGACCAGTTCCTCGTATATTCCTGAGATAAAAGCTATAGTTCCGCCAGATACACCGGGAACTACATCTGCAGCGCCCATGGCCATTCCCTTAAGAGTAATAATAATATAGTGAAGAAGATTTCTGTTTTCCATAAGGCAAAAGGCAAAAATACTTCTTTTATCTGGAAGCCTTTTTGATATCAGCAACAATGTTCAGTGTCCATTCTGTATTTGCAAACTGGGGGAATTCTTCTTCGAACAAGAACAGCTTTTCAATATCGTTTTTAAGTGCATCAATAAGTGTTATACGCGCATTTATAGTATCATTGGCCAACAACTGTAATCCCGCCATTTTGTATTGCAATCGAGCACTTTCGGGATAAAACTCTCGTCCTTGAGCCAAGATCTGAACCGCCGAATCGATATCATTGTTGAGTTGAGATACCTCAGCCCACTTCAACCAAGTGGTAAGCTCATAATTGCCTAAATCTACGGCTTGCTTGTATGCATAATCTGCCTGGTCGTACTTTTTAAGTGCTGTATTTATTTTTGCACATTTTTTCCAATAATTTGGGTTTTCACCATCAATATTCAGGGCCTTGTTAATGTAGTAAAAGGCTTTTTCGTAATTTCTTCTTTTATAATAGAAATCTGTAATGGCCAACCAACCTTTGTCTAGAAGCGGATCTTCGTGAACCGTTTGGTAGTAATAAAACTTTGCCATGTCATTATTTTGCAACATCTCATGACATTTGCCTATGCGCAGGTATGCATGTGAAGTCGGATCTTCTATTTCTATGGTCGTCTCATAGTTCTCAATCGCTTTGAGATATTGACCCATTTTTTCCAATACTTTACCTTTTTCAAAGTAGGCACCCATGAATGTATCATCGGAAATGATTGCGAAATCGTAGGCAGCGAGTGCTTCAGGATACATACCCTTTTCGAAATACTGCTTTCCCAATTGATGCCAAGCGACCTCGCAGTATGGGTTGCGATCTAAGTACGTATTTAGATAATAAATTGCTCCGTCAAAATCCTCTAAAAATTCAAAGCAATAAATAACGTTGTAAAGAGAAGAGTAGTCGTGGTCGTCAATGTCGACACACTTCATAAAACTTTTCTGAGCCATTTTGAAATCGTCCATAAACAAATATTCCATGCCCAATAGCGAGTGAATATCGTATCCATTATTGGAAAGTTCTAAGGCTTTGTATAAAAGGTTAATGGCGGCTTCATGATTATCTTTTTTGGAGTAGATATTGGCACGTTGAATATAAATTTCTTCGTTACTGCTGTCAAGAAGCTGAAGTTTATCTAATAGTTCCTCAGCTAAATCAAGATTGTTCTCAAATACCAATACCTCCACATCCAACAATTTGAGTTGTATGGAATCAGGGTGCTGTTGAAGCCCAATTTTAATGGCTTTTTTAGCCAATGCTATTTTTCCGTTATTTAAATAATGGTGAATAATATCCTCAAAATCTTCTGCGTCAAAGAAGTAGACATCGTCTGTCTTGAGCATAGATTCAAATTTGGCTATGGGCCTGCCGGGTCTTTCGTTAGATTCTAACGCCATGAACGATTTGGTTATTCTATGGACTTAAAAGTAAGGTTTTGATGTTACGTTTAAATCCAGACTAGGGCTTTATTATTAACAAATTAGTTAACATCTTATTGTCGGTATCTGTCAAGTATTTGAAGAATAAGGCGACATCCCGTTTCGATTTCGGCACTTGATATTGTTAATGGTGGTGATATACGCACCGCTTTCGGTTCAAACAACAACCAAAAAAGAATAAGCTTGTTTTTGGCACTTTCAAGAACCAGGTAGTCAGCCATTTTTTCATCTTTTAATATCAGAGCCAACATGAGACCCTTGCCTCTAATTTCAGAAATAAGGCTGTGTTGCAGTAGCTTTCTAAAGTGCTTTTCCTTTTCAAGTGTTTGTGGAATCAAATCACTTTTAGTCAATTCTTTTAGGGTAGCTAAACAAGCCGCCGCGATTACCGGATTTCCTCCAAATGTAGTTATATGACCTAATTTGGGACTATCCTGCAAGCTGGCCATAAGATCTTTGGAAGTGGTAAAAGCACCAACCGGAAGCCCCGAAGCCATTCCTTTTCCCATAACTAAAATATCGGGAATGCAATTGTAGTGTTCGAAAGCGAACAGTTTTCCTGTTCGGCCGAAGCCGGGTTGAATTTCATCCAAAATTAACAAGGCTCCGACATCATCGCATCGTTTTCTAAGTTTTTCCAAATAGGTATTCTTTGGAACAATAAAGCCCGCACCACCTTGAATGGTTTCCAAGACCACAGCTGCGGTCTTTTTTGTTATTCTTTCGATATCGCTTTCGGCATTAAACTGAATAAAGGAAACACCGGGCAACAGAGGCCTAAATGCACTCTTTCGTTCTTCATAGCCCATAATACTCAAACTACCCATGGTGTTGCCGTGGTAGGCGCCATAAGCCGATATGATTTCACTTCTGCCTGTATAGCGTCTTGCCAGCTTTAGAGCGCCCTCTATCGCTTCTGTTCCCGAATTTACAAGGTAAGTTGTCTCTAACGGGGCGGGTAGGTGAGCAGCTAAGAGCTTCGTGTAATCTACTGCTGCTTGCTGAATATACTCTCCATATACCATAACGTGCATATAGGTTTCTGACTGCTGCTGAATGGCTTTGACCACTTTCGGATGACAATGCCCCAAACTACAAGCAGATACGCCTGCAACAAAATCTAAATGAGCGTTTCCAGAAGTGTCATAAATATAGCTCCCCTTGGCATAGGCAACTTCCATTCCTAACGGATGAGGTGTTGTTTGAGCTTGGTATTTTAGGAAGTCATTTTTCATAATTCCAAAATCCTTTGACGGGTTTTACTGGCTAGCTTTCACTTTCTTGACCTGCGGACGTTTTTTTGGTTCGGTAGATTCTTCGTTAGGTATAGGGATATTATTTACCGGATCACTCGGGTTCAGACTCCGTTCTTCTTCCTCGGCGTCAATATCTATGGGGTTTTCGATACCTCGAATTACCACAAGCTCGATAGTGTTGTCATCTTCATCAAAAATATCGTCCTTGGTCATGATGCGTTCATCACCACGCCAAATAAAGCCTTTTAGTTTTCTGCTTTCTAGGGGGAGGTCTTTGTCAGGGAAAATATCGCCATCAGGGTCTCGTCTAAAAGTCAAATCTTCCACATCATTGTTGGCCATGGTAATACGTATGGAACTGCAAATGGTTTTGTTGATACCAATAAGCTCCTCATCGTCATTGTACATGTAATAGATGACTTCGGTGTTTTTTACCAAGTCGATAATTTTCAGTTCGTTCTCTTTGAATTTGCCGAATAGGTCTTTCCCTTTCGCTTGATTGTAGCCTGTTTTGCTAATACTGTCAAGAGATACTATAAAAGCATTTTCCAGCACTTTTAAGGAGTCTAACTGCTCGGTTTTTACGTTCGATATAATATGGATACTATCTCCTGTCATTTGGTTTTCACCATTCCATAAAACGGGATTTCTAACCAGTTGAATGAGACCTGTTTTTTCTGCGGAGTGGATAGAATCACATTTTCCGCTCATATCGGTTTTAAAGAATTTTGCATTTCTAAAAGCCCTAACAATACGGCTCTCGGGTGGCCCAGTAACCATTAAAGTATCGCCATGAACATATAGCGAATCTTGTTCGACTAAGCTTATGGTCACGGCTCTCTTTGTGGCAAAAACAGAATCTTTAGCTTTAAAAACTTCTGCATAATGCGCTCTGGTAATGGCTTTATTAATGGTATCGGTAACGGTTATGTTATTGGTGGCCGATGCAAATTCAGAAGCCTTATCAAAATACACACTATCACCTTCGATAATTCTATTGTTATAATCGATACGTGTATTTTTGATGCCATAACCACTTTCTATTTTGGTGTCGTAAAACCCACGCTCGCAATAAATTTTATACGCTTCTCCGGTAATAGTGGAAGGCCCATACATGTACGCGTTCTTTGAATTGGTATAGTAATCCAGCTGCTCCGAATCTAAAATGTATTGTGGATTATCGATATGAACGCTATCTAAAAATTGGTACTTTTTGATATCCATAAAGTACCTTCCAATCTCACTAGTCAAGGTATTTGCCGAATCTACTACGGTGCCGAAATCTTGATAATAAGCTTGTTGATTTTCACGGTCAAAGCGCAGCGTGTCGGTAGTTAATGTCATGTCTCCACCTTCAGAAGTTGCACTTTGCAATACCACATTTTCGTAGGCTTTTGCCAATTTAGAATTTCCATCGTAATCGATTTTGCCGCTGGTCATATTTACCGAATCACCTTGTTGCATACGAATGTTTCCGATGGCTTTCAGCTTATTATCTTTTTGATAAAATATGGCTATATCACACCATAGGTCGGCCCCTTGATGTTCGAATTGTACCTGTCTAGCATCCTTACTAAAAATAAAGGCTCCTGGATATTGGACTTCGTCTTTGGTTAAATTGGCACCGTAAACTATATTGATTTGTTTGCTTTCTGTAGTGTCTTTTTCTGTTTGCTGTTGGGTTATTTGAGCAAATCCTGCGAAAGTGCAAAAAGCAAGTATGAACAGTAAAAACGTCTTTTTCAACAGTTTTGAATTTTGCCCAAAAATAGGATTTTTTAACTCAGGGTAATTCGAATTAGGATAGATTTAATAAAGAAAGCCGCCCAAAGGCAGCTTTGCGTTTTAATTAATTATGGGCCATCAAGATATAATCTGCAATGGTGCGGTCTCTTTCCACTTGCCTCTGGTAAAGTCAGGAAATGCTTGTGGCATACCACCTTGGGCTACTGACGCCTCACTCAGTGGACTAACAGCGCTCCAATAACAACCTTCATAAACGTTTTGATCTAAGGGGAGTCCGTTCTGTAGACATTCTACAATGCGATACATCATAAGGCCGTCCATACCGCCATGACCACTGCCTTTAGCGGCTTCGTTCAATCGTTTATAAAGCGGATGGTCATATTTTTCGTATAAAGAGGCCAATTGCTCTCCCTCGGCCCATTGGTGATGGTTTTTGGTAGCTCCATCAATGCCGCCCTCCAAGGCAACACGAGTGGGGAATCCTGCGAGTATTCCCTTTGAGCCTTGAATTAGGTTATGACGGGTATATGGCCTAGGGCTTGTTTCGTCCCATTGTACCATTATGGTTCTTCCTAGGGCCGTTTTAATGATGGTCGTATTCATATCTCCTCCCTTATAATCTAATTTGTTCCATTTATGGTCGGCAGCATAGTTCTTTTCGGCATACAGTTTTCTACCCACAGCCGGGGTAGAAAAGGAGACGAGACTGGCAAAATTGTCTTCTGTTCTGGCAAGGTTCATATACTGCGCCACTGGCCCTAAGCCATGTGTGGGATACAAATTGCCATTTCTATTGGCGTAATGATGGGTTCGCCAAGATCCTGTTCCTCTTTCTTGTTCTTCCATTTGACCTCGCAATTCATGCACGTAGGCTGCTTCAGCGTGCAAAGGCTCTCCAATGACCCCAAGGCGACACATATTGAGATACATCAGTTCTTCTCTGGCATAATTGACGTTTTCCATCATCATACAGTGCTTTCCGGTGGCCTCAGAAGTATCGACGATATCCCACATTTCCTTTAAGGTCAATGCAATAGGCACCTCGCAGAAGGCATGAGCTCCTTTTTTCATGGCTTCAATGCACATGGGCGCATGATTTTTCCAATTGGTAACGACAAATACGACGTCGGGTTTCACCTCGTCGAGCATAGTTTTCCATTTGTTTTCATCACCGTAATACAAAGCAACCTTTTTGTGTCGCTTACCGCCGCCTATTTTTTCGGCCTCAGCTCCCCATTTTTTCGCTAAGTCCTCGTACAAATCGCAAACAGCAACTACTTCAGTACCTGGTAATTCAGCAAAGAACTTTAAATGCCCAGGTCCTCGAGCGCCCACACCGATGAAGGCTGCTCGAACCGTTTCTAGTTTAGGAGCCGCGAAATCACCCATATAGGAATGCGATAAAGGTCTTTCGGCACCCAAAGGACTATTTGCAAGTATCGGACTCACAGATATTGCTGCACCGGCGAGGGATGTTTTTCTGAGGAAATTCCTTCTGTTAATGTTCTTCATGATATTTCAATTTATTCGGTTGTGAATGAGGATGCAGGCAATCCCTCCTTGTTATATAATGTACCTGCAATATAATCTTTCCAAGCATATCGTACATATTTGGGTTCCGATATTTCGAGTGTTGTTACTTCAATGGCATTGCCTATCTGGGTTGCTTTTGCGGGAATAAATTCTTTATTGGACCCAGCAATTTCAAATCCAAGTAAACCAGAACTTTTCGACATTAGGCCAGTACCAATATGATCAAATTCAATGAAAATCTTATTTCCTGAAATAGAATGTGTTTTATACAAGGGTCCTGAAGCGACGATTTCTTTATCATAATCATTTGCCAGTGCAAGCTTAGCCAAGCGATCGCCCACATCTTGTTTATTGCCAGGGTGTATGCTATTTGGAAGTCCGATATCCATTGTAATGGCCATACCGGTTTTGGGCGTTATTAGGCTTTTTCGCTGGGCATCTCGCAGCGCGGGAGAAAGCTCATTTCCATAAGAAAAGGGAGCAATTTGAACAAAATAGAATGAAAAATCAGTCCCCCATCTTTCGCGCCAATCTTCAATCATTCCAGGAAAGAGTTTTAGGTATTGCTCATGGCGTCCTACATTGCTTTCACCCTGATACCAAATAGCACCCTGAATATTGTAAGGTAGCAAGGGTTGAATCATTCCATTGAACAATACCGTGGGCGTATGCGAATCCAAGCTATAGGAATCAATTCCTACAGGAGGATTTTTTAGTGCCTCCTCGTTTTTATGAAATAATAAAAAGTTAGCGCCTCGAAAACCGGCAGTTTGACTATAAAGCCAATTTTCTGAAATGGATATTGGCGCTTTTGTCTTGTTGTTTGTCAGCCAGGGCTCGCTCATAAATCCACCTCCACCGCCAGTGTCGACTATGCGAATCGCAATGCTATTTTCTCCTTTTACGAGTACAGATTTAGGAATTGAATACGATCTGGGAGTATTCCATCCAATGGTGCTTCCTACTTTAATTCCATTGACAAAAGTCTCATCCATATCATCAATACCCTCAGCTATATCGAGGGTGTAATCTGAGGAAATATCATCTAGCATTATTTTTTTTCGAAACCAAAATGCACCATCTGTACTGGTAACAGCCAAGTCTTCAACAGCCACTAATTTTTGGGTACTCTTCCAATTTGAGTCATCGAAATCCACTTGGGCAAAGGCCTCATCATCAAGGTTTAAGTCAGACCAAGCCTCTGGAGTGCTGGGTATTTCACTTGTAGGGAATTTTGCAAACCAGTCGTTAAAGACAGAAATCTTTTCCTCGTCAAGGGCTTCTAGTTCTTGAGAAAATTCACTCAAATTTGCTATTTTTTCCTTGCTCATCCAAGATTCAACAGGGGTGCCTCCCCAAGTACTTGTAATTATGCCAATAGGCACGCCCAATTCTTGATACAGCTTACGGGCAAAAAAGTAAGCAGTTGCACTAAACCTATTTGCGTTTTGTGGATTAGTTACTTGCCATTGGCCGGCGAAGCTGCTTGCAGGCGACGATTCGATCGCCCGAGCGACATCGATATATCGGATGTTAGTATAGTTAGCTGCCGCGATTTCTTCTTTATAATTATCAATGGGCTCATTGGGCAAAAAACCTTCCAAAGGCATCTCCATGTTAGATTGACCTGAGGCCAGCCATACTTCACCTATTAAGACGTCTTTTAACGTAATAGTTTTGTCTTGGGTGGTAATGCGTACTTCAAATGGGCCACCTGCTTTTGGAGTTTTGAGCTTCAAACTCCATTGCCCGTTGCTATCAGAGTTTGTGACCTCTTCCTCTCCCCAACTCCCAATAACCGTAACTTTTTCCATGCGGTTATATACTCCCCAAAAAGCAACTTCATCTTGCTGTTGCAACACCATATGATCTGAAAAAAGAGCGTTTAAAGCAAGTTCTTTTTTTATAGTATCCTTACAGGAAAGAAATACCAGTAGTGCACTTAGCATAAGTATGCTGCCTTTGGTTGAATTTTTCATACTACAATTTAGCGAAAAAAGCCAATCTGTGCACGTGCACACTGTATTAAATTTGTTTTTTGAAACGTACTTTTCGCAACCCGTGCTCAGTATTCCATTGTTTGGTTTCTATAAATCCGCACTTCGTATAGAGTGCCTTGGCGGGAAGGTTATCAAGTCCGGTTTCAACCGAAAAGGTGGTAGTCTTATAGGTGCGTAAAACAAAGGATATGAGTGATTTACCAATTCCTTGACGAAAATAATAAGGGTCAACCACCAAACTTTGAATATGGGTGTTGTTATTTTCAGTTTTTATCTCGGTAACCGCGGCCAGTTCATTGTCTTGAAAATACCCATAAAAATCTGTTTTACTTTTTAGGAAGTTGGCCAGACTTCGTTTTAGGGGCGGAAAGTCGATTGCCTTTAACAAGTCTGCCTCTACGGCATAAGACACCTGAAAAACACTTCGTATTTTGCGAGCAATATCAACATGGGTATGGTTCAATTTTTGAATCATCATCCGCTTGGTGAAGGTGAAAAGTTAATAATAACGTTTCCGGTTTTCTGGCCAGATGCTACGTATTTGTAAGCTTCAACAATTTGTTCTGGTTGATACACCTTATCAATAACCGGCCTAAATTTACCTTCTGTCAACAGCTTGGAAAGAAATACGATACTTTTTTTGCAATTCAAGGGCAAGGGAAAAATCACACGTTTTCCACCTTTAATTTTCGTAGTCAACGGGAGGTAGAGATTTTGGACTCCCGGTCCTAATTCCGATGAAATATATACCCCCTTTGGCAGTAATAAATGTTTACACTGTGGAAATGAACTTTTACCCACCGCATCGAAAATAAAATGATACTTTCCATCTCCTTTGGTAAAATCTTCTTTTTGATAATCAATTGTCTGATCCGCACCTAACGACTTCAACAGCTCCATATTTTTCGTATTACCAACAGCGGTAACAGTTGCACCATAATATTTCAAAAGCTGCACAGCCGCAGAACCAATAGCTCCTGTAGCCCCATTAACCAATACTTTAGTGCTAGTATCGACCTTGACCTTATTGATGAAATTATTAGCATAGTGGGCACCTTCTGCACAAGCCACTACTTCTTGATATGAAAAATTTTCTGGCATCCGCACCACAGCTTTGTTTTCTCGAATGGTCATGTATTCTGCTTGAGATGATAAGCCTTCATCATGTAACCCCCAAACCCGATCTCCAATTTGAAAAGAATTCACCTTCTTACCGATCGCTACCACCTGACCGGCAAAGTCAGTTCCAGGAACTAGGTGCCTTGGTTTTGTTAGGCCGACAAAGGCGCGAATTAAATAGGGCTTGCCTGTTAGTATACCGCAGTCGGTTCTATTTACAGTGGTGGCATATACCCGAATTAATAGTTCATGGTCTTTGGGAATGGGTTTTGCTATTTCCTTAAGCTCTAAAACTTCAGGCGGGCCATATGCTGTTCGGGTGATTGCTTTCATAATTGACAACTTAAAATACAAAATTAACTAGTGTTGGTCTCAAAAGAATTGACTTTAGTCAATAAATGAAATTCAAGTTACAATTTCAAAATGAAGCATTTCTATTTCAGAAAAATACGCTTGCGAATCCTACTTAATGACTCAGGAGTTACACCAAGGTAGCTTGCAAGTTGGTACTGCGGGACCCGATGCAAGAGTTCAGGCCTATGTTTCAATAAGTTTAAGTAACGTTCCTCAGGATTTGTGGTGATGTAGGTAGCCAGCATTTCCTGATAGTTATTCAATTCCTCCTGCAATGACATCCTACTCATCGACTCTAGCATGGGGAATCTTTGGTACAATTCCTTCTGATTTTGCAGAGTGATAATTGAAAGCGTAGTATGCTCTACGCAAGATAAATAGTATTTCGCCGGAATTCTTTCAGATGAACTATTGGGTGAAAATATAGATTGACCCTCGGTGTAGAAAAAGGTAGTTTTCTCCTCGCCATCTACAATATAATACTGTCGTACACAACCAGATACTATAGCACAACTTTTGGCTGATATATCTCCTTCGCGAAGCAGGTGCTCTCCCTTTTTGTAGGTTTTGATAGCAATGAGTTCTAGCGCCGCCTCCACCTCTTCTGCCTTGAAAGATCCAAGTGCAATAAAGCACTTACGAATATCATTTTTCACCGAATTAATATATGCTATTTTATCCGGCGTGTTTGCCATTAGGAAGCTATTTTGAATGCTATATGTGAATTGTTTGGGTTCTGTCAGGACCCACTGAAACGATCTTGATTGGCACTTCCAACTCTTTTTCCAAAAAGTCGATATAAGCATTTAATTCTTTAGGGAATTGGTCAGCTGAAGTCATTTTCGTCAAATCTTCAGACCAGCCGTCCATTTCCGTGTAAATCGGACTAACATTTTCTTTTTCTATGGCATAGGGTAAATGGGTAATGGTTTCTCCTTTGTAGGTATAGGCTGTACAAACTTTTAATTTTTTGAACCCACTGAGCACATCGCCCTTCATCATGTTCAACTCTGTAACACCATTTACCTGAACGGCGTATTTCAACGCTACTAAGTCTAACCAACCGCATCTTCTTGGGCGACCGGTTGTTGCTCCAAATTCGTTACCTACACGACCCATGGTTTCACCATCTTCATCAAAAAGCTCAGTAGGGAAGGGGCCGCTACCTACTCTCGTGGCATAGGCTTTAAAAATTCCTTTCACTTGACCAATTTGATTTGGGGCAACACCCAAACCGGTGCATGCTCCGGCTGCCGTGGTATTTGACGAAGTTACGTAAGGATAGGTTCCAAAATCAATATCCAACAAGGAACCTTGAGCCCCTTCGGCCAATATTTTTTTTCCTTGTTTTTGTGCTTGAAAAAGATATTCTTCACTATCAATGAACCTCAGCTTTTTCAATTCATCGATAGCTGCAAAAAACTCAGATTCCAAATCGTTTAGGTCATATTGAATATCAACATTGTAGTAGTCAATCATCGCCTCGTGCTTATCGGCCAAAGCTCTGTATTTTTCTTTCCAATTCTCTAATTCTAAATCACCAATGCGCATTCCGTTTCTGCCGGTTTTGTCCATATATGTTGGGCCAATTCCTTTCAAAGTAGAACCGATTTTTGCCTTTCCTTTTGAAGCTTCCGAGGCGGCGTCTAACAAACGATGCGTAGGAAGTATTAAATGCGCCTTTCTTGAAATTAAGAGGATCGCATTGATATCTAAATCGAACTTCTGAAGTGCATCTAGTTCTTTCTTAAATATTACGGGATCTATAACAACTCCGTTTCCAACCACATTCATCGCATTTTTATGGAAAATTCCTGAAGGTATGGTATGTAGAACGTGTTTTATACCATCAAATTCTAAGGTATGTCCTGCGTTTGGGCCTCCTTGAAATCGCGCAATGATATCATAGTTTTTGGTTAGTACATCAACAATTTTTCCTTTTCCTTCGTCGCCCCATTGTAGGCCTAACAATAAATCTACTGCCATTAATATCTTTGGTTAGTGGTTTGCTATTTGTCTTGTTTGTTTTTTGTTCCGTAAAAATAGAGTGAGTGGTTGTTGATCTTGATGTCAAAAACCTCCTCAATGGTTTTTTTAATAGATTGAATTCTAGGGTCGCAAAATTCCATCACTTCTCCGGTGTCTGTAAGAATGACGTGGTCGTGCTGGCGATCAAAATACGATTTCTCATATTGCGCCTGGTTTTTACCGAATTGATGTTTTCGTACCAATTTGCAATCGAGTAAGAGTTCAATGGTATTGTACAAGGTGGCACGGCTTACCCTGTAATTTTTGTTTTTCATGTTGATATAAAGTGATTCGATATCAAAATGATCATCACTATCATAAATTTCCTGAAGTATGGCGTAGCGTTCGGGTGTTTTTCGGTGTCCGTTTTCTTCTAAAAAAGTAGTGAAAACGTTCTTTACAATCTCCTGATCTTTGTTGGCAGCCATATCGAAAGTGTGCTAGTCAATTCACAAATGTACAGCTAAATTTGCAGTAGTGGAAGGGTGTTTTATCAACATGAAGTGAACAAAAAAATTGCGTCCTACAATTTTTGGTACCTAAGCAAGATTATGCGAGTTTTTGCGGGTGTTTGAATTTGGGAATGCAATCAGTAAATGCAGCTACTGGCCTACAGCATATTTGATATTCTTGTACTGTGAATGGCTTGGTCAAACTATAAAAAGGGGTCAATCTTGGAACGTCTATTAATTTTTCAAATCAGGCTGGAAACTTATAACTATTAAATTCTAGTCACTTTATCAATACCTTCAATTTGCTTAAGATTGTTTATCAACTTCTTGAGGATAGACTTGTTTTTGACAACCACAATTATGTTTCCGGTAAAGGTACCGCCGTCAGTACTGAAATTGATATTGCGCATATTTACATGCATATTTCCAGATATCATTTCGGTAATTTTGCTAACTAACCCAAGGTTATCAATACCGGTAAGCTTGATTTCAGATCGGAATTCTTCTTGAGAAGAATCAATCCACTTCGCGGGCATTATGCGATAGGCGTAGTGAGCCTGCAACGAAATTGCATTGGGACAGTTCTTTTTGTGCACTTTAATTCCCTCGTTGACGCTGACGAACCCAAAAACTTCATCCCCCGGTATGGGATTACAACACTTCGATAATTTGTAGTCAAGTTTTTCTTCCTCCTTGCCAAAAACCAGAAGATCGTATTTAGAAGTTATCTCGTCTTTGTCAATATCTTCTGGAATTGGATTCCTCCTGATTTTATTCTTAAAGAAGCTTATAAATGCATTGCTATATGACGATGCAAAATCTTTAATCATTTGATTGTCAATAGCACCAATACCCACCCTATAAAAAAGATCTAAGCTAGTTTTCAATTTGAAGTAAACAACCATTTTGTTAACGGCATCTTCATTGAGATTTATCTTTTGCGATTTTAGTTTTCTTCGAAGTATTTCTTTGCCGTCAAGAGCAACTGATTTTTTTTCTTCACGAAGCGATGACTTGATTTTGGCCCTTGCCCGGGCTGTGGTAGCATAGTCTAACCAATTTTGATTGGGCTTTGCCTGTTCAGAGGTAATGATTTCTACCTGATCACCACTATTTAGGGTGGTGTTCAAAGGCACCAACTTCCCATTAACTTTGGCACCCCGTGTACGCATACCTACTTCAGTATGAATATTAAAAGCAAAATCTAAGGGCGTCGATCCCTTAGGCAGAGATTTTAATTCACCTCTTGGGGTAAAGACAAAGATTTCTTTGGAGTAAAGATTTAGCTTAAATTCTTCAACAAAGTCAACTGCGCTGGTAGTCGAATTCTCTAGGGCCTCTTGCAATTTGTTGAGCCAAATATCAATGCCTTGCTCTTTTTGATCTCCGTGTTTGTATTTGAAATGCGCCGCATAGCCTTTCTCGGCAATCTCGTGCATTCGCTCACTGCGTATCTGAACTTCAACCCACCTACCTTTTGGTCCCATCACCGTAATGTGTAAGGCCTCATAACCAGTAGATTTAGGTGAAGAAATCCAATCGCGTAACCTTACCGGATTTGGCGTAAAATGGTCGGTAACTATAGAATAAATTTTCCAAGCTAGAAACTTCTCATTTTTCTCATCCGATTTATATATGATGCGGATAGCGAATTTGTCGTAGATTTCATTGAAGGACACATTTTGAGCCTTCATTTTTTTACGAATGGAAAAGATGCTCTTCATCCTTCCCTTAATTGTATAATTGAGTTTCTCTTTTTTGAGTGATTTATCTATTATCCCTGAAAAAGATTCAATATATTCTTGTTGCTCTTCCTTGGAGTCTTCAATTTTATCATATATATCTTTGTATACCTCAGGTTCGGTATACTTGAGGCTCAGGTCTTCTAATTCGGTTTTGATATTATAAAGCCCAATTCTATGTGCTAGAGGGGCATAAATGTATAATGTTTCAGAGGCTATTTTTACCTGTTTATGCTCTGGCATTGAATCCATGGTAAGCATATTGTGGTAGCGATCTGCAATCTTGATAATGATCACCCGAACATCATCATGCAGGGTAAGTAACATTTTTCTAAAGTTCTCCGCCTGCTGCGAAGTACTCATGTCTTTTTTTAGACCTGCAATTTTCGTGAGTCCGTCAACTATGCGCGCAATAGTTTCACCAAACATTCTATCGATATCATCTAGATTGTAGTCGGTATCCTCTACTACATCATGCAAAAGAGCGGAGGCGATTGAGGTGGCGTCAAGTCCGATTTCGGATGCCACTATTTTAGCAACCGCAATCGGGTGAAAAACATAGGCTTCTCCAGATTTTCTACGTTGGTCTTTATGCGCGTCAACAGCAACTTCAAAAGCAGAACGTATCAATACCTTGTCATCGTCTGACAATGTTTGATAGCTAATGCGCAGCAACTCTTTGTATTGCTTCGCAATTTCCTTGTTTTCTTTTTCTATGGCAACTTGCGTCATTGTATATTAAAAGTAGGATAATCTCAACTACTATACAACAAAAATTAGGCCATAAGGTTCTTTATTCGTTGAATTAATGGAGGATGTGAATAGTGCATGAAAACATAGGCAGGATGGGGGGTCAGGTTGCTCAGGCTATTTTTTGAAAGTTTTTTTAGGGAGGCTATTAATGGCTTGGCCGCAAAGGTATTTTTGGCATAATCATCTGCCTGATATTCGAATTTTCTAGAAAGAAAATTCATTACCAAAGAAGTCAATTCAGATATGGGGCTGTACAGTATCCCGAAGCCAATCAAAGCTGCATGAAAACTCGGCTGTGAAACCCCAATCGCCCGAGAGACTTCTGGGTTATTAATGAATATCGACAAAATAAATAGCGTAAATCCAAGGGTAAGAACCGAAGCGACTAGATTAAAAATAATGTGTTTGCGTTTGTAATGGCCGACTTCATGGGCCAGTACGGCAATAATTTCATCCTCTTCCAAGTCCTTGATGAGGGTATCGTAAAGAGTAACTCTTTTTTCCCTTCCAAATCCTGAAAAATAAGCATTTGCCTTGGTAGAACGTTTTGAGCCATCGATAACAAAAATGTTTTTCAGTTCGAAACCTACCCTTGATGCATAGTTCTCAATGTTACTTTTGAGACTTCCTTCTTCCAATGGTGTTTGTTTATTAAAGAGTGGAACTATCAACTTGCTGTAAAACAGATTCATAAAAACAATAATGATGGTAAGTAAGCCCCAAACATATAACCAAAAATTTGGGCCTGCCCATTGATAGAACCACATGGCTAGGGTAATTACCCCTCCTCCAAGAATAGCCATCATAAACCATCCTTTAAGTTTATCTGTAAAAAAAAGGGTTTTGGTAGAGGTATTAAAACCAAAGCGTTCTTCAATGACAAAGGTTTGGTAATACGAAAATGGAGTTGTTAAAATATCACTTCCTATGGTTAGGATTCCGAAGAAAATCAAGGTAATGAGCACTTCGTTAGAGGTGAAACTACGTGCGAATTGGTCTGCCCATTCGAACCCTCCAAATAGTAGAAATGTTAGTGTTAAGACAATGGAGAAAAGCGAACTTAATAGTCCAAAACGATAATTAGTTTTTTGATATTCTTGTGACTTTTGATACTCCTCCGCATCAAAAACGTCTTCTAAGCCTTTGGGTATAGGGTCTCCATAGCGTTTTGAGTTTAAGTAATCTAACACGGTTTCAACTAGAAATTGGAGCACGAGAATAGCAACAATGGTATAGAATAAAATATTCAATTTGATAGGTGTTTACAGTTTGGTGGTGTGGCTTGCTCAAAAGATTTTAGCTATAAGCTTCTTTGTCGCAAGGCTTCAAAGATAACAATTGCTGCAGATACTGATACGTTCATAGAGTCTATTTCTCCTTGCATAGGAATAACTATGTTTTGGGTTGAATTTTTAAGCCATTCTTCTGTAAGTCCCGTTGATTCTGTGCCTACCACGATTGCCGCAGCCTTATTGTAATCTACTTGAATGTAGGAGGTTGTTGTTGAGAGTGTCGCACAGTACAAGTTAATGCCTTGGTCTTTTAAAAAATCAATAACTTCTAGCGTACTTCCAAGAGCGACTTGATTGGTGAAGACACAACCAACGCTTGACCGAATGACATTAGGGTTGTACAGATCTCCTTTCGGGTTTGCAATGATGACAGCATCCAAATTTGCTGCATCAGCGGTACGCAATAACGCCCCAATATTTCCTGGTTTTTCGGGGGCTTCGGCTACTAAAATTAAAGGGTTATCTTTTAATAGGAGGGCATCTAATTCATGTGTTTTTGATAGTACAATAGCAACCAAACCTTCGGTAGTTTCACGGTAAGCTATTTTTTGATACACTTCTTTAGAAACTGCAATCAAATCAGGAGAATAAGCTAATGGTTTAATACGCTTTAAGACATCAGCTTCAGAAATAATAGCTGCACAAAAAAACAAAGTTTGCAATTCATAACCTCCTTTCAAAGCCAATTGTAGTTCTCTTTGCCCCTCTAAAACAAATAATCCTGACTTTTTCCGTTCGCGAGACTTTTCCTTAAGTATCAAAACCTTTTTCACCAAAGAATTTTGGAGACTACTTATTTCCTTAATTTCGTTCATCGACACAAAAGTAATTCATTCTCATCACCCCTATACTAATAGGGATGAAATCTGTAAATATTGGAATATACTTCCGACCAAGGATGAAACTTAAAAAAGCAAACATGAAATTAGTACTTGCCTCTCTTTTTTGCATTGCGATGATATCTTGTAAAGAAGCACCAAAAGAAACCCAAGCTCAATCGGAAACAGCTGAAACAAACCCCACGCTTGATGATTCAAATTATCCTGAAGCGATGCGCAAAGTGTTTGCGGCACATGGTGGGCTCGCAACATGGAAAGACCATAGGATGCTCTCTTTTGAAATTGCCAAGCCCGATAAACGAGAGAAACATAGCATTGATTTGTATTCTAGAAATGAGAAAATAGAAATGCCTGGTATTGTTATGGGCTCAAACGGAAAAGACATTTGGTTGCTTGATGAAAATGTTGCCTATAAGGGAGATGCTGTTTTTTATCACAACTTAATGTTTTATTTCTATGCCATGCCATTTGTGCTATCAGATGAGGGAATTAATTATTCTAGGGCGGAAGACTTGGAATTTGAAGGAACTTCTTATCCCGGTATTCGAATTAGCTATAATGAGGGTGTGGGCCTATCTTCAAAGGATGAGTATTTTATGCATTATAATCCCAAAACTTTTCAAATGGAATGGTTGGGCTATACCGTAACCTATAGAAGTGGTGAGAAATCGGATAACATCAAATGGATACGCTACAACGACTGGGTGGATGTCGAAGGGTTAATCTTGCCTAAATCGCTTACGTGGCATGACTATGAAGGTAGAACTATCAAAGCACCTAGAGAACCATTGTTATTTGAAAATGTTTCTTTGAGTAAGGTTCCTATGGCAGATGAATTCTTCGCCAAACCTGTGAACGCTAAAATCGTTAATCGGAAAAAGGAATAACCTTTAACTTAAAAAAAGGTTAAAAAAAGCACCCCTAAAAATTGGGAGCATATATTTTTCCGTAAATTAGAAGCTCTTGCTATTGCAAGGGCTTTTGTTTTAATAGCACTTTTTTCTTGCTTATAACCGCCTAGGGATAGCATTAACAAAATTACGAACCCAACACATAAAAAGATGCCAACGTACAATTTAAAAATTAATGGCAGTTCTCAATCTATTGAGGCTGCTGAAGACACACCATTACTTTGGGCACTACGAGACCAATTGGATATGGTAGGTACCAAATATGGTTGCGGAATAGGACAATGTGGAGCATGTACAGTTCATATCGACGGTAATGCTACACGTAGTTGTCAACTGCAAATTTCACAATTGGATGGTAAGGAAATTACTACCATAGAAGGCTTATCAGAAGATGGCTCCCATCCTGTTCAAGAGGCTTGGAAGGCAATCGACGTTCCACAATGTGGGTATTGTCAGGCCGGTCAGATAATGACCGCCTCGGCCTTTTTGGAAAAAAACCCAAACCCTTCAAGGGAAGAAATTCGAAATGCGATGCATGGCAATATATGTCGTTGTGCTTCCTATAATCGTATTGAAAATGCCGTAGCGATGGCGGCTGAGAAAAAAATGGCCTAGTCTAAAATCGAAAGGAGTCACCTGAATGTTTAAGTGAACGTTACGGTTTGATGGTGCATGCTATCTGACCGATGTAAAACATTAAAATTTAACAGATTAAAATCATGTCAACTACTATATCAACTAAATTTAGCAGAAGGTCTTTTTTAAGAACTTCTTCACTTGCGAGTGGCGGAATGCTTATCGGTTTCAATTTTTTCACGGCCTGTAAAGACAATGTGAAAATGCCGGTCGATATTGCGAAACTCAATTATAACGACTTTAATGCGTTCATCAAGATCTCTGATGAAGGTATGGTAACCTTATTCTCGCCAAACCCTGAAATTGGTCAAGGGGTAAAAACCTCAATGCCCATGATCATTGCTGAGGAGCTTGATGTACCCTGGGAAAATGTAAACGTAGTACAGGGTATTTTAGATACTCAAAATTATGTACGTCAAGTAGCAGGGGGTAGTCAGTCTATTCGGTTTGGATGGGACGCATTGCGGCAAACAGGTGCTACAGCAAGACAAATGTTAGTGAATGCTGCTGCGGCAAGATGGGGCGTAGATGCTTCGGAATGTACGGCCAAGCAGGGCGTAATTACCAATGCTAGCGGAGAATCTCTTGGATATGGTGAAGTGGTCAATGAAGCAGCCATTTTGGAAAGTGAGCGGGCGGCAAAGAGAGCTGCTATGATGGCGGAGTTGGATGAAGGCGAAGAACCACCTGCTGAGAATATTGTATTAAAAGACCCAAAGGAGTATACTTTGATTGGCACTGACGTCGGCAATGTAGATATTGATAAGATTATTACCGGAAAGCCACTTTTTGGATTGGATTACAAAGCCGAAGGAATGGTTTACGCATCGGTGCTTCGGCCACCCGCCTTTGGGCAAGTTTTGGAATCTTATGATGATACAGCTGCCAAAGCAGTTCCTGGAGTGATCGATGTTGTCAAAATAGGGGAGAAGGCGATCAAGATGTTAGGAATGGAGCAAGTTGATTGGTCTGTACGTCTGGCCCCGAGTGAAAAAGTAGTGGTTATTGCTGAAAATACTTGGGCGGCCATTCAAGGGAAAAAGGCTTTAATCGCGCAATGGAGCGAGGGCTCACCACTTGAGAATACGAAGGCGCACGATAAGATACTGTCAGATTTACTTGATGGCAAAGATTTTACCAATTTGAGAAAAGATGGTGATGTGACAAAGGCCTTCCGTCAGGCGGATAAAGTGGTTGAGAAAACGTATGAATCTCCCTTCTTGCCACATAATTGTATGGAACCTATGAACTTCTATGCCAATGTAACCGATTCAAAGATACATTTGGTAGGACCAGTGCAGACCCCTGCTTCCGCAGCAAGTACAGTTGCAACTTTATTGGGTAGGGATGAAAAAGACATTCGATTGGAAATGACCCGAATGGGGGGTGGTTTCGGAAGACGCCTCTATGGAGATTTTGTTTACGAGGCAGCAGAGATATCAGATAAGATTCGCAAACCAGTAAAAATGGTTTCTTCTCGAGAAGATGATATGATGACTGGCGTGTATCGTCCTGCCATTAAATATCGTATTGCGGCATCAATTAAAGATGGTGAGGTTACCGGTTATCATTTGAAAGAAGCTGCTGTAAATAGTAATATGTATGGCTTAATTCCGAATTTCTTTCCAGCAGGTGCTATTGCAAATTACCAGGTAGATGTGGCCAAGTATGACAGTAATATCTCTACCGGTGCTTGGAGAGCTCCTTATACCAATTTCCTTTCTTTTGCCGAGCAGAGCTTTTTAGATGAATTGGCCGAGGTTCTTGAAAAAGACCCAGTTCAAATGCGCTTAGATATGCTTGAAAAGGTAAAAGGAACAACTGATGATAGAATTCAATATTCTGCAGAACGTCTGCAGGATGTTTTAAAATTGGCAGTTGAAAAGTCAGGATATAACAATCCCAAAGACGGGGTGTTCCAAGGGGTTTGTGCTTATTACTGCCACAATACCCATGTCGCTGAGGTTGCCGATGTAGTTATGGAAAACAATCAACCCGTAGTTAAAAAGATTACGGTAGCGGTTGATTGTGGAATTGTGATCAATCCTCTAGGGGCCAAAAATCAAATTGAAGGAGGTGCGATAGATGGTGTAGGTCACTCGATGTATGGTGATTTTGCTTTTGAAAACGGAATGCCAACTAGCAACAACTACGATAAATATCGCTTGATTCGTATGAACGAAACACCTGTTGTTGAAACCCATTTCGTAAAAAATACCTTAAGCCCTACAGGTCTTGGAGAACCAACTTTGCCACCAGCTGGGGCTGCCGTTGCTATCGCGATGAAAAAAGCTACCGGTAACCGAATTTATAAGCAGCCGTTTGTGAGCGCCATGGCCTCTAAACCAATTTTGGGTTAGCCTATGGAAGTATTGCTTTTTGGAATTGCAAAGGACATTGTTGGCGAGTCGCAAATTCAGTTTACGGAACCAGATAAGATGCCAAGTTCTGTTTCGGAACTAAAGCAAATGATATCAAGTACTTATCCTGACTTTGCTAAGCTATCTTCTTTGGCAGTAGCCGTAAATAGTGAGTATGCCCAAGATGATGTACCTTTGAATGGGAATGATGAAATAGCTATCATTCCTCCGGTAAGTGGTGGCTAATGAATGATAAGATTGTAGAAATAGTAGATAATATTAATACCTCCCAAGTGTTCACGGAATTATCCGATGCGCAAAGCGGAGGTATTTGTGTTTTTGTGGGTACCGTACGAGAGTTTACAAAAAATGAAAGAGTGATGTCATTAGAATTTGAGGCTTACGAAAAAATGGCCTTAAAAGAAATGGATAAGATTGCTTCAGATGCCAAAGAAAAATGGAAGCTCAATAAAGTAATCATTCGTCATGCTGTGGGACTCAAGACCGTAGAAGCCCCTGTAGTTGTGGTAGGAGCATCATCTGCTCATCGCGATGCTTGTTTTGAAGCCTGCCGGTATTTGATAGACACACTTAAAGAGACCGTTCCTATTTGGAAAAAGGAACTATTTGAAAATAAAACGGTTTGGGTTTCTGCTCATCCATAAAACCAAGAAGTATAGCTCGAAACTAACAATACCGTTACTTTGAGCGCAGTCTAGCACTTAGGAACAGTAATAGTGAATAAAGGTAAATGGCGAAAGAACTCTCACATATTGATGAAGCAGGCAAAGCCTCGATGGTAGATGTCTCTAGCAAGCAGGCGACGGTACGAACAGCTGTTGCCTCAGGGCAAGTTGTATTTCCATCAGATGTCTTCGAAACGCTTGCTGCGCAAGATTTTTTAGGACATAAGGGAAGCATTATCCAAACAGCAGTGATTGCAGGAATTCAAGCGGTGAAAAAGACAGCAGAACTGATTCCACTTTGTCACCAACTCAATCTTTCTAAAATACAGATTGACATCAACCCCGTTAGCAATGCCTTGCAGATTGTCTGTAAAGTAAAGTGTAATGAACAAACCGGAGTTGAGATGGAAGCCCTGACAGGAGTATCAGTCAGTGCGTTAACCATTTATGACATGTGTAAGGCACTTTCGCACGACATTACCATTTCTAAAATACAATTGGAACAAAAAACAGGAGGCAAAAATGACTTCAACCGCTAAGCTATACGGACTTGTGTTATCAGGAGGTAAAAGTACCCGTATGGGAACTGACAAAGGGTTGATAACATATCACGGCGTTCCACAACGCGACTATTTGTATGACTTGTTGAATCAAGTCTGTCAAAAAACTTTTGTTAGTTTACGAGAAGAACAGAAAGCAGAAATGCCTTCTAACATGAAGACCATTGTTGACTTAAATGAATATAGAGGTCCATATAACGGCTTGTTATCTGCACATAAAAAATACCCTGAGGCTGCTTGGCTTGTCTTAGCATGTGACCTTCCCTTAATGGATTTAAATGCTTTAAAGGAATTGATAGCTCAAAGAGATAGTGGTAAACAAGCGACCGCTTTCGCTCTCAAAGAAAACCCTTTGCCAGAACCCTTATGTGCTATTTGGGAGCCACAAGCTTTTGCAGATTCCCTTTCCTATTTGGAAAGCGGTGTGGGTACTTGCCCTAGAAAATTTTTAATCAATCATGACACGAAGTTGGTGTTTCCCAAGAATGAAAACGTATTGCTGAATGCCAATTCAGAGGAAGAGTACAAGCAAGCACTTGAAAAATTAGCTATAGGCTTATAACTCAAAAATCAAAAATTTCATAGGTGCGAGTCCATTCCATAGATTTGTTTGGCGCTACAAAAATATCAAAGAATAACTCTGGGCTTATTACATGCTTCGAGCCCCAGAGATTTATTTTATTTGTTTGAAAACTTGCTTTTTCTCGAATCCCAATTTTGCTTTTTAGGTGTAAAAGCTCCCATGAAGCGGGAACATTTTTTCCTCCTGATAGGTTACTAAAGAAGAATGGCTCATTTGGTGAGCTATTAAATCTAATTCCCTTTTCACGAATACGAACAGCCAATGCTGGGTTGACATGCTCTCCAAAAAGCTCCGGCTTGAGCTCGAAAGGAAAATTCAGCGTATAGTTTTTACCCAAAGAGTCGCCATTAATAGTCGTAAAATTATGAACGTACTCATCTGTACGAATGGCCTTTTTGCCTGTGTTCTTCAAATAATATGAAATGGTAAAACCAGTTTCTTGTAATTCGATCGTTTTATGCAGTTCATAAGAATAGTTATTAACCAACGATGCTATGCAACTAATAAGAACCCGATTTGTACTCGTACTGGTTTGAAATTCTGCAGGTTTAATCTTGTATGACGTATTGAATTCATAGTGCTTGCCTACCTTTTTGAGCAATCCTACCCCTATTTTATGAAACCAATCCGCCGTTTCAGTCTCATCAAAGCCTAATGCTGAATCAATTCCGAATTCATTGAAAAACCCTCTACCCAATAAGTTTTTCTTTGTACAATTGAGGTCTTCAACACCGGCAAGTTGCACGTTTTTATATAGTACTGACACAATTTTTCCGGTCCAGTCAAATCTTGAAAAATTATAGTTTTCATGCGGAAGATCAATCTGAATCTCAAGATTTGCGTTTTTGAGAATATGCCCCATAGCACGAAGTTATCAAATTGTAGTCGATTTTTGTTTAAGACTTTCTAGGCTAAAGACCACCTGCCTTTTTACTATATTAGACAAATGAACCAAGAACGATATACCAGACAAACTATATTAAAAGGGTTTGGTCATGAAGGTCAGCGTAAGCTGGCAAAAGCTAGGGTTTTGGTCATTGGTGCCGGTGGACTTGGAGTTCCTGTTTTGACGTATTTGAACGCTATGGGAGTGGGTAAAATTGGCATAGTAGACCAAGATGTAGTTTCAATTACCAATTTACATCGCCAAGTGCTCTATGGAGAAGGCGATGTGGGTAAATCTAAAGTAACTGTTGCTTTGAATAAATTAAAAGCACAAAACCCAGAAAACGAACTTTTAGTTTACCATACGTTTTTGACTCCTAAAAATGCGCTTGAAATTATAGCAGATTACGATGTGGTTGTTGATACGTCAGATAACTTTCCAACAAGGTATTTGGTCAATGACGCCTGTGTTATTTTAAAAAAACCCTTTGTTTACGGTGCACTGCATGGTTATGAAGGGCAGGTCAGTGTATTTAATTTTGAGGGCGGACCCACTTACCGTTGTCTCTTCCCGATGATGCCAAAGGAAAATGAAGTGCCCAATTGCAATGAACATGGGGTCTTGGGCATAATTCCGGGAATCATTGGAAACCTACAAGCCTTAGAAGCTATAAAAGTTATTACAGGGGTAGGGGAAGTACTGTCAGCTAAACTATTAATCTTTGACGGACTCCATCAATCGTATCAAAAAATCAAGTTCAAACTGCAACCTGCAAATCTTGACATCAAAAAGTTACAGGACTTTTATGAATGGAACGACCCTTGTGAAATTGTTCCCATAGTCGCGGCGGAAGAAATTCAAAAATTATTGGCCGAAGATGCTCAGATCGTAGATGTGCGTACCAGAGCGGAGTTTGAAAACTATCATCTTCCCGATTCATTGCATATTCCTTTAGACGAATTGGAGGCGAATGTTACTAAAATCAACTTTTTGATTCCGGTGTATTTGCTATGTCAATCTGGACAGCGGAGCGAAACCGCTTTGCGTCAGTTGCAGAAAAAATACCCAGAGAGTTCGCTTTTTAGTATTTTAGGAGGCCTAAACCAGTATCTGGCTACATGCTCCTAACCCTTCCCGAACTCTTGTTGTTAATGCTTGGCTTTTTGGTCATTGCGACCTTGTATTCATCAGTTGGTTTTGGAGGTGGTTCAAGTTATTTGGCTGTATTGGCATTGGTTTTTACGAGTTTCTTCGCCATTCGAAGCATAGCGCTTGTTTGCAACCTCGTAGTAGTTTTTGGCAGTAGTTACCTATACTGGAGAAAGGGCCATCTAGATTTTGCAAAGTTCCTTCCCTTCATACTTACCAGTATTCCCTTAGCATTTATTGGAGCACGATTTCGCCTTTCTGAAAAAACGTTTTTTGTCATTTTGGGAGCGGCTCTGATAATATCTGCATTGGCATTGATTTATCAAACGCTACGTCTTCAAAAATCGGATGCCGTAAATCCAAATTATCCGGCCTATGTAACCTACTTGTTGGGTGCAGGTATCGGCCTCTTATCAGGCTTGGTAGGTATTGGCGGTGGTATTTTTTTAGCTCCGATTCTCAATCATATGAAGTGGGACAAGTCGATCAAAATTGCAGCCCTAGCCAGCTTTTTTATTTTGGTAAATTCAGTTTCGGGTATTGGTGGCTTGCTGACCAATGGTACTTTTGAACTCCCCTGGGTAGAAGCTGTAGGTTTGATAGTTGCCGTATTTATTGGCGGACAAATAGGAATTCGATTGAGTCTAAGCACGCTCACAGGCAGTGGAATAAAAGTGGTGACGGCTATTTTGGTTTTGATCGTTGGTATCCGTGTTTTGCTTGTGAATGGTTTACATTTGGAATTTTGAAAGCAAGTACGATCCTTAGAAATCAGATTGGTAAACGACCTTCTCTTTTCTCTTAAAGACTACATTCTTTACAGAACCCGCCCCCTCGAAATGAATGGTAATTCCTTTGATCTTTGAAGCTGGTTCTGGAACTTGCATTTGATAGACTGACTTGTTATTGATGAGGATGTCAAGTTTTTGATCTTTTGAAATGCATTTTAGGTCTACATAGTTGTTAAAATCTACCCCAAAATCGGAGAGGTCATTTTTTTTACCATCAACGAATTTTTTAAAAGTCATCAAACTTATATCTGAAGCACATCCTTTTTTAGCCAACGGAATTCCGATTGCCCCGCCATCATAAAGTAAATAGATCCATACATTTTGACAGGTACTTATTCCTTGGTCAAAATCGTTCTTTAACCTAGTTGACATTTCAAAATCGTTCGTGTACAATTCTCCGAAATCTCGCACTTGATAGAGGCTCACTATTATCGTCGCGGTCCTGGCGTCTAAATTATAGGAGGATACCGTATTATGATCAATGCGCAATAGGCTGTCAGCGTAAATCTCCTCTTTTTTAAGATATATAGGTATGGAATCGCGATTAATAATACCCAACCAATCATTAGTGGTAATAAAAACATCCTCTTCCTTAATGATGGTATCATCAACCACCAATTTCGATTTAAAGAACCCAGGGTAATAATAAATACTAGTTGCAACGCTATCGTCTTTGTCTACACGCATGCGTTTATTCCTGTCCCAATCTTGTTGTATTTCTACTTTTGCACCCTCTTTCGCTGCCGTTGCTTCATATTCGAATACCACAGAATTCGGAATTCCCTCACTAACTGGTCGGCTAGCAAAAGCAAAATCTTCAGCTTGGTGAACAGTGCCAACCGTAATATTGTTAGAATTGCTCTTCCAAAAGAATCCGAAAAGAGAAACGACAATTGCCAAAATCAAGACCATGAGCCAAATCTTAGACGGTCGTTTCTTTTTTAGCACATGCTGTTCTGACGATTCTTGTTTTTTGGTGCGAACGTAGGCACGCCAATTTTCAAACCCCACAAATTCAGATAAAATATCTAAAGTAGCCCGACTGGGGTTGGCCACCCACTCGGCCCGCCCCCATATACGCTTTAAGGTGGTTACGCTCAATCGCTTGTTGGTACTCTGAAAAATTCGCTCACTGAGCTCCTCAAAGTCCTTATTGCCCCAGGTATCTCCTTTTCCCCACCCGAGTTTGTTTTCTATAAGCGCCACCAAGTGGTCTTTCATGTATAAAGTCGATTTATCCATAAATGTAAAGCGTATCTATAAAGTGTTGGCTTTTGAACAAAATTAAACAAGATTGAACAAGCTCACACATGTTAAATACCTTTTCTCCTGAGTAATTTTATTCATAATCAAATTTAGTTTTTAAAGTATTAACAAGATCAAAAGCGAATATCATGATGAAAAAAGTGTTTCTAGGGCTGACCCTATTATCCATGGTCAATGTGACCAACGGACAAAGAAAAAAACAAAAGAACGAGGTCATCGAGTTCCCGATGACTGAAAAGCATTGGGCGGCGGTAACTGACAATGTAGAATTTCTGAATTACAAAACGCAAGCTGCAGTACGGAGCAATAACGAAAATGGATTCGGAATAATGCTTAAAGATTTTGAATTTACGAATGGTACCATTGAATTTGATGTAGAGCTAAAGGGAATGGGCTTTCCGGGGATTGACTTTAGAGTAGACAAGGATACCCTGAATTCGGAAAAATTTTACATCCGCTATTTCGGAACTCCAGATGATTTGAAGCGAACTACCCTACAATATGCCGCTGTTTTAGATGGAGTGAATATGTGGGATGTTACAGATGAATATCAAGCGGCGGCAACCATTTACGAAGGTAAATGGAACCATGTGAAACTGGTAATCAATGGAAAGCAAATGAAGGTCTACGTAAACGACACTCAACGTGAAGCCTTGCATGTTCCTGCACTAGAGGGCGTTACCAATTCTGGCGCAATAGTTTTGACCGGAAATGTGGTGTACTCCAATTTCATTGTAAGGCCCGATGCTACCGAGGATCTAGCTGCCAATGAGGGTTATGATCACACCTATAGTGATTCGAGATATCTAAAGAATTGGTCGGTTAGCAACCCTATAGACTTTCCGTTTGGTAAGGACCTGATGTTGGGCATAGCGCGAAATCCTGGAGTTGCTATCGATACTAATTTGTTGAATAGTAAAACGGTATGGAAACCCTTAAAGGCAGAGCGTCGTGCTTTGGTCAACTTAACCCGTTTGTTTGGCAGTACAGCACAAGGGCAACGCAAATTAGCCTGGATTAAAACCACTATTTCATCAGCAACTGATCAAGAAAAAAGAGTTGATTTAGGCTTTAGCGATGAAGTTTGGGTTTTTGTCAATGGGCAGCCGCTGTTTACCGATAAAAACTATTATGGCTCTCCAGGTATGAAAGAACCCCGGGGCCGATGTACCATTGATAATACTTCATTTCAATTACCCTTGCAAAAAGGAGAAAATGAAATTCTTATTGGGGTAACGAATTACTTTTTTGGATGGGGCATTATGGCCCGAGTTGCTGATACTGATGGTTTGAAATTTAACTGATCATGGTAGTACGATTTAGAAGATTTTTAATTTTAGGTACTTTCGCTGCACTACTTTCTTGCGACCAAACTGAAAAAGAAAGTAAATCCTTCCAAGATTTTCCTTTTACTGAGGATCATTGGCGCGTTGAAAATGAGGATGAGACCACTGGTGAAATAGATACCTTGCTATATAAGGGTAAACTTGCATTGAAATTAGGACCCAACCAAAAAGCGTACTTAAAAAACAAGAACTACAAAAACTTCGTCTTGGAGTTTTATTGTAACGGCCTTTCCGCTCCGGGGTTTGGATTCAGGTTGAAGGACAAGCAAAACTTTGAGTACTTATATTTAAGACTGGGTTTGAGCGAAAAAAAAGATGCCTTACAGTATTTACCTATATACAATGGCAGTTTACCGTGGCAATTGTACAATTATCCGAAATATGAAGGTCAGGCAGAATTTCCAAGAGAAGAGGTGGCCACCCTGCCTCAAGGTTTAAGACAAGAACTAGTAGATGGTAAGGCTAGCGATACATTGCGAAGTTTTTTGAAAAATAAACGATTCTCTTTTTCGGAAGCAGCAGAGGTCATAACTGGAGATGATGTAAACTACATTTTTGATCCGGAAGAAATGAAAGTATTGCTTTTCGTTGAAGTTAATAACAAAATAACTTTTCTTGATTCTCGAACTTGGATTCATGTCAAAGTTGAGGTCAAAGGAGATATGGCTGTTTTTTATATAGAGGATATGGAGCGATCTGCTTTTGTGGTGGAACACTTAAAACGTGATCCAATTGCTGGCGGTATAAGTTTAGTATCAGATGCCTTTGGCGTCTATTTTTCAAATGTTTCCATAGCCGAACTAAAGGAAACAAAAGAGGAAGTTTATCAAGAAAAACCATCGACCAATTATGTTACTGAATGGAAAGTCTCTAAAATGTTTGCCAAGGATTCACTGAAATTTGCATTTCAACTTGATTCCGTAATACAGAACAAAAACAAATTCAAGACTATACATACTGATGAAGACGGACTCCTTAACATTAGTCGTTTCTATGATGATATGACTAAAACCATTGTCTTAAGTTGTAATCTTGAATCTGATGTAAATAGAGAAGTCAAACTTGAATTCGATTATGCTGACCATCTTGTCCTCTTTTTAAATTCTGAGATTGTTTTTGATAAAGGAATGAACTTTAAGCCACCAGCTGACAAGGGTATGGAGGGACGGGTTTTTGTAAATGACGAAAGCGTTATGTTAGACTTAAAGCAAGGTGCCAATAGATTAGATTTTATGCTTTCGGCCGACAATAGACAGAAGTTCAATTGGGGCATTATTGCACGACTGGCCGATACCGATGGCTTGAAATTCAATTGATCAACTAAATGGAGGTATAACTTGAAAGTTACAAGTGCTTATTTGTCGCCAAATTGGAGAGATCGAATTGCATTAGTTTAAGACCGCTAAACAGCCTCTCCTTGGCGTCCAAACCGTATAAATCGATAAAAATATTGGAAATTGCCATTGTACCAAATCGCAAAGATAAAGGCAATATAGATAAGCCAATCGGGCATTGCCAAAGCCGTCTCGAAGTAAGTTTTTAAAACCAAGAAAGTAAAGGCTACTGCCGCAATGGCTAAGGAAACGAGTGTTCTTTTGTCTTTGCTATTTAGGAGGATCATCACGATAATTAGTATTCCCATCACCGGTTTTGTATGCAACAACACGGGTACTAAAGTAGCGTACTCAATATCAAAGAAGAGTACCATGGCACTCATGTAGGCCGTCAAGCATAAGGGACATTTCGGTATAAGAATCAATAAGATTGTTGAAAGAAAAGACACTGAACCCTTAGCGGCTTCCACTTTTTTAGGAGAGTGGAGCTTAGTTTTACAGCAGCCTGTCTTAGTGATTTCCATTGCAGGGGATTACCATTTCGTTCGATAAGATACAAAAGGATAAACCTCATTCGCAAAAAATTGGGTTTTATTTTGCGGTAATATTAAAAAACCGTCTGTTTTTACAAGATTAGCGAAATCGCCAGAGCCATTTCCTTTAATGGCTTCTGCGACTAGCGAACCGTCATGATGACTTTCTAGTTTGGCTTCAAGAAAGTAGACCAAATCTGGTTTGAACTCCACATCATTTTTAAGTTTAACCAACAAGGCTTCTGAGGCAATTCCCAAGGACTTTTGCAACCAAAACTTCAAATACATATATACACAAACAAAGGAAGAAACTGGGTTTCCTGGAAGAGCGAAGATCTTTTTCCCATGAGCGTTACTACCGAACCAAAAAGGTTTACCGGGTCGCTGTTGTATTTTGTGAAAGTGTTTCTTGACTTCCAGTGCTTCGAGTACATCTGGCAGGTAGTCAAATTTTCCTTTTGAGACACCACCGGTAAATACGAGGAGATCGTATATCCGCAATGCCGTCGATATCGCCTTGAACATTTGTGCTTTATCATCAGCCAAATGTTGAAGATCGGCTTTAATCCCACATTCCTTTAAGGTCGCCTGAATGCCGTAGATATTTGACCTGCGAATCTGATGCAATTCAGGAGTTTGATCTACGGGTACCAACTCATCTCCGGTAGAAAAAATAACCACCTTGGGCAGCTGACGAACTTGTAAGGCAGCTTTTCCAATAGAAGCAGCAATATTGATTTCAGCGCTAGATAACTGTTTTCCTCTGCCCACTATGACCGTCCCTTTAGCCATATCGATTCCTTTAAAATGCACATTCTGCTTGTAATTCAAGGCATCGAGATTTATGGTAGCCCGATTGCCTTCAATAGTAAGATCTTCATAGCGAATCACCGTATCAACGCCCTTCGGCATAATGGCACCGGTCATCACTTCAATACAGTTTGCGGTATCTGTCAGCGTTTTTTGAGGATTTCCCGCGGCAGCCGTATCGGCAATTGTAAATGCCCTAGTTCCTGATTCGAAAGTTGCATATGCGATCGCGATACCATCCATAGTAACCCTGTCAAAAGGTGGGAAGTCACGGTCTGCGATTAAATCTTCCGCAAGATAAGACCCAATACATTCTTCTAAAATTCTGGATTCTATTGGAAAGTCACCCTGGTGTTCTTCTAAAATCGAGAGGGCTTTTTCATAAGGGATAAACGTATTCTCCATCGGTCACATTGAGCGGAGTCGAAATGCTTTTTTGTACGACTGTCTATTTCTCGACTCCGCTCGAAATGACAGTTTAAAAGATTTTTAACTACCCACCTATACTACTCATACTCTGCATTGCTTTCTTCGGAGCTTTCCGCAATTTTTCGGCTTCAAATCCGTCTTTGGGTTTTAAACGAACAATTTCCCTGAACTTATCTGCCAATTCCTCATCAGAAACTCCAGAACGCATATAATCGCGAATGTTAAAGACACCGTCGTCATACAGGCAACTTTTGATTTCTCCTTTTGAGGAAATTCGTAGGCGATTGCAGGTATTGCAAAAGGTTCTTGAAAATGCGGCAATGACACCGATATTTCCTTTGTATCCAGGTACAGCAAGTAAACTTGCCGTGTCGCCATGTTTACTCGGAAGTTTTACTAAGTTGGGATAATGTGCATTTAAGTCAGCATAAATATCTCTAGCTGAATACATTTCAAGATTCTCTTTGTAGCCCCCATTAAAAGGCATTTCTTCGATAAACCGAACATCAACCTGATAGTCTTTGGCTAGTTCTGCCAAGGGAATAATATCTTGGGTGTTAATGCCCTTCATAATGACTGCATTGAGCTTGATTTTAAAGCCATTATTCACTAACAGTTTAAAGGTCTGCATCACTTTTTCAAAATCATCACGTCTTGTGATTTTATGAAAGCGCTTTTTGTCTAAAGAATCAATACTCAAATTGATTTTGGTAATGCCCAATTCCTTTAAACGAGCTATATGTCTTTGCAAAAGTGTTCCGTTAGAGGTAATGTGGATAGATGTAAAGTCATCCAAGGTAGCGGTGTTTTCCAACAATTTCATGAAATCTTTTCTAAGAAATGGTTCACCTCCTGTAAACCGTACTTTCTGAAAACCGAGTTCTCCTAATACCTTAAGTAATCGAGTAATCTCTTCATAACTAAGCAAATGTGCTTTTGGCTCATAGGGTATACCTTCTGCAGGCATGCAATAGAAGCAGCGCAAATTGCAGCGGTCAGTCACTGCTATACGCACATAATCTATGGTTCTGTCAAAGGAATCCTTCATGATTTATATCAGTGATAAGAAGATTCAATATAGCTATTTTTAGATATATTAGGGGGCATATTTAAGAAAGAAATAAGAACTGTTACGGAAATGAAAGAAATAAAATCGATACTTCAACTTTATAATTCTTTTAAAAGTTCCAATGAGAAATGCGCGATTGCCCAAGTGGTTCGCGTTCAGGAATCCTCCTATCGGAGAGAAGGGGCACGAATGCTCGTATTTGAATCTGGTGTTTTTGAAGGTGGAATAAGCGGAGGATGTTTGGAAGGAGACGCCCTACAACGTTCGCAAATAGCAATTCTCAAACAAGAACCCTCGATTGTTACCTATGATACTTCTAAAGAAAATGAAATCGGGGTAGGTCTAGGCTGTAATGGTGTTATCGATGTTTTAATTTCTCCAATATCAGAAAACTCGACCACCTTGAAAATGCTTCAGAAATGTGTTTCAGATCGTGGGGAGCATGTTATAGCCACCGTAACTGCTCTAGATGCCGAAATGAATGCTATTCCCTTGGGTAGAAGTTTTTATTACGATAAGGATTCGGCCTCCTTGGAAGATTGCCAACATGAAGGGTTGCGTAATTTTCTTCAAGCAAAAATTCAAGATGTATTAGCAAACAAAAAATCAAAAACCTATCATTTTGAAGAAGAAGGGGTAAAGGCGAGTGTCTTTCTTGAATTGATTCCGCCTCAATTTCATTTGGCTATTTACGGTGATAATTATGATGTTTACCCGATGTTGGATATGGCCCAATTGATGGATTGGGATGTTAGTCTGGTTGGAAACGTTCAAAAACTGAAAAAGGAAAAACTGCAATCGGTTACCAATATCTACCTGAAAGAGGGTGAAGCGCGACCTGAAATTGATCATCGCACGGCGATCATTCTAATGGCACACGACTACAAAACCGATTATGCTAATCTACAGCATTTGGTAAAAAGTGCGGCCCCTTATATTGCTTCCTTGGGCCCACGTAAGCGTTTTGACAAAATGATTCGCGAGTATAAAGCAAACGGAATCGAGTTTTCTGAAGACGAATTGAATCGTATTTATGCACCTTGTGGATTAGAGATCGGAGCGAATACTCCAGAGGAAATCGCCATGAGCTTATTCAGTGAAATTTTAGGAGTTTTCTCAGGAAAAACAGGTGGGATGCTCAGGGAGAAGGTTGGCCCTATTCACGAGAGGATATAATTTTCAAATTCGCACTATCCCGTTTTCTTCGCCTTCCTATTCAAATAGAGGCCCACAAATAGTGCTGCAATACCTATAGCGATGCAGCCCGAAAACCAATGCAAGATAGTGTATTGATTCACGAATAGCCTATATAGGAATGTAAAGGAAAATAAAATCAATCCTGTAATTTCCCATATCCTATGCCCCGCTAAACTGGTGGTTAAATCAACCTTTATGGGCAAATTGACAAGTATTTTTAATTCGTTCCAATCCCATAGTAAGAGTAGGAGATTGGCCGAAAGAAGCAGGCCGGTAACTACGGGGGTATAGGCGAACTCGTACGAAAGGGTTATCACGAAAATGTTTAAAATGATGGGAAGGTTGACCATAGCGCCCAGTTTTGCATACCGTTGTGTCATCAATAAAAAGCCCGCAGCCAATTGGCTAAGACCAATAAACTTCCAATACAATCCAGATTGGTACATAGTCTCAAAGAAGTGCCAGGCAGTGTCAATAGGGTTTTCTGCACCACTTTCAGAGGTAAAGCGATATCCTTTGATTTTGATCAAACTAGCAAAAACAAAGGTGCCGCCGATTAGATATCTTGTGTAAATAATAAAGATTTGTGCCCAAACCTGATTTTTTAATTTCTCCATTGCATTTGTTTGGCTTTTATCTTAAGATTTGGCTCTGTCGATCTTATTATGACGTTTGGTGAAGAAAAATGTTACGCAAGCCAATATAAAACCGTGTCTAACTCAGTGTGCTCGTTGCCAACCTTTCGTATCCTAATTTGGAAACCGCTGTTTTATAAAAGTGATCTTCCTGTTTTTTACCCGTAAGGAGGTTTGCAGCTATACGGCCATAACAGAGAGCCCCTTTAGCACCGATACCAGACATGCCTGCAATCACAACAAGGTTTTCGTCTTTGGATTTATCATGCTTAAAAGCTGGGGTAACATAAGGCACTTCAGTCGCTGTTAGGCTATAAACGCAAGAATAGGTATCTACTGTATTTAACTGGTCAAAACCTACAGGTAGATTTAGAAAGGCAAGATAATCTCGTATTTTTTCTTTCGCCCAATTGATTTCTTCGGTACACAATTCTTGTTGCCAAACTGCATCAAGGTTCGGAATGTACGACCTTTGAAAGTGCCCACCAGCTTTTAAAGTTGGGTTTCCCTGAGGATCACAATTTTCAATCATGGCAAAAAATTCATCGGTTTTTTTCGGCCAAGACCTATCAATAAGTGGAAATCCATTTTTAAGTTGTTGCTTTTGTATCGCTGTAAGACTTCGAAAAAGCTCATTTTTAATCTTCATAAACACAAGAAAGACTCGTTGCGGATGAATCAGTTTATCAAAGTATGGGGCAATTTCTGTGAGTAATTTTCCAGTGTATGGGCCCGCCGCACTGATAAGCTGTTTTGCGTATAGTACTTTAGGCATACCCTTGGAATCTACTACAGAGATGGAGTACAATTTGTCTTTTAGTTCGATTCGTTCCGCGTTGACGTTGTACCAAATTTGGCCTCCCTTTTGGGTAACTGCCTTATGCAGATATTGCATTAATACTTGTGGATTAAAGGTTCCTGAATAGCTATTGAATTCTCGTTGTAGAAAGGTATTTTTCTTGAGGTTCACGCCAAATTTTGACTTTGCTTGCTCTATGGTAGATGCAACTTCAAAATTGACATCCTGTTTTTTCAAATTCACCAAAAGTTGGTCCAATTCTTCAAGTCTACCGATATAGGAAACAGGGGAAGTGGTATACACGTTTTCCATTTTCAAATCTGTACCCTTTCGATTTAAAAAACGGATAAGTTTTTCAACTTCTTTAACGGAACTATTGTGCAGGTAAGACCAAAGCTCATCGTTTTCTATATTACTACTTCGAACGATACGCGCTGCACCTTTACTTGAGCCGCTACTATAACTACTAGCTTGTTTTTCTAGGAGCAAGACCTTCTTTCCATAGTTGGATAGATGCCAGGCAGCAGCACTTCCCATAAGGCCGCCACCTATAACAATTACTTCGTGTATGACTTTTTCATGGGATGCCATAGTTTTTTGAAATAGTTTTAGGTCCTACGATCCCAAAGAATGTTGGCTTCTCGTTGCTTGGCAATTTCATTGGTTACAATTTCAATAGCCTTTTCAACTTCATCTTCCGTTGTAAATCTTCCCATACTAAATCGCAATGACGCATATGCTAAACTGCGCTCGACACCCATAGCCAACAATACATGAGAAGGTTCTATAGAAGCCGAATTACATGCTGATCCGTTTGAAACAGCTATTTGTGCGCTTAGGGCGGTTAAAAGGTTGGAACCATCGACAAAGGGAAAGGATACATGTACAGTATTTGGAAGACGCTTGGAAGTTTTGCTGTTTGAAACAGCCATCTCAATTTCAAGTAAACCAGCTTCCAATTTATCACGTAGCACTTCTAATCTTTGTTTTTCTTCTTCAAAGTTTTGATAGGCAAGATCGATGGCCTTTGCTAATCCTACTATCAATGGGGTGTTAATGGTTCCTCCACGCTGTCCCTTTTGTTGACCACCGCCTTGAATAAAGCTGGGTAAGTTGTCTGAACCATCATTATCTTTTATAAAGACCAAACCGATTCCCTTCGGGCCATAAACCTTGTGTGCTGAGAAACAGGCAAAATCTACCAGCCCTAAAACTTCAGTTATATCAATCTTCCCTAACGCTTGTGTAGTATCTGAGAACAGCAAGCTTCCGTTTTCATGTGTCAGTTTTGCAATTTCAGCTAGGGGCTGTACGTTTCCAGTTTCGTTATTTGCATATAAAATCGAAACCAAAATGGTGTCTGAACGTAGCATTTTGTTTAAGGTTGGCAAAGAAATCAACCCATCGGCACCTATGTCTAAATAACTCACTTCAAACCCCTCCTTTTCTAAAAAGGCACATGTATCCAATACAGCTTTATGTTCCGCTTTTGTAGTTATGATATGCTTTCCTTTGGATCGCATTTTGCGCGCAATTCCTTTTAGCACCATATTGATACTCTCTGTTGAACCAGAAGTATATATTAAACTGTTCTGGGGAACCCCTAAATTTTTGGCAATAGCCATAGTGGCATCTTCAACAGCGCTCTTTGCCAACCACCCATAAGGATGATGACTACTTGAAGGATTTCCAAAATCTTCGTGAAAATGAGGTAACATGCTGTTCACCACTTCCTTAGCGCAGGGAGTGGTCGCATTGTAATCAAAATAGAGTTGGGAATACATAAATAGCCGGCGTCTTTTGGAATGAATCTAAAGGTAAGGATAATCTTAAAATAGTAGTAGATGCCAGAATTTCGATGGTTTTAAGTGAATCTCTATAGTTGTATTATCAAATCGTTAAACAAAAGTATTTTATTTTGCGACATCAAAATAAATACGATATATTTAATGCTTACCTCTTAATTTAATCCTTAAATAATTATGATTCCAGCTAATTTCAACTATCACAAAGCTACCTCGGTAAGTGAGGCCATTGCTTTGTCACAGGAGCTTGGAGAAGAGGCGAAATATATGTCGGGCGGACATAGTTTGTTGCCCATGATGAAACTTCGCTTTGCGACTCCCGAACACATTATCGATATCAGTAAAATAGATGGCCTATCTTATATTAAAGAAGAAGGCGATTTACTCAAAATAGGTGCCTTGACGACACAGACGGAGATGGAGCACAACGCTTTGCTGAAGGAAAGTTACCCTATTCTTGGTGATGCAATTTGGTTAACGGCAGATCCATCAGTGCGGAATGTAGGTACTATTGGGGGAAACATTGCCCATGGTGATGCGGCCAATGATCAACCAGCCTTGATGCTGGCGATGCGGGCAACCGTTATTGCCGAAGGAGCCGGAGGTACAAAATCGATTCCTATTGATGAATTTTTTCATGGTTTTTATATGACAGCATTGGAACCTTCAGATGTTTTGACTGAGATTCAAATACCAAAAGCAAAGAAAGGTAGTGGTGGTGCTTATCATAAAGTAGAACGAAAGGTGGGTGATTATGCTACGGCAGGAGTCGCTGTTCATGTTGCATTGGATGATAGCGGTGTATGTCAGGAAATAGGTATCGGACTCACGAATGTAAGCGCGGTTCCGATGCGTTTGGAGAGAGGTGAAGATTTGTTACGAGGTCAAAAAATTACCGATGACTTAATTGAACAGGTAGGTAAGATTGCTAGTGAAGACTGTGAACCAGAATCTGACTTAAGAGGTTCTGAGGCGTATAAAAGATCTATTGTAGATACGATAACAAAAAGAATGTTGAATAAGGCTTTGGAAAGAGCGAGACAATAAAATAGCTATGGGAAAACATAATATAACAATGACAATAAATGGAGAAAGCGTTTCGGCCGAAGTTGATTCGCGCTTGCTCCTGGTACACTTTATAAGAGAGAATTTAGATTTGACAGGTACGCATATCGGTTGCGATACGTCTAATTGTGGGGCCTGTACCATTCTAATGGATGGTAAATCTGTTAAGTCATGCACCTATTTGGCTGTGCGGGCCGATGGTGCTGAAATAACCACGATTGAAGGTTTAGCTGCCGAAGGAACCAATCATCCGCTGCAACAAGCGTTTCATGACCAACACGGCTTGCACTGCGGGTTTTGCACTCCTGGTATGATTATGCGTTCGGTAGATTTATTAAAAAATAATCCCAACCCGACCGAAGAGGAAATTCGTTGGGGTATCTCAGGAAATCTTTGCAGATGTACAGGTTACAATAATATTGTAAAGTCTGTGCAACAGGCAGCCAAAGAAATGGAAAAAGAATCAGTCTAACCTCTAAAGAAAGAAACTATGTTTAAATGTAAAACATCACCAGAGGTAGGCGGAATGGGTCACTCTGTAAAAAGAAAAGAAGATGCTCGATTTTTACACGGCAAGGGTAATTATGTAGATGATGTAAAACTACCGGGTCAATTGACGATGGTTATGGTGCGTAGCCCTTATGCATATGCCAAGATCAAAAGCATAAACAAAGAAAAAGCACTGGCAATTGATGGCGTATTAGCCGTTATCACAGGTGAGGATTTGGCACAGTACAATCTACATTGGATGCCCACCTTACTTTCCGATACGCAAATGGTTTTACCTACAGATACGGTTATGCACCAATCACAAGAGGTATGTGCCGTTATTGCAACTGACAGGTACATTGCCGTTGACGGAGCTGAGGCTGTTGAAATTGATTATGAGCCCATGCAGGCCATAGTAGACCCTTTTAAGGCTTTAGATGACGATGCACCGCTTTTGCGACCAGATAAAGAAGGACAGGAAGACAATCAGATTTATCATTGGGAAAGAGGTGATAGGGCAAAAACCGATGAGGTTATCGCCAAGGCAGATGTTGTTGTTAAAGAACGCATCTACCTTCCAAGAATTCACGTAGCTTCTATCGAAACTTGTGGTTGCGTAGCTTCCTACGATAAGGATACTCAGAAATTAATAGTCTACTTGACAACTCAGGCACCGCATGCCATACGAACAGTAGTTGCGTTGGTTGCGGGGCACGTAGGACTATCTGAAGAAAAGATACGAATCATATCTCCTGATATTGGAGGTGGTTTTGGCGGGAAAGTACCGGTTTATCCGGCCTATGTTGTGGCCATTGCTGCGACCTTCTTAATTGGTAAACCAGTAAAATGGATTGAAGACCGTTCTGAAAACTTGGTCAACGGTTTTGCTCGTGATTATCATATGGACTGTGAGTTGGCTGCCACGAAAGAGGGAAAAATTCAGGCTTTTAAAGTGTCGACCCTGGCTGATCATGGGTATACCGATTCTTCTGCGAATCCATCAAAATATCCAACCGGCATGTTCTCGATTTGTACGGGGTCTTATGATTATGAGCACGCTTTTGCCGAATTGGATGCAGTATATACCAATAAGGCACCGGGTGGTGTCGCTTATCGTTGCTCTTTTCGAGTAACGGAAGCGGTTCATGCCATTGAACGGATGGTCGATAAATTGGCTGCTGAGATTGATAAAGATCCTGCCCTATTGCGTTTTGAGAACTTTATCAAAAAAGAGCAATTTCCATATGAATCTCCGTTAGGATGGAGTTACGATAGTGGCGATTACAAGGCTACCCTTGAAAAAGCCATGGAAATGATCGGCTATGACGATTATAAGAAGGAGCAGGCTGAAAAGCGTGCTCAAGGAAAATTAATGGGTATCGGAATTTGTACCTTTACAGAAGTGGTAGGTGCCGGACCATCAAAAGACTTTGATATTTTGGGAATTGCCATGTTCGATAGTGCTGAGATTCGCGTACATCCAACAGGAAAGGCATTGGCTCGTTTCGGAACCAAGTCGCAAGGGCAAGGTCATGAAACTACCTATGCTCAAATACTCGCTGAAGAGCTAGGAATACCCTATACCGATATCGAAATTGATGAAGGAGATACTGATACGGCTCCTTATGGTTTAGGAACCTATGCAAGTAGAAGTACCCCAACTGCTGGTGCGGCAGCGGCTATTGCCGCGCGCAAGCTTCGTGACAAGGGAAAGAAAATTGCAGCGCATCTCTTAGAAGTAAGCGAGGAAGATATCGAATGGGAGGTAGGGAAATATTCTGTAAAAGGAGCTCCTGAAAAATCGAAAACAATTCAAGATGTGGCCTTTGCGGCCTATACCAATATTCCGCCGGGTATGGAACCTGGTTTCGAAGCCACCCATTACTATGATCCACCGAATTTAACTTTCCCCAATGGCGCATACATCTGTGTTGTTGAGGTAGAGGAAGAAACGGGTGCCATTGATGTAAAACGTTTTGTGGCTATTGATGACTGTGGAAATATCATTAACCCCATGATCGTAGAAGGTCAAGTACACGGTGGGTTAACTCAAGGAATTGCCCCGGCTATGTACGAAGGTATCGAATACGATGACGAAGGAAATGTACTCAACGGTACCCTAATGGATTACCTTGTACCGACTGCGGTAGAATCGCCTCATTGGGAAACAGGTCATACAATTACGCCATCACCGCACCACCCTCTGGGTGCCAAAGGTGTAGCGGAATCGCCAACGGTTGGTGCACCACCGGCAATCGCCAATGCTATAATTGATGCTGTGGCTCCGTTAGGAATTAAGCACTTGGATATTCCAATCACTCCAGCGAAGGTTTGGGAAGCGATTCAAGAGGCTAAAGCGAAAGCTTAATTGTACTATTGTAAATCAGTTTGGTTTCCCTTCTAACAAGGAGGGATTAAAGGAGATGTAATTTGGAGTTTTCCAAATTACAATCTTCATAAAGAAAAATATAATGAAAACACAATTAGATAAATCATTTGAAGTGCCTCAAAGCACAGAACTAGTCTGGGAGCACCTTATTGATCCTGAGAAAATAATGGATTGCGTACCGGGAGTCACTATAGACGAGAAAGTAGGTGACAACCATTACAAAGGAAAAGTAGGAATGAAATTTGGCCCCATGGGGGTGAAGTACGATGCTGATATTTACTATAACGAGATTGATGTCGACAATCGTAAAATCATCATTTCGGGTGATGGTGTCGATTCAAAAGGCAATGGAAACGCGGAGATGAAAATGACGATTGACCTTTCTGAGCGTGATGAAGGTGGCGTGAAACTAGATGCCATTATGGATGTTACGGTAAATGGAAAAATAGCGCAGTTTGGATCGCGTTTGATCTCCACAGTATCGAATCAATTGTTCAAACAATTCGTTTCGAATTTTTCGAAAAAATTAGCCGCAGCGGAGGCCACAGCATAGCTAGTCCCGATAATCTGTAATCAGAAGCTATGCCCCCCGCATAGCTTTTCTAAATTAAAGGAATTGAACAAAGACATCGAAAAGCTTATTAAAGATTTTTATGAGCACGACTATATTCTAAATGAAGCCTTAGCAACTTCTGTTTTTCTGTTGAAGAATCTAGAAAAGCCTTTGTTGCTAGAAGGAAATCCGGGCGTAGGGAAGACTATGCTGGCCAAAACTTTGGCTCAACATTTGGGTACGAATCTGATTCGATTGCAATGTTATGAAGGCCTTGATGTTAACACGACGATTTACGAATGGAACTATCAAAAACAGCTCCTTCATATCAAGCTCTTTGAGCAGGAGGAAGATAAACTAGCACTTCAAAATCAGATTTTTGGAATGGATTATGTTTTACAGCGACCCTTGTTACAATCTATAAGTGCAGCTAAACCTATAGTGCTTTTGATCGATGAAATCGATCGAGCCGATGAAGAGTTTGAAGCTTATTTGTTGGAGTTGCTCTCTGATTTTCAGATCAGTATTCCCGAATTGGGAACAATTTCTGCGAAGTCAAAGCCCTTCGTGATTTTAACGTCTAACCGAACAAGAGAATTGAGCGATGCCCTAAGAAGACGATGTCTTTACCATTGGGTAGACTTTCCTTCTAAAGCGGGTGAGATTGACATTATTGCTAAGAAGCTTCCGAATATTGATGAGGCACTGGCTACTCAGGTAGTGACCTTTATCCATAATCTAAGGAAGTCGAGTCTTCATAAACCACCAGGAATCGCAGAGTCTTTAGATTGGGCAAAAACCCTCTTAATGATGAATCAAAACTCTATTACTGATGAGATCGTAAAGACCACCATCGGTAGTGTTTTGAAACACAAAGATGACGTAGCGTTTGTACAGAACAAATCGGTTCAAGATTTTTTGGTACCTATTACCTAATTTCTTACCTCGATCCTAGTCGAGGGCTACAACTTTAAACAATCGAATATTCGTGCAAGCTGTTAAAAAACCTTTTAGAGAACGTCTTATTGACTTTACCATGTATTGTCGTGAGCGCCAGTTTGTTTTAGGGCCTCAAGAAACTCGAGACGCTTTTGAAGTTGCCGAAAGGGGTTGGGTGCTAGATCGTAAGTTGTTTCAGTATAGTTTAAAATCTATCTACTGTAAACGCAAAGAACATTTTGATCGCTTTGACGAGATGTTCGACCGTTTTTGGAGTCGTTATTATGAAGAGAAATTAGAACAACGGAAAAAGCAAATTCAACAACTTAAAAAAGAAAAAGACACCGCAACAGTTATTTTTTTGGGAACAGAATTCAAGGTCCTGAAAAAAGAAGTTAAAGAACAAGAAGCAAAAGAAACCGTGGGTGCTAACGAAAGCATCCGTTTGCGAATGACAGATTTTTCAAAAGTGGATGTTACTGATAAAGAAAAATTGGAAGAACTGGCCGAAGAGCTGTTTCACCAAATGAGTATGCGCTTTAAACGCCGGTTGGAAAATGCAAACAAAGGGAGTATTGACGTTAGAAACACCATTCGACATGGTATTGATAAAGGGGGCATGTTGTTAGATCTCGCTCACAAACGCAAGCGAAAGGAAAAACGAAAGGTGGTTTTTATCTTGGATGTCAGCGGTTCTATGGATACGTATAGCTACTACCTGTTGCGCTATGTGATGGTGTTAAAAAAGTATTTTAAGAGTTTAGAGTTCTTTACCTTTAGTACACATTTGACCCATGTAACACCTATGTTGCGACAAAATAACGAACAGGAAGTCTTAAAACAGATTGGTAAGAACGTAAATTCGTGGTCAAGCGGTACCAAGATCGGGGAATCACTTACGGAATTTCTTTCTGTTTACGGAAGTAAATTTTTAAGTCAAAAGCATATCGTAGTCGTTCTGAGCGATGGACTAGAAACCGGCAGTGTGACTGTACTTAAGGAAGCAGTGCGAACCATTCGGAGAAAATGCAAAACTCTAGTTTGGCTGAACCCCTTGAAAGGAATGAAAGGTTACCAGCCCATTCAAAAGGGAATGGTCAATGTGATGCCGCATCTCGATGCCTTTGAATCGGCACATAACTTGGATAGTTTGTTGAAATTGGAAAAAGTATTGATGGATGTTTAATGAAATTGCCCTGAAAATAGAAGAGCACCTAGCCAAAGGCTCTAACTTTGCCATAGCACAAGTGATTGACCGCATTGCGCCAAGCTCTGGTAAAGTGGGAGACAAGGCCCTTGTATTAGATACTGGGGAGCTCATTGGTTGGATAGGTGGTGGCTGCGTACGCGGCATTGTCATTAAAGAAGCCTTGGATGTAATAAAAAGCAAGCGCTACCGACGTGTTCGTATCTCCCCAGAAGGCGGTACGCGAGAAACGGCGAACTACAAAGAATATGTCATGTCATGTCAAAGTAAAGGAACCTTAGAAGTTATGATAGAACCCGTGATTCCACAACCAGAGTTGATTATTGTAGGGAAGTCTAATATAGCCAGAAAGCTATCGTTATTGGCTGCAGCAGCTGATTTCAAGGTCTCTGTGTTGGCGAGTGATGCCGATGTGCAAATGTTTCCTACGGCTTATGAAGTTAAAGATGTTGTTGATTTCAGGTCATTCAAGAGCGTTGCGAATACCTACATTATAGTGACTACACAGGGCGAAGATGATGAACTCTCTGTTCGGAAAGCCTTGCAAACTGCCGTGAAATACGTTGGTTTTGTTGCCAGTGCAAAAAAGGCGGAAGATATTAAAGCGTATTTGGCCGACCAAGGTATTTCTGCAAAACGCATCGCACAATTGCGAAGTCCTGTAGGATTAGATATCAATGCGAAGCTGGCTAGCGAGGTGGCTATTAGTATTTTGGCAGAGGTAATCGATCATTTTAGAAATGGCAATGCGGCTGATACCATGCCCGTTCATACCAAAGACAAGGTTAGTGAAGATCTTTTTACTCCGGCTGAAGACAAATTTGCCGAGGATTATTATATCAACCCAGTTTGTAATGTGCCCGTATCTAAAAAGAATCCGAAACACATTGTGGAGTTTCAAGGTGAGCAGGTCTATTTCTGCTGTGATGGCTGTAAGGTAAGTTTTGAGAATGATCCCTCCAAGTATGTTAAAACCGAATAGCTTTTAACCACTTTTTGTAACTTCCCTGAGAACCAATATTTCGTTCTATGAAAATATCACTTACATTTTTTTTGTTATGCTGCCCTTTCGTATGTATGATCGCGCAAAGTGAATATGAGCCATCGCAGACGAATCCTTACGGACTCCAGAACCCAGAGGCGCCAGAACAACTAGACGATTTCAAACCGCTCATTGGCTTGTGTGATTGTGTATCAGAACGTAGAAATCAAGAAGGGGGTTGGGCAGAACCGGTTAAAATGACCTGGAAATATAAATATATCATGAACGGTATGGCTATCCAAGATGAAACTCTGAAAGCAGACGGTGCACATTCAGGTAGTATCCGTCAGTTCAATGCAGACAGTCTGAAATGGTATGTACATTATTATTCCTCTTTGACCCCAACTCCGACTTTGTCTTCTTGGGAAGGCGTTAAAAATAAGGATGGTAAGATCATATTGTACAAGCCTCAGAAAGCGCCTAATGGTACAGATGGCTTTTCACGACTTACCTTCTATGATATCTCTAAAACCGGTTATAAATGGATTGGTGAGTGGGTAGACGCCTCCGAGTCTATTGTATTCCCCTTTTGGAGAATAGCGTGTACACGAACTAAGGAGTAAAATCAGGGCATTGAGTTTGGTTTTTTGCCCCTAAACCTTTTACATACGCGGCAGCCACATGCCCATAGTCGCTGAAAAGGTACCCACTGCAATACAGGCAGTCAACACCCACATAAAGACAGATAGTGTCCATTGACCTTTGTTATGTTTACTTTCCTTTGCCCTAAAATAGAATTCAACAAATAACACCGGAAAAATATAGCTAAAGGTGTAAATCATATTCAATGCAGGGCCCTGAAAAGTTTCCAAATCGAAACCCACTGGGCCTTGAAAAATAGTGAGCCATAGCATCAAAAATACCCTAAAGAACCACACTCCACTGACCGCAAGAAATAGACGAATCGCCCATTTGCGATGTGAAGCTAACTTTCCGTTCATTGCCAATCGCACGGCGTAAAAAGCACAAACCATAATTAGGGCCGCGTTACAAGTGATAAAAATAGCACCAATCAAGCCTCCTACCATACCTCTTACCCAAGACAGGTAAAGGCCAGCAATACTAATTAAAAAGGCAGTGAAAATATAGATCCTACCATTAATACGATGAAATGTAGGAAACTTGGTGCGTACTTTTTTCATCAGCTGTAGTGGCCCGCCGATCGTAATGATTGCTGCCAGCGCCATATGTATTCCGAAAAAGAGATTTCCCCAGAGGTCTTGTTCTACGTAGCCGTGCGGACTAGCTGCATTCCATCGTTCGAAGTCGCCGGCAAGACCGTTGACGCCATACAAGTCTAGAATGTAGAGTGCAAATATAAATTGCCCGATTACGATGACGACAAACCATAAGTTGACAGAGCGTTTAAGTACTTTCGATTTCGATTTCGATTTTGTGATGGAGATTGATGAAGACATAGGATTGGTTTTGATTGATGAAAATCAGGCTCTTTCTATAACAGACGTACAATTTGACGCAAAAGTTGCCTGACTAGTTATTTTTTAGCGTTGCTGATTATACAAAGCTAAAAGCAAAATCCTGCCGAGCACTTCACAAATGTGAAGAAATGCAGCTAACAGACTAGGCCAGAGTTTTGCGAATACGACTCAAACTACCAGGATTGATACCCAGGTAAGAAGCAATATATTTTAGGGGAATATTTTTGATAATAGCTGGGCTGTTCTTGATCAGTTTAGCGTAGCGTTGTTCGGCTGAGAGGGTGGTAAGGTCTACTGCACGTTGTTTGTTCTTTTCCAACTGTTGTTGTAGAATTTGAAGGGTGTATTCTTGTTGGGTAATACCCAATTTCGCGGTAATGTCTACCGCATCACGTGAAATTTGCAGCAGCTCGCAATCGGTAATACAGTGTAGGTTTTCTTTGGAGATCTTACGGTACATAAAAGCATCATAAGAAGTGAAAAATCGTGGCCCATCGTTAATATCTGTGGTTATTTCCTGGCCCTTTTCGTCAACATAGTAGTTTCGCATATAACCGGAAACAATAAAGTTATGGAATTCGGGTATTTTGCCAGCGGGGGAGATAATGCTGTCTTTTTTAAGCTGTAGTGGTTTAAAGTAAGTACGACAAATGTCTTGATCTATTTCAGGGATATCAACAAGCAGACGTACGTAGTCAAAGAATACTTCGAAATAACGGTTCATGATTTTTTGATTGATTAGAACTAAACAACTCGAATTGTATAGCGATTTATTGGTGTACACTGCGTCTGAATTGTTACAGATCTGTATGGATTTATTGGCGCTCTTTCTTTCATAAAAAGGGAGGTAATTGTCAAATGGAGCAGATATGGAGGTATTTGGCTTAAGTTTATGGGTAGTTGATTCGACTTTTTTTGACCGTGTATTGGTGCGCAACCCTTTGCCAATCGAAGTTCATAAAAAAAGCACCGCCTTAGCGGTGCCTGTTCATCAATAAAAAGACAAGTGCTTACTTGGGCATTACCACATCTTCAATGATATGGATTACGCCATTGGAAGCCATGACATCAGTTTTTGTAATCTTACTGTAGTTGCCGTTGGCATCTTTAAGATAGATACCGCCATTTTTGCTTACCGCTGTTAGTGTGCCCCCATTTAAGGTAGTCAGAGTAGCTTTACCTTTTCCACTCTTTAAAGCCTTTGCTACATCTTTGGCCACTAATTTACCAGCAACTACATGGTAGGTAAGAATAGCACCTAATTTTTCTTTGTTGGCCGGCTCTAATAGGGAATTTAAGGTGTTGGCATCGATCTTGGCGAAACCAGAATTTACGGGAGCAAATACGGTTAACGGTCCTTCTCCCTTTAAGGCATCTACAAGGCCTGCTGCTTTTACCGCAGTAACCAAAGTTGAAAAATCGTCGACTGATGCTGCTACATCTACAATGTCTTGTGCCTTTACCCTCTGAGCGAATAATAATAGGGTGATTGCTGTGAAACTTAGAATTAATTTTTTCATGATTTTGTTTTTATATATTATTTTACAAACAGCTATTGTTTGTTTTCATTGGTAAGTACACCGGCTTTCTATCTATGGATGAGCTTGCTACTTTTTTATCATATCTTTAACATAACTATGCAGTCGAAAGAAATCCATGTAAGGTTGATCAAACGCCTAAAAGAAGGTGATAAAAGCGCTTTGCTTGGTCTTTATGATGCCTATTCTAAAGCTTTATACGGTGTTGTGGTGCGCATTTGCGATAGGGAAGATGTTGCCCAAGATGTACTACAGGAAAGTTTTGTGAAAATCTGGCAAAAGATACATACCTATGACCCCGATAAAGGACGATTTTATACTTGGGCATACCGTATTGCCAAAAATACGGCCTTGAATGCAATTCGGAAGAGAAGCGCCCTCATCCAAACAGATGATTTAAGTGTATATAACCATAAAACTGCAGATCTGCCGAAGGACTATTCGGAACTGAATGGGGTATTAAAAAAATTGGAACCCCATCACCAGCGTGCAATAGAGCTCGTGTACTTCAAGGGACTAACTCATAGGGAAGCTCATGAAGAAATGGAAGTTCCGTTGGGTACCTTTAAATCGTATGTGCGCCAAGCGTTGTTGCAACTTAAGGAGGTATACCCAAAACAATTGTTGTTGTTATTGCTATTTGAAATGATGGGAAATGGATAAAAAGAAAATCTTGGAAGACGGCCTCTTGGAGCAATACCTCCTCGGGGAACTTGACGATAAGACCTTGCAGATGGTAGAAATTGCCATAGCAGGCGACAGCGACCTACGCGCTCATTTCGATTTGTTGGAAGCCGATTTTGAACGCATCGCTTTTGAAAATGCTGTGGATCCTCCTTTAAGCGTGCGACAGGGGTTGGAAACACAAGTTAGCGAAATGAATGAAGAAAAACATCTCCGTTCTCTGTCGAATTCACGACCAAATACCAGTTTTTGGTTTGCTGCCAGTATAGCAGCTTTGATGGCCTTTGGTGCCGCATGGATATACAATCAATGGCGAGCATCAGAAGAAAACTTAAAAACTTTGGAAACTCAAACTGCTGCTCTGCAAGAGCGTCTTTCGAAACTTGAGGAAAATTATGAAGAAACGAATAACAGATATCAGCAAATCAATAATCCCAACGTAGTACCTTTAGTATTGGTTGGTAATTCAAAATCTCCCAGTTCTCGAGCTACTGCCTATGTGAATCACCAAACAAAGGAAGTAATTTTGAATACTAAGGGCTTAAGCGCGCTAGACGAAGAGCATACTTATCAAATGTGGGCTGATGTAGCGGGTGAAATGATCAACATGGGGGTGCTTAGTAACAATCGAGATTATGTTCTTCTTCGATATATAGAAGATGCAGAGTCGCTAAATATCACAATTGAACCTGTTGGTGGAAATGACCATCCAACGGTAGAGAACCTTATTTCAAATGTGGTGTTATAAGGAGATACAACATGGGTTATGTATTCAAAGTTCCAATTAATACGGTGTAAGTAGCGCATACTAAACTCAAGCATTAATGTTCTTGATGATAACTTTCCTATACATTAATATAGAGCCTATTAAAAACCCTCAGAGTATCTTTCACCGCTTGATTGGGTGACAAAGCAGTATCGGAAATGCCCGATATTACCCGTGAAACATCATGATCGACCTTACCTTGTTGACCCCAGGTGGAAGGAGACGCAACTGTTAAGTAGGCTGAGAAATTATGATGCCCCGACCCTGGGCGTTCCCCAATAACATGAATTATACCCTTTTGTCTGCTGCTTTTGACACCTCCGAATAGCACTTCCCCACAGGCATACCCGGCGCGCACCCTACCGTGTTGAATGACGATGGTAGTATCGCTCAGGGTATAGCTATTTTCTTTAAGCCCTGCTTTCAAACCACTTAGAAAGGGTTTCAAATGACCTTCATCCATCAACGCTCTGGGGTTGAGGCCATCTGAGATGATGATTTGTACATCAGGTACTTCATCTGCCCAAGCGGCTTTTATTTTCCTTACTTCTTGAACCGCAGCTGCTGTCAATTGCTCCCCACTTTCGGGATGGTAAACATAATCTACACGATCTACTGACTGCGTACTAATCTGGGCTGCAGCGGGAATTGTGGCTGTAAATTTAGGGTCTAGTTCCGTCCAAAGGCTAATTTTGGCATCTTCGTAAAGCCGATGTACTTCTTGGTCGAGTTCTTGGGTCATATCCCAGATATGTTCTCCATAACCTTCAGAAATGGGTACGCCTCTATCTCGAATTCGGGCAATGCACTGTTGCCCTTCTGCATAAATATCAGCTTTAGACCTGGGATCTTTTTTAGCTAAGCAATATTGATAATATACCCAAATGGGGTCGCCAAAATGTTCAGTAGGTTTTCCAGCAGCATTTAGTACTTTAATTTTTTTAAAGAAGTTCCACATGGTATCGTTTACCTTGTACCCGAATTGCTCACGTATTTTTACGTGGTTGTTGAAGGCTGTGGTCAGATAACTCAGCATGGGGTCGTTTTTGGTCGGTAATGCCATTAAATAGGCTGGGTTAGCTGGCAGGATCTGTTCAATACACCAATCGAGATCGTCTAGCGTAACGTCCATATGGAGTGTAGAGCAAATGTCTAACCCTATAGTCAACCCATGTAATTTTCCCATAATAGTATCTTCTAAGCAACAACGTACCAACTGTTCTCTGGTACGAAACACTTCGGGACCGATAAAACCAGCTACATCGTTCAAGAAGACCCAGGGCATTTCTTGCGGCGTTTTGGAGATTGACATTTCTTGCTTTAAAGCACGTACAAAACCATATTTGCGTGCCTCATGAATGACCATATCAAAACCTGCGCCATGACCATTGGTAAAATCAGCTCCTTGACCCGTTTCCGCATATAAACCATAGCGCCCCTTTCGTTTTGACATATGAAAAAACATTTTCTCAATAGTCACATCAAAAGTTTGATTGGCAGCTTCGGTACCGGCCAAACTCTGAAACCAGACTCCTGTGGTACCCGGCTGTATTTGCTCTGCCTGAGCCTGTATATCAATATGTGAAAGCACACAATTGGGTAGGGTATCTTGTAGATTAAAAGTGGAGATGATGTCGAAAAGCGACTGTTCGATTTTTGCAACAGATTCGGGCTCGCTAGAAACCGGATTGGTACCTAGTAGCAAATCACCAACGGCATAAGACCAAGCGTTAAAAACCTGCCAAGTAATATCTTCAGTATTGTCGGTAGGAGAGTTGGGTTGTACTCTTGCACTGAGGTAGCCCTTGCTTCCAATATTACTATTGGGTAGCGGATTGAACACCTTTTGGCCGACGCTTATCAATTCGGTATTGCTCATTAGCTTAACAAGGCAGCCAATAACATCACTTGACAAGCTGGGCATTATTTTTTTTATGTCGGTTTCCGATTTTGTCAACACAAATTGTTTAAGCTCGCCTAAGGTCAAGTTTTGAGTTGTTTCTTTGGTAACAGTGGATTGCTTGATTAGGTCAAGAATGCCATCTTGATGAACTACATTCTCGTCGAGATCGCTAATTTTCGTTTGGCTGAGCAAGCTACGCGCGTTGTTACGTGATGCATCATCTTTTGCCGCAAGCCCTAAGGTCTGGTCGCCTTCTTTGAATTCATTGGCTGCACCAATGATCTGGCGGTATCGGGTAATATCCATTTTACCGTACATCCGTTTGATATAGGAAAAAATATCCTCGCCCTCTGCTGGCATCGCAATGGTGACTCCTCTCTGGGGTGCTGCCTTACTTGGTTTTGCGAAAAAATCACATCCTTGTCCTAGCACAAGCGAGGTGCCAAGCATACCCGTTTGAGCAATGAATGTTTTACGTGAAATTTTATCCATACCTCTTTTTAAAAGTCGAGCTATTTCAAAAACTTTCTATGAAATGGCCCAGACGCCCCTCTAAGTTATAAAATATTCGACAGTTTTTTTGGTTAAGGGGCCTGAAAACAGGCAGGTAGATCAATAAATCAAAGGCTGTGAAGATTGACTATTAATCTTCATAAAAATGTAATCTAGAAGGAGTTTATGTTTTCTTTATTCTATCGGCAATTTAGGTCAATCACAACGATTGTATACCTTAATTACCTTTTCAATATCTCTTTTACGATAGGTCTGATTTTCAAGTTTTGCCACGAGAGAAGGACAATCAGAAAAGTAGTTTTTTGCGCGATGTCGAAACGATTTTGAAATTCTACCCGTTATTAAGGGCATCGCTATGGTTTCTGATTCTCGTTTCACGTAGTACTCATCTACTTCGTATGTAGAAGTCATCATCATACCGTTAGTTCCTCCTGTACTAGAAGTCATGCTGACATACCGATGATAGAGTATGGCCTTTCCTGTGACGACTGCCCTAAAAAGCTCCTTCTTTTTATCGGAAACAGCAACGTACTCATAGTACCCACCATAATTTGTATCGTTTAAAATAATATGATCTATTTCAGCCGGCCGGTATTTGGCTTTTTTTCCTTTTTTGGTAGGTTTGAATTTTACAGCTCCACCACCACCAAGGGCAACCAAATCTTTGGAAACTAAACTTATTTTTACCAACCCGCTTTTGGTATCTCCATTGTTGAGAAAGATGTCACCAGCAATCCACCCCCTTTGTGCTAACATGCTACCGATAGCCAGAAGAAAAAACAAAAAGGAAAGTATATTTTTTAACTGCATATGAGTCTGTTTCAAAGCATTTAGTAATAAACGCTTGCTGAACAGGAATCGTATATAAATAAAAGCTTGTTCACACAAGCTTTTGAATTACGATTTTTCGGTGGTTATGGCAATGAAGAAGTTATTATTGCCTACGCTTCGCCCATGTATTTGCATCCTTCTTTAAAGCGTATTATTCTGCTGGTATTTCTATCTCTTCTCCCCAAATGTATTTTCCAAACCATTGCCAGTTGTGCCATGTAGCGGCAAGACGTTCCTTAGGTTTGTTGATACCATGTCCAAAACCTTTATAAATGATAAACTTTGTTTCAACACCCACATCTTGTAAGCCTTGAAAGAGTTCATAGGCATTAGCAATGGGTACCCTGCGGTCATTTTCACCGTGTTGGATGAGAGTAGGAGTCTCCGCCTTGTTTATGTTGGTCATAGGCGAGGTCTTTTCATAGATTTTTTTGTCTGACCAAGGCGTAGCTTTCAAATACTGTCGCGTAAACGGATGTATATCCGTATTTACATAGTAGGTCATCCAGTTGGAAATTCCAGCTCCTACCGAAATCGCTTTGAACTTATTGGAGTTGGTCGTTAAAAAGGCCGATATATATCCACCCTGACTCCATCCCATGGAGCCCACTTTATTGCCATCTATAAGGCCATTTTTCTCCAAATATTGAACCCCAGATAGCACATCCCAGGCATCGCCAACACCCAGGTTTTTTACGTTAAGAGAACGGAATTTTTCACCATAGCCAGCTGAACCCCTATAATTGGGGCGCAATATCAATGCTCCTTTATTTAGCCATTGTACCATGGGGTATACATAAGAAGGTACTGCACCGGGCGTTGATATACCCGTTGGTCCGCCATGAATAATAACCAATAGTGGATATTTTTTAGTAGCATCGTAGTCTTGTGGTTTGTGTAAAACGCCTTCAATAACTGCTCCGTCTTTGCTCTTCCAGCTTATGACCTCGCTTTGTGCCGTTGCCCAAGTTTCAATTTGTTGCGTTGACGTGGTTAGTGATTTTGCATCACCAAGTGGAAAACTGCTCGAATACACCTCGGTTAAATCGGTATCATTACTGCCAGTAAAGGCAATTTTTGTTCCATCATCGGAAAATGAATAATTCCAAATGCGTTCTGGAGTACCTGATAGTATATCAGTACTTCCGTTTTGAGGATCAATATGCACCATTCTTCGGACGGTCTTTTGCCATGACAATCCAAATATGCCATTGCTATTCCATTGTAGAGCGAACAAATTCTCATCAAAACCCTCAGCCAATTGTCGGTTGTTTTTGCCGTCAGCGTCAATTCGGAAGAACTTTCCGTTCTTATAGTAGTTGGAAACTTTATTGTTAAGACTACTGCCATACAAAATAGACATACCATCGGGAGACCAATCTACCAGTCCGTCATAACTAGAATTCTTTACTAAAGGCTTGATCGATTTGGAGCCGATGTCATAAATGGAAATATCTGCATCGAAAAAAGTATTTATGAGCGGATCAGGCTGATGTTCAATAGCTACTTTTTTGCCATCGGGAGACCACTTAAAATAGTTGACGGAAAAAGTGGTACTATCTATAAGCAGTTTGGCCTTTTGCTTTTTATTATAAACAGTATCCTTCAGCTGCTCTGGTAATGGCCTTCTATTAAAGTTTGCTGAATTAAAATCAACCACCCATATTTGATTCATACTGTATTCCGCATCCTCTACGACAAAACCGCCATATTTCTCCTTTCTTTTTTCTTCATCGGTTGATTTATCTTCTGATTGTAGAAAGGCAATTTTTTTACCATCAGGAGACCACTCAAAACTCGAGATGTTTTTATCGGTATTTGTGAGTTGGGAAGATTCGCCACCTGCGGCCCTAATAGCATGAATCTGTGTTTTTTCACCACGCTTTGAGGTGAACGCTATCCATTCCCCGTCGGGCGACCATTTCGGATTTCTACTACTTCCTTCGGTATTATTGGTTAACTGAAATGCCGCATTGCCATCTTTTATCAACCAGAGCTCTCTATCATATCGATTTTCTTTCCAGTCCACCGACTGCACTTCAAAAACGATATTTTTTCCGTCAGGGGAAATCACTGCATTAGACCGAGACTGCAATGAAATCACCTCTTCGAAAGAAGGGTTTGTTCCATTTTGAGCAGTACCTAGAAGAACACTTAAACACGCAAAAACAAGTAAGGATAGCTTTTTAGTCATTTCAATAGTTTTGTTAATTATTTGCCTTTGTATTTACCCATATACCGCTTCCAAAGTTCAGTCTGGTGGGTTTCTAGGGAAATGTTTCTACCATCAATAAAAGCATGGCTCAATTGATTTGTACGCATATCAAGCGCATCTCCTTTTGAGATAAATAGCGTGGCGCTTTTACCAACAGCCAAGGTGCCATGGGTGGCGTCTATTCCTAAGATCTTGGCAGTATTTCCAGTAAGCATTTGAACCGCTTTTTCTTTTGCTAGCCCCTGACCTACGACTTGTCCGGCATAAAATGGCAGGTTTCTAGTTTGAAAGTTACTTGCATTTCCATTCTGAATAGCAACCAACAAGCCAGCATCCATAAGCAGTTTTGGTAATTTATAAGGCAAATCATAGTCGTCGTCTTCAAATTCAGGGGTGTTATGTGTATACTGCACCAAAACGGGAATATCGTTTTCCTTTAAGAATGCGGTCACTTTGTACGCGTGATACCCACCCACCAATACGATAGATTGAACGCCAGATTTTTTTGCTAGGATAATACCATCAATGATTTCCTTTTCTCCATCAGCATGGATGTATAATTTTTGACCCCCGTTGAAAACACCTTGCATCGCTGCGAAAGCGGGGTTCAATTCCTTGGCCGCTCCACCGCCATATGCCAAAGCATTTTGCATAAAAGTTTCAACCTCTGCTACCTGTTTTTGATAATCTTTATTTGGCTTTAAGCCTCGAGCTTCCCCTAACCACCAGCGACCTCTTCTAAAGCTTGAGGGCCAGTTCAAATGAATACCATCATCTACTTTTACGGCCGCATCTTCCCAATTCCATGCATCAAACTGTACGATGGAAGAGGTGCCCGAAATACGACCACCTTTGGGTGTGATTTGCGCCATCAAAACCCCATTTGGTCGCATACTTTCCACCACTTTTGATTCTGCGTTATAGGCGATTAAACTGCGAACATGGGGAATGATATCGCCAATCTCATCGGCATCTCTACTTGCGCGAACCGCATTGACTTCTATGAGTCCTAATTCTTTTACCGGAGCAATAAAGCCGGGGTACACATGTTTGCCGGTGGCATCGATAACTTCACCTTGGGTCGTTTCGCCAGCCCCTAGGCCGGTGATTATTCCATCTTCAAAAACGATGGTACAATTTTCTACGACGGTTCCGTCTCCGATATGAGCGGTCGCCCCTGTAATGGTAATCGCTTCAGTTTGTTTTGCTGCGGGAGTCTGCTGTGCCCAGCTGGTTAATCCTATGGTCAGTAGGAGGGCGGTTAGTATGCTTTTTATTTTTTTCATGATTGTTCTATTTAAAACTTAACATTTAAACTTAGCCTACCTTACAGGCTCTCACAGGTCATTCTTTCTTTCTTACTCATCTTTGGGCCTTGTGTTTTTGCACCACCGGCCTTTTCCTTGAGCATCATGTTGATGAGCTGGGTGCGCTCTTTTCTAATAGCATTACGCATTTGCTGGTCTTTTTCCAAATCGAAATAAGTGGCTCCTTCGATCAAGGTCTTTTCCGCTTTTGCATAGATAGACAGCGGGTGGTCATTCCAGAGTACCAAATCAGCATCCTTACCCACTTTGATACTTCCCACACGATTATCGACATGGAGCAGTTTGGCAGGGTTGATGGTTACCATTTTCCAAGCCTCTAGTTCGGTCATGCCCCCATACTTTACAGTTTTGGCCGCTTCTTGATTTAGTCTTCGGGCCATTTCACCGTCATCACTGTTGATAGCTACCGTTACCCCTTGCTTTTGCATTATGGCTGCATTAAACGGAATCGCATCATTGACTTCATACTTGTAAGCCCACCAATCACTGAAAGTTCCAGCGCCAACACCATGGGCTGCCATCTTATCCGCAACCTTATATCCCTCAAGAATATGGGTAAACGTATTGACCCTAAAGTTGAATTTTTCGGCCACTTTCATCATCATATTAATTTCGCTCTGCACGTAGGAATGGCAGCTTATAAAGCGTTCCCCGTTTAAGATTTCAGCAATAACCTCCATTTCCTCATCATAACGATAGGGTTGGCCACTTTTCTTTTTAGCATCATATTCCTTAGCTCTTTGAAAGTAATTCATAAACACCTGCTCAACCCCCATACGCGTTTGTGGGAATCGCGCAAAGCTCTGCCAGTTACTTTGCTTTACATTCTCACCCAAAGCGAATTTGATAAACTTGGGCGAATTACTGTAGATCATATTTTCAGGAGATTCACCCCATTTCAATTTTAGGATGGCCGACCGCCCCCCTATAGGGTTGGCAGAACCATGTAGCAATTGTGCTGAGGTAACGCCCCCTGCCAATTGACGGTAAATGTCAATATCTTCATTGTCAACCACATCTTCCATCTTTACTTCGGCCGTGGAGTTGTGCCCTGCTTCATTCACAGCCAATGCAGCAATGTGGGTATGTTCATCAATGACACCCGCCGTTAAATGTTTTCCTAAAGCGTTGATAACTGTGGCCCTACCTGGAGCAAGGCTAACACCGATTTTTGCAATTTTACCGTCTTTTACAAGCACATCAGTTTTCTCTAAAATACCCTCGTCTTCGCTGGTCCAAACCGTGGCGTTTTGAAATAAGATAGTCTCTGGCTGCGGTTTGACCTTGAGACCGTAACCGATATTGGGGTAGGTAACAGCCATAACTTCGGGCGCTGTATCTGCTTTCTTTTCCTCCTTTTTCTCAGCGGTAAAAGCAGCAGTTTTCATTGCCGAAAAGGTAGATTCGCTACCGTTGGGAAGGATTAGTTTTCCTTTCAGATTATCTGAAGCTCTACCGGTCAAACTGGTCATCCGATAATTTTTTTCCCCTTTGTCAGTAGCAAAAGAAAAAGACACCCAATCATCTTTATAACTAATTTTTGATTTCAGTTGGTTGGTGTCTTGCTTGATTTCGATCTTAGGTTTGCTGACTTCACCACTTATTGTCATCTTATATGTTATTCCTCCGGCAGACAGATCATATGTACCCCGTATATCCTTTTGACTCTTGTCGATGATCACATGCTTTTGCCCCTGAACCCAATTTTCATAAAGGGTGGTGCCTTTATCAAAAATATCACCGGAGGCGATCAAGAAATTTGCCTGGCGCCCTACTTGTAGCGAACCAATGCTTGCAGATTTCCCCAAGATGGAAGCAGGAACCGTAGTCAAAGCTTCCAATGCTTTTGTTTTTGTGAGTCCGTATTTAATGGCTTTCATCAATTTTGCCTTAAACTTTGCAGGTGATTTTAAATCATATAGTGTAAGTGCAAATGGAATGCCGTTCTCTGCCATAATCTTAGGGTTTGAAGGTGCCTGATTCCACTTGCGCATATCTTTTAAATTTACGTAAGAAGCTGCAATAGGGTCGGAAACATCGTAGGCATCGGGAAAATTCAGCGGAAGAATAAATTTGGCGTTCGTTCCTTTGATTTCGGCAATACGTTCGTATTCATTGCCTCCGCCTAAGATGGTATATTGTATGCCGTTAGCATCTCCAATTTTATCTGCCCTTAAGGCGTTCCCTTTATCTTTGGCTTCAAATATTTGCACAAGTACCTTGTTCTCATTCAAGGCTTCCAAAGAGCGGTCTTTGGTTTCTGAATTGCCGGCGGCATACCACTTGGCATCGGAATACATTTGCCGTAATAATGCCATCGAACCCATAAGTGAAGTTGGGTAGGATTGTTTTTTGATGACACTCCGAGAAAAGGAAAGATATTGTGCCGATTTATCGTCTAGAATACGATTAGAATCATCACCACTGGCGTTTAACGCTACAAGTACACCTGTGCCGCGAACAACACCATCTTGAATGTGAGAATTGACAACGCCGAAACCTATATTACGCAGCTCTTTCGCATTTTTATCGTCGTATTTGAATTTGGCAATGGCCGAATTCTCTGGCATGATATGATCGTTCCAGTAGAATCCTTGTCGTGAAGCATCGTATTGCGCAGTACGGCCTCCCCCAGTAGGGCGTTTTGGTTGCTCTACACCAAATTTAGAATACAGGTCGATAAAGGAAGGGTAAATAGTATGTCCTTTGATATCTATTATCACCGAGTTTTTTGGAATGCTTACCGATTTAGCTACTTGTTTTACTTTTCCATTTTGAATAAGCAAGGTACCGCCCTCGATAACCTGTGAAGGGGTAACATAAATTTTGGCATTGGTAAAGGCTGTGTAATTGTTGTTTTTAGATTTTACACCGTCATTTTCAGGGAAGTATTCCTGGGCAAATAAGATGCCGCCGCACCATAAGAAGGCGAGACATAAAAGTCTGATTTTCATAAATAAGTTTTTGATTAATTAGTCTTACTAAATGTAAGGGAAGTCATTCGATTTACAGGGGTGTTTGGAACTTTTTAACATTCGGCTAAAAATAACAAATACCAAATCAAACTGAAATGACTTACACAAGCACAATCGCAAATACGAAACCAAGTTGGATTCGAGCTTTAATTTGTAATTTACAGCGGATACTTCTCATGATAACCAACTAGCAAGTGCACAACCCGACTATAGCTCTGAACGCCATCGACCTGGTTATTGGCTTTTAAAAAGGTACTAAAAATAGAAGTAAAAATTGGCTCAAACGGATTCTCATAAGCTTCGTGGAAATCTTGTAGCTCTCTATAGTTTTTCTTTACACCTTCGTTAATGCTGGCATAAAGCGCTTCAAAATCTTTTTCATCCGTTCGGTTAACGGCATTTAGGCAATAGGCTAAGGCATATGCAGCGGCGGAATATTGAAAATAAATGTCCTCGTTCTTAAGCGTAACCAAATATCCAATTAGATTGGTTTCGTTCTCTGCAGAATAACCAATTTGATGTCCAATTTCGTGCCCTACGACTACAGGAAAACGAAAAACAGGTGTCTTTTTGTTCACCTGCGCTTCGTTGGTAAACGGGTTCAAATAGCCACCAATGCCCATATAACTTGACATAATGCTGAACATTGATTTTTTAACGCTGGGGCGAGGGTATTCTAAAAAGGGCATTTGAACGCCTAACCCATCATAACCGCCAATAGTTTTGTCAAAAATTTCATTTCTAGTATACGGTAGGTTTACTATCGCTATACTATCACCTGTGATCTGCATTTGCAATGCATTGGTCTTCGCGACAAGAGCTTCAGAAAGCTTCTTAATGTCTTGGTAGTTCGCTTTCTCTTGCACTGCAAGGGTTATTGCTAGTGGTTGTCTGTAATAGTTGAGTCCCCACATGATGTGAAAGGTGAAATAGAAAACAGACAGCACCATGATGTTATCCCGCAAAAATACAAGGGGTTGCGTTTTTATTTTTGTTCGATTTCGAATGATATAGCGAAATATCAAAACAATCAATATCGTATAAATAATTTCACCAATAGAAAAGGGAATCCATCCGAATAAACTTCTAAAAAATTGACTTATCCATGGGTAGATACCATTACTATAAAAGCGCTCGACCCAATCAGGGTGGCCAGCCAGCCATTTGACTAGAATGATTTGCGGAATAAGGCTAAGGGCTATGCCGTTTCTTAGTTTGTTTTTCATAGGCAATATGGTCTACCGATCGCTATTGGAAGAGTGAAGACCAACTGTTCGTCCAAAAATAACCATTTATGATTGACAGCAATTTTTGAGTCCGTATTTTTGGGAAAAATTAAACATTTGTATGCGCAACGAACTAAGGACTCTAGAACCGACGATTGTTTGGAACAAATTTGCCGATTTAAACGAGGTGCCACGACCTTCTAAGAAGGAGGAACGTGTGATTCAGTTTATGATCGATTTTGGAAAAGCTTTGCAGCTTGAAACATTCAAGGATGAAGTTGGTAATGTAATTATCAGAAAACCGGCAACTTCGGGCATGGAGAATCGCAAATCGATAACCTTGCAATCGCATTTAGATATGGTACATCAAAAGAACAACGATACCGTTTTTGATTTTGATACCCAAGGAATTGAAATGTTTATAGATGGAGATTGGGTTAGGGCCAAGGGCACGACACTAGGGGCCGATAATGGAATGGGCGTGGCTGCTATAATGGCCTTGTTAGAAAGTACCGATATTCCACATCCTCCCCTGGAAGCTTTGTTTACCATAGATGAGGAAACGGGAATGACAGGAGCCATGGGACTTAAAGGTGGAGTGCTACAAGGAGAAATACTATTGAATCTAGATACCGAGGAAGATGATGAAATCGACATCGGCTGCGCTGGGGGAATCGATGTAACGGCTAAAAGAGACTATAAAGAAAAAGCAACTCCTGCTGGTCATGTAGCCTATGCTATTCACGTGAACGGTTTAAACGGCGGTCACAGTGGAATGGATATTCATAAAGGTTTGGGGAATGCCAATAAGATAATGAACCGGCTTTTACATAACCATTATGTTAAGCATCAAATTCGAATTGCTAGCATTGAAGGGGGCGGTTTACGTAATGCTATTCCAAGGGAAAGCAGCGCTATTTTCAGTATTGATCAATTTCAAAAACAAAAATTTGAAGAAAATTTTAAAGCTCTTGCCGCTGTCATTAAGAATGAACTAAGCATAACCGAGCCTAAGCTGCAAATAACCTTGACTTCAGAAGACCTTCCTAAAAAGGTAATGGATGTTTCTGCTCAGGAAGAATTGCTCAAAGGAATTTATGCTGCCCATAACGGCGTTTATGCCATGAGCGTCGCTTTTGCTGATTTGGTGGAGACTTCCAATAATATAGCTCGGGTTTTGGTTAACGATGGAAAGATTACCATAGGATGCTTAACGCGTTCTTCTGTTGATTCAGCCAAAATGGATTTGGCCGAAGCACTGAAAGCAACTTTTGAATTGGCAGGATGCCAAGTGACTTTCAAGGGAAACTACCCGGGATGGAATCCAAATCCTAATTCTGATATCTTGAAAGTTTTAAAGAATACCTATGAAAATCTGTTTCATGAGACACCACGGGTTGTAGCATGTCATGCCGGACTCGAATGTGGTATTCTAGGGCAAAACTATCCTGATATGGATATGATCAGTTTCGGACCCACAATTCAAGGAGCACATTCACCAGACGAACGGGTACAAATTTCTTCCGTGCAGAAGTTTTGGAGGTATTTGCTTGCAATTTTAGCGGCTGGGCCGAAGCGGTAAAAGAAGTAAGCTACTTTAAGAAGTCAAATTAAAGCGTGATGACTAGCGTAGAGAAATTACCGGTGGTTAGATAATCAACGATTTACGGGTTGCACTAGGGTTTGCCTTAGCGTTTCAATGCAATACTTCATTGAATACATCTCAAATCAAACCTTTTTCAGCACAACATCTTCCCTCTTTTTAGGGCTTTCACCATACTTATTCTCGGCATATTCGCCATTTAAGCAAAACAAATACATATTGTAAAATGGAACTAAAAAGTACCACCCACTTTTATCATTGTCATGCACTCTTCTAACAGCCAACGAACAAAAAGGCAATAATGTCGCAAATACATAAATGGTTACGGCGAATAGTAATGCAGGTACATGCAACAGAAGTGAAAGCGAAACGGCCCCATAAATAAAGATGCTATGATACAAAAAGAACATCCAAAATTCTTTCCTTCTTGCTCTTCCGTCAAAGTCTGCGTATTTCTTAAATGCTTTTACGTACCAGTTCATAAAAAGGCTCTTGGGTTTGAACTGAGAAAACGGTGCTTTGTATGGGCTAGTATAATTTTTAGATGAACGGTGAAAAAAATGGCAACTATTCGTTAAAAGGTAGATTTAGCAATGATTAACCTGGTATTTATCTTGCTTTTTTATGTCTCGCATTTCCATAAGGTTGGAAAAGTATCTACTGCTTACAGCGCTGGTATTAGTCGCTATATTTAGGGTTATTGGCTTTGATCTCTGCACGTACCATGGTTCCCGATTGGGTAAGTTGATCCAGTGTCCAACCTCCTGTAGCACTGGCACCTGGTTTTAATGCAGCTGAAAGTTCTTCTTTGTCAGCGATTGACCAGTTGCACCAACCGATGCTATTTGCATCGAGAAAATCCCACCAAGTATTTGCCTCTTCATCATCAATCGAGCCGTCTCCTGAGGCTTCTGAAACCCCATATTCCGTGACGAAAAGAGGAACACCCGCATCTACTGCTTGTTGTGCAATATCTCTCAATGCTTGTTTGTGAGTTGCCGCGTAGTAGTGCAGGGTATATGCTACGTTGGGGTCATCAATTTTGTTACCTATTACTTCATCTACGCGTTGTGACCAAGTGCGGGTACCACAGATAACAATATTATCTGGGTCATTGGCACGAATGCTTGCCAACACATCTTCATGATATGCTTTTAAGGTTCCTGTCCATGAAACATCTAAGGGCTCGTTGTAGGGTTCGTAAATGATATTGGGAGTATCTCCATATTTCTTTGACACTTCATCAAAAAAGGCTTTTGCCTCTGCCAAATAGTCTTCAGCGTGATGTGAATGCCAATCTACAATAACATATACACCTTCAGCGATGGCGGCGTCAATTACCGTAAATACTTTTTGCTTTTCTCGCTCAGGATTCGCAATATAAGCATCACCACCTTCATCTACTCCCATCGCTGCACGCACTACATTACATTGCCAATCTTCTTTCAACCATTTAACTGCCTCGGCGGTATAATATTTTCCAATCCACTGACTCCAGAAAAGCGACATGCCACGCAATTGAATCGGTTCTCCGTCTTTGTCGACGATTTTGGTACCTTCTATGCGCAGTTGTCCATGGTCTGCTACAAAAGAACCAGTTAAGGTTGGTGGTTCATTTGAAGTATTTTCTTCCTCCTTTTTTGGGGTTTGTTCCTCTGCCATTTCATCCTGGGTTAAGGATTCTTCCGACGAGGAACTACATGATGTAGTAGAAAATAAAAAACAGATAAGGACGAGCTTGAGGCACTTTCTTTTCATCGAGGGAAGGGTTTTATTTTATAACGGACATAAAATACAAATTGTTTTAAGGCTAAAAGGAAATAAAAAATCCCGCGTTGGCGGGATTTGTAATTTTACTTTGTCAGCCCTGTGATTTCTATGTCAAAAACCAAATCTGCATTCGGTGGTATGGGTCCTCCACCTTGTTCGCCTAGGCCTAGGTGAGCTGGCAGGAATGCACGTATTTTATCTCCAATTTTCATTGTTAGCAAAGCTTCCCTAAAACCTGGAAACAAAGGTGAATCCTTGCTGTAATCCATTGGAGTTGGGAAATACCCACCACCTTGTTTTCTTCTTTGGTCAAACATATTGTAAAGCGTTGCTATCTCTTCATAGTTACTATCGAATAAGGAACCATCTTCCAAATAGCCTGCATACATCACTAAAACTTTTGAACCCAATCCTGGTTTTTTATCCTTAGCATCAACCAAACTCAATAACTTAAGTCCAGATGGAAGTGCTTTCGCCTTAGTTTTTTGACTTGCAAGTTCGACCACAAAAGCCTCTTTCACTTTTTTAACTGCTTCAATTTTAGCCTGTTTTTCTGCTTCTATGGCAGCTAATCGCTCTCCCTCTTTATCAAAATAATCGGTCATTACTGCCACGGCATCGAATTTCTTGGCTTCTTTTCCATTGCGAATAATTACAATAGTGTTCATTTTTACTTCGGTAATAGGCTTATTGCCTGCCGCTACAGGAACATTGGCAATAGAGTCTAATACTGGCATACCCACTACGACTTCTCCAAAAACAGAATGTTTATTATTTAACCAGGGGGTCTCTTTGTGCGTGATAAAAAACTGACTTCCGTTGGAGGTGGGTCCTGAATTTGCCATGGAAAGAATTCCCTTTTTATCATGTACTAAAGAATCATTAAATTCATCAATAAACCTGTAACCAGGGTTACCCATTCCTGAGCCCATAGGGTCACCGCCTTGAATCATGAAGTCTTTCATTACTCTGTGAAAAGTTAGACCGTCGTAGAACTTTTTACCTTTATAAGGTTCACTTACAAATGTATTTGTTCCCTCGGCCAGGGATATGAAATTCGCAACGGTAACCGGTGTTTTTTCATATTCCAATTTTACAACAATATCACCTTTGGTGGTTTGAATGTCAGCAAAAACCCCATCACCTAAATCTGGATATTTACTTGATTTACAGCTTGAAAGGGCCATAGAAACTCCTAGTAATACTATTAATATTTTTTTCATGAATGGTATTTTAAATGATTTGATGTTATTTGATTATTTATAAACTATCTCCCTGTTTTTCAATTTTCAATACAGCAATGGTTGATTTCAAGGGTATGTTGATTCCAATTTTATCTCCATCTCCAGGATACCCATATCCTAATGAAGATGGAAACAAAAAGGTTGCTGTCTCGTTTTCCCTTAACAGTTTTATGCTATTTCGTAAGCCAGGAAAAAGTTCTTGTTTATCTACTTTATATTTTAAGATGCCAATATCTTGCATTTGATACAAAGTGTCATTGTTGAAGTTGAGAATATTATAGGTAAAGGTAACCAGATCATCAGGCTGAGGCCTGTAGGTTGCAGCTTCATTTTTCTTATTGTAATAATACCAAGACCCTGAAGTACTATTTATATAGGTATGCAGTGAGTCTTTGGCTATCAGCTCTTGAATCAGTTTTTCTTCTAAGGCTAATAATTTCTTACTGCGTTCTATGGAAGCTTGAATAGAGCTCCCTGTTTTTCTTTTTACAGGCTGTCTTGGTGTAGGACCCTCACAGCTGATAAGACCTGCGAATAGCAAGCTATAAATCAAATACTTCATGCGTTCAATTTATCTTTATAGTTCTCTAAAAGCGAAATGAAATATTTTGCAGTTTCTTCGATAGAAACATCACTTCGTCCTCCGGCGGCATTATCATGCCCTCCACCATTGAAGTGTTTTCTAGCAAATTCGTTAACGGAAAAGTCTCCTTCTGACCTAAACGAGATTTTAATAATACCCTCCTCTTTGTTTTCAATAAAAATAACGGCAAGCCGTATACCTTCTAAAGTGAGTCCGTAATTTACAAAACCTTCGGTATCTCCTTTTTTGTATTCATAGGTATCCAACTCTTCTTGACTCAGGGTGATGTAAGCAGTTCGATACGCTTCGAGAATCACCATATTCTTCAGTGCTGTACCCAATAAATGAAGCCTGCTAGGAGAATTGGTGTTGTATGTCTTAGTATGAATTTTTGTATTGTTTGCTCCTTTGTCAATCAAATCGGCTACGATACGATGTGTTCGACTGGTAGTTGATGAGAACTTAAAGGAACCGGTATCTGTCATTATTCCTGTATAAATACAATCTGCAATTTCTGGAGTGATAGAGTCAATATCTCCAAGAAATTCTATAAAATTATATACCATTTCACAGGTAGAACTCATCGATACATCAGAATAGGTGATGTCTGCATAATCATCAGGTGCTTGATGATGGTCAATCATTATGAATTTAGCTTGAGAAGCCTCAAGTAAAGGTGCGAGTTGCCCCGTTCTAGCAAAGTGATTAAAGTCTAAAGTAAAAATTAGAGAGGCTTCTTGGAGGGCAGCTAGAGCCTGAGAATTTTTTGATTCGAAATTTAGAATTGTTTCGTTTTCAGGCATCCATTTCAAGAATTTCGGATAGTCATTTGGAGATACAACAGTAGCCTTCTGTTGCCTGTTCTTCAAATAGTGCCAGAGCGCCAAAGTAGATCCTATCGCATCACCATCAGGATTCTTATGGGGAATAATAACAATTTTCTGCGGTAATGAAAGCAGCTTTTCTACTGCTTTGATATCTGCTAAATTCATGGGCGCAAAGATACAATAATATAACAGAGACCTAAACGCAAAATGGCTATTTTTGCGGTATCAAACCAAGCCAAGTAATGATGCAAAAATTAATACAAGTTTTAGGCTTTTTGTTCCTCCTCGGATGTAAGACTGGCCAGGTGACTGCTACCCAGGTTGTCACAAAATCTGATTTCACTATCACATTTGGTTCTTGTAACAAACACGATTTGCCCAATTTGCTCTGGGATGATATTGCTGCCACCAATCCTGATGTTTGGATTTGGGGTGGAGATATCATATATGCCGATACCGATGATATGGTGAAGCTTCGCAAGACCTATAAAGCTCAAAATGAGGTATTGGGCTATAAAAATCTAAAAGGAAAAGTTCCGGTTATCGGATCTTGGGACGACCATGATTACGGTTTGAATGACGGAGGAGTTGAGTTTTCGGCTAAGCGGGAAAGCCAACAAGAGTTCTTAGATTTTTTAGATGTTCCGAAAGACAGTCCAAGAAGAGCACAAGAAGGCGTTTATACCACCCATGATTACGATACTCCTGGAGGGAGCATAAAAGTTATTGTTTTAGATACCCGCTATTTTAGAACCGCTCTGACCCCAGATACGGAAACCAAAAAGCGCAATACTCCCAATAAATATGGTGAAGGCACCATTTTAGGAGCAACCCAATGGCAATGGCTAAATGAGACACTTTCAACTTCAGACGCCGCTTTTAATGTGATTGTGAGTAGCATTCAGTTTCTATCAAATGAACACGGTTTTGAATGTTGGGGAAATTTTCCTCATGAAGTAGATAAACTAAAAAATATGATCGCGACTTCAAAAGCCAAAGGAGTGCTCATCTTGTCGGGAGATCGACATATATCGGAATTTTCAAAAACCAAAGTAGATGGATTAGACTATAATTTAATAGATTTTACCAGTAGCGGTTTGACCCATGCTTATTCAAAGTTTAAGGAAGAGTCGAATCCGTTTCGGGTTGGAGAGGTAGTATCTACTGAAAGTTTTGGAGTATTGGAAATCGATTTAAGTAATAAGGAAGTTGTATTCAAAATGTTAGGTGACGGCGGAGTAGTTCTAGGAGAAATGAGAGAGTCATATTAAAAGTTGTCGATTCTTAAATAAACTGTATTTTTGCACAAAATTTTGAAACATGACGACAAATAGAACTTTTACAATGATCAAGCCTGATGCTGTTGAGAACGGACACATTGGTGGAATTTTAGATAAAATCACCTCTGCTGGCTTTACCATTGTTGCTATGAAGTATACACAATTGAGCAGAAGAGATGCAAAAGAATTTTATGCTGTTCACAAAGAACGTCCGTTTTTTGGTGAATTGGTTGAATTTATGACAAGAGGGCCGATTGTATCTGCCATTTTGGAAAAAGATAATGCTGTAGAGGATTTTCGTGCTTTAATTGGCGCCACCAACCCTGCTGAAGCTGCTGAAGGTACTATTCGGAAATTATACGCTACCAGTATAGGCGAAAATGCGGTGCATGGTTCAGATAGCGACGAAAATGCGGCTATTGAAGGAGCATTTCACTTCTCAGGTAGAGAGATTTACTAGATTCATAATTTTATATTGAAGAAACCCAATAAGTGCTGCTTGTTGGGTTTTTTATTAGCGCAATACCAATTTCTTGACCAAATCCTTACCCAACTCCTCGTTGAGCATTGTGATGATTTTTGATTTACCCAAGCTTAGCTCTTCCCGCAACACAGAAGATGATAGCGAAACAAAAAGCGTATCATTATGTAGTTCAACAGCGGTGGTATAATTGTTCACCCCATTGCCCATAAGGTTTATCCAAGCTTCCTGTACGTTAACCTTATCCATACCTTTTTGAAGCTTATTGGCTTTAATAAACTCATTTAAAGCCTCCCCCATATTCAGATTGTTATTTTTTCGTTTGGCCATTATTCTTTTAGACTCATAGTTTGATAACGTCTGTAGGTGTAGGTAAGCGCATCTTGGTTGATCACCGAGAACCTATCTTTTGAAATCGATTTTATTTCCTCCTTCCATTCGCTCATTTCATTTTTATATTGGAATTCGAAACGACCGTTAGCATTTTGTATTATGAAAGGTTCGGCATCATTTGAAGTGCTAAAACTTCCATCAAATTTGGGTTGCATCTTTTTACGAAATCCTTTGAACCCATCTAGTTTAATATAGTCTACTGTTTGATTCACTCCGTAATCTTTTGTATCGCCATTGGCAAAGGTGACTTTCTCAATTTCCCAATAACCATTGAGGTTTGCAATATCTTCTTTGGATACTTTTGAAGTACATCCGAAGAACATAAAAAGAGAGATTATACACAGCGTTTGTTTCACTTTACAATTTAAATATTTTATAAGACTGATGAATGTTTTTTACTACATTTTCGGTCCGTTCTGGGTGGGTATCACTGATAAAAATTTGCCCAAAATTTTCATTGTCTACCAAAGCTATTATATGACCTACGCGATCTTCATCAAGCTTGTCAAAAATATCATCCAACAATAGAATCGGCGTAGTCTTGGATAATTCTTTCATAAAATGAAATTGCGCAAACTTTAAGGCAATTAAAAAAGATTTTTGTTGGCCCTGACTACCAAATTTCTTAATAGGGTAATCGGTTATTTTAAAACTTAGATCATCTTTGTGTATGCCCACACTGGTGTATTGTAAGGCTTTATCACGATCAATGTTTTTTTCTAATAAACTTATAAATTCATTATTTAAAAGCTTTGATTCGTAGCTAAGGGTGACGGCTTCATTAGCTCCCGAAATGATGGCATACTGCTCTTTGAAAATTGGGATGAATGTTTTTAAAAATGCCGCTCTTTTTTCGTAAATGGGGGTTCCGTATTCCACCAATTGTTCGTTATAGACTGCTAGCGTAATTGCATCAAAAGTTTGATTTGCGGCAAAATACTTCAATAGCGAATTGCGCTGTGAAAGTACTTTGTTGTATTTAATGAGGTCTTGCAAATATACCTTGTCAGACTGCGAAATCACCCCATCTATAAACTTTCGTCTTGTATCACTTCCTTCTACGATGAGGTCACTGTCTGCTGGTGAAATTATTACTAGTGGTATTAGGCCAATGTGGTCTGATAGGCGGTCGTAGGCCTTAGCGTTTCTTTTTATAATTTTTTTCGCTCCGCGTTTGAGGCTACATATAATTTTTTCTTCCCGCTCTTCTTTTTCAAAGGTTCCATCAATGACGAAGAAATCGGAGCTGTGTCGAATATTTTGGGTCGCGATAGGATTAAAATAACTCTTGCCCAAAGAAAGATGATAAATGGCATCTAAGGCATTCGTTTTGCCAATGCCATTTGCCCCCACAAAACAGTTGATTTTGGTGTCGAATTCAAAATCCCTTGATTCAAAATTTTTGTAATTGATAAGAGATAAATTCTTTAAAAGCATTCCGTGCGCTGAAGTATTTTTGATTCAAGTGGCCTAAGAAGATGCAAATTATCGAAAAATAACGAATAAATACGGCTCTCGATTTCAATAAAAACTTTATTTTTGCGCGACCAATAAAAATTCTGATGGCAACATATAAAAAGCGAGGTTTTAAACCTAAAAATAAAGCAGAACAGCAACAGTTCGATGAGCAAGATAGCACAACGGCTGAGGTATTTAGTACCTTGGATGAAAGTGCTTCTAGAAGTGAGGCCTGGGTTGCAAAGAACCAAAATTATATACTGGGCTTTATTGGGGTAATTGCAGTTGGCGTTCTTGGCTATTTGGCGTACAACCAATTTGTTCAAGCTCCTAAAGAAGAAAGCGCTGCAAACGAATTGTATTATCCGCAGCAATATTTTGACCAAGCGGTTAACAGTACGACGGCAAAAGATTCGCTGTTTAACTTGGCATTGAATGGGGCCGAAGGTAAGTACGGTTTCAAAGACATTATCGACGAGTATAGTGGAACAAAAGCGGCAAACCTTGCTAATTATTCAGCAGGAATGGCCTACTTGAATATGAACCAATACGAAGAAGCTATTGACTATTTAGAAGATTTTTCTTCCGAAGATGATATTTTAGGAGCTTTGTCTAAAGGAGGTCTTGGAGATGCGTTCATGCAATTGGGTCAGGCGGCCGATGCGCTGGGTTACTATGAGCAAGCGCTTAGCCACAGTACAAATGAGTATACAACTCCGAAATTCTTGTACAAAGCTGGAGTTACGGCTTTGGAATTAAACCAAAACGACAAAGCTTTAGGGTATTTTCAAAGAATTAAAGACGAGTTTTCAAAGTCTGAAGAAGCCCAAACCATTGATGCTTTTATAGGAATGGCTAAAAGTGGAAAGTAATGGCCACGGCAAATAAAAATTTATCGGTTTATGATAAAACGACAATCCCAAACGCGAAAGACCTTCGGTTTGGGATTGTTGTTTCTGAATGGAATACAGAGATTACAGACGGACTTTTCACTGGGGCTTTGGAAGCCTTGCTGGATTGCGGAGCTCAATCTGAAAATATTATCCGATGGGATGTGCCTGGTAGCTTTGAATTGACCTTTGGGTGTAAAAAAATGATATCAGATGGCCAGGTTGATGCAGTTATCGCTATTGGAAGTGTTATTCAAGGTGAAACGAAACACTTCGATTTCGTATGTAGTGCCACCGCTCAAGGCATCAAAGACTTGAATGTTCAATTCGATACTCCTGTAATCTTTTGTGTGCTCACCGACAATACGCTGCAGCAGGCTCAGGAGCGTAGCGGAGGTAAACACGGCAACAAAGGCACCGAAGCGGCTATCGCAGCTATTAAAATGGCTACGCTCGGAGTGTAAATTCCAAATTCTATTTCCTTCATTTCAATTTTAAGCAGTATTTTTCCATACAGATACCATGGATTATGAAATACAATTTTGATGAAGTTATAGATCGCCGAAATACCAACGCGATGAGTTTGGGTGGCTATCGAAATTATCTATTTGGAGGAAGTGATGAATTTGATTCTGATTATTCTGATGACGAGCTAATACCCATGTGGATTGCAGACATGGAATTTGCTTCTCCCCCTGAAGTAATCGAAGCTATAAAAGAAAGGGCTGACCATGGTATTTTTGGCTATTCACAAATCTTTGACCCAAACTACTTTAAAACCTTTTTGAATTGGTCAAAGCACTATTACGATTGGGAGTTTGATACCCAACATATGGTTACTTCGCATGGCGTAATTCCTGCCTTATTTGCTCTTGTCAAGTACATTTGCGCTGCGGATGAGAAAGTACTCATAATGACGCCATCTTATGCTTTTTTTAAATTGGCAACGGAAGGAGGTGGTTTGGAATTGGTGACCTCGAATCTTCGCTATGGTGATGGGCATTGCACAATTGACTTTGAAGATTTTCGTAGCAAAGCGGAAGATGAGAAAGTAAGATTGACCATTTTTTGTAATCCACATAATCCTACTGGCCGGGTTTGGTCAAGCGATGAACTGCGGCAATTCGGGGAAATATGTTTGGAAAACAATGTAATGATTATTTCAGATGAAATTCATTGCGACCTCTTAAGAACAGGAAAGAAATTTACCCCTCTGGCCAAACTTTTTCCAGAAAGCGATCAAATTATCACCTGCATGGCACCCAGTAAAACCTTTAATATGGCTGGTTTTATGATTGCAAATATCATTATTCCCAATAATGAATTGCGATCGCAATGGAAAAAAAGTCAAATACCTATTGATAATCCACTTAGTATTGTTGCCGCTCAGACCGCCTATGCTAAGGGCCATGAGTGGTTGGAAGCATTGCAGGAATATCTTGATGACAATTTTGCATTTTTGAAGAACTATTTATCGCAACATTTACCGAAGGCTATCTTCAATATACCAGAAGCAACCTATCTCGCTTGGATTGATATCGGCGCTTATATGTCTAGCGAGGAAAATTTAACCCTATTTTTTGCAAATAAAGCCGGGGTACTTCTTGAAGGTGATACCATGTTTGTTGCAAATGGAGCAGGTCACATTCGCTTGAATCTAGCTTGCCCGAGAAAACGGCTTGAAATAGGATTGCATCGAATTACAAGGGCCATTCATGAACTAGCTTAGCTTCTACTGCAATACAAAAAGACCGGATTCTAGTACTGCATTCTGTTAACAAATTTTGGCATTAGAACTACGGCATATTTTTTGATTTTAAGTAACTTTGATACAATGGGTTTTTTTGGCAAACGACATCGAGATTACGATTATCAACCGCGTTACTACAAAAGTGATAAAGAGGGTAACCCGTATCGTATGGAGCATAAATTTGATCAGTATCGTTCTACGGTGGGCTCTAATCGAGGTTTAAAGGCAAAATTCAACAATGCCCTTGCCGATTCTAAAAGACAGGGCGATCGTAATATGCGATTGCGGTTGCTTATTATTATTTCCATTTTAGTGCTTGTTTTTCTTTATATAATCGATTTCGATCTTTCTATATTCTTTTCTAGCTAATGGCAGATATCATCAAACTTCTGCCTGACCATGTTGCCAATCAAATTGCGGCTGGTGAGGTAGTACAACGACCAGCGTCAGTTGTAAAAGAACTTCTTGAAAATGCCATAGATGCAGGAGCCAATGCTATAATGCTAATTGTGCGTGATGGGGGCAAAGCCCTAATTCAAGTTGTTGATGATGGCCTTGGTATGAGTGCAACCGATGCTCGACTGAGTTTCGAGCGTCATGCTACCTCTAAAATTCAGAAAGCAGAAGATCTTTTTAGCTTAAATACAAAGGGTTTTCGTGGTGAAGCCCTTGCTTCCATAGCTGCCATTGCACACGTAGAGATGCAAACGAAACCTGAAGATGCAGAGCTCGGTACGGTTTTGAAGATAGAAGGAAGTAAAATCATTTCTCAGGAAGTCTGTGCAACGGTCAAGGGTACTTCTATGGCGGTGAAAAATCTTTTTTTCAATATCCCGGCACGAAGAAATTTTCTAAAATCCAACCAGGTAGAACTTCGTCATATTACCGATGAATTTCATAGGGTTGCCTTGGCACACCCAAATATTGTTTTTCATTTTCACAACAATGGAAGTGAAATTTTCAACCTTCCCAAAAGCAATCAACGGCAGCGTATTGTAAATGTCTTTGGAAGTAAGGCGAATCAAAAATTGGTTCCAGTTGAAGAGGATACACAGGTTGTTAAGATCTCAGGGTTTATCAATAAACCTGAATTTTCTAAAAAGAGTAGGGGTGAACAATTCTTCTTTGTAAACAATAGGTTTATCAAAAGTCCGTATTTACATCATGCCGTGGTTGCAGCATTTGAAGGTATCATAAAACCAGATACCTACCCGGGTTATTTTTTGTATTTGGAAGTCGATCCGGCATCCATAGATATTAATATACACCCAACCAAAACAGAAGTCAAGTTCGACGATGAGCACACGCTTTATGCTATTTTAAGATCTACTATAAAACACAGTTTAGGGCAATTTAATGTGGTTCCGGCCTTGGATTTTGAGCAAGACCAAAATTTGGAGACCCCTTATGCATTTAAAGACAAAGAAGCTCAATTGCCAGGGGTAGCCGTTGATGCTGGTTTTAATCCTTTTCAACAAAAGGTAGGTAATTCAGGGTCTGCGTACAGAAAAGACGGTCATGCTGTAAACAAATCTTGGGAAGGCCTGTACACTGGGTTGGAATCAGAAATAGGAAAAGAGGTCAGTTTTACCAGTATGCAATTTGAATCTGATACCATTACAGGATCGGTCTTCGCTGAACAAAAGGAATCGTTGGAATCTACCAGTACCACCTTTCAGCTGCGAAGAAAGTACATTGTCACTACCATCAAATCTGGTATGATTGTAATTGACCAAAGTCGCGCGCATCAACGCGTTTTATATGAAAAGTTCCTAAAAAATATAACGGTTAATGAAGCGGTAAGTCAGCAGTTGCTATTTCCGTTGTCGCTTTCCTTTTCAAAGGCTGATCGAGTAATTTTAGAGGAAATCAAAGAGAGCTTGAATACGATTGGTTTTGTATTTGGAAAAATGGATGCTGAAACAGTTGAAATAAAGGGCGTTCCGCTGTTGGTGTCGGAAAGTGAAGTGGGCATGGTACTCGACCAGTTGATTTCTGATTGTCAAATGGAAGTTACCGATGATAGTTTTTCGCAGACCGATATTCTTTCGAAAACCTTAGCAAAAACCCTATCTGTTAAGACTGGAGAAATATTAGAGAGTGCCTCGCAAATCGCCTTGGTGAATGATTTATTCGCTTGTAAGGAATCACTTGTGAGTCCGTTTAACAAACCGATATACATTACGATTACCGAAAATGATATTGATAAAAAATTTATTTAAATGATTCGACTTACCGAAGCTGTTAAGCATCTCCTTATTGTAAATGTGTTGTTCTTTATTGCAACTGCCATATATGGAGATGTGATGTATCAATGGTTTTCCCTATGGTTTCCTAAAAATGAGAACTTTCAGTTTTGGCAGATAGTCACCCACATGTTCATGCACGGAGGTATTGCCCATATAGGTTTTAATATGTTTGCTTTATGGATGTTTGGAGGACCCGTTGAACAGTATTTGGGAAAGAATAAATTTCTGTTCATCTATTTTTCTGCCGGATTGGGAGCAGCACTTTTTCAGCTAGGATATTACTATTTTAATTATCTGCCCATTTATACTGAATTGGTCAATTCAGGATTAAACGGAGATCAAATTATTCAAATGTTGACGTCTAATCAAACGATGGGAGCATTAACACAGGGTCAATTGTATAATTTACAGGAGGCCTTTCCAATTTACAACGCATCTATGGTCGGTGCCTCGGGTTGTATTATGGGAATTTTAGCGGCTTTTGGATTGATGAACCCAAATGCGGAGCTCATGTTGATTTTCTTGCCGATCCCGATTAAAGCTAAATACTTCATTCCGGGTATCATATTGCTAGACGTAATTTCCGCAATTACCGGCCAATCCTTTTTTAGTCCGAGCAATACCGCTTACATGGCCCATGTTGGTGGAGCGGTAATCGGTTTTATCATCATGTGGTACTGGAAAAAGAATTCGTTTAATAAAAATCGCTGGAATTAAGATGGCAAGCGGAGGACTACGATATCAATATGCCCGATTAAATATCGCTGAGAAGCTAATCGCTATTAACGTTTTGGTGTTTATAATCGTCGGCCTAGCGGAAGCGTTATTTGCTTTTTCAATTTCCGATTGGTTTGTTTTACCAAAAGATTTAAAGGCGTTTTTTGGTCAACCCTGGTCCTTGGTAAGCTATTCCTTTTTGCATGGTGGCTTCTGGCATATTCTATGGAATATGTATATTCTCTACATTGCTTCGCGAATTTTGTTAAACCTTTTTGATGGAAGGCGCTTCTTGAATGTTTACTTTTTGGGGGTCATCTTGGGTGGTCTTTTGTTTATAGCTAGCTACAATGTTTTTCCCACTTTGGTTAAGAGTAATTCTGTATTATTAGGGGCTTCAGCTGGTGTAATGGCTGTATTGATTTTTGTTTGTACCTATATTCCAAACCATGAAATTCGAGTGATTTTTTTTAACGTCAAGTTATGGCAAGTTGGACTTTTCGTTGTGGTTATGGATTTGGTTCAAATTCCCGTCGGAAACATTGGTGGTCACATAGCGCATTTGGGAGGCGCTTTATTGGGTTATGTTTATGCACGGCAATTGATGCAGGGCCGCGATATTGGTGCCGGATTCTCTAAATTCTTAGATGGACTTGCTAACCTCTTTAAACCAAAAGAAAAGAAAGCTCCGCTGAAAACAGTTTATAAGAGCAAGGCTTCATCAGTCATATCTAAAGCAAAACGCGATAAGGATAGTCATCAACGTCAAATAGATACCATACTTGACAAAATAAGTAAATCTGGCTATGAAAGTCTAACAAAAGCGGAAAAGGACTTTTTATTCAAAGCAGGTAAAGAAGATTAATCGGTGAAGCGACGCTCCAAGTTTAATAAGGTTATCTTTTTCTTCAATGCGATAGCTGGGCTCTTGCTCCTGTCGGCCTGTGCGGTACCTTACATTTCAGATGAGCGCTTTTCATTTCTTTCCTTTTTGAGTCTTGCGGTTCCTGTATTGGTGGGAATTAATTTTGTATTTCTGTTCTACTGGCTAATACAAAGAAGAAGGCAATTTTGGCTTTCCCTTTTTGTTCTGATTTTCGGGTATTTTAGCTTGGGAACTTTCCTAACCTTTAAATTAACCGAAGAAGCTGTTTTAGAGGAAGATTTGAGCGTTATGAGCTTTAACGTACGAAGTTTCAATCGTTTTGAACAAATGGATGACCCTGATATTTTTGAAAATATCAAAGATTTTATAGATAAGGAACAACCTGATATCATTTGCTTTCAAGAAACTGGTTATAAAAGAAAAAACGAATATCTGAAAAATTATCCCTATCAATATTTGGATTACATCTATATGAAGGGAAAGGTTCTTCTTGGGATTTTCTCAAAATATCCCATCATCGAACGCGACCTCATTTGTTTTCCAGGGTCTCCGAACAATGCAGCTTATGCCGATATTCTTTACCAAAATGACACCATCAGAATTTACAATGTGCATTTGCAATCTTTGGGTGTAACACCCGGAAAAGGGAATATAAGCAACCAGCCTAAAGATAAATTGTTCAAAAAGGTAACAAGACGCTTTAGTATTCAACAGCAACAGACCAAAATGGTTGAGGAGCATATGAAAGCAAACCCGTACAAACAAATTTTATGTGGCGATTTCAATAACACTCAATTTTCAAATGCATACCACACTATAAAAGGAGATAAACAAGATACTTTTATCGAAAAAGGGGTAGGATATGGCCGAACGCTAAATTTTCACGGTTTGCCAATGCGTATTGATTTTATAATGGCTGATGCGGAATTTAAGGTGAAGAGCCATAAAAATTACAATGAGAAGTACTCAGATCATTATCCTATTATGGCATCATTTGAGCTAGACTCCGATTAGGTAACAATCTATAAAATCTGCCAATATGTGAATTAGAAAAGCTATTCCAAAGATTCTAGTCTTTTTAGGAAACAAGAGCAAAACATATATCGCAATGGCCCAATAGCCATGCAAGGGATGAAAGTCAATACTACAACGATTCGGATCAAAAATAGGGCTAGCCAATAGGTGATCGATATCAATAATAATACCTGCCAGCAAAATGACAATGGCTTTAAGGCTGTTCGCTTTAAAAAAGAGAAGCCCGATACCAATGGGAACAATAAGATGAATTCCGTAGTGAATGAAGAATCTAAGCATTTTCGGGTGCTAACTTGAGATTTCTGAGATATGAAAGTGCATTGGTGCCTTCATTAAACAAGAGATCAAGAATGCTGCAGTTTTCAATAAATCCGTGGCGGTCTCCAAAAACCTGTACATACGGCGGCTGTATAAACTCCAATTTCTTTTTGGCATTGACCAGATAACGCATGTCTCGAAAAGTTTTGTGTTGAAGTTCATATTTTTCCGTTTTCATTTTCGGCATTTTCAACTGAAGACAACTACAAATTATGTCGATAGACTTCAGGTTGTATTCGAGAAGATGCGCGTGAGTTTCGTTATAGAGTGGAGCAATATCGTCTTCATAAAATTCGAAATAAGGTGATGTTCTATATGCCGTTTGCAACGTTCGCCAATGTTGACGTTGCCAGTTGTACTCATTGTCTACTTTTACCTCCTTATACAATTGTCGCCCTTGATTTTTACCAACATGTTGTATGGGTATATTCAGCATCAACTTTCCACGATCTGTACAAATGTATGACCGGTTTCTGTAGGTCTGTTTTTGAAAATTGTCACTGACTTCCCAACAGATTTCATTTTGCGCCATCACAGCAAAGGTTGCTATGTTGGGTAAATAGACTGGATGCAATACTGTAGTCAATGGTTCAGGTTATAAATGTAGCAATAGGTCAATGTAAAGGGTGTCAGTTGTCACACTGATCCATCGTTTATGTTCTTACATTAAGACTTTTTTTGCTTCTTCCTCTTTCTAAAAAAGTCAAATGCAAACCACCCCGCCAACGCAATTAAAAAATATTTAAAATAAGAAACTGGTTCTCCGGTACCATTTACGGTGGTGAAAATACGGTCCCAGCGCGGTTTCCATTTCCAAGGCGCATTCGTAGCCGTGCCCTTGGCATTCATAAAATTATCAACGCTCATCCATATAAATATTGGCGTACCCACGATATGATTTGCCGGAACGTATCCCCACGCACGACTATCTTCAGAATGATCGCGGTTATCGCCCATCATCCAATAGTAGTCTTGCTTAAAGGTATAACTATCAACCACCTCACCGTTTAAGCTGATTTGATTTCCAGTTACTTTGATACTATTTCCTTCGTATTTTTCAAGAATTTTTTTATAGAAGGGTAGGGTATTAAGGTTAAGTGCTACTGTCTTTCCTTCCTCTGGAATATAAATTGGCCCAAATTGATCATGACTCCATGGGTAATCTGGACTTTGAGGAAATATATTTATACCTCTAGTTCCCTTTGGGGTAATAATGCGAACGACAGAGTCGATATTGGCATTACTTTTTAGTTGTGCTGCCATATCATCTGTTAAAGGTGCCATACGCACTCTTCCGGTTTCCTCCTTTAAGGAAATACCATTTCTTCGAATTACATCTACAGGAATTCCTGGCCCCGCGGTATAAATCTCTATTTTTCCATCTTGCCGTCGGTTATAGCCTTTCGCATAGTCATTCAAAGCATCTGCTTGTTGCTGATTTAAGGCGGAGACAATATATTTTCTAGTGAAATCATTGACGCCAATTTCCGCTAATAGTTTGGAAGAGACGCCCTTACTTGCGTGTATGTTATAGTCGAATTGTGGTTTCGCCCTATCGGGTAATTCCAATTGTTTTCCATTCACAAAGACGTAACCGTCGATCACCTGCAGAGAATCGCCTGGGAGCCCTACACAGCGTTTTACATAATTTGATTTTTTGTCGATTGGTTTTTCTACCCCCTGCTCTTTTCTAAAAAATTGGCGTACCGTATCAGCGGGCCAGCTAAAAACTACAATTTCTTTGCGTTTTATGTCTTTAAAACCGGGTAGTCTAAAATAGGGGAGCTGGGGTTTGTTAATATAGGAGGGTATATTCAATACCGGTAGGGTGTCATGAACCATAGGCGCGGCAATGGTCGTCATGGGTGTTCGCGCACCGTAATGGAATTTACTGACGAACAACAAGTCACCTATACGCAAGGTACGCTCTAATGACCCTGTAGGTATTACATAAGGCTGAATAAAATAAGTATGCACAAGGGTAGCCGCTACAATAGCGAAAACGATAGAACTAACCCATTCACCCGCCACACTTCTTGGGTGCAAACTTCTTTCCTTAATGTGAGTTACATCCAAGGCATAATTGACATAGTAAATGTAAAACCCTAAGCTGAGTATAACCAACCAAGTTTCAAGCAGACTAGTACGGCCAAAACTGCGTATTGTTTCCACCCAAATAACTGGAAACATCAATAAGTTAATAATGGGAATAAAGAGTAAAATTACCCACCACTTCGGACGGTTAATGATTTGCATTAAAACGATAGCATTGTAAACCGGAACTGCCGCTTCCCATGCTTTTCTCCCAGCTTTTACATATAATTTCCAAGTCCCTAAAAAGTGAATGACCTGCACTAAAAGAATGAATAAGAGCCATTGTGTTGTGTCCATCTTTGTTTGTTATTTGTGTTGGATGGTTAATTGTTATAATCCTAAAACGTCTTTCATCGAAAAAATACCCGTTTTGCCTACTAGCCATTCTGCTGCAATAACAGCACCCTGTGCAAAGCCCTCTCTGTTATGGGCGGTATGTTTTATTTCAATACTGTCTACATGACTATCGTAAACCACGGTATGTGTACCGGGGGTATTGCCTATTCGCTTGGAGGCAATAGCTATTTCGTTTTCTGATTCTTGGTTCAAGCTCCAACCTTTATAGTTTGTTTGCTTAACAATACCTTCGGCCAAACTAATTGCAGTACCGCTAGGGGCATCCAATTTTTGGGTATGGTGTATTTCCTCCATCGAAACCTGGTATTGCTCCAAGTTTTTCATCATCGTGGCCAAGTACGAATTTAGCTCAAAGAAAACATTGACCCCCAAACTAAAATTGGAAGCATAAATAAATGCCCCATTTTTTTCTTTACATAAATTCACGGCCTTGTCATAATCTCGAAGCCAGCCCGTGGTGCCTGAAATTACGGGGATTCCATTTTCAATACAACTTGAAATATTTCCAAAAGCGGCGTTGGGCATACTAAAATCGATGGCGACATCCATACTCGAAAAGTCAATGTTTTTGGTATCAACATCTACTTTTGCTACAATGGCATGACCTCTTTGTTGCGCCACTTGCTCAATCATCTTTCCCATTTTTCCGTAACCAAATAACGCAATATTCATTTTTAAAATTTTACTATTAATGCCATGCCATAATGTGGGTCTGTGGTTATGGGGTTGAGCTCTAAGTAAGGTCGAAACTCCATATCCATACTTAATTCATCATCAATGTTAAATTGCTTCAGATGTGCATCTACGTTAGCGTCAACCACGTTGAGAGCATACAAAAGAATGGTAGCGAGTAGCGCCAAATCGCGATCATTTTGGCGGTCATTTTGAAGCCTTTCCAATCGTTGGTCATCAATCTCAGGCGTAGTTCTGGTAATACCGTCATTTGGTCTTAAATCATAAAACTCATCATCGGTAAAGCCCGCCTGACGCCTTTTAAATGCCGTGCGAAATGCATTATATCGATTATCGAAATTAATATAGGCATAAGCACCCGTACCAATGGCGGCCCAAACTATGGGTACCTTCCAGTAGCGCTTATTGTAAATCTGACCTAAACCCGGTAATACTGCTGAGTAAAAGCCTGCTTTGGCGGGGGCAAGAGGGTTTAGATTTCGTTTTTTTGTAACCAAGGTGTCTATTACCACCATGCCTTCCTTTTTCAAATCTGTTTTCAAGGAATCAACTTCTGGGGCATCAATTTTTTCTTCTTGTCCCCAATTTAGGAATGCAGAAAGTACAAAAAGCAAAGAAAGAAAGAAACGTTTACTTACCAAGGAGTAATTTTTTTATTCGTAGAAACTCTTCTTGAGATTGGAATGGGATGGTTATTTTTCCTTTGCCATTTTCCGATGCCTGAATAGCTACATTTGAAGATAGATGATTGGTAAATTCATCTTTGGCCGTTTTAATAAATTCAGGAGATGACTTGGCTTTCTTCCCCGAGGAAGCCGAACCCGAACCTTGATGATGGGCCTTTACCAATCGCTCTGTATCTCGTACGGAAAGCGAACTGCCTACAATCTTTTCGTAGATTGCAATTTGGTCTTCTTTGCCCTCAATGTTCACCAAAGCTCTTCCGTGACCCATGCTTACAAAGCCATCACGTATTCCTGTTTGAATAATGGGGTCTAACTTTAGAAGACGCATGTAGTTAGCAATAGTCGATCGTTTCTTACCAACACGGTCACTTAATTTTTCTTGTGTCAATTGTATCTCGTCAATCAAACGCTGGTAAGAGAGGGCAATTTCAATAGGGTCTAAATCTTGACGCTGTATGTTTTCGACCAAAGCCATTTCAAGAGATTCTTGATCGTTCGCAATTCGAATGTATGCTGGAATGGTCTCTAAACCAATAAGCTTTGACGCTCTATATCGTCTTTCTCCTGAAACCAACTGGAATTGATTGAAATCGAGCTTTCGAACCGTTATTGGCTGTATTACGCCCAATTCACGAATGGAAGATGCCAATTCTTGAAGTGCTTCATCATTGAAATGCGATCTCGGTTGGAACGGATTCACCTCAATGGAATCCATATCCAATTCAACAATATTACCAACAACTTTATCTGCATTTTTATCCGATGCCGATTGAATATCGTTTTCAGGATCTTTCAGCAATGCTGAAAGTCCTCGACCTAAGGCTTGTTTTCTTGTTGCTTTCGCCATTTATACCGCTTCCATATTTTTCTTAACTACTTCATTCGCCAAATTTAGATAATTGGCGGCACCCTTGCTGCTAGCATCGTATTTGATGATGCTCTCTCCATAGCTAGGAGCTTCGCTCAAGCGTACGTTTCGCTGAATAACCGTGTCGAAGACCATATCTTCAAAGTGCTTACGAACTTCTTCAACTACCTGATTAGACAAGCGCAATCTAGAATCATACATGGTTAAGAGCATGCCTTCAATATCCAAATCTGGATTGTGGATTTTCTGAATACTTTTTACGGTATTCAAGAGTTTCCCTAGACCTTCAAGTGCAAAGTATTCACACTGAATAGGAATAATCACAGAATCTGCTGCCGTTAGAGCGTTTAAGGTTAAGAGACCAAGTGAGGGCGCACAATCAATAAGTATAAAATCATAGTTGTGCTTTAGCTCAGCAACGGCTTTTTTCATCATATATTCCCGCTCATCTTTATCAACCAATTCTATCTCAATAGCAACTAAATCAATGTGCGCAGGAATCAAATCAACATTCGGAGAAGAAGTCTCTATAATCGTTTCGCTAGCCGTTTTCGTATGCTCCAGAAGCTGATAGCTACCAAATTCTACACTATCTACATCTATGCCCAAACCAGAAGTGGCATTTGCCTGTGGATCTGCATCAATCAGCAACACTTTCTTTTCAAGTACCCCTAGGGCCGCCGCCAAATTCACTGTGGTCGTGGTTTTGCCTACTCCTCCCTTTTGATTCGCAATCGCTATAATTTTGCCCATAGGTATGTTCAGTTAGCCCGTAAAAATACAATTATTTACGATGCTATCGGACGAATTTTGTTAACAGAAAGTGAATAACTATGGTGTCTTGCGTTAAATTGAGTTAAAGTTTTGAAGTTGGGCAAGATAGGTTACCTTACGGGCTCAAAATGAGGAAACTATACTACGTGCTTAACGCTCTAATCTTTCTTTTTTTCCTTCAATTTTAAACTATCTTCATACTCAATGAGATAAATCTCTTCATTCTTTTTCTTTAAATAGTATTGTTCTCGAGCAAATTTCTCTAATTCTTCAGGGTCAGATAGTTTTTCGATTATCTTCTTGTCGTTTTCAATCTGTTCTTTGAGGTATTCTTTTTGCTTTTCCAGATTATCGATCTCTCTTTTTAGTTCCAAATGAATTCGCAATGAATTCGTGTCAAAAAAAACCATCCAAATAACAAAAGCGGTAAGTATGAGTACGTAGATACTGCTAAAGATGGTAGCTAAACGGAACCATTTGCTCTTTTTGAAATCTTTCCATCTCATTGATTAGACTAATTTTTCGTTGACAATGCTTCGTACAATATCAACTGCCACCGTATTGTATTTATTGTTGGGAATAATAATATCAGCATGCTCTTTTGAGGGTTCGATAAACTGATCGTGCATGGGCTTCAAAATGGTTTGATACTTTTCTAGGGTTTCATCTAAATCCCAGCCACGTTCGTTTACATCTCTTTTGAGTCTTCGAATAAGCCTTTCATCAGAATCAGCGTGTACAAAGATCTTGATATCACACATTTCGCGAATCTCGGCATTGGTCAATATCAAAATACCTTCAACGATTAATACTTTGGTAGGCTGCGTAGGAACAGTTTCTTCCATTCGGTTGCATTCTAAAAAAGAATATACGGGTTGTTCTATCGAAATTCCAGCTTTCAATTCTTTTAAGTGTAGCGCCAATAAAGCAAAATCAATAGAATTGGGATGATCAAAATTGGTCTCCCTTCTTTCAAGAAGCGTCAAATGCGAAAGATCGTTGTAGTAGGCATCTTGAGAGATAACACCGACTTCCTCATCTGGGAGTTCATTAATGATCTGATTAACAACCGTTGTTTTTCCACAGCCCGTTCCTCCAGCGATTCCTATAACTAGCATTCCTATTCTTTCTTTGGTTACAAAAATAGGAAACTATAAGGATTGAAAGGAAAGACTTGCATCTTATTCCTATAAACGGGCAAACAACTTACCTTCCTTCTCCAGAAAAGGCAAGGTGATTTTTATACTCCTCTAGACAGATCAAAAATCAGAATACTTAGACACAAGCTATTAGGCATTACCTGAAATTTTAATCAAAGACCAAGACTTAGGCTTTCAACCAGCCGCGGCTTATCGTAATCAGAACCCAATGCATACGGCCTAGTCTGGAGACTTTAACATGAGTTTAGAGGACGTTGTTCATAATATCCTTAACGACTTCAGGGTTCAATAAGGTGCTGGTATCCCCTAAGTTGGAGGTGTCTTTGCCGGCAATCTTTCTCAAGATTCGGCGCATAATTTTACCACTTCGAGTTTTGGGCAATCCCGGTACGAATTGAATTTTATCTAGTTTGGCGATGGGGCCAATCTGCTCGGTAATTTGCTGATTGATTTCTTTACGAAGGTTGTCGCGATTTCTATCTTCTCCGGTTTCCTTTAAAATCACATAGCCGTATAACGCATTTCCTTTTACATCATGCGGGAAGCCTACAATTGCCGATTCTGCCACGGCCGGATGCTCGTTGATAGAATCTTCGATCGGGGCCGTTCCTAGATTATGCCCTGAAACGATGATTACATCATCGACCCGCCCAGTTATTCTGTAATAACCAACGGCATCTCTAAGCGCACCATCTCCGGTAAAATACATGTTCTTATAAGCAGAGAAATAGGTGTCTCGATACCTATCATGATCGCCCCATATGGTTCTTGCAATAGAGGGCCAAGGGAATTTGATACACAAGCGACCATCAACTTGGTTGCCTTTGATTTCTTTGCCTTCCTCATCCATCAATGCAGGTTGAATGCCTATAAATGGGAGTGTAGCGTAAGTAGGGGTAGTAGGAGTTACATAGGGTATTGGCGTAATCATCATACCACCGGTTTCCGTCTGCCACCAAGTATCTATTATTGGGCTCTTCTTTTTACCAATGTTATTGTTATACCAATGCCAAGCTTCTTCGTTAATGGGTTCTCCAACCGAACCCAAAACTTTTAAAGAAGATAAATCATGCTTTTCTACAAAATCAAGGTTTTCTTTGGCCAAAGCGCGAATTGCAGTTGGCGCTGTATAGAACTGATTAACTTTATGCTTTTCAATGATTTTCCAAAAGCGACCATAATCAGGATAGGACGGAACCCCCTCAAACATCATAGTGGTTGCCCCATTCGCTAGGGGCCCGTAAACGATGTAGGAATGCCCTGTAATCCAACCAATATCGGCAGAACACCAGTAGACATCATTTTCTGTATATTGAAATGCATTTTTAAAGGTGTAAGCGGTATATACCATATATCCTCCAGTAGTATGTACCATGCCTTTAGGTTTTCCTGTAGAACCTGAGGTATATAAGATGAAAAGGGGATCTTCTGCATCCATGATTTCAGCATTACAATCGGCATACGCCTCATCAAGAAGGGGTTGTAACCATTGGTCTCTTCCTTCTTTCATGCTAATATTAGAATGAATGCGTTTGGCTACCAATACATGCTCCACGCCGCTGCAGTCTTCCAAAGCTTTATCAACAATACCCTTTAAATCAATGGTCTTGCTTCCCCGATACGAGCCATCAGAGCAAATTACCATTTTGCAATCAGAATCATTGATTCTAGTGGAAAGCGCATTTGCCGAAAACCCGGCGAAGACTACCGAATGTATGGCCCCAATTCTAGCACAGGCCAAAAGAGCAACGGCTAGTTCAGGTATCATTGGTAAATAAATGCAAACTCGATCTCCTTTTTGTACGCCATTATCTAGTAGCACGTTCGCCATTCGACAAACCCGTTCGTGCAATTGCCTATAGGTGATATGCTCTGCTTCTTCCTTTGGGTCGTTGGGTTCAAAAAGTATTGCGGTTTTTTCGCCTCGTGTGGGTAAATGCCGATCTAAACAGTTCTCTGTAATATTGAGTTGGGCCCCTTCAAACCATTTGATTTCCGGTTTTTTAAAATCCCATTCCAATACCTTATCCCATTTTTTACGCCATACGAAGTGCTCCTCAGCAATTTCTTCCCAGAACGCCTCCGGGTTACGTACGGATTTTCGATATACTTGAAAATATTCTTCTAAATGTTTTATGTGGTAATTGCTCATAAGTATTCTCGATTTCTAATAAAATTAAAGAAAAAATTAATGTCCTGTCGCCTCTTTCGCTCCACTTGGAATTCGAATATCCTCAACAATTTCCTGAACATTTTGAGGAGGTGCGGCTGTGAATTTCATCACTACAATCGATACCGCAAAGTTTACTAACATAGCAACACTGCCGAACCCTTCAGGTGAAATACCGAACCACCAATTGTTTGCCAGACCGGCAACTGCCTCCTTGCCGCCATCAAAAACGCCGAATTTAAACTTTAGCATATAGAAGAGCATTAAAGAAATACCAACCACCATACCGGCAATGGCACCTTCTTTATTCATTTTTTTGTAAAATATTCCTAAGACGATTGCCGGAAAGAAGGATGCCGCCGCAAGGCCAAATGCGAGAGCTACAACTGCGGCCACAAAACCAGGCGGATTGATACCGAAATATCCTGCAATCACTACAGCAACTGTAGCTGCTCCACGGGCTGCCCAGAGCTCTCCTTTTTCTGTGATTGTCGGTACAAATACTTTTTTTATCAAATCGTGTGAAACAGAAGAAGATATAACAAGAAGCAGGCCTGCGGCAGTGGAAAGCGCAGCGGCCAAACCGCCAGCGGCAACCAAAGCAATTACCCAAGCGGGAAGATTCGCAATCTCAGGGTTCGCCAAGACCATAATATCGCGGTCAACGGTAAGCTCGTTCACCTTGGCATCAGCTACATATTGAATTTTGCCATCTTTGTTTTTGTCTTCGAATTGCAATAAACCAGTCTCCTCCCAATTTTTGAACCATTCTGGCATAGCTGTATATTCTTTTTCGCTTACTGTATTGATCATATTGGTTCGGGCGAATACTGCCACAGCCGGTGCAGTAGTATATAAAATAGCAATTAGCAATAGCGCTAGCCCCGCCGATTTGCGAGCATCTTTTACTCTTTTAACGGTAAAAAAGCGAACAATTACGTGAGGTAGGCCAGCCGTGCCGACCATGAGCGCAAGCGTAATGGCGAAGACATCAATTCTTGATTTTGACCCAGAAGTATATTCATTGAATCCAAGTTCGGTGGAGAGTCCGTTTAATTTATCTAATAAATACATTCCCGAGCCGTCATTTAAGGTGGCACCCATACCTAGTTGCGGAACAGGGTTACCCGTCATTTGAATGGAAATAAAAATTGCCGGTACCATAAAGGCGAAAATCAAAACACAGTATTGTGCCACTTGAGTATAGGTAATCCCTTTCATTCCCCCCAATACCGCATAGAACAAAACGATTACCATCCCGATAATGACACCGGTGTTGATATCTACCTCTAAAAATCTGGAAAATACGACACCAACACCTCGCATTTGCCCCGCTACGTAAGTAAAAGAAACGAGTAAGGCACAGATTACCGCTACGATACGCGCTGTATTGGAATAGTATCTATCTCCAATAAAATCGGGTACAGTAAACTTGCCGAATTTGCGGAGGTAAGGCGCTAGTAAGAGAGCTAAAAGAACATATCCACCGGTCCATCCCATTAAATAAACCGAACCGTCATAGCCAGCAAAAGCAATAATTCCTGCCATGGAAATAAAAGAAGCGGCAGACATCCAATCGGCAGCTGTGGCCATACCATTTGCAAGGGGAGAAACACCACCCCCGGCAACGTAAAATTCTTTTGTCGAACCAGCTCTCGACCATATAGCAATACCGATATAAAGGGCAAAAGTGATTCCGACTAAAATATAGGTCCAGGTTTGAACGCTCATAAGTTTGTTTGTTAGTTGATGGTTATTAGTTGATGGTTCTATTCGTTGTAGCCGTATTTTTTATCAAGCTTATTCATAAGTCTTACGTAAGCGAATATCAAAATAACAAACACATAAATCGAACCTTGTTGAGCGAACCAAAAGCCAAGTTTGAAGCCTCCAATTTGAATCGTATCCAAAGCGTCCTTAAACAGTATACCTGCCCCGTAAGAAACCACAAACCAAATGCTTAGAAGAATACATAGATATCTCACGTTTTCTTTCCAATAAGCGGTTGCTTTTTGTTGTTTGTCACTCATAGTTGAATTGTTTTTGCATTAATTTTCTAAGATAGCGATTTCCCCTTAATCTTTAGGCCGGAAGATATACCACTCCACTTGACGAATCTCTTTTAGCACCGGTAACCGAATGAAGTACATTCATTTCTTGCCCTATACGAAGTGCTCCCATTAAGGCGAACACTACCGCTTCTTTAAATTCGATAAGTGTTTTTTCTGGAACCATGACCTCGACACTTTCTCCTAGTTTTTCTTGTAATACCTTTATCAGAAAATGATTTAAAGCACCGCCGCCAGTAACAAATAAAGTGCTCGCCTTTTTAGTACTATTGAGTTTCACTTGTTGGGCAACCTTTTCACAAATATGATGAATGGATGTGTGCAATAGGTTCTCGGTTGAATCATCTGTAAGGTCGACAATAGGAACTACTTCTTCTACAAACCATTCATATCCTATTGATTTGGGATGAGGAAGTAAATAGTATTTTAAGTCGTTCAGCCTATCAAGCATGCTCTGATTTATAGTACCTGAGCGCGCCATTTCTCCGCCTTTATCATAGGCTAAATCGATTTTTCTGGTGATGTAATTCAAAATCATATTTGCCAGGCCAATATCATAGGCAATTCGTTTTCCTTTTTGTATTAAGGATATATTGCTAATGCCTCCAAGATTCAAACAGTAATCATATTCTCCAAAAAATAATTGGTCGCCAATAGGAACCAAAGGGGCTCCCTGCCCACCAAGAGCTACATCGTTAGTTCGAAAATCACAAACTACTTTGCAACCACTCTCATTGGCAAGATGCTGCCCTGAACCCAGTTGAAATGTGAGTCCGTTTTCGGGTTGGTGATGGGTTGTATGACCGTGACTGGCAATAAAATCTACATCAAGTTTTTTTTCTGAAATGAATTGTCTTGCCTTTTGGCCAAGCCAGGTACCATAGGTATTATGGAATTGTAACAATTCATTGGCCTTTAAATAGATTGAATCTTTTAGTTCAGACTGCATATCGTCTGAATAGGGAATGCTTTTGGTTTCCACAATTTCAAAAGACCATGTATCTATGTCTTTATTAATAAAGCAATAGCAAAGGTCTAACCCGTCTAAGGAAGTTCCTGACATCAGGCCAAGTATCTTGAATGTTTTCATGCTCTCCTATTTATAGTAACCGGCAACTTTCCTTTGGCTTTCAATAGGCTAAGAAAGTGCTGAGAAGCAACATCTTGGAACTCTTGAAAGCTTTGATAAGCTACGACCACTGCGATTGTATTTTCAATATATAAATGATTCAAAACATAGGGATTTCCGAAAAGATACAATACCACATTTTTGGTACGAATCAATTCGTTTATCCAATCGATTTCTTCCTGAAGTAAACCAAAATTGCTTGCAGGTTTTACCTGCGGAGGGGTTAACAGAATCAAGATGTCTTTTTCTTGTTCTACTTCAGTTTTCATATCATTTAAGCCCGTCAGTACTTCTTCTGAATTATGGTCAAGTTTTGAACGTTTAATGGTTAAAGTACAAAAATCGGTATTTCTAAAATTGACGATATCTGCTTCACTTCCTTTTAATAAAGTCAAACTATTTTCGGCAAGTTTTCGATTTAGTTCATTGGCACTTTGAAGCGTTGAATTTGCAGTTGAATTTTGAATTTGTAATTGCAAAGCGCGCTCTTTTAATTGCCAAACACGCTGAAAACTTTCTTCAATTTGGGCGTCTGTTGCCTTCTTAAGGATAGTTTCAATTCCTTCGGTGACATGTTCTGCGAAACATAGCACATCATTTCCAGCGTCAAAAGCCAGCCATTCCAATTTTCCTTTGGTGGGATAATTTTTAGATACCGCATGCATATTTAAAGCATCGGAAATTACCACGCCATTGAAGCCCATTTCTTTTCTTAAAACTTCTTTGATAATGTTTTTAGAAATGCTTGAAGAAATGGTCTTGCCATTTGCCAAAGCGGGCACTGATAAATGTCCGATCATAACAGCATCAATTCCTTCGGCAACTAACTTTTGAAAGGGGTATAATTCATTGTCAACTAATTCTTCTTTTGACTTGTCAATCAGCGGAAGTCCTAAATGTGAATCTGTCTCGGTATCACCGTGGCCCGGAAAGTGCTTAACACTGGTCAATATACCTTCGCTTTGCGTTCCCTGAACAAAAGCCAAGGCTTTTTCGGTTACTTCGAATTTGTCTTCACCAAAAGAGCGATATCCAATAACAGGATTGTTCGGATTGTTATTGATATCAACACAAGGTGCTAAATTCCAATGTATTCCTGCTGCTTTGCAATCTTTGGCAATGTTTCTTCCAACTTCATAAATCAGATCATTGTTGCCTTGAAGGGCTCCTAAGGTAATCGCATAAGGGTACTGTGGTGTATTTTCAATGCGCATGGCCAAGCCCCATTCGGCATCAATGGCAATTAATAAGGGGAATTTCGAAGCACTTTGGTAGCGCTGTACCAGTTTTTGCAAAGTTTCAAAACTGTTAGCGTTGTACATAACCTCTTTCTTTCCTTCATAGTTCGTAGCAGCACTTGCTCGGCTATGGAAAAAACATAGCGAACCTATGTGATGACGGCGTATTAGATTTTCAAGTTTCTGAATATCCTCTTCTGAATCATTGATAAAGGCAGCCGGCATAAATAATTGCCCCACTTTTTCAACAATGCTTAATTGGTTCTTTGCGTTTTTGTAGTTCAATAGTATACTCATTTTAAGCTTTTGCTTTACCAAAATCAGCTGGGTAGTTAATAAATCGCAATAGTACAAAAGCAGGAAGGGCTGCAATAACTACCCAAATAAAGAAGCCGTCGTAGCCAAGCCATTCTTGCATAAAACCACTTATTAGCCCAGGTAACATCATACCCAGTGCCATAAAACCAGTGGCGAGGGCATAGTGCGAAGTTTTCGAATTTCCTTCAGCCAAATAAATCAAATACACCATGAAACCTGCTATACCGAAACCATAACCAAATTGCTCCACTATCACTGTTCCGGTTACGGCATATACGTTGGTAGTTTCGGTAATGGCCAGTAAAGCATATAATGCATTTGGCGCATTGAGAGATATGAGCATCGGTAGCATCCATTTTTTTAGACCCTGGCGAGAGATTAGAATACCTCCTAAAATTCCGCCAATGGTTAAAAAGATTACACCGATAGTACCATATATGGTACCCACCTCAGAAGTGGTATAGCCCAACCCTCCCGCTGAAGTTGGATCTAATAAGAAAGGAGAGGCCATTTTGACCAATTGCGATTCGCCAAGTCTGAAAAATAAAATAAAGGCCAAGGCCATGCCCATGCCAGGCTTATTGAAAAAAGAAGTGAATACTTCCCAAAAGCCTCTAGGTTTTTCTAGCTCTATTGCCTTTGAGCTTTCAAACTTTGGTGTAACGAAAAAATTCGACAGGGTTAATAACAACATAAGCAAAGCCGCACAAATCATGGTGTAGGACCAAGCTTTGGTATTATCGCCGTAGTAGTTTTCTAAAAACCCTGCTAAAACTACTAGCAGACCCTGACCCGTTACGTTCGCCAATTTGTAAAATACACTCCGCATGCCAACAAAAAACGACTGTTTGTCTTCTGTAAGGCCTATCATATAATAACCGTCGGTGGCGATGTCATTTGTGGCAGAAGCAAAAGCGACCATCCAGAAACAGGCTAAACTTGTGATAAAGAAAATGTTTGTTGGTAGCGTGAGCCCAATAGCTAAAAGCGCTAGCGAAGCAAGTAATTGCATACCCAAAAACCAATTGCGCTTGGTACTCTTTAAGTCAACAAAAGGGCTCCACAGGGGTTTTATCACCCAAGGGATGTATAGAAAACTTGTGTACAAACCAATATCAGCGTTACTGATGCCTAATTTTTTGTACATGATAACTGATACGGTAACAACCAGTGCATAAGGTAAGCCTTGAGCAAAATAGAGCGTTGGCACCCATGCCCATGCCCATTTGTTTTTTTTTATCATATTAGTTGGTTTTACTCGATAATCGAGAATTAATTATGCTATGGCTTATTTAGAAATTAAATTGTTTTTTCTTATGGCTATCGTATCACCCTTTACTGAGATAGTTTACTTAAATGTACAATTATCGGTTTAGATTCCCTTCCGTAAAAATCAATAAAGGTTACCGCAATGTACCTTCTTTTCTTTACGACTTCCAACGGAAGGATAACTTCTTTGTTACTTCGAACGGGTAGCTTGGCTATTAACTTTTTTAGGGGATATTCTTCTTTTTCGTTTTTGGTAGAGGGATATACCATGGCATACCTAACAGCATCTAAGTCATTGAATTTTATAACAATGGCATTCTTCGATTTGCTCACTGATTTTGGTTCATAAAAGTCTGGGCGCTTGTTGGATGTTACCTTAGCTACAGGTGGTAGCGCCTTGCTTTTGTAGTACTTTCTTTTCAGATATCTTGTAACATCGGCATTGTTGTTCATTAAACTTTTAGCACTAAAAAAAGCGTTTCCGAAAACTGCATTTTTTTCACGGGCATAACCGATTTGATTAGGAAGTTCTTTTTTATTATCCCATGCCTTATCACTATTGTTCCTGATTTTATATGGACCGTTTCCGATGTAAAGCTTGCTACGCTGAGTGTTGTTCGACCACCAATCGACAATCTTTTTGTGAGAAGCCACCGGAAGTTCCATGCTCCAATATACTTGCGGAATTAAGTAATCTAACCATCCTTTTTTCATCCAAAGTAAAGGGTCTGCAAACAAATTCTCATAAGTGGTTTGCCCAGCTTTGGTATCGGAGCCTTTTGGATCTGTGGATTTGTTTTTCCAAACGCCAAACGGACTTACCCCAAATTGAACCCAGGGCTTTCTTTTTTTGATAATCTCATGACTTTTTTTAACTAATGAATCGATGTTACTTCTTCGCCAATCTGCTAAAGTTTGTTTAGGTAATGCACAATTATAAAAGGAGATGGAGTCTTGAAAAACTTCACCTTCGATAGTGTAGGGATAGAAATAGTCATCAAAATGGATGGCATCTATGTCATAGTTTGCTGTAATTTCGTCAATGATAGCGATCATGTGCTGCTGCACCTCTGGAAGACCGGGATCGTAATAATATTTTTTTCCGTATTTCACCATCCATTCCTGATGAAGATTGAAATCGTGGGTCGGACTAAGTTTTGCTGTATTCAAATCAAAGGTAGCGCGATAGGGGTTGAGCCAGGCATGGAATTCCATGCCTCGTTGATGAGTCTCATGAATCATCCATTTTAAAAGTGTAGATTTTGAGGTTGACACTTCACCTTCTTTTCCGGTTAAAAATCGTGACCAAGGCGCATATTCAGAATCATAAAAGGCATCACCCGCGGTTCGAATTTGAACTATGGCAGCATTGAAATTTAGTTCTTGGTAAAAATCAAGTATTTCGAGAAAGTCCTTTTTTTGCTTTTCCGCAGCATCATTTCCATTTTTGGGCCAATCGATATTTACCACCGTGGCTACCCAAAAACCACGAAACTCACTTCTGGGTTGGGCGATGGGTTTGAAAACCGAACAAGAGCTGATCGTTACAAGCAAAATTAAAAATGGTAGTATTCGAAGCATTTATATCTTAACCCTTTCGCTAAAATACAAACCTAATCAAACTTATGTCGCACAAAAGCCTCCATCGCCGAATAATCGGAAAGCCCTAAGTCATTATATCTTTTAGCCGTGTCTCGGTTACGCTCTTCAGCCCGCATCCAAAATTCACGTGTATCATCACCTTGAAACATGACACCGTCTTTTTGTGATTGGTGGGCAAAGATTGCATTACGTTTTTTAAGAACTTGTCCCGGACTCATGGGTACGGCCATTTCAATTTCATTAATGTCCCATTCATGCCATGCACCGCGGTATAACCAAAGCCAACAATCTTTTGCAAAAGGTTCACTTTTTAGTCGTTCCATTGCCGAAAAAACGGCATCGAGACAAACTCGATGTGTACCATGTGGGTCTGCCAAGTCTCCAGCCGCATATATTTGATGCGGTTTAATTTCTTGAATGACATCGACCATGATTTCGATATCTTCCTCTGATAAGTTATTCTTTTTAATAGTGCCAGTTTCATAGAAGGGCAGATCTAAAAAATGAACATTAGTATCTTCTAGGCCTAAATAACGCGTGGCAACATAAGACTCTCCGCGACGTATATTTCCTTTCAGCTTACGTACTTCCTTAGAATCAAAGCTACTTTTTGTTTTTTCTTTTATCGAATCGATTATTTTTTGAGCCTCCTTAGAATCTGTTATCTGTTTTGCAATTTCTGCATACTTTCTAGCATCGGTATCGGATACAGCGATATTTCCTGAGGTTTGGTACACCACATGCACTTCATGTCCTTGCTCGATTAAACGGTCAAATGTACCTCCCATGGAAATTACGTCATCGTCAGGATGAGGGCTAAATATAATGACACGTTTCTTAGCCGGTTGAGCACGTTCAGGTCGATTGGAGTCGTCTGCATTGGGTTTCCCACCGGGCCATCCTGTAATGGTATGTTGTAGCCGATTAAACATCCATATGTTAAGGTCGTAAGAGTCTTTCAGGCTTAGTAAATCAGCCATTCCATTGTCATTGTAGTCCTTGTCTGTAAGACTCAAAATTGTTTTTTTGGTTTTTCCGCAAAGCCAAACCATTGCTTTTGCCGTTAATTCTTCGGTCCATTCACAACTTCTGACGAGCCATGGGGTTCGGTTACGTGTTAATTCGCTACCGGCCCCAGTGTCTAAAACAAAAGTGCAGTTCTTATGGTTTTGAAGATAGGTAGCGGGAACATGGGCTGAGATATCTCCCTCTATGGTCTTTTTGATAATATCCGCTTTGTTCTGGCCCCATCCGAGAAGGATAATCCGTTTTGCGCTTCTGACTGTTGATATCCCCATGGTAATGGCCCTACGTGGTACGTTGTCAATTCCCAAAAATGCAGGAGCGGCATCTACTCGTGTTATATGGTCTAAGGTAATCACACGCGTACCAGAATTGTAATGCGAACCGGGTTCGTTAAAGCCGATATGTCCTGTTCTTCCAATTCCAAGGAGCTGAAAATCGAGCCCTCCAAAATCTTTTATCTTTTTCTCATACGATAAGCAATATTCAACTAGCTTGTCACTTGGAACTTTTCCATCGGGAATATGAACGTTTTCTGGCAGTATATCTACATGATTAAACAAATGCTCATGCATAAAAAAGTAGTAACTCTGAGTATTTTCTTTATCCATAGGTAAATACTCATCAAGATTAAAGGTAACCACGTTTTTAAAACTTAGTCCTTCCTCTTGATGCATGCGTACCAATTCTTCATACACGCGAATGGGTGAGGAACCTGTAGCCAAGCCCAAAACACACATTTTATCTGACAATTGCTTTCTTTTGATAAGATTAGCAATCTCCTCGGCCACTTCAATAGAAGCGTCATTCGAATTATCAAAAATTACATTGTGGATTTTCTCGTAACGGGTCTCCTCGAATTGTCCGACAGGTTTGTAACGGATATCAGTTTTGCTTCTTGCTGTCATTGTGGTCATATAAAGCGTTAATTTATGAATTTGACATATTGGTTAATTATGGCAAATGTAGGCAAAAAAATCTATCAATGCAGTTTTTTGCAAGTTTTTTTGCCGTTTTATGCTTTTTTAAAATATGTTGCTTTATAAAACAGTAAAAAACGGCATTGTAATTTATTCGTTATATTTGTGATTTCAAGTTTGAATTTATGCTAAAAGAAGAGCGACAACAGACGATATTGAACGAAGTAGAGCTGCATAATCGGATATTACTCACTGATATTGCGGAGACACTTGATGTATCGATTGATACGGTACGAAGAGATGTGAAGGAATTAGATTCAGAGCAGAAGCTCCGCAAGGTGCATGGTGGCGCGATTTCTTTAGGGTTTACAACGAGTAGCACGCGAAATACAAACATATATGCCTTAGCGGAAAAAACAAGAATTGCAGAGAAAGCTTTATCACTATTGAAGGAAGGGTCTGTATTTTTTGTCGATGGTGGTACAACCTGTCTAGAACTTGCGCGATTGATTCCTGCAGATCTAGAATTGACGTGTTTTACTTTGAGTCTACCCGTGGCGATGGAATTGTCTTCAAAACCTAAGGTTACGGTTATCTTTATTGGGGGTCAGATTTCAAAAGATGCACAGATCTCCATAGGAGCAAATGCCATTCACAATCTTTCGGAAATTAAGGTCGATTTCAGCTTTATTGGAACAGGATATGTAGATTCTCAATATGGCTTAACGGAGTTCGACTGGGATATCGTTCAATTAAAAAAAGCGGTTATCAAATCCGCTAAGAAAACGGTACTTTTGTGTATCTCGGAAAAGCTGAACTCGCAGCATCGATATAAAACCTGCGATCTTAATGCGATCAATACAATGATTACGGAGTTAGAGCCAGAAAATGATTTATTAAAAAGCTTTAGGAGTCATGATATTCGCCTGCTTTGATCTAATACCTAAGTCCTGATTTGGGAAGATCATTCGGAGTATTGAGAAGCTAGCTATACTTAAGATTATCATACAAGTTCAAGACAAATTTTCTATAAACCATAAACGCTAAATGGAGTACATTAAGATCACCGAAAACCCTTCAAACCATGATAATTTGGAACAGTTAGATACTGCTTCTATCTTGTCTAAAATGAATGAAGAAGACCAAAAAGTTGCCCAAGCTGTCGCTTTGGTAATTCCGCAAATCACAAAGCTGGTAGATGCGCTAGCAGATCGCTTTGTTGGTGGTGGTCGGCTTTTTTATATTGGCGCTGGAACAAGTGGTCGGCTTGGTATCTTAGATGCTTCCGAGATTCCACCAACCTATGGAATGCCGCATGAAAGGGTAGTGGGATTAATCGCTGGGGGTGACACTGCCATACGTAGATCTGTAGAGCATGCCGAAGACGATAAACAGCAAGCTTGGCAAGATTTGTTGGCACATAATATTAATTCAAATGATGTGCTTGTAGGTATCGCCGCTTCAGGAACGACACCGTATGTGCTTGGAGGAATAGCCGATGCCAGGGCAAACGGACTGCTAACTGCGGGCATAACTAATAACCCAGGATCTCCATTAGCTAATGCATCTGATATAGCTATTGAAATCAATGTGGGACCCGAATTCGTTACTGGAAGCACACGAATGAAAAGTGGTACTTCGCAAAAGCTTGTACTGAATATGATTTCTACTGCCCTCATGATAAAAATTGGAAGGGTAAAAGGAAATAAAATGGTCAATATGCAATTGAGCAATAATAAATTGGTAGATCGGGGAACCCGATATGTTATGGAAGGTTTAGGTATTTCCTATGCTGAGGCGGCCGAACTACTTAACGAACATGGCTCTGTAAAAAAAGCTATTGCTGCTGGAAAATAGGTTTTACCCGTAACAACCAAATCTCAGCATAGTCTTACGGATTGTATCTTTGTTGTTATCCTTTTTTTGGAACCAATTTATAAATCCCTTTTCCTTCGACGGCTACATAAATCAAGCCGTCAGGTCCCTCTCTTACATCACGAACACGTCCTATACTTCCCAATAGCTTTTCACGTTTAACTACCTTTTTACCATTCAATTGAAGGCGTTCTAAATATTGAAATGCAAGAGAGCCTACAAGTAGGCTTCCCTTCCAATCGGCACCATAATTATTGGTGGTCACAAATGCCATGCCGCTAGGGGCAATTGAAGGTACCCAATAGTGAATGGGTTGTTCCATACCACTCATTTCAGTTTTGTCGGTAATTTCAGTTCCGCTATAGTTTATTCCGTAAGTAATCACGGGCCATCCGTAATTTGCTCCGGCTTTGATCACATTAATTTCGTCACCACCTCTCGGTCCGTGTTCATGATTCCAAATTTCTCCTGTTTCAGGGTGTCTCACCAAACCTTGCGGATTTCGGTGTCCGTAACTATAAATGGCAGTTTTTGCGCCAGTGGTACCCACGAACGGATTATCTTTGGGAATGCTTCCATCATCATTGAAGCGGTAAATTTTCCCTCCATCACGTTTGATGTTTTGAGGGTTTTCGTCACGTGCACCTCGGTCTCCGATGGAAAGAAAAAGATAACCGTCCTTGTCGAATTCTATGCGAGAGCCAAAATGTTGACCCTTCGTTGTATTAGGCCCAGCCTTGTATAGTAACTCGCTGTTAATGAGTTTATTATTCTTTAGTTTGGCGCGTATCAATGCGGTGTTGCCACCTTTTTCATCTCCTTCAGAAGAGGAATACGAAATGTAAATCCAACCATTAGTCGCATAATTAGGGTGAAGTTTGATATCCAAGAGTCCCCCTTGGCCCCTTTTGTAAACTTCTGGCACATTGGCAATTGAAGTCTTTTTTCCATTGAAAAAGTGGGTTATTTCTCCAGATTTTTCTGTCAGTAAAATACTCCCGTCTGGTAAATGCGCCATTCCCCACGGAATCTGCATTTCATCGATTAATAATTCCGCCGAAAACGGAACATTATCTGGGGTAGAAACTTGATTTTCAGGGTTTTGCGCGCAAGAAAAACTGCAAAGAACGGCGAAGAAGATCGAAAGAAAGACACTATTTTTCATAATTGAACGTTAGAAGTATATTATAAGGTAAACCCTTAGGGGTAAAATTAAACAGAATTTATAAGTATAAACAATTACACGAAGAGAATTTTCAGATCCCCAAGCTCTGACATTCTTGCCCAAATTCGACTTAACCTATGCTCCCAAAAAACTCAAGGCATGTTTTGTATGCCGTACTATTGATAACGCTATCAGTGGTATGTACATCAGCTGTAGCAAACACCAGAGTATTTAGTTTTATTGCCAACGTAGCTTCTAATATAGAATCTTCCGTTGCTAGCTCTACTACTGAAGATGAAGTCGTTGTTGCTACTAAAAACTCAATCTCAAACTCAAGCAAATCAATCACTCGTAGCGGAACCGCTGCACTCCCAATGTTTATGACTATCATTCAAGGGGCAGACGAAGAACTTGTCTGTGCCGATGATGGGAGTACGGTCGCAAAATTCAATCTTTGCGGTGATTCCGATGATAGGATTATATCTGTCAGTGGTGGTGGTTCTTTAGAGTGGCAACAGGTCACAGGTGGTTGCACCCCCGATTTGAACACTCCTTGCCCTGATGCTTCATGTAGTTATGCTACGGTAGGTACGGGCTCGACATTTACAATTGATGCAAGTACTATTCCAGCAGCCACAGGAGCGGAGTTTAGAGTTCGTGCTAACGGTTCTGGACCCTGGTACTACTTTGAAGTGGCCAAGAGTACCATTACCCAAACCTTTGTTAAAACCGATTTTATTTGTGGCGTAGACGGTAGAATTCAAATAACAGGACTATCAAGTGCTTATGAATTTAGCATTGATAGTGGCAGCGGTTTCGGACCCTGGCAGGGCCCAATTTTTGACAACTTGACCCCTGGATTTTACAATATTAAGGCACGCCAACAAGGCACTCCTGGCGCTTGTGAATATCCATATGCGCCTATTGAAATTGTACAACAAGATATTGCTATAGATGTAACTTTCGTAGATGCACAATGCTCTGGAGATACGGGTAGCGTAACGGTGAACGTGAACAATACGGTTCCAGGTCCTTACAAATATACCTTGTTGGATGCAAGTGGTGTCCCTCAAGAATTTACGGCCTTTTTACCGGCTGATAACTATACCTTTTCTGCAGTGGGCTTTGGTACTTATATTGTGCAAGTTGAAACACAACAATGTACGGGAGATCCTTTAAATGGTATCGACCCTCCAAGACAACCACTAGATACGAGTGGTAATCCTATCGTGATTGGTAATGGCTTATCAGCTTTAGATGCTTCGACCGAGGTAAATAGTAGTTTTGGCTGTTCTACGATTACAAGTGTTGACATTACTGTAAATACCAGTGGTGGTTCAGCACCTTATACTTTTACCGTAAATGGCGGCGCCTCGCAGCCCTCGTATACAGGATCGACAACCTTTACGGTAACGGCTCCAGGTAGTTATGACTTTTTGATCACCGACAGCAATGGCTGTACCATTCCTGCTTCAGCAAATGTAGAAGATTTAGCCCCTCCTACGGTCAATGCAGTTGGCGTTGATGGCACGTGTTCCAATGGTGGTGCTCGTATTAATTTCAATGTGGTCAACGCGAACGGATATAACCTTTCTTATCGTGTAAATGCCGTTGATCCTTTTGATACCGATCCTTCAATTTCTGTTCCCGCAGGAACGTACAACGATATCGAAGTGTTATACCAGCAAGGTGGTTTTCAATGTACTATGGCTCTTCCGCCTATTACCGTTACCAGCGTTGGGGCGATTACCGGTTCAGCGACTAAAATAGCAGATAGAACTTGCGATGGAAGCGGTGGAACTATCGGTGGTCAAATTGACTTTGGGCCAGCTGGTGGGGGAACCGGAAGCGGATATACCTTCAGTATTGATGGTGTCAATTTTAGTGCCACTACGTCATTCACTGGTTTGGTACCAGGAACGTATACGCCTATGATTGAAGATGGCGGTGGATGTCGTTTGACACTTACCTCCATAACAATTGATGATATTGATCCGCCTGCAGACATTGATTTCATTTCAACAAATAGCAACTGTACGGCCAATACGGTCGATTTACAGTTGGTGCCCACAAGCAACGCGGCCATTGTAAACTATTCGATAATTAGCCCCGCAGTTCAAAACAATGGGGGAAGTGATACCTTTATTAGCTTAGATGCTTCACAGTCTTATATTTTCCAAATAACTGATGCCAACAATTGTACCTATACAGAAGGATATTCTCCGGCAATCATTAGCTCAATTCGAGCGAGGGTTAGATCGGGTGGAGATACACAGGTATGTTCAGGAGCAAGTGATGGTTCTGGAGCCTTTCTCATTGATGGCTTTGCCAATACGTACCAGTACCAAATAAATGCTGGTGCCCCTGTTACGGGTCAAACAGCTGCAGAAGTGCCAATTACGGGCTTAGGTGCAGGAACGTATACCATAACTATTACCGACGAAGATACAGGTTGTACCGATACCGCAAGTTTTACGGTGCAGGAACCCGCTACCCCTTTGTCTTTAACGGGTACGGTAACTCCCATGTCGTGTAACAATGGTAACTTGGGTAGAGTGGTGGCCAATGCTAGTGGTGGTTGGGGTAACAACAGATATACCTTAACCTACCCGAACGGAGTTACAACGGTTGGTCCAAAGTCAGGCCCTACCTTTGGTGCGCTTTCAGCTGCTTCATCTCCTGGTAACCCATACACCCTCTTGGTTGAAGACGCTGAAGGATGTACTGCCACATTCACCTTTGATTTGACCCCGATTGATTCACCAACCATTGCGCTAGATGCTGCCTCTTCTGATCTATGTTATGTTCCTGGAACTGGAGCAACGTTAGCAGTTACTTCAACCGCTGGAACCGCTGCAATAGGAACACATCAGTACAGAATTAACGGCGGTGCCTTACAAGCGAGTGCAACCTTTACGAACTTGAGTCCGGGTAATTATTCCATTGAGGTTGTTGATGGCAATAATTGTAGTGATACTATCAATATGACCATAAACCCCCAATTGAGGGTAAATACCAGTATTGAGACGGCAATACCCTGTGGTGGGGCAGACGGTCGTATACGCGTATTGGTTACAGGTGGTTATTTGACCAATCCGACACCTAAATTCTTTGAAGTAAGTTCAGACAACGGCGGTACTTTTGCCGCTCCGGTAGCCTTTACAGCAAACAACTTTCCATATGATACGAATGTACCTGGAACCTATATCTTTAGGGTTTCAGATAATGAAGGATGTTTGGCTGAATCAACACCGATAACCCTTGATCCACCAGTATCAATTGCTGCTGCAACTGTTGCTATAAACCCTGTTAGTTGTGGGAATACAAGTAATGGAGTGGTAACTATAACGCCAGATGCGACAAGTGGTATTCCTCCATATGAAATTAGCTTTAATGGGAGTGCATTTACTGCACAGACGGTTTATTCGAACTTGCCAGTAGGTACATACCCTTTCATCGTAAGAGATTCTCGTGGTTGTGAAACGCTACCTGCTGATGCTATCGTTACCTTAGATGCCACGCCAACTCCTGATGCCACCGTGAGCGAAATACCGGCTAGCTGTAATGCAGGCAATATTGTGGCCGGTGGAATACAAATTGACAATGTAACTGATGGTACGGAGAATTTCTCTTTTATTATTGAAGATTCTTTTGGAAACCAATTGGTAAGAGTAGACGACGTTGCTCGCGCGGCTTTGCCTTTCGCGATTAATGATCCAAGTTTAGTTCCGGGAGATTATACCATCATCACATTGGACGCCAATGGCTGTCGCGATATCGATACAACGACCATTACTACGGCCGATGTTATTATTACCCCAATAAACTTTACACCTGCCGTAACTTGTGATGATACCGGATTTACCTATACAGTTCAGGTAACACCCACGATTTTCCCCACGATACCCACGTATGAGATTAGAATACAGGGCCAACCAGCCTTCTATGCATTAAATAATAATGCTGGTAACGACACGCATGAGTTTAGCAATGCCACTGATGGTATTCAATATGGAGTCGCCTATACGGTAGAAGTTCTGGCACCTAACGGATGTATATATGAACAAGAAATTCCGCCAATTGATGGTTTCTCAGATATTGATATAACGGCAACATCTGGAAGTGCATTCTGTGATGACAATGGTAATGGACAAACTGATTTTACTATTGTTGATTTTCTTGGCCCTAACTTGACCATTGAGTTTATCGATGTTGCGACAAATACTGTTATTGATACTGATTTACCTACTGGCCTAACAGGCGGTTTAGGATCCTCCTATTCTGGGTCTTTTACTGGCCAACCTGGCGCCTATCGCATTTTGGTTACTGACAGTGACGGATGTACAGATGCTATAAATATTGATGTGGTATTAAATGCACCAAGAGTTGATGTATTGTCAAATGTACCTGCGAATTGTAATGCACTTGGTCAGATTACATTTATTGGAAGCGGAGGGACCCCCTTTATTGCACCTGCCAGCCCGTATTTATACGCAGTGGTCCCACAAGGTAATCCGGTAGATGAAGATGGAACGGCCACTCCTTTAGATCCAACAGACGACTTCACCGATGCAACTACACGGGTTTTAGCGGGTAGCCTAGTTGGAGTAACCTACGATATCTGGGTACTCGATAGCCGAGGCTGTACCTTCAATGTGTCGCAAGAAGTTGTACAATTGCAACCCGATTTACCTACCCCAACTTTTGTGGTTGATAATCAATGCGCGGTAGCATCACCATCTTTCGATATTGTTGTAAGTGTTCCTTCTACTGTTGATACACCAAGATTTACTTTAGGTGGAGATGAGCAATTTGGGGTGTTGAATGGAGGAGGTACTGCCTATGAATATACGTATACCGTAGGTACGCCTGGTAACTACATTGTTGATGTAGTCGATGCCAACGGATGTACCGGTCAAGGCACGGCAGTGGTTTATGAATTTCTTTCTGCTTCCGGTGGATTTAGTACAGAATCAACTTGTAATAATGCAGATGGAGAAATTACTATTATACCACTTGGAGGTAGTGGTAATTTTGATTACCAACTTACAGGAACCGATTACCTAGGAGGTGGTGTTGGGCCGGTGGTTCAATCTGATGATCCTGTTTTTACCAATGTTACGCCGGGTGTTTATCAAGTTTTGGTAACAGATAGAGACGTGACAGATGGCATTGCTAACTGTACATTTTTGGTTGATAATATTAGCTTGGATGCTGCTATACTTCCAATAATTCTTCCCCCTGATGTTCAAAACATAACATGTAACGGCGACAATGACGGAAGTATCGATATCAGCTTACAGGCTGGGACGGATGTTGACGCCCCTATCGATTATCGTTTGGTAGACTTTGTATCAAGAGCCTTAATTACGAACAATACTTCAGGTTCGTTCCCAAATCTAGCACCAGGAAGTTATGAGGTTGAGGTGATGACAGCTCGAAACTGCCCTGCTTTATCTGGTCGTTTAGATATTACCGAACCTGCTGTTTATACTATTAGTGCAGCTGCTCCTGATTTTACTTGTGAACCAGGTGCGAATCGATTTAGCTCTACTATTCTTACCGCTACCATTACCAGTCCGGGTACAGCAGGAAACTATAGGTATAGTATCACCGGTTTTGAGAATTACCAAACGAGTCCGACTTTCGAGATAGTTGATGATGGAAGCGTTCAAAATATTACGGTTTACTCTATCGATGATAACGGTTGTCAAGCCACCGCTAGTGTGACTATTAATCCACCTATGGATGTAGTTCCTTCTATTGTTCAAATAGACCCATTGAACTGTAGAGACCCAGAACGTGTTCGTATTGAAGTTGTTGGAACCACTGATTTTACCGTTTCAACCATTTCTGCAATCGCAGTAGCTCCTGTAACAAACACCCCAGGTAATAACTTTGTGGATGTCTTCTTGCCCGCCTCAGGAGACTATCTTTTCGAAGTACAAGATAATTTACCCTTAGGATGTGCTTATCCTATGCCTATTCATACCGTTGTTGAACCTATTGAGCCCGTTGTGGTGATTGCCGAAGCTGCCCCTATCGGATGCTTTGGGGCTAGCGATGGAGAATTGTCAATAGATGTTACCAACTATACGGGCTTATATTCGTACACGGTTTATAGTGGAAGTGACCCTGGTAAGACAACACCATTGGCAACAGGTAATTTAGATACGGCGAACAATCCAGAAACCATTACAGGTCTTCCGGGTGGTAATTTCTTTGTGGAGGTAACTTCAACAGCCACTCCCTTCTGTTCTGCTGATAGTAATAATGCCACGATTCGAACACCAAACGGGGTACTCAATGTTACCGCCAATGAGGTTGGTAATGTGAGTTGTAATGATAATGCAGGTATTATAGAAGCCATCGGTGCAGGAGGGTGGGATACTTCACCATATGAATTTAGATTACTTATGGATGATGGTTCAGGAACCTATCCAAATGAAATACAGGCTTTTTCTGTCCTTGATCGATTCGAAAACTTGTCGAGCGGAGATTACCGAGTAGCGATACGTGATGTAGAGGGTTGTATGGAGACATTTGATATCAACCTGCCTATCGTTCCACAAATTGATGCTGGTATTCGTGAGCCATTGGCTTTACAATGTCCGAATGGAAACAATGCTATTTTGGAGGCTTACGACCCAACAACGGGAGACGCAATTACTGCAACAGCAGGTGCTTCAGGAGGATTTCCAGGAGCAGGCTATACCTATAGGTTGTTATACTTAAATAGCAATGACAACACAGATATAGCTTCCACTAGCGGATTGCAAAACACCCCAACCTTTATTGGAGCCAGTGGTGGATTTATTAGTGCAGGATGGTATGCTATCGAGGTTACTTCAAGTTTTGATTGTGCCTTTGTAACAGCTCCTTACGAAGTTAACCCACCGCCACCTATTGAACCAAGATTGGCTCAGACTCGTGTGCCCGGTTGTGGGGGCAATGGTCAAATACGATTGTTTATTGACAATCACGATCCGCTGTCCAATTTCGAATACGAGTACCGTCAAATTCCTACGCCAAACCCCGCAACCGATCCTTGGATCGATATGGGGGTAGGAGTCACAGAGCTATTCTTTGATGTGCCTGGCAGTATTGCTGGAATTAGTTATCAATATGAAGTTCGTAAGAAAAATGCGGCCAATACTTGTTTACCCGTTAATTCTAATGGTATTACGTTAACAGATGCTTCAGGTATTACCTTACTACCAAATGATATTACCCCTATATCATGTGCATCTGAGATAGATGGCCGGGCTGAGTCTTTCACCTTCGGCGGTGTTGGTAACAACCAATTTTACCTATATCAAGGAGATCCAGTAGATGCTTTTTCTCCAAATCCAGCGGCAACTTTAATCCGCGGCCCTCAAGATTTTGGAACCTTTGAAGGTTTACCGGCAGGAACCGATTACTACATAGCCGTAACGAGCGGTATGAACTGTAGCGATATTTCACCTCCGTTTGAAATCGTAGTGCCAGAACCTATAATATTTGTACCAACGGCGACACCAACTAGCTGTAATGGTGCTGCAGATGGTACTATTACCTTAGAAGTTACAAGTGGCGGGGTAGGTTTAATACAATTTGCAATCGCACCCAACTTCAACGAGTTCTTTAGTGAGGTAACTACTCCAGGTATGTATACGTTCGACGAGCTGGCTGCAGGTGATTATGAAGTTTTGATTCAGGATGAAAATGGCTGCTTTGAAAGAACAACTGTCAATATTCCTGAACCGGAAGTGGTATCGGCCAATCTAATCGATGTTACTCCTGAAACCTGTATCGGTTTTGCAGATGGTACGGCCCAGATAAGCGTAGTAGGCGGTACGCCTTTTGTAGACCCTTCAACTTTTGATACCTATTATGAAACAAGGTTAGTAGGGCCGAACTCTGACGGCAGTGAAGTATTTGTAAGAAACGATAATTTATATTTTGACAACCTTATTGGTGGTGAATCATATATTGTCTTTATACGAGATGCTAATGATTGCCCCACTGATATCATCATACCTATTGAAATAGGGGTTGACTTAACAGCTACTCCCGATGTAGTATACGGTTGTGAGGGGATTTTCCCGAATAGCACGGCAACAGTCACCATGTTGGATACAAGCCTATTGCCTGATTTATTGTTTGCTTTAGATCCCATCGACCCTACAGATGCGATAAGTTCCGATGCAGGAACGGAGACTTCTTGGGGAGATTTACCGGCAGGTGATCACATCGTTTACATCTATCACCAAAATGGATGTACCAATTCGGTTACCTTTACAACCGAGGCTTATGAACCGTTGACCTTGACCGCCGAGAAAACAGGCCCGAATGAAGTCACTGCGTTGGCAGAAGGCGGATATGGCAACTACGAGTATTTCTTCCAAGGAGAATCTACTGGTACTGAAACCGTTTTTACTACCAATGAAAGTGGTGTGGTTAATATACAAGTACGTGATGAGATGGGTTGTGTTGCTACAATCGCAATTCCATTTGAGTTTACGGGAATGTTGGAAATACCGAATTTCTTTACCCCAGACGGCGATAATAATAATGATTTCTGGGCGCCAAACAATCGAGATTTCTTCCCGAATATCGAGGTGAAGATCTACGATCGTTACGGTAGGGTTGTGGCCATACTAGATCAGATTGCAAAGTGGGATGGAAAATATGAAGGTACCGAACTTCCTTCTGGAGATTACTGGTATGTTGTGAATGCCAATGACAAGAGTAAAATACGCTATGTAGGTCACTTTACCCTCTATCGATAACAAATAACAATATGCATCTTAAAAGGCATCCGATAGGATGCCTTTTTTTGTATCTTGATTTTCCAAAATGATTTAGTTATACCCATGAGGAAATACTTGTATGTACTTTGTTCTGTTATGCTTTTACAAAGCTGCGCAGCACAATCAAAGCCAAATTTGGTTGACGCGGAGATGGAAACGGTGACCACTGAAAAACTAGCCTATTACCTGTATTATCCTGAAGACTACGATTCAGCTCCTGAAAAAGAATTTCCTATTCTCTTATTTCTTCATGGAGGAGGTGAATCAGGAGACAGTTTGGTTGCTATAAAACGCAACGGCCCTCCCAAGATGATCGTAGAAGGAAAGCAGTTTCCGTTCTTAATTCTTGCGCCCCAAAACCCATATCAAAGAAAATGGTGGAATACACGAGCAGTAAGCCAATTATTAGATAGTATTGTTGAAAATAATCGCGTTGATAAAAAAAGAATTTATCTAACCGGCTTAAGTCGCGGCGGTGGGGCTGCTTGGGAAATGGCGGTACACTATCCCGAAAAGTTTGCAGCGATGGCAGTTGTATGTGGAATGACCCCTGTTCCTTATGCCGCATGGATAGATAGAAATATGCCAATCTGGGTTTTTCATGGAGAAGAAGACGAATCAATTCCCATTACCGAATCGGAAGCCATGGTAAATCGGTTGAAAGCGATGGGATATGAGGTAAAATTCACCAGGTATCCCGGAGTGGGGCATGATTCATGGATAAAGGCATATCAAACGGAGGAGTTGTATGATTGGTTCATGAACCAAAAACGAACAGATTGATTTAGGTAAAGGGAAATTGCTACAAATCAAGGCTTTTGTGTTACAAATGCGCATTCCTTTTATTGGTATTTTTAGTATTTTCAACCCAAGCTAAAACCTAAAAATAAATACGCATGCATATCCTGAAAATTGCAACCCTTTTTCTCTTTTGTTCTTTCGTCGGAAAGATTTATGCCGATACCGAACCCGTAGCTGCTAAGAAAAAGAAACCCAGAAACGTAATTTTTATCCTTACCGACGATCATCGCTTTGATTATATGGGTTTTACCGGAAAGGTACCCTGGTTGGAAACCCCCAATATGGATAGGTTGGCTAGTGAAGGTGCTTATTTGCCAAATACGTTCGTTACCACCTCATTGTGTTCTCCGAGTAGGGCTTCCATTCTAACCGGGCAGTTTTCGCACGCACATACTATCGTGGATAACCAAGCCCCAGATCCGGGTAATTTGACCTATTTCCCACAATACCTCGAAAAAGCGGGGTATCAAACTGGTTTCTTTGGAAAATGGCATATGGGTGATCATGGCGATGAACCCCAACCCGGGTTTACGCATTGGGAAAGTTTTCCAGGGCAAGGGGTTTATTACAATCCTACCTTGAACATTAATGGTAAACGAGTGAAATACCAAGACTCTACCTACATAACAGATTTACTGACCGAACATGCGGTAGATTGGTTGGATTCGCGTGATAAGAAAAAACCATTTTTTATGTATTTATCACACAAAGCGGTACATGCCGGGTTTAAGCCAGCGCGACGTCATAAAGGAAAATACAAAGGAAAACGAATTGCATTGCCTGCTACCTATGATCAAACAAAAACAGGTGCCTACCGCGATTTGAAATGGCCTCAATGGGTTGCTGATCAGCGTATTAGTTGGCACGGGGTAGATTATATGTATCACGACAATCGCGATATACATGAAATGGTTGTGGATTATTGTGAGACTTTATTAGGCGTTGATGAAAGTGTGGGAACCGTAATGGAATATTTAAAAAGCGAAGGTTTAGATGAATCTACTCTGGTGATTTACATGGGCGACAATGGTTTTAGTTGGGGAGAACACGGCTTGATCGATAAACGTCATTTTTATGAAGAATCTGTGAAAGTGCCACTTTTGGTAAGATGTCCTGAGTTGTTTGAAGGAGGGATTACACCCGAGCAAATGGTACAGAATATTGATATAGGACCTACAGTTTTAGCCGAGGCTGGAGTAAAACAACCCGAAAACATGCCTGGCGTTTCTTTTATTCCCATTTTGACCGGAGATAGTGGTGCTGAGTCTAGGAAAGAAGTTTTTTACGAATATTACTGGGAATATGATTTTCCAATGACACCTACCGTATTTGGTATGCGTACCGACCAATATAAATACATGAAATTTCAAGGTATTTGGGATAGAAATGAGTTATACGACCTGAAAAACGATCCGGATGAAATGCATAATTTGATTGCAGATCCTGACAAACAAGAAATCGCTAAGTCAATGTCTGCCGCAATCTATGATTGGTTGGAAAAGACCAACGGTATGAACATCCCTTTAAAGCGAACCGTAAAATATCGCTTCGGAGATTACAAACATAAAGGGGAGCATTGATATGAAAAAGAAGGTTTGGTTTTTAGGAACTGTTTTGATGCTAGTGGGTACGCTAGTTCGGGCCGAAGTGGTTTTATCTAATATTTTTACTGATCATATGGTGTTGCAGCGAAACACAGAGGTAATGCTCTGGGGTTGGGGCGCTTTGAACGAAGAAGTAACCATAATTACCAGTTGGAACAATATGCAGTATAAGGTAACCACACCTTTGACTACCAAATGGCGGCTTCAAGTTTCAACTCCAGATGCAGGAGGACCTTATACGATACAGGTGCAGGGAAAATCGAATGAAATCGTATTGCGCAATATTCTGATAGGAGAGGTTTGGCTCTGCTCGGGGCAATCGAATATGGAATGGAGTGCCAATAACGGCATTGATAATGCCACCGAGGAAATTAAGAACGCGAACTACCCAAATATTCGGTTTTATACTGTTGCGAAAAGAACTGCTGAAACCGAACAAGATAACCTTGGAGGTACCTGGGTGGAATGTACCCCAGAATCGATGCAAGATTTTACAGCGGTTGGCTATTTCTTTGCTCGTCGTCTTCAACAAAAAATGGATATTCCAATAGGGATCATTGATACTGCTTGGGGGGCGACAAGTGCAGAAGTATGGACCCCTGCATCGGTTTTCGAAGAGCATACCTATTTAAAAGAACAAGCAAAGAAGATTAAAGAAAACCCTTGGGCACCTGTTATGCCCTCCATATTATATAATGCCATGATTCATCCGATACGGCAATTTAACATTGCAGGTACTTTATGGTATCAGGGAGAATCGAATACAGCGAACAACGAAAGCTACACGGAATTATTTTCGACCATGATTACTTCATGGCGTAAAAACTGGGGTTATGATTTTCCGTTTTATTATGTTCAAATCGCTCCTTTCAAGTATGGTGAGCCAGAACAGGGAGTTTTGGTTAGAGATGCACAGCGCAAGGCATTGAAAAGCCCGAATACTGCGATGGTGGTGGTTAGCGACATTTGTACCGTTGATGATATACACCCAACAAATAAACAAGATGTCGGACTCCGATTGGCTAATATTGCCTTAAAAGAGCAATATGACAGTTATCAAGATGAGATATATGGACCTTTGTTTAAAGAAATCAGGGTTTCAGGTCGTAAGGTCGAAGTGACTTTTGATTATGCTGAGGGTTTGAACTTTCTAGGAAAAAAAGGGACACATTTCGAAATAGCAGGAGCGGATGGTACTTTTTATACCGCAAAAGCCCAGATCAAGAATGATAAAGTTATGCTAACGGCCAAAGAGGTAAAAGAACCCCTTAAAGTTCGATTCGCATGGAACAATACCGCATTACCTAATCTTTTTAATGGGGCGCAACTGCCGGCTTCCAGTTTTATCAGTAACTGATTTTTCTAGTTTCTTTGCCGTTATTATCAAAAAATTGCACTTCCGTAGCCTTATCGTTTACAGAAATTGTTCTACTTGACTGTGATTGAAAAGTGTTTCCCCAGTAAAATTCACTCAATTGAGTGTTTTTATCCTGATACAGAATTAATGCTTTCACTTCATTGGGTTGCAGACGTAATACTTTTTCTAAATCGCTCTTTTTGGGTTCGTAAACACGTAAGGAATCATTATTTTGGGAAGCGATGATTATTGATTTATCATTTCCAAGTGATAAAGAAACTAAACTTTTACCATCTCCAGGGACATAGAAATTGCTTTCTTCAATGGGAATCGCATTAAAACTGCCATCTCCAGTGTTTTTCAAGGCCAAACCGATCAAAGCGTCTGCTCTACCTTGCTGCACTTCCATACCGTAATCATTACCCACAAGCAACAGATCAATGTTGTTATCATCATCTAAATGTTTTGGAAGAATTCCGAAAATAGGACCTATTTGTGCCGCTGTAGGCAACGCATGTGTCATAAATGTGCCATTGCCCATATTTTCAATCCATACCGATTGCATGTAATTGAAAGACAATACCTTTGCATCTTCTAACAGGCCGTCTGAGAACATTTCAGGTAGGGTGGAGGCGCCAAACGCGCCAAACGAATTGAATTTCTTGCGAATACCAACATATTGTTTGGTGACGTCTTGCCATGGGTGGTATAAATATTCTTTTCGTGTGCCGACACTGTCTCTTAAATAATAAGAAATAAGAGGATCAATGGTACCATTTTGGTCTAAGTCCTTGGCATAGACTCGAACGGGTTCTTCTTTACTTCCTTGAAAATTGATATTGCGGCCATAATTGCCCGCTATATAATCCATATCTCCATCATTATCGATATCAGCCGCTGCGAGGCTGTTCCACCATCCTAAGTTTTCAGAAATTCCGCTTTCCTCAGTAATTTCATTTAAAACGCCCTTGTTATTTTCAAAAAACCGAATGGGCGCCCATTCACTGGCAAGTATGAGATCTGGCCAGAAATCACCGTTAAAATCGGTCCAAAGAGCATCACATATCAAACCTGGAGATAGCAACTGCTTAGAGACTTCGTCGGTAGCATCTACAAAACTGATATTGTTTTCAGTACTCTCATTTCTAAGAATATAAGATCGTTCTGCCATGGGATAGGCATAGGGTTCGACCCGACTACCTACAAAAAGATCTAGATCTCCATCGTTATCAAAATCAGCCGCTTTTACAGTAGAGGAGTTAATGCGAATATCGGGAAGACCGTTAGGGGCTGGTTTGAATTTTCCTTGGCCATCATTGATGAGCAGCAGGTCTTTGTAGTACGGGTCATCTTTAGGGTATTGTCCGCAACCCCTGGCAAGGTAGAGGTCTAGGTCTCCATCATTGTCAGCGTCAAATAATAAGGTGCCCGCATCTTCTTCTTCCAGCTTTTCGTTCTTTTTATAAGCCACTTCCTGTTTTAGAAAAGCGCCATCTTTTTGTTGTAAGAACCAAGTTTCTTTAAAATTTCTACTTGCCGCTACAAAAAAGTCATCTAAACCATCATTATTTACATCGCCAACAGCAAGAGACGGTCCGAATTGAGAGAATTTATGCGGTAAGGTACGTTGGAAGTTAAAATCAATAAAATCAATATCTCTTACGTGGTGCTCTAGGCCATACGTTTTGGCAACTTCCTGCATTAGCATTGATTTACCTTTGTCGCGAATTTCATTCGCTGGGGAAACATCAGGCTCGTATGTAATTAACAGCGTGGTGTCAATTGCAATTGCGCTAAGGTTTTGTCGATTTCCATCGGGCCACGTAATTTGAACGCTGTCTACCTTAATTTGGTCACCCAGTCCGAAATGTAATGTTTGCTCTGGTTGTGAGAGATAACCCCTTCCTGAAAGAATCGATTTTTTTTGCGAGCGTTCACCCGCGTAAATTTCTACTTCTGCACCAATTGCTGAGACATTTTTTTTGGTTCCCTTTAATTTGAGTCTTACGTAATGAAGGTCATTGACAGCCGAATTATTTTCGAGCAAAAGAGCTGGGTCATTTATGTTGTTGACAACCAAATCAAGGTCTCCATCATTGTCAAGGTCGCCATAGGCTGCACCGCTAGAGAAAGTGCCAAAATTTAATCCCCATGCTGCCGTAAAATCATCGAAGGTTGCATCTCCATTGTTTCTAAAAATGAAGTTGGGTATTTTTATTTCAGGAATTGCGGCGATTAATTTTTCCTTACTTACCAATCTACTAGCTGTTATACGAAAATCGCCAAAATCACGGTCAGTGACATCTTTTGGAAATCCATTGGTGATAAAAAGATCTTGCCAGCCATCATTGTCATAATCCGCAAACAACGGCGCCCAACTCCAATCAGTCTCTTGTATACCTGCATACATTCCAATATCGGCAAATACAGGTAATTGTGTTTCTGGATTCTTGCCTTGGTTCACTTGAAGGGTGTTACGGGTATATTGGTATTCAAAATTATACTTACGTGTAAAGATCTCCTTGGAATAACTGCTTGGGCCTTGAAACAATTTTTTACGCTTGTTGTAATAGGGTTGCATCTCGGTGGTATAGATATCCATACGGCCATTATTATCAATGTCAGCAATGTCGCTTCCCATTGACGAAAGGCTGAAGTGTTTGAAAATATCACCGGCACGATTCGTGAACGTTCCGTTTTGATTGTTGATATACACTAAATCGTTGCTCAAAAAGTCATTTGCTACATAAATATCTGGCCATCCATCTTGATTAAAATCATGTACTAAGGTACTATGACTATAACCGTGATACCGAATACCAGCTTTTTCAGATACCTCCGCAAACTTGGGATGGGGAAGACTATCGCTATGCATATTTTCGTAAAGAACGTCTCGGCTTTTGGAGGTACCATCATCTTCAGATGGACGAAATTCGGTGGGACTAATACCGTCAATACGATTAACACCAACAAACAGGTCTAAGTCACCATCTCTATCGTAATCTACGAATTGGGCATGAGAAGAATACGTACTATCGTTTATTCCATATTCCGCTGCCATCTCTTTAAATGATGGTATACCTTCTTTATCATTGCCTTGGTTGATATACAAGAGGTTTTCGCGCTGGGCGGCGGCTTTTCTGAAGGTATTGCAAACATAGATGTCTAGTAGGCCATCATTATTGATATCGATCAGCGAAACACCAGATGACCACATTAGGGTGTCTGGTTTTTGAATTCGTGCTTTTTGAGAGATATCTTGAAACTTTAGTTCCCCAGCATTTAAAAATAGTTTGTTGTCGACCTGATTTCCGGCAAGAAATACATCATCAAGGCCATCACCATTCACATCGCCAAGGGCTACCCCAGCACCATTGTAAACAAATTCATTATCTAAGATATTAATGGAATCATTCTCCGTCAACTGGTTATTGAATGCTAAACCAGATAGTGCAGTGTCTACTTTTGTAAATAGGGTAGTAGGTGCTTTTTCTTTGCAGCCAACCATACAAGTTGCCATGGCCATACTAGCAATTAAAAAGCGGTAAATAAGATTTTTTTTGGTATTCATTTGGCGTATGAAATTTTCATTTTGCTTTGTTTACAAAGATGCATGAACAGTGGGAAAGAAACAAAAAAAAGCTGCTCGTAAGAGCAGCTTTTAACTATTATAAAGAATCTTTATTAATACCCAGGGTTCTGAGAAAGAATATCAGATCCTTGAATATCAATTTGTGTTTGTGGAATTGGGTAATATTCGTTTTTACCTGAGGTAAAGCTAGCACCACCAAATTTAGTAACCAGTTTTTGGCTTTCAAATGATAAATATGCATTTAATTCCTCAGCCGCAACACCCCAACGAACCAAATCGAAGAAGCGGTGACCCTCACCAGATAGTTCTAATTTACGCTCAAAACGAACAGCGTCGATAGCAAATGCCTTATCAGGAAATGCAGTATACTCAGCAATTTCGTAATTAGCTTCATCAGCACCTGTATCTACATTTTTAACCCAGAACTCAGCATTAGCTGCTCTGGCTCTGACCATGTTGACATACTCTAAAGCCTTATCCAAAGTACCTGCTTCAATTTCTGCTTCAGCAGCCATTAATAAAACATCGGCATATCGTATAATGGTATAGTTCATCAAGGCGTAACCTCTAGTCCAAGAGCTTCCATCGGTTAACGAATTTTCTTGAGATTTATAGTAGATATACTTCTTAGGCGAATAAGGTCCTGCATAAGGGAAACTACGAATCCAAGGAGAACCTGGGTGTTCAATCCAATCTAAGTATTGAATACCTTTTCTTCCGATAGAGTGATCGATACGTGGATCTAATGGCCCCGCATCTTCAACAAAAGCAGCTTCATCACCTCCATCAATTTGCGTAAAGGTGAAATTATCCGCTACGGCGTTTGCTGGGTCGTTGTACGAACCATCTAACAAAGGTAAGCCAGCACTTGTTCTGAACGAGTTACCTAATTCAATACTAGGTTGGAAGAAACCACAGCAGTTACCTGGGCCATCTGGTCCTGTATTGTATGGATAGTTCAAATCATCAAAATAATTGGCGTTTTGAGTACTTCCTGTATTATTGGCAGATTCTACATCAAAAACAGCTTCGGCATTATTGTCAAACTCTGCGTTAAATATCGCCGCATAATTGTCTAATAACGCATACTTCTCACCAGATGGAGTTACCCCATTTGCGATTACATCGTCAAACCAAGTTTTGGCTTCAGCAAATTTATTTTGATACAATTTTGCTTTACCCATTAAAGCCGCCGCGGCCCATTTGTTCACACGACCTGCATCTGTAGTAGAAGGCAAATTATCGTAGGCAAACTGCAAATCGGCTTCGATTTGTGGATATACCTCTGTTGTATTTGCAACCGTAACTACGTCAACCGCTGCAACCGTTTCGTCAAAAACAGGAACACTGTTGAAATGCTTCTTTAAGTCAAAGTAGAAATGCGCTCTTAACATTCTGGCTTCTCCAGCTATTCTTGCTGCATCATCTGGCGTTACGTCAGTTGCATTAGCCAAGGCAGCCAATACAGCATTAGCCCTAGAAACACCTTCAAATCGCCCTAACCAAAGCTGATTTATGTCACCGCTTGTTGGATCGATTTCGTAACGTTGAATAGGATTGATCGAAGAATAATCTCCCGCATCAGTTCCTTTATTGGCTTCACCGCCCATGATCGAACCTGTAACCCAGTGATTGGGTCCTTCAAATCGATTTCCAAAGACACCATTTAGAGCAGAATAAGTTCCAATTAAGAGGCCCTCGATACCATCTTTGGTACCTACCTGGGCATCAGCTAACGATCCCGTTGGTAAAACCTCTAGGAACTCGTCGCTACATGAAACCCCAAACATCAGGAGCCCCATGGTCAAGACAGTCAATTTTTTTAGATTAATCATTGTTTTCATAGTTATATTTTTGTTAAAGATATTATTTTATTTTGATACAAATATCACAGTTTTATCACGATCGATTAAAGCCCGATTTGTAAGTTAAACAGATACGACGGTGAAACAGGATAGTTACCTACATCAATACCAAAGTTGGTATCTGCACCACCACCAATTCCTGGATCTAAACCACTGTACTTAGTAATCGTCCAAATGTTGTTCGCTGAAATACCGATGCTTAACTTGCTAAAGCCCATTTTTTCTACCAAATCAGTATCAAATTTATATGCTAGCGACAATCGTTGCAATCTTAAGTAATCTCCTTTTTCAACATACCATGAGTTTCCTGCTCCACTTGTACTCAAGTTAGAAGCACTTTCCCAAATGGGCGCTTCTGCATTGTTGCCCAATTCTGGTGTCCAAGAATTAAAAGCAGCTCTACCTTTAGCTGACCCCTCAAATGTACCGAAGAAATCAGTAAACCATTTTGATTGGTTAAATAACTCATTCCCGATAGAATAAAACCAGAAGGCTTCTAATTCTAAATTCTTATACATTAGTTTCATGGTCGACCCACCAGTAATATCTGGAACAGCACTACCCAAGAATGTTCTGTCGTCTGGCGTAATCGCGCCATCACCATTCACATCCTCGTATCGGAAACGACCCAAACCTTTACCATCTTGAGCTGGCGAACTATCCACTTCTGCTTGAGAGTTAAAATAACCAATTACATTATATCCGAAGAAAGAAGAAATAGGTTGTCCAACTGCGTTTCGAGTTGCTTGAATACCACGATATCCCTGACCGTCAAAGAAATCAATTCCTGGCGCTAAAGCCGTAATTTCGTTCTTTAAGAAACTTGCAGTAAGGCTAATATCAAAAGCAAGATCTTCAGTAAAATTACCTCTACCAGCAACAAGAAGATCAAGTCCCGAGTTGGCCATACTAGCAATATTCACTGAAGGAGCCGCTGCAAAGTTACCAGTTACACCAGCCAATGGAACATTGTACAGAAGGTCTTCTGTATCTTTCTTCCACCAGTCAATTTGGAATTCTAACTTATCATTAAAGAAGGCTGCATCTAAACCTATGTTTAAGGTTGTACTGGTTTCCCACTTTGCATCAGGATTTCCAATTCTACTTTGTGCGAAACCTTCATCTGCTCCGCTATTTTGCCCGCCAATAGGATAGAATGTTCTACCTCTATTCGATGCAAACAAAGAATACTGGTTGTTTGGGTCAACATTATTAGAGTTACCCATTTCACCCCAACCAACACGGAATTTCAAATCGCTAATAAAATCTTGATCCTGCATAAAAGGCTCAGATATTACACGCCAAGCAGCAGAAGCTGCAGGGAATACACCGTAACGGTTATTTCCTCCAAAACGAGATGCACCATCACGACGTATAACACCCGTGAGGTAGTAGCGCTCGTCAAAGTTGTAGTCTAACTTACCAAAAGTTGAAAAGAAATTAACCCCTTTGAATTGACCACTATTTACGTTCGGACTTTGAACAACACTCAAACTTTGGAAGTCTAAATCGGTAGAGAATGGGTTGATACCATTACCGTTTATAAATCTTCCCGCTCCTGTATTCAGGGCTTCGACGCCACCAAAAAGTTTTACTTTGTGTTTACCGAAAAGTTTTTCGTAGGTAAAGGTGTTCGTGAATGTCCAGTTGAAACTATAATTACTTCCTTCTGAAAAACTATCACTAGCCTGAGGCTCTGAATCACCCAAGTATCTAAAACCATAGTTTACAAAATGGCTGTTACTATAACCACCTCCAATACTAGATCTTAGCGTAAGACCGTCAATTGGCTTTAAAAGTACATAAAGGTTACCAAAACCTTGAATTGCATAGGCCTGATCATCCTGATCGTTAAGTGTCAATTGTCTTACCGGGTTACGTGGGTTGTTAAAACCAGAGGCTCTTGTACTAGCAAAACTACCAAATTCATCACGCACTGGAATGATAGTTGGCATTCTATAGGCTGAAAGGATAACTGATTCATCATCAGCACCGCCGATACCACCATCGCCACCGAAACCACCGACAACCGATCTATAGGTAACTTGGAAATTCTCTCCTATGCTTAACCAAGGCGCAACATCCCACTCTGAGTTGAATCTTGCCGTATATCTAGCAAACTCATTGTTTAAAAGGATACCAGACTGGTTTTGTGCAGAGATTCCCATGAAATAGCGTCCATTTTCATTTCCGCCATCGAAACCTAAACTTACACGGCTTATTGGAGCTACTCTAGTAATTTCCTTGAACCAATTCGTACCTGCTAAATTTGGACGAATTAAGAATACATTTGCTGGATCAGCTTCATAGTTTGCACGAATTTGTGCTAAATCGATGTCTGACTCAAAAACTCCATTCTGACCATCGGCATGAAGGTAGTCAGGAAATCTTGGTGTTGCATTTGTTCCATATTGCGGATGTGAATACTGAACCGCTGTACCTGTGGCAGCTGCGTTATTCTCATAGGCTATATGTGTCCATTCTGCCATTTCTTGCGGATTCAATTGTTCTGGAGCACCACCAACGTTAGGGTCAGAAACACCTCCTGAAATATCCAATGTCATTCTCGTTTTACGTTTGCTTCGAGAACCTTGCTTCGTAGTAAAAACTACAACCCCGTTTGCTGCTCTTGCTCCATAAATGGAAGCAGCGGCGGCATCTTTAAGGATAGAAGTAGATTCAACATCAGCAGGATTCAGGAAATCAGTGTTCGAAGTAGGAACACCATCTACTATATATAAAGGTTGGTTACCCCCAAATGCTCCGAAACCACGAACACGAATTTGAGATGTCGAACCGACCTGACCATTTGTCAATACGGTCACACCCGCAACTCTACCTTGTAGCTGTTGCTCAATGTTACCTGATGGTATCGCAGCCAGTTCTTCTGCTTTTACCGTAGAAACAGCCGCGGTTGTTTCACGCTTGGTTTCCGTTGAATAACCTGTTACAATAACCTCGTCAAGCGCAGCTGCGTCTTCAGCCAAGCTTGCGTTCACAGTAGATTGACCGTTTACTGCAATCTCTTGGGTTTGAAAACCTAAATAGCTAAAGATTAAAGTCGCATCGCTTGCCGCTTCAATAGTGAAATTACCATCGAAATCGGTTTGGGTTCCGTTGGTGGTTCCTTTTACTAATACGTTCGCTCCAGGTAGCGGTGCTCCTGTTGCATCGGTAACGGTACCCGTTACAGTTGATTGAACTGCATCTGCCAGTTCGATCTTAATTAAGTTTGTTTCCGTATTTGCCATGGCTAGTTGAGTACCTAGGCAAATCACCATCGACAAAAGCCCAATTCCAAAAGAAGAAAGTTTTCCTTTAGGCCTTAACGAATTGTAATCACGTTTTTGATTCATAATCCTTGTTGTTTGTTAGTTTAAATTAATTTTGTCTTAAGAAGGTTTTTTTAGGGGTTATTATACCCTAAAACTGTTAAGAAAAACCCAATTAAGAGGTAATAATAGCAAAATTATGTGGAAAACGACAAGTATTGATTAACAATTTGTTGGTAATAAATGTTCATTATTCTAGTTAAAAATTGAACAAATGCTCCGCCAAGCCCTATGATATTTGATGATTTCGTAATTTGAGACTTTTGTTTTCGGGTTGTTAAAAAATTGTGTTCGATAACAAACCAAGCCCTATTTGTTACGTTTTACGCTAATTTTTTGGTCAAAAATCGGCTTTCTACAACGTTGGAGTTTGGTCGAGTAAGCGTTGTTTTTTCTTGGCTTTGGTCTGAATTGTTTTATGCCGAAAAAATAGAAAAATAAAAAAGACAGTTAAGCGTGTGATTTGATCTTCAAAAATTCCGATCTGTTAAACAGTTGGGTTGTCGATTTTTATGCTTTATAGCATAATGCTACTTGATATCGATTTGCGCAATTCTTGAAAAAAAACAGGAAGGAGTTACCTCCTGGTTCAATTTTGAACTTTTTTCGAATTGTAACCACGGTATCTGGAAAGTTTCTTATAGAAATATTGGCCTTTTTCAAGCCAAGCGCTTTCATACCCTTTTTATTGTAAGACACAACTTTTGCAATTTCAAAGCGTCTGCCCGGAAAATCTAAAGGTTCTTCTGAAGTGTATAGGTGGGTGTTGGGATGTAATTTTTTAAGCCCAAACTGCAAACCAAGGCATTTAAAAGCTCCTGATTTTAAAATTGCGGCATTAGGTTCATATATATAGCAAAGAGGTAGGCTGTATACGGCAGCTGCTATTTTCTCTGTAGACAACACAAAATTGAAAAGCTGCGAATCCGATTTAGTAAAGTTTATGGTTTTTATGCCCACCTCTCCAAAATAGTCCTTTTTCAGCACCCATAAGAGTTCTTTTACATCGTTATTTATAGCCACAATATGAACCTCTTTTATAGAATGCAATTGCTTAATGCCCATGGTAATGTCTAACAGAGGAGAAGTTTTAAGTAAGATATTTTCAGATTTGCTAAAAAGCAGATCTAGATTTTCAACAATATTCGGTTCACAATCGGAAAGTTGAAAAACTTTTCCCTTTATTTGATTTCTTCGTGACGGGTCAAGGTATATCCAATCAAAATCTTGAACGGAATTCCTTAAAAAGTCCAATCCATTTTCCTGGTAAGTTTGTATGTTTTTAATACCCAAACTTTTAAGATTATGAGAGGCAATTTCATGTAATTCTTGATCGATTTCACAGTGAAAAATAGCGCCTACTTTTTTGCTGAAATAATAACTATCTATTCCAAAGCCACCGGTGACATCAACAAGCGAATCTCCATTGACAATGTTACTTTTGTACTCCGCAGAAATTTCAGAAGAGGTTTGTTCGATATTGACTTTTTTTGGAAAGTATATTCCAGGTGTTTCAAACCAGGTAGGTAGTTTTTTTTGGCACTTTTTCCTGCCTTCTATCTGTTGGGCCAGTTCTTGCTGGGAGATCCCTTTAAAAACGGGTTTTTTAAGTAAAACTGACATGATGTCAGTAGATATATTTTTAGCTATAAAATCTTGTACACCAGTTTTTAATATTTCTTTATTCAAAGTAAAACTATAAATTTTTAGTCAAAGACCTTACAATCTTATTTTCAGATAAAAACTCTTTTAAAATAACCTTTATTGCGGTATAACCTGGCACGGCTATGATCATTCCCGTGACTCCAAATAATAACCCACCGATTATTATAACTAGAAAAATTTCGAGGGGATGCGACTTTACACTGTTCGAGAAAATATAGGGTTGAGAAAAGAAATTATCAACCAATTGGCCAATGACAAAACCTATCATAACATAGCTTGTTTTCGGTAAAATCACCGTGCTGAAATCGGCCCCTAGATTACTGGTCATTGACAACACCAACATTAAAACTCCACCTATAATCGGACCCACATACGGAATCAAATTTAATAGCGCACAGAGGAAGGCAATTACAATGGCATTTTCGATACCAAAAATGAATAAAACAATGGAGTATATAACGAATAAGATCAAGATTTGAAATACCAATCCAACGAAGTATCTTGATAGCAGATCTTTAATTGTATTGATTGATTTCTGTAACCTACTTTCTTTATTATCTGGTATGAAAACCATCAAACCTTCTTCAAAGAGTTGACTATCTTTCAAGAAGAAGAAGGCTATAAACAATACAGAAAACAATCCAATGCTCAAGCTTCCTAAGATACCAACAAAGGAATTAAGGAAGTTAGGAATAAAACCAAAGTCAAAGTTGGCGAGGAGCTTTGAGTTTTTGATGCTTTCTTCAATTTCTGCAGAGCTCAAATCAAAATACCCAATTATTTGACGATATAGGTTTTCAACGTTACCTTGGAGAGCTTCCATATTCAATAGTGAAAGGTTTTGTCCTTGTTTGACTAATAAGGGTATAAAGAGCGCGATAATACCCGCGATAATACCAATTAACAACAGCATGGTGAAAATAACGGCTATAGTATTATTGAATTTTAGTTTCCTTCTAAGAAATAAAACAATGGGTCTTCCTATTAGTGAAATCACCACAGCAATGGCAATATAAATCAAGACCGAACTGATTTGGTATAAAAAGTATCCGAGGAGCGCTATGCCAACGAGTACGGCTAAGGCCCTTAAAATTCCTTCTGAAATGGTTTTGGCTGTCATTTTTATAATTTGAAGTTCAAGAAACAGTTTTTATTCATGCTGCCTTTTATCAGTTCTTGAAGACATATGAAATGATATTCGCACCCATCTGTAAAGCTTTTAAACGAATTGGTTCAGGGTCATTGTGCACCGTAGGGTCTTCCCATCCATCTCCCAAATCCGATTCGAAGGTAAATAAAAGAACAAGACGATTTTCATGAAATATTCCCAGGGCTTGTGGTCTTTTTCCATCGTGTTCATGAATTTTAGGTAATCCCTCTGGAAATTGGTATTCCTCAGAAAATATAGGGTGATCGGCGCCTATTTCTTCCAGCACTTTATCCGGAAATATTTTAAGAAGTTCTTTGCGCAAATAAGGTTCCATACCGAAATTGTCGTCAATATGAAGAAATCCTCCTGAGATCAAATATGTTTTTAGATTCGCTGCCTCTTCCTGTGAGAAAACTACATTGCCATGACCGGTCATATGCAAAAAGGGATATTGAAAAATACGGGTATTATCTACTTCAACAGTTGCTGGTTTTTCACTGAGCTTCGTATTGATATGTTCGTTACAGAAACGTATCAGATTGGGCAAGGCAGTGGGGTTCGCATACCAATCACCACCTCCTTTATACTTTAGAATCGCGATTTCTTGGCTGAGTGCAATATTAAAGGTGAAAAAAATAAAAATGAAAGTGATTTGCGTAAGGTGCTTCATAACTCAACGTACTAAATAGGAGTATTTATCAAATTTAATGAATATCATGCTGAAAAATATCTTTATAGCTTTTATTGTATTTGGTAGTGTGTTGATGGTGGCTTTCACGAATGATTTTGGTAAAGCAGATAACGCTACCGCAGATGTAATCGACGCATCGATTTACCAACCCATTGTCGTTTTAGAATTATTTACCTCGCAGGGATGTTCTAGTTGCCCCTCAGCTGATTTGCTTTTACAGGAGGTCAAAAAAGAGTTTATGGAGGAGGTTTTTGCGCTGTCGTATCATGTTGATTACTGGAATTATATCGGTTGGAATGATCCTTTCAGTAAAGCTGAATATGCAGAAAAGCAACGAGAATATAACATCAAGTTTCGCAACCGAAGTAACTATACGCCGCAATTGGTGGTCAACGGGAAAGAACATTTTGTTGGTTCACGTTCCTCAAAAATGTATGATGTTATAACGAGGTATAAAAACAAGAAATCGATGAATCTTATTGGTTTAACCGAGATAACAGTTGACAAGAAAAACGTTGCTTTTTCCTATGAGGTGAAAGGCAGTATATCGAGTAAAATTATTAGAACACTTTTGGTACTTGACGAGCGTACAACACATGTGAATCGAGGTGAAAATAGAAACCGTACGCTTCAAAACAGCAATGTAGTCGTTGCAGAGAAATCGTTTTTACTTGAAGAATCGCAAGGTTCAATGGAAATTTCCATCCCACAATTGGTAGCTAACTCCGATAAATTGAACCTTATTGTTCTTGTCGAAAATACGAACTATGATATTACGGCAGCAGCTAAGCAAGCTTTGGTGCGCCCACTATGAAGAAGAAGTTGTTTGTTTTAAGCTCCGCCAGACTGTAATGGTAATGCGGAGTTTTTTTATCCGTTGTTAATCATATTTACTGTTGTACAGGCTACGATAGCGGCCGTTTCTGTACGCAAGCGATTTTCTCCCAAAGATACCGGTAAGAACCCTTTTTCATAGGCATGTTTGATTTCTTGATTTGAGAAGTCGCCTTCCGGCCCTATAAGAACAGTAACGTCTTTATCTGGGGCAACCCTTCTTTTTAAATCTAATTTTTCCTCGTTTTCACAATGTGCAATAAACAAAAGACCCTCATGTGGCTTGTTGATAAATTCTGTGTACGTTATCGGGGGGTTCAATTTGGGAAGAAATGTCTGAAGCGATTGTTTCATGGCCGACTGAATAACCTTTTCCATTCGCGCTATCTTAATAACTTTTCGTTCTGAGTTGTCGCAAATTATCGGAGTGATTTCGTGTACCCCTATTTCAGTAGCTTTTTCAAGGAACCATTCGAACCTTTCGTTCATTTTAGTAGGGGCTACCACCAAATGAAACCAGTACATCTTTCGATGTTTCTTTACGGTGCTTACTATTTGCGCTTTGCATTTTTTGGTATCCGCAACTATAATTTTTGCTTCAAAAAGATATCCTTTTCCATTGGTAATATGTAACAAGTCGCCTTCTTTTTTTCGAAGCACTTTGATAATGTGTTTACTTTCTTCTTGGCTTAAGGTAAATTGCGCGGCACTGTTATCTAACCGGGGGTTGTAGAATAATTGCATGTTTTAAAAAAATTTATTTACTCCTACAAAAAAATAGGAATCAGATTGCGTTATAAGATTGTGTATTAGGCTCCGATGACATACCTAGCCATCGCCGTGATTTCATGGCTTGTAAAACGGGCTTCCTGGTATTTTAAATAACCAACTATGCCAATCATAGCGGCATTGTCAGTACAGTATTCAAATTTGGGGATGTGAGTTGACCATCCGTAAGATTCCCTTGCTTCCTCCAATGCCTTACGTATACCAGAATTGGCCGAAACTCCACCGCCAATAGCAACTCGTTTTACACCGGTCTGTGTTACTGCTTTTTTAAGTTTGTCGATCATAATCTCAACGATAGTATGTTGAATAGAAGCACAAATATCGTTTCGATTTTTATCAATAAATGCTGCATCCTTTTTTGTTTCTCTTTGAAGGAAATACAAAATGCCCGTTTTTAATCCACTGAAACTGAAATTCAGTCCTTCAACTCTAGGTCTGGTAAAGGAGAAGGCTTTCGGGTTGCCCAGTTGTGCATACTTGTCAATCAAAGGACCACCAGGGTAGGGTAGGCCAAGAATTTTGGCGCTTTTGTCAAAAGCTTCTCCTACGGCATCATCTAAGGTTTCACCCAAAATTTCCATATCAAAATAATCGCGAACCAAAACAATTTGTGTATGCCCCCCACTAATGGTGAGTGCTAAAAAAGGGAAGCTGGGCGCATTCATGCCATCTTCTTCAATAAAATGTGCCAATATATGTGCTTGCATATGATTGACTTCAATAAGAGGGATGTTCAAACCCATTGCCAATGATTTGGCAAATGAGGTGCCCACTAACAATGAACCCATTAGTCCAGGCCCCCGTGTAAAAGCTATGGCTGATAACTGTTTTTTATCGATATTTGCCTTAGACAATGCTTGGTGTACAACCGGAACGATATTTTGCTGGTGAGCCCTTGAGGCAAGTTCGGGTACAACACCCCCATATTCCTCATGTATTTTCTGTGTTGCAACAACATTGCTCAACTTTTTTTTATTACATAAAACCGCAGCGGAAGTATCGTCGCAAGACGATTCTATAGCAAGAATATAAATTGTTTCGTTTTCCATACGGTTTGGAATAAAAATTGGGGTATAACCAAAAGCAAAGGTAAAACATAATAGTCCTATCAAAAAATTGAGAAAAATACTGCTGAGAACTGTATTGGTATTGATACTGATATGTGTTTTGGGGACTATTATTCTTTCCACACCTTTTGTTCAAACTCGATTGGCCAAGTACGCTACCGATTCAATTAATGAAGAATTTGGAACAAATATCAACATAGATAAGTTAAAAATTTCTTTAATTTCCTGGGATACTTCCTTGGAAGGAATTTATATTGAAGATTACGAAAAAGATACCCTTTTTTATATTAACGAGTTGACTACCTCCATCTTGAATGTGCGCAATTTGGCCAAAGGAAAACTTGAATTTGGCGATATTGACATTGATGAGCTTGATTTTAAGCTAAAAACCTATCAAGACTCCACAGCGACCAATTTAGAAGTCTTTATTGACAAACTCGATGACGGTAAACCACGTAAACCGGGAACACCGCCTTTCTTTTTTTCGTCTTCGAGTGTAGCGGTATCAAATAGTACTTTCAGACTTCATGATGAAAATCGTGAGACTGTTGAAATGTTGAATTTTAAGAGTTTGAACATTTCAGCAGAAGATTTTCAGATTTTAGGTCCTGAAGTTACCACTGATATTAAAGCAATGTCGTTCAATAGCCATCGTGGGCTTCAAGTAGATAAACTTTCGACAGATTTTAAGTATACGAAGCAACAAATGCGGTTTGATTCATTAGGTATTACGACTCCTGATTCTGAATTGAAAGGAAATCTTGTTTTTAATTATGAGCGAAAAGACTTTGCCGACTTTCTGAACAAGGTGAATATACAAGCCGATTTCACCGAATCGACTGTGGCTTTCGATGAAATTAATAGACTGTACAGTCAATTTGGATCTGGAAAGAAAGTGACCTTTTCATCGAGTCTTAACGGCGTTTTAAACGATTTGAACGCCGAAAAGTTATTCGCGCAATCTGACAATACCGGTATTCGTGGAGACTTCAATTTTAAAAATTTATTTAGCAAGGATCGGCCGTTCGTCATGGACGCAGAAATGAAGAATGTAACGACAAGTTACTATGAACTTCGGTCATTACTGCCCAATTTTTTGGGAACACTACCTACCTCTTTTCAAAAGCTGGGTCAGTTTACGGTTCGAGGTGATGCTGTGATTTCAGAAACGGCAATTAACGCCAAAGTCAATTTGAATACGGCCGTTGGTAGCAGTTATGCCGATTTAGAACTTACCAATATTGACAATATAGACGAGGCTGAGTACAAAGGGTTTGTTTCGCTTATTGACTTCGATTTGAGTCGTTTTACAGACCGAGAAAGTTTGGGAAAGACCTCGTTTGATTTCAATGTTGAGGGCAAGGGCTTCTTACAAGAAAATGTGAATACCGAAGTAATCGGGCAGGTGTATTCGGTTGATTTCAACGGCTATACCTATCAGAATATCAAAGTTTCAGGAATCGTAAAAGATCAGCTTTTTGATGGAACTTTGGTCGCTAATGATGAAAATTTGAAGTTCAATTTTAAAGGATTGGCTGAATTTGGTTCCGGAAATAACAATTTCAATTTCATTGCAAATGTAGACTATGCTGATCTGAAAGCATTGAACTTTATAAATGATAGTGTCTCTATTTTTAAGGGGAATGTTAATATGGATATCACAGGCAGTACCCTAGACAATATTATCGGCGATATCAGGTTTACTAAAACGAATTTTCAAAATAAGAACGATACCTACTACTTCGAAGATTTCAAAGTTTCTTCAGCTTTTGAAGCCGATTCAACGCGTACCATCGATATAAATTCGACCGATATCATTACCGGATACCTGAAGGGTAAATTCAAGGTAAGAGAACTGGGTAGGCTTGTGCAAAACTCACTTGGTTCGGTATATACCAATTATCGCCCTTTTCAGATTTCTGAGGGACAGGAGTTAGCCTTCAATTTTAAGATTTACAATAAGATTGTCGATGTATTTTTTCCGGAAGTTAAGTTTGACCCAAATACCTTTATCAAAGGTAATATTGTGGCTGATGAAGGCGACTTTAAGCTCAATTTTAAATCCCCAAGTATTTTAGCGTTTGGTAATCAAGCGGATAAAATCGAGATAAAAATCGATAACAAAAACCCGTTATTTAATACGTTTGTTTCTGTTGGAGATCTTTCCAATGCCTATTATGATGTCAAGGACTTCAATTTAATCAATACCACCTTAAAAGACACTTTGTTTTTTAGAGCAGAGTTTAGGGGTGGTAGTGAATATAATGACAGTTATAACCTAAATTTTTACCATACATTCAATCAAGAAAACAAATCTGTTATTGGGTTAAAAACATCGGATGTTAGCTTTAAAGGCAATACCTGGGTTTTGAACAAAGATGGTGATTCGAAGAACAAGGTTATTATTAACAGAACTTTGGATAGTATTTCGATTCAGGAAATTGTAATGAATAATGAAGAGCAAGAGCAAATTCGCCTTAGGGGTACCTTGGCCGATTCAACTTCAAAAGACTTGCAATTACAGTTTAAAATAGTTTCGTTAGACAAAATTGCTCCCGTAATTGACAGTTTAAACCTCGAGGGAGAGGTAAATGGTACACTCAATATTTTTCAAAAAGATGGCATATATCTGCCGTCATCAAATCTAGGAATCGATGATTTTTCGGTAAACGGAATACGGTTAGGTGATTTAACTATGGGAATTGTTGGTAATAAAGATCTCACCGATTATGTGGTCAATACACAAATAACAGATAATGGTATAGAAAAATTAGGGATAGTAGGAAATATTAACAACGAGGGAGCTATGCCCACCACCCAACTATTGGCCAATTTTCGTGATTTTGATTTGGAGCCATTCAGCCCATTGGGCGAAGGGGTAATTGACAATATTCGTGGTGATTTGAACGGAAGTGTCCGTATCAACGGTGATATCAATAATCCTGAAATAAACGGATTGCTCACCCTGAATAATGCGGGAATTGCTGTACCATATCTAAACGTAGATTACGCTTTTGCACCCAATTCTAGAGTGCGACTTACAAATCAGACCTTTGATTTTGAGCGAATCGCATTGACCGATGTCGACGAAAATACCAAGGCGACTATAGATGGTACCATAAAGCATTCTTACTTCAAAGATTGGTTACTTGACTTAAATGTAAATACTAATGATGACCGTTTGCTCATTCTAAATACGGCATACGATGAAGAGGAGTTGTATTACGGTCAGGGCTTTTTAAATGGTACAGGAAGAATTTACGGCCCAACCAAGGCCTTGACGATCAAAGTTGATGGAACGACCGCTGCGGGAACTAGTATAAACATTCCGCTAAGCGATGTAGCAACTTTAGGAGACTATTCCTTTATTAACTTTATTGACAAAAAGAACAGAATAACATTTGACGAACAACGGGTTTTAGACGATGTTGAAGGATTAGAATTGGAATTTGATTTGGCCATAACACCCGAGGCGGAAGTGTCAATTGTTACCGATACCAAAACAGGAAGCACGCTTAAAGGAACAGGGGAAGGAATTATATTAATGCAAATCAACACCAGAGGTAAGTTTTATATGTTTGGAGATTTTGTGGTGGTGACCGGAGAATACAACTATAAGTTTGGAGGTATCATTGATAAAAAGTTTAATGTAAAACCTGGTGGCACCATAAATTGGGAGCAAGATCCGTTGGCAGCCATTTTAGATATGGAAGCGGTTTACAACTTGAGTGCGAATCCAGCACCCTTATTGGATAATCAGTTTTACTCAAGAGGTATTTCGACCGATGTGGTTATTAAACTCACCGGGGAACTGGAAAGCCCCGATATTGGTTTTAACATTGAATTTCCAGGTTCAAATTCTATTATCCAGTCCGAATTGGAGTATCGGCTTCAAGATCCGACCGTAGAGGAACGCAACGCGATTTTCCTGCTAGCTCAAGGTTCATTTGTGAGTGATCAAAGCGGTATAACTGAACAGGCCATAACAGGAAACATTGCGCAATCTGTTTCAAGTTATTTGAATCAGTTGTTGAGTTCCAATGATGACAAATTTAAATTGGGTATCAATTATGAACAAAGTCAACAATTAAATACCGAAGCCGATATTGGGGCTAACAGCCGGTTAGGGGTAACCGTATCTACCCAGCTTAGCGACCGGGTTCTGATAAATGGCAAGGTAGGAGTGCCAGTTGGAGGAACCAGTGAAACTATTGTTGCAGGAGATGTAGAGGTCCAACTTCTACTAAATGACGAGGGTACCCTGAGCGCCAAGTTTTTTAGCCGACAAGGAGAAGTTCTAGAGTATTTAGCAGACCAATTGGGTTCGACTCAGGGGGTGGGACTATCCTACGAGGTTGATTTCGATAACTTTAAAGAACTCTGGCGAAAGGTATTTAAGAAAGAAAAAGAGAAGCCTAAGAAAGAAACCGAAAAGGCAAAGACTGAACCTATATCTGTTATGGGCAATGATAGTCTGGTTAGATTCTACACCAAGGCTAAAGATCGGCGTTAGCTTTAGCACAAAAAACGCCCGAAAAGTTGTATTCGAAACTCACCCCCGACAAATTCAATTCGAAAACGTTTTAGTAGGTTAATTCAAAGTAAATAAGGGGGCTAAGAGTTCTTTTATTCGAATAAGTTTGCTACTTTCGTTGGCTTAATTTTTTTTATGGCTTCAGAGATAAAAAAGATAGGTGTTTTTACTTCAGGAGGTGATTCTCCGGGGATGAACGCTGCCATTCGGGCCGTGGTTCGAACATGTGCCTTTTTGAAAATAGACTGTGTTGGTATTTACCGTGGCTACCAAGGTATGATCGAGGGCGACTTTAATCCAATGGATGCCCGAAGCGTCAATAATATTATCAACAAGGGCGGTACAATTTTAAAGTCTGCCAGATGTCAAGAATTCCGAACTGCAGCGGGAAGAAAACAAGCCTATGGGCAGTTAATAGCCGAAGGAATCGATGCGTTTGTGGTTATTGGAGGCGACGGGAGTTTTACCGGTGCGATGATTTTCAATGAGGAATATAACTTTCCGGTGATAGGAATTCCAGGTACTATTGATAATGATATTTTCGGAACATCGAACACCTTAGGTTTTGATACCGCCTGTAATACTGTTGTTGAGGTAATCGACAAGATTCGAGATACAGCAAGTTCTCACAACCGTCTATTTTTTGTGGAAGTTATGGGTAGAGACGTTGGCCATATTGCACTCAACGTTGGTGTTGGGGCAGGTGCAGAAGAAATTTTGATTCCTGAGGAAGATTTAGGGCTTGAGCGGTTGATAGAATCTCTAAAACGCAGTAAAAAGTCGGGCAAATCATCTAGTATTGTTGTGGTGGCCGAGGGTGATAAAACCGGAAAAAGTGTTTTCGAACTTAAAGAGTACGTAGAAAAGCACCTACCAGTATACGATGTTCGTGTATCTGTATTGGGTCATTTGCAACGTGGGGGCGCTCCTTCTTGTTATGATAGGGTGTTGGCCAGTAGAATGGGCGTAAAGGCGGTAGAGACCTTGTTGGAAGGTAAAACCAATCTAATGGTTGGTATACAAAATAATGAATTGACCTTAACCCCGATTAGTAAAGCAATCAAGGGGCATACAAAAATCGATAACGAACTCATTCGAGTATCAGATATAATGACAACATAACTTAATTACACTAAAAACAAAGAAAATGTCAAATTTAAAGATAGGAATTAACGGATTTGGAAGAATAGGTAGATTGGTATTCAGAACAACCGTAAAAAGAGGTGATGTAGACGTGGTAGCAATCAATGATCTTTTAGATGTTGAACACCTTGCGTACTTGTTGAAATATGATTCGGTTCATGGTAAATTTGATGGAACCGTCGAGGTAAAAGATGGCAATTTAGTGGTAAACGGAAAAACGGTTCGCATAACAGCAGAGAGAGATCCCAAGAATATAGCCTGGGATGCTGTAGGTGCAGAAATCGTTGCTGAATGCACGGGAATTTTCACCACGTTAGAAACAGCACAATATCATATTGATGGTGGTGCTAAAAAAGTGGTTATTTCCGCTCCGTCAAAAGACGCTCCTATGTTCGTTATGGGTGTTAATCACAGTGAGGTAAAAGCCTCTGATACTATAGTTTCCAATGCATCTTGTACTACCAATTGTTTGGCTCCTATGGCAAAAGTATTAAATGATACCTTCGGAATTGAGGAAGCTTTGATGACAACCGTACACGCTACTACAGCTACTCAAATGACCGTAGACGGACCTTCAAAGAAAGATTGGAGAGGTGGTAGAAGTGCCATGCTGAATATCATTCCAGCTTCAACTGGCGCTGCCGTGGCTGTTACCAAGGTGATACCTGCTTTGAAAGGAAAGCTTACAGGGATGGCCTTCAGGGTGCCAACAGCAGATGTTTCTGTTGTCGACTTAACGGTACGTCTTGAAAAAGAAACTTCCTATGAAGAAATTAAAAGTGCTTTTAAATCAGCTTCTGAAGGGAATTTAAAGGGAATCTTAGGTTATACCGAAGAAAAGTTAGTTTCTCAAGATTTTGTTTCTGACCCAAGAACCAGCATTTTTGATGCTGGAGCAGGAATTGAGTTGAATTCAAAGTTCTTCAAATTAATTTGCTGGTACGATAATGAAGCTGGATTCTCCAATAAAATGGTAGATCTTACGCAACACGTAGCGAGTTTATAAATCAAAAAAAAATTATGATATCCTGAAGATTAGTGCGTATACACTTGTTTTCAGGATACTATTTTTAAAAAAGACAGTATGATATTAATTGTTGATAGCGGCGCGACCAAAGCAGATTGGATAGCTCTTGATGAACAAGGAGAACAATTGTTTCTTACTCAGACGTTGGGGTTGAGCCCCGAAGTTCTGACCAAAGCGGTGATCGAAGATCGATTGGCTAACAATTTTGAACTGTCAAAAAATAAGGAAAAAGTAACACGCCTTCATTTTTATGGTGCAGGATGCGGAACGGATCGAATGAAAAATTTTTTAAAGAATATTTTTTCTGACTTCTTTCCGAATGCCAAAGCGGAGGTCAAAGAAGATACCTATGCGGCTATATTTTCGACAACAAAAATAGGTCATCAAGGTATTGTGTGCATTCTCGGCACTGGATCTAACTGCAGTTATTATGACGGGCATCAACTATTCCAAAAAGTTACATCCTTAGGTTATATTCCAATGGATGATGGTAGCGGTAATTTCTTTGGACGAAAATTGATTCGAGATTACTACTTCCATAAAATGCCACAAGATTTGGCAATGAAATTTGCCAAAGGATATGATTTGGACGCCGATGTAATTAAGGAAAACCTGTATAAGCAACCCAACCCGAATACCTACTTGGCTACCTTTGCCCGATTTTTAGTAGAAAATAAAGAACACCCTTATTGCAAAGGGGTAATCGATAAGGGGTTTCAGCAGTTTGTTAATAATTATATTATGCAGTTCGAACTAGCCACCAAAGTTCCGATCAACTTTGTTGGTAGTATTGCACATTATCTGAAAGACGAACTCGTAAGTGTGCTAAAACGCAATGACCTAATTGTTGGTGTTATTCGACAACGACCTATTGAAGGCTTGGTAGAGTTTCACAGAGAAACCATTTAAAAGTATAGCTCAGCTAGCCAACGCAAATACTAATCTTAAAATTATTGGTTTTTTGAAACAACTCAGTTTTGGAACATTTGTTTGTACCAATACCCAACCGAATGCTATTTTACCGCGATCATAGAAATTTCAACGTTCACAAACTTTGGTAAATTCGCAACTTCTACAGTTTCTCTAGCGGGAGCAGTTTCGGTATTAAAATAAGCTCCATACACTTCGTTTACTTGAGTGAATTGGTTCATATCCGCCAAGAAGATAGAAGACTTTACCACATTCTCAAAGGACATTTTAGCCTCGGTAAGTATTGCTTTGAGGTTTTTCATGCATTGCTCTGTTTCTCTTTTTATATCACCCGATAGTATTTCACCAGTGGCGGCATCCATAGGAATCTGCCCCGAAATATAAAGTGTGTCATTGCTCAAAACGGCTTGATTATAAGGTCCGATAGGAGCAGGAGCGTCTGTAGTGTTAATTATTTTTTTCATAGAAAATGGTTTATTAGTAATTCCACCACTCGTCTAACTCGAGATAAATGTTGGCGAAAATTCATTTCATTTAATGTTCCAAAAATTAAACAATCTAAATCATCTAATTCTTGGGGGCTGACTGCGATTCTCCCATTTTAGATCTTTCAGTATGCTAGAGCTTATTCCAATGAAGAAATCCCAACGACGATACTGTCCGAAAGGTGTCCAGTTAAATCGTAGATTAAAACTACCAAGCTTTCTTTCAAACCTTAACTGGGTCAGCGTAAATCCTTTGCCTTTGAAATCGTAGCCGGTAGACCCACCCACTTTCCATCTAGGAGATAGTTGAATATTTCCGCGTACCATTAGCGAATGGCTGCCGAACTCATTCTGGCGAGCCGAATTGTTATAGGTAGCGGAATAGGCGAGATTAAAATCCCAGGGTATTTTGGTGCTAAAAACAGGATTTTCAATATCCCGATCTTTTCGAGTATCCTCATCATAAATTGGGTTTCCAAATTCATCAACCTTTTCAAATGGGTTATTGATTTCATCTTGAGCTGAATAGTCGTATTGACCAGCTTCTTCTTCTTCTTGCTCTTCCGATTCCTCTTCTTCCTCTTTTTTTCCAAACATTTCACTATCAATGCGATAGCCTACGTTAATATTCGCCCTTGTCAAGCGTAACAAACTACCCCCATTATCTATATTGAAGGTGTTTATACGTCTACCAGTGTTGTCAATAGCATATGGGTCTAAGCCCGCTGAAAAGTTAATTGACATCTTATTGTCTAAAATATTGGTACCGCCGTTTACACTCAACGGACTTAATTTCAGGGAATCTGCTTCAAGATTATAGCCTGTAGAGATATTAAAATTACTCAATATCGGCACTTTCTTGGGTTCCGTAATCGTGGAGTCCTTATCACGTACTTTAGCTTCCAAAGTATTTGCTAACGAAAAACTGATACTGTTAGACTTTCCCAACCTGGGTGCGCCGTTCAAGGTGCCTTCAAATCTACTAAACTGTACTACCTCACCGTTTTCACCAATATATTCATCATAAAATTGATCAAAAGACGGCGCATAGCCATAGCTTAGTGAAGGTCGCATGACATGGCGAATGGCTTGAATCTTTTTGTCGTCACCAAATTGAAAAGTTCCGTAAATGGTCGTTCCAATACTGGCGTTTAGGTTGTAAGTGTTATAGCGGTCAAAGCCTGGTATGCTATCTCGTACAACAGTTCCCTGTTGCGTTGGATCTTCAGCTTCTACAAACCTTTGATTGAACGTTTCTAAGGTCCATACGTCTTCATAATTACCACCCATACTCACACTTAAATACTTGAGTAATTTGAAGTTGGTACTTATTGGAATACGGTGTCTAGCACCAAATCTTCCATTATCGAACATTGCGGCCTTTAAGAAGTCGTCATCATTAGTTGTCAATGAATAACGGGCATTCACATCGTATTGTAAATTGATGTTTTGGAAAACGCCTTTTTTAATTCCATCTCTTTTTACAAAGGGAAAAATTCGCTCCATACTGGCCTGAAAGGTGGGAAGCGTCATTTGAATATTATCCTTGCCGTCATCAGTAGATCCGGGAGAGGTATTCTGACTATGTGTGGCCGTTAAACTCATATTAATAGATGGGTAGGCCGGAAGCGTCTTGGAGTAGGAAATAGAGGAAGACAAGTTATTGCTCAGTAAATTTGCGCTACTTACCCTACCTAAGGAATTTTGAAAGAACTGACTACTACCTAAATTGACCGAGGCCGAAAATCGAGAATTCGGACTCGCCTTAGTATCTTGAGAATGCGATATTTGAATGTTGTAATTTGAACTGCGGCTGAAATCGCTGAATCCTTTTTGGCTGGTAACCAGATTTTGATAGGTGACATTAATGTTACCCCTATACTTGTAGCGCTTCACGTAGTTCGAGCGCGATCGAATACCCCAACTTCCATTCGTGTAGAAATCGCCTGTGAGTTCAATATCCAAATTATCACCAATAGGCAGGTAATAACCCCCATTCTGTAAAAAATAACCCCGGTTAGGATCATTTCCTATGGAGGGCATTAAAAGGCCTGCAGTTCTTCCGACACTCAGTGGGAAATAGGCAAAGGGTAAACCAATAGGAGTGGGTACATCGGCAATGTATAAGTTGCTCAAGCCAGCAATTACCTTTTTACCAGGAACCAATTTGGCTTTTCTAACCCGGATATAATAATCGGGGTTGATCGTATCTTCCGCAGTGGTGATTCGAGCTTCACTCATAAAATACACCGAATCATTCTCTTTTTTAGTGATTTCGGCATACACCTTCATGGCGTCGCTACCTAGCTGCCCGCCTGCTGCCTGTTGTTCTGTTCTTGAATTGAATATCAAGGCCTTCTGGGTATCGAAATTAAAACGAATAGAGTCAGGTATCACAACTTGATCTCCTTGCTTGAAATAAGGGAGTTGTGAATAAACGCCCAAAGAATCCTTCATTCTACCGGCATAGACTTCGTTATTGACATAGTCCATAATAATGATTCCGGCTTTGAGCTCCGTGTCTTGATAGTATATTTCCGCCTCGTTGTAGAGGTATATTTTTTGATTTTTTTGGCTCAAGATAATCGAGTCTTTTGCCTTATATTGAATTTTGTCGAGTAGGAGAGGAGACTGTCCATTGCTACTACCAACCTGGGTAGAGTCGCTTAAAATAGTGTCTTTTTCAACGGCTACAGGATAAAGCGGGGCAATGATTGTATCTTTCTCTACTTTGATCGGTAAACCGATTATTTGGTCTTCTTGAGCTAGCCCAGAAAGCGTACCAATCAAAAGTAGGAGGAGGAAAAGTAAATGATGTTTATTTGATTGCAAGGCTATATATCCTATTTTTGTAAAGGTTTGGCTTTACTTTAGGAGGTCAAACTTACATATATTTTTTGTTCCCGTTATAGGGTATTACAATAAATTTAACCATATTCAAAGTACCGAAACACCTTAATTCTATGAATAAAAAGCGTTTTTTTGTTCTTCCCATTTTGCTCTTGACGCTCTTGTTGACTTCATTTGTAAAAAACAATGGCCAAGAAAATAATGAAGACAAGTTTATAGTTGTTCTAGACGCGGGCCATGGGGGCCATGACCCAGGAAACTTAGGCAATGGGTATTTAGAGAAGGATATTGCCCTTAATATCGTATTGAAAGTCGGGGCAATTTTGGAGCAAGATCCAAATATGAAAGTTATCTATACCAGAAAAGATGACACCTTTATTGATTTGTTTGTACGGGGTGAGATAGCCAATAAGGCAAATGCAGACCTTTTTGTATCGGTGCACTGCGATTCACACACATCTGATGCTTATGGTGCAGGAACTTTTGTTTTAGGACTTCATGCCAACAAGCAAAATTTTGAAATTGCCAAAAAAGAGAACTCTGTAATCTATTTAGAAGATAACTATGAAACGCGCTATGCCGACTATGATATCAATTCACCTGAATCAGTAATTGGCCTTACCATTATGCAAGAGGAGTTCTTGGATCAAAGTATTTCGCTGGCGAAAGCTATTCAAGACAATTTTACAGGAAAATTGAAACGTAAGAATCGTGAGGTAAAACAGGCTGGTTTTATTGTTTTACACCAAACCTTTATGCCAAGTGTCTTAGTAGAAACAGGATTTTTGACGAATGACAGTGAAGGCGCATACCTGAATTCAAAAAAGGGTCAATCTGAGATGGGCACCGCCATTGCAGAAGCCATTTTGTCGTATAAGGGCGGCGTACAATCTAGCTTAGGTCAAGCCCCTAGAAAGGTTATTATGCCAGCTCCAGACCCTGAGAAAGAGGTTGTTGCCAATACCCCAAGTGTAGCCGAAAGTACTGCAACAATTAGTAAAAATGCTGCGGAAGAATTTGCAAAAGACCCAGCGGCAAATCCTGTGGAAGACAAAGTCGATACAAGTGGAGAGACAGAAAATGCTGTAGCAGACAAAATTCCCACTGTTGCAAAAAATACCCCTGAAGTCATTAAAACAGCCCAGGAAGCATCGAAACTTCCTGATGCCGTACCAACGGTGAAAAAGGAGGAAGTAAGTGGCACAGCATCGCCCGGGCTCAAGAAAGATATTGAACAAGCGGTAGAAAAACCCAAACCTCCTGTGGTCGAAAAGAAAGAAACTATTGCCCCACCAAAAGAAATAGAACAGCCAGTCAAGCCCTCAGTAACTATTGAGTTTAGGGTGCAGTTGATGGCAGGTTCTAAGAATTTACCTTTAGACCCAAGTAGATTCAATGGGCTCAATAAGCTTTCAAAAGAACCCTACAAAGACTTGTATCGATATATGTACGGTAGCACCAGTTCTTATAAAGATGCCAAGCTTCTAAAGAAAAATGCAGACCAAAAAGGGTATCCGACGAGCTATATTGTTGCCTATAAAGATGGTGTTCGCATTCCTACACCAGAGGCTATTAAAATGGTTTCAGAATAATAACCGTGTCCGAATATTTATTTCTAATTTTGTTTAGAATCCTAAAACCATCCTTTTGAAATTATCCCGGGAAATTAAAACAGGACTTATCGTTGTAATGGGCATATTATGTGTCATCTTTGGTTACAGCTTTCTAAAATCAACTTCAATTTTTGACAACAACCTCACGCTCAATGCTGTTTATGCCGATGTGGGAGGTTTGCAGCCAGGTACTGCTGTTTCAATTAATGGCAAAAATGTGGGCACGGTAAACAGTGTAAAATTCAAAGATACTTCCGGAAACTTATTAGTGACTTTTTCCGTAAACAGAGACTTGATGTTTACAAAAAACAGTAAGGTCGAATTGTATGACACCGGATTGATTGGAGGAAAAGGATTACGAATAAATCCGGTTTTTGAAGGCGATCCGGTTGTGAATGGCGACTTTTTGGAAACTATGACAAAAGCCAGTTTAAGCGAGGTGGCGGACAAAAAACTATCTCCAATTTTGGAAAAATTTGAATCCGCCTTGACGGATGCTGATTCTGTAATGTTAAATGTAAATGCGGTTTTAGACACCCGGGCTAAAAGAGACTTACGACAGGCCATAGCTGATTTAAGTGCTTTAATGACCGATTTAAAAGGAGCCGGAGGCACCTTAAATAGATTGTTAAAGAACAACGAAAGTAAACTAGACAAATCGCTAACTAATTTTGAAGAACTAACTTCGAATTTCGCAAAGCTTTCCGATTCTCTAAATAGTGCTGGCTTAGGACGTACTTTAGCGAGTCTTGAGGGCACTGTGGCTAATTTGAATACCTTGATGGCCCGAATAGAACAGGGCGACGGAACACTTGGCAAATTGGTAAAAGACGAGGAGTTGTATACCAATCTAAACAACGCTTCACGCGAACTTGACCTGTTACTCCAAGATTTTAGATTGAATCCGAAGCGTTATGTTAATGTCTCCGTTTTTGGTAAAAAGCAGAAGGATTATGCGGTTCCTGAAGAGGATCCTGCGGAAAAAACAGAAAATTAATATATGGAGTACCTTCCTAATATCTTATTTGCAATAATACTTGTCGCTGGCCTTGGTTTCTTTGCAAAAAATGTTGGTCGACTTCGAAGAAACATTAATCTTGGAAAGGATGTGGATGTTTCTGACAATACGCCACAACGGTGGAGGAATATGGCCAAAATTGCGCTAGGGCAGACCAAAATGGTAGTGCGGCCTATTGCGGGTTTATTGCACATCGTTGTTTATCTAGGGTTTATTATCATTAACATGGAAGTACTTGAGATTATAATCGATGGACTCCTTGGAACGCACCGAATTGGATTACAAGTCTTGAGTGAATCAGTATATGGGGTTTTAATTGGTTCCTTTGAAATTTTGGCGGTATTAGTATTAATCGCAGTATTCATTTTTTGGTTACGTAGAAATGTTATTAAACTAAAGCGTTTTCTAAGTAAAGAAATGACCGGATGGCCAAAGAACGATGGAAATATTATTCTGTATTTTGAGGTTGTGCTAATGTGTTTATTTCTTGTAATGAACGCCACAGATAGCGGCTTTCAAGATTTGGGTTCCGGTAATATTGTAAGCCAATTTATTGCTCCTTGGTTTAGTGGCCTATCTGATAATAGCCTTCTTTTGGTTGAAAGAAGTACTTGGTGGTTACACATTGTCGGGATTTTAATATTTCTGAACTACCTGTATTATTCAAAACATCTGCACATTTTGTTAGCGTTCCCAAATACGTTCTATGGAAAGCTTATTCCACAGGGGCAGTTCAAAAATAATGCTGCAGTTACCCAAGAAGTAAAACTGATGATGGATCCTTCAGCCGACCCGTATGCAGCTCCAGCTGAAGATACACCGGAGCCGGAAAAATTCGGAGCATCTGATGTTACTGACCTAAATTGGGTACAATTGTTAAATGCTTATACCTGTACGGAATGTGGCCGTTGTACTAGCGAGTGCCCAGCCAATCAAACCGGAAAAAAACTTTCCCCAAGAAAAATCATGATGGATACACGTGATCGCTTGGAAGAGGTAGGAAAGAACATTGATGCGAATAAAGGAGATTTTGTAGACGACGGTAAGCAACTTTTGGGAGATTATATATCTCATGAAGAGTTATGGGCGTGTACATCATGTAACGCCTGCGTACAAGCATGTCCTGTAAGTATCGATCCACTATCTATTATTATAGACATGCGTCAGTATTTGGTAATGGAACAATCTGCTGCCCCAGCGGATTTGAACAATATGATGGGCAATATTGAAAATAATGGAGCCCCCTGGCCCTTTAATCAGATGGATCGTCTGAATTGGGTGGAAGAATCATAAGATAATAACAAGTATATGGAGAGTGAGACATTGAAAGTTCCAACTATGGCTGAGCTATTTGCAGCAGGCCAGCAACCAGAGGTTTTGTTTTGGGTAGGTTGTGCGGGTAGTTTTGATGATAGGGCAAAAAAAATCACAAAGGCGTTTGTAAAGATTTTAAACAAGGCTAATGTTTCTTTTGCAGTTTTAGGCACTGAGGAAAGTTGTTCAGGAGATCCGGCCAAGCGAGCAGGGAACGAGTTTTTATTCCAAATGCAGGCTGTGACCAATATTGAGGTGATGAATGCTTATGAAATAAAAAAGGTAGTTACAGCCTGTCCGCATTGCTTTAATACCTTGAAAAATGAATATCCTGGTTTGGGCGGAAACTACGAAGTCGTGCATCATACGCAATTTTTGAAGCAATTGCTCTCTGATGGAAGAATTACCATGGAAGGTGGTCAATACAAAGGCAAACGTATCACTTTTCATGATCCATGTTATTTAGGAAGGGCAAATGGCGTATATGAGGCTCCTAGAGAACTGATTCAGAAATTGGATGCGGAACTGGTCGAAATGAAAAGTTGTAAATCAAGAGGACTATGTTGCGGAGCTGGTGGGGCACAAATGTTTAAAGAACCTGAGCAAGGAGACAAGGACATCAACATTGAAAGAACCGAACAGGCACTTGAAACGCAACCTGAAATTATTGCTGCGGGCTGCCCGTTTTGCAATACGATGATGACCGACGGGGTAAAGAACAAGGAAAAGGAATCTTCTGTAGCTGTGATGGATATTGCAGAACTTATCGCCAAAGCTGAAGATTTGTAAATAATACAATAGGAAATGTTAGTAGAATTTGAATCCCTTCCCGATACTTCGAGGGTATGGATATATCAGGCAAGTCGCAGTTTTAGTTCAGAAGAATTGGCTGAACTTAAAGAAGAGCTTGACGCTTTTATTACCGAATGGACAGCCCACGGTCAAGATTTGAAGGCCGGTATCGAAATTCGATATAATCGTTTTATTATTTTAGGCCTTGATCAGTCACACACTTCGGCCTCTGGTTGTAGTATTGACGCATCGGTTCATTTTATTCAGCAGTTGGAAAAGAAATACCAAGTTGAATTGTTAGATAAAATGAATGTGTCTTACAAACAAGGTGAGTTTGTTGCCTATAAACCTCTCTTGGATTTCAAAAAAATGGCCAAACAAAAAGCGGTTTCTGCCAAAACGATCGTATTCAACAATTTAGTTGCCACAAAGGGTGAATACCTTGAAAATTGGGAAGTTCCTGCTTCTGAAAGTTGGCATAGCCGTTTTATGTAGCAATTCATTGTGGTACGGGTTTTGAAAGTAGCTTTGTATCATTGTGATCATACCGTAGACGAAGTGTATGATTAGTTCGATGAAATGCAATAATTAGTAGTGTTTTCAGTTATTTTGATAGACCGATCGAATATGCGTATTTTAAGAGTTCTCCCCTTGTTTTTACTGACAGTTGTCTGTGCAAATGCCCAGCGCAATCCGTTGGTGGTTCGCGATAGTATTGCTCAGCAGCGATGGGTAGATTCCAAATACAATGCAATGTCTTTGGAAGAAAGGCTAGGTCAACTTTTTATGGTTAGTGTCGCTTCCGATCAAAACAAAGCCGCGACCGATAAGATTGCTGCACTTATTACATCAGAACATATCGGCGGAGTCATATTTTCTACCGGAGGTCCGGTACGGCAAGCCAAATTGACTAACGCCTATCAAAAGGCATCAAAAGTGCCATTATTGATTGGTATGGATGCCGAATGGGGACTTTCCATGCGATTAGATTCTACCTATGCTTTTCCGTACAATATGACTTTGGGAGCTATTTCCGATAACAGCATTGTGGAGAAAGTAGGAAAACAAATTGGTAAGCATGCCAAGCGATTGGGAGTGCATATTAATTTTGCTCCTGACGTCGATATCAATATTAATCCAAAGAATCCGATAATTGGAAGCCGATCTTTTGGTGAGGATCGTGAGAATGTTACCGAGAAAGGAGTGGCCTTTGTAAAAGGTCTGGAAAGTGCAGGGGTTCTATCAAGTGGTAAACACTTTCCAGGACATGGTGATACCGCCACAGACTCCCACAAAGCGTTGCCTATCATTGATTTTTCAAAAGCACGATTAGACAGTATTGAATTGTATCCGTACAAAAAATTAATTGATGCGGGTGTCAGCAGTGTTATGATAGCACACTTAGAAGTACCTGCCTTAGAACTTAAAGACGGATTGCCGTCATCTCTTTCTGAACAGATTATTTCAGGAATTCTGAAAGAAAGAATGGGTTTTAAAGGATTGGTTTTTACCGATGCCCTGAATATGCGTGGTGTTGCTGACACCGGAAAAAACGGCGACGTTGAAGTAAAAGCCTTTTTAGCGGGAAATGATATGCTGTTGATGCCTACCGAGGTGGCCCAGGCCAAAGAAAAGTTAGCAAAAGCCTATAAAAAAGGTAAAATAACAGAGCAACGTTTGGCTAGCTCTGTAAAGAAAATATTAATGGCCAAGTATAAGGTCGGACTACATAAATACCGTCCAATACCGATAAAAAACCTCTATGAAGATTTAAATTCTCGTGCTGATGATTTGGTTTATGAGGAAGCTATTGAAAATGCAATTACCGTAGTTAAAAACGCCTATTATTTAATGGGCATAAAAAAGCTGGAAAATAAGAAAATCGCCTATGTGAAATTTGGCGATACCAACAGCGCACCGTTTTTAAGTGAACTCAATAAATATGCTTCGGTTACACAGGTTAATGGTAAGGACATTACTACTTTAAAGAAGAAGTTGGAGGATTATAATCTCGTTATAATCGGCCTGCATAAAAGTGATGAAAGTCCTTGGAAACCCTATAATTTAAGCCAGAAAGAGAAAATTTGGTTACAAGAAATTGCCGAGGCACGTAGTTCGAATGTAATTTTTTCGGTTTTTGCTAAACCCTATGCTTTGTTGGGCGTAAGCTCGTTTAAAAATATTGATGGAGTCGTGCTTGCCTATCAAAATAGCAAGCTCGCCCAAGAAAAGACTGCACAGCTAATTTTTGGTGCCATACCTGCCAAAGGCGTTTTGCCCGTATCCGCACATAGTGAGTTTGCAGTAAATTCAACTGTGCAGTTGAAGTCGCTCTCTCGTCTGGGATATAGTTTTCCCGAGCGTGTAGGTTTTGATGTCTCAAAGCTAGCTGAAGTTGATAAACTGGTTCAAGATGGCCTTGATTCCTTAATGTATCCGGGTGCACAGGTATTGATTGCTCGTAAGGGAAAGGTGATTTATAACAAGGGCTTTGGGAAACCCACGTATAAGTCACAAGAAAAAATCACTCCAAACCACATCTATGATTTGGCTTCGATATCCAAAATACTGGGTACTTTACCTATGGTGATGAAGATGGAGGAAGAAGGAAAACTAGGACTGAACAATACTTTTTCTGATTTGGTTCCAGAATATGCAGATACAGAATTAAAAAACGTAACGGTGCTTAAGGCCTTATCGCACTATGGTAGGCTACCAGCATGGATCGCCTTTTACGTTTCTACCCTAGACAAAAAACGAAAACCTTCCTCGGAATTTTATAGAAATAAGCCTTTGGATGGTTTTTCGATACGGGTTGCCGATAATCTTTATCTAACCGATGCCTATAAAGATTCTATTTACGATCGTATCGGAAGGCAAGACTTAAAGTCAAATAGATACCGCTATAGTGACGTGGCTTATTATGTAATGAAGAAGTACATAGAAGATACCAATAAGCGGGGTCTAGACAAATTAGTAGATGAGTTTTTGTACAAACCACTGGGTGCTAGTAGCACCAGCTACAATCCATTGGAAAAATTTCCAAAGCAGCGCATTGTACCTTCTGAGGAAGATAATTACTACCGCTATCAAACCGTACAAGGGTATGTTCACGATATGGGCGCTGCAATGCAAGGTGGGGTTGGGGGTCATGCAGGCCTCTTTAGCAATGCCAACGATGTGGCGAAAATTATGCAAATGTATTTGCAAAATGGTGTTTACGGTGGCGTTCGATTTCTTGACGGCAGAACTATTAAAAAATTTAATACCTGCTACTTTTGTAACAAAAAAGTGAGAAGAGGGGTTGGTTTTGATAAACCACAATTGCGTGATAAAGGACCTACTTGTGGCTGCGTTTCAAGAAAAAGCTTTGGGCATAGTGGTTTTACAGGTACGTATACTTGGGCTGACCCTGAAAAGGAAATTGTATATGTTTTTCTGTCAAATAGAACATACCCCTCGGCTACAAACACTTTGCTGGTAAAATCTGGATTGCGTACCAGAATTCAGAAAGCTATTTATGATGCCCTAACAGAATAGTTAACTCTCTTAAAATAAATGTAAATAAAGCGCTTTAAGGGCGACTTAAATCTTGTTTTCACTAAATTTGGGTAATGAAGATAGCTATCGTATGTTACCCCACTTGGGGTGGTAGTGGTGTAGTCGCCACTGAATTAGGAATTGCACTAGCCAATAGAGGACATGAAGTTCATTTTGTAACCTATCGACAACCAGTTCGTTTGGGGCTTTTGAATAACCGGATACATTTCCACGAAGTACATGTGCCCGAATATCCGTTGTTTAAGTATCAGCCTTATGAGTTGGCCTTGTCGAGCAAATTGGTAGATACCATTAAGTTACATGGTATTGAGTTGTTGCATGTTCACTATGCCATACCACATGCCTACGCAGGCTACATGGCCAAGCAAATGTTGGCAGAGGAAAATATTAATATTCCAATGATTACCACCTTACACGGCACTGACATTACTTTGGTAGGGAAACATCCTTTTTACAAGCCTGCAGTAACTTTCAGTATTAACAATTCTGATGTGGTTACCTCTGTTTCAGAAAATTTAAAATCACGAACTTTAGAATTGTTTGATATTAAGGCAGAAATTGAGGTAATCCCCAACTTTATCGATAGAACTAAGTATAGCAATTCGTTTACAGATTGCCAACGATCGCTGATGGCGGACGACCACGAAAGAATTTTAACCCATATCAGTAATTTCAGAAAGGTAAAGCGTATACCCGATGTAATTCATATTTTTCATAGAGTGCAGGAAAAGATTCCTGCAAAATTGGTTATGGTCGGTGAGGGGCCAGAAAAAGAAGGTGCTGAACGCCTATGCGATAAACTAGGCATTTCTGACAAAGTCATTTTTCTTGGGAACAGTAATGAAATTGATAGGATCTTATGTTTCACCGATCTGTTTCTACTGCCATCAGAAACCGAGAGTTTTGGTTTGGCAGCCTTGGAGGCAATGATTAACAAGGTACCCGTAATATCGAGTAATGCGGGGGGCATTCCTGAAGTTAATGAGCAAGGCCTAACCGGATTTCTAAGCGAGGTAGGCGATGTGGAAGAAATGTCACGGAATGCGCTTAAGATTTTAAGCGATGATGAAGTTTTGAATACTTTTAAAATGAATGCGGCAAAGTCTGCGGAAAAATTCGATATTCTCAATATCCTTCCGCTATACGAAGAGGTTTATGAAAAAGCGTACAAAAGTAGGTTCGATAAAAGCTACAGTTAAGTGAAAAATTATCTAATTGGCATAGTATTACTTTTGCTATCCTGTAATGGTCAAAAGAAGGTGGGTGTAAAAAACGCCGATAATCAATTGAGTTCAGACGCACCTTTGGTCTTGCTTTTACAAGATGAATACGGCAGCTTTGATGTGGAAGAAACTATGATAATTAGAGATATGAAAAGGTTGAAAAGTTTTTATTCTAAAATAAATAAGACTAGAAAACCCGGTCTTCCAGTACCCGATATTAATTTTTCTACCGAAATAGTAATTGTTCAATGCAGTGGAGAACAAAATCATAGTGGAATACCCATACTTAGTTTTAATAAAGAGACAAGTACCCAAGTTCTTTTAGATTATAAAATTAACAAGGTACCCGGTGATGTCACCACGGCCGTAGTACGCAATCCATTCTGTGTCTATAAGATGCCTTTGACCCAAAAGGAGATACTAGTTGAAAAAGGCATAAAATAGCTATAGAAAGCTATAATAACTACCTTCTATCGAGTTTTCAAACCGTTCAAAGTACTTTATTGGAGTTGAACAGGCGTGCGAATACCTTTGCTGTTGTAAATAATCCCAAATTTTACAACTATGAAAAATTTTGCCCTACTGCTTACGGTTTTGGCTTTTTTTACTTCCAACTCGAATTTCGGCCAAAGCGAGGATATTCAACTCACCAAAAAGGACAGTGTTGTTCAAAGTTCTTGGATTTTCGGTCTCGGATATAACTTCGTGGATGATTCTGGAGATGTATTTGATGATCTTTTGGCAATTGATACACAATGGAATGCCCTCCCTTACCCAAATAGACTTAGTATAGGAAGATATTTTAAGTCAGGTGTAGGAATTGAGGCCATTGGAACCTACAATAAGTACAAGGCAGGAAAAATTATCGATAAGGTTGTTAATGATAGCGATAAGACGTATTTAGCTATTGATGCACGCTTAAGCTATGATTTGAACAAATTGATAGGACAAACAGCTTGGTTTGATCCTTATGTGGGAGTAGGTTTAGGATATACTGACGCAAATAACGAGCCTAGAAGTACGTATAATGCCATAGTTGGCTTTAGAACTTGGTTCTCTGATCGGCTTGGACTTGATTTCAATACTTCGGGAAAATGGCGAACGGGCGATGTTGGTACCAACCACATACAACATGCCGCAGGAATAGTGTACCAGTTTGGGATTGAAAAAGGCCTTTCAAAGAAGGGCAGGGAAAAATTAGCGTTGTTAGAAGCTTTACAAAAGGAAAAACAGCGTGTAAACGATTCTATCAATGCCGCAAGAGAAGCAGCGGAAGCGTCAGCTCTGGCTGAACGCTTAGCTCAGGAAAAAGAAAAAGCAAGATTGGCGGCAATTGAACAAGCTGAGGTTGATGCAGAGAAAAGTCGTAGACAAAGATTAGAAGATGAAATAGATAGGTTAGGATACGTTTATTTTGATTTAAATTCTTCATACTTGACTAATGCATCGAAGACTGTCTTAACCAAGTTGGCTGATCTGCTAAAGGAGAATCCGAATCTAGAGCTCAGAGTGGTTTCCCATACAGATTCAAGAGGACGTTCAAATTACAATAAGTGGTTGTCACAGCGACGGGTAAATCGCACGGTAGATTTTCTAATGCAGTTGGGCATAGCGTCTAACCGTTTGGCTGCAGAGGCTTACGGTGAGGAGAAACTATTAAATGAATGTGATGATCACACCTATTGCCCTGAAGAAAAGCACCAATTAAATAGGCGTTCAGAATTCATAATTATGAAGTATTGATTAAGGTTGAACTGCGGTCAATACTATGTTTTTACTACGATCTTAAAAGCTTTTTTGGAAACCATGTTTTTTTAACCCAAAAGTTGAATTTCATGTAGAAATACGCCAAGTTTACTGGCCATGAACACCAATAAAGTCCTTTGGCATATAAAAAGGGTTTAACCTTAACCAAATATCGGAACACCTTTTCTGGAGATCGCAGGAATTTGTAGATTACTGAACGTTTTGAAACTAACAGCTGCTTTGGGCTGTAGTTCAATCCTACTTTGTTTTCTCCAACGTTTTGATAAAAGCCTTTCGAAATATTGTTGATGAATCGTATGCGTTTCTTATTCGTTAGTATTCCGGTTCTCAAAGCCATACCAGTCATGTATTCTTGAACTAGATCTTGAGAATAATTGACGGATCTCAAGCTCAAAAAAAGCTTTTCAAACTCGACATACATATAGTCTTGCACCTCCTTTATATAGTTCTCGAAAACATACTTTTCGCTTTCTTCATGAAACTCAATGGTTTCTGGCTGACCCTGTCGCAATTGGTAACCCAAAGTACTACCATGAGGGGCGCCCAAAAGTTGTTCGTACAGCTGACCATTTGCCTTTAAAATGTCATATGACACCCCATGACTAGGGTAAAGAGAGAAGTTCAATCCAAATCGTTTGGTGTCGGGCTCAATATTGTAGATAGCTTTTAAACCTATATAGTAACCCGTAACAGGCACCTCTTTTTTAAGAAACTTATGAATACATTCTTGCATAGTACCTCCCCAACCTACATCGACTAAAGCGATGCCATCTTGTTCAATATCAGTTCCAAATGACCCCAAATATTTCAGGAATGCTTCTTTTTGGCAAATTCTATTCTTTTCATACTGTTGAACGAAAATCTCATTTCTTCGCAAATCAGACATCATTTCGGAAGTAAACAAATTTGGATAGGTTTGATCAGCTGCTACCCCTAACTGCGAAATAAGCTGGTCTTTTACTTCTTCAGGAAAGAAAAACCATGTGAGCAACTGGTCAACCGACATCTGATTGTACATACCTCCAAGATTGGAGAAATCCTCTTCTTCAAGTGGCCTAAGCGCTATTTGCTGGGCAGATTGTCGTGAAGCTTTTAGATAATGAGTTTGTATTTTGTTTTTGGTGTTAAACTGATTTAACTCTTGATAAAAATCAAATAACTTTTTCAAATACAAACCTTCGCGTGCCAGAAAGAATAAATCTTTCACCCCATCCCTCCTCGCTTTTTTGTACAATCGCTCGGTAAAAAAATAAAAATGGATGATATATTCACTAAACGGGTATTTACTTTTTGCGCATCTTCGCTCAAGTACGGTACATACTGCTTCAAAACTATGCTCATCATTACCCATTAAATTTCTCTTGTTTCGAAAATGGTATTTTAAATTCTTAGTATGAATGCTTTGGATTTGGTGTTTCTCTGCGTTGATAATATCACTCCTTTTATTATCTCCCACCATTATGGTTTCAGTCGGAACCGAATTTGTGGTTTCTAGAACATATGGATATATAGAACCGCTCGCCTTGCTTTTGGCAAGATCGCATGATACGAAAACATCATCAAAGGTCGATGACATACCATGATGCTGTAGTATTTTTTGAATAATTTCCTTGGAAAGAAAAAAATCGGTGATCAAGTAAATACGATACCCCTTGCTTTTAAACATTTTAATGGTATCTACGATTGCCTCGTTTTTAAATTGTACCGAAACCTCTGAAACAAAATCGGCTTGCATGAATATTTTCCTAAAATAGTCAAAGGAAATGTTGGGTAAGGACTCTGAATTTACAAGACGGCTGTAGACTTCGTTTAAAAGATCTTCATAGGATACTTCCAATGTTCTGGTGTCATACTTCTCCGATAGATACGATAGGGCGTCAATGCGTATGGCAAAGAGTTCATCTGCAGTGATAAAAAGGCCTAGTTCGCGAATTAGAAACTTACCCCACAGTTTAATTGCATAATGAGGGTGAACTATTCTGTGAACTAAAGTGTCGAAAAAATCTATAAAAATTACCTTACATGAAGATTCATTAGCAATCTTTTGAAGTAAAGTTTTCAAAGGAGGGGGGTAATTATTTTACGTGCAAAGGTAGGCAAAAGGTTGTCAAACAAACAACGTAAACAAAATTGGTGAACGATTGTACATCCAAATAATTGCTTTCTCTCTTAACTTGTCAATAAAATCTTTTAGAATTGAGGGCTTATAGGTGTTCAAAACTTCGGGGCGTTTAAAAGTTAATACTATCGGTTTGGTCAAAACTATCGATGAATTACACTTTATATACGACCAAATGTACAATACAGATTATTGCTGCACAACTTTTTTCCATAAAAAAAATGGAAAATTGTTGATAACTCTGTTTTAAATTTGGCAATCTACACTTAAAAAGTAACGAAAAGTAGTTGCAATATTCACTTTAAATTAGCGGGTATATACCAAATGAAAGGGCTCAGCGAATTCTGTGCCGACCATATTTCCAAAGTATTTTGCTGAATTTCGAATGGCTTCGGTACTTCTTGGGTGAGGGTAGTCTCTTAGCTCAGTAGTATATTTTGTCATCGCACTTAACTTATCATCAATAGACTTAGAGATATCGACAAAAACGTTAGGATCAAAAGGTTTCTTCTTAAGTAGATTTCCCCATTCTGTCGAAGAGTTCACATAATAAGATAACAAGTGTTTTACTTTTTGTCCTGGAAAGGGCCTGCAAGCTACCATGGTACTTTCATAGAGCTCGTTATGATCTTTATTTATATCGGTGCGATCTTGAACAAAGATGGTATCGTACGCTCCAGCAGTAATTATCTTACCTAAGGCTATATTCTTATCGACATGGGCAATCGTATCTAATCGCATATCAGGAAAATCAGCACGTGGAAGAACAGTTGATCCAACGATGTCGTTGGCTTCTTTCGCTTCGTGAAATTTGTCTTCCAAAATTGCCTCATTGTTAAAGTATTGTGTACTGCTGCCATCTGTAAAAATCAAAACGTCGACTTGTTTGCCCATCTTAGACAAGAGCGACATTGTACCACCCACACCGAGAATCTCATCGTCAGGATGGGCAGCTATTACAAGTACTTTATTGAACAATTCAATCATTATTTTTTTGTGTTTTTAGTTTAAAAATCTCATCCTGAACGTTGTACCCTAGTTTATCTCCAATTTTAAAAAATTTGAGATCTACCGCACGGCCATCTACCTGCGTGGGTCGCTTTAACCAAAGCGTACCATTTGCAAATTGGACCAAAATCTTATTTTCACCCTTTTTCAAGATCTGTCTTTTTGTTCCCGAATATATTTTTTCAAGGTCAAAATCCACTTCCCAAATAATGATTTTTTGATCCTTATAATAAAAATATGCCCCGGGATAGGGTTCCGATACGGCCCTAATCAACTTCTCGACAGAACTGATATCTTGATCAAACTCGATTAAACCATCCTCTGGCGTTCTCTTTCCCCTGACCGTAACTCCAGTATTACCCTGATCTGAAAGGTGAATTGTTTCCCCATTTTCGATTAATTTATAAATTTCGTAAAACCCTAGTCCAAGTTCTTTGGCCACCATATCGTAAAGGTCTTTTACATAGGTGCCTTTGGGTATTTCAAACTCTCTTTGAAAAATCAGCTTACCCGTATCGACTCCTGTATCAATTTTAAAAAAACTTACAGCGGAATTATCCAGACCTTCTAGAACTGTCCAAGGAAGTGGAGCTCTACCCCGACCATGCGGTAATTTGGATGGGTGTGTTCCTACGACGAATTTCGAGAAGCTAGCAATAAACTCTTCTTTGAAAATTTGACTCCAACCCAATGTAAATAGGTAGTCGGGCTTTAACCTATTTATGGCTTCCACCGTTTCCTTAGAATTCACGTTTCTTGTATCGATAACGTTTATGCCGTTTTGTATACAAAAATCATGAAGGTCTATATAATCTGAAACACCTTCACTTAAAGAGCTTGGAAGCGTAATTAAAGTATGAATTTTGCATTTCTTCTCCACCAAAAATTTCAAGGATTCATAGGATTCTAAATTCGAACCGATGCAAAATATTTTAAAATCACCGTTTTGGGCCATTCTTTAGAATGTAGTTTAGTTGACTAGTGCTAGTACTTTAGATAGATATTTCTTCCTTATTTCAAAAATACAAAACGTTGTGTTAGCTACTTAATTGCAGTCAAGCTGATTTAGTTTAAACAATGTTTATTTCGAAAAAAGAGGTGACAAAGTTTTGTGGGCGGTGACTATCCTCAAAATACAAGTGCCCATCGAAATGCATATTTAGTCCGTTATCAACTAGTCCTAGTGTATTCCAGCCTAACTTATTCGGACTGATAAAATCTTTACGCAAGTTGTCGGCCATATATAAATAATTGCAATTGGGAAAAGCATTTTCAATGATACGATAGTTTTGCTCGTCTGGTTTTTCAGAACCAACTTCTTCGGAAATAACAATTTTATCTACCATTTCATAAATTCCCAAGGCCGTGAGTTTTACGGTTTGTGTAGTTGTTCTACCATCGGTAATGATACCTATTTTGCCTCCTTTTTCTTTTATACGCTGAATAACCTCCATGGCTCCCTCGAACAATTGCAGCGATGGCTTATGGGTTCTATAGGTTTGCAATAGGTCAGATTTTTGAACATCAAACTGCGTAGCCAAAAATTCAAATACATCTTGCTTTGAGCGAAAAAGGGAATACATTCGAGCGAAGAGGCCCTGCCAATTCGTTGGCGATAATTCTTTGGCAATATTAATATACGCTGACTTTAAATACGCCATTTCGTTGTACAACGTATCATCAAGGTCAAAAACGATGACGGTGTCTTGATTAACCTTTATATCCATGCACTAATATTTCGTCGTCATACCTAATCATCAGTAGCTCGTCTTCCCAACAATCGAAATTGTTGGCAATCTTTTCATCAGAAAAGTACTCGGTAAGTATCCATTTTGGAAAATTCGCTCCAGCCAAATACGATAGGGGATACCCGCCCCCGAATCTGGGGTTAATCTCAATGGCATAAACGTTGGATTTCGTTTTATGAACAAAAAACTGGGCTGTTAAACAGCCTACAGCGCCTGCTATCTGGCCCAAGTGGGTTTTAATGTAGTCTACCAAATGATTTTTTACCGTAAGTGCCTTATACACCTCTCCATCTCGAACCTCAATACGCTTACGCGGTACCACACATTTTAACTTGTTCTCTTTGTCATAATACAAATCACAGGTAAATTCCTCGTGTAAGTCGTGATCGATATATTCTAAAAACATCAGTTTTTCATTTTCGAAATGATACGGAATAAGATCATCTTCATTACGTATTAAATAGGTATCAATACTTCGACTACCATCGGTTGGTTTAATGAACATGGGTAACTTATAGTCGCTTTTGCTGTATTCCTCTGCCACGGCTACTTCTTTTGCCTCTAGGAAAGTATGAATTTCGCGTTTGTCGCGACATTTTCCGACAAAGTCTTCGGTAGAAATCACTGGCATAATACCAAGTTCTAAAAGGCGCTTTTTGTTTTTGGCCAAGGGTAATAGCTCTGCATCAATGGTTGGAACCATTAGTTTAATATCATGCGCGATACAGTTTTTAATCAAGACATCGAAGTACGTAGGATCACTTTGCAGAGGTACCTTAAAATGTCCGTCTGCTACTTGGCAAGCAGCCGATAATATTGGATTGGCATCCGATGCGAAAACTTTAGCTTGTGGAAATATTTTTTTTAGTTCTTTTTGAAAGGCTCGAACTAACGAAACTCTTCTTCCGGCGGAAGATATCAGTATATTCATTTAGCTAAATTATAAAAAGTTCTGAAAAACTTTATAAAAGGATTGATCAAAGGCTTACGGTTAAAAATGAACACAAGAATTGAATAGCCTATACCGTGATAATCAGGGCCTAAAAACTTTTTAAGTGGATAGGCATCGATTTTCTCAAAACCGGAAAGCATTTCTGGAATTTTTTCTACAGAAATATCTGATTTCATCAATCGAACCATAAGGAAAAATACAAACGATTGCTGCCGGGTTTTAAGTCTTCGTATGCAACGTGCTGCATCTTTATGCTCGGAAGGAACACTTTCTATCAAATTTTTGTAGACATGTGCGGCATTTGCATTGTCGTAAATAACTTTATTGTAGTGTTCGGGAGTCTTGTTCCTCATCGCTGAAGTTGGTAAAATTCGATAACGATGAACATCTACATCGGCGTGTGCCATTCTTTTCGCCTTGAGAAAGAGCTCGGAACATAGAATAGCGTCTTCCATCCATCTTCCTTCGATAAAGCGGATTCCTGTAGAGACCATAAAATCTCGTCTGATAAAAAACCACCAAATTTCATTATGGTGTTTGATGTTTGCGATATAGGAAATTCCGTCTTGAACATCTAGTTTTTTGACCCCATGCTCGATATTAAGGGAGTTAGGAACATGTCTTTTTACCACAGGCATACTATGAAAAGTCAGAATGTCAAGGGTATTATTTTCCATTAGCCCAAGCAGTGTAGTCACCGTATTTTTGGCCAAGTAGTCATCTGGGTCTAAGAAATAGAGATATTCGCCCCTAGCAATGTCGTACCCTGAGTTTCTTGCAGCGCCAACACCCGCATTTTTCTTATCAATAATGATAATGTTAGCATGCTTTGCAGCGTAATTCTTCGCAACCTTTAGGGTAGAATCTTTAGATTCGTCATTAACGATAATAATTTCATATTCAGCTGGATTCAAGTTTTGATCCAATAGACTATCTATACACTGCGGTAGATAACGCTCCATGTTGTAACACGGAATAACAATACTTAGTTGAATCTGCATACCCTATGAATTACCTGTAAAAAACTCCATTGTGGCGCTTGTGCTTGAGGAAATGCCGTCTCGCTTTACTACTTTAAGAACGGTAAGCCAAATTATTTTTAAATCTAGAATGAAAGATACATTGTTTACATACCAAACATCGAGTTCGAATTTCTCTTTCCACGGTATAGAATTTCTACCGTTTACTTGGGCCCACCCTGTAATTCCTGGCTTTATCAAATGCCGTTTCTTTTGTTCTTCAGAATAAAGGGGCAAATAGGAAACCAATAAAGGTCTTGGTCCGATCAGACTCATATCACCTTTAAGAACGTTGATAAGTTGTGGAATTTCGTCAAGCGAAGTTTTGCGTACAAATTGACCAACTTTGGTAATTCGATCTCCATCTGGTAAAAGCTTTCCATCAGACCCTCTTTTGTCGTTCATTGACTTGAACTTGATTATTTTAAAGATCTTCTCATCTTTTCCAGGGCGTTCTTGCACAAAAAAGGCTTTCCCCTTATTCGATATGCAAAGCAAAACGAAAACTATCAAAAATACTGGACTCAGTACTGTCAACACACTAAGGGAAATTATGATATCAAAAACCCTTTTTATAAAAAATTTGTACATTTTAACAGATTGGGTGCTATACACTGCAAATTAAAAATTTATACTGATTCAAAACCTAAGATATAGACCAACAACCTGATTACTTGTTCAAAGTAATTTTCTTTCGTTCTGTTGTGATTTTTTGTGATGATAAACAGTGATCTATGTATTCTAAGCGATTGCTGTTTGCGCGACTATGGTTTGAAAAGCAATTTCAGAAGATAAATGCTTCTGCATATAGGCAAAACCGTTTTCACCCATTTCTTTTCTCAATTCAGCGTTATTATATAGCAGCATAAACTTCTCCTTCAAAGCGGGGATATTGCCGGCTTCTGCCCATACACCAACATTTAGTTCATCTAATAGGGTTCCAAAATCTGTATTTAGGTCAATAGACGCTAGCATAGGAGTTCTGGTGTTATAATAGGACAATGCCTTCGATGGTATATTTGGTATGGTAAATTTTTCACTTAATGAAATCAAACCTACATCGGCCATCTGCACCCAAAGCATATATTCTTTTTGCGGAAGACCGGCTCGCAGTTTCAGGTTATGAACATTTTTTGATGCCACAAGCTTTTCAAGGTTTTGCCGTTCGTTGCCATTGCCCATAATAAGGAAAATTACATCCTCTAGGTCTTTGCAGGCAATAGCCAGATTCACTATGTTTTCCATTTTTTGCGGCAACCCTATGTTACCACCAAAGATGACCACGAATTTGTTTTCCAGTCCTTCTTTTTTGCGAAGTGCATCAATTCTATGTTCTGCTACCGTAGGGATGATATCGCCCCAATTTGGAAGCATATGTAACTTGGAAACGTCTAAAGTTGGATTATGCCTTTTTACGAAATCCATATTGCCTTGAGACATACAGCCGATACTATCACAGGTGGCGTACAGCTTTTTTTCCTTTCTTCTAAAGTAATAATGTATAAGGCCATTCTTACCCATCATACCCAAGTCTACAGCATTCTGTGGAAATATATCTCTTAGAATTAAATAAAGCTTCGCTTTTGATTTTCTTTTCAACCAGGCAGCAACTCCATAAAGGGTAATGGGTGGAGTAGGGGTGATAATCAAGTCAAAATCTAGACCTATATTGTGTTTCTTTAGGGCACTTTTATATTGGTAAGGTAACAGTATATTGGCGATGCCTTTCTTTATCAATCCGACACCAAAAAGAGGCAATGTCTTGACCCGAATTACCTTAATGTTCTCTTCAATTTGAAGTCCGATACTCTTTTCATCGTATGATGGAGCGACAACAGTAATGTCGTGGCCATTTTCGTGAAATTGAGAAACCAACTGGGTATAGAGGTACTTCGTCTTATCCATCTTTGGAAAGGCAAGTGCGAGAAAGATAACTTTCATAGGATTTAGGGTTTGGACCAGACCACGCGGTTTACATAATCTACGTAGGATAGTATGATTCGGACTACCTTTTCGCTAACGTTTGGCATTGAATAATCTGCAACGGGTCTAAAGTTTCGGTCGGGATTTCTTTGCTGTACTTCCAAAGCGGCCAAGGCCTGCATTATGCGTTCTGGGTTCATACCGACCATCATCACCGATGCCTCCTCCATGGCTTCTGGTCTTTCGTGTGCTTCCCGTATATTTAATGCTCTAAAATTTAAAATTGAAGATTCCTCGGAAATTGTTCCGCTATCAGATAGAACCGCAAAAGAATGGTATTGCAAGGCATTATAATCGGTAAACCCTAGGGGCTTTAGAAACTGTATATTTTTATGTGTTTCTAGTTTTTTAGAATCTAACATATTTCGTGTTCGCGGATGGGTAGAAACAATTACAGGGTAATCGTATTTTTCAGCAATTTGATTTAGCGAACTAATAAGGCCTTCGAAATTCTTAGGATTGCTAATATTTTCTTCCCTATGCGAGGAGACTACAAAGTACTTCTGTTTTTCAAGATTTAAATCTTCCAATACTTTCGATTCCTCAATTTTAGGCAAGAACTGATACAATACCTCACACATGGGACTTCCAGTTTTGATGATCCGATCTGCTGGAAGCCCTTCGCGTAATAGGTATTCTCTTGCAATATCGCTATACGTAAGATTGATGTCAGCAACATGATCTACAATCTTTCTATTGGTCTCTTCCGGAACGCGTTGGTCGAAGCAACGATTTCCAGCTTCCATATGAAAAACTGGAATCTTCCTTTTCTTTGCTGGAATGGCACAAAGGCAAGAATTGGTATCCCCTAAGACCAAGAATGCATCTGGATTTATTTCCTCTAGCAGAGGGTCGATTTTAATCAAAATGTTACCAACCGTTTCGGTGGCATTTGTACCCGCAGCATTTAAGAAGTGGTCTGGCTTTCGAATACCTAAATCATCGAAGAATATTTCGTTGAGCTCATAGTCATAGTTTTGACCCGTATGTACTAGGGTATGGGCTATAGCATCATTTGCGTCTAAGGCATTTAAAACACATGCCAAACGTATGATTTCAGGTCTGGTTCCGACTACGGTAAGTACTTTCAGTTTTTTCAAAATATATGAATTGCGGTTAGTTGTTCTTTTTATACATCCTCGAAATAGGTGTCAGCATCTTCGGGGTTGTAGGGTTCGTTAATCCAAAATAAGGTAATTAATTCTTCGTCACCAATATTCTTTATGTTGTGCGTATACCAAATTGGCATATCAACATAGGCTGGTTCGTTTCCATCCAAATAATAATCAATTGTCTTGTTTGTTCCTATTTTACGCAATTGAATCAAGGCTTTGCCACTAATAACTGCAAAACGTTCGGCTTTTCTTGTATGAAAATGGTTTCCCCTTGTAATTCCAGGTACCGTGGTCGAAAAAGAAAATTGTCCGCTAGTCTGCGTTCTAGCAATCTCAACAAAACTACCTCGTGGATCGGTATGTTTGGTGAATTTTACGGGATAGTGATCTTCAGGTACATAACAACGAAATGTATTGAATAGTGCCTTTTCAAAAGGATCTTCTAGCTTCGGGAATATGCCATTGCCCATATAGTCTGCCTTATACTGATTAAGCAAGTTTAGAATGTGAGAAACTTTATGCTTACTCGTGGGTTGAATTCGGACTTCAAAACTATTTTCGTCTAATTTATCGGCTTCAAGTTTATTTTTAATTACATCGATACATACCGATACAAGCTCATTGATGTAGATTAATCCTACTTCCCCATCTTTAATAATAGTTGGCTCTTCTCCTCTCGTGACCTTGTGACAAAAGGTGGCGACCACCGAATTGTAGTTGGGTTTTCCAAAGGGGCCAAAAACATTGGGAATGGTTAATGAAGTAAACTTTCCTCCAGTTGCTAAAGCCCAGTTAACAAATTTATCTTTGCCTTCTTTTTTTGACTTTCCGTACAAATTGTCGCGGTCTTCCTGTGAAGAAGATGAGAAAATGATATGAGGCGTAACCGATTTGTTTTTGCAAGCCTGTATCAATGCATCGACCAAACCGATATTGGTGTTGTAAATGACTTGCATGTCTTCATGCCGATTCATGGCCGCCAAGTGAACTATGGTATCGCATTGAGCCACAAAGTTCTCTAAGGCGCTCGGATTGTCAAAGTATGCTCGTTCAAATGGAATCAGCTCCAGCGTTTCATCTAGTGAGAGGGTGGTATGTAGATGATTTCCAACGAAACCTGCTTGTCCTGTTATTCCTATTCTTTGCATTTCGCCTGTGTTTGTTTCAGTTTTTATTTAAAATTACCATTTCCCTGACCAGTAATCCACAGGAAATCGAAAATCATCACTTTTAGATTCTTCAAGCGAAAGGTTCGAAAACACAATAAGTTTAGAATTTTCTTCCTGTGCCTTAAATCCAGAGGCATAACCTCCTGATATTTCCAATACAGACGGGTTATGTGCCTCTAGCACGTACTTTTGTGGATGAAGACTTTTAGAGGGAGCGTCAAAATTATCCACCGGAATCAAATTCATGATGAAGCTGCCTGAATTGCAATAAAACCACTTCTTTTCCTTTTTATGCCCTTGCCATCCGCGAATGGTAGTCGTATCACTTGGAAGAATTTCATACATCCGAACGATTTCGTTCATACTAAAGGCATTAAAAAAATTAAGTCTGCCGCGTTCGTCGGTGAAGTTTGATCCTTTAATTAAATTGTGAAAGATCATCTAAAGATTTTCTTTAATATAATCTAAATTTAATAGTGTTTTTCTTAATTCTTCATCGGTAAGCTGGGTGGTATTATGTGAATGATAGTCTTCAATTGCACTAATGTCGGTTTCCCCTTCAGAGAAATACCTACTATAGTTCAAGTCTCGGTTATCTGCTGGAATTCTATAAAATTCACCCATATCTTCCGCCTTCTGCATTTCTTCTCGGGTGCACAAGGTTTCATACAACTTCTCACCATGACGCGTGCCAATAATTTTGATGTCGTTATCAGCATTAAAAATATCTTTTATGGCATCTGCTAAATCACCTATGGTACTTGCTGGTGCTTTGTTAACAAATAGGTCACCTTGATTTCCGTGCTCAAATGCAAATAGCACTAAATCTACAGCATCTTCCAAAGACATTAAGAAGCGCGTCATGTTAGGATCGGTTATCGTCAACGGGTTTTTATCTTCAATTTGTTTTACAAATAATGGAATTACTGAACCTCGTGATGCCATTACATTACCATATCTAGTCAAACAAACGATAGTATCGTCATTTGGGATATTTCTTGAAGCAGCGACCGCCACCTTTTCCATAAGTGCCTTACTAATACCCATTGCGTTAATAGGATAGGCTGCTTTATCGGTACTCAGACAAATGATGCGTTTAACCTTGTTGGCTACTGCTGCATCAATGGTATTCTGTGTGCCAAAAACATTGGTCTTAGCAGCCTCAATTGGAAAAAATTCACAAGACGGTACCTGCTTTAATGCCGCGGCATGAAAAACGTAATCCACACCACTCATAGCTCTTGAGATACTATTGTAATCGCGAACATCACCGATATAGAATTTTATTTTATTGTTTTTGAGTGTATTCCGCATGTCGTCTTGCTTCTTTTCATCGCGAGAAAAGATGCGGATTTCTTTAATGTCAGTTTCTAGAAATCGATTTAATACGGCATTTCCGAAAGATCCTGTACCACCGGTAATAAGCAGAGTTTTGTCTTTGAACATAATATTTTTTTTAATCACTCAGACTCGAACAATGATTTGTCTAGTTTTTTTATATTTTCATGATGTTTGATAATATCATCAATTTGCAAGTTATTCAAAAACCTAGAAATTGATTCATAATCGATATCTATAGCCCATCCCATTTGTTGTTTCACTACTCGCTGCCCGACATGCGTGTTAACCGCAGCTACTATGGGAACATTGAAAAAGCCAGACTCATAGAATTTATTGGGCATCGCTACCTTTTCATTTTCCAGGGTATTTTTATATACCACAAAATTCAGATTGTTTTCGGCATAAATATTCTCTAAATCGTCTGGGTTTTTAAACGCTCCATTAAAGAATATATTTTCATGCTCCGACGCATTTTTTTTCATCTCATCTACGATTGATTTGAAGCCATCGCCATAGAAATTTAGAATTAGGTTTTTATTTTCCCTTACTACCTTCAGGAGATGCTCTATGATGCTAGAATATCTGAATGCTCCAATGTATGCTATTCGAACAGCATCTTCTTTAATATGCTGTATAGGGGAGACCTTACCGTACGTCTTAAACTTATTTTCCTTTATGATTGCATTTTCTGGTTTTACATAGTTTGTATAGTGTGAGTCATAAAACCCCTTCGAGGTAAAAACAACCGAATTAGACCATTTTGCCAAAAGGGTATCAATTCTACGCAAAATTGACTTTTGAAAAGGTGGTTTATAAAGCCATAGAATGTCACTTATTTCATAGTCAATTTTGGAATTCACGATGAAGGATGATATCATTCTAGTATCTAAACCGAAAACGTACAGATGCTTTAGGCGTAATCCATATTTTGAATAAATAGACCAAAGTAACCTAAAGTAATTTGCCAATCGCTTCATGTATTTGTAATTGGCCATAGTACCTACTATGTTCAGCTTTACATTTTCGTAACCCTCGAGAATTCCAAAGTTATTTACCTCATGAATTTCTCTTTTAAAACCAAATACTTCAATATGATCATATGCTTTTGATTTTTCGATAATGCGCTTTACCACTCTGGGTTGTTCAAGTGACTGGGCAATAATCAAAAGGGTTTGATTTTTTGGGGGCATTTTCAAGAGCTTCTATTTGTTTACGCCACAAAAATCTAAAATCACTTTGTTATCATCTAAACCTAAGGTTTTGAATTCTTTGTGCGCAACCAGGTAAACAATGATATCGGCTTTTTCAAAAGCGGTCTTATAATCTGTAATTTTAAAAACATTATGCTCCTTAATGTTAGGTTCAACAATGTAGTATTCCTCATTGTTCGCATTTTGCAAAACGCGCTGTACAATATACTTCGCTGGAGACTCCCTTAAATCGTCAATATCTGGTTTAAAGGCGAGTCCCATTAAAGCGATTTTTGGTTTTCTGCCGTGTTCTAGCTCAAATTGTAACTTCGTATTTTGGACTTTTTCGGCGCACCAAAAAGATTTGTAATTGTTAACTTCTCTTGCGGTTCCGATTATTTTAGATTCCATAGGATAGTCAGAAACAATGAAATAGGGGTCAACTGCAATACAGTGGCCGCCAACTCCAGAACCTGGCTGTAGAATATTTACTCTAGGATGTTTGTTTGCCAAATTAATTAGTTCCCAAACATTAATATCAGCTTTATCACAGATTAAGGAAAGTTCGTTTGCAAATGCAATTTGCACGTCTCGCGAAGAGTTTTCAACTAATTTGCACATCTCTGCTGTTCGCGCATTGGTTTTGTGTAAATCTCCTTTGACATGTTTGGCATAAAATGCGACTGCCTTATCAGTAGAGACCTTATCTACGCCGCCAATAACTCGGTCATTGTGAACTAACTCATACATCACATTGCCAGGGAGTACCCTTTCCGGACAATAGGCAATATGCAGCTTATTTTTGAGTTCCGGGCGTTCTTCATATATATAATGCATCATCTTCTCAGTGGTTCCTATGGGAGATGTTGATTCGATGATGTACATATCTCCTTCTTTTAACAAAGGTAAAATAGCCGTGGTCGCAGATTGTACAAATGAAATATCGGGTTCGTTCTTATCTTTAAAAGGAGTCGGTACTACAATAAGGTATGTATCGGCCTGAACTGGCTTTGTAGATGCTTTTAGGAATCCTTTGCTAACTGCATTTGCCACAGATTTATCTAAAGAGGGTTCGACAATATGAATTTCTCCTCTATTTATGGTGTCTACAACGTCTTGATTGATATCTACACCATGCACATGGGTTCCACCTTCTGCTATGAGTGCAGCGGTTGGGAGGCCTATATATCCTAGGCCGATCATTACTACTTCTGGATTGGTCATTATGCTAAATTTTCTATAAATTCTACAATGCGCTCGCAAGCTTTTCCGTCTCCATACGGATTATGAAGCTTACTCATTTTTTTATACAATTCTGAATCTCCTAAAAGATTCGTTGCTTGATTAACAATTTTTTCTTTATCGGTGCCTACCAAAATAACCGTTCCGGCTTCAACGGCCTCTGGTCTTTCAGTGGTATCTCGCATTACCAAAACTGGTTTACCTAGGCTGGGAGCTTCTTCTTGAACTCCGCCACTATCGGTAATTACTAATTCGGCCTTATTCATTAACCAAACAAAAGCTGGGTAGGCCAGGGGAGCAATTAATTTGATATGATCTTGATCTCCTAGAATTTCGTAAACAGGTTTTTGTACCTTAGGGTTTAAATGCACGGGATAAATAATTTGTATATTCTCAACTGACTCACCAATTTCTTTTAGCGCTTGGCAAATGTTGATAAAACCTTGTCCGTGGTTCTCTCTTCGATGACCTGTTACCAAAACTATGCGTTTAGAAAAATCGACCTCTTTTTTAAGATGTTCAATTTCCTCATCTTGAACTGTATCGACTCTGGAAACACTTTCAAAAAGTGCGTCTATTACCGTATTTCCGGTAATAAGAATATTATGCTCAGAGATACTTTCTCTTGTCAAATTATCAAATGAGGTCTGGGTCGGAGCAAAATGATAGTCAGCAATATGTCCGGTTATTGTTCTATTAATCTCTTCTGGAAAAGGAGCTTTTTTATCAAATGTTCTTAGACCAGCTTCTACATGGCAGACCTTTGCACCCGAATAAAAAGAAGCGATACTCGCTCCCATAGTTGTTGTGGTGTCACCATGAACATAGGCATAATCAGGTTGAAAATCTTCAAGTACTGGCTGAAGTCCTGTAATGATATCAGCGGTAAGACCATAAAGATTCTGACCTGGCTTCATTAGGTTGAGGTCGTAATCTGGTGTGATTTCAAAAAAGTCGAGCACCTGATCTAACATTTCACGATGTTGAGCCGTAACGCAAACTCTAGTCTCAAAAGCCGGGTTCTTTAAAAATGCCTTCACAAGAGGAGCCATTTTGATAGCCTCAGGACGTGTTCCGAATATAATTAGGTTTTTCTTTTTCATTTTTACCCCAATCGAGTTTTATATAATTTGTTATAATAAAATTTTGGAAAAAGCACTTTTATCCATCCTGTCAAAAAAACCAAGGGAAGCCTGTAAATGAAGTTTCTTTTCATATACTGAAGATTGCTTCTAAAATCGAGACCAATGGGATTATATAGTTTTTTGACCCGTTCTTTTAAGGACAAATGATGTAGGGTTTCAAAAGGATCATTGTGGTCATTCGTACAAACCCCTAAAATATTCGGTGTGACTAAAACCGGTATCCCAGCCCTTTTTGCCTTGAGAGTATAGTCAAAATCAGCTAAGCCATGATAGAATCCTTCAGATAGTACACCAACTTTTTTCACAACATCCTTATGTACCAACTGAATATTTGCATTTCCTAATTCGCATTCCTGGGGTGTTTCTTCGTTGGGAACCACTTTAATATATTTTCCCAAAAACCGATTTGTGAACACATTTCCGCCATAAGATATTTTATTGGTGATACCATCTATGGTGGAGCCTACATAAATACCAGCTTGCTTAAAGGTTTGCAGGCAATAGGCATGGGTTTCTAACAACTCCTTAAAGAAAGACTCGTAGGTATCGGTGTCATCATTTAGCAGCAGATAAAAATCATAATTACCTTTTAAAGCTTCCTTCCAAGAATTCCGCATGCCACCAGCCCAATACAATTCGCCATTACCTTGTAAAACATGTACCTCTTGATACCGAGATTTAACCGCTTCACCTGTACCATCGGTCGAACCGTCATCGGTGAGATAGATGTGAATGGAAGCCAGGTTTTTCACCTTCTCATGGGCGCTATGTACACATGCTAAGGCTTTTAGCGTTTTCTCCTTTCGGTTAAAACAAGTAAGTAAAACGGCTATTCTATACATTTGGGGCTATAAGTCGATTATAAAACCGGAATTATAAAATTTTATTGTTTGGCAATGAAGTTTGATTTGAGTGCAAAGATAAGCAGAAGGACTACAATATGGTAAGAAATTGGATGATCTTCAAAATTTTAAGGTTGCATCGTACGATACTTATTAACTATACCCATAAAAAGGCAAAATATTGCAAATAGTGTGAAGAGTCCTTCAAAAACGGGTTCCACCATAAAAACAAGAAAGAACGCAAGGCCGTAAATTAGTAATTGACTATTGAATGCATAGTTCGTTTTAACTTGTGATAGCGCTGATTTTATTTGAATAAACGAGTTTAAAGTAAACAAAAGCAGTAGAAAAAATGGTATGACCCCAGCTACCCTGAGTACGTCTAACCACATATTATGTGAATGCCCAAATTCTTTTTCATCCCAGCCTAGTGGTTTTGCAAAAAGGTTTTCAAATGATTTGACCCATCTTTGGGTACGGCCACCTCCACTTGCAATATCACCTTCTCCATTATTTTCCATTCTACTGGCAAAAGTGGAAAGCCAATCTTGGTCTAAATCAAACGAAACATTAGAAATAATGTAAGATAGTGTTCCAAAAAAAAGCGCGAAAATGACCAGGTTACGTCTTATAGACTGCCTAGGCATTATGTATACGAGCGAGCATAACAACGTAATTAAAAATACTGCGAGCTGCGTTCTACTACCAATACGTAATACACAGGCTAAAGACAGAAGAAATACAAGTACAGCACCAGCGGTAAAAAAAATATTACGCCCTGATTTTTTAACTATTAACAATGCCGGAATACACATATTAAAGGCAAAAAATGAACCCATTATGGTAGCCGTAAGAATACGACCATCCCAAAAGAGAGGAAGACTTCTATCTATTTGCCCAAAACCTCCTTCAGCGATATTTAATAATACCGATATCAAAGGAGTTAAGGAGTAAACTGCTCCAAGAAGGAAAAGAAAATAATAGATAGACGAAGAATCTTGCTCTAGTTTGATGAAAATGTATTTGCCTAGGAGATAAAAACTGCTGGGGAATAATGCGTAAACGAAAACGTATTGAAACCCTCCCGAGGGTTTGAAGGCATAGAACATTGCGTAGGTAAATGAAAAGACAAGAAGTAATAGAAAATTCTTATCGACATTTTTGAGTAGAAATGTTTTTTTGGATATGACAATAACCACCAACAAGTAGCCAAATAGGAAGTTTATACTATAGGGATTCAATAAATATAAAAATAGTAGCAGTGATATTAAAAGACCTATATTTTTAATTTTTCCCACAAAGATTATGTTTTGAGAATAGTGCTCTATAAAATGTTATTTAAGCATCTCTTATATAACTCATTAACTAAAATAGCCACAAATATAGTTTGATTTTGTTAAGCAGAGATTCAAAATTCTTGCATTTTATTTATCAAAAAGCTAAACATCATGTTTTTTAAGGTGAGCTTTTCTGGTTCAAAGATTAAATCCAAATTGAGTGGCTAGATAGCTGGTCTGTTCGTCTGAGATTAGAAAATCATTTTTATTCGTTGCTTTAAAAGCTTAATGAAAATATACAGGGCTCTCTGATAATTAATTCCCTTGAAGGTATAAAGCAATTCGCTTAAGGTATCTTTTTTAGATACGTTTTTGTGTTCAAACTGAGTATCATATAAAAAGAAATCTTGTCCGCTTACGCCGTCAAGGATATTGGCTTCATGTGGCTTTAAGCTTCTGCCAAATGACTGTATTATTTTGTAATCTAATAGTTTTGATGTCAAGACAAACCTCCTCTTGCCAAAATCACTTTTTATCCCGTACAAATCTATAGTCAAGTCTTTGGAATCAATTTTAAGGTGTTTATGTAGGTTCTGATTTTCAAAAAAAGCGTCATAAACATTTGAGGATTCTGCAATACTGGAAAAGTTATAGGTGCTATTATTAGCATAACTAAGGGGAACTTGATACATCGAATTCCCTTTACTATGGGTGCCCGAATCTCCAAAATTAGTAGTAAAAGAAGTTTTCGGATATAAGAAATACTTGTCGTTTTCAATCATATAGGCAATGAAAAATTTCAACCAAGATTTGTCAGACCAAGAACGTACACTAAGGGGAATTTCCGGCAGTGGGCTAAGTTTTTCATTTTTAAGGTACCATTCGTGAAATCCTTTAAATTGTGCTTCACTCCATGCCTGGCCCCAGGAGGCTCCGTATTGAAAGTACCAATTGTCATAGCCATCTTCAAGGGTTGAAAAATAGCTAAAATTATGCTGGTTCATTTGGTGATTATAGAGTGAAACCCCCGCAATACGACCAGTCTGGCTTACAAATTTTAAGGCCTCAGTTGCAAAGAAGTAAAAGTGTTTCGCAACATAAAGATCATCTTCAAGGACAATAACATTGCCGTATTTTTCAGAAATTAGACCACATTTAATGATATGTCTTCTTAAGCCAAGATTTTCTTTTTGGTAGTCAATCTCCTTAGAACCATGTTCCCATTGGAAATTATTGGCAATTTCTAATACATCTTGGTTATCCGCACTATGGTCTATACTTATAATCAATTTAATATCCTTATCTGGATAATGGGCGCGAGATAAAGAATTTAGGAGTCTGTCTAGGGATGAAGCCCGGTTGTAGGCAACTACGACAATTGGAACATTTTCAGTTTTCTCCATTTTATAAATTGTTAGAGGCGAAGACGTAATGTCTTTAGTTATTTATATACCAATTGTATAATTTACTTACCCCTTCTTTGAGCGCAATCTTATGTTTCCAACCTAGGGCATTTAGTTTCGTTACGTCAGTTAATTTTTTTAAAGTACCGTCTGGTTTAGCTGAATTAAATATAAATTTTCCTGTAAACCCTATTTGATCTTTTATTAAGACTGCCAACGAAGAAATTGAAATATCCACTCCCGTGCCAATATTGATATGGGTGTTTCTAATTTCTTGACTGCTAGAAAACGTATCTTTAAATTCTCGATTTTCCATTAAAAATACGCAGGCATCTGCCATATCTTCGGACCATAAAAACTCTCTCATAGGCTTTCCACTGCCCCAGATCTCCACAGAAACCGTATTGTTTGTTTTTTGTATGCCATAGTTACTAAGCATTCGAAGAATTGAACTCTTTTCTGATTTACCAGAGACCCCTTCAATAGGCAGTTTATCCAAATCTTTTTGTAGGAGATTCCAGTTGTTGTCTTCCAGAGCCTTGCCAAGCCATATTTTTCGTATTAAAGCGGGTAATACATGAGATTTTTCCAAGTCAAAATTGTCATTAGGCCCATAAAGATTTGTTGGCATGACTGAGATAAAATTTGTACCATACTGCAAATTGTAACTCTCGCATAATTTAATTCCTGCTATTTTTGCGATAGCATATGGCTCATTGGTATACTCAAGGACATCTGTAAGAAGATAATCCTCTTTCATCGGTTGGGGACAATTTTTTGGATATATGCATGTACTCCCCAAAAACATTAATTTTTTAACCCCATTCAAGTACGCGTGATGAACCACATTATTTTGAATCATCAAGTTGGCATAAATAAAATCAGCCCGGTACGTATTATTCGCAATTATGCCACCAACTTTTGCTGCTGCAAGAAAGACGTATTCTGGTCTTTCCGCCTTAAAGAATGCAGATACTGCCGTTGAATCTGTTAAATCAAGTTCAGCGTGTGTTTTAGTAAGGAAATTGGTATACCCTTTCGCCGAAAGGTTTTTTAAGATCGCGCTACCCACTAGACCCCTATGACCGGCAATGTAAATTCTTGAACTCTTCTCCATGGCGTACTACTCGAAATAATTTAGAATTCGATAACCACCATCTTTCAGATATTGTTCTTTCTTCATTAATTTTAAATCACTCTGCATCATGTCTTTTATCAAATCACTTAATTCGTATTCCGGAATCCAGCCCAATTTATTGTTTGCCTTACTAGCATCTCCTATAAGAAGCTCTACTTCCGTGGGTCTAAAGTACTTTGGATCTACGGCCAAAATTTCTTTTCCAATTTCAATTTGGTATTCAGGATTGGAACAAGACTTGACATACGCCTTTTCATCTACACCTTTACCTCTAAATTCTATTGCTATGCCAGCTTCTTTAAAGCTCATACGAACAAATTCGCGAACTGGGGTAGTAGTGCCTGTAGCAATTACCCAGTCTTCGGCCTCATCTGCTTGTAAGATCATCCACATCATTCGAACATAATCTTTGGCGTGACCCCAGTCTCTTTGTGCGTCTAAGTTTCCTAAATACAATTTGTCTTGTAATCCCAACGCAATACGAGCAGTAGCTCTTGTTATCTTTCGAGTAACAAATGTTTCCCCGCGAATCGGAGATTCATGGTTGAATAATATTCCATTACAGGCATACATACCATAAGCTTCTCTATAATTTACAGTTATCCAATAGGCATACATTTTCGCCACAGCGTAAGGGCTTCTTGGATAAAATGGTGTAGTTTCTGTTTGTGGAACTTCTTGGACTTTCCCATATAGTTCTGATGTAGAAGCTTGATAAATTCTGGTTTTCTTCTCCAAGGCTAAAAGTCTTACAGCTTCCAATATCCTTAACGTACCCAAACCATCAGCATTACCTGTATACTCAGGTACTTCAAAAGAAACATGTACGTGACTCATGGCAGCTAGATTATAAATTTCATCTGGCTGTATCTCTTGAATCAAACGGATCAGATTGGTGCTATCTGTCATATCTCCATAGTGGAGGATGAAATTTCGATTTTCTATATGAGGATCTTGGTATAAATGATCAATACGATCTGTATTGAATAGCGAAGACCTTCTTTTTAGGCCATGCACTTCATAATTTTTTTTTAAAAGAAATTCACTTAGATAGGCGCCATCTTGACCGGTTACACCTGTGATTAATGCTACTTTTTTCATTTGAATTTTACTATTTATGACACCTTAGAATTTACTGACAAAGATGCTTATTTATTGTAAGAATTGATAAAAATGAATATAAAAATCCATTTAATTCGATTAACATTAAAATGTAAACCAAAAAGTTCTTCTTTTATTGTAATCAAATGTAAAGTGAAATAGGGTCAAACGGGCTTGTTACCCCTTATTATCTTAGAAGTGTTATCCATGATTTAGGGGTAATTGATTTATTTGTCTAGCTATTCGGTCTGATGATATACACTTTGCCGCATGAATTGACTATAGAGCATATCAAGAGCGAAGGAAATTTTGCGTGCCGTGGTACAGTTCTAAAAATAACGGTCTTAGCTGTTCAAATCTTTACCGCATCAATTATCAAAGAGGTGTAGTTAGGATTACCATCGGTATTTCGATCGTCGTATCGAATGGAACGCTTAATATAGCCATCCTCTTCATTCCAAGGATTAGCGTGAAAAGTACCATTTTCATCAAAATATTCAACCAATTCTACAGCAAAACCGTTCGCCGAAAATACTTCGCTAAAACTTTTGAAATTATACAATACCTTATGGTCATCTGCTCCAAGGCCATGTCCACCAACTTTGACATAATCTATGTATTCTGAATCGGAGTGAAATCCATCGGGTACCGCTACACGCAATCTACCGTTCTTTTTAAGGAATTTATGACAAGTTCGGGCGGCTATGTTTCCTTGTTCTAAGGTAAGATGCTCCCAAACATGTTCTGCCAAAAGGGCATCAATGCTATTTTCTTCAAAGTATTTATACCAGTCTTTCTGGTCTAATAAGTTCAAAAAATGCACCTCACTAGGTATCCAATTTTCAGTAAATTTTTGGGAACTTCCAATTACTACCTTTAAGGGTTTATTGGCATTTTTGGCCAGTAATTCTTTAAATTGGTTGAGCTGCTTTCTTCGATTGATATTTGTCTTGCTGAACGGATAAATTTCGCGTAAAATGTTCTTAACAGTTGCAATCATATTATTCCATACTTTTAAAGCGACCCAATTAGGTTGCTATTCTATAATTTTGGGGAGATACGAAGGAACTAAAATCTAACTTAGAAAATATTTAGCAATAATGCAATTAATTGAGGGGGCTATTACCGGCGTTTCGGATAAATATACTAAATGACCGAGTGATAATACGATAGGCCAGCTTATGTTATTTTTTGGATCATAAAAAGATGCTTGCCCCCCTTGGTGCGCGGGATATCAGTTACATAGGAAAATATAATATCAACATCTGTAATTTTCTGAATCTTTTCTTTAATCTCCGTTTCATCCTCAATAGAATAATTTTCACCTTTTATTATCGAGATTGTTATGACACCTGGTTCTTCTTGAACGATTTGCCACTTAGCAATATGGGCAAAGGCATTCAAATGCTGCCAAGAAGTCAATGCTGAGATGGAGATTTTGCTTTTATCCTTTGCCACAATAAAGTCTTGTGAGCGACCAATGATTTCACTAAAATGTGCAATGCCTCCGTTTTTATATGCGAGTCTGCCCAAATCTTCAGTTTTATACCTAATAAATGGCATTCCCCGGTTTAAAAACCCGGTTACCACTATATTCCCTACCTCACCTACTTTTGTCTCTGTACCGTCGTCATTCAGTACTTCAACGTAGCCATATGACGGATACGATTTATAAATATCGTCCGCTCCAGAGGTATGGCATAAGACACATACTTCAGTATGGCCATATTCAAACAACACTTTAGATGAAAATGCTTTTTCAATATTTATCTTTTGATTTCTAGAACACATTTCTGAAGTAAGGCTAATTCCTTTTATTTTGAAATCAATGTTGATTTCATTTTTAATAATATATTGGGCCATACTGTCAAAAAGAGATGGATAACCTCTGAGAATTGCAGGCTTAAGTTCCAATAATTTTTGAACGTAATATTTAACATTGGCTTCAGTTAAGTATAGAATAGATAACTTTGTGTCTCCAAAGGGTTCTCTTTTGCCCATTTCTAACCAAAAAACATTGTTATCTCGCAACGCTTTTGGAACCGTAAAAGCGGCAGCGCCCAAAATAATATCTCCTTCTTGGTAGCCCATTTTTTTATATTGATAAAAATGAAATCCATAATCTAAAAGGCCTGCTTGCGTGGTACAAAAAAGTTCTAATGGATTTCCTGTGCTACCGCCCGTATTTTTTTTCGCCAAATGCGCAATACCATATTCATCGCTTATAAGATTTTGGGTATTCCCTTTTATAATGGCTTTGGTAAGCATAGGTATGTTTTGGAATCCACTTAAATCGGAAATATCCACATTATTATCACTAATTATTTTTTTGTAGTATTTACAATGGTCATGAGCATAATTAATGAATTCAATAAGTTTTCTATTTTGAAAGTTGCGTATTTCTTCCTCAGATAAACTGTTTAAATAGTTGATTTCTTTCAAGACCTTCTTAATCGTATGTTCTTTTTTAAGATTATGAAGTTTTTTATACGGAGGTATCAAAACTCGAATTCCTGAAATTCTTTTTTTTAGTTTCCTAATTATACTTACCATATTTTCAGTCAGTTAGCATTGTTTATTTGGATAAATTCTGTTCTCTTTATAAATCGAAATTTAGTATTCAAACGATGTGGCCTACGTATTGTTGTAATCGTAGAAAGTTAATCGGATTTATTTTGTTTTTTGCTCGTACTAATCATCTTAAAGAGACGGTAAAAAGTCAAGGCTTTGATCATCATGAAAAATGAAATTCTTGTTGGCTTAAATAGTAATGGAGCGAACAATACGGAAATTGATTGGGCGATAAGTGTAGCCCATGCCGCACCGAGAATTTCAAATTTTGGAATTAGAATGAAATTCAAAGCGATATTTGCCAGCATGCCAACCCCCAAATATAAGCTGGTGTAACGCTGTAAGTTCTCATTCAGTATCCAGCCGCCTCGTGATACGCCTAAAAACACAAAAATTCCCGCCCAAATATGGATGCTTAAGACTTCGCCAGTCTGTTGAAATGCATTTCCATATAAAAAGTCGACTATTAGATCGCTCATAAACGTCATGGGTATCGCAATCGACAAAGAAATGTAGACCATAAAGTCGTATAGATTTTGAATGCGATTGTAATATAGCTTTTCGCTAATTCCCTTGGCATTTACAATAGCAGGAAATAATGAGCTGCAAATTACGGTTGGGATAAAATACCAAGCTTCGCTGAGACGCACAGCGGCAGCATATTGGCCTACAGAATTACTATCATAGAACTCCTTTATCATTACTTGATCAACTTTCATATAAATGGAGACTACGATAGTACTCAAAATCAATGGCCAGCTATCTCTTAACAGTCTTTTTGCCGTGTCTTTTGAAAAAGACCAACTACGTATAGATTCATTTTCCCTTAGATAAAAGTAAATGAGTCCAATAGCGATTAAAATAGTTTCGGAAATTATCGCGTAGACAAAATATATTAAGGGAGATTCGGTGAGAATCAGCGCAATTTTGAGAAGTGAGGTAACTGCTAAGGAAATGACGCTACCGATTACAACTACTTTGCTGTATACAATACTCTGGAAATATAGACCTATAACTTGAAAGCTTTGAAAAAAAGTGACTGAACCTAATAGTAAGATTATTTTATTCGTAAAATCATCATTGTCACTTAAGTTAATTCCAATTAAAAGAAAAGTAAGTAAAAATACAGAACCCACAGTTTGAAGCGCAAATGAGGTGCCCAACAGTTTGGACTTGTCTGTAGGTTTTTTAACAAGTTCGCGAACTAAGACCGTATTGATTCCTAAAGTTGAAAAAGCAAGAAAGATTGCTACAAAACTTTGCGCATAGCTCAGTATACCTAGATTTTTTGGGCCGAGGTACCTAGTGACCCATACTCCCACGAATAGCGCAGCGAAAATACGAAGTATTTTTTCTGCAAAAACCCAAGAAGTGTTTTCGAAATATTTTCTGAAACCAGAATTATTTTTGAGGTTTTTAAGTTTTTCAAAAATCACAAGTGAATTGGTTTTCTTTTAGAACGGAAGGGGTTCAACAACGAAGATTCTTAAATTTTTCCTTGCAAAGATGAGAAATAAAATGAAGTAAAAACTTCTTTATACGCCGTGTTGGTCGATTTATTTGATAAAGAAGAGTTTTTCAATCAAATTTACCAAGTTGACAAGTTTTGCGAACTAGGTTGACCTAGTCTATCTAAAAAACGAATAGGCCTCATGAATCAATCCTTCGAGGCGAACTAAGGCTGGGGAAATCCGATATTAGAAAAGGAGCAACTTTGAAAGGATATCGGGAACGTTCCACCATTAAACAATTTTAACATGGTAGAACTAGGAATGTTTTTAAAACTACAGCTTATAAATTTTGTGTTGTTAACGTCTTGATAGCTATAAAAAGGAACATCAGAAACATCATCGAAAGTACAATTTCTAAATTCATTATTATTAGAAAAGGCGGCTGCTCCGACAACGTCAGATGTAACTCCAACTATATTTTTCGTGTTTTTGGATTTGATGCCAATAAATTTATTGTCATGTCCTCCTTCATTTTTATCGCGATCTCCTCCAGACCCTACAAAACCATCATTTAAATCAATAAAACCAACAGCATAACGTGAATTCTCAATATTAATATTCGTGAAGGTATTGTGATGCGCACCGTTTAAGACGCGAATACTAGATGAAAACTCTCCATTATCTGAAGAAAAGCTTCCGTAAATATTTACATTTTGAAAATTATTGTAAGCTACACCAGAAAAATTCACTTCAATTCCGGTATTGTAGGCTGTAGAGTATCTTACGATATTGTTGGTAGCCTGATCTTTTAAAACATAACCATGACCTCTATGCAAGTCTGCATTTTTATCTCTGTATATCTTGCAATTTTCAATTGTATTATTGCTAGCTCCAGAACTAATTAGCATGTAGTAGCCTGTTGGATTCGTTTTGTTATCGGAATATACACTAGTATAGCGAACTTTACAATTGTTGGCCCCTTTAAGATTTATGCCCTCTGAATTCGAGTTTAAGACGAAACTGTTTTCTACCGTAGTGTAGTCTCCATAAACTTGAAACCCACGTCCTTCTTGTGTTGAATTGCTAGTTTGAGTTCCTGTATTGGTAATGATAACATTTTTTAGAAGTACCTGTCTACCTTTGGTAAACAAGCCTACCTTATAGTTTGTTATTTGAAAATTGTGTACTTCAACATAACTTCCGTTTAAATCTACACCCACACCCTGCGAGCCAGAAGACCCACTCAAGAGCGGCATCTTGCTTGAATTTAGAGACTGTCCGTGACTAAAAGTCGACCCTTGGCTACTTACCAAATCTCCTGGCGTATTGGTGTAGCCTATAAACTTGATAGGATTCGAAGAAGTTCCTGATTGATAATTTACTATTTGTTTGTTTCCATAGTTACCCGCTTTGACATAGATAATATCGCCGGGCTCTGCTACATAAAAAGCATGCTCTAGGCTCCAAGGGCTAGAGGCGGACTGTCCACTATTATATGAAGTTCCGTTTGTAGCTACATAATATCCAGGAGGTGCGTTTCCGCCGCTACTTCCACCGTCACTTCCTCCATCATCTCCGTCGTCACTTCCTCCGCTTGCTTCGTTCACCGTTATACTTACGGATTTGGTGTCTGACAATCCTTGCGCATCCTTTACGGTTAGTTCAACTGCATAAACACCAGGATTTACAAATGAATGAGAAGGATTCTGATTCGCAGCTGTCGAACCGTCTTTGAAATCCCAAAAATAGGAGGTAATGCCATCGTCATCTGTAGAAGTATTACCTGTGAATTGAACATTCAACGGAGCATTTCCTGAAGTTGGATTGGCCGTAACATTTGCCTTGGGAGCTTCATTTTCTGGCTCTGTAACGGTAATGGTTATCGATGCAGCGTCTGTTAACCCATTTTCGTCAGTTACTGTCAACTCGGCCTCATAAACTCCGGCTTCGGTATAAGTGTAAGTAAAGTCTGCTATATTAGTTCTTGATCCGTCCTTGAAATTCCAATCATATTTGGTTATCGCATTGTCATCTGAAGATTCACTACCTGTGAATGTTACTTTCAATGGGGCTTCTCCAGTAACAGGAGTGGCACTAACTTTGGCAGTAGGGGCCTGATTATCTTCTTCGGTCACTGTAATTTCTACGGTATCTGTATCTGTTAAACCATCGGCGTCGGTAACAGTTAACAATACGGCGAAGGTGCCAGTTTCTGTAAATGTATGCGATGGGTCTGCGGCGCTAGATGTTGAACCGTCTTTAAAATCCCAAGAATAGCTGCTTATTTCTTGGTCATCTGACGAGTTACTTCCAACAAATGAAACCTCAAGCGGGAGTTTGCCACTAGAGGGTGTGGCATCAGCCACGGCCATAGGTTTTTCGTTTTCTGAAGTTTCGTCTTCCTCCTCAGGTTCTTCGATTATTTCAATTTCTTGTGCCCCTTCAATAACGTCATAAGTTACGACTAATTTCGGACCAATTTTAGAGGCATGCTCTTTTGAAGCAAATGCCAAATCATTACCGTTTTTATGTTCTAAAATAAGTGTTGAAACCGCTGGTGACATTACCTCAGAATTAAGGGCAATAATTTCGGTAGCACCAATCTTATATTCTTTAATAATTTCACCTAATTGCAGTTCTATCTGGGGAATAGTAGTTTCAGATAAGCTATCCTCTGTCCAATCGCTAGAATTTCCCTTATGCACTAGTATGGTGCCACTGCCGTCATCGCCGGTTATAGTAAATTGCAAGTGGGCAGAAGTAATTGAACCTTCTATTTGGGCAATAGGATTTAAGTCGAACATCAGGTAGCTAGTGCGACTGTCTTCCTCAAGACGTATTATATTTTGATTATAGCCTTTGCCGCTTTGAAAGTGGGCATCATTGCTGGGAGAGAAACTGGTTGTTCTACTTTCTAAATTATCTTCTTGGGTGTCGGTTTCGTCAGTTGTTTCCTCTTCTTCTGATGCCTGTTCTTCCGTCGAGTCGTCATCCGTACTGCTAGCATCTCTTTCCTCCACAGAAGAAATAGTTTCGTCATTTAATACACTGTCAACCAGAATATCACTATCCTTACTGCAGCCAAGATTTAAAACAAAACTAGCAAGAATAAAACATAAAAATGTCTGATGGATTTTGGTGGGGTAAAATCTCATTATTCGCTTGGGACCGATTTAATATTGTGTCATTTCCATTTTCGGGGGTAAATCCGATTCATTTTAAGCTTAGCGGGTTGATTTCAAAGGCATTAATAGGTTTGATGTAATTTGGTTTGGAATATGCTTAACAGTTGGTGACAATTTTTTTATTGTACTCGTGTCTCTTTATTCGTTAAAATGAATGATAATAACGATGAAATACGCTAATTATTGCAAATTCCAAGTTGCAAACATATATATTCAGATTTGTTTTATCGATTACTACCGAATATTTTCGATGAAATGCACAAAAAATAGCATTTTTTTAACATTAGCAAAACCCCTAGTTGTTTGAATGACTAAAGAAGCCGTGATTAGGCTGCCCCCATCACCAAAAAAAGTCCTCAAAATAGCTTGAAGACTTTTTATATAAATTTCACGATATGATACTAGGGTAAATTTCCTTAGAAGGTGCTTTTTGCAATAAAATTAAAGGCAATTTTGATCATTGAGATGGTTCAGCAAAACCTACATTGGTAAAAGAGCAATCTTTAAACGATGCTGAAAATGATCCGCCTGCAAAGCCTTGGGTTAACGTACTACTTGCAATATTGGAAAAGCTACAATTTATGAATTGGGTATCTCTTATAGTTTGCCTACTAAATAGTGGGACTCCCGTAATATCATTAAAAGAGCAATTAACGAATTCATTGTTGTTGGAAAAAGCTGCAGCACCCACTTCCGCTGAGGTACCAGCAACACAATTCTTTGCCTTGTCAACTTGTATATTTATAAATTTGTTGTTGTGACCACCCTCCTTTTTATCTCTATCGCCACCAGCGCCTTCAAAACCATCATCGAAATCTACAAATGCAATTCCGTATGGTGAATCCACAACTGAAATATTCTGAAATAAATTATCATGAGAGCCATTTAGAACTCTGATACTCGGTGAGTACTGCCCGGGATATGTACTAAAGCTACCCACGATTTCAATATTTTCAAATGTATTATCGTAAACCCCGCTAAAATTTGCCTCTATGCCGGTGTTCGTAGCCTTACTATTTCTAACGGTGTTATTTGTAGCCCTATCCTTTAACACATAACCATGCCCTTGGTGGGGTTTTATGGTGGCATCTCCTGCCGGATTTCTATAGAGTTCACAACCTTCAATGGTATTATTTGTGGCCCCTTCCGACAGAAGGATATAATAACCGGTCATATTCTTGGTATTATCTGAAAACACTTTACAGTTTTTAACAAGGCAGTTATCGGCCCCCTTAATATTTATACCTTCAGAATTCGCATTCAGAATAAAGCAGTTTTCAATTAAAGACTGGTTACCGTATATCTGAAAACCTTTTCCAGTTTGAGAGTTATCAAATTCCTGTTCTCCTAGGTTTGTCGAGATGATGTTTTTTATGGAAACATTATTACCTCTAGCAAATACCCCAATCCAGTAATTCGATATTTGTAGGTTTTCTATTTCTATATAATTTTCAGGAATTGATAAACCAATTTTTTCCAAATTGCTATTTCCATATATCAATGGCATTTTGTTTAAATCTAGCTGGTCACCGTAGTTGAAGGTTGAACCTTCAGTACTCACTAGATCACCAGGAGAATTGGTATAACCAATAAATTTAATGGGTTTGCTGGCGGTACCTGAATTATCAACTACGAGTTCTTTACTACCGTAATTTCCAGCTTTGATGTATACTACGTCGCCTGCCACTGCTCTGTCAAAAGCTTCTTCAATATTCCAAGCGGTTGCTTCAGAAAGGCCATTGTTGGAAGACTTACCACTAGTTGTAACATAGTAAGCTCCTTCAGTAGAGGCCGTGTTGTTCTGATCTTCTTCTTGGTTTGTATCGTCTTCCTGGTTGGTATCTTCTTCTTCTTCTTCTTCTTCCTGTTGTTCAATTAGCGGCGAACCTTCGGGAGCTTTGTAAGTGACGGTCAATTTGGGCCCTTTATTATCAGGATGCTCTTTAGAAGCAAAGGCCAAGTCGTTACCGGTACTATGCACCATAACAAGCGACGTGATTTCTGCCTTAAGATTGGTGGCATCCAAGGTTACTTTTTCGGGTGACCCAACCTTATATTCTTTGTTAATACTGGCTAGTTGATTCTGAAGACCAGGTGCATTGTTTATAGTTAAATTCTCCTCCGACCATTCGGTATCTTGACCTTTATGTATGGCTATACTGCCATCTCCTTCATCACTATCAATAGAAAACTGTAAAACGGCATTCGTAATTGGGCCGTTAATTTCGCTTAAATCGAACATCAAGTAACTGGTTCGATAATCCTCTTGCAAACGAACAATTGATTTATCATGGCCTGCATCATCTTGGATGTAGGCGTCATTCGTTGCAGAAAACGTAAATGTTCTGAATACAAAGCCTTCTTCATCAGCCGGCACTTCTTGGGTGCCATTTTTCTCTTCAACAGAAACTCCAGGGTCGTTCAAAACCGAGTCAAGGAGTAAATCAGTGTCTTTGCTGCAGGAAAATAAAAAAAATATGAAAATAGAGAGCATAGCCAAATGAACGACTTTTTGGGGGATTGATTTCATAAGTAGGTAAAATGTTTAAGAGTTTTTTAAGATTTTGGGCTAAATATTGCCGTTTATCGACTAAGGGCATTTTTCATCGATAAACGGTTAAGTTTTTAATGTACTTAGGGTGTATTACGTTTCATTGTTTTCTTTTAGACGTTTAAAGGCTTATTTTTTCGATGAACTGCACTTTTTTTTGGGAAATTGATGAATCTCTTCCAATTTGAAGAGACAAACCTTCTTGATTGAATAGCTATAACTACGAATTGGATAAAAATGTTGTGAACTGCTCGTTTTTATAGATGAACTGCATGTTTTTCATCATAAAATCGACAAAATGCAACATTTGTAGGATAAAATGGAGTGCTACTATCAGTTAACCACAAGAATTTGGAACACTTCGCCAGTAACGGCAACGGTTTCTTAAACTGCGCTCCTACAAATAGGGAATATTCAAATTGAAAAGTCCCTACAGCATTCCAAGGTTTGGAATAAGCAGGGACAAAAAATGAAGAGCGTTATGCTCTTTTTATTGTTAAAGATATTATAGTCTACCGTCTACCTCGTTGGTTTTCAAAATTCCTTTTACATCGTAAAGTACACCTTGCGAGTTTAACAAACTTCTCAGGTCTAGATCTAAGAATTCATTATGTGCAACAGTAAGTACTATAGCATTATATTTATCTTTCGGAATTTTATCAGTAGTGGTAACTTGATGCTCGCGTTCTACTTCTGCTGGATCTGCCCATGGATCGTATATGGTAATGTCCGCTCCGTAGCCCTTTAAATCTCTAATTACGTCTACCACTTTGGTGTTTCGAACATCAGGGCAATTTTCTTTAAAGGTTATGCCTAGGATTAAAATTTTCGCCCCTTTGACTTTAAGGTCATTTCTCAACATTAGCTTTACTACTTCGCTGGACACATACTTACCCATACCGTCGTTCATTCGCCTTCCTTCCAAGATGATTCCTGGGTGGTAGCCAAATTCTTGAGCTTTCTGTGCTAAATAATACGGATCTACACCAATGCAATGCCCTCCAACTAAGCCTGGTTGAAATGGCAGAAAATTCCACTTGGTGCCAGCTGCTTCTAATACATCATGTGTATCAATGTCCATTAAGTTGAAAATTTTTGCAAGCTCGTTTACAAAAGCGATGTTTATATCGCGTTGCGAATTCTCAATTACTTTAGAAGCTTCTGCCACTTTTATACTTGGTGCCAAATGAGTACCTGCCGTAATTACCGATGCATATAAATCATCAACCTTTTTGCCAATTTCGGGAGTAGAACCCGCAGTAACCTTTAAGATTTTGTCAACAGTATGCTTTTTATCTCCTGGGTTGATTCTTTCCGGAGAATACCCCACAAAGAAGTCTACGTTGAATTTAAGGCCACTTACTCTTTCCAATACCGGAATACATTCATCTTCTGTGACACCAGGATAAACCGTAGATTCATAAATAACAATATCATTCTTTTTTAAAACCTTACCAACGGTTTCACTTGATTTATGTAGCGGTGTAAGATCAGGTCTATTGGTTCGATCAACTGGTGTCGGTACAGTAACTATATAGTAGTTACAATCTTTAAGGAGATCTGAGTTATCTGTACAATATAAGCCGGCTTCAGTTGGTGATTCGTTTCTTGTAACTTCTTTCAACTCAGCTTCACTCACCTCAAGTGTACTGTCGATGCCGCTTTGCAATTCAGCAACTCTATTTGAATTTATATCAAAACCTACAACAGCGAATTTGGTAGCAAATAATCGAGCCAAAGGTAAGCCGACGTAACCGAGACCTATGATGCCTATTTTAATTTTATTCATATACTTGTTATAAGTTCGTTATTGTACCTATTGCGATACGTTGAAAAAATTTGTTAATTATAAAACTGTTTGAACCAAGCGACGTATTGCTCAACTCCTGAATCAATGGAAGTAGCGGGTTTGTACTCATAATCTGCAACTAAGGTATCTATATCGGCCCAAGTCTTTTCCACATCACCTGGTTGAATAGGCAGCATTTCCTTCGTGGCCGTCTTTTTTAAGTTGTTTTCAATCTCATGAATAAAATCTAAGAGTTTGATAGCTTTGTTATTGCCGATATTATATAGCTTATACAAGTCACTATTCCTTTTTCGTTCCGCAACTGACGAGGTTAATACCTTGCAAACCCCCTCAGCGATATCGGTAACAAAGGTGAAATCTCGCTCCATCTTACCGTGATTGAATACCTTGATAGGCTGGTCTTTTGATATGGCATCTGTGAATAGAAACGGAGCCATATCTGGTCTTCCCCAGGGTCCGTACACGGTAAAAAATCGCAAACCAGTGGTCGGAATATGAAAGAGGTGACTGTAGGTGTGTGCCATTAGCTCGTTGCTTTTTTTTGTTGCAGCGTATAAGCTAATAGGGTGGTCAACATTGTCTGCTACAGAGAAAGGTATTTTTTTGTTATTGCCGTAAACGCTTGAGCTACTGGCGTAAACTAAGTGTTTTATGGCATGATGCCGGCAACACTCTAACAAGTTAAGAAACCCAACTATATTGCTATCAATATAAATATTAGGTTCTTCCAAACTATATCTCACCCCAGCTTGGGCAGCAAGATTGCATACTACATCGAATTTTTCTTCCATGAAAAACTTGGGCAATGCATCGCGATCTTCGAGATTCATTCTGACAAAAGAATATTTAGACCCGTATCTATCTCCGAAAGCTTTCACATGAAATCGTTCCGCATCTCCTTTAGCGATGCCTAATTGCTTTAGCCTACTGTATTTAAGATTGACATCATAGTAGTCATTAATGTTGTCTAATCCGACCACAGTAAAATTATCGCGCAGTAGCATTTCGCAAACATGGTAACCAATAAAACCTGCAGCTCCGGTTACCAATATCTTCATGATTGCCCTATTTTGTAATATTCAAATCCTATTGCAGTCATAGTGTCCTTCTCAAGCAGACGCCTTCCGTCAAAAACAAAAGCCGGTTTTAGCATTTTTTCATAAATTGCCTTCCAATCATATGTTTTGAATTCGTCCCATTCGGTTAAAATCGCGATAGCATGGGCGTCATTCGAAGCCTTAATAGGATCGTTAACTACTTTTAGCAATCGTCTGTTTTCTTCAGGTAATCTGGTTCCCAAATAATCCAGATCTGCATACACTTGACTTTCTGGAACTTTTGGATCATAAATTACTATCTCAGCTTTTTCATCCAATAAAGCATCTGCTACATAAATCGCCGCTGACTCTCTTGTATCATTGGTATCTTTTTTGAATGCCCACCCGTAGAAAACGATTTTCTTACCAGAAACCGTGTTGTACAATGTAGTGACTATGTTTTCGGCAAAACGTCTTTTTTGGTAGTCGTTCATAATGATTACCTGTTCCCAGTAATCTGCCACTTCTTGTAGTCCGTAACTTTGGGCTATATATACCAGGTTGAGTATATCTTTTTGAAAACACGAACCTCCAAAACCTACAGAGGAGTTTAAAAACTTAGCACCTATTCTACTATCATAGCCAATTGCTCTTGAAACTTCAGCTACATTGGCATCTGTCTTTTCACATAATGCCGAAATAGAATTTATTGAAGAAACGCGTTGCGCTAAAAACGCATTTGCAACTAATTTAGATAGTTCGGAAGACCAAACATTGGTTTGCAAAACTTTTTCTTTTGGAAGCCAATGTTCATATATACTACTTAAAGCATCTTTAGCAATCTGTCCTTCAGGTGTCTCAGCACCCCCAATAAGTACACGATCGGCATTTAATAAATCATCAATTGCAGTACCTTCAGCTAGAAACTCTGGATTAGATAGAATTTCAAAATCAACCCCATTTCCAGTATTGTCTAAAATACTTTTAATTGCACCTGCCGTTCGAACGGGCAAAGTTGATTTTTCAACAACTATTTTATTGGTTTTGGCAACTTTAGCAATATTTCGAGCGCACAACTCGATATTTTTAAGATCGGCAGCTTGACCTTTGCCCTTACCGTAGGTTTTCGTAGGCGTATTTACCGAAATGAAAATCATTTCAGCTTCATCGATCGCTTTATCAATCTCAGTTGAAAAGAAAAGGTTTTTACCCCTTGTTTTCGATACCAATTCTTTTAGACCTGGTTCATAAACCGGTAGTTTGTCTAAATCGGAATGATTCCATAGGTCAATACGTACTTTACTTATATCTACAACTGTGACCTGTATTTCAGGGCATTGACTTGCAATTACAGACATTGTAGGGCCGCCTACGTAACCAGCTCCAATACAGCATATTTTTGTTATTTTCATTTTAAGAAGTTTATTTTATCTAAAGGTTAGAGATGAAATTTCGATCGCCCTTTTTGTATCTATTGCTTTGGCCCGGTTTGGCACAATCTTATTATTTTGGTTTTGTTTTGGCGATGCAAAGATTACAAAATAACTCTACATTAGAATAAATATTGTCGATAAAAAGGCCTATTTTCCGGTTTGGAGCGTATATTAGGTAAATTACAAATAACTTCATTGTTTATGATACAGGGTCAAAGTTCCTTTAACCGATAAATATCAGGGATTAAACGAAATTAGGTCGCGTTATGGTAAACTATAGTTATTTTTGATTTCTGAAAGGAACTTAACTTAACAATTTTTAAAGTGGAGACACAAACAAAGATTTGGCTTTCCTCGCCTCATATGGGAAGCAACGAACAGCGTTATGTCGATGAAGCGTTTAAAACCAATTGGATTGCACCTCTTGGCCCGAACGTAAATTTGTTTGAAGATGCAATTCAAGATTACATCAACAATGATGTACATGTGGCGGCTCTAAGTGCTGGTACGGCCGCGATTCACCTAGCTCTTGAAATACTAGGTGTATCACAGGGTGATGAAGTGCTATGTCAAAGTCTGACTTTTTCCGCCTCAGCAAATCCGATTAAATATTTGGGAGCCAATCCGATTTTTGTCGATAGCGAAAGAGATACTTGGAATATTTCACCTGAACTTTTAGAACATGCCATATTAGATAGAATTGCTGCAGGAATAAAACCTAAGGCAATTGTCGCGGTACATTTATATGGAATGCCTTATAAGATAAATGAGGTACAGGCCATTGCCGATAAATATGAAATACCTATTATAGAAGATAGCGCCGAAGCTTTAGGTAGTACATATCACGGCGTAAAGTGTGGTAGTTTTGGAGAAATAGGTATTTTATCCTTTAATGGAAATAAGATTATAACCACCTCTGGAGGTGGGGCCCTAGTCACAAAAAATAGTGATTATAAAAAGAAAGCTGTCTTTTTAGCTACTCAGGCTAGAGATGACGCTCCGCACTATCAACATTCTCATGTTGGCTATAATTATCGTATGAGTAACGTTTTGGCCGGTATTGGTAGAGGGCAGATGGAAGTACTTGACAGTCGAGTCGCCGCCCGCAGAGCCAACTTTGATTTTTACAAATCTAGTTTGAATCATTTGGATGAAATCGAATTTTTGCTCGAACCTGATGGCTTTTTCTCAAATAGATGGCTTTCATGTATTCTAACACCCTCATACGAAATGCGGGAAAGAATTCGTTATGCCTTATTAGAAGATGACGTTGAATCACGTCCATTGTGGAAACCGATGCACATGCAACCCATTTTTGAAAACTCCCCCCATTATTCCGATGGTACTTCTGAAGACCTCTTTGAACGCGGTCTTTGTTTACCTAGTGGATCAAATTTGACGCATCAAGATTTAGAAAGAATAGTTACTTTAATACTTAAAGAACTTACCAAATGATAAAAAATTACCTTGTAAGCAACGCACATAGATATGCTTCAAAGTGGTTGGTATTGGCTATTGATGTTTTCTTGATATCAATATCTTTTATATTGGCATATGTTATTCGTTTTAATCTCACCTTAGATTTTAAAAGTGAGGATTTATTCATTCAACTTCCCATTGTCGCAGTAATCGCTGTTATATCCTTTATGTCTACCGAGTCTTATAAAGGTGTGGTTCGACATACGGGGGTACGGGATGTTTATAAGATTTTTAATGCTATCTGTTTGTCGAGTATACTTACCATTTTCTTGGTAATCATGAACAGGCAGTTTGTAGTTGTTGATAATTTTACCATTCCGCTGGGGATTATAATTATTCATAGTTTACTTGCCTTTATTGCTTTAATAGCATCGCGATATATTTTTAAGACAGCATTCTTCAACTTGGTCAAAAAGTTTAAAGCCACTAAGAATGTGATGATTTACGGGGCAGGAGAATCTGGTATTCTTACCTACAACGCCATAACCAACCAAACAAGTAGTAATGCTAGGGTAATAGCCTATCTAGATGATGACCCAAAAAAAATTGGAAAAATTATCAATGGTGTCATGGTATTGGGTAAAGATGTGCTTTCAGAGTATTTCTTAAGTTCCAAAGATGTTTCAGAAATTATTGTTTCTATTAACAATGTTGATAGCAACAAGCTTAGAGAGTTGGTTGAAAGTCTTGTTGAATATCCTGTACAGGTAAAAATAGTACCCCCTGTCGAGAATTGGATTAATGGAGAGCTGAAAGTCTCTCAGATTAAGCAGGTTCAAATTGAAGATCTATTAGATCGCTCTCCTATTGATATAAAAAAATCAAAAGTTTCAGAACAACTGAAAAATCAGGTCATTTTGGTAACCGGTGGGGCAGGCTCAATTGGGAGTGAAATTGTTCGTCAGATTGCAAATTATGATTATAAATCACTCATAATTATAGATCAGGCCGAATCTGCTCTTTATGACCTACAGCAGGAATTGAAACAAAATGGGTTCCATAATTTCGTTCCTATAGTTGGTGATATACGCGACAAGAACCGTATGAATACCTATTTTCAAGAGCATAAGCCAACAATGGTTTTCCATGCTGCGGCATATAAGCATGTGCCTTTGATGGAATACAATTACTACGAAGCTATTAAAATCAATATTGCTGGTACCAAAACGATTGTTGATTTAGCAATGAATCACAAAGTAGATAAATTTGTTTTTGTATCTACCGATAAGGCGGTCAACCCCACAAATGTAATGGGAGCAACCAAACGTATTGCCGAAATGTATATTAGTAGTGTGCAGCAGGAAAATAAAACCAAATTCATTACTACAAGGTTTGGTAACGTTTTGGGTTCCAATGGTTCTGTTATTCCATTGTTCCGTAAACAAATAGAAAAGGGTGGGCCACTCACAGTTACTCACAAGGATATTACCAGATTTTTCATGACCATTCCAGAAGCCTCACAACTGGTTTTAGAAGCCGCTGTTATGGGGGAGGGGGGAGAGATTTTTATTTTCGATATGGGGAAATCAGTTAAGATATTTGACTTGGCCAAGAACATGATTAAACTTTCTGGATTGAAGTACCCTGAGGATATAGATATTAAGATTACGGGTCTTCGCCCAGGAGAAAAACTATACGAAGAATTACTAGCGAATGGAGAAAATACGCTTCCAACATACCATAAAAAAATATTAATCGGTAAAGTCAAAGAACTAGACTACGCTCTTGTGAAATCGAAAATTGATGAACTGTGCGTTTCCAATATGTTCTTTAATGGAAATACAATGGCTCTGATGAAGGAAATCGTTCCTGAATACGTCTCCAATAATTCAGAATTTTGTAAGCTTGATGACGAGAAAGAAGTGAAATCCACAACAAATAATAAAGGTGAAAAGAAAATCTTCCAATCATAATTTTCACTAATATTGCACAAAATAACACTATATAACTATGACTAAAATTGGCAAATTTTTTGTTAAGATATTTTCATTTTTGACAATATCTGTTTTTCTTTTATCCTCTTGTGCATCAAAAAAAGAGGTGGTGTATTTTCAGAATACAGGTAGCTTTGAAACCTTAGTTGATAAAAATAGTTTTACCCCAAAATTTAAAGTTGATGACTTGATAAGTATTCATGTATCAACGCTAAATAGTGAGGCAAGTGCGCCTTTCAATCTTTTTAGAGGAGCTTCAGAAGGTGGTATTCGTCCAGAGCAAGTAGATTATTTAATCGACAAAGAAGGGGAAATAGATTTTCCGGTGATTGGGAAAATAAAAATATCAGGACTCTCGTCAGAAGAAGTTAGAGCGTTATTGCGTGATAAGCTTTCAGAGTACCTTAAGGAACCCATAATAAATATTAGGCTTAAAAATTTCACAGTTACTATTTTGGGCGAGGTGAATCGACCTGGTACATACCCAGTTAACGGAGAACGTATTACCATTCTTGAGGCCCTTGGTTTAGCTTCTGACCTTACGGTTAAGGGAATTAGAGAAAATGTTATGGTAATTCGTGATTTTGACGGTACTAAGGTCTATACAAGAATTGATCTTACCAAAAAGGAAGCCATGAGTTCGCCGGTTTACTATTTGACTCAAAATGACGTAGTATACGTTGAGCCCAATCAATCAGCAATTACAGCTTCAAGTCTTGATAACAGGGCTACCATAGCTGTTTCCATAGCCTCTATTTTAATAACTTCTACGGTGTTATTAATTACTAGAAATTAGTAGTCTAAATTTTAAGTAAAACGTGTAATGAAATCGAATCCTCAGACACCTACGAGCGATAGTAGTGAATTGAAAGAAGTTATTTCCGAGTATACAAAATATTGGAAATGGTTTGTTCTTTCCTCTATTTTTGCTTTAATCCTGGCATCTATTTATATTCGATATGCAACACCGCAGTATGCCGCTGCTGCCAAGATTCAAATTTTGGAAGAGAAAAATTCAGGAACAGGATTGGAATTATTTTCTGATGTACTTGGCGGCGGAAAAAACAAGGTAATAGATGAAATTGAATTAATTGGCTCTCGTTCGAATTTTATCGAGGTTGTCAAAGAGCTTAAGCTGAATACCAGAATCCAAGTTATGGGTAATGTTATCAGCACTGAATTGTACAATGAGCCACCGATAAATTTGAGTTTTATTGCGGAAGACTCAACTATTAATAATGCAAATTTTGATTTTTACGTAACGCTTTCCTCATCTACAACATTCGGTTATAGCGAAGAGGAAGACAAACCTGTTAAGGTATACTCCTTTGGTAAAAATATCTCCTCTGAGGTCGGCGATATTGTCATTACGCCAAATATTGGAAGTTTTGAAAAGTACAAGGATAAAAAGTTAATGGTTTCGATACGACCTGTGGAGTTCGTTGCCCTAGGCTATAAAACAGCCATGGTTATTAGCAATACTGATGAGAAATCTAATATTGTCGATATCCGCTTGGAGGATCCAATCAAGGAAAAAGCAATTAATATTGTTAATACTTTGATCCGCATTTATAATGAAAACGCCATAGAAGATAAACAGATCATTGCAGACAAAACATCCAAATTTATAAATGATAGAATCGCTGATATTTCAGGTAGCTTATCGACCGTAGACCAGTCTGCTCAAGATTTTAAAACTGAAAAGGGGGTTACCGATATTCCGGTTGAAACGAACATCAATTTAAGTGCTGGTGTGGCTAATCAACAAGAGCTTGCAGCGGCAAGAAATCAGTTGAACATGGCAGCTTCTATGAGTAGTCTCGTAGAGTCTCAAAATGGCTTTGAAGTACTTCCAGCGAACTTGGGTGACCCCGCCACCAATAGCGCGATAGCACAGTATAACCAGTTGGTTTCGGAACGAAAGCGTCTGCTGAAAAGTTCAAATGAGAAAAACCCTATTATTGTCAATTTAGACCAGCAATTAAATGGCTTGAAGAATAGTTTGTCGTCAAGCTTAAAAAGTAGCGTTGATAATTTGAGCTTAACTGTGAATTCCTTAAGCGGTCAACAAGCAAGGTTCAATTCTAAAATCTATTCCTCTCCTAAAAATGAGCGGGCATTACGAGATATTACGAGAAAACAACAAACTACAGAAGAGCTTTACTTATACTTACTTACCAAAAGGGAGGAAGCTCAAATTCAAGTGGCATCCCAGGCTCCTAAATCAAAAACCATTGATAGTGGGTATAGTATCAGTAGATTCCCAGTATCTCCTAAAAAAAATGTGGTCTATTTGGCATCTTTGATTCTTGGCTTATTAATTCCATTTTCAATAATTTATGGCAGAGATTTACTCGATAATAAGGTTCACAATATGAACAGTCTCGAGAAGATTACAACAGATACACCGGTGCTGGGTGAAATACCAAAATTAACTGGGAAAGAAGAAAAACTGGTCATTAAGGAAGACCGATCTGTTTTGGCCGAATCTTTACGAATAATACGAACAAACCTTGACTACTTGATAAAGTCCAAGACCAATAGCGGGGAAAGAAATAATGTGATATTTGTTACCTCAAGTGTACCTGGAGAGGGTAAGACGTTCTTATCCACCAATTTGTCAATGATTCTCGCAAGTACAAACAAAAAAGTTCTATTAATTGGAGCTGATATTAGAAATCCAAAGATCTATACTTTCTTTACCGGTAGCAATGTAGACAAAATGTCAAAACCCAGCAGAAATAAAGATGCTGGATTAACCGAATATTTATACGACAACACACTTACTACGAAAGATATAATCAACCCGATGTTGGTGCATCATAATACGATAGACGTGGTCTATTCAGGTAGAATACCTCCAAACCCTGCAGAATTGTTAATGAGTGATCGTATGAAAGAACTTTTTGATGAAGTCTCTGAGCGCTATGATTATGTAATTGTAGATACTGCGCCATTAATGGTAGTAACCGACACCTTATTAATAAGTCAATATGCAAATCATTTGATTTACGTAATACGGGCAGGTGTAACAGAGAACAAAGCCGTTGGATACCCCCTTAAACTACAATCGGAAGAAAAGATCAAGGGTCTTTGCTTTGTAGTAAATGATGTAAAAAATTCGGAGTTGGGTTACGGAGGAAAGTACGGGTATGGGTATGGCAAGTCACAAAAGAAATGGTGGAGATTCTGATTTGAATCAAAAAGCCGCTAAAAAGACTAGAAGCAAATTCTGATTTTTAGCTGCATTTTATTGCCTTTACCCAATTTGAAATCTTGTATATCGTCATATTTGACCGTACTGCTTATGTAAAAAAAGCTTCGTAGCCTTGGTCTGTTTTTTCGGGCATATATTTTATTAAGCTCCCTGTTATTTTCACCATTTTGAGGTTTTGTGAAAACTTATAGCGATTAGGTTTAACATCTCATAATTAATCTACATTTCCTAGTACAAAGTTTATATACTATCGACAAAATGTAGATATACCGATACGAGTTGCGTTTTATCGATTAACCCCTTGTTTTAGACGAAAAGCATTAGGGTATTTCCCCCATTAGTTGTTATTAAATTATCTTTACAGTCCAAACCGACCTGAACTGAATTGAACAAAATTTTGCCATTAACTAAGCATTGCTATGAAAAAAAACTACGATTCACTTCTTTATCCTGGTTTGAAATCTTTGAATTTACCTTTTAAAAAGACCAAATCACTTTCTTTTGTTTTTGTTCTTTTATTCTTACTAAATACAACTCTTTCGTATAGTCAATTTCCTGACTCTTTTGCCAAAGTTGAATTGGCTAGCGGGCTTTCTAATACCACATCTTTTGAATTTGCCCCCGACGGAAGAATTTTTATTTTAGATAGGTATGGTGAAATCTTGATTTATGATTCCAATTTAGGTTTCGTGCAATCTGCAGGAACGATAGATGTATTTCATGAACAGGAAGATGGTTTGTTGGCAATAGAGTTCGACCCGAATTTTGGTTCAAACAACTTCATTTATCTCTACTATTCACCAAATGGAGTGGCAGAAATAAGTAGAGTTTCTAGGTTTACCTTAACCGGTGGAGCAACCCTTGACAACTCATCTGAAGTAATCATGATGGAGTGGGGTACTGACCGTAGTTCCAAATATCATTCTGGCGGTGATATGGCTTTTGACTCTAGCGGTAATTTGTATATCTCTACCGGAGACAATACAACCTACCCAGATACCTATACGGCCATAGCTTTACAAAATACAGATACACCTACCAATAGAGATCATAGTGCCGAAAAGTCTTCCTCCAATACCAATGCTTTTATGGGGAAGATTCTTAGGATTACTCCTCAAGCAAATGGTACATACACAATACCTACTGGTAACTTATTTCCTGGTGGTGCTGGTGGACTTCCTGAAATATATGTGATGGGGGCTAGAAACCCATACCGAATCTTTGTTGACAAAGATCGTAATGATTGGCTTTTTTGGGGGGAAGTCGGACCCGATGCCTCCGTAGCTAGTGCTCGTGGCCCAATTGGGATGGACGAACTGAATTTAACAAAACAAGCTGGGAACTACGGATGGCCTTATTTTTCAGGAAAAGATAATTTACCGTACCAAGTTGTTTACAATGGCTCACCTCCATTCTATAATGATGCATTGGCACCAGTAAATACTTCTATTTTTAATACCGGAGCAACAAACCTACCTCCAGCCGAACCTGCGCTGCTGTCTTTTGGAGGCTTTTCTAAATGTTTAATGGCTGGGTTTCGATATGAGTATGACGCTGGTTTAACCGATCAGCAAAGGCTGCCCATAGAATTTGACGATGCCTATTTCTTTTTTGATTTTAATCTGAGTCGTATTTATGTAATCAACTTAGATGCCAGCGGCAATGTTGTGCAAAATATAGGTAATGAAACCTCTTTTAATAATGTTCCTCAATTTGGTCCTTCTACTTTTCCTAGTTCTACCGAAGGTTTTATTGATATGGAACTCGGTCCGGATGGTAAAATGTATATTTTAGCCTATGGGGTGCCATGTTGTAGCAGCGATGCCGGCCCGTCAGGAAAGCTATATCGCGTTGACTATACGGGTATTACTACCAATAGTCCACCAGTAATACAACTCAGTGCCACCCCAACGAATGGAGATTTGCCTTTAATGGTAAATTTTTCCACCGCGGGAACCACAGACCCTGATGGTGATTCGCCATTGACCTATGAATGGGATTTTGATAGTGATGGAAATATTGATTCTACCGATCCAAACCCAACTCATACCTATACTACGGCAGGAACGTTTAATGCGCAGGTAAGGGTTAGCGATGGTAACCCTGTCAACGGACTGAGTATAAAAAATGTCACAATTTACGCCGGAAATAACCTGGCTACTTTTACCATTAATTCTCCCGTAGTCGGTGGGCTCTTCAATTGGGGCGATGATTTAAATATTGATATTGTTACAATTGATGAGGCACTAACGGTTGACTGTAATAATGTTGTTTTAGTGCCCGGATTTGGACATTTAAACCACGTTCACCCTGAGCCTTCAACAAACGCATGTCCCCAACTGCTAAGGGTTGAGGCCGATGATAATCATGGTATTGATGGGGAACTTGATATTTTTGGTTCCATTTCGCTAGAATACACTGATGGTGGAGGTTTGGTATCAAGAGATTTAATTACACTTCATCCAAAAAGAAAAGAAGCTGAATTTTTTAGTACACAAAGTGGTACAACCGTTATACCTAACAATGACCCCTTAGAAGGTGGGTTGTCAGCTTTAAGAGTGAGCAATGGAAGCTTTATGTCGTTAGACGGGCGTAATCTACTAAATATTAATGCCGTTAAATATCGTGTTGCAGCAACCAATGGCGGTGGAAGCATAGAATTACGTGTTGGAAGTACTGTTGGTCCGGTCTTGGCAACTACAAATGTACCTGCAACTGGCGGCCCTGGATCATGGGTATATCTAGAATCACCAATCACAGATCCGGGTGGGTTAAACGATTTGTATTTTGTTTTTAATGGTTCGGGATCCGATATTTTTGATTTGGATTACATAGAATTTTTGGGAGATGGTGTTTCTATAGATAACACCCCACCAATAGTTGAACGTGTAAGTGTTGTCAATACTACCACAGTTGCGGTAAAATTTTCAGAATATTTGAACCAGTCTAGCGCTGAAACCTTGGCAAATTATGCCATAGACAATGGAATAAACATTTCGTCTGCAGATCTGCAAGTTGATGATAGAACTGTTTATCTTACCACAAATCAACTAAGCTCGGGCATTAGTTACCTATTAACCGTTCAAAATGTTGAAAACACATCTGGCTTAGGTATTAGCTCAGACACCTATCCATTCTCTATTCTTGATGGCATTCGCATCAACGCGGGAGGACCAGAATTTGTTGCTGGAGGAGAGACCTTCATTGCTGATAACTTTAACGTTGGAGGTTCAACGTTTAGTACAACGGAAGCTATAGAGGGAACGACAGATGATGCATTGTATCAAACAGAACGCTTTGGTGCAGCTGGTAGTTTTGGGTATGAAATACCTGTAGGATCGGCAGGAGAATATGATATTAGATTGCATTTTGCTGAAATATTTTATGGTTTGCCAGGAGGTGGGTCAAGCGGAGGACAGGGTTCACGTGTATTCAATGTAAGCATTGAGGGCAATCAAGTGCTTACGAATTTCGACATCCTCAGCGAAGTTGCTCCTGCAACCGCTTTAACTGAGGAATTTAATAATATTCAGATTAATGATGGGGCTGTTTCTATTCAGTTCACAGGTATTGTAGAGAGCCCGAAGGTAAGTGCTATTGAGATTTTACCTCCTAATACCTTCGATGAAACATCGAATGATGCGGACATTACGATAACTTCACCATCAAATGGATGGGATGTTAATCAGCCATTCGAAGTGGCATTTAGACTCGAAAACTGGACTATTCTAGAAGGTGATACCCATGTGCATTATTACATTGATGACATGATGATAGGTCCGCACTACAATTACGAGCCAATAACTATTGATAATTTAAGTCTTGGTAGTCATACGATTAAGATTGAGCTGTTTAACCCCGATCATACAGCAACCGGAATTTTCGATGAGGTAACGGTAAATGTTACGGGGGCTATAAGCTGTAATACAACGCCATTTCCTGATCAATGGGGAGTAAAACAATTGGAAACTTCCTCACTTTCGCAAGTATCAGTGTATACTTTTGCAGATTTTGATTTTGACGGCGATGGCTTGAAAGATATTGTTACTGGCGGCTGGTGGTATAAAAATCCAGGAACGATTCAAGGAAATTGGGTGCGTAGTACAATTGGTACCGATTTCGACAATGTTGTTTGGGTATATGATTTCGATGAAGATGGTGATCTCGATCTTTTAGGTACCACAGATGATGGCAATAGTCCGCTTGGTTATCAAGGTTCTGATCTAGTATGGGCTCAAAATAATGGTTCTGGTAATTTTACCGTGTTTACAAATATCCCTTCGGGAAATACGACCTATAATGAACCATTTCTAGCTGGTATTGCTGGCGGAGTATTTTCTATTGGAGGACCATATCAAATGGCTATCAATTGGAACGGTGCTGAATCATCTGGCTCGCCAATGCAAATGTTGACTCCGACCGCCGACCCTACAACAGGAACATGGTCTTTGGTTGATATTGCTGGGGCAGTATCTACTGGAGAGGACCTTCAAGTTGGCGATATAGATCAAGATAATGACTTAGACCTTTTTCAAGGTACCAACTGGATACGCAATAATGGCGGCACATGGGAAACGATTTCTACAGGTATCTCATACGTAACGACGGCCGATAGAGCACAATTGGCAGATTTTGATCGCGATGGTGACTTAGATGCGGTTGTTGGTCAATTAGGTTTCGGTGCAGGTTCAAATCCCGCGAGATATGAATTTGCGTGGTGGGAAGCTCCAGCAGACCCCACACAGCCGTGGACCAAAAGAATATTAGATCCAGATGTTCGAGGTAGTTTGAGCGTTTTCGCTACAGATTTTGATTTTGATGGAGATAAAGACATCGTCGTAGGAGAGTGGTTAGGTCAGTATCGACTGATCGTTTTTGAAAACGACCTTTGTGACAGTGGTGATTTTATTAAACGAGTCATTAATGATGGCATATCAGGGCAAGAACATCATGATGGCGCGAGAGTAACTGATGTAGATAACGATGGCGATTTAGACGTAGTCTCAAACGGGTGGTTCGTTGGTTCCGAAATACGTAATTTCCCAAGAATTTATGAAAATACTACAGCACCCGTGGCCGATGAAGAGCCAATAGTAGACGCTGGTCCTGATCAAAGTGTACTACCAGACACCGCTACCTTAAATGGTTCGGCCAGTGATCCTGACGGGGGTGCTATTGTTACTTATTTATGGACGCAAGAAAGTGGTCCAAATACAGCTACTTTATCTGGCGAAAATACCGCAACTTTGACTGCAAGTGGTTTGGTAGAAGGGGTGTATGTTTTTAGGTTGACAGCTACTGATGATGAGACTGATACCGGTTTTGACGAGGCTACCATTACAGTTTCGAATCAAGCTGCAGCCATACGAATTAATTCGGGCGGACCGTCGTACAATTTCAACACAATCAGTTGGTCAGAAGACCAGTATTTCAATGCTGGTACTATTGTTGAAAACCCGATTGCCATTGCCAACACTGAAAACGATCAATTGTACCAAACCGAACGTTTTCACACAGGACCCTTGGTATATGAAATACCGGTTACGAATGGTGAGCATAATGTAAATCTGCATTTTGCTGAAATTTTTTACGGAGTTCCTGGTGCTGGATCTAGCGGCGGAGTTGGGTCTCGAATTTTTAACGTTGATATAGAAGGTGGTGAAGGAACGCTCAATAATTATGATATTATTGCTGCCGCTGGAGGAAGCGCCACGGCTATTGTTGAAAACTTCACCAACATTACAGTAAATGATGGTAGTTTGACCATAACCTTAACTGGTGTTACCGAATTTCCAAAAATATCAGGTATCGAAGTGGTTGTTCCGGGAAGCAGTAATGCACCCGTGGTCTTCGCAGGCGATGATCGCACGATAACGCTACCAAACAACAGTTTGACTTTAGATGGTTCTGCTACCGACCCAGACGGGGGAGCGATTGTTTCCTATACGTGGACTCAGGTAAGCGGACCGTCTACAGCTACCTTTAGCAATATGACTGAGGCCGATCCTGATGTCAGCGACTTAGTCGAGGGAGATTATGTTTTCCGTCTTGAGGCTACTGATGATGAAATGGATACTGGTAGTGATCAGGTAACCATAACGGTTGCTAGTGAACCATCTAGTTTACTGATTAATTCAGGTGGACCTGCCTTTACTTTTAATGCTGAAGAATGGACTGCAGACCAGTACTTTTTGGGAGGGTCAACCTTTGAAAATGCAATTGCTATAGCCAATACAGAAAATGATCAATTGTATCAAACAGAGCGTTTTCACACTTCTGGCACCTTGGTGTATGAGATTCCAGTTGTAAACGGAAACTATAATGTTGATCTGCATTTTGCTGAATTGTTCTATGGTGTTGGTGGTCAAACTGGAGGAGTTGGATCTAGAGTGTTCAATATTCAGGTGGAAAATCAACCACAAATAAGCAATTATGACATTGTTGCAACTGCTGGAGGCAGTGCAACCGCTGTAATCGAAAGCTTGATGAGTGTTCCGGTCACTGATGGTATGCTTACCATTACGTTAACATCGGTTGTAGAATTTCCAAAAATATCAGGTATTGGAGTATTCGAAACAAGACCACCAGATGTAAATGCGGGCCCTGATCAGAATATTACCTTACCCATCAATATGGCTGTACTCAATGGAACAGCTACAGATCCTGATGGTGGTATGCTCACATACCAATGGACGCAGGAAAGTGGGCCAAGTACAGCTACTTTAACGGGCGCTGACACGGCTGATCTGACCGCAAGTGATCTTATTGAGGGAGAATATGTTTTCAGACTATCCGTAACGGATGACGAAGGCGAGACCGCTTTTGATGATGCAACTATTACCATTTTACCAGAAGGTGGAATGAGTGATACACCGGTTGCTGTAGCTGAAGCCACCCCGCTTTCAGGAGGAGCACCCCTATTAGTCACATTTACGGGTAGCAATTCTACAGATAATGTGGGTATCGCTTCCTATATGTGGGATTTTGGAGATGGAATGACTTCTACTGATGCAGATCCAGAGCACATCTACACGGTACCGGGTACTTATAATGTTGTACTCACCGTTACAGATGATGGTGGCTTAACAGATACCGATACGCTAACCATTACAGTCTCTGAAGACCCAACTGGTAAAATGGACATTATCTTACAAAGTAACCCTCCGAATCCTGCAGATGGTTTTGCCAATATACAGGTCATAAATCAACCAGCTGACCTTACGGTAATGAATATTACCTTACATGATGTTGGTGGAAGATATATTAGCGGTTACTTGGCCGAAGAGATAGGGCAAAATGGTATATACAGTGTACCGGTTGCAACGCTCGGTAATGGCATATACTTTATTAGAGTAGCAATGAGTCAAGGAGAAACAACGCTAATAAAATTGTTGGTACGAAATTAAGACACTTAAATAACCAATTGCATTCAGAAGGTTCATTTATTTAAATGGACCTTCTTTTTATTTGAATTGAGCTATAGTATCTGCTATGATGGGTATAAGTTGAGCTTCGGTTTTCTTTTTGATGCTCAATTCTTTAAGCGAATTCAACTGATTCATATTATGAACATCCGAACCAATAAAGTCAATCATACCTTCTTCCAGTAGCTTGAAAGCAACTTTTTGTACTTCTTTACTATAGAATTCTCCCAACGAAAGCATATTAAGTTGAAACTGTATTCCTTGCTTTTTATAGTCCCCATATTTACGGGGCCTTCCATGCAAAAAATTATAGCGTTCAGGATGCGCCAATACGGGAAAGTATCGGTTGCTAGTTATGGCAGAAATAGACTTGTCAAAGTTTATTGGTCTTTGCAAATAACTCATTTCTACAAGCAAATGTTGATCGTGCAAAGGCATGACTTTCTTTTGCTCAAGAATCGTTTCAAAGTTATCATCTATCATGTGTTCAGCTGAAGCTTTGATGTTAATACCTGTTATTTTGCTCTTTTCGAGCCCTTCGGTAAGTAGTTGCAAAGAAGCGTTTATGGTGTCGGGGGTATTGTCATGATAGTTATGCATGATGTGGGGTGTTGCAACGAAATCATGTACCCCAAAATCTGAAAATCCTTTTATTAGGCTTATCGAATCGTCTAAGGTTTGTGCCCCGTCGTCAATACCGGGAAGAATATGATTATGTATATCGATGAACCCTTCTAGAAGGTCAATTAAATACCTTTTTTTAGTAAAAAAATTTACCATTGAAATTAGCTTGGTCTGCAAAAATACTATAATGTTTACATTAATTATGCCATTTTCATGTATGAAACAAAATAAAACCGTTCACGATTGCGTGAACGGTTTAGAAAACGATGTTGGCTTAGCTAATTGCGTTGCTTAGAACGAAACAGATATTTTACCCCTAAGGAAAAAGGGCGTTCCTGGGGTTAGGTGAATTTCTTCAAAAGAAGTGAGCTCATTCAATAATCTACTTTCGGTAGCAAATTGAGTTTCATTCCACTCCTGATCAAATAAGTTCTCAACAATCAAACCAAAAGTCCAATTATTCCAGGCGTAGTTAAGATTAAGGTCAGTAATGAAGTAACCTTCGGCGACGATCGAATTATCTTCGTTTGCCGGCCGATCTTTAATAAAACGATAATTAATCCCTCCTGAAAAATTACCAAGATCTCTAAATGAAAGCCCGCCAGAAGAAGTTAGGTCAGGAGCTAATGGAATAAAGTCTTGGCCCTCTGGTTCTTCACTGCTTCTGGCATAAGTATAGTTGATATCTCCATTGGCATATAACCAATCGGTCAGTTGATAGCGCAGTCCGAAATCAACGCCATAGCGTTGCGTTTTGCCACTAGGTTCTACAATGGCGGCGTCTCCTACATAGACAAATTCTTGCTCCAGAAAAAGACTCCAAAGCGCAGCGTTGACGACCAACTTTTTTGACGGCTTGATAATTGCCCCTAAATCTGCAGAATAGGCAGCAGGGAGAATATCTTCGCCGCTATTGGCCACAACAACCCTAGTATCATTTGAGTGATACCCAATTCCTGTTTTTCCAAAGATTTGTAAATTCGGTGAAGCGGCATAAATAACATTCAACTTCGGCCCAACAAACACTTTGTTCTCGCTTTTACTATCATAAGTTTCCGAGAGTAGATTTACATAATCAAATTTGAAATAATCCAATCGAAGGCCAGGGTTGATAGTCCATTTGTTCTTCTTATAGGTAAGATTAAAGAATCCGTAGCCATTCAGTTCATCGACATTGCCATAGGCGAGTCTTTCTAACAATTCTTGCCTATTTCTGGTTCGAGATAACTGTACATCGTTAATATCATCGTATCTAAAACCTAGTCCGGTTTCATAACGCAATTGAGAATCGTGATCGCCTACATGAATAGAATGCTCATAAACTGTTTCAGCACCAATTATAGTACGATCTTCTTTTTGCCGTATTTGATCAGCATTGACAGGGTCTTCCAAGAAGAATGTGAAATTGGAAAACAATTCAAAATCATATTTCGAAATAAACGCTTTCGACTTTACTATAGAGTGCTCATCTAATTGCTTGCTGTGATTTACCCAAAAATTGGAGCGACTTGTATTGCCACCCTCGGTATCGTCGATAGCACCGAATCTGGTAATCAACCCTTGGTCAATCGCACGTTGCGGTACTTGCCCAGAAGCATCCCATTTACTTTGAAAATGAGAAATTGAAAGACTGAGCTCTTGATCTTCGTGATTATTGAAGTTGTATCTTCCCAGTAAGTTCAAACGATTAAAATTTTGTGGAGATTCAAAGGCACCATCTGTGAGTACCAATTCGGAAGCTACATAGGCGTTGCTATTGTCTCCTTCGGTTATTTTGAACATTCCGACTGTGCGAATCGTATTGAACATTCCGGCTTCAAGTGACAATTGATTATCATCAATACGCGACTTGGTTTTTAGATCCACATATCCGGCGGTATTAAAATTTCCTTTATTCGCATAGTAAGCACCTTTTCCAAAGTCAATATTATCAATGGTTTCAGGAATGATAAAGTGCATATCGGCATATCCTTGGCCATGGGCATGGGATACCATGTTAACCGGTAAGCCGTCAACATCTATGGTAATATCAGTTCCATGGTCAATATCGAATCCCCTAAGGAAAATCTGTTCGGCTTTACCACCGCCAGCATGTTGCCCGATAATCAACCCGGGAACTTTTCTAAGAATTTCCTGAGATGATTTTACAGGGTTCGCCTTAACATCAATATTAACTAATTGACTTAATGCATTCACTTTTGATACGATAACCACTTGATCTAACGATACCGCAGATTCTACAAGAGTTATGTTTATAGTAGCGTCTAACTGGTTTTCGGTAATGGTAATTTCCTGAGTTTTAAAACCCAGGTTATTGATAATGATTAAATCTCCAACAGATATATCATCAAGTTCAAAATAACCTGCAACATTGGTATAGGTGTAACCACCGGTAGTTTTATTATAAACACCAACGCCGTCTAGTGGAATATTATCTTGGTCGACTACTGTACCGCTTAGTTCATGCGCACTAATAGTCGCAGTAAAACCAAAGCATACAAGATATAGTATAAAATTCTTCATTTTATTGTTTTTGTGTGATTGTGAACATCCTATAAAAATGTGCGCATAGCCAGTAGCGACTATGTCAGATGCTCAATTTTATTTGATATTAGGTTAGAGGGTATAGGCACCCAAAGAGCGCGTGCTGGTATATTTTGACGCTCTAGATAAGGTAGTATTGTGGAGGCTCTTTCAACCTTGATAAATATCCTGTTTCTGATTTTTCTAGAGCCATCCAAAATTTTTGTAAGAGGCGAAAATTAAACTCCTTTTGGAGGTGATACTGATATGTAGTAATATGTTTATCTATTTTAATTTGGGTTAACACCGAATCGTCAGATCCATCATTTTCATCGGAAGCCGCAAACAAAGAATCAATAAAGTCAATTAATAGGTGCTCATGTTGCAGCGTATCAATCTGATAGTCATTGTGGCTGTGTGATTCATGCGCCAAGGTTGCAGACTTATGAGACATGATATAGTCAGGAGTTTCCAATGCATGCGAAACTTCATGAAAAACGCTATTAATTTGTTGGTGCAGCGGATTCATCAAATAGCAAATGCCGATCAGCAATGCTAGTCGTTGAACAATAAGTGGCTTTAAACCTTTTAAGAATCCTTTTTGCATATGAGTTACTCTTCCAAGAGTGCTACAAGCGTTGCTTCTATGTATTTTGCATATTCTGAAACCGTTGGCAGTTCGAATATTTTGTTCAAGGGAAACTTCATTTCGACTTCCTCGTTAATTCGTGCCGTAACGCGAATTGCAGCAAGAGAATGGCCTCCTAATGCAATAAAATCATCATGAACCCCTACCTGTTTCAATCGTAGAACCTCTTTCCAAATAGATGCTAAAAGAACTTCGATTTCACCTTGGGGAGCAACAAAGGGAGTTTCCATCTCGAGCTGCGAATTGTTTAAGGCTTTTAATGCAGATTTATCTACTTTTCCATTTGAAGTCAAAGGCAACTCATCCAAATATTTGAAATGAGTTGGTATCATATGGGCAGGAAGTTCTTTTTTTAAATGATTTGTCAAATCTATCGAACTAAGTTTTTGCTTACCGGTATAATAACCAACCAATCGTTTTTGTTCTAGTTCGCTTTCGCTTGATTCCGTATATCCTATTTCTTGCATGATACGCTTCACTTCGACTTCATCAATCACCTCATTAATTTCTTCAAGCGTTTCTGTTCGTGTTTTGTGACCCATTCGAACATCCCAACTGTACGGAAAAGAATAATTGCTATACCCTTTTTCCTTTTTATGAACGTAAATCCCCAACTGATTTATGGTGCAATTGGTAGAACGACCTGTATCCGTAGGCCTTACCCAATCAACTTTCTCTTTTAAGAACACAAGCATTTCTTCTAAACTGACATCGCTATAGCGATAAAAGTCAACGAATTGAACTTTATTGAACGTTTCGTCATCATTAAAAGCAGAAACATTCATTAGATCTTTTACAGCATCCTCTTCCTGATGATAAAGCTTCCGTGCTTCGAGAATAGTATCATCAATTTTGGCAACATCTGCATTCTTATCCCAAAATAATTCTTCAGTCAATCTAGTTTCAAAGAACTGACCTCGAGAAAGGCCGGTGACTACAAAAGGTATTTCGCTCTCTAAAGCGATTTGGGTCGCCAAGGTATAGATAGTCTTGAAACAACCATTGCAAACATTATGATGGCGGTGAAGGCTATCAACGAAAATCTTGTTCATATGTTCGGTAGTAGCATAGACATGATCTACATTCAATTTACTCACAATGCGATCTATATTACCCTTTGCTTGGTCAGAGATATATCCATTATCTAAGGTAAAGGCCAACACTTTTAACCCCATATTTATTAATTGAGCAAGAATATAGGTGCTATCCTTACCACCACTTAAGAGTGAAATACAATCGTAGTTTGGACTTTGCCCTCTTTTCGACATCAATAAATTGCGCAACTCATCTTCGGTTTTAAAATATTTCTGCGCTTCTTCTTTGTATCCTTGGAAAGCATTACAGACGTGGCATACCCCATTGTCATCAAAATCGGTATTGGGGTAGTTGGAAGGTAATCCACATTCGGAACAGTTGACAACTTCATTTTCAGGAATGGCTTTTTCATTTTCAATAACAACTACGGCAGTGTTATCAACACTTTCGTGTTTTAATAAATTGGCTTCGATATCGGTCAATTCGATTCGGAACCCCTTAAGTTTTACCTGCTCGTCAAGTCTTCCCAAGTATTCAAATTCTCCAACAGCATTTATTCGAGCCAAATCACCCGTATGATACAATTTCTGGCTCGTGTTAAAAGGGCTCTGAATGAATTTCTCTGTCGTCAATTCTTCCAAATTCAAATATCCTTGAGCTAAACCTGCACCCGCCAGATATAGTGATCCGATAACCCCCTCAGGAACCAGGTTCAGATAATCATCGAGAATATAGGCTTGTACACCAGTGATGGGAGAACCAATGGCAACCGAAGTATTGGTATGTATGGCTTTATCGAATCGAGAAACTATACAGCCTACGGTAGCTTCGGTGGGGCCATATTCATTGAAAATTTGTACATCCTCTCCAAAGCTTTCTTGTAGGTCTACGGCTAAGGTTGTTTTAAAATCCTCACCGCCAACAATCATTGTTTTGATTTCGGAGGCAACATGATTATTTCCTTGAATTAAGGCCAAATGCGATGGCGTAAGTTTTATACTGTTGACCTTGTTCTCCTCCAATACTTCCATTAATGAAATATCTGGACCATTGCCACTCTCCTTATAAACAACTATTTTACCGCCGCTAATCAAAGGCAAAAATGTGGATGTGATGGTCAAATCAAATCCAATTGAAGTAAATAAGGGAAAAACAAAGGGCGTATCGGTCTTATAGAACACCTTGGCCCATGATAGATAGTTAGCCAAAGATCCGTGCGAAATCAGTACGCCTTTAGGGTTTCCGGTAGAACCGGAAGTATATAAAATATAAGCGAGGTCCTCTCGTTGAATGGCAACATTGAAGTCTACCGCACTCGTTTCATCGATTTCAGACTGAATTTTTTCTAGGGTTATCAAAGGAGTTGTGCCTGCAGAAATATGCTTTTCAAGCTCAGCATTGGTGAGCAGTAAAGCACAAGCCGCATCCGACAGGATGAATTTTATTCGTTCAGCGGGTTGATCTGAAGCAATAGGAATAAAGGCAGCTCCTGTTTTTAATACCGCTAGTACGCTAAGAATGTAATCCATAGATCGATGCATATGAATTGCTACCTTCTGGCCTTTTTCAATACCACATTTCTTTAAAAAAGTGGCGAGCTGGTTTGATTTTTCATCAAGCTCTTTATAGGTGTAGCCATCGCCTTTACGACTTATAGCTTGCTGTGCGGATACAGATTTTACAACCTTGGCAAACTGGTCTATTACCAAGTTCTGGGAAGAAACTTGGGTAAAATTATCTGTTCTATTCTTAGTTTGTTCTTTGGTTAACAAACTCGGTTTTTCAACAACTGTATGAATATCATTCAAAAATGAGTCCATCAGATTTAAAAAATGTTGAGGTACCTTTTCAATCAGACTTTCATTAAAAACACTGTGGTTTAGATCAAACAATAGCTCTAATTCTCCGGTATTATCAAAATCAACCACATGACAACGCACTTGATGTGATATATCAATATGACCTGGATGAATCCATTCCGATTGTACTTTGTTTCCATCAAAATCAGAAAAACTAGCATTAATAAAGTTTAAAATGCTATTAAAGCTACCACCTATTTCAGGTGTCACCATACCCGGTTGCGCATAACGCAGATAGTCATTGCTTTCTAATTTTATACGGTTCAAAACGTCAAAAAACGTGTCATGCTCTTCAAACCGCACATAGAGTGGAAATATTTCCATAAACAGACCTACGGTTTCCTTGAAGGATTTATTCGCACGGTTGTGCATGGGAGCTCCAAATGCGAAAGATTTTTGTCCACTGATGCGATAGACAAACGACGCATAGATTGTTGATAGGAGATTGAAAAGTGTCAAGTTTTGAGTCCACCCTTTAATTTCAGGATTTTCTGCTAGCACCTTAAGTTTTTGACAACGTTCAGTACCAAGTTTTACGGCTATTCGTGTGGAAGCAGTGGTTTTATCATAAGAAGGACCGCCGTATAAGGCCGGAAGCCCTTTGGTGGTTTCGACTTTCTCCTTCCAATAGGTCTTAATATCGGTATTATCAGTATCTAAAAATGCATCTTTCTCAAACTCGATATAGGATTGAAACTTCGAAGAATCTGCTATCTCAATTGTTGAGTTTTTCTTTAAATTTTGATAAATAGCCGATAACCGGTTAAAAACCAAGGTAGCAGAAACGGCATCAGTAATTAAATGATGCATGTTTAGAAACCAGATGTAGTTTCCATCCTTTAACCTTAATAATGCAGTATCAAATGCTTTTGTTGATAGTTCTAGCATATGTTGCGACCGCGCTTGAATCCAATCGCGGATATCGGCTTCCTGCATGCCTGTGCAATCAACAACAGCTGCCGCGTGCACTAATTTTGTTGTAATATACTGAAACGGAATCCCATCTTTTTCTCCAAAATTTAGGCGTAAAGCATCTACATCATCTACTAACTTTTGAAATGCAGTTTGAAAAATAGCTTCCTCAATCTTTCCATAGATTTTAAAAGAATGTGCAGTATTATGAAGCGGTATATTCGGATTCAGTTTTTGACCGGCCCATAGTTGTAATTGACTTTGGGTAAGCGGGAAAACATTTTCAATTCTTTTTTCCATAGCATTAGTTTGGGCCTAGGCTGAAAAATAACTAGCTATCTTTTCTACAGTCTCGAAGTTATCGATGGTCATATCCTCTGCAGGAACACGCTTCTTAAACTGCTTTTCAAGAAAGAGAATGAGTTTCATCATTCCCATAGAATCTACGATACCAGTCTCTAGAAGATTATCACTCGAATTGATCTCTAGCAAAGGTTCTGATGTAATTTCATTCTTGATGTAAGCTACTATTTCTTCGTTCATCTAGGTTGGAGCAATTGGTTATCAAGTCACAGTTAATATACGGGTAGCACCCCATAATTAGTTGACAATACGGACTAGATAATGTGCAATTTTTTTTTTTCAAAGTTAAGATAACTAAAGCAAGTTTCGCCAAAATACAACGGTTAATAAACAGCATTATTAGTGCAATCATCGAAAAATTAACATTTTTGCTATCAATACTTTAAAATAATTCCATATTTACCTTGTGTTTTAAGATATTCGCACCTGAGCATTGATTTGGTTAATTTTATCATATTTCGCTAGACAATAGATTCTATCTATACCAAAACGTTGCGTGAACGTCTGTTTTATGACTAATTTTATAAGGAATAATAGCCGCCCTAAATTGCTAGCTATTTATTTTTTATTTGATTCAAATAAAAAAAAAACTATGAAAAAACTACTTCTGCTCATTCTATGGGCTTCTTTGCTGTTCCCTATTTTTACGTTTTCACATCAACCTAATCAAAGTATCATCTACATGCGAGTATACCAAGAGGCTGGTATAGACGCTCGTTTTGAGATTAATGTGAATCAACTCAATGATGCATTTGGTTTGAACTTACCAAAGTATCCTAAATGGGAGGATGTAGCACCCCATATGGATATGATAAAGACATATCTCTTAAAGACGACCTCTTTTTCGTCAAAATATGGTAATCACAACATTATTTTTACTGATGAGGATACTTCGATGGTTTGGACAAGTTTTGGGTATTTTGTGAAGGTGCCTTTTCACTTGGAGAATTCCGAAACATTGCCTGACGACTTGATCGTAACCTATTCCGCCTTTATCAACGAGATTCCGAATACGCGTAATCTATTAACAATGGAATACAATTGGAAGGCCGGTTTGGTAAACAATGAAACCATGTTCGCCCTTGATTTTACGGAAGGTAAGGTCACAAAAACACTAGATTTGACCGAGAAATCGATGTGGAAAGGCTTTGTGGCAATGGTTAAGCAAGGAATTTGGCACATTTGGATCGGATTAGACCATATACTCTTTTTACTCGCCTTGATTTTACCCTCAGTTGTTCGTCGCACACAAGCCGCTGAAGTGGGTTCAAATGTGGCGGCCAGTAAACGAAAGTTTGCTATTTGGGGCTGGGAACCGGTTAAAAAGTTTCGGCCTGCGTTTCTATACATTATTAAGATAATTACCTTTTTTACTATTGCACATACCATTACCTTGAGTTTGGCAGCATTAAATATCATTGTATTGCCCTCAAGACTGGTCGAGTCTATAATTGCCTTATCTATTGGTTTGGCAGCATATCATAATATAAAGCCCATCTTTAAAGGCAAAGACTGGTTAATTGCTTTTGTATTTGGTCTTTTTCATGGCTTCGGATTTGCAAGTGTTATGGGTGAATTGGGCTTTAAAGGTGAGTTTCTGACGCTTACCCTCCTCGGCTTTAACATCGGAGTTGAAATAGGTCAAGTACTTATAATTGCACTTATTTTTCCAGTGCTTTATTTCTTGAGAAAGTTAAAATTGTACCCCAAACTTCTAGTGTATTTGTCAGCCCTTCTGATCGTCATATCATTGTACTGGTTATTTGAACGTGCCTTTGACATTGATCTACCCCTAGATGAAAACATTCGAACTTTTGGAGGTGATATTTTAAGGGCGCTAGGACTAAGAAGGCCTTTGGAATAAAAGTTTGCATATTGGAAAAAGAAAAAGAACTACATAATGGCAAGGCTTCTTTGCTGAGTCAATGGAAGTCTAAGAATAAAACTGAAGCTAGCTCCTCTAAGATACCTAAAGCTCCGGAGGATGCCGTTATTCCATTATCCCATGGGCAACGAAGATTATGGTTTTTACAGCAGCTATACCCAGATAGTCCGTTTTACAATTATTCGGAGCGGTATGTTTTTGAAGGAAAACTCAATGTTGAAAGGCTTATCCAGGCTCTAGAATTGGTCTGCAATAATCATGATATTCTGCGCTCGACATATCATATGGCAGATGGTGAGCTCTTCTTAAAAGTTGCTTCCAAAGCCAATATCAAGGTAACTACCCATGATTTTAGCGCACTAAGTGAAGAGGAGGTAGATGAAACAGCGCATAAGGTCTTGTTATCTGACTCGCAATATTCGTTCGATCTTTCGCAGCATCCACTAATTCTTGTGTCTGTAATTAAGCTTCATGAGACCAAACATATTTTGTTGCTGACATTGCATCATATTTCTACTGATAAATGGTCTATGGGGGTATTGCGAAAAGAGTGGGCGAGCTACTATAACAAGTTAGGTTCGAATGCCACCCTTGAAAGGCTAAACCCCAATATTCAATACTCTGACTTTACGTATTGGCAACAAAATCAAGAGGTTGATGCCAATCAATTGAACTATTGGAAGGATAAATTATCAGGAGATATACCTTTAATTAATCTTCCTGTTGATTTTCCAAAACCGGCTGAACCAAGTTTTAGAGGCGGAGCTAGTACAACACAATTTTTTTCAAAAGAACTATCGGCGTCCATGCTCGATTTAGCAAAGCAATTGGAGGTTACCCCCTACGTTTTGATGCTGTCTGTTTACTATGTTTTATTATTTCGCTATAGTGGTCAAAAAGACATTTTAATTGGATCTCCAGTCGCCAGTCGTGATCAAACAGAATTAGAAAATTTAATTGGATTTTTCAATGACACCCTAGTTTTACGTACCGAACTTGCTCCGAATTTGCCTTTTAACGAATTGGTAAAACAAGTAAAACAAACTACGCTCGATGCGTTCTCAAATAAAGACGTACCGTTTGACACCTTGGTAAAGGAATTGAAACAAGAACGTTCACTTTCAATAAACCCGTTTTTTCAGGTAATGTTCTTATACCATGCGGTGCCTGACACACCGTCTTTTGGTGCGGACCTTTCCTTGCACCATGGTTTTTTCGACGCCGGGGTATCAAAGTTCGATCTTACGCTCTACATTTCTGAAGAAGATGGTATACTTTCTTCTACGTTTGAGTATACCAGTGACTTATTTAAGGCATCTTCAATTGATAGATTCCAAGAACATTTCAAAAATCTTTTAGAAGGTATCCTTAACGACCAGAGTCAATCCATTTCGGAAATCCCCTTGTTAACCGAAAAAGAAAATCAATTTTTTAATGCCCAGAATTCAAAACTAGAAAACCCTTTTGATAATTATAGCGGCATACATGATATCATAAATGATATCGGTCTGCAGTATCCAAATCGTACGGCGATTAGTTACCTAGATGGCCAAATGACCTATGAGGAACTGAATAGTAGGGCAACCGTATTGGCCAAAACAATTTTGACCAAAACCCAAAGTAGAAACGAGATTGTCGGTTTGTGCATTGAGCGATCGCTAGATATGATAATGGGGATGTTGGCCATATTAAAGGCTGGCTGCGCATATCTGCCAATAGACCCCAAATTTCCTGAGCAGCGAATCGACTTTATGCTCAATGATGCCGATATAAAAGTTGTGCTAACCCAATCAAAGCTCAATCAACTATTCGCTAGTTCTGACAGTCATCTTGTTACGGTTGATGACATACTTGATAGCGATGCTAACTCCGATCTTGACCTTCCAAGTGTTAAGGAGAGTGATTTGGCCTATATGATATACACCTCTGGAAGCACTGGAAAACCGAAAGGTGTGCCCATAACCCATAAAAATATTATTAATTCTACCGGAGGAAGATTGCAGTTTTACGATAAAAACCCAGAAGTCTTTTTGTTGATGTCATCTATTTCATTTGATAGCTCAAAAGCAGGTATTTTCTGGACGCTTTGTACTGGTGGAAACCTTGTAATCGCAGAAAATCGCATTGAACAAGATATCGCGCGAATAGAGGAAATAATTTTTGAGAACAAGGTGACCCATACGTTAATGCTTCCATCTCTTTATAAATTGATTCTTGAGCATGGTCACACTTCCAATTTAAAGAGTTTGGAGACTGTAATGGTTGCAGGGGAGGCCTGCCCACCATTAGTATGTGCAGCCCACTTTGAGAAATTCGATGCTGTTGCTCTTTATAATGAGTATGGCCCTACCGAAGCTACAGTTTGGTGTATTGCTCATAAAGTAGAAAAAGCAGATGCTACTGGAACCATTCCATTGGGTAGACCTGTGGCAAATGCAGCTATTTATTTACTGAATGAATCTCTGAATTTGGCTCCTGTTGGTGCTGTGGCAGAAATATATGTCGGTGGTGTTGGGCTAGCGGGAGCATATTACAACAGACCAGATTTAACATCCAAGGCGTATGTACAAAGTCCCTTTGGAAATTCCCCTGAAGACAAACTGTATAAGACCGGTGACTTAGCAAGATATCGCCCCGATGGAACGATAGAGTTTTTTGGAAGGGCAGACGAACAAGTTAAAATACGGGGGTACCGTATTGAACTAGATGAGATTGAGAGGGCCATAGAAGAATACGAGAGTGCGAAACAGGCTGTTGTAATAGTTGAAACTTTTGGTGCCAACCAAGGCAAACGACTGGTGGCATATGTCACTTCAAATGGCAGTTTAGATATCACCAAACTTAAAACAAACCTTAAGGAGCGCCTTCCCAATTATATGGTTCCCAGCCAAATGACACTAGTAAATGAGATTCCGACCTTACCCAACGGGAAAATTGACAAAGCTGCTCTTCAAAAGTTACGTAAAGAAGAGTTGTCACTTAGCTCTGATGAATTGGTCTTGCCGGCGAATGATTTGGAATCGCGATTGCTTGCACTGTGGCACGATGTACTTCAAATCGATACTATTAGCACGCACGATAATTTTTTTGATCTGGGTGGCGATTCAATTCTGAGTATTCAATTCATTGCAAAGGCCAAAAAGGCGGGTATGGTACTTTCACCAAATCAAATATTCGATTATCAAACCATTTCGAAACTGGCGTCTTTTTTAGATGCTAAGGAAACGCCAAATGAAGAGTGGGATTATTTGGTAGCCCTGAGAAAAGAGGGAACTAAGAAGCCGTTATTTTGTATTCATGCAGGCGGTGGACACATCTTTTTTTACAATGTATTGACCAAACATATCGATTCAAATCGACCCATATATGCGATACAGGCCGCAGGCGTATATGCCGAACAACATATTCACCATAGTATAGAGCAAATGGCTGCAGATTATTTGAAAGCCATGAGAAAAGTACAAGCTGAAGGCCCCTACAATATTATGGTATACTGTTTTAGTGTTGCAGTCGGACACCAATTGGCGAAGCAGTTAAGCGAGCAGGGTCAGCTGGCCAATTTGATAGTAATGGACACCATGGCCGACCCTTGGAATTTGAATACTCCTAAGCGCTTAAAGATGCGCTTCAAGGGATTTGTTAAGCGCTCCTTGAAAAACCCCTTTAAAACCGTTTCAAATATGATAGCGGTAAGGTGGGTATATTACAAATCGAAATTTAAAAAGGCGAATGCAACCCCCGAAGAAAGAGCCTTAATTGAAATGAACGCCAACTTAGGAAAGATTTGCAAGGTTTACGAATGGAACCCAGTAAAGGGTCAAGTATCAATTATACTTACCGAGAAAGAGGAAGAAAGTATAAATACCGAAATTGTCGCGTCGTGGAAGACCCTTGTTTCGGGCGATATTAAGGTAGCGCGTACAAAAGGAATTCATAGAAACTTATTTGAAGAACCTGATGTGAAGGCAGTTTCTGCAAAAATTGACGAATTTGCAATCTAAAAAGGAAACTTTTCTAAAAACGAAAGATGCATATAGCGGTTGCAGCACCGAATTTAACGGGTAGGCTTCATTCCACCTTTGAGTTGGTCTCAAGATTGGAAAGCGAAGGCCACACCCTTACGTATCTCTGTGATGCTGAAATTGCAAAGAAAATCAAAAAGCAAGGATTCAGTTATGTTGAAATTCCTGCTATAAACTTCAATTTTATTGATGTCAATCAACCAAAAAGCCACTCTTGGTTTCACAAATTCCAATTCCATTTTAGCAATTTAGGGAAACACTATCGCCGGGGAAAACGAATATTACATCTTGACGAATACAAACAAATAATAGACAAACTTAACCCTGATATGGTTTTGGTCGATGTTGAATTGCATGATTTGATTTTCACGGCCTTAGCGTCAAAGCTGCCTGTAGTACTATTTCACACTTGGTTTTCAGATAAAATAGATATCAACTTACCACCAATACGCACTGCAATCATTCCTGGTAAAGGTTTTAGTGGCAGTAAATTGGGTATTTCGCTTGCTTGGATTAAGATGAGGTTAATGGTGTATGGTAGATTATACATTAACAAGCTGAGGTTTAATAATTACAGAAGAGGAGTGTTTAGGAATTATGCTATGGAAATTGGGTTTTCGAGAAGTAAAATGATGCTGAATACGCTGCCGCCACTGTATAGCTTTAAAGACTTACCCATACTTACAATGGCTATGAAAGAGATGGAATTTCCTCATACTCCCGAAAAGAACTTGAGGTATATCGGTCCTTTGGTATTTGAAAATAGAGTAGGGGTACACAGTGATGAGGAGACCGAAAGGCGCTTGGCCGAAGTGTTGTCAATAAAAAAAAGATTAAATAAGAAACTGATCTATTGTTCGGTGAGTAGCTTTGTAAAAGGTGATGTGTCTTTTTTGAAAAGAGTAATTGAAGCTGCAAGTGGCCAAAATGACTGGCTTTTGATAATGACTTTGGGAGGTAATATTGAACCTGCATTACTTGGAGAAATTCCTAAGAACGTATTTTTATTTAGCTGGGTTCCGCAGCTGAAGGTGCTGGAAAATGCAGATTGTAGTATTAATCATGCTGGAATAAATAGTATCAATGAATGTCTCCATTTTTCGGTACCTATTTTGGCGTATTCCGGGAAGTATTTTGACCAAAATGGGAATGCCGCTCGAGTAGCTTACCATGGCATAGGCATTCGAGGCGACAAAGATGTAGATAATAGTACAACAATAAAGCACAATATTTCAAGAATTTTAGAGGAGCCCACCTTTCGGAATAAGATGATTGAAATGCATGGCAATTATGAAGATTATCGCCAAAGAAAACTAACTCCATTTCTTATTTAACCACTAAGATGGAATTAAAGAAACAAGAACTTCCTGAGCAAACAATACACTTTTGGTATTGTGATTTTAATAAAAACAGAGCTAAGCTTGAGCCCTACTATGCCTTGCTCTCAGAAGACGAGAAAGCGCGAAGCGGTAGATTCAAATTTGACCGAGACAAGGAGTGTTACATTATATCTAGAGGGATTTTAAGGCTATTGTTAGCGGGCTACAGTAAGCAGCAGCCTCAAGATCTTCATTTTGACTATACACCGTATGGAAAACCTTTTCTATCGCACGATAATGCTATAAAATTCAATATATCCCATTCTGGAAATATGGCCGTCTTTGCTTTCGTAAGAAATGAAGAAATCGGCATAGACGTCGAGCGTATAAAAGATGACTTCGACCTTTTAGAACTTGCACAAAGTTTCTTCTCTACAAAAGAAATACTAGCTTTAGAAAAGCAATCCAAAAAAGATTTACCCCGCGCTTTTTATCGGTGTTGGACGCGAAAAGAATCCTTTATCAAAGCCGAGGGAAGTGGTCTTTCGTTTCCTTTAGACCAGTTTGCTGTTTCTTTAGAAAATGATGAACAGGCCGAGCTGCTCTATACGCAATGGGATTCTCAAGAAAAAGAACATTGGCAGCTCTTTTCTTATGTTCCAGCCCGAGCATATATAGCGGCAGTAGCCATCAGAAGTCGAACACTAGGTTTTCACCAGTACAACTGGGATGCTTGAATGCGCTGCTGGCACTTCTTTTTTTAACTTCTTAAATTTATCTTAAAAGTTTTTAGACAAGAGGGTATTCAGTTCGTGGAACTGATGCTTTTAACTATATTACGAGAGGTTTTCTAAAATCAAAAACAGACACAAATGAAAAGAAGAGATTTTGTTCAAATGTCCGGTTTAGGGGCAGGTGCTCTATTATTACCCACCACCATGATGGGAAATGCTATTGCAGCCGAAGCTTTGCTAGCTCCTGGTATGGATGTTATGGTAAAAAAACGCATGGCAGATGTAGCCCTTAATACGGCAAAGTCGATGGGTGCTACCTACGCCGATGCGCGAATAGGTAGGTACTTGAATCAATATGTATTCACACGTGAAGATAAGGTTCAAAATGTGGTAAATACCGAGTCCTTTGGTATAGGTATCCGTGTTATTACTAATGGTACATGGGGCTTCGCCTCAACCAATAATGTCACAGAAGAAGGAATTCAAAAAGCTACAAAACAAGCCGTTGCTATAGCTAAAGCGAATTCAAAATTCCAGAAAGAACCGGTTGTATTGGCACCGGTTTCTGGTCAAGGGGAAGTTAGCTGGAAAACACCTATTAAGAAAGATTTTAAAGATGTACCTGTTTCCGAAAAGGTTGATTTACTGCTTAGTGCAAATGCTGCTGCCCTTGACAATGGAGCCAACTTTGTAAACTCTGCGCTTTTTATGGTCAATGAGCAAAAGTATTTCGCTTCGACCGATGGGTCTTATATCGACCAAGATGTGCATCGCATCTGGCCAACTTTTGGCGTTACGGCGGTTGATCAAGCTGCTGGTAAATTTAAAACAAGACAGGCTATGAGTGCCCCAATGGGTATGGGATACGAATATATGGACGGATTGGCATCGGAGAAATTAGATGGTGCTGCGGGTCTTAAGTTGTATCGCAATAGCTACGACATGGTTGAGGATGCCACAACTGCTGCCAAACAAGCAAAAGAGATGCTGACGGCGAAATCGGTAGACCCCGGTAAATATGACCTTGTTCTCGAGCCCAACCATCTAGGTTTGACCATACACGAATCGGTAGGGCATCCGACTGAACTAGATCGTGTCTTGGGTTACGAGGCTAACTATGCAGGTACTAGTTTCGCTACCATAGACAAATGGGAATCAAAAGATTTCAAATACGGAAGCGATATTGTAAATATCGTAGCAGATAAAACTCAAGTTGGTTCATTGGGTGCTGTAGGTTATGATGACGAAGGAGTGCCCTGTAAACAATGGGACATCATTCGCAACGGAATTTTGGTGAATTACCAAGCCATTCGTGATCAGGTTAAAATGATAGATCAGAACGAATCTCATGGTTGTTGTTATGCGCAAAGCTGGAACGATGTACAATTTCAGAGAATGCCTAATATTTCGTTGGAGGCCGGTAAAGATCCCTATTCAGTTCAGCAAATGATAAAAGATGTCGAAAAAGGTATTTATATAGCTGGTAGAGGTTCCTATTCTATAGATCAGCAACGATACAACTTCCAATTCGGAGGTACCGTATTTTATGAGATAAAAGATGGCGAAATTGTAGGAATGTTAAATGATGTGGCTTATCAATCGAATACGCAAGAATTCTGGAATTCGTGCGCCAAAATATGTGATCAGAGTGACTACCGTTTGTTCGGTTCATTCTTTGACGGAAAGGGGCAGCCGCCACAAATAAGCGCGGTTTCTCACGGTAGTTCTACCTCTAGATTTAATGGCATCAATGTTATTAATACGGGTAGATCGGTCTAATCTCCAGTTTCATTAAAAGATAATTACAATGGCAATATATACAGAAGAAGAAGCAAGAAAAATTATGGAGAAGGCATTGAGCTTTTCCAAAGCCGATGCTTGCGAAGTAAATTTAGAAGGTAGTGAAAGTGGTAATATTCGCTACGCGAGAAATTCAGTGTCCACTGCAGGGCATCGTTCGAACCAAACTTTGGTGGTACAGTCTAATTTTGGCAAGCAAATGGGTACGGCAACCATCGACGAATTCGATGATGAATCGTTAAAAAGGGTAGTTGCGCGATCGGAAGAGCTCGCTAAGCTGTCCCCGGAGAACCCTGAATTTATGGGTCCTTTAGGACCACAAGTTTATGATAAGGCAATAAATTATGTCGATGCGACCGCCAATATAACGCCCGAATTTAGGGCGGAGGTTGCGAATAGTAGTATTGAACCTGCAGCCGCAAAAGATGTCACAGCGGCCGGTTTTTTAGATGACTCCGCAGGGTTTAGCGCCATGCTCAATTCAAAAGGACTTTTCGCTTATAACAAGGAAACTAACCTTGAATTTACCGTTACCATGAGAACCAATGATGGTACTGGATCGGGGTGGGTTACAAGAGATGTTAATGATGTCACTAAATTCGACGCGAAAGAGGCTTCCAACACGGCTATCGATAAGGCCATTTTGTCACGTGAAGCCAAAGCCATCGAACCCGGCAAGTATACGGTTATCTTAGAGCCATCTGCTGGCTTGGGTCTTTTAAATGGTTTGGGTAGAGCTATAAATGCGCGAACGGCAGACGAAGGGAGGAGTTTTATGTCTAAGGATGGAGGAAATAAGATCGGAGATAAAATCGTTGATGAACGCGTAAAGCTTTGGTCAGATCCGTTAAATCCAGAAGTGCCCAGCGCCACATGGAATGGTGCCGGTCAACCCCTAAAGAAAACAACATGGATTGAAGATGGTGTGGTTAAAAACTTGGCATACGGTCGGTTTTGGGCAAAGGAAAAAGGCGTGGAACCCGTACCTTTCCCCAGTAATTTCATAATGGCAGGGGGCAATGCCTCCTTAGAGGAGTTGATCAAAAGTACCAAGAAGGGAATTTTGGTTACGCGTTTGTGGTATATACGTTCAGTAGACCCACAAACATTGCTATACACAGGGCTTACAAGAGATGGAACTTTTTATATTGAAAATGGAGCAATTAAATATCCGATTAAAAATCTAAGGTTCAATGAAAGCCCTATCATAATGCTTAATAACCTGGAGACCTTGGGCACGCAAGTTCGCGTTGATGGCAATTTGATTCCATACATGAAAATTAGAGATTTCACCTTTACCAGCTTGTCTGATGCGGTTTAATCTGTTTTGATATACCTAACAAATCTCCGATGCTTTCACTGTATCGGAGATTCTTTTTTGTATCCAAGCAATCCATTTTTAACGGTTTTCTTTATATCTAGATGCTAAGCAACGCTTTTTTCTTTACCCGATTACAATACGAGTCAGGCGACTGGGATGTTGATCAACGCATGCCATCTAACCTATTGAACTCCTTGGTCGAATACACAACCCTTTCTGTTGATAAGCAGGAAAAAATCATAGCCTTAGCGAGCGATGATATTTTCAAATCTCCCTTTTGTTATCTTTCGGGTCATAAATTGGTTCAGTTTACAAAAGAAGAAAGAACGAATTTCGAGAAATACGTCAAGAATGGAGGATTTGTTTTTGTTGATGACTGCAATCACGACATTGACGGATTGTTTGCAAAGTCTTTTGAACGGCAAATGGAGGATATTTTCGGCGCTGGAGAACTTAAGAAAATTCCGAATAATCATGAATTGTATACCATCTTTTTCAAGTTTGAAGACGGACCGCCTACTACCTCTCAAGAGCTGAATGGATGGGGTGATGATTTGGTTCATGAATATTTAAAGGCGATTGAAGTAAATGGTAGAATAGGGGTTTTATATAGTAATAAGGACTATGGTTGTGAATGGGATTATGATTTTAGAAACAAACGCTGGTACAAAATAGATAACACCCGCTTTGCAGTAAACATCGTGATGTATGCGCTTACATCGTAAATTTTTTTTGAATGGATAAACATTTGATAGCAGTACAAGAGGAGGTCGCAGCCTTAACTGAAAAGCTTGCCAACTTAAAAGCAGAAATGACGAAAGTTATCGTTGGCCAAGAAGAAACAATCGAGCACTTGCTCATTGCTTTTTTGGCAGGAGGTCATGCGCTTTTAGAAGGGGTACCTGGCCTAGCGAAAACTTTAATGATAAAAACATTGGCTAAAACCATTGATTTGGAATTTAGCAGAATTCAATTTACACCCGATTTAATGCCTTCTGATATTATTGGTACGGAAGTTCTGGAAGAAGACCACACAACGGGAAAGAAGTTTTTCGAATTCAACAAGGGACCAATATTTGCCAACATCATTCTTGCAGATGAAATTAATAGGACGCCCCCTAAAACACAAGCGGCACTTTTGGAAGCTATGCAAGAATTTAAGGTTACCTATTCGGGAAAGACCTATGCGCTTGATAAACCCTTTTTTATTCTTGCTACGCAAAACCCTATAGAACAGTCGGGAACATTTCCGTTGCCGGAAGCTCAACAAGATCGATTTCTACTTTACATTAAAATTGGTTATCCTAGTGCATCGGAAGAAAATGACATTCTAAAGCGTACAACTGGCACCAAAAAGGAAGAAGTAAAAAAGATTCTATCGGGCAAGGAAATACTGCGACTGCAAGAATTGGTGCGGGAAGTACCCGTAAGTGAAGAGCTTATTGATTGGACTAGCAGAATTGTCAGAGCCACAAGGCCTGATTTTACAACCGATACCTATGTCAAGGAATGGGTGAATTGGGGAGCCGGACCAAGAGCGGGACAGGCAATGATCCTCACGGCAAAGGCTAGAGCCTTACAAGCCGGGCGCCTGGCGGTTACCCTCGATGATCTAAAACATGTGGCATATCCGGTACTGCGACATCGGATTATCGTGAACTTTAAGGCTGAAACAGAGGGCATTGCTTCCGATGCTATTACAAAACATTTATTGAACACCATAGGGCTTTCCTCTTAAAACCATTTTCGTGAAACAAGATTATCGACAACTACTGCAACCGAAGATTATCAATAGCCTCTCAGGGCTATCATTGATTGCAAGCGTTGTTGTTGAAGGTTATTTGTCTGGTTTGCATCAAAGTAGACGCGTAGGGGCTGGCTTAGAATTCAGTCAGTATAGGGCTTATGAACCTGGTGATGATCTTCGTTTGTTAGACTGGAAAATGTTGGCGCGTTCAGGAAGATACTATGTCAAGCAATCGGAAATTGATACGCACATCACCGTAAAGTTTATTTTGGATGCCAGTAAGTCGATGCTGCATCAAGAAAACGGAATTGCAAAATTAGACTATGCCAAGGTTTTGATAGCTTCATTGGCCTCTTTGGCCCAAAATCAGGGAGATAAGATTGGCCTTTTTGCTTTGAATGATCAAAGCTTAAAAACGGTTGCTCCTGTTTTGCACAAACAACAATACACCCGATTTTTACACCAATTGATATCGGTTGAAGGAAAAGGGAAATGGCCTGAGAAAACCCTCGAGTTTGACAAGCTACATGATAGAAGTCGTAAAGAATTACTCTTTTTTATTACCGATATGCATGAGGATGCAACAGAATTGAGTTCAAAAATCAAGGGTTTAAAAACGAAAAGAAACGAAGTTGTAGTGTTGCAGATTATGGGTAAAAACGAACTGCAATTCAATTATGATGGATATGTGATTTTCGAAGATTTAGAAACCGGTACAAAGGTCAAAGTAGATGCAAAATCAGCTAAAAGTAATTATCTAAGGGCATTTCGAGAAACCATGGGTGTTACTAAAGATATGTTACTCTCCAATGGCATAGCACATCATTTGTTTTCGCTCGACCAACCCATCGGGGAAGCCTTGAAGCTATTCTTAAAACAAAGAACCTACCTGATGTAAATGATATTCGCAAATGCTACATATCTATGGGGATTGCTGGGGCTATTACTCCCCATTGCGATACATTTGTGGAGCCGTAAGAAGGTGAAGACTATAAAAGTGGGTAGCACCAAACTTCTGGAGGCTTCAGAGCCAAAACAGACAAGTAGCATCAAGCTGAATGAACTATGGCTACTGTTTCTAAGGCTCCTCATGCTATCCGTATTGGTTTTCATTCTTGCAGAACCTGGCACTCTCCGAACGGAGAAAAATGACGCCCTCAACTATGTTGTAGAAGCGAGTTTGCTGAATGACGAGCGAATGCGAACAATTTTAGATACTGTGCCTAAAGAATCAGTTAGGATACTGAAAAAAGGATTTCCTAAATGGGGTGATTATGAATTTAATGTATCTAACCAACCGCCATCCTATTGGCAGCTAGCACAGCAAATGGATGCAATACCCGCAGACAGTATTGTGATTTTTTCAGAGGGATCGATAACAAAATTGCATGGTGCCCGCCCAGAAATTTCAGCAAATACGAGATGGATAGTTCTTGAGGCAGATAGCGCAAAACAACAGCTACTTGAAGTAGCGCATAAAGAATCGTATGCCGAAGTGCTTTCTGTTTCCAGCGGGGCTAAATTTCTGTCGTTTAAAAAAGATACTATTTCGTTAGCTAGTGACTTGATAACAACCAATCGAAATAAGGATAGCGTGCTCCTATCGTCTTACAACGCAAAAGATTGGATGGCCTTTACAAAGCAGCGACCCATACAGATCGGTATTCTAGCTCACGATACGCTATACAGGCAAGTGCAGTATTTGAAAGCCGCATATCGCGGAATTGCACACTATTTAAATCGACCTGTGAAAATAGAAATTTTAAAGCGTCCAAATGATGTTAGCGACTTTGATTTTGATACTCTAGTTTCTTTTGATAACGAGCTCCCCGTAACCTTGGAAACAAACCTTTTGCAATACAGACCTAATATCTTTTCAAATCAGTTAATCGTTGAAGGACCAACGAAAACTATTTTTCATCTCACCAGACTTTTAGATATTGAAAATATTGTAAAGGAACATCTTCCCCAAAAGCTACTAAAACTTTTGCAGCTACGAACAGACCTATCTGATGTAATAAATTCAAACGATTTACGAAGTGTTGCCGAAAATGAATTGCAGCCGATTAAGTCTGAAAAGGAAAGCTTGAAAAATAACGCCCGCCTTTTTGAATTAACTCCTTGGCTCTGGCTATTTTTTATGGTGCTTGTTGTTGGCGAGCGTGTGTTATCAAAAAGTAGGAAACAATGAGAGATAGCGGCGAACATATAGTTATACGGCTTAAAAAGCGGTGGCAAGTATTGTTATGTGCTCAAGCCGCACTGTATGCATTGGGTATGGCCTTGGTTGTATTAGCGATTAGTGAAAGTGCCCTTATTGCCTTTTGTTGTTTCACTGTTTTTAGTGCAGTATTGTTTTTGTTCAAAAAGCCCTGGCAAATTACTTTGAACAAAATTTCTAACTTTTTAGATGAAAAATTAGGAAGCATGGAAAATAGTACAAGCCTGCTCTTAGTTCCAAAAGCTGAACTCTCTAATCTGGCGCTCTTACAACGATATAAAGTGGAAGAACGATTGAAATCTCAAATCGATCAGGTTCCACCTAAGGTTTCTTTGAAAAAGTCGTTTCTCTTGCTTTTGGTTTTTGCAATTTCTGCATTCCTCCTTTATTATCTCAATGTGTTTGGTAAGACGCATACGACGAATGCAACTATAGCAGACAAAGAGGTCATTGTTTTTCAAGCTGTCGATTCTACTGAGGTTATAAACACAACTCCAAGTATTGAGCGACAAAAACTCAACATACGGTACCCGGCCTACACCAATTTGTCTCCCAAGACAAGCTCCAATATGAATATCAAGGCTTTGGAAGGTTCTCAAATCTTTTGGAGTATTGACTTTGACAGGCCTGTTGACAGTGTTTTTATGGACAGGGATACTCAAAGTTATCCTTTGAAAAGGAACAGTGGAACATATTTGCACAGTACCAAATTGACCCAAGCAGGGTTCTATAACTTCAAGTTTAAAGCTCTTGATGGCGCGTATTACGTATCTGATCTTTATGCCATAGAGCTTGTTAAAGATGCGGTGCCTGAAATTGAAGTGCAGCAGCTGAAGCAGTTTAGCACATTCGACCTAAATGATGATAAAAAATTGAAATTTAGTGTTTTAATTACGGATGATTATGGCATTTCCGATGCTTACATTATCGCAACGGTTACCAAAGGGGAGGGAGAATCTGTAAAGTTTCGGGAAGAACGCTTGGCTTTTGAACGCGATTTGAATGCTGGAAGTAAGAAGTTAAGCCTGACTAAAACCATAGATTTAGAGGCGTTAAAAATGGAAGCTGGTGACGAGTTGTACTTCTATATTGAGGCACTTGACGTCAAACAGCCAAATTCTAATCGTACACGAAGCGAAACTTTTTTTGCGGTAATACGTGATACCGTTTCAAATACATTTGGGGTCGAAGGTACCATGGGCGCTGATTTAATGCCTGATTATTTCAGGAGCCAACGACAGCTCATCATTGATACAGAAAAGTTAATTGCAAGTAAAAACCAGCTATCGGTCAAGGAGTTTAATTTTACCAGCAATGCACTAGGTTATGACCAAAAAGCACTTCGATTGAAGTACGGTGAATTTATGGGCGATGAAGCCGATTCTGGAATTCAAGTTACGGAAGAAGTTGAAGTAGAAGAACCATCGGAAGAAGAACAGGAAGAAGAAGACCCACTAAAAAAATATACCCATGACCATGATGGAGATACTGAGCACAATGCAGTTGATCACGATCATGACGAGGAAGAGCCTGCAGAAGGAGACGAAGGTCCACTAAGTACTTATTTGCACAATCACGATGACCCAGAAGCAGCGACACTTTTCTCACAATCTTTGAAAAGCAAGTTACGCCAAGCGATGGCTGAAATGTGGGATGCTGAACTTCACCTTCGTTTGTATACTCCCGAAAATTCCTTGCCCTACCAATTTAGGGCTTTGAAGTTGATACAAGAGATCAAGAATAGCGCTAGAATTTATGTGCATCGTATCGGTTTTGATCCACCACCCATAAAAGAGGATAAACGTTTAACAGGAGAAATTGATGCGGTTAAAACTTCTGAAAAAGTAGACGTGATTTCAAACGAAGATGCATTTGAAGCGATGCGGAAAGCGGTAACTCGTATTGCTGAAATCTATGCGAACGGCTCTGCTATTACAGATAATGATAGAACACTTTTTAAAGCTGCGGGAAATGAATTGGCTGTTTTGGCTATTGAAAAACCTGGAAGTCATCTCAACACCCTGCAAAGCCTGAAATGGCTATCGGAGAAAAAACAAAGCTCGTGGCGACAGTTGTTAGAAGTACAATCTGGACTTTTGAATGCGCTACCAGAATTGGCTATTAATCCTAATAGGCGAATTCTTTTTGAAAATGAGATCAATACGTTGATGCTTAAAGAATTAGAAATCAATGATTGATGCCAACCTTTTTCAAAACTTCAAAATGTTTTGGCCTGTTGTTTTCATAGCCCTAGCCTTATGGCTACTATTTGTATGGAAAGAGAGGAACACAGCTGCCAAAAAGCGATTCTATTTGCACAGTCTGATTTCTCTAATTACAGTGGTTTCGCTCGCTATGTTGGCCTTGAAGCCTTTGAGCACCGGTATGGTACATACGAATGTAGGGGTGTTGTTGACCGATAGATTTAGTCAAAACCGTCTGGATAGTTTAAAAAAGAAGATTAAAGGAATTAAGCCTGTTTACTATAAAAAGAACCTGCCTATCAGCGAGGTTTTAGATTCCCTTGGTAGCCTTTTTGTGCTTGGGAATGGCGTAGAACCCTTTGATTTTTGGCAATTTGAAAATCGTACCGTAAACTATTTAGGTGCAGATGTACCAGATGGCATTGTTGAATTGAAATATACCAAAGAAAATGTTCTAGGACAGAATTTAGAAATTAAGGGGAGCTACCGGCACGCACAGGCATCTACTAGGCTTGTACTACAAAACGCAGCTGGTCGAGGGCTAGATTCTGTAGAATTGGAGGCAAAAGAATTGCAAAATTTTGAACTGGCCACAGCGGTAAAGGCCAAAGGTAAATTTGTTTTTGAATTGGTAGAAAAGGACTCTTTGGGGAAAATACGCTCGAGTGAACCTGTGCCTTTCAAGGCCGTATCTAATGCATATCTCAAAATTTTACTGGTAAACGCCTTCCCCACTTTCGAGACCAAATATCTCAAGAATTATTTGGCTGAGATGGGCCATGAAGTAGTAGTTCGCAGCCAATTGACCCGTAATCGCTACAAGTTTGAGTATTTAAACACAAACCGAATTCCCGTCTATCGATTAGGTGAAAACGAATTGGAAAGCTTTGATTTGTTGGTACTTGATGGCAATTCGTTAAAGAGCTTATCAGAAAGTTCATGGGAAGCCATTGACAAGGCAGTGAGAACTAAGGGGCTGGGTATTTTTATAGAATGGGAATCAGCGTTGTTCACTCGTCGGTCGGAACGCCTAGGTTTAGCATTTGAACGTGATGCAGTTTCCAAAGTTACATGGAATGAATTTCCAAATGTAGCTTTGGAGAAATTCCCGTATCGATTTGTGGAAAGCAATAATTCGGAAGTAATTCATCGCTCTAGTGGAGGCCCCATAGTAGTGTATAAAAGAAAGGAGCGGGGTAGGATAGGAACCAGTTTATTACAAAGCACATATCAATTACTATTAGATGGTAAAACGGAAGTATATCGTCGCTACTGGACGGATATTGTAGATGAATTGTCTAAAAAGGAAGAACTGATTGCAGCATGGCAGAGGTATGAAAACTTTCCTTTAAAACAGCATCCTTTTGAGTTTGAATTGCGAACTAGGGTTAAAAGGCCTCATGTTTATACTGCAACCGGAAGCGCTGTAGCACTTCGCCAAAGTATCGACATGCCATCGCTTTGGAGTGGAACGGCGTATCCTGCTCACCAGGGCTGGAACGAATTGCGCCTAGACAAAGCTTTGCCCGAAGTTTTAGATTACTATGTGGTTGATAGTCTTGCGTGGCAGCCCTTGCGGGCTCATTCTTTACAAAAGGCGAATCGAAGGTATTTTGCAGCTGCGACCCATGAACCTCAAAAAACCATTGTTTCTACTCCCATAAAACCATTCTGGTTCTTCTTACTTGCGCTCATGGGTTTAAGCTATTTATGGTTGTACCCTAAGTTCTTCCGTTAATTGGCATGGTATTCAACTTTGCCTTTGATTTTGTTAATAACTACTAAAAAGCATCTTTTTTTTAACCTAAGTCTCCTATTATTTTTGCAGGCTTTAAGAAGCATGAGAACACTTGAAGTTGGTGACAAAATGTACAATGTAAAGCAAGATGGCTTTAGCGATTTTGTACGTTACACTTTTTCGGAAGTGGTCAAGCTAACAAAGACTTTGGCGATTTTGAAAAACGGTGTGCGCCTATACAACCAGCCCAGACCATCATATATTATTGAAGATGTGGGCTATTGTGTCTCTAGAAAAAAGGGCGTGCATTGGCATTTGGTTTCCCTTAAAGCAATTCGAAAGGCTCAGGTAGAGCAAGAGAAAATAGTGGCGCACGACTGGTTTGAAGCCAAAGAATTTACCTTAGGTGAGAAACAGTTTATATACCAGGAATTCAAAAAACTAGACGCGTCAGATTAGTTTTTCGCATTCATAAGAATTCTTAAGCTGTAAAAACAATTTTTGTAATTTTTGAGTTACCAGGCCAGGAGCGCTACCTTGATAAAAATAGTGATCGTCAATTTTCTGAATTGAGGCTATTTGCGTTGACGTTCCGGTTAAGAAAGCTTCGTCCATTTTGACGATATCTTCTCGCCATACTGCTTTTTCTTTTACAGCAATATCATTTTTATGACATAGCTCAATAACAATTTCGCGAGTGATTCCATTTAAAATATGCTCGTTTGCCGGATGTGTGTACACCGTGCTATCTTTCACAAAAAAAATATTGGAGTGGGAAGCTTCAGTAACCTTTCCATCTCTATAAAAGACAGTTTCATAATGCCCCGCTTTGATCGCAACATCGTTGGCCATTACATTTCCCAAAAGGGAGGTCATTTTAATGTCGCAGCGGTGCCAACGAAAATCTCTGGTAGTAACCACTGAGATGGGTTTGTCATTTAACTCGGGCAACACAAAAGGCATTGCATATAGCATGAGTGTAGGTACTGTGCTATTTGGAAACGAATGTTTTCTGGGCGCAACTCCCCGCGTTACCTGAATGTATAACAAACAATCTTGTAGCTCTAAGTTAGAGGCCTTTAGTAGGAGGTCAATTGTATTTGGTAGACACGAAACATCAAATTCAATATTGATTTTTTCAAGACATTTTGCAAGTCTTTGTAGATGTTCTGCACCGTAGAAAAAACTTCCCTTGATTCGCAGCATAACCTCATAGATGCCATCACCAAATAAGAAACCTCGGTCAAATACTGATATTTTCGCTTCCTGAGCATCTAATATCTCACCGTTCAAATATACTTTTTCTGGATAGTTGGCCATAGATGTATTACTTTCCGATACAGAAAATAACTTATATTGATTATCAGTAAGTTATAAGCTAGAGGTACAAATAAGGTACAAATAGCGTCGAAATGCTCTTATTCTTGCCGTAAATGTAATTAAATAGATTGATGACTTTTAGGGAATATTTCAAGTATTTATAACCAATCATTTCGGCACAAAGTAAAAGCTAAAAAAAAATTGAGATTAAATTCTAATTTATACCCCGCCCCCTAAAATAGATTCGATTTTCTTTCTACATAGTTGGCCTCTATGTACAATAGTACCTTTTTCAAGAAACAAAAGACAGCAATTAAAAACTCAAAACAATTGTAAATACTTGGTTTTAATAAGTATATCAGATGATGCGAAGAAATTTTAATACGAAATCATGTAAAATAATTCTATTCTTCATATGACAAGTTCCTTACTGAATTCTAGCAGATTTTTAATTGGTAATTTATTAGAGAAATCTTCATTTCATAAAAGGTTTGTTTTGTGGGAAACTAATCTATCTGCTTTTTTCTTGATATTACCATTTTAGATATTATCTTTTGAAGAAGGGGTGCATTAAAAAATATTTTGAGTAGAAGCCATGTCAATTCCTAAATATGATTTATGAAACAGTTTACCGACCAAAAAGATATTCGTGTTTTTGATCAAAAAATCAACGAACTATGCCGAACGGAAATAGTTAGATTCACCTGCCAGTTTTTTGTAAAAGGAAAGATAGGGTTGGAGCCCTTTGGTTCGGGTGTTTTCGTTAAGTCAAAAGAAAAGCATTTCATATTGACAGCTTCACATGTTGCTGATTATATGGAAAATGATACAGATGACCTTTATATTAAAGTTGGTCATGATAAATACATTAATGTGATTGGACAACTTTGGCTTTCGGATATTGACAAGAGCAAGAATATTGATGTTGCTATTATACGCATGGAGGAAGAAATGCTTCCTGATTTGCTAAAGGTTTATTTTTTTCTTCCAATTTCAAAGTTCAGAAAACACGATAAATTGATTTATGCTTATCATTATGCGGTCGTTGGATTTCCATCTGTAAATCAAAAGATTGAGAACGGTAGATTAAAGACTGGAGCAGAAATATATTTAACAGGACCAAGCAAGGATAAAGTTTATAAGTTTTATGGTTATGACCCGAAACACTTTTATGTCCTAAAAATGGAAGGTAAAGGCAAAGACTTAGAATCAGGAGAAAAATCAAAAGTCAATATCAAGTTTGGTGGATTAAGTGGTTGCGGGCTTTGGCTCATGTTGCCTTATAAAAATGGGGCTAAACATATTGTTGAATATCGATTAATAGGTATAATGACGGAAAATAGAAAGGGAAAATACTTTTGCCTTATCGGTAATAAAATACAAATCGTAGTTGACGCATTAATTAGACTGGAGAATCTTAAAATAAGAAAAGTAGTTAAGTGAAAAATTCCTAGGGTTTTCCTTAATTATTTCAATGTTAAAATATTTTATTTTTGAGTAGTTTTTGGTCTAGAACGAACTTGTGAATAGACTACTTTAAATCGTGAGAAAGTTTTTACTATTTTTTTTTAAAACCCTTAATTAATTAGTAGATTTAAACCTTATCCCTTTGTCTTATTTTATTGGATTAACAAACCTTCTAATTTTGGTGTGCAATAATAATTTGAAGCCATATATGAAAGACAGTGCAAAAGGACCCAGTTCGGGTTATATATTTCAATTTGAAATTGCCCTTTTGGAATTATCCAAATTAAAAAAATTAGAATCTATAAGTATAGAAAAAATAGACGATATCGCAAAGGAAGATGAAAATGGAACTTACACACTAACCGCCCAGGCAAAACATAGTATTTCACTTTCAGGGAAAACATTTGGTAATACCTCGGAAGACCTATGGAAAACTATTAACATTTGGGTTGATAAAATCAGACTAAATATTCTAACAGAGAAAAACAAATTCAAAGCAATTACTAATGTTGGTATTCCAAACAACTCAATCATTAGAAAATTTACTTCAAATTCATTTGCAGAAAATATTGGTCAAATTAAAAGGCTTCGCCATAAACAGCAACTTAAGGTTGATGAAAAAATAGAAAGGGGTGAAGCTGCACCAAGTATTTCTAAGACTATATCCCTAATTGACTATGCATTAGAACACTCTGATGAGCTTGAAATTATTTTTGAAAATTTTAGTTATGAAGAACACTATGAAATAAAAGATGATTTTTTTAACGCCATCCTAATCGGCAATGTAGAAGATGACACATTGAAAGAATCCTTTTACCAAAGTTTTTATGGGTGGATTATTCAAAAGTCTAAAGAAATGTGGCTTCATCAAAAAGAAGCTGTTTTTACCAGAAAAGATTTTGAAGACAAGTACAATCACATTAGGGACAATCATACAATTGTCAATGCTTCCTCTATGTTCAGAAATAGGAAGACATTAGAGGCAATTCAAAGCATTGACACTGGGGTGAATAGGAGCGAACTCTTTATCCGACAGTTGTCAGATATTGAGCGAGATCAAGAAGATAAAGAAGATATAATAAGAGAAGCTATTATTGATTTTATCCTATGTGATATTGAGATTGCTTATTTTATTAAGCATAATAAAAGTTTTACTAAAGTTGATTTTGAAGATTTTGAAGATTTGTGCATTAAAAAATGGAAAGAAGTAAAAAGAAAGCATATATCCCAAAATATAGCAAATTATTCATTGGAGCAACTCAATGATTTTTCCATAAAAATTTGTGATGAAGTTCTAACAGAAGTTAAGCTAAGTTTTCATAACTCCTTTGGCTTTGATGACTCGAATAAATATATCCAAAACGGGACTTTTTTAAACTTAACAAATATTCCAAAAATTGGTTGGCATCCTGATTGGAAAAAGAAATATTCTAAATGAGAAGAAATTACAATCTATTTGATGTTTTACAAAACAATGCAATTGGCATCATAGCTATACATAGCTTCATACTGGGTTATAAAAAGGTCGTGCTAAATAAGCATAGTGGAAAAGAATCTGCACCCTCTTTCAGTTCCCTTTTTTATGTCCTACCCATAGTCTACGGAGAATCCTCTTTAAAGAGTTTTAAATCATCATTTGAATTGTACACCGCCCTATCTAAGGACAGGTCTATTACCTTAGGACTACAAGAAAGAGCCCAAAAAATGTCTGCACAAACTTTAGACAGCATAAACCTTGGGTTTAGTAAAAACATATTCATATTTAATGAAGAAAATCAGACAATAGATTTAAGCGAAAAATTTAACTCCATTAGTATTTTAAATACAATGAAAATAAGCACACCTTTTTTAAAGGAGGTTAGAACAGCATCCTTTAGGCTTGGAAATATTTTCGCAAAGAAAGATGATAAAATGCTTCAAATAACCATGAATATTAGATTTTAAAAGACATGAACCTATCAATTAAGAATATCATACTTTATCCTAATAACAGAGAATTAAATCCAAGGAGAATTCCTTTTTCTGACAAAAAAATAAATGTAATTACTGGATATAGTAAAAGAGGCAAATCTTCTATTATTGAAATTATCGATTATTGCTTGGGAAATAGTGAGCCCAATATTCCAATAGGTAAAATTAGAAACTTAGTAAAAGTATATGCCTTGCATCTAAATATTAACGGGCAAGAGGTTTTTATAGGAAGAAATAGTCCGGGCGAAACTGGGAAAAGTTCTGATGTGATGTATTACATTGAAATTTCTGAAAAAGGAGAATATTCAGAATTAAACTCTAATCAATGGCTTGAAAATAGTGATAAATTCAAAATAAATCGAGACGATTTTATAGCCACTATGAATGAAAAGGGCGGATTTCAAAATTTTCAAGAAAAACTAAAAGGCCCAGATCAAGTCATAACAGTGGGTTTTAGAAGTACTTGTTCTTTTTTATTTCAACCTCAAAATATTGTTGCTAATGGAAATACTATTTTTTATAAAACTGATTCTTTCTTTTACATTGATAGATTAAAAACTTTTTTCCCTTTGGCTCTAGGCTACAAATCGTACGAATTAATACTCTTAGCTGAAGAAATAGATGGTTTAGAAAAAGATGAAAGAAAGCTCATTTCCAAAATCGAGGATTTAGAAATTAGATATGAAAATTGGAAAGAAGATTTATATGAATACTACAGTGAGGCTATAAATTTAGGACTTAGTAATAAGGATATAAATATACTAAGCGCTAAAGTTGATTTGATTAAAAATGAACTGATAGGAATCATTCAAAATTCAAAAAAGAACAAGTTATATGTAGAAGGTTCTGGATTAATGTTCTCTAAAAAATTGAATGAATTAGAAAATGAAAGAACAATTCTTTTCAGAAAATTGAATGAATCAAAAATTGAATTAAATAAAATATACAAATTCGAAGATGTTAAAGATGAGTATATCGAAACAGTATCATCCGAGATTGAAAACAGACTAGTTCCTATTGATTGGTTATTAAATAAAAAAGGAACGGATATTTGCCCTTTTTGTGACTCGAAGTCAGATAAGGCATTACAAAATCTACTTAGTCTAAAGGAAGCAAGAGATAGTAACCGAAAATTAATTGGACAAAAAGATGCCAAAAATTTATCTTTTGAAAAGGAAAAAATCGAATTAAAAAATGAGATTAGAGAACAAGAGTCTATAATCGTAGAATTTGATAATAATATTAAATTACTAGTCAAAGAGAAATTAAGTAATCAGAACAGTTATCAAAAAACTTATGAATTCATAGGGAAAATTACAAGTTTTATAAAAAATCTGCCAGATATTGATAATAAATATGTTGTGGAATTAACCAAAATACAAGTAGAACTAGTAGGAAAAAGAAGAAGAATAAGCAGACTAAAAAAGAAATTTGACAAATCTTTTATTCTTTCCAAAGTAACTAAGTCTATAAAGACTTATGTTGATTTACTTCCTATAGAAAATAAGAAACATTGCAATGTTTTATTGGACCCTGATAGGCATCTAGGTATTAAAATTGAAGACACTTTAAATAAAACTACTACTTTTTTAAATAAAATAGGTAGTGGTTCAAATTACATGTGTTACCACTTGGCAACTATGTTAGGGTTGCATGAATACTTTAATAAACTGAAAGAAACTACTAAGGTTAATTATGTTCCTTCTCTATTGGTTCTTGATCAACCAAGTCAGGTATATTACCCTGAAAGAAAAAAGAATAAAAAAAATTTAACTAAAAAAGAATCCGAAGATATTACCAATACAAAAAAAATATTTGAAGTGTGCTCAAAATTTCTAGATAGAACTAATAGTACGGTTCAAATAATAATTTTGGAACATGCATCCAGCGAAATGTGGGACAATACAGATAATGTAAATTTAGTTGAAGAATGGAGAGGAGAAGAAAATAATGGAAACTATTCTATTGATTTTAATGCATTAATACAAAAGGATTGGCTAGTTTAATGAAAATCAAGCATATTATACTAGTTCAATAATAGAAAGCGTAATGATTTACTCTTTTTTGGAATAAAATTTTTCAATGATTCTTATTTCATTCATAAAACCTCGCTCTTTTAAAAGAGCTATAAGAGTGTCCCTTTCATACCCCGTATTCATAACAACTGATTTATATGTGCCTTTATCTAATTGTTTCAAAAACTCTTTCCCATCACTCCAAAAGTTAGCCGAGGTTATAAAAACACCTTTCGCTATTTTACCCTGCCCAATTTCATTCTTGAATTCTTTAACAGCAAAAGGTAAGGTCCTTCGAAAAAACCAATTTAAAGATGCTTTCGTCTTATCATCACCCAAAGGAATTGTGGCCTTGGAATGATAACCTTTTAACTCAACTACTATTATTTCAGGAGGGTTACTTGAATTAATAATATAATCATATTCGTAGGCTTCCTTATCTCCATTATTATTGAGTCTTGAGATAATTCTACCTCTTTGTATTGTTGCAACAGGATACATATTCGACAATAGAGGATACATTAAAAATTCGAATAACGTTCCTCTCAATTCTTTTAACGCATCTTCTTGTCCTGCACTATTTATGGAATTTAATAACTTCTCTATAGTAACATCTACCTTATCAGAGCTTTTAAAAATATTTGATAATTCCTGAGTCTTTTTCAGAATGTCATAGATTCTCTTACCAAAAATATCACTGACCTCAAATGAAAGTAACCCTAATCTTCTAATTTTATTTTTAATTAAATCCGAAGCAGACCTATATATAACTATTGGCATTATTTTTCTATCACTGTAAAGAACTGATTTTCGGTTTATTTGAATTCTGTTGTAAAAGGCATCTAAGTGAGTTTGAGAATACTCCATCGCCAAAACTACATCTAAGACTACTAAAGTTTGCTTTTCTATATTATCGGCCTTAGAACCTAAAATAGGATTAATGCCTGTTGTCTTTGTATATGCAAAAGCATCCCAGACCAAATTATTATGTTTTGCACCAATTGCGGGGCTTTTTCTATTTCGATAAATAACATTTGAATTGATTATTAGATTTGTTTTACCCAGCCACCTTAATATATCTGGCAAAACACTACAATCCATTACCATTTTAGAATAATGAGTTGACATCAAGGAATTTTTAGAAACCTTCGAAAGGTTTTGACTTTCCTTATATAGAATGTATACAACGTTATTTAAATCTTTAGTCGTATAAACCATTTCTAACTTGTAAAGTAGGTTTAAGATATCATCCAGTGAAGAGACCTTAGTCGAACTCTCTTCCAAAGGGGAAGCAGTGATTTTCAATGCTTCATAGTATGATATTATGCCTCCATTTAGGTCCATCATTTCTAATAACCTAAAAATTGGCGGTCTATTTTTTTTCGAAATGGATTTAATACTTGATTTATCAAGATCAAATCCATTAAAAATATAGATATATTGTTTTTTGCCGAAGGTATATGGGGCAGAGGATTTTATTGCTTTTCTAGAAACCGCTCTTTTTACTATTTGTCTTGCATTGTCAATGGATACATTAAAATTCTCAACCAACTTTTGGTTTAAGTTTATTCCTGTTTCAAATAGATTCTTCTCCAAATAATCGCTTAAAAAAAAATTATATTTTTCTTGAGCCGTTTGTTTATGCTTTCCAAATTTTGTCACACTGCCCTTATAAATTATATTTTTTAACTATTATCAGGCCCTATTTTTTTTAAATCTGATGATATTTATTTTTAACTATCTGATTATTAAATAATTGAAATTAAAAATTAATAATATTCAATAGATTGCCGATAACAATGTGTCACAATTTACAAATATTTTGTCATGTATTTTATGGTTTTATAAGAAGACGCCCTATTTAAAGTACGTTTCTCTCAACTTAAAAGCTACAGTTTGTTAGAAAAACCATAAACACTTTTTGCTAAACCTTTTAGGCAATTAAAGGAATCACTTTTAAGACCTTGCAAAGAGTTTATTAAGTGGCGATTCTTAACTCTCCTTTATATCGCTAAAGTTATTTTTTATTCCATATGGTGTAGGTATATGCAGTTTCACCAGATAAATCGAAACAGTCCTTATCCGTTCCAAAATTTTTCATAGTATCTACTCCTTCAAACTCAATAATTAGAGGTCGAGTTATACCATCTTTACCAAAGTAAATTTCGTAAATGTTGTTTTCAAGATTCTTCCAAGTACCACTCCAATCCTTTTTAATTCCATCTTCAAAACTTTGTCAAGTACCATCTGCGTGGTAAACATCAATTTGTTCATTTTGTGATAAACGTTCATATATAACCTCATCCGTCTTGCAGTCATAATCATTTTCTGAAATTAATATCCATTCTCCTATAATAAGGTCAGTAACTTCCAATTTATCTATTTCGGAGTCATTGCTACAGGAAAATGATAATAATGTCAATGTAAACAAACACAATACTGCATTTTTAGTTTTCATAATGCTAGATTTTGATATTAATTGATTTATATAAAGACACAACGATGTGTCCTAATATTTTATTGCGTTTACTGACATTGCAATGTGTTTAAAGAATATAGTAATCAGGACAAAAAAATAATTCGTCAAGTAGGTTTACGAATAAAATATTTGAGGAATCAAAAAGGTTTGTCGCAGGACAGATTAGCTATTGAAGCTGAAATTCCAAAAAATCAAATAGGTAGAATCGAACGTAGTGAAATCAATACAAGCCTTGTAACCTTAAATCGGATTGCGAAGGCTTTGAATGTAAAGATTCAGGATTTATTTGAAGCAGTAAATAATTGATTTTCAGTACTTAGCGGAAACCGCTACATAAGGGTATTGTAATAGTATTTATTAGATTAGTTTAATAAAAAGTATAAAACTTTATTTACATGAATATTTTAGCTTCTTCCACATGGTACAACGTTTTACAAGAAGGACAGCTTAGATAATATTCGAAACGATATTTCTGTCCCTCCTTAATCTTACTTTTCGGGTACTTTTTAATCACAGGAGTATTGCATTTGCGACAAGCCTGACCTGCTTTAGTCATTTTACGCTTTTTCTTACCTTTTTCTACATCATTTAAATCGTGCCAGTTTTCTACAACTATTTGTGGTCTTAAACCTGTTATTTCAAATAGATAATCTTCCATGTTTGTATGCAATAATTCAGCATTCGGCTTTGTAGTCACGAGTGAATCATGAATACTTAAAAGGAATACATTCGGGTTTTCGGCGGCGAACTTTTTCGCTGTATAATCTAACAAGCAATATGATTCCACATGACTTAGTAGTTTATAAAACTCAATACCACTTTCCTTAATCAAGTTGATTATTTTGGAAACCGATGGAAAAGCATTAGTAAAAGCATTTATTTCCTTTGAATTAAAAGAAGGCTTACAATTAAAAATTTGAAGCATAACATCTTTCATACAGTCCCTTTCTGAATCATATGATTTTTTTACCCACTTTTCTGGCCAATTATTTTTCTTATAAATCATTCGATAAGGCTTTCCTATTCCGTCGTATTCCATTGGAATAATTTCAGCAAGTGCCACATACAAATCCTCATTTACAACAGTCGACGCAAATTTCCTTGAGTCCATTAATTCAATAACATCGAACAATTCATGAATCAATTTTTCTCCTAAAATATCCACTGCACCAATTCTATTAAGTAGGCTCATATCTCGTTTACAGATACCCTTTAAAATAGAACAAAAAAAGAAGGGCTGTGAGGTTTTTAAATCCAATCCCACAATACTTTCCCCGTTGTATCTTATATGCTTTCTAAGGATCTTATTTGACCTTGTAAGAGTTGAGTGCAATCTTTCATCTGTATCCCATTTAATGGAGTAAGACCATGCTTTATTAGCCCATTCAGATATTAGCTGAAAACCATGAGTATATTTTTTTTGGTCATCGATATTTCGGAGTGAGCCTATGTCTTTGTAGGCTTCGATGGCATCCATTGATAATCTTTCGTTAAACCATTTAACTAAATGTGGCCTTTCTATATGACATAAATTCATTTTCTCTGCTTGTTCGCAAGACCAACCGTTAGCTTCAAATTTTCTTAAAAGTATCTTGTCGGTAATAGTAAATAGCACCAATTCATCTAAGTAGTATTGAATGGGTACTTGAAATGCATTACTCTCATTCTTATTGGTTGAATAATTTTGTACATTTTCAATGAACCCAGCTTTACTAAGGAAGTCCATATACTCTTTGTAATTGTGAATATCCTTTTTCAAACGTTGAGAGTATATTTTAGCATATCTTGTATCATTATCATTATTCCTATACAATGTTGGTATTCGATTTATTTCGCCTATGATATAAACGGCCAAATCCAATCTCAACCTATCTTGATTTGAAATACTTTTTTTTAAGTTTGCAAGCAATGCTTTTTGAATGATTACTCTCTTAGTTTTTAGTCTTCTAAAGAAAAAATTATTTGTCTTGTTTTCTTGCCGATGTGCTTTGGTGTTGGTCAATCGTCTAGTTTCCATTTCTCCCTCCTTTCTTAGTATTTGAGAAATAGGCTTCGGCTTCAGCGTCGATTTCAGCGTTTGACTTCTTACGACCTCCTTTTAAGTAGGCCATCAATTCAGTACTTGAAAAGTATAGGTTTTTGCCTCTTTTCATAACAGGCAATTCACCTTTACTTACCTTACTATAAATAGTGGGTATGGCAAGATTTAGAAATTTGGCTGCCTCTTGAACACTTAAGAAATGTTCTTGTGTCTCGGTAGTTTTTTGCTCGTTTTTTGCGAGCAACCACCTTCTTAATTGGCTAACCTCTTTAGTTAGCATTGTTACCGCTTCGGGTAATTCTTCAAATGTTATTTTTTCCATCGTTACAAATATTTTTAATTAGTATTATTGTAAGGATAGGATATTATAAGTAATTGACCAAGAGTGTTTTAAGGTTAGTATTGTATTAGTGAAATTAGTAAAGTTTTAGTAAATTGTCTTGCTGAAATTAGTACTTATCGTATCTGTATTGTACCCCATAAAGTAGTTGCCTAAAAGACCTGCATAAGCTTTTTGCTTGCCATATGGCTTCCCAGATACGTCTTTATAATAAAGATAAAATACACTCATTACATCGTTTTTGGTTGGTGCATTTTTAATTTGAAACAAAGTTTCTGGTGTTTGATTTAATTCAAATGCAGCTTTTAAGTAGTTATGAAGTTCAAGAGGGGTAAGCATCTTGCTTTTTACCAATCCATTATGGAAATGTTCATAAACATCTTCTCTATTTGTTGTGTCAAAGTTGTTTGTAAATTCAAATGTGACTTCGCTATCTTGTTTAGACGGATTTACTTTTTGGCTATCAAAATCAACATTTTCAATTAGCTCAATTACCCTTCTAAAGTATTGCTTATAGTAGTTAATGGCTTTATTTGAAGGTAATGCATAAAATCTTAAATGCCTTTTCGTGTTAGGGTCGAAACGATAATAAAACTTAATGGTATCATTGTTTGAAAGTATTTTCACCGAAGTGAACTCGCTCAAAATAAACTCATTTAAATCACTAAGAACGTGACCGAAAATATGTAAAATGAAATCCTTTTTGACTGAAAATGGATGGAACTTTTTATAAATTTTCAGTAATTTCGAAAGTGTCAATCTTAGGTCGTCCAATTCCAATATGTAGATGAAAGTCAAGTCTTCGGTTGTATTTCTAAACCTGTGCATTGACTTTTCTTTTTTACATAATTTATGCCAATTACGTATTGTATTAACCTCTTCTAAATTTTTATTTTCATACAATTCTTCTTGAATTATAGGATATGAAGTATACAGTTTTTATTCTGGAATTAGACTCATGATTGTTTAGAATTGAATCTTTAAATATCTAGTTTAATTTTATCCGCTGCCTCTCGTTTAGCCGCATCCATTACTTTGGCATAAACTTGAGTAGTTTTTAGATTTTTATGCCCTAAAAGTTTAGAAACTGTGTAAATATCAGTTCCTTTTGAAAGTTGTAAGGTGGCATAAGTATGGCGGAAACAGTGGAATGTAATATTCTTTGTTATTCCCGCAGCCCCAATCCATTGGGACAAATGTTTGTTGTTGTATGCGGAATATTTGAGTCCTTCGAATACTAGCGAACCTCGTGGCATATCTTTCGGGTTATCGGGACCTTCTGTAAAGCTGTATGCCTGTTTCGAAATTGGTAAAACCTCGATACCTTTCGTTTTCTTTTGGCTATAATTGAGCAAATACCCATCCTCTTTTATGTATGCCAATTCACCCCACAACATTTTTTCAATATCCGAAAATCGTAATCCTGTAAGTGCCGAAAACAGGGCTGCACGTTTCATCAAATTATTATTGCAAGATGTCTTAACAAGCTCGTTTAATTCTTCAAGGGTCAAATATTCACGCCTTGTTTCGGCTTCCTTAATAGGTTTGATTCTAGCGTTCAAGTCTGTTTGCAAAATCCCATCCTGATGAGCTTCTTTTAATGCTGCTTTTACCTTACCAAAGTATGAAAGAGCCGAATTTTGGGATAAAGTAGTTTTGCTGCTCTTTTTGCTTTTAGTTGTTAGCAAATACTCTTTGAAATCTTCTAACAATCTTTCGTTGAGGTCAGCAAATTTTAGTTTACCATCAGAAAAAGATTCAAGATATTTAAGAACTGAAATCCAACTATTACGGTTTGAGCCCTTTCTTTTGTTTGCTAATTTTTTGAAGTATTCAACAAAACATTTTTCACCAAGTTCCTTTATTTGTAATTGCTCTTTTTCATACTGGTTATAAATTTCAGGTTTGTTTAAAAAGTTTTCCTGTTTCTGTCTAATACTTTCCCCAATCTTTATTGTTTCTATATTATGCTGCTTGTCGAATGGTGTCTTTGGCCGTTGATAAATGTAAAGTTTTAAGAACTCCCTTCGTGTTGGTTTGCCAGTTTCAGGATGGGGGATAGGTGGCCAAAAGTCTAGGTACAGGCTATTTCGTCCTCTCGAAATACTCTTTTGCCGAAGTGCGACTTTAATGCCCATAATAACTTCCCTTTAGATTTACTCCAATAGTTTATTCAATTCAGAACGCCTAACTCTTGTCATTCTTTCCGCCAGATTTGTTGCTTTAATGGTTCCATCATTAATAAGTCTGTAGGTGGTACGAATGGAGCAGCCCAGTAATATAGAAACGTCCCGAACGCTTAAAAATTCTTTTGCCTTTAATTCTTCAATAGGTTTAGAAATAATTAGTTTGGTTTCATGGTTGGACGATTCAATCTTTTCAGCCTTTTTGCGAGCTTTATAAGCTCTTTTGGCGCATGTATCTCCGCAATATTTAGTTACAGTAGTTTTTGCTATAAAACCTTCTCCACAGTGCATGCAAATGCGTTGTATCCTAATATTTGAACTCATTAATTGTCTTTAAATAGTATTAAATATAAATAAGTGTAATTAAGTGCCATAATTTCACCAAGAAGCTCATAAAATTTGTACCTCAATACATCAAGGTACAATAAAGGTACAAATTTGTACCTAATAACACACTGTAACGCTAAACAGATATTAATGTGAAAATTGAAAAAATGCTTTAAAATAAGCTATAATTGCTATTTTATGATTGTTTTTTATTGGTTTACTTTGCAGTAGTTACTTTCCGATGCAGAAATTTGCAAAAATGTTCCCTAACAAATCGTCGGAAGTAATTTCACCAGTTATCTCACCAAAATGATTTAAGGCTTCGCGAATATCCAAGGAGAGCAAATCACCAGAAACCCCGTCATTCATAGCAAAATTTACTTTCTCAATAGCTTCCAAAGCTTTGATGAGCGCATCATAATGTCTTGAATTGGTTACTATAGTTTCATCGTTTCGCAGCGCCCCGGTATTTACGAATTGCAAGAGCCTAGACTTCAATTCGTCAACTCCCTCACCGGTTTTAGCAGATAGCATTTGCACCGCAATGCCGTCAATCTTACCCAGCGAACTAGTTAGGCTGTTTTTTGCTTCGGCTTCAATCATATCAATTTTGTTCACTAAGACGATGATTGGCTTTTGAGGATGTTTGTTTTTTAATTTTTCGATCTCAATTTGAAACATAGAACCTGATGCACTGATCATTTTTGCATCAATCAAGTACATGATTAGTTGTGCTTGTTCTATCTTCTCGAAGGTTTTTCGAATACCTATTCCTTCTACGATATCTTCGGTTTCTCGAATGCCTGCCGTATCTATAAAACGAAAACCTATTCCTCCGATAGCAATTTCATCTTCGATAGTATCACGTGTAGTTCCCGCTATTTCTGAAACAATCGCTCTCTCCTCATTTAAGAGTGCGTTGAGTAAGGTTGATTTCCCCACATTTGGTTCGCCTACAATGGCTACTGGAATTCCATTTTTAATGACATTCCCAACTGCAAAAGAATCGATTAATCGTCTCAAAACATTTTGAATTCGAAGCAACAAATCTTTAAATTGGTTACGATCGGCGAATTCCACATCTTCTTCGGCAAAATCAAGTTCCAATTCAATCAGAGAAGCAAAATTCAAAAGTTCATCGCGTAAGGCTTTAATTTCATTGCTAAAACCACCCCTCATTTGTTGTATCGCTACTTGATGACTCGCTTCATTATCGGAAGCTATCAAATCGGCAACCGCTTCAGCTTGGCTTAGGTCAAGTTTCCCGTTTAGAAAGGCACGAAGCGTAAATTCTCCTGCGTCTGCCATACGACAGCCGTTTCGTAGAAATAACTGAATGATTTGACCTTGTATATAAGGGGAGCCATGACAAGATATTTCAACAACGTCTTCTCCGGTATAGGAATGCGGATTTTTGAAAATCGATACCAAAACCTGATCATAGGTTTTGTCACCTTCAACAATATGGCCTAGTAAGATGGTATGACTTTTCTGTTTGGTGAGACTTTTTCCGTGAACAGATTTAAAATACGTATTGACAAATGCTATGGCATCACTACCAGAAATGCGTATTACCGCGATGGCCCCTGCCCCAGAGGGGGTCGCTAAGGCAATAATAGTGTCTTTTAAAAGCATAGGCAAAAATAGCTAAAATCACCTTGATTATTTTATATCTTAGAGGTACACTAATTATACTCCATTTTATGAAAAATTCCCTCTTAATTATTGCGGTTATTTTAAGCGCTCACTATTTTGGTAATGCCCAAGAAACGCAACAGGTCAAAGACTCGATTGCGATTACTCAACAAAAGGTCAAGGAAGATAAGTTAAATCTTAAAGAAGACAAAGACCAACTAAAGCAAATCGAAAAGGCCGAAAAGGAACGCAGGAAGGCTGCAAAAGCTCAAAAGAAAATTGACAAAGAACTAAAGAAAAAAGAAAAATTGGCAAAGGCCATAGCTTCCAAAAAAAAGGGGGTTAAAAAAAGTGAAACCAAGATTCGCAAACTCCAAAGTAAATTGGCCAAGGGTAAAAGCAAAGGCAAGATTTCTCCAGTAAAGGAAATGGAAATCAACCAAAAAATTAACAAGTTAGAACTCGCTATAGCCAAGGATAAAGAGAAGTTAACAAAATTAGAACAGCGACAATAGTCTGAAATAAATGTAACAAATTCCCTTAAAATCTGTCATATAGGTAAGAACCCCTAAAATAGATATTATGGAAATCATCAATCAAAAATCATCACTAAGGACTGATAACCAATTATTAGCCCTTACCCACACCGCACAATTATTAACGTATATCACAGGTTTTGGCGGACTTATCGTGCCACTCGTTATTTGGCTAAGTTCTAAAGACACTGTTCATGGCATGGATGAGCACGGCAAATCGATAATTAATTTTCAATTGACTATGATTCTTTTATTCGTTATCAGCATTCCGGCAATATTGTTGCTTGGGCTTGGCCTATTAGGTTTCATATATGTTGGAGTGATCGGCTTTATACTGCCTATAGTAAATGCGGTAAGAGCTGCGAACGGAGAGTCGCCTAGTTACTTCTCTACAATTAGATTCATCTAAAATGCAATAGACTTAAAATAAAAAACCCTGAAGTGTGTTCTTCAGGGTTTTTCTATAGTAATTTTTGTTCTAGCTATTCAACATCACTGGCATAACTAACATCGTAACATTTTCTCCTTCGTCCAATCCATCTGAAGGGGTCAAAATTCCTGCTCTATTGGGCAAGCTCATTTCTAGCGATACTTCATCTGAAGAAAGATTGTTCAACATTTCGGTTAAAAAACGTGAGTTAAAACCTATTTGCATGTCATCACCTTGGTACGCACAGGTCAAACGCTCTTCCGCTTTGTTACTGTAATCGATATCTTCTGCCGAAATATTTAGCTCGGCACCTGCAATTTTTAAGCGAATTTGGTGGGTCGTTTTGTTTGAGAAAATAGAAACCCTACGCACGGAGCTCAAGAACTGATTTCTTGAAATCGTTAACTTGTTTGGGTTTTCCTTTGGAATTACAGCTTCGTAATTCGGGTATTTTCCGTCTATCAAACGACAAATCAACTCCGTTTCATCAAAACTGAACTTGGCGTTACTGTCATTGTATTCGATAACCACATCAGATTCACTGCCAGCCAAAATTCCTTTCAAGAGATTCAATGGCTTTTTAGGCATAATGAATTCTGCGACCTGCGAAGCCGAAACATCTTCACGTTGATATTTTACCAATTTATGGGCATCAGTGGCGACGAAGGTCAAATTCTCAGGAGAAAATTGAAAAAAGACACCACTCATTACGGGCCGCAAATCGTCATTGCCAGCAGCAAAAATGGTTTTGTGTATGGCCGTTGCAAGAATATCACCCAAAATAGTTGTTGCACTCGGGTTCGCAAGTTCAACGGCTTTGGGGAATTCTGCACCATCAGCATAGGCCAAGGCATATTTTCCGTGATTGGAACTGATCTCGACCGTATTATTGTCTTCAACAACAAAAGTCAAGGGTTGTTCTGGGAAAGTTTTCAAAGTTTCTAACAACAGACGTGCTGGTACGGCAATTACGCCTTCATTATCTGAATCAACATTCAAAACAGAACTCATCGTGGTCTCTAGGTCGGAGGCTGAAACGGTTAATTTATTTTGTTTTAAATCGAACAAGAAATTATCCAAAATTGGTAAGGTATTACTGTTGTTGATAACACCACCCAAAACCTGTAGTTGTTTCAAAAGATAGGTGCTGGATACAATGAATTTCATCTGCTCTATATTTTAGTTGCGTTTGTACTTTTTACTTAAAAAGTGAAGCCTTAAGTATCACTTCTGCTAGGCAAACAAAGATATCTGAATTCGTCTTTTTAGCGAAACAAACTTATTAACACTTTTGGGCTCCATTTCGGCGTTTAAAAATAAGAAATCTTTAGTTGAATATGTTGGCTAACGAATTGATATGTTTGCCCTTTTGTCAATACCATGCACCACGCTCGAATGCAATTTTTTTTGGTTTTCAGTTACAATGTTTATAAGTACAATTAGTGCATGGCACCCTTCACAGAAGTTTCTAGCATTGCATGTAAGTCTTTCAGGCTAAACTGACAATCTTATTTAGGCTCCATGCTTCGGGTTTATCGGCAAACAAAATCTTAGTTTTCGCCCAAACAGACTTAAAGAAATTCGAGTTTCTATAGGCTTCTAAATCGCTTTCGTTTTCCCAAAAACTATACGTAAAAAATACAGTGGCATCATGCTTGTCTTGATACAGTTCGAGAAAGTTACAACCTTTAAAAGACCGTATCGCTTGTTTACTTTCCTCGAAAATGGTCATAAAGCGAGGAAGGTTTTCTGGTTCAAACTTCATTTTAACAATACGTACCAACATTTACAGGAAGTTTATGGTTATGGTATCTCGATAATCAAGCCCCAAGAGCGAAGAAGCGGCACCCACGGTATTCAAATCACTTTTATAAATGGCCAATTCAATATATTCTGAGGAGTTAAAGAGCGCGAGCAAATCGCCCGCACCTTTTCGTTTTCCTTTTTCAAGATTAAAATTAATAATGTCACTATACGTATTGTGAATTTGCTTGATTTTGGTTGTGCGTGCATTTAGTTCGAAATCTCTTCCTTTTCTATAAGCTTCAAAGAACTTTTTGCGAATGTTGGTGACCACGTTGCCATAGTTGTCGATATAAATAACGCTACCTATAATTTTATTGCCATTATCGGTTACACTTGGAAGAAACCCAATCAAATCTTTAAGTTGATCGAAAGGTTTCCCAACTACCTCCAAAGTTCCACCCCTTGCGATATGGCAAGCTACCTGAATAAATACATCCATGACAGGAAATGATCCGTGTAACGGATTGGGAATATTTATCTCCACAACCTTCTCCGGATTGATCTCGGATGTCAATAAACCAATTACCCCATTGTTCGATGTTATAAAATAATGGCCATCAAGCAATACGGCAATATGCTGATTTTCTTGTGTGGGTTCTGAATCTACCCCAATAATATGAATGGTACCTTCAGGGAAGCTTTTGTATGAATTTTCTAGAATGTAGGCGCATTCCTGAATGTTAAACGGACTAATACCATGTGAAATATCAACAATTTTCGCGTTGGGCAATTCTTGGTATATACTTCCCTTAAGAGCGCCCACAAAGTGATCTTTTAGTCCGAAATCAGTAGTGAGGGTGATAATTGCCATGCAGCAATGTTGATATGTTTTTGGTTAAGAAAAGGTATAATTTGTTTACTTTTATCCTGTAAAATTAATCAAAAAAATAGCCGGGCGAAATTATATTTATCGGCATAACCCAAACACCTCGCTTTTTGAACGAACTAATACTAGAACTTACCGATATCAGCCCCAGAGAGTTTTTTGGGCAGGGCAATGAGAACATCAATTTAATCAAGAAATATTTTCCAAAACTCAAGATTGTAGCACGTGGGAGCAAAATTAAAGCCTATGGTGATGAGGAGCTGCTTGAGGAGTTCGACAAACGCTTTGATATGTTGGCCAATCACTATATTAAGTACAATAAGATTGATGAAAATGCCATAGAACGCGTACTCACAGCTAAGAGTGTAGAAGAAACCAAATCTTCGGAAAAAGCAGGTGAAACATTGGTCCACGGAGTTGCAGGAAGATTGATAAAAGCTCAGACCGTCAATCAACGAAAACTGGTTGATGCGGCTAAGAAAAACGATATGGTATTCGCCATTGGCCCAGCGGGAACTGGAAAAACCTATACTGGGGTTGCTCTTGCTGTTAAAGCACTGAAAGAGAAGCAGGTAAAGCGTATAATTTTAACAAGACCTGCGGTTGAAGCCGGCGAAAATCTTGGGTTTCTCCCGGGAGACTTGAAGGAAAAGTTAGATCCGTATATGCAACCACTTTACGATGCATTGCGTGATATGATCTCCCCAGAAAAATTAACACATTACATCGAAAACGGCACTATTCAAATTGCCCCCATGGCATTCATGCGAGGGCGTACTTTAGACAATGCTTTTGTTATTTTAGATGAAGCACAAAACACTACCCATGCGCAGATGAAAATGTTCTTAACTCGTATGGGAAAAAACGCAAAATTCTTAATTACTGGCGATCCGGGTCAGATTGATTTGCCCAGAAGAGTCATATCGGGTTTAAAAGAAGCCATTTTGGTACTTCAAAATGTAGAAGGAATTTCGGTAGTGTATCTTGATGATAAAGATGTTATTCGCCATAAACTCGTCAAGAAAGTTATTTCTGCTTACAAAAGTATAGAACATCAGAACTAGGTTGACAATGGCGGTTGGCTGGGTTAGTGAGCAATAGTGCAATTCGTGTTTGAAAATAAGTGTAGCGACATTCAATAGTTAATATGAGTAATACCATTACCGATACCAATTTCAGTTTCCCAAATCAGAAAAGTGTCTACAAAGGAAAGGTAAGAGAAGTCTATTCTCTCGAAAATGATGTTTTAGTTATGATTGCCACCGATAGGCTTTCCGCTTTTGATGTGGTAATGCCCAAGGGTATTCCGTATAAAGGTCAGATTTTAAACCAGATTGCCACTAAAATGATGGCTGCTACAGCCGATATTGTCCCAAATTGGTTAACAGCCACCCCAGATCCAAATGTTGCAATAGGACATGCTTGTGAACCATTTATGGTCGAGATGGTGATTCGTGGCTATATGTCGGGTCATGCGGCGCGTGAATACAAAGCCGGCCGAAGAATGTTGTGTGGCGTTACCATGCCTGAGGGAATGCAGGAAAATGATAAATTTCCAGAACCTATCATTACCCCTGCAACGAAAGCAGAACAAGGAAACCACGATGAAGATATTTCTAAAGAGGATATTTTAAAGCGAGCTATTGTTTCTGAAGCCGACTATGAAGTACTTGAGAAGTATACCAAAGCTTTGTTCCAAAGAGGAACAGCAATCGCTGCAGAGCAGGGATTAATACTGGTAGATACCAAATACGAATTTGGAAAAACCCAGGATGGCAAGATTGTTCTTATCGATGAGATCCATACCCCCGATTCCTCTCGTTATTTTTACGCCGATGGCTATCAAGAGCGTCAAGATAGGGGAGAAGCTCAAAAACAGCTTTCGAAAGAATTTGTACGGCAGTGGCTAATTTCCAATAATTTTCAGGGCCTAGAAGGCCAAACAGTTCCTCATATGTCTGATGCCTATATTGATACGGTTTCTGAAAGATATATTGAATTGTACGAGAATATTACTGGAGAGACTTTTGTCAAGGCAGATATATCGAATATTCAAGAACGGATTGAAGCCAATGTCTTGGCGTATTTGGGATAATTTCGTCACCTATAAGGGCAAGCTCTAGCGCGAAGTGGCATATTCAGTTTTGTTCAAGATAGGCGCTATTTTTTGGTATTTCAATTGCATATCTTCTAATTTTTTGGGAAAAAGCAAAGCGAGATTGTTTAACTCCGTTGGGTCTTCTTTAATATTATACAATTCCCATTCGCCATTGTTTAATCTTACGATTTTGTAATCTTCGCTTCGAAACATTCTGAATTTTTCTAGGCCCGAAATGAAATAATCTGGTTCATGACGTTGCTCCCCTTTAAAAATGGGCAATAACGAACTGCCATGCAATGGTAACGTTTTATAACCGTTTATCGAATCTGGATAGCTCGTCTCTAAAATATCCAAAAATGTGGGTGCCAAATCAACTACATGACCAGCTTGATCTGTAAAGGAGCCTGGTTTAATTGTATTCGGCCAATAGGCGATAAAAGGTGTATGGCTTCCACCTTCATGACCACATTGCTTATACTGTCTATATGGAGTGTTCGCCAAATTTGCCCAAGAAGTTCGAAGACTCCAATATGAATTGGCCGGTCCTGGCGCAATGTCCTTTATCTTATTGGTGTAAAAAGGACATGATCCGTTGTCGACTAAAAAAAGTACTATGGTGTTTTCTAATTGCCCCTTTGCTTTTAGGGTACTTAGAACCCTTCCAATGTTTTGATCCATTCGATCTATAATAGCAGCATAGACGGCCATTTCTAGATCTAGCGAATCTTTTTGTGCATCTGAGAATTCGGCCCAAGGTGAATAGTTGGTATAGGCTGGTATTAGTGGCGCACGCAGTTTATTCAAATTATCTTCTGGTGGGCTTAGCTTCGCATTTTTAGGGAGCACATTTAACGCTTTCATTTTTGCATATCGTTGCCGTCGCAAGGTATCCCAACCTTGTAAATATTTTCCTCTGTATTTCAGAATATCTTCTGGTCTTGCTTGTAACGGATAATGAGCAGCATGATAGGGAAGATATAAAAAGAATGGGGCTTCTTTTTGCAGGGCTTCATCTAACCAATTTAAAGCATAATCCGTTATAAAATCTGTTTTATACATGGGAGAAATCTCGTGCTTGATCTCTGTTGCGTCTATTTGTTTCCCATTGAGATAAAAGGGCCTTTCATACACCCCAGATGGTGGAAGAAAGTATTCGGTAGTAGCCCAAAAATAGAAGGACTGGTCAAAAACGTTTTCTGCTCGACAGTATTCAGGTACCCACTTGTCAAAGTGCTCTTTTCCACTCATTAAATTTGTATAACCAGCTTGTTTGGTAAGATGAGCCAAGTGCACCGCACCGTTTCCTCCGTTATAGCGTCCGGTAAGCATCGAAGATCTCGTAGGATTGCATTTTGCCATATTGTAGAAAGTAGTAAATCGCAAACCTTCCTCTGCCAGAAAATCAATGTTGGGTGTCTTGATCTCACCTCCATAACTACCTAAGTCAGAAATACCGATATCATCTGCCATTATCAAAACGATATTGGGTCTAGTGGAGATCTGCTTGTCTTTGTCGGATTTCTTTTTAGAACAAGAGGTATGTAGTAAAAGAAGAATGGATAAATAACAGAATGAGTACTTAGTGATGTTCATCTCAAAGTTGTAGTGATTCAACTAGCACGTTTCTGTTTCACATAAAAATTTCTGTCTATTTTCAAGGTATTCAGATTTCCATCCAATTTTTCTGTTTTCCATACGGAGGAAGGATGAATATCATAGGCTTTCTCATTTACAAATATACGCAGTGGCATAGCAAACCCATCAACTACATTGGTGTAGCGATAGCTCAATTTTCCATCTGCTTCGATCTTGTATTCCAAAACCGGAATATCAGCAGTACGCAGATACTGGTCAAAAGTTTTGGATAAATCTAAGCCAGATTTCTCAGAGAGGTAATCTTCAATTTGCTCGCTAGTAACGGTTTGATGATAAAAATCGGTATTGAGTCCGCGCAACACCTGGCGCCACTTTTCATCATCATTTACCAATTGCCGAATGGTATGCAAAAGGTTAGAACCTTTGTAATACATATCGTTGCTCCCTCTTTGATTTACGTTATATGCACCAATAATGGGCTTGTCATTCAGAATGTTCGCCCGCAATCCGATCACATAATCCTCTGCTGCTTTTTTTCCAAAATGGTAGTCGAGGTATAAGTTCTCTGAGTATGAAGTAAAGCCTTCGTGCACCCACATGTCGGCAATATCTTTGTAGGTGATATTGTTGGCAAACCATTCATGGCCGGCCTCATGTATGATTATAAAATCAAATTTTAATCCCCAACCTGTATTTGACAAATCACGGCCCAAGTACCCTTGTTTCCATTGATTTCCGTAGGTGATCGAGCTTTGATGTTCCATGCCCAAATAAGGCACTTGAACTAGTTTGAAACTGTCTTCATAAAAGGGGTAGGGGCCAAACCAATGTTCAAATGCTTCCATCATTTTAGAGGCCTGTTTAAACTGCACCTTCGCCTTTTCCAAATCATCGCGTAGCACCCAATAATCCATATCAAGGCTACCTTTTTCACCTTCGTACTTTTCACCGAAGTGCACATAATCTCCAATGTTAACATTAACACCGTAATTATTGATAGGGTTAGAAACAAACCATTCATACAATTTATAATCACTGTTGTCATATGCGTATTCCTCTCGAAGTCGGCCATTAGCAACGGCGACCAAATCTTTTGGTACATCAATGGCGATGCGCATGCTGTCTACTTCATCGTACATATGGTCTTTGTTGGGCCACCATACGCTCGCCCCCAAGCCTTGACATGAGGTTGCTACGAAGTGCTTATTATTGTCGTCCTTGCTCCAGGAAAAACCCCCATCCCATGGTGCTCTAACCGCTTCTTTCGGATTTCCCGAGTATTGTACATAGAGTTCATTATAGGTTCCAGGAACTTGTTTCTTCCTTAAATTGATAAAGTAGGCAGATCCAATTCTACTATAATCTAACTGCTCATCATTTTGAGAAATACCTGTAATTTTCAGCGGTTCTTGCAAATCAATTTGCATTACTTGATGCGCTTCCAATACCTTATACCTGATGATATTATACCCAGAAATAAACTTTTTATCGGGTTGAACTTTTACGTTCAGATCATAATAATTCAAATCCCACCAAGCCCTTTCAGGGGTTATGCTGCCCCTTAAGGTATCTTGTTGTGTAAATTGGGCCTGGGCCGCTATGGTGAAGCTAAGGGCCACCAATACCCCAACCGATTTTTTAATCATTATTTATGCTTTTAGTGATCTAATGTGCTTGCTCTGACCATTCTTCTATTGTTACCGAAATACGGCATTTGGAAAAACTACCGGGCTTTCAAAACCGTTCTGTCCCACTGCCGAAACTCCAAAGAAAAAATTATCAATAACGATGCCATCAAGGGTGTATTCAGATAGGTCTCCAACAAAACGACTGTTGTCCCAGGTAGGGGAGGTGGTATCTCTCCAATAGATTTTGTATCCAATCGCCCCATCTACTTTAGTCCATTTGAATTTAGCCGAAGGTTCTACGATTCCACCAATTTCGACTTTTGCCGGGGCGGCAGGTGCCCAAGCCAAAGACGCCAGGTTGATAGCATTTACTGCGGTAAGTTTTTTAGCATAGTCAAAATTCACATGCGCTAAGACATCCCCATAGTTGATGCCATTCTCTGTTCTGATATCTTGATGTTGTTGGGTATAGTTCTCATGAGCCTCCATGATACGAATACCTGCATACCCTGCATCATTAAAGGGGCGGTGATGCCCACCTCGGCCAAAACGGTCTAAGCGGTAAATCATCATGGGGTTCATTTCGGGCATATAGGTTTTGGTCGTTTTATGCACATAACGTGCTAACTGTCGCGAAATCCCGTCAACTTCACCACCGTAAAAACGTCTTGCTCTGCGTTGGTTTTCAGTTTCAGTTGCCGGAACGGGTTCAGAGAAAATTCGAAAATCACGATTACTGATGACCCCATCAACCCCAGTGATGTTACCTATCATATCGTTATTGAAAATCCCTATGATATTCCAACCGTCAGCTTTCATTTGCTTTACTAACCCTTGACCGCCGAACAAACCTTGCTCTTCTCCAGAAAGGCCCAAATAGATAATGCTGTTTTCAAATTTGTATTTAGAGAGTACACGAGCGGCCTCAATGGTGCCCGCCATTCCACTTGCATTGTCATTCGCACCGGGAGATTCATCTGTAAAGTTGGTGGGGTCACTTACACGAGAATCAATATCGCCACTCATAATGATATAGCGATTGGGATATTTGGTTCCTTTTTGAACAGCCACTACATTCACGATATAAACGTCTTTCACGATGCGTTGGTTGGTTCCTTTTTTTACGAGATCTCTCTGAAAGGAAACATCCAAACAATTGCCGCAATCTTCTGAAATTTTGTCGAATTCGCTTTTAATCCATCTTCGGGCGGCGCCTATTCCTCGCGTGGTTGAAACGGTATCACTTAAGGTGTGTCGCGTACCGAAGTTCGCTAAAGTGGTAACATCTTTTTTGATTCGGTCAGCAGAAACGGCATCAATGATGTCATATAAACGCTGATCAGTTTGAGAGAATGCGAATGACGAAATCAAGAAAAGTAAAATTGTAATCTTTTTCATTTTAATCGAGTTTAAACTTTTTAGCAAAATATACCCCGTGAAAATAACATAATGGTCCGAGTAACATATAAATCAATCCCGGTAGTGCCCACAGTATTCCAACTTTTGATTTGGCAATAATGATAGATAAAGCAGACACTAGGACAAAAATTGCAAAGTGTCTGGAATAGAATAGTAAATCGTGATTTGGCTCCGTAACCTTGGTTTTAATATAAGCCCTGTAATACATTAAACAAAAGCACAAAAAAATAAGGAAGAAGCCCAGGCTATATAGCTGAAAAAGTTCGGCTACTTCCTCAAAAGACAGTCGCTGCATGCCTGTCATCGAATTGATAAGAGATTTTAAGGGGAAAACATAATATAGTACGACAAACAATAATACTGCATTCAGTGCGATAATCACTTCATCAAGGTATTTCGTTCTTCTGAAAAAGTTGTAGTGTAAAAACCACAAGGCCAGCAAAACGAAAAAACTGACTCCGAAGCCTATAAATGCCAACCAATCTATTTGTATTACTGAACTACTTTTCTCCATACCTACTGACACTACTAAGAGGGTTGCGGCAAAGGCGAAAACCGCATCGCTTAATGCTTCAATTCTACTTATGTTATGTGGATATGTCATTGGTCAGTTAGAAGTATACAATGTATTAAAATTAACTGGATTTTTTTCCAAGACTTATCAAACCAAGCAAAGGACCTATTGCCAGTATTAAAAACAGCTGTTTAGGGTTGATCGTTTCGGAGAGATAAGATAACATCTGAATACTAACAATACTAATCGCAAAACCGACGCAGTTGACAAGCGTAAGTCCGGTGCCTTTTAACTCTGCAGGAATCGCGCTAGCCACCAAATTCGAAAATTGCGGAGAATCTGCGGTAACCGCCATTCCCCAAAGGCACCAGCCTAATAGGAATAAAGAAGTTGGCAATTGAAAGAATAGTGTTGAAAGCAAACACAATAACCCTGATAATGCCAGGGCGCTAGAGGCAACTTTGTGACTGCCTATTTTTTGAGCAAGAAGCCCACCTAGAATACATGATAATCCGCCCAAAGCGATCACAATGCCAGTCCATATAGGTACGGACAGTGTTTCTGAATTCAGAAGGTTAAAGGTTTGAATCGCTAAGGGGGTAAAGGCCCAAAACGCATAGAGTTCCCACATGTGGCCAAAATACCCCAAGGCCGCCTTTCGGTAACCGGAGATTTTAAAAAGTTTCGAGCCTGCGTTCAATTGCAGTTGGGTACTTGGTTTTCGAAACGGACCATTTGGGACTAGCAACCAGAGTGAAATTCCACCCAAAACGGATAGTATGGAGACGGTTTTTATAACCGTGTCGGGATTGTTTCCGAACTCCGTGCCACTGACCAAATAGGGTAGTGATGTGCCTAACACCAATGCTCCAACTAAAAACCCCAAAGCTTTACCCAGTCCTTTTTCGTAGTAGTCTGCTGCGATTTTCATTCCCACCGGATAAATTCCGGCCAAGAAAAAACCGGTACCAAAACGTGCTGAAAGCAGCACCCATTTTGAGATTTCCTCGAAAAGCAAAACCAAGTTACATCCGGCAGCTAGCAATGCACAAACTAGAAACACAAGAGAAGGCGAAAACCGATCCGCTATCATCAAGACAGCAAATACTAAAGTTCCTGTGATAAAACCAAATTGTACAGATGAGAGAACATAGCCTATGATTTCATTGCCAAGTCCGGTTTTTAAGGTGAGTTCATCGATAATTGCATTGCCCGCAAACCACAAAGAAGTACAGGCAAATTGCGAAAGAATGATTATCGGAAGAATATGTGGTTTTGGTTTCAAAAATTTTATCGCACAAAGGTGACTTTAGCTATCTTCCCGTTTTCTACTTCGTAGACTGCAACCGCGCTAAAATTATTTCCGTTTGCCGTAATGTATTCTTCATCAATCACAATGTTGCGAATAACTATTCTATTTTTTATTTCACAGTGTAAATCAGGAGTGGACTCGAAAAACCCAGCGTAGCCTTTTCGCATTTCTTCTTGCCCTTTTGACCTTTCTTGGTCAGGAAAATTAAATAGCTGCACATCTTCCGTATAGGTTTGTAAGAAACCATCAATGTCTCTAGCATTATATTTATCCAATTGTTTTTGGACAATTGTCTCTGGATTTGGTGCCGCCTTATCATCAAAAATAAACCTCATGCTAGAAATGGCGTTATTTTCAACCTCATAAAGTGCCACCTGAAATTGTTGAAACACACCATTTTTTGTCACCTTTTCTTGGTCGATTACTTTATTGCCGATAGTAATTCGATTGACAACTTCAACTTCGTATACTTTGTTGTCTGGTGAAAGACCGCTGTAATTCCTCCGCATCTTTTCACGACCGACGTATAGGGTGTCAGCTGGGAAATTAGTAACTAATACGTTTTCTGAATAACAATTTACAAAGGCATCTAAATCACCTGCGTTATAAGAATCAACTTGTTTTTGCACAATCTTACTTATCGGCTCTTGAGCAACTAATGCCAAATATTTACCATCGGGACTTACGGCCATTCTAGAAACAGAATTGATTTCCTCATATTCAGAAAGGTTAATTGATTCTGGGTTTTCTTTAGATTCAGGTTTGAACCTATACAGTAGGTTGCCGGTTGCAGTCAGCATGCTGCCATCGGCCATCCAAGTAATATCCTCTGTTGTAGGAGGTAATTGAGAAATGATCTCCGTTGCTCCGGTAATAGGATGAAGCGATTTGACAAACCAATTTTCTTGATCTTTTGCAATGTAACTTACCAATTCTGTATCCGGAATTTTATGCAAAGATCTTCCAACTTGTTTTTGAACCGTAGTATGGGTTCCGTCCGTTAGATTTGAAACTACCAAATCCATTCTGTTGTCTACTAAAATGGTATGGACAAGAATATCATCGGAATACCAAACATGATAGCCAACTTTCGCATCTTTTCTTATGACTTTAGAAGCTCCATTAGAGGTATCATATTCATACAAACGTTGAAGTCCAGAAGTGTCTAAACGCACTGCAGAAATAGCTGTTGATTTCGGAATTCTCAAAGGTGAGTATTCACTGCCACCAGCAGTATCAATAATCCATGAAATGCTACTTGATTTAATAGTGTACCTGGCAATATCGGTTTGTCCATTCCTCGTACCTGCAAATAAAATAGTGTTCTCATCGTAAAAAGAAGGTTGGTTGTCATAACCTTCATTGTTCGATATATTTCTTAGGTTGCTTAGCTTCATTTTTCCATCTGCATGGGTGATATCCATCAAGTAAACTTCTGTGTTTGGTTGAGCGGAAAGTTGAATACTTATAAAGAGTAAAGTAAGCGTTAGTAATTTTTTCATAGGTTCTTAGTTTTTTATGGATAATAGAACTTCTAATTTTTCCATGACTTTTTCAAGTAGGATTTTAAAATGTTCTTCAGTCGTAAAGGGATTCATCACTGTACATCGTAAATAGTGTATTCCCTTTAATTTGGTGTGTACGATATAAAATTCTCCCTCTTCCAATAACTGCTGCCGGATTTTGGAATTTATTTCGTTTAAGGTATTCAAATTTAAATTGTTATCAACGTATCGGAAGCAGATGATATTAGAATTAGGTGCAATGGCCAATTCAAAATTGGGATGTTGTTGCACCAACGATCCAAACTTTTTTCCCATATCATACAACTGAGTGACATAGGCGTCGAAAATACTTTCTCCATACGTTTTTAGCATGGTGTACCAATGCAGGCTCATCATGGTTTTGGTACACTCAAAGGTACGCTTGGCTTTGTTGTACCAATCTTCATGATCAGACTGTACCAAGAGGTAATCAGCTTTTTGATTGAAGGTAGCGTGTGCATGATTTCCATTTTTAAAGAGTAGGGCTGTCGTAATGGTCGGTAGCATCATCATTTTATGTCCATCGATTACCACCGAATCTGCTTGGTCAATACCCGCCACAGTGTACTTGTATTTTTGAGAGAAAATTGCAGCGCCGCCATGAGCTCCATCTACATGAAACCATATATCTTGTTTTTTGGCAAAAGTGGCAATACGTTCTAAATCATCGTAAACACCTGTTGCTGTTGAAGGAGCGCTTCCCACAATGGCAAATATATGAATGCCGTTTGCTGTTGCATTGCGGAACTCATTTTCTAGAAGGGAGGTATTCATTTTATAATCTTCCGTCACGGGTATTTTTAGAATCCCTTTTTCTCCCAAGCCCATAATTTTTGCAGCCCTATCTACGCAATAATGTGCTTCTCCCGATACCATAATTCCTAACGCCTGTTTATGGCCTTCATTCCAAATATCGTTTTTGACTTTTGCTTTTCTGGCCGACAACAATGCTGTCAAGTTCGCCAAAGTGCCCCCTGAGGTTAAAAATCCGCGAGAGTCGTCATCGTACCCAATTTTTTTACAGAGCAAATCAGTGACAATACGTTCCATAGCGGAAGGTGCCATACCCATTTCGTATATGGCCATTCCGTTGTTGAGCAAACCACTCATCATGGCGGTAAGGGCTGTGATGGGGGCTGTTGGGGTTACTTGATGACCAATACACTTGGGGTTGTGAACTGCAGTTATTCGTTTTAGAATTTGGGCGAACAACTCAGATTCATCTCCATTTTCCAAGAAATTATTCCAAAAAGTACGTTCGTCTTCAGGAATATGCCAATCTAAAGTAGGGGTGCTATGACGATGCATTTGGGCCTCTAAATGATTGGCCAATTCATCAATCAATTCATGCCCACGTTTCCTAAAATCTTCTGGAGAGTAGGCCGCTTTCAGGAGTTTATTCTGCATGCCTAAATTTACCCTCTTAGCAGCTGTAAACCAAATAAAAAACCGTCCACCAAATGGCGAACGGTTTCCACTTCTGTCTCAACAAAAGTTTCAATCTGAATTAGTCAAAGGTATACCCGTTGTCTGCAGCTACTTTATCGGCAATTTGAGTACGTAAAGCTACCACATTGGGGTAGTTGGTATATTTTGTAAAACGTTTTAATCCCATAAGCATCATGCGTTGCTCATCACCTTCGGCAAAGGAAACGATTGCTTCCCTACCTTTTTTGATGACTATTTCAACGGCGTTGTAAAGATATAATTGCGACATCGCTATTTGCACGGCTTGCGCTTCCTCGCCGAAACGTTTGGCATTTTTTTCGGTTCTAAGAATGGTACTTTCCGCCATATAAACTTCAATCAAGATGTCAGATGCGGCCATCATTAGTTGCTGATGCTTTTCCAATTCAGGACCGAATTTTTGAACTGCTGAACCTGCCACCATTAAGAATACTTTTTTCAATCGCGCCACCAAGTCCTTCTCCTCAGCAAACAGCACTGAAAAATCTGGAGCGTCGAAAGACGGAATACCCATTAACTCTTCTCCAACCGCGGTAGCTGGACCTAATAGATCTACATGTCCTTTCATGGCTTTTTTTACCAACATGCCTACGGCAAGCATACGATTGATTTCGTTTGTGCCTTCATAGATTCGTGCTATTCGTGCATCTCTCCAGGCCTTCTCCATAGGAGCCTCAGCACTGAAGCCCATGCCTCCAAAAATCTGAACACCTTCATCTGCTGTATGCTGAACATCTTCAGAAACTGCAACCTTAAGAATAGAGCATTCAATGGCATATTCTTCAACACCTTTCAATTCTGCTTCTTGATGTGAGTTACCTTGTGCTTCTCTCAGAGAAATTCTGTCCTCTATGTTTTTGGCTGCTCTATAACTGGCTGATTCACCAGCGTAGGCATTGGTTGTCATATCGGCTATTTTACCCTTGATGGCACCAAAATTAATTATCGGGGTTTTGAATTGAATTCGTTCGTTGGCATACCTTACAGCTTCGTTAATAACGCGTCTTTGCGCTTCCAAACAAGCTGCTGCCAGTTTTATACGCCCTACGTTCAAGGCGTTCATGGCAATTTTGAACCCATTGCCTCTTTCGGAAAGCATGTTTTCAACTGGTACTTTGGTATCATTAAAGAAAACTTGACGCGTAGAAGAGGAGTGAATTCCCAATTTCTTTTCTTCATCACCTAAGGTGATTCCGTTACTCGCGTCATTTTCAACAATAAATCCGGTTATATTCTTATCATCGGCTATACGAGCAAAAACAATGAACATATTACAGAAACCTGCATTGGAAATCCACATTTTCTGACCTGAAATACTATAGTAGTTTCCGTCATCAGACAACACTGCCTTGGTCTTTCCAGAATTTGCGTCAGAACCGGCGCCCGGCTCGGTAAGACAATAGGCACCAAACCACTCGCCACTTGCCAGTTTCGGTACATACTTCAATTTTTGCTCCTCATTCCCATATAGGGTAATGGGCATGGTACCGATTCCTGTATGGGCACCATAAGCAGTACTAAAAGATCCTGTAGCCCCAGATATGTAGTCACAAACCAACATGGTGGAGACAAAGCCCATACCCATACCACCATAAGCTTCGGGTACTGCTATACCCAAAAGGCCTAATTCACCTGCATGACGCATGGTTTCTTCTGTATACGCGTAGTCTTTGTTTTCGAAACGTTCCCATTCTCCCCAAAGCTCGCGGTCAACGAATTCTTTGGTACTATCGCGCATCATTCTTTGCTCTTCAGATAAATCCTCAAGAGTGAAGACATCTTCACATTTGGTTTCTTTTACTAGGAATTGTCCGCCTCGTAAGATCTCTTTATTCATAGTTTCAGTACTCATAATATATGTTTCTTTTTCTAATTCAAAAATTCAAAAATACCAGCAGCTCCTTGACCCGTTCCCACACACATAGTAACCATTCCGTATTTTCCTTTCATCTCTCTTTTTCTCATTTCGTCAAACAACTGAACAGATAACTTTGCACCAGTACATCCTAATGGATGTCCTAGCGCAATTGCGCCACCATTTACATTTACAATATCTTGATTCAAGTTTAGCTCACGCATCACCGCCAAAGACTGTGACGCAAAGGCTTCATTCAACTCAATTAATTCAATATCGTCTTGTTTTAGTCCAGCTTGTTTCAACGCTTTTGGAATAGCGGCAACTGGACCAATACCCATAATTCTTGGGGGTACGCCTGCAGCAGCATAATTTACCAAACGTGCAATAGGTTCAAGGTTCAGTTCTTTCATCATTTCTTCGCTCATTATCAAAACAAAGGCAGCTCCATCACTCATTTGAGACGAGTTGCCCGCTGTAACACTTCCACCGGCTGCAAATACAGGGCGCAGTTTGTTCAAAACTTCAACGGAAGTTCCTTTTCTAGGGCCTTCATCTTTGGTTACCGTATACTTTTTTTCTGCCTTTTTGCCGTTGGCGTCCAAATAGGTTTGTTCTACCTCTATCGGAGCGATTTGACTTTGAAAGCGATCTTCCGCTTGTGCTTTCAAGGCTTTCATATGCGAATTATAGGCGAACTCATCTTGGTCTTCACGCGAAACTTTGTACTCGTTAGCTACTGCTTCGGCGGTATTTCCCATTCCCCAGTAGTAGTCCTCATGACCTTCGCTGACCAAATCGTAATTCAACTCGGTTTTGTATCCGGTCATGGGCACGGCACTCATACTTTCAGCTCCACCTGCAATGATACAATCTGCCATTCCAGATTGGATTTTTGCAGTTGCAATTCCGATGGTTTCAATTCCTGAAGAACAAAAACGGTTTACGGTCACACCCGGAACATCTACTATGTCTAACCCCATTAATGAAATCAAACGTGCCATGTTTAACCCCTGCGAACCTTCGGGCATTGCGTTACCAACGATAACATCGTCGATTCGCTTCTTATCGAAATCTGGCAATTCCTTCATCATATAATCGATGGTCTCTGCCGCCAATTCATCTGTACGCTTAAAACGGAAAACTCCTTTGGGTGCCTTTCCGACAGCGGTTCTATATCCTTTAACTATATATGCAGTTCTCATGTTTCTTAATTTCTTAATGGTTTACCTGTTTTAAGCATGTGCTGTATTCTTTCCAAAGTCTTTTTCTCTGAACATAATGATAAGAAAGCCTCACGTTCGATATCTAAGAGGTATTGCTCAGATACTCTTGTCGGTTCTGATAAATCACCTCCAGCCATAACATAAGCTAATTTATTGGCGATTTTCTTATCGTGTTCACTGATATAGCGACTTGCCTCCATAGCATCTGTTCCTACTAAGAACATACCTAAAGCCTGTTTTCCAAGTACTTTAATGTCTTTGCGCATTGGAGGTTGGGTGTAACCAGCTTCCGCCATTAGCTTCGCATATGCCTTGGCTGTGGCGATTTGCCTATCCTTATTCACTACAACAGTATCTTTTCCTTTTTGAAGCAAGCCTAAATCAAAAGCCTCATAGCCTGAGGTTGATACTTTTGCCATTCCGATAGTCAAGAAGTATTCTTGTAAGACATTCAACTCCACATCATTCTTTTTAAAGGTATCTTGTGCACGTAGGGCCATTTCTTTAGAACCTCCACCGCCAGGAATCACACCAACACCAAACTCAACAAGGCCCATATAGGTTTCTGCTGCGGCCACTACCTTATCGGCATGAAGCGAAATTTCGCAACCACCACCAAGCGACATTCCGTGCGGTGCAGCCACCGTAGGAATAGAAGAGTAACGCATGCGCATCATTGTATCTTGAAACATTTTAATGGCCATGTTTAACTCGTCGTACTCTTGCTCAACGGCCATCATGAATATCATACCGATATTGGCACCTACAGAGAAATTAGCCGCTTGATTACCAACTACCAAACCTTGGAAGTCTTTCTCAGCTAAATCAATAGCTTTATTAAGTCCGGCTAAAACATCCCCCCCAATCGTGTTCATTTTCGACTGGAATTCCACATTCAAAATGCCATCGCCCAAATCTTCAACTACCACACCTGCATTTTTGAATACTTGCTTCGATTCGCGGATATTATCAAGAATGATAAAGGCATCTTGACCTGGAATTTTTTCTACGGATTGCTTCGGAATGTCATAAGTGTAAGTAGCACCATCTTTTACATCGTAAAAAGATTTTTGACCTGAAGCCAGCATCTCAGCTACCCAAGGAGCAGCAACTTCACCTTCCACCTTCATGATTTCCAATCCTTTTTCTACCCCAATGGCATCCCAAATTTGAAAGGGTCCGTGTTCCCAACCAAAGCCAGCTTTGGTGGCATCATCGATTTTGTAGATATCATCAGTGATCTCTGGAATGCGGTGTGATACATATGCAAACAGCGCAGCGAAACTTTTTCTATAGAATTCGCCCGCCTTATCTTTTCCATCTACTAAAACAGCGAAACGGTCGACGACCTTATCTATGGTTTTTGTTAACTCTAGGGTAGCAAACTTGGCACTCTTTTTAGATCGATATTCCATCGAGTCCAAGTCTAAGGTCAAGATTTCTTTCTTTCCGCCTTCACCTTTCACACGTTTGTAAAAACCTTGGCCGGTTTTACTTCCCAACCATTTGTTTTCCATCATGGTGTTGATGAAATCGGGTAATTTGAAGGTTTCACGCTTTTCGTCTTCAGGACAATTGTCATATACCCCATTGGCGGTATGTACCAAAGTGTCTAAACCAACAACATCAACGGTTCTGAATGTTGCCGACTTCGGTCGACCGATTACCGGACCCGAAAGTTTGTCTACTTCCTCTACCGTCAACCCTAAGTCTTTAATCATATTGAAAAGACTCTGAATGCTAAAAATACCAATGCGATTTCCGATAAAGGCTGGAGTATCTTTTGCAATTACCGACGTTTTTCCTAGGAACTGTTCTCCATACCCATTTAAGAATTCCAATACGTCAGGAGAAGTTTTCGGGCCAGGAATGATTTCGAACAATTTTAAATAGCGCGCTGGATTAAAGAAATGTGTGCCACAGAAATGCTTCTGGAAATCGTCACTTCGACCTTCACTCATAAAGTGAATCGGAATACCGGAAGTATTGGAGGTAATAAGTGTACCAGGAGTTCTATGCTTTTCTATATTTTCAAAAACGATCTTTTTGATATCCAATCGCTCGACTACAACTTCGATGATCCAATCTACCTTAGCAATTTTAGATATGTCATCTTCTAAATTTCCCGTAGTAATTCGTTGCGCGAACTTTTGGCTGTATATGGGAGAGGGTTTCGATTTTAGCGCTGCCGTTAACGAGTCGTTTACCAACCTGTTTCGAACCACTTTGTCTTCAAGGGTCAGTCCCTTGGCTTTTTCTTTGTCGCTTAGTTCTCGCGGAACGATGTCTAAGAGTAAGACTTCGACTCCGATATTGGCGAAGTGACAAGCTATGCCGCTCCCCATAATACCAGAACCTATTACCGCTACTTTTTTAATATGCTTGTTCATGTATGGGATTCCTGTTAATTAGTTGTTGCTTTATTATATATTTTCTTTTCAGAAATTAGGTTGTTGATGGTATTCATTACTTCAACAAAGTGATTCAATTTTTCTTCTGAAACATTTTTCTTTACCGCATCATCAAATTGAAGCACTACTTCCTTGGAGTAATTCCTTTTTTCCACGCCAAAGTCTGTCAAGTGAATTAATACCCCTCTGCCATCATTCGGATTCGGTTTGCGCTCGATCAAACCCTTCTCTTCCATACTCTTCAGGATACGTGACAAACTTGTCGCTTCCATTCCCATCTTAGGGCCTAGGGCGGTTGACGGTGTGCCGGTTCTCGGGTCGATACTTAATAAGGTAAACCCGACCGCCATGGTCGAATCAAATTCTTTGGCTTCTTCGTTATACATTCTGGCAACTGCCTGCCATGTGGCCCGCAGGATATAATCTATTGTAACGTCTTTCATAAATTTGGTTGTGGGAACCCAAATATAGATAAATTTATTATGCGTGCATAATAAATGGTAATAAAAAAAATGAATGTGGTGATAATACTACAAACAGTATAGGGGAGGGTACTATGAACAAGGGCTACAATATCCTTAGAACTTTTAGAGGCCTTTTAAAAATTGGCATTGGGCCTACAAAATCAAAAACCCAGAAGCAAGACGAATTTGTATTGTTTCTGGGCTCTATCAGCAGCGTAGTCTTGCTGTTACTATCTCAAAGCCTGCTTCAAGGCAATGGGTCTAAGGTCGTTTCGGGTAATACGATGGCATTCGCACTAGTCCAACATTTTTTTGGAAAGCGCTTGCAGCTCTTCCGCTTTTTTAGACATATAGGCCGTTAGCTTTTCAGCATCGGCATCGGAAACCTTTACACTGACTTCTTGGGCTTTAGTGGCCAAGTCTTGTCCTTTGGTCGCCAAGGACGCGAAAGCAGTCATATCCTTACTGTCAACGGCCTTTTTGTAGTCCTCCAAATAGGCTTCATAGCTTTCGACATAAGCCTGTACGTCAGCATCGTGAAAATTCGGAATTCCTGCTACAGAGCTAGTGCTTTCAGCAGTTGTTTCTAATTTTGTTTCAGCATCGGTATTCGCAGTTGTTTTGTCTCTACATGCGGTAAGGGCAAGTGCAGCCAAAACCGAATAGGTAAAAATTACGTTTTTCATGATATAGATTTTGTTTGTTACTATGCTACAAACTTATCTACAGGGTCTTTAGATGCTACCCCTGAAAGAAGGGAAAACTAAAAACGGTTTAAAGGGAGGTACTTCTAATGCGAATAGATATCATTGTACAGGCCGATGTATTTCTCTTTAATAATCTTGCGGCGTAGTTTCATAGTTGGTGTCAGATGCCCTTCATTGATACTCCAAACGTCAGAAGTCAGACGAAACTGCTTCACCTTTTCCCATTTTGCAAAAGCTTCATTGGCTAGGTCGACCTCTTCTTGATATTTGGCAAGTACTTTTTCGTTGAGCACAATATCAGAATTTTCACTAATGGTAATATCATTTTGTTTTGCCCATTCAAATAAATACGGAAAGTCTGGTTGAATTAGGGCAGCCGGCATTTTTTCACCCTCACCTACAACCATTAATTGCTCTATGAATCGCGATTGCTTGAACCGGTTTTCCAATAGCTGGGGCGCCACATATTTACCACCAGACGTTTTAAACATTTCTTTTTTACGATCGGTTATTTTTAGAAAGCCATCTGAATCGATCTCACCAATATCACCGGTGTGAAAATAGCCATCTATCATGACTTCGGCAGTCTTCTCAGGATCTTTATAGTAACCTTGCATGACACTAGGAGCCTTTACGCAAATTTCTCCGTCCTCTGCAATTTTGACTTCAACACCGGGCAGGAGTTTACCAACGGTTCCTATTTTAAACCCGTTATTGCGCATATCGTTCACTGAAACTACAGGAGAGGTTTCGGTGAGTCCGTAGCCTTCCATTACCCCGAGTCCGGCAGCATTGAAAATTCGGGCTAGTCTAGGTTGTAGGGCGGCGCTTCCGGATGAGATGACTTCGAGATCACCTCCTAAGGCTTCTTTCCATTTACTAAAAATCAATTTTTTTGCTATCCCTAATTTCTTTTCATACCACCAACCATTCTGTCCGTACGGTTCATATTTCAATCCTAATTCAACGGCCCAAAAGAAAATTTTCTTCTTGAGTCCCGTCAAGGCGGTTCCTTTGGTCAAAATGCTGTCATATACTTTCTCCAAGAGGCGAGGCACGGCGGTCATCACATGAGGGGAGGCCTCTTTAAGGTTGTCGGTAATTTTATCCATAGACTCCGCATAGTAGATGCTTACGCCATTATACATATATAGGTAGACCATCATACGTTCATAGATATGGCATACCGGTAAGAAACTCAAGCAACGAGAATTTCCTTTTTCAATGGGCAAGCGTTCTGAGCTGGTCAACGCATTGAAAACCACATTTTCATGTGAAAGCATTACACCCTTTGGACGCCCGGTGGTACCAGAGGTGTAAATTAAGGTTGCAAGGGTTTCTGGTTTTACCCCTGCTTTTCTATCTTCAACAACATCTTGGTTAGAAGTGTCTTCACCCAATTTCAAGACCTCACTCCAATTTTTACAATTTTCCAATTCATCAAAGGAATAGACTTCTTGTAAACTAGGTACCTGGTCTTTAACAGACATTACTTTAGCATACACTTCAGCACAGGAAACAAAGCAATATTTCGACTCGGAATGATTCAGCACATAGGCATAGTCCTCTTCTGAAATGGTAGGGTAGATAGGTACATTTTGAGCTCCTAATTGAAGAATTCCGGTATCCATAACGTTCCACTCAGAGCGGTTGGTCATTGAAATGAGCGCCACCTTATCATTTTCTTGAACGCCCAGTCGAAGTAAGCCACGGCTAATGGCATTGGCCTTGTCGACATATTCTTGTGTTGACATGGGTACCCATTCGCCGTTTCTCTTATCGAGAAAGCAGTTAGAGAGCTTGTATTTTTCCAACTGGTAATATGGAAAATCGAAAAGTCTGGTAATATTTTGCATAGCTAGTTTCTAATAGGTAACCGCAAAATAGGGAAAGCGGAGGGAATATTAAAATTCACAAAACAAATTCAAGATTTTTGCCATAAGATACTTGGCGTGTTACCATCTGAATTATGCAGTAGTTAAAAACCATGAATTCTTTAAAATTCATACCCTAAATTTGTTCACGCTGTACGATCTAACATGAACAGATAAGTACATCTTAACTATTTTTGTGGTGCTTCATTCAGTAGTGCTCATCTTTCTTTTGATGGAGAAGGTGAACAAGGTTGCCTTTAGGAAACAACTGGTTTAAAAAGTTCGGTGTGGCTCATAAGCCTCATCTCTATTGGGGCTTAGGAATTTCCATAGGTGTATCTTTTAAAGCTGGGCCTTTGAATCAGCGAAGAATGGATTTCGTATCTGCAGGCGCCAATTTGATTAACTAAAGCGATCATGCCTCAAATCAAATGGGTGGAGCTTGTACAAGCTCCACCCGTTTTTTTTAATGCTTTTGAGGGCTTCTACAAATGGAGTTTCATTCCCTCATGACTGGCTATAAAGCCAAATTTTTCATAGAAGTTTAATGCTTCAGGTCTTTTTTTGTCGGTAGTCAATTGTACCACATGAGCACCCTTGTCTTTTGCCCTTTGAATGGCCCATTCGAATAATTGCTGTCCTATGCCCATGCCGCGTAAGTCTTCATGAATGCGAACAGCCTCAATTTGGGCCCGTATACCCCCTTGATAGGTCAAGTATTGAATAAAAGACAATTGCAATGTGCCAATGACCTTACCCTTGCGGTCTTCTACAACCATCAGTTCTTGGTTAGGGTCGGCACGTATACGTTCAAAGGCATCGTAGTATTTTTTGGGCAGTGGGTTTTGGAAATCTTCCCGCAACTGCCCTAGCTTATCGTTTGCAATCATTTCGACAATGTCTGCAAGGTCTTTTATATGGGCTCTTCTGATCATGTTGTTTTAGGCGATGCGACTTTTTATGAATTTGAATTGCCCGTTGTGGTTTGACTCATGTTCACAAACATGAAACCATTTGCAGTAGTTATTGGTAGGCCCCCAAGGGAAGTCTTTATCTACTGTCATGAGCCATTCATCATCGCGATTAGCAAGTTCTTTTAGGGTGTTTTCTCGTACTTGTGACAATTCGTTGAGGTAATAATCGTAAGTATTTCCTTTAATTGTTTTCCTTGCCGCTGCTCCAAGGCCAGAAGGTACCGACCATTTATCGGCATCTGCTTTTGACCAATCTCCCCACCTTTTATTTTCAAACGTATGTATTTGGTAAAAACGTTCGGTAGCTGCTAAATGCATGAGCATGGCACCAATGCTATTGGCGTTTTCATCTACCAAATAATCCAAATCAGCAACGCTCATATTCTTTACAGGTGATAATATCACCATTCGCATCCAATTCAACATAGAAACTAAGGTGCCTATTTGTGGCGTATAGCCTTCTTTGGGTCCGACAATGTTTATATCGCGGTCTTGGGTGAAGCTAAGCGGCGCCTCATGTGGGGATGCAAAGACAGTTGCCGTGCCCAAGGTGCCTAAGGTGAGCAAAGACGATTTTTTTATAAAACTTCTTCTGTTGACTTGTTTTGATGGGTGTTCCATTTTTTTTGGATTTAAAAATTTGTTCTTAAGGTACCTATTTATTTTCAAGAACCCACGCTCTTGATGGCTCTTACCCCTGCGAACTGCCTCCCTTTGGCGTCAAAGACCGCTTTGATATGCTAGATGAAGAATGAAAGGCGGTTGTACTATACCAATCATGACATCTGCGGTGTTGGTGAAAATGGCGAGTGCTTGATTCGGATCGCTACTAATGCTCTTAAGGGGCTCTAAAAGACCTTAGAGAGCAGTTGTTCAAAGTGCTTTCGTGATTTAAACAAGTAATCGTCACCAATTGTTTCGATAATTCGTAAAACAGCTATATGTGTTGCTTTTCGAAGGTTCAAAGCAGTATTCCTATTAAAAATCAGGGCAGTTCACCGTTTATCTACAATAAATTGCCGTCTGACGGGTTATAACCACATAAACGTCTAAATGTAGGAAAAATCTTATGCCTGTTTTTTTACTTTTGTGATTAAATAATATAAATCCCAAGTTATGAAACAAATCTACTTAACCAAAATATGGAGATGCTTAGCCAGTATACTATTGCTAAGTATAGTGCTTCCACTTAGTTCACAGTGCCATGCACAAGCTGAACCCTTCAACTGTGATTATAGTGCCTATTTATTTCAATATTCAGATGTATATGCCATTGATTTAGCTTCAGGCCGTTCTTACCTTGTAGCCGAAGAAATTGTTCCTGATAGAATTAATGCTGCAGCCTACAACCCAACCGACGGCTATATATGGGGGTATCTTTCTAGCCCGTCTAGATCAATTGTTAGAATTGGAAAAGATTTTTCGACCGATATTTACACCATACCTGAATTAGAAGTAGGTAATAAATATGTAGGCGCTATCAATGCTAATGGTATCTATTATTTTAGGTCAGGCAGTTCGACCTATTTTTCAGTTGACTTGAACAATGATTCTGCTACCTATTTAAACTATCTCGGTTCGCAGCAGCTTTCTAAAAATATAAGCATACACGATTGGGCGTTTAATGCCTTGGACGACAAAATATATACAGTTGAAAAAGGAACCAACAAGCTGTATCGCATTACAGCAGAAACGGGTGCGGTAGAAGATTTAGGCGTAGTTCCTATTTTAGCTGGACTAAACTATACTTTTGGAGCCGTATATTTTGATGCCGCAGGAAATTTTTATGTTTCGGCAAATCAGTCGGGCTCCGTGTATATCATTAATGAGGTTCAAAACGTCACTTCTGGACAAATCTCTTCCAATATATTTGCATATGGACCAGCAAGTGCTAGCAACGATGGAGCTAGATGTCCTACTGCTCCAGTGCCACAAGAAGATTGTGCAAATGGCGTAGATGATGATGGCGATGGTTTGGTAGACTGTGATGATCCTGCTTGTTCTGGAATAAGCGAGTGTCCGGTTACGTATACAGCTTCCTCGGGTAACGACGGTGGATTGGAAAGTAATGACCGTTTGGCTCAGCAAATAGGTAGAAGAAATTACATGCGCGCTAAAGACGGTTATGAATTTGACCAAGCCAGTGCAAAACGTGTGAAGAGAGACGCTTCCTATATGAAGCGAGGTACCACTGCTAAAAACAGTATTTCATTAAAAACCTTGGCCCCATTAGGTGTAATTAATGAAAGTGAGATTTTAGAATCATCAGCAGAAGACTTATTGAGTCTTACCAACGCCAGTGAAATCTATTCTGTAGATTACCTTAAAGACGATGCCTCGGTAGCCGCGTTAATGGTTATCAAGACTGAAGATCAGGTTTATGAGCACAGCAAATTTATTTGCGATCGTTTTCTAGGTGCTGAGTTATTGTCGGTATCCACACTTCAAATTCGTGAACAGAACTTTATAAAGTCAATAATCAAACAACCCAATGGAGAACGCGAATTTGCACTGACCTTCTCAGCGCGTTTAGATGCCAATGATCATTTTGTTATAGAATCGCATTGGAATATAGACGCATACCGCAAAGACGCCCTGTATTACAACTACCAAATATGGTCGAATTCCATTGATGATTTGATTGTATTGGGAGAAGAAGTTTTAGATTTACTTGAAGTAAATAGTCCTATTGACGCCTATAGCGCTTCGAAACCACCCCCGGTTTTTGTGAAATCTGCGCAATATAAGAATGGCAAGGTGTTACTAAATCTAATTAATAACAATGATGCTAAGAGTTTGCGTCTAGAAGGCGGTATGAAACGAAGCGAAACTAGTGCTACTGAAACTGTACAAGTATCAACTGCCGTTGACGGATATTTACCGACCCTAGCGATTAATACAGGAAACCTTTTTGATTTAGGCTTTCGAATTAGCACCGTACTTGGTGATACCCCTGATGATTTGTTTGTTGCCGATGCCCCTTGGGGACTAGATGATTCAGCTGACGGATCAATTGCGGAAACCTATGAGGTGTTGCCCGCCGAAGGACCTTATATGGGTGACGGTTATCCAATTGAAAGGAATATAAGCTTGCAAGGTACAACCGATAGTTATCTAGGGGTGTACCGTGCTTTGAGCCCAAGATTTGCCGCAGTCGACTTAAGTGAATATACCAAGATAGGTTTCGAGGCAAGTGGAACTGGAGTATTAGAGGTGAAAATATTAAAAGGCAATGGTCAGACGTTTTCAACTACCGTAGACTTGAGCACAGCGAAGCAAAAATTTAGTTTGAATAGTGCTGATTTCAAAGATGCTTCCGAGAGTGGTACTGATTTTACTGACATTAAGGTGCTCTCTTTTAATTTGGTTGCGCAAAACGGATATGCAGAAGAAAAAGGCATGGAACTCTCTAACATTGACTTTAACAACAATGCTGAAGCTCCAAAATTCATAGATGAAGATCAAAACAAGGCGATCTTAAATCCGAATCCGATGGTTACTACATCAGCGCTTTACTTCTATGAAGAACATGCCGGAACATATACCTTTAATCTTTACAATTTAGCCGGCAAGCAAATGAGTTCGCACTACCAAGAAGGTGACACATTTGCTGGGCAAAACGTAATTACAGTAGATAGAAAATCACTTTCCTCTGGCTTGTACATCTATAGTTTGAAAAGTTCAACTGAGAAAACCTGGACAGGAAGATTGATTATAAATTAGTAGTTTTTTATTATGGTTAGGCAGAAGTAGGTCAGCATTCACATATATGCTGGCCTATTTCTTTGTTTGTATCACCCATGTTCTAGCATTCACAAAAGCCGCTAACCAAGGCGAAACTTCATCGTTTCGATTAGCAGGGTAGTGGGCCCAGTTCCAAGGGAAGGTAGAACGTTCGATATGGGGCATGGTAACCAGGTGTCTTCCCGTCGCATCACATAACATAGCGGTATTGTAATCACTTCCATTCGGATTTGCTGGATAGTCTTCATACCCGTATTTCGCTACGATTTCATAGTTTTCTTCGGAATGTGGGAGACTGAATTTCCCTTCTCCATGTGATATCCAAACCCCTAGGGTAGTACCAGCTAAGCTAGATAGCATTACCGAATTGTTTTCCTGCACCTTCACAGAAGTAAAATTACTCTCGTGTTTGCCAGAATCGTTATAGGTCATCTTACCGTGCGTTTCGTGATCAGGATTGATCAGGTCTAATTCCATAAACAACTGACAACCGTTACAGATACCGATAGATAGGGTATCAGGTCTGGCAAAGAAATTCTTGATAACCTTGTTTGCTTTTTCGTTGTACTTGATTGCTCCCGCCCAGCCTTTGGCGCTACCTAGTACATCGGAATTGGAGAAGCCGCCTACAGCACCTAAGAATTGTATGTCTTCCAAAGTTTCACGACCAGATATTAAATCAGTCATATGCACATCTTTGACATCAAAGCCCGCCAAATACATGGCATTTGCCATTTCACGTTCAGAGTTACTTCCCTTTTCTCTTAAAATCGCCGCTTTTGGTCTCTCTGTGGCATCGCGTCGAGTCGAGATGCCGTTCGTATTGGTGGCAGATTCCGCACCTGACAGATTAGATGGCAGTTTGCCCGTGAAATTCTCCGGAAAAACATACGCCAAAGCCTGCGCCTTATAATTCTTATAACGGTCTTTCGCGAGTCCGTTTGCGCTTTGTTTGTTGTCTAACAAAAAAGAAGTCATAAACCAAGTATCTCTAAGCGATGACACGTTCAAGCCCATTTCCATACCACCATTTCTGATGGTCAATTCGGCTCTGGTGGTAACCTTACCAATTTTTTTGAAATCGATTTGTGCATTATTGAGTGATAGTTCTAGATCCTCAGCTGCATCAGGATGAGCTTGAAAAACGATGCCTGCATTTTCCGAAAACAAGACTTTTATGGTGTCTGATTCGCCGAGACTCGATAGGTCTAATTCAGCACCCAAGTCTGTATCTGCAAAACACAATTCCAACAAGGTAGTAATTAATCCTCCTGAAGCAACATCATGACCTGCAATGATTTGACCCTTTCGAATTAAATCTTGGATTTCATTAAACCCTTTCTTAAAATAATCGGCATCTTCAATGCTTGGCGCTTCACTTCCGATAGCATTTAGAACTTGATGGAAGGAAGAACCGCCTAGTTTATAATTGTCTTTGGAGAGGTTGATGTAGTAGATATTTCCACCCTCTTTTTGAAGCACAGGTTCGACAACTTTCGTAATATCATCACAGTTTCCAGCGGCGGAAATGATCACCGTACCCGGACTAATAACATCGCCATCTTTGTATTTCTGTTTCATCGAAAGCGAATCTTTTCCAGTGGGGACATTAATACCTAAAGCAATGGAGAAGTCGGAAATGGCTCGTACGGCTTCATAGAGTCTAGCGTCTTCTCCTTCGTTCTTGCAAGGCCACATCCAGTTGGCGGACAGAGAAACGGATTGCAATCCGTCTTTTAGCGGTGCCCAGATAATATTGGTCAAGGCTTCCGCAATACTGTTCCTGCTTCCCGCACCAGGATCAATAAGTCCTGAAATGGGGGAGTGACCGATAGCAGTCGCGATGCCCTCTTTTCCTTTAAAATCTAGGGCCATGACGCCTACATTGTTCAAAGGCAATTGTAAAGGTCCGGCACATTGTTGTTTGGCAACACGTCCGCCAACACATCTGTCTACTTTGTTGGTAAGCCAATCTTTACAGGCAACAGCCTCTAATTGCAATACGCTCTCCAAATAATCATGCAAGAATTCCAGCGAATATTCCGCATCAACATAAGTTCTTTCAATGGTATTATCGGTCATAATGGTTTTTGGCGAACTTCCGAAAATATCGGAAAGCTTGACATCCATGGGTTTCTCAGCTGTGGTAGATGATTCGAAGGTAAAGCGGTCGTCTCCGGTCACATCGCCTACTTCGTAGATGGGCGAGCGTTCTCTTTCGGCAATTCGGCCGAGTAGAGCGGCATCGTCTTTTCCGATAACCAAGCCCATACGCTCTTGCGATTCGTTACCGATTATTTCCTTGGCCGATAAGGTAGGGTCACCAATGGGGAGTTTATCCAAATCGATTTTTCCGCCCGTTTCTTCTACCAATTCGGAGAGGCAGTTTAGGTGTCCTCCAGCGCCATGGTCGTGAATAGACACTATAGAATTTTTATCACTTTCCACCATCCCGCGAATAGCATTGGCGGCTCTTTTCTGCATTTCTGGGTTTGAACGTTGTACTGCATTCAATTCGATGGCCGAACTAAATTCACCAGTATCCGCACTTGATACGGCTGCACCACCCATGCCGATGCGGTAGTTGTCACCGCCTAGAATGACGATCTTATCGCCTGTTTCAGGTTTGTCTTTTAAGGCTTGGTCTGCCTTGCCGTAGCCGATACCACCTGCTTGCATGATGACTTTGTCGTAGCCCAATCTGCGCTTTTCAGGCCCTTGACCATGACCCGTTTCCAATGAATCTTCCAAAGCTTCCTGACTTAAGGGCTCTGAGGCCTCGTCATGTTCAAAGGTTAATACCGAACCAACAATCAAAGGCTGCCCAAACTTATTTCCAAAATCAGATGCGCCATTGGATGCTTTTATCAAAATGTCCATGGGCGTTTGGTAGAGCCATTCGCGTTCAGACATACCCGTTTCCCATGGGCGTTCTTGTTCTAGTCTTGAATAAGCCGTCATGTACACCGCTGTACCCGCCAAAGGCAATGAACCTTTACCGCCTGCCAATCGATCTCGTATTTCACCTCCTGAACCCGTTGCGGCGCCATTAAAAGGCTCTACGGTGGTAGGGAAATTGTGCGTTTCCGCTTTTAAGGAAATGACAGAATCAAAGGACTCTTCTTGATAAAAATCGGGTTTGTCTGCAGTCTTGGGAGCAAATTGCACCACTTTCGGACCTTTTACAAAAGCCACATTGTCTTTATAGGCCGAAACGATATCGTTGGGGTGTTCTGCTGAGGTCTTTTTAATCAACTTAAACAACGAAGTCGGCATTTCTTGGCCGTCGATCACGAAGGTGCCATTGAAAATTTTATGGCGGCAGTGTTCGGAATTTACCTGGCTAAAACCAAAAACTTCAGAGTCGGTCAGTTTGCGACCCATTTTCTCGGAAAGGTTATTCAGATAAGCCACTTCATCATCACTTAGCGCCAAACCTTCTTGTTGGTTGTAGGCGGCCACATCAGCAATCTCTAAAATGGCTTCGGGTTCCACATCAATAGTATAGATGTCTTGTGTTAGTGCCGAATATTTTTGCGAAATCATCGGGTCGAAATCGGTATAGGTTTCGTCAACACTTTGAAATTCTTCAATACGTGCGATGCCTAAAATACCCATGTTTTGGGTAATCTCCGTGGCATTGGTACTCCAAGGCGTAATCATAGCTGCTCGTGGCCCAATAAAAAAGGCGTCAAGAGACGCCGCGTTTATTTTGGGTTGGTTGCCGAACAACCATATAAGTTTATCTGTTTCTTCTTGAGAAAGTTCTTGATTCGTTTGAACTGCAAAAACTTTGTTTGTTTGCTCTCCGAAAAAGTGAATCATTAAGTGACTAAGTTGTACTGATTAATAAAGGCACAAATTTAGCCTTTAAAAGGCATTTTTTTACTATTCGGTTATTAAAAAGTTAACAGATTACAATGGGTGTTGTTGATAAAGTGGTTAGGGCCGTTTGAATGGAATACATTTTAATTCGATCAGATAAAACCAAATAGGTGCAATGTTTATGCTTTACCGTCTATATCCGAGACGTTTTTGGAAGTCTATGTAACACTATGGTATGGTTATCTAGTTATATTCCTAGCTTATTAGCAAGAATCGTTAAGAGTTTAAATGTCTGGGCTAGAAGGCAAAAAGTGCAACAAATGCAGAGCTGAAGCAACCGAGAAGGAGCTGTTTTTTGAAAACTGCAGCTAGTTTTTTCGAACTTTTTGGTCTCTCGTGGGCTCACCTCTTGCTATAAAGATATCGTCCTCATAATAATTTTGAAATTGAGCGGGGAGTCCGAATCCGTTGAGGTAATCGGGTGTGTTTTGTAATTGATAGTGTAAATGTGTTCCGGTAGAATTGCCGCTATTGCCAGCTTTGCCTACTTCTTGGCCTTGAACCACAGTGTCTCCCACAGCCACGATGATAGACCCTTTTTTAAAATGTGCCAAGAGCGAATATTCGCCATTCAAATGGTCGATCATAATATAATTTCCACCCAGGTTGCTATTATTAATATTTGGGTTAATGAAACCAGGGCGTAAGTTGTCGTCAATGGAATTCTCAACTGAAATAATTACGCCATCAGCAGGAGCATTGATACGCGCACCAAAACCAAAGGCGTCTTCATTAGTGCTACCATCTCCAGTGGCTGCTCGGTCGCCTTCTATTTTAATCATATCATAGGCATAGCGTTGGCCACTTTCGCGCTGAAAAAAATGACCACCCCCATCAGCATGTGTTCTGCCTCCAGCAGTGAGATACCACTCTTCTTCAAAAGGCAATTCTAAATCTGTGATGGCTTGGTAGTTAAAATAAACGTCTTCATCTAGTTGGCCTTGATCACCTATTAAGGTATCAGCACAAGATGTTAGTACAACGATGAGCACCGTTGATAAGATTGTAGTAAGGCGTAAACTAGGTTTCATATAGTGTTAAAATTTAAATTGGATACCGAGATTCAGCTGATGCTGTAATTCTCTATAAGCATCGGAAATTTGAAGTCTGTCATAATGGAAATTATAAATCGCTTTGATATCAAAGTGCTTCGAAAGGCTATATTTATATTCTGTATTGCACCAAACACCTTGATATCTGCCTAAAGAATAGGTGCTGTCTTCGAAGGTAGCCACCCGCAACATAAAAAAGGGAATCGTCAATTTGGAGGTTAGGTATTGCCTTTGGTCTATCTGATAGGCAAACCGACCAGCCAAACCGAATTTTTGCTGAGCGTCATAGGCCTGCCAATCGTTATAGCCCGACACATTGGTTTGTGCTTGCAAACCAGCATGTATGGTCCATCTACTTTTAGTATAAACAGGCCGTAAATAGGAAAAATTCAGCACTACTTTAGCATAGGAAGCATTCAGGGCCGGAATGGTTTCCGATTTTAAATTGGTATCTAAATAATCGAGCTGTACTTCAAATCGTTTGTCTTTTTTGGTCTTGCGCACATATTTGAACTGATGATTTAAGGCATTGTAATCATAACGAACCACAGGCGCAAAGGACAAATTCTTTATAGCGCCAATAGTATATCCTGATGAAAATTCAAGACTATTTTGCCTGGTATCCGTTACTGTTTGAGAAACTGCTGTGGAAGAAGAAAGCGCAAGAATGGAAAGGGGAACGAGTAGTTTTATATTCATATAAGGTGGTTTGGATTGCTAATCTATCTGTATTCTATCCTGTTTTTTGTTAAATGAAATACAATTGGATTTTTTTTAACGGATGCACCCCGAAGCTACGGAAGAAGTGGTATTGCAGGCGGAGGAAGATTTTAACTACCTAAGACTGCTCACGATATGTAGATATGTGCGCTGGGGTAATGGCTTGTGTTCTGGCCAGTAAGCCAGAGCTTCAGCTAGCTGGGAGTTTAGGTGCGCTCATCCTCTGGTTAAGGTACCGTTGTTAGGTCTTTTTTCTATTTATAGTTTTAAAGCCCAACAAGATTAGAACAACAATCAAGACCACAAAAAAAGCAGATGTCGAAATACTTTTCACCAGCGAAAATGCACTGGTCGTTTTTACTGCAGTTTCAGACAAGTTAGGATAGCTGTTTAAGAGGTTGATGATACCGAAATTCTCAGCATAATCTGCTATTCCTGCAACTACTGGCAGTAGGCATAGATAGGTATATGGGGCAATGAGTTTGTTGAGTTTTTTTAAGAAATAAGCCAAAAGCAAACAGTACGACAGTGCGAAAAGAAAAGGATAGACCATATCTACCGGTATTTGATGGGTGAGATAGGTCTGGCGACCTTCTGCACCAAGCGCTGTAAATAATTCACTTACATAATTCAAGTCATAGCCCATAGGTAGCATGTCTAACAAATCCATCCCGTTTGCGAAATTCATTGTACGAGGAATGGAAACCGCCAGCATAAAGACGTAGACTACATTGGTAAGTATAAAAAAAGTCAAAACCTTTTTTCCTGAGAGGTGTTTTTCTATAACTTGGGTAAATTGTTTCATGCTATGATTTTGGCTGGGGCTATTTTCATTTGACCTGTGCTAGTTTAAATTGTTACATTGCTACTCCAATGATTTTAATAGTATGCAATTGTTGAAGGCATTGAAAGATAGGAGTTTATTTCTTTTGTTGTTCTATTGCATGAGATGCTGCTTTGAAATTTTATTTAATCGTTGCTTTTTATACCGAACCAGAACAGCATTAAGCATCTGATAAATAGCTGCGGCATCTGCATCTAGCGCTTCAATTTCGAGGGGGTATTGCTCCTTAGCATCTTTTGGAACTTCGTAAAAAGCCCCCGATTCATATAATTTGTAACGATGGGTTCGGGCAAAGACGCTTGCTTTACTAGGGTCTCCACTTCTAGAATACCAATTATAGATCCATTCTCTCGGTTGACCACTTTCTCCACGTAACTGTGGTAGAAAACTGCGGCCGTCAATCGCTAAGGAATCTGGCACTTTGATATTTGCTGCTTCGCTTAAGGTAGGTAAAAAATCACTGAAATCAACCAAATCGACACTGCTGCTATTTGCTTTGATTTCATTGGGCCATTGTATGATCAATGGCACTCTTGTACCAGCATCAGTTGATTGCCCTTTTGCCCCTGCAACTTCTTTACCATCAACAACAGAAACGACGGGCACATCAGTACCATTGTCTCCTGTAAATACAAGGAGGGTGTTGTCTTGAATTCCTAATACTTCTAATTTCCGATTTATTTTACCAACGATACCGTCCATCTCCGCCACCATATCTTCAAAATAATGTGCCTGCCCTTTATAGGTCATGACCGCAGAATCATCTACACCCCATTCAGGAGAATTGGGGGTGGGGCTAAATGGGCAATGGGTAAGTATCATGGGATAGTACAACAGAAAGGGTTTTCCTTCGTGATGACTCTTTTCTATAAAATCCAAACCGTATTCGCTCACTATTTCTGGACCATAATCGGTATCGGAAAAGGTTTTTAGCTGTCCATCTACCTCAAGAACGGGTTTAGAAAAACGAGTATCACGTCCTGTTGAGTCTATTCTTCCCTCGCGAACCTGCCATAAACAATGCTGATCAAACCCTGCTTGTTGCGGACCAGCCGGATCTTTACCCAATTGCCACTTTCCGACAATGCAGGTAGCGTAACCCGCCTTCCGAAACAAATTACCAAAAGTAGTTTGGCTTTTGTCCAATAGCCCAAAACGAACATAATTGCGCACATTATAAATACCGGTCATTAGTTTTACGCGACTGGGGGTACAAAGGGGTTGTGCATAACAATGATCGAATCGCATTCCATTGGCTGCCATACGGTCTATCTCAGGGGTTTGATAAGAACTGCCGCCGTAGGCTCCAATTGTCTCATAACCCAAGTCATCTGCCATGATTACTATTATGTTGAGAGGTTGGTGGGTACTTGTCTTCTGGGTTGGGGTACACGATAGGGCCAACAACAGCCCCAATGTAAGTACAAAATGGCTAGGATAATTTGCAGGGTTGAGATATTTGAAACCAGGTCGGCGCATCGCGAATTATACTAGTTAAGTGGTTCTATTGTTGACTATTCTATGATTCTGCTTTTACAAGTGCTAGTACTTGTTCTATGGCATCATCACCATTTTTGATATCCTCCAAAAGATACTCATAAAAGTCTTTTGAGTTTTCAGGGTACGCGAGTTTTACATCAGGGGTAATCCCAACTTCTTCGTAACTCACACCTTCCATAGATTCATAAATCATATTGGAAAGGCCGTAATTCCAACCATTGGGGAGTCTCTTGTTTAGAATATCTGAAAAGACTCCTTCTGTAGTTGAACCGACGGTTCTAGCATTTGGAATTTCTTTACTTCCCAAAACCAGTACTTCGGCTGCGCTTGCTGTTTGATGACTGGTTAGTACAAACACCTTTCTTTTGAAGGTTTTTTTAGATGGGGTTAAGGTTATCAAGTGTTTTTCGGTAAAACCTTGACCTAAGCGTACCTTTTTTGTGCCCATAGCCGTTTCTTGGGAAACAAAGTGGTTCAGTATTTCAATGGATGCATCATCAAAACCCCCGCCGTTAAATCGTAAATCGATAATACAGGCTTTCGCATTTTCGATGGTGCCAACAATAGAATCCATCATAAAACGTGCACCTTCGGCAACATCTTCGTGGTAATTGTCCGCTTCATTCAATCGACCCCACCATTCTTCCCAAAATTCTTCTTTCGGCTTGCTATTCGCGCTTTGATAATGCGCCCAACTAATCATATTAGAGGTTTGAATATAGGCAACATCGTCATTCACCATGCCCCATTGGAGTTCTCCCTGATTGAACTCACCTAACTTTTTCAAGTGTTTTTCAATGACTAGATTTTTGACTTTTTTTTCTAATCCTTTAGGAACGTCTTCAGCGTTTGCTGTAGGGGTATGGGCCTTTTGTTTTTGATAAGCCTCCTCCAATGCATCGGGTACGTCAATGGAAATATGCCCATCATTGATTTCTCCTAGCATTTTTTCGAAGAGGAGAAAGAGCTCTAGTGGCTCTGTATCGGCCTTTACTTGTGGGGCATAGGTTTCGTACATGGTATCCCAATCAATGTTTCGCTCCTTAAAGTAGCAGTATTGCTCATTGAAGGTATTCCAAAGTACTTCAAAATTGTACTTGGGGTCATTGGCTAAACTATCATTGACTTTTTGTACAAAATCGGTATCGCTTCTGAAAAGTTTGAAAACTTTAACCCCATCTTTGATAAGAATCGTATCGTTTGAGAGGGTGTCTACCTTATAATAGGTAAAGAAGTCTTTAACTGAGTTGTCAGACATACGCACATTACCAGCAGTTGAAGTATGATAACTTTCTACGATACTATCGCCAATAACTCGGGCTCTCCCGAATCCGAGGTATTCCCAATTGCCTTTGAGGTCAACGGTCTCTTTTTTGGTAACCTTTTTGGTATTGTTTTGACAAGAGAAAGTCACGATTGAAATCAGAAGTACTGCAATGATTTTGCGCATAGGATTTTGTTTTTAATTGAGCGAACTTGTAGCATGCTTTGTTACAAGTTAATTTTAATTGGTGCAATTTAAGGGGTATTACCAACTTTCCAATTGTTTTCATACTTTTAGTGGATAGCTAATTTAATTTACCCACCTTATGAAAGTCTCGAGAATTCTGGTACTGACCAGCTGCATGCTCTTTTTAGTGACAACAGCTGTCGCCCAAAAGAAAAAGTCAAACAAACAAATTGAAAAACTAAAAAGCGAGGCCGCCGCTATTGTTGAAGCGAACAAGAAGCAATCGCAGGTGATGGTAGACAAAGTCTTTAGTTTTGCCGAACTCGGTTTTCAAGAATTCGAATCTTCGAAATACCTTACGGGTATCTTAGAAGAAAACGGTTTTGCCATTGAACATTCTATTTCAGGAATTCCCACCGCATGGTTTGCCAAATGGAGTAATGGCGAAGGTCCGGTAATTGCCTTGGGTAGTGATGTCGATTGTATTCCGAAGGCATCTCAGTATCCTGGAGTGGCCTACCACAAGCCCATGGTCGAAGGAGCACCAGGTCACGGTGAAGGCCATAATTCTGGAATTCCAATGAATATCACAGCGGTGTTGGCGGTAAAGCAAATCATGGAAAAAGAAAATATTGGTGGTACACTCTTGGTATGGCCAGGTATTGCCGAGGAGCTCTTGGGTTCTAAAGCTTGGTATGTTCGTGATGGACTTTTTGATAAGATCGATATGTGCATATTCACTCATGTGAGCAGCAATTTGGGCGTTTCCTATGGTCCTACTCGTGGTACAGGGTTAATATCCGTGGAATACTCGTTCGAAGGAGAAGCGGCACATTCTGCTGGAGCACCATGGCGCGGGAGAAGCGCTCTCGATGCTGCCGAACTCATGAATATTGGCTGGAACTATAAAAGAGAACATTTACACCCGCTTCGCCGTTCACATTCTATTTTTACTGATGCGGGAGACCAACCGAATGTGGTTCCTTCAAAAGCAGCTATCTGGTTTTATTTTAGAGATATCAAGTATAAAGGCATCATGGAAATGTATGCTGAGGCCAATGATATGGCAAAAGGAGCTGCCTTAATGACTGGAACAACTATGACCTCCAAAGTTTTAGGTGCAGCTTGGCCGAGACATTACAATAAAATCATTGCAGAAACAATGTACGACAATATCAAAAAAGTAGGGCTCCCCAAATGGTCTGCGGAAGATCAAGCCTTGGCAAAAGCCGTTCAGACCGAGGTTAATTCTGATAAAATTGAAGGGTTGGCTACAGAATTAATGAAGCTTGGCCTACCTGTAGTAGACCCTATCAGTGGTGGCTCTGATGATATTGGTGATATTTCTTGGAAAATTCCAACCGTGACCATGCGTTTTCCTTCCAACATTCCAGGACTTCAAGGTCATCATTGGAGCAATGCCATTGCTATGGCCACTCCAATCGCGCACAAAGGCGTAACCGCGGGTGCAAAAGCGGAGGCTATGACCATTCTAGATTTTCTTCTAAAGCCGCAGTTGCTAAAAGATGCCTGGACCTACTTCAATGATGTTCAAAGCAAGGAGGACAAATACGAACCCATGATTTCCGAAGACGATTTACCACCCATTTATTTGAATGCCGACAAGCAAGGTCAGTTTCGAGCTGAGTTAGAAAAACTCTATTATGATGAAACAAAATACGATTCTTATTTAGAGCAGTTGGGGGTCGAGTATCCTACATTGAAGGGGAAGGAGTAAGGTTTGAACCCTACAAACCGCTGTCAAATTGAAGGGAGTTGAGATGCCAGTCGAATTGCTCGATCTAACGGCTTTTTAAGCGAGCAGTGCTATTGTTCTTTTTCTACTCGCTCTAAATATGCTATAAGCTTTACTATACTGTCTTGGTTGTTATAAGCCACGTCGTTCTTTTTTACATAGGCTTTAAACAAGTTTTTTTTGTTGGGGTATACTTTAGCCAGTTGATTTAGGTTTTTGAACTTTTTCAATGCGCCATCCTTTTCGATCCAATAGTATCGATAGGGATTGGTATCATAGCCATTGGGCAATACCACCTCATAAATTATTCTACGAAAATCAGTAGGCGTATAGGTCTCACTAGATGAAGTTTGTGATGTTCTTCCTCCTGGGCCATTGACTTTACCTGGGTATTTTATGCGGCACTTGTATTCTATGTACAAAGGAGGTGAAGATGCAACAAGTTCAAGAAAGGTTTTTTCTGAACGTACAAATTTGCGGTTGGCAATAAAGACGGTATCAATGGCTTTCAATTGTTCGTCAGCAATTGCCAATTTCATCCCTTTGTCTTCAAAAATCATTTCCTCTGAAAGAGTGTTGTAATTTAAAGAAACAATATTTTTAATCCCATTTTTCATCAGCACCTGACCTGGAGTAAATTCAGGAAATACATAATGCGACAATTCCAATGGTTTATCTTGTGCATAAAAAGATAATAAGGAGAAAAGTACGAGGAGCAGGGTAAAATTCAGTCTCATGGCAACAGATTTGTTGTTTTGAACTAAAGTTAAGCAAAATAGTTTGTGCTGCGCTCTTAAGCCTTTTTTAACAATGCCATATAAAACCCATCATATCCGCTTTTGGAGGCATAAATCTTCTTCTCTTTTACCAAACTAAAGTGCTGACCTTCATCGGAAGCTAAAAAGGAGATGACTTGGTCATTATTCTCCTGTGGAAGAATAGAGCAGGTAGCATATACCATTTGACCACCCGACTTTACAATTTTACTATAAGACCGAATGATGTCGTATTGCACTTTGGTAATTTTCTCTAGAAACTCCGGTTGCATTTTCCATTTAGAATCCGGATTTCTTCTTAATACTCCCAAGCCGGTGCACGGTGCGTCAATCAGCACGCGGTCGGCAGTATTGTATAGTTTTTTGAAGACTTTAGTGGAAGTGATTTCACGAGTTTCTATATTGTGTGCACCATTTCGTCGGGCACGACGCTTCAGCTCCTTGAGTTTACTACCATAGATGTCCATGGCAATCAGTTGGCCTTTATTCTCCATGAGTGCCGCCAAGTGTAATGATTTACCTCCAGCCCCGGCACAGGTGTCTACAACGCGTTGACCCGGTTTGATATCAAGCATTTCGGCAACCAGCTGTGAGGAGGCATCCTGCACTTCAAAATACCCCTTCTTAAAAGCTTCTGTTTGAAATACATTCGCGCGTTCAGGTAATCGCAATGCGGAGGCATAGCCTTTAATCGGCTCTACATCGATACCTTCTTCTAAAAGCGTTTTTCGAAGTTTTTCTTTGGTAGTTTTCAAGGTGTTCGTTCGCAAGATAACTTCTGCAGGTTCATTGAGTTTTGCTAACTCTTCTGTCCATAATGTATCGCCCAAAGCTTGCTGCCCCAATGCATCAATCCAATCAGGAACGGCTTCCCGAAATTTTCTGATTTTAGAAAGCTCGTCGAATTTTCCTTTGATGCGACGTTCAGGGGTAGGTTCTATTTGCTTCCAATCGGGCAATTCAATTCCCTTTAAAACAGCCCAAACGGCCCACATACGAAATAAGTCTTGTCTTCTAAAAGGTGCACGAACATCTGCAATTTCTGCATAAAGTCTTTTGTAACGCACCATTTCATAAATGGTTTCCGCAATAAATCCGCGGTCACGCTTCCCCCAACGCTTATCGATTTTCAAAACTTTCTGTACTACCTTATCAGCATATTCTCCCTCATTGAAGATTAAATTCAATCCGTCGATTACGGCAAATACTAAGTTCCTATGTAATTTCATCTCAGAAAATTAAGGCTGCAAAGGTAGGGTTTTGAAATCGTATAATTTGTGTAATTTGGGACTCAAATCTTGCTATTGAACGAAGAAAACTTCATTAAGGCATTACGGGAAGGAACCAACCAAGCCTATGGCCAATTGCTTGATGAGTATCAGCAGAAGGTTTTTGGTACTTGTATATCCTTTGTGCCTAACAAAGAAGACGCAGAGGATATCGCCCAAGAGGTATTCGTTGAGGTTTTTAATTCGATTGACAGGTTTAAAGGAGATTCAAAACTGTCTACTTGGATTTATCGCATATCGGTAAATAAGAGCCTGGAATTCATCAGAAAGAAAAATACCAAAAAGCGATTTGGATTTATGCAGTCTCTTTTAGGAAATGATTTACCGATAGACCGAAGTTCATATTTTACGGAGTTTAATCACCCTGGAATACAACTAGAAAATAAGGAGAAGAGTGAGATACTGTTCGCAGCCATAAACAAATTACCTGAAGCGCAACGCGTAGTTTATACCTTAAACAAGATTGATGATCTGAGTTATAAAGAGGTCAGTGAGATAACAAATAAGAGTGTTTCATCAATTGAATCTCTTTTGTTCAGGGCAAAAAAGAATCTACAGGAGTTGTTGCATGACTATTATAAAAAAGAAGGAAAATGACGCAAGGTTTTGGAAAATTGCGCATCTAAATAGAAGACCAAAGTCCTAGACACATGAAAAATAAACCAAATATCGACCAGTTAGTAGAAGATACATTGAATAGCGTATCAGGTATTGACACTGTTAAAACATCACCGCTTTTTAAAGAAAGAGTGCTCAGTAGAATGGCAGAGCAACCTATTGAGCACGTTGAGGGTTTACGATATCTAGATTGGTTTACCCCAAGATATCAAGCCGCAGCACTCATTTGTTTTGTGGTACTGAATGCTTTCGCTTTGTTGTCTTATTATTCCGATAGCGGTTACGGAGAACATGTTGAGAATTTTGCTGAAATTTATGGACTTTCAGAAACAACCACCGATTCATACCTCTACCAAAATTAGACCCTATGAAGAAAAACTTACTCTTATATATCTTGTTGGGTTTTCTAGTGTTGATGAATGGGTTTTTTCTATTCAACCATTTTAGCACATCCGATAAAAGTAGTCCCCAACGACCAGGTCAGGTAAACTTCATTTCAAAGCAATTGGATTTTGATACGGACCAGCTACAGCAATTTAAGGCCTTAGAGCAAGAGCATCGTGAAAAAATGAGGGCGATTCTAGACGCTATTAAGAATTCAAAGGATGTCCTGTTCGATAAGCTGTCAGATGAAAAAGTGGACCCTTCTGAAATTGATGGTATTGCAACTATTATTGCAGAAAAGGAAAAAGCAAAAGACCTGGAAACCTTTCGCTTTTTTCGCGAAGTAGGTGAAATATGTAACGAGACTCAAAGAGAACGATTTAATGCTATTGTAAAAGATGCCATACACCGACAAGGGCCTCCCCGAGGTCGCAAAGGTCCTCCACGCGGACCGGGAGACGAAGGTAGACCGCCTCCACCTAGAAATTGATATTCCTCAATGTTGACAATAGACCCTGACCCCAAAGTCGGGGTTTTTTTGTGCTTTTTTTAACACTAAGCCGCACAAGTTTATACATCGCAGCACATCTAAACTATCAAATACATAAAATTTCACAGTATGAAAAACAACAGCTTTAAAACTTTGGTCTTAATTATTGGATCGGTATTATTTTTTTCGAATAGCGCTTTAGCACAGTCGCAAAATAGACAGGAAAGAAGAGAACCACCAACCTTCGCTGAACTCTTAGAGAAGATGGATGCGAATGAAGATGGAAAACTTTCAAAGGAGGAAGTAAAGGGCCGTTTAAAAGATCATTTCGAAAAAGTCGATGTTGATGAAGATGGATTTATCACAGCGGAAGAATTTGAGAAGGCCCCTCGTCCAAAAAGAGGTCCTAAGCGACAAAACTAGTACGAACAAGACATAGCAATCTATAGACAGCGACAAATGAGCAAAAATAGGAAACATATTAAAATAGTCTTTTTAGCCTTACTAAGTTGCATTACACTACTAGCTGTTAGTTCGTGTAGTAGCGACGACGAAATTATTGCAACGCCTGAAGAGGAAGCCGATGATGACGGAACAAATGCTGAAGAAGATACCAATACGGTAGCAGACGCCGATTTTGAAGCAACGGATTGGACCACCGAAACCCATAGTAACGAGGCAGACCCAGATTTCGATGAAGTCTTTGAAGACAATACTGTAAAAAGATTGGATATCGTTGTTACGGAAGATCGCTGGCAAAGCATGTTAGACGATATGACCAATACCTATGGTGCTTTTGGTTCGGGTGGTGGAGGGCCAGGATTGATTGACACAGATGAAGACCCGATTTTTGTTCCCGCTGAAGTGTTTTATGAGGATAAAGAATGGTACCGGGTGGGAATACGTTTCAAAGGCAACTCTAGTTTACAAAGTAGTTGGCAATCTGGTATCTTAAAATTATCGTTCAAATTAGATTTTGATGAGTTTGAAGATGATTATCCGCAGATTGACAATCAGCGTTTTTATGGCTTTAAAAAGCTAAGCCTTAAGAACAACTATGACGACAAATCGATGTTAAGAGAAAAAGTAGCGACCGATGTTTTTCGCAATGCCGGACTAGCTGCCTCGCATACCGCATTTTATGCAGTTTATGTAGATCATGGAGATGGCCCTCAGTATTTTGGATTGTACACTTTGGTAGAGGAAGTAGATGATACGGTTTTGGATGATCAATTTTCAAACGATAACGGTAATTTATACAAACCCGATGGTGATGCCGCAAGTTTCGCCTTTGGTACGTATGACGAAGATGAGTATGTAAAGAAGAACAATGAAGATGAAGCCGATTTTACAGATGTGGCAAGTCTTTTGGAAATCTTACATGACGCAACAAGAACAACAGATGCTGTTAGCTGGAGATCCAATTTGCAAGCTGTTCTAGATACCGATGTCTTCTTGAAATACTTGGCTGTAAATACGGTTATACAAAACTGGGATACCTACGGGAGAATGACACACAATTATTACCTATACAATAACCCAAATACTGCTCAACTAACTTGGATTCCTTGGGATAACAATGAATCGCTGCAAGAAGGAAAAAGGGGAGGCTCTCCAGATCTCGATTTTTCAGATGTATCAGCTTCAGAATGGCCGCTCATAGGATATTTGTACCAAGACCAAGTGTATAAGGCCCAATACGATGGGTATCTACAAGAAGTAGTAGATGGAGCTTTTAATACAACTAGTATACAAGCATTGTACAGTTCGTATTCGACTTTAGTGGAACCTTATGCCGTGATGGAAGAATCTGGCTATAGCTTTTTAAGCAATAGTTCTGAATTCCAAGCAGCCATTAGCGAATTGAATGCACATGTTGCCCAACGTACCACGGCAGTAAACAGTTATTTAAATGATTAAGCACGTAAATATTAAGTTGGTTTTTTGATTGATGAGAAAGGCTTCGTGAGCGATTGCGAAGCTTTTTTAAAAAATAAGATACCAGCGCAAGTTTTTTAAAAAAAGCACATCTAAAGAATATACTAAAAGTTAAGTACCATGAAAAATAATTTTAAAAGTTTGGCCTCAATTCTTCCCGTCATTTTATTTTCAATACTTGCATTTATTGCATGTAGCAACGATAGCAATGACGATGATACTCAAGGTGATGAAGATACGGTTACCGAACTTCACGCGGCTTTTGCAGCATTTAACGAGGATGCGACCACCATATTTATAGATGGTTCAAATGTGGTTATTGAAACTACAGGTTTACCCAATCATGAAACGGTGTATTGGGGTGTGGGGAATAATCTATATCGCGAAGAGCCTGATGTTCAGACGACACCAAGTATAATTTCCAGTAACAATAATGCAGCTACTATTACTGTAGATGCTATTCCTAATTTAACAGGAAGCACAGTGGCGACCCAGCTAGGTACGGTTGGCATAGCCGTTAGTGGGTCGGCGATATTTAATGACCAAGAAGGTGGTGGCCCCTTAGATCAGGCAGCTGTTAGTTTAGATTGGACCGGTGCCCATATCGGACCAGGGGTATATCACTATCATTTGGAGCCAAAGGCTTTTACCGATGACGATGAGAATTTAGTCGGAATTTTATTAGATGGTGTTTTTCTCTATGGAAGAAAGTGTAGCGCTACTGGTACGTATCCAACTGATTTAGATGCCTCCGGAGGTCATACTACAACAACACAATATACCGACGGTGAAGAAGAGTACCACTATCATATTATTAATGAAATCTATTCCACAACCGGATCTTATTTGGCTTTCGCTGGTCCGTATCAGGGCTACTAATTGAATAATATGAAACTTTTAAATTTCATTGTCTTAGCGTTACTTTTTTGCACTAGCTTTAGCTGTAAAGAAACCTTCGATACCAAAAGCACTATTGACGACCAAATTGTTATCGATGGCACAGAGGTGTTGAAAAAGGAACTTGTGCTCAATCAATTGGAGGGAAAGTGGTACTATAATAGTCAGCCCTACAATGGGTATTCTCTACAGTACCATGCCAATGGTATTTTAGCCGAAAAGCTAGGTTTTTACAAAGGAAAGCGAGAAGGTGTTGCCAAGCGATGGTCTGAAAATGGTGTGCTACGCGTCGAATCGTATTACAAGCAAAACCGATTGACTGGTAGCTATAAAAGCTGGTGGGAAGATGGGGTATTGGGCTCAGAAGCTTATTACTACAACGGTAAAATGCATGGGGTGGAGAAAAAATGGTATCCCACTGGCCAACTTGCCAAAGAACGACAGCTTTTTGAGGGTCAGGAGAAAGGGCTGCAAAAAGGATGGCTAGAAAATGGTACTTTATATGTTAATTATGAAGCTAAAAATGGTCGCATTTTTGGTATGCGCAGAGCAAATTCATGTTATCAATTGGAAGATGAAACAGTTGTTCAAAGTAAATAGTGGGCGTTATATGCTGATTTCTTTGCTCGCACTTGCTGTAAGTTGCAAGCAAGAAACAAAGAAAGAGCAAACTGCAATGACTGAGACTAATAGCGTTGAAAATCTGCCGTACTACAAGGACGCTTCTTTTACACCCCATTGGATAACTCCGAATAGTGACGAAGAGAAGCAATTTCATAAGATTCCCGATTTCAAATTGGTGAATCAGTTGGGAGATACCATAACACAAGAGACATTTGATGACAAGATCTATATAGCGGATTTCTTTTTTACGAGTTGCCCGGGTATTTGTTTGAAAATGACGGGTAATATGTTGAAATTACAAGAAGAATTCAAAAATGATGATGAAATAGCCCTGCTGTCTCATTCTGTTACACCATCAATAGATTCGGTAGCTATACTTAAAAAATACGCAGAGAAGAACGCTATTGTTGATGGTAAATGGCATTTGGCTACAGGCGACAAAACGGCAATCTATGAGCTCGGAAGAAATCAATATTTTGTTGAAAATGACTTAGGAGTTCCCAAAGACATAAATGATTTTCTTCACACAGAAAATTTCTTACTGATTGATAAGAACAAACACATACGCGGAATTTACAATGGACTGAATAGGGCATCGATAGCCCAATTGGTCACAGATATCAAAGCGCTGAAAAAAGAGCTTTGAATTTTATGGTATTTTTGAAGATGCGCAACTTCATTCTACTACCCATTATACTCCTCATATCTTCGTGTGTGGAGACAACAAAGAAACCCCCTTTCAATACCGTTGAAATAGAATCTATTTACGAAGATTCTTTAAGTGTACGGGCCATTGAACTCATGGGCAATAGCTTGGCATTTGCTGCAAACAGAGGAACTTTTGGTACTATAGCTCTGGAAACCGGTAAAGTGATGACAAACACGCAGCGGTATGACAGCATAGTACCCGCGTTTCGAGCGGTTGGTCATACCTCCACCGACTTTTTTATGCTTTCCATTGGCAGTCCGGCATTGCTTTATAAAACAGGTGATGAAGGTCGTATGCAGTTGGTTTATAAAGAAGAAGGGGAGGGCGTTTTCTACGACGCCATGACCTTTTGGAACGATAAGGAGGGTATTGCAGTTGGAGATACGGTAAATGGATGTTTTTCGATCATAGTTACAAGGGATGGCGGTAAAACGTGGAACAAACTGTCATGTAATATACTTCCTGAAGCAATCGATGGAGAAGGAGCTTTCGCTGCCAGTGATACAAATATCAAGACGATAGGTACCAAGACATGGGTAGCGACAACCAAACGCATTCTATTTTCGCCTGATAAAGGCAAAACTTGGCAAGCCTTCGAAACGCCCATTCTGCATGTAGAAGAGGCTCAAGGTATCTACTCCATTGACTTTTATGATGAAAATTTGGGTGTTGCTATAGGCGGCGATTATACCAATCCTGATGCGAATAGGGCGAATAAAGCCATTACAACTGATGGTGGTAAAACATGGCAACTCATTGCTGATGGTCAAAATCCACAATACAAAAGCTGTGTGCAATTTGTGCCCAATTCTGAAGGAAAAGAAATGGTTGCTATTGGATTTACAGGAATAGCGTACTCCTCTGATAGGGGTATGACCTGGAAACAACTTTCCGACGCCTCTTTTTATACGGTTCGATTTCTAAATGATTCTATCGCCTATGCTGCCGGCAGAAATAGCATAGCGAAGCTGATGTTCGAATAAAAGCGACGGGCTAGAAACTACTTTATGCGTCTTTACGACCCCAATAGTTCGCTGCGTAAGCAGTCTGTATTATTTGCTAAGAACAAACGTCATTACGAGCAAAGCGCAGGAATGACGTTTGTATTTTAATATAAAGACAGCCTGCTATAGCCAAACGATTTGGACTATACGGTAACAACGACGTATCCTCTTCCCTTTTTCTTATACCAAACGCCTTTGTATTTGTATACTTTCCTTCCGTTGCTTAACATAACAACCTTCCTACCTCGTGGCAGGCGCCTTATCTGAACGCCAATAGGTGCCGCACAAACTACAAAACGTCTTCCTTGAGGTTTATACCAAACGCCATCTGAGAAATGAAAATTGACCTTTTTGTGGACTATAATTTTTGGTTTGTGAACCTTGGTAACTATCGTACCGTGTTTTGGATATACTTTTACCACTTTTCGCTGTGCAGTAGCCTGAGATATTCCTCCTAACATTAATAGAACAATTAAAACGAGTTTTAAATTTTTCATGGGGTATTGATTTTAGACCTGAGTTTAATTCAGGGTATGTTATATCTCTTTGACTCTCAATACGACTGTGGGTTTAACGTAAAAAGAGGCCAAAAGGCCTCTTTTTACGTATTTCATCGAATTTCGTGCTTATTGCTATCCACCACCACGCCTTTGACGGTATTGTTTTAAAAGTTGTTTTTTGAAATCCTCTTCGGTTTTCAATAACAGAATGGTTTTCTTTGCAGAGAGTATTCCCTTCATTTCTGCTACGAACGACTGTTGTTCACGCTGCTTTTTTTCTTGTAAATCCATATACTTTTGCAACAGTTTTTCAGCATCTTTGTCAGACATTGCCTCCAGATTTTGCAGCTTACCACGAAATTCTGTGCGTTCGATTCTTCGAAAAGAATTCATTTGTTTTTCATGGGCATTATACACTGGCCAAAAGGCTTCAGCTTCTGAACTTGACAAATCTAACCTTTCGGAAAAGAAAGCAACCTTTAGTGATTTTATCTTTTCCATGCCCGGCCTTCGTTGCCCATAAAAATTGGCGGTAAGGCCCAGAAAGGCAATCAGTATGAGTATTTTTTTATTCATAATCTTCGAGGTTTAGGTCTTCGATATCGTCAACGTTTTCATTTAAATAATCGATTACGTTTTCTTCATCGAATTGATTTTCAAGTATTTCGTTAATTTCTAATTCATCTACAGGCAGTACTTCTGCAATTTCATAGGTTGTCAACCCTAATTCATTCGATTCAAAATAACTTTCAATGTCTGCGCTTGCTATATCGTCAAAAGTTAACTCTTTTGGGGTGTTCCAATTAAACCCAAAGAAGAGTAGCACTATGGCTGCAATTGAGGCTGCCGCTAGATAGTATTTTCTATACGGATGCAATTGAACAACCTTAGTTTCATCCGCGTCTAGTCTTTGCTGTATGTTTTTATGCAGTCCGTCAAAATAATCTTCAGGAACTGCGAAACCGTCATCTTTTGGTAAATTGAGTTTTTCCTCACTTAATTTATCCAAAAGACCATCTGTAAAGTTCTCAAAGTAACCCTCGGGTGTTTTAAACGGATTATTTTTATTTAATTCTTTCATTACTTTTCTTTGACTATCAGCGGCTTAAAAGGTTTAATTATCTTTCAAATAGGCCTCAATCTTCTTTGCTGCCAAATGATAGGAAGCTTTCAACCCCCCTACCGAGGTTTCTAAGATATCAGAGATTTCCTCATATTTCAGTTCCTGAAAATACTTCATATTAAAAATCAATTTTTGCTTTTCAGGTAGTGTTGCAATTGCCTTTTGTAGTTTCAGTTGAATTTCATCTCCCTCAAAATACACATCTGCCTGTAAATTACTCAGCATTTGATTTTGTAATTCTTCATTACTAATTCCTTGTTTCTTTGATTTAGATTTCAAAAAACTCAGCGCCTCATTGGTCGCAATGCGATACATCCAAGAATACAATTTACTTTCCCCTTTGAATCCACCGATATTTCGATATACTTTGATAAAGGTGTTTTGTAACACATCATCGGTATCGTCATGATTCAATACAATTCTACGAATATGCCAATAGAGCTTTTGTTTGTAGGTGTTTACCAACACCTCAAAGGCCTTCGATTGGGCATTTGGATCTTTTAGTTGATCTACTAAATCTGCTTCAGCTATCAAATAGTTGTTAGTTTGAATTCTGAACTTTGACTATAAATTTACGGAAAGGTTTAATTTATGCCTTGCCTTTGCAGTACAGTTCGCGGCATTTACCCTCCTATTAAACTATGTACTTTGATATGTTTTTGTAGCCACGGCTTGATTAGGCTAGCGATTGCATCTCCACTAATTTTTTGTATGTGCCATTTTTTTTCAGCAATTCTTCATGGGAACCTTGTTCCACAATTTGCCCTTTTTGAAGTACAACAATAGTGTTTGCATTTTGAATAGTAGATAGTCGGTGAGCGATCACTATTGACGTACGATTACGCATCATCTTTTCTAATGCATCTTGCACCAAACGCTCACTTTCGGTATCCAAAGCTGATGTTGCCTCGTCTAGAATCATTATCGGTGGATTCTTTAAAACAGCCCTAGCGATAGATAATCGTTGTTTTTGACCGCCACTAAGTTTGTTACCACTATCGCCGATATTGGTGTGATAACCTTCAGGTAGCTCCGCAATGAATTCATGAGCATTGGCGATTTTAGCTGCTGCTATTATTTCCTCTTCGGAGGCGTTTTCTTTCCCTAAGCCAATATTATTTTTAACGGTATCATTGAATAGGATGGCATCTTGAGTAACCAGCCCCATTAGGTTACGCAATGATCTTTTAGACATGGTTTTAATATCTACACCATCAATTTTAATTTCTCCTTCATTGACATCGTAAAAGCGAGTTACCAAGTTGGCAATAGTGCTTTTTCCGCTTCCTGATTGTCCTACAAGGGCGACAGAATGACCCTTTGGAACATTTAGGTTGAAACTTTTTAACACATATTCGTCCTCATATTTGAAGGATATATTTTCAAGGGAAATACCTTTCTCAAAAGACGTTTTTTCGATTGCATTTTCAATTTCAGCTATTGGATTGTCGGTTTCCAAAATCTCCAAGACCCGTTCTGCAGCGGCATTTCCTTTTTTGACCCCATAAGATGCCTTACTGATTGACTTCGCTGGGGTTAAAATATTATAAGCTAAACCCATATATGCTATAAAGGAGGCTGCATCTAAAGATTCCTCTACAATAACCATTTTGCCTCCAAACCACAGCAATACTCCGATAACAAGAATACCTAAAAACTCTCCGGTAGGAGAAGCCAAGTTCTGACGGTTAAGAAGTTTATTGCTGTAATCGAAAAATCGTTTGGTAGAATTGGAAAAGGTCTTGTAGAATTTAGACTCGGCATTGAAAGCTTTAACGACGCGCAATCCCCCTAAAGTTTCTTCCACAATAGATAAAAAATGTCCCTGTTCTTTTTGAACATCATCTGATTGTTTTTTCAATGATTTGCCAATCCATGATATAATACCTCCGGCAATAGGAATAAATATAAAAACAAAAAGAGTCAACTTGCCACTAATACCGAACATGATGAGAATGGTAAACAATATCGTAAGTGGCTCGCGAACTATAAGCTCTAAAATAGAAAGGAAAGAGTGTTGAATTTCTAAAACATCAGAGGTTATTCTTGCGATGACATCTCCTTTTCTTTTTTCAGAATAATACGAAATAGGCAGTTCGGTAATCTTTTCATACATGCGATTGCGAATGTCTTTCAAAACGCCATTTCGAAGAAAGGTGATGAAATACATAGCGAGATAATTGAAAAGATTTTTAAGTAAGAACAACACCAAAATAAGCCCTATTACGAGCACCAAACCTTTCATTTTATCCTCACCCGCATATTCGGTTACGTGGTAACCCAAATAATCCATGATATAATCTTTAGCTCCTCCGAGGCCTTTGTATTCTGGTAATTCGGTAATGGGTTTGTCTTTGTCGAACAGTACATTCAGCATAGGAATCAATGCAGCAAAAGACAAGGCACTAAACAAGGCGTACAGAATATTGAAAAAAACATTCAGGTAACCATATTTAGCATATGGTTTTGCGAAACGCAGAATTTTTTTAAAATATTCCATTAACTCAATTGGAGTTCCGAAAGGATGGTCTGAATTTTGGTGTCAAGAGCCGCATTGACTCTTTTGAAGTCTTCGGCGCTATCGAGTTGAGCGTTCGTACTAATATAGAATTTTACCTTGGGCTCGGTGCCACTTGGCCTTGCTGCGACTCGAGTTCCATCTTCAGTCTCATAAATTAAAACATTAGATTTGGGTAAATCTATTGATTTTTCTGCTCCTGTAAGTACGTTTGTGGCGACAGAAGTATTGTAATCCTCAATCCATTTTACTTTAGACCCCGCCACAGAGGCGACAGGATTTTCTTTGAAATCTTTTAACATCTGTTTAATTTCCTCAGCACCGCTCATGCCTTTTTTTGTCAAGGCAACCAGATGTTCTTTATATAATCCGTAATCAACGTAACAAGCTATCAGGTCTTTATAGAAGGAACTACCGTTGGCTTTGGCCTGGGCTGCAATTTCACAAGCGAGTAGGGTAGAGGTAACCGCATCTTTGTCACGCACAAAATCGCCCACCATATATCCAAAACTCTCTTCACCACCGCCAACAAATTTAGATTGCGGAAAGTCTTTAATCATTTTGCCGATCCATTTGAATCCGGTTAATGCGGTTTTAAATTCTACGCCGTACGCTTTAGCCATAACTTCCATCATGGGTGTAGAAACAATTGTTGTGGCAATAAATTCATTTCCTTGAAACCCCTTTTCCTTTTGTTGGTCTAAAAGAAATTTAGTCATTAAGACCATCGCCTGATTTCCGTTTACGATTTCCATTTTACCTTCAAGGTTGCGCACGGCAATACCCAACCGATCACTATCTGGATCGGTACCTACCACCATATCGGCTCCTATCTCTTCGGCTTTTGCCACGGCCATAGACAATGCTTCTGGTTCTTCCGGATTTGGTGAGACAACTGTAGGAAATGCCCCATCAGGTTTTGCCTGTTCGGCTATGATGGTCACATTCGTATACCCAGCACGTTTTAAAACTTCTGGTATAGCAGTAATTGAAGTTCCGTGTAGGGAGGTGAATACAATTTTGAAATCATCTTTTCCAGGAGCATTGAAGTTTCCTTTGGCAACAGATTCGGATATAAAGGCTTCGTCCACATCTTTGTCAATGACTTCAATCAACCTATCGTCTTTAGCAAACTGAATATCCTGAAAAGAAAGCGAATTGATTTCCGAGATGATCGCTCCATCTTGTGGCGGCACGATTTGCCCACCATCGGTCCAATATACCTTATATCCGTTATATTCTGGGGGGTTGTGAGAGGCGGTTAAAACAATACCGGCATGGCAATTTAAGTGTCGCACGGCAAAAGATAGTTCGGGTGTAGTGCGCAATTCTGAAAAGAGAAAAACTTTGATTCCATTGGCTGAAAATACTTCAGCTACCGTTCTTGCCAGGGTGTCACTATTGTGCCTGCAATCATAAGCAATTACCACTTTTAGATCTTGTTCTGCATATGTTTTTCTAAGGTAATTACTAAGCCCTTGCGTACTTTTTCCCAAGGTGTATTTGTTGATGCGATTCGTTCCGGCCCCCATCATTCCGCGCATTCCGCCGGTGCCGAACTCCATATTCTTATAAAAACGGTCTTTGAGTTCTTCGGTATCGGTGTCGATTAGGTTTTGTACCTCCTGCCGTACATCATCATCAAAAAAATCAGTTAACCAACTTTTGGCAGTTTCCAGAATGGCTTCCATATGCGTATCGTGTTTTAAGGTGTAAATTTAAGAAGAATATTGCTCTTCTTTTTGTGTGAAATTGATTTCGTCGGAAACAGAATAGCGTGCTTCGTTTTTACGTGAACGAATTATCATTTCTCCCAAAAATCCCGCTAAGAACAATTGCGAGCCTATCAACATAGCCGTTAGCGCTATAAAAAACTGAGGTCTTGAAGTGATTAGTCTACCAGCCGGGTTGATAAAAAGTTTGTCAACACCTAGAAAGATGGCAAAGCCAAAGCCAATGATAAACATAATGACCCCCCATGCGCCAAAAAGATGCATAGGCTGTTTTCCGAATTTTGAAACAAACCATATGGTTATTAAGTCTAGAAACCCATTGATAAATCGTTCCATCCCAAATTTTGTTTTTCCGTATTTACGAGCTTGGTGTCGTACCACTTTCTCGCCGATGTTTGAGAAGCCGGCATTTTTTGCCAGTACGGGAATATACCGGTGCATCTCACCTGAAACTTCAATATTCTTTACCACTTTGCGGTCAAAGGCTTTGAGTCCGCAATTGAAATCATGCAATTTTACGCCTGAGGTTTTTCGTGCTGCCCAATTAAAAAGTTTTGAAGGCATGTTTTTAAACAATACAGAATCGTATCGTTTTTTCTTCCAACCCGATACGAGCTCATAGCCTTCTTCTCGAATCATGTTGTACAATTCAGGAATCTCGTCTGGGTTATCTTGCAGATCGGCATCCATTGTTATTATAACATCTCCCTTTACCGCATTGAAACCAGCATGCAGTGCCTGTGACTTGCCAAAATTGCGCTGAAATCGAATACCTTTAACGGAAGGATGCTCTCTTGCTAAACCTACGATAATATCCCACGAACTATCGGTGCTGCCGTCATCGATAAAAATAATCTCATATAAAAAATGATTGGATTGCATAACCTTTGCAATCCAATCATGAAGTTCTTTTAGTGATTCTTCTTCGTTAAGTAAGGGAATTACTACTGATAAATTCATTGTGTACTTCTGCTTGTCTTTTCAAAAGTACAATTTTGAAGTTAAATTGTATTTTTTTGTTTTTTCATGATCAGGCCTGTAATCAAACCAATGACTAAGCCCATTACCACATTGATAATGATACCAATTGGGTAAGCAAGCCATGCGAATTTTTTCTGCATTTCCACACCTTGTGCCCATTGTTCATCAGTCATATTTGGGTTCTTGGCGACTGCATCGATTTTAGCAATAGCCATTGCCTTATCCATAAAATCGGGTTCAATAACATTGGTGAGCAAGCCGTAAAAGGCCATCCCAATAATACCACCGACCAAACCGATACCGGCCCCCAACTTTAATGCTTCTGACATCGACAGCAGCCCTGAGTTGGCCTTTTTGTACTGACTAGTCGCGATAATTACTGCGCCTAGTATCAATAATATGCTGATGATCCGTATGGTCCAGCTTTGCTCATAGTGCATTTCTGCAAAATAGAGCATTAAGGAAAATACGATGCCGGCAAGCCCTAGAATTATCCCCCATGTCCATGAGAATTTTCCAATTTTTGGTTGATTTTCTTCCATTTTATATTGTTTTTAGGTTGTTACTTTGGTTAGTTGCGAGAAACTGACTTTTGTTACATCTTCAAGTTACGATTTTTAGATTTTCTTTTTTATTATTTTAAATTGCGGATTAAATAAAAAGAATTAAATTTGCAGCCTTAAAACCAGTGCCTGTTGGAATGGGTGCGTTAAAGTTTATTACGATGAAAAAAGGGATACACCCAGAAAATTATAGGCTCGTAGCCTTCAAAGACATGTCAAACGATGAGGTGTTTTTGACAAAATCTACAGCGGATACAAAGGAAACATTGGAAGTTGATGGTGTTGAATATCCTTTGGTGAAATTAGAAATTTCAAGAACTTCACATCCTTTCTACACCGGCAAAGCCAAATTTTTGGATACTGCAGGTCGAATTGATAAGTTCAAGAGCAAATACGATAAATTCAAGAAAAAAGCTGCACCTGTGGCTGAAGAAGCTCCAAAAGTTGAGGCTGAAGCGAGCAAAGAAGAAGAATAGACCGTATTTTAAAGATAAAATATACCTTACGCCTCTGATACCTAGTATCGGAGGCGTTTTTTGTTAATTTTGCTCAAAATTTAACTTGATGAATTACATTCTTTTTGATGGCCCTGTACGTGATGCTTTGCTTCCGTTTACCTTTACTAGACCCGTAGCAGATATTCGTATTGGAATCCTTACCATTCGTGAGAAATGGGAAAAGTATTTGTCGGGTACTACCTCCACGATTACGGAGGAATACTTGGCAGAGAAATACCCCATGGTGAAGTTGGAACAGAATGTGTTGATAAACGCCTCTTTTCTCCCCAACGCAGAATTGGTTCAATTGGTGAAGGCCTTAGACCAAAATGAAGCCATTTTTTATGGTGACGACCTGATAGCATGTTGCTCTAAAGAAGTTCAAGATACGCTTGATGTATCGGCATATAAAAGAATAGCATATCAAGGTGATGTTCTTCGCATAGAAAATACTTGGGATATCTTTTCAAAGAATAAGGAAGCACTTCAAGCAGATTTTGATTTTATTACCGCCGGAAGAAAAAGTCAGCCAATTTCAAGTACGAATAATTTGATCAATTCCGATCAGATATTTTTAGAGGCAGGCGCCAAAGTTGAATTTAGTATTCTCAATGCAACAGACGGACCTATTTATATTGGAAAAGAGGCTGAAGTTTGGGAAGGAAGCCTCATTCGTGGAGCATTTGCACTTTGTCATAATGCCACCGTAAAAATGGGAGGAAAGATGTATGGTGCGACTACTATTGGTCCACATTCAAAAGTATGTGGTGAGGTAAGCAATACCGTGATTTTTGGTTATTCAAGCAAAGGCCATGAAGGTTATTTGGGTAATGCTGTCTTGGGAGAATGGTGCAATATTGGTGCAGATTCGAACAATTCAAATCTAAAAAACAACTACGCAAAAGTTCGTCTGTGGAACTATGCTACGGAAAAGTTCGAACATACGGGTTTACAGTTTTGCGGACTTATGATGGGCGATCATAGCAAATCGGCAATCAACACTATGTTCAACACAGGTACGGTGGTTGGTGTCAACTGCAATATCTATGTGCCAGGATTTCCCAGGAACTTCGTTCCAAGCTTTAGCTGGGGTGGTGCGTCGGGGTTTTCAAGTTACCTACCCAGAAAAGCTTTTGAAGCTGCCGAGGTAATGATGGCTAGAAGAGGTGTGAAATTTGATGATAAGGAGGCCAAAATTTTAGAACAGGTCTTCGAATTGACTAAGAAATGGCGAAACTATTAATTTAGGAAAAGTGAAAAAGAGAGTCGCATTTTACACTTTAGGCTGCAAGCTAAACTTTTCAGAAACCTCTACGATAGCCAGAGGTTTTGTCGAAGAAGGTTTTGAGCGTGTTGATTTTACGGAAAATGCCGATATGTATGTGATCAATACCTGTTCGGTTACCGAGAATGCCGACAAACGTTTTAAAACCATTGTGAAACAGGCGCAGAAGGTGAATCCTGATGCTTTTGTGGCTGCTGTTGGCTGCTATGCCCAATTGAAACCAGAGGAATTGGCTGCCGTTGATGGTGTCGATCTGGTTTTGGGTGCAACAGAAAAATTCAAAATAACCGATTATATCAACGACCTGTCAAAAAATGATATGGGCGAAATACACTCCTGTGAGATTGAAGATGCGAACTTCTATGTGGGAAGTTATGCAATTGGCGATCGAACACGCGCCTTTTTGAAGGTGCAAGACGGTTGTGATTATAAATGTACCTACTGCACCATTCCTTTGGCCCGTGGAATATCTAGGAGTGATACCGTAGAAAATGTGCTTAAAAACGCTGCTGAGATAGCTAAGAAAGGTATCAAGGAGATTGTTTTAACAGGAGTAAATATTGGAGATTACGGCAAGGGAGAGTTTGGCAACAAAAAGCATGAGCATACTTTTTTAGATTTGGTAAAGGCCTTGGATACCGTAGACGGAATTCATCGTTTAAGAATATCTTCGATAGAACCCAATCTTTTGAAAAATGAGACGATTGATTTTGTGGCCAATAGCAGTTCATTCGTGCCCCATTTTCATGTTCCTTTGCAGAGTGGTAGTGATGCCATTCTTAAAGCCATGCGCAGGCGCTATTTGAGTAATTTGTATGTTGACCGTGTTAAAAGAATAAAAGATACCATGCCTCACGCCTGTATCGGTGTAGATGTAATTGTAGGATTTCCGGGGGAAACTGATGCCCATTTTCTAGAAACCTATAATTTCTTGAACGAACTCGATATTTCGTATTTGCATGTTTTTACGTATTCTGAACGTGATCATACGGCTGCAGCTGAAATGGAAGCTGCGGTACCCAAGAATGTGCGCAGCAAAAGAAGCAAGATGCTACGCGGACTTTCAGTCAAAAAAAGGAGGGCTTTTTATGAAAGCCAATTAGGTACTACAAGAACTGTTTTATTCGAAGGTGAAAATAAAGAAGGGTATATTCATGGCTTTACTGAGAATTATGTAAAGGTAAAGGCGCCATGGAATCCTGAACTGGTGAATACACTTCACGAAGTGGAGCTCTCTGAAATAGATGCCGATGGGCATGTACGGTTTGCCTTTGTTGAAGCTACCGCACTGTCATCTGGAGTGGAGTTGAACTAATTAGCCGCAATTGCTGATGTTTTGTTACTGTGCTCAGACACACTTCTTAGTGACCAAGGCTTCAAAATAATACGCATAAAAAAACCTCCATAGTGGAGGTTTAACTTTTCTTAGAAACGTACTGTTAGATTCGTATGCCAACTGGTAACATTTCTTTGTACTGTCTATTTTTTCTTAGAAAACCTGCAATTTGGGGGCTGGTAGGTACAACTCTAAGGTTTTTCTCTTGAATGTGATGTAAAACGGATTTGATAAAATCCTCTCTGAAATCTTCTTTGGTAATTGCTTCAGGAATCACCAGTTTGGTTAAAAAGACCTTCCGTTCTTGCGATGAATACTCGATTTTAGCCAAGTGTCCGTCAAAATTTGTTTCAAATTGACGCAAGAAACTGTTGTCTTTAATTTCTACTTCATTCATATAGTCTGATTTTAAAGTTGGTTTAAGACAAAAAAATTACGGGGTTCTCGAACCGTAATTTTATCTACTTTTACAAAAGTTATATCGTTGGGGCTTTTTTCAAAGCAGAGTACAAAAGTAGTAAAAAAAATGCGAATTTCCTATTAAAACCCTGTATTGCATTATATGATTGACAATAAGATTCATGTTTACTTTATGCCAGGAATGGCTGCGAATCCCTCAATTTTTAAGCATATACAACTTCCAGAAGACCAGTTTGTGCAGCATTTGTTGTCTTGGTTCGTTCCTGACAAGGATATGACGCTTTCAGAATATGCTTTGAAAATGACACAAAGCATTTCTCACGAAAATATCGTACTGGTTGGTGTTTCCTTCGGTGGAATGCTCGTTCAGGAAATGGCAAGACATGTACGTACGAGAAAGGTAATTGTGGTTTCAAGCGTCAAGCACGAATCAGAATTGCCCAAACGAATGCTGTTCGCAAAGTATACCAAAGTGCACAAGTTACTACCGACCGGCTTGGTGAACAACGTAGAACTTTTGGCTAAATATGCTTTTGGTGAGACGGTGAACAAACGGCTAGAACTTTATGAGGAATACCTTTCTATAAAGGATAAATATTATATAGATTGGTCTATAGATCAAATCGTGAACTGGAAACAGGAATACTGCCCCGAATGTCTTGTGCATATTCATGGGGAGAAAGACAATGTTTTTCCTATTGGTAATATAAAGGATTGCATTCGGGTTAAAAATGGAACCCATACGATGATCATTCATCGTGCGAAGTGGTTTAATGAGCATTTGCCTACAATTATTTTAGAATAATGGAGTTGTATATAGGATGGAATTAAGAGACATTCTATACATTTGAAAAACGGAATAAATAAATTGGAATGAAGTTTTTAAAGAATATTTTGATGGGGCTTGGTGTCCTTTTTGTAATAAGCACATTGCTATTTGCCATGCAATCGAAAGCCGATGATGTAAATGATGTGGCCGAACATGAAGTTGAAAAAAATGTTTCAGAGGGATATCGCATATCTGCTATCGACATTCCTGAAGATTTAAATTTTGCTGGCGAACCGGTGCCGCAAGAAGACCCCGAAATTATGGAGCGTATAGATCGGGAGTTTCTAGTAAATACCTATTGGCAATCAAACGCCTTGCTGTTGATGAAACGTGCCCATAAATATTTTCCAGTTATAGAACCAATATTAGCGAAAAATGGAATTCCTGAAGATTTCAAGTATTTGGCAGTGGCGGAAAGCGGATTGGAGAATGTGGTTTCTAGTGCAAGAGCTACTGGTTTTTGGCAAATTATGAAAGCCACTGGAAAACAATACGGATTGGAGATTAACGCCAACGTTGACGAACGCTATCATTTAGAGAAATCAACCGAAGTAGCCTGCAGGTATTTGAATAAGTACAAAAAGAAATATGGCACTTGGACATTGGCTGCTGCTGCCTATAATACCGGTACGGGTTCGGTAGATAAGTATTTAGGCATACAAAAGGTGAATGATTACTATGATCTGTTATTGGGGCAGGAAACCGGCCGTTACGTTTTTCGCATCCTGGCCATCAAGGAAATTTTAAGCCACCCTGAAAAGTATGGGTTTGATATTCAAAAAGAGGACCTATATTCTGCAGTGCCTACGTTTACGGTTGAAGTGAATAAACCGGTTGCGAACTTTGCCGATTTTGCCAAGGAGTACGGTATCAACTATAAGGTACTAAAGCGACACAATCCGTGGTTACGCGAACCCCACTTGAACAATCAGTCGGGGAAGAAATATACCATTGAAATTCCGAACAAGGGTTATTACAAGTAGTAGCTAACAAAATGTAAATCCCAAATTCCAACATCTGAAGCATTGGAATTTGGGATTTACTTTTCCTCAGTATTTCGTTACCGTGCCCGTTGAAATACTAAATTTTCTTCATTTGTTGCTGCATCATTTTAATTTGTTCGGTCAGCATATTATTCTTATCCAACTTTTTGGCTTCCTTAAGTAACATGGTGGCTTCCCTTTTGCGACGCTTCTGCATAGCAATTCCTGCCAAACTTAATTTAGCCATGGCAAGGTCATAATCCATAGTTAGTCCCAGTTTCAGGGCTTTTTTAAAATATTTTTCAGCTTGGGTAAGATTGGTTTGTGAAAAGATGATTCCGTGCAAATAATTATAATACCCTTGCTGCTTTGTAGTTAAAGCTGCTTCTGGGTTTTTAATTTTATCCAACCATTTTTGGGTGCCTGCCAAATCTTGTTTCCGCATTCGTAGAAATGCCAAGAGAATTATTTCATTTCTAAAATACAGGAAAATAAATATGAATGAAAGCAGGATAAGGAAAATACCATTGCCTATTTCACCTTCATAAAATTGATATCCCGCGTAGGCGATAATAAGCCCGGCGATGATGAGCTTGAATATTTTATTAAACATATGTTAGTCTTTGATTAGTTCGTAGGTAATTTTTGATGTTATGCTGGTCGGAATTTTTTGATCACCCAATTGTACCATAGTGGAGGCCCCTTTTGATTGACCTTCAACAATCATTTTTACAATGAAACCAGATTCAATATCGGTTTGTATTTCGGTGGTCTGTGTTCCGCTTAAGTTCATAACCGTACCAGATTCATTAGCTTTCATTACAACATCTGCAACTCCGTTAATGGTTGCTGTGGTATCGTTGATGGCCTCTAAAGTCCAAGTATTTTTGGCGTTTAACTTACCAAAATACTCATTGTGCCAAGTATCTCCCACCTTAACTAGGCTATCACTATAAATATAGGTTAACTGCTTGTAGCTGTTCGATAGTGCTTCAGAACCAAATTCTTTTTCCAATCCCTTTTTCATCATATTTAATGAAAAGTCATCTTCTACACCAGAAGCATCAGCCATTTTAATTACGAGACTATCGCCACCATTTACTTCGAGAATGTCACCGGTCTTTGAAAGAATAATTTGAACAGGGGTGTCGAGCAAGCTGTTGAATATTTGAGATTGCATGTCGCCTTCCGTAACCTCTTTGGCTTTTACATTCATCAATTCACCCTGTATGCTTGAATTCATTAATAAGTTCAAATCTTTAAATGCCAAAGCGATTTCGTAGGTGCTATCTCTTTCTTCAACTACTTTGAATTCTAGAAGGCCATTCATTTCATTGGTAAGCTCATGAGTGGCCCCATCCATTTCTTGCACAATTGTTTGATGCGCGTTTTGTTGAACGACGAATGCATCTCCTACATGTAGTTTATATTCTAAGGTAGTTTGCGCAAACAATGTTAGGTTGCAGAAGACAAATAAAAATAGTATACTAGCGTGTTTCATGGTGTTCAAGCCGCCGAAATAAGGCTTTGGCAAAAGTAATAAAAACCATCATGAGGGGAGTAGGTAATTGTGCAAAAATATTTTTTCAATTGTATTTGGCAAAGCAAAAACTCTTCGTATATTTGCGCCCAGTTTTACAGGTCGTTCTGTAAAGCATTCAACTAAGAAAAGGATTTAACAATGCCAGGTCAAAAGAGAACATATCAACCATCACGAAGAAAGAGAAGGAACAAGCATGGTTTTAGAGAGCGCATGGCTTCTGTAAATGGAAGAAAAGTTCTCGCTAGAAGAAGAGCGAAAGGAAGAAAAAAACTTAGCGTATCCTCTGAACCTCGACACAAAAAATAAATGATTGTATATTTTTAAAATATTGAAGGTGTTACTTTTTCGAAAGTAGCACCTTTTTTTTATGCCTTAATTGCACATAACCCTTTATATTTCAACTATCAAAGTACATAAAAGAACATGCCAAAAAGAGAAGATTTAAAATCCATTTTGATTATTGGTTCTGGACCTATTATTATCGGGCAGGCCTGTGAGTTTGATTACGCTGGTTCACAATCTTTGCGCTCCTTGCGCGAAGATGGAATCGAAACTATCTTAATTAACAGTAACCCGGCGACCATTATGACCGACCCGTCGATGGCAGATCATGTATATCTAAAGCCATTGACCACCAAATCAATTGTTGAGATATTAAAAGAACATCCTCAAATTGATGCGGTACTACCTACTATGGGTGGGCAAACTGCATTGAATTTGTGTATTGAAGCTGATGAGAAAGGTATTTGGGAGGATTTCGATGTGAAAATGATAGGTGTTGATATCGATGCGATCAACATTACCGAAGACCGTGAAAAATTTAGAGAGTTAATGTTGGAAATAAGTGTGGGTATGGCACCTCAGGCAACGGCTACTTCTTTTTTGAAAGGTAAAGAAATTGCGCAAGAATTTGGTTTTCCGCTGGTAATTCGAGCTTCATATACACTAGGAGGCGCCGGAGCTTCTATTGTTTATAAGCCCGAAGATTTTGATGAGCTTTTAAGTCGGGGCCTCGAGATATCACCAATTCATGAAGTGATGATCGATAAGGCAATGATGGGATGGAAGGAGTTTGAACTGGAACTACTTCGTGATAAAAACGATAATGTTGTTATTATCTGCGCCATTGAAAATATGGATCCGATGGGCATACATACGGGCGATTCGATTACGGTGGCACCGGCGATGACACTATCAGATAAAACCTATCAAAAAATGCGTGATATGGCCATTCATATGATGCGAAGTATTGGAGATTTTGAAGGAGGATGTAACGTACAATTCGCCGTAAGTCCTGATGAAAAAGAAGAAATTATTGCAATTGAAATCAACCCACGCGTGTCACGATCTTCGGCACTGGCATCAAAAGCGACAGGGTATCCTATCGCCAAAGTTGCAACAAAATTGGCTATTGGGTATACCTTGGATGAATTGGAAAACCAGATTACAAAATCTACGTCAGCATTGTTCGAGCCAACTTTAGATTATGTGATTGTCAAGATTCCACGTTGGAATTTCGACAAATTTGAAGGCTCTGATAGAACGCTTGGTCTGCAAATGAAGGCGGTTGGTGAGGTCATGGGAATTGGACGTTCTTTTCAAGAAGCATTGCATAAGGCAACACAATCTTTAGAAATTAAGAGAAACGGGTTAGGTGCCGACGGAAAAGGCTACAAAAATTATGATCAGATTATCAGCAAATTGACCATTCCAAGTTGGGACCGTGTTTTTGTTATCTATGATGCCATTCAAATGGGAATTCCGTTAAGCAGAATTCACGACATTACCAGAATTGATATGTGGTTCTTGAAACAATACGAGGAGCTATATCAATTGGAAAAAGAAATTTCTCAATATACTATTGCTAGCCTTTCCAAAGACTTGTTATTAGAAGCAAAACAAAAGGGTTTCGCTGATCGGCAGATAGCACATATGCTTGATTGCTACGAAAGTGAAGTATACAATAAGCGAACAGCCTTGAGCATCAACCGTGTATATAAATTGGTAGATACCTGTGCCGCGGAATTTAAGGCAATGACCCCATACTATTACTCCACCTTTGAGGCAGAAGTTGAAACTGCTGAAGGCGAGCGTTATGTAGAAAATGACAGTGTAGTATCGGATAGAAAAAAAATCGTAGTGCTTGGCTCAGGACCTAACCGAATAGGGCAGGGGATTGAATTCGATTACTGCTGTGTACACGGTGTATTAGCCGCCGCGGAATGCGGTTATGAAACCATTATGATCAACTGTAATCCAGAAACGGTTTCTACCGATTTCGATACCGCTGATAAACTCTATTTCGAACCTGTCTTCTGGGAACACATTTACGATATTATTCGTCACGAAAAACCGGAAGGTGTTATTGTTCAACTGGGAGGGCAGACAGCTTTGAAATTAGCAGAAAAATTGTCGAAATATGGAATCAAAATCATAGGAACAAGCTTTGATTCGCTAGATTTGGCGGAAGATCGTGGTAGTTTCTCTGAATTGTTAAAGGAAAATGATATTCCCTTTCCAGAGTTTGGTGTTGCCGAAACTGCAGATGAAGCTTTGCAATTGGCTGATCAGTTAGATTTTCCTCTTTTGGTAAGGCCTTCGTATGTGCTTGGGGGGCAGGGAATGAAGATTGTTATCAATAAAGAAGAATTGGAAGAACATGTGGTAGATTTACTGCGTAAGATTCCGAATAATAAGTTGCTTTTAGATCACTATTTAGACGGTGCGATCGAGGCGGAAGCTGATGCTATTTGTGATGGAAAGGATGTCTATATCATTGGAATTATGGAACATATCGAACCCTGTGGCATTCACTCAGGAGATTCCAATGCAACGCTTCCTCCTTTCAATCTTGGAGAATTTGTGATGCAACAAATCAAAGATCATACAAAAAATATTGCATTGGCTCTAAATACTGTAGGGCTTATAAATATTCAATTTGCTATAAAAGATGATAAGGTATATATCATCGAAGCAAACCCACGAGCTTCTAGAACAGTTCCTTTTATAGCCAAAGCGTATAAAGAACCGTATGTAAATTATGCTACCAAGGTAATGTTGGGCGAAAAGAAAGTGAAGGATTTTGACTTTAAACCTGAACTAGAAGGCTTTGCCATCAAGCAACCCGTTTTCTCCTTTAACAAATTTCCTAATGTCAATAAAAACTTGGGCCCTGAAATGAAGAGCACAGGAGAGAGCATCCTATTCATCGATAGTTTAAAAGATGATGAATTTTACGAACTCTACGGAAGACGAAAGATGTATTTGAGTAAATAAAGGCGGCTAGCTACCTAATTAATCGCTAATTTGAATCGCGTCGCAAGTACCGACGAAAGGAACACCATTAGATCCAAAGGCATAGGTTATGAGTCCAACGTACACCGTCTCTCCATAGGTGGGTGGGGTACCGGGCAAATTACCTGTGCCGTTGTATAATGTCCAATTATCTGAATTTACGGTATGACTCAAATTAGGCAGTTGCCAATATATGGTAAGGGTTCTATCTTCGTTTCCTACTATTCTGATATCTGCCCTGCCACTAGGAACCGTATTTGCGCCAATATCATTCACTGAAGAATTTCCGTTCAAGGTGTTTTTTCCTTCAATGGTAAAAGCTGTAGGTCCTCTATGCCCAACGACCACGTGCGATGAATTGATAGAGTTGAAATCTTCTACATGAACTTGAACACCAGAAAAAACATAAGGATTGTTCGTTGGAGCACCTGCTGTTTGTGAATCTTCTACCGTTCCAATACCTATATTTCTGGCGACAAATTCGAACGGAAATGATACTGACTTGGCGTCTAATCTTCCTTGATCTTGATTGAAGTGTAAGGTTACATTGTTGGAATTATCTGTAAGCAATGCATGATATCGATTTTCTGATTGTGTTACTTGTGGTAATGCTGCGGCATTATTTGTTACGTAATCTATCAAGGCACCACTACCGTTAAAATCGTCAATAAAAGCTGTGGGATCGTTAGTTTCTTGATTATCAACTACTAGCGCATCGGGTTCACTTTCGGAGCATGAAAAAAAGAATAAAGCTAGCAAGGCGAAGATATAAGGTCGCATAATTTAGATTTTGATTATGTGCCCCTACTAGCAAACGCTAATTTGAATAAATTAGTATGATATCGTAGGTTCCTCTTAAATCAGCTCTCTGTTTGATATTCGAAATACACTCTTCCCTTGTATTCTTGATATTCCTTAGTACACCGAATAGCAGGAGTTTCCTTATTTTTTTTGATTAAGAACTGCCTGTGAATTTTCTTAATTGTACCAAACGGCATAGCCTTGTCTGCGCAGTTCCAAAGCCAATTGTTCTTCGGTATGAAGGGCTTCGGAACGGTTGGTCATTGGGTCGATATGTTGATAAAGGCTACCGCGGAGATACAATCCATATTGCTCTACCAACTTTGCCGAAAGTTTGTGCCCTTTTTTATTTATATAACCCGTTTTGTGTTGCTCGAACCGTTCCTTGGGCGTTTTGCTGGTCATGCCCACATAAAGACATTGCAGCACCCCATTAAATTGAGGATTTGCCTCTCGAAACTTTCTGTTTTCAGTAAAGACTTTTTTCGAGAGTTCAATAACATAGACTCGATATACTGTTTTAGCCATTGAAAATTAAAACTGTGTATGACGTTTTACAGGAAACTGATCGGGAATGTCTTCGTCGGCTTCACCCAAATTCTGCCGAAGATCAATTTCAATACCCCTAGCAATTGTCGATATAGGAACATCATTAGCTGTACCTTCAAAAGGGTTTTCCCCCGTTCTGCCAATCCTTTCCATGGTATGAAATATCCAAGAAACAATGACGTAAAACGGAATACAGAACCAAACGAATAAGTCACCAATCAATGGAAAAGTTTCTTTGACGCTGTTTCCTATTTCTCCAAATTGGGGCACCATCGCTAAAGGCAGCAACAGCACAAAAACCCACATAAAGAAATGATTTAGTGTGGCAAAATGTCTAGGATAGGGAAAGTTTTTGATACGCTCACTTTTTCCTTGAAGGGTAAAAAGCTCCTGTAACACCCCTTCCAATTCTAAAAATGAAAATTCCCAAATAACACCTTGTTCCTTAAGCCTTCTAAGATGGTGAGACTGCAGATATAGCAAAGCAGTTTGTTTATTGTTTTTACCCATCACCTCTTGTAGGTCATCATCAGAAACATACCCTTTTAAATCATCTTGTAAATTGGCTTCGAATTCAGGGGGTTTAATACCCCATTCACCATCTGTTCTCGATTTTACTATGGTTTCCCAAGGTTTGGAAGCGCGCATGGCATGCCGTAGGGCAGTCATCCAAGCAATATGACGATACGTCAGCGTTTTGATTTCAGTTTTTAATTGCTCTTCAGATAAATTATCTATTGCATGCTCATTGGTTATCATGTCTTGCACGAACATTCCAAAGGTGCGAGAGGTATTTACGATACCGCCCCAAATTTTCCGGGCCTCCCAAATTCTCCCGTATGCAGAATTATTTTGAAACCCGATAACAAAGGCAACGGCGGTACCAATCAGAGCCAAAGGTGTCCAAGGAATTTTAAACCATGATAAATCGAGAAAGTAATAGGCAGCTACCCAAGCTGCAATGATGACAAAAAACAATAAAGTTTCATAGCGAGTCCATAAAACCATTTGCTTGGCGCTATATATTTTTTTGGTATACATACGTTGTATTTTAGAAGTTAAAGTCCCTAATCATCTATTTTTTATCCCACTCTGTATGAAAAACCCCTTCCTTATCTAAACGTTCATAGGTATGCGAACCAAAATAATCACGTTGGGCTTGAATTAGGTTTAAAGGTAATCTAGAAGATGTATAGGCATCAAAATACGTTAATGAATTTGATAGTCCGGGTACAGGAATACCATTTTTTGCGGCATATGCCACTAAGGTTCTAGCTGCACCTACTGTAACTTGTACTTTCTCTGTGAACGACGGTGAAAGTAGAAGGTTTGGCAAGGCCTTATCGGCATTAAATGCTTCGGTGATATCGGCTAACAATCCGGCGCGGATAATACACCCTGCTCGCCAGATTTTGGCGATTTCAGCAATTTCCAATTCGTAACCGTATTCTTTTGAGGCATCAGCCAGTTGATGCAAACCTTGTGCATAGGTTATGATAAAGGAAAAGTATAAGGCTTCTTCAGCCAATTTGGCCAACACGGCTTTATCCATCTGTTCGACCTTGGGTCGACCATACATTTTATCAGCCTGTAAGCGTTCTTCTTTTAAGGCGGATATTTCTCGCATGCTCACGGCAATATCGATAGACGGAACAGGAATGCCCAAATCCATCGCATTTTGGCTGGTCCATTTGCCGGTACCTTTTTGTTTGGCTTTGTCCAGTATTTTATCGACCAATCTTCCCTCTCCCAAATCATCATCTTGTTCGAAAATCTCCGATGTAATCTCTACCAAAAACGACTGTAACCGACCTGCATTCCAATTGGCATAGGTTTGATGGAGTTCATCGTTATTAAAATCACCACCTTTTTTGAGTAAGTCATAGATTTCCGATGTCAATTGCATGAGTCCGTATTCAATACCGTTATGCACCATTTTCACATAGTTACCAGCAGATTTTGGACCTAGGTAGGTTACACAAGGTTCACCTTCATACTTTGCCGAAACTGCTTCGAAAATTGGTTTTACATATTGGTAGGCTTCCCGGTTTCCTCCGGGCATAATACTGGGCCCTAGACGTGCTCCTTTTGCCCCGCCGGAAACCCCCGCGCCAAAGAAATGAATTCCTTTTACCGAGAGATAGGCTTCACGCCGATCGGTATCTGTAAAGAAAGAATTTCCTCCGTCAATTATAATATCATCTTTGTCTAAATACGACAGTAATCCTTCGATAACGGTATCTACAATCTGCCCGGCAGGAACCAATAACATAATTTTTCGTGGCAAGGAAAGTGCTTGAACGAAATCTTCAACCTTTGTGGTAGCATCTACTTTGCTGGTGTCTCCACCTTCTTCCCGTAGGGCCTTAACTTTTTCGGTATCTAAATCATACCCAAATGCGGTAAAATTATTATCCGCGACATTTAAAATAAAATTGCGTCCCATGACACCTAACCCTACTAATCCGAAATCGTATGTTCCTTTCATCTATTACTTTTAGTGTTTATTAAGTATTGTCGTAATTGCGTCAGCGTCAAAAATAAATTAAAATATTGGGTTTTGATCCTATCCAAGCTTGGAAACTCCGGTAGGATGAGTATATTTAAAAACTAAGATTCGCTTATTGCTATGAACAAAACAGAAAACCAAATGCTAGTTATTTTCGGTGCTTCCGGAGATTTGACCGCAAGAAAGCTAGTGCCCGGATTGTTTAATCTTTTTAAGGGGCAGCACCTTCCTGAAAATTTTGTGGTATTGGGGGTGAGCCGAAGCGATATGACAGATGCCGAGTTTCGCAAAAAAGTAGTTCTAGAGAACGACCATTTAAAAAGTAAGGCCACTGTTGAAGACTTTGGTTTGGTCGATGCCTTTGCTGAAAAAATCTTTTACGAAGATTTGGGCTCAACCTATGATGTTGATTACAATCGCCTAGAAAAACGCATTTCAGATTTAAATTTAAAATATCAAACCGACGACAATTACATTTTCTACTTATCAACGCCCCCTAGTCTTTTTGAGGCCATTGCAAAAAACCTTACGGAACAAGGTCTGAACAATGAGTCGATGGGTTGTAAGCGGCTGATAGTTGAAAAACCTTTTGGTTATGATTTGGAAACGGCAAAAGCTTTGAATAAAGGCCTGCAGCAGTACTTTAGAGAATCTCAAATTTATCGAATAGATCATTATTTAGGTAAAGAAACAGTTCAAAACCTATTGGTCACGCGTTTTGCTAATAGTATTTTCGAGCCTTTATGGAATCGCAATTATATTAGTCATGTAGAGATTACCAATGCAGAGAGTGGAGGCGTAGGTTCAAGAGGAGGCTATTATGACGGATCTGGGGCTCTGCGCGATATGTTTCAAAACCATCTGCTACAAATTGTTTCACTTATTGTAATGGAGCCGCCCATAGACGCAAATGCTGAAGAAATTCGCAATGAAAAGGTCAAGGCTTTACGTTCGCTGCGAATTATGCGTGATGAAAAAGTACTCCACGATCATACGATTCGAGCCCAATACGTTGGTTCGAATATTAATGGCGAAATGGTCAAGGGTTACCGCGAAGAAGACGGTGTGCATTCAGAATCTACCACAGAGACCTATGCAGCCATTAAGTTTTTTGTTGATAACTGGCGATGGAAAAACGTACCCTTCTATGTTCGTACTGCCAAGCGTATGCCCACTAAGGTCACTGAGGTCGTAATTCATTTTAAATCGCCGCATCATCAGATTTTTAAGGATTCAGGAATGTTCAATAAAGACAACAAATTGATTATTCGCATTCAACCCGATGAGGGCATCTTAGTTAAGTTCGGCGTTAAGGTACCAGGACAAGGATTTAAGGTAGAGCGGGCCAATCTTGATTTTTATTATTCAGGACTCACAGAAACGCACGTCATGGAAGCTTACGAACGATTGCTTCTAGATGCTATGCAAGGTGATGCCACGCTCTACGCCCGAGCCGATGAGGTGGAGGCGGCTTGGGAATTTGTCAATCCGATTTTAGACTATTGGAAGAAATCAGATGCGAAGGTTTACGGGTATTCTGCTGGTGTATGGGGCCCCGTGAATGCCGATGAATTGATCGAAGGTTATGGCATGTGGCGTAATCCCGGACCCAATTTGGCGGACGATCCTGGGTTTTGTGTTATCTGTTGATTTAGCATTGTTTGGTTAGGCGTATTACTATTTGTTTAAACTAATTAAGAGCCGAAGAGCGAGGAAGCAAACTTTTGTTTTAATAGTAAAAGTTTGCCGCGCTATCTTCGCGATCACTACTTTATGAGACTGAAAATATCGAAAACAAAACAAGAGGTAGCCTTGAACTTTTCGAGGTTCTTGGCTATTATGATCGCAAATAGGTCAACAGTGCATATTGCACTTTCGGGCGGTAGTACCCCCAGAATTGTATTTGACGAGCTGGCGTCTAATTTTCAAGGCGATATTGATTGGAGCGGAGTTCACCTGTATTGGGGCGATGAACGCTGTGTGGAGCCTACCGATGACCAGAGCAATTACAAAATGACCGTTGAGCATTTGATTTCCAAAATTGCTATTCCCGAAGAAAATATACATAGAATAAAGGGTGAGAACGAACCTGAATACGAAGCAAAACGATATGCCGAACTTTTAGAGGAGTGTTTGCCTAAAGCGGAAAACATGCCTCAGTTTGATTTGGTAATTCTAGGTATGGGTGATGATGGCCATACGGCATCGATCTTTCCACATGAAATTGCTTTGTGGCATTCTGAAAAGTACTGTGAGGTGGCCGTTCACCCAAATTCTGGGCAGCGGCGTGTAACCCTAACCGGACAAATCATTAACAATGCCGATTCGGTAGTGTTTTTGGTAACTGGAGAAAGTAAAGCTGAAAAATTTACCGAGATTAAAAACCAAACAGGAAACTATGAAAATTACCCCGCGCGTTTGGTAGATCCATCCTCGGGAAGATTGTTTTGGTTTGTTGACGAAGCCGCTGCGGGAATCACTTCAACTCAATCTTGATGTTTTCGTCCAATAAGGATTCCAAATACGCGTTCATTTTGAAATTGCTTTCGTCAAATTGCGTATCGCGTCTAAAGGCAGACTCTTTACGAAATTTACTACGAGCAAACCGGCGTACCCCTTGTTCATCTTGAACCAGCAGGCCCGGTACTTCAATGCTGTTGCCTTTATCGTCTTTGGCAACCATGGTGAAATAGGAAGAGTTGCAGTGCCGTCTTTTACCTGTAGTGATATTTTGCGACTCTACACGAACCCCTACGACCATTGAAGTTCTTCCCGTGTAATTGATGGAAGCTTTCAAAGTCAACAACTCACCAACCTCTACAGGACTACGAAAATCAACCCGGTTTACGGAGGCGGTTACGCAATATTGGCGAGAATGTTTAGATGCGCAAGCAAAGGCAATTTGGTCCATTAAACTTAGAATATGCCCACCGTGTATCTTACCTCCAAAATTTGAATGTGAGGGAAGCATAAGTTCTGTAATAGAGAGCCTTGATTCGCTAGCTGTCTTATACTTTTCCATAGGCTAATTTCGGATGTGCGGTGACTGTTCTTTCGTTACTTTGGTGATGAAATATTTGGTATCTCCCATCCAAAAGAAGGTAGCAAAGCGTTCTACATAATTGAGCTTTACGTATTGTCCTTGATATTCTTGTAATTTATTAATTACCTCTTGGTCCTTGTCCAAAACGGAAAAGGTAAAGATTTGAGCTCCAGATATGCCCTGGCTGATTTCGCCCTCCCAGGTTTTTACGAGCACTCCCTTATTGCTTATTTTAATCAGTTCTCCCGAACGGGTTCCTTCACTATAGGGTACAAAATAAATAAAGGCATAATACGCCATTAAAAGCAGAAGTACCCCAAACAATCCAAAACCAAGTATTTTCTTCATAGTTCTAATTTCGGTTCTTCGAAGCCCGTCTCGTCGTTTGATAGGTCATCCTCTTGAGCTCGCTTCAAAATAGGCTCGGGGATCGACTTCTTTGCTTTAGCTCCCATCTTCTTCAACTTTTCAATACTTATAATAATATTTCCGCGCCCTTCGACCAATTTATTCATGGCGCCTTTGTATTCGTCTTTGGCGTCGTCCATCTTTTTGCCCACCTTGGTAAGGTCGCTTACAAAACCTTCAAATTTGTCATAAAGTGCCCCAGCTTGTCGGGCGATTTCAATGGCATTTCGCTGCTGCTTTTCATTGTTCCACATGGTGTCGATGGTACGCAGTGTAGCCAACAAGGTAGAGGGGGTAACAATTACGATGTTCTGCTCAAAAGCCTTATTATATAATGAGTTATCATTGTTTATTGCAATGGCAAATGCCGGTTCTATAGGAATGAAAAGTAACACAAAATCAGGACTTTCCATCTCATACAGATCCTCGTATTTTTTTGCCGACAACTGGTCCACATGCCTACGCAGAGAATTGATATGGTCTTTAAGAAATTTGGCCTGTTCGTCATCGTCTTCAGCATTTACAAAACGTTCATAATCCGTTAGCGAAACCTTCGAATCTACAATCATCTTCTTGCCGTCAGGCAGGTTGATAATCACGTCAGGAAGTACACGTGAACCGTCATCTAAAGTAAAACTTTGTTGCACAGTATATTCGCGATCTTTTTCTAAACCTGACTTTTCAAGTACGCGTTCAAGCACGAGTTCACCCCAATTTCCTTGCATTTTACTATCCCCTTTTAAGGCCTTAGTCAAGTTTTCGGCTTCTTGGGTTATTTTAAGATTTTGCGTTTGAAGATGTAATAATTGTTCTTTCAAGGCAGAGTGTATGCTGATATTCTCTTTTTGACTTTCTTCAACCTTCTTCTCAAACAACTGAATCTTTTCATTCAAAGGGGTAAGAATGTCTTTGATGTTCTTCTCGTTACGTTCGGTGAACTTGAGACTTTTCTCTTCTAATATTTTATTCGCGAGGTTTTCGAATTCTTTGGTGAATTTTTCCTGTAGTTTTTCTACTTCTTCTTTTTGCTCTCTATTTTTTAAATGGAGGTTTTCAAGGTCAGCCTCATAGCGTACAATTTGATTGCCTAGTTGTTCCTTTTCGGTTTGTAAATGGGTTTTATGTTCTTCGGTATCACGAAGGCGTTGTTCAAGTACGCTGAGGTTATTGGTAAGTTGTTGCTGTCGTTCTTGAAGCGCACTCTGATTTGATCTGGTCTTCAGGTTTTGGATATAATTCCCCAGAAAATAACCCGCAGCAAGGCAAACCAATCCAACCAAAAGATATATCAATAATTCGTTCATTTCTGTTTAAAAGAATAGCGAGTAAATATACAAGATTGACCCGCAAAATGAAACAAGTAGCGGTTTTACTTTTTAATTCGGAAAGTCTTGGTATGTTGATCAAAGGTAACTGTATCGGAAGGAAACAAATTGTCAAAAGCTCCATTATCAATAAGCTCGCTAGGGGTTCCGTAAATACTGCCATTTGCGTTTAACACCAGCATTTTATCGCAGAGTTGCAGTACCAACTCTATTTCATGGCTGGTAAAAAGAATCGTTTTCTTTGTATCTGCTGTGATGTTTTTCAACAGTTTTAAAATTTGTACTTTATGGTATAGGTCTAAATGCGTGGTAGGCTCATCCAATAAAATGATGCTTGTATCTTGCGCTAGCGCTCGGGCAATTAACACGCGTTGTAATTGGCCATCACTCAATTCATAGCACTTTTTGCCAATTAAATCCTCTAGCTCAAGCATCTGTATGGCATGGCTGATTTTAGATTTATCTAGCGGCGTTAAAGTGCCAATCCAGTTCGTATAGGGGTGTCTTCCTAGGGCGATGAGTTCTTGAACTGTTAGGTTTTTAGAGGCTATTGGTTCGGTTAGCACCACACTGATTTCTGCGGCTAATTCTATTGTATTAAAGGTGTCTAGAGCTTTGTTCTCAATAGCAACGGTTCCTGATATGGCAGGTTGTATGTTACCTAAAGTTCTTAACAAAGTTGACTTTCCAATACCATTGACTCCGACAATACCCATCAGCTCTCCAGAAAGAGTATTAAAACTAAGATTACTTGCTACCGTAATATTCTTGTATCCAATGGAGAGATCTTGCGTACTAAGGGTGATATGTTGACTTTTGGCACTCAAAACAACATTCTGCGCTTACGGGTTAAAAGCCAAATGACCACAGGAGCACCAATGATGCTAGTTATGGCGTTTATGGGAAGCACATTGGCAGAACCTGGTAATTGCGCAACCATGTCGCAGAGCAGCATTAAAATAGCTCCTGATAACAGTACTGCGGGAACCAGTACCTTATGATCAGTAGTATTAAATAGTTGACGTGTCAAGTGAGGCACTGCAAGGCCGACAAAGGCAATTGGTCCTGCAAAGGCCGTAACACTTCCCGCCAGCAAAGCTGTGGCGATGATAATGATATATCGATATTTTTTTAGTTGTACCCCCAAACTCCTTGCATAATGTTCGCCGAGCAATAGTGAGTTCAATGATTTTATTGAAGCTATGCTCAGGAGTATTCCGATAAGGATGATAACCCCTAAAAGGGCCAGTTGCGACCAATATAAATCGCCTAAACTACCGAATGACCAGTAGACATACTGTTGCAATTCTTCTGAGCTGGTGAAGTAGGAGAGTACACTGACAATTGCCGATGTAATGCTGCCAAACATCAGTCCTATGATCAACAAGGTCATGGTGTCTTTTACTCTTGTGGCTACTGTCAAGACCGCCAATAAAACTAGAAAACTACCTAAACTGGCTCCAACGGCAAGTGAAATACTATTCGCAATTTCGAAGGCGGCCAGACCCGAAAAAATGGAGGATCCCATGATTAAAAGTGCTACGCCAAGGCTGGCACCAGAGCTAATACCCAATACAAAGGGGCCGGCAAGCGGGTTACGAAATAAGGTTTGCATTAGCAGCCCGCTCAACGCCAAGGCACTTCCCGCTAAGATTGCAGTAATAGCTTTGGGAATTCTATAATTCCAGATGATGTAGTGCCAAGATTCATTTTGAATAGGGCCTAAAAATAGTTCACTCAGTGTGACTTTAAACGGTATGGAAACCGACCCTAAACTTATATTCAGCGCGAAACACATTAGCAAAGCTAAGAGCAGCAGTATGAATGAGGTGTGGTATTTGGTTGGATTGTTCAAATTATTCTAGAGGCTTGAAAAAGACATTCTGATACTCTGGCAAAAGCTCAGGGTGAAATATATGGATCAGGTCTTTTAGCACCAAATCGGGTCGCTGAGGCGCAAGTTCGTAAAATAAGAGCCCCCCAGTTTCACCTTTTACACTAACATTTGTGTATACTTTTTTGTTTTTAAAAGCATCAAATTGTTTATAATGTTCATTGGCGTTTATCAATTCTTTATAAGAAACGTGTAAAGAGGGGTTTAGCCAAAAATCGGCTTTATGTGCCTTATCCAAGACACTTTCTAAGCTTAAAGAGAGGCTTCCATGTGCAGCTGCATCTTTGTAAATGTAGTCGCAGTGTGCATCTTGCAAAAATTGCGCAACCCAACTTTTCCCCCCGGCAGCATACCATACATCTTTATACAAACCACCGCTTAACACTGTGGGCCTTTTGGTTGCCTTTTGTGCCAATGTTTTGGCTTCATCGTATGCTTTTTCAATGCTATTGAAAATACTATCCGCTTTTATTTCCGCGTCGAAAAAGGGTGCAAAAAATTTAATCCACTCTGCTTTTCCTAAAGGAGTTTCTTCTACCCACTCTCCATTATAAACTACTGAAATATTTGATTTTTGAAGCGTTTTATAGGTCTTGTTTTGATTGTCAATACCAAAGCCAACGATGACATCGGGGTTTAAGGTAATAATCATCTCCGTATTTAAGGCTTCATTGTTTCCCAATTCTTTTATACGACCCACATCAATTAATCGTCTCGCCTTTTTAGAAGATATAAAGGATGTGTTCGGAAACCCTACAAGTTTATCTAGGGCGCCAAGAGCTTCTAGGGCAGGTATGTGCGTTGTGGAAGTTACGATAACACGTTCTACGGGAACCGTAATAATGGCATCGTAGGCTTCTTTGTTTAACGTGGTAAATGGTGCGATTTCTTTCGGTACGAGTGCATATGTAAAAGTGGTCTCGGCATTTGGCCAAGGCGATGTAAGTTTAATAAGCGTGAGTCCGGAGCTCGATTTTTCAATAGAAAACCCCTTTGCATACTTAATTTTAATGCTTTCATTAGAAACTGGCGGCGATAGCTTTTCTTTTTTTTCCTGCTTGCAGGAAAACAAAATTAAGACAGCTAAAAGAAATAGTACTTTTTTCAAATCTCGAAATTAAATTACTTTCAAAAGTAGTATTATTTAAACTTTGAGTTAAAAGATTAAACAAAATGTTTACTTTTGATTCGAATTTTGGTTTCGATCATCTTTTTATGATGGTGGGATTAAAAGGGAATCCGGCGAAAATCCGGAACTGTTCCCGCAACTGTAAAGTTTATGCCGATACTATTTGTCATTAGACAGATTTATATAGGCATCTTATTAAATTGAGCTGTTAGTTTCTTCAAAACCACTGCGTATAGCGGGAAGGTAGACTAACAGAAACAAGTCAGGAGACCTGCCAAATTCAAACAACTATTGTTAAACTTTCGGGATAGAAGTTTACGTATGGGTACAGACATACTATCTATTCGCTCGGATTAGAGATTAAAAAAATGAACAAAAGCTTTATGAGCCTTTGTGCTACCGCATTGGTATGCACAGGCATTGCTGCCCAAGAACAGCAGAATGATTCCATTACCGTTCAAGAATTGGACGAAGTAGTGGTAAGTGATTCCCGTTTTAATTTAAAACGTGAAAATTCAGGAAAAACCATTGTCAAAATTTCGGCAAAAGAGTTAGAACGTAACCAGGGTAGAACCTTAGCGGAATTAATTAATTCAAAAAGTGGAATTGAAATTGCCGGTAGCCGGGGTAGAGATGGCGATGTTTTAGGTGTTTTTGCCCGAGGTGGAAGAGGTAGACAAGTACTTGTTCTAATTGATGGCATACGTGTGACGGATCCCTCTTCCTTTTCGCCACAGTATGATTTACGTTTGCTTTCTACGGCTAATATTGAAACGATAGAAATTATCAAAGGGGCTTCAAGTACCTTGTATGGTACCAATGCCGCCACTGCCGTCATTAATATTACTACCAAAAAAAGTTCAAAAAAGAAGATTGCAGCCAATATAAAGTCGGCCATTGCAACAAATCAAACAGCAGAAAACCAAAACTATCACTTTAGACGTTTCACCAATAGCGCCTTGATAAGTGGGAGTTTGAATACCTTCAATTATAGTGTTGGTATTTCTAATCGTTATTCTGATGGACTTTCAGCAGCGGTTACTCCTGAAAATGAGCAGGATGCTTTTTCACAATATAGTGCTGATGCGCGTTTGGGGTATAATTTTTCAGATAATTTTTCTGTTTCGATCTTTGGGAACAAAACAAACTACAATACTGAATTTGATGCGGCTTTTGCTGAAGCTCCCAATCGTTTTAAACAGGATCAAGAACGAGTAGGTGTTTCCTCAACTTTAGGATATAATGAAAAAGGTTCCTTGCATTTAAATGCTTCTTATGCCGATTACACTTCCGATTCTAATAGTTCTTTTGGAGAAGCTGTTACCAATGGAAGAGGCTTATTTTTAGAGTTATACAACAAGTATATTATTGCTAAAAAATGGCATACAATCCTAGGTGTTAGTTATAATAAAGATGAGGCCATTTTTAGTCAAGATGCTGACTTTACTATTATTGACCCTTATACTAATATTGTTTATGTATCTGGTACAGGGTTTAACCTAAATATTGGTGGAAGATATAATACACACTCTGAATATGGGAATAAATTTGTTTATAATATAAACCCTTCCTATGCCCTTACCACAGATGACGGATATATAAAATTACTAGGTTCATATGCTACCTCGTATATTACACCAGCTCTTATACAATTGTTTGGTGATTTTGGTGCCAACCCTGATTTGATACCTGAGGAAAATAGAACTCTTGAAGGAGGATTAGAATATACAGTTAATGAGAAACTAAGAATTGGGGTTGTTTATTTTGATAGGAATGAAAAGGACAGATTTGGTTTCGATCAAAATTTCACTACTATAAACATCTCTGATGAAATTGACGTAAGTGGTTTAGAAACTGAGGTCTTCTGGGAACCCAATCAAGCTTTGGAAATCGCTGCCAACTATACATTCACAGAACGCAAGGGTGACAATGCCATTCGAATACCCAAGCATAAGTTAAATGCTTCCATCGGCTACAATTTTACCAATAAGACCTATGGCTCTTTTTCATACGCATATACAGGGGAGCGATTGGATACCGATTTTAGTAGTTTCCCCTTTGAAGATGTTCGACTTGATGCTTTTTCATTGTTTAATTTATATTTTAAACATGAGTTGATTGATAATACCTTAAGTGTATTTTTGAATGTAGAAAACCTATTTAACGAAACCTATGTTGAGATTCTTGGTTTTACTACAAGAGGAACGAATGCGCGCCTAGGTCTTAATCTTAGTTTATAAAGAAAAACATGTTGACCGTTTGCTCTTTTCTACCTGCTGTGACCCAAATGTTGTATGATATGGGTTTAGAAGACCACATTCATGGTGTTACTTTTGAATGCCCAGAAATCGCATTAAAAGAAAAACAGCCTGTAGTACGATGCATATTTGAAGGTAAGAATTATACAAGTTTAGAAATTGATGCTTTTTTCTCAGCAAGCAAGAATCAAGGCAAAAAATTATATTATGTAGATGAAGAACTACTGAGTGAAATCGCTCCAGATGTTATTTTCACACAAGATATGTGTGATGTTTGTCAGATTGATATGGCTTGCACGTCAGCTGCCGTTGCCAAACTAGAAAAGCAACCAGCTTTAATTTCAATAAGTCCCGCTTCCCTTAGCGATGTTTTTGATAATGCACTAACCATAGCCAAAGCACTGGGGAAAGAGGAAGTAGCCTACCAATATCTTGCTAAATTGTACGATAGACTTGATTTGGTGGTTGATGCGCTACGAGCGTCAAAAGCAATGCCTAAAAGGGTTTTATTGATGGAGTGGCTTGCGCCTATTTTTAATTGTGGACATTGGATTCCAGATCAAATTGCCTATGCCGGTGGAGTCGATATGCTGTCAAACCCTTCAGGAGATAGTACGGTGACTTCATGGAATAAAATTTTAAAGTATGATCCTGAAATTATGGTTATAGCACCCTGTGGTTTTACCATAGAACGCACTTTAGAAGAAATGCATTTGTTAACCAAAAAAGAAGGTTGGCGCGATATAAAAGCAGTTCGAGAGGGCAAGGTTTTTGTAGCCGATTTTGATTTATTTACCCAATCATCTGCAAGTACTTTGACCAGTGGCATTGAACTTTTGGCACATCTTTTTCACCCCGACGTACTATCAATTTCAGAACAGCTATCAAAGAAATTTCATCATTTCGAGAAAAGCAGAAGCAATATTGAAACAACCTCTTAGGTTGAATACAAAAGGCCCGGTAATTCACCGGGCCTTTTGTATAAACTTGAGTACATCTCTATTTTATGCCAGGCAAACGAGTAACGTACATATTATCTTTCAAAGGCTTGAACATCTTTGAACTTGTCATCATATGAATAGGAGTACCTACATTAAAACTTCGTTTGCCTGTAGCATCACCCGTTATTTGTTCTATGGCTTTGGCCAGCAAGGGTTCATTCTGATCACCTAAGACACCAAGGTTTTCTAAATCTTCTTCAAGCTCGAAATCGGGAGCTAAACCTTCTGTATAGTCTGAAAAACCATCCGCATTTTCGTTTCTTCCTATTAGGGGTTGTATGGCCCAGCTATTTCCATTCTTAATTTGGTTTTTTCTTTCTGGGTTATACACATAAGGACCAAAATTACTTTCTCTATCGTCTACCATGGTGACCGAGAATTCGTTTTTACCCCGGGTTGTCTCTCCAATCTGCACAACATCTAAATACGGCTCAAGCCCGTTGATGACCAATTCACTTGCAGAGGCCGATGCGCTGGTAGTAAGAATATATACCTTGGTTAAATTTAGCGTATTGATGGCTGTACCTGCACTGGTTTTATCTGCAAAAAAACGACGTGTTTCCTGATTATCATCTTCAAGAAGGGCTTGATATTTTGCATTGTAACGCGCCTTCAAAAAGACGTCATTGGTGTTGGTGCCATATATCATACTCGATAGAAATACGGAGCTGCGAACAGAGCCCCCGGGATTATACCTTAAATCTAGAACGAAGTTGGTAACCCCACCCGATTTAAAACGGCTAAAGGCTTCATTGAGTTGTTCGTCATACTCATTGGTAAAACCATTGTATACCAAGTATCCTATTTTTTGACCACTGATTTCAAAGATTTTATCAAGAAAAACGGGATTTTCGGCCAATCCTTCTTCTTTGGTAAGGCTTACTTCTTCATTGTTGGGAGCTATTTCTCCATTAACAAATTCGGCCATGTTCAAGGTGTAGGTCGCCGCATCACCAAAAAGCAGTTCACTAAAATTATTCACGGTAAGCGTTTGACCATTTACACCCGTAAACAGATCGCCTCGTGCGATATTCTTGGTTGAGGCATCAGATCCGGCAACAATATATTGTACATATCCAAAAACATCATCACTCCCTTGAAACTTTACTAAACCAAACTCGAGTCCGTTACTGCGAGAAATACCAGCAAGTTGATTGGTAAGTTCGACGTAGTTATCTGAAAAGAAGCTAAAACGATCTTCCGAATAGCGGAGCTTGTTATTGAAGAAATCTGCAGGATCAGCTTCAGATTGCAAAAATTCAGTATATGTTTTCGAACCTTCTTCGGTATTTGGAAACTTGTCGTCGGCCAAATTGGGAACATCTGCTTGCCAAAAATACCAGAAGTTCATCGCTTTCCACATAAAATCTTGAACATCTACACCGGCGTTAGGCAATGGATCTACCGTACCAGGGGCTTTTATGCCATCATCACCTTTGCTACAGGCAAATACTAACGAGCATAATAGCAAATACAATATCTTCTTCATTTGGCTTCTTTTTGATAAGCGACCGAATCTTTAAAAATTGCCCGATCTATTTTTGGTTCATATTTGATTTTATCAAACCATCCATCAACATCATATCGTTGGTTCCCTTCATGACTGCAGAACTGGAAATCAAATCAACTGGAAAAATAGGAACGAAACTGCTTTTAGAAGTAGTACCAGATATCACATTTAAAGTCAATGCTAGCAAAGGGTCTGAAGACTCACCCAAAACGCCAAGATTGGCAATATCTTCATCCAATTCATTGTCTGGTACCAAGCCTCCGGTATAATCGGAAAATCCATCGGCATTTTCGTTTCTACCCAATAGGGGTTGAATAGCCCATTGGTTGTCTGGATTGATATTCGCCTCTCTGTCCTCATCGTAGAAAAAGTTGTTTGCTCTGTCATCGACAAAAGTCACTGAAAATTCGTTTTTCCCTACCGTAGTGGTACCTATTTGTACGACATCGACATAAGGCTCCAACCCGTTTATAACCAGTTCACTAGCTGAAGCTGTTGATCTGGTAGTAATTACATATACTTTCGTTAGGTCTAATGCGTTAATCGGTGAACCGTCTATGGTCGTTGCCACAAAATTCGATTCGCCATCACCAGGGTCGAAGGTAGATTGTATTTTGTTGTTATATCGAGCCTTAAGGAAAAGCTCATTGGTTTTTGTGCCATATACTGAACTTGCTATTTGCAACGCAGAAGACACGCGTCCACCACCGTTGTATCTAAAATCAAGAATTAGTTCGGTAACACCTGCTGTTTTTAATTCACCAAACGCATCATTTAGCTGTTCGTCAAAAGCCGCCACAAAGGAGTTGTACATCAAATAACCGATTTTAATTCCTCCTTCTTCAATCACTTTGGTAATGAGTATGGGATTTTCGCTAAAACCTTCTTCTTTGGTCAGCGAAAGCTCTCTTCCACTGGCAGTAATTGTATTATTGGCCAAAGTGGCAAAATTCATGGTGTAGGTATCTAAATCACCAAAAAGCAGCTCTACATAGTTGTCAAGGGTCAAGTTGGTTCCGTTTACACCGATAAAGATATCACCACGTTGAATGTCTTTACCATCTGCATCTGAGCCTGGTACAATATATCGTACATAGCCAAATACCTCTCTTGCATCGCCGTAGCGCCCTAATCCGAATTCTACGCCATCGCTTTTCGAAACACCCTGAAAACGTTGCACTAGGTCTTTGTAGTTTTCACTTAAAAAACTAAAACGATCTACAGCGGCACTCTCGCCAACAACCCTTTCATGATTGTAACAAATTTTATAGAAAAAATCTGCCGGATCAGCATCTGTGGACAAAAATTCGGCATAATCGGCTTCAATGTCATTTTTGGTGTCGTCCAAATCAGCAACATCTTCTTGCCAAAAGTAGAAGGCATTCATGGCTTGCCACATAAAGTCTTGAACAGGATAATCGGCAACCGACTTCACAACGGGGATCTCTGGCTCTGGATTTTCCGAATCAACGTCATCGCTTTTACTACAACTGGTAAAGGTGAGCCCAAAGGCTAACAATAGGAGGAGGTACTTTTTCATTTTCTTTTTTTTAAGGTTTCTTATTTAAGTCGGCACCGTATTAAAACATTACAAACAACTACCTGTTAATCTTATCGATTAACAACTCATTTTGCAAAAACCCTACCATAGTTTAAAATTGGCCAACTTTCCATTAACTTTTCTTGAAAAAACAATAGCAATCTGTTAAGATGCCCCTAAAATAAAGACATTACCAAGAATAAAAAATTAATTGTAACAAAATTCGTTATACTTCGTCTTCCTTATGTAAACGGTTAAATACAGCTTGCAAAACAGAACCAACTAAAATGCAGCAGTCAGAATTTTTAAATGTGGTAATGCCCTTTAAGGATAAACTCTTTAGACTAGCAAAACGCTTGCTTGTGTCTACAGAAGAGGCTGAGGATGCTACCCAAGAAATACTCATAAAGTTGTGGAATAAAAACACATCATTTGAGAAGTATAAAAGCGTGGAAGCCTTTGCAATGACTATGACGAAGAACTTTTGTTTAGATCGATTAAAGTCGAAACAAGCGGGAAACTTAAAATTAGTGCATAGCAACTATCAAGAAAAGGGTAGTCTATTACAAAAGCAGATAGAAGCTAAAGACAGTGTAAGTTGGGTAGAAAAGATTATGGATGAACTGCCAGAGCAACAAAAGATGGTTTTGCAGTTGCGAGATGTAGAGGAGTACGATTACGATGAGATCGGTGAAATGCTCGATATGCAGCCAACAGCAGTTAGGGTGGCCTTATCAAGAGCAAGAAAAACAGTAAGAGAAAAATTAGTACAAAAACATAATTATGGAATCGGATAAAATAGAAAAATTAATAGAAAAGTATTTTGAGGCAACTACCACGGTTGCTGAAGAAGAAACGATTCGTGCTTATTTCTCTCAAGCAGATGTGGCAGCACACCTTGAGCAATATGCGCCGATGTTTCGATATTTTTCTGATGCTAAGGAAGAAAAATACACCAAAAACCTTCCTTTAGATACTATAGCGAAGGTTACTAAAAAACGATTCCCTTACCGATGGCTTTCGGTGGCCGCAGCTGGGCTTATCATGTTTGGCATCTATTTTGGTAATAGGTACCAAGAACAGCAAGAAGCCGAGTATGCCTATCAAGAAACAAAAAAAGCACTCGACCTTTTGGCTCAAAATTTCAATCGGGGTACCGAAAAGGTGGCGTACCTGAATCAATTTGAAGAAACAAAACAAAAAATTTATAACGTAAAGTAAAATCCCTCAAAACAATTAAAAATAACAAAATGAAAAAGTTTTTAGTAATAACAGTAATGGCACTTTTGCCCCTCACCGGGTTCTCACAATCTATTTTCGACAAATACGAAGATTTAGATGAGGTAAGTGCCGTGGTAGTGAACAAAAGTATGTTCAATCTTTTGGCTAAGATGGATGTTGATGTAGATGACCCCGAAGCCCAAGAGTATATGGATATGGCCCAAAACCTTAGCGGATTGAAAGTTTTCATCACCGAAGATGCCAAAATTTCAGCCGACATGAAGGGCGAGGTAACCAAGTACCTAAAATCTTCTAAAATGGAAGAGTTAATGCGAGTGAAAGATAAAGACGCTAACGTCAAGTTCTACATTAGAAATGGCAAAGATGAAGACCATGTGAGCGAGTTATTAATGTTCGTTACAGGTATTAAGAATGTAGATGTTGAAGTAAATGGTCGAAAATTTGAAACCGTCTTGTTAAGCTTAACAGGAGATATCGATTTGAACAAAATCGGTTCACTTACTAAAAAAATGAATCTTCCCGAAGAGTTGAATAAAGCGGGAAAGAAAAATAAATAAAAGTAGTTCCTGAAGTATCAGGAGAAGTAAATCAATATCATCAATCAATTATTAATCAATCCTAACAGTTCCCCTTTTTAAACAAATTAGGGCTGGGATAAAACAGAGACAGTCATGAAAAAACTTAGTTTAGTAGTAGCAATCGCTTTATTACCGGTATTCGGATTTTCACAATCAATCTTCGATAAATATGAAGATATGGATAATGTGGGTACCGTAGTCGTCAATAAAGGAATGATAGATTTGGTCACCAAAATTGGAAGCATGACCGATGATCACGAGGCCAGGGAGTTTGCCGAAGTCGCGAAGGGTATCAACGGAATCAAAGTATTTATTACAGAAGATAAAGGTGTTTCATCGAATATGGCATCAACTGTGAAAAAATATTTGAAATCATCTTCGATGGAAGAATTGATGCGCGTTAAAGACAAAGATGTAAATGTGAAATTTTACATTAAGAGCGGTAAAGACGAAGATCATGTGAGAGAATTGTTAATGTTTGTCTCTGGCATGAAGGATATGGATGTGGATGTTAACGGCAGAAAATTTGAAACCGTTTTGGTATCTATGACGGGAGACATCGATTTGAACAAAATTGGCGCAATTACCAATAAGATGAACCTGCCAGACGACTTAAAAAAGGCGGAGCGAAATAATAGAAACTAAAACCTAATTGGTGCGCAGTTGCAGGAAGCAGTTTTTTGTTTAAAATTGCTTACTGCAATTGGGCATTATTACTAAAAAGCAGAACGAAATGAAAAAAGTGTACCCATGGGCGCTGTTATTTTTTGTACTGGCCTTATCGGCTTGTTCTTCTACCCAAAGCCTGCAGGAATATTATGTTGATAATTCGGAAAATCCGAATTTTCTCGCATTTGACGTGCCTGTGAGCATTTTGAATCTTAAGGAGGCAGATTTATCAGAGCAAGAAAGAGAAGCGGTGTCCGCATTAAAAAAGCTGGATATTTTGGCTTTTAAAAAGACTACGGAGAATGCAGTGGCATACCGTTCAGAAAAAACAAACGTAAATGCAATTCTGAAGAATGAGGATTTTACCGAGTTAATGAAAATGAACACGCCTTACGGCAAAGCAACAGTGAAGTATTTGGGTGATGAAGATGCTATCGACGAGGTTATCATTTATGGTGATAATGACGATAAGGGGTTTGCTTTAATTCGAGTGTTAGGCAATGATATGAATCCCGCGCATATGCTACAATTACTACAAGCTATCCAAAAATCTGATTATAAAGGTGGGGGCTTTGAAAAATTGGAAGGTTTGTTGAAAGGTTAAGTTAAAGTTATCATGTGTAATCAATCCCGCTACCGGTTTATGGTAGTGGGATTTTTAGTTTCTAATCCTTATATTCGGGCCACTATAAACATTTTTTAAAACTAAAAACACTATTATGGAAGACACACAAGTATGGATTGACAAGGCGATCAATTTTGTTACTGATTATGGGCCAAAGATTATTGGGGCAATCCTCATTTATGTTATTGGTTCTTGGATAATCAAAAAACTGACCAACATGTTGGAGAAGGTCATGATGAAGAAAGATTATGACGAAGCGCTCCAAAAATTTCTTTCGAATCTAGTAGGCTGGGCGCTGAAGGTTTTCTTAATCATTGTGGTCATTTCGAAATTGGGTGTTGAAACCACGAGTTTTGCTGCGGTTATTGCAGCTGCTGGTCTTGCCATTGGTCTGGCGCTTCAAGGATCGCTGGCCAATTTTGCTGGGGGAGTGCTCCTAATTATTTTCAAACCCTTTAAAATAGGAGACCTTATTGAAGCACAAGGTGTCACCGGAGTGGTCAAGGAAATAGAGATTTTCACAACCAAACTCACTACACCCGATAATAAGCTAGCTATCGTGCCTAATGGGGCAATGGGCAATGGCAACATTATAAATTATACCGCAGAAGGTAAAATTAGAGTTGATACTATGGTTGGCATCGGTTACGATGAGGATATTAAAAAAGCGAAAACCGTATTGATGGAGGTACTTACTTCAAATCCAAAAGTACTGCAAGACCCTGCTCCATCAGTCAATGTTGCGAATCTAGGGGATAGTTCGGTAGATTTGGCCGTAAGGCCATTTTGCAAGCCTGAAGATTATTGGGATGTTTATTTTGCCACCGTCGAAGGAAGCAAAATAGCACTTGACAATGCAGGTATCGAGATTCCTTACCCACATGCTGTTGAAATTCAGAAAGAAGGGTAATACTATTTTTTTTAAAATGAACAGGAAAGGCCGTCAATTTTGACGGTCTTTTTTTTTGCAGAAATGCCACTTTAATGACAACAACTTCTTGTGCTGCCGAGCGACCAATACCTACTGGCCACCATTATTACAGTTACCTTTTATATACCGGTATAGTTACTTGGAGAAATAGCCTTAAGCTCCGTTTTTATGGTGTCAGATACCGCTAAAGTGTCAATAAATGTCGCGATCGACTGTTGATTAATTTTTGCATTGGTACGTGTAAGTCCTTTTAATGCTTCATACGGGTTCGGATACCCTTCTCTCCTCAAAATGGTTTGAATCGCCTCGGCCACTACTGCCCAATTATTTTCTAAGTCTTGTTCAAATTTTTCTTTGTTCAACAAGAGTTTTTCCAATCCTTTTAGGGTAGATTGAAAGGCGATTATGGTATGAGCAAAAGGTACCCCAACATTACGTAATACGGTACTATCTGTCAAATCTCTTTGCAATCTAGACACGGGAAGTTTTGCCGACAAATGTTCGAAAATGGCATTAGCTATACCAAGATTTCCCTCTGAATTTTCAAAATCAATAGGGTTTACCTTATGCGGCATGGCTGAAGATCCAACCTCACCCTTTTTAATTTTCTGCTTGAAGTAGTCCATAGAGACATACGTCCAAAAATCACGATCGAGATCAATAATTATGGTGTTCATTCGCTTTAGGGTATCGAACAAGGCCGCCATATGGTCATAATGCTCGATTTGGGTAGTTGGAAAAGAGTGATGTAATCCTAATTTTTCTTGTACAAATAGCTGCCCAAAAGCCTTCCAATCTATTTCAGGATATGCCACTTTGTGGGCGTTGTAGTTTCCAGTGGCACCACCAAATTTTGCGGCACTAGGGATATCATTCAGCAAATTGAACTGCTCTTTCAGGCGTACTATATAAACATCGATTTCCTTTCCTAATCTGGTTGGGGAAGCTGGTTGGCCGTGGGTTCTGGCCAACATAGCAATAGCTGCCCATTCTGAAGCCAACGCTTCTAGTTTCTCTAGAAGTTGAAAGTAACCCGGAACGTATACTTCGTTCATAGCTTCTTTAAGTGAGAGGGGAATAGCTGTATTATTGATGTCTTGTGAGGTCAACCCGAAATGAATGAACTCTTTAAACGAAGACAATTCTAACGCATCAAATTTTTCCTTGATGAAATATTCTACAGCCTTAACGTCATGGTTGGTGACTTTTTCAATGTCTTTTATAGTATTTGCATCCGCTGCGTCAAAGTGTTGATAGATCTCGCGGAGGTCGGCAAATTTTGAATTATCGAACGCTTTTAGTTGCGGTAAGGGAATTTCACAAAGCGCAATGAAGTACTCAATTTCTACCCTGACTCTGTACTTGATCAAGGCTTCTTCTGAGAAAAAAGGGGCTAAATTGTCAACTTTGCCTCGGTAACGCCCATCAATAGGGGATATCGCATTCAACTGGGTTATGGCCATTTCTTATGGAATTGGTATTTTTTTTAAAAGCCCAAAGATAACCAATACTAAAAGAGATTGAAAGGAAAGGAGCGTACAAGTGCTAAAAGTTATGAGTTCGACCTGTATTATTTTCAAAATAAATAATACCTACCGCTTTATTTTTTCTAGGGTCATGCGTGCCCTTGCTTTGTAGGCTGCACTGCCAGAATTATAATTTTGTTCCAAGACGAGTTGCAATTCTGGATGTATCCAGTCGTACTTTCTTCCTAGCAACAATAAACAAGTCATAGCATAGGCCTTGGGTGCAACCTTATGGTCTCCGATAAGCCAATCGAAACAAGCCGTTGTAATTTCCTCAAGATGCTTTTCTCTTAGTACCTGCTTGACTTCAGGATCGTTCTTTATGAAATAAGCATTTGTTAAATACTCGCATATTTTGGCCATCGGACGTACTGAAGAATCAAGTTTTAACGACCCTATTGTTGCCGTAAATCGGTCAAGGTAAGGAAAAAGATAGGGAAGGTTTTCTTTGGCTGTGAATTCCATCACCCAGCATGCTTTTGATGAAATTGGGTCTACGTCATCAAAGGCTACCTCAAGTAGGGGAGCCGTTAAATTCGGATTTTCAGAGACCAGCATAGCCATTTCCATCCGCTTTTCACGTGAATGATTTACATAATCCAATGCTTTGTACAATTGCGCTTTATTCATAAAAACTGTACTTTAGAGGCACCTCAAATTTTGAATATGAAAATAGTAAAAAAAGTAGCAGTAGCGCTTTTGTTGATACTTGTTGCGATGCAATTTTACAGACCTGAAAAAAACAATGCACAGGGTGATCATACCCTACAGTTCTTAACCGAGACAAACCCTCCGCAGAAAGTCAAAATTATTTTACAGCAAAGCTGTTACGATTGTCATAGCAATAATACCGAATATCCTTGGTACAACAACGTTGCTCCTGTATCTTATTGGTTGGCAGGGCATATCAAAGATGGAAAAAAACACCTGAATTTTTCTGAGTGGGAAAGCTACGCAACTAAGAAAAAAGACCATAAGCTTGACGAGCTCATTGAAATGGTTGAAGTAGGCGAAATGCCCTTAAAGGAATATACCTGGACGCATAAAGAGGCGAAACTTACAGCAGAACAACAGAATGACATTGTGAATTGGGCCAAACAAACTAGGGCTTTGTACCAATTAAATCAGCAACCAAAATAGGTACTCCTTTTGCCGCGGTGTCTTCAATTACCGTTAGACTATTGTATTGAGTGGCCTGTACACTAGGCTTAGGGTCAACGAAGTAAATTGGTGTTTCCCTTGTCACGAAATTTATTAGACTTGCAGCTGGGTATACCTGCATAGAGGTTCCAATTATTATTAGAATTTCTGCCCTTTGTGTGATTTCGATAGCCTTTTCAAGTAGAGGAACCTGTTCTCCGAACCAAACGATATGCGGCCGCAGTTGATGCCCACTACCACAAAGATCGCCTATATTCAAGTCTTTTTTCCAACTTAGAACATCACTTTCGTTTTTCGTACTCCTCACTTTAAGCAACTCGCCATGCAGATGAATGACATTAGAACTACCGGCACGTTCATGTAAATCATCGACATTTTGAGTGATGATGTGAAGGTCGAAATGTTTTTCGAGATCTACCAAAGCCCGATGCGCACGATTTGGTTCAACATGAAACAATTGCCTTCTTCGTTGATTGTAAAAATCAAGTACCAATTCAGGGTTGTTAGCGAAGCCTTGAGGTGATGCAACTTGCATAACATCGTGACCCTCCCACAAACCATTGCTGTCTCGAAAAGTATTTATACCACTTTCGGCACTAACACCGGCCCCAGTCAGTACTACAATTTTTTTCATCCTTACTTTAAAAATAGCCATTTTCATTATATTGTATGATGATTGATCAACAACTTTTGGAATATTTGGAGGGTTTTATTTCTGACGAGCGCAAACTTCGGTTCTTGGAAATTCTCGAAGAACGTACAAAATACATTACCGTTGCCCTTGAAGATGTTTTTCAAATGCATAATGCGAGTGCTGTTATCAGAAGTTGTGAGGTCTTTGGTGTTCAAGAAGCACATGTGATAGAGGGAAGATATGGTAAGCGCCTCGATAAGAATATAGCTATGGGGGCCGAAAAGTGGGTGGACGTCTTTCGTTTTGAAAACTCAATAAATTGTATTGAAAAACTACGTGGCGATGGATATAGCATCATCGCAACCACGCCTCATGCCAATGATTGTCTATTGCCAGATTTTAAATTAGACGGAAAAGTAGCGCTCTTCTTTGGTACCGAAAAAGAAGGTTTGAGCAAAGAGGTTATGGAGCAGGCAGATGGCTTTCTTAAAATTGGGATGCATGGCTTTACAGAGAGTTTAAATATTTCAGTCTCGGCGGCGATTATATTGCAAGATTTAACTACTAAACTGAAAAAACAAAATGTAAACTGGCAGTTGACCGAACTCGAAAAACTGGAAAAACGACTCGACTGGACAAAAAAAAGTATCAAAAGTGTTGATGACATTTTAACACGCTACAATGAACTTGCATAAATTATTTTTATTACATTTAAACACAACCAATCAATTGATAAACAAATGTATACACTGCTTTATATCCTTGGAGGATTAATCGTACTCGTGCTAATTCTTTCCCTTATTGCACCAAAAACCTATGATGTTTTTAGAACGGTCGAAGTTGCTCGACCTAAGGCCGAAGTTTTTAATTACCTCAAATCTTTAAAAAATATGGATGAATGGTCTCCATGGGCCAAAAGAGATCCAAACATGGAAAAGAAATTTACCGGCACCGACGGTGAAGTAGGAGCGATAAGCTATTGGAACGGTAACAAAGAGGTAGGGGAGGGTGAACAGGAAATCACCAAAATTATTGATGGAGAGCGAATAGAATCCGAATTGCGATTTCTAAAACCGTGGAAGTCGACTTCCGATTGTTATACTAAAGTTGAGGATGCAGCCAATGGGAATACTAAGGTTACTTGGGGTTTTTCTGGCAAAAGCAAGTTTCCGATGACCATCATGTCTTTATTCAAGAGCATGGATGCTATGGTCGGCCCAGATTTTGAAGAAGGAATGGCAAGTCTGAAGGAAATTCTGGAAAAATAGTGCAAAAAATAATAACTATATGGTAGGTTGGTTTGAGATCCCCGTAACGGATATGGAACGGGCTAAAGCCTTCTACGAGGTGGTTTTAGATATTACAATAAGCGTTCATCAATTTGGGGTTTTTCGCATGGGGTGGTTCCCAAATGACCCCGAGAAATCAGGTGCAACCGGATCGTTGGTGCAGCACGAAATGTATAAACCGAGTTTTACTGATGGCCCTTTGATCTATTTTTCATGTACCGATGTCAATATACCCTTGGGTAGGGTAGAAGGGGCCAAAGGAGAAATAATGCAGCCCAAAACCCAAATCGGTGAAGGGCACGGGTTTATGGCTTTGATCAAGGATACTGAAGGCAATCGCATTGCCCTTCATTCTCAAATGTAGGTAAACTTGCCTATTCAACTAGTTCTAAGAGTGCAATATCATAGTCATTTTCAAGAATAACCTTCCCGTTCTTAACCAACACCTCTGTTTCTGAGTAAGTGTCATATAGTGTGGTGCCATCTCCAAAAAAACCTTTTACCCAAAGCGACTTTTTTCCTTTAGGCAGATCTAAGCCTACGACCACTTTATCTTTGAAATCGTCTTTTACAAAGGTTCTACTAAAAACATAAGGTTTTTTTCCAAGGCGCTTATGTTTTCCAGCACCAATAGCGGGGTGGTTATTTCTGAATTTGCCAAGTTTGCGCCAGTGTGTTAGAATCGTTTTTGTGCTATCGGTATTTTCAATATCATGCCAATTCATGTAGGAGCGTAATGTAGCGTCTCCCTGCGTTCCTTCGATAGTCAAGTCGCGTGCACTTTCGTCACCATAGTAAATTTGTGATGTTCCAGGAGTTAGTAATAGCACATTGGCCGTTTTAAAGGGTTGGGTTCGCTCCTTATCAAAAGGTTGTCCGTCATCATGTGAAGTAAGATAGTTTACAAACCCTTTTCCTTTAAATTTTGTACTAAGGAGCGAATGGTACTTCTTAAAGATAGACTCGTAATCCATTTTAGCATCGTTCTTCAGTTCAAAGTTGATAAGTCCGTCGAATCCATAATCAAAGTAATCTACTTTTTTATCTCCAAAATCAAACTCCCTTCCTCCAGAAACCCCATAATTGTATACTTCTCCTACCATATAAAAAGGAGTGTCATCCAACACTTCGCCCTTGTTTTTCTTTTTCCAGGCTTCAAAGGCATAGGAGGCTTCTTTATATAATTCAGCCCACGCTTTTTCATCTGCATGTTTTACAGTGTCTACTCTATAGCCGTCGATACCAAAATCCTTCACATAGTCTGTCAACCATTTAATAATATAGGCTCTAGGGCTTCTTGGATATCCCGTTCGCTCAAAGAAGACTGCCAACTCATCTAGTTCATTGCTAAGTCTTCCCTCGGCCTTCCACTTTGCCAATAACGCATCTGGAAGCTCAACCGCCGAATCAGATTCGGTAAGGATATCTGGTAAATTGTCAACAAGCGTACAACTGGTAGTATTCTCATAGGTAGTAAACTGGCACGTTGGGCTGGTTCGCACCCATTCTGCCGGCCAAACGGGGTCCTCTAGTGTCTCGGGTCCGGTATGATTTACAACCGCATCCATCAAAACACGAATACCTTTAGCGTGTGCTGTTTTAACCAGTTTTTCCAAATCTTCTTTAGTTCCAAAGTTCGGGTCCAAGGCCGTCCAATCTTTGGCCCAATACCCGTGATATCCATAGGTGTTGCCGGTACTTTCATCGGTACTACCGTGAATTTGTTCCACAACGGGCGTAAACCAAATGGCGTTTACACCGAGTTCGGTAAAATAGCCTTCGTTAATTTTTTGTGTAATTCCTGCGATATCACCTCCCATAAAGCCACGCAATACTCCTGTTGGATTGATGCGGTTTAAGGTCGTATCGTTTTCAATATTTCCGTTGTTGAATCTATCGGTAAGTAAAAAATAAATATTGGCTCCTTCCCAAACAAAAGGGACTTGCTTTTTAGGTTTTTGAATGACTTCTTGCGTTGCAATCTCCTTTTTCTCAGGGGTGTTTTGTTGTTCTTTACAGCAAAGCAGAAGTGATAAAATTGCGATTACGACGAGCCCTTTCTTCATATGAAACTATTTTGCCTAAAGCTATAAAATGAAGCGGTAATTCGGAAATTTATTTCTGGCCGTGTTTGAACTGATATGAAAGCCTGAAAACCAGAAGTATTGAATGTATGTTGACTGGAATGGTACTCTCAATTTGGTAAGTTTGTACGCTTTATTTCCCTCGCTTGTCTCTATTTAACACCTTGTAATCTTCATAACAGCCACTTATCGCGTCTAGAATTTGAAGGTCATTTGCAGTCTGGATAAAGGATTTTGAATAACTACAGTTGTTCAAAATGTCTTCAATATCCATTTTTTCAAGTTGCAACAATTCAGTAAGGGTTTCGCGATCGAATTTAGAAGCCAGTAGGTTTCGAATCTCATCGTCTTCTTTTACCTGTCTTAGTTTTCGCATTTGGGCAGGCTTCTTACCGAACAGATTACGCAATAAGTCTGCCGGATTGAGAATTGCACCAAGCACTTTGGTAACAGCGCTTGGGTTTTTGTTTCCTGCCTCATAGCCAACCGAAAGCCCTGAGATACTATACTGATAGGCATCATTGATGGGTAGATTTTTGACGTCGATTTCAAGATAACCGGTTAATTGGTACGGTCTTACGATAACTTCTTCAAGGGCATAGGCCAATTCGGTAAGCGATATTTTGGTATCTGCAAACTTGAACATATCATTGGTAACCCGAATTTTTTGTGATTTGAATCCTAAGAATGAAAAATAGAGGGTGTCGTTGACAGCAGCGCTAATGGAGAACGCTCCTTTTTTATCGGTTATGGTACCGATTACTTGGTTCAAGTTTACGACATGAACACTCTCCATAGCATTGTCGGTTTGCGCATTGACAACGACCGCCTTTAGTTCACGATTCTCATTGTTTTCCAAATCCTCCTGCGAGAATCCAAAGAAACCAAGTATGAAAAAAAGAAGAAGTAGGTTTTTTTGCATGAATCTAAAATCCAATTTTAAAGATACTAAACAAAACAAATAAATATGCCAGAGCGTATTTTTTAATATAGAATTAACTAAAAGAAATCATTTTTCTTGCGCTTACTTCTTCTTTTGCCTGAATTTTGGCTTTTCGCGAAGCCATGATCTCTTCGCTTGCTTCTATCTCTGCCGCTATTGCTATTGCCTCGGTCTCTTCGACCACCACCACCACGACTACTTCTGTGGCGATCTCTTCGACCACCGCCACCTCCGGGGTTTTTCGAAACTTCAACATTAACGAACCTTCCTTCGACCTTCAGGTCGGTAAAGGTGGTTAAAATTTTATCGGTAGCTTCTGCATCTGTATTGAAGAAAGAGAAGCTATCCTTAACATCAACTTTAAAAACGTCATCTTTACCTAAACCAACAGTTTCTCTTAAGAAGTCTTTTAACGACATCCAATCGTAACCATCTTTTTCCCCAACATTGATGAAATAGCGAACTGAACCAGAGCTTGGGGCATCACCACGCCCTCTTTCTCTACCACGGTCTCCTGAATCTTGGTTTAAATCTCTAGTTTTATTGTAGTAGTTGTAAAAACGGGTAAACTCAACAGATATAATCTTCTTGATTAATTCTTCTCGATCAACATCTTTAAGCACATCGTTGATAGCTGGCAAATAGTCAACAACATCTTCATTGATCTCCGTATCTTTGATTTTATTCGCTAAATGATAGAGTTGAATTTCACAGATTTCCATTCCGGTTGGAATCTTCTTCGAAATAAACTTCTGTTGAATTTTGTTTTCGATTGATTTTATCTTGCGTAACTCACTGCGTGTAACAATGACCATCGAAATACCCGATTTGCCCGCTCTTCCAGTACGTCCACTTCTATGCGTATAGGTTTCTATCTCATCGGGAAGTTGGTAGTTGATAACATGTGTAATGTCATCAACATCTATACCACGTGCCGCTACGTCAGTGGCGACTAGCATCTGTATCTGTTTCTTACGGAAAGAGTTCATAACCAAATCACGTTGGTTTTGGCTTAGATCTCCGTGAAGTGCGCCCGCACTGTAACCGTCTTCAATTAATTTTTCGGCAACTTTTTGAGTATCTCGCTTGGTTCTACAAAACACTACCGAAAATATATCAGGATTGGTATCGGCAAGCCGCTTTAAGGCAGGGTAGCGGTCTCTGCCACCCACTACATAATATTCATGTTGTACGTTAGAAGTGCCAGCGTTTTTCGTACCAACAGTGATTTCTTGTGGATTGTACATGAATTTTTTGGCAATATGGGCTACTTCCTTGGGCATGGTAGCGGAAAACAACCAAGTTGATTTGTCTTCTGGGGTATTGGAAAGAATATCCTTAATATCCTCAAAAAAGCCCATGTTGAGCATTTCGTCGGCTTCATCAAGAATACAATAGTCAATTTTTGAAATATCGACCAATCTGCGATTGATCATATCTTTCATTCGACCTGGGGTGGCTACAATAATCTGGGCGCCACGTTTGATCTGTCTGGCTTGCTCCGTAATGCTTGCACCACCATAAATGGCTACAGTGCTTACATTTTTCTCGTATTTTGAATAGAGCTTGAGTTCGTTGGTAATTTGCAAACATAGTTCACGTGTAGGGGAGAGAATCAACCCTTGTGTAGTTCTACTATTGCTATCTATTTTTTGAATTAATGGAAAACCAAAAGCTGCAGTTTTTCCGGTACCCGTCTGGGCTAGTGCGACCAAATCGGTCTCGGTTTCCAATAAAATGGGAATGGCTTTTTCCTGTACTTCCGATGGGTTTTCAAATCCCAAATCGGCAACAGCATCCAATAGGGACTTTTCAAGCCCTAGTGCTTCAAATTTTGTCATAATATGTCTTACGTTAATCGCAAATATGAATGTTGCATAGAGCGATTATCGACATAACCTATTAGACTCGGCGCAACACTTGCTATACCAGCGGCGTTAATTAAAGCGGCAAAGATAGGTTTATTTATTTAGATGGAAGTTTATGCAAATATTCCATCAATTGTGCGATGGCTTTGCCTCTATGGCTGATTTTGTTTTTTACTTCCAAAGGGAGTTCTGCGAAAGTTTGATGGTACCCCTTTGGTTGAAATATTGGGTCATAGCCAAAACCATTTTCTCCGCTTTTGACTTCGGTAATTTTACCTTCTACAATACCGGTAAAGTAGGTGTTTTTCTCTTTCAAGTTGAGGGCGATAACCGTTTCAAAACGGGCTGTACGCGTGTTTTTTTCTTTTAGTTCTGATAGCAATTTGTTCATATTGTCATCGGCGTTTTTCTGTTTACCTGCATAACGTGCTGAATATACGCCTGGGGCTCCATACAAAGCGTCGACTAGGAGACCGGTATCATCTGCGAAACAAGCTAATTCATAGTTGGTGGTGACAAAGTCTGCTTTGATTTTTGCGTTTCCTTTTAGGGTTTCTGCGGTTTCTGGTATTTCATCGTAGCAACCAATATCGGTTAAGGAGACCAATTCTATGTGAGAAGGTAGCAATGCCTTTACCTCATTGAATTTGTTCTGGTTATGGGTTGCAAAGACTAATTTCATGTATTGGAGATTTGTATTTCTTTTTAAAAAATGGAGGGTGGCTGAATTCAAAAGTAGTAATTTTAAGCGCGCTAAAAGTTTTCTATGAAGCTGAAAATACCACCTGTTTTGGTTTTTATTGCATTCGGAGTTTTCATGTATGTATTGGCACGATTTCTTCCTGTGGGATATTTTGATTTTTTTGGAAGAATATATTTGATGTATGCCTTATGCGCAATTGCCGGAAGTATAGTTTTTATTTCGTTGCTTCAGTTTTTTAGATCAAAGACCACGGTTGACCCTACCGCACCTTCGAAAGCTTCAAAATTAGTCACTTCTGGAATTTATCAATACTCAAGAAACCCGATGTATTTAGGGCTTTTGCTCATGCTTCTCGCTTGGGGATTGTGGTTGGGGAATGCCTTTAATGTATTGCTGGCGGCAGGTTTTGTTGCGTATATGAATGCTTTTCAAATTGCTGCTGAAGAAGAGATGCTATTGCAACTCTTCGATAAAGAATACAAACAATATTGTACTTTAGTTCGTAGATGGTTCTAAATTATTAGCGAATTCGCTAATAACCACTAATTATAAGTAAATTGACTTATATCGTATAATTATTAGCGAATTAGCTTATATTGTCATATATTAGCGCTTTAGCTTATATTTTATGATAGCAATTATTACAGGCGATATCATTAATTCAGAAGGTCATAAAGCCTCTGAATGGATAGATATACTTAAAAAACAGTTCTCGCAATGGGGAGAAGCCCCGGTTGATTGGGAGATTTACAGGGGCGATGAATTTCAACTCAAGATAGCTCCTAAGAAAGCATTGCGGGCGGCTATACAACTAAAGGCGCTTATCAAATCTATTAAAGATTTAGATGTTCGTATGGCCATTGGGGTAGGCACAGAGAATTTTCAAGGGTCGAGTGTTAGTGAATCGAATGGTACTGCATATCAGCGTTCCGGCCGCACTTTTGAGACTTTAAAGGTAGAAAAATTGAACCTTGCCATTGCCACCGGAAACAAAAAAGAAGATCAAAGTCTTAATTTGATGATAAAACTTGCTTTGGACTTTATGGATGAATGGACATCGGTTTCTGCGGAAATTGTTGCGATAGCATTGTCAAGCCCAAAAACTTCGCAACAAGATATTGCTCAACGACTTAGTATACAGCAGTCTGCAGTAAGCCAACGGCAAAAAAGAGCACGTTTAGATTTGGTTGAGGAGCTTTTGGAGTATTACCCTCAAACCGTAAAAAGAATGAAACCATGATTTTGTTTACAAAGCTTTTTCTAGCACATTTAATTGGCGATTTCTTATTGCAGCCCAATAAATGGGTGCTTCACAAAGAAGAAAAGAAAGCGGCATCAAAATACCTTTATTTTCATGTGTTGATCCACTTAGCGGCTACCATGCTATTGCTTTGGGATTTAAGCTATTGGAAAATTGCCCTTGCTATATTCGTGTCGCACTATGTCATTGACTTGTTAAAACTCTACGTCAATCCGTTATTTGAAAATAAGAGTATTCCTTTTTTTATAGATCAGCTACTACATATCATCGTACTGTATTGCTGTGCCTACTTTGACAATTTATGGATACACACCTTAGAATTCTTTGAACTATTGGATTGGAACTTACTAACTGCTGCAGTATTCGTAAGCTTCCCGGCAGCCATTATCATGAGCAAGTTGTTGGAGAAAATGTCTGAACAGTTGGAAATGGATCATAAATCACTACCCAATGCTGGTAAGTACATTGGTATCATCGAACGTTTATTTGTTCTGGCCTTTATAATTCTCGATCAATGGGCCGCGATAGGTCTACTTATTACTGCTAAATCGGTTTTTCGATTCAACGATTTGAAGGAAAGTAATAGCAGAAAGTTGACGGAATATATTTTGATCGGTACCTTGATAAGTTTCGGCATAGCAATTATTACGGGAATAGTCTATATCAATATATAACCACAAACAAAGCGATTATGAAAAAAGTGTTGCTTTCAATTTTGGCATTTGCTGCTTTCTCTTGTGTAGAACAGAAGAAGGAAACGAAACCCTTAGAAATGAAGACCATACCCGTTGAAAGGTGGTCGAAGGAAAGAGCATGGGAATGGTATGATCAGCAGCCTTGGTTGGTAGGTACGAACTTCAATCCAAGCTCGTCTATAAATCAATTGGAATTTTGGCAGGCTGATACCTTTGACTCTGAAACCATCGATAGAGAATTGAAATGGTCGGCCGATTTGGGAATGAACCTGCATCGTGTCTATTTGCACAATCTACTTTGGGAACAAGATTCGTTAGGCTTTTTAAGCCGTTTAGATCAGTATCTGAAAATAGCCGATTCGCATGGCATAAAGACCATGTTCGCATTATTAGATGATGTTTGGCACCCTATTCCGAAGTTGGGCAAACAACCCGAACCAATACCACATGTTCACAATTCTGGTTGGGTACAAGCCCCGGGAGCTGAAATTTTGGGCGATACAACCAGGCATGATGAAGTGAAGAACTATATTAAAGGGGTCTTGACCCGTTTTGCAAATGACGATAGGGTACTCGTATGGGATGTATATAATGAACCTGACAATGTAGCTGGCCAAGTGGGAAGAAAAGAATTAGAGGTAAAAAACAAACATGAGTACTCCCTTAAATTACTCAAAAAAGTGATGCAATGGTCGCGAGAAGTGAATCCTAAACAACCCTTAACCTCAGGCATTTGGAGAGGCAATATTGACCACTGGGGTACTTTAGATAGTTTGCCTGCTATAGATCGATTTATGATTGAGCATTCTGATGTTATTTCCTTTCACGCCTATGACGGCGATATGGCACAGCTTAGAAAAAAGATAAATGAACTTAAAAAATTCGAACGTCCGCTATTGTGCACCGAATATGTGGCCCGAGCTACAGGAAACACTTTCGAAGCGGTTATGCCTATTTTAAAGGAAGATAAAATTGCCGCTATCAATTGGGGGTTTGTTTCTGGAAAAACGAATACCATATACCCTTGGAAAAGTTGGGATTCTACCTTTACTACTGAACCGAAACTTTGGCATCATGATATTTTAAGACAAGATGGGACTCCTTTTTCAGAGGAGGAAGTCACATTTATTCAGAAGATGACAAGAAAAACAAATTAAGAATGCGCGAAAGTTTATGGCTTGCTATGTTTTTATGTGCCTTTGTTACATCGGCTCAAACCAAATATTTCAATTCTTTTGATGACACTAAAATCGCCTATACAGATGAAGGTAAGGGTAAACCAATACTGCTAATCCATGGTTTTATACAAAGTGGAAAATCGTGGGACCATACGGCTTTGAAAAAAGATTTACTACAAAAGGGGTATCGTGTAATCATACCAGACTTACGTGGAAATGGTGATTCTGATAAGCCGCATGATGATGATGCCTATTCTCAAGATGCCGAAGTAATAGATTTGATGTTTCTTATGGTTGAATTGAAGATCAGTAAATATTGGGCTGTTGGCTATTCAAGAGGAAGTATTCTCTTAGCAAAGTTATTGACCAAGGATCGCCGTCTAAAAAAAGCCGTCCTGGGCGGAATGGGAATTGATTTTACAAATCCGTATTGGCCCAGACGAATTCTTTTTCGTGATGCCTTTGACGGAAAAATCTTCGAGGAAGCCGAGGGAGCTGTGGCCTATGCAAAATCAATTGGAGCAGATTTGAGATGTTTGCACTTACAGCAAAAATATCAGTCGGTTACAACGAAAAGACAACTTCAAGTGGTAAAAGCAAAAGTGTTGGTCTTGGCCGGAGATGAAGATATCGATAACGGTGACCCAGCTGCGCTTGCTAAGGCAATTCCAAAGAGTAAGCTTCAAATGGTTAAAGGTGATCACAACGGCACTTATAAAACGGAAGCTTTTGCCAAGGCTATTCTTTCTTTTCTATAACCTTAGTAAGTAAATCGCTTTGCATTGTCAATTGCAAATTGAGAAAAACGAGGAGCATAAAAAACGGAATCTGCAATTCTGGAAGGTTAATTTGTTACAGGGATAACTTTTGATAACATTCAGAGAAACCCATGAAATTTAATTTTTACTTTTGAAGTTTAAATTTAATGTCATTCCCCAAAAACAGATCGTAGTCGAAGGGAATCTTTGTAATAGCAGATAGGATTCAAAAAAAATGATAGACGTGGCACGCAAATACGTTTTCGATTTTGACAGCACATTGACGAGAGTAGAGGCACTTGATGTCTTGGCTGAAATGACTTTGCAAGGCAATTCGAAACGGGAAGAAATTATTGCAGAAATTCAAAAAATAACAAACCTTGGCATCGATGGTGATATTTCGTTTACTGAATCTCTTGAACGACGTATCAAATTATTGAACGCCAATAAAAGTGATTTGGACGGCTTGGTCAAAGAACTGCGCCAGAAAATATCAAAGTCTATTGCATCAAATAAAGAGTTCTTTGAAAAATTCTCGGACGATATTTATGTGATTTCATGTGGGTTTAAAGAGTTTATCGATCCTATAGTGGAAGAATACAATATTCCTTCAGACCGCGTGTATGCCAACACTTTTGAATTTGATGAAAATGGCAACATTGTCGGTTTTGATGAAGAGAACCCACTTTCACAACACAATGGAAAAATAGAATGCCTCAAGCAAATGGACCTGGACGGTGAAGTTCAGGTTATTGGTGATGGCTATAGTGACTATGTAATGCGAGAGGCCGGTATTGCTGATAAATTCTTTGCCTATACTGAGAATGTACATCGCGATAAAGCGGCTAGCAACGCCGATCACGTAACTCCGAATCTAGATGAGTTTTTGTTTGTGAATGATTTGCCTCGTAATATTTCCTATCCGAAGAACAGAATCAAAATTTTATTGTTGGAAAATGTGCATCCAGCAGCTTTCGATAATCTATCGGAGGATGGCTTTTCGGTAGAACTCATAAAACATAGCCTTTCTGAAGAAGAACTGGTCAAAAAAATAAAGGGTGTTCACGTTTTAGGAATCCGTTCCAAAACACAGGTCACCGAAAAAGTTTTGGAAGCGGCGAATAAGTTATTGGTTGTTGGAGCATTTTGTATTGGTACCACCCAAATAGACTTGGATACTTGTAAACGTAAGGGAGTTGCAGTTTTCAACGCACCATATAGCAATACGCGCTCAGTGGTCGAATTGGCCATTGGCGAGATTATTATGCTGATGCGAAGTGTATTTCCGAGAAGTACAGAACTGCATAATGGGCAATGGCAAAAAACTGCCTCTGGTGCAAGAGAAGTTCGCGGCAAAAATCTTGGAATTGTGGGCTATGGAAATATCGGCAAACAATTATCTGTTTTGGCGGAAGCAATTGGCATGCGGGTGTACTACTACGACATAGATGACAAATTGGCTCTTGGGAATGCTGTAAAGTGCAATACGCTTGAAGATCTACTAAGTGTTTCCGATGTGGTTACCCTTCACATCGATGACAATAAGGCCAATAAAAATTTTATTGGCGAACGCGAAATCAATCAGATGAAGCAGGGTGCGATTTTGGTTAACCTTTCAAGAGGATTTGTTATTGATATCGAAGCATTGGTACATGCGTTGAAATCTGGAAAATTAGGAGGGGCTGCAATAGACGTTTACCCTGAAGAACCCGCTAGTAATGGACCATTTATGACAGAACTCAGCGGTTTGAATAATGTGATTTTAACCCCTCATATTGGGGGGAGTACAGAAGAAGCCCAACGCAATATTGCAGATTTTGTACCAAATAAAATTATGGATTATGTCAATTCTGGAAGTACGGTTGATGCCGTAAACTTCCCCAATATTCGTCTTCCAAAGCAAAACAAGGCGCATCGCTTTTTACATATCCACAAGAACGTTCCCGGTATTATGGCAAAAGTTAATGAGGTTTTAGCCAAGTACGAAATGAATATTTTAGGGCAATATCTTTCTACTGATAATGAAGTGGGCTATGTAATTACCGATTTGGATAAAGAATACAACAAAGATGTGATCAAGGCACTCAAGAAGATTGAGAATACCATTAAGTTTAGGGTGCTTTATTAATAAACAGTTGCCCGTAAATTTTTGGTACGCTTGCAACTTGCACTTGTACATGAATTCACTACCTATGATGGTAGGGTTCATTCCGCAATATGGTAAAGGCCCTATAGAGTTGTTCGACAACAAATATCCGTACCATTTGATGTGAAAAGGTCATTTTCGATAAGCTGACTTTTGCTTCTGCCTTTTTGTAAACCGCATTGCTAAACCCATACGGACCGCCAATTACGAACACCAGCCGTTTGATTCCTGAATTCATTTTCTTTTGGAGAAAGCTTGAGAAATCGACCGACGAATATTGTTTTCCATTTTCATCTAAAAGTATCAAAACATCGGTTGAGTTTAGTTTTTTAAGAATGGTTTCCCCTTCTTTATCCTTTTGTTGCGCTTCTGAGAGATTTTTAGCGTTTTTGATATCTGGTATGATTTCAAGCTCAAACTTTATATAGTGCTTTAGCCGATGCTCATATTCTGAAATAAGTATTTGCAGCGCCTTATGATCTGTTTTGCCAATCGCGAGGAGTTTGATGTTCATATTGCAAATGTAGTTTGAAATAGCAAGTTACAAATACCAAAGCTTGAAATTGAACTATGATAATACCACACTAACTAAATAAGCTAACAACAATTTATTAAATTAGCACCCAAGCAAATCCCCTTAGATGATTTCACAAGAGCAATTCCAAAAAGAAGTTGATTTAATCATAGCAAACGCCATTCGAGAAGATGTAGGAGACGGTGACCATAGTTCGTTGTCGTGTATTCCTGCAACAGCTACTGGCAAGGCAAAACTTTTGGTAAAAGACGAGGGCACTATTGCCGGAATTGAATTCGCTAAACAAGTATTTGATTATGTTGATTCGCATATGCAAGTTGACGTTCTTATAGAAGATGGGGCTGCTGTAAAATATGGAGACATCGCCTTTTACGTAACTGGAAGCTCTCAAAGCATTCTAAAAGCCGAACGCTTGGTTTTAAACGCCATGCAACGCATGAGTGCTATAGCCACTAAAACCAATTCTTTTGTTGACTTACTCCAAGGAACTAATACCAAAATCCTTGATACCCGAAAAACAACACCCGGCTTACGAGCACTTGAAAAATGGGCGGTAAAGATAGGTGGAGGTGAAAACCATCGTTTTGCCTTATATGATATGATTATGTTGAAGGACAATCATATCGATTTTGCAGGGGGAATTACCAAAGCCATCGATAAGACCAAGAACTATTTGAAAGAAACCGGTCGTGATTTAAAAATAATTGTGGAAGCCCGTAGTCTTACTGAAATTGAGGAGATTCTAAATTCAGATGGCATCTACCGCATACTTATAGACAATTTTAATTATGAAGATACCAGAAAGGCAGTGGCCTTAATAGGCGACAAATGCTTAACGGAATCTTCTGGTGGTATTAATGAAAAGACCATTCGCAAGTATGCAGAATGTGGGGTCGATTACATTTCATCGGGCGCGCTTACCCATTCTGTTTATAATATGGATCTTAGCCTTAAAGCCGTTTAGATGTCGGCAGAAATCGAGGAACGTATCGCAAAAATACCAGTTATCAATTGGCTGGCTGTTGTACTTAAAAAGATCAAACTCCCTGCTTTTGAAGGTTTGTCTGCATACGACCTTATTGAAATGTACATTCTTGGTATTGTTGAAGGCGCGCTATCTACACGTGCCAGTTCTATCGCATTCAGTTTGTTTTTGGCCTTGTTTCCACTTTTGATTTTTATGGTCACTTTAGTACCCTTTATAATAGATATATTTAGCTTAGAGAATACCGATTTTGATAGCGAATTCCCAATGTTTTTGGAATCTTTTCTGCCCACGGCAACTGGCGATTATTTTGAAGGTATTTTTCAACAGATAAAAGACCAGAAGCGGGGTGGTTTGCTATCATCATCGTTTCTTCTTTCTATTTTCTTGATGGCCAATGGCGTTAACTCTATTTTTAGCGGATTCGAAACTTCATATCATGTTAAGCTGACGCGTAACTTTTTTAAACAATATGGTTATGCCTTGATGGTCGGCCTGATTCTATCGATTTTGATCATCGTAGGTTTTGTCGCTTTTATCTATTTTCAGGTGTACGTGCTAGGCTATTTGAGCCAGGTGGCTGCAGACACAGGTGGCTATGTTTTAGAAGAAGGAGAAATACTCGGCGTGCAAATCGGTAAAGTGTTATTTTTTATGATTCTTTCCTATTTTACAACAGCCATTTTATACTACTTTGGCACCCGCGAAGGGAAACAGGCAAAATTTTTCTCTGCCGGTGCATTGATGACGGCCTTACTGTTCTTATTGACTTCGTATCTCTTTGGGGTCTATGTGGAAAAATTTGCCCGGTACAACGAATTATATGGAGCTTTAGGGGGATTATTGATATTAATGGTATACATCTGGCTAAATTCGAATATCTTACTGCTCGGTTTTGAATTGAATGCTACTTTGAACCAACTTAGAAAAAATTTAAAAAGTAAATGAAAAAGTCCCCCCATAGTATAATACTAACTCTTGTGCTACTTTTTACCAGTTTTGTGAATTCACAAAGCGTTTTTGGAAAATGGAAAACTATTGATGATCGAACTGGAAATCCAAAAGGTATTATCGATATTTATGAGAAAGACGGATTGATGTACGGTAAAATTGTAAAAATTGTTGAAAAAGGCAAAGAAGAAGCGCTGTGCATCAAATGTGAGGGCGAAATGAAAGACAAACCCGTGAAGGGCATGACCATTATTAAAGGCGGGAAAAAGAACGAAAATAATGAATGGAAGGGAAAATATTTATTTGACCCCGAGCAGGCAATGACCTTCCGTTTCAAGATTTGGCTGAATCCGAAAAATTCAAATGAGCTGAAAGTTAGAGGCTATTTGGCGTTTTTATACAGAACCCAAACTTGGGTTCGATTCGAAAGATAGGAGGTGCGGTATTATGCAAAACTTCATCAATGTAATTCTGCCTATACCCTTAGAGAAGTTGTTCACCTATGCCATAACTGCAGCACAAGCCGATTTTTTACTTCCTGGAATGCGCGTCGCTGTTCCCTTCGGTAAATCTAAGATTTACACAGGGCTTGTTCATCATTTACATACTAAACCGCCGGAGGTATACGAGGCGAAGGAAATTCATGAAATATTAGATGATTTTCCTATTGTAAATGAAACCCAGTTGAAACATTGGCAATGGATAGCTGATTACTATATGTGTACCCTTGGAGAAGTTTTTCGATCTGCGTTACCAAGTGCTTTCTTATTGGAAAGCGAGACCTTGATATTAAAGAACGAAAAAGCCGAAGTCAATGAAATGGACTTAAAAGATGACGAGTTTCTAATTTTTGAAGCCTTGCAGCATCAGGCCATTCTTAAAGTTCATGAGGTTGCTGCTATTGTTGACCGAAAGCATGTTTTACCGGTTTTGAACCGATTGATTGAAAAGAAGGTTATCCTTTTAAAGGAAGAACTATACGAGCAGTACAAACCCAAATTGGTACGTTATGTCAAACTCGGAAGAGCCTACCAAGCGGAGGAAAATCTGGAAAAGCTTTTAGAATCACTTACTAGAGCTCCAAAGCAAAGTCAGGTTATCTTATCGCTATTTCAGTTACAGGCCACTACTAAGAAACCCATTAAGATTTCTGAATTAGAGGCCATAAGTGGCGGTTCAAGGGCTGTTATCAAGGCCTTGATCGACAAACATATACTAGAAGAATATAACATTCGAAGAGATAGAGTAGTGTATGAAGGAAGTGATGAGAATGCCGATTTAAAATCGCTTAACACCTATCAAGAAAGTGCCTTCAAAGATATTGAAGAAGCGTTTAAAGCAAATAAGACCACTTTGCTTCAAGGTGTGACTTCTTCTGGAAAGACGGAAGTATATGTAAAACTAATTGAGGCGTGTATTCAAACTGGCAAACAAGCTTTGTATTTACTTCCTGAAATTGCTTTGACTACCCAATTGATAGGAAGATTGCAAACGTATTTTGGTGAAAAAGTAGCGGTTTATCATTCTAAATATAATGTGCAGGAAAGAGTAGAGGTTTGGAACAATGTGGTTGCGCGAAAACCAAAAGCACAAATTGTTATAGGGGCTCGTTCATCATTATTTTTGCCCTTCTCAGCATTAGGATTGATACTCGTTGATGAGGAACACGAAGGTTCTTTTAAACAATTCGACCCGGCACCGAGATATCATGCCCGAGATGCGGCAATTGTTTTGGCCCGCTTGCATGGTGCAAATATTCTTTTGGGCTCCGCAACGCCTAGCATTGAGACTTTTAATAATGCGAAGACTGGTAAATATGGCTATGCCAATATCACCAGGCGTTACGGCAATGTTCTGATGCCCGATATAGAGATCGTCGATATCAAAGAACAGTCTCGTAAACGTCGAATGAAAGGGCATTTTTCAGAGCGGCTGTTGGAAGAAATCACTGCGACTTTAGTGCTTGGTGAGCAAGTAATTTTGTTTCAGAATCGAAGGGGCTATGCCCCCATTGTTGAATGTACTAGCTGTGGTCATTCACCACAATGCCCTAATTGTGATGTAAGTTTGACCTATCACCAATATAAAAAAGAGCTGCGCTGTCATTATTGCGGCTACCACATGGCTTTGCAGGAAAGTTGCCAAGCCTGCGGTAGTAGCACTTTAGATACAAAAGGATTCGGAACCGAACAAGTAGAACACGAACTAGGTGGGCTGTTTCCTGATGCGAAAGTAGGGCGAATGGATTTAGATACTACCCGCGGCAAGCATGGATATGAAAGGATAATTACGGCTTTTGAGCAGCAAGAATTGGATATTTTAGTCGGTACCCAAATGCTTACCAAAGGCCTAGATTTTAGAAATGTAAACCTGGTGGGTATCATGAATGCAGATTCCTTACTCAACTTTCCCGATTATCGAGCACATGAAAGAAGTTTTCAATTATTGACACAGGTAGCCGGCAGGGCAGGGCGAACCAAGAAAAGAGGTAAGGTGATCATTCAAAGCTATAATCCGCATCATCAGATTCTGCAACAGGTTTCCACAAACAATTATGAAGAAATGTTTAAGGAGCAGGTTTTTGAACGTGAACAATACAAATACCCTCCAGTAAATCGCATTATCAAAATCACTTTTAAACACAAGGAGTACAATAAATTAAATGAAGCTGCAGCCTGGTTTTCAAAGGCCTTGAGAAATGCTTTTGGGGGTAGTGTTCTAGGGCCGGAGTTTCCACCGGTGGCCCGAATACGCAATCAGTATTTAAAAAATGTTTTGGTAAAGATCGATTCAGAAAGATCGTTAAGGCAAACGAAAGGGAACATCAAACGAATTGAAAAATCGTTCAAAGCGATAGCATATTATCGTAGCGTTAGGGTAATTTACAATGTAGACCATATATAAAAAAAGAAACCGATATTCTTACGATTATCGGTTTTCTTTAGAAATACTATGTGGTTGAAATCTAGACGTTGCTTAGCGCTTCTGCTAATTCGGTCTTTTTGTTTCTACTCAATGGAATAGATCTTCCACTTACTTCAACATTTTTACTATTGAATTTCTCAACTTTTTCAAGGTTCACAATGTAGGATTTGTGTATTCTTAAAAACTTCTCTTCCGGCAATTGTTTTTCGAAAGATTTCATTGTTGATAAAATTACGATATTGGCTTCATCTGTAACTAATTTGATATAGTCTCCAAGGGCCTCTATCCATTTAATATCGTTTAAAATAACCTTTCTTTTCTTCAGGTTACTCTTTACGAAGATATGCTCTTCGTCTTCATGTACACGATTCGCCTGTTCGTATTTGGCTACGGCACGTCTAACAGAGGCATCAAAACGAGCCATAGTGATTGGCTTGTGTAAATAATCTGTCACGTCATAGTCAAACGCTTTAAGGGCATAATCGGGTTTTCCGGTAATCAAAATTACCTGAGGACTGTTTTCTAGGGACTCGAGTAGGTCAAATCCGTTGATGATAGGCATCTCAACATCTAAAAAGATTAAGTCAATTTCGTTGTTTTTAATACCATTCTTAGCCTCGATTGCGTTGCTGTATTCGGCCACCATAGCTAAATTCGGATGATTGTTGACCAATTTGGCAACTGCCATCCGCTGCATAGATGAATCGTCTACGATAATACTACGTAATTTCATAAATGGGTTGATTTGTGGGGTTAAATCATCGACAAATTACTAAAAAAACCCGCTGAAGTACAACAAAAGTTGTAAACATTGTAGGGTTTCCTGTGTAGATTGTAAATGACCATAGGTTAAGATTTGGGTTAAGTTCGATTTTACTGTTACCTTGTTATAACGAAGATTTTTGCGTTTTCTTGTGGCATGTAGTAAATATTCTTATTTTTGCACTCCTTAAAACAAATATAATATGAACCATTACGAAACTGTTTTCATTTTGAATCCCGTGCTTTCTGATACTCAGATTGCGGAAACAGTTAAGAAATTCGAAGATTTCTTAATTAAGAATGGCGCCAAAATGGTGGCCAAAGAGAATTGGGGGCTAAAGAAATTAGCCTATGCCATACAACACAAAAAGAGTGGTTTTTACCACTTGTTCGAATTTACCGCACCAGGTGAAATTCTTACTCCCTATGAGCAAGAATTTGGTCGAGATGAGCGTGTTATGCGTTTTCTTACGGTAAAATTAGATAAACACGCTGTAGCGTGGGCAGAAAAAAGAAGAACAAGGTTAAAAACAGCAAAAGCGTAAGTACTATGGCATCAATAGAACAACAAGCAAAAGGTAAGAAGGACGGAGAAATTCGATATTTAACTCCGCTTAATATTGAAACCAACACCAAAAAGAAGTATTGTCGTTTCAAGAAAAACGGTATCAAGTATATTGATTATAAAGATGCAGATTTCTTAATGATGTTGGTAAACGATCAAGGTAAATTACTTCCTAGAAGACTTACAGGTACTTCATTGAAATACCAAAGAAAAGTGGCTCAAGCCGTTAAGCGAGCACGTCACATTGCATTAATGCCTTACGTAGGTGATTTATTAAAATAAAAGAGACGAAACCATGGAACTTATATTAAAAGCAGACGTTGAAAACCTAGGGTTTAAAGACGATTTGGTTAACGTTAAGAACGGCTACGGAAGAAACTACTTGATTCCTCAAGGACTTGCTTCAATGGCAACTCCTTCAGCAAAGAAAGTTTTGGCCGAAAATTTAAAGCAAAAGGCCCATAAAGAGAAGAAGGTGGTAGAGGCTGCTAACAAAACTGCTGAGGCCTTAAAAGCTTTGGAGGTTAAAATAGCTGCAAAGACTGGAGCTGGAGACAAATTATTCGGATCGGTTACGACTATTGATTTGGCAGCAGCCCTTGATAAAGAAGGTCATCAAATCGATAAGAAGTACATCAGTATCAACGGAGGAACGGTTAAGAGAACAGGGCCTTGTAACGCGCAAATACGTTTGCACAGAGACGTTGTTGTTGAATTTCCATTTGAAGTGGTTGCCGAGAAAAAGTAGATATTAACACTGGGTTAATAAAGACTAATAACTTGAAAGAGCTATGCATGCATGGCTCTTTTTTTTTGCGCTAAATTTGCTCATAAACTCAAATTCATTAATCTATGTACAAGAAATCACTACTTACTGCAGCACTGTTTTTTGCTTTTTTCTCGGCAGTTGCTCAGGTAACTACCTCGAATATTAGAGGTACTGTTACCGATGACCAGAACGCCCCCTTATTGGGAGCAAATGTAATCGCAGTTCATACTCCAACAGGCACTAAATACGGTGCCATTACAAATGAAGATGGACGCTTCAACCTGCTCAATCTCCGTGTTGGTGGACCGTATGAGGTCACCATTTCCTATGTGGGTTTTAAAGAACAAAAACAGGGTGCCATTTTTCTTTCCTTAGGTAAAACTTTCAATTTAGATGCTAATTTACTTACTGAAAGTCAGGCCCTAGATGAAGTAGTGGTCGTATCTGACCGCGGTGGTACCTTCGGAAGCGATCGTACGGGGTCTGAAACTAGTGTGGGGCGAAGAGAGCTAACTCGGTTGCCAACCATTTCTCGTTCTCAGAGCGACTTTACCCGTTTAGAACCCTCATCAAGTAGCAATGGTTCTTTTGGCGGTAGAAATGACCAATACAATAACTTTTCGTTAGATGGGGCGATTTTCAATAACCCGTTCGGACTTGATGCTGCCACCCCTGGCGGGCAAACCAGTGCACAACCGGTTTCTTTAGATGCTATTGACCAGATTCAAGTTTCCAATGCGCCATACGATGTTACACAATCTGGGTTTACCGGAGCCTCTGTAAATGCGGTTACCAAGAGTGGAACAAATGAATTTTACGGAACGGTTTACGGATTTTTCAGAAATGATGACCTTACTGGAGGAAAAATAGACGGGGACGATATTTTTAAAACCGGTTTAGAGCAAACACAATACGGCCTAAGTATCGGCGGACCTATAGTGAAAGACAAGCTTTTCTTCTTTGTGAATTTTGAAAAAGATGATTTAACAGAACTAGGAACTGACGGATTTGTACCCAATAGGGGTAGTGGAGCCGCTAATGAAAGTAGGGTTTTGGCTTCTGATTTTGAATTGGTCGACAATCTTCTGCGTCAGGTCGTGGTTGGTCAAGATGCGCAAGGCAACTCTATTTTTTATAACCCTGGAGCCTACGAAGGTTTTAATTTCGACCAAGAATCGACCAAGGGGATTATAAAATTAGACTGGAATATCAACGACAGAAATAGATTGGCCGTTATTTATAATTTCTTAAGTGCTTCAAAAGGAAAGCCGGCGAACAGAAACGCCATTGCATTTAGAGGCCCTGATACCTCAGTGCTTCAATTTCAAAATGCAGGGTATGAAATAAACAATAACATCAATTCGGTACAGCTCGAGTTGAACTCTACACTACAAGACAATATAACGAACAAACTACAGGTGGGCTATACCCACTTTGACGATTTTAGAAATCCGTTTTCTACGCCGGCACCAAGTATACAAATACTTGATGCTTCTGGCACTTCGAGTTATATCATTGCAGGGCATGAGCCGTTCTCGATAAACAACCGCTTAGATCAGAAGGTGTTTCAGTTAACCAACAATATGAACATTTTTAAAGGAAATCATACCTATACCATTGGTTTCTCTTTTGAAAAATTTCAATTTGACAATTCCTTTAACCTTGGTGCTTATGGGGCGCAAGGAGTTTTCTTCCCAACAACTACGATTACCGATTTTCCAGATTTTGCAAGCTCAGGCGCTTTACAATCGGCTTTTAACGACGCTATAGCGGCGAGCAATTCCTTAGAAGCAAATGGCACAGGTAACCCTGGAGGATGGTCATTGGCAGAAACAAATGTAGGGCAAATGTCTTTCTACCTACAAGATGAATGGAATGCAACTGATGATTTTAAATTAACCTACGGTGTTCGGTTTGATAGACCTTTATATTTTGATACAAGAAGAAAGATAGCCGAAAACATTGCTCGTAAAGGCGGTGATATGGGCACGTATATACCCTCTATTGAATACTTTGACCCTGAAACTGATGCCTCTATTTTCTTAGATTCAGAACAGCTGCCTTCGACCAAATGGTTGGTTTCTCCAAGAGTTGGTTTTAATTGGGATATAAAAGGCGATAAAACCCTTCAATTAAGGGGTGGGTCTGGTCTGTTTACTGGTCGTTTTCCTTTTGTTTGGTTGGGTAATCAGGTACAAGGCGTAGACTTTTTCTTCTATCAGCTTGTAGATCCTGATTTTCAGTGGCCCCAAGTTTGGCGTACCAACCTAGGCGTTGATAAGCGATTTGAAAATAACGTGATTCTTACAGCTGATGTTTCCTACACCAAAGACATCAATGCGGCACATGTGCAAAACTGGGGACTAAATTCTCCTGGAGCTACCTTGAGCGGTGTCGACAACCGACCTCGCTATACCAATGACGATAAGTCTCAGATATTTGGGGGTCCGACCAATGCCTATGTATTTACCAACTCAGACCAAGGGCGTATTTTCAACGCGTCGGTAAAAGCCGAAAAAACATGGGATAATGGTCTTTATGGTATGTTGGCCTATAACTTTTTAAATTCTAAGGAGGTGAATTCAGTTGATGCCGAAATTACCGGAGATGCTTTTGCTGGTAATGCGGTTGTGGGTAATGCAAATACCGATGTTCTTTCTTTTTCTCGCTATGGCGATACGCATAGATTCATTGGCGTCGTGTCAAAAGCTTTTAAAACAGGAACCACTGTATCTACCTTCTTTGAATACGCTCAGGGTGGAAGATTTAATTATATCTATGGCGGTGATATCAATAACGACGGTTCGAGCATTAACGACTTGCTATATATTCCAACGGCTGGAGAGATTAGTCAAATGAACTTTAGTGGCGCCGGACAGGCGGAAGCTTTCGAATCTTTTATTCAGCAAGATGATTATCTAAGTGGAAGAAGAGGGCAGTATGCTGAAAGGTATGCTGCCGTTGCACCATGGAGAAGTAGCTGGGATGTGAAAGTATTACAAGACATCAAAGTCATTGACAAAAACAAGTTTCAGTTGAGCGTTGATATACTAAATATTGGCAACTTGATCAATTCAAAGTGGGGGGTGATCGAACAACCGGCATTTAACCAGCTTTTGGGTGTTACCGTTGATGAGAATAATGTGCCTACCTATTCTTTCGATGCGAACCTTAGCGATACTTTTGTTTCAAATACAAGTATCTTATCGCGATGGAGAGCACAAGTAGGTGTGCGCTATATCTTTAACTAATTCAAATAATTATCTGGCAAAAAGGCTGTGCATAAGGCGCAGCCTTTTTATTTTTGCAGCATGAAGTATAGGAGACTTACACAACAACAGCTAGAGGAGCTTCAACCCGAGTTTGTAAATTTTTTAGCAACACAATCCATCACGGGTGAAGAATGGAAAAACCTGAAGGAAGAAAAACCCATGGTGGCTGAGGATGAAGTAGATGTTTTTAGTGATTTGATTTGGGAAGGTGTTTTAACCAAAGTGAATTATCTTGAGAATGTTTCAGGGCAGCATATGCATTTATTTCATTGTGCTAAAAAAGAAATGAAACTGATTTCCGTAAAGGTTATGAATCCTGATATTGATTTGACTACAAAAATTGGCTTTGACTGGTTTAAGAAAAATTGGCAATCTGATTTTGTGGAATACCTAACGGCATCGAAAGCATATGTAGAAGAAAACTTAGATAAGTTCAAACTGATAGAGCAGGGAGCTGTAATTACTAAGGGAGATTTGTACAAATGGTTTGAATCAATGATTGAAGTTAAATAGCGATAGTTGACTTTCACTTTCTATACATTGCTAAGCTCAGTCAAACATTTATATTTGCAGAAGAACTAAAACACCAAATGGCACAAAAACCATCTATACCTAAAGGTACCAGAGACTTCTCTCCTGCCGAAGTCAGCAAGCGCAACTACATTTTTGATATTGTCAAGAAGCATTTTCAGACTTTTGGCTTTCAGCCTATTGAGACCCCTTCTTTTGAGAATTCGGAAACCTTGCTTGGGAAGTACGGTGATGAAGGTGACCGTTTGATCTTTAAAATATTAAATTCTGGTGATTTTATTAGTAAGGTAGATGATGTTACCTATAGTTCAAAAAGGTCAAGTTCTTTGGCTCCTAAGATTACAGAAAAAGCACTACGCTATGATTTAACGGTGCCTTTTGCGCGCTATGTGGTCATGCATCAAAACGATATTGACTTTCCCTTTAAACGTTACCAAATACAGGCTGTATGGCGTGCTGACCGTCCACAAAAAGGACGTTTTCGCGAGTTTTACCAATGTGATGCTGATGTAGTGGGAGCAACTTCATTGCTACAAGAAGTAGAGTTAATTCAGTTGTACGATGGGGTTTTCACTGATTTGAAATTGGCAGGTGTCACTATTAAATTGAATAACAGAAAAATCCTGGCGGGTATTACTGAAGTTATCGGTGCCCAAAACAATTTAATCAATTTTACCGTTGCCCTTGATAAACTAGATAAAATTGGTGTAGCAGGTGTAAAAAACGAGATGCTCGAAAAAGGAATTTCTCAAGAATCGATTGAAAAGGCGAGTCCGCTGTTTTCCTTACAGGGTAGCAGTATGGAACAGCTACAAATTCTTGAAAAACTTTTGGCTTCCTCGGAAGTCGGAAGCAAGGGTGTTGAAGAGTTAAAATTCATTGTAGCCTCCGTGGAAGAATTAGGTCTGCAATCGGCGCGTCTTACAGTTGATGTTACGCTAGCTAGAGGGTTAAACTACTATACGGGTGCTATTTTTGAAGTAGCTGCGCCTGCAGGGGTAAAGATGGGTTCTATAGGTGGTGGGGGTCGATATGACGACCTAACCGGAATCTTCGGATTGAAAAATGTAAGCGGCGTTGGTATTTCATTTGGCTTAGATCGAATTTATTTGGTTTTAGAAGAATTGGGTTTGTTTCCAGAAACTATTGAACAATCGTTAGATGTTCTTTGCGTAAACTTTGGCGAACAAGAAGCTTTGGCTGCCTTACGTTTAACAACACAACTGCGAGCGGCGGGGGTACGAACTGATATCTATCCTTCAGATGCAAAAATGCAAAAGCAAATGAAGTATGCGAATAGTAGAAATGTACCTTATGTAATATTGATAGGAGCACAGGAGTTAAAGGATAAGACTTTTGTGGTAAAGGATATGAAAAAGGGCGAACAGAACACCTACAAGATTGATCAAGTCAAAAACTTTGTTGAAACCTTATAACCTTTCTTTAATCGCCTTTATTACCGTGGCATAATAATCGGTAGCATGGGGCACATATTTTTTAAGATTGGCCATACCCCAAGTTTCCTCAGCAAATTGTGATAATGGTAGCAATGCCAAAGCCTCCACTTCACTTTCTTGTTTGCTAAGATGTGCTAACGGAACCAGCAGTTCACATAAAAAAGTATGATGGAATTCACAATCGGTTACATTTTCTTGATGCCGTTGAACGGATTTGAAAACGCCAATTTTTTCTAGTTGTTCCACCGAAATTTTTAGACCAATTTCCTCCTTAACTTCACGCAAGGCGGAGCGCTCAATGGTTTCCCCTGCACCAACATGACCGGCAACCGAAACATCCCAAAGTAGAGGATGGGTGTCTTTGTCTTTACCTCTTTGTTGTAACAGGATCTTGCCACCAGAAGTGTAGCACCAAATATGAACCGTTGGATGAAACCAGCCCATGGTATGTGCTTCCGATTTCATCGCTGTTTTGCCGGTAAAATTTCCATCGGCATCCAATATGTCTATACGTTCATCCATATAAAAAAAGCCTCCGAAATTGGAGGCTTAATATCTAATCGAAGTAACTAAATGTTTCTCCATCTTTTATATTAAGTACGGTCTCGTACATCAGGCGAATTACATTTTCAACATCGTCTTGGTGCACGGTTTCAACCGTTGTGTGCATATATCGCAACGGCAAGGATATCAAAGCTGAAGCTACACCGCCATTGCTGTATGCAAAGGCATCGGTATCGGTACCCGTAGAACGAGATGCGGCCATACGTTGAAAAGGTATATCGTTTGCTTCGGCAGTTTCGATGATGCGTTCACGCAATTTATTCTGTACTGCCGGGGCATAAGAAATTACAGGTCCTGCGCCAATTTCAGTATGACCTTGTTTCTTTTTATCGATCATTGGCGTGGTGGTATCATGACAGACATCAGTGATGATAGCTACATTCGGTTTAATGGTTTGGGTAATCATTTCTGCTCCGCGAAGTCCAATTTCTTCCTGTACCGAATTGGTAATGTACAATCCGAAAGGGAGTTTCTTTTTGTTCTGGTGCAACAGGCGCGCTACTTCGGCAATCATAAATCCACCAGCCCTATTGTCAATAGCACGGCAGACAAATTTATTCTTATTTAAGATTTGGAACTCGTCTGGGTAAGTAATGACACAACCCACATGAACACCCATTTTTTCAACCTCTTTTTTATCTTTTGCTCCTATATCAATGCAAATATTATCTGGTTTTGGAGGTTCTTCTTTGACGCGACTTCTTGTATGAATGGCGGGCCATCCGAAGATTCCCTTTACAATACCTTTTTTGGTATGAATATTAACCCATTTGGAAGTGGCAATTTGGTGATCACTACCCCCGTTGCGAATAACATAGAGTAAGCCGTTGTCGGTAATATAATTTACGTACCATGAAATTTCATCTGAATGCCCCTCGATAACAACCTTATAAGCGGCATCGGGATTTATTACCCCAACTGCCGACCCATACGTGTCTGTTATAAAGGAGTCGACATAGGGCTTGAGATAGTTCATCCATATTTTTTGGCCTTCCCATTCATAGCCCGTGGGAGCTGCATTATTAAGGTATTTTTCGAAAAAATCAAGTGATTTTTTTGTCAGAATCTTTTTGTTTGCCATTTGTAAGGGTTTATGGAACGAAGTTAACAATATTCACAATTAATTAATAATAAGCCGCTGTATTTATCGTTAATTTTGGCAGGGCTTTTGCGCTTAACTTCATATATGAAAAAAGAGATACTTGTTGGCTTACTTTTACTATTTACTTTCCTCGGATGGGCTCAAATAAAGGAACAGCCCTTAGATTCTGTTGCGGAAAAGATGATTATTGTTGAAGGAGATTCTCTTTTCAGAAGCTCAATTGACCTCGATGAAGTTTATCTTTTTGGCAAACTTGAATTCCCTGATTATCAAACGAAATTACGGTATTACATCTTACGTCGCAAAACTTTGAAAGTATATCCGTATGCCAAATTAGCCGCGGAACGTTTGGTAGAACTTAACGATAGTATCGCTAAAATCAAACGCAGATCAAAACGGAAGAAGTATACCAAAAAAGTGCAAAAGTATATTGAAGATGAGTTTTCTGAAGAACTCAAAAAATTAACACGAACTGAAGGGCAGATCTTGGTAAAGCTTATTCATAGGCAAACCGGAACTACAGCTTTCCATCTCGTTAAAGAACTTCGCAGTGGGTGGCGCGCTTTCTGGTATAGTACGACCGCTAAAATGTTTAAGATTACTTTAAAAGAAGAGTTTGATCCTGAAAATGTACATGAAGACTATATCATTGAAGATGTACTGCAACGCGCTTTTGCTTCTTATCGCCTAGACCGCCAAAAGTCGGTCTTGGATTACGATTACGCCACGCTAAATGATAAATGGGGAAATGTTGGCGAGAAGAAGCAGAAATAATGCAATCATTTATTACCCTTACTAAAAAGCGCATCCATCATGAGCTTAATACTGTAAAATCCCATACCTATGGCTAGTATGGCCAGAACGAATCCGACTACAACCACCGGCCAAAAGAAAGCATGCCCTTCATTTTTAAAGGCCTGATAGAGCACTACCGGGGCGCTAAACATCAAGGCAATGGTATATGCAATGTGTTTTATTCCCTTGATTAGCAATTCTTTATCAGTTTTCATATTTGGTTTATCTTGGGTGTTAAAAGTAGGCATTTAAGCGTATATTTAAAATCAAGAACCGCTAGCAAAGGAGATAACCATGAAAGTATTATTGATTCCTGATAAATTCAAGGGCTCTTTGACAGCCAGAGAAGTTATCGAATCAATCTCTAGGGGTGTGTTGCGAGTATTTCCGAAAACGCATGTTCATGCCGTGCAAGCATCTGATGGTGGCGAGGGATTTTTAGAGTGTATTGCAGCCAATGTAAATTGCGAGGTGATCACTGTCGATACCGTTGACGCTCTCGGAAATGCAATTAAAGCAGATTACCTGTACAACGCCAAAACGAATTCTGCATATATTGAACTGGCAAGAGCATCGGGCCTAACACTTCTAAAAAATGGGCATAAAGATGTGATGCAATCGTCTACTTTTGGCACCGGCTTGCAAATCAAAGATGCTATTGCAAAAGGGAGTACCGCTATTTATGTCGGATTGGGAGGTAGTGCTACGAACGATGCCGGTTTGGGAATTGCTGAGGCCTTGGGGTATTATTTTTTAGATAGTAATGGTGACCAACTTGCCCCGGTTGGAAGAAGTCTTTCTAAAGTTAAGTCTATTCATAAGGCTAGTACTAGTTTGTCGTTAAAAGGGATCTCCTTTTATGCGGTAAATGATGTCGATAACCCTTTGTATGGGCCTGAAGGAGCGGCCTATACCTATGCAAAGCAAAAAGGGGCAGGTAGTCAAGAAATGAAAGAATTAGACTGCGGTATGGAAGACTTGGCTAATCTGGTTAAACTGCAGACCAAGAAGGATGCGGCAAAACTTTTAGGTGCTGGAGCAGCGGGCGGAACTGCCTACGGACTTAAAGTATTCTGCGATGCAGCCTTTGTTTCTGGAATCGATTTTGTCTTAAGGGTATCAAGAGTTGAAGAACTGCTAGCAGAAAATGATTTCGACTATATTATAACAGGGGAAGGGAAATTTGATCATCAAACACTTCATGGTAAGCTTATTACGGGCGTCATAGATTTAAGTAAACGTTTCGAGATACCGGTTCTTGCGGTATGTGGCCAATTGGATTTGGATAAAAAAACGCTTGAACAGTTTGATCTTCTCACCGTAATGGAAATCAAAGATCGTTCTCAACCGCTAGCATATAGCTTGGAAAATGCAGCAATACTGGTTGAAAACGCTGTTGAACAATTTTTACGAAAATAAGGCTTACTCAATCACGATAGTCTCCGTAAAAGTTTGGCAAACGGCAAAATAACCCAAAGCAAAATTATCAGCGTTTTCAACATTATCAAAAGAATTGATATTATCGATTTCGGTGATATTGATTATGTTTCCCCTCACGGTTGCCGAAGGGGTCTGAAAAGGACCTTGATCTCCTCCTGCTTGCACTATCAATTGGTTCATATAGTTGTAAAAAGATTCGTCAACCCCGAGTAAACTAATGTTTATTTCTCGTCCTGGTGTTACACCATCATCGTAGAAATAAGAAAATTTAAAGGTTTGTCCGTTGTAGAACTCGTCTTCTGTAACCAAATAATCGCCAAAATCAAGGTCAACCAGGTAAAAATCCTCACGATCAGCATCATCTGTAAATGTCACTTCTACTTCGGTCTCATCACCAGAGAATAATGTGCCATCGCCCTGCTCTAAACTTACAATGGGTGAGGAAGGTACAAAACGTGTCAAAGCCAAATAACGTTGGCCCTCATGCTCGATGGCCAGTTGCAATTCTCCCTCAGTAAAAAAAATAGTAGTTTTCGTTCCTTGGTAAACACCGGGGGCTACTTCAACCAGTCCTAAAGCTTGGGAGTCGAGCGGTGAAGTCGTTACGTAATCAGGGTTTATTATTGATATACGGCTAAGTTCAGCGGGAGTGACATCATCAAAAAAGGAGCTTGTAAGACTTGCTCTTATTTGCACCGTTGTAGTGGCTTGACTAGCGTCAAGGCGCACCAAACCGTCTATCGATAGGCGCGGGGGAGTTTGTGGCACCTCTACTTCAATAACATCTTCGCAACCCGACAAGATTAGTGCTATGAACAGTGTACAAAACATTTTCTTCATCTGACTAAAATTTAAAGTTATAGGTTACTGCTGGTACAATGCCGAATATTGAAGTTCGTACGGCCTCATTCACTCCGGTATCTACATTTCTTCTAAAATTGATAGAAGCAGCATTTCGTCGCGAGTACAAATTGTAGATACTAAAAACCCATTCCGCCTGAAGTTTACGCTTCTTGTTTTTTCTGGGGGTAAGCGTTGCAGAAACATCGATGCGATGATAATCGGGAAGGCGTTCGGTATTTCTCAAACCGTAGTATGGAACGGTTAGTCCTTGAAACTCAAATTGCCCCACAGGATAATTTGTGGGTTGCCCTGTCTGATACACAAAATTGGTATTGAAGTCCCATTTTTCGTTTAAGTCATAGCTGGCAAACATTGAAATATCATGAGTTTTGTCGTAAGGTGTACTGTACCAATTGCCAAAATTTATTCCTGTTTCTAAATTCGACCTTCCATTGTCGACGGTTGAGATTCTGCCAGGGGTACGCTGTTCCGATCTTGAAAGCGTGTAAGCAAGCCAGCCTTGAAATTTTCCTTCATTCTTTCGTAAAAGCAGCTCTAATCCGTAGGCCCTGGCTTCTCCATTCAAAATAACGGTTTCTATGGCATCATTTGCAATCAAATTGGCGCCATCGATATAATCGATTCGGTTTTGAATATCCTTGTAAAACACCTCCGTTTCGAGAGAATAGTCACCATCTTTGATATTCTTAAAGAAGCCTAAAGCGTATTGATCTAATAGCTGTGGCTTTGTGAACGGACCACTAGGCGTCCAAACATCTAAAGGAGTAGGGGAGCTCGTATTTGATAGCAAGTGTAGGTATTGTGCCAGTCTGGTATAACTCGCTTTGACCGAACTGTTATTGTTAAAGGTGTACGAAAGCGAAGCCCTTGGTTCAAAATTATTGAATGTGGCTAAATTTCCACCCCCCCGGGTATTAACCGTTTCAATAGGTTCCGCTTCTTGATAGACCAACAGAAAAGGATCAAAAATAACAGGATTGTCATTTTCATAAATATTCAACTCGTCTTGCCCCAATCGAATGAAATTGCTAAAACGAACACCATAGCCCAGGCTTAAGTTTTTGGTAATGTCATGCTCCACGTCAATGTAGGCTGCAAACTCGTTGGCATACTTTTTCGTAAGCTGATCTTCGACAATACCCGATTCAGCATTACTTGGAGCAATTTTTCCAGGATTGAAACTGTAATAGATATTATTAACCCCATAATTAACTTGAAGTTTGTCGCTTAAATAATGTTTTAGGTCATATTTTACATTGAAATTCTGGATCCCAGAATTCCAATCAAAGCCAACGAAATCTAGCTTTAGCCCGTAGTAATAATCGGAATAGATTAATGATAGATTCGAAAATAATTTATCTGAAAACAAGTGGTTCCAACGAAAATTGCCCACGGAATTCCCATAGGTATTTACAAAGCTATCATTTATTCCAAAAACATCACGACCAAAATAACCCGACAAGTAAATGCTGTTTTTGTCGTTGATATTGTAGTTTAACTTCGTGTTTAAATCATAGAAATATGCTGTATTGTCTTGATTGAAAAGGGGAAGAAATAAGTGCGCGTAAGAGCCTCTTCCGCCAACTAAAAATGCCGCTTTATCTTTAATAAGAGGACCCTCCACCAACAGGCGACTAGCTACTGCGCCAATTCCTCCGTTTACTTTTAGTTCTTTACTATTACCTTCTTTTTGAAAAATATCCAATACCGATGACACCCGACCCCCATAGCGCGCAGGAATACCGCCTTTATACAGTTTGATATCTTTGATGGCATCGGGATTAAAAACTGAAAAGAACCCGAATAAATGTGAAGAATTAAAAATAATGGCCTCGTCTAAAAGAATGAGATTTTGATCGACAGCGCCACCACGAACATTGAAACCTGAGGCTCCCTCACCGGCATTTGTAACCCCTGGAAGCAGTAAAATGGATTTTATTACGTCTGCTTCCCCTAGAATAACGGGGATTTTCTTTATGGTCTCTACAGACATCGTATTCACACTCATTTGGGGAGTGCGAATATCCATTTTCTCAATATCCTCGGTAACTATCACTTCTTCCAATTGTTCTGCTTCTTCTACCAATTGGAAATTAATTTTTTGATTTTGGTTCAGGGAAATAGTTTGAACCACATCTTTAAACCCCAGATAGTTGACTAAAATTCGGTATTCACCTTCGGGTAGGGTAATGGAGTAAAAACCATATTCATTGGTTGTAACCCCAGTTTGTAACTCAGGCACGGCGATGGTTACTCCAATTAAAGTTTCATTGCTCGCCGCTTCGGAAATGGTTCCGCTGAGCGTATATTTTTGTTGTGCAAAGGATAAAAAGGAAAAACTACAAACGATGAGAAATAAGAGGAAACTGGTACGTTGGATCATTCAAGCAATTTTTCATAAAAATAAACAGAAAACACTTTGATAAGAAGGCATTAACAATAATTTAAAGCAAAAAGGCCTCTATTCGGAAGAATAAAGGCCATTGTAATACTATGGAAGATACTTATATATTTTGCAAAATAGTATTTAGGGTTGCGCTAGGCCGCATGGCTTTTGAAGCCAAAGAGGCATCGGGTTTGTAATAGCCACCTAATTCTTGTGACTGACCTTGGGCGTTGATCAACTCTGCGACAATTTCATTTTCTTTCTGTTGCATTTCCTTCGAAATTTCACTGAATATGGCCTTTAACTCGGCATCGATATCCTGTATTGCTAATGCCTCTGCCCAGTACAAGGCTAGATAAAAGTGGCTGCCTCGTGTATCTAGTTCTCCCACTTTTCTTGAGGGAGATTTGTCGTTTAGCAAAAACTTTTCTGTTGCTCCATCTAAAGCATCGCCAAGCACCTTTGCTTTTTGATTATCGTACTTTTCTCCGAAAAACTCTAAGGAAACGCCTAAGGCTAAAAACTCTCCAAGCGAATCCCAACGCAAATGACCTTCTTCTACAAACTGTTCCACATGTTTTGGAGCTGAACCACCAGCGCCAGTTTCAAACAAACCACCCCCGTTCATTAAAGGAACTATCGAAAGCATTTTTGCACTGGTTCCTACTTCAAGTATGGGGAACAAATCGGTCAGATAATCACGTAAAACATTTCCTGATACTGAAATAGTGTCCTTCCCATCTTTTATTCTTTCTAAGGTGAACTCCGTTGCTTTGATAGGGGATAAGATGCGAAGGTCGAGGCCAGTAGTATCATGGGTAGGTAGATATGCGTTTACCTTTTTAATCAACTCGAAATCATGGGCTCTGTCTTCATCTAACCAGAAAACAGCCGGAGTTTGAGAAGCTCTTGCTCTTGACACGGCTAGTTTTACCCAGTCTTTGATTGGAGCATCTTTTACTTGACACATTCTCCAAATATCTCCTTGCGCTACGGTATGCTCGATGAGGGTATTTCCTGAAGCGTCGATCACACGAACCGTTCCTGCAGAAGCAATTTCAAAAGTTTTATCGTGAGACCCATATTCTTCAGCTTTTTGAGCCATTAGCCCAACATTGGGAACAGTGCCCATGGTAGTAGGGTCAAACGCTCCGTGCTTTTTACAAAAGTCAATAGTAGCGGTATAAATACCGGCATAACTACTGTCAGGAATTACGGCCTTAGTATCTTGCGGTTTACCTTCTGCATTCCACATTTGACCAGAATTGCGAATCATGGCCGGCATAGAAGCATCGATTATGATATCACTTGGTACATGCAAATTGGTGATGCCTTTGTCGGAGTTAACCATTGCCAGAGCTGGTCCGTCTGCAATTGCATTTTTAATGTCAGCCTCAATTTCAGCTTTTTTAGCTTCCGGAAGCTCCTGTAGTTTATCTAAGAGATTTTCAAGTCCGTTGTTCGGGTTGATACCCATAGCTTCTAGTGTAGCTCCATGCTTGTCAAAAACCGCGGCAAAATACGCTTCCATGGCATGACCAAATATAATGGGGTCCGAAACTTTCATCATGGTGGCTTTCATGTGCAGCGAAAACAGAACTCCGCTGGTTCGGGCATCGGCAACTTGCTCTTGCAAAAATGCAACCAACGCCTTTTTACTCATAACAGTTGCATCTATAATTTCACCTGCTAAAAGGGCAACCTTCTCTCTTAATACGGTGAGCTCGCCATTACTTTGCACCAGTTCTATGCGGATGTCTGTAGCGTTAGAAACGGTAACCGATTTCTCGTTAGCTCTAAAGTCTCCAGACGTCATGGTGGCCACATGTGTTTTAGAATCTGAACGCCATGCCCCCATGGTATGCGGATTCTTTTTTGCATAATTTTTAACGGCTCTAGGCGCTCTTCTATCTGAGTTTCCTTCTCGTAGCACTGGGTTTACAGCGCTACCTTTAATCTTGTCGTAACGGGCTTTGATTTCTTTTTCCGCTTCATTTGCGGGTTCGTCAGGATAATGGGGTAAGTCGTACCCTTTTTCCTGTAATTCTTCAATAGCCTCTTTTAATTGAGGTATGGAGGCGCTTATGTTTGGAAGCTTTATAATATTAGCATCTGGATTTTTAGCCATTTCGCCTAGTTCCATCAAATCATTGGTAGCTCTTTGATCTTCCTTTAGAAAATCAGGAAAGGTAGAGATGATTCTGGTCGCCAAAGAGATATCCTTTGTTTCGATTGCTATTCCCGAAGTTTTTGTAAACGCTTTTACGATAGGTAAGAAGGACTGCGTCGCCAAAGCCGGAGCTTCATCAGTCTTTGTATAAAGAATTTTAGGCATTTGAAATCTTGGTTTAATTTTAAGCGTGGCAAAGATACAATTTCTGTGGGCTATTGAAAGCGGTATGGAACGAATCTTTTGTGAAAGGAAAGAGAATGCTACAAATGACAAAACCCATATCATTGTACAAGTACATTGACATGGGTTTTTAGAAAAAGTTTACAAACTTGTTGTTTTGTCTTGCAACAAAACCGCAACCATTGATTGCATTTGCGTCGCTTTTTCAACGTTTGAAATAGGCTACTGCGCTCAATTATCAAACCAAGTTACAGTTTCATATTTCTTCTCGTAATCTTAATGTTTTTTTCTAATAGCCCCACCGAGGTTTTGCTATTACAAATAGTTCATCCACACAAAACATTCAAAAAGCGACAGCCTTTTGGTTTTATGCTCGTTTCTTCTAAAATCTCAAAAGTAACTAGGTTACAACTGTATTTTATCTAAAACTAAATCACAATATAAAGAACGTAAACTCTATAATGATCTTCCCACAATGCCAATCCTGACATCATTTTCTAATCATACCTCAATATACAAAATAAATATATTGCCTTAGGAATTTTAACACTCTAATAATCAACATTGTATAAACAATGGTTATCAACAATTGTGTATAAACAAAAACCCATCTCCTGAAATTTCAAAAGATGGGTTATCTGTTATATTCGGTTGTTCGTTATTTACGAACTTCTTTGATTCTAGCTTTCTTACCAGTAAGCCCTCTAAAGTAATAAATACGAGATCTACGTACCTTACCTTTTTTGTTTATTTCAATTTTCTGTAGCGCTGGCATATTTATGGGGAAAATACGTTCAACACCTACAGTACCTGACATTTTGCGAATTGTAAAAGTTTCGGTCGCGCCTGAGCCTCTTCTTTGTATAACTACTCCTTTAAAAAACTGAGTACGTGTTTTTTCGCCTTCTTTAATTTCGTAGTAAACGGTGATGGTGTCACCTGACGAAAATTTTGGAAATTCTTTTTTAGCAACAAATTCGCTTTCTACAAACTGGATTAATGATTCCATGGATTTGATTTATCTATAAAAGTTCAATCAACATTCACGATTCTCGTCAGAGGTTGAGCAAATCGAGTGCAAAAATAAGTTATAAATTATAATGCACAAGGAATTTCCGATGATTTTTTAAGGGTATTTTTGGGTGAAAATTTATTCCAATAGGTCTGGGCGAAGCTTTTCGGTTCGCTTTTGCGCTTGATCTTCACGCCATTCTTCAATTTTTGGAAAATTACCACTCAATAGCACATCGGGAACTTTCATGCCTTTGTATTCAGCTGGCCTTGTATATACCGGAGGTGCCAAGAGGTTGTCTTGAAAGGTATCGGTTAGCGCAGATGTTTCGTTATTTAGAACCCCTGGTAGCAAACGAATGACTGCGTCACATAAAATGGCTGCACCGAGCTCCCCTCCCGAAAGCACATAGTCGCCCACAGAAATCTCTCTGGTGATACATAAGTCTCGAACGCGCTGGTCAACACCTTTGTAATGGCCGCAAAGTACGATTAGGTTCTTTTGAAGCGAAATACCGTTGACCATTTTCTGGTTCAGGGTTTCCCCATCAGGAGTCATATAAATTACCTCGTCGTACTCCCGCTCTGATTTCAACTTAGAAATACATTTGTCGATGGGTTCTATCATTAATACCATACCTGCACCACCCCCAAATTGATAATCGTCTACCTGATTGTAACTTTTGTCAGTGTAGTCTCGTAAATTATGAAAATGCACTTCCACCAGTTCCTTTTCAATAGCTCTTTTCAAGATAGATGCCTCGAAGGGACTCTTGAGTAATTCAGGAAGAACAGTAATAATATCGATTCTCATTGGGCAAATCGTTTCAAAATTATTTGGAGGTCCAAAAATAGTGAAAACAGTCCGTATCTTTTTCCCAGCCCAATTTTTCATAAAGTTGTTGCGCTGGGTTTTTGACACCTGTTTCTAAGGCCAGTCCTTTATAATTTCTTTCCCTGCATAATTCTTTGGCACGATTCAATAATGCTTCACCAACTCCTTTACCTCTGCTAGTTGGTTTAACGTAAAGATCATTCAATATAAAAACTGCTTGAAGCGATACCGATGAAAATGAGGTATACAACTGTGTAAAGCCTACAGCGACCTCACCTATAAAAGCAACAAATACGATAGATTCGTTCTTTTGTATTCGCTCTAGTAGAAACTTTTTTGCTGCTTGTTCATCAGACTCCTGTTTATAGAATATGCGGTAATGGTCGAATAGGGGAGCGACCGCTTCGATATGATTTTCATTGGCTTCAATAATAGTGGTAGTCATAATGTTGAAAGCTAAAAAAAGCTCCGAGAGGAGCTTTTTGAATTATTTAGATTTTTTGTATTTGTTTATCTCGTCTTGTAACTGCCTACTAATTCTTTGCTCTCTTTCCAAGGCCCTGCGTCGATGGTCTTCATATTCTTCTTCGACTTCTGAAAGTGAGGTTTTTGCTTCCTGTGTTAGAATGTTGCTTCTTCTGAACTTGTACATGAAGAAAAGCATTAATCCTAGGAGACCAAAAATAACCGACCACAAAATGGTATTGTAGGTCGCTTTCGAAACTAAAATACCCAAGAAAGACATACTATCTTTTTCTTCTGTGACTCCTGCAAGGTTTTTGGTGGTTTCTTCAAGTTTTCCGTTAAGTGAAGAAATGGTAGATTCGTGCCCAGATATGGTGGCATTTAGTCCATCAATTTTTTGATTGAATCCCTTTAGACTATCTAAGACGTTTTGACGCAATTTGTCTAACGAAATTGTACGTACCACTTCGTATCTCTTGCCATCAGCTCTGTAGTTTCCAGATTTTTTATAAATAAATTCGAATTGACTGTTTATGGGTCCTTTATCTAAAGATAACTCGGACTCAACTGCCGTTTCTTGTGCGGAAATTGAACCTATGGCAAATGCGCATAGTATTATGATTAGTGTTCTAAACCTTTTCATGTATGGAAGTCTTGAGGTTAAAATTGTTTTAGGGGAAATCAAAAGTAATTGAATATTATTAATTAAGAAAAAAAATGTTAACTCATATACGAGTCAACCCTAGGATAGGGACTAGCACAACTGAATTTTCTTCAAGGTTTAAATCTAGTAATAGGTAAACCGACGTACTTTGGCGATATATTTTGCTAGCCTAATAACCTGATGTGAATACCCATATTCATTGTCATACCAAACATAAAGGATTATGTTTTTTCCATTTTTGTCTACAATGGTCGCCTTGCTGTCATAAATGGCAGGCGCCGACGTACCTACGATATCGGTAGAAACCATTTCCTTACTTAACGAATATTTGATTTGTTCGACCAAATCTCCTTCTAGAGCATACTTTTTGAGAATGGTATTTACACCTTCAAGCGAGGTTTTGTTGCTGATTTCCAAATTCAAAATGGCCAGTGACCCGTTTGGTACAGGAACGCGTATCGCATTGGAAGTTAACTTCCCTTCCAAAGCTGGAAGTGCCTTCGCTACGGCCTGACCAGCGCCGGTTTCAGTGATTACCATGTTCAGCGCAGCAGCCCGACCACGACGGTATTTTCCATGCATATTGTCAACCAAGTTCTGGTCGTTTGTATAGGCATGAATAGTTTCTAAATGCCCTTTTTTAATGCCCAAAGAGTCTTCTATAACTTTCAAAATAGGCGTTATGGCGTTTGTTGTACACGAAGCCGCAGAGAAAATTTTTATTGTGTCTGGGTCATATTCGGTATGATTTACACCATGTACTATATTTGGGACCTCCTTACCAGGGGCGGTCAACAATACATGTGATGCGCCTTTTGATTTTAGATGCTTGCTCAATTCTTTTTTATCTCGAAACGCACCCGTATTATCAATAACAAGGGCATTCGATATACCGTATTTGGTATAGTCAATGTCTTCTGGTGTTGCCGCGTTGATTACATGAACTGTGGTACCATTAATCAGTAGGGAATTCTTTTTGGTATCGATATCAACAGTACCCATAAACTTGCCGTGAACAGAATCGGTTCGCAATAGGTTGGCCCGTTTTTCAAGAATTTCGGCATTGCTTTTTCCACGTGTCACGATGGCTCTTAATCTCAATTGATTGCCTTTTCCAGTTTTAGCCATTAATTCTCTGGCTAGTAATCTTCCGATTCTTCCAAAACCATATAAAACAACGTCTCGTGGAACGATTTCCTCGGAGTCGTTGGCATTTTTAAGTTTCGTAAGTACAAAGGCTTTGGCGTCGTTGAAATTGTTTTCATCAGTATGGTACTCATAGGTCAACTTCCCTATATCTAACTTCGAAGGTGGTAAAGGAATGTCATTGATAGCCCTTAATATTTCTACCGAATCAAATATTGAAATTGGCTTTTGTACAAACTCGCCAGCGTATTCGTGCAAGTGGATAATATCACTTACATTTTTATCGATTATCTGATTTTTAAAAAGTACGACCTCTATCGACTTATCATACCAAAGATCGCTAGTGATCTTTATAAATTCGGTGGTAGCTTTTCTTCTATCGGCTTGAAAAGCTAGTTCTTTTTCGTAGGACTTTGAATTCGGCATGCATCAATTTATTGTGGTTATATTTTGCAAAAATATATATTTTAAATGCGTATCCTTCAATTATTCGCAAAAAAAACACCCCGAATGGGGTGTTTTTTATGAATGCTATATTATGCTACTGAAAGATAAGTCGTTCGCGCTCTCCTTTGTCGTCGATCATAGTAATGCTAGTTTTGCCATAGCGTGAAATCTGACCGAATAGATTTTTAGCATCTTGAATATTTTTTATTTCTTCATCATCTACCGAGAGCAAAACTTTGCCCTCTAAACCGTATCCTCTATATGTTTCTGGTACTCCGACTATTTTAACCCCTTGCTTGGTGTCAAATTTCTTCATATCATCTTTGGAAAGGTTTCGAACTTCGAGTCCCATTATAGGAACGATCAGGGTTTGTCTTTCTTTTAAGGTTACCGGAACTACCATCTGTTCTCCGTCTCTTTCTATGGTTACATCAACCACATCATTTGGGCGTTTGGTAGACAAATACCCTGTAAGATCAGGGAACTTACGAACCTTAATGTTGTCGACCATTTTGATTACGTCTCCTTCGAGCAACGCTGCATCTTCAGCCCCTGACCCTTCCTCAACTCCTGAAATATAAACACCTTGAATCTCATTCAATCCTTTTTCAATTGCATATGGTGTATTTACATTCAAGGCACTTACTCCCAGAATTCCTTTTTGAATGGAGCCATATTCCATAATATCCTCAACTATTTTTCTTGCTATATTACTTGGTACGGCAAAAGAATAACCCACATAGGATCCTGTTTGAGAGGTAATTGCCGTGTTAATTCCAACCAAATCGCCATTTGTATTTACCAAGGCGCCTCCACTATTTCCAGGGTTAACGGCTGCATCAGTTTGAATAAAAGACTGATTTCTACCCAAGTCTCTGGCTTTGGCACTTACTATTCCAGCTGTCACTGTAGAAGTCAGGTTAAAAGGATTTCCTACAGCGAGTACCCATTCTCCAATTTTGGTATTATCAGAATCTCCAAAAGCGAGATATGGTAGTTTGCCTTCGGCTTCAATTTTAAGCAGTGCAATATCGGTATTGGGGTCGGCCCCAATAAGTTCAGCATCATACTTTTTGTTGTTGTTAAGTGTAACCTGCAGTTGATCAGCTTTGGTAACTACATGGTTGTTGGTAACAATATAGCCATCAGAAGAAATAATCACTCCCGATCCTGAGCCGACCTGAGCTCGCTGTCTTGATTCACCAGAGCCATAAAAGAAATCCCACGGACTTCCGCTGCTGCGCCCTTTGGTGACATTTTTTACGTGAACCACTGCATTTACAGTATTTTCAGCCGCTATCGTGAAGTCAATTTCGTTGATACCAGATCCTTTTGCAGAGGTAGGGGTAGTACTTGTATTAAAAACTGTGCGCTGGTCTTGCGAATCAATAATAGCATACTTTGAATCTTCAAAAAACAATTTGTACGCTCCTAGCGTTATGGCGCCAGCAAAAATGGAGACCAATAACAAACTTCCAATTTTCTTCATATTTGTCTTGTACTAATTAGGGTTACAGCTCAAAAATATAAAAAAGCGTTTGCTATTTTAAGCCTTTAACGACTTTTTAACTGCTAAAAAAACCTTAAGAATATTATATCTTTACCATCGATTACGAACTTATGAAGATTACATTTTTTAAATACCAAGGAACGGGTAACGACTTCGTACTCATTGATAATCGTGAGCTCATTTTTCCGAAGAACAATAGCGAACTGGTTGCCTCACTATGTGACCGCAAGTTTGGCATAGGTGCAGATGGACTCATTTTGTTGGAAAATGATGCTGAGTTGGACTTCAATATGATTTATTATAATTCTGATGGTAACATCAGCACGATGTGTGGCAATGGCGGAAGATGTTTGGTAGCCTTCGCTCAATTTCTTGGAATAATAGAAGGGGAGTGCGTGTTCAATGCTATCGATGGAAAACATTCGGCTTCCATAGCCAATGGAATTGTGAGCCTTCAGATGACCGATGTTTCGGAGGTAAAAGCAAAGCCAAATTCCTTTTTTCTCGATACAGGATCTCCGCATCACGTGCAGCTTGTAGAAAATTTAGGAGACTTTAATGTGCAAAAGGAAGGGGCTAAACTTCGCTATGGCGTTTATGGCGAATCTGGCAGCAATATCAATTTCGTAGAACAGCAAACCGAGGCTTCATTTGCGGTGCGGACATATGAACGCGGGGTCGAAGATGAAACCTTGTCTTGCGGAACCGGGGTAACTGCCGTAGCAATTGCCATGCATAATGCAGGAAAAACCAATCAAACTGAAATCAATATAGAAACCGAAGGTGGGCCATTGTCGGTGAGTTTTGAATACGATAATGGGTATGAGAATGTTCATTTGGTAGGTCCGGCAAAGCAAGTTTTTAAAGGAGAAATAAAATGCTGAGTCTAAAAGGGGAACAAGTCTACTTAAGGGCTCTTGAGCCTGAAGACCTTAATTTTCTTTATGAACTTGAGAATGACACCGCTATTTGGGAAATTAGTGGAACGTCAACACCTTATTCAAAGCATGTATTGCAATTGTATTTAGATAATGCCCATCGTGATATCTATGACGTTAAACAGTTGCGGTTGTGTATTTGCACGTTGGAGGATCAGGTAGTGGGACTCATTGACTTGTTCGACTTCGATCCTAAAAATAATAGGGCGGGTTTGGGTATTGTAATTAAAGAATCAAATAAAAGAAACCAAGGAATTGGAAATGAATCGATTAAGTTGCTTCTTGAGTATGGTTTTACAAGCCTAAATCTTCACCAGGTTTTTGCTAATGTGGCGGAAGATAATGCAGCAAGTATTCACCTTTTTAAAAAGCTGGGTTTCGAACAGGTGGGGATTAAAAATGACTGGATTTTTGTAAATGGGAGTTATAAAAATGAGATTTTATTCCAAAAAATAAAGATGTAATGTATATCAAAAGAATTTTGCTAATTATCGTATTGGTGGGCTTGGTTGTAGGTGGCATATTTGCATACACGGTCTATAGCGCGATTTTTGACCCTAATACGACTTTTAACAATGATGAAGCCACACTATATATTCGTTCCGATGATAGTTTTGAGGATGTAAAAAACGCGCTTGAGCCCTTGTTGGAAGACATGACTACTTTTGTTCAAGTTGCTGATAGAAAAGGGTATTCTACCAATGTTAAGCCTGGTAAATATGTTATTCGCAGGGGAATGAACAACAACGATATCGTGAATTCGCTACGCAGTAGTAATAATATTCCAGTGACGGTGGCATTCAATAACCAGGAGACCATTGCAAGTCTCGCCGGCAGGATTGCCGCGCAAATAGAACCTGATAGTTTAACGCTGCTGAAGGCATTTCAAGATGTGGAATTTCTAAAAGAGAATGCCTTTGATGCAGATACAAAGTTGGCCATGTACATTCCGAATAGCTACGAATTCTTTTGGAATACCTCGGCAACCAAATTCAGGGATCGCATGTTAACAGAATACAGACGATTTTGGACTGAAGATCGTCAGGCTAAAGCAAAAGCACTGAATCTTGACCCTACTGAGGTGATTTCCTTAGCCGCCATTGTTCACAAAGAGACCGCGAAAGTAGATGAAAGGCCCCGTGTGGCTGGGTTATATCTAAATAGAATACGCAGAGGTATGCTGCTTCAGGCAGATCCAACCGTAATTTATGCCCTAAAAAAACATCAAAACAACTTCGACCTGGTCATAAAAAGAGTACTCTACAAAGACCTAGAACTCGACTCTCCTTATAATACCTATAAATACAAGGGAGTTCCTCCCGGACCCATAACAATGCCCGATATATCGGCAATTGATGCGGTTTTAAATGCTGAAAAGCACGATTATATCTATATGGTTGCCAATGTAGATAACTTTGGGTACCACAAATTTGCCAAAACTGGGGCACAGCACAACCAAAATAAGGTGCAATACGTCAGGTGGATTAATCAGCAAAATATCAATAGATAGGTATCTTATCTAAGATTTAGGGCTTCTTAACTAAATTTAGGCTTTTTTAACAAAGCCTTGTTAATGATGTGCTAAAACTGACTCTATCTTTGTCTTTTGAAATCTAAGCTGACGTTTTAATCGTAAGTCTTAGGAGAAAATAGATGATTATGAGAAAGTGGATGCGTTTTACGAGTCCCCTTATCATTACCTTTATTTTATTGAGTTTTGCATTTATGCCTAAAGAGGTAAAAGTGCCTGAAGCTCTTAAAGTAACAGAACCTACTGAAGTTTTGTTTCCCAAAGACAGAACTGTTTTTAGTACTGCTATTGTTGCGCCCCCTTTTTTAGGGAGCTCTTATATTGGTTTCAAGGAGGCTTTGGCCTTTAAAGAATCGCAAGGAAATTACTTCTCTATTAATACCTTAGGGTATTTGGGGAAATATCAGTTTGGAATAGGTACCCTTCAACTTATGGGGGTATATGATGCTACTAGTTTTTTAAACGACCCAGCATTACAGGAGCACGTATTTCAAACGAACATAGCCCGTAACAAGTGGATTTTAAGAAGAGATATCGCAAGATTCGAAGGTAAAAGAATCAAAGGTATAGAGGTCACAGAATCGGGTATGCTTGCTGCTGCACATTTGGCTGGAGCAGGAAACGTGAAAAAATACTTGCGCTCTTACGGACAGTACGATGTTAAAGATGCTTACGGAACGAGTATTGCTAAGTATATGACTAAATTTTCCGGTTACGACGTTTCTAATGTCTCTCCAAAGAGGAATCCGAAAGTTTCGAAGATATAAAAGTACTATATATATATGAAGATGGTAGGCCTCAGCGGAAACGCTGAGGCTTATTTTTTACTCCTATTCGAAAGCAATTTTCAATTCTGAAGCTCCAAGCACTTTACGTTTACTAAGGTACCAATGGTATCGTCTCAGGAGCTTGGTGAGTGTTTAACCTTGAATAATAAATATGGCGGGCCTTTTGTTCAAGTTAACGGCTGTCTTTTTCCAATCTGCTACCGTTTTGGTAGCAATGTATTCGGTAGACAAGGTGATATCGCATGCCACGCAAAGGTGGGTTTGATTGGAAAGTGTTTTGAGCATTTCAGCCAAAAGCTTATCATTTCTATAAGGAGTTTCAATACAAATCTGAGATTGATTTTGATCTGTGGAAACTTTCTCCATCTGTTTTATCGCTTTCTTTCGATCTGCCGAATCGATGGGCAGGTATCCCTTAAAAGCAAAATTTTGGCCATTCATACCGCTTGCCATCAATGCCAGTAGAATAGCAGAGGGGCCGACCAATGGCACCACCTTTATACCTTTCTCGTGAGCAATTTTGACAACATCAGCCCCAGGATCGGCTATTCCGGGACAGCCAGCTTCGGATAGAATGCCTATATCATGACCTTCTAAACAAGGTTGTAAAAACTCAGGAATCGATTGTGGCTCGGTGTATTTGTTCAATACTTCAATATGAAGGCTGTGTTGTGACTTGCCAGAGCTAATTTTTTTGATAGACTTTCGGGCAGACTTTTCGTTTTCTACAATGTAGTAGTCGATGTTTTCTATGGCCCTTTTTATAGAAATGGGTAATACCTCAAGGGGCTCGTTTTCGCCCAAGGTTGTAGGAATTAAATAGAGTTTACCTTTTATATTTGTTTCATTCGCCATACCGCTATTTTGCATTCAATTTTTGTGCAATGATCTCGCAGGCATTGTCTATGAGGTGAAAGACCGATTCGAAGCCATCCTCGCCACCATAATACGGGTCGGGTACCTCTTGCAAATTAGAATTCAATTCGCTCAACAGAAGTTTTACTTTCATCTGCTCTGATTGATTGCGTGATTTGGCAATTACATGCTCATAATTACTCTTGTCCATCACATAAATAATATCGAAGTCGGCAAAATCTTGAGTATCGAATTTCCGGCAGCGTTGATGAGAAATATCGAGTCCGTATTTTCGTGCAACTGCAATACTTCTTTGGTCAGGTTGACTACCAATGTGATAACCTCCGGTTCCTGCAGAATCTACAAGAATCTTTTGCGGGTCAACTTTGGTTTGCAGAATGCCTTCGGCTAAGGGCGACCTACAGATATTTCCGAGGCAAACCATTAAAACCTTAGTCATCATGAGTGCTTAGGAGAATTTTTTTGTAAGATCTTCAATATACTTGCGGAATTGTTTGTCTGTTTCCGCAAGATTGTCAACGGTCTTACAGGCATGTAACACTGTTGCGTGGTCTCTTTTTCCTATTTGAGAACCGATGCTCGCCAACGATGCCTTTGTAAATTTTTTAGCAAAGAACATTGCCAATTGACGTGCTTGTACAATATGTCGTTTTCTGGTTTTAGATTGCAGGGTAGCCACATCCATTTCGAAATAGTCTGAGACCACTTTTTGAATGTAATCGATAGAAACTTCGCGTTTGGTATTCTTTACGAATTTCTCTACTACCTGTTGTGCAAGTTCTAAAGTAACTTCCTTCTTGTTAAAAGAAGATTGCGCAATAAGTGAGATGATAGCACCTTCTAGCTCGCGAATGTTGGTCTTGATGTGTTTGGCTACATATTCAATAATGTCATCTGGCATTTCAACACCATCGCGATACAATTTATTCTTTAAAATGGAGATTCTTGTTTCGTAATCTGGATTTTGCAATTCTGCTGATAACCCCCATTTGAATCGCGATAATAAGCGTTGTTCAATATCTTGCATATCAACAGGTGCCTTATCAGAAGTCAAGATAACTTGCTTTCCGTTTTGGTGTAAGTGGTTGAAAATATGGAAGAATACATCTTGGGTTCCTGATTTGCCAGATAGGAATTGCACATCATCAATAATCAAGACATCAATTAACTGATAGAAATGAATGAAATCATTTCGTGTGTTTTTCTTTACCGATTCAATATACTGTTGCGTAAACTTCTCGGCGGAAATATAAAGAACGGTTCTTTCAGGATACTTATCTTTTATCTCCACACCAATGGCATGTGCCAAATGGGTTTTTCCTAAGCCGACGCCTCCAAATACCAAAAGCGGATTGAAAGAGGTGCCACCAGGTTTGTTCGCTACAGCCATTCCTGCCGAACGGGCTAAACGATTGGAATCTCCTTCTAAGAAATTGTCAAAATTATAATTCGGATTTAATTGAGATTCGATTTTTACATTTCGAATGCCAGGAATAACGAAAGGGTTTCGCAATTCAGGATTCTTTGACTTAATTGGGACATCCATTTCTTGGGGAACTAAATTGCCTCTGTTGGAACTCGGAATCTTTTCAGTAAAAGGTTCCTTGTTGCCATAGGTGTTTTCCATACGGATAATATAGACCAACTTTGCCGTTTCACCTAATTCTTTGGTAAGGGCTACCTTAAGCAATTTTACATAATGCTCCTCGAGCCACTCGTAGAAAAATTTGCTAGGTACTTGAATGCTTAATGCATTGTCGGAGAGTTTGATTGGTTTGATAGGTTCGAACCATGTTTTGAATGCCTGCGGTTGGATATTATCTTTGATAAACGCCAAACAATTGTTCCAAACGGAATTAGCAGTTACACTCATTCTAAAACTTCTCTTATTTGTTGGTTAGTGATTCTTTAAGTAGGTTGAAAATTTGGTCGGAGCAAACCGCGTTTTCTAGTTGAGCAAATATGTGAACAAAAAAGCTAAAAAAAAAATGAAAAGGTATTGAATTTCCGCTTTTTTTTTCTCATGTTCGACCCTCGCATTTGGCTATCTTCTAAATGTATCATTTTTTACCTGATAAAGCATGAATTTTAACGAAATTTCTTTTCGAGTCAGATATGGAGAAACTGACCAGATGGGTGTGGTGTATCACGGCAATTATGCTCAGTACATGGAAATGGGCAGAGTAGAGTGGCTCCGAGAAATGGGAATTTCGTACAAAAAAATGGAAGAAAATGGTATCATGTTGCCGGTTATTTCTTTGCATGTTGATTATAAGAAACCTGCCCTATATGATGACCTTATAACGGTGCGTACAATTCTCAAAAAAACCCCCGCTGTAAAAATTGAATTTGACTTCGAAATTTACAACGAAGCAAGAGAAATTTTGGTAGAAGCAACTGTGATTCTTGCGTTTATGGATATGGAGAGAAATAGACCAGTTCGCTGCCCGCAATATCTTCTAGATACGATCGCTAAAAGTCAGCTTTGATTACGAAACCTTTTTAACCGCAACGGTATAAAGTGCATCAAATGCACCTTCAAAATTCTCTGATTCGCTTTTCCGCACCGATACGATTAAGGTACAACCCGTCAACATCTGTTGTGAGATAATCTCGCATTTCCGTTGCTTTAGAACGCGCATCACTTTATTCATTTCTGGGTACCCAAAGGATAGTTCAAAGGTATCTTCGATACGTTTTTCTATAATGGTTGCTACTTCCAAAGCCATTTTCGCCCCTTCGCGATAAGCAGTTATGAGTCCGCCCACCCCTAATTTGGTTCCCCCAAAGATTCGGGCAACAGCTACGATAACATTGGTGAGCTTAAAAGCTTGTATTTGGCCATAAATTGGAAGACCAGCTGAATTGTTAGGTTCGCCATCGTCATTTACCCGATATCGTGGCAGCTCGGTTCCCAATTGCCAAGCATAGCAAACATGCCCTGCTGTATGATACTTCTTTTTTAGCCCTGCAATAATCGGCTTTACCTCATTTTCGTTTTGAATGGGAAAGGCCTGGCCGTAGAACTTACTTTTCTTTTCCTTCAAAAGAATTGGTTCTGAAGGCTTTGAAAGTGTATGGTATGTATCTGAAAACGCATCCATTAAAATAGGGCAACAAGTAGTATACTTACAACAGCTAAAGCAATTCCACCCCAATTCTTACCACTTATTTTTTCCTTAAATAATAGGATGCCCAACAAGGTACAAAACATCACAATGGTAACATTGTTAATGGTAAATATCGATGCACTATTTAAGGAATCGTTTTGTAGGGCGCGTAACAAAAAGTAAATGGAAAAGTAATTGGGAATACCCAAACAAATTCCCCCTAAGATATTTCGCATGTTTATTTTCAAGGGGTTTTTTAAAGATTTTAATAGTATCAATACAATTCCAATAAAAGCGGCAGAACCAAAAACGGTAGCTGAAAATAGGGGTAATTCTTTTGGCGTTATAAATGTTTTTTGAAAATAGCCAAGCGCTGCATCAATAGCTCCTGAACCCATAAAAGTTAAAAACGGCAATAGGAGTGAAGCGGTTTTAAAAGCTGTAGATTGCTCTTTTACCGAAGCAAAATACACCGCTGCTAGGGCTAAAAAAATCCCGAATATTTTAATAACACCGAGTGCTTCTTTATATAGAAAAACGCCTACTAATACTGGTATAACCAAAGACATTTTGGTGGCAACTGAAGCTACGGAAACCCCTAAACGTTGTGCAGTTGCTGCCATTAGATTAAAAACGATGATGAAAAGTAGTCCTAAAGCAAAGGTTCCTAAAAACCAGGGTTTCTTTGGAATTGCTACCATGTTTATTTCCCCAGTATAAAACAAAAGACCAACACTACAGGCCACCACATAATTGGCGATAATCGCATAAAGTGTTTCTACCTTGTAGACTGAAAAAAGTTTAAAAATCACAAAGATCAGACTCGAAAAAAGAATACTTAGCGCGAGGTCGAGCATGCTACAATTTAGATTTTAAATGCGTGATATCTTCAACACCCACTTGAAGATTCCAGCATTTTATACCCAATTTTTTGGCCGCATCGGTATTTTCTTTGGTGTCGTCAATAAAGAAAGTTTCTTTGGCCTTCAGGGCATTTTCCTCTAAAACAAAATGATAGATTTCGGCATTGGGTTTTCTTAACTGAATTTCATGTGACAAATAGAACTGCTCAAATGAATTTCGAAACCGATTAAACTTTTCGATTCCCATTTTTTCTTCCACTTCGTCTATATGTAGGGCATTCGTATTGCTCAATAGAAAAAGACGATGTGAATCTTCCTTCGCCAAGTTTTCAATAAACTCAAGCCTACTGTCAGGAAAATCTAAAAGCATTCCATTCCAAATGCCTTTGATCTCGGTAGATGAGGCTTTGGGGTAAACCTTGGTCAATTGTGCTACAAACTCCTCAGAGGAAATTTTACCGATTTCATAATCCATATTAATCGCTAGTACCTCAGGACTCAAAACCGGATTGCCACCAAAGCGTTCAATTTCTCTATAGATTATGTTTTTATCAAGGTTGATAAAGACATCCCCGAAGTCAAAAATGATGTTCTTAATCATTGCGGTATATTTTAAGGGCATTGACCCCTATTTTTTTTGTTTCAATACTGCTTCTAGAAAGACTAGGCGCTTTTGTTCCTATTTTAAAATAGGTGGTTCCTATGAAGACTCTTGCTTCGTCCCACAATTCCTCATCGATAAAGGTTTGTATTGTTTTAGCCCCTCCTTCGATTAAAACACTGGTCAGCTTATGTTTCCATAGTATACGGCAGATTTGTTGTGCGATATCTTTAGAAAAATCTATAAGTTCGTACTGAATTCCATCAAGGTATTTTGATGTGTCAGCCACTTCGGTCAGCACTAGGCTGGGAATACTTCTGTCTAATACGTACCGATCTTCTTGAATTTTTAAGCTACGGTCTAAAACAATGCGTAACGGATTTTTACCTTCCCAAAGTCGTACGTTCAATTTAGGATTGTCTTCCAATACGGTATTGGTGCCTACCAAAATACCCTGCTCTTGTGATCGCCATTGGTGTACGAGTTGCCTGGCATAGGTGCTAGTAATCCAATAGGGCTCAGCTGCTGTAGCGCGCTTTGCTTTTTCAGGAGCAATAAAACCATCTAAAGTTTCGGCCCATTTTAAGATAATATACGGTCGTTTTTGCTCATGAAAAGTCAAAAAACGTTTGTGATGCTCACGGCATTCCTTTTCCAAGATGCCGGTTAGCACTTTACAGCCAGCATCGGTAAGTTTTTTAATTCCATTTCCCGCCACTTTTTCATGGGGATCTACTAGTCCAATCACTATTTTAGGAATTCCGAATTTAACAATCAAATCTGCGCAGGGAGGTGTTTGGCCAAAATGCGAACAAGGTTCTAAGGTGACGTATAATGTGGCCGCTGTCAACAAGGATGTATCGGCAACAGATTGAATGGCATTTACTTCTGCATGTGGTCCGCCATAGGCGCTGGTATGGCCTTCTCCAATAATTTTGTTCTTATACACTATTACTGCCCCGACTGCCGGATTCGGAGCGGCAGTACCCAAAGCGTTTTGAGCTATTTCAATACATCTTGAAATGTATTTTTCATCTGATGTGAGTCTGTTTTTCTTAGGGTCAGATGTAATTCGCATGGGTATATTATAACTTGAAATCAAATTTTACGCTTGTGCTCATTTCACGTATCTTCACCCAGCAAAAATCGCTTTTTTTCTGCGAACTGCTGCTGCCAACTGAAAACTATTTTAAGAATGCTTTTGCGGGAAATTAAAAACGTCTTTCATGCAGAACTAGATCCGCTTTACGACAAGGAGGAAGTAGACAGTTTCTTTTATCTATTGATCGAGTATTTTCTAGGTCTTGATCGCTTCGTATTGGCCATACAACCTCATCTGATTATTTCCAAGGAAAACGAAGAACCCATGTTCGAAGCGTTAAGCCGCCTCAAATTGAACGAACCCGTTCAACATATTATCGGCAAGACCCATTTTATGGATATGGAATTCGTTGTCAACAAGAATGTACTTATTCCAAGACCAGAAACCGAGGAATTGGTTCGATGGATTGTTGGAGAAGTAGCGGGGCAAGCATTTCAGGCTAAAAGTGGCCCTCTGAAAATATTGGATATTGGTACCGGCAGCGGGTGCATTGCCATTTCGTTGGCCAAGCACATTCCAGAAGCTGAAGTTTTTGCATTGGATGTTTCCGAAGAAGCGCTACAAGTAGCCAAAGAAAATGCGATGGTCAATAAGGTCGAAATCGAACTTGTTAACAGCGATGTGCTTGAGCTAGAATCGCTAGATATCCACTTCGACATCATCGTTTCAAACCCACCGTACGTTCGCGAACTGGAAAAAAACGAAATGCAAAAAAATGTTTTAGAACATGAACCGCACTTGGCTTTGTTTGTCACAAATGAGAATCCCCTTTTATTTTACGAAAGAATTACAGGGTTTGCGCTTAAAAATCTAAAAATAGGAGGTCGGCTTTTTTTTGAAATCAATCAATATTTAGGAAAAGAAACCGAACGCCTTTTGAGAGACCATAATTTTTCTGAAATTGAGGTCCGAAAAGATATGTTTGGTAATGACCGAATGTTGAGAGGTATAAAAGTGCACAAGACCACTGCGTTGTAAGGCGTAGATTAGAACTAAAACAGTATATGAAGAGCATCGTAGTATTTTGTGGTAGCAGCGAGGGAACTAATCATGAATACATTCAGCAAGCATATGTATTGGGTAAAACTATGGCAGAGCAGAATATTAAGCTGGTTTATGGGGGTGCCAAAATCGGAGTGATGGGTGCCCTTGCGAAAGGCGCCTTGGAAGCTGATGGAACCGTAATAGGAGTCATTCCAGACTTTTTGAAAATCCGTGAAGTTTGCCATACGCAATTAACGGAACTAGTCGTAACCCAAGATATGCATGAGCGCAAACTAAAAATGCATGAACTATCAGAAGGCATTATAATGCTACCGGGGGGTTATGGAACCTTGGAGGAATTTTTTGAAATGCTGACATGGGCGCAACTGGGGCTGCATCAATATCCAATAGGAATTTTGAATATCGACGGATTTTATACAGAACTAATGAACATGCTGACAAAAATGGTAGATCAAGGCTTTGTCAAACAAGAAAATTACGAAATGATTTTGGTAGATGAAACCATAGATGGCCTATTGGTACAAATGGAAAGTTATCGCCCCTTGCCAGTGCCGAAATGGATTAAAAAAGAACAGGTTTAGAAATTATAGCTATAATATGAGTGCCGAACAACAAATAGAATCACTAAGAAAAGAACTTAGAGCGCATAATCACAACTATTATGTTCTAGATAATCCTATTATATCTGACTATGAGTTTGATATGAAACTCAAGGAGCTACAAGATTTGGAGGCAAAATACCCAGAATTTCATGATCCAAGCTCGCCAACCTTAAGAGTGGGAGGGATGGTTACTAAAAACTTCGAGACAGTAGCTCATGATCAACGTATGTACTCTCTAGACAATTCTTATTCCAAGGAAGATTTGGAAGATTGGGAAAAACGTATTCAAAGAGGGTTGGGTGATGTCGAGGTGGAGTTTACTTGTGAACTTAAATACGACGGTGCTTCTATCAGCCTAACCTATGAGGATGGCAAATTGGTGAAGGCAGTTACCCGAGGTGATGGCTTACAAGGCGATAATGTAACCACCAATATTAAGACCATTAAATCGGTGCCCTTGCAACTGAGGGGCGATTATCCCGCTAAATTTGATATCCGCGGCGAGATTGTGTTGCCGTTTGAAGGTTTTGCTAAGATGAATGCCGAGCGTATTGCCAATGGCGAAGAACCCTATATGAATCCCAGAAATACGGCTTCCGGTAGCCTGAAACTACAAGATAGCGCCGCCGTCGCCAAGCGCCCCTTAGATTGTCTTTTGTATGGAATAGTTGGTCAAAACACCGGAATTACATCGCAGTGGCAAATGCTAGACAAAGCCCGTGATTGGGGATTTAAAGTTCCGTCGGTTGCTAAATTATGCAAGACCACTGATGAAGTAATGGCATTCGTTGAACACTGGGACATACGCCGGCATAATCTTCCGTATGAAACTGATGGGGTGGTGATTAAGGTAAACAGTTTGCAGCAACAAGATGAACTAGGTCATACCTCAAAATCTCCACGATGGGCGATGGCTTATAAGTTCAAAGCAGAACAGGTTACTACGGTTTTGAATAAGATAACCTACCAGGTAGGGCGCACCGGTGCGATTACTCCTGTCGCTAACCTAGCACCCGTTTTGTTGGCAGGTACCACGGTAAAAAGAGCTTCTTTGCACAATGCAGATCAAATTGCCAAATATGATATACGCGAGGGAGACACGGTTTTTGTCGAAAAAGGAGGAGAGATAATTCCTAAGATCATAGGGGTTGATTTTAGCAAGCGGCCACAAAACTCTGAACCCACAATATATATTAAACATTGCCCAGAATGCCATACTGAGTTGGTACGAACCGACGGAGATGCAAAACACTATTGCACCAATTACTATGGCTGCCCTGTTCAAATTACTGGGCGTATTCAACACTATATTTCGCGCAAGGCTATGGATATAGAAGGAATGGGTAGCGAAACCGTTACCTTACTTTTTCAAGAAGGATTGATTACCAACTATGCCGACCTGTACACGCTTACAAAAGAACAGGTAATGCCATTGGAACGAATGGCGGAGAAGTCAGCTGAGAACTTGGTAAACGGGGTCGCAGCATCTGTTAAGATACCTTTTGAGCGGGTGATGTTTGCACTGGGAATTCGCTTTGTGGGAGAAACAGTTGCCAAAAAGTTAGCCAAGGCGTATAAAAACATTGATGCGCTTATGGCTGCCTCAGAGGAAGAGCTGACGGCTGTTGATGAAATAGGAGAACGCATTGCCCAAAGCGTTGTAGAGTTTTTTCAGAATGAAGCTAATCGTGAAATTATATCGCGCCTAAAAAGTTACGGGGTTCAGTTTGAACTTTCTGCGGAAAAATTGGAAAACCAGACAGAAAAGTTAAAAGGACAAACCTTTGTAGTTTCAGGAGTATTTGAAAAAGTGAGTCGTAACGAGCTTAAAAAACTGATTGAAGACAATGGGGGCAAGGTTGGCTCTTCGGTGTCTTCGAAGACATCTTACTTGGTTGCAGGAGATAAAATGGGGCCTAGTAAGCGTACTAAAGCTGAAGCTCTGGGAATTGAGATTATTTCTGAAGACGATTTTCTCCAATTAATACCATAAATACGAATTGGAACATGTGGCCCCCATCAGACACTAACAACGACTTTTATACTGCACTACCATTGCACAAACACAGTCTGTTGGCGCTTTATTCCGATGATGCTAATTTCACGCCCTTACCCGATGATTGGTATGTCTTAGTAGCGGATGTTAAAAACTCGACTTTGGCAGTTGCCGATAACAAACACAATCTGGTTAACCTTGCCGCTACAGGTTGCATAGTTACCGTTCTGAATAGTCTTAAAGCTACCGGTATAAAAGTACCTTATTTTTTTGGCGGAGATGGCGCAACTTTTTTAATACCCAACGGATATAAAGAACAATTATTGAAGGAGTTGCGTCTTCAACGCGAGCATGTTAAGGCACAATGGAATTTGGAATTGGTAATAGGGTATATGTCTTTGAAGGATATACGCAATGAGGGGTATCATCTAAGAATAGCTAAAAATCAAATAAATGATTTTTTACAAATTCCCGTAGTTCTTGGTACAGGATTGAAGTTTGCCGAAGACCTTATTAAAAGAACTTTTTCACCCTATACTGCTACCCCTTCGCAAATGGAAACCCCTGACCTAAGCGGGCTAGAATGCAGATGGGATAAAATAGCGCCACCAAAATCAGATAATGCGGTAATTTGTCTACTAGTATATTGCGCCGGCGAGATGAAACAACGGCAAGTCTATCATGACGTTTTGGGAGAACTCGACCATATTTTTGGAAATATTGAACAGCGTCAACCGATATCGATTCCGAAATTGAAACTAAACACCACTTTTGAAAAAATAAAAAATGAAATTTTGGCTAGAAGCAGTCGACTCAAGTACAGGCACGTTCTTAAAACCTTGCTTGAGACCTATGCCGGGAAATTGTATTTTAAGTACTCGAGCGCCGGGCGATTGTATTTGAGAATGACCAAAGACTTGTCAGAAACCATAATGCTCGATGGTTTAATTAATACCATAATTTCAGGAACATCAGGCCAAACGGCACAGCTGAAGCACTATCTTGACCAACTGGAATCTGCCAAAACAATAGTTTACGGATTGCATGTGGCTGATTCGTCGGTCATGAGTTGTTATGTAGAAGACCGAAAGAGCAAACACGCTCATTTTGTTGATGGGGCTGAAGGAGGTTATACGAAAGCTGCTGAGATGATGAAGGCTAAGTTTCAGCGTGTTAACGAATAGCCTGGAGCTTGTTAACGTAATGGTTACCGCATGCCGTACTGCAAATGAAGTCAAAGACTAGTCGACAAGCTTTTCTGCAATACTTCGCTTATTCCAAATCAAAAATTCGCAGTTTATAATCGATATTTTCATCTGGTTTAAATAGTGCTATGAAGAACTGTCCTTTAGGTACAAATATGGGCATATTGCCGATCTGCTTTTTACGATTACGATATGCTTGGCGCTGTGAGTGCGAAAAGGGCCAAGTATTTTTCTTAAAATTTTCCAACTTAAGGAAATCCATATTCAAAGCCTGCTTCGAGCTAGTTGCTGGTTCTAAGGGGTAGTTAAAAATAGGGGCATTTGAAGCTGGGCTCTGCCATTGCTGTGCCAATGCCAACGAACCAAAAAGCAACAATAATAGTGCAAAAGCTTTATGCATGATGCGAACCTTTAATTCTAAATTTAATACATATTAGGTGCACTTTCTAAGCTATACCTGCTTTTAACACTAATTGTCAAAATTTGCTTTGGTACCGGTCATCTGCCAATGCCCTAGAGAAATGGGTATATTTCCTATACTATTTAAGGTGTCAAAGAATTCGCGCAGAACGAACTCTTCCTGCCGGTTTTCTTTCATCTTAGCGTATTCGGCAATTGCATTTTCTAGCAAATACTTCCCTGTGATATAACTTGTACCATAACCGGGTTGACGTAGATAGAGATGCTGTTCAAAAACCAACAACTCTTTTTCAGTTTTCATCCACCCGCGAGGCGTGTACGCTGAATGAATGCTACCTGCTTCTTCCATAGTCATTTCGTTCGCATGGGCGTAGAGCGAGCCTAATCCTCTTGCGGCACGCTGTGCAATCATGATGTATACAATCTCCTTAGTTCTAGGGCTATCATCATATAACCCGGCTTGAAGAAATAATTCTTCGACAGCTGTTGCGGTGCCTTCGTTTCTAGAATCAAAAATATTGTAGCGTAGGGGCCCACGACGTATTGCACTCTTATGCGGTTCGTTGGCCATACGGGCCAACTCGAACCAATGATAAAAGTGAGAGTACAATGGCCTGGGGTCAAAATGTTCCCCTATTAAAAAGAAATTTCGCTTTTCTTCAGGAACGTAAACACCCAAATGTTCTCTTAGGGCAGTTTCGAAATAGGGTTTTACCGTTACGATTTCTTGATGATCTAGAAAGTTTATAAGACTTTGTGCAGCTGCATCAGCCATTTTAGTATAAGCCTCTGGAGAATCAGCTGCGACAAGTTCTGGTAGCTTTCTATTGCGATGCTCTTCTAGTTTTAAGGCGGTCCATGCACGAGAAAGCTCCCTTTTTAGAAGCAATACCTCATCATTCCAGGTCAATGGAACTAAATGTACATTTTGCAAATACCAGTTGTAGTTTTCTTTACCGATTCCTGAAGGCCCGGTCTTGTTTTTTGCTTCTGTACGCAACCATTGCGCCAAATCTTCCGTTGCCGCAATGGCCATATTGATGGCCTTTACAATTTTCTTATCGCTTTTGACTTCTTCCCTTTTTCCTAAATTTAGTAGCACAATACGCTGCCTTTCAATATCTCTGATTCCTGCTATCCATAGCTCTTTTGCATTTCCGGTCAAATTTTGCTTGGCTTGGTTATTTAGTGCGGGAATTACTGACAAGTCGGCCAAGAGCCGTTCTCTTTCATTTTTAGACAACGGAAAAGAATAGGTCCATAGTTCAGTAGTCGCATGATGGGTAGGTCCTTCATGTGCTGGAACATCGCTTCTGCTGGTCCAAACACTTTTATAAAAGGCAGGGTCACGCGCCCACGGTTTTAGTACGCGATGATTGAAATCGTAACCATTCATCTCTGCCCAAACAAGCATCCAATCTACTTGGTGTTCTATAGCCCAGCTGGTGGTATCAATGGCCTTTAATCGCGTTTGCAGTTTTTTGAATTTCGGCCAGCGCTTTTCAAAGGTTGCAGCGGTATAATCAGGAGCCTCGTTTTTCAATGGTGGTTTTTCGAACGAACGCCAATCATTGAAGAGCAATACCAAATCTTGGTACTTAGTATTAGTTGAATCTTGAGCTTTTGCAGCTACGACCACAGTCATTAGGCATATGAACAAAAGTATTTGCTTTCTCATCTTAAGGGTTGGTTTAAAAAGTAAGGAAAGATACAAATCTGAAACTAGCACTAACAATTACGTATTGCTTTTGTTGGATATCGTTTTTTTATTCGGTCACCCTTTGTTGAATTACTCCGTTCTTAACTACCGTATGTATAGACAGACAATTGCGTATCGATTCTAAAGGATTTTTATCAAGCAGTATCATATCTGCTAGTTTGCCTACTTCAATGGAGCCTAAACGATCATCAGACTTCATCATTTTCGCTGCATTTAGGGTACCCATTTTAATAATATCAATAGGTTTCATTCCGCCTAGTTCCAAAATTTGCATTTCTTCATGGAGGCTATAACCATGAAAATTGAAATCGTTGCCTGTATCTGACCCCAATACCATGTTGATACCATAATCGTAAAGAAAATGTACATCTGTAACGTGATGATCGACAAAGGACATGAAGGTGCTTTCTTCTAAGTCGTATTCATATTTTAAAGCTTCAGCTATGTTTTTTGCACGATTCACGCGATCAGGATTAAGCATTTCTTTCGCTTGCTTATACTTAGGAAGCATAGCTTCTTCATCAAACCATTCGGGATGCAACGGATATAGAAAAGACTTATCAATCATTAGGGTAGTAACCCAAGAAACGTCTTGGTCACGAAGAGTTTCAATCCAATTCAAATGCACATTGTTATTGGGGTCAATATTCACACCTGTATAGTGAACTAAATTTTGCACTCCAGCCTTCACTGCCATTTCCAATTCAATATTGTCACTTATATGGGCATAAACTTCTAAGTCATATTTGGAAGCTTCCCTAACCGTTTTATCTACAAATCGTTGCGGAATCCTTTCAACAAAAGGCGGTGCAGGTCCGTCTTCTATAGTGATCTTTATTCCAAGAATGGGATATTGAGCAACTTGTTTTACAAGCTCCTCAATTTGAGTTGTATCTTTTAAATAGAAGATGTTTTCTCCATGTGTTCTGTTAAAACCCCCATAGGTTTTGGCAGGATGGCGACCTTCCATGGTGAAATGCTGACTCGTATGAAACACTCTGGGAGCTGGAGTGGAATCTTGTTTACTCATCAAGCGCATGGCGGCGTAGTATGTATTGGTACACCGACTTCCGCCAGGCACAAAAATGGATGTAATGCCGTAGTGAATCAAGTTTGCAAAGTCTTCTTTAAAGTCTCCTGTATGTACATGACAGTCAAATAAGCCGGGCATCAAAAATTTATCGGAACCATCAATGATCTTACTTGCATTTAGATCAGATTCAGACCCAATAGCTACAATTTGCTTGTTATCGATAGCAATGGTGACAGCTTTTTGAATTGAAGTACCAGTGCCATCTATAAGGTTGACATTTTTAATCACTAAATCATATTCAACCTCTGGATTATTTCTACATCCAGAGATTAGGATTAGCATAATAAAACAAAATAGATACCGCATGCCTTTAAATGACTGTCAAGATATTGGTGAATGATTCCGTTGGGTATTTACACTCCTAATTTAGCAAATACAAACTGAAAAGAAAATCGGTGTGGGTTTTCGGGTTTGGGTAAGATTCAAGCAGTGCATGATAGCTGTTGTTGTCGCTTTATGTTAGTGTTTAGGGTTTTATACCTTTCTTGGTAGTGCAGCCTATGGAAACTACATTCCTAAAATGATAGCCTAGGGTGGTGCGTTTTTATAGGCTTGACAACAACGACTTAACCCTATTAGCGTATTACTGTTAGATACAGGTCGACCTTATGCCCTTAAAGGCTTTATAATTTGATTTACATGTTGCTCAAAATGTACAACATAATCTTCCATCAAATATCTCAAATCAGATAGGTTGCCTGCGGTATAAAGCTCAATTTTTGTGCTTAGCGTCTGATCATTTTGTAGCATCATCAGCTTTTTTATTCGCCTGTTGAGTGCTATCAAAAAGGTCAAAAGTTCTTCGATTTCAGCATGCTGATAATCATTTACTTTCACAAGTTCAACCTGTTTCATAGGTTTTATTCTATAGGGCTCATTTGCAATTTGAACTGCTGTAAAACGTTGTATGTTGTTAATTCCAGAATCTATTAAATGACCTATAATTTCCTTCTTTGACCATGTTTCAGCATTGGACTTAAGACTTAATTCTTCATCGGAAGCTGTAGTAATGTACTCTTTTGTCATAGTCAAAAGCCCTTCTAATTTGTGTATTGTTTCTATCATACTATTCTCTTTGTTTTTTACACGTCTACACGAGGTCTATTGTATTCTTTAATCGTATTCATTGTAAAAAAGTTATACTATAAAAATTATAGTCACAATACTAATTAAAGTAATTTGATTGTGCAATAACGGTCAAAAAGGATAGTTTGGATATTTCAGCTTATTGCTAGCTGGGGGACTTTTGTAATGGAAAGCCATACTAAGGTGGTAAGCAGTAAGCAATTATGTATGGCTATCGTTAGTTGTTTGATTTGCTATGTGGTCTTATTTTCTTATCTGATATTGACATTACCATACTTTTTGGTTGCAGCTTCTTTTCGGTCAATGCCTTGTTCAACTTTTCAGAAATTCCAACTGCTTCCCAAATCATAGCTTGTAGTTCATTTTTTGGGAAAGACTGGTAATCTTTTACCGTAATATGCCGTATCAACTTTCCTTTACCATTTAATTTTACGTTTGTCTTTGTCAATTCTGCTCCACGATTAAAGCCAAAATTTACGTGTTCAGCATATACTGCAATGTGACAAAAAGCATCTTTTAATTTTTCCGATTTCGAGTAAGCCAGCGCTACCGCATTGTAGTTATCCCAAATCAATTCGTTCGATTCTGGAACCAAATCAGTTATGAAATTACGCAATTGCAAGGTCAAGTTTTGGATGCGCTCGTCATATGGCGCTAGGAACTTTATAAGTTGAGGATTTGCTTTCATTTCTAGTTTTTCTCCTAAGTTCTATTTTTTCGGCTTGTAGCGAACCAATCAACCATGATTCGTTGGGTAATTTCTGGCTAGCACCATCAAGCTATTTTAGCAAAGGTTAATTGATCTTGCTGCGCTTTGTGAAGATACTAATTATAGCGATAGCGTTTTGTACAGGAAATAGGGAACAATCCGTTAGTGGTAGTGTGGTGCGTAGTTTTTATACGTATTTCTTGAACTTTTCAATCGAGATGCACTAACTCATTCCCAATTAATAATTTCCAACCCAATACGTTCATTTTCCAATGCAACCAAAGAAAGCTCCATTTCATGGTATTTGTCTTGCATTTTGAACTTATTAAATTCATCGGGATGTTTTTCTTTGAATTCTTTTAGCCATTTTTCAGACTTATAAATATTCACTATGCCTAAGTCTTTGTCAAAAGTCCAACTGTAATCGGCAAGCGAGCCAATTTTGCCTAAATACGTAACTGTTGTGTCGTAGTTGACTAAGCACTCATCGTATTCGAGTAAAGAGATTGTGATATTAAAATCTTTTTTTAGGGGCGCTGACTCCTTCTTTTTTGTAAAAACAAGGCCATCATTGTCAGGACTATTTTCGCTCAGTTCGAGCATCCAATTGCCATATAATTCTACTTTTGTTATAGGTGTGTTTTGTGCATTTAACATTAATGCAAAAGCAAGACCTATCAAAAGAGTGCATGCTGTTCTTCGCATACGGATTTGGCAACAATAATCGCTCCAAAATTAATCACCTTGTTAATTCCATTTATATTTTTCTCTGTACCTCGTTGGGCTTATACCTTCCTTTTTTTTGAATAATCTTGAAAAATACTGCGGATATTCAAACCCTAACTCATAGGCCACTTCGGCGATGCTTTTGTTAGGTTGTAATAAAATATTCTTTGCTTCATTTATTAAATACAAATGAATATGTTCAGTAGTGGTTTTTCCCGTTTCTTTTTTAAGTGTATCACTTAAGTAGCGTTGCGAAACTGACATTTTGCTTGCCATTTTTTTTATGTTGGGAATTCCTTTTTCTTGCAATTGTCTAGATTCAAAATAGGAGCATATCTGCCGATTGAATTGCTCCAGCAAATCGTTTGATATTTCTTTCCTATTTATGAATTGCCTTTCATAGAAACGATTGGCATATTTTAGCAATGTATCTAGTTGAGAAATAATAATTTCTTTGCTAAAGACATCTTGATTATTATGATATTCAATTTCAATATTTTCTACTATCGCTTCTATTTGCTTTTCTTCTTTTGGCGAAAGATGTAATGCTTCATTCACTGAATAGGAAAAGAAACCATATTTTTTTATTTGTAACGCTAATGCTGTTCCTTTCAGAAAATCTTCGTGAAAATTTATTGAAAAGCCTTTTTGCTCAAACACCATGCTACTGTTCCATTGTAGCATTTGTCTTGGTGCAATGAAAATCAAAGCTCCATTAGTGAAATCATATTTTGTACGCCCGTAGTTCAAATCTCCCTTTACATTTTTTTTAAAACTAATGGCATAGCAATCATTCGTAATTGGTGGTGAACTTTCTCGCGGGCAAGGTAAATAACCTTCTCCTTTGGCGTTAAAAATACTCAACATCGGATGCTCTGGCGCAGGAAGTCTTAAATAGGCTACATATGATGAAAGTGTTTTAAAATGTTGCATACCGCTAATTTAAATATTCCAAGTTACGCCTGTTTCTTTTTCCGATATTTCCCATAATCTTTGAGCAACCTCCTTATCTTTGGCATGTGGCTCTAGCTTGTGCGCTCCTACCGGACCTACCGTATGCATTCTTTTTGTCGGTCCGTAAAAACCACTTTGGTCAAGGTCTGATTCTGTGGCACACATTAATTGTGGATAGGCACCTTTTTCTGCCGATTGCACCAAGGGTGATAATTTCATTAGTTGCCAAATAAATCGCGTCATTAAACTACCACTGGTTTTAATTAATGATGTATTGGAAGCACCTGGATGACAAGCATAAGCCTTTACATTAGACTTTCCCGCTTTTTGTAAACGGTTTTGTAATTCATAAACGCACATAATTTGTGCTAATTTGCTTTGGCTATATACACCATTTGGACTGTATTTTTTATCCCAATTCATGTCGTCAAATTGTATGGTTTTTATCCCTAGATTATAACCCATACTACCAACGGTTACTATTCTCCCATTTGATTTGTCTATCAATGGAAATAATAATGCTTGAAGTGTGAAATTGCCGAAGTGGTTCGTTGCCATTTGACTTTCCCAACCATCTGCCGTAATGGTTTGTTTTGGTACTTGGGCAATGGCAGCATTGCAAATGAGTGCATCGATTTGAGGAACCGTTTTTAGAACTTCTGCTGCGGCTTTTTTTACAGAAGCTTGTTCAGCCAAATCCATTTTTATAGCTAAAACGTCGATATGGTTTCCAAGTTCAAGTTTTAAAGCAGCAATGGTTTGAGTTGATTTTTTTGGGTTTCTATTTAGCATCACAACGTTTGCTCCTTTTGATAGCAATAATTTGGCTGCTTCAAACCCTGTTCCGCTTGTAGTTCCTGTTATGACGTAGGTTTTCCCATCCAAATTTGCAATTCTGTCTGGTGTCCAACCTTTTTTACCAAATTGATTATTTTTCATTTTTGCCTATTTTTTAATGCGTAAAGGAATAGGGCAAAGGTCGCTAAGCAGTAGTTTTGTTTTCTTATACAGAATTTCGAAGTTTGTATACTTTTTGGTAGGTTTTGTTTTGCGCTCTTATATGTGCAGCTTTTAAGTATTAATTAAGGCAATTTTTTCATTTACCTTATCTATAAATTGGTGGAGATACGCTGGTACATTTGCTTTCACTTGGTCAATTCTCCAACTTTTTACATTTCCATTTTCTGAGAACTGAATGAATAACCCTCCTCCGTCAGCACAATCTGGGCAACCAAATTGGTTTTCGCTTTCCTTCAATAGTTTATTGGGAAAAAATTCTGAAAGGTTTTTGACCTCTTCAAATAAGTCGTTATCTAATGCGACGAAATCCATGTTTTGCCCACTATAATCATCAACGATGTCTTCAAAAAGTGATGTATTCGTGAGTTTGAAAGTTTCAACACATCCTTCTCCGCCACACTCACCATAAAAATGTCCGAAAACCATAAAATTTTGTTCATTGATATTAATTCCACTGTCATCACTAGTGCAGGCGCATAAAATTCCAAATGCTAACAGAACAAAAACAAGTTTCTTCATAACTACTTTTTTAGAAGATACCCAAACCAGTTACTGGTTGCGTAAAAATTACTTAGCAGTGTCTACGCATTGACCTTTCAAGTTCGTTTAGAGGAATGCCGACTTAGTACCGCTGTTGCTAATTGTATTTTATACGCGCGTAAGCCGCTCAATGACATCTTTGTTTTTTGGAAACATATGTATTAATTCAGCGCTTGTACCTAATGTGAAATCTTCAAAACTAAATCCGGGAGCTACGGTGCAACCAATAAATGAATATGCATTTGGAAATGCTACTTCAGCTGCAAACCAACTTCCACCTTTGACCACAAATTGGGGTACTTGACCATTTTGTATATCTATTCCTATCAATTGGTTGGCATAAACACCAGCTTCGGAAATGATATGTAATCGAATAGGTGATCCATCATAAAAATGCCAAATTTCATCCTGATTAATTTTGTGAAATGCTGAGAAATTATAAGATGTTAACAAGAAATAAATGCAGGTGGAAACATTTCTGCTGCCGCTATATTTTGCATCCAATACCTCCCTAGGAATTTCTTCTTTGCTGCGATAGGTTTCTCTGAAATAACCACCTTCAGGATGTGGTTTTAAACGTAATTCTGCAATTAAGTTTTCTAAAGAATTATTCATTTTAAAAGTGTTAGTAAGTTGTTCGTGTATGATTTGTTAGCGGGTTCAGCAGCGAATTTACAAAAGGTACCTAGACCTTTCGAAAACCCATATAATTTTCTAGGTACTTATACCAAAGCAATTGGCTATGCATTGTTAACTCTTGTTCCGCTCAGACTTAAAATGCATAAATATCCAAATTCCAATAGCGATACGAACCATTGGTTGTAGGTAGGAATAAATCCATTTATAGAGCCAATTTACAGGGGTATCCAACGCACCTATACCGAGATAATATCTTAGGAATGAACAAAGGCTAAGTATTCCTATAAATAGCAGTGAAATACCGATCCATTTTCCAAGGCCATTCTCTTGAACAAGTGCCGTACCATATAGCAGTGAGCCAAATCCAAAACCATAAATGACCAGAAAGTACTTGCTGTCAGAAATTCCATTGGCAGCATGAATCAATGACCTGAACATGTCTTTTGAAAGCTCAGTTTCGGCGCTTACATAATTGGGTCTCCATATTTGATTTAGGGTATCAATAAGGAGCGATTGTTGCGCCATCTCCGTATATGCCCAGACCATTAAAAACAGACTGCCCACTATCATTTGCAATGGATATCGTTTATAAAGAAGATAGGCTATTCCTAAACTTGCAATTATATTGACCTGAGGGTGAACGAATAATATCCATAATTTGGATACATATAGTTTGTTCTCATAAAGCAAGGCTTGAGATTCAAAATCTGTAGCCATTGGGCTGGGAAGAAATAGCAATAAGCTTGTTGTAAGCGCACCAAGTAGCGAACATATAGCTGCAAGTTTTAAAAAAGGTATTTGTTTATTTAGGTTCATTTGTTTTTGGTTAAATTTAGCACAACCTAGGATACAACAAGTAAAATTATTTCTTGTATTCTAAGAATCGGAAAACGAGACACATAAAGAATTAGTTCCTACTACTGTTTCCGTTTATTTAGCTATTCATATTAAGGTCTAGTATAGGAAGCGTAGCATTCCGAAGGGTGCTATTATTTCATATACATTTTTTTTTGTAACGCTATTTTTACTTTTCATATTAACGAACTAATACTTGTCGTTTTTCGCATTCCTTAAACCTTGTTGCATTTCTTGCTCAAAGTTTGAGTTTGGATATTGAGTAAGCCCTGCTTCAAAATATTTCACGGCATTTTCGTGGTCTCTATGTTTTAGGTAAAACTGTCCAAAACGATTTTGCCAGTAGGCTGAAGCATATCTTTTTGTTGTCAATACATCTTTAAATTCAGTCATGAAAAGGTTAAAATACTCAAAGTTATCTCTGTTCCAGGCTAACCAAATTAATCCATTTTTTGTGCTGTCACCTATATGATCATCTCCACCGAAACGCTTTGCTCGTTTTTTAAAATAAGCAGTTAGGTATTCCATTCCACCCAAATCAATATAGTGTTGAATACTTTCAAATACTGGTGAGTCATAGTTATGATAATAGTATTTCAAGCCTTTATAAATTGCTAAATGTGCCAAGGTTTCATGCACTTCATCATTAAATAAATCGTATTTCCAAATAAGATTCTTGGGATTGCTCTTTTTCAATATTTCATGGAATGCTTCAGTAGATCCGATATAATAGATGTCTTTTCTAGAGTTAGCCATAAAAAGATAAATTTCTTCATTTGAAGAAAACTTATTTACTACGTCTTCCGAAGCATAGCCCCCGTCAGTTATGATGGCTCCTTTAAAGAACTCACTTTGTTCTAAAATTAACTCACTTAAGTAGTAAGCAGCGGCTTCCCAACCAAAAATGACCCGTTCTTTATTTGTTCTGTAATTTGAATCTACATATTGTATGACCTCATTAATCAAAAAATCAGTGAATTTTTCATTTTCATCACTAAATAAGGTTCTTCGTAATGGATTGCTATTATTGATGCCTACAACGATCATTTCTGGAATAGCACCTGGAGTGCGTAATGCTTTTTGAATTGCTACCCCACTTACAAAATACCATTGCCCATCTAAAATATAAAGTACTGGATAGTCTTGCTTAGATTCTGAATACGCTTCTGGGGTATATATTTGAATTGTTCTATCTTGATTTAAGATCGCAGACTTAATAGTATGATTAATGCCAATAGTAATTGGGGAGTTGTCTTCTTGTGCAATGCATACTGTGCATAGCAAACAGCACATGATAAAAAAGAATAATGGCTTCATGGATTTTATTTTTTATTGAAATTTCTCGATGTTCTACAACAGTTCATATATATAAAGTAGGGCAGGCGGTAGGCGATGTATTATTGTTTTAGTATCAAGCCATTACTTATAGCCATTATGGTGTTGAGTTTTTCTTAACGGAATCACATTCTTATATCAAATAATCTTTTACAATAACCTACCATCGCAATGATTACTACTGTAATAATTAATGGCGTAGGCCAAATTGCTCCCATTGCCGCAAGACCATCAGAAAGGGCATATGCAGATAAAATATACACCAAAGTACGCATATGTAAAAATAAAAAGAGTGTAAACGCAATTCTAATGCGTAATACTATACAATTGAAACGTGTTGAACTGCTTACAAGCTTTGGTACAGTATAATTTCGAGGAACCATCTGCAAGCCGTATCTGCTGTAACCGAACCTTTGCATAAAGCTACACCTTGCGGTTTGGGCAATCTGCGAGCAACCCATTTTAACCTTTGTTAGCGGGCGTTTTTTAATTTCTTTTAGCGTTTTGACAGGGCAATTAGGTCGGTTCCGATTATTTAGGCTAATATTACCAGATGACTTCAAACGAAAATACTGGACTAGAACGGCAGTTGGGAGCCGGATCACTCGCTATCAATGCCATTAACTTGACCATTGGAACGGGTATTTTTATTCTACCTGCTTATGTAGCCGGCTACTTAGGTACAATGAGTTTCTTAGCCTATTTATTCTGTTCCATTTTGATGGGATTAATTATGCTGTGCTTTGCAGAAATGGGGAGCAAAGAGACGAGTACTGGTGGAGCGTATATGATGATTAAAGATGCCTTTGGTCCCTTGGCCGGGTTTTTATCAAATACCTTGTTTTGGTTAGGATATGGTGTACTATCAGACGCAGCCATTCTCAATGTAATGTCTGATATGTTGGGTATCTGGTTTCCTTCCTTTAACGAGTATTGGTTTCGAACGTTTTTTATTTTTGTGGTTATCGCCATCTTTGCTATTGTAAATATTCGTGGGGTGAAGTCTGGAATTAGAATGGTAGTCATTTTGACCATCCTAAAGCTTATTCCACTAGTCTTGCTGGTGTTGGTCGGACTTTTCAGCGTACAAGCTGAAAATTTGGGTATGACTGCGCTTCCAGATGTATCTACTTTCGGAGCTGCTTGTATCTTGCTATTTTTTGCTTTTGGTGGCTCAGAATCAGCATTAAATATCAGCGGGGAAATGAAGAACCCGGGAAAAACCATTCCACGTGGCATTTTCATGGGCATCACCGGAATACTCATTATATATTTGTTAATTCAATTTGTGGCAACTGGAATCTTAGGAGCTGAATTGGCTTTATTTCAAGAAGCCCCTCTTGCAGAGGTCGGCATTCGTTTGGTTGGCCCTATTGGAGGAACCATTTTAATTGCTACGGGAGTAATTTCGATGTATGCCCTAATAGGTAGTGATACCATGGTTATGCCAAGGCTGCCTTTTGCTGCGTCGGTAAATGGATTGCTGCCTAAAGTGCTAAGTAGGGTACACCCAAAATATAAGACGCCTCATATTGCCATTATTTCATATTGTAGTATCATTTTTATAATGGCCATAAGCGGGGGCTTTAAAACCCTAGCCATCTTGTCTAGTTCTGCAGTTTTAATCATATACCTAGGGGTAGTCTTGGCGATGTTTAAAAGTAGATTGAAGCCAGATTTGACGAACCCGCCCATGTTCAAAGTACCCGGAGGATTATTGGTTCCTATTCTTTCCTTGCTTGTTTTGATTTGGGTACTTTCTTATGTACCATTCAATGAATATATGGCCATAGGCATTTTCTTTATACTAAGTACCTTATTCTATTACGGATACGGCTGGAGGAAGAAGTCAAACTAGTGTTTCAAAATAAAAAAGGAATAGCGACTTGAATGGAGACTCAAATCGCTATTCATCATACACGGGGTTGCCAAGACTTAGTCAATACTAACCTGGTTCCAAATGCCAGTTGCAGCAGTTTGTTTTGCAAAGGTTTCAAAATCTTTAGCAGGTCGTTCCAAAACTTTGGCAATATCGTTAACAACTTCTTGGTTATCTGAATTTCCTAACACTTCTTGGAATAAATAGCCAAAAAGCCATACGTAAGAATCAGGAAGGCCAGCTTTTCGCATTCCTTGTTTAAATTGGTCAATAGAAATTGGCACAAATTGTATTTGCTTGTTCGATGCATCGGCCATAATTGCGACTACTTCTTTAAAGCTTCTTTTTTGAGGTCCGGTAACGGTTATAGTTTGTCCATTATACGCATCATCTACCAAAACTTTAGCAACTACAGCTGCTATATCATCTGCATCTACAAAGGGAATTTTAGCGTCTGGCATGGGTAACGCCACAACACCATCTAGCACAAAATCTAAAAATGCACCTTCACTAAAATTCTGATTAAACCAGGAGGCTCTAACCAAGGTGTAGTTTAAGCCCGAATTAGCTACAATAGCTTCACAAGCTTCTGCTTCCGTTTCCCCTTTACCAGAGAGCAAGACCACTTTTTTTAAACCAGCTGCTAGCGCTTTTTTAGTTAGTGTTGTTATAGCATCTCTTGAGCCCGGCACCGCCAAATCTGGATAATACACAATATATGCTCTATCCATATCTTTTAAGGCGGCATCATAGCTTTCAGGATTTTCCCAATCAAAGGCCGGGTTTGTCGTTCGACCAACTACCCTTACATTGTATTTAGATTGAGTTAAATTTTCTGCTACTCTGCGACCAGTTTTTCCAGTTCCTCCAATTACTAAAATGTTTTCTGATTTCATGATTCTAAATTTTTATGGTTAATAATTATTGTATGATTCATTTAATATTTAATTGTTGCTCAAAAAGTTGAATTTTTTCAGTCAACACATCTTTTAAGTCCGCGTTTGAAATACCATCCTTTGAAAAATTCTCAAAGAAACTGGGCAAGGAATAATCTGCTACGACATTAGCTCCTAAAAAAGGAAAATAGTTAACCGCTGCCTGTAATACAGAAGTCCCACCACGACCACCAGGTGAGGTTGCCATCAAGAGCGTGGGCTTGTCTCGCCATACTTTTATATTGGCACGAGACAACCAGTCTAAAGTATTTTTAAATACTGCTGTATAGGTTCCGTTATGTTCTGCTAATGCTATTATAAATCCGTCGGCCTTATCAAATACTTCATTGAGTCTTTTTACGGCTGTGGGTATGCCATTTTCATCTTCGAAGTCAACACCATAAATAGGCAGCACATAGTCATTTAAGTCAATAGGAATAAGTGTTACGTGTTCTAGTAGGGCCGAGGTATACGACAGTAACTTTTTGTTGATCGAATTTTGACTATTAGTTCCTGCAATTGTGATTATTTTTTTCATCTGTGTTATTTTTTTGAGATTAAACGATCTATAGACCATTTTCCACTTCCATTAACTACTATACTTAAAGCGAGGCCTATAACTAGAAGCGAAAATTCATAACCTTCACCCGCTTGATTACCAAACCAATTCATAAAAAAACCGTGTTCTAACTGCGTTGTGAATATGATGCCCAAGAACATTCCTGTAAGTGCTACTGCCCAAAATCTACTGAGCAATCCTAGAATCAATGAAATTGAGCCAAAAAACTCTATCATTATTACGGAGAAGCCTACCATACTTGGCAAACCCATTTGGGTAGTTAATGATTCCATAGTTGCTGAATAACCATAGCCACCAAAGAGGCCTAATAGTTTTTGTGCGCCATGCGGAAATAGTACTAATCCGAGGGTCCATCGGGCAATACTCAAGCCAATATTTGGATTTGTTCTTAAAAGTTGTTTCACTGAATTTTTCATAATGTTTACGATTTAAAAGTTTTTATAAAGTTTTACGATAATAGAATCCGAGAGCTGCTTTTTCGATAGGTTGAGGTCCATACTGGTCAAGATCTATACCTAGACCTACCTGATGATCATTAAAGGACACGCCAAATCGTATCTGTTGATAACTCCTTGAATGCATTTTAAACTCATCCCAAATGGTTAAGAACTGACCGTTTAACCAGAGCGATAGCTTATCATTTAGAGGTTTGTTATATTGAATTTGAACAAATACTTCTGCATAGCTAGCATCAGTTTGCTCTGAGTGTGCAACTGTTGGCATCAATACAAATACCAGGCGTGAACTTTTGAATGTGTACTTTGCTGATAGCCGTTCAGAATAGCCTGCAAAGCTGTTATAGTATATGGAAGTGCCTAGCGCAATGTTTTTGGTAATATTCCAAAACAATATGGGTTGTACACCAACCTCATCAAATTCTTGGTTTTCTTCTTTAAACTTTTGAAAGAAAGCCAGCACATTCAGACTTAGTTTCTGACTTTTATTAATAGGATAACTTGAGAATAAAGTGAAATCGGTTTTATCAAAGCCCGAAAACAATTCTACCTGGGTAAATTGAGCTTGTAAAGGATTTAAACATCCGAAGATGAATAGCGAAGAGGTGATGATGATTTTTTTCATGCTTCAAAATTCCGATAGGAGCACATGAAAAAAAATGAACTAGTTTAAGACTTTTACATTCTGTTGACTTTCGAAATAATTTTACTCATAAATTCTGGCGTAATGCCAATATAAGCAGCCAAGTCTTTTTGGGTAATTCTATTGACAATTTTCGGATATTTCTTTTTGAACGCCATATATCTTTCCTCTGCGGTTAAGGATATTCCGTGATTGGAGCGCCTTATATAACTGACAAGCGACCTTTGATACAGTAAACGATAAAATCGTTCAAACTTAGGTATCTCTTGAAATAGCAATTCATAATTTGCCCAAGAAATACCTAATAATTCTGAATCTTCAGTAGCCTGAATAAAATAGCGTGTAGGCTCTTTAGTCATGAAGCTTGACATATCACCAGTCCAATAATCCTCTACTGCAAACATGGATATATGAGGTGCACCATCTTCATCTAAGGTATACACCTTTAAGCATCCTTTTGTTATAAAATACTCATATTGCGTAATGTCACCAGCCTGCATTAAAAAGGTCTTCTTTTTAACTTTTATCGCTGTGAGTAAAGAAAGGTATTTTTGCTTTTCTAACTCGGTTAAATCAATAAACCTCGCAATATTATGAAGTATTAATGTATGTGATGCTGTGTAGTTCAATTCAGGCTTAGTTTGATTCAGTTGTTTTTTTATTAGCTATTTTCTCCAGGTATTGTCAAGGCCTGGGTGTGATTCGTTGCATGGTTTAGCACAAAACTTTGCAAGTACACACCAAACTGAAAATCGGAGAGAATTTTCAGAGGTAGGGGAGAACAGGCAATTACGTATGGCCCTTGTTGGCCGCTGATTTTATTTTTTGCACATCCGAAATAGATTTGATTTTCCGTCAAAACGATTATCAGATAATCGTATGTTTTTTTCGTTTAATTTTCTTTTGTCTTTTCTTCTCAAATGCGGCGGTTCATATCCACATTTCAAATAGTACATCTTATTTATTTCAAGTTGATAATTATCAAAAAAATCCGCAAGCCATTTGAACTCTTTTTTTGATTTTTTCTCAATCTTTACATATTCAGATGCAAGACCCTTTAAATGACGTGTTGACTTTCTTGCAACTATCTTACCATCTTCAGAGTAAATTCCGAAATTAAAAGTCAAATACAAAGGGTTTATCCAAACGTCTGCATCAGTCGGATTTTCAATGATAAAAGTAAGGTTGTTTTGAGACGATAGATCTATACAGGTTTCCATTTCCAATTCCATTTTCAGGTCTTGAGAAAAACAGATACTTGAAATCAATATCAGGACAAGATGTATTATATACCTGTACATGTTTAGATTGCTACCATTGGTTCGGTTAGGGTTCGTTGCCGCGATTCGTCAGGCTACCCTCGCCGTGTTTTTTTAGCGAAGGGGAGCGGACAACGCATCTGAACCTAAAGATAGCTTTTTGCGTGTGATTTTCGTTTAGAAAACCCGCAAGCAAAGCATTTTAGGTTTTGTTGGCCGTAGTGGTATGCTGCTACTCAATGAACAGTTGCTATTTCTGATAGGTTAGGAAAGCAATTTTTAACGATTCCACGTTCACTAATGTGTAGATCATATATGATATTCTTTCTTTTAAAATTTTCCGAAACTAGTACTAAGATTTGCTCGGGCTCAACTTCAGTATAATATGGCATTGAAATTCGTAGGTAGGGGTAGCTTTCAGTTGTTATCTTTTCATTTTAAAAGCAAAGCAATGATTTGGTGGTTTTCGGTAAAAGCGCTGACTTTACCAAGTAAGCGAAGGCTTTATTTGTTAGATACAGTGTAATTGCCAGTTATTCTTTGACTTCTAAATCTTCTCTATTTACGACTTCACCTCCAATAACGACTTTTTCTATAGCATCATAGGCTTCAATATCGCTTAACGGGTTTTTAGTCATCATAATTATATTCGCTTTTTTCCCCATGGCTAATGAACCGAGAGCGGAATCTAAATGAAAAGCTTTGGCATTATTAATTGTAGCAGATGCCAGAATTTTAGCTAAAGGAACTCCTGCCTTTTTCATTAATTTAAGCTCCCAATAGCCATTATGACCTGGCTGGTTCGTATAAATTGGACCTGATGGCGTATCGGTGCCAAATAGAATAAGACCATTATTGTCAGAAAGGTATTTTAATACTAGCATTGCATGGGCCTGCACATTTCCATAGATTTTATGTACCTCTTCTGCATTAGATTCGCTAAAAAGTTCTTGGGCGAACCATTGTGCTTCTTCCGTTTTATACCATTCAAGTAATTTCTTGGGAACCACTTTTTTTAAGGCAGGTTGATTTATAAATTTATTGTCAACCAAAGCTCCCTCTCCTTCAATGACTGTTAATGTGGGCGTATAGCCCATTTGTTTCTGTATCTGTACATCTAAGGTTTCTTTAATTTCTAATGGAAGAGAGTCTGTTGGTACATCTTTATACTTTTCCCAGTTCCATAGTCCGTGCGCTAAAATATCTACCCCTATGTCTGCCAAAAAAGAATGTCCTGTAAGTGAATTTGCATGCACTGTTAGCACCAGTCCATTTGCATGCGACTCGTTGCGTAATTCAGTCATAATACTTTTGGTTGGTACAGGTAAATTAGACATGCGTCCAAAACCTGACTCATAATACGATTTTACAGCTACAGCTCCGGAATTCTTAATACGTTTAACTACTGCTTTTGGGGTATGGTCGGCTGGCTTATATTGATCTGGAATATGTTCCGCCTGACTTTCCATGTAGATGAAATTTGGTTCCATTTCAAATCGAAACTCTTCAGGGGTATAAATCATTGGATAACCATTTGCGACCGCAGCCCCAGAATATCCAATATGAAATAAGTCGGGTTTTAATGGTTGTATCTTATACGCATTGATTTGTTCATCTGATATGCCACCAAGATTAATGATAGCGGTAAAGCCATAGTATAAATAGCTTCTAGGCATTTGGGTATTAAATTCTTTGACCAGTTGAGGATACTTTTCTTTATGGTGTTGCAGCATTCCTTGGACATCTGACATATGAACATGACTATCAATTAACCCTGGAATTACAAATTTTCCCGTGCCATCAATTTGTTCAAATGTTCCGCTTATATTGGGTTCATACTTGCCTACATAAACGATTTTATCTTTTTCGACCACTATATGACCGATATATGGCTTATAATTTCCATCCTCTGTTGAGACTATGGTGGTATTTGATATGTACAGGCCTTGAGTAAGATGCAATTGATCTTTACGCTCTTGACAAGAGCATAAAATTAGTGTAAGGAGTATAGCTACTAGACTTTTCATTTTAAGAAATATAGTGCGTTAAACAAGTAACACGAATGAAAGAAGTTTTTGTTACGTTTTTTTGAGTATTTGGAAGTGTACCTCGTTTGAAATGGCTACTTCGGTCTCGGCTATGGCGAGTAGGGCAGGCAAGGAAACTTTTCGTTTTTGTATGGTCAGCGCGTCAGAGCTATTTGTTTCGTAATTGTTTTTTTTGATTGCCAACTTAGCGTAGCCTTATTACGAATTCCATATTGAAAATAGAAGTCAACTGAGTAAATCGAACAGATTTGGCGGACTTAGTAATTAAACCCAAGCATTTAATTAGAGCGCTTATCGCCCTATGTGGTATAGCCATTTTGGTGCTAGTTGTTTTTTAAATCGTTCTCTAGGCAGATATGAATAAATTGGTTCAAAATTTCTGCAAGTTTTTCGGGAACACTTAGCATTGGTAAATGACCACTTTCAAGTGTTACAATATTTTTGCAATTCAGATTTTTAGCCATTTTCTTTTGAACCGATACTGGAAATTCTTTATCGTTGATCAATTCTACATAAAGTTTGTTTACGTTAGGAATTTTTATTTTAGAATTATCCGTATAAAGGCGCTTCGATTCGGCTGTGAATTTCTCGACAACCTCTTTCACTTGAAATGGGTTTAAATCATTGCACAATCCCTTCTCAATTACTGATTTTGGTGGTTTGGTACCTGCGAATTGCATTACCAAAGGAAGTATTAGCCTTTGAGGAAATGGCAGACAAGAAACAAATGACTTTCCGTTGTCTGGGATTGCAGAACCAATTCCAACGAATCCAATTGTTTTGCTTTTTAAATATTCTGCAATTCTCAGCCCGATAAGTCCTCCTATAGAATGCGTAATAACGATTACTTTCTGTTTTTCAAAACTTGCAGTGTTCGAAATTGCTTTGGTAACGTAATCTTCAAAACTCAATTTCGAATTCGTTTTGTCACCCGTATTCCTATTAGGGAATTCAATCATTAAGGTGGAATATTTTAAATTCGATTTAAGGTCATTCCAAATGTAATTTCCTAAACCTGCACCGTGGATAAATAGTATTCCTAATTCCTCTTTCATCGATGTATTTTCAGTATTAAGCACAATGATCTCGACTAAGATTCGTTGTTGTGATTCGTCTGTCTACCCCTGCCCATAGCTTTATTTAGTGCAGGGGAGAGGAGAAGCAAGCCGAACCTAAAGATAGCCTATTGTGCGTAATTTGCGATTAGGAAATCAGCAAGCAATGCATTTTAGGCTTTGTTGTATGCAGTTTTTAAATCGCGGGGTCATGGCAAACAAATTCAACAATATTAGATTCTGGATCTTTGATAAATATGGATCTCCATTTAACCCATTCAAATATCTTAGTTACATACGCTATTTTGTTTTTTTTACATAAATGCAGTATATCTTCATAATCTAATTTTTCGATTTCGAGTGCGAAATGATGCAATGTGCTATTTACAGGCAATATATCATTCAACTCTTCACTAAAGGCAGTTACATTATTCTTTGCAAATAACGCCAAGGTTTGCGTATGGCCACCAACACCATCTGCAATTTTGAAAAAAGTATAATTTTCGGATTGATTCATTAGTTCAAACCCTATAGTCTTCTGATAGAAATTTTTCATCAATTCCATATCATTTACTCGTAGCACTATTTCTCCTAAGCCTTTAATTTTATGTCCTATCATTTCTTCGTTCCAAATTGCATTCAACAGACTCCGTTATGTGTAATTACTTGGCTTAGTCCTTCACGTTGCAAGTAGGCAGCAAACTAAAAATCTGTGAGGATTTTCAGAAGTAGGCGCCAATAAACGATCACTTACGGCCATTGTTACATATCGTTTTTATTTTCTCTAAGTTCCAAATTCGATTCCTGGTCGATTCGTTTAAACCAGATATTCCTTAGTTTATTCTTACTAAACATTTCTAGTTGGTCTCCAAAATGTTTGTTATCGGGGTTCGATGAATTTCCATAGGTCAACAGTCCTTTAGCGCTTATTTCCGTGCCCATTTCAAGAACAAGAACGAAAGAATCACCAAAATTACCAATGAACTTGCCCTCTTCATTTTGATTTGCATATACAATTCTAAACACACCTAAATGTTGCGGACCGCCTGTTCCGGGATACTCTAAATCTCCTATTTTAAGTTTGTAATATTCGCCATAGGGAATTTCAAGTTTAGGATATTTAGCCAAATGATTTTCAGCAGACTTTTTTATGATGTTAATGACTTCCTCATTATTTACAAATCCGTCTGGCGTATTAATAGGGTCATTAGGTTGCCATGCGTCTTTTAAAAGAGAACTCAATTGAAAAGGACTTGTCTGCTTTTCAGATGCCCAAGTATTGGTGAAGGTCATAAAAAACATAGCACCCAAACTATGGGCGTCATATGAACCGTCCCATTTTGTCATGACATCAATCGCGGCCAATACTAAAGAGTCTGATGTTTGATCTTTTAAAGCCAAAAGGTCATCATGTAAGCGCAGTGCTAGTTCTGCTTTGTTATCATGTTTTAGCTCCACTAAACGATGAAAAGAAATACTATCCTCTTCATGCATTAACCTTGCGGCACGTTGTGGTCTAAACCTCATATTATTTGGTGCAATGTGCGATGCGAAATCCTTAGGGTCTAAAACGGTTGGAAGTGTGTTTACATATGGTGGATCATTGGCATTTTGCAACCAGCCAGAAGGAGGGTTGACCACAGTAGGCAACTCATCACTTTCGTAATAGTCGGTCCAAATATCTGTACTTGAATCACCCGATACAACACCTTGCCATTTATCCCAATCGCCATTCTTTTCTGGTACAAGACCACCAAAATGGTGCATTATATTCCCGTCTTTATCTGCATAGACTGTGTTCAAAAAGGGCATCTGTCTCAAGGCGAGCGCATTTTTCATATCGTCTAAATTTTTTGCTTTCGACATTAAGTCGTATTGTTCGATTAGTGATGTCAAATCATTCATCTGTGCAAATCGTATCGCCAATGCAGTATTTTCAGTCTCTTTGATTACAATACCATGTTTTGTGCGCTTCCTGGTAAAGGTGTTGGTCTTTATCGTACCATCTTCTTGTAATTCTTCAATGACATAATTTGACGCTTCAAACGGGATATATTCATCATCTAGTAAATAGGTTTCACCTTGTTTTTTCATTTCGAACAAGTCGGTATTATCAATGGTGTTTACGGTATGTGTCCATGATACATTATCATTAAAACCGAGTGTTATTGAGGGATGTCCGATAAGGGTTGCGCCATACATATTGTATTCATTGGTAATAAACTGTTGCTCATGCCATAAAAATAGGTCTGACCAAGGTAAATGCGGATTAGCAACCAGCATGGTATTTCCAGTGGCGGTTTTGCTTCCTGAAAGTGCCCATGAATTTGATCCGCCTTCTATTTTTTGATTGGTTAAAAAGGTGCCTCGAATAAGAAATTCATAATTCACAACACGGAAACTGTGAGCAATGATATCATTAGCAGTAATCGGTAATACCTTTTTATAGTTCTCATCCAATTCGTTGCTATTCTTGGCTGCATATGCATTAATTCCAGCGACAAAAGATTGAAGCATTTCTTGATATTTCGGTGCCAAGTCGTCGTAAGTAGGTTGCAATTGCTCGTAAAGTCCTAAATGATGTAATGCTTTATTAATCTCAAAACCTTCTCCCCATAATGCTGCACTCGTACCTCTAGCTTCTCCATAGAGTTTTAACATGAGATTTCCATGATTTTTCATCTGCCCCCAGGCAGACATGTAATACAAGTCATTGTCAGAAGTAGCATAAATATGTGGAACACCATAAGTATCCCAAAGAATTTCGTTTTCCGAAATGGTTTTTTCGGATTGCTTACACGATAGTAAACATAATACTGCTAGTAGAAGAATATTGTTTTTCATATAGTTGGTTTAAATGATATGCAAGGTGTTCGTGTGTGATTTGTTCCACCTAGAATCCGAAGGATATGTAGTAGCAGCAAATCGGTTGTTTAAATATACATTTAAATTGGAGTAGAAGCGAAGCATTAATGACATACATAGTTGTACGCTAGCTTTCTTCAGCTAAATTTTATCTATCAGATTTGATGCAGTACCGGAATTGATTCAATTCTTAGGCGTTACATCGGAAAATTCGTTATACAAAACGTAATTAAAAAACATAGCGATAGGATACTCAAATTAACTAAGGCGCGAAAAATCCATTTCTGTATACTAAAATCATGTTTTAAATATTTTGTAATTAAAACAGCAAATCCCATTATAGTAAACCATATGGTAAAGAACAATGATATTTTAGCTCTATAAATAGTAGTTATTAGGTCGTGCATAAATCCACAGCATATAAATGTAAATAGCAAAGCAATTACATCGGGAATTTCTTTTTTTAAGGGTTTAAATACATACTTTCCTAAATAGTATCCAAAAATAGGATTCCAATAATTCCAAAAAGCAGAAAAATTTTTTGCACCTAAGGAACGGTATAAATTGTTTCGCAATGATTTAGCACTTCCTATCGGTACGCCGTTTCTTTTACGTATATATTCATTTAATGTCATTGTAAACAAGATTCGATTTTTTTTGTTTGCAAGCATTGTAGACTTCAAGCTTTTGCTTTAAGGAATTCGTATTGCGCTAAAATACGTCCAAACAATAAACAGCAATTGCAATGGAATTCTAAACCATAGATAGGAAAGACCATTTCCATCAAATGTGCCTTTTTGATAATTCACATTATTTAAAGACGCATAAATATTTGCTGGTAACATCAATATTAGAAAAATAACCAAAGCCCATGCACTAACCACTTTTAATTTTGGAACAAGCAAGCCAATGGCCAGGAGTATTTCAAATAATCCTGTTAAATGAACAAAAGTCTCCTTGTATGGAATACATGGTGGAATCATCATTGACATGCCTTTGGTAAATGCGAAATGTCCGAGAGCTGTAAAACATAACATTACCGCCATTGCTATTCTTGCTGATAGGGCAAAATTGTAATCCTTATAGAAAATTCTTATTACAAAAATTGCAATTACAAAGCTTGATAAAAGTACTGCCAATGGTTTCATATTGTCTTCTTTTAATTCAATTACAAAGTTCATAAATGAATATTGAGTTGACAATGAACCTGAGTTAAGTAATTCGTTTACGTATTCTACTTAAGGCTTGAGGAGTAACCCCAATATAGGAAGCAATATATTTTAATGGGATGTGTTTCAGTAAGTTTGGACGTTCCAAGAACAAGTCTAAATAGCGTTGTTCTGCTGATTTGTTTAGTAAGGAAATTTCTCTTTTCGATTTTATTAAAAACATATTCTCCGCCATTTTTCGCCCAATTAAATTTCCACTTTTGTTGTTTTTGTACACAGCTTGAAGGTCTTCGAACGAAATTCGCCACAAAGTGGTGTTTGTAAGTGTTTCGATTTGATAATGAGAAGGGGTTTGGGTAATAAAGGAATCATAAGCAGTAACAAATTCGTTTTCAAACACAAACCCAAAAGTTAAATCACTGTCTTCTTGAGGTATAAAGATTCTTACTATTCCTTCAGCAATAAAAGATAAGTAGTTTTCTACTACACCTACTTTTATAAGGGTCGAATTTTTATTTACAGTTTCCCGAAACAATTTTGAAGAAAAAAAGTCCCATTCAGCACTATTCATTGGATATATATTGTCAATGTAATTTTTTATCTCTTCCATTCGATGAATTTTTAGCTTGCGTATATAGTCTTTAACAAACAGTCTTTTTAATGCGGTTTATTTTTTGTTAGCAGCAGTTCTTTTTGCTTTGCACACTATTAATCACGCTGCCTTTTACTTAGATTTTCTGTAAGCAAAATCCAATTTCCATTTTCATTAATTAGCACTGTGGTCCCGACACCATTTCCTCTTGTAAGATTTTCATTGATTATTCCTTCCCAGTAGAATTCAAACACAAAAGCTGCCATTGATTCATTTTTAAGAATCCATCGTACGTTTTGTATTGAGTATTGCTCGCTCTTAATCATTGCAAAATTGCTTTCAAAGGCTATTTTAACTTTTGATTTCCCCATATGAATTGCGCCATTAGAAAAAGTTACACAGGCATTTTTATGAAACAACGGGTCAACTTTGTTCCAATCTTGCGTTTTTAAGGCACCTTCATATTCTTTAATAAAATCTTCTGGTTTCATTTCAAACTATGTTCTATTAAAATTGCTGTTAACGGTCTAGTGTATGCGTAGTAGCAGATTTCTATTCACAAACCTTTCGGTTTTACAAAGACCTTCGTTTTATGTTTATAGCTCTCGCGATTACTAATATAGCTTGTTCACAGCAAGTTTTATTTGATTTTAAAACCATTTTTCAGCAAAAATTTTTCTGTAAGTCTTCTTCTATCATCAGCATCCTTTTGAGAACTTCCTCTAAAGTAAAAATGTCCTGCACCGGCATATGAACGTGAAGTGAAACTGTTCTTGGTTTTTTGAATGGCAGCTCTGAATTTTTCGAATTCAGAAAATGCAACCATATCATCCTCCTCACCGTGGAAGGCGAGTATGGGTGGGAGGTTTTCCTCGATAAGAAAAAGTGGCGAGATTGTTCTTGTGTCGTAATTACTATTGTATACATCTCTACCAGCGATATCATATGGGCAAGAACCCAGAATTATGGCATCAGGTTTTGAACTGAATTTTGAAGTAACCCCAAAATCTTCAGGGTTTTTAATCATTGCTGAAACCAAGGCTAAATGTGCACCTGCAGAAAAACCTTCTGCCAAAATTTTGTTTGGGTCAATGCCTAATTCCTTCGCGTTTTCTCGTACCCAAGCTATCGCGCTTAGTGCATCACTTACTGAAGCTTTCACAGCTGTACCGTGGATATTCCTAAGACGATAATCGAAGGCAAAAGCAACGCTTCCTTCTTCTGCGGAACGCTTACAAGCGCCATAACTCCATTCAGGCAATCCAATCGCCCAACCCCCACCGTTAAAAAACAAATGTGCCGGTTTTGCCTGACTTTTATCGTGATTTTCTGGATAAAAAATATGGGCATTAAGGGTAATACCATCAACAGTTTTGTAAACTTTTATTTCGCTGGCATCATTCCTTCTGTCTTTACCCATTCTGTAAGTATCCTTAATTTCCTTCACATACTCTTGATTTTTGACATCTTCCAAAGCTTTCGCAAAAGCATAATCAAACGCCTCGACGCGATAGGTCCAAATATTGGAAGTAAAATGCTCCTTGATGAAAAAATCTTTAATACGCTGTTGCGCGTCTAAATCAACTATGGCATCATAACGTGTGTCTAAACGCTTTACAGGAACATATTCAAGGTGCAAAAACTTGTATTCTCCCGCCGAAAGAATGTCTAAATAAAAATTCACACATCTTCGATATTCTTTAAACTGCACTAAGGATGGGTCATCAAAGCTCCCCTTCATTACGTCTTCAAAATAGTCACTAGAAACGCTTGCTTTTTTCTTAAAATTTGCAAAACGATAATAGTTATTCGGGTATAACAAGCGATATCGTTTGTGATTGAATTTTGCTTCGGTCAATAGGCTATCAATTTTTAGCGTATTTCTCTCTTCAAAATTGTCTTCGTAGTTCTTGACCAATTTATAAACGCTTTGCTCCAAAGAATCAATAATTGAATTAAAGCGCTCTAATTCAGGACTGAATATCTTTTCACGGTTAGCGGTCACAAAGGAATCGTTTTTCCTGACGAGCTTGCTGTAAGCCTCCAGCAATGACTGCTTTTGTTTAGCAATAGGAGTCGAAGAAATCGCCTTGCTTTCGACATCAGTTTGTGCGATCACTAGTGTGAATTGGAACAGCGCAATTGTGATCATGAAATATTTAAAATTCGCCATCACTTTAAGATTATTATTGCAGGTTTGCTTGTTCTCATTTGGACTATGAAAGTAGGAGAAGGTTTAAGCTAATGTTGAATTATTATGCTTGCAGAGAATGGTTGAGCTATGAACAGTACGGGAGCAAACCAGCGTTTGACTTGCGCCATGCATATCTCGAAAGCCTTTTGTTTTGTATTTCTTTTCCTTAGTTTATAGCAAAATCCAAACGATTTTGCATACTTAAAATACACAAACCTTTGGGCAAAGCCCGATGGCCTAATAGCTAATAGGTTTGGTTGTGTGTAGTTTTATTTTTTCAATACGTATTCATCTATTATTTCGAGACCAAAAAGACCTGTCTTCAAATTTAATTCAATTGATTTATATTCGGCATAGTTTGCATTCGAATCCCAGCGTTCAGGTAGATTAAAAGATTTCAGTATTTCATTCTCTTTTAAATATACTTTCGGATTATTTCTACCGATTCTCCGTCGGCCTCCAGTGGAGTAATTTCGTACGATTTTTTCAACTTGCAATTCAACTATGACAGACACATTGCTTTTTCCAATATAATTAAGGCCAAGTACCGTTCCATTAATCACACTTCCAAAAACTATAACTCCACCTATGGTCATAACTATACCTATAAAGAGCATATAAGACTTAAGCTTAATACCATGTAGTTTTTTGTAACTTTTCGGGTTTAATAAGTCCGTTTTATTTATGAAAAAGATAGCGAAGATTAAACCGCATAACATAGCACTACCCCAATACAAATTTTCGTTAAAAAGAGTTTTTTCATAAAATTTCCATGAGATGATATGAAATACACCTCCAATCACGATAAATAGTTTATAATGTTTAAAAAGTTTCTTTTTCTTTTTCTTTGGTTTCTTCTTACCCATATTTTCAAATTCCACATACGGTTAGTGCATGATTAGTTGCGAACTTTTCCAACGGAAAATATCTGCTTGACCTAAAGATAATTGATTGCAGCAATTTCCAACCGGAAATTACACCAGTAATTAATGATACGCCGTGTTGGCATTTTGCTATTTGTTGACTGCATTACTCTCACAATCTAGTTTAAGTTTGGGCGTTTTGTAAAATAAAAGCTTAAGAAGACTAGCCATGAGGTCCATCCTAAAAACAATAGTCTTTGAATAATACCCCAATACGTTTGAACAAAATCAGGTGCAATTGACCTAATTGCAACAAACGAAATTGAAATGGTCATCAAAAAGAAACTGATAATAGCCCCTGTTCTAATTTTTAACAAACTCTTATTCCTCCATAAAACAATAGCCAGTAGGGGGCTAAGCAAACTTAGTATAATACAATTCGCAAAAAATGAGTACAAGCCATTTGGGAATGGGAATAGAGATGATCCCAGCAAATGGAACGGAATAAAAATCAACGGCGCTACAGGAAGAATGGTAATACCGAATTGCTTAGCACATTTGTACAAACCATAAATAAACGGAATTGATAAGAACGTAATTGTAAATTGAATAGTGGCATTAAAAGTTCCAGAATTCGAATAAAAAGAACCTAATTCGGGTAAACCGTCTCTTACATGACTATAGCTATTACCATATAGAACAGCTGATATAAAGATTCCTACCCAAAATACTACAAAAATGAGATACCCCAGGTAAATTGAATATCTCGTGTTAAGATTTTTTTTGATTTTTAATTTTGTCACCAGAAATAACAATAGGCCAATTGCGAATACTAAGAGTGATTGCAATTTTCTATTTATAGAAACTGCAAAAGGCTTGTCATGAACAATTTTTAAGACATTATTTAGAATATCTTCTTTTCTAATCACAATACCATTGGTGGCATAAGCGATGGCTAATTTGTGCTCAGGATAATAATAGAGACTTGATTCAGAAATCCAACCTCCGGTATGACCATAACCATCATAATTTTCAAATTGAGTTTTCATTAATCCAAGTCGGTAAAATTCTTTACCCTCAACCATCTTATTAAGGCTTTGTCTTGAAACCAACTTTTCGTTAAAGAGTGCATCAATAAACAGCGCCATATCTTCAGGTGTGGCTACAATACCTCCATCAGCCGTTGCAAGGTGATTGCTATAATTTGCTTCCCCGTTTACGGGTTGCCAATTGGAATCATAGGTATAGGTTTCGGCAACATTTTCAAGTTTACTTATGACTTTTGTACCGAAGTAAGTGTTTTTGAGATTTAATTTGGAAGTTATTCTTTTATATAGTGAGCTTTCGTAGGTAGATTCATCTAGAATTTCAATGATATATCCTAAAAGCAGATAGTTGGAGTTACTATATTTAAAATCTTCTCCTGGTGCAAAATTGGGTTTAAGTTTGGAGATAATATCAACTACTGAATCTCTATTGGCTATACCATGCAAACTTATTTCCTTATCGGTATCGTTAACATAGTCAAACAAGCCACTTCTATGCTTTAACATTGAGGCCACAGTAATTTTCTCGGAATTGGGTATTTGAGTATAGTAGGTGTCTAAGGTGGTATGGAGTGATAATTTTCCTTCTTCGATTAATTGCAAAATCATAACTGCTGTATATGTTTTTGTTATTGACCAAGCCCTAAAATGGGTGTCTGTGTTCGAAGGGGTCGCATTTTTTCCATTGATACTTCTATATCCTATAGCTTTAGAATAAAAGTGTTTTCCATTTTTAAATATAGCAATGCTGCCCATGGATTCGTTTCGTTTTTCAAGTGAGTTAAAAAATTGATCAAGTTTTTTTGAATCCGGATCTTGAGCATACATATGCCCAGAAATGAATAAGAGCAGTGTATAAATTAATGTTCTTAAAGTCATATTCGATTTGCTTTGATTGCCCTCAAAACTATATGAATAAAGACTTTGGGAAGAAAAAGTCGTATGTAGGTTTTATGACATTTTTATGACAATTAGGATGTCATATCAAGTCGGGAAAGAATTTCAAAATCTGTTTTTTCTTATCTATGGCCATAGAAGTATGAATTACAATGATAATATTTACTGCGGTATAGCTAAAGTAAATAATCGGGACAGGTATGGGAATAGCACCATTTCCTCGGCCGATACTAAAAAAAAGGGCAATAGCTAGACCAGACAAAAGGAAGGTATTTATAATTTGAATGCTAAGTATTCTTCTACCCAAACTATTTACATGTTTGTTTGATTTGTTAGCAAAGAAAATAATTGTAGGTAGAATGAGGTTTCCAAAAGGAATAAGTAATACTGAGAGTATACTAAAATTCATAAGTTTTACCTTATAATATTCAGTTGTAACCGCTCCTTTCTCTTCATCTAAAATTTTGAAATTCGTATTCTCAATATGAAGTGTTTTTGCTAATGCTTTCAGGGTATGGGGACTTCCTTTAGTCAACCCTTTTTCAATACGTTGAATTGTTCTAATAGATATCCCAGATTGTTTGGCCAATTCTTCTTGCGTATAATTCCTTGCTTTCCGATACGCTTTTAGGGTATTAAGTTCTTTCATTTTTCAATTGAATCCTTGGAAAGGAATGTCAACGGTCTCCGCTTTTATTTCGTTGTGTTTGACGGTTGGTGATCAACGACGACGTACGGCTCGATTTTCCAGCAATACATGCTACGCGACCGAATTATTCCTTTTATTTTGAGGTATTAATGTAGCAAATTTTCTTTGTCTTAACCAACTTGAGATGCAAGGCGTTGTAGCCTTTGTCGGCGGTTCGTTTTTAACTTTTTAAATGCTTTGTCCAAAGGTCAATAGGTTAGTATCTGGATCAAGTAATGAGAATTCCTTTTGTCCCCAAGGTTTTGATTCCAATTTCCCATTTGGGTGTATTTTTATTTTTTCCTCTAATAATGTTTGGTAAAAATCGTCGATGCCATCGGTCCTTATATAAACTTGTCCGTAATTTTCTTTAGGGTTAAGTTCCTTAAATTCAAAGAAGTGAATTTCTATTTTATCTTTTCGAACCATTAAATACGCTTCATAATCGCCTATTTCTTTAAATCCTAGCTTATCTATATAAAATGCTTTGGTAACATTTTTTTCACGCATAGGTAATTTCGGAATGATATCAGTCAGCATGATTTGGCGATTAGTATTTGTAATTCGATTATAAGGTGTTGCGTATTCTTAAATGAACGCCAACGGTTCGGCTACGGTTCGTTGCTGTGATGCGTCCATCTACGCTCGCCAAAGCCTTATCAGCGAAGGTGAGAGGACCATCTAACCGAACCTAAAGATAGCTTTTTGCGCTTGATTTCCGTTTAGGAAATCCGCCAGTAATGAATTTTAGGCGTTGTTGTGGCCAGTATTTATTTTACTTCTATTACCTTGACATATTTTTCTGTCCTAAAGTCATAGTTGATTTTTTCTGTCCGATATATTGGACTATCAATTCCGAGAATTAAGTCATTTTTAAATTTATCTAATTGGATTACTCGGAAGTCTTTATCGGAAATGTAAATTTTCATTTCGCTCATATCGATAATAGCTAATTTTTGAAATCTATTTTCAGTCCAGTAGGGGATTGCAGCTTTATCTGAGATTTCATTCCATACTATCGGACCACCAAACATTCCATTAAGTGTGAACTTTTTGTTATCAAATAGCAAGAAACATTCGCCAGATAAAGGTGCACCCATTGCTACTTCTCCAACATATCCAAACTGCAGAATAAATTTTCCATTTGGAGAGAGAGATTCATTGGCAAAATTCCAAGGTGTTTCTAAATTGTTACTCATTTGTCAAATTGGCTACAACGGTTCGGCTAAGGTTAGTTGCTTCGATTCGTTCGTCTACGGTCGCGTATATCAACTGTATTAATAGTTTATATACATTGTTATATGCCGTTTTTAATTTTCATTATTAAAGTTATTCTACAATTGTTATTTTCACATCATCAATCCAAGCCGTCCCGAAATCACGCAGATATATACCATAATGTATCATGTCAGCTTTTTCATCTACTTCAGTTTCTATTTCATAGGTTTTCCAAGCGCTTGAATGTACACGATATTTGTCAAGACTATCAAATAGTGGTGACATAACTTCATATGGATCGCTTGAGTGGTCAGGATCAACAGATAACCTAACAAATGCAAAGTTAGATTCATCCACTTCCGCCTTAGCCGCTAATTTAAGCCGGATGGTTTTACCCCGGTAAGGTGAGGCATCTATGTACTGCCTCAGACTGGCCGTAATTTCTCCATACTTTAAGCCTTCTTCTCTATGCAGCATGGCTGAGTGTTTCCCTTTATAAGGGTCTTCATCACTGATTGTCATATTTACACCTAGCCGCACAAACTTGGACCATGCTACCCAGCCATCTGCAGTTTCTCCTGGGCGATTATTTTCAAAGTCAGTATTTGTAGGTTGATTCATTTTGTGGAGATTGAGCCACATGTGATCATGGTCCGAATCATCAATATCAACTACCGCTGAGGTTGAGTCTAAATAGATCAAAGCATCATAGGCGTTGGCCAGATTATATGGCCAATAAAAAGGTTGTTCTTCATTGAAACTCCCTCCAGAATGTCTCGTTCCACGTTCTTGGTTAAACCAATCATAAACAACGCTTTTAAATTTTATTTTACTTAGATCAATCGCTAATAAGGGCATTTTTGCCTGTGCCATGGTGTACTCAAAGAGTTCTGCAGGAGCCGGTCCTACAGAAAAATCATGGATTCCTTTTGAAGGAACACCTAAGTCTATGGCTCTAAAATCACCTTGGTTAAAGAAAAAACCAAATATTTTCAAGTCATCACCATACATTTTTTTCAGATTAAGCCCCATGTGGTTGACACCTTCAAAAGAAGCATTTGATACATGGGTATTATGTGCCCATGTTATCATCTTGGCATCCTTGCCCTCATGGTCCATAATCCATTTTAAATTTTGAGCCTGACCAAGATCCCTTACGTTATCAAAATTTTCACCTTCGTTCAAATTTGATTTAATTACAATTTCTACTTGTCTCGCATGCTGTTTTGCGAGTTTCCATTCTGAGTCACTGGAGTTTTGAACATATTGATCCTTATTTTTATCAAATGAATCCATCACAAGACTTATATTTTGAAAGGATGATGAATTGTAATCTTCAGGTATCCATTGCCGAATTCCGATAAATTCAGGATTTGAAAAAGGGATTTCTAATATGCCTAGTTCTGGACGAATTTTCTTTTCCAAGGCAGGGTCAACTTCAGCCAAATATTCCAGCATAACTCTAGCTGCTCTTTCTGGGTGCTGTGGGTCAAATCCATAGAACTTAACTTTTTTCTTATGGTCAGGGTTTGAATTGTATTCGCGCATCCATACAATAAGGTCGAGAACTTCCTTAGTTTCCCATGACCACATATAAGTGCCAGCTAGTGCTTTTTCTGGATCTCCTATACCATCTAACACATACCGATTGATATCGCGAGCTGCTCCAAAAGGACATTCGAGTGCGAAAATGTTAAAGCCCTTTTCCTGTACCAAATATTCAATCATCCGATGCTTAAGTTGAAATACTTCACGATTTCCATGTGTGGGTTCGCCTAGGGATACCATACGTGCATCACCAACAATTTCACCAATAGGTAAAAGGTCTTCAATTCCGTTTCCCGCTTCAACGGTCTTAATCTCAATAGCATTGTTGGAAATCCAATCCACAACTTGGTTCTCGGAGGACTTCTCGGAACATGAAATTAGTAAAATAAGGAGTAATAATAATTGGTTCGTTTTAACTGTCATTTATATCAATTTATCACATTGCTTATAATGGCATACAATGCTTGAGCTATGAACAGTACGGGAGCAAACTGGCGTTTGCTTTCCGCCACGCAAATAGCGAAATCTTTTGTTTTTCTTTTTTTCTTTGTCCCGCTAGAAAGCAAAATTTGAATATTTCGCTGATGCGTAATTGTCAATTTAGCGACCTCATAAATATACACAGACGTTTCGTTTTAGCCCCAAAGCTCGCATTACGTTTAGGTTTTGTTGTAACACCTTATTTTTTGTTTTCATACAGCTCCATTGCTTTTAAGAACATAATACCACCAGACTTTGTTTGGTCATTTATGAAACCATTCAATTCAGGATGATTCTCGTCAATCCAGCTTAACAGCTTAGTTCTGTTTTCTACCCAAATTTTTTCATTAAAAACTACATTCGTCCTTTCTATACTGCTAATTTTACCATTATCAAATCGAATAACTGCCTTCCAAACAGTTGGTTCTTTATGAAGAAAATTTATTCTTTTATCGTATTTGGAGATTTTTGCTTTAACAATTTCATTCTCCTGCTTAATTTCAAGGGTTTTGTATTTGGGGTTAAAAACGGAATCCCATCTTAACCATTCTTCAATATATTTATCCCTTAAAAATGTTTGCTCATAGTCATAATCAGTTTCTTTTGTCAGTAAACTATCAGTCAATAGATCTTTCAGAATAGTACCATCAGAATTATCAAGAGCCTTATAATACTGTTTTGCAATTTCAAGCTTGCTTATTTCTTTATTCTTTTCTTTCTCAGAAGTTTTACAGGAGACAAAACCAATTGTCAAAAAGACTAATAAAGCTATGATTTTCTTCATTGAGTATAGGTTTTTTATAATGTGTTACAACGGTTTGTGTATGGTTAGTTGCGTAAGCGACTAATATAACAAAAAAGCGTACGAGTTAGGAAATCCGCTAGGATTTCCAAGACTCTTTTTTAACACTCTCAGCAATTAATTATACACGTTGTTCTACGCAGTTTTTATTTCACCATTTGGTGATGTCTTTTTATTTCTGATTCAGAAAGGTTCAAAAACTTTGCAGCATTATTATAATAAATATCCCTTTTTTGTTTTTCAGAAAGCCACTCCAGATTGTAAATAATTTCTATATTTTTTCTTATTGTTCCTACATAATCAGAGGCAAACATTAATCTATTTCCTAGACCTTCTTGATATAGTTTTTTCACCTTGGGTTCCCAGCGATCTTTTGGAGCAAACATACTCACAGCAGAAATCTCACAATATACTTGATCATATTTTTTCATAACTTCTAAGCACTCTTCAAAATATCTTCCAGGATAATGCATTAAGAATATTTTTAAATTGGGGTATTTTTCCATAACAGGAAGTAATAGCAATGGATTTCCATATTCTTCATTCCAATTTGGCGTCTCTTTCATATTTCTCTTATACGGTCCAGCGTCAGCATGAAATCCGATGGGAATTTGATATTTTTCTGCCAATTCCCAATAAGGATTGAATCTTTCATCTGCTGGATTAATTCCCATGCTATTGAATGAAGTTTCACCGAGGAATTTAAAAGTTCCATTTTTGAATAGACTGTCCAGTTCAGAAATGTTGGGAAGCTCGTTTTCACATGGTTCATCTTGTTCACGTAGTGGATTACAAGGCAATCTCGGTCCGCTCCAGTGTCTTTTGTCCATTTGCCGCCATAACTTAGCATATTTCATTGGTCCACCACCAAGTGCCAAGACAATATTATTTTGGTCAAACCTTTTGCGCATCCACTCAATTTTCGCGATGTCGATGTCTGGATTTATTCTATTGTAATCTTCGTTGTCAGCATATCCTTTTGTTATATGAATATGGGTGTCGATTATTGGCTGATTTTTTAAGAAACCATCAATATCTTGGGCAAGAACGGAATAGCCAATCGATAAAAAGAGAATCAGTATAAGGTTTATTAGTTTTTTTTTCATAGTCTATTGAATTGCGTAGAACGTTGAGAATATGCGGAGGTTGGGCTTTCGAAGCTCCAACTTGTCAAACCATTACAATTTTGAGTAAATGTATAAAAGTTAAATTGCCGCACAAATCCCCAACTTACGTATATTTGTTGTTAGCGGCTGGCATATACTTTAAGAAACAAGATTTTCATTTGTTTCCTTTGACAACGTATCAATTTCATAGAAACCCTATTCTTTATCAAGTTTTTAATCGGCTTGCTTTTTCTAATCGGTGTTTTATTAATTCTTTTTCGTTTTTCTTATTGGCAAGTCCAATGGCAACATTTAAGTATTCTATTTCTTTTTCAATGTTATTATTAATTCGGTATAGTTCAGCTAACAAACAGAAATAGTGGTGGTTGTTTTTCAACTCTAGTTTATGTGCCTCTTGAATAGCTTCTACAATTGAATTTGCCCGAGCAAGGGCATATGTCCGATTCATAGCAATAATAGGTGAATATTCTATTGTTAGCAATTTATTATATAACTGTAATATATTATTCCATTTCTCATTATTGTCTTTTGTGTGCCAATAAGCGATTGCCGCTTCAAGATGATATTTACTAATAATATCTCCAGCAGCAGATGATTTAAGGTATTTCCTGCCCTTTTGAATTAGTGCAGAATTCCATTTGCTTTTATCTTGTTCATGATACAGCAGATCACCCTTTTCTCCTGAAATCCTAGCATCTAATCTCGAAGTATGAAAACACATTAAGGCAATTAATGCATGTATTTTTGGCTTCGGAAAGATTTTATGCTCCGATAAGAAAATACTAAGTCGCATGGCTTCCCAGCATATTTCGTCTCGGATATTATCTTCATTAACGCTGCTATAATACCCCTCATTAAATATTAGATAAATGACTCTTAATACGTTGTCAAGTCTTTCGACATATTGATTTAGCGTTAGGTTTGTCTCAACTCTATTTCGTTCTTTAATTGTTTTTTTTGCCCTGTATAATTTTTTGTTTACGGTTTCTTTATTTGATAAAAGTGCCTTGGCAATCTCTTCAATACTAAAACCACACAAAATTCTTAAAGTAATACAAATCTGGGATCCTTTGTTAAGTTCATTATCGCAGAGCACAAACATCATGTGAAGCTGGCTGTCTTCAATTATTTTATCAGTGATTTCTATCTCGCCAATTTGCTGAGTTTTTGCTTCTAATTCAGGAGTGACTTTTTCCACAAATGTCTTCTTCCTCCTGAAATGCTCCAACATTAAATTCTGTGCTACCTTTCTAAGCCAGGCTTTAGGATATTCGGGAACCCCTTTATAAGACCAGGTTTTCATTGCCCTTAAAAATGTATCGGATACAATATCTTCGGCTAATTCCAGGTCTTTTAATCCATAATAACTACTGAGTACAGCAATTAAATTGCTGTACTCAGATTTAAAAATATCAGAAAGTAACTTGTCATCCATTTAAACAAATTCTCATCTAATCAGAATACTACATTCCATCTAAAAGCATAATATCTCTGACTTCTACTTTACCGCCGCTAGTTAATGCAGGACAACCCTTTCCGAGTTGAATGGCTTCTTCAATAGATTCGGCTGATACAATAATAAAACCTCCAATAATTTCCTTAAGCTCTGCATAGGGTCCATCCGAAATAGTTCCATCCGAGTGCATGGTTTTTCCTTCAAAGCCAAGTGCTTCTCCCGGATTTTTTAATTTGCCTTGTGCTTCAATTCCTCCCATCCACTCTTGCCAAGCTTTTACTTCCTCTTCTATTTGTTCTGGGGTAGGATCAAAATCAGGATTGGGCTCGCTGTGAAATAGCATCATAAAATCTTTCATGTTTTTTGTTTTTAATTATAACTAATAAATTTCATACTCTTAATGATTGAAAAGCTTGAAATTGGACAATAATCTAATTTTATTTAATTGGGAGAATGCAGTCCCATCTTATTCCCTTCCGAATCGATGAATAATGCAAAAAAACCGCTTTCATCAGCATGAGGACTTTTAGGAACAAGAATGCTTCCCCCGTTTTGCTCTACCTTTCCAAGAATTAGCTGTAGGTCGTCACCTCCATTAAGATAGATGGTTACCCCTTTAGCTGAAGGCTCGTAACCTTCTCCTTTCATAATAACGCCAACAACTTGTTGGTTTTCATAGGGTAAAATACCCATTTCCATTCCCGGCATCTCCATTTGCTCGATATCGATATCCAGAATGGCTTCATAAAAGTTGATTGCACGTTTTATGTCCGTCGCTGGAATCTCAAAAATAGAAATATAACTTTTCGTTTCATCATTACTCTGCTTGATAATAGAATCATAATCCTTATGTTCCATTCCATTCACAGCGCTCAATGTAATCATTGCGAAAAATAAATTCAAAATTGTTCTTTTCATGTTTTCTGTTTTTAATGAATTAAATAATAAACCTTTAATTCATAATGATTGAGAACATAGAAATTGGACAATGAATTTGTTTTTTCACTACAATGTGATGAAAATCAAGAATAATCGTTTTGATCAGAGCCACTGCTTGCTGCTAACGGTGCGGCTATGGCAAGTAGGGCAGGCAAGGAAACTTTTCGTTTCCGTCTGGTCTGCGAGCCAGAGCTTTTTGTTTTGTAATTATTTTTTTCTTTTTAATTGCCAAATCCAAAAGATTTGGCGGACTCAGCAAATACGCCCAAGCCTTTAAATATATCACTTTATGCCCTATTTGCTATAGGTATTGTTAGCAAACGTATTCTAATCCATATATCCGTTATATTCAATCGATTTTAGAGTCCCAGATTCAAATATTAAACTGAATATAGCAGTCTGTTCCAAATTCCCGATTTTTAATGTGTCATTGTGAATTCCTTTAGCAAGCGATTTTTCCACAACATATTCTTTTGCTCCAATTTTTATAAAATCACTAAGTTCAAAATCTACATCACCAATTTTAGCTCTATTGACCCATTCTTCACTTTCGGCTTTATAAGAGGTCAATTCGGTGCTATTAAAGGTTCGAGTTATAATCGTGTCCATTAAGTCGTCCACATGTCTATTTTTGATTGGTTTTTTACTAACCTTAAATTTTGAATCGAGAGCGATTTTCTCCAAATTAGATTTAAGAACAGATATTAGACTGTCATTTTCAAAATAGGGGTCATAGGCAGAAGTCGATTCAGTATGTGATTTCTCTTCTTCTTTTATTTCTACAGTTTCTTCCGCCGTGTCCGATTTCACGATTATTTTGGATTTAGTTTGTTTACAAGAAATAAAGAAAACTAGAATTCCGAGCATTATTAATATCTCTCTTGCCATATGTTTGCTAACGGTTGAGCTATGAACAGTACGGGAGCAAACTAGCGTTTGCTTTCCGCCTCGCACATAGCGAAATCTTTTTGTTTTCTTTTTTTCTTCGTCCCACTTAAAAGCAAAATCCCAAAGATTTTGCGGTCTTCATAAATATACACAGACCATTCGATAAAGCCCAAAACCTTATTGTTTATAGGTTTTGTTGTAGTGCGTATTTATTTCGACCGTGTTGCAATAACCTCTCCCGATTCATTTGGTACGCAATAGAATTTTAATATTCTTTCATTCACTTCGCTTATAGGTAAAGTAACTCCTTTTCTTCCCCTATTAAAGATTGAAATAAAATAGGTCCTGTCTAATTTTTCGATTGTCATTTTTGAGCCTTCTTTCCAATCTAATTCTTTGAGTGTATTTTTGTCCCATAGTTCTTGGTTGAAAGCTATTTTGGTTTTTGATTTGCCTTCTTCTTGAAATTCAAAATTTAAGCTTTCAATTTCTTCTTGACTTAAGTCCGTTTGAGTGGGTAATAGTCTAACGAAGTCCATTTCCATAATAACTTTATCATCGTTAAAAGTTCCATCAACTAGGAGTTTCAAAAAATTTTCATTTAGCAAGTTTAAATCCGCATATTTTTCTCCATTTTGCAGAATTAGAGTGCTATTTTTTACTTCTAAATCTAATTCAGATTTTGTCAATCGCAATTCGGTAAATAGATGCGCTTTGTTATTTTTAAAGTTTAGAATTTGAATTCCAGGATTTTTCTTGAATTCCTTATAACCAACTTCTTTCAGAATCCATTTTCCATCCAATTCTTGCCCATAAGTTGGTTTAAAAATCATAAATGTTAATATCAGAATTATTGTTTTTTTCATATGCACTACAACGGTCTCGTATAACCGTCAGTTACAAGTTTATATGCGTTAATTTTCAGTTTAGCACTGGCTTTAACAATTCCGAGTGGATTCGGACGTAGTCGAATCCGCCGTAATTGCGGTTATACATTGTTGTGTGTAGTTTTTCATCAATTTGCTAAAGTCGAAATGTGTGTTCCTAAAAACCAATTTCCACTTAATTCTTTTAATTCCCCGATATTCCTTTTCTGCCCAATATGTGACTTGCCCATTGGTGAGAAAGCAACAAAATAAACTACGTCCCTAAAATCAGATTCTGTATCGCAATTTGGTGCTTGAAAAATTATTGTTCCGTCTTCGTGACATTCAACAAAGTCAATTTGGTCAAAAATATCAGTTTCCATGGGGCTTGTTTTTTTTGTGAAGGACTTGACAATTTGGAAATAAGGTTCTTTGCTATCCATTTTTAAATTTAAAGAATGAATTTCGTTAACTGCTTTATTAAATAATTCCGAGTTCTTTTGAAAATCAATTTTGCAAGATTCCGAACTGCAACTTGATAAAAGACTAATTAGAAAGACTAGGACTCTTAGTTTTTTCATCATTTTTTCAAATTACACACAACGGTTGAGCTAAGCGTAGTGGGGGAGCGGGAATGCAATTCCCGATGCGCCACAGCGCGCAGTGAAATCTTTTTGTTTTGATTTAATTTTTCTTGTCCAAAGCAAAATCCCAAAGATTTGGCTACTTCATAAAAATACGCAAACCATTGGATTTAAAACCTTAGCCCACATTACGTTTAGGTTTTGTTGTGTGCAGTTTTTTATATGAGATGGTCATTGTGATGTTCACCTTCTTTAAAGTCAGTTCTGTAAGCTCTATGACTCGCCGAAATTATAATTTTTGTAACACAATTTTTGTCTATTGAATTATAAAGAATTCCGTCCACCTTTATCCATTTAATATTAAGGTCATCGGTTTTTAATCGATAAGAATTCCCAAAATGCTTCTTATCTATTATTTTGAAGTGTCCGATATATTTAGTTTTACTTCTTTTGTCTTTTGTCATATCAAGGTATAATCTAAAATCCCTTACGTAATGATATATTATGGATGAAGCTGCTACTAATAAGAAATATGATGGTAATTTCCCGAAAATATGCTTTAGTGCTGACCAATATTCTGGTATCGAACTAGCAATGTCTCTTTTAATTTTTGAAGGAACTATCGGTAAAAAGAAAGCTAAAAATAGTATTAATAAAGAGACTCCAATAGCAGGTAATATTGGATTCCACCATAAAGAGTTCCTTGTCTCGCTTAAGTTTTTTAATTCAATTCTTGATAAATTTTTGGTAGTTATCCTATTCAATCTTTAAGGTTTGATAAATTGCACACAACGGTTCGACTATGATTAGTGCGGCGCGGAAATCCGACGGATTTCCAGCAACGCGCTAAGCAAAAGCTTTTGGTTTTGTTTTTTCTTTTTATGTTCGAAAGCAAATTTTGAATATTTCGCTTACACGTAATTTTCAATTTTGCGACCTTATAAATATACACAGACCTTGGCGTAAAACCCGAAGTCCGTATTAATTATAGGCTTTGTTAGCTGTATTCTTTTTTCAGCTTTCCCACGTTATATGGTTCAAAGTTCCATCTTTATTAATTTGTGTGACTAAAAGTTGATTGCAAGGTTCTCCATCAATGTCAATCGAGTAGTCAAATATTCCGAAGTAAGAAGCTAATGGATAGATTCCAACTCTTATTAAGTTTAGCTGCTCCATTAAAAGAATACTTCTCGATTTTTTTCGATTTTTCAAGTCGATTATATTAGCCAATTCGTTGTCGTCAAGTTCGTCCAGATAGAACTTCAGATAGTCAGATGTCATACTTACATCTTGTTCAAAGTCCGCTTTTATATAATCGCGATTTTGAATGTCAAATTCAGGTATTCTATTCACGAATTCTTGGATTTGATTCAATTCCGATTGATTTATTGATTCAGTTTCAAAATTCAAATCCAGATTAATCTCTCTTTTACCAAACTTTAATGTCCAATCGTAATAATCTTCTAATTTTTCAAAGTTAATTTTTCCAAAATCTGGTTTGTCCAAAGTTAGGACCTCCACTTTATCAATTTCAGGTTCTTTTTTATTACTCTTAAAAAAATCAAATATTCCCATTTTGGTTTGATTGCTCAGATTACAGCTAACGGTTGGGCTAAGCGTAGTGCGGAAGTAAGGAAACTTTTCGTTTCCGTCTTAGCACGAAGCTAGAGCTTTTGGTTTTGCTTTTTATTTTTTTGTCCAAAGCTAAATCCATAAGATTTAGCGACTTCATAAATATACTAAGACCTTTAGATTTAGCCCTAAAGCCCACATTACGTTTAGGCTTTGTTACCCAACGTTTTTTCTCTGAGTTAACTTTTACATAATATTGGCAAGTCCATCATCGCAACAGTTGCGTTTGAATAGGAAGCACAATCAATTGTCCTTACTTTTTGTTCTGTTAGTCAAAACTTGGAAGTTCAGGAGAATTTTTATCAATCAAGAATTTATATTTTTGACCATTTTTTAGGATTAAAAATTCATTTGAAAAACTTTCTTTAAAAATTGTATCACCAACTGAAATATCATTTATGGTAAATTTTTTTGAAGTTTCACTGTTTAATGAGCAGCTTGTTATTGTCCTTGAATATGTTCCTTCACTTACGGTAATGTAAACAATATCTGGACTTGAAATTCTAGATATTGGTTTATTCTTAAAACCTTCAATATAACTGGACTCATAACTTTGCTGTGAACCTAAGCAATACTTTGAGTCTTTATAATGTTGCAATCTAGCAGGTATGGAAAGTACAGATAGAATTATTATACCAACAACTCCAATTGCTAAAATAATTTTCCATAATGGTCTTTTTTTGGTAAAACCGACATCGTTATCAGGCATCTAAAAGTGATTTTTACAAAATGTTGGGTAACGGTTGAGCTATGAACAGTGCGGGAGCAAGTTAGCACTTGCTTTCCGTCTTGCAATTAGCCAAACCTTTTGATTTTGATTTTCTTTTTTATTTGAAGCCAAATCCAAAAGATTTGGTGGTGTTCGTTGATATTCCGGGTTCATAACTTAAGCAGCCTAGCCCGTATTGTTTATAGGTTTTGTTGGCATTAGTTGTTTTTTCTCCTTACCGTTAACATACTCGTAGAATAATTTAGTCCCATCATCATTCAACCACATTTCTTTTCCATGTTTTTTTCTTCCATTATATTCACAGCGATATATTGTTATTCCATCTTTTCGATGTTCCACTAAAGTTTGTTTACCTTCTCCGTCATAGTGTGTCCATTTGTCAAACTTTGGAAGATATCTGATTTCGGTCGCTTCGCGCCAAGGTTTACCCGTGTGATAAAGTACTTTTCCAGCTAATTTTTCATTATTTTTCTTATTTCTGAAATAAATATATTGAGTTCTTACCAGTCCTTTATCAAATTCGAATTCGAATGCGATTTGACCATTTTTCTTTCTGCTTTGAAGAATTCCAGTAAAAAGTTCTCCAGTACTTTTTACAAAGGCCATGTCACCAACAGTATTTACTTTCTCAACGCCTAAAGTATCTTGCGCAATTAACCCCCAAGTTCCTGATAATGTTAAAAAGAATAATAAAATAAAAGGGTTCTTCATAATTAATGCCAACGGTTCGGCTATGGCAAGTAGGGCAGGCAAGGAAACTTTTCGTTTCCGTCTGGTCTGCTAGCCAGAGCTTTTTGTTTTGTGATTATCTTTCTTTTTTAATTGCCAAATCCAAAAGATTTGGCGGACTTGGCATACAAGCTCAAGCCATTAAATTTAGCACTTTATGCCCTATTTGTTATAGGTATTGTTGTAGTGCGTTTATTCTTAAAATCTTAATTCTCACGTTTGATAACCATTTCATATACGAGAGTTATGAATTGATCTTTGTCTATTCCACCAACATCTTCACTTATTTTGCTTTTTGTAAAAGCAATAGTTTGTACCAAGTCTTTATCTTTATTTACTGATTCCTCAACATTTGTTAAGATAGAATGAAGTAGTTTGCTAAAAATTATCAATTCCTTTTTAGTGCTAACAGGACCATGTCCTGGAATGAATTTTGAAGTTTCCTTTGAGTTTGATATTAAAAAGTCAATAGTTTCAATCAAGGCATAAATATCGCCGCCTCCATCTGGGTCAATTACAGGTATTCCGTATGTGACAAATACATCACCAGTGTAATAAATATCGGCTTGCTTAAAATGAACGATAACATCACCATCAGTATGAGCATTTGGATAATATTTCAGTTCAATTACCTCCTCTCCATCATAGTATTCAATTTTGTCTATAAAAGTCAAATTAGGCAACACTTCCGCTGGGTAAGGTTTCTGAACAACGCTTCCAAATCCTCTTAATACTTGTCTTTGCGTCATTCTTTGTCGTGCGTTGGCATGAGCAATGATGGGGACACCCTCTTTTCTGAAAAGTACATTGCCGTTTGAATGGTCAAAATGAAAGTGGGTATTGACTATTAGCCCTATAGGCTTATCAGTTATAGAATTGATAATGTCCTTTATTCTAGGCACTAATGCTGACCATTGATTGTCGACCAGATATACATCATTTTCACCAACAAAAACTCCAATATTTCCTGCGACACCTTCACCTGAAATCACATAGTAGTTTTCAGAAATGGTATCCAAATTCAACTTTATATTACCAATTTCTTTGGCAAGGTTAGGTATATAGTTTTCATCTTCCTTTTGAGTTGATGAACTTTGCTGAGCAAGGATTTCAAATGAAACAACACTCAATATGATTAATAAAATGACTTTTTTCATATGCTAATGATTTTTCTTAATGCACTACAACGGTTGGGCTATGATTAGTTGCGGAAATGTCCGAAGGACGTTTCCAGCGCTTGTGTGAAGTTAATAATAATTGCGAAAGATTTTCCGTGAGGAAAATTAGGAGCAATTAATTATAGGTTTTGTTGGCAAAGCGTTTTTTTAATTTTTACGATCGAGTAAAAGCCTGCGTTCTGCTTGCGTTTTGCGTGTGTCGGAGTAAGAAAGTCTTGCGTACTGCTCCGAACCCCTCCGAATCGCGCTAAAATCCATTTGCGTTTGAGTGAGAAGTCCATGCTTCGCAAGAGTTTTGAATCGCAGAACTTTGGATTAAGGACAAACTTAAATAGTTAGACAAAATGTTTGCCAACGGCTGGGCTAAGCGTAGTACGGAGGCAAGGAAACTTTTCGTTTCCGTCTGCGCACGAAGCTAAAGCTTATTGTTTTTCTTTTTCTTTTTTTGTTCTAAAGCTAAATCCATAAGATTTAGCGACTTCATAAATATTTACAGACCTTTCGGTTTTGCCAGAACCTCCGCATTGCGTTTAGGTTGTGTTAGCGGTAGTGTTTTTTTACTCCCAGTACAATCGTCCATTTAACGGAACCATTGTTATAGTCCCAATTTCATGGTCCATCTCGACTTTTTGATGCTTAACTATTGTGTCCGTCGTAACGATATCATCGTATTCTATTGGAATGTTTTCTACCAGTCCAAATAATAGATCGTCGCCGCCTTCACAACTCGTTACGATGTGAATTTTGGAAGGGACAAATTCTAATTCATAGCTCAATGACCCCTCGTCGTCATAATATTTCCAGATTCCACTTTTATAGTGGTAATACTGATTACAAGGTCCAGCAAAACAACATTGAATATAACTTCCGATTTTGTAATTCCCTTCGCGTTTAAGAATTCCATTTGAGTTATACTCTTTCCAATGTCCAGCTTTTAAGTTGCTTAACTCTTTTCCGTCCAAAGCTATTTTACCAATACCGGTTAAAATCTCTTTGTCATTACATTTTGTTACTAAAGTGTCTTTGTCCGGAAGTCCATCGGAAATGTCTCCATACCTCCCGTAGTTATCAGAATTCTCACTAGTCCATTGCCCATAAGTATTATTTACTATGGCTAGGAAAAAGAAAAGTATAATTTTTCTGTTTAGGTGCATTTTAGTAGCATTATCGCTAACGGTTCGGCTATGATTAGTTGTGGAAATGTCCGAAGGACGTTTCCCGCGTTGGTGTGAAGTTACTAATTATTGCGAAAGATTTTCCGTGAGGAAAATCCGGAGCAATTAATTATAGGTTTTGTTAGCGTGTGTGGCGTTGCCCTTACCTGGGCTGGTCGCTTACATACTTTTTCATTCGCAAACCCTTTTTGCCGGTTATTCCACCACGGAGTGGTAAGTCTGCTTATCCCTTGCGAACCCCTCCGAAGAGATTAGAAATCTTTTTACCCGTCCGAGTGAGATTCTATTTGCGTACCCCTCCGTCCAGAGGCAAAAAAGAAAAAGCCCCAAACCAAAATCTATTTTTAAAAAATCAAAGCCAAAATAGGGGAGAACCGACCAAAGGAATAACAATCGATAAATTCCAAAAAAGCCCGAATAAATATATTGGAACGGCATTTACGCTAACGGTTTGGCTATGGTTTCGTTGCGGAATTGTCCGCAAGGACCATTCCGCTAGAACCAAGCGATGGTAGAAAGGTAGGAATTTTCTGTGGAAAATTCCGCCACAATGAATTATAGCCGTTGTTGTATGCTTATTTTAATTAGGTTCACTATTAAGCATGTCAGAATAAGCCTCAAGCATTTTAATCGCTAAATTCCATTTATCTTCAAGCTCTAAAAGCCATTCTATTTGATGCGAACCTTGTAATTGAATTTTACTAATAACCCACAGTAAATATCCAAGCGTAATTGGAATGTCGGAATCACCTAATTCAAACGCATAAACAGTATTAATTGGAGCGTATTTTGGATGCTTTTCATTTTCCTCTAATATTCGTGTTCTTAGTTTTTCGCTTTTATTAAGTAAATTATATTCATTGACCTTTTCAATTTCTTTCCTATGTTTCTCAGCAACTTGTTTAGCTTCTTCTAAATCAGCCTTTAGTTTTGTTAATACGTCTGATTTTTCTTGAATGACAGATTTACTATCTCCTAAACTTCTGAGCAACACGTCTAATTTTTCCGAATATTCAGATTCTTTAGAAAAGTCCCCATAAAATTTACCTTTTAAGAAGCCAGGAAGTTCTATATCTTCAATTATTAATGGAAGCACTAACACTTTCTTTTCTTCAATTTCTCTATTAGACGCAATCTCAACTTCCTTCTGAACCCATGGGCTATCAATTGAGGCTTTCGATAAGACAACTGCAACATAATCAACTAAATCCAGACCTTCTCGAATCTTTCCAATTAAAGAATCGCCTATGTTGATTTCAGCTTCATCTATCCAAACCGTATGTCCAAACCTTCTTAAGTCAGAAGCAAGTTTTCTAACAAATGGTTTGTCAGTATTCGTATGACTTAAGAATATTTTACTCATAAATCAAAATTTATTCGTCCGCTGATGTCCTCAATATTCTTTCTGTGATTTTCTTTATCAGTTTTTTCTTGTTCAAGACGTTGCCTCTTGATTGAATTAATCTTTTCAATCTGTTCATTCGCAACTTCAACAGCAAGTTTTAAGGTATCCTTGTGATATTTTTCTACTTCTTCAATGGAAGTTCCGTCTAAAATTAACTTATTGCCATAAGCAGAGGCAATACCCGGTCTATGCATTGTCGAAAAACTAGGAGGGTGATTCCAAGCATTTACAAACAATTCTTTCCATTCATAACTAGGTGTTCGATTAAGTTCAAAAGGTATTTTATATAAAGCACTTCCCCGAGTTCCATCATTTTTTGGTTGTGTAATCTCATCAATTACAATTCCTTTTATTTTAATAGGTTCTTCTTCCGAAATTACCTTGGTGTTGAATGTTTGATTTACTTTTCGTTTTGAAGTTGATATTTTTCCAAGTTCAGGTGCAACTTCCCTGTCGTTTACAAGAGTCGTTGTTAAATCAGAATAATTATTGTTATAGTGTCTCCCATTTGATAGGTCAACATAATATTTACCCTGAAGCCAAGAAGGTATTGATGTCTCCTTTGTTCCGGACTTTAGTATTGGAATAAATTTTCTATGATTCGAAGTTTGAAGAACTTCTGCTGTCATTATATCTCCTTCATAACCAACTCCACCAATTCTATTCTCTGATTTAGCTTTGTAATTTGGAGTGCAAATGATTAAGACATAGTCATTTTCACGAACTGATTTCTCCATAAAGTGAGGCATTTGGTCACCGGGCAGAACTTCCCATTGGTCAAGTTTTGCATCAATTCCATCGCTCCTTAATTCAGTCGCAAGTTTTTTTACCCAATCCTTGGTTTCGTCACTTTCCCAAGCGTAGGAGATAAATGTTTTTGGATTATTCATTCAGTTCATTTTTCAAATTGCATACAACGTCTCGTATATGAAAAGTAGCGCTGAAAATAAGCGATAATTTTCAGATTAAACACAAGCCGAATTTTTAAATTTTACTATTATTTTTGGGGAATCGTCAAATTTAAAAATTTGGCGACTTTCCAAAAATGCCCGAACCTTAGTGTTAGCAAAGACTCGCGCTATTTTTTATATACGTTGTTACCCACCGTTTTTATCCGTTTAGTAATTCCGTTTCCAATAGTGATAAAGATTGTTCGATTCCGTCATCAACTATTTTTCCTCGTATTTTGACTTTATTCAATTCCTGAATTTTCTGCTCGTCAGATTTGTTTGTAAAATATATAATTATATCTCGATTTTGTCCCTTATAATCAACTTTTGCTAATAAATATGTATGTCCACCATCAGCACCAGTCGATTGAGTTTTGAAGTCAGTTAATTCAGTTTCAAAATCTTCTGTTTTTTCAAATAAACTCCAATAATTTTCAAATGTATCTCTACTAATTTCTGAAGTCTCAAAATGACTTTTAAAATCATCTAATAACAAATTGTTATCAGTCCAATAACCGTAATTTTTTTTAAACGGCATTTTTACAATTATTCGTCCACTTTTATCCATTCCGATTTCACGTTCTGGAATTCCAGTTTCGTTGTCCAACTCAACAACCCATTTTTCAACAAGGTCAATTTTATTTTCAAAGTCAGGATTAGCTTTTGGAATTATTGCGCTTAAAATTCCGACTAACGCTTTTTTTAAATTCCGTTTTGCTATTCCGTCAGCTTGAACTTTTTGCTCGCTTTTCGGTATTTTAAATTGTATGTACGATGTTTTTTTCAAATGGTGGGTAACGGCTGGGCTAAGGTTCGTTGCTGTGATTCGTCCGAAGGACAATCCAGCCGAACCTAAAGATAGCTTTTTGCGTGTGATTTCCGTTTAGGAAATCCGCAAGCAATGAACTTTAGGTATTGTTGTAACACGTTTTTATTCCGCTTTTCTTACGAATTGATATTTCATTCCATTGCTAAATGAAATACTTAAGGTGTCATTAATCAACATTTGCCGAATCTTTTTCTCATTTTTTATATCAACTTTTCGTCCGAAGGTTCTCATTGGTAGCGAGTCCCAATTCGGTAAATCAGGCAATTCCATATGTTTCAGTTCTCCAAGTTTGGAAGAATGGATTTTTACTTTTAAAGCCTGTAAATCCAAATTGGATTTTTTTTCAGTCATTATTTTGGCAACCAATGCTTTTTTCTTCTCTCCAATAAATGAATAATAAAAAAAGCAATCAATTAGAATATCGTTATCCTCGTCCAAGGATAGTTTTTCAAATCTATGTTCCTTTCCCTTTGATTTTTGTCCGGTATATTCATAATCGTAAATATGATGCGGTGGACACCCCATCAAAGTCAAACATGCCAAAAACAGGAAAAATATCTTTGTTTTGTTTTTCATTTCAATAATTGGCAAAATGTGTTACAACGGTTGAGCTATGAACAGTACGGGAGCAAACTAGCGTTTGCTTTCCGCCACGCCCGTAGCGAAATCTTTTGGTTTTGTTTTTTCTTTTTTTGTCCAAAGCGAAATCCCAAAGATTTCGCGACCTCATAAAAATACGCAAACCTTTCGTTTAAGCCCTAAGCCCGTATTGTTTATAAGTTTTGTTGTGTAACGTTTTTTATTCATCACAGATGATTGATAAGAGCTGATAATTACCATGCTTCAGAGTCTTAAATAAGTTTCGTTTTGTATTACCAGCCATATAAACCTTATTGTTCCCTATAATATTAATCTTGCGCTCTGGTAATTTATATACTAGCTCTGTCTCCATTAGAGCTGATGATAAACCAAAACCCCAAACTACTTTTTCAATTCTAACTACGACTTGAATTATGGAATCCGACGGAAAACCGAGAGCATTTTTATATTTTAACTTGGCATTAGATTCCATGTTAAGCTCTTCAATGGATTCTCTGAATGCCTTCTTATAATCGAGTTTAGCTTTACCGAAGCTGATGTAGTCTCCTTTCCATTCTATTTTTGCAAATTTACTTTCTTCGTCGAACACGAAATGAATGGTCTTGTTACAGTTTAATTGAGATGCCATTTTGTTAATTTTCTTATGGGATGCACAACTAAGAAACAAGTAAAAAATTGAAGATAAGAGAAGGTATTTAAAGAAACGGTTGACAGAGTTTTGTGTCATATTTTTTGATTATCCTAAAAAATAAGAATTTGGTTTTTTATGAAATGTTTCACAACGGTTGAGCTATGAACAGTACGAGAGCAAACTAGCGTTTGCTTTCCGCCACGCACATAGCGAAATCTTTTTGTTTTGTTTTTTCTTTTTTTCTGTTAAAGCGAAATCTCAAAGATTTCGTGACCTCATAAAAATACGCAAACCTTGGCGTTTAAAACCTAAGCCCGTGTTGTTTATAGGTTGTGTTGTAAGCAGTTTTTATTTTATTTTCAAGGAATCAATTTGTCGCTGAAAAAAGGTTTCAGTCTGATAATATGCTTTAGTTTTTCTTCCGACTAACATTTTTTTTGCCATTTCCTCTGCCCTGATTATTCCATATTCCGAAAAACTTTTGGCGTAGGGCATATTACCAATCAGTAGGTTTATATCTTTTAAAAGTCTAGCTAACTCTATTTGGTTGTAGATATGGTATTTACCCAAAATTTTATATCTATCGGTCCTTTCTAAATCGTTAGGTTTTATTTTGTCAAAAGGGCTTGGAAAATTTTCGAAGTCAGCATAAAATTTATGTCCATATTTTTCAAAAGCTGTCCAAATTGAATTAATAGATTCGATGTTCCTTTCTTCTTTATTGCTAAAATTCCAATGATAGTCTCCCTCTCCTTTTGGAGAAAGTCTTTGGCGAATAATACAACCCGCATAAGTCATTTTCTCAAAGTCAGGGTAAAAATCAAAATGTATTGCTGTTTCACAACAAACGGAACCTCCCATCCAACTCCCTTGAATTCCAAAAAGATTGACGATATGATTATCATCTATTTTTTTAAAACTAAATCCAGAACCTTTCCACCCTAATTCTCTAATTTTTGGGGAGAAGTGCTTTGTTACAAGTTTTCTAAATTCGGATGCGTTCATTGATTGGTTAAATTGCTTACAACGGTTGAGCTATGAACAGTACGGGGGCAAACCAGCGTTTGCTTTCCGCCACGCACATAGCGAAATCTTTTGGTTTTCTTTTTTTCTTTGTCCCGCTAAAAAGCAAAATCCCAAAGATTTTGCGGACTTCATAAAAATACGCAAACCTTTGGTAAAGCCCGAAGCCCGTATTGTTTATAGGTTTTGTTGTGTGCAGTTTTATTTAATTGCGTTGATACTCTTAAGAATTTCTTCAATAATAGGTTTTGTATACTTTTCTCCAAGATTCACTTCTGGTCCATCTTCTTCGCGTCGATATTCTCCCGCATCAAAAGCCTCGTAACAATCCATGGAAAGTTTTGAAAAACCTTCACTTTCAAAATGGAGAGGATTTAACTGCCAATAAAAATATAGATTGTTCATAATGCAAGTTCCATCTGCGAAATCGATGTCCCCATTCCAATATTTTAAAGCGGTTTCAATTGATATTTTTTCTATTAGTTCAGTTGGGAACTTTCTTGGTTTGTTCAGAATATCTGCGACAACATTTCCGTCTAATTGTTTTTCAGATAATTGGTCTAAAATATTGTCGGTATTTAAGTCCGATTTGGTCATTTAATTTTATTCAATAGGCCTATCGTATCTGCCTTGTATAAATCGAAATCCACTTCAGTTTCAGTTTTGGCTAAAAATTCAACTGTTCTTTTATTTAGTCCGAAATAAGGAGTTGAAGATTCTGGATTTATATCAATGTCAACAACAAACTGTATTCTTGTGGTTAAACCATATTTTTCTTTCAGTCCGTTTATAATCTCCGCTTTGGGTTCAAATATTTTAATGAGTTTTTCAAGGTAAGTTTCCAAATCAATTTCATTTCCAGCATCAATTCGGTATTTCCATGCAGATGATTTTGGAACGGGTTTGTTTTTTATCATAACGGAAGTTGGCTCAATATTTAATTCCTCCGTTATTATTTCAGTATCGAAATATTCGGCATCAAAAGAGAAATACAAATAATTACTGCATTCACTTCCACTATATGTTAGTTTTTTGTAGCTCATTTCTCAAATTGCACACAACGGTCTCGGCTATGAGTAGTTGCGTGGTTTAGCACTAAACTTTGCAAGTACATACCAAACTGAAAATCCGCTAGGATTTTCAGAAGTAGGCGAGAACAAGCAATTACTTATAGCCATTGTTGGCAACTGTATTTTAATTAAACGAATTTCAAATTATACTTTCCGCAAATAGCTGTGACCTTTTCCATGTCAGGTGGTCCTGCAGGTAATTCCGCTAATTCCTTAAACATACCTTCTAAACCAGCGGGAAAAATACTTAACATGGCTCGGGCTTTTTCTTCTCCGATAACTTTCCATGAATGTGGAACTCCTTTAGGGCAGAAAATCAAGTCACCCGCCTGTAAGGTCGTGGTTTTATCACCAACATTCATTTCTACTTGGCCAGACAATACTTGAAAAACTTCATCCTCATTTTCATGAACATGAGGCGGAATTCCGACTCCTGGCTCATTATTCTGCTCAATTAAGGTGTACTGTCCGTTAGTGTCAGCACCAGTCAATTTGATGTTTTGATTATCTCCCAAAACATTCAATTTGTTTCCCTCGTTCTCTTTAACAATTTTGGGTTTTTGTAATTCTGTAACTTCTGATTTTAAAGGTTCGTTGATAACCTCCTTCTTTGATTCGGATTTACAAGCATTAATCATTGGAATAATTGACAATGCTCCAATTCCGATTGCTGATTTTTTTAAGAAATCTTTACGTTCCATATTATTAAGTTTTGATTGGTTAGTCTATATTGTTGCCAACAATTGTATAAACGTACCTAGTTACGTTTATTTCTTTTTTACAAATACTAATCTAGGGGATTTTTAATGGTTTCAAAAGTATTTGTGGCGACATGGGTGTATATTTCGGTTGTCTTGCTCGACCCATGCCCAAGCAACACCTGTATTTGTCTTAAATCGGTACCAGCCTCCAATAAGTGAGTGGCAAAACTATGTCGTAATACATGAGGGGTTACCTGTGTTCGTATTCGCGCTTTTTCAGAAGCGGCCTTCACGATTTTTAAAACACTTGCTGCACTATATTTCATTCCTTTCTTGCCTTCAAATAAAAATAGTTCAGGTTCATATTTGATATAGTACTTCCTTAAATCTTTAAGGGCAGTTTTGGATAATAAAGTTAGCCTATCCTTATTCCCTTTTGAACCTTCGACCCGAACCAGCATTCGTTTGCTGTCGATGTCCTTTATTCTTAAATTCAATAGTTCACTTCTCCTTAAACCTGAACCATATAACAATTGAACAATACATCTATGTTTGAGATTGTTGGTGTTTTCAATTATATCAACGACTTCCTCCTTTGAAATCACCTTAGGTAATTTTGACTCTTTCCTTGGCCTTTCAATCTCATAAAAACGGTTAGGCATTCCCAAGACCACCTCATAATAGAACTTTATGGCATTGATTGCTTGATTTATATATGAATTTGATACCTTTTTCTGTACAAGGCTTTGTAGAAATCGCCGTATATCACTCTCATCTATGGCATGTAAATCCTTGTTTTTATGAAAATTGATAAACATTTCAAAGAAAGACACATAGGTCTTCACGGTACTGTTGGCATAGCGTTTTAATTCGAGCTTCAATAGAAATTCTTCCGGACAAAGCCTATAATCTGGAATTGGTTTTCTTTTCCTGAACCACGCTACATCAACGGTTTCGTTTTTGGTGTTTACTGGTTTGTTGGTTAGAAAACGATTGTAGTTTATCCAAACCACACCCTTGAAAGTATTGAAAACAATTCCAAGATTATCTTTTGTATTAGGTATGTAGGCCATATTGTATCGTTTGCTCCATTTAGGATTTGGAAGCCCCTTGACCAAATTCTGGATTAGTTTATCCGGTGAAAATTTTATACCTATCATCTTTTGATTCTTAATCATAAGATGATATAGCGTTATGGATTTCATTGAATTCATAGAGCAAGTTTAGTTATGTTTTAAATATTAAGCGGTATATTAAGTCTATAATATGCGTTTGTAAATGAGTAATTCCAAGACATGTCCCGTTTGTGACGCTCCTGTAAAGGGTAGATCTGATAAGAAGTTCTGTTCTAAGAAGTGTAAATCCATAGACCAGTATGAACATCGGCAAAAAACCGAAGGGTTCTATATTAAGGTTGATAAACAATTGAAAATAAACCGCAAGATTTTAAAAGGGTATAATAAATCGGGTTACTCGGTAATTCGAAAGAATGAACTAATCGATCAAGGTTTTAACCCGAAGTTTTTCACACATTATTGGAAAAACAAAAAAGGAGATGTTTATCTATTTGTTTATGAGTACGGATTTCTGAGTAGGAAGGATGAGGAAAAAGAAAAATATGTATTGGTTACCTGGCAAGATTATATGGCCAAATAGCTTCAATAACTTTACATCTGTCGTAGTTGAGAATTAAAAAGGGCTTCAAAAATTGAAGCCCTTAATGTACCTGTAGCGAGAGAGGGACTTGAACCCTCGGCCTCCGGGTTATGAATCCGACGCTCTAACCAGCTGAGCTACCTCGCCATACACTGTATCAACAAACCAAAAAAAGACCTTGCTTTAAGAAAAGCAATGATAGGTCGAAGACCTTTTCCTTTTCATGCCAAGAACACCGATGGTGTTTTTTAGCGGCTGCAAATATAAAGTTTAATTATTTCTTCATCAACTTTAGTTTGCCAAAAATATTCTTATCGATTGATTTCTTTTATCATTTATAAATATATATATTGCCAATACATACCTAACTAGAATGAGTAAAAAAATAAAATTTGAAATTGAGTTTGTGATACAGTCCTCACCACAAATGCTATATCAGTATTTGGCAACGCCATCGGGACTTTCCGAGTGGTTTGCCGATAACGTGAATTCAAGGGGAGAGAAGTTTAGTTTCATTTGGGATGGTGCAGAAGAAGATGCGAAGTTGCTCAAAAGAAAGAGCGACGAATTCGTAAAATTCGCTTGGGAAGAAAGTGATGATGATACCTACTTTGAAATGAAAATTATAGTTGACGAAATCACAAAAGATGTTTCGCTTTTCATAACCGATTTTGCCGAGGAAGATGAATTGGAAGAATCTAAAATGTTATGGACGAATCAAGTCTCTGATTTAAAACAAGTACTAGGGTCTACCTAAGAAAATATCTAGAACAAATAATAAGTATCTTTGGCCTTGATTTTTTCAAGGCCTTTTTTATAAGAAACGCACGAGCTTATGTCAGTACCTACACAACCAGTATTTAGCTCTCCAAATTTATGTTCTGCCTCAGGCTTTCAATGGCTGTATTTTGCAAGCTTGCGTGAGCAAACAAAAGCCTCATTTTTTGATCAAACCGTATAACCCAATATGATTACAAGTGTAAATTTTAATGGGAAACTGCTTCCCCAAAGTGAAAACTTTCTTAACCACGAGAATCGTGGTCTGCGTTATGGCGATGCCCTATTCGAAGCCATACGTGTTTCTGGTGATAAAATTTTCTTTTGGGAAGCGCATTACCTCAGGCTGATGGCTTCTATGCGCATTCTACGAATGGAGATTCCGATGGAGTTCACCATGGAATTTCTTGAAAAAGAAATTCTTAAGACCATAGCATCAAATGGCCTGAAAAATTCCAGCGCTAGAATTCGCTTGACTGTTTTTCGAAATAATGGAGGCTTATACCTTCCGGAAACCAACGAAATATCGTATTGTATCGAAGCCAAGGTGTTGCCTTCTCCGTTTTATGTCTTAGAGGAAGCAACCTACGAGGTAGAATTGTTTAAAGATTTCTATGTCAATGCCGATATGTTGTCTACCTTAAAAACCAATAACAAAATCATCAATGTCGTTGGAAGTGTTTTTGCTAGAGAGAATGATTATGATAACTGCATCTTGTTAAATCAAAACAAACAAGTGGTAGAGTTTTTAAACGGGAATATTTTTATGGTGAACGGTACTACCATTACCACCCCGCCTTTACAAGATGGTTGTCTCAATGGAATATTGCGAAAACAGCTCATTGAACTGCTCGCAAAGCTCCCCAACTACGAATTGAAAGAAATTTCCATTTCTCCCTTTGACCTTCAAAAAGCAGATGAACTTCTTTTAACGAATAGCATTCTAGGAATTCGCGCTGTTACAAAGTATAGAAAAAAAGAATTTACCAATGTTGTAGCGAAAGATTTGATAGGAAAGCTAAATGCCGCCGCAAGATTGGGGTAAAAGAGGAGGGGAGTTGTAATGCGTTTATGAATTTGACCGCTGTAACTAGTTCAAACCGGGATTTTCAGGAGCATTGGACCAAATTAAATAGTCGCCACCCAATTCGAGCATTTTCTCTTTCCAAAAGGCATCGGAAGATTTTTGGATGATTTCACTGGCGTACTCATTCTTAACTACAATCCAAGATTTTGATAAGAGTTCTTCATCCAATTGTAGCGAAGCCCAACCCGAATAGCCTAAAAAGAATCGTATATCTTCTTCGGAGATCGATTTCTCGTTGATAAGACTTATGGTTTTATCAAAATCGCCACCCCAATAAATACCGTTTGAAATTTCGACACTGTTGTCGATTAGATGCGGTACTTTGTGAATGAAATATAGGTTGTCTTGTTCAACAGGCCCACCGTTGTAGACCTGAAACGGCAAATGAATTTCGGTGACCAGGTCGCTGATATTATAATCAAGCGGTTTATTTAAAATAAAGCCAACCGAACCTTCCTCATTATGTTCGGCCAAAAGAACGACCGACCTATTGAAAGACACATCACCAGTTAAGGTAGGTTCAGCAATAAGCAGTTTTCCTTTTTTGGGCTTTAAATCAACCATTATTCTACAAAGTAGTTTAATCTAAAATAGGGTATTTCCTTCAAAAACCAAAAGCAAGACAACAAAAAAGCATCCGCCAACTGACGGATGCTTTTTAAGTATTGTGTTCGTATGAACTAGTTTACAGCTTTACCTAAATCAGCACCTGCTTTAAACTTAACTACATTTTTAGCCGCAATTTGGATAGTTTTTCCAGTTGATGGGTTTCTACCTTCTCTTGCATTTCTTCTAGATACAGACCAAGATCCGAAACCTACTAAAGATACACGTCCGCCCTTTTTCAAAGATCCTTCAACGTTTCCTAAGAAAGACTCTAAAGACTTTTTAGCTGCTGCTTTTGTGATGCCAGCATCAGCTGCCATAGCATCGATTAATTCTGTTTTGTTCATAATGTGATTAAATTAATTGTTGTTAAAATAATTTTAAACCTGTAACAAATTTATACGGATTTGCGTTGAACGCAAGTAAAATGGGGCGAAATACCCGTTTTTGTTGATAACTCAGGGTGTTTGTTGATAAAGTGGGGTATTTTTAGACGTTTCGCGCAGCCCAATGGTTATCGGTCTTTACACGACATAGGCCGATTTTAGCAATTTTAATCCGTTTAGTACTTCAGCGGTTTTCATCTTTCGCTTTCCAGGGAGTTGAATTTCTAGCAACTTTATATATCCGCCGTCTACCGCAACTTTGAGTTCAGTTTTATCAAAAAGAAGCGTACCTATACTAAGGTTATGCTTTTCGGCTGCTAAAGAGGCTTGATAGATTTTTAGAAAAATAATAGTGTCTCCATTCTTTAAGGTAGTCCAAGCGGCGGGATACGGACTCAGACCTCTAATATGATTGTAAATCGTATTTATAGGTTGCTTCCAATCAATCTCACAGGTTTCTTTGAATATTTTATAAGCCGACCTTATATGTTTAGCTTCCTTTTGCTTTTGGGTTGCTACAATGCCCTTTTCAATTTGTTGTACTGTAGCCAGTACCAAATCGGCTCCCACCAGCATCAGCTTATCATGTAAGCTGCCCGCAGTATCGTCTGCGGCAATGGCTACTTTTTCTTGAAGGATGATTTCGCCAGTATCAATTTTGTCATCAATAAAAAAGGTAGTAACTCCCGTAACGCTTTCACCATTCATAATAGCCCAATTGATTGGCGCCGCTCCGCGATAGTCAGGAAGGAGGGAAGCATGTAAATTGAAGGTGCCATATTTCGGCATTTGCCAAACCGCTCGAGGTAGCATACGAAAGGCTACGACGATCTGAAGGTTTGCCTGTAGTGCTTCAAGCGCTGATAGAAAGTCTTCGTTTTTTAAATTGGTAGGCTGCAATAGCGTCAACCCCTTTTCTATGGCATACTTCTTTACAGCAGATTCTTGAAGCTTTCGCCCTCTTCCTGCAGGCCTATCGGGTGCAGTAATTACCCCTACTACCTCATAAGCATGCGCCACCAAAGCGTCTAAGGTAGCAACGGCAAAATCTGGAGTACCCATAAAAACAATTCGTAATTTTTCTGATTTACCCAAGTTCGTATTGATTTTTTGTATTGATTCGTATATGGCCATCTTCAAGTAGTTGCTGTATGGCTACTATTATTGTACCCTCTTCGTAAGCCATCAGTTCGATTATTTTTCTCGAACTAAGCGGCCCTTCCCTTAAAAGTAGCCGTATTTTTTCAGAAATAGCCCTAAGTATAGCTTCGTTGGTAACCCCATTACCTGTGCAGATATCACAAATTCCACAGTCTTCAGTAACTTTTTCACCAAAATACTTTAGCAGTAGCCTGCTTCTGCACTGCGTATCATTATGTATATAAGCTAGCATTTGCTCCAAATTATCGGCCTTAATGCGATGGCGTTCCTTTACCTTATTGGCAAATACGTTTATGGTGATGTCATCTTCTCTAGGAACCAGAAAAGTAATATCTAAATCGCTGTGTTGCGCTGTATATGCTATGATTTCATTTTTGTGCAACTGCTCTAATACTTTGATCACTTCAGCTTCAGTTGCATTTGCTTTTTGAGCTATCAGCTTCACATTGATTTTTGTTTCAAAATCAAAAATGCCCCCGTAGGTACGCAATATGGTTTGCGCTATAGCAACCATACCCTGGTTCTTTTCAAAATAATTAAAAAGAGCATCTTTTGAGGTTAAGAATTGTACGGTTGACTTCTTTGAAAACGCTTCGTTCAGTGCTATAACTGAATTCTGATCTAGTATACGCATGGTATTATAGGTCAATAGCTGATTCAAACCATAGGTAGCACAAAACGAATTAAAATTCAATTTGAACTTGTCATCCTTTCCTTCGCCGTATGCAATTTGAAAAAAGTTGTTCAGCTTATTATAGACCAATTTTAAAAAATTGGCATCTGGCAGTACACTTAAAAACTGTTTTCGAACCAATGCTACATCCGTTGGGTTGGTAATAAGAACCGCCTGTGCGGCATTTCCATCCCTTCCGGCCCTACCTGCTTCTTGAAAGTAGTTTTCAATAGAATCTGGAATTTGATAGTGTACTACCAATTGAACGTCAGGCTTGTCAATACCCATTCCGAAGGCATTGGTAGCGACCATCACCTGAATTTCGTTTTTTAACCAATGCTGTAGCTTCTTTTCTTTTTCTTGTTTTGAAATACCGCCGTGATAGTAAACAGCCGTGCTACCGTTGGCGTTGAGATACTGTGCGACTTCTTGTGACAATCTTCGTGTTCGAACATAAACAATGGCGCTTTTATCAAGCCGTGAACAAAGTAGTTTTAGCCGATATCTTTTATCATCTTCTCGAAACAATTTGAAAGCGATGTTTTTTCTAGAGAAGGAATCTTTTACTACCAAAGGTTCGATAAACTTCAAATTGTCGATAATATCGGTGGCAACTTGTTTTGTGGCGGTGGCCGTAAGGGCGATCATGGGCGTTTCGGGTAACAAACCTCTTAATTTTGAGCATTCAAGATATGCCGGCCTGAAATCGTGGCCCCAGTGCGAAATACAATGGGCTTCATCAATGGCGATAAGATTCACGTTCATTTTCTGTATGCGCTCTTGTACCATATCTTGTTGCAAGCGTTCTGGCGAGAGGTATAAAAATTTGTAACCACCGTACATACAATTATCAAGAAGATTGTTGACTTCATCAAAAGGTATTCCCCCTGTGAGGGCAAGGGCCTTAATACCCTTTTCCTTTAGGTTGTCTACTTGATTTTGTATCAATGCAATCAATGGAGAAACAACAACGCAAATTCCATCTTTTGCCAATGCAGGAACTTGAAAACAAACCGATTTTCCACCTCCTGTAGGCAAGAGCGCAAGTACATCTTGCTGCTGTAAAATAGCGGAAATTATTTTTTCCTGTGAGCCTCTAAAATTTGAAAAACCCCAGAACTGCCGTAAGATTTCCTTTGGGCTTTTGCTCACTTCGTCTTTTTTACGCTATCTAATATAAAATCAACTCGATTCAAAATAGTATCCTTAGGAACGCTTTGAACATCATATCCTAAACTGGTATACGAATGCTCAAGGCATGCGTGGACGCGTAGTGATTCTTCAAAACTTTCAAAACGTTCGTTGTCGACCACATGTATTTCTTTCCAAGGAGGCATTAAGAATATAAAGTCGTATCGGTTGGTATTTGAGGCCTCCCTAAACGATAAGTCATAAGTCTGATTGAAGCAATCCATATAGGCCAAAACATCTGGAATTCCTCTATCAAAAAATACAAACTCTTCTTGTGATTTCAAGCTAGACTCGAATTGTGCAATACGAGCATCGAGAATCATTTGATTGAAGGCCATAGGGTCGGAAACAGAAACAATAGGATTGGTTTCAAAAACAAGGTCATTTTCCTCTGCTTTTTTAGCTAAGGTCATGGCGCGAATCACTTCTTCCAAACAATGATATCCCTTCTGCCTTAACGCTTCTATTACGGCTGTTTTTCCTGTGCTCGGACCTCCAGTGATTACTATTCTTTTGGTATTCAAATGTGCTATTTATAGCTGCAAAAGTACGCAAACCATTAGTATTAGAAAATACAGTGCGAACGACTATCTTTGCATAAAACAGGAGGCATGGAAAGTAAAAAATCAGAAGAGTTCTATAAAAAATTAAAAGTTCAGTTGGCAGATACCTCTTCTTGGCCATCGAATTACTTGTACAAGTTTATCGTACCTACCGATGAAAGTAAAATTAAGCAGATTCAAGATATCTTCGATAATACAGGAGCTGTCATTGAATCGAAGCAATCTAAAAAAGGCACCTATACGAGCATTTCGGTGACCGTAAATCTACATAGCCCAGATGCCGTTATCGCAAAATATAAGGAGGTCGGTAAGGTTGAAGGTGTAATATCTTTATAATGTGGTATAATTTTGCTAATTTGCACACGTTATAACAACACTTCCTTTTTTCTTTTTAAGCAAAAACATTTCAATTTGAATTTAGTAGAAAACCTAGAATACAATACTGAGCGCGAAAAGCTCATTATACCCGAATATGGTCGTCATTTTCAAAAGATGGTAGACCATGCCGTATCTATTGCAGATAGGGAAGAACGCAACAAGATTGCTAAATCTATCATTGATGTAATGGGCAATTTACAGCCTCATTTGCGCGATGTGCCTGATTTTCAACATAAACTTTGGGACCAGCTCTTTATCATGTCTGATTTTAAATTGGATGTAGATTCTCCATTTCCAATTACTTCTAAGGAAGTTTTAGAGCAACGCCCAGAACCCTTGGAATATCCTCAGAATCACCCAAAATATCGTTTTTACGGAAACAATATCAAACGTATGATCGATGTAGCGGTAAAATGGGATAAAGGAGATATGCGCGACGGCTTAGAGTACGCCATTGCCAATCATATGAAAAAATGTTATTTGAATTGGAATAAGGATACTGTTGATGACAAGGCAATATTCAAGCATTTGTATGAGTTATCTGATGGTCAAATCAACTTAACCGATGAGACTATTTTAACAGATAGCGGTCAATTCTTGAAAAACAGGGTTGCAAAATCAGTGCGCAGTTCTAACAAGAAAAACCAAAGAAGCAATAACAATCGCGGAAAGAAGCGATACTAATATTCTCCATCTTACATGGGAACATTTAAAATTGAAGGCGGTCACCGACTCTCAGGTGAAATTACGCCCCAAGGTGCAAAAAATGAAGCGCTGCAGATTTTATGCGCTGTACTACTGACACCTGAAGAAGTTACGATAACCAACATTCCTGATATCATTGACATCAACAAATTGATTGCCTTATTGAAGGATCTGGGTGTTAAGGTAGCTAAAACAGGAAAAGGTTCGTATACCTTTAAGGCCGATGATATCAATCTTGACTATCTGCAATCAGATGATTTTAAGCGAGATGGTAGAGGGTTAAGAGGTTCTATCATGCTGGTCGGACCTTTGTTGGCAAGGTTTGGAAAAGGATACATTCCGAAGCCGGGAGGTGATAAAATTGGAAGACGACGCTTAGATACGCATTTTGAAGGTTTTATCAATTTGGGAGCCAAGTTCAGATACAATAAAGAGGAATACTTTTACGGAGTGGAAGCCGATAAATTGAAAGGCACCTATATGTTGCTAGACGAAGCCTCGGTTACCGGAACGGCCAATATCGTGATGGCAGCCGTACTTGCAGAAGGTGAAACGACCATCTATAATGCCGCTTGCGAACCCTATTTGCAACAATTATGTAAGATGTTGAACCGTATGGGGGCCAAGATCTCTGGGGTTGGTTCTAATATGTTGATTATAGAAGGCGTAGCTGCTTTAGGAGGAACCGAGCATAGAATGCTTCCTGATATGATCGAAATCGGAAGTTGGATCGGTCTGGCCGCAATGACCCGAAGTGAATTAACCATCAAGGATGTAAGTTGGGATGACTTAGGTCAAATACCAACGGTGTTTCAAAAACTCGGAATTCGATTAGAACGCAGAGGTGATGATATCTATATTCCAGCCCACAAAGATGGTTACGAAATACAAAACTATATCGACGGCTCTATTATGACCATTGCCGATGCTCCTTGGCCGGGTATGACACCAGACTTGTTGAGTATAATATTGGTAATGGCAACACAGGCCAGAGGCGAAGTGGTCATTCACCAAAAAATGTTCGAAAGTCGTTTGTTCTTTGTCGATAAACTTTTAGATATGGGCGCCAAGATTATTCTGTGCGACCCGCATCGCGCGACAGTTATCGGTCACGATTTTAAATCTACGCTAAAGGCAACTACGATGACATCGCCCGATATTCGTGCAGGCGTATCGCTACTAATTGCGGCCTTGTCGGCTAAAGGTACGTCTACCATACACAATATCGAGCAGATTGATCGTGGTTATGAGAATATTGATGAGCGCTTGAGGGCCATTGGGGCGAAGATTGAGCGCGTATAGTCAAAACAACCAAAATATACCTCGCAATTCGATTGCCTTGGGTATGGAATTTAATTTAGCAAAAGCGATATTGAAGTAAGCTGATCACCTTCGCTACCTGTGTGCAACAGGGTGAACATCACATGGCTATATCTTATTTCTCTACCAAAGTACCGTCAGGATACTTCGCAAATCGGCCTTTTTCTTTTTCATGTACATTATCAGCATGCTGCCAAGGCCAGCCGCCAAATTGGGTCAGGCTGTAATCTTTCATTGTAGCACGTATTTCTTCTTGGGTATTCATAACAAAGGGCCCGTGTTGCACAACAGTCTCGGCAATAGGTTTACCCTGCAATAGCAGAAAGTGCGCTGCCTCGCTTTTTACCCTAATTTCCACGTCTTCGGAAGGATCAAGTTCAATGCCATAATTCGGCGCAATAAGTTGCCCTTCGATTGACACTTCTGAACCTTCATAAAAATATAAAGTTCTACTCACCTCCGTATTGGCCTTGGGAAGCCTATACGAACTGTTTGCATCAATGTGGATGTTCCATATGGCGACTTCGTTTTCCGCCGTTGCTGCCCACGAATTAGGAGCGGGATCGGGGGGCGTCGTACCACCATAATTTCCGGCAATAACTTTGACCTTCGCAGTATCGGTTTGTATCATTGGAATATCTTCGTGCCATAACATGGCGAAATGCGGATCTACAAATTTACTTTCCTTCGGAAGGTTGAGCCATATCTGAAATAATTCTAGCGGATTCTCTTCTTCCGTTTTTAACAGTGGAAACATTTCGGAATGCTGAACACCGCGCCCAGCAGTCATCCATTGTACATCGCCTTCACCAAACCTACCAGCTGCCCCTAAAGAATCTGAATGGTCACAAAAGCCCTTGTTGACAATGGTTATGGTCTCGAACCCGCGATGCGGGTGGGAGGGAAACCCAGGAATGGTTTGCCCGTGGTACATACGCCAGCCATCTTTGATAACGAAGTCGTTTCCTAAGTTTCGGCCTTCCAATGACGCTGCCGGACCCATATCTTCATTGCCCTTGGGGTAGTGGTCTAAATGGTAAACACAAAACAAAAAAGGATCTTGGGTTTGCCATGGAAATCCTAAAGGAAATATACGCTTAACAGAATTGCTCATTTGAATTTTTTCAATTACGAATTAGTAGCTTTCTAGCTTGATACATACAAGCTAAAGAACCTTTTTTAGTATTGCAAACTTTACATTTTCTTTTGTAAAAAATTCTTGGGTCTCGCCCATTCCGAATTTTTTATAGAAGGCAATTTTGTCGGCTCTTGCATTACACCAAAGCGCACGAAAACCTTGTTTCTGAGCAAATTCAATAAGGTGTGATAGCAATTTGGCGCCATATCCTTTGCCCTGTCTGTTTGCTAGCGTGGCAAATTTTCGAAACTGTGCGATACCATCTGCCGTTTGAAACAGTGAAACCACACTCACCAGCTCTTTATCTATAAAGAGTCCAAAATGATAGCCATCGGGGTCCTCCGGAAGTTTTACAAAATCAAATGGCATCTGGGGCCACATTACAGCATGGCGAAGGGGCCAGGTTTCTTTTGCGGTAATCGATTTAATTATCAAAATCGCCTTGTTTTAAGATGCCTTTGGTTATTAAATATTGAGCAGTTGCATAGGTTCCCATAATAAAGATATGCGAAAGCGGAATGGCAACCATAAATTTGTTGATTGCCAGAATACTATCTGATAACACAAAAAAAAGTGCCCCAATGAAGACCAAACCAAAACTTGATTTTGGTACGTATCCTTTTCGGCGAAATGCGCTTATTACCATCGCCAATATTCCCAAAATGTATACGGCAACGGGTACCTTGAGCGCACCCAAGCTATCTTTTAAGATATAAAATAGCAAGGCGCCATACGCAACAAGCACCACTGATATGAGCCAAAAATTCGAGGGTTTTTTTTTGTTCCATTTTTTAATAAACGTCAAGGTGAATAGTAGGTGTGCCACTAAAAATGCGGCAAGACCCAAGGTGAAAAATAAACTTGAGCGGTTTTCAAATAACAAGAAAATATCTCCGAGCAGCGAACAGAACAATGCCCCAAACATTAGATAAAAGGTGGTATTTCGACGGCTTTGGGCTTGGACAACAAAATAAGCCAAGAGCGATAGTAATAATAGGGGTTTGCTGAGAATGCGAAAGCCTGAAAGCTCCTCAAAACCACAGGCTAAGTCAAAAAGGACCAAAAGCATATAGCCCCATAAAAAAGCATACTTTTTGAGTTGCATTTGCTTAAATGAAAATGGGCAAGGGTACTACATCAGCCCGTAAAATTTATTGCATTGTGGTTGCCATCACAATAGGGTTTGTTGTGCGAAGCACCACATCGGCAAAAAGCTGTGGTACGGCGCTTCATTTCTGATGCTCCGTTGATGCCAGTTACTTCCAAATCACCATGAACCAACAAGGGCCCGTTAGCGGATACCTGAACTTTTGTCGCAGCGGTAGTCGCCTCGTCTTCTTTGTCGCCTTTCATCTCATACGTCAAGGCGCCTGACGGACATTTCGAAATCTGGTCTTTTAGTGCTGCCACACTTGCGTTTTCGGCTTTAATCCACGGTTTTTCATTGGGGTTATAAACCTCTGGCAAAGTCTTCACACAGGTTGCTGCATGAATACATAGTTTAGGTTTCCACACTACGGTCAAATCTCCATTCTCGTACCTTTTGATGATTTCTCTTTCAGACATAGCTATTCCATATTAATTCCCTAAAATAGTAATTTTCCTTTCCTATTGTTTTCTTCTTTCACCTCTTATTTTCCAGAAACCGGAATAGGTGGAGGACCGTCGATCATTGGCTTGTAGACTTCGTCACCCTTACGTGTTTTGAATTCTTCCTTTACTTCATTCACCAATTTCGGATTTTCAAATAAGTCAACCGCAGTCATTCCCAATGCCTTTGCGGCATACGCCATTCCTTTATGACCAATTGACATGCCACCACAGGCCACTACGGCCCAGGAATGCCAGGGGGTATCTTTGGGTGCCACGGTTACGCTCAAATTGATATTCGGAACGTTCCAACTCACATCACCCACATCAGTAGAGCCACCACCTGGAGCGTCTAAGGTTTCACGTAACGGATTAATCGAAGCATCCATTCCTACTTCAGCTTTACCCGTAGCCTTTTGAATGGCTTTTCCAAAGGCTTCTTCCTCGGCGGTATACGTTATAGGGCCTAGCAATTCTAAATTCTTTTGCATGATTGCCCCACCCGTGCGATTTACCAGTACTTCATAGATGCCCGATACCAAGGATATCTTATAATCGACGTTGGCCATAATTGCAGCACCTTCTGCCATCGCTTTTACCCGTTCGTAGGTAGGTAGCATTTTAGAACGTTTTGGGTCGCGCACCCGAACCCATAATTTCGCATAGTCGGGTACGACATTTACGACCTGACCCCCATCTTGAATATGATAATGAATACGTGAAGAAGGTAATATATGCTCGCGGTAATAATTGATACCGGTCGTGTAAAGTTCAAGTGCATCAGATGCTGAACGCCCATTCCACGGGTCGGCAGAAGCATGCGCCGCCTGCCCTTCGAATTCGACTATAAAATCGATAAGTGATAGTCCACTTTGCACGTCGGCTTCGATATCGGCCCCTGGATGCCAGCTTAGATTTACATCCACATCCTTCCATAAGCCCGCCTCAACCATCCAAACTTTGGCAAAAAACTTTTCTTCCGCCGGCGTGCCCAAAAATTTGATAGTTCCCTTGAGTTTTCCTGCCTCCATGAGTTCTTTAATGGCAATGGCTGCTCCTAAACTCGATGTTCCAAACATATTGTGACCACAACCGTGACCCGCTGCCCCTTCTTTATAGGCCTCTTTTTCGGGCTGTGCTTTTTGTGATATACCTGGTAGGGCGTCAAACTCGCCCAAAATACTGATCACCGGTTTGCCCGACCCATAGGTAGCCGTAAATGCGGTTGGTATGTCGGCCACCCCTCTTTTGACGGTGAGTCCGTTTTTTTCGGCATAGTCTGCCAATATTTTTGACGATTCCGTTTCTTCAAAGGCGGTTTCCGCAGCTGCCCAAATTGCATCACTGATTTTAATCAATTCTGCCTCGTGTTTCTGAATGGAAGCCACAACAGCATTTTTGTTTTTGGTCATTTTTTGTCCGGATACTGCAGCTGTTAACAGCAATAGTATCCCTAAAAGGGTACATTTCTTCATTCTAAAGTAATTTAATTAAATTTCCGTACTCCATGCCTTAATTATACACCTGGGCGGAAATTCGTTATTTGAGTTAGCTATTATATTTTTTGTTCATATGGTCAAATGCCGTCTTGATAAGTTCGGCTAGAACGTCTACATCTACATCAGCTAATTTATTGATATATAGACATGACTTTCCCGTCTTATACTTCCCAAGTTGCTCCATTAACTTCGGATAGCGCTTAAAACCAGTATTATAAAGGGCGAGGTTTTGTTTTCTAGGAGAAAAACCTGCCATTAACATATCACCTTCACGACCCGAGTCATATTTGTAATGGTAACTGCCATAACCGATTAAACTATTGCCCCATAGCACGGGAGGATGACCGGTAATTTCTTCCATTAACTCGAGCAGAACGAGGCTATCGCTTCGTCTGGTTTCATTTTCTACCGTATCTAAAAAAGTGTGTACGGAATCAGCTGTGGCTCTCGTCTTTTTCTCAGACATTTTTGGGTCGCATTGTGATGTCTTAAATATAGTAAAAAGAGATTATGCCACCGCCTCTTTGTAGACTTTTAAGCAACGTTCGCGCGCCATTTTATGGTCGACCATAGGAGTAGGGTAGGTCAGTTCTTGCAATTCAGGAACCCATTTAGAAATGTAGGTGTGTTGCTTGTCAAATTTTTCTATCTGTGTTGTTGGATTAAAAATACGAAAGTAGGGCGCGGCATCAACCCCGCTTCCAGCGGCCCATTGCCAATTGCCTACATTGGCACTTAGGTCATAATCAAGTAGCTTTTCAGCGAAATAGGTTTCTCCCCAGCGCCAATCAATGAGCAGATGCTTACAGAGAAAACTAGCTACAAGCATGCGTACGCGGTTATGCATATACCCCGTAGTATTGAGTTCCCGCATACCCGCATCTACCAAAGGATAACCCGTTTGACCGTTTTTCCACCGTTCAAATTCGGTTTCATTATTGCGCCATTCGATTCGGTCGTATTTTGGGCGAAACGATTGCTTTACGGTATGCGGATAATGCCATAAGATTTGCATAAAAAACTCTCGCCAAATGAGTTCATTCCAAAACACTTCATTTTCTTCGGCAATAGCTTTTTGCATCACCTGTCGCACCGATACGGTTCCGAAACGCAAATGGGGTCCTAGCCGTGAAGTGCCCTCTTTTTTGGCAGGAAAGTTTCGAGTGGCTTCATAGTTGTTGATCAAATTCGGACTCACTGTATAATCAGGAACCCTTATTTTTGATCGCTCAAACCCCATTTCGGGCAAGCTGATATTGGGTAAGCCAGTTTCTTGAATAAGGTTTTTAAACAAAGGTTTTGTATTGCTTGCCGACAAAAGATCTGCATTGAATTTTGCTTTCCACTTGTTTTTATAGGGGGTATAAACAACATAGGGTTTGCCGTCATCTTTAACAATATCATCTTTTTCAAAAATCACCTGGTCTTTGAACGTATGCAAGGGGGTATTCTGTTGTGCTAAAACTTGGGCTACGGCTTCATCTCTTTCTTGCGCGTAGGGCTCATAGTCATGATTGGTATAAACTGCTTGAATAGCATACGACTGTTGTAAATTCTTGAAGACGGTTTGGGGGTTTCCGTAATAAAACGCTATAGAACTTCCATATTTTTCGTTCAAGGCCGAGCGCATCATTTGCAACCGATCAAATATAAAGCAGAGCCTAGCGTCATTGCTGGGAAGCTTATCTAAAATTTGCTTGTCGAATATAAAAATAGGAAGTACCGCATAAGCTCCTTTAAGTGCCGCTAAAAACCCGACATTATCATCAAGCCGTAAATCACGTCGGAACCAAAAAACAGAAACTTTTTTTTGCATTTTAACTCATATTCAAAGTAGATACACCACCATCGACACCTACAACCTGTCCGGTCATCCAACTGCTCTTATCACTTAACAAGAATACAGCAATATTTGCAATATCGTTCGCTTCTCCCACACGTTTTAATGGATGTCGTTGTGACATTAATTCCCTTTTTCGATCGTTACTTAGCAAACGGGAGGCTAAAGGGGTATCTACCAAAGAGGGTGCCACGACATTCACTCTAATTTTTGGAGCATATTCAGCAGCAAGAGATTTTGCAAAACCTTCAATAGCTCCTTTAGCTGCGGCAACACTCGTATGAAATGGCATGCCCTTACCAGCGGCCACGGTACTAAAAAAAACCATACTCGCGCCTTCAACCATGTTAGGCAACAGGGCTTTGACCACCTTAACCAAACTAAAAAAATTGAGGTGCATGTCTGTCTGAAAGGTCTCTAAACTTAGCATTTTAAATGGTTTCAAGTTGATGCTCCCTGGGCAATAGGCAAGCCCGTGAATCGCTTCAGGTAGGGTAGTGGTGTCTAAATTGTCTTTTGTGGCATCGAAGCGTATGTGGGTAACATTCAGGTCTTCCAAACCCTCCTTAGACCTTGAAGCTACATATACCTTGTGGTCTTGACAAAGTTGTTTTGTTATGGAGCGACCGATACCATGCGAACCTCCAATTAATAGGATGTTTTTCATTCTAGATTGATTTTAAATGGAGTTCGTTAGGAATACGTTCAATTTTTCCAAATAACTCTTGTAATTTTTGCTCTCGGTATTTGAATATTTGTTTGAGCTGTTTTTTTACGATAAGCGGGTGTGCAAGTTGACCTAAAACCCCAAAGGGAATCTTGTAGTCAATAATATCTTCCATTTCAACACCTTCTGCAATAGGTTTTATAAAATGTTTATGATGCCATAACGCATACGGACCAAAGCGTTGTTCATCTACAAAATACTCGCCTTCTTTCATATGGGTGATTTCAGTTACCCATTTGGTTGAATAACCTGGAAAAGGAGAAACTTTGTACTGAATGATCTGCCCCGGAAACATGGGTCTATCACCACCATTAAGAATGTTGAAACCCATATGGTCGGGAGTGATGACTTTTAAGTTCGAAGGACGCGATAAAAAATCCCAAGCCTCTTGTTGCGAAATGGGAATCGCCTGTTTTGAATGTAGCTGGTACAACTTCATAGGTTTATTTTTATCAAAGATAAATCCTTTTTGTTTAATAAAAAATATAAAACGTTAAACAACAATATGACTCACCGGCATGCGGCATTCTAAAAACATGTCCGTCCTTAGTTAAAAGAGCACAGTTGGTCTGATATTTTGCAAGGAAACGCTACAATTTTGTACTTTTCAAGGAGAATCAGGGCAATGCATCTAAAAACACTTCTTTTTCTTTTATTTCTGTGGAGTGCTTCTTTGTTTTCTCAGGAAAATGTTGAAGTATTAAGTGTGCTGCCTGGGGAAGTTTCAGAAACTTCAGGTTTGATCTTTCATAACGGTAAGTTAATCACCCACAACGATTCGGGCAATTCGCCTCAACTTTTTGAAATTGATACCATTACCTACCAAATTACGCGTACTGTTACCATTGAAAATGTAGTAAACGTCGATTGGGAAGACCTGGCTCAAGATGACCAGTATATCTATATTGGAGACTTTGGGAATAATGTGGGTACTCGAACTGACTTAAGTATTCTTCGAATAAGCAAGCAAGACTACGACCAGTTCGATACGGTGGCAGCGGAACAAATCACCTTTAATTATGAAGACCAAACTGATTTCACCAATACGGGCAACAGTGATTGGGATGCGGAAGCATTTTTTGTATTAAACGATCGCCTGATTCTACTTACAAAACAATGGCAAAGTCAAGGCACTGTAGCCTATTCGCTGCCCAAGACCCCAGGAGATTACGAGGCTACAAGAATGGATTCATACGCTATTGATGGATTGGTTACCGGCGCTACCTACAATCCACTTTCCGATGTGCTTTTCCTTATTGGTTATTCTTCAACTCTCGGTGTTTTTACCGCCAGTGTCGAGGGTGCTGATACCACTGCAATTTTTGGTGGTACAGTAACCCGTACAAGTTTGAGTATTGGTTTGGCGCAGGCAGAGGCAATTACATATACAGATGAGGACACTTATTTTTTCTCTTCGGAATATTTTTCAAATACCACACCACCCATTACCTTAGAATCGACATTGTTCAAGTTTGATGTAACCGAAACAACCGAGCCTGAGCCTGAACCTGAACCAGAGCCCGAACCTGAACCAGAGCCTGAACCTGAGCCAGAATTAGGAGCCGATGAAATCATCTTGTACAAAGGTAGATTATACGATTTTTTGGAATATCAATCTGGCATTGTAGACCCCATCGTAAAGCGATCTATTTTTGATGTCTTAGGTCGCGAAATACACTTTGTTCTCGGAGGCGATATCGAAAACAATCGTGTAGATTTGTCTACTTTACAAAATGGTATTTATTATCTAACCTTCTATTTTTCAGATCGTAAGAAATCCATTGCCTTCTATAAGGACTAGGTTTTACACCACTATATTTAAGACTTCCTTAACAATACTGACTAACGTTTATGTATAGCTTTGTGCTACACAAAAAACCATTTTAAAAATGAAAAAAATTACGTTATTCTTATTTGTTGTTTTAGCCTCTTTTTCTCTCGAAGCGCAGATCAACACCCCAGCACCTAGTCCGTCATCTACATTGATGCAGACCGTAGGGCTTACTGATGTTACCGTGGAGTATTCAAGACCATCCATGAGAGGTAGAACTATTTTCGGAGATTTAGTTCCTTATGATAAACTTTGGCGTACTGGTGCCAATGCCAGAACCAAAGTCACTTTTAGCAATGATGTGGTCGTTGATGGCCAAACTTTAAAGGCAGGTTCTTATGCTTTGTACACCAAGCCTGGTGCTTCTAGTTGGGAAGTGATGTTTTACACTGAGGCTGATGGTGGAGGTACTCCTCGTGAATGGGATGATAGCAAAGTAGCGGCGAAAACTTCAGTACCTGCAATCAAGATGCCCGAAGGTATTGTTATTGAAACTTTTACAATTACGATCGACGATATAACTTCAGGCTCTGCAAACCTGGGCTTGATGTGGGCAGACATCTATACTGCTGTGAACTTTCAGGTGCCCACTGATGCTGCTGTTGAAAAGGATATCGCCAAGGCTCTTGGTGGTCCAAGTGCAGGAGATTACTATGCTGCAGCCACTTACTACGCCAGCGAAGGAAAGGATATTAACAAAGCGAAAGAGTGGATGGACAAAGCCATGGCCATGACCGAGAAGCCTCAGTTTTGGCAATTGCGCCAACAATCGCTTATTCAGGCAAAAGCAGGTGATACCAAAGGTGCTATTGCAACAGCTAAAAAATCTTTAGCCGCTGCTAAAGAAGCTGGCAATGATGACTATGTAAAAATGAACACCGATTCATTGAAGGAGTGGGGAGCGATGTAAACCCGATTCTATAACTAACAAACAAAGCCCCAGCCATTTGGTTGGGGTTTTTGTTTTAGGGAATGCTCATTAATTCGCAACTGCCCATTCTGCTATTTTCCAAACATCGTCAGCGACGAGCCCTTTCAAATTTAATTGTTTCAGCTCGGTGCGCTTGGCATTAAAAAGGGCCAAAGCCAACATACTCTTTTTATTTGTTGTAGTAAATGTTTTGTGCTGATCAGATACCAAATCATCTAGTGCTTTGCGATCTTCTCCAATCTTTGCCGCCAGCATTCCATAAAGATGGTTGAAAGAATTTTCATTGATATGATCTCGTGTATAACTAACGATTTCTTCTAAAAGAATTTTGCTTTTTTCTTCATCTCCAATTTTCGAATAGGCCATGGCCAACATATAATCTTGGGCGCGTTCATCTGGTGTATAGGGTTTGCCCACACCAATATTCTCAGGCCATTCTTTTGAGGTACGTAAGAGAGGTATTGCCTTGTTGTACTGCTGCTGCTTCATAAGACGCAAAGCAGCGCCCAAGTGTGCTCTTTCATAAATATTTCGGCTTTCACTGGCATGTTCATAAGGTAGCACTTGTATAGTTTTTAAAACCGCAAGGGTCTTTTCAAATTGATTTAAGTATAGCAATGACTTTGCATGCGCCAGACCTATATTATAGTTGTTCTTAAATGTTCGATAGGCCTTTTTAGATAAATCATTCGCCAGCTCATACTTTTCATTTTCGAGATAGAATTGTATACTTTCTTCCCAGACCTTCCAGTCTTTAGGGCTTAGCGCTAATGCCTTCTTGTAGTCTTTAGCCTTGTTTTCGTAACTCGCCTCGGCATTCATCTTGGCCCTAAACCGATAAAAAACATCTGAATCGGGTGTGGTGCCTAGCTTGTTTAAGATGCCTTTCCCCTTATCCTTTAAGCCCACAGCAATGTAGTTTTGGGCCAGGTAATAGTGCAGCTTCCAACTTGAATTTTGCACAAGCGCCCATTCCAAAGCGGGTATGGTTTCCCTGCGGTATGGGAATACAAAATCTACTACTTCGCTAGTTAATTTGTTTAGTAAACCTATACTTTCTTCTGGTTTTTCTTCTCGAAGTAAATAAGCCTTCCATAAATCGTTTTTAGGGTTTGTAACACCCGCTGATAAGATCATTAATGCCTCTTCGTCAAAACCTAACTCAAGATATCGTAAGGCCACACCTAATATGGTTTCTGCTTTAAACTCATTTTGAATGCTCTTTGTCGCACTGTTTGTATGCCTTTGAATGTTTGCAAAATGATTTAAAGGATCTATTTCCAAGACTTTTAGAAGTTCTCCATTAAAGCTTTCCTGATCTTGTAATGCTTTATGAGTCAATAGGAGTACTTCCCTGGCATTGATGTTATAGGTATTAAAGTCTAATGCCTTCTTTGCATACATTTTGGCACGCTTATAATTTTTATCTGCTAGATATATTTCTGCCATTTGTGTATAGGAGACCGATCTGTATTTGATATCACGGGCTGCCCATCCTAAAGATTCCAAGGCATTTATCATATCGTTTTTGGCTCGATAGGCCATACCGGCTATATAGTTCGCTCCTGCGTGATAGGTGTCTATTTTCAGCACAACATTTGCATATTGCAAGGCTTTGTCATAGTTGGTCCTCCGGAACTCCAACTCAGCTAATTTCACCAACCCGGCTTGATGTGACGGGTCATTTGCAATTAGCTTGGAAAGTTTTTGATGCGCTAATGCGAACTCTCGGTATTCTAGGGCTTCGGTTCCTTCAAAGAGCAGTTGTTCGCTTTCGGAAACACTTAAATCATCATGGGGATAAAAAGGTCTTTTAAGATGATTTGCTTCCGGATCATTAGAATAAGCGAGTTCGGTTCCGTCGATATAAACTTCGATTGTATCTTCAGTATTTGCTGGAAGCTTGGTCATAAAAACCTCCATAGGTTGAAGCGCAAGCGCTTCTGTTGTAGTCTTTCCGTTTATAACTATCCGCAAATCTGCAAATAATTGTTGAAGGGCGTTGATGCCAATTGTGGTTTCTCCATTTACAATTTCCACATTCAACACGCCATGTTGGGAGACATCTTCCATACCACCAATCTCTTTAATGGGAAACCAAATTTCGCTCCAACGATCCATCATATAGGGGTCGAAACCGACCTGACTTATCGGATTCACGGCGCCGGGAAAATATTGATCAAAAAGACGACCAGCCTGAAATTCGATATATTGGCCATCAGTATCTGTCAATAAATCCTCCCAAATACCGCCAGAGCGTGATAATGCCCACAGCCATAATTTTTGACCTGGCATTTCTTCGTAAGGAGCCCATTGGCCAAAACCAAAATTGCTGTCATGGTAGTATCCTCCGAAAAAATCATTGTATGCTCCAACCACATGATATGATTTGGCAGGACCAAAATTATTTTCCTTATACATTGCTAGATTTCTGCCCTGTTCATCAATCGGCCATGGGTGGGCGTTTCCATTATGCTCTACATAGGCATTTCCGGGAATAAAGAACTCAAGATCATCGGTAGCAACTGCAGCTGCAGTCATCCAATTGTAGTATGATTCTGTTAGGGGAGAGGCATTGTACCAAGAAGCATTGGTTTCGAAATAGGCCTTATCTTTTTCAAGGCGCACTTCAACGGTCCAACGTGTATTCGAGTGCAAATCTAAATTACCTACGATACAACTTACACTGCCATCAGCGTTTGTTCTAGTTAAATAATCTACGGGCGTGGCAGTTGAAGGGTGGTGACCAATGATACCAAAGTTGAATTCAATTCCCCCCGATGTCCAGGGTCCGCGCATGGCGATATTTCGAAATTTTATCACTTCGTTCTTATAGAGGAATTCCTCTCCTGTACTTTTTTCAATGGCGCCCCATACTTTGCCCCCAATTTCTGGTAGAACCATGACTTTGATATAGTCATTTTCAAGGGTAACAACCTTCCAATTCTTGCTTTTTGCATCATGTTCGTAGGCTTCGAACTTGAAATAAGGAAAGATTTTAGGATTTTCAGCTAAGATGGGAACAGGATTTCCTTTGCCAAAATCATAGGTAGGTATAGAAACAATTTCTTCACTGAGGGTCACAGATTGCGCGTTCAGCTCAAAAATTGAAAGTAATAGGCCACCAATTAATATCCTGAGAATGGTTTTTTTACTCATGTGTTAGTTTTTTGCATTCATCACATAGGTCTTAACATAATCATTGTTGCGGGCGAAGATTAACAATTGTGAAGCATCTGCCTGCCGCACACTAGTAATATCTCTTACTTCACCATCAATGCTGAGTCCACTTTCTTTGCAGCTGGTCGCAACGAAGTCTCCATTGCCATCTCCGAGAAGTAAAACGCCTTTGTTCGCATCATATCGACCATATTTGACTCTAGTGCCGAAGAAATTCCCGGCCAAAAGAATATCCATATTTCCGTCTGCATTGAAATCTTGAATTAGTATGCCATAGACCGGTGAGAATTGCACGGGAGCCGGTAAGGGTGCCATACGAAACGTATTGTTTCCAAGGTTTTCAATATAACTTGTCGCAAAGGTTTGCGCGTCTAATACAGTGCTCCTAGACAGCTCATCAGCGGAAAAGATATCTGTCATTTTTTGGTCTGCGTAGTCTGCGTAATTAATGTATTTCTTCTTTAAATTTGGCAGTTGCCCAATAAGGTCATCTTTAGAAAATACAGGATAACTTTCGCCCATGATATAGGAGCACAAGATTGGGTCGAGAGACCCATTCCCATCAAAATCACTTACATACAATTGCACCGGTTCTTCCAAAGAGGATTTTAACTGTGAGTTTAAGCCAAAATTACCAGCGATATAATCTAGGTCACCATCATTATCGAAATCACCTTGTTTTATCGTATTCCACCAACCTTTGGAATTTTCCAGTCCTGAAGAATTCGGGAGTTCCGTCAATTTTCCGTTGGTATTTTCGAAGGCACGAATTCCCATAAACTCACCCACAAGAATCAAATCGGCACTGCCGTCGTTCGTAAAGTCGGTCCATAAGGCATCCGTGACCATTCCGATATTTGCGATCAACGTATTGACAGACGCGGTTACCTCTTGGAAATTCCCTTTTCCGTCATTCTCTAGTATGTAGCTTTTTGGGGGTGTTGGATACTTTCCAGGTACAAGTCTTCCGCCCACAAACAAATCCAAATCCCCATCTGAGTCATAATCCCCTGCCGAAACACATGAACCACTTGTAATCATGGGTGGGAGGGAAGCATCACTTTTTTTATAGTTTCCATTCCCTGTATTTAGGTACAATCGATCTTGCAACTCTGGAGCGTCAATTGAAAAATTACTTCCCCCACTGACCACATACAAATCAAGGTCATTATCATTGTCTGCATCAAAAAATAGCGCATCGATCTCTTCTGACGCCTTGTCTTTTTCAAAAATGGTCAGGTTTGAAGATTTAAACGTTCCACCTTTTGTTTGAAGCATCAATACCCCACTAGTTCCCTTAGCTCCCCCAATATAAAGGTCTTCCAACCCATCATTGTTTACATCTCCCTTAGCAATTTTAGGACCCTGTGTAGATAACTTATGTGGTAGCAGCTGTTCGTTTTTAAAATCAATAAAGTTATTTTCACGATGCGCAAATGGAATTAAAGTATCTTCACTAACTTCTGTAAAGTAGGTTTCCGTGTAGCTATTCGAGTCTTTTTTTGCTAGGCGAGCATTTTTTTGATGGAGCACCAAAGTCTGATTAGAGGCTACTTTTTGGATAGATTGCTCTTTAAAATCAGGCCAGACAATAGTCAACCCACTTATCGAATCCTCACCAATACCGAATACCAGGGTATAATCAACCGAAGATTGATAACCTCTAGTTGGCATCATCTCTTGACTAATGATTTTATCACCTACAGCTAATGAAACTTTGGCTCCTATGCCGTACGAATTGCCGCCTTCTCCTTGCAGGCGAATTTTGAGATAATTTTGCCATTGCATCGATTCACTATTGTTTCGATATATAAAAGCCTCTTGTTCAAGGTTATTCACTACCAAATCTAAATCACCGTCATTATCTAAGTCTGCGTAGGCCGCGCCGTTAGAAAGTGATTTTTGACCCAAACCCCAGTCTGAATTTTTCTTGGTAAATGTTAGATTTCCATTGTTCTCATATACATAGTTTTCGACCACCGTGGATGGTATTTCGCTTATTAACTCCATAATAGCGGTTTGTTTACCTGTTTTGTTTTCCTCCAGTTTGGCCTGAACCGCAAAGTTCATAAAGTCCATGTTGGTGTAATCACGTTTGTACCCGTTGGTGACAAAAACGTCTTTTAGGCCATCATTGTTAAAGTCGGCAAACAAGGATGCCCAACTCCAATCTGTATTTGAGATACCGGAAAATTGGCCTATTTCCGAAAAAGAGTTTCCTTGATTATTGATATGCAACATATTTCGCATCGTCTGATTATAAAAACCAGAACTGACCAAACGTTGGTACTTGTCATAGTTGTCTGGCCCAGAAACCATTTTTTGGCGGTAATTTCCCTCGGGAAGCATATCTAGGGTCATTATATCAAGGTATCCGTCGTTGTTGATGTCGGCGATGTCAGATCCCATAGAGAACAGCGAAGTATGGCCAATAAATTTTTCAAGACTTTCGGAAAAAGTACCGTCGGTATTATTGATATACAGGTAATCTTGTTCATTATAGTCATTGGACACATAAATGTCGGGCCAACCATCACCATTTAGATCGGAAATTGCCACTCCAAGACCAAAGCCCAATACATTTGAAGTAAGGCCAGCAGCATCACTTACATCAATGTACTTGCCATTTTCGTTTTTATAGAGTTTATCAGCGTAGGCCGAATTCTTTTTGTTTTTTAATGAGGCCGTGATTTGGCCAAAACCGGCATACTCTTGTGTAGAATGGTTGAGTACATACAAATCTAGGTCTCCATCTTTGTCGTAGTCGAAAAAGGCACCTTGTGTAGAATATCCTTCGTCATCAATACCATACTCTGCTGCTTTTTCGGTAAAAGTCAAATCTCCGTTATTAACGAAGAGAAGATTTTTTCGTTTTGCTGCATTCTTTGCAGCCGATCGACAGATATAAATATCTAAGAAACCATCGGCATTGATATCGACCATGGTTGTTCCGGTATTCCAAAGACCTTCAGCGAAAACGCCGGCCTCCTTTGCAATTTCTTGGAACTTCATGCCACCTTTATTGAGATACAAATGACTGCCCACCATATTACCAGTAAAGTAAATATCAGATAATCCATCATTATTGATGTCACCTATTGACACCCCACCACCGTTGTATAGATACCCGTATTTTAGCACATTGAATTCAGGGGTTTCTTGTACTAAATTTTTGAATTTTATTTTTGTGGTTGAGGGTGAAAGTAGCGTGAATTGCTTGCTATTGTCTTCATTTTTACAAGAACAAACCATCAGGAATACTATTAAATATTGGGCTAGACGCATAGTGTTTTTACAATACTTGGAGGCGGTAATTAAAATTATACTTTTTAAGATTAGTATTACAAAAAAGACCGCCAAAAAAGCGGTCTTTTGCGTTACAAAATTTAAAATATTAGTTCTTTGCGTCCCACCAAAGTTTGGTAGTGCCAAGGTCAGGCCCCCCAAGAAGACTGTTTACTGCTTCCTCTACTGCGGCCGTATTGTCGGCATACTCTGTTGCGGTATAGGTCATTCTTCTTGGAATTTGATCAACCGGAATATTCGGATTCAAACTATTTACACGATTATAGAGTGTTGGGTAGCCCGTTCTTCTTCGCTCCGCATAGGCTTCTCCACTGTCCGGCCAAAGTGCTATCCATTTCTGGGTTATGATTTGTTCCAATTGTTCTTCAGCACTGCCGGCAGCATTGTAAGCTACTGGTACTGCAGATACCGCAGCAGTGGCGCCGTCAATTCCTGCAGGGATTAGCATACTGGTGATGTAATCTTCTCCAGATAAATTAGTTCCGTCGTAGCCATGTTGCAGATGAGATTGTTCAATACCTTGCCCGTATAAAGCCTCAGTTGTACCACCTGCAGCCCATCCTTCTAGTGCGGCTTCAGCTCTCAGAAAGTATGCCTCAGAAGCTGCCATAACAATAACAGTAGGACCAGGGTCACCACCGAGGGTGTAGGGAGCAGCCATATTTGATGCTAACTCATTAAAATTTGTGGTGGCCTTGGCCTCAGCAGTTTGACCATTTTGAAAACCTTCGTAAGGAAACTCTACCCCAGCGGGGTCATCACCTGCATCAGGTTGTACGGCTGGAGCGTAGTAAGTAGCCACTCGAGGATCTTGATACCCCTTAAGAATACTTTCCATATCCGCACTCATACGGAATTCACCCCATTGGGTTATGGTGGTGTAACTGTTGGTGAAATTTAGATCTGTCGATATGGTTGCGTTATCATCGTTAGCTAACATAACCCCATCTGTAATTGCTGCTTCAGCATTTGTTTGAGCAAGAGATGAATTTACGTATTTGACCCGCATAGCCAATCTAAGTCGCAATGTATTGGCAAATTTCAACCAAGAATCGACATCGCCTTGATAGATAACATCGTTGTCTCCCAAAAATGATGTTCCGCCGCTATTTGCTTTTAATACGCCTACCGCCTCTTCAAGGGTAGTGAAAAAGTCATTGTAAATCGCTTCTTGTGAATCGTACGGTACCACTTTCTCACCATTTCCAAACTGTGAATAGGGTATGGGCCCCCAATAATCCGTTACACGGTGATAGGCATATACTCGCCATACTTTCATCATGGCATTTTCAAGTTCAAAACCTAAGTCTTCAGCGGTATCTTCTGCGAATTTGATATTCGTCGCTGCTCTTTGGTAAAAATAGCGGTAACCTCCATTCAACCAACCACCTACCAAGACAAACTGGTCACTGTCGAAATTAGGAGCCGTGGTGGCAAAGTAGTTGGCATAGACATCAGAGAATAACGAATGCCATAATTGGAACGGTCCTCGTGCTTGATCAAACGGCATGAAGTTGGGTGTATACAATGCACGTTTTACAAAAAGTGGATACTCGGCAGATGTAACTGCGTCTTCAGTAAAGTTTTTTGGATCTGTATTCAGTTCAGTAAAATCATCCGTACAACCCACTGCGGTGGCGATGATTATTATCGCTGTACAATATTGTGCTATAATTTTTTTCATTTTTTTTCTTTTAAAATTACAATTTTTTAGAAACCTATATTAATGGAGATCCCTATGGATCGACTTGTGGGCAATGGAAAAGCCTCACGCCCTTCTCCTAAAGACTCCTCGTTGGTTGATGTGGTAGGGTTATTTTGAACTGAGGTAAGGGATTCTGGATCAAAGCTTCCCGCCTTGTTCGAGATAAAGAATAGATTTCTACCTACTAGCGAAATATTGGCCGAAGTCAAAAAGGAATTATCAAACAGGTTTTGCGGCACAGTATAACCAATTACGAGTTCACGTAAACGAATGTTTGACAGATCTCGAACGAATGCTTCACCAACAGGAGTGTTTCTACCTCCTACGCGATTCCAGAACTGTTCTGCACTTACGGCGATTGTATTAGCAGATCCGTCTTCCCTGACTGCAGTCTCTCCGGAGAAGAAATTATCACCAAATATTAAACCTCCTTCACGTCCTTGAAGCGTTGATTCCAGAACACCATCCCTAGCCAAAATAGCTTCGGTAAAAGATGTTGCCGAACCACCTTGACGTATATCGATTAATGCGCTAAAGTTGAAGTTCTTATAGCGTAACGAATTACGTATGCCCCCTATCCAATCTGGATTGAAATTCGCTACCTTTACGGCATCTCTTCCTGGTGTAATAATCGGCAAACCTGTATCATCGACTATAACATTTCCATTGCCATCACGCTCATAACCTCTAGAATAGATATCACCGTATTGCCCGCCAACTTCCAATACATAATCACGTATAAAATCACTATTAACAGTCAAACGATCAAAGCCTTCGGCAATCTCCAAAACCTCGTTCACGTTTCTTCCGAAATTGACATCTAGATCCCATGAGAAATCTGGCGTTTGTAATATAGTAGCTCCCAAGATAATTTCAACCCCACGGTTCTGAATATCGCCCCCGTTTTGGAATACTTGTGCAATTCCCGAGGCCACGGGGGTAGGCGTACTAAAGATTTGATCGAACGAATTGGTTTTGTACCAAGTAAAATCAAAACGAAGTCTATTGTCAAACCATCTCGAGTCAAAACCTAATTCCAAAGACTGGGTAGTAGTCGGTCTTAAATCTGGATTGGGTTGTTGTGGATTGATATCCAAACTACCAAAACGGATATCCGCTCTTCTTGAAAGTTGAAACGGTCTGGTATCAGCACCTACTTCTGCCCAATTGGTTCTGAGCTTCAGAAAGCTTAACGGACTGCTATCCAAATCGACCAAATCGGTCACTACCGCCGTAAGACCAACAGAGGGATAAAAATAAGAACGATTGTTTTCCGGTAAAGTGGAACTCCAATCGTTTCTGGCTGTAAGATTTAAGAATATCGCATTTTTATAAGAAAATTCAGCCAACCCGTACACAGACTGTTGTTCGAAAGTACTAAACGCCTCTGTGGCCAATGGGTTTTGCGTATTGCTCAAGGCAAAGAAGTTTTCAATGGTGAAATTACTGCCTGCTCCACGAACTTGATCTAGTTCAAATTTTCTTAAGTTGGCTCCCAAGTTGAGGTCTATTTTAAAATCCTCGGTCAAATTCTGGTTGTAATTGATTAATACATCGGTATTCCAATCACCTTGGGTAAACTGTGTTTTCTCAAAGGTGCCAAATTGCCCTGTGGTATAGGTGTCATTAAATCTTAAGAATTCTTCGTCTCTGTTGACGCGATCAACGGCGGTTCGCCCCAATATCGAAAGATTATCTAATATTTGGTATTTTAAGGATAACATAGCCAGAACCCGTTCATCGATACGAGGTCGTTGTACATTGTTAATGGTCCAATACGGGTTTCCACCTCCATTGAACTGTGGCAAAAAATAGTGTTGTCTCAGTTTGCCTTCGTCATTTATGAATTGATAGCTTTGAAAATCCTCACTGCGAATATTTCTTGGAGTTTTATATAAATAGCGAACGGGATTGTCGAAACCCTCACCTGTAGACAATACATTTGAGAAGTCATCACGTATATAGTTTAGTTTAGCATCTACTTGTAATTTGTCAGTAATTTGTGTGGTGATTCTAGTGGATATACTGTTCCTTTTTAAATCATTGCCAGGTACAATACCTTCAGCATCAGTATAGGTATATCCTAAAAATATGTTCGACTTTTCCGTATTGACGTTGACACCTAGATTTGTAGCCAAGTTATACCCACCTCTAAAAAAATCCTTGACATTGTCTGGCTGCGCTTGGTATGCGTAGGTTTGTCCGAAAAGCGGATAATTAGTATCGTTTGACCAGTGCGCCACTTGACTACCATCAAAGCGGGGGCCCCAAGAAGTCGTAGCTTGAGGCCCATAGGTACCTCCTGCTCCTTGACCATATTCATTCTGAAGTTCCAATAAGTGAATAGCACTTTCGAAAGTTGATGTAAAGCCTAAGGTTGCAGAAACACCCTCGCGAGCACCCTTACCTGATTTGGTAGTAATCACAATGGCGCCATTAGAGGCCCTAGCTCCATATAGCGCAGCGGCGTTCGCACCTCTCAGTACCGAAATTTCCTGTATATCATCTGGGCTAATATTGTTGATGTCACCATTTAGTAGAATTCCATCAACCACATACAGGGGCTGGCTACTACCGTCAATAGAACGATTACCCCGCATCAATACTTTAGCAGGTGAACCAACACCGGATGTACCCCGGGTAATCGAAATACCTGCCACCTTACCGCTTAACCCTTCTAACACATTCACCGCCCGGGCTTTGGTCAGTTCTTCAGTACCTACCTGTTGGTTGGCGTAAGACAGCGATTTTTCTTGCCTTTCTAAACCCAAAGCCGTTACTACTACCTCATCAAGTTGACTTGCATCTTCTTGCATGGCCACATTGATGGTGTTTGAAGATCCAACAGTAACCGATTGGGTAGCTGTGCCTATATAGGAAAATACCAGTACACCCCCTTCGGCCACTTCAATAGTATAATTGCCATCAAAATCGGTTTGAGTACCGTTAGTTGTTCCTTGTACGAGGACATTTACTCCTGGCAGGGGAGCACCGTCGGTTGCATCGGTAACGTTACCAGATACGGTCTTTGTTTGGGCTAGCAGAGGGTATGTCCCTAAAACCAGCACCAAAAATACGAGCAGTTTTTTCATCATAACATAGTTTTTTGATAATGTTCTTAAGTATAACATTGAGTTAATATTCTATGAATTTAAGCTATTTTTTTTATAAAACATTGGCTTATTGTAAAAATGTGTTCGAGCACATTTAAATTACTATAACGATGTAGTATTGTGCAATACTTGTTGAGTCAGTTGCACAGGTAGTTTTACCTACTGTAAAAAGATTCTGATTGGGTTTGGTGAAGGTATTCTCCTTCGCAGTATAGATTAAAAAGGTTTTCTTTAGGTGAACCCTAGTTAAACTGTTGTTTTCCAGATAATTTAAAGGTTTTTATGCTATCATTATTCGTGCCCACAATGATGAATTGCTCAGAACCTCTAGTAAACTGCTCTATTTTTTTAGCGTCTGCTTTTACAAAAAAGCCGCTTTTTTGACTGGGTAATGCATCAAAGGTACCATTGCCATTACCAAGCATTAAAAGGCCTGTAGCAGCATCATTACGCGGTGTCTCTATTTCAAAATCAAAAAGGTTGCCAATGGCTAGAACATCTAGATCACCATCTGTATTGAAATCACGTATAAGCATGTCGTTTATGTTCGATAGTTGCGCCAAATAGGGAAGATTTGAGCGTTTAAATTCTCCATTTCCAAGATTTTCAATATATATAGAGGCAAAAGTGTCCGCTTTGTAGTACAAGGCCTTGCTGAGATCAAACGCACTATAGGCTTCCTTAAGTTCTAAGGAGGCAAACACATCGTATTTTTTAAAATTAGTTTTAAGTCCCGGAATTTGCTCTGAAGAACACGAAAAGCCTCTTAGCGGATAGTGTTTCCCGTCATTGTAATATCCTAAAACAATATCATGTATGCCATTGTTGTCAAAGTCATCATAGTAAATATCAAAAGGGTTATCCTCTGTTGTTTTGTATTTGCTGTTAAGCCCTAAATTACCGATAACATAATCCTCATCCCCGTCCTTGTCAAAATCACCGCTATCAATACTGAACCACCAACCAGAGGTGTTTTCAAGTCCGGCGATGGATTCTTTAACCAACTTTCCACTCTCATTTTTCAGAAAGCTTAGGGGCATCCATTCGCCCACGACAATAAGATCCTTATCGCCATCCATGTCGTAGTCTGACCAGATGCCATCTGTAACCATTCCGATGTTGCTTAAATCTGGCGCCCATTGTTGGGTTGCATCAACCAATTGGCCATTTTCATTTCTTAAGAGTGAACTAGAAGTGGGAGAGGGGTACTCATGCGGAACATGCCTACCTGCAACAAACAAATCGATATCACCATCCTTGTCATAGTCTTCTGCAGTTACCTTCGCACCACTTACTCGATTCACATTGAGGATGGCCCCCTTTAAGAAGTTTCCTTTTCCATCATTTAAATACAACCGGTCTACATAATGCGGATCGTTCTTAGGATAGGCATTACCACCACTAACCACATATAAATCAGCATGTCCATCACCATTAATGTCTGCAAACACGGCGTCTACATCTTCGTAGTCCTTTTCATTTGACCAAAACGCTTTTCCACTTTCCGAAAACGAGCCGTCGCTATTCTGAAGCAACAGTTGCGGACTAAAGTTGGTAGCCCCACCAACATAAATGTCATCTCGAAGGTCATTGTTAACATCGCCGATCGCAATGGCAGGCCCAAGGGCAGACATTTTGTGAGGGAGTAGCAGTTGTTTTTCATAGTCGTCAAATGCATTTTCCTGATGCGCAATATCAATACCAACTAAAGGGGTATTCGCAAAATGCAATTCGGATGAACTGTTCGATATGCTCGCAATGTTGGTAGATGCGTTGTTCATATCCAATTCTAGAACCTGATTCACCGCAATATTTTTTTGTACTGTAATCAATTCCTTATTGGGCCATTCAATAACTAGACTATCAATCTTTGCGGTAGCACCGAGACCAAAATGTACCCAGGGCTCGCTTGTAGAATAGATGCCCCTTACGTTCGTCGTTTCTTGGGTTTGTACCTGATTTTCAGCATACAAATGAATTCTTGAACCAAAGACCGGTCTATGCAGTTGATCTGTTAATTTTACCCTTAGAAAGTTTGATTTATTTTTTTTCTCTGCATTATTTCTATAAATAAAGGCCATGGCATTGATGTTGCTAACAACGAGGTCAAGATCACCATCGTTATCTAAATCTGCATAAGCCGAGCCATTGGAGAAAGATTCTTTATCAAGACCCCATTCTGTAGCTACTTTTTTGAAGTTTAAGTTACCGTTATTTTTGAAGGCATAATTTTTAAGTGGTTGAGAGGGAATCATGCTTATTGCCTTTTCAAGATCGATAATATCCCAAATGCTTTCAATGTTGCCCCCATCGGGGTGTTTTTTTAACCAATCTAATCTTGTCTTGTTTATGTATTCTGCCACTTTTTTGTCGGCATCTGTATTTCTGATATCTCGGTAAAGTCCATTGGTCACGTAGGTATCTTTAAAGCCATCGTTATCAAAATCTGCAATTAGATTCGACCAACTCCAGTCAGTAGCTGCCATGCCCGAATATTGTGCCACATTGCTAAAAGTAGAATTGCCATTATTCAGTTGAAGCGAATTATACATATATTGATAGCCGCCACCATCTTCCACCACCTGCCAAAAGGCATTCACGTTCATTCCGCTCATATTTGATTTCAGGCGAAAGTTATCCTCGGCCACCATATCAACCACAAAAATATCGAGCAGGGCGTCATTGTTAATATCAGCGACATCTACGCCCATACTGTAGTAGGAGGTTTGGTTTAAAGCTGAGCTTGTTTTGTCTGTAAATGTGCCATCTTGATTGTTGATAAACAAAAAATCAGGTGCTTGAAAATCATTGGCTACATATAAATCCGTCCATCCATCATTATTTAAATCACTGGCCGAAACAGCGTTAGGAAAACCTGTTTTAAAGAGGCCGGCTTTTTCTGTAATGTCGGCAAACGAATCGCCGGTATTTTTATAAAGACGAATACTGAATTCAGGTTTTAATAGCTCGGAACCCGAAAGGGCAGAAAGGCTTCCTGGGTTGGGAGGTTGGGTAAGAAGAAACAGATCTAATCTTCCGTCTTGATCATAATCTAGAAAAGTGGCGTGACGTGTTCTGTCGGTATTCGCTACACCATAACTTTCCGCTTTTTCAGAAAAAGTATGGTCTCCATTGTTTATGTACAATAAATTTCTTCGCCATTCGGGCCGATTATCGTGCAATTCTCTGCTTACATAAATATCAACATAACCGTCGTTATTTACGTCGGCAATAGTAACTCCGGTTGACCAACCACCGTCATCTAGTATTCCGGCAGCAGCAGTTTCATCTTTAAAAACAAAATTACCTTGATTGATATAGAGTTTGTCGGGTACCATATTTCCTGCAAAATAAAGATCTTGCAAACCATCATTGTTAAAGTCGCCTACTCCAACTCCTGCACCCCCATAGAAATTTGCATAAAGAAGAATATTGCTTTCTTTGTTGTCTTTTATTTTGTTATTGAAATCTATTCCTGTCTGAGTTGATTCTAGAAGCGTAAACTGCTTTATATCATCTAATTGAACCTCATCTTTCGCGCAGGAAAGAACTAGGCTTGTTAACCATAGTACAGCCCATATTGAAGGGGTTATTTTTTGATTATACAGTTTCATAATAACAAGATAGTTATACTATTTATACAACAAAAATAAAGGAGGGTTTCCCCTCCTTTATTCAACTAAAATTAACTAAAACTAACTCAACTTTTTATATGCTAGTTTCAATTAGCATCCCACCATACACGAGTGGTTAATTCATCTGGTCCCTGAGCAGCTACAGCAGCCGCATAGTTTTCAGGATTGTTGGTTTGCTCACTGGTAGAGTATGACATTCTCCTTGGAATGGTTCCACCGGTGACATTGCCAGGATAATTCACTGGTACCAATACCGGAAAGCCTGTTCGTCTCCAATTGGAGAACGATTCGTATTCGTTGAAAAAAGTGGCCGCCCAATATTGGGTATTGATTTGCTCTAACGCATTGGCCGCATCATATGGGTTTGCAGCTAAGTAGGTAGTAATATCTGCATCGGCTATGATACCAGCATCACCATAGAGCGATAACATCTTCATGGCCGCAGTGACTCCGTTATTGTAATGCGTTGCGGCATCACCACCAAGACCCCACCGCACATTGGCCTCAGCCAGCATGAATTCTACCTCCGCGTAGGTTTGGAAGAACATAGGAGCATCTAAACCAGTAATGATGTTTCTATTGGGCTCTGCGTATGCATCGGTATTTTCTTCACCAGTCATATCCATAAGCATTTGAGCATCTAATCCATTAGGAAAACCCTGTAAATCTGCCGGATCGGTACTTCCATCACTTCGTCTTGCACCTAGTATTGGTAAACGAGGATCGTTGCGATCTTTCATAAAATCAACGAAAGTTTTGCTGAGACGTGGATTGCCGTCAGCTTGAAATACTTCCCCAATTCCGTTTTGATTGACACCTTCTGGCCCAATGGTATGTGGCACATAAAAAATATCTTCATTACTGGTCATCACACCTCCAGAAATTGCTTTAGTAGCCCATGCCTGTGCAGCAGCCGGATCAACTTTGATAAGTCGAAGTCCCAATCGCAACATCAACGAATTCGCCAACCTTTTCCATTTGGCCTGATCGCCATTGAAGATGATATCAGCGCTTCCATAACCTGAGGTACCGGAACCAAGCGCGGCGGCCGACTCTTCTAACTCCTTTAGTAAATCAGGATAGATTTCACTTTGGGCATCATACTTTGGTGTTAAAATTCCCTCTAGAACGGCTTTGCCTGCTTCACTGTAAGGAATATCACCGTACAAATCAGTTAATCTAGAGAAAACAAATACGCGCATAATTCTGGTAATGGCCTTCATCTCCTCTGGTGAACCTTCTTCATCAAGTTGCACCAACATATCTTCTAAGCTTTTTACCGCATTGCCGTAATACCTATCCATCAATGAAGATGCGTACCCTCTATTCCAAGTATATTTATCACCATCCCAATATCCAGCAGTAGTTGCAATATGCTGCATCATGGTAGATTGATAAATCAAATTCGCCCTCCAGTTGTCGTATCGCTCACTTGAAGCAAACAGCTGTGCGGCTGTAAGCTTGTTAGCTACACTAACTTGGGTGGGTTTCGTAGGATTTACATTGAGGTCTTCAAACCCCTTGTCACATGCACTAAAAATGAGTGCAAACAGTAAAAAATAAATCGATTTTTTCATAACTTTTTTTTAAAACTTAACATTTACACTTAAACCATAACCTTTTGTAGAAGGTACCCCGAAATATTCAAGTCCCTGAGAATTACCTGCATTATATGCACTTTCTGGATCAACGTTCTCTATGGTACGGTTGATAAAGAACAAATTCTGTCCTATCAAATTAAACGTAACACTGTTTAAGAATGTTCTATCTAATATTTTAGATGGCAAGGTGTAGCCAAGACTCAATTGTCTAAATCTAATATAATCAGAATCTTCGACAAAAAATTCTGCAATATCATTCACTCTGCCATAATAGGTAGATAGGTTTTCAGGCGCTACTGTAGCTGTAAAAGCTGAACCGGTTCCTGCATCGGCATCGAAGGATGCACCATCAATACCGCTCACACTTAGTCCGTTCTCTCGCCCTTCTAAAGTTGCTTTATGCAGCCCTGTGCCGTATGCGATTGAATTCGTACCAGAAAACAATTGCCCGCCAAATTTCCCATCGATTAAGAAATTCAAACTCAGATTTTTATAGCGAATCGAATTCGTAAACCCTACCGTTAACGGTGGCACCCCGTTTCCAAGAATCTTTCTGTCTCCTTGACGTGGAATAGGAACACCATCTCCATCGATATCATACACTATATTGCCTGCATTATCGCGAACGAATGAGGTTCCAAAAATAGTACCGTAACGCTCACCCACAATATGTGTGATTCGTGCATTTCTAGTTCTAGGTTCATCAAGGCCAACCGCCGCGTCATCTGCGTTCGTCGCAGTAACGGTACCTTCATTGAAGGCAAAATTAACAGAGGTAGTCCAGTTGAAGTCCTCGGTACGAACTGGTGATCCAGTAAGTAACAACTCAACTCCCTTATTTTCTATTTTACCTAAATTGGCCGAAGCGGCACCAAACCCAGAAGCTACCGAGGTGGTTACATTTACAATGTCATTGGTAGTTTCATTTTTATAAAGCGCTAAGTCTATCGATAATCTATTATTAAACAATCTCGCATCTAAACCTACTTCAACCTCGCTTTTGTTCCAAGGAACTAAGTTGGCGTTTGGTACGGTACCACCAGAAACTCTACCTAGCGGTTGTCCAAGATGCCCTTGTCCGAAAATCTCATAGTTTAATGCCAATTGATAAGCATCTTGCGCACCACCTGCTGTTTCTGCATAACCTCCTCTAAGTTTTAAAAAGTTACCTCCCATGTCAAAAGCCTCCGATAAAATTAAACTGGCATTGACTGAAGGGTAGAAGTCATTGTTAGGTGTAGTTTTTCCTGGAAAAGAAAGAGTTGAAAACCAATCGTTTCGTCCTGTTACCGTTACATAGGCAAAGCTGTTGTAGGATAGTTCAAGAGAACCGTATAGCGATCCAATCTCACGTTCGTTAAAAATTCTACTCCTGTTTTGGTTTTGTAGGTTGGCAATATCTTCCAATCCGGGTACAATGAAATTACCTCCACCAAGATTTAGCTGCTCAAATTCAATTTGGTTGCTATTCGCACCAACAAAGGCATTAATAGCGAACTTATCGGTGATATTTGTGTCAACCCCTAATATAAGGTCAGAGTCGAGTTGGGTATATCTTCGTTCATTTTCACTCATACTACCCAGGGGCTGAAAGGCCGTGCCAAATGGCGTAACATTGGTTGATTTTCGCGTGTAATGATCCACACCAATTCTACCAGTAATATAAAGCCAATCAGTAAAATCATAGCGCAAGGATGTAGAAGCGATTATTCGGTTTCTTTCATCAGCATTTCTAAAATTAAAGGCCGCGAAGTACGGGTTTTGAGAGAAGATATTATTCGAATACTGTCGCTCGGAAAGATCTTCATTAACTCCTGGATTCATAAAACGTACATCTACGTTCGGAGAAAGTAGCCCTACTGTAAAATTGGCATTACCAGGTGCATCTGATAACCGTGGTCTGTTTTGTACTTTTTCAAGAATATATTTTGCGCTTACCGTGGACGTTAACTTTTCGGCAAGAATTGCACTAGCGTTCAGACCAAATGTTTTTCTGTTCAAGCCGGCATTAGGTACGATGTCTTCATTATCAAAGTCAGATACAGAAAATCGATAGCTGCCTTTTTCAGAACCATTCGATAAGGCGATGGTGTTTATAAAGGTTGTACCAGTTCGGTAATAGTGATCTAAATTACTACCGACATACGAATACGGCCTTTCGACACCATCCCATTGCACTACATTCGTACCATCTAAACGAGGCCCCCAAGATGATAATCCGGCTTCCAAGGCGGCTTCTTGATTCGCAGGCTTCGTATTTCTTAGTCCTTGACCATATTCGGTTTGAAAATCTTGAATTGAAGTATCTACCCTATCGAACTGTACTGTACTGGTAAATTCGACCCCAAAACCTTCAGTTTCACTACCATTTTTTGTAGTAATTAAGATAACCCCGTTACCTCCTCTAGAGCCGTAAAGAGCCGTGGCCGAACCACCTTTCAATACCGATATAGATTCAATCTCATCAGGGTTGATACTTGAAATTCCATCACCACCATCACTGCCTCCCCAAAGACTGGCCGCTCCATTATTGTCATTCCCTATCGGTATTCCGTCAACAACGTACAAGGGTTGGTTGTTGCCTGTGAGGGTACTATTACCACGAATAATAACCCTACTAGAACCACCTGCTCCTGTTGCATTCTGGGTTATGTTTACCCCAGCGATTTTACCTTGCAAAGAATTGATGGCGTTTGGTGTTTTGATCGTTGCGATTTCCTCACCACCAACTTCAGTAATGGAATACCCCAAGGCTTTGGTTTCTTTTCGAATACCTAGGGCTGTTACCACCACTTCATCTAGTTGACTTGCATCTTCACTAAGAGAGGCATTGACTGAATTTTGACCACCTACTGCAATTTCTTTAGTTGCGTAACCTAAGGAAGAAAACACCAAAGTGGCACCGTCGGAAACACTGATAGCATAATTTCCATCAAAGTCGGTTGATGTTCCGTTTGAAGTTCCTTTTTCTACAACGTTCACCCCAGGAAGTGGAGATCCATTGTTGTCTGAAACAGTCCCGGAAACTGTTCTGCTTTGTGCCATAACTCCCTGAAGAAGGAGCAACGCCAAAAACGTCAAAAAATAATTGAATTTTTTGTTCATACGAGTTGAGTTTAGTTAGATATTATTTGATTGAAAATTAAAATTTGCAAAATCTGTTTGAATTGTAGACTAAATTCGACCAACGACAATTTTGAAAAGCTAAATGACTTTGTTTTTTTAAGATATTTTCACAGTAGAACCAAAACGGATGTGAAATTCTTAGTGTTTGTTGGTAATTTGTAACAATTTTAAAAAAACCTTGCGCTTTCAAAGGCAATAGATAGCGATAAAACGCATGTCTTTTGCTTGCATCAACTGCTACTCCATATGTTTGTCAAAGTTCCCGATTACCTTCCATTGTTCTTCGGTAATTGCTGGACCATCAAAGAAGGAAACCCCCACAGCTCCATTTTGTTTAGCAAGTAGAATCGCTTGGCTAATATCTTCAGCACTCATCGTTGGCACATAAATTCCCGTATGCAAGGCTGTTTTTTTGCCCTTTAGATCTGCCACACCTTGTTGGGTTGCATAACCAACCCAATCTACCTCTTCATTATAGAAGTTATTATATATCATTGGTAACACCGCATCGACTGTCCATTTATCCCAACGTTGACGAACCATATGGTCTGCCATTTCTGGATAAGGAAATACTGCTGATGTTAAATCTGTATTATGCTTGTGTGCAATGGCGTAGGCATCATCTACAATAGCTTTGATCTTGTTTAGTCTAAAATTTTTCCACTCCATATCGATAGCCGGGGTATCAAAATCCCTGGGATTTTTATGGTGGAGTTTTTCAAATTCTGCTACACACACATCACAATAGCAAAAATCAAATTGCGGTAGTTCTTCGTTTTGCACCAAATCATATTTCGGCAGCAGGCCAATGGGGAGAAAAATATCGGAGTAGCGAATATAGTCTAGATGAACACTAGCAACACCCTCTACCTTGGCAAGATTTTCGACCAAACTTAAAATATGGTTTCGAGATGCCTCCCTTGTAGGGCATAGCCATTTATAATAACCAACATAAGGAGGGTTGTCATAGCATGATTTTCCATCGCGACTTAGTGCGTACCACTCTGGGTGCTGCTCAGCAATAGTATCACCTGGGCGGTTGACTGTGAACATCCAAGCGTGAACCTCTAACTTGTGCTTGGCAGCTATTGGCATCAAACGTTCCAATAATTGCACATCAGTGTTGGTGTTGATTAAGACCGCATCGATTCCGTTTTTACTATACTTTGAGAATTCTTTGTCATAAGAATCATCGGTTCTTTCCGCACTGGCACTGACCCATGTCCAAAATTTGAAGGTGGTCTTTTCTTCAATTATCTCCGTAACTTTTTTCGTTTGACTCTTTTGTTCGAGATTGCAAGAGGCGACAGTAAAAAATATACATATCAGCCAAATATAGTTGCGTACTTTGCTAGTGCGGTTCATTAATTTCAATTTTACCATCTTCATAAATACTTATCTTATTTTGTGTAAAAGGACTTATAGTCCAGATGACCCATCCAAATTGGTGTTTAAACAACTTTGGGGATATCTGTTGGCCCAGAATTTCTTTTTGCTGTTCCACTAATTTACTGTCTGCTGATGTTGCATAGTTTCGATACAGCTCATAAAGGTACCATTTGATATGTTCATCTTTCGGAATTTCGAAGGTAGTCAGACTGCCTACCTCTGCTGTGGAAAAGTAAACATACCCCCAGTGTTCGGGTTCATGCATGTTTATTACCCCTTGCGGTGACCACACCCAATTGTATTCAGCAAAAAACTTACCTTCTTCATCTTTTTTTCTGGTATAGTTTCCGTTGACAAGATCAAAATCCCAATTTACTCTCGAAAAATTAATCCTCCAAAATGTATTCTTTGGAATGCTTGTACGTGCACCTGGTGCGGTATCAAATGACCAGGGAATTGCAATTTCTACAGACCAGCCTTTATCTATATCGGAGGCATCATTGAGGGTGCCATTAATGTGCACTGCTGACCTTAATCCTTTAAAATCCCAGCCGCCTAAAATTTTACCGTGATTGCGATATGGTTTTGATAGAAACAAATCCCAAATGGTATTTAACGCATTCATTTCAAATTCGTAATAATTATGCGTATCACCATCTGGATCTATAAAAATCTCAAAATCATTATTGTAGAAAATTATGGTATCTCTTTGTTTCAAGTTCGCCCAAATGTGTGGCTCGGACAATTCTGCGAATAGGTATAGGTTTTCCTCATCCCACGTCATTTTCATACGGGTATTATGGCGTGGCGTTTTTTTACCTTCTATGTCTATGAATAGATCAGACCACGTTGATTTTGCCCAAGAAACTTCATCTGGTTTGCCATCAATGATAAATTTATCAACAGCTTTATTTGCTATATACACTCTTGGGGTAATTTGACCAAACCCAGTGGTGACCTTTATACCGAGGAGCAGTATCACTAAAACCAATTGCTTTTTTGTAAATGATAAAATCATGGTCATAAGGTCACTTTTTTTTGAGTTACTTCATTCATCAAAATATAGTTTTAAAGTTTTTTATTCTACCTTGGAACCCAAATAAAATTAGACCAATAACGCTTGACTGTCGCTATATACCATAACAAATGAGTTTTGAACAGATGATTGCTGGAAAAAGAATAAACGATTTATTGATAGTAGACACCCCTAAAGATTATAGGATAAGTTACAAATATCATATTGTCTTTTGGAGTATTTATTTTGTATTCAATACTTTACGCTGGAGTAGCATTCACAATGATTTTTTGTATTCCCTAAAAACCAACCTCATTGGTTTTCCTATTCACATGGCCTTGGCATACTTTAATATCTACTATTTAATGCCAAGGTATATTTATGCACGCAAGTACCTATCATTTATATTCTACATTCTAGTGGCTCTTGTACTGATGTTATTGGTGAAATACAATCTAACCTATTATTTGGTTAGCCCAGTGGTAATGCCTGAGATAGCGCCTGACATTAGCCACTTAACACTTGACTATGCCATACAGACCATGTTAGGAGAGTTTTATGTTATTAGCTTTGTAACGGCAATAAAAATTACCGTAGATCGCATACGAGAGAACAATAAGTTGCATGACCTAGAAAAAAGACAATTAACCACAGAACTCCGATTTCTTAGATCTCAAGTTTCACCTCATTTCTTTTTTAACACCCTGAATAATATTTATTCGCTCACCCTTGAAAAATCAAATAAGGCGCCTATAGTCATCTTAAAACTATCCGAATTGATGCGCTATCTGCTGTACTCCACCAACAAACCGAGGCAAGACCTAAAAGATGAACTTGACAGTATTCAGAATTATATCGACCTAGAGCGCATTCGTTTTGATGATTCACTTCAAATTGAGATTGGAATAACTGGAAACCTTGAGAATAAAAAAATTGCTCCAATGTTGCTAATACCTCTTGTAGAAAATTGTTTTAAACATGGTGCCAATAAAAATATAGGAAAAGTAGATATTTGCATAGATGCGAAAGTAGTTGATGACTTTTTGTATTTTAATATATCAAATACGATTCCAACAAGCAGAAAGGTAAATGATGTAGAGGCTGGTAGCAACGGTATTGGCCTATCGAATGTGAAGAAAAGACTCGAACTAGGTTATGACCAGGCCGATTATATGCTTAAAATAGCTGAAAAGGATGAAAAATTTCATGTTGATCTAAAATTGAAGGTGTGATGGTACTAAAGGTTATTGTAATAGATGATGAACCATTAGCGATAAATGTAGTTAAGAATTACATTGAAAAGGTAAAAGAACTGCAACTCATAGCAACATTTTCGAATGCTATTGAAGCACAATCGTACTTGAAAAACCAAGCGGTTGACGTTATTTTCTTAGACATTAATATGCCAATTTTGAACGGTTTGGATTTTCTTAAAAGCACCAAAGTCGAACCCCATGTAGTGATTACCACAGCACATGAAAAATATGCCCTGCAAAGTTACGAACTTGAGGCCATTGATTATTTGGTAAAACCCATACCGTTTCCCAGATTTTTAAAGTCGATTAATCGTATCATCAAATTGAGGCAATCAAAAGACGACCGGTATAACGCCCCCTCCTCAAGGAGACATATTTTTGTTAAGGTCGATAAGAAAAAGCTTCAAAAAATATACCTAGACGAAATTACGGTTATAGAAAGTTTGAAAGATTACATTCGCATCATTACCAGTTCCTCAAAATATATCATTCATAGAACGTTGGGTAGTTTTACAGAAGAATTACCATCCGATAAGTTTATTAGAATTCACCGCTCGTTTACGGTGGCCATTGATAAAGTAGATGTTGTTGAGGGAAACAGTTTGGAAATAGGAGGCATTCGCTACACTATCGGAAGGAGCTATCTCGCCAATACAAAAAGTGTGATCTTAAGCAAGACCTTAGAAGGCTAAGGGCGTTGCATTATCGGATCTCTTTCTATACGCTAGTTGCGCTTACAAAAGAGCGGTTGCGAAGACTAGGAAACATTCTTGCGAAGGTGTTCAGTCTAAATAATACATTACATTTTCTGGGGTAATGATATCAATGGGTAAATTTTGAGAGGGTATTGGTTTTCCAAAAAGGAAATGCTCGGCAAGATACCCAACGCCTAAATAGGCTTGCCGTTTGGGCTTTTGATGTATCAAGAAATCAATATAACCATTTCTCAAAAATTCAATATTTTCCTTTAACAAGTCGTAAGCTACAATAGTAAGGTCTTTGCTTAAATGCTCGATTGCTTTGATAAAGAGGTAGGCTTTGGAATTCGTTATAAAAACTGCAGCTACTTTTGGATTGGATTCTAGCAAATCTGTAGCATTTTTTTTAAGGATTTCTTTGTTGGAGGTTTTTAAACTGTAGGTTTCTATTTTTGGAGCAAACTGTTTCTCTTCGAAATACGCTTTAAACCCATTTTCTTTTAGTTTCATATGAGCTTCTTCATCAAGGTGCAAAACGACGGCAGTGGCAGTTTCATCATGTAGTCTATCAATTAAGCTTGCCGCAACCCGTCCACTTTGATACAGGTCTTGTCCAATAAAATTTTCGGTATTGAAGGCATCAATGAAATTGTTGAATAGGGCTACTAATACGTTCTGCTTTTGGCATTCTCTGAAAATATCTAGCGCCTCCTTCTGAAAAAGGGGCGCCATCAACAGCACATCAGGAGATGATTGTAATGCCTCTTGTGATTTTTCAAGAAAAGAAACACTGTTATATGGATGATAATAGAACCTTTGCACAAGAACGCCAAAAGGTTTAAATTCTTTGGCAGCATCTTTTATTCCTTGCACCGCTGGGTTCCAGTATGCGTCTTCCTTCGGATCTGGCATCAATACGCATATGCTATAAACCTTATTGTTTTTTAGATTTCGAGCAATCGGATTGGGTTGGTAATCTATTTCTTTGAGTACTTTTTCAACACGTAGTTGGGCTTTCTTGGATACTTTCCCACGGCGATGCAAAACCCTATCTACGGTACCTTTTGAGACCCCTGCTAACTCTGCAATATCTTTTATAGTGTATTTTTTATCCATGGGTTATTTCTGCAAATGCCTTCTAAAATCTTAAATGCTTATAGCCTACATTTTGTAAATATAAATAATTCATAAATGTATGTTAAAAATCGTAGGGAATTGAATGCTGACTTTTGGAAATTTGGCCCCGATAGATCAAGATGTAATTTGTTTTGTTCACGGTATAAGAAGTATTTTAGGAGGCAATTACTACAGTGGTAGGTTATCCTTCCATTGTTTTGCCTTTAACCTGCCTGTCAAAGCTCTCTATGACTATGGCAATTGCAATTACCAGCGCACAACCAAATGCATTGAGCCATAGATACGACATCCAATCTTGATAAAAGCCTATAAAAACAATTACCTGAGTAATTAGAGCCGCCACGAAAACCGCATTGCCTTTGACGTACCTAATAAAAAAGGCCAACAGAAATATTCCTAGCACGTTTCCGTAGAAAATTGAACCGATAATATTTACAAGTTGTATTAAATTGTCAAAGAGGTTGGCAATATTCGCAATAAAAATCGCTACAATACCCCAAACCAGGGTAAAGAATTTGGAAGCCCTGACATAATGTTGCTCCGAAGCAGTTTCTTTTTTGTTTCTTTTATACAAGTCCAAGGCCGTAATAGTACCTAAGGCATTAAGTTCAGAAGCGGTGGATGACATTGCAGCTGATAAAATGACTGCCAATAATAGTCCGATAAGACCTTTGGGAAGATTGTTCAAGATAAAGTGAATAAACACGTAATCTTTGTCATTCGTTTCAGCACTATTGTCGGCTTTACTTATTAGAGCTTTGGCGGCAACTCTATTGGTACTGTCTCTTTTGTTAATTTCAATAATGTGTTGCTTGGCTTCGTCAATGGCATTGTATTCTTTTAATTCCAAGGCTGCCGAAAATTGATTTTGGGCCATCTTCTTCTCAATTTCCAAAGAAATCTGGCTTTCCTGTAGCTGTTTGTAGTCATCAGCATAATCAGACTCCATCACTGTTTTTGTGGCTGATGGGTTAAAGTTTAATGGAGCAGCATTGTACTGATAGAAGACAAACACCATAACGCCCACCAGCAGAATAAAAAACTGCATTGGTATCTTTAAAATTCCATTGAAAATAAGGCCCAATTGACTTTCTCTTACTGATTTTCCTGAAAGATAACGCTGTACTTGACTTTGGTCTGTACCGAAATAAGCAAGAGCTAAAAAGAGGCCACCGGTTATTCCACTCCAAAACGTATATCTGCTTTTTGTGTCAAAAGTGAAATCAAGTATATTCAATTTATCACTGGCCCCCGCTATTTTGAGCGCTTTACCAAACGAAATGTCTGTTGGCAAATATCCCAGAATGAAGAAAAAGGCAATAAACATACCTGTCATAATGATAAACATCTGTTGCTTCTGGGTAACGCTAACAGCTTTCGTACCACCTGAAACGGTGTAAATAATGACCAACACACCAATGATAACGTTTAAAGTACGTAAATCCCACCCAAGAACCGCTGACAAAATAATCGAAGGGGCAAAAATGGTAATACCTGCTGCAAGACCACGCTGAATTAAAAATAGAATGGCAGCAAGCGATCTGGTTTTTAAGTCAAACCGATCTTCAAGAAATTCGTAAGCTGTGTATACTTTAAGCTTGTGGTAAATAGGCACGAATACCATACAAATGATAATCATGGCCAGCGGTAGGCCAAAATAGAATTGAACAAAGCCCATACCATCATGAAAGGCCTGACCAGGCGTTGATAGGAATGTAATGGCACTGGCTTGAGTAGCCATTACCGATAGTCCTATAGTCCACCACTTCGAATCTCTTCCGCCACCTACATAGTCCTCTACATTTTGGCTTCCTTTGGTTTTCCAAACCCCATAGCCTACAATAAACAATAGCGTTCCGGCAAGTACAATCCAATCTATTGTCTCCATATCAGGTGAAAGAAGTCATTAGATATGAAAAAATCAAAACGTAAAGAATATTCAGAATGAGCACTATAGAATATTCTTTTTTCCAAATGAATTTGTCGTGCATATTTATCCTTTAACAGCGGGTGTTTTCTTTACATTTTCTTTTCCGATAGACAACATATTCGCAAAGAGTTTGTAGGCGCCAGAAACTCCTGCAGGCAATTCCCTAAAAAAGCTTAGTCCGGTATAGATGTAATTTCCTTGTCCATAAGGAGCGACCAAAAGACTACCTTCTGTAGCCGATTCACCTTGGTCTTTCATCGATAAAATAGGGGTAAAGGCATCATCCCATTCACTGGGAAAATACAATCCTCTTTCTTGTACCCACCCATCAAAATCTTTTTCTGTTATTGGATTTGGGAAGTTCATTAAGGCGTGGTCTTTTGCCACAATTTTCACGCCAGAATTCTCATCGGTAACACGGTCTCTAGATAGTTTAAGATCGTAAGGAGCAATATTGCTAAACTGTTTGTCCCATCTGCCGGCCGTATTGTATTGTACGATTAGATTGCCTCCATCCTTGACGTAATCTAATATAAAGCGTTGTTTAAACTGCAGTTCTTTAACCACATTATAGCCGCGTATGCCAACCACCACCGCATCAAACTTATCTAGGCTACCTGCTTGGATGGTGCTCGGATCGACAGCAACAACATTGTATCCGATTTGTTTCAGACTTGTTGGAACATCATCGCCAGCACCCATAATATATCCTATATGCTCTCCTAAACGCTGAATATTTAAACGAACAACCTTTGCTTGAGCAGGCAGTAAAACCGACTGTGTGGGCACGTGGTCGTAGGCAATGGTTACCAATTCTTTGGTGATTTGTTTGTCATCTATTTTAATGATGGGGGAAATGTAACTCTCATCCTCATTGGTGGGAGGCGTCAAGGTAAACAGTAAAATTTGCTCGTCATTTTTCTTGGCAATTTCAAAGGGCTTGGTTTCTTCATCAACGGTCCAGCCTTTAGAATAACTAAATTGCACATCACCTTTTACATTGTCTTTATGAGCTTTTACAGTAATCGCAATCTGTTTGGGTTTTCCATCGGCAAAAATCACCACTTTATCATCAAAGCGCGCTGTGGCTTCTGGCAGTACTTCAAAAGGTTGGTATAGCTCACCCTTGTCATTTCGCGCATATTTGTACACCACGGGTTTCTGAAACGTGATTTCATAACCATCAAAATTCAAAACAAAATTCGCATGAAAGGCTCTCGGGGTCTCGGGTTTGCCAATTAAGCTTTTGTTCGCAACTTTGTATATGCCTAGTGTACCTTTCTCATTTAACCAATACGGACTCGTAAATTCTGTCGTTTCTGGAACATTCAAATCAAGCTCGAAATTATGCTTCTTATTATTTTCGAGGATGATGTTTTGATCAAGGCTTGCATCTACTTCAGTTAAACCAACTGACTTCAGCCTGATCATAGAGGCGCTCCGATTCAAAACATCAATCTTCACCTTGGTGCTGTTTCCAGGATTGGTTATGGCCGTTTCGGCGGAAGCTTCCAAATACAATCCCGCTACTCCCTGTATGATATTTTCAATTTCTTCAAGTTTGATGTCTTTCCAATGCACATCAGAAAGTGAATTGATAAGCTTATGTGCTTCTAGTAGTTGTGGAAGGTGTTTTGAGGGATTCTTAAAATCAAAATCTGCCTCCACCTTGGTGAGCAATTGACCTATAGCTTCTCCGCCCTCGATTCTTGACCAAGTTGTATTAATGCCATCAAAAATGTTTGTTTTGTTTTTGGGTAAATCACCCTTTAGTAATTCGATGTACTCGTTTTCACTTCCACGCGACGTAATTCGACCAAAACCTTGACATAAATGTTGACTACTAGCCCAAGAAGCAATTTCATTATTGGAAACGCCAAGGGTAGGGTAAAAGACCCCAACATCCATACTCATCATTGCCGACTTATCAGCCTTTTCAAAATTTTCTCTGCTTCCGTAAAACCACCAAGAAGTGTTAAAAAATAAACGTTTGGGTTGCCATACTGCTGTTGAAGTCAATTGTTCAGGATATGCTTTTGGATCATTGACCAAATCAAAGGCTTCATAACTCAACATGGCCGATGAGGTATGATGCCCATGTGTTGAACCAGGCGACCTGTGGTCAAAACGATTTATGATTACATCGGGTTTAAATGCTCGTATTATTTGTACAACATCGCCTAATATTTCCTCTTTATTCCACAATTTGAGCGTTTCATCAGGATGCTTAGAATAACCAAAATCATTGGCGCGACTAAAAAATTGCTGCCCACCATCTACTCTTCTTGCCGCCAAAAGTTCTTGAGTTCGAAGAACGCCAAGCAATTCACGTAACTCAGGCCCAATTAAATTTTGGCCACCATCACCTCGTGTAAGAGATAAATACGCTGTGTTTGCTTTAACCTTATTTGATAAATAGGATATCAGACGCGTGTTTTCATCATCGGGATGGGCGGCAACGTAAAGCGCTTTTCCCAAGAAATTGAGTTTTTGAATGGAATGATATATTTCAGCTGAAGTCTCTTTTTTAGGGGCTTGAGCTAGAATCTGTGAAGCAAAAAATAAAAGGGTAATGAATAATACAAGGTATTGACGCATCATTATAATTGTAAGTTGGCGCTCAAATATAGAAAGATAAAGAGCGAACCCTTGTTTTTTTACAACTTCTTTAACAAATCAAATTGCATCTGAACCATCGTCTGATGTACCCGGAGTGGCTATCAAAGCAATAGCTTTTTGAAGCATCATATTATTTGGATACGTAATTAATTCTCCAGTACTCCTTCTTAGATGTACATGGAAGGCCTTGATATCTTCAATGACGAATATAGGATCGCTTTCTTCTTGCTCGTCTCTTATTTCTTTATCCATGATTTTAATGCGATCTCCAATTTTAAAAGGAAAGGAGAAAAAAAGTATAACACCTGAGGTAACATTACTTAAGATAGACCATTGGGCAAAAAGTGCTACCCCGATTACTGCAAAAATCGACGAAAACAATAAGCCAAGATCTTGGAAGTTTACCCCCCAAATAAAAGTAATGGCACCTATTCCTAAAAAGTTTAAAATAGCATAGATGTACTTCGTAATCAGAACAGTTCTTGCTTCCGCTATTCCACTGATACGTCCGATTCTGCGTACTGTGGTACTCCCAATAACTCGCGAGATTACAACAATAAGAACGATAGCTGACGTCCAAATCAGTTCTTTTTGATAGGTAACAAAAAAATCTTCCATAAAACTTACAGTCCTAAACTATCACGCAAAGGTAAATATTCATTGCTATTTTTTTGCCAATACGGACTCTTAATGGACTTCAATTTAGTTGCTGTTGATGTCAATAATTTGGCTTTTGGTCCGTAGCCATCTTTAAAAGTATCAGACCAGCTCTCAATGGTATGAGGGAAGGAAGTACTAAAACTAATTTTCAGGCTGCGGCCTAGCTCAGGATAGTTGATATTATAGGTGGTGATACCGTTATTTTTAGTTAAACTAACATCTGCATTGTATGACTTTAACTCTTTATGAGTCAATCTAATATACTCCATAGAAGGAATGATTTGCATATTTCCTGTAGGTAGGCCCTCTGGGTTGATTCGAATCTTGTTCCAGAGCTCGTTTTCTAATAAGGCTTTTTCTAGATTTAAGGCAACATCTGCTTCAGATTCAAAGTACGAATGCGACATAATTTCAAAAGCTTCCCTATTGTTCAATTGGGCATATACCTGTCCACACCATTCTTGTGAGGAAAACGAAACTTTGAGAGCATGCTGATTATCATGAACGGGGTAAAAACTGCTGCTCATTATAGAGTACGGATAAATACCAGTTAAGTATTTTTTAGTACTGTTTAGCTTTAAAACAGGAATGTTGTCAGGGTTATTGCCATCGGCCTTCACCTGTTTTTGATTATGAAAAGGTTCGGTCACATAGATCATCACCGCATTTCCTTCGCGTATCTCACCATATCGAGCCTGTTCGAGCTTGTAGGATGTAATTTCTGCTTCCCCGGCATACCAATAGTGTTTGAACTCTTCAGATAATGGTTTTTTGTCTGCAGCGCTTGTAATCGCCGTACTCATAGCCAAATTGTTCTTCTGAGCAGCAACTTGTTCATTACAAGATTGGAGAAACAGCGTTAGAGCAGCAAAAGTCAACAGGCTAATTACAACTTTGAGGTAATTTTTCATAGTACGATTTTCTTTCTATAAAGTTACTTAAAACCAACTAGTTTACCATTTCAATTAACGTTTTGTAGACTAAATGTGTAGGTAAACCAACGACATTGGTGTATGAACCTCTTATTTCTTCAATGGCTATGAGTCCAATCCATTCTTGAATGCCGTATGCTCCTGCTTTATCAAAGGGCTGGCATGTATTGATATAGAACCAAATTTCATCGTCTGATAATTCCTTTAGCTTAACCTCAGTGGAATGGTGTACCGTTTTTTGCCCCTGATGCGTAGTAAATGTAACTGAAGTAATAACCTCATGCCAATCACCCGATAATGTTTTTAGCATTTGAAAGGCTTCGGTAGCATTGGAAGCTTTGGCCAATGATTTGTCTTTATGCCAGACGACCGTATCGGAGGTTATTAGTATTTCTTGAGGTAACAAACCGCCTTGAAAAGGGGTTGCTTTTAAAGCCGCTAAATAGTCAGATATCTCACTTCCCTGAAGTTCTTTTGGGTACACTTCATCAACAGGTTTCAAGCGTACTTCAAAATCAAGTTGCAATTCTTTGAAAAACTGCTGCCTTCTGGGCGAACCAGATGCCAGAATGATTTTATAGTCAGCTAAATTGTTCTGGAGCATGTTTTATCTTTTTTACAAGCTATGAACTGCCATCAATCATTCGCAGCACTGAAGTTACCATACCAATCACCTCTTACCTTGAGTACCTGTTCAATAACATCGCGAACACAGGCATTTCCGCCATTTCGATGCGATATGTATTTGGCGACTTCCTTTACCTCTTGAATGGCGTCTTGAGGACAAGTCGGAAGGCCCACTACTTTCATAGGTGGAATATCGGGCATATCATCACCCATATAGAGCACATTTTCGGGCGCTATATCGTGTTTTGATAAATATTCTTGAAGCGGCACCTCCTTATGGTGGGCTCCCAAATAAATATCGGTCACACCTAAGCCGGCAAGCCGCAATCGTACCCCTTCGTTTGTACCTCCAGTGATGATACATACATTGTATCCTTTTTGTAAAGCTGTTTTTAGCGCATAGCCATCTTTTACGCTCATTTTGCGCAACATTTCGCCTTGGGTTGTGATCAATAAAGTTCCATCTGTAAACACGCCGTCTACATCGAAAACAAAGGTGGTAATATGCTTTAGGTATTCTTTATAGCTTTTCTCCAAAGTATCTGATTTTGTTGGTTATTTTACAATAGCCCATAATAAAGCAAAATAGGCTGGTATTTTTATGCGTTTCCTTTGTCATCTGTGTTTTTATGTCTACTGCTTACTTTCGTAAGTTTCTTTGATTGATTTGGTTAGCATGCGATAGACCTCTTTATGTGTTTTGCTTTTTAATTGACTTAGATGGCTGTCAATGGTGCTATCATCATTGCGTTTTGCTGGCCCCGTCTGTGCGTCGATAGGAGAGAGCGTATTTATTTTATGAGCCGTTTCTGTAATAAGTGGCTTCAAAGCGTCAAACGGAACTCCGTTTTCTAGGCAAATATCGTTTCCGATCTGGTAGATGTGATTGGTAAAATTATTTACAAAGACGGCAGCCAGATGCAGTGATTTTCTTTGTTTGGAGGATAGCTCGTAAACGGATTGTGAAATGGCCCTTGCCAGTGTACGAAGCAACTCAAGATCGTTCTTATGTTCTGCTTCAATGCAAAGCGGAATTGTTTGGAAATCTACTTTTCTTCCTTTTGAAAACGTCTGTAAAGGGTAAAAAACCCCTCTGCGAACTTCCTTGGGTAAAGCGTGCATTGCAACACTTCCTGAAGTATGAACAAGCAATGCATTTGACTTTACAAAGTGTTCTGAAACGGTGGCAATAGCATCATCACTTACAGCGATAATATAAATATCGACTTCCTCGTCGCGGCTTCGCATCCTTTCTAACGCCTGCGATAATTGGTCTCCTCGACTGGCTATTTGTAACACCGCAACACCATTCGTATTAGAAAAGACATCCAATAAGTGGTTGGAGACCGCGCCTGTGCCAACAAGGGTTACGTTAATCATGCCGTAAATTTAGGCATATATTCCATGTAATGAAATATCAGACTGCACGCATGTTTACGTATCGAAGGTGAAAGTTTGATTACAAAAGTCTAAAGAACACGCTGAAGGCGTTGTGTTATGAAATAACCACCATGAATAGGAGTGTATTGGCCTTAGGAAATTGCAAGTGCAGTGCGATTATAGATGCTATCATTTGAGTAGTTCTTTAAAGGACGACATGGCTATACCTTGCTCCGCTTGAATATTAACAATTCTGTTTAACTTTTTAAGCGTTTAGAGCGTCGTAAAAACCATAAAAAGGTGGTATTTTTGCATGCTGAAAACCAATTCATCTGCTGATGACAGAATTGCTCAAGAAATTTTTCTTCTCCACCCGCTTAATGGCCATTTTGTTTTTGGTGTTTGCACTTGCCATGGGTATCGGCACTTTTGTAGAAAGCAAGTATAGCACGGAAACGGCCCGAATTTGGGTTTATAACACCACCTGGTTTGAAGCGATAATGGTCTTTTTTGTTATCAATTTTATCGGAAATATGTTCCGATACAAGCTCTTTACCTGGAAAAAATGGCCCGTACTCACCCTGCATCTATCATGGATTCTTATTATAGTTGGGGCCTTTGTAACCCGATATATTAGTTTCGAAGGCATGATGCCGATACGTGAGGGCAATTCAGAAAAGGTTTTCTATTCTGATAAAACCTATTTAACAGCGTTTGTTGATGGGGAGATTAATGGCGAGCCCAAAAGAAAATTTTTAGAAGATGATTTAATCGTTACACCCGAAGCCTTAAAATCGAATCTTCCTTGGAATTCAGATTATAACGGACAAGACTTCTCCGTAACCTACGTAGATTTTCTAAAAGGAGCTAAAGAAGGTTTAATTCCTGATGAGAACGGAAAGGAATTTTTAAAAATAGTAGAGGCGGGTAGTGGTCAGCGTGAGGAGCATTATCTTGAGAATCATAAAGTGAACAATGTTCACAATGTTCTTTTTGCTTTGAACCTTCCAACAGAGGGCGCTATAAACCTTTTTACTACCGATTCTACCTATCAAATCAAATCACCTTTTGAGGGCAACTTTATGCGTATGGCCGACCAATTTCAAGGGCAGGTCGTTAAAGATAGTTTGCAAGAATTTCAGTTGCGATCGCTATATGCCATGGCAGGAATGCAGTTTGTGATTCCTGAACCACTGATAAAGGGTGCTTATGGGGTAGTGGAAGTGCCAGAGGAAGAAATCAACGAAGCTACGGCTTCCGCCTTAGTAGTTGAAATTACTTCCGAAGGGCAAACGGTTCAGAAAAAGCTTTTAGGCGGTAAAGGCATATCAAACTTCACCGATAAGTTTTCGGTAGGCGGTCTTGATTTCTCTTTGGCCTATGGTTCTAAAGTATATGAACTGCCTTTCAGTATTAAACTGAATGATTTTATCGCAGAAAAATATCCGGGTACCGAAAAGGGCTATGCTTCATTTATGAGTAAGGTAACGGTTGAAGATGGTCGCCCATTTGACTATGATATTTTTATGAACAATATTTTAGACCATCGCGGGTATCGATTTTTTCAATCGAGCTTTCACCCAGACGAAAAAGGAACGGTACTTTCGGTTAATCACGACCAATGGGGAACATGGATTACCTACTTGGGATATTTTCTGCTTTACATCGGACTCATGGGAATCATGTTTTTTGGAAAAACCCGTTTTAAAGATTTAACCAAATCACTTGACAAGCTCAAAGCCAAGAAAGCTGCCCTTTCCATTCTATTACTTCTAGGGTGTTTTGTTTCAGCTTCGGCCCAAGAACATACTGCCGATGACGGCCATGACCATAATCTAAAACCCACGCAAGCGCAGATTGATTCCATTTTACAAACTACCATCGTTTCGAAAGAACACGCCGAAGCCTTTGGCAAGTTGGTCATACAAGATGAAGGTGGTCGCATGAAGCCTATCAATACCTTTTCGTCTGAATTGTTACGAAAATTGAGTTTGAAAGACAAGTTCCAGAACATGAACTCTGACCAAGTGTTCTTGTCTATGATGTTGAATGCACCTGCCTGGTACAATACAGCGTTTATTGCCGTAGATAAGAAGGGCAAGAATGATAGTATTCGCAATGTATTGGGTGTACCTAAAGGACAGGAATTTATCAAGGCTACCGATTTCTTTGATGATAAGGGCGGATATAAATTGGCGCCCTTTATAGACGATGCGACAACTGCTTTGAACCCTAATAAATTCCAACAAGATTTAAAAGATGCACATATTCGATTGTCATTATTAAATCAAGCTCTAAGTGGTGATATTGTGAAGATATTTCCGTTGCTCGATGATGAAAATAATAAATGGATCTCTGCCTTGGAATATCGCGGCGGACAATTTCCGGTTTCTGATTCGCTATACGGAAACTTCGTAAAAAATGCGCTGCCATATTACGTAATGTCACTCCGTAAATCTATAGCAACTGGTGATTATGCGGAGGCGGATAAACTACTTGGAGCATTTAAAAAGAACCAAGAAAATCATGGTAGTGAGGTGCTGCCTTCTGCGGAAAAGATTAACACCGAGGTGATTTATAACAAATTGGGAATCTTTAATTTGTTATATCGTTTGTATGCCTTGGTTGGTGTGCTGCTGTTTTTTGTAGTTATCTTCCAGATATTTAAAGAGCGTGAAATATGGAAAGCGGCGTCCTACGTTTTGAAAGGAACCATTATCATTCTTTTTCTTTGGCATACCACCGGCTTGATCTTACGTTGGTATATATCTGGTCATGCGCCATGGAGCGATGCCTATGAGAGTATTCTTTACGTTTCTTGGGCCACAATGGGAATGGGTATGTTATTTGCGAGAAAAAGTACAATGACGCTAGCGGCTTCGGCCTTTGTGGCATCGATGCTTTTGTTTATTGCCCACCAGAACTGGGTTGATCCTGCAATCGGTAATTTGGTTCCGGTATTGGATAGTTATTGGTTGATGATTCACGTAGCGGTAATTGTAGGCAGCTATGGGCCGTTGACCGTGGGTATGATTTTAGGCGTTGTTTGTCTACTCCTGATGATTTTGACTACCAGTGAGAACAAGAAACGTATGGAGCTCAATTTAAAAGAATTGACCATCATTAACGAGCTAGCATTGACTGTTGGTTTGATCATGTTAACCATCGGCAATTTCCTAGGCGGCCAATGGGCAAACGAAAGCTGGGGGCGCTATTGGGGTTGGGACCCCAAAGAAACATGGGCTTTGATTTCGATAATGGTGTACGCCTTTGTCATTCATACACGATTGGTGCCAGGGCTTCGCGGTCGATGGACCTTCAACTTCCTCAGTGTAATCGCTTATGCCAGCATTATGATGACCTATTTTGGGGTAAACTATTACCTGGTCGGCCTACACAGCTATGGACAAAGTGGGGCAGCGGCCATTACACCAGATTACATATGGTATATTGCGCTGGCGGTAATAGTTTTGGGCGGAATTAGCTTCTGGCGATATAAAGCGAACTTTTCTAAGGTTTAGAAATTTCTAAATATTCTGGTTGTCCGATAGAATCAAGCTAAGCTTTTATCAGCATATGATATGTTAAATAAGGCTTCGACACTCAGAGATTAAAATAATTTCTGCATATTTGCAGCATCATGAAGTTATAAGAATTATGTTTTCAATAGATGTCATCGGGTTCTTGCCCAGGAAGTAGTCGACTTTGAGTCCTGCTTTTTGACACTATTATTTGCCTTCTTTTTTCACATAATTCTATTTCATAATGACACAATCCAATACCCTTTCAATAAAAAAACTATTCAATTATTTTATCCAAGCCGTTACAGGTAAGGAGAACGAATTTACCACCGGAAGCATTCGTAAGGCGATCTTTATGCTCTCCATTCCGATGATTCTCGAGATGATGATGGAATCTATTTTCGCCATTGTCGATATTGCCTACGTATCTCAGGTCAGCGTAAACGCTGTGGCTACAATTGGTCTTACCGAATCGGTTATCACCCTAGTCTATGCCGTAGCCATTGGTTTAAGTATGGCGGCCACCGCCGTAGTTGCGCGTCGAATTGGTGAAAAAGATGTTCAAGGTGCTAAAGAGGCCGCCGTACAGGCAATCGCACTTGGTGTTTTGGTTTCGCTTGTTGTTGGCGTGATCGGCTTTTTATTTGCCAAAGACATACTGGCGCTAATGGGGGCCGAACCCGAACTTATTGCCGAGGGCTATGGCTATACCCAACTTTTACTTGGTGGGAATATTACCATTCTCTTGTTGTTTCTGATTAACGCCATTTTTAGAGGAGCCGGTAATGCATCAATTGCCATGTGGACCTTGGTACTCTCCAACGGCTTGAATATTATTTTAGACCCAATTTTCATCTTCGGATGGGGCCCTGTTCCCGAATACGGGGTGATGGGGGCCGCAATAGCTACAAATATTGGTAGGGGTACGGCGGTGCTATTCCAATTGGCCATTTTGTTTTTTGGATGGAGCGCGATTCAAATCAAGCTTAAAGATATGGTTATCCGGTTTAACGTAATGCTAAACCTAATCAAGGTTTCCATAGGAGGGATAGCCCAATTCTTAATAGGAACCTCTAGCTGGGTTTTCTTAATGCGTATGATGGCCGAATTTGGTAGCGAAGTACTGGCGGGTTATACCATTGCCATTCGAATTATGTTATTTACGCTAATGCCTTCTTGGGGCATGAGCAACGCGGCGGCAACCTTGGTAGGGCAGAATCTCGGTGCAAAAAAACCAGCTAGGGCAGAAACCTCCGTTTGGAAAACAGGTAAGTATAATGCCTATTTTATGGGTATTGTATCTATCATTTATCTGTTTTTTGCACATGATCTAGTGGGTTGGTTTAATGCAAACCCAGTGGTAATAGAAAATGGAGGACTTTGCCTGCAAATTATCGCCATAGGCTATATTTTCTATGCTTACGGAATGGTAGTAACCCAAGCCTTTAATGGAGCGGGGGATACAGGTACACCAACAAAAATCAATTTGGTGTCCTTTTGGATGTTTCAGCTTCCCTTCGCGTATTTGGCTGCGATTACCTTTGAATTAGGAGCGCTGGGGGTATTTATGGCCATAACGGCAGCTGAAGTTCTCTTGGCTATTATTTCTATTATTTGGTTTAAAAAAGGAAATTGGAAAAAGGTTGAGGTTTGATACGAAGACTGTACACACCTAACGCGCCTTCTAGAGAGATAGGGCGTCACTTTATAGAAATAGATTTCTCATTATAAATCCGATTTTAGTAACTTTAACATACGATAAAATTCGAATGATGAGCGATATTAAAAAAGGCTTGAACACCATTTGCACCCATGTTGGTGCTATAGAAGACAAAGAGTTTAAAGGGGCGGTTTCTCCCTTGTATATGAGTAGTTCCTATGCGTTTGAGGACGTTGACAAAAAGCGCTATCCAAGGTATTTCAATACGCCCAATCAGGAAGGTCTTTCAAAAAAAATAGCTGCCTTAGAGCATGCGGAGACGGCATTGATATTTGGTAGCGGCATGGCAGCAGTAAGTACTTCCTTGATGGCCTTTCTTCGTGCAGGAGATCATATTGTTCTTCAGCAAACCTTATACGGAGGTACTTATAATTTGGTAACAGAGCAGTTTGACAACTACGGAATTTCCTACTCTTTTACAGAAGGATGGCGAGCTGAAGATTTTGCGGCAAAGATTAAAGAGAACACCAAAGTTATTTATATCGAAACGCCGTCTAATCCTTTATTGACTATTACCGATTTGGACGCCATTGGAAAGCTGTCAAAAAAGCATGGCATTGTTTCGATGATTGACAACACTTTTGCCAGCCCTGTGAATCAAAACCCCATTGATTTTGGCATTGATGTGGTGATCCATAGTGCTACAAAGTATATGGGCGGACATTCTGATATTTGTGCTGGTGCGGTTGCATCATCACAAACCCATATAGAGCGCATTTATCAATTGGCAAAGAACTTTGGAGGTAGTCTTAGTGATTATACCGTTTGGCTTTTAGAGCGAAGCATTAAAACCATGGGGCTACGTGTTAAAGCACAAAACGCAAATGCGCAGCGAATGGCTGAATTTCTTTATAATACCCCGGCTATTGCGGCGGTATATTATCCGGGTTTGCCTTCGCATCCTGATTATGCATTAGCAAAATCACAAATGCGTGGTTTTGGCGGTATGTTGTCTTTTGAATTGGAAGCAACTTATGATGCCAAGCAATTTAGGAAATCGCTTCAAATGATTAAGTCATCGATGAGTCTAGCAGGAGTTGAGAGTACCGTAATTTCGCCTGCCGAAACCTCACATGCCGGCATGAGCCCAGAGGTTAGAGCTCAGCAGGGAATCAAAGACGGACTCATTCGTTTTTCGGTAGGAATTGAGGAACCCGAGGATTTAATTGCCGATATTGAACAAGCATTAGAAAAAGTAAGGTCTCAAGAGGTAATTACGACTCACTAAACCTACTTTCAAAACCAAACTTAAAATACATGAAACTAGACATATTGGCCTTTGGCGCTCACCCCGACGATGTTGAATTAGGAGCAGGAGCGACGATCGCTAAAGAAATTTCTCTCGGAAAAAAAGTGGGTGTAGTAGATTTGACTAGGGGAGAATTGGGCACCAGGGGTTCCGCAGAAATTCGAGATCAAGAAGCCGCTCGATCTGCTGAAATTTTAGGACTTTCCGTACGTGAGAATCTTGAATTTGCGGACGGTTTTTTTACGAATGATAGAGAACATCAGCTGGCAGTAATTCGCATGATACGAAAGTATCGTCCCGAAATCGTGCTGTGCAATGCAGTTGAAGATCGCCATATTGATCACGGCAAGGGGAGTAAATTGGTAAGCGATGCCTGTTTCTTGAGCGGTTTGATTAAGTTGGATACCAAATTGGAGGGTGATGACCAATGGCAAGACGCATGGCGACCAAAACGAGTCTACCATTATATACAATGGAAAAATCTAGAACCAGATTTTGTTGTTGATGTTAGCGGGTTTATAGATAAAAAAGTAGCTTCAATTTTAGCGTATAGCTCTCAGTTTTATGACCCAAAAAGCGACGAGCCTGAAACACCAATTAGTAGTAGAAATTTTATTGATAGCGTAACCTATCGTGCACGTGACTTAGGAAGATACATCAATAGCGAGTACGCCGAAGGTTTTAACTCAGAACGATATCCTGCAATACGAAGTTTAGACGATCTTATCTAGCTTGCTTGCTGTAATGATTTTTTTTTTGCTGTTGGCACCGTAAAGTAAAAACAAGATCCCTTGCGTGGAACGCTTTCTACCCAAATTGAACCTTTGTTGTTTTCTACCATTTCTTTGCATAACGATAAACCAAGACCGGTACCTTTTTCATTGTCTGTACCATAGGTGGTAACATTTGAGTTTTGGGCAAAAATTTTATCTTGTGCTTCTTGGTCTATACCAACACCTGTATCGCTAACCGAAACCTCCCAATATCCCTCCTTTTCTTGGGCATCAATAGTAACTAATCCGTTTTTAGGAGTAAATTTTAAGGCGTTGCTCATCAAATTGCGAATGACAATATCGATTTGATCGGCATCAGACCATGCTAAGGTATTTTCACTGAGTCGACTCACCAATTTAATTGCTTTATTACTGGCAATTTCCGATAAGAGCTTAATATTGTCCTGAACAAGATGTTCTAAAGAAACCACTGAGGGTTGGGTTATAGTGCCATTCATTTGTGTTTGTCCCCATGAAAGTAAATTGTTCAGGGTAAACGAAATATTGTCGATATCCATCCGCAATTTCGGAACAAATTTCATAAACTCGGTTTGGTTAATCTCCCCATTTTTTAAAAGTTGCAATAAGCCCTGAAACGCACCTATTGGTCCCCTCAGGTCATGTCCAATAATGGAAAACATTTTGTCTTTCGTTTGGTTAATGGCCCGAAGTTCAATTTCATTGTTTTCAAGATCAGCCTTCTTTGAATGCAACTCTCTATTAAGTTTTTTCTGTATTTTCTCGCTTCTTCCTACCAGTAAGGTAATTATTGCGAGGATTAATAAAATGGCAAGGGAGGCATAAACGTAATTTTTTTGTTTTGTCAATGCCTTTTCATTGGCTGCAATTAGGCTTTGCTTTTGTTGCTCATGGTTCATTTTAGTTTTGAGCATCAAAAGATTCTTTTCACTGCCGTTCTTGGCAATCGTATCCGATAATCTTTGAAAAAGTTCATGGTAATTTAGCGCACTTAAATAGTCCTTCTTCTTTTTACTTATTTTATAAAGTATTTCGGCGCTCTTTTGAATACCATTATTTTCGTTTAACCTCGAAGAAATTTCTAAGGCTGACAAAGCATATTTTTCAGATATATCATCTTTTTGAAGCCCCATATGGGCTTCCGCTATTCCATTTAGAAGGCTAATTTCACTTCTCTCATCTTCTACACTATTATTATGTAGCGCCTGGCTTTGGTCATACCAAAAGATGGCCCATTTGTATTTACCCTGCTTTAAATAGGTTTTTCCTTTTACCTCATAGCCAAAAGCAAGCCAGTCCATCAATTCTTCCTTTTCAAAAACAGCAATGCTATTGGTAATATGGTACATTGCATACTCAAGATTACCTATATCTGCATATATAGAAGCCATATTACTAGTACTGTAGGCCGTAAATACTTCGTCGCCGATCTCTTCGTTCAGTTTTTTTACGATTTTAAAATAATACAAGGCCTGTTCATAATCTTTTTGCTCGGCATAGAGTAAGGCAATATTTTCATTGAGCACAGCGAGCATGCGTTTATGTTCTGTCTCGGTAGCTATTTCGATTCCCTGCAAATAGACCTCCAGTGCTTTTGCATAGTCGCCATGGAATGTATACTGATTTGCCAGTTGGTTTTGAGCAGCCAGTAGGAGAGCGGTTTCATTTTTTTCTTTTGCTATTTTTAAAGCGGCCTGGTAATTTTGAATGGCTTTTTCATGATTGCCCTTATCCGAATAGTAATCGCCTATATTGCCAAGTGCCTCTATATGCCCGATAGTATAATCAATGGCAATACTGTGCGTATGGGCTTGTTCAGCAACAAGTAGGAGACTGTCAGCTTTATAAAACCTCAGGTTTTCACCGAGTTGGTTTAGCAGGTTTACATGAACGGTGTCTTTTTCATTGAAACTTTTGTTTGCCTCGGTTTTTTGTAGCAACCGTATAAGACTGTCTCGTACGTTCTGTTGGCCATGGGAGACGTTTACAAAAAATAATATTCCAAAACACAACATAGACAGTGCCTTTACCGGAATTTTTAAAGTAAAAAAGTTGGTCTTGGTTAAATGCATTCAAATAGGTAAGGTTCGATCTATAAATGTAGGCCATTGTATAACCCACTAATAATTTATGTTGTGAAATGATTTAAATAAGATGTAAGACCCTATGATCATGTATTTTGCGTTGATTTTTCAATCCAAGACCTGCGAGTTTATATGTTGCATGTTGCTTTGCGATATTGAGGAAATATGATCTAAATGATGCCTTACCCAAGGCTGCATCATGACACTACAATGCAAAGTTCTTTTTAGAAGGTTTATTTTGAAAGATTAATTAAAAAAAATTACCTTTGCAGTCGCTTACAAATGGTGGTTGTAGCTCAGCTGGTTAGAGCGCTGGTTTGTGGTACCAGAAGTCGCCGGTTCGAACCCGGTCTTCCACCCTAAAATAGGTGTAAAGGTCCCTTCGGTAAAACGTTGGGACTTTTTTATTTTGAAACTAAAGCTAGGGTGAGAGGCCTGTGTCGAGCGTGTCGAGGTGAACCCGGTCTTCCACACGTATATAAAAGCTTTGGTTTATTGACATTGATTATTTATGCCCCGCTTCCCAATTGCTACTTCTCGTGAGTAAAATAACATCCAAAAAAAAGTCTCGCTACTAGCAAGACTTTTGTAAATGATACTTTTGCTATTACCTACTTACCTTATCAACTATAACGCGTTGATTTCTATTGGCCACCTCCCAGGCGGTATGAAATATCAATTGTGATCTATTTTTTAACAAATCATAGTTTATTTTATCTGGGGTATCTGTAGGTCTGTGATAGTCATCATGTGTTCCATTGAAATAAAAAATGATGGGAATATTATTTTTAGCAAAATTGTAATGATCACTTCTGTAATAGAAACGGTTTGGATCATTCTCATCATTATACGTATAATCTAGTTCAATATTCATGTATTTCGAATTCACTTCTTCAGAGAGGGAATGCAAATCTGTGCTTAACTTATCGGAGCCTATTAAATAAATGTAGTTGCGATCACCATCTCGTTTTGGATCAATGCGACCTATCATGTCAATATTTAAATTTGCAACCGTTTTTGCCAAAGGTACTATAGGATCGATGTCAGTATAATATTGCGATCCTAACAAGCCTTTTTCTTCACCCGTAACATGTAAGAACACAATAGATCGTTTGGGCCCATTGCCCGCGTCGGCTGCCTTTTTAAAGGCTTCTGCGATTTCTATAACAGCAACGGTACCAGAACCATCATCATCAGCTCCGTTATTAATTTCACCATCTGAATTCACACCTATATGATCGAGATGTGAGGAAATGATGATATACTCCTCCGGTTTTTCCGAACCTTTCAAAATAGCGGCTACGTTTTCTGAACTAACTTCATCATTACTACTTTCAACTTGAAAATCTATTTTTGCTGAAACAAGTTTAGCCACATCATCAGTTTCGATTTCTGGCAGAAGGTTTTTTGAAAAGTTAGCGTCAATAAAGAAGCTTGTAAAAGTTTGACCTGTGGCCTCTTTTAGTGCCATACTACCGCGGTCTTGCCCTTTCATATAATCAAATCGACTTTTGAAGCGCGGATAATTGTTTTGATCAAAGTACAGTATTCCTTTTGCACCTTTATCTTTGGCCAATGCAATTCTCTTATTAAGCGATTCCGACAGGTTGCTCCATAAAGATTTTGTGCTTGTTCCTGACAGTTGGTAGGTGCCATCTTCATTTTTGGGCTCTCCTGCCTTCACCAAAACATATTTACCTGTAACATCAAGATTCGCATAATCGCTATAATCGCCATCTTCAATGCCATAACCTGCATAGGCAATGGTTTCAAAAGACTCTGCAGCAGGGGAAAATGAAAGTATGTGCTCACCTATAGTATAACTGGTTCCATTGAGTTTTACAGTTCCAGTTGGCAACTTACCTATCTCTAAGGGTACTTTTTGAAAATAATCTCCGTCGGACTTTGCCGCTGGAATTCCTAATTTTTCATATTGGGCCTTGATGTAGGCTACGGCCTTTTTTTGACCTGGGCTGCCCGTTTCTCTACCTTCATATTCATCTGAGGCATACACATACAGCAGCTCTTTTAATTCAGCTTCAGTGATAGTCTCCGCATAGGTGGTAGCACTTACGGCTGGGGCCTGGGCAGTTGTTGTTTCGGTAACCGTTTTTTGGGAGGTGTTGCAGGACATGGCCAAAGCAAGGCTGCAAAGGAGGATTCTTTTCATTTGAGAGTTTTCTTGAGTTAGAAATTCTCCAAAAATAGTGAAAACTTAAGGAACTGGGCCTTGTAATAGAATTTCACTTTTTTCATTACCTTGTAACTTCGAGTAATGCTAACTAAAAGCAAATCACAATAATGAGAATTTTATTAACCGCACTTTCTTTAATGCTTTGTCTATCCGCTTGCAGAGAAGAAAAAAAGAAGGAGGTCGAATCGCAGCAAATGACAGCGCTAAAAACCAGTATTTCACCGGAAGATTTTGAAGGGGTAGTTGAGGGAGATTCTATTAAATTGTACGTCTTATCTAATAAGAACGGACTTGAAGTAACCTTTACCAATTTCGGTCAGCGTTTGGTTTCTTTACATGTGCCTGATAAGTTTGGAAACTTCGAAGATGTTGTACTTGGATATGGAACCTTAGACCAGTTCGTTAATGGGCCAAAATCATATTGGGGTTCCATAATCGGTCGTTATGGCAATCGCATTGCAAAGGGAAGATTCAAGATTGGAGAAAATAGCTATGAACTGGTTAAAAACAACAATGATAATCACCTGCACGGCGGAGATAAAGGCTTTGAAAGTGTGGTTTGGAAGGTAGAAAATGCAACTACAAACCGCATCGATTTTTCAAGGGTTTCCCCAGACATGGAAGAAGGTTATCCAGGGAATCTGTCAGTTAAAGTGTCTTATACCTTAACAGATGATAATGAGTTGAAAATCAGTTATAAAGCGAGTACAGACAAGACTACTGTGGTAAATCTCACACATCACTCTTTTTTTAATTTAAAAGGCGAAGGAAATGGAGATATTAACGATCACATTTTAATGATCAATGCTGATAGTTACACTCCAGTTGATTCAGGACTCATTCCTACAGGAGAGATCGCCATGGTCACAGGAACTCCTTTTGATTTTACAATACCAAAGGCAATAGGTAAGGATATAGATGCTGACTTTGATCAGCTCAAAATTGGTAATGGTTACGACCATAATTTTGTCTTGAATGATTCCCCAAAAAATGCAGAAGGTTTGGTTTTGTGCGCAAAAGTAGTCGAGCCTGCTAGCGGTAGAACAATGGAAGTGTATACTGACGAACCCGGTGTTCAATTTTACGGGGGCAATTTCATGGGTGGTAAAACCATTGGAAAAAGTGGGAAACCTTATGTATTTAGAGGATCTTTTTGCCTAGAAACCCAGCATTTTCCTGATTCACCCAACCAAGCTGATTTTCCCAGTACCCTGCTGCAACCAGGCGAGGTCTATACCTCGAATTGTGTGTATAAATTCGGTGTTGTTGAAGATTGAATTTCTTTTATACATCGTTAATTGTCGGTTAATTACAGCGATTTTCTATAGCGTGACGGCACCGTGCCTTTAAACAACTTGAATTTGCGATTGAAGTTGGATATTGACTTAAATCCTGAGCGTTCTGAAACTTCAGCTATAGAGACATCCTCCTGGTTGTTTCTCAATAATTGACTTGCATGCTCTATTCTTAACTCGATTAAAAACTGAAAAAAAGTTTTGTTGGTGCGCTTTTTAAAGAATTTACAGAAGGCATTCGGAGTCATGTGAACAAGATCTGACACCACCTCAAGCTTTACTTCCTTATCAAAATTATGAAGTACATAGTCAAATACAAGCTGCATTCTTTTTCCGGCCAAATTCCCGATTTCTTTAGGATAGGTAAAGCTGGTCAATGATTTTCTGTTTGCCTTCACTAGCTGCTGCAGCAACGCTATAAATAAGACCACGCGGGTCGTTTTAGAGGCCTGGGAAAACTCTAATATCCGATCGCCAATTTCTTGTTGGCCCGATATTATTTGAAAACCATCCTGAACAAAGTCAAAGAAAGGTCTTACTTCCGCCAGATCGGAAAGGGTAAAAAATTCTTTACCAAAGGTTTCCGGGGTAAAGAATAAGGAAATCATGTGTACGGTACCTTGCGCTCCTTCAGATTTAAAAAGGTGAGGGCAATTTCCACCGATTGCAAAAAAGTCGCCATCTCGAAATTGATGAACGCTATCACCTACGATCAGTTTTCCAAATCCTTTTACGACAAGGCTGAGTTGTATTTCATTGTGCCGATGCAAGTTGTTGTAAAACCCCTTGCCCTTATCAATTTGTACAATTAGGTTCTCGTGTAAGGGCTTTACAATCTGAAAAGGCTGGACTCTCATTTAACAAGATATAGGCGAATATTATACTACAATACTCAAAAGTATTGATTTATTGGATAATAAAATCTCAATTTTGGATAAAATGAAAGTAACCACACTATGGTTTTTCATTTTATTTTTGTTGAAAATAATAAAGAATAGGCTATGAAAGTAGAATGGACCGGTGTCATGCCGGCAGTAACCACAAAGTTTACAGAAAATGATGAACTGAACATGAAGATGTTTGAAGTAAACATTAATGCACAACTTGAAGCGGGTGTTAATGGCATCATTCTAGGAGGTACGCTTGGTGAAGCAAGCACCCTTACCGATGATGAGAAGCGAATTTTAATAGAAGAAACCGTTCGTATCGTCGAAGATAAAGTACCCGTTGTAATCAATATTGCAGAACAAACGACAAAAGGAGCGGTGGAAGCGGCTCATAAAGCGGAACGCTATGGTGCCCATGGTCTTATGATGCTTCCGCCAATGCGTTATAAATCAACTGACTATGAAACGGTACAGTATTTCAACACCATTGCAAAAAATACTGAGTTACCAATTATGATTTACAATAACCCAGTAGATTATAAGATAGACGTAACTTTAGATATGTTTGAAGAGCTGCTGGTGAATGATAATATTAAAGCAGTTAAAGAATCGACTCGCGACATATCGAACGTCACCCGAATCCGAAATCGATTCGGCAACCGTTTGAATATTCTTTGTGGGGTCGATACCTTGGCTTTGGAGAGCATTGCTGCTGGAGCAGATGGTTGGGTCGCCGGATTAGTTTGTGCTTTCCCTGCAGAAACAGTTGCCATTTGTAAGCTCGTCAAGGCAGGAAGAATGGCCGAAGCATTGGAGATCTACAGATGGTTTATGCCCTTGCTTGAATTAGATATAAGCCCACAGTTGGTGCAAAATATTAAGCTCGCCGAAGTAGCTACTGGTTTGGGAACAGAAAATGTACGAGAACCGCGTTTACCATTACAAGGAGCCGAACGTATACGGGTGCAACGTATAATTGAAGAGGGACTGCGAACCCGACCTACCTTACCTGAATATAAATCTTTGGAAGTGTGTTAGAAATAAGGCCCACTTGTGAAAATTGTAATAAATCGTTGCCATTTGATTCTGAAGAGGCAATGATTTGTACATTTGAATGTACTTTTTGCGTAAGCTGTGTTGAAGAACTATTGCATGAAGTTTGTCCGAATTGCGGTGGAAATTTTGTGAAGAGACCTATTCGGCCAGCAGCACTGTTGGAAAAATATCCGGTTTCGCAAAAAGTGGTCCATAAACCGGTGGATATTGAAGCACATCTAAAAAGAATTCAAGAAAGATGATTACAGGAAAAAATTACGTTGGGAATAGATTGGCGGGTAACGGTACAAAAACCTATACCACCTTTAACCCCTTGTTAAATATTGAAAACGAGAATGAGTTTGTAGAGGCGAGTACCGAAGAGATCAATGAGGCAGTTTTTTTAGCCTCAGATGCGTATATAGCTTACAATCAGAAATCAGGGAAGGAAAAAGCTGCTTTTTTAAATGCAATAGCAGATAATATTTTGGCTTTAGACGATACGTTGATACAAACGTATTGTTCAGAATCAGGCTTGCCGGAAGGAAGGGCAAAAGGAGAGCGAGGAAGAACCATGGGTCAACTCAGAGCATTTGCCGCTTTATTAGATGAAGGTTCATGGGTTGATGCAACCATCGATACCGCTATTCCCGATAGATCACCAGCCCCAAAACCAGATTTAAGAAAAATGTTGGTTCCACTCGGCCCTGTTGTTGTATTTGGGGCAAGTAATTTTCCATTAGCCTTCTCTACGGCGGGAGGCGATACTGCGGCAGCTTTGGCCGCCGGTTGCCCGGTGATAGTGAAATCACACCCTATGCATGCCGGAACAGGAGAATTGGTAGCTTCGGCCATAATCAAGGCGGCCGAAGCAACCGGAATGCCTAATGGCGTTTTTTCTAATTTAAATAGCAGCGGTATCGAAGTAGGGGTACAGCTCGTAAAACATCCACAGGTGAAAGCCGTTGGCTTTACAGGAAGTATAGTCGGTGGCCGGGCGCTTTTTGATTTGGCGGCTCAACGCGACGAACCTATTCCTGTTTTTGCCGAAATGGGAAGCATCAATCCGGTTATCATACTGCCGGAAGCTTTAAGAAATAGAGCTGTTGAGCTAGCAAAAACCTATGCGGGCTCTATTACGGTTGGGTCAGGACAGTTTTGTACAAATCCAGGACTGCTTTTAGGCATAGCAGGTGAATCACTTACCCAGTTTGTTCAAAACCTATCCGATGAAATCGTAAGAATCGAGCCTTCTTGCATGCTTCACCCAAAGATTGTTGGTGCCTATGAAAAGAATAAGCAGACCGCTATTGATCAATCTGGCTTAGTGGTGGCGGCCGACTATGGGTCGGAGGTCAACGTAAACTACGCCCGTCAGGCTGTTGTTACCGTTGAAGGGAAAACCTTTTTAGAAAATACAAAACTACACCACGAGGTCTTTGGGCCGTTCTCAATGGTTGTACAGTGTAAAGATGCTGCAGAATTACAAGAAATCATTAACAATCTCGAAGGGCAATTAACAGGTACTATTATTTCAGATACGAATGAAATAGCAAAATACCCTCAAGTAATAACCGCTTTACAGAATAGGGTGGGGCGCATTATTTTTAACGGCGTTCCCACAGGAGTGGAAGTCTGCCCTTCAATGCAACATGGCGGACCGTATCCTGCTTCTACCGATAGTCGTTTTACGGCTGTCGGCACTCAATCTATCAAAAGATGGGTACGGCCATTTAGTTTCCAAAATTGGCCTGATGATCTCTTACCTAATGAATTAAAGAATGCCAATCCGTTAGCAATTAATAGATCTGTAAACGGAAAACTTAATAGTGATGCGATTTAATAATTATTGATGGGAAGGCGCATATTCACTTGCATCGATGCTCATACCTGTGGAAATCCGGTAAGGGTAGTAAAGGAGGGAGGCCCCGATTTACAAGGCGCTACCATGAGTGAAAAACGGCAACATTTTCTCAAGGAGTACGACTGGATACGCAAAGGATTAATGTTCGAACCCCGAGGGCACGATATGATGAGCGGTAGTATTTTTTATCCTCCTTCAGCGCCCGAAAACGATTTTGGAATTCTTTTTATAGAAACCAGCGGATGCCTTCCCATGTGCGGGCATGGAACTATTGGAGCCATTACAATTGGTATTGAAGAAGGTTTGATACATCCAAAAATTCCAGGTAAAGTGCGCATGGAGACCCCGGCGGGGCTGGTACAGATTGACTACCAGCAAACGGCCAATAAAGTAGATTGGGTAAAACTTACCAATGTAAAGGCGTATTTAGCGGCCACAGCACTAACAGTTCATTGTGAAGCATTGGGTGAGTTAGTTTTTGATGTTTCCTATGGAGGGAATTATTATGCCATTATCGATCCACAACCAAATTTTTCTGGTATACAAGATTTTACCGCTAGCGAATTGATTCAATATAGTCAAGAAATCAGAGCGAAGATTAATAAAAAATACCCAGACAAATTCATTCATCCAGAAGACAGTACCATTCGTGATGTCAGTCATATACTATGGGCTGGCGACACCATTTCGTCTGAAGCAACGGCACGAAATGCTGTGTTTTATGGTGATAAGGCCATAGACCGTTCGCCTTGTGGTACAGGAACCTCAGCGCGTATGGCACAGTGGTATGCCAAAGGAAAATTGAAAATTGGCGAAGCGTTTATTCATGAAAGTTTTATTGGTTCAAAATTTATAGGTCGCGTGGAGTCAGAAACCAGTTTGATGAATATCAGCGCCATCACCCCAAGCATTCAAGGTTGGGCAAAAATATACGGGCACAACACCATAAGCATCGACGATGACGATCCATATGCACATGGATTTCAAGTGATTTGATTTTTTAAAATTGTTTCCTGAAAAATGAGTAAAAAAATTATCATTATCGGCGGAGGTATCGTAGGATTAAGCTCAGCCTATTTTCTACAAAAAGAAGGCCACCAGGTAACAGTAATAGACAAATCTGATATTACTTCTGGCGCCTCCTTCGTAAACGCAGGTTATTTGACCCCTAGCCATATCATCCCCATGGCATCTCCAGGTAAAATAACTCAGGGACTTAAGTGGATGTTTGATTCTAGGAGTCCGTTTTATATGAAACCGCGCTGGGATGTCGATTTTTTCAAGTGGTCTTGGTATTTCAAAAAGTCGTCTACAAAGGCCAAGGTCGAAAAAGCAATTCCGGTTATAAAAGATATTAACCTTTTAAGTCGAGATCTGTTCGAAGCAATTAAGGCCTCCGGTGATCTTGGTGATTTTCAACTTGAACGCAAAGGTTTGTTGATGATCTATAAAACCCAGGCTTCTTACGAGCATGAAATGGAAGTTGCCAGAAAAGCGAGCTTTCTAGGGTTGGAGGTGAATGAACTCGACAAATCACAACTTTCTAAACTTGAACCCAATATTGAAATAGACGCAGAAGGTGCCATTCATTATGAGTGTGATGGCCACACAACGCCCACTGAAATTATGCCCAAGATGCTGCAGTATCTCAGCAGTGTGGGAGTGGATATTAGAACCAATGAAGAAGTCTTGGATTTGTACGTAAACAACGGTCAGATTAATACGGTTAAAACATCTAAGGGTGAGCTTTCGGCTGATGAATTCATTTTAGCAGCCGGTTCTTGGACTGGAATTTTGTCAAAGCGGTTGAGTATTAAGCTACCACTACAAGCGGGTAAAGGATATCGAATTAATGTTAAACGACCATTGGGTATTTCAATGCCTGCAGTGCTTATGGAGTCGAGTATGGCTGTAACACCAATGAAAGGATTTACGCGTTTTGCAGGTACCATGGAGTTTTCGGGAATTAATGATACCATACGAAAAGAACGGGTTGAAGCCATTGCGGCAGGAGCCCAAAAATATTATCCCGAACTGAAAATAACTACCGAAGAAAAATCACAAGCAAAAGCGGGTATGCGGCCAGTCACCCCTGATGGGCTTCCGTATATTGGCCGGTCATCTAAAGTAAAGAATCTGATTTTTGCTACAGGTCATGCTATGATGGGCTGGAGCTTGGGTCCGGCAACAGGAAAATTGGTTTCTGAAATCGTTGATGGAAAAAAAGCTTCTATGGATATTTCTCCCTTTCTTCCTCATAGAAAATTTTAATACAATTATTGCAAAAACGAGTGGTAATTCGCATGTTTTTAACTCATAAACCGGACCTTGTGCCGTATCTTTGATATGTAAAATTTCGTATCATGGATGTTGAAATTCTCGCCCGTCTACAGTTCGCCTTCACAATTGCTTTTCACTACATTTATCCCCCTCTTAGTATCGGTATTGGTTTATTGATGGTCGTCTTCGAGAGTCGTTATATCATCACTAAAAATAAAGAATATCATACGCTAGCAAAATTCTGGACTAAGATATTCGCACTAACATTTGGTATCGGTGTGGTTACTGGTATTGTGATGGAATTTGAGTTCGGTACTAACTGGGCAGTGTATTCAAGATATGTAGGCGACATATTCGGTAGTGCCCTGGCTGCTGAAGGGATATTTGCTTTTGCTTTAGAAAGTGGATTCCTTGGAGTGCTGTTATTTGGGTGGAATCGGGTTAAACCATGGGTGCATATGGTTTCTACCATTGGTGTCTTTTTGGGTTCGATGTTTTCGGCAATATGGATTGTGGTTGCTAATAGTTGGCAGCAAACTCCGGCCGGATATCATATCGTTGGGGATGGTCTAAACGCCCGTGCCGAAATCACTGATTTTTGGGCTATGGTGTTCAATCCGTCTAGTGTTGATCGCATCATGCACGTTTGGTTGGGCGCTTTTTTAGCAGGCGCTTTTCTGATTTTAAGCGTTCATGCCTATTACATTATTAAAGGAAGGTATGTTGAAATTTCTAAAAAGGCCTTCAAAATTACCTTGGTTGTTGCTACCATTTTTTCGTTAGCACAGCTGGTGTCTGGCCATAGTTCCGCAGATGGGGTTGCCAAAAATCAGCCAGCAAAATTGGCTGCCATGGAGGGCCATTTTGCGCAATCGGCCCCTGCCGATATGTACCTGCTGGGATGGGTTGACAAAGAAAAACAAGAAGTAAATGGACTTAAAATTCCAGGAGGGCTTTCTTTTTTAATTGATTATGATTTTGAGGCTCCGGTCACTGGGCTCAATGCTTTTCCAGCAGAAGATCGCCCGTCGCAGATTAATGCCGTATTTCAATTCTATCATATTATGATTAGTATTGGTATGTTTTTAATAGCCTTATCACTATATGGTTGTTATGCATGGTGGCGTGGAAAACTGTTTGATAAAAGGTGGTTGCTATGGACTTTCGTATTTGCAGCCTTCCTGCCTCAAATCGCAAATCAAGTAGGATGGTTTGCCGCTGAAATGGGGCGACAACCATGGGTTGTTTATGGCCTCTTACGTACCTCAGACGCTTTTTCACAAGCTGTTACCGCAAACCAGATACTGTTTTCATTGATTCTCTTTATGGTGGTGTATGCCATTCTTTTTTTATTGTTCGTATATCTGCTCAATAAGAAGATTAAGCATGGCCCTTATGAAGAAGGAGATGCAAATAATAGGCCCTTAACACGTGAAATAACCAATGTAGTAACTGGAAAATAAATACTATGGAAACTTTTTTAGGATTGGATTACCCAACTTGGTGGTATTTGGTAATAGGCGCTTTGTTTTCAGGTTACGCGATTTTAGACGGCTTCGATTTTGGGGCTGGGGCATGGCATTTGTTTTTTAAAAAAGAACAAAGTCGTAGAATTGCTTTAAATGCAGTAGGTCCTGTATGGGATGGCAATGAGGTTTGGTTGGTCATTGGCGGTGGCGCTTTGTTTGCTGGATTTCCTGTGATGTATGCCACTTTGTTTTCTTCTATGTATACCCCTTTTATACTTTTCTTGGTTTTTATCATTTTTAGGGCCATATCTATTGAGTTTCGAGGGAAGGAGGAAATGAAATGGTGGAGAAAAACGTGGGATATTGGCTATAGCGTTTCTAGCATTATGCTGGCCTTTCTTTTAGGAGTGGTTTTAGGAAACGTACTTCAGGGCATCGCTCTTGGTGCCGATTATCAGTATCAAGGTGCTGGCTTCTTTGAGTTTTTAAACCCGTATGCCTTGCTGACCGGTTTGACTACACTTTCCCTTTTTATGGCTCACGGTGCCATTTATTTATTGTTGAAAACAGAAGGAAAACTCTACGAAAAGTTGACCTTGTTACTAAAGCGAGGAATAATCTTTTTTATCATTTGTTTTAGTATTACCACCATTTATACCCTGTTATATATTCCCCATTTATCAGATGCATTCAAAAACAATCCTACCTTATTTGTTGTTCCTGTTGCCACTTTTTTGAGTATAGCGAATGTGACCCGTTTGGCAAGTAAAAAGAGGTATCGATGGGCATTTTTCTTCTCCGCGCTGACCATAAGTTTTTTGCTAGCGTTGGTTGCTATCGAACTGTACCCCACCTTATTGTTTTCTACTATTTCGCCTGAATATAGTATTGATGTCTACAATGCCGCTGCATCTACCAAAACACTCAAAATTATGATGCGCATGGTTGCCATTGGCGGGCCTTTGGTATTGGGGTACACCTATTTTGTATACCGTACCTTTAAGGGCAAAGTGATTTTAGATGAAACAAGTTATTAAGTGTTGCTCAACAAGAAGAATCTCCGATGATCTTCCATTCTCCGTTAATCCTTTTAAAAACGATCATAAAGGTTCCGTTGGCATCTCCCGCTTCTCGGCTTAAAAAATAACTTCCCATTACCCAATAGGCATCGGCATTGATCTTGGTGATGTTTGCGATTTCAAAATTTAGCGTACCAGTTTCCTTTGCAGTAGGGTAGTTTCGTTTGTAGTTGGCCAAAGTGGTCTGCCAGCCTTTCGTAATTTTCCCTCCGCTGTAATAGGTTAGTTCTTCAGACTTCCAGTAACCCGACATAAACCCCTCGATATCGTTTTCCGACCACGCTTTCTGCTGTTGGGCAAGAATCGACCGTATAGCAGCTTCATCATCAGTTGCGGTAGGTTGGGTTGTTTTGCAGGAGAATATTAAAAAAAGGGCAATTATGGGTAGTATGGTTTTCATAAGATTGTATTTTAGATGCATTGAAAGTACGAAATCTCACAAAAAAAGCCCTGATCATGTATCAGGGCTTTGAATTTATATGGCTAGGCTTGTTAATCACTTGATAGTATACTGAGTATGTACCAGAATAACAACATTAACGAGGCGAATAGGCCTAAAGAGGCTGCCACATGTTGGTCTTCTTGGTACTTGTGAATCATATTTGAAGTTTGGTATAGAATAGATCCAGAGGCTAGTATTACCATTCCGGCACTGAACCAGAGTCCGAGATTAAAACCAAACAAAGTTCCAGCTACTATCAAACCTATTGCGATAAAACCACCGAGGGTTAAGGCCGACTTTAAAAATGAAAAATCCTTTTTGGTAAGAAAAACAATAGCTGAAAGACCAGTGAATAAGCATAAAGTCAAAATAGCGGCTTGATTCAGAATATCAAAAGCTCCATCTTCGGCCATCATCATAGCTATAAAGATGAGCGGAATAAAGATAAAGGCCTCTGCTATAACATACAGAATAAGACCCGCATAGTGCATATTGGTATTAGTACTACTAAGGGCCATTTTTTCAGCATAGTTGGTAACCAACATAAATCCGCCCAAAAGCAGCAACCAGCTAACACCACCGGTTAGCGACAATGCGAAATTAACGATGACATCAATTTGAAAGAATAAGGTCTCAACAAGAATAAACAAAAGTACCGCTCCGGCTAAGTGGGCATAGGTTTTTTTGTAAAACGTAACTCTTGCTTCGTCAGTTAATTGACTTACCATTGGTGAATTGGGCATCTGATGATTTTCCATAGGAATAGGGTTTAGGGTTTTATTGTTTAAAAGTGGAAAACGTCGGTTTTGGGTATTAAATTTTAAAACTCAGACGAACAACCTGTTTTTTCGATTTAAACCCCGGAAAAGCATAATGCGCTACATTTTAACAGATTTCTTTAGTATCTTGTTTCATCAACCAACTGTAATGAATTTTTTTTATCGAAAACCAAAAAACCTAATTTTTCTTTTTCTTGGAACTCTTTTTTCGATATCCGTAGTGCCTCAAACGGAATCAAAATCTGACGACAGACCCAATGTTTTGTTTATTCTATCTGATGATCATACGTCACAGGCGTGGGGAATTTACGGTGGAGCATTGGCTGACTATGTTCAGAACGACAATATCAAAAGGCTTGCCAATGAGGGCACTGTGTTGAATAATGCATTTTGTACGAATAGTATTTGTACACCCAGTCGCGGAAGTATTTTGACAGGGCAATACAGTCACATCAATCAGGTATATACCTTGAACGAACCGCTACCTAAAGGGCATCCCAATATTGCGAAAACACTTTCCGAAATCGGATATCAAACGGCCATTATTGGTAAATGGCATTTGGTAGATAAGCCAGAAGGGTTTGACCATTTCAACGTGCTACCTGGGCAGGGACGGTATTGGAATCCGATACTTAAAACAGAGGAAAACTGGCAAGACGGCCGTAATAGTCAGTTAGGAAAGGAATATACAGGATTTTCGACTGATGTAATTACCGATTTAACGATTGAACATCTAGAGCAACGTGATACTTCAAAGCCCTTTTTGATGTTCTGTAATTTCAAGGCTACCCACGAACCTTTTGATTATCCCGAACGTTTTAAGCATTTGTATGTCGATGTGGAAATTCCTGGGCCTGAATCTCTTTTTGATTTTAAGCCTGAAACTACGGGAAGGACCTTTGTTGGTCAAAAACTTGAAAAATTGGGTATCCGCTGGGACAATGCTACAAAAGATCCAGAGAATTGGTGGACGACATACCCGGGACTGCCATATCCTCTAGATGGCTTAGATAGTATTCAAAAACGAAAAAAGATCCACCAGAAACTGGTGAAAGATTTTATGCGTTGTGGCGCGGCCATTGATGATAATATTGGTAAGCTTTTAGACTTTCTTGAAAAAGAAGGCATTGCCGATAATACTATTGTAGTCTACACGGCTGACCAGGGTTATTTTTTAGGAGAACATGGTTTTTTCGATAAACGCATGATCTATGAAGAATCGCTTCGTATGCCTTTTGTAATTCGTTATCCAAAGGAAATCAAGGGAGGGCAACGCATTGACGATATTATTCTCAACATAGATTTCGCTGCGCTACTAGCCGATTATGCAGGCATTGATAGACCGGCGTACATGCAGGGTCAAAGTTTTCGTGAGAATTTAAAGGGGAATACCCCCGATAGTTGGCGCAAACAAATGTACTATCGCTATTGGTTGCATCATCCTGAACGCCCGGCACACTTTGGAATTCGCAATGAACGCTACAAGCTGGCCTTTTTCTACGGTCAAGATTTAGACAAAAAAGGAACATCTAAAGTGATTTCAAAACCCGCATGGGAGTTCTTTGATTTACAAGAAGACCCAAAGGAGCTGCACAATGCCATCTCTGATCTTAAGTATTCGAAAATTATCGCTAGTATGAAATTAGCACTGAAAGAAGAACGAATGAAGTATAAAGACCTCGACCAAGATTCGAAGATCATGCAGACGATTCTAAAAACAGCATTTAAATAGCGTTATTGTCAAACCATCTAACGAGCCAACAATCCGTATTCAATGAAGGTATATAAAATAAGGGCCGGAGCCGTAATCGAGCACGAAAATCAATTTTTCACCATGGAAGTTGATGATTGGGATAACTTTCTCAACCGTTCAAACTTGTATCAATGGTTATTGAACGAACTGGTGGGCTTAACCGAGGTTGACGATGTCAATTTAGATGTTTTGGAAATTCCAATGGGAACCCAAGAAATTTGGGCATCTGGAGTAACCTATATGCGTAGCAAAGAAGCTCGTATGGAAGAATCTAAAGATGCGGGTGGAGGTACTTTTTACGATAGGGTGTATGATGCCGAACGACCTGAACTGTTTTTTAAAGCAACAGCCCAGCGGACAGTACCACATAGAGGTGCCGTTCGTATTCGAAAAGATTCTGATTGGAATGTTCCAGAACCCGAATTAGCACTTTTGGTGAGTGCCAAAGGAACTATTGAAGGATATACCATTGGTAATGACATGAGTTCGCGCAGCATAGAAGGGGAGAACCCGCTATACCTTCCACAGGCAAAAACCTATGAAGGTTGTGCCGCCTTGGGGCCTTGTATTTATGTTTGTGAAGGATCAATTGATTCCAATACCATGATTAGCTTGGAAATTCTACGTGATGCACAAACTGTCTTCTCAGGAGAGGTATCTATTAATACCATGAAACGCGAACTTCAAGATTTGGTAGACTATTTGTTTCGGGAGTGCAATTTTCCACAGGGTTGCTTTCTAATGACCGGAACGGGTATTATTCCACCAGACGAATTTACGCTGCAGGTGGGCGATGAGACACGAATTGCCATTGAAGGAATAGGAACTTTGGTGAATTTTGTGGCGTCTTAACACTTGCCTTCAAGGTTTCGCTATGGCTTTTATCAAGTTTGCCTTTGCGATATTCAAAATTTCATGAAGCTCTTCTAGTGTTACTTCTTGTGCATTGTTGAAGTCGACGAGTACGTGATCATATTTTTTTGGATATTTTTTTTGAATCGCATCTCGTACAAATTTTACGGCTGGTCTTAAATGGCGGTACTCTTGATCGACTTCAATTGAAGATTCGTATAGCGCGCAGAAGAGGCTGTAAGAAGCACTTTGTTTACAAACCCTATTGTCATTTTTGTTCCAGTGTTCATCACTATCTATAAGCTTAAGGACGTTTTCTATAATCTTTACCTCCGTCTGACTTGGTTTGAACCAATTTCCCTGCAACTGGGCATCTTGAAAATTAAACTGCTTTATGACAATTGGAAGTATCGACGTACCATCTTCAAAATTTCCAGCATAATAGCCATCTGTATATTGAATTAGTGTGGCAACCCTTGTAGGCTTATCTGGCCAAGAAATTTCCACAAATCTTTGTGTGGTATCATTCTTTATTACTGTAAACTCCATAGGCGATTTACCATAGGGAGCAAGTTCGATCTTAAGTAACGCCCTTCCTTCCTTGATAATGTTGAATCTCCCTTGCTGTACTTTGCCTAGATCATCGGTATAGGTGCCGAACCAAAGTTCTTCTGCCTGAGCAAAAATAGCCGTGTTACAGCTCATGATAATGGCCATTAGAAAAACATGGAAGAGAGCAGGTATTTTAATTTTATTGATTGTAGCCTTCATAACTTATATTTAACGCGTGAACTACATAAGAGAGTCTGAAAAAATTAAATAGTTACATCAATACCGGGTTATTTTTTAGGTCTTTGCTATTTCGGTGCATATTGACTGACCTGTTGACAAAGCTGCTATTACAGAAAGCCGAGTACTGTTGGTGTAGGGATTAAAATTTAGAAACATCGCTAAGACTATACTATTGCCTTTTCCTTTGAAGCCAACCTTGCCTTGCGAACTTCAATTTTCTTTAGCATCCAATCAGGATAATCGGAGGAGTCTTCGGCCTCGTAAATTCTTAAGTGTTGATCTTTCTGTGGTTCTTTGAGTTCGTCAGGGTGACAGTTTAAAATTTGGGCGGCGGTATCAACGCCTGAATGACTCGCTCCTGCGACTCCGTGTGAGAGTATGCTTGCCCCGCAGAGGTAGAGGTTTTCGATCTCACTTTTGGCCTTAAACGCAAACGGCCCGATATGCTTTAAACTCTTTTCTGTTCCGTAGACATTGCCCTCAGTCGTATTGATATAATATTCGTTCGTAATGGGTGTGCCCAATTCTTGATGCACAATATGTTCGCTAATGCCAGGCACTGCTTTTTCCAAACCGTTGAGCATTTTTTGGCTTAGGTGTTCCTTAAAGGCTAAGTATTCAGCAGAACGTTGAGCATCCTCACCCTTGTATTTTTCAAAAGCTTTATAACCGATAAAAGTGATCACTTCTAAGGTATGGTGCTTGCCATCAAAACTTATAGGGTCTTTCAAGGTGGTACAACTAATGAACATGCCCTTAAATGGGGTGTCAGAAGCCAAATCATCGCTCATTGCCTCATCATAATACGCATCTTGGTCTTTGTCAGGCATCATCCAAATATTCCCTGAATCTAAGCCGGCAGCGGCAACATCCATGTCTACCGTCAGAAATAGCATTAGGGAAGTACAGGAGTAAATCGTCTTTTCCAATTTTTTTTGCAATCTTTTGCTTAGATATGCTTTTCCAATGAGGTTGTTATAGGTAATACCCACATCGGCATTCGATATAATTTGATGGGCAAAAAGTGACTGCCCGTTTTCCAATTCTACACCTACCGCCTTTTTTGGGTTGGTTCCTTCTATAAGAATGCGTTTTACGCCTTTACTTGTCCAGATTTCACCATGGTGTTTTTTCACAGCATTGGTCATGGCCTTAATGAGTGCACCACCGCCTCCCATCGGATAATATCCCCCATAAAAATAGTGGAACATTAAAGCGGAATGCAGTACAAAAGCTGCTTTTCTAGGTTGTACCCCATGATCACCGCATTGAATATTCAAGATGTTCTTAAGCAATGGGTCCTTTATATGCCAATTGATAACGCGGCGTAGATTAAACAATCCGTATTTGCCAAAGTGTCTTGTTTTAAAAGGCATACTAAGTTTCTGCCAAAATCCTTTGAAATAAGGAAGTGCATATAATTCTTCACTTACTTTTCGAATGAGACCTAGGTATTTTTTGATGTTTTTGGCTTCCCTCGGAAATTTTTCACTTAAGCGTACAACAAGCTTTTCAGGATCAGCTGGAAAATCAAAACGATGCTCCCCAATATGAACATGTTCATAGGCATCAGGGTTCATTCTAAAAAAAGCCAAATCATTCGCGATGCCCAAACCGCGATAGAGATTGTTCGTAGCTTCTCCTTCGCCACAAAGTCCTACATAATGAACTCCTGGGGTAAAACGATGTCCGTTTAGGTAAAAGCTATGACACCAACCCCCGGGTACATCATGCTGTTCCAAAACCAAAACCTTCTGTCCGGCTCTTGAGAGACATATCGCAGCGGCGAGACCACCAGCACCTGAGCCTATGATAATGGTATCGTATGTTTCGTGCTGGTTTTCTAGTGGCATTCCATTTTCTTTTTCAATATCGAAGATAAAAAGAAAAAGAATAGCTTTTTGAAACTCAAGTAAGTGTGGTGTTATTCAGCAATGGGATACAACTCAGACCAAAGTATGGTTTTACCTTGTTCGGCTGAGCGTTTCGCAGCATCTAAAATCTGAATTACAAGGCTATTGTTCTCTAGCGAAGTGACATCAAAAGCTTCAAGGCTATACCCATCATGAACTACTTTCTTTAAGATGGAAAACGGGTCATTTAAACCCTTTGGAAGTGGTTTAGCAGTTAAATCAATTGGCTTTTTTTTGCCATTCTCTAGCAATACCAAATCCGATTTATTCTTACAAAAAACATAACCTGTAGTACCATATACCTCCATATCCTTTACATTATGGGGCCAGTTCCACGAGGCCTGAATGATTACTTCTGATTTTTCATATTTAACGACTATGGTGGCATCATCATCTACTTTGGGGTATTTCTTGGGTTTGAGGTTTTGGGTAATGCAAGTGATCGACTTAGGAGACTCTCCTCGCATCAACCAGGTGGACAAATTGGCTCCGTAACAGCCGAAATCAGTCAATGCTCCGCCGCCATTCAAAACCGGGTCGGTAAGCCACTCTAAAAATTCAATGTTACAACCGATTTCTATCGGACCCTGATGCCCGGTGTGAAAGACCATACGTTTTATTGGACCAATTTTTTGCTTGGAGTGTATCAGCTCATATGCTTTTTCATTGCTTCCGTACCACGAAGTTTCGTAATTGGTGAGCAGTTGAACCTTGTGTTTTTTGGCTAATGCCACCATTTCTTTGGCATGTTCCCAATTCACGGCCAATGGTTTTTCAACCATAATATGTACGCCTTTTGGAGCGCAATAGCGCACCGTCTCTAAATGTTCAAAAGTGCTATTGAAAGCAGCAACCGCCTCGGGTTTGACTGCAGAAATCATTTCGTTTAGGGTAGGGTAGATCAGATCGCTTGAGTACCCATACTGTTTTGTGAGCCTTTCGGCCAAGTCTCTATTCGCCTCTACAAATCCTACAATTTCAATATCGTCTGCGCTTTTTCCACGACCTAAAACCTGATGCACATGACCATGGGTCATACCGACCACCGCAAGTTTTAGTGGTGTTTTTTTGATTTCATTCGTTTGGCTACTACTTAGCGCGGTTTGCAGTACGAGAACTAAAAAAAGCCAGGTATTTTTCATACGTTTTTATAGGACTATTGCTTTATCAAAGCCTGGGCAATGGCAGCTTCCACTAAAGGTTCCATTACTGCATAGCCTGCTTTGGTTGGGTGCACTTCGTCAGCCGCATATTTTTTTGGAAGCCCTCCACGATCATCGACCATGGCCGAGAAATAATCGAGATACACATGCCCAGTTACTTCGCAATAGGCTTTGATCATTTTATTGAGCGCAATTATTTTCGGAGCCGGTTCCAATCCTGGTTTCCATGGGTAATCGTAGGCAGGAAGGGTAGAGGATAGTACCACTTTGATGCCATTGGCATGTGCCATTTCGGCCATTCCTTTCACATTATCCATAATCATTTCTAGGGTTGACGGCCCGGTATTGCCCGCTATATCATTTGTTCCAGCTAGAAGAACAACAACCTTTGGTTTTAAATCGATTACATCTTGACGGAAACGTACTAACATTTGAGGCGTAGTTTGACCACTTATTCCTCTGTTGATCCAGGGCTTACCTTCAAAGAACTCAGGCCGAGAGTTAATCCACCCAATGGTAATGGAATTACCCATAAAAACTACTCGGTCATCATTTGCGGTAGGAGCCTTCAAGGCTGCGTTTGCCTCTTGAAATTGTGCAAGATTGGGCCAGTCTTGTGCCTTTATTGAGTTCGTTAAGCCTAAGGCTGTTAGTATTCCGATCATAAAGAGAAATTTGATTTTTTTCATATATAGCGTTTTATTGTCTTTCTCACGAAGACTTGAATCGTTTCTAGGTACAATATTGTTTACCGGTTTAAAGTATCAAATTCTTTTTCATCCTCCAAACTCAATGGGAGCTCACTTTTCAATTTTTCCAAAGCTGGTCTTTGAAAGAATAAATAGATCATCAAGCTAAACCCAACAACCAAATACAATGCATTTCCATCAAGGTAGTAGATGCCTAATGCCAAAAAAGCCGGACCTTCTAAAAGGGCATATTTAACAATAGTAGCAATTTGATACCGCTGTAATTTTTTGGCAAGTGGTTCATTTTTGGGAAGATTTCGAATCAAATTTTGAGACACAAATTTGCTGCCAAAATACCCAGCCATGGCTATGATAGGGATAAGGTAAATAAATAGATTATTACCATTAGCCACTGTGAAAGTTCTAGTTTGCACAAAGGCAAAACCAGCAAAAACAAATAAGCCTATGCACATTGATGCATGAATAATGCTGAGGGTTTTTATGAAAGATTTAGGCCGCATTTTTGATAATTAGGTTCTTCGTCTCTGAAATTATTCCGTGGGAGAAGCATGTAAAAGCTCCATTCCGGTTGAGGATCTTGGTTTGAATCCTTCCCAGTTTTTTTCGTTAGAATCGGAGGGTACATCAAGATACTTTTTGTAGTCTTTCTGCTTTAGGTGTGTACCTATAAATGCGGTAACAAAATGTTGATTTACATTGTTAATTTTTCGTTGGTCCCAGGTAGAATCGGCATAACGGTAGTATTCGTCTATATGCAATCCCGGTTGTAGTGTTTCGGCAGGTGGTGGGTTTGGAGCTACATTGTGCCGCGCACCCATATAGGTCAAAAGATAGCGGTCTGCATTGATCGCACCTTCATAGATCGCCTTGATCCCTTTTTCGTAACCAGATATATCATCTTGGCTTCCTGCCACAAATAGCGTAGGTGTTTTTAGACCTTTCAATCCTTCGGCATCCCAAACGCCACGTTCCATTCCCCATGGAGCAAAGGCAACAACAGCTTTAATGCGGGGGTCAACCATTTTTTGATATTCCAGATTACTTGCTGAATGAATACCGATAGCCTTACTTCCCCCAGTCATTCCAACGGTAAACCCAGCGAAAGCGTCGCTATAGCCTGCACCTGCAACATTAAGTACACCAAATCCTCCCATAGAATAGCCAATAATTGCGGTATTATTTGCATCAATGCGCCCTTTCAAGGCATCAGAACTAGAAGATTTTCCAAGGGATTCCATTTCATTTAGTACAAAGCGAATGTCTAAAGCGCGATTCAACAAGGTGCTCTGAAAGGCATTCGCGTCCTTGAAAGTAGAATCGGTATGATCGATTGCAGCAACGACATACCCTTTTGATGCTAGATTTTCGGTGAGGTATGTCATGAGATAGCGCGAGCCAACATACCCATGTGAAACGACAACCAATGGAAAAGCTGCGCCTTTTGTAACCGGTTTGGCATCGCGCATGGCGCGCCCTTTAAATGTAAAAGGGGTCAAAGGGCGTAGGGTATCACCGTGTGTTCCCATAACCTCTTCATAGATAACAGAGGCCTTGGTTTCAGCGGGCAAATCAGCAGGATACCAAACTTCTACGGTAAGTGGTCGGTCGTACAACGGATCTGTACCTCCTTTGGAATTTAAAATATCTACCTGCCCTTCATTCACAAGACTTAAGGTGCGAACGCCGACTTGAAAATCTCCACGCGCTGATAGTTCAGGAGCATCTGGTAGGGGATCGCCATACAAGAAATCTTGGGCTCGGCTAGTGATTGAACAAAATAAGAATGCAAGTAAAACAGCAATAGCGTAGTTCTTTTTCATAAAAGTATGTTGAGTGAACTTTAAAAGTAGGGAAAAAAGTTGGATGCAGCGTGTTGCTTGTGCGATGCCCGCGATGGTTTTCATATGACATCAAAGCGCTTATCAAAAATTGGTCTTTTGAGAATGCTATATATCAATTGAGCTGAATGCTCTCATAGGCTCCTTTCACCATTACTTCTCCGTATTGTCGCTCAAGCCTACGGATGGTAAAATGCGCTTTTGCCATATGCTGAAAATGATTGATAAAAGCCAAATTGATCGAACCGCCACCAGCAGCGCCGATGACAGGTATGGCTTGAGCCACAAATTTCTCCGATACCTGAATACTGAATCGGGAAGCTACGGCACCAATTAATTTTAGCAAGGCGTTATTACTACCCTGTAAAACACCACCTACACCATGCTTAGATGCATAGGCTGCTGCATTTTTTACTGCCGAACTTAAGGCTACTCTAGTTGCGTAATAACCGGTGTCAAGATTGTCATCGTGTTTAGATTTTCCACCTAGCGCTAGTACTTGCAAACATGCCAATTGCGTATCGTAGGAACTTAAATCTTCTCCTTCACTTCTGGCAATATCCATGATAGAACGCATCATAAATTTAGTGGCCACGGTTAAATCAAGCGCAAAAGCAGTCGCTCCAAAGGCGCCGCCCACGATTCCAGACGAAGTTACAAGTGCTTTATAGGTTCTGTTCGAAGGAGCAGCATTTGTTTTGGCTTTGTTCATGGTTTTCAGGTTTGCTTTTACCACGGTATGCAATACCTTGTGTGCTAACTCTTGCAACCACTTTTGCTGTTTTTTTGGAAGTTTATCGATTCCTGTTTCCAACACACCCCCAATACGGTTTAGGCCTTTCATGGCCCAACTGATGTCTTCCATTTTCTGTTTGGCAGACTTTAGTTCAATTAAATCTGCTTCCGATAGGGTCGTAACCAAAGAGGTGCTCATTCGTATACCTTTTTATAACCTAAGACTTTTTCATCTCAGGCTGATTGTTGACTTTTAGTTCAAAAATATCGTTACGGGCATAATGGCCGATGACATCAAAATCGAGTTTGCTCTTCGCAACATCCTCCAGATCGAGTTTTGCTACTAATACACCTGCTTTATCAAACAAAGGGCCTGCAATAATTTGGCCAAGAGGAGAAACAATCATGCTTCCACCAGGGCACAAATTCTCGGGTTCATCTTTAACACTAAACCTGTACTTTTCTGGATACATTGATTTTGTATAATACTGATTACATCCCAAAACAAAACACCGACCTTCAAGCGCAATATGTTGCATTGTGGATGTCCATTCCGGTCGGGAGTCTGCCGTTGGAGCAATATAGATTTCCACACCCTTCTGGTACATGCTCATTCTAGCCAGAGGCATATAATTTTCCCAGCAAATGAGTCCCCCAAGTTTGCCAATAGGGGTTTGGAAACTCACTAGAGATTCGCCGGCTGCCTCAGCCCAAATAAGGCGTTCGGTGCCCGTAGGCTTTATTTTTCGATGCACCCCTAGTAGACCGCGGGTAGGGGAGATATATACCATAGAACAATAAAGGCTACCATTTGTATTTTGTTTTTCGGTTATCCCGATGACGAGGAATGCATTTTGTTCTGCAGCTAGTTTTTCCAAACGGGTGCGGTCGTCACTTTCCAAATCGATACTATGGGCAGCAAAGTCGGCATACAGCTGTCTTCCCGCCTCAGATCGACTGCCAATTTTGGCCCCAAAATCAAAGCCTCTGGGATAGCCAGGTACAAAGGACTCTGGAAAAACCATCAGTTCACAGCCTTGTTTGGCATAGGTTTTTACAAGTTGCTCTAGTTTAATAAGTGTTTTTTCTTTATTGAAGAAAACCGGACTCTCTTGTATAACTGCTACTTTGACTTTCATAAAAAATTATATGGAATCTAAGATACTTTTTTTATACTACTATAATCGCTTACGGCAGCGTACACTGCAACGCTATGCCGGTGTGAGGTTCTTTGCTACTTTAAAGATGACCAACTGCCTAGCCATAAAATAACCAGAACAAGAAACTCAATGTGAAAACTGTACATCCAACATAAATTGCAATTTCAACTTTCGCAGCCTGTTTTGCCTTAGTTCGAATTTCTGTTTTTATGCGACGCAACTCTTCGGCAGATACTTGCTTAAATTGTACTTCAGTCTTACCTGAAGTTTCATAAAGCAAGGTTTTTAAATCTTTTAGTTTTCGTTTTTTTAGAAGCGCTCTATTCTCTCGTAAACTGGTAATAGCCGCTGCGATTGTTCCTGCTGAACTCATATCTTTTAAACAATATAAAATAACCAATACAAGCCATAAAACACGACCATGGTACAAAGAGTGTATAGGCCCGCCTCTTTCCAAGCATCTTCCTTTGCCTTTCTACGAATCTCAGCTTTGATTTGGGCTAATTTTTGAGGAGAAACTTCTTTGAATTCTAATTCGGTTTTACCAGAAGCTTCCAGAACTAATTCTTTGATGTCTTTAAACTTTCGTTTTTTTAGCAAAGCTCTATTTGCTTTTACCACTAACATTGGTTGACTAGCTGATCCCATAACTTCATCTTTTAATTATGGGTAGTAAGAAATCGGATTTCGTTACAATAAAAAGGTTTAACTGCTCGTAAAATCAGACTAGGCAACCAAAAAATATCCTAGATTTCCAAAGGAGCTCTAGGATATTTATAGCTATGCTGTGCGCTTTAATATTTTGCACTCTTCCCATTCGCCATGGTTCTTTTTATAAAGTCGCGAATATCATTATTGGCATTTTGCAGGTCTTCCCTTCGCAAGTACATCATATGCCCTGAGCGGTAACCTTTAAAATCAAAACGATCTTTCATGCGACCACTAGGATCTGTTTGCCACATGGTGTATTTGGCCTGAAAATAGGTAGTAGCGCCATCGTAGTAACCCGATTGAACCAAAACGTTTAAATAGGGGTTCTGCGCCATGGCCTGACGCAAATCATCTCTAGTGTTATCATCATCATTATTCCAAGGATGCACCGGACCGAACATATTGTATTTGATATCGGTTTTGAATTTTAGTTCTTCCTGTAGATAATAATTAATCGCTGGGGTGAAGCTGTGCAGCCAGGAGGTTAACTCTGCACTGTAATCTGGACGTACGCCTGTCAGTTGGCGATCGATTCCTAAATATCTCGAATCAAGTCGCCCAATAGTATTCCCTCGGTCTTTGAGTAGATTTTTCCAAAAATATTGCACCGGCACTACCAGATTCTGATCTAGAATTTCTTCCTTGGATAAGCCCGAATAGTAGGCCATTTTTTCAGCCACGGCATTCTTTTCCGTTTCCCCAATAAAACCTCCTTTGGCCAAAGCGGGAATCAATGTATTAACGGCATAGGCCTCAGATTCTGGAAGGATAGCTAACAAATCTTTGCTTTGCAGATCTGCAGGCAAGGCCTTATGATGCCATGCCGCTGCAGTATAGTATGGTAAACTAATGGCATGTTCAACTGCACCGCCTGTATTGTATAATTTGTAATCTGCCGGAGAAACCATGATCACACCATTCAAGTACATCCACTGCTGATTTTGCAATGCTAGTGATAGTCCCATTACCCGGGTACCACCATAACTCTCTCCAACGATATACTTGGGCGAACGCCAACGATTGTTTCGGGTTACAAAAGTGTTTAACCATTCTGCCAAGTATTTAATATCTGCATTAATTCCGAAGAACGTTTCACGATCTACCTCCTTGCCTGATTCTGGTATAGTACGACTATAACCTGTATTGGCCGGGTTGACGTACACAATATCGGTAACATCTAATACCGAATACGGATTTTGTTTTACACCGTAGGGTTGCACCGGATAGCCTTCATCATCTATCTTCAAAATACGGGGACCCGTATAGGCCAAATGCATCCAAACAGAGCCGGAACCAGGTCCACCATTAAAGGAGATTAGCAGCGGACGGGAAGCCCGGTCTTTTACATTATTACGGGTATAATAAGTATAGTGTAGGGCGGCAATCGGTTTGCCCATTTCATCCCATACAGGTTGTGTTCCTGTTTTTGCCGTATAATTGATAGGCGTACCATTGATGGTTACACTATGTTGTGTGGTAATAACAGTATCAACTGGAAGCTTGCGTTCTTGAGCAGTTGCACATTGAAAAGCGAAAATCGAAAGTGTTAAAAAAAGAGTAAGTTGTTTCATGATTTCATTGAATTAGTCAGTTGCTAAATGTAGCGAAAAAAGATGCAAGTTTTGCGCTCCTAATAAAGCGTTTTATGTAACAAAAAATTCAAATCATCGATTAAAAATAGTTGTAGCTTTAATAAGGAATTCAAAAAAATGAACATCATGTCAAATATCAGCAGAAGGACTTTTAATAGAAAACTCACTCAAGGAATGGCGGGTTCGGCCTTGTTAGCCGGAATGCCTTGGGCCTGTGGAATGGGAGAAGAAGCACAAGAAAGGAAACTGGGTATTGCCCTTGTTGGGCTCGGGAGTTATAGCGCGGGGCAACTGGCACCAGGATTAGTGAATGCCAAACACTGTTATTTGGCAGGAATAGTAACCGGAACTCCTGCAAAAGAAAAGCAATGGATGGAAGAGTACGACATACCTAAAGACAATGTTTATAATTATGAGAATTTTGATAAGATAGCTAACAACGATGCGATTGACATTGTGTACGTTGTCTTACCGAACAGCATGCATGCTGAATTTTGCATTCGTGCCGCCAAGGCTGGGAAACACGTGATCTGCGAAAAGCCCATGGCGGTTAGTGTTTTGGAGTGTGATGCCATTATCGAAGCTTGCAATGCCGCTGGGGTTAAGTTGAGTGTGGGGTATCGTATGCAGTCTGATCCTTATACCAATGAAATTAAGCGGTTGGTAAGAGAGAAGACCTTCGGCGATGTGCATTATGTTTCCTCAGACGCCGCTTACATTTCCCGTGGGAATCCCGATCAATGGCGATTGAACTATGCACTTTCTGGAGGCGGTGCACTCATGAATATGGGTGTTTATTCGATTCAAAGTAATATTTATGGTACAGGAACGAATCCGATTTCGGTTTCTGCTCAAGAATTCAGTACAATACCTGAGTATTTTAAGGATACTGATGAAAGTATAACCGCTCAAATGCAGTTTCCCAATGGAGTGGTAGGTCATATGTTTACGAGCCACAATGCGAATGCCAATCGTTTGTTTGTAAACTTTAGAAGGGGATGGGCAGAATTGAATCCGTGTCACAGCTATGGCCCTTTGGCCGGAAGAACTTCAGAAGGAAAGGAAATTAAATACCCACATCAAAGCCAACAAATGGTGCAAATGGATGATTTTGCTAAGCATATCAAAACAGGAAGTACCAATTTTGCGCCTGGCGAGATGGGCAAGCGTGATATGATTATTGTTGAGGCCATTTACCAATCGATAAAAGAAGGTGGCAAGACCGTTCCTTTGGATTTAGGTAATATGGGAATTGTTAAGTCGTAAGAAGTACCTAAATTAGCTTCTAGGAGGCCGTAAAACCATGCATTCACTTCATCTTATGTTAAGTCTACAATTTCTTAACATACACTCTTCTTTTTAAGCCGAGCTACATTTTAAAAAGAGAAATGCCCGCATCTATCTCTATTTCTGCTGCTTAGCATTTGGGCGCCTCATGATTTATTAACTGAATGTTTTCTTACCGTAATCTAAATTCAACCAAAACCTTAACTTTTTGTAAATCGCTTAACCTACAATTCAATAAAATTTAAATAAAGGGCTACATCTAGTTAATATCCTCTGCGCATTCGCTCTCTAGTTTTGTTAAAGAAATTTTAAAACCTAAAAACAGTTAACAAAATGAGAACACTTAAAAAATTGCTTTTTTGTGCTGGGGTAGTAGCCACAGCATCTTCTTGCGACCGAATTGATGATTTTATTAGTGATGGGGGTGATGATGGTGACGAACCCAAGAAAGAAATGACCCCTTTAACAAGCTCTGTAGTACCCGATGGGGTATTCAGCTTGAAAGGAGAATTCGCCAGTAGTGCTGATTTGAAAATGGTAATGACGTCTGCTGACATTTTACCGTCAGATTCTACTTTTGTTTATGGTTCATTTATGGATGGTGCTGCACTTTATCCGAACGGAGACGGAAGCTATGCATTCATCAATAATTTAGAGTCTGACTATTCCATAGCCAGAATTCAAATGAATGCTGATTTGCAGCCCATGGAAGGCGACTACATCGTGAATGCCACCGCTACGGCATTTACGGCACAGTGTTCTGGTTCTTCCATTACGGTTGAAGAACATGGTTTTGGTCCCCTGTATCTTTCAGGAGGTGAATGGGGCGGTAATGCCAAAGGCGTTTATAAGGTGAATCCTTTTCGTCCTACAGAAGATAGAGTCGAAGCCGAAAGATTACCCGCGCTTGGTGAATGGTCTACAGAAAACGCCGTAGTAATCGGCAAAAATGCATTCCCTGGGCAAACTGTAGTTTTTATGGGTGATGACGATAGCAACAATGCCTACCCAGAATCACACTTTGCTATGTATGTGGGTGCACTTGGTGACTTATCAGGTGGAAGTCTTTATGTGTTAAGAGGCAAGAACCCAGTAGAGTCTGGTATTGGTGAAGGCGGACAACTCTTTGAGATGGGAATGGCCGAAGGAACAACCTATGATGTAGAATGGGTTGAAGTTTCAGAAAGAACAATAGCTGAGTTGAATCAAGAAGGTATTGACTCCTTGGCCATTGGTTTCCAAAGAATTGAGGATATCGATTGGAGAAGAGGTTCAGCAGAAGCAAATAGAGAAGTGTATTTCAATGCAACGGGTAGGTATCGTTCTGATAACCCTGACTTGGCTAACAGAGGTACTACTTTTGGGCGTGTTTACAAACTAACCCTGAATCCTGATGACCCAACAGCCGATGCAAAAATAGAGGTGGTAATGGATGGTGATTTGAAAGGTGGTAAGGCAGATGGAATGCACTCACCTGATAACATTTTGGTCACCGAAAACTATGCTTATGTTCAGGAGGATCCAAACGGATATGCTGACTTAAATCCTGCTATCACAGGCTTTGCAAAAATGTGGCAGTACAATTTGAATACAGGAGAAGTAAAAGAGGTAATGGAGTGTAACCAACAAGGCGCGGCGGCACTTGGCTATGGGGTTACTGATAGCAATTGGGAAATTACTGGAGTCATTGACGTAACTGACATCATTGGAGCTTCCGAACCCACTTTTCTGGGCGGTGCACAAGTTCATGGTTGGAACTATAGTACAACGCCTGAAACTGCTGTAAGAGCTGACGGATTGAAATTTGTTGATCCTACTGCTATTTCTGAAGACCTAGCGCGATTAGAAGGTTCTTTCTTATTTAAGATTACCGGTCTTCCAAGATAGTCTGTTCCTAGTAACTTTTTAACTAACGGAGGGTTCCTGAACTATTAGGAACCTTTTGTTGGTTGCTAATAAAATCTATTTGCTATGAAGTTAAAGTACACCTTTATATTACTACTAGTTTTTCTTATGCTTTCATCGTGCAGTAAGGAAGACAAGAAATTGGCTCTCGTCACCTCATCAAATTCCGAATCAGTATTCAACCAGGCGATCAGAAATCACTATTTCAAAACCTTAGATAGTGCTGCGTTCTACATTCAAAAAGTAGATACGCTAAAACTACTGGGTGAAAACAAAACCAACTTTTTGATGAGTCGCAAATGGTATAAACGCGCAGAACCAATGTTGATGGCTTATGACTATGAAAACTACTTGTCGATGAATGCGCCCAACCTCTTGAAGGTTGAAATTGATGATTACCAAGATATCAAGGTGCTTAAACCAAAAAGCTATCAGGTACTAGAAGAGCTGTTGTATGCCGAAGCGGGTTTTGAAAACAAAGAAGTGCATCGCGTTGCTGAGTATTTAAAGGTTCGTATTCCTTACATTCGGAAGAATCACATTCTTATCCGACAACGTGATAGACATCATTTAAAAATGATTCGCGATGCAATAGTCAATATTGCAACCAAAGGAATTACAGGTTTTGACTCACCAATGCTATCAAATTCACTACAAGAAGCTATATACAACTATGAAACCATTCGTGAAATTGTAAGTATTTATGAACCAGCGTTTGCCTCCAAAGCCTTATACCTGTCTTGGCTACAGGAGATAGAAGCAACTAAAGGAAATTTGAAAGACGAAGACTTCGATAGTTTTGACAGATATTCTTTTATAAAAAACCATACCAACAAACAACTCGATCTAATACATAAAACAGCCGAAGATTGGCGTATAAAATTAAATACTTCACGCCCCCTAAATCCTACAGCGACTAACTTGTTCGACAAGGATTTTTTCAATATGAGGCTGTTTTCGGCACCACGTTCACCTGAGATTACTGATGAAAGAATTGAACTTGGACGAATGTTATTTAATGACGAATCGCTTTCAAGTACAGGAAATATTAGCTGTGCGTCCTGTCATCACAAAGACAAAGCCTTTACCGATGGACTCAAAAAGGCACAGGGAATTAACAAGGTTGAACTACAGCGCAATACCCCTACATTGACCTATTCGGTGTATCAAAAGGCAATGTTCTATGACGGCCGTGCGACTGGACTTGAGGACCAAATTGTAAATGTGGTCAATGATAAAAATGAATTCCACCTTGACTTAAATACCATGGAACAGCGAATTAAGGCAAACCCTTTGTACACCAAGCATTTTGATTCTTTATATGCGGGTACTGTTTCTAATGGCAACGCACGTCATGCCATTGCTACTTACATTCGAAGTCTTGCACCCTTTGATTCTAAGTTCGATAGAAATATGCAAGGTTATGAAGACAGCTTGAACGAGGAAGAAATTTTGGGCTTTAATTTATTTATGGGAAAAGCGGCCTGCGCCACTTGTCACTTTCCACCTGCCTTCAATGGTTCGGTACCCCCAAAATACATGGAAACTGAATTTGAGAATTTAGGTGTTCCTAAGAATGCCAGTTTTGAACATCCGGTATTAGACGATGACCCCGGGCAATATGAACCGTATGAGGTTGAGGAAAAACGTAATTTTTTCAAAACCTCCACCGTTCGAAACGCGGAGCTTACTGCACCCTATATGCACAACGGTGTATACAAGACACTTGATGAAGTGATCACCTTCTACAATGTAGGAGGAGGCCAAGGTATGGGGTTGGATGTACCCTATCAAACCCTACCATCAGACTCCCTTAATCTTTCTACTCGTGAATCTAAGGCATTGATTGCATTTATGAAATCATTGACAGATGAGGAATTCACCTTAAGGGAAGAGGATACCGCTCTTTTAGCAGATTCTGATAGATAGAAAGCTATAGACAAGATGCAAGACGGCAAGCTGCCATGAGCAAGCCTAAAACAATACGTACCGACTAGAATACGAATATTTAAAACCCATGAAATGAAAAAAAGTTTATTGAAGCTTACGATCTGTTTAAGCGCGTTATTTCTTTGCGTGACTTCTTGTACCAAGAATGAAAATATAAGCTATGATGCTATTAAAGACAATATAGAAACAAAAGAAGAAGAAGTTATAGAAAACCCATCAGATGACACCACACTAGATTTGATAGAACTCATTGCCCAAGATGAAACATTGTCATCACTATCACAGGCCATAATTCAAGCGGACTTTCAAAGTGTTTTGAATTCGGATGATGCATTTACTGTTTTTGCTCCTACCGATGAGGCTATACAAGAACTTTTTGACCTATTGGGTGATGCATATTCAAGCGTTGACGATTTTGACAGTGCAATTGAGCGCGAGTTACTGAGCAGAATCCTTAAATTTCATGTGATTTCAGGAGCATTTGATTCGGCAAGGCTTGAAGCGGGTAGTGTAAGCACCTTATATGAGGAACAAACCTTTGAAATAGTAGCTGATGGTGATGGCTTCATTATTTCCGATGCTTCAACCGTCGATGCCAATTTTGTGTCAGTAGACCATAGCGCGACCAACGGTATCGTTCACACCATTGATAAGATTTTAATCCCGGCAGATGTGGCAGAAGCCTTAGGCCTTTCCACGGAAACTGTTGATAGTTCACAACGTACCATTAAGGCACTAATTACCAAAAAAGAAGGCTTTGCGTTCTTCAAAGAAGCTTTATTGCTAACGGGGCTTTTAGACGCTTTAGATGAGGACGGACCCTTTACCGTTTTTGCCCCTTCTGACGGCTATTTTACAAATCTGTTTGCCTTGTTAGGAGAAGAATTTGGAAGCCTTGAAGATTTTGATACCGAATTAGAACTCGACCTACTGCGTGAAATCTTATTGTTTCATGTAGTTCCCGGTAATTTTAAATCCACTGATTTTACCACCGGACCTTTGGTTACGCTTTCTGGAGAAAATACGCTTGGTGTTGTTGAAGCATCTGGAGAATTGGTTTTGAAAGATGCTACAACCTTAGATATCAACCTCATCATGACTGATATTACAGCCCAAAACGGAGTGCTACATGTGGTGGATCGTGTATTGATTCCCGAATCTGTAATTGCGGTTGTTGAGCGTGCTGTGCATGCTGCTTTTGAAACTGTTATGTCGAACGAAGACCAACTCAAATTAGCGCTTGAATTTTTTAATATGGCACGAGAAAGAATGCACCTTGAGGCATTGGCCGAGAAAAAGTTCACCTTCTTTTTTCCTTCAGATCAGGCCTTCTATGATTTATTTGACGAAATAGGATACGGTACCATTGAACAATTTAATAGTGAAGAAGGTCTTCAACTTCTAAAAACCATACTTGCTTATCATTGTGTTGAGAATGAGAGTCTGAAAGCGGCAGATTTCACAAACAACCAAATATTAAATACCTTTCAAGGCGAAGAACTAGGTGTGTTATTAGACTCTGGTATTTATATTTTAGACAAAACAACAGCGACGTCAAAAGTGATCGATATAGATTTAGAAGTACTTAGTGGCGTGATACATATTGTCGACAAAGTATTGTTGCCACAAGAAGTATTGGATGCGCTTTAGTTGGTGCCATTTTTAAAAATTTTCGAAAACACCAAGACCGAAGAGTGCAAAGTCATATTTGACTGGATCTTTTGGGTCTAGTTTTCGAAGATTTTTATCTAAGGCCGTCACAGCTCTGGCATCGTTTTGTTTGCGTTTAAGCAAGTTCAACTTACGGGCGACATTGCCAGAATGAACATCGAGTGGGCAAGAGAGCATTGCAGGCGATATGGATTTCCAAAGTCTAAAATCTACCCCGCTCGAGCTGTCGCGAACCATCCACCGTAAAAACATATTTATGCGCTTGGCAGCCGAACCCTTTAAAGGGTCACTGACATGTTTTGTAGTTCGTTGTTGGTGAGGTAATTCGAAGAAGATTTCTTTAAATGCTGAGATAGCAGGTTGCATCGATTGCAGATTGTTGTTGGCTGCAAAAACACCTTCTAGTCCCTTATGATTTAGGTATATATTTTTTAAACTTCTGATAAAGTATTTGAAATCTAAATCATTAAACGTTCTATGAACAAAACCCGAAAGCTTTTCCAAATCAAGCTCGGTATGGTTGAGCACATAATCATGAGGAGAATGGTCTAAAAGCGCCATCATCCGCTGTGCATTATTGATGATACTTTTGCGATTTCCCCAAGCGATAGTCGCGGTAAGAAAGGCACTTATCTCAACATCTTCCTTTTTTGAAAAGCGGTGCGGGATTTGTATGGGGTCGCTTTCGAGAAATCTCGGGTGGTTGTATTGTTCCACCTTGGCGTCTAGAAATTCTTTGAGTTCACCTTGGGTCATTCTAATGAGATATCTAGAATTTGCAACACTAAAATTGGCCCTACCAAAAGTAGATTATATGCTGCGTGCAGAAAAATTGCCCACCATAATCCGAAACGTACGCGAATAAAACCAAGCAGGGCACCTACACTAATTTGAGGGGCAACTAACAAAGGTGAGAGCAATAGAATGGTGGTTGTTATTTCAAAATTGGTAATGTGATAAAATCCAAAAATTAGGGTCAAGCCGTAAAAGATATATCGAAAATAGGGCTGGTCTTTAAAAAATATCATGGGTCCTCTAAAGATAAATTCTTCTAGTAGGGGGGCGAGCACCACAGCAGCAAATACCAAGAACCAAGGAGAAAATTTTTCCAGGGCCCCTTCGATAGCATGTTTTCCAAAATCGAGACCAAAGGAGGTCTCCACTACGCCAATAATTCCCCCTAAGAGGATGCTGATAACCAAAGCAATCATCAGCAATCTAGACATCACTAGTATACGATACTTAGAGTCTTTGTTTTCATCTTCTTCGTAGATTGGATTTTTAATAAAGTTCCAGACTTCTAGCAGCATAAAAGGATATCTAAGTAGTGGCTACAACTTTTTCTTTGCCCGTGATCAAGCCGTCTACCATCACCAGTTTACGGTCTGCCAAATCAGCCAGTTGCTCATTGTGGGTAACAATGACAAAGGTTTGCCCAAATTTATCACGGAGCTCAAAAAACAACTGATGCAGCCTATCTGCGCTTTCAGAATCTAAATTTCCGCTGGGCTCATCAGCAAAAATTACCGAAGGGCTATTGACCAAAGCCCTTGCAACAGCAACACGCTGCTGCTCGCCACCAGAAAGCTCGTTGGGTTTATGGTCATATCGGTGCGAAAGCCCTAAAAAATCTAGCAGTTCCTTAGCTCTGGTTTCCGCTTTGCTTCTTGGCGTTTTTTTAATAAAAGCAGGAATACATACGTTTTCTAATGCCGTAAACTCAGGAAGCAATTGGTGAAATTGAAAAATAAAACCGATGTGTTCGTTTCTAAACTTAGCTAATGCTTTGTCAGAAAGATCGGTTACTTGAGTGTTATCAATAATTAATTGACTCTTATTCTTATTGGTTGGTACATCTAAAGTTCCTAAAATTTGAAGTAAGGTGGTCTTGCCAGCTCCTGAAGCTCCAACAATAGATACTACTTCACCCTTTTTGATATGTAAATCAACTCTCTTTAAAACTTGGAGTTCCCCATAAAATTTTTCAATATTTGAGGCTTTTATCATGCTTCCGATTTTTCAGGGATGAAAGTAAACATTAGGGTTGACATAGCAAAATTGAGAAATCTATTGGACCCGTGAATGCCTTGATAATGTATTAGTTTTAACCCTTAAAACAGTATCGATTTTGTAACCTATCTTTAAATTGCCCATCAAACACCTGCTATTGTCAGACTTAAATAGCGTAAATTCAATTGAAATAGATGTTGCAGCATGCTTTAGCGTTCCATATGGTATAAGAAGCTTGAAAAACTGCCCATGGGTTAATTAAATCATAATTTTATGGAAACAAAAGAATATTGCTTAAATTTGTTTAGCTATTATAGAAAAAGAATAAACAAAATACATTAGATGGCACCATACCAAAATTTAGAAGAATACAACTTAGAAATAACCGATGAAGTTAGAGAGCGCTACTCCTCCATTATAGAAGAAATAGGAGAAGACGTAGCCCGAGAAGGTCTCTTAAAAACACCAGAACGGGCAGCAAAAGCGATGTTGTTTTTGACCCAAGGATACCAACAAGACGCTGCTGAGATTTTGAGAGGTGCCATGTTCAAAGAAGATTATGACGACATGGTAATCGTAAAAGGCATCGAATTATACTCCTTGTGTGAGCACCATATGCTTCCCTTTTTTGGCAAGGCGCATATTGCCTATATTCCGAATGGGCAAATAGTAGGCCTTAGTAAGCTACCTAGAATTGTTGATGTTTTCGCCCGTCGCTTACAAGTACAAGAGCGGCTCACGCACGACATCTTAGAATGCATCAATGACACCTTGAAGCCCAAAGGTGTCGCCGTAGTAATCGAAGCTGCTCACATGTGTATGATGATGCGTGGCGTGCAAAAGCAAAACTCCGTAACGACTACTTCTGGTTTTCGAGGGCAATTTGAGAAAATTGAAACGCGAAATGAATTTTTAAAATTGATCAGTTCAGATTTAGCGTAAATAATTAAAGGCAATTTTTTTTCTTGGTGTAACCTTTGATCAGATTTTGGGTCTCTATGATACAGAACCTAAAATCGTGTGTTATGACAAAATTATCGATTGCCATTTTTCTATTTTTTTCTGTTTGCTCATTTAGCCAAAAACCGCAGCTATTCGATCGGTTTGAGGGTGTAAAGAGCACTATCAACGCCAAAATACATATTGTAAAATCCGAATCCTATAAGGCGGTGGTGACTGGTGATTCTTACCTGAGCTCCACCATACAATTAGACCTAGAAGATTCAACCTTAAAACTTAGATCAGCAAGTATAGACCGCAATTACGAGGGCATTCTCGTTACAGTTTATATGCCAACAATACAAGTGCTTGCATTAGTTAATGGTGGAGAATTGACAATGGATGAAGAATTTTCAAGAGTACCAACACTTGTCGTTTCTGCTGAGAACAAAGCGCTCGTAAATTTATCAAATATTGACTTCAATACCCTGATTATGAGTACTACGAAAGGCAGTCAGGTCTTGTATAAATCGGTGCAGACGGTAATAAAAACATCCAACAACGGCGCTGGCGTACGTGTTAGCAACTGATTTTGGCCCAGAAAATTATTTTTGGCATTGGAATTGATTCTATTCTGCAAGGAATACTTAATTTTAATTATGTCAAAAACAAAAGACTCAAAATACAAAAACCTCTTTTACGGACTGTTATTTGATGCCATAGGGATGCTTTCTTTCGCCATTCCATTCATTGGCGACTTTTCCGATATTATATGGGCGCCTATCGCCGCGTGGCTAATGACACGAATGTATAAAGGCAGAGCAGGTCAGGCCGCGGGGGCGGTGACCTTTGTCGAAGAAATACTGCCTGGTTTAGATATCATTCCGATGTTCACGATCATGTGGGTGTACACCTATATATTCAAAGGTGCCAAGAAAGAAAGCATCATAGATGTAGACTAGTTCTTCGCCTTTACTTTGCAAGTGTCTAATCCTACCAAGGCGTACAAAGGGCAAAAACTTACAAAGCTTGTCAAGACAAATACTCCTGCAAGGGCAAGCAATACGTATGCCAGCGTACCTTCAATGATGTTCATGTAAAATAATACGCCAATTATGGCAGCAACAATAAAACGGATAATGCGGTCTGTACCGCCCATATTTTTCTTCATAATTTTAATTTAAATGTTCTACGGCCAAAACGATGACTGTTACTATGGAAGCACATAGTATACATACCAAAAGCAGTTTGAAAAGTTTTGACCTCATATATCAAATGTAAAAATTGTATTTTTCAGGTATTGTAACATTAGTTACCGACTTGCTTACTATTTGATTGTAATTTTAATTCAACTAACTGGAAATTGAAGATATGAAAAGACGCTTTTTTATTGAAAAAACAGTTTTGGCATCAATGACAACCCTACTGGGAACCGATATTGTTTTGGGTGCGACTATGCCTAAAGGTTACACACCTTTGGCGCTTCAAGAACCAGATCCTTTCCAATTGTTTTCTAAGGATACAAGAATGACGGTTTTAAATAATAAACCTTGGAATATCGAAGCAAAAGCCCATTTGTTGGATGACAAGATTACCCCCAATAAATACATGTTCATTCGTAATAATGGAATTATTCCTGACAAGCCGGATGCGAAAACATGGACCTTAACTATCGATGGCGAATCGGTAAAAGAGCAGAAATCGTATACCCTTGAAGACTTGAAATCTAAGTTTGAATTGTATACCTATCAGCTGACCTTGGAGTGCGGAGGAAACGGTAGAAGCGAATTCGACCCTCCAGCGAAAGGGAATCAATGGACTATAGGGGCTGTTTCCTGTGCCAACTGGACAGGGGTTCGACTGCGTGATGTTCTTGAGGATGCTGGTATAAAAGCCGATGCCGTATATATTGGCTATCACGCTGCAGATATTCATTTAAGTCGTAACCCAGAGAAAGAACCTATTTCAAGAGGGGCTCCTATGGCAAAAGCATTGCAAGATGAAACCCTTTTGGCTTTCCAAATGAATGGCGAAGATATACCATTGGCACATGGCTATCCCTTGCGATTGGTTGCCGGTGGATGGCCCGCTTCTGTTTCTGGAAAATGGGTAAATCGAATTAGTATTAGAAACAAAGAGCATGATGGACCGAAGATGGGAGGCACGTCATATCGCGTTCCTTGTAAACCTGTTGGACCAGGAGAGAAGGTTGCCGATGAAGATATGTGTATTATAGAATCAATGCCGGTGAAATCATTGATTACCTATCCGATGTCGGGTGCCATCTTGAAAAAGGGCAAGCAATTGAATATTCGAGGCCATGCATGGGCCGGAGAATTGGAAGTAGCAAAAATGGAATACTCCATCGACTTCGGTTCGACCTGGAAGCGTTGTGCTTTGGAAAAACCTTCAAATCGACTAGCATGGCAACATTTTTCGGCATCTGTGAGTTTTCCAAAAGAAGGCTACTATGAAGTATGGGCTAGGGCTACTGATTCACGAGGTACGGCCCAACCGATGTTATTGCCCGGATGGAATCCGAAAGGGTATCTGAACAATGCCTGTCATAGAATAGCGATAAAAATTACTTAGGTTGAGCGGCGAAGTTAATCTTACAAAGCTGATACAACGAATGACCCCAAAACTAAATTTGGGAGATTATGTATTTGTAACGATCAAAGACGCTAGTAAATTAGACAGCATAGAAACCATAGGTTTGTTTAAAGAAGAAGAGGGTACTACGCTCATTTTAGAACGCACTAAGGCAGACGCACTGAAATTAGAATATGAGTTCGTGGCATCATGGATTACATTACAGGTGCATTCGTCATTAGAAGCAGTAGGCTTAACCGCTTTGTTTTCAAATGAATTGGCGAAACACGGTATTGCTTGTAATGTAATTGCCGGATATTATCATGACCATATTTTTGTAAATAAAAAGGAATCAGAAAGGGCAATAAAGGTTTTAACCCAATTGTCAAAAAGCTATAAATAGGTATTATCAATGGACGAGGAAAATCTCTCAAAAGGCATTAGGGGCTCTTATCGAATAATCATAGTTGTAAGTGCATTGGTAGTCATAGCTGCAATCACGAGCATTTATTTTTTTGGTGAGCCAAAAACCGATTTGGTAGAAGTCGAACTAGACCCAGACGACCCAAATCGAATTGAAAACGGAATCCATGTGCGTACCGGTTTCATTGACGCCCCCGGCATGCAGGAAACCGTGAATAACTGCACCAGCTGTCATTCTGCACAACTCGTCATTCAAAATCGAATGGATGCCGATCGTTGGAAATCGACAATAGATTGGATGCAGAAAACCCAAAACCTATGGGATTTGGGCGATAATGAAGCAATCATTATAGATTATCTGGTGAAGAACTATCCCATTATTGACAAGGGAAGAAGAGCAGGGCTAAAAGATGTAGAATGGTATGAATTACAGAACTAGCATAGCTATTGTTTTAATTTTTACCCTGTTTTCCTGTAAAGAAATATCGGAAACAAAAACGCTTTCTCAGCCTTTAAATTCCTTAGGCTATCACAGCACTAAACATTTAATTGAAGTAGCAGACTTACAGCCCATTTTACATGACACGGAAATAAAAGTCATCGATTTCAGAAAAACGGCGGACTACAAAAAAGGTCATATACCTGGCGCTTTACATCTTTGGCGACCAGATATTGAAAATAAGACCTACCCTTACAAGGGCATTATGGCCGATAAAGAAGCGCTTGAAGCGACCCTTTCCAATTTGGGAATTCATCGAAGTGATATCGTAATTATCTATGATGATAGAGGTTTATGTGATGCTGCTCGCTTGTGGTGGGTTTTAAAAACACATAACTTCGATAATGTGAAGCTGCTGAATGGCGGCTTATCGGCATGGAACGAAAACCAAGGTCTTTTAGACGAGGAAATACCTAAGGTTATACCTTCGAAATTTACATTTCCTGCTGCGCCTTCAAGAAGCTATTGTATTGATAAAGAACAACTTGAATATTATTTAAATGAGCTGAATTTGGTTCTGATAGATGCCAGAACGGTTGACGAGTACATGGGAAAGCGACAGAAATTGGGTGCCCAAAGAGCCGGAAGAATCCCAAACAGTGTGCATATCGACTGGATGCAGGCCATAGAAGCAAAAACTACTAAAAAATTCAAATCAAGGGCAGCCTTAGAGCAAATTTATGCTAGGGCAGGGACGAATATGAATAATTTAGTGGTTACCTATTGTCATACAGGTGTTCGCTCTGCGCATACAACTTTTGTGCTGACAGAGTTGTTAGGCTATACCAACGTAAAAAACTATGATGGCTCATGGTCTGAGTGGAGTTATTTTAAAGATTTACCTATTGAAAAAGACAGTGTTACCTCAGTGATGAAGTAGTAGCACAACTCATATTAGCTATGGAAAGATATATAGAAGCCTTTGCAAATTCATTTCTTGGAACCCTAAATTGGACCTGGAAATCCATCTTGTTTGAAGTACCCTGGTATACCAACTATTTCTGGGGGTTGATATTGATTTCCCTTATTGTATGGGGGCTAGAGATTGCATTCCCTTGGAGAAAGGAGCAATCTATTTTTAGAAAAGATTTTTGGTTAGATGCATTTTACATGTTCTTCAACTTCTTCATTTTTGCTATTGTGGTAAGTGGTGTTTACAAACTTTTAGAGTTGTTGTTTGCAGATATAGGTATTACTTCAAAATCTTTGGCAATCATTGATTTGGCATCCTTGCCAGCCGTTGTGCAATTGGTGATTTTCTTTATCGTATTAGATTTTGTGCAATGGTTTACACATACTCTACTGCACCGCTTTGAGTTCTTATGGAAGTTTCATAAAGTACATCATTCTGTTAAGGAAATGGGTTTTGCGGCGCATCTACGATATCATTGGATGGAAAATATTCTTTACAAACCCTTAAAGACCTTCGGAGTTATGATTTTAGGAGGTTTTGAGCCAGAGCAGGCCTATATAGTTCATTTTGCAGCCATTTCAATCGGACATCTTAATCACGCCAATATCAAACTCACATTTGGGCCGCTGAAGTATGTTTTGAACAACCCGGTAATGCATTTATACCATCATGCCTATACACTTCCTGAAGAGCGGAGCAAGGGTGTAAATTTTGCTATTAGCCTAAGCCTATGGGACTATATTTTCAAAACGAATTACATTCCAGAAGATGGTGGCAAAATTGAACTGGGTTTTAAAGGAGATGATAAATTTCCAAAAACCTTTGGTCAGCAGCTTATTCACGGTTTTTGGCGCACTAAGGGGAGGTAACCCAACAACTTATTTCTGAAATAAAGAAAGGGTAAAGATTCACTTGGTTCTTTACCCTTTTTATAAAAATACAATTTTTGGTATTGACTACTCTACGGTCAAAGAGAAGCTCTGAGCAATATCCGTTTCCCCACCAGCATCAGTAAGCGTACCATCATTTGGTTTTTTAGGCTCGTGACGTAATGTAATCTGTAAGCTACCACTACCTGCATCTCCTGTGGTAAGTTCGAAACTGAGGCCTAAAGGATTTCCATCTCCATCTTGATCGGAATAGGTAACTGCGGTTACCGCACCCGATGTAGTAAAAAAGAACTGGTGCTCATCATCTTCCTGGGCTACCTCAGCAGTGATATCCTCTGCCGGACTTTCTGTTTCATTCAACAATTCAATGGCACCTGAATAGGTGGTATTTGCAGCTAGATTTCCAGAAATATCTATTACAGGGGCGTTAGGTCCGTCACCATCCAAATCTTGTGATTGAAGTGTAATTGTGGCGGCTCCAGTAGCTGTGAGTGTAACGTTCATTGTGGTTATCACTTCTTCTTCGTCTACCGCAACAGGATCGTTATCATCATCTGAGCAGGATACTTGAAGGAAAAAAAGGCTTCCCAAAAGCAGCAATGATTTAAAAACTGATGGGTTGATAAATAATAGGGTCTTTTTCATTTTTAAAAATTTAAATTAATAGTTATAAAGAATTCGTAAACTTATGTTTCTGCCCAAATCATCGACAAAATAGCGCTGACGATTTAGGTAATCACGATAATTAGTATTTAGTAAATTGGTGGCTCTGAGCCCTACACTAAGGTCATTATCCTTGAATAGGGTCAACTTATTTGAAATATCTAGAGATAATAAATGATAGCTGGGTGGAGGGGTGTTGATATCCAATGCTATTTCTTGTTGTTGCTGGGGGGAGAAAACGGTAATATTATCAGGGAAACGCCCCTGTTCAAAAACAAATTGGCTTTCTAGGCTAATGCTAAAGTCATTCCAATCTGAATTTGTATAAGAAATGCTATTACGCGTACTAGCCGCCGGTATGTTGATCAATGGAATATCTATAGTCGTATCTGTTCCTCTTACCCAAGAAAATTGATGATCCGACCTAATCTGCGACGTCCAATTGCTATACACTGAAAAATCAATTCCCACCAACTGGGCATTTGTCTGACGATACGACCACACTGGAAAAGCGCCACGTATGGTAAATTCTACGCCATCGGGTTCCAAGAGAATAAAATCGTTGATGAGATTGAGGTAGGGTGCAAAAGTGAAACCCCAGCGCTCAGAATTTAGCTCATAAGATGCCGAAATCTTCGAAGAGGTCTCGCTTTGTATACGCAAATCTCCCAATTCTATGCGCGCTGCGGAATGGTGTAACCCATCGCTAAACAATTCTGACGGATTTGGTGCCCTTTGCGCCAAAGCATAATTAAATCGAAGCAGTTGGTCGTTTTGCAAATCGTACTGTAGGCCAGCCATTGCAGATATATTATGGTAATCAAAAACAGGATTCACCAATAATTGCGTACCAAGGTCATCGCGCACCAAATCAGCAAACTCCACATCATAACCGCGTTCTTCCCAGCGTGAGGTGCGATAGAACTTTTTGGCATCGACACGACTGAAATCATAACGAACACCTGCATCAAGAGTGACATCAGCCCCAATCTCATATTCGCCAATCGCAAAAGCGCCAAAGTCATATTTGTCATAATCAGGAATCAATCGGCGTACGCCCGTTGCCGGATTGGCAAAATTTGTTTGAAATCTCCCCAAAACACCTATTTTGACTTCGAGTCCTTCTTTTGAATCCAATTGCACCGTTGACGAAAAAGTATGGGTCGTCAGCTTTAAATCTAACGAAGCTTTGTTGGCATCATCACCTACCCGTATATCATATTCAAATCGTCTGTTGCTCTGAAAATCATATTGCACATTCAACTTCCCAAATCCTGTAAAACGTCTGTAATAATTCAACTTCGCCAAATGATGGGTGACCTCTTGATTAGGTCTCTCGATGTCGTATGAAAAATCATTAATGATATCGGGCTGCTGACTGTTTATAGATGTAATAAGGTCGTCAATATTACCAATATGAGAAGCTCTTAAAATTCCGATATCCGCATCAAAAAAGGAATAATACCCTTCCCAACCCTGAACAAAATCACGTTTTCCAATATTGATGGAAACCCCTTTTTCTCGAATACCAGTGTTTGAAAGCAGATAATCAGGCGCTTCAAGGTCACCTAGAAGTTTATATGAACCTTGAGCCTTGATGTACATTCCAGAGTTGAAAGACTTTACCAAAGATGTGGTTGCATTTCCACCACGACCATTTGAAAAAAGGTTGAGTTGCGTTTTTCCAAATAGGGAGTCGGTTCGTACGATGGGCAAAGGTTTTAGAACAATGACCCCGCCAATGGCATCACCCCCATATTCTAACGCTCCTGCACCCTTGATAACACTAATGTCTTGATTTGAATTGATATCGACATTGGGGGCATGCTCTTCGCCCCATTCCATGTCTTGCATACGAACGCCGTTGTTGAGAATAAGAACTCTACTACCGTTAAGGCCCTGAATTACAGGCTTAACGATATTGGCTCCCGTATTCAGAGAGGAAACTCCGGTGATTTGCTTTAAAGCATCACCCAAACTATTACCACTGAATTTTTCAAGTTCAGCTTGTGATAGTTTTTCCTCTTGGCTTGAATTGGTGTTTTTCCTTACATCTCCAACAACCTTAACTTCATCTAACTCCTCTAGGTGATGTTCAATACGAATCTTTTGATAGGTATCTCCTGCTATAGTGACGGTAACGAATTTTGACTTGCAATCTGGATGTGAGATTTCCAATTCTAATACTCCGTCACAAAGGTTTTGGAAATTGAATTTTCCAGATTTATCGGAAGTCGTAGAAAGGTCTTTTGCGGTCACGTTGATGGTGGCGTTTTCTAAAGGCGTATTGTCATGAAAATCTACCACTTCGCCTAAAAGGATAGCGTCGCAGTCTTGTGCTGATATGAAATTGCCAAATAAAAAGGCAACTAGAATAACGAAAAGAAGTTTCATTGAATACGATTACACTTATTTCAACTAAAAGTCAATGCGCGACTTTTAGTACAATTCATTGGTACGAAGACTTAACCAACAAAGGGGGGAGGCCTACCAAATAGGCGAAAGTGTACTAATTTTGAAGAATCTGTTTGCGGGAGGTAAATTAAATTCTCCTTTGGGAAGGGAGTTTGCACCGGTGTTTCTAAGGAAATAACATTAGAAACAACAAATTCAGCCTCCTGATTTTCAACAGCAACATCACATATTTTACAATTTTCTATGGTATCAATATCAGCCTCTTGATGACTGTATACATGTGCGGCAGATACTTTGAAAAGCATTAACGCCAAAAAAGAAAATGCGATGATATGTAGAAAACTCTTTTTATGCACGGCACGAAAATAAGCAAACTCTAAGAATATCTTGTTAAAGAAAGCCTAACTATTTTTCTTTAAAGAGGAATCCAACACCCATACGCCGTAACATTTTCTTCTCGAATTCCCAGAAAAACTGAAATTGGCCGAAGAGCCATCCGAAAAAAACTAACAAAATTTGATAGAAAATCAAACTTACGCTGATGAATAAAAACCAGTAAAGGAAAGCATTTAGATTCTCTTGGTTGATTCCCAAAAATTTTACAATAGGCCTACCCACTAGAACGCTCGAGCTACCGGTAATGGCAAATACTAAGAAGATGCGAATCATCTCCCATCTATATTGCACTACCCATTTATTTTCTAGTTTTTTAAATATAAATAGGCAAAGCTTTACTAGAAGGTATGATACTACCAAAGCAACACTTACCGTAAGAAAGAAGTTGATGTCCTTGGTTAAGATTTTGGCCAATTTGTAAGCACTATAGAGAATTCCGGTGATACCGAGAAAGGGGAATACAAGTTGCCAGTTTTCTTGTATTTGCCAGCGTTCTTTAAACTTTTGCATGCATTAGATCTTACCGTGCAAATATAGTGAGCAACTTTATATTCTTACCACAAAAGGCCCTAAGCGCTGTCGGTATTTACGTTGAAAATAAATGAAGTAATTATAGAGTTTGTAATTTACTTCGTAACCATAATCAATGTTTGACTCATAATTGATTGGCAGTTGATACAAATCTGGATTGAACCTGTTAGGCTGCATTACACGCTGATTCCAGTTCGTAACCATGATCTGGTTACGGGTCTCCAAAAAGCCTTGTGAATAATAGCCTGGCATACGCGCTATACTACTCAGCCAAATGTTGAAGCCAGGTTCTATGATGATGATTTCATACTCGGTTTCATCACTAGAAATTTTTATAGTATCGCCTTCTGTTTGACTAAATGCTTCTTTTTCAGCATCCGTTATATCGGATACATCAACTGTTTCTTGGGTGCTGCCGCAGCTAGCAATGAGTATTACAAGCACCAAGCTATAAAGAGCTATAAGTATCTTTTTCATACACTCAAGATACGAAAAAACCGCCTACCTTCTGGCAGACGGTTTCCTTAAACATATGTTTGAAAATTTATTTTCCGAACAAGCCTCCAAGCAGTCCGCCAAGGCCTCCGCTTTTCTTCTGGCCTCCGCCCATAACCATACCAGCAACATCGTCTAAAATGCTACCATCGCCGTCTGCATCTAGCAAAGTAGTTATTAAGCTCTGGTTTTGTTGGGGCTGACCACCTAATAAACCTCCAAGTAGACTATTCATTCCGTTAGCATCTTGAACGTTTTGCTGTCTCGTTTCCTTTCCGATAAAGCCCATTACTATGGGAGCAGCAATCTTTAAGATGTTGGCAATAGCCCCTGCATCCATTCCTGATTTCTGACTTAATGCGTTCTGAACATTGCTTTGACTACCGCCAAAAAGATGTCCTAATATTCCAGCACCATCATTGGTAACGGCTTCATCTACACCACCACCAAACAAGCCACCTAGATCGTTTAAGATACTGCCGTCGTGTTTGTTAGACAAAGCACTCATTAAACCCTGAGCACCTTGGGGAGTAGCCACATTTTTTTTCATAGCGCCTAAAAGTAAAGGCATTGCCATGCTAAGCACATCACCAGTCTGACTTTCTGGTTGCCCAGTTTGACCAGCTACGCCGCTTATTAATTGTTTGCCCATTGGGCTGTTGAGTAAATCTAGTAATCCTGACATTTCAATTAGTGTTTAAAAATTTGGTGTGTAATGTACAAAAAGTACCTTATATAATAGACCAAAGGTCTAAATAATGATTATTTCAACAAGGCAACTATTTGAGTAGCGAGTTCTAAACCAATGCGATCTTGCGCCTCTCCAGTTGCGGCCCCGATGTGCGGAGTCAAGGAAATATTTGGATGCATCAAGATTTTTATTTCAGGATTTGGTTCCGATTCAAAAACATCCAAGGCCGCAAACGACAGTTTTCCATTTTCCAATGCCGCTATTAACGCAACTTCATCAATAACCCCACCTCTTGCAGCATTTACAATACCTGCCCCATCTTTCATAAGGTTAAATTCGGCTTTGCCGATAACGTATTCCTTTTGAGCAGGAACGTGAACAGTAACAAAATCAGCCTGGTTCAGTACGTCTTCCTTTGATATACTTTTGAAATTAAAAGAAACAGCCTGCCCGTCGAAAAAGGGAACGTTTACCGAGGCCTCTGCTATGTATGGGTCGGAATAAACAACTTTCATACCCACCCCCAAGGCTATTTTAGCAGTGGCTTGACCTATTCTGCCAAAACCAACTACGCCTAGCGTTTTTCCTCTTAATTCGACGCCCTTGGCATATGCCTTTTTCAACTCCTTGAATTTGCTATCACCATCTAAAGGCATGTTGCGGTTGGCGTCATGTAAAAAACGAACCCCACCAAACAAATGTGCAAATACCAATTCAGCAACCGATTCAGACGAAGCAGCCGGCGTATTGATAACATGCAACCCCTTTTCCTTAGCATAAGCTACATCGATATTATCCATACCAACACCTCCTCGGCCAATTAACTTAAGACTTGGGCAATTATCGATAATATCGGCACGCACCTTGGTGGCACTTCGCACCAGGAGTCCAACGATATTATTTTCGTTAATAAAATTTACTAACTGCTCTTGAGCAACGGTAGTGGTCAAAACTTCAAAACCTTCTTTTTCTAAAGCCGCTATGCCTGATTGTGATACGCCGTCGTTTGCTAATATTTTCATCTTTATGCTTTTCTTTCCATTTCACTCATTACATCTACCAAAACACCAACGCTTTCCAACGATAAGGCATTGTACATTGAGGCTCTGTAACCGCCAACCGAGCGGTGACCGTTCAGGCCGTTTATGCCAGCTTGCTTCAGCATTTCGTCAAATGTGTCTTTCAATTTCTCATCGGTAATGTTAAAAGTTGCATTCATGTGCGAACGGTCTTCCTTATTGGCATAACCTTCAAAAACTGGACTCAAATCAATTTCAGAATACAACAGTCTAGATTTTTTTTCATTGATTTCTTCAATGGCTGCTATACCACCCATATTTTTTAACCATTGCATGGTTAACATAGATACATATACCGGAAATACCGCGGGTGTATTGAACATACTATCTTTACCAATATGTACCTGATAATCAAGCATGGAAGGAATTTGACGTGCAACCTTGCCTAAAATAGCTTCTTTTACCACAACAAGAGTCGTTCCAGCTGGACCCATATTTTTCTGAGCTCCGGCATAAATCAAATCGAATTGACTGAAGTCCAATTGTCTCGAAAAGATATCGGAACTCATATCGCAAACCAGCGGAGCATCTGTAGTTGGAAATTTCTTTATCTGGGTACCGAAAATCGTATTGTTCGAAGTCAGGTGTAAATAATCTAAACCTGAAGGAACCGTATATCCTTTAGGGATATACTTGAAGTTTTCATCCTTGGAAGACCCAACTTCAATAATTTCTCCAAAAAGCTTCGCTTCCTTGATTGACTTGTCACTCCAAGTACCGGTATTTAAATATCCCGCTTTGGTTTCTAATAAGTTATAGGCGACCATCAAGAATTCCATGCTGGCACCCCCTTGTAAAAACAATGCTTTATAACCTTTTCCTTCAAGGCCTAAAAGCTCTAAGGCCAAAGATCGGGCGGTTTCCATAACCTCAACAAAGTCTTTACTGCGGTGCGAAATCTCAACCAAGGATAATCCCAAACCATTGAAATCCATTACAGATTCAGATGCTTTCAATAATACTTCTTGAGGTAAGATACAGGGTCCTGCGCTAAAATTGTGTTTCTTCATGCTTGTTCTGAATTAGGTCAATTCTGGTTATAATTTAAGGCCCTAAAGGTCATAAAATTATAGGAAAACATCCCTATACAATTGCTATTAAATCTGTGATGTTTTTAACAGGAAGTCAACAGTGTCAACACTATCGGCATAATCGTTCAATTGCGGTCTTTGAGTCGTGCCAAAAGACACCTCATGCTCCGTTAAATTGTTTGCAACTACACATTGTATTTTGTCCTCATCCTTCTTCAACTTTTTCTGAAGCCCTTCAATTGTACTATAGGTCTCGTAAAAAACAGAAGCGATAGGGGAGGCGTAGCTTTCATCTTCCTTGAGCATAAGGAATCCGTTTTCCAAAATGCTGAATTCACTCATCAAATACACTGCCTTGTTATAGTCGTAATTGTTGGCATATTTTGCCTGTTGTATGATCGGATTGTAGTCATAAATTGCTTTAAAGAAGGCATCAAAATCATACCCTTCAGGAACAAAGAGCTTCGATACGTTTCTGCACCCTAGCCCGTAATAACGAAAAATATCTTCACCTAGAGCGGCCAATTCTTCAGGAGATTCATTGCCAGTCAACACCGCTACAGAATTTCTATTTCTACGAATGATATTCGGTTTCTTTGAGAAGTATTGTTCAAAATATCGGGCGGTATTGTTGCTACCTGTAGCTATTACGGCATCAAAATGCTCAAGCTTTTCTTCAGTAAAAGATATTCTTTCTATTAGTAGAGGTTCAACGGCCATTAGGTATTGTGCTATGGTAGGAAGTAAAATTTTGTCATTACTAGAAAGTTTGGCTAAAACGTTATTTCCGGTAAGTAAAACGGATAGAAAATCATGAAATCCGACCAGAGGGATATTGCCAGCCATAATAATGGCCACTGTTTTAGGGTGGTTACTTTCTAAATTATAGCTAGAAAGCCAGTTGTAAAGCTTTTCATCTGTAAGGAGTTCGCCCCATCCTTCTAAAGCGTAATGAATATTTTCTTTGGTAAACCAACCGTTATGGTGCTTGGCTAAAGTGATAGCTTCGGTAAACGCAGTATGCCATTCACCATCTTCACTGTTCGCATTGCAGAAATCACGGAGAAATTGCCCAAGTTTAACAAAAGCTTCTAAAATTGATTTATGTAGCGTCATTATATTTGCTGAAAATTAGACTAGGGTTTACCTTTGTGCAAAAATACGGCTATTGAATTGATTTAAGCGCGTGCAATAAGTACATGATGAAATGAGTTCTAGATTAAATTGAAAAAGAGATTATGGCAATTATAATAACGGATGAATGTATCAATTGTGGGGCTTGTGAGCCTGAGTGCCCGAATACCGCAATTTATGAAGGGGCTGATGAATGGCGTTATAGCGATGGCACGTCTTTGAAAGGCGATGTTGTTTTGCCTGACGGAAAGGCTGTCAACGCCGATGCAGTTCAAGAGCCTATTAGCGATGAAATCTATTATATTTCTCCTGATAAGTGTACCGAGTGTATGGGCTTTCATGAAGAACCACAATGTGCAGCAGTTTGCCCGGTAGATTGCTGTGTACCCGATGAAGATCGCGTAGAATCAGAGGATGTACTTTTAGGGAAGCAAGCCTTTATGCACCCAGATGGCTAGAGAGTGCAAAGTGTAAGCGCAAACTCAAGTTCAAAAATCAAAGGCAATATACACTTACTTTAGTTAGGGTTTCTCACTGAATAGTTCTTGTGTAGTACTGCAGTCTAATACTTACTGTATCAGACACCACTTCGTTAGCACCTATTTTTGCAACATCTTTGCTGCAATTTCCTTGAGCAACTTTGCACTTAGCATTGCGGTCATGTCTTGAATATCTCTTGTTGGATTATACTCTACAATATCAGCTCCAAGAATAGGGACCTTGATATGTTGAATAATGCCTAAAACTTCTCTGGTACTTAGGCCTCCCGGTTCGTGATGCGAAACCCCAGGAGCAAAAGCGGGGTCTAGTGCGTCAATATCCAAGGACAAATAAATTGGATTTGTAAACTCTGGAAGTTGATTAAGGTCAAAATCTTTCATTTGTATGATTTCTACGCCAAATTTATCTGCCTGTTCTGCTTGGTGCTTTGAAAGGGTACGAATTCCAATTTGAACCAAACGCTTTGCCAATTTGTTTTCCAATATACGAGCGAAGGGGCAAGCATGAGAATAGATGTCTCCTTCAAAAATAGAATACAAATCGGCATGGGCATCAATATGCAATATATCGAAGGCTCCGTATTTTTCATAATGTGCTTTGACAAGTGGATAGCTTATAGAATGGTCTCCACCCAAGGTAATGAGCGGTGATTTAGAGGCTAAATTCTTGGAGGTAATCTTTTGGATATCAAAATAGGCTTTGATTTCAAAATCTCCTTTATCATCGAACACCTCCGGAAGAATCTCCATTCCATTTTCGGCAAAATAGTTGACGGAAGCACTGTGGTATGCTTTTCGAATAAGGGGAGGAGCCAAAGCCGGTCCTCTTAAATAGGATGATTTTTCGTCAAATAAGATTCCCTGAAGCGCAATTTTTTTGGTCATGGTAAATTTGCTAGAATTTTTTAAAGGTAGTTACTTCAATACAATTTCTTCCTCATTTTTCTATTACAGATCAGACCGTAAAGGCTATCTTTGCAGCCGAAATAAAAAGTCTAGCATCTAACGTATAGAAAAATGAAAGCAGGTATTGTAGGATTACCCAATGTTGGAAAATCCACTCTTTTTAATTGTTTGTCAAATGCAAAAGCGCAAAGTGCTAACTTTCCGTTCTGTACCATTGAACCCAATATTGGGGTGGTAAATGTGCCTGACAGCAGGCTACAGAAACTTGAAGAACTAGTACATCCTGAACGCGTACTGCCGGCCACTGTTGAAATAGTTGATATCGCAGGTTTGGTAAAAGGAGCGAGTAAGGGCGAGGGACTAGGTAATCAATTCCTGGGCAATATTCGTGAAACCGACGCTATACTTCATGTGTTACGATGCTTCGATAATGATAATATTGTTCATGTTGATGGTTCGGTTGATCCCATTAGAGATAAAGAAACCATTGATATGGAGCTGCAGTTGAAAGATCTGGAGACGGTAGAAAAGAAACTCGATAAGGTCAAGCGTGCTGCCAAGACAGGAAACAAGGAAGCTCAAAAAGAAGAAGCTATTCTTTTAACCTTAAAAAACGGTTTGGAGGCTGGAACCTCAGTTAGAGCAATTGACATTGCGAAAGAAGATCGGATTGAATACGTTAATCCCCTTCAATTCATAACCGATAAGCCCGTAATGTACGTCTGCAATGTTGATGAAGATGCTGCTGTTTCAGGAAACGATTATGTGGAGAACGTAAAAGCGGCTGTAGCTCAAGAAAATGCCGAAGTTGTTGTGTTAGCAGTAGGTACCGAAGCCGATATCACCGAACTGGAAACCTATGAGGAACGCCAAATGTTCTTGGAAGACTTGGGCCTATCGGAACCGGGTTCGGCAAAGCTGATTCGGGGTGCTTATAAATTATTGAATTTAGAAACCTATTTCACTGCAGGAGAAAAGGAAGTCAGGGCATGGACTATCCCTATTGGTGCCACGGCTCCTCAAGCTGCTGGTGTTATTCATACCGACTTTGAAAAAGGCTTTATCCGCGCCGAAGTTATCGCTTACGATGACTACGTTTCTTTCGGAAGCGAAGTTAAGGTGAAAGAAGCAGGTAAGATGCGCGTTGAGGGTAAGGAATATGTAGTAAAAGATGGTGATGTGATGCATTTTCGTTTCAACGTCTAAACGCTCAAGAGTGTAATTTGCACTCACAATTACCGAATACCAAAGAGATGTATACCGTGAATTTTGCCATTTGCTATTTGAAACTTCTGATTTGAATACGCTGAATGCAATGCGGAACTATCAACAAAGTGCCATATTCTTTGTTAATTACTTTACTTGACAGGGGTTTCATTTTTTTTGAAGTAGTCTTATATTAGCCACACTTTCGTTTAAACCCCTATTTATGGCTAAAAACACCCAATATACCGAAGATAACATCCGTTCGTTAGACTGGAAAGAGCACATTCGTATGCGCCCTGGAATGTATATTGGCAAACTCGGAGATGGCTCTTCTGCCGATGATGGGGTTTATATTTTACTCAAGGAAGTACTCGACAACTGTATTGATGAATTCGTTATGGGTGCCGGTAAGACAATTGAAATCCGAATTAAGGACGGTTTAGTCAAAGTTCGTGATTATGGTCGTGGTATTCCGCTAGGAAAGGTGGTTGATGTAGTCTCCAAAATGAACACAGGGGGTAAATATGATTCTCGCGCCTTTAAAAAATCTGTGGGACTAAATGGAGTTGGTACAAAAGCCGTTAACGCGCTTTCTAGTTTCTTTGAGGTGCAATCTGCTCGAGAAAACAAAATCAAAACTGCCGAGTTTAGCCAAGGTAATTTGGTTTCAGAAGAAGGTCCGGTTGAATCTTCTCAGCGCAAGGGTACCAAAGTAACTTTCCGTCCTGATGAGGCGATTTTTAAGAAGTATAAATACCGCAACGAGTATGTGATTCGAATGCTCAAGAACTATGTGTATTTGAATCCAGGATTGACCATTGACTTCAACGGTGAAAAGTACCATTCTGAAAACGGATTAAAAGATTTACTAGAAGATAATAACAATACAGCTGATTTTCTGTATCCGGTAATTCATCTGAAAGGTGACGATATTGAAATTGCACTTACACATAGTAAAACCCAGTACAGCGAAGAATATCACTCTTTTGTAAACGGTCAAAACACTACGCAAGGTGGTACGCACCAAACGGCTTTTAGAGAAGCTTTGGTAAAGACCATTCGTGAGTATTATGGAAAGAACTACGACCCATCTGATATTCGTAAGTCAATTATTTCCGCTATTTCCATTAAGGTAATGGAGCCCGTTTTTGAAAGTCAAACCAAAACCAAATTGGGTTCTACTGATATGGGTGGCGGACTTCCCACGGTGCGTACGTATATCAATGATTTTGTTGGGAAATATTTAGATAACTACCTCCACAAAAATCAAGAAGTGGCGGAGTCTATCCAAAGAAAAATTTTACAAGCTGAACGCGAACGCAAGGAACTATCAGGAATTCGAAAACTTGCAAAAGATAGAGCGAAAAAAGCGAGTCTGCATAACAAGAAATTGCGTGATTGTCGAATCCATTTGGGAGACAGCAAGAATGACCGAAGTCTAGAAACTACGCTTTTTATTACGGAGGGAGATTCTGCTTCCGGCTCGATTACGAAGTCGCGTGACGTAAATACGCAAGCTGTTTTTAGTCTAAAGGGCAAACCGTTGAATTCTTACGGAATGACAAAAAAGATAGTCTATGAGAATGAGGAATTCAATCTTTTGCAGGCGGCCCTGAACATTGAAGATTCGCTGGAAGATTTAAGGTACAACAATATCGTAATTGCTACCGATGCTGATGTTGATGGTATGCACATTCGATTGTTGTTGATAACCTTCTTTTTACAATTCTTTCCAGAATTAATTAAGGAGAATCACCTATACATTTTGCAAACCCCATTATTCAGAGTGCGAAATAAGAAGGAAACCATTTACTGCTACAGTGAAGAAGAGCGAAGAAATGCGATTCACAAGCTAACGGGAAAACCGGAGATTACCCGATTTAAAGGTTTGGGCGAAATCTCTCCTGATGAGTTCGTACACTTTATCGGTGACGACATTCGTCTTGAGCCTGTTATGCTTGACAAGGCTATGTCTATAGAAGAATTGCTAAGTTTCTATATGGGCAAAAACACTCCAGACCGCCAAAAATTTATCATTGAAAATCTCAAAGTAGAGATTGATTTAGTTGAAGAAAACCAATAACCAATCCGCCTAAATGCGGACAGAAAAGACCAAAATACGTAGTTATCCTTTATGGAAGAGAATGAAGAAGAAGATTTGAACCTACCCGCCGATGGGGATGGCCTACCCGCTGATGAAGGAGATACATCCAATGATGACAAAAATGTTCCATCAGACGAGTTGAACCAACTTTCTGTAGAAGATACCACAGAAGAAGACCAGGAAGAAGATGCCCTCACCAAGGTTACGGGCATGTATAAAGATTGGTTTTTAGATTACGCATCCTACGTGATCTTGGAACGTGCGGTACCCGCTATTGAAGATGGATTCAAACCCGTACAGCGCCGTATCATGCACGCGCTCAAAGAGCTTGATGATGGGCGTTACAATAAAGTGGCCAATGTTGTTGGGCATACCATGCAGTATCACCCGCACGGCGATGCAAGCATTGCAGATGCGATGGTGCAAATAGGGCAAAAAGATTTGCTCATCGATACCCAAGGAAACTGGGGTAACATTCTTACCGGTGATAGGGCGGCAGCCTCTAGGTATATTGAAGCACGACTTTCCAAGTTTGCCTTGGATGTCGTTTTTAGTCCTAAAATAACAGAGTGGCAACAGTCTTATGATGGTAGAAAGAAAGAGCCGGTAAATCTTCCAGTAATGTTTCCATTGCTGTTGGCACAGGGAGCAGAGGGTATTGCTGTAGGACTCTCTACCAAAGTGCTTCCCCACAACTTCAATGAACTCATCGATGCCTCGATAAAGCATTTGCAAGGAAAGCGATTTAAGTTGTTTCCTGATTTTCCAACTTCTGGTATTATTGATGTTACGAATTATAATGATGGCATGCGAGGGGGTAAGATCCGTGTTCGGGCTAAAATCGCTCCGCTAAATAAAAATACATTGGTAATCAGTGAGATACCATACGGAACTAATACAACTTCTTTAAAAGAATCTATCTTAAAAGCGAATGATAAAGGAAAGATTAAGGTCAAAAAAATAGAGGATAACACTGCTGCAGAAGTTGAAATTTTGATTCACCTTCCTTCGGGAATATCTCCTGATAAAACCATTGATGCCCTGTATGCATTTACCAATTGTGAATCTTCGATTTCGCCTTTAGGATGTATCATTGAAGACAACAAGCCCTTGTTTATAGGAGTAACAGAAATGCTCAAACGTTCTACCGATGCTACCGTAGAGCTGTTACGACAAGAGCTTGAAATTCAATTGGGCGAATTAGAAGCCCAATGGCATGCGGCTTCCCTTGAAAGAATCTTTATTGAGAACCGTATCTATCGAGATATTGAGGAAGAAGAAACTTGGGAAGGGGTAATCAAAGCCATTGACAAAGGCTTGAAACCGCATGTCAAACACTTAAAGAAGCCAGTCACGGAAGAAGATATTCTACGTTTGACTGAAATCAAAATCAAGAAAATATCCAAGTTCGATTTAGATAAGGCACAACAGCACCTCGATAACCTCGAAGAGAAAATAGCAGAGGTAAAAGATAACTTGGCCAATATCATCAATTTTGCGATTGACTACTTCAAACGCTTGAAAAGCACCTACGGGAAAGGGAAAGAGCGTAAATCTGAAATCCGGATTTTTGATGATATCGAAGCCACCAAAGTGGTTATTCGAAACACCAAGCTTTATGTGAATAGAGAAGAAGGTTTTGTAGGTACATCGCTCCGCAGAGACGAATATGTAACTGATTGTGCAGACATTGATGATGTTATTGTCTTTACGAAAGATGGAAATATGATGGTTACCAAAGTTGATTCTAAAACCTTTGTTGCCAAGAATATTATATATGTCGCGGTCTTTAAGAAGAAGGATAAACGTACTACCTATAATATGATTTATAAAGACGGTAGAGGCGGGCCTAGCTATATCAAACGTTTTAATGTAACAAGTATCACTCGTGATAAGCTCTATCCTTTAGGTACGGGAAAGGCAAGTACCGATGTGCTGTATTTTTCTGCTAATCCCAATGGTGAAGCTGAAGTGATTACGGTACTCTTAAGGCAAGTGGGAAGCATTAAAAAGCTGAAATGGGATTTAGACTTTTCAGATGTCTTGATCAAAGGGAGAGGATCTAAAGGAAATTTAGTTACCAAGTATGCCGTTAAACGTATAGAGTTAAAGGAAAAAGGGCTATCTACTCTTAAACCTCGTAAACTTTGGTTTGATGATACGATTCAACGATTGAACATTGACGAACGCGGCGATTACTTAGGAGAATTTACCAGTGAGGATCGTTTACTTATTATCGACCAAAAAGGAGTTATCAAAACTGTGATTCCCGAATTGACGCTGCGCTTCGCAGACGATATGATTGTACTTGAAAAATGGGAGCCTGAAAAGCCTTTATCTGCCATATACTGGGAGGGAGACAAAGAACTATTTTATGTAAAACGCTTTTTGATTGACAATTCCGATAAGGTTGAATCGATTATAAGTGAGCATCCAAAATCATATTTGGAAAAAGTATTTACCGACTATCGCCCTAGGGCCGAAGTGGTTTTTGCCAAAAAACGTGGAAAAGATCGCCAAGACAATTTGGAGGTCGACCTAGAACAATTTATTTCTGTTAAGGGCATCTCTGCGATGGGCAATCAACTGACAAAAGAAAAAGTCTTGGAGATTAATGCGTTAGAGCCTCTTCCGTATGAGAAACCAGAGCCAATAAAGGCATCGGAGATTGAAGTTGTTGATGAAGAGAATGTAAGTGAAGCGAATGAGAACCCGGTGACTACTCCTGAAGATACAACCACGGCTTCAAAACCAGAGCAATCAGCAAAAAAAGAAAAGCCATCTGATACTGCCGATGATCCCGATGGTGAAGGTCAAACCACCTTGTTCTAGCCACATGAGAAATTTTTTTACGGAGTTTAAGAATTTTGCGATTAAGGGTAATATGGTCGATATGGCCATTGGAATTATCATTGGTGCATCATTTAATGCGGTGGTAAACACCTTGGTGAAGAAAATAATTATGCCACCCCTATCATTATTGACAGGGGGAATTAATCTCGATGAGCACAAGTATGTCTTAAGAGCTTCATCAGAAGGATTTGAAGAAGTAGCCATTGGATATGGTGACCTTTTTAACGTTTTAATAGATTTCACGATTGTCGCATTTACCATCTTTATAGTTGTTAAAGGGATGAACCGATTTCGCAACCAGGCAGAAGACGTCACCAACGAAAAAGTAGTAACCCCAAAAGATATTGAACTGCTTTCGAAAATCGAGAAGCTACTTGAAGAACAGAATAGGTTGTTACGAAAGGAAAAGAACTAATTTTGTTCAACGTTTAGTTATGGTCTATACTAGTATAGTGCAAAACACTCAACATCTTGTGCATTGGAATTGATATTACCTATCTTTAGCGAAATTTAAAATACCGAATGGATTTAACGAACCCCCTCATTTACGGAGTACCCGCATTTATAGCCTTTATTTTACTGGAGATTACCTATAGTCATACACATGGCGATGAAGATCTGTATGTTTGGAAAGATTTGCTGGCAAGTGGCGCCATGGGTGTTGGTTCGGCAATTTTAGGTCCTTTGGTAAAAGTGACCGTTCTTATTGTGGTTTTCAATTTTACCTACGAACTTTTCAATCCGGTTGACGCGATTACTGGCGACCGTATGAATATAATGGGGTATAAGTCTTTTGGCTATGAATGGTATATTTTTCTGTTATGCCAATTGGCAGACGACTTTACGTATTATTGGTTCCACCGGGCCAATCACGAAATACGAGTGCTTTGGGCGGCCCACATAGTGCACCACTCTTCCGACCACTTTAATTTGGGGACAGCCATTCGTAATGGTTGGTTCACTCTGTTATATAAACCTTTCTTTTACATGTGGATGCCTGCTATTGGATTTCCAGTAGAGGTAGTTATTTTTGCACTGGCCATAGAATCCTTTTGGCAATTTCAGTTGCACTCCAAATACGTGCCTAAGATGGGGTGGATTGAAAAAATCTTCAATACACACACCATGCACCAGGTGCATCATTCGCAAAACGTTGAATACTTAGATAAGAACCATGGTGGTTTTTTGAATTTTTTTGATAAGATATTCGGCACATGGAAAGAATTAGATGATGATGTAGATGTGAAGTTCGGGGTAATTCATGCACCCGAGTCTTATAACCCCATGGTCATCTTAACCCACGAGTATAAGGATATCTGGAACGATTTAAAAAAATCTCCCAAATGGTCTCATAAGTTCATGTATATCTTTGGTCCTCCAGGTTGGAGTCATGATGGTAGTACGATGACCGTGAAGCAGCAGCAACGCTTGTTTAAGCAGCAACAGGCAGAGAACCCTGAGGTGGTTTTTAGTCGGCCGAACTAGGTCTTTTTTCTTAGCACTATCCAAAGGAGTATTGCCAGGGCTAAAGTCAGCAGTGCAAACAGTTTTTCAAAGTTAGTCTCGGCCAATAAATTTCCGATTGTATTTAAAACAAAAAGGAAAAGAAAGCCCCATAAGATTGTGTTTACCAACTTTATCGATACTACTGCACGGGTATATCTACCTTTTATTAATAGTATCCAGCCTAATACGATATTGAGCAGTAGCGATAGGGATTCAAAAACATACATTTCAGCATCAGTTTTCAACCGTCCGCCCCAGGTGATGTCATAGGGAATAAGCTGTACAATAATACAAAGGTGAAAAAGTACGGTCACCAGAAGTATACCCAAGATTATAGTAATTGCTTTTCTTGAGTTCATATGAAATGTTATGGTAATTGATTGTAGTGCTAGTTAGGACTCCACCTCTTCCTGAATACCTTTATTTCTGCTCATACGCATGTTAAAGAATTCTACCATCAGTGAGAAGGCAATAGCGAAATAGAGATATCCTTTGGGAACAGTACCTACCTCTTGCCCGAACACAATAAGATGTCCGATATGGGCAGCTTCGGCAACAAGCATAAATCCAATTAAGATTAAAAAGGAAAGCCCGAGTATTTGAATAGAGGGATGTTTGTTCACAAACTCGCCTACAGGGTTGGCAAACAACATCATAATAATTACTGAAATCACCACAGCCACAATCATCAAAATCAAGGCGTCATTTGGGTTGGGTGAAATACCGTTGGTCATACCTATGGCGGTCAAAATTGAATCAAAGGAAAATACAATGTTAATAACAGTAATTTGAACAATCGCCTTGGTCAAAGTATCTCCTCTAGATTTAGTCACCTCACGTTCATCATGCCCTCGATCTTCGACCTTTTCGTGAATCTCGCGTGTACTTTTATAAAGCAAAAACAGTCCACCCGCAAAGAGAATAAGTGCCTGCCAGCTGACACCACCTGAAATCCAATCAGTATCAAAAACCCAAAACGGCTTGCTGGCAGCGGTAAGCCAAGTAATACCGAATAATAAAACAATACGCATTACCATGGCGAGCACTAGCCCAATATTGGTCGCTTTTTTTCGCTGACCTGGTTCGAGTTTGCCAGCTGCGATGGAGATGAAAATTATATTGTCGATTCCTAAAACAATCTCTAAAAAAGTAAGTGTCAGAAGTGCGATCCAAGCATCAGGACTAGCGAAAATTTCAAACATGGCAGTATTGGTGTTAGTGTTATTTAGTTCTTACAGCGGTTCCTTTTAACTTTTTTGATTCCCCAACAAGGCTGTATTCAAATGTATAAGAATTATCTGTTGTAGACAATATCTTCATATGTACAGATGCTTTTGACTTTAGATCTTGTAAAACAAACTCGCATTCGTTTAGCCATTTCACGGTAGCACTGTCTATCTTATTGTCATAATACTCGATGCTATATTGCTCATCTCTAGTAAATTTCCCAACCTTTTCTTCTCCGTTTACTACATAATCAAAACTGAAAGTTCCTGTTTTGTAATCTTGACAGTTGCGTTCTGGCTGCTGGTAACAAGAGAGCGTCAAAATCGCAATAAACAGTGTATAAAGTTCTTTTCTCATTTGAAGCACAAAGTACTAAATTAAGCTTTAGATGCCATGCGAATAGTCAGATTCTTGTTGTGCATTCCGCCTTAATTTATACATGGGTACTGTTTTTTATTTTGTGGGTATCTTTGCAGCTTCGTATGCTTATAGACCACAGTACATATTTAAAATTTAAGGAGAGCGCTATTCAGGGCAGATATGTTGTCAACGCCCAGATTATTAATTTCTTAACCACTTTAAGACCTGAATTTACAGTTGAAACCATAGGTGCTTCTGTTGAGGGGCGACCTATAAAAAGTGTTACCGTTGGCACGGGAAATCAGAAAGTTTTGATGTGGTCGCAGATGCATGGGAATGAGTCAACAACTACCAAAGCAGTATTGGATCTACTCAGATTTTTAGAATCAAAAGATGCTATAGCAACTGCACTCTTACGTAATAATACGATAAAGATTATTCCAATCTTGAATCCTGATGGAGCAGAAGCCTATACAAGATTCAACGCTAATGCTGTTGATTTAAACCGAGATGCGCAGACGCGAACTCAGCCAGAAAGTAAGGTTCTTAGAGATGTCTATGAAGATTTTCAGCCAAGCTTTTGTTTCAACCTGCACGATCAACGCACCATGTATAATGTTGGGGATACGTCAAAACCAGCAACCGTTTCTTTTCTGGCACCATCACACGATAAGGCACGTTCTATTTCAGATACCCGTAGGCTGAGTATGCAATTGATTGCCGCAATGAATACCGAACTTCAGAAAGTAATACCAGGACAAATGGGGCGTTACGACGATGCATTCAATGCGAATTGCATTGGAGATACGTTTCAAATGTTGAAAACCCCAACAGTCTTGTTCGAAGCAGGGCACTTTCAAGAGGATTATGAGCGTGAAAGAACCAGAGAATATATCGCTTATGCTCTGATAAAAGCGCTGCATTGTATTGGTGAAGATGAAACCAAATCCTATTCAGAAAAAAGCTATTTTGAAATTCCCGAGAACAATAAACTTTTCTTTGATATACTAATACGAAATGCACAGATGATAAATCCATCCTTTACAAAAGATGTTGGTATTGTATTCTCAGAAGTTTTAAAAGATGGAAAGATTACTTTCCAAGCCAAAATCGAAAAAACGGGACGCCTTGACGAGTACTTTGGTCATCGCACCTATGACGGTAGGGTAAAAGGCGATTTAACTTCACTTAAAGGGCAAAATTTTTGGGAATTGCTAAAGCAATAAAATTGAATAATTTTTCAGAATATTAATAATTCATTACATTTTTGTTAAAAAATACATGGTTTTGTTGAATTTTATTTCTTAATTTTTTATTTTTGCCCAAAAATATACTCTATGGCCAAAGTTAAACTAGACGAAATTGACCACCAGATTCTAGATATGTTGATTGACAATACTAGAACTCCATTCACTGATATAGCAAAGAAACTATTAATCTCAGCAGGTACCGTTCATGTGCGTGTAAAGAAGATGGAAGAAGCTGGCATTATTAAGGGCTCTTCCTTAACACTTGATTATGTAAAGTTGGGCTACGCCTTTATCGCCTATGTCGGAATCTTTCTTGAAAAAACGCACCAGACAAAATTTGTGTTAGAACGTTTAGAGCAAATTCCTAATGTCACGGTGGCCCATATTACGACAGGTAAGTTCAATATTTTCTGTAAAATTCGTGCTATGGATACGAATCATGCAAAAAATATTATTTTCATGATAGACGATATTGACGGTATCAGCAGAACGGAAACCATGATTTCACTTGAGGAGAGTATCAACGATAAAAAACGCTTGATGCATAAAATTTTTAATGACCTGTAGGTCTTGAAAAATAATATAACGAGAATCCCATGCTTTATCGCATGGGATTTTTATTTTTATATACGCAATGCACCATGACTATGTTGCTAATGATTGCAATTGCATTTGCGCGCACAACAAAATGTACATAAGCCTATGAAACCATCAGAATTAAAAGAAGGAGATTATAATGAGTACTTCAAAACGTATATTGATAAATTAGCGAACACCTCAGAGTTGCTACCGACCTTGATAAAACAGTTGCAGAACTTCCCCAATTTCATGACTAGCATTCCTCAAGAAAAGTTGCAATATGCCTATGCTCCAGAAAAATGGACCATTTTAGAAGCGCTACAACATATTATCGATACCGAAAGAATTTTCCAATACCGAGCGTTTCGTATCTCGCGAAATGACAAAACCCCTTTACAAGGGTTTGATCAAGATGCTTTTGTTCCTGAATCGGGTGCAAACGCCAAAAGCATTGCCGAAATGGTTGAGGAATACAAGACAGTACGTGCCTCCACCATAAGCTTGTTTGCATCTCTTGACGATAGTATTTTGAAGCGAGTTGGTACGGCTAGTAATTCTCCAATGAGTGTTGGAGCTATTGGCTTTATAATCTGCGGGCATCAAAGGCATCACAGAGATATTATTCGAGAACGGTATTTATAACCCTAGTCGATTTCTTGATCCTCCTCGGTTTCCTGTTCTGAATTGAAATCCATATCGGCTTCTTGGGCGTCGACTTCCTCTAAGATAGGTTCGGATTTAGACTCCAACTCTTTTTCGATAGTATCCTCGAAATTTGAAATAAAGCGCGCTAGACTTTGACTTATTTTGACAAGGTACAAAGTGTCATCAGTTCTGATTTCAACAGCTTCGATAATTTCACCATGTGCGTTTTTGAATGTAATGATGTCATCATCGCCATAGCCGTAAGGGTAGGTTTCGATTAACAAAGCTGCCAAGTCGTGGTCTAACTTTTTATAATCTACAAGTTTACGTATCATAGTCGTAGGTTTTGGTTTTTGGTTAATAAGACGATCACAAACCATTTTGGAAAACAGATCGGATCGTTTTACCCTACCTAAACTATGTTTTTTTTTCTATGGATTTTTGAAAGAGTTGTCAAATGGGTTTTTTAGTATACGTACTTACTATTCTTTGTAGTATGCAAAAGCTTCGGCGTACAAATTATCAGGAATTTGTTCGTCAATCGTTGGAAGACCTATTTTGTTTAGCAATACAAAATTAATATTGCCATGGGAATTCTTTTTGTCAAATTTTAGAAGACCTAATATGATCTTTATATCTTCAGATGAAAAGTCTACTTTATTATAACGCCTTAAAAACGTCGTCTTAATATCGATCAATTCTAGCTCTGAAAGTCCTGATAATTTATGTGATAGATATGCTTCCAAGATCATGCCAATAGCAATAGCTTCTCCATGCAATAAGGTCTCATGGTTTTCACTCTCGAGAAAATAAGATTCGACCGCATGGCCAAGGGTATGACCGAAGTTCAAAATTTTCCGAAGGTTTTTTTCCGTTGGATCTTGTAAGACCACCTTATTTTTTATTACCACAGAATCATAGATCAAATCATCAATGGCATCAAAACTCGAAATTAGTTTCAATACCTCCCAGTAGTTCTTTTTTTGAATGAGGCCGTGCTTGAGCATCTCGGCAAAGCCACTTTGCAGCTGACGTTCCGCTAAGGTTTTAAGAAATGACGGAATAATCAAAACCATTTCAGGTTGATTGATTACCCCAATCTGATTTTTTAATGGCCCCAGGTCAACTCCGGTTTTGCCGCCGACAGATGCGTCGACCATAGCAAGTAGGGTAGTAGGTACATTAATAAAGGCTATTCCTCTTTTGAAACAAGAAGCTACAAACCCACCCAAATCGGTAACAACACCCCCTCCTAAGTTGATCAGTAAACTTTTGCGATCGGCCTCTAATTCCGATAAGGCTTCCCATACTCCGGTACAAGTGTCTATGGTTTTATTTTCCTCGCCAGACACGATTTCTATAATCTCATAATTAGCCACGGCAACTTGTGACATGAAAGTCGGAAGGCAACTTGCATGGGTGTTTTCATCGACCAAGACAAATATCTTGGAATAGGAGGATTCTGCTAGGTGTTCATTTAATTGCAGGTAAGCTATTTCATTAAAATGTACTGCGTAAGTAGCGGTTACAATTGATTCCACAAATAGTAATTTAAATTTTTCCCGCCCTTTGTATTCGGTTCCTATAATCTGACGGGAATCTCTTTCGCAAAATAAACCTAATTTTTTTTCAAAAGAATACAAATGTGGTTTTTATCTTTGGTGACCAATGTAATCGTAAGAAATGGATCGACTTTTTGAGGATACTTCAACCGCTTTTGCACTTAAAACAGATTCGGAACTAGAAAGAGCATACTTCCTATTTAAAATGATTGCCAATGAACCTTTGGTGCGCATAGGTACGGCGATGACCAATTTTGCTATTAAAGCGCACCTTCCCGTTGAAGGCCTCATTCGCGCAACGGTTTTTGATCACTTTTGTGGTGGCGTTAGCGAAGAAGATTGCTTGCCCGTTGTAGATAAAATGTATGAAAAGGGAGTCTGTTCTGTTTTGGATTACTCCGTGGAAGGACAGGAAGGTGACGACCCCTTTGATAGCGCTTTGGAAACGATATTGAAAATTCTTGATTTTGTAAAGGAGAAAGATGCGATTCCCTTTGCGGTATTCAAACCTACCGGTTTTGGCAGATTTGCATTATATCAAAAAATTGGGGATGGCAAAGCATTAACAGCGGCGGAGACACAAGAATGGCAAAGGGTAATTGGCAGGTTTGACAAGGCGTGTAAAAAGGCCTATGACTTAGATGTTTCGTTACTGATCGATGGAGAAGAAAGCTGGATGCAAGACGCGGCTGACCAGGTTGTAGAAGATCTGATGCGGAAGTACAATAAGAACAAAGCAATAGTTTTCAACACCTTGCAGATGTATCGTTGGGACAGAATGGATTACCTAAAGCAACTGCACCAAAAAGCGATCGCTGACGGATTCAAAATTGGTATGAAAGTAGTTCGCGGTGCTTATATGGAGAAAGAAAATGATAGGGCAGAGGAGCAGGGTTATGCATCACCAATTTGTGCATCGAAAAAAGCTACCGATGAGAATTTTGACACTGCTGTTGCATACATGCTCGAAAATTTAGACACGATCTCACTTTTTGCAGGTACTCATAATGAGTATAGTTCGTACCGTCTGATGGAAATGATGAAAAATGCCTCGATTGCCAACGGAGACGCAAGGGTTTGGTTCGGACAGCTCTTTGGAATGAGCGATCATATTTCATTTAATCTGGCAAAAGAAGGATATAATGTTGCCAAGTATTTGCCATTTGGCCCCGTACGCGACGTGATGCCATATCTCATCAGGAGGGCTGAGGAAAACACCTCCGTTGCCGGACAGACTACTAGAGAACTAGGCTTGTTAAAAAAGGAAAAGAAAAGACGTAAGATCTAGGTAGTAAGTGGTCGATATTCTTAAGTCATTTGGTGCTTGCAATTATTTATTGCAAACCAATTATCGTTACTTTATTCGGACAGTTTCTGACTTCCATGGTGACTTCCTTCAACGCTAGCTCCCCTTCAATAAAGTAGGTTTTGCACGGTTTTGATTTGGTATCACTGCTACTAAAGTCAATATCTCCTTCTGTTAAAAAATAGGTAACAGCCAGACTGTCTAATTCTTGGTTTTCCAGCATTTCAGAAATACGATCGGCATATTCGATGGGCTTCGAACGCATGTCTTTTAGCACTCGACAATTTGGCAGGTAACAGAAAGATACTCCGGTTTCGTCGGCTTTCTTTTTTAGAAAAAAAGTTAGAAATACGATTCCGATAGAAAGGCCAACCATAAAATAGCCCAAACGCTTTATGAACATGAAGTGTATTTAAAAGATAAGAAAATTGATATCGCTATACTGCAGGTCAAACCATTCGCCAACAGACTTACTGGTCAATATGCCGTGGTACATATACAAACCGTTTCGCAATCCTTTGTCAAAACGAAGCGAATTTTCAAGTCCGCCGTCTTCGCCTAGCTTTAATAAATAAGGAGTGAAGATATTGCTTATTGAGATGGTAGCGGTTTTAGGGTATCGAGACGGTATATTTGGTACTGCATAATGTATGACACCAAACTTTTCTATGGTGGGCTTTTCGTGAGAGGTAATCTCACTGGTTTCAAAACAGCCTCCCATATCGATACTTACGTCTATAATCACTGCCCCTTTCTTCATGGTTTCCACCATGGTACTTGAAACGACCACAGGAGAACGGTCTTTTCCGCGCGTCGCACCAATAGCAACATCACAACGTCGCAAGGCTTTCTTAAGATTTTTGGGTTGTATGGTAGAGGTGTAAACGGTTTGTTTCAAATTCGTTTGAATGTTTCTTAGTTTGGTAATCGAATTGTCGAACAAGCGTATATTTGCTCCCAGACCCAATGCAGAACGCGCCGCAAACTCCCCTACAGTTCCGGCTCCTATAATGACCACTTCGATTGGGGGTACACCGCTGATGTTTCCGAACATAAGACCGTTACCATCATTGGTGGCTGCTAAAATTTCTGAAGCGATAAGTACTGATGATGTTCCGGCTATCTCACTTAACGAGCGTACAACCGGGTACTTGCCATCTTCATCACGAATGTATTCAAATGCTACGGCTGTAATTCTTTTATTGGCAAGTGCTTCAAAATACTTTTTAGATGCGGTCTTTATTTGCAGGGCTGAAATAACAGTGCTCTGCGGATTTATCCATTCAATTTCCGATAGGGTAGGTGGTTCTACCTTTAAGATCAACGGGCAACCAAATACTTTTTTGGTATCTCCTGTCACTTCAGCTCCGGCCTCTGTGTATTCGATATCGGTATAAAAGGCACCTTCGCCCGCACCAGATTCGATCAGTACGCGATGGCCGTTTGCGGTAATGGCGTTCACAGCATCTGGGGTAAGACAAACACGTTTCTCTCGATACAGGTTCTCTTTAGGAATACCTATAAAAAGCTCGCCCTTTTGCTTGAGTACTTCAAGGGTTTCTTCTTGCGGCAGTAATTGTTGTTTGCTAAATGGTGAGGTGGGTTGGCTCATAGAACGTAATTGTAAGCAACGGATCTACCGCTGTAATCAAAATTACAATTTTTATAGGAATTCTAAATTGTAAAGTAGAAAACTGATAATTTATAGAAACCAGTTTTTTAGGCTGTTTTGAAAGTTGCGAAGCCGTTGTGCTAATTTGGCCGTGGAAAGCTCTTGATCGATCCATTCCGATAATGACCGATAGTCAACTTTGGGTAGCTCAGCTTTGGGTAGCTCAACCTTATTGGCCTCGATGTTCTGTTGCTTTAATCTTTTTTGCTTTAGTGCATGTAGTTCGGCCTCCATGGCCTCCAAGTCAATACCGTGTACATGCCTGTCATATAGCTTTATTCGAATTAGATATACAAACGGAATGATTACCATACAGATTGGTAATAACCACCAAATATTTTCGGTATCTACATAGAGGTCATCTGAATATATAACCTCAAATATCTGAAAGGCATACATCGCAATAGGAATTAGAATAATATGATACCACCAATTTTTTGATGTTAAGAACCAAAATATCATTAGGTAAAGTGGTACAAGCTTACTCATTAAAAACCAAGCGTAAGTGGAAATATCGGGAAAGCCATTATTGTCGATGGTCATTCCAAAAAAAGAAATGGTGGCTTCAGGATTTTCAGGTAAATAATCGTAAAGTTTGTAGATGAATGGAGAAATAGCAACAAAAAAAACTAGGGTAGATTCAATGAAGATCTTCCTTTTTGCCTTTTTACTTTTGTTTCTATCAGTCATTTTCAAATGGAATGTATTTCGCTAACGACAAAACTTAAAAAATAGTATAAAAAAAGGGACAACTTACATTGTCCCTTGTTCAAATACAGTTTTTTATAAACTAGATTTTCTTCGTTAGTTTAGATTTGTCAACACCAACCTCATAAAAATCATCTTCTTCTGCGGTATTGTTTGGTTCACAAGAAACAGCTAATAATGTTACACAAGCCAATAGGCCAAAAATAAATCTTTTTGCTTTCATTTTCATTAAGTTTTTAGTTAGAATAGGACTTTTTCTCATTTCAAAAGTAGGAAATTAGTGTTAATTATTTTAACAAAAAATGTTAAAATCATGCACTTAAACGTTAAAAAAGCATGTTTTGTCGATTTATTTGCCTTTTTAAGAAGATAAATACAATAAAATCTGACAAAAAACGATATGAAATTTGCTTAATTCAAGCTTTGAAAGCTAAACAACTGAAAAGAATTAAGAATCTCAGTGCCGCATTTAATAAAAAGAAAGTACTATTACAAAGTGATTTCTCTTGTTAAAGGATCTATGATTGCAATATGTATAGGGAAGTTATCTTCTGGTAAAAAAGTTTTTATTTTTTCAGGCCATTCAATAAAAACCCAGACATCTTGATCTAGATACTCATCAAAACCCAGATCCAAAACCTCGGTTTCGTCTTCTAAGCGATAGCAATCAAAATGATACCCCAATATTTCACCGTCGGTATGATGATATTCATTTACAATTCCGAATGTGGGACTGTTTGCGGCATCGGCACCACCTAATGCATTGACTATTGATTTGATTAATGTGGTCTTGCCAGCGCCCATCGGGCCGTAAAAACATAGGGTTCTTGATGTCGCCTTGGTGATTAGCTCGTTGGCTACCTGCTCGATGTCATTTTGTGTGTAGGTCATTTTCATTTTTAGTTGTCATCGGGAAAGTTATTTAATTCCTGTAAAAAGAAAATCCATGATTTGAATTAAATCCTCTTGTTTTTTGATGTCTAATTTTTCTGCTTTTATAAATTTTTCCACCAACTTTCCCTTTTCCTCAAAAAATGCAACAAATTTTTTCTTTTTCCTTGGAAGAGCGACTATTTGTGATGAGTTCGTTTTAAAATCTGAAATATAATACAAATCGTTTACAGCAATAAATCGAGCATACTTTTCATCTTGATAAGCTTCTACTTTTGGTTTTTCTATGAACTTTTTTCGTTCTTTTTTAAACAGACGAAACGATTCAGTTTCTTTTACAAGTTCAAAAAATGATCTGCTTTTAACACCTTCATTGCTAAAGGTGCCAGTGTAATAGAATTTGTTTGACCCGTCTAAAAGTTCAATTTTGAAATCTTTTTGCAAGTCAACTATTAAGTTTTTACCAGATTTAGACTTTAATTCGATGACGTCGTCAACCAGATTGAAACGCACAAACTGCGTTTTGTCTAGATAATCAAGCTTTACCGGAATGAATGCTTCGTTACTATAAGGAGAACCCTCGGCCTTGTCGTATTTTTCGGGATTATATGCCGGGTTAAACACTGCAATATCAATGGTATTGTCCTTGACCTCAACAAGCTGAGCAGAGACCATATAGGAATATAGGCCAAGGCAAATGCACATGGCCAATTTCAAGTTGGATAATTTGATTCGTACGGGTATCATAGCTTTATCTTGGATCGAGCACTACAAAAGGAATAATCATCTCCTCTAAAGAAATACCACCGTGCTGATAGGTATTTCTGTAATAACTTACATAATGGTTGTAGTTGTTCGGATAGGCAAAAAACAAATCGTTTTTTGCAAATACAAAAGAACTGCTCATATTAATACTAGGCAAATGAATACTTTTGGGGTCTTGGGCAGCTAACACGTCTTTCTCTTCATAAGTTAGACTTCTTCCCGTTTTATAGCGCAAGTTTAGGCTCGTATCTTTATCACCAATGAGCTTGGAAGGTTGCTTTACGTTAATGGTACCATGATCTGTGGTAATAATCAATTTCATTCCCATAGCCTGGGCCTGTTGAATAATTTCCAATAAGGGTGAATTTTTAAACCAACTTTGGGTAAGCGAGCGATATGCCTTATCGTTCGATGCCAATTCTTTAATGACCTCCATTTCTGTTTTGGAATGCGAAAGCATATCTACAAAGTTGTACACGATTACCGTTAGGTCATTGTTTTTTTGCGATCTAAAGTTTTGAGACAATTGCTTACCTTGTTTCAGACTTGTTATTTTATGATATTCCCATTTCAAGTCGAGACCAAGCCGGTTAATTTGAGCTCCTAAAAATTTATCCTCGAACATATTTTTACCGCCTTCATCAGTGTCATTTTTCCACCAATCTGGATGCCTTCTTTCCATATCCAAGGGCGTCAATCCTGAGAAAATGGCATTCCGCGCATACTGTGTCGCAGTGGGAAGAATGCTCAAGTATGATTCTTCTTTCGTTTTTTTGTAAAAGGAGTTAACGCTATCTTCAAAGGCGTACCATTGATCATATCTCAAATTGTCTACAACAACCAAGAGGGTAGGAGTTTGACTTAATTCAGGTTGCACCCATTCTTTAAACAGCGTATGTGACATCACCGGGCCTGAAGGATCGGTAAACCAATCTTGATAGTTACTCTCTACAAACTTTCCGAACTGGTTATTCGCCTCTACCTTTTGAGATTCCAATATTTCAAACATGCCCGTATCTTCGATATCTTCGAGCCGCATTTCCCAATAAATCAGTTTCTTGTACAATTCTACCCATTCCTCATAACTGTTAACCATTGCTAAATCCATCGCAATCTTCCGAAATTCCTGCTGGTAGTTTGAGGTAGTTTTTTCGGAAACCAGACGCGAATGGTCAAGATTTTTCTTTAAAGACAATAGAATTTGATTCGGATTTACAGGTTTAATTAAATAGTCGGCGATCTGCGAACCAATGGCTTCCTCCATAATAAACTCTTCTTCACTTTTGGTAATCATAACCACGGGTAGCGTAGAGTTCATCACCTTGATTTCATTCAAGGTTTCAAGTCCCGAAATACCAGGCATATTTTCGTCTAGGAAAACAATATCAACTTGAGACTCTGAAAGTTCCTCAAGTGCTTCCTGGCCACTTTTGCTGGTAATTACATTATAGTTTTTTCCTTCGAGGAAAATAATATGCGGTTTTAAAAGGTCGATCTCGTCATCGACCCAAAGAATCGTTATTTTGTTCATGTATTGGTACTAGTGTTTGAAGTGTGTAAAATCATCTTTTATGATATTGGTAACACCGCATAAAGTATACCAAGATGTCGCGGCATTTGCATAACTTTGGTTCGTTAATAAACTTATTTTGACAGAATCGAACAAGCTTAAGATTTTCAATGATCCAATTTACGGATTTATTCGAATCCCCAATACGCTGATTTTTGACCTGATAGCGCATCCATACTTTCAAAGACTAAGGCGAATATCGCAAATGGGGCTTTCATATTTAGTCTATCCTGGTGCCCATCACACACGATTTCATCATGCTTTAGGAAGTATGTATTTGATGCAGAAAGCGATTCAAGTGCTTCGTTTTAAAGATGTTGACATTTCTAAAGAAGAGGAAGAGGGTTTGTTATGTGCCATTCTGCTGCATGACATTGGGCACGGTCCGTTTTCACATGCTATGGAAAACAGCATTGTCGAAGGGGTGCATCATGAACATATTTCCTTGCTTTTTATGGAGGAGCTCAATCAAAGGTTTAACGGAAGTTTAACGGTTGCCATTGCCATTTTTCAAGGAAAGCACCCAAAGAAATTCTTAAATCAATTGGTTTCCAGTCAATTGGATATGGACCGAATGGATTATCTAAAGCGCGATAGTTTTTATACAGGGGTTGCAGAAGGCAATGTCAATGCAGAACGTTTAATAACTATGCTTACTGTAGTAAATGGCGCGTTGGTGGTAGAGGAAAAGGGCACCTATTCAGTTGAGAAGTTCTTGATGGCTCGGCGTTTTATGTACTGGCAGGTATACCTTCACAAGACAGGTATTGTCGCAGAACAGTTGCTGATTCGAATTTTAAAAAGAGCGAAAGAACTTTTGAAAGATGGTGTTGACCTAAGTTGCAGTGATGCTTTAAGGTTTTTTATGACTCATAAAATCAGTGAAGCTAATTTTGACACTTCCGTTCTCGAACAATTTTCAAAATTAGATGATGTCGATATTCTTGCGGCCATAAAGTTATGGCAGTCACATACTGATCTTGTGCTTTCGAGACTTTGTCAAATGGTACTCAATAGACAGTTGCTAAAAATTAAATTGAAAAACAAGCCCATTGGTAATGTTGTTTTTGAAAAGCATTTTAAACAAATAAAATCGAAATACAATTTATCTGATGCAGAAGCGGGCTATTTTGTCTTTAGGGGTATTATTGAAAATCGCGCGTATAATGCCGATAGGCAGAATATCAATATCTTACGAAAGAATGGAAAGATAACTGATGTAGCCAAGGCGTCTGACCATCTGAATTTAAAAGCGCTTTCAAAAACTGTAACCAAGTATTATATGTGTTTCCCCAAAGATTCTGTATAAGCTGAACTAGAATTAGGTTTAACTATTTTTCTTACTTTTGTGCTCATGGTTTTTACAGCAAGTCAGATTGCAGGTATCTTGGAAGGTGAAGTAGACGGAAATCCTGAGATAGCCGTGCATAAGCTAGCCAAGATCGAAGAGGGTGAGAAGGGTTCTTTGACCTTTTTAGCGAACCCTAAATATACGCCTTTCATCTACACTACAAAGGCTTCTATAACCATCGTAAACAAAGACTTTACACCAGAACAGCGCCTAGATACGACCTTGATAAAAGTTGAAGACGCCTACGAGTCTTTTTCTAAATTATTGGAGTATTACGATCAGGTTAAAAACACAAAAACGGGTATTGAAAACCCTGCTTTTATTGCTGAAAGCGCTACATATGGTGAAGGTTTATATATGGGAGCTTTTTCATATGTAGGTGAGAATGTTGTGATGGGGAAAAACGTAAAAATTTACCCAAACGCCTATGTCGGTGACAATGTGAGTCTCGATGACAATGTGATCATATTTTCTGGTGCCAAAGTCTATTCTGAAACAATTATTGGTAAAAACTGTGTGATACAAAGTGGTGCCATTGTTGGTTCTGATGGTTTTGGGTTCGCTCCAAATAAGAACGGTACCTTTAGTAAGATTCCTCAAACGGGCAATGTAATTCTTGAAGATGATGTAGATGTTGGTGCGGGCACTACTATCGATAGGGCGACTATGGGCTCAACAATTCTAAGAAGAGGGGTCAAGCTTGACAACCAAATACAAATAGCACACAATGTTGAGATAGGAGAGCATACTGTAATTGCCGCTCAAACCGGTGTTGCCGGGTCTACCAAGATAGGAAAACACTGTATGATCGGCGGACAGGTTGGAATTGTGGGTCATATTACCATAGGCGATAATGTGCGAATACAAGCGCAGTCGGGTATTAGCAGAAACGTGAAAGACAACGAAACTTTACAGGGTACACCTGCCTGGAATTATGGAGACTTCAATAAGTCATATGTACATTTTAAAAATCTCCCCAAAATTGTAAACCAAATTAACGAACTGGAAAAAAAGATTGATAGTGATAACGACTAACAATAAACAAAGAACGATAGCCAAAGAAGTCATTCTTAAAGGTGTAGGGCTTCATACGGGTGAAAATGTAACCATGAAATTTGTTCCTGCTCCCGAGAATCACGGCTATGCTTTCAAGCGTGTAGACCTAGAAGGAGAGCCCATAATCGAGGCTGACGCTAACTACGTAGTAAATACGCAGCGTGGAACCAATTTAGAGAAGCACGGCGTAAAAATTCAAACCTCTGAACATGTTTTGGCTGCCTTAGTTGGTATGGAAATCGATAATATTCTTATTGAACTAGATGCTCCTGAACCTCCCATTATGGATGGGTCTTCTAAATATTTTGTCGAAGCTTTGGAAATTGTTGGCGTTGTTGAACAGGAGGCCGATAGACCAGAGTATGTGGTCAAAGATGTAATATCATACAAGGATGAATCAACAGGTAGTGAGATTACGGTTATACCCGCAGATAGTTATCAAGTAACTACAATGGTCGACTTCGGTACCAAGGTTTTAGGAACTCAGAATGCTACCTTAAACGACCTATCTGAGTTCAAAACGGAAATTGCCGATGCACGTACGTTCAGTTTTTTACACGAGCTGGAAGCATTGTTGGAGCATGGTCTGATCAAAGGAGGTGACTTGAACAATGCCATTGTGTATGTTGATAAGGAAATCTCGGCTGAAACCATGAAGAAATTAGAGAAGGCGTTTGACAAGGAAAAACTTTCGGTCAAACCCAACGGCATTCTTGATAACCTTACCTTGCATCAACCCAACGAAGCTGCCAGGCACAAGTTATTAGATGTCATAGGCGATTTGGCTTTGGCGGGCACAAGAATACGGGGTAAGGTAATTGCAAATAAGCCAGGGCACTACGTCAATACTCAGTTTGCAAAAAAACTTTCAAAAATTATTAAGACCGAGAAAAGGAATAATGTTCCTCAGGTAGACTTGCACCAACCTCCACTGATGGATGTGACGAAAATCATGGAGATGTTACCACACAGGCCTCCTTTTTTGTTGGTTGACAAAATTATCGAACTCTCAGATACACATGTTATAGGAATGAAAAATGTCACCATGAATGAACCCTTTTTCGTAGGACATTTTCCAGGTGCACCAGTTATGCCAGGAGTATTACAATTAGAGGCTATGGCGCAAACCGGTGGTATTTTAGTTTTGAGTACCGTTCCTGACCCCGAAAACTATTTGACTTATTTGCTTAAGATCGATAACGTTAGGTACAAGCAACAAGTGGTTCCGGGTGATACGCTTATATTCAAACTAGATTTGATGTCTCCGATTCGTCGCGGTATATGTCAAATGCACGCCAAGGCTTATGCGAATGGAAAACTAGTTTCTGAAGCGGAGATTATGGCACAAATTCTTAAGGTAAAAGGAAACTAGAATGAATCAACCCCTTGCTTATATACACCCCGGTGCGAAGATTGCTAAAAATGTAGTAGTTGAGCCTTTTACCACAATTCACAATAATGTCACGATTGGTGACGGCACCTGGATTGGTTCTAATGTTACCATTATGGAGGGTGCGCGAATCGGTAAAAACTGTAATATCTTTCCCGGAGCTGTAATTTCGGCGCCGCCACAAGACCTAAAATACGAGGGTGAAGAAACTACGGTTACCATAGGTAACGGTACAACCATTCGCGAATGCGCAACAATACATAAAGGAACTTCCGATAGAAACAAAACAGTAATTGGTAAAAATTGTCTGATTATGGCCTACTGTCATGTAGCTCATGATTGTTTGGTAGGCAATAATTGTATCTTTTCCAACAACTCAACACTTGCAGGCCATGTTACCATTGGTGATAATGTTATTTTAGCCGGATTGGTTGCAGTGCATCAGTTCGTATCTGTTGGGCAACATGCCTTTGTAACAGGGGGGTCTTTGGTTAGGAAAGATGTTCCACCTTTTGTGAAAGCTGCTCGTGAACCGCTTTCCTATGTAGGTATTAACTCTGTAGGACTGCGTAGAAGAGGCTTCAAGTCTGAAAAAATACGAGAGATACAGAATATATATCGTATTCTTTACCAGAAGAATTACAACAACAGCCAAGCCGTACAGATTATCGAAGCTGAGATGGAGGCTACCCCTGAAAGAGACGAGATTCTACAATTTATTAGAGATTCGCAAAGAGGAATCATGAAAGGCTATTTTAGCAATAATTAATAATAACCATAGACCAAAAGAAGAATGGCATCTACATCAGATATAAGAAAAGGACTGTGCATCCGATACAATCACGATATTTTTAAAATTATTGAATTCTTACACGTTAAACCAGGAAAGGGCCCTGCATTTGTAAGAACTAAATTAAAAAGTGTTACTACAGGAAAAGTCATAGACAATACGTTTTCTGCCGGGCATAAGATTGATGACGTAAGGGTAGAAACTCGTTCGTATCAATACTTATATGCCGAAGGAGAAACGTATCACTTTATGAATACTGATGATTACAATCAAATTACCCTTGAAGAAAGTTCTCTTGATGCTCCCGGACTTTTAAAAGAGGGGGAAATAGTAAAGGTGCTTTTCAATACCGAAGACAGTATGCCATTGTCTGTAGAAATGCCGGCAAGTGTAATACTTGAAGTAACGTATACTGAACCTGGTGTAAAAGGCAATACAGCAACAAATGCGACCAAACCCGCTAAGGTAGAAACAGGGGCCGAGGTGAACGTACCACTATTTATCAATGAAGGTGATAAGATCAAAGTTGATACTGAAAAAGGTGCGTATATGGAACGTGTAAAGGAGTAATTCAAACCAGTTTAAGTACGTGCGATTTCCTATAACTTACACTTTAAAACAAATTGCAGAAATCATTGATTCTGAATATGTTGGGTCAGATGATTTTTCAGTTTTTGGAATGAACGAAATACATGTTGTTCAGGAAGGTGAAATCGTTTTTGTAGACCACCCAAAATATTATGACAAGGCTTTGAATTGCAAGGCATCTGTAATTCTTATTAATAAAGAAGTGCAGTGTCCGGAAGGAAAAGCGTTGTTGATTTCAGACGACCCTTTTCGAGATTTTAATACGCTTACAAACTTCTTTAGGCCTTTCGAAAAGTCAACTACCGCCATTGCCAATTCAGCCAAAATCGGAAAAAATACTGTTGTACAACCCAATGTTTTTATAGGTAACAACGTAGTTATAGGTGATAATTGCTTAATACATGCCAATGTTTCTATTTATGATAATTGTTTTTTGGGCAACAACGTAATTCTGCATGCAGGATGTGTGTTGGGCTCAGATGCATTTTACTACAAAAACCGACCTGAGGGATTCGATAGGTTGATTTCTGGTGGTACCGTTGTGTTGGAGGATGATGTCGAACTTGGTGCAGCATGCACTATTGATAAGGGCGTTACAGGAGCCACCACTATTAAGAAAGGCACCAAACTAGACAACCAAGTACATGTTGGGCATGATACCGTAATCGGTGAAAAATGCCTAATCGCTTCTCAAACCGGTATAGCCGGTTGCGTGATTATTGAAGACGAGGTAACAATTTGGGGTCAGGTGGGCACTAATTCTGGAATTACCATAGGCAAGGGAGCGGTAATTATGGGGCAAACGGGGGTTACAAAATCTGTCGCTGGTGGTAAAAGTTATTTTGGCACGCCTATAGAGGAGTCTCGAGAAAAATTGAAGCAGTTGGCATATGTGAAAAAAATTCCTTCAATCCTAAGGAAATTAGAAGAATAGAATAATAAGCTGGGTATTGCTTTACATTTCGTTTGCAAACCTATATTTTTGTGCAGCAAAAAATAAACCGATTTATACATGAGCGTTTTAGTAAATAAGGATTCAAAAATAATAGTTCAAGGTTTTACCGGTAGTGAAGGAACTTTCCATGCCGGACAAATGATTGAATATGGTACCAATGTTGTTGGTGGTGTTACACCAGGTAAAGGTGGTCAAGAGCATTTAGGCAAACCCGTTTTTAATACAGTTACCGAGGCTGTTGAAAAAGTTGGTGCCGATACTAGTATTATTTTTGTTCCACCAGCTTTCGCCGCTGATGCGATTATGGAGGCCGCTGATGCTGGCATTAAGGTCATCATTACCATTACCGAAGGTATTCCTGTAGCCGACATGGTCAAAGCCTCAAATTATATAAAAGAGAGAAATTGCCGATTGGTCGGACCCAACTGCCCAGGAGTAATTACCCCAGGGGAGGCCAAAGTAGGTATTATGCCAGGATTCGTTTTCAAAGAAGGAAACGTTGGAATCGTTTCAAAATCTGGTACCCTGACCTATGAGGCTGCTGATCAAGTGGTGCGTCAAGGTTTAGGCATAACTACGGCTATCGGTATCGGGGGTGATCCTATTATTGGAACTACCACTAAAGAAGCGGTAGAGTTATTGATTAACGACCCAGAAACAAAATGTGTGGTAATGATCGGAGAAATTGGCGGACAGTTAGAAGCTGATGCAGCGAAGTGGTACAAAGCCAGTGGAAGTCAGAAACCAGTGGTTGGTTTTATTGCTGGTGAAACTGCGCCCGCAGGTAGAACCATGGGACATGCTGGAGCCATTGTAGGTGGAAGTGATGATACGGCCCAGGCCAAAAAGAAAATCATGCGAGAACATGGAATTCATGTAGTAGATTCTCCAGCGGAAATCGGAAAGAAAGTAAAAGAAGTTATGGGATAATTAGAAATGTGTTAAACATTCTTAAATTTTCCTTCCAGTTAAATCCATCATTCTTACTTTAGTGTGATGGATTTTTCTTTCCACACGTCTGTTTGATATGGCGTCTGTTTAAAATTTATCAAATCCAAGTACAAATCGATCAAAAATATACGAATGAAAAGAACAGTTTTACTCTTATTTTTAGGGACATTCCTTTTTTCATGTAAGCAGAATGTAACCGAAGACAGCGTTACCACAATCACTGCAAAAGATGTGAACGGATTTACCTATGAGTCAGTTACCAATGATCCTACTGGTTTGCGACTATATACCTTAGACAATGGTCTAAAGGTATATTTAAGCCAGAACACCGACGAACCAAAAATACAAACCTATATACCTGTGCGGGCCGGTTCTGTTTATGACCCCAGCGATAATACAGGTTTAGCTCACTACCTAGAACATATGGTTTTCAAAGGCACCGACGAGATAGGAACCCAAGATTGGGAATCAGAAAAAAAGCTTCTTGATCGTATTTCCGATTTGTATGAAGATCATAAGGCCGCAGCGGAGCTTGAAACAAAAAAGGCGATTTATAGAAAGATCGATAGTGTTTCACTAGAAGCTTCGAAAATAGCTATTGCGAACGAATATGATAAAATGGTAAGCTCTTTGGGTGCCGAAGGAACAAACGCCTGGACCTGGCATGAACAGACCGTTTACACAAACAAGATTCCTTCGAATGAGTTAGACAAATGGCTGAAATTAGAATCAGAACGTTTTAGTCAATTGGTACTTCGGTTGTTCCATACCGAACTAGAGGCAGTTTATGAGGAGTTTAATAGATCGCAAGATGTCGATTTTAGAAAACTAAGTTATGCTCTGAACGATGCCCTTTTTCCTACGCATCCGTATGGACAACAAAAGACCATCGGTACTTCGGAGCATTTGAAAAACCCTTCAATGGAAGCTATTCACAATTACTTTGATACCTATTATGTACCTAATAATATGGCCGTAATCTTGGTGGGCGATATTGATTTCGAAGAAACCATCAAAAAGGTGAATGACACTTTTGGTGCTTTCGCTTATAAGGAGGTAGTGCATCCAGAAAGACCGGTTGAAGAACCTATAACCAGCCCAGTTGTTGTCGAAGTAACCGGTCCCGAGGCGGAAACCTTGAATGTGGCCTTCCGTACTGATAAAGTGGGTTCTGATGAAGAGAAACTCGTAACACTGGTTGACATGATTTTGGCAAACAGCGAAGCTGGACTTATTGACCTAAACCTAAACCAAAAGCAAAAGGTACAGCGCGCTGGCTCTTACGTGCAATTTTACAACGATTACGGAATTCATACCTTATACGGAAACCCAAAATCTGGCCAAACCTTAGAGGAGGTGAAAGATTTGTTGCTTGAACAGATCGATAAAATAAAAAAAGGAGATTTTGATGATTGGATGATCGAAGCGGTTACCAACGATTTAAAATTAAACGAAATAAGACGCTTGGGAAATGCCTCTGCAGTTGCTTCAGCTTATGTCAATGCATTTACTAGCTTCCAAAAATGGGAAGATCGCGTAAAGCTTATTGATGACATGCGCAGTGTGAGTAAAGCGGAGTTAGTGGCATTTGCAAATCGGTTTTATGGCGACAACTATGTGGCAGCTTATAAACGGCAAGGTGAAAATGAAGGCTTGGTAAAAGTAGAAAACCCAGGTATTACGCCCATAGAATTAAATAGGGATAAAACATCGGTGTTTTTAGAAGAATTCAATGCCATGAAAACCCCTGAAATTGAGCCAACATATCTTGACTATGCTAAAGCCATTCAAACAAGTACCTTGGATAACGGATTGGAATTTTCCTATGTGGCAAATTCTTTAAATGATTTGGCAGAACTCTATATCATCTTTGATATGGGTAAAGACCATGACAAGAAATTGGGTCTAGCGGTACAGTATTTAGAATATTTGGGAACCGATGGCCTTTCACCCGAAGAAGTAAAGAAAGAATTTTATAAGCTGGGTGTTTCGTACGGGGTTAGTTCAAGTAATGACAGGTCTTATGTCTATTTATCTGGTCTTAGAGAAAATATAGATAAAGGGCTTGAATTGCTAGAGAACTTATGGTCTAATGCCGAAGCCAATCAAGAAGCGTATAACAAATTTGTGCTAAAAATTGCGAAAGGAAGAGAAGAAACCAAAGCAAATAAAGGTAGTATTATGTGGGATGGGCTGATGAGTTACGGCCAATATGGTGAAAACTCTAGGTTACGCGATATATATACCATTGAAGAACTCAAGGCTATAGATCCCCAAGAATTGGTAGCTATTGTAAAAGATCTTCGCAACTATCAACACCGTTTATTCTATTACGGTAAGAGTAAGGAGCAGGGTATTGCAGCGGCAAGTAAGCATGCTATCCCTACCGAATTCAAGGCGTATCCAAAGAAGAAAAAGTATGATAAGAAAGACATGGCGAATAACGTGTATTTTGTAGACTACGATATGGTGCAGTCTGAAATGATGTTTTTGGCCAAAGGAGATACCTTCGACCCTAAAAAAATGGCAGCGACTTCCTTGTTCAATACCTATTTTGGGAGCGGACTTTCCTCTATTGTTTTCCAAGAAATACGAGAATCAAAGTCCTTGGCTTATTCAGCTTTTTCTGCCTATGCTGGAGCGAGAAAAGCAGGTGAGCCTGATCTTGTTTATGCTTATATAGGTACTCAGGCGAATAAAATGAATCAAGCCATGGATGCGATGCTGGAGTTAATGAATAATATGCCTGAAGCTGAAGAGAATTTTAATGCGGCAAAGGAATCTACCTTAAAGCAACTGGCTGCGCAAAGAATAAATAAAACCAATATTTTTTGGTCGTATGAGCGCCTAAAAGACAAAGGAATTACTGAAGATAACAGAGAAGAAATGTACAACGCAATTCAAAATATGACTATTGACGATTTGAGAACCTTTTTTAACGACAATATCAAGGGTTCTACCTATGATTTAATGGTTATTGGTAATAAGAAGGACGTTGACGTTGATGTTTTGAAAAAGTTCGGTACAGTGCAAGAGCTTGATGTTGATTACCTGTTTAATTATGAAAAACCGGCGCCCATAAAATCTTAACCAAGGTTGGCATAGAAATCGTACTTTTGAATTTATTTAAATACCAACCTTAAGAATGAAATTGTTAGAAGGCAAAAACGTAATTATTACCGGAGCGAGTAGAGGAATAGGAATGGGAATAGCACAGGTGTTCGCAGCACATGGGGCAAATGTTGCCTTTACCTATAGCTCGAGTGAAGCTCCGGCCTTAGCACTCGAAAAAGAGCTTACTGATAGAGGTGTAAAAGCCAAGGCATATAAAAGCAATGCAGCCAGTTTTGGTGAATCTGAGGCTTTGGTGGCTAAAGTTTTAGAAGATTTTGGGGGCATAGATGTGCTCATCAATAACGCTGGTATTACCAAAGACAACCTTTTAATGCGTATGGCTGAGGAAGATTTTGACAAGGTAATCGAAATCAATTTGAAGTCTGTATTCAATATGACCAAGGCGGTACAACGTACACTGCTAAAACAACGCAAAGGCTCTATCATTAATATGAGTAGTGTTGTCGGCGTAAAAGGGAATGCAGGGCAGTCTAACTATGCGGCCTCAAAAGCTGGCATGATCGGTTTTACCAAATCTATTGCACTTGAGCTGGGTTCGAGAAACATTAGATGCAACGCTATAGCACCAGGCTTCATAGAGACAGAAATGACCGCAAAGTTAGACGAGAAAGTGGTTCAAGGTTGGCGCGAAGGAATTCCTTTGAAAAGAGGAGGTGCTCCTGAGGATATTGCCAATGCATGTTTGTTCTTCGCTTCAGACCTATCTGCTTATGTTACAGGTCAAGTACTCAATGTAGACGGTGGCATGCTAACCTAATGATAGTTGACAGTTGCTTGTTGATGGCGAAGTAATTTTTCAAACCACTTAACAACCATCAACCAGAAGATATGCAGACAAGTACCGTTCTCCTTATAATTTTAGCCGTAATAGGGGCTTTATTATTGGTGCTTTTCCAATATCATTACAAATCAAAAAAACGAGGAAAGCTTTACCTTGGTCTTTCTATTTTACGATTTGTGGGCTTACTCGGCCTTTTTGTGTTGCTTATCAATCCTAAGTTTTCTAAGAATGAATATACGCTGGAAAAAGCCAATTTGATTGTTTTGACCGACAACTCAACCTCTGTGGCTGCATCTAGCGGCAGCATTGAAGAAGTTTTGAACAAGATAAGCGCAAGTACCGCACTTTCTAATAAGTTCCAAGTTGAACACTACAATTTCGGCAGTACAGTGCAAGAAACCGACAGTCTGTCTTTCTTAGATAAAAATACCAACATATCTAAAGCCCTAAAATCGCTTGATGAGGTATATACGAATTCGAATTCCGCAATGCTGCTATTGTCTGATGGAAATACCACTATTGGAGAGGACTATACCTTTGCGGGTAGCAACCTTAAATTTCCTGTTTATCCCGTTGCCATAGGAGATACAACTCAGTATGAAGACCTTCGTATTGATCAACTCAACAGCAATAAATATGCATTCCTTAAGAATAAATACCCTTTGGAAATCTATGTTTCCTATGCTGGAAACAAAACTGTAAATTCGACGGTAAACATCACCGTAAATGGTAAAAGTGTATATCGAGAGAATATCAGCTTGTCAATTGATGCGAATAGTAAAATGATACAAACCTTGGTGAATGCCGGTACGGTAGGTTTAAAAAATATTACGGTATCAATTGCCCCCTTAGGCAATGAACGGAATACGCAAAATAACACTCGAAATACGGTTATAGAAGTCATTGATGAGAAGACCAACATCGCCATCATTTCCAATATGATGCATCCAGATATTGGCACCTTACGCAAATCTATAGAAAGTAACGAACAACGTTCTGTGCGTGTTATAAAACCTACGGTCAAGCTGCAAGACCTCGATGAGGTCGATGTGTTTATTCTATATCAACCCGATCCATCCTTCACACCGCTTTATAACTATTTACAACAGAAAAGGGCAAGTGTATTTACCATAACAGGTGAAGTGGTTGACAGGAATTTTTTAAATGACGTTCAAAATACTTATCGAATAAATAGCGAGTATCCGGTTCAAGAGACTTTTCCGATTTTAAATGCTGGATTTACCAAGTTCAATATTTCCGATTTTTCAATAGATGGTTTTCCGCCTTTGAGCAATGGCGCAGGAATAATTGGGGTACGCACTGGTGAAAGCCTATTGCAAATGAAAATAATGGGGGCAGAAATGAATTCTCCACTTTTATTTGCTCACGACGGGGAGAACGGAAAAGAGCTAGTGCTCTTCGGAGAAAACATCTGGAAATGGCGCATGCAGAGTTTTAGAAATAATCAAAACTTTCAAAACTTCGATGATTTCATAGGAAAATTAGTGCTTTACCTCTCTTCTAATAAAGGAAAAAACAGACTTGATGTAGCATATGAATCTGTTTACGAAGGCAGTAACGATGCCAAAATAAAGGCTACCTATTTTGACGAGGCTTTTGTTTTTGATGCCAATGCGTCTTTGGTATTAAGACTTGAGAATATCAAAAATGGGCGTTCTCAAGAAATTCCAATGTTATTAAAAAATAATTTTTACGAGGCTGATTTGACCGATATTCAACCCGGTCAATATAGGTTTACCGTAAATGTCGAACATGAAAATCGATCCTTCTCCAGAAGCTTTACCATCTTAGATTTCGACGTGGAAAAACAGTTTTTATCCACCAACTATAAAAAGCTAGGTCAACTGGCTTCTGCCACAAAAGGGGAAGTGTATTTTCCTAATAAAACGGATAGCTTACTGCAAAATTTAATAGCTGATAATCGGTTTGTTCCCACTCAAAAAGACACTAAAAATATCGTATCTTTAATAGATTTTCGCGTACTTTTAGCAATTATTATCGCTGCTTTATCGGCGGAATGGTTTATTAGAAAATACAACGGACTAACATAAAAAAGAACACAATGGAAAAATTACCAAAAGTTGCATTACCAGTAGTATTTATACTGATTGCATTAGTTATTTTAATTACTAAATCGGCTGTCACCATAGGTTCAGGTGAGGCTGGAGTACTGTATAAAACATTTGGTGGAGGTGTCGTTACCGATAAACCACCTATGGGCGAAGGTTTTCATATTGTAGCACCATGGAATGATGTTTTTGTCTACGAAGTACGTCAGCAAGAAGTATTTGAAAAAATGAAAGTACTTTCATCAAATGGTTTGGATATTCAGCTTGACGCTTCAACTTGGTTTCAACCCAAGTACAGCGATTTAGGAAAGTTGCATCAAGAGAAAAGTGAGCAATATAAGGAGCGTATTTTATTACCAGCAATTCGTTCTGCCGCTCGTAGCGTGGTAGGCAGGTATACTCCCGAGCAATTATATTCGAGCAAGCGAGATGCAATACAAGTTGAGATTTATGAAGAGACCAAAAAAATTGTGGATGACCAATACATACAATTAAACGATGTGTTAATTCGTGATGTTACCTTACCTCCAACAATTAAAGAGGCAATCGAAAGAAAGTTGAAGCAAGAACAAGAATCTTTAGAATATGAGTTCCGTTTGGTTACGGCAGCAAAAGAGGCTGACAAGGTTCGAATTGAAGCCCAGGGTAAGGCAGATGCAAACCGAATTTTAAGTGCTTCGCTAACTGACAAGATCTTGCAAGATAAAGGTATTGATGCCACTTTAGAATTGTCACAATCTCCAAATTCTAAGGTGATCGTGGTTGGCGGTGGCGATGCCGGTTTACCCCTGATTTTAGGAAATAACTAAGATGTTGAAAGTCAAACTAAATTGAAAACTTTTTGTTTCATTTCTAACTTTTCTTTTGATAACTCGTAAATAGAGTTTACTTTTACAGCATAATGAAAAATAAAAATACACATCATCATGTTTACCACTGCGCTCAAGCGAGGTAAAAATGTATTGTAGTATTACAACATAATTTATAACCCGTTTGAGAAATCAAGCGGGTTTTGTTTTTAGACCATTTTGATTGCCTTAAACACCAATTAACAACAAATGACAAAAATTAGAATTGCCATCCAGAAATCAGGCAGACTTAATGAAGATTCGTTACGAATCTTAAAAGATTGTGGTATATCAATTGACAATGGGAAAGATCAATTAAAAGCCTCTTCACGAAATTTCCCCATGGAAGTCTTCTATTTGCGAAATGGAGATATTCCGCAGTATTTAAGAGACGGAGTAGTAGACATTGCCATCATAGGGGAGAATGTTTTGATTGAAAAGGGAGAAGATATAGCCGTTGCTGAGAAACTGGGTTTCTCTAAATGCAGAGTATCATTGGCTATTCCAAAAGCCATAGCGTACAACTCCGTCAATGATTTTAATGGAAAGCGTATTGCCACATCCTATCCCAATACGGTTAAAAACTATTTGAAGGAGAATAGCGTTGCAGCAGATTTGCACATAATAAGTGGTTCTGTAGAGATTGCACCCAATATTGGGCTTGCAGACGGCATTTGTGATATTGTATCAAGCGGAAGTACTTTGTTCAAAAACAACTTAAAAGAGGTCGAGGTAATTTTAAAAAGTGAAGCGGTTTTGGCTGTTTCACCAAAAATCTCGGAAACAAGAAAAGTATTGCTTGAAAAGCTTCAATTTCGTATTCAATCGGTTTTGCGGGCTCGACAATCGAAGTATGTGTTATTGAATTCCCCGAACGACAAGCTTAACGATATCATTGCCCTACTCCCTGGAATGCGAAGCCCAACGGTGTTACCCTTAGCTGAGGAAGGGTGGAGTTCGGTACATACTGTTATCAACAAAGATAAGTTTTGGGAAGTTATTGATGAATTGAAACAGGCCGGTGCGGAAGGAATCTTGGTTTGTCCTATTGAAAAGATGGTGCTGTAATGAATAGCGATTTTAAAATAGAACTCATTCCAGAGAACAGGCTAGAATCTATTCTTCCGCTAGTTGATTTGCTGAACAACGGCAGTATTGCCTATCCGCTACTAAAAGAGCGACTAGATAATATGATTTCCATGGGCGGGTATGAGTGTATAGGTGTTTATGATGGCCCTGAACTTATAGGTATTTGTGGCCTTTGGGTTTTAAATAAACTCTATGCCGGCAAACATGTCGAACCTGATAACGTTTTTATAAAAAAAGCATATCGCAATCGGGGCGTCGGACAACTTATGATGGATTTTTTGTTTCAATACGCAAAGGATATTGGATGTGAAGGATCTGAGGTGAATTGTTATGTTTCCAATGAAAAAGGCCAAAAATTTTGGGAGAGGCAGGGGTACAAACCCTTAGCATATCACTATTTTATGCAATTTGAAGACATTGATTAATGAATAAGATATACAATCCAAATAGAGCAGATTGGAAGTCGATTTTGCAGCGTCCAACTCAGACGGTTGCGGATATCGAGGCTACCGTAGGTGTTATTTTTCAGGAAGTTCAAAAGAACGGCGATAGTGCTCTCACTAAATACACCCAAAAATTTGATGGGGTAACCTTGAATACTTTCCAAGTTACAGATTCGGAGATAGCCGAAGCGAGCTCCTTAGTTTCAGATACCCTAAAAAGTGCCATTCAGTTGGCAAAAGAGAACATAGAGCGCTTCCACCAAGCTCAAAAAACAGAGAAAATCGAAGTAGAGACTTCTAAAGGAGTACAGTGTTGGCAAGAAAAACGGCCAATTCAAAAGGTAGGACTATATATTCCTGGCGGTACTGCGCCTTTATTTTCTACAATTTTGATGTTGGCTTTGCCAGCAAGTATTGCTGGCTGCCAAGAGATCGTTTTATGCTCACCTCCAAATTCTGAGGGAAAAATAAATCCCGCTATTTTATACACAGCAGCTTTATGTGGGGTGACTAAATTATTCAAAGTCGGAGGAATTCAGGCCATAGCGGGTATGACCTTTGGAACCGAAAGCATACCGCAGGCCTATAAAATATTTGGCCCAGGAAATCAATATGTCACTGTGGCCAAACAAATAGCAACAAAGTATGGAGTGGCTATTGATATGCCTGCAGGCCCTAGCGAATTGTTAGTAGTGGCTGATGATACTGCCGAAGCGGCCTTTGTAGCTTCAGACTTACTGAGTCAGGCCGAGCATGGTGTTGATAGCCAGGTGATTTTGGTGTCCACTTCAAGAACAATGATTGCTGCAGTTGAGAAAGAGGTTGAAAAGCAGATAGAAGAACTACCAAGAGTGGAAATTTCGAAAAAAGCAATTGCTAATAGCAAGTTGATATATGTTGAAGATGACCAAACTGCTATTGATTTGATCAATGAATACGGGCCAGAACACTATATCGTTTGTGTAGCGAATGAAGATTTTTATATAGACAACACCTTTAATGCTGGTTCTGTTTTTATTGGTAATTACACTCCCGAAAGCGCAGGTGATTATGCATCAGGAACGAATCATACCTTGCCTACCAATGGATATGCCAAGCAGTACAGCGGGGTCAATCTGGATAGTTTTATGAAAAGTATGACTTTTCAGAAAATCAGTAAAGAAGGGATACAAAAAATAGGTAATGCCATAGAAATAATGGCGGAAGCAGAGGGTTTACAAGCGCATAAAAATGCAGTGACCCTAAGATTGAATAGTTTGAAATGAGTTTTAGTTTAGAAAAAATAATACGAGAAAATGTAAAAGGTTTAAAGCCGTATTCCTCAGCACGTGATGAATATGTTTCCGATGGCTCTGCAATGGTTTTTCTTGACGCAAATGAGAATCCCTTTGAGAATGGGGTAAATCGATATCCAGACCCGCAGCAAAGAAGTTTGAAGGCTGTTTTGGCCGATCAAAAAGGAGTTGCTACTGAGAATATTCTTTTGGGCAATGGTAGTGATGAAGTATTGGACTTGCTTTTTCGAGCTTTCTGTGAACCAAAAGAAGATAATGTAATTACATTGCCCCCAACCTACGGAATGTACAAGGTGTTAGCGGCGACAAACGCTATAAATAATCGTGAATTCGTATTGAATGACAACTTTCAGCCCGATGTAAAGGCCCTTTTGAAGGGGGTTGATGCGAATTCAAAATTACTTTTTATATGCTCACCCAATAACCCTACGGGCAATAGCATTTCTGATGAAAAAATCAAGTACTTACTTGAACATTTCAATGGCTTGGTTGTAGTAGATGAAGCCTATATCGACTTTTCACCAAATGAAAGTTGGACATCAAGATTGGCTGATTTTCCTAATTTGGTGGTAACCCAAACGCTTTCTAAGGCCTATGGGATGGCAGGAATCAGATTGGGAGTCTGTATCGCATCAAGCGAAATCATAAAGGTTTTAAACAAAATCAAACCTCCATACAACGTCAACGGCCTAACACAACTAAAGGCCTTAGAACGTGTTTTGGCAACGAAAAAAGTGAGGGAAGAGGTTGCGAAAATTCTGCATGAAAGAGGCAAACTTAGGCTGGCTCTAGCGGAATTTTCTTTTGTTGATACCATATACCCAACTGATGCAAACTTTATTTTGGTTAAAGTCGATGATGCCAATAAACGGTATAAACAGCTTTTAGGAAGGGGTGTTGTTATCCGAAATCGTAGTACTCAGGCTTTATGCAAAAATACCTTGCGGTTTACCGTTGGAACTCCCGAAGAAAATAAAAAATTGATAGCAGTATTAAAAGAGATTAGCAATGAGTAAAAAGAGAGTCCTTTTTATCGATAGAGATGGTACGATTATACAAGAGACCGCCGATGAACAAATTGATGCCTTTGAGAAAATCGTATTCTATCCGCAAGCCTTTACATTTTTAGGGAAGATTGCGAAGGAGCTAGATTATGAGCTGGTTATGATTACCAACCAAGACGGGCTAGGTACCGATGTCTTTCCTGAAGATACATTCTGGCCTGTGCATAATTTCATCTTAAAGTCCTTTGAGAATGAAGGTGTGATTTTCGATAAAGTGTTTTTAGATAGAACTTTCCCTAAAGACAATGCCGCTACTAGAAAGCCGGGAACAGCCTTATTGACTGAATACTTTTCAGCGGAATATGATTTGATGCATTCATTTGTAATTGGCGATAGACTAACCGATATGGAACTGGCTAAAAACCTTGGTTCTAAAGGCATTTTCATCAATGACAATACGAATCTGGGAACTGATGAGATCACCGTAAAGCGTAACGAACTTGATTCGATAATTGTTCTCGAAAATAATGACTGGGAAAAAATCTATGAGTTCCTAAAGTTAAATGACAGAACTTCTGAAATCCACAGAAAGACAAATGAAACGGATATTAAAATTCGATTGAACTTAGATGGAACAGGCAAAAGTAGCATACATACAGGTCTTGCCTTTTTTGATCATATGTTAGACCAATTGGCACGCCATGGTCAAATGGATTTAGATATTCACGTTACCGGCGACTTGGCTGTAGACGAACACCATACTATCGAAGACACGGCCATAGCACTAGGAGAAGTTTTCCATAAGGCATTGGGCAACAAATTGGGAATAGAACGCTACGGTTTTTGTTTGCCTATGGATGATTGCTTGGCTCAGATTGCCATAGATTTTGGGGGACGAAACTGGCTCGTTTGGGAGGCTGACTTCAAACGAGAAAAAGTAGGCGATATGCCAACTGAAATGTTTCATCATTTCTTTAAGTCATTTACTGACGGAGCCAAGGCCAACTTGAGTATCAAGGCCGAAGGTACTAATGAGCACCATAAAATAGAAGCGATTTTTAAGGCCTTTGCTAAGTCTATTAAAATGGCAGTGAAGCGCGATGTTGAAAAGATGGTCTTACCCTCAACCAAAGGTGTATTATAGATGAAGATTGTAATTATAGACTACGGTGCCGGAAATATTCAAAGTATCAAGTTCGCCATTCAACGCTTAGGCTATGAAGCTGTTTTAAGTAAAGATGCCAAAGAGATACAACATGCGGACAAGGTAATTTTTCCAGGAGTTGGAGAGGCCAGTAGTGCCATGCGAAAACTTATGGCAAGCAGATTAGATAAAATCATTCCTGAGCTGAAACAACCCGTATTGGGAATTTGCCTTGGCATGCAGTTGATGTGCAATTCATCGGAGGAAGGAAATACGAAGGGACTCGGCATTTTTGATACCAATGTGGTAAGGTTTTCCAATAGGGTAAAAGTACCGCAAATTGGCTGGAATCAGATTACTAACCTACGTTCAGACTTGTTCAATGCCGTAGACGAGAAGGAACATATTTATTTGGTACATAGTTATTATGCTCCTTTATGTCATGCTACAATTGCAGAGTCAGATTATGAATTGAAGTACAGTGCCGCCTTGCAAAAAGATAATTTTTATGGAACACAGTTTCACCCTGAGAAGAGTAGCGCAGTTGGAGTTCAAATTTTGAAAAACTTTTTGGAGCTATAAGGCATATGGAGGTTACGATATCAACACAAAAGAATTTGCTCAATATTGATTTCATTCATGATTACATGACCGAAAAATCGTATTGGGCAAAGGAACGCACCATACAACAAACAAAAAAAACTGTGGAGAACTCCTTTTGTTTCGGCATGTATACTGACGCCAAGCAACAAATTGGTTTCGCCAGAATTGTTACTGATTTTGTGTTTTTCGGCAATATTATGGATGTGATTATCGACCCAGAATATCAAGGCAAGGGTCTAGGTAAGAAGCTTGTCGAATTTATGTTGCAACATGATGCCATCAAAAGCCTTCAGACCATTACTTTAAAAACCAAAGATGCGCATTCATTTTATGAGAAATACGGATTTCAAAGGGTTGGGAATTCGCAATTATATATGTCGAAAGATAAACAAATACTAAAGTAAGCCATGCGAATTATTCCAGCCATAGATATTATTGAAGGTAAATGTGTTCGCCTGTCTAAAGGAGATTACAACACCAAAAAGATTTACAATGAGAATCCTCTAGAGGTAGCTAAAGAGTTTGAATCTCACGGAATACAGCATTTGCATTTGGTAGATTTAGATGGAGCCAAGTCGAAACACATTGTCAATCATAAGGTTTTAGAACTGATTGCATCTAAAACCAGCTTAAAAATAGATTTTGGAGGAGGATTAAAAACCGATGACGATTTGAGAATCGCATTTGAAAGCGGTGCACATCAAATTACAGGTGGTAGTATAGCTGTAAAAGACCAAGAAAGGTTTGTCAGTTGGATTGAGACGTACGGCGCAAATAAAATTATTCTTGGCGCAGATGCGATAAATGAAAAGGTAGCTGTTTCAGGTTGGCAAGAGGAATCTGATGAAGAATTGCTTCCCTTTATCAAGTGGTATCAAGAAAAGGGAATTCAATATGTGATTTGTACAGACATTAGTAAAGATGGGATGTTAGATGGGCCCTCTTTTGATTTGTATGAAAAAATTGTGAAGGCTTCATCTGTCACTTCGACCAGCGTTGTAGCGGAGCTCAAACTTATCGCCTCTGGAGGCATATCAACCTTCGCTGAACTTCCTAAATTGGCTGAAATTGGTTGTGAAGGAACGATTATTGGAAAAGCCATCTACGAAAACAAAATAGGTTTAAAACAGTTGGAGGGGTATATTTTAAGTACATAAGTATGGAAGAAAAAATAAGAGAAGAATTTGTTCAAAATGCACTATATCGATTGGATGAAAGTACACGAATGAATACCATTTCAATAGATCAGCTTTCCGAAGAAGATATATGGAAACGCCCGAATGCATCACTAAATAGTGTAGGTAATTTGATTTTGCATTTATGTGGAAATATTACTCAGTATGTAATTTCCTCCTTAGGTGAAACCCTAGATGCCCGAGAACGCGATATGGAATTTTCAACGGAATCTGGATACACTAAAGAAGAATTGCTTCAAAAATTAACAGAAACCGTTGCCATAGCTAAGCGCGTTATCAATGATGCTTCGGTAGCGCAGTTTATTCGAAAGCGAGAGGTTCAAGGATTTTATTTTTCGGGAATTGGAGTAGTTTTACATGCTGTTGAACACTATTCCTATCATACGGGCCAAATCGCCTTTTGGACGAAGCAGTTAAAAAATACAGATTTAGGGTTCTATGATGGTATGGATTTAAATATAAAAAACGAATAAATAAATAGTGTTTTACCATATGCGAGTTATGAAGGAAAAGAAAAGTCGTGCAAGAATTACAACTAAGAATCAGAAAATGCTAGGTTCATTTGGTTTCAGTTTAGAATTCTTAAACCCCTCATACGTCCTTCCTCCAACCTCAAACCCCATTTTATGTTAGCCAAAAGAATCATACCTTGTTTAGACATCAAAGATGGTCGTACCGTAAAAGGAGTCAATTTTGTTGATTTACGAGATGCTGGTGACCCCGTAGAATTAGCGGAAATCTATAGCAGAGAAGGTGCAGACGAACTGGTATTTCTTGATATTTCAGCCACAGAGCAGAAACGAAAGACCCTTGCCGATTTAGTATACCATGTTGCTGAAAAGGTCAACATTCCATTTACTGTGGGCGGAGGAATATCTTCGGTAGAAGATGTTGATGTACTTTTGCAGAACGGAGCAGATAAAGTTTCGATAAACTCTTCAGCGGTCAAAAATCCACAACTGATAAATGATTTGGTCGCTAAATTTGGTTCGCAGTGTATTGTAGTTGCCATTGATGCCAAACAACGCGAAGGAAAATGGCTTGTTCATTTGGTAGGGGGTAAGGTTCCAACTACCCTTGATTTGTTCGACTGGGCTAAGGAAGTTGAGCACCGTGGTGCCGGCGAAATTCTTTTTACTTCCATGGATCATGACGGTACGAAAAACGGATTTGCAAATAAAGCATTGGCTAGATTATCAACAGAACTGAATATTCCTATTATTGCATCTGGTGGAGCTGGAAATACACAACATTTTACAGATACATTCGTAGCGGGCAAGGCCGATGCCGCCTTGGCTGCAAGTGTTTTTCATTTTAAGGAGATAAAAATTAAAGATTTGAAAGAGGAATTGCGAGACAATGGAATTCCTGTTAGGTTATAAAACGGAGCATATGAAAAAAATTGGCTTAATAGGCGGAATCACATGGCAATCTACCAAACTCTATTACGATTACCTGAATACCATGGTATCAGAAGCCCTGGGCGGAAAACATTCTTGCAAGTGTTTAATAGAATCGGTTGATTTTGCAGATATTTCTGCTAAACAAGGAGCAGGAGAGTGGGAAACCCTGCATACCCAAATGGCCGATATTGCAAAAAGTCTAGAGCTCGCAGGCGCCGATATTATTCTAGTTTGTGCCAATACCATGCACCTGTCGGCAGATAAGATTAAAGCCAATACAAATATTCCCTTGCTGCATATTGCTGAGGCCACAGGAAAGGCCATTCAAGATAAAGGCATTCAAAAGGTATTGCTGCTTGGTACAAAATATACTATGGAGCTCGACTTTTACAAGGATATTTTAAAAAATCAGTTCGGTATTGATGTGCTTATACCATCGGTTGATGATAGAGATAGTGTACACCAAGTAATCTACACTGAATTGGCCAAAGGAATTATTGCTAAGGAATCAAAAGCAGCCTATGTGGAAATCATCAAAAAATCGGAGGAAGAAGGAGCGGAAGGTGTTGTTTTAGGCTGTACTGAAATTCCCTTGTTGATTCAAGCTCAAGATTGCAATATTCCGGTTTTTGATACCACTAAAATTCATGCCAAGGCCGCTGTGCAATTTGCCTTGGCCGAAATGACACAAACTCAGTAATACTATGGAAATAGATTTTAATAAAAGTCCAGACGGACTTGTACCAGCCATTATACAAGATGCGCAAACCAAGAATGTGCTGATGTTGGGCTATATGAATCAGGAAGCAGTTGATAAGACTCAAGAAACTAAAAAGGTTACTTTTTTTAGTAGAAGCAAAAAACGTTTGTGGACCAAAGGGGAGGAAAGTGGTAATTTTTTGAATTTGGTGAAGATCCAAAATGATTGTGATGGTGATACCTTGCTGATTTCAGTAAACCCGGTGGGGCCAACCTGCCATAAAGGTTCGGATACCTGCTGGAATGATGAAAACACCGCTAACTTTGGGTTCTTATCACAGCTGGAATCGGTGATAGAGGAAAGAAGAACCTCATCAGACAGCAGCGAATCATATGTAGCTTCACTATTCGAAAAAGGTATCAACAAGATTGCGCAGAAAGTAGGTGAGGAGGCGATTGAAACCGTTATCGAGGCAAAAGACGACAATGACGATCTGTTTCTAAACGAAAGCGCTGATTTATTGTTTCATTATCTCATTTTATTGCGGGCCAAAGGTTTTTCATTAAATGATGTGGTCAAGAATTTGGAAGGGAGGCACTAAGAAATGTTTATTTCTTCATAAGTGTTTTTGCAAGGACAATTTCATGAACCTTTACTTTATGATTGCGACTCAGTGGAATAATTTCCTTTGAAAGATGCAAACGTGATTTTTCTAGGGTCTTTATCTTTTCAATGGAAACAATAAAAGACTTGTGTACTTGAATAAATTTTGAATGGGGTAGAATATCCCAAACCCGCTTTAATGGCATTAGGGTCATAAAGCTGTCTTCGCCAGTATTAAAAACAACATAGTTCTGTTGCGCCTGCACATACTCCACATCATCAATGTTTATTTTTTCAAATACATTGTCGCATTTGATAAAGAAGTAGGACGTCAAACTATCGTTTTCGACCTCCTCAACGCTTTTGTTCTTAAGTTGGAAGTAGTCTTTGGCTTTTACCGCTGATTTGTAGAATCGACTAAATGTTATCGGTTTTACAAGATAATCTAGCACATCTAATTCAAAGCTTTCCAACGCGTAACTTGGATAGGCGGTAGTTAGCACAACAATAGGGCGTTGGGACGTATTCTTGAGATATTCAAGTCCGGTCATAATTGGCATTTGAATATCGAGGAATAGAAGGTCTATGGTATTGACACCAGATAGTTTATGAATTTGTGTCGGATTTGCGCCTTCACCGATTAACTTTAAAAAATCTGTTTTTTCAATATAGTCTATAATGCCTTCACGTGCCAAAGGTTCATCATCAATTACAATGCAGTTTATCATTTCGACTAGGCAATTTTACTGTTTTCAGACACGTGTCTTTCCAATGTTATTTCCAAAGAAATCCGATAATCTTTGATTGATTTCAGCACTTTCAGTTTATGTGAATTAGGATATAAAAGGTCTAATCTTCGCCTTACATTGGCCAATCCGATGCCTGAAGATTCTATAGCATTTTTAACGACAAGTTCAGGTTTGCTATTTGAAACATCCAATAGTAATCTATTATCATAAACTTTTAATCCGATAGTGATCCAATTTCTTGAATCCCCGAAATGAGAAACATGTTTGAAAGCATTTTCAACAAAGGGCATCAATAAAAATGGGGCTATTTGAAATCCGTTTGTATTTGAACTATCCAAGGCGACTTGCAAATCGAGTTTAGTCAAATCTTGTCGTAAGGTTTCTAGTTCAATATAGTTCTTTATATAATTAACTTCCTGACCTAAATCAATTTCGGGTTCGTTACATTGGTATAATTGGTAGCGCAATAATTCGGAAAATTTGGCCAAAGAATCCGATGCCATATCTTGATTTTTGCGTATTAAAACGAAAATGGAATTGATCGTATTGAATAAGAAATGCGGATTGTACTGCGATCGCAAAAATTTCAATTCTGTGGCCAAATTTTCCTTTTCGGCAGCGTTTCTCCGTTTTTCTGAAGCAATCCAGTTTTTGGTCAGCTTAATACTTAGACCAAGGGTAGTTGCGGCGACGCAAGATGAGAATGCATTGTTCTTAAATATAGTTGCAGGAGTTTCTGGAGAAATATTGAATAATTCGTAAACGGATGCGTTTCCAATAAATGCGGCCAAATAGTAATTTGCAGTTATCACACCCGCCATGATCACAATTATGCCAAACGTGGAGAAAAAGAAAACAAGGTATTTGCCTTTCTGTAAAAAATTGGGAATAAGATAGTACAGACAGAAATAAACACCTAAAGCCTGAAAAACAACGTAGCCTAAAAACTTTACAATTCCATAAGGCTCGGTTAATGATTCAAATACTATTGATATACTCCCTGAGTACAGGGTCCACCATGCAAAATGATATCCTGCCCAGAATAGAATGTGATGCATTTTATATCGTTCTAAAAGAGCGACTAACTGTTGTAAAGTGTTTACGGGCATTTGTCCTTAAAAAGTGAATTCAAATTACAAGATACAACCACAAGCATTCACTATCAAATACAGCACTTTATAACTTGATGTCAGGTAGCTTATAATTGACGAAATACATGTTAAACCAATATTTCCCTAACTCATTTTAAATTCCTGTTATTTATTCCTGTCGTAAATTAAATAAGTCCATATGTCATTCTCTTTTTTGATATGATTTTGATTGCCGCTACTTGCAATCAAATTCGTATTTATGAAATCATGTTTTCTTTTTTTAGTTTGTCTTGCGGGTTCAGTAAATCCGCTACTTGGGCAACTGTCAGGTTCTATAGTGGATGTTGAAGGTAATCCCGTCTCTTATGCCAACGTAATGGTTTATAGCATTCCTGACTCGGTTTTACAAAAAGGGGCAATAAGTGATGAGGATGGCAATTTCATGATTGATTATACGAATGCGGGTACGTATATACTTCGTGTAGATGTATTGTCTTTCAAAACTTGGAACTCTGAACCATTTAGAATTTCAGGTACCAGCTTTAAAAAAGATTTTGACATCATCACTTTGCTTGAAGAGGTAACTACCTTACAAGGTGTTGAAATTCGAGGGCAGCGAAAATTGATACAACGAACTCAAGAAGGTAGTATTATTAATGTTCAATCAAGTGTGTTGACACAAGGCAGTACCGCTTTGCAACTATTAGAGCGTTCACCAGGTTTTATTCTAGATCAATACAACAATACTTTTTCGTTAAATGGTAAAAGTGGCACCTTAATTATGATTAACGGTAAGGTACAACGTATTCCCATACCAGATTTGATTGCAATGCTCAATGGTATGAGTGCGGATAATATTGAAAGAATAGAATTGTTAACCAATCCATCAGCGCGCTATGATGTAGACGGTAATGCCGGTATTATCAACATTGTAATGCGAAAGAATGAAACCTTGGGTATGCAGGGTAATATTAATTTAAGTGTAGGCTATGGCAAAGGCTTCAAGCAAACAACAGGTCTTTCCCTAAATAATGGTGGAGAACGTTCTACAATATATACGGCATATACGTTTTCTTATGACGATACCTATAGTGGCTTTGGTGGTAGGGGAGTAACCGAAATTCCGGTTTTAGGCGGAAGCACGGGAATTGATTTCACAAGCAGAACACAACAGATAAATCGTACTCATAATCTCAATTTGGGCTATGAATATAAGCTCTCAGAAGCTTCTTCACTTGGTGTGAGTGTATTGTTTAACCTATCAAGGCCTTTGATTATGACTCAAAATTTAGGATTATATGATTTCACTTCGAATCCCTTTTTAGAAGCTCGAATACGCCTAAACGGAAATGGAAACCTAAAGAATTCAACAAGCTCTGTATATTTTGAAAAGATGGGAGCGCAAAATAGTTTAACGATAACGGGAGATTATATCAATTATAACAGTCAAACACCAAATATGGTAAATAGTACATATTTTGATGAATTCGGGAATCTTGTTGAGCCTGAGAGTGAAATTTATAATAATGGAAACCGGGGCTTTAATGAAACTGACATCAATGTTGGCGTAATAAAACTAGATTATAAGCATACTTTGAATGAAAATGCAGCCATAGAGGGCGGTACAAAAGTATCATTATCTAAGACCGTTAATGATGCTCGAATTGAAATTTTACAAGGAGAAGAATTCGTATCAGATGACCGATTTGCAAGTGCTATTTCGAATAGAGAAACAATAGGTGCTGCTTATGTGCTGACCGATTATAGTTTCAATGAAAATTGGAAGGCACAACTAGGTTTGCGATACGAATATTGGGACCAAGCTTTTGATGAACGTACTTTAAACCGTAGCTTTGGAAAGCTATTCCCCTCATTCTTTGTCACCTATGCCTTTTCGGATACTACGGCTCTAAATCTCGCCTATAACAAGCGTATTACACGACCTAATTATTCTGATTTGGCTTCTTTTTTAGTGTACAATGGCCCTACTTCAGTGTTTAGCGGAAACCCAAAATTACTCCCTGCGATAACCGATAATATTAGTCTAGCTTATAACAATAAATCTTTTAGCCTCTCTTTATTAGCCTCTAGTGAGAACAACCCTATTGCACGTTTTCAAATAACACGAAATGCACAAAGTAATGTCGCGGTGATTGCTCCTGTAAATTTGAAATATCAAAGAAATATAGATGTGCAGACTAATATCCCAATTCGTATTGCCAATTGGTGGGATGTTAACTTTAATGGTACGATAGGTATCAGGCAGTTTCAATTATTGCATACCGACGAGCAGATAACCCATGACTATGTGCACTATAATTTTAATGGAAACCAAACCATGAGATTGCCTGCGAACTTCTCATTGGAATTATCGGGTTGGTATACCTCTAGACATTTTAATGGTAGTACTAGAAATGAAGGCTTTGGTATACTTAATGGTGGGATAAAAAAAGAATTCAAAAACGGTAGCAGCCTACAATTTACAGTCACTGATATTTTTGAGAGTATGGATATTAATTTTAAAGTTGGAGCGCTCACTCGAGAGGCATTTGGCGATGTTTTTGATGGAACCTACAGTCCGGAATCAGGTTTCTCGCGAATTTTTAGATTGAGCTATACCTATCGCTTTGGAAATAAAAAAGTTAAGGTCTCCAAGGGCAAATCAGGTGCAGACAGCGAGAAGTCTAGATTGTGATGTGTATGGCGATGCTAAGAGAATGCACAAATCATTAAAAAAAATTCTAGTGACATAATACTATTGCGTGCTATCAGATAGCGCTAAGCAGTGATTTACGCCTCGTAGTATGTCCAAAAAAAATGCTGTCATATAACCAATGACAGCACTTTCTAACCATGATCTAACCAATCATCATCAATCAATTTTTACAATTTCGGAGGCTCCTGAAAGTCTTTTGTATGTAATTTTAGCATTCCCCTTAAATTTTAAGGAACTAGCTCCAGAAGCTCTAATATCAATGGATTCGCTAATTGAAAGATTCGCTTCACTGGCACCAGACATTTCCAGTTTTGCGTTTTCCACTGCTAGATCAAAATCACGTATATCACTGCTACCGGATAGCTCGGCATCTAGGGAAGTTGCACTTCCGTAGATATCCAAACGAGAGGCTCCATTCAAATCTAGATTCAGACGGTCAACTGCCACTTCGCCTGTAAAATTTGAAGCTCCAGATAGTTCAATGCGCCCGTTAGGGTTATCCCAAAGATTGTCTAAGGTAATTTTTGAGGCTCCTGAAACATCGAAATTTGAAATATCTTTAGTGACGATGTAGGCGTTCAAAGTAGCATTCCCACGAACGTTGGTAAACTTTTTTAAACGGATAACTAATGAATTCCCCTCTCTTTTTACCACAATTCTGTCGTGAAGATTTTCATTGGCCTCTATTCGAATACTTTCTTCCGTATCTGAAAAAGTAACTGTTGTATTAAATGCGTTGGAAACTTCTAGGGTAGCATAATCAGGAATTGAATAGTCTAAAGAACTTACCGCATCCGATGCACGAATGGTATCGTGGTCACAGGAGGTTAAAAGTCCTATGGTCAGAACGAGTCCAAGTAAAATTGCTTTTGTTTTCATTTTGATTGATTTTATTGTGATTGATGTATAGTCTAAATATTATAAGCGCAATGGCTCCCATTTAAAATCTGTAGGGAACCATTCGGCTACGGTTCCATACTCAGAGAATTCTTCTAGAGATTCTTTTCTTAGAAAAACTTGTTCATTTTCATTAAACACATGCCTTGTTTGAATTGCAGCATGAAATAGATGCGTACTTTTTGTCTTATTCTTCATCTTGAATGTTCTTTTTATAACGGTTTCTTCCCAAATTAAAAACGCCCACCTTTATTCCAATTCCGGCTGAAAAACCATTGATACGTTCTACCGGACTCTCGAAAAGGTCAATTTTGTTTGAAAAACGGTATTTTACTCCTGCTTCTAATTGAAGATATCTGTTGATGTTGAAAAGTGCACTTACACCTGGTTCAAGTACGAAAAGTACAGCAATATCGTTTTCATCAAGATTAACTTCTTCCTCAGCTCGTATTAAATCACGATCTACATACCCAACAGCTCCTGCACCAATCAATAAGGGGAAAGAAAGATTTACTGCTTTTTTGCTAAAAAGGATGGGTTCTAAATGTAAACCTCCATAACCTCCAATTAGATCTTCGTTTTCCCTAGTCTGGGTGTTAAACACATTTTGTTCTGAATAGATGAATTTTCCAGCGAAACCCACTTCGAACTGCTGATTGGCTACATAGGCAATCTTGAGTCCCCCCATATAGGTGTCTTTGTTGTCAATTTCTCCATAGGCAAAATTGAGTCCGATGTACACCCCGTGTACCACATTATTGCGGTCGTTAAAGGTTACGTACTGGTCGGTAGTATTATCCTCTTGTGCAAACCCAAAGAAAGTTGTGAAGAGTAGTAAAAAGAAAAAACTATTTTTTTGGTTATTCATTTTCTTATATTTTGATTGACTACTTAGATAGACAATTGATTTCTTGAAAAGTTGCATATTCCCGTGTTAAATTTTAAATACATCTGCTAAATTCTTCGTTCGGGGTGATTTTTACATTGACTTTCATCAAGAAAGCCTACAGTTCTTTGAGCAGCACAACGCCCTTTTTTCCTTTGATTGAAATACGGCCCTTGGCATCGTTTCCGTAGGTTGCCGTGATTTCCCGCAGCTTCTTTCCTTTATCCAACATCTTAGAATCGATATTTTCGAAAGATTTCGGCAAACGTACAAGACCCTGTTCTATTGTGGCATCAAATCGATGCGAAAAATTGGTTACGTTTAGACTGATTTCAGATGATTCTTGCTCTATAGCGATATCTGCACTCGCATTGGTAATTTCCGCTACTCTAAACTCAGCTACTCTTAACGTCATGTCAGCTTCATCGGACAAACGATCCACTTCCAACGTGGTGAACTTTAAGTTGCCAAACATCGTATGCACCTCTTCAGCTGTGATTTCATCTTTATTTGCATATATTTCAAGTGAAGTGATGGCATTCAAGGTTATATCGCTGCCGCTACTGTTTAAGCGCAGACTTTTTGAATTGCTCATATCGAGCTCTCCATTTTTGATGTCGATACTTCCATAGCTAAGGTCTCTTGCACGGAGCTTACCGTAGCGCATTGTAATATCGGCCTTGTTTAGGTTTTCACCAATCCAAATATCACCATGCTCGACGAGACTCTTTAGTCTTCCAGACCATCCTTGAATAACAACATCGCCAAACGTATTAGTTAGCTTCAGTTCCGCCTTTGCAGGCATATAGATGGTGTAATCAATTTGAATATTACTTCGGTCATAGTCAAACGGATTTGCCTTTTCAAAAAAGTTTGCAAACCACCCACTACTTTTCTCCAAAATCTCATAACCTAAGGCAACGAAATCATCACCCTCCCGCATTATCGGTTGTATGCGTTTCAACAACTCCTCGGCATTGTCTTTTTTTCGATGGTTTACAGCAATTGATATTTCAACTGAAAGCTCATCTTTATCCCATCCATTGAGGGTGATACTGCCATATTTGTTTTCCAATTGCAACTCGCCAGCATTTGTCATCGCGTAGGTCTTTGTTATCTTCTTAGATACTTTTTCTTGTGCCGTAACGGACTGCCCGATAAGCAACACCAATGCCACTAAGAGTAGCTTTTTACAAAGTGTATCCATAATCATCATCATTTAATTTAGAATCGTTTATCTGTTTCAATAGCTTTTCGATCAGTTCAATACGTTGTTTGTAGTTAGAAACAATAGCCTCTAAGACCCGCTCATTGTCTAGATTGTTTTGCATTTCTAAACGCAATTGCTCGTATTCTATGTCTAGCTCATCCATAAAGGACAAAAACTCTGTTTTATCTTCTTCCGATAAGTTTGGATTACTCTGTACCAATTGTACTTGATAAGAAACCAAACCTTTATAGTGCATATCGATATCTAAAAGCTCTTTTGATGCATACTGGGTTTCTATCGATGAACCAGACCCAACAACTTGTAGTCCAATAAACCCAGCTATGCCTAATAAGAGCAATAGGGTAGCGGCTATGCGCAATTTTGGTGATTTCCAAAGGAGAATCACCTTTGATTTTTCAGCGTCCAGCTCTTGGGAGATATTTGCCCACATTTTCGAACGGTCTGCTTTGTGCTCGTCGAACTCCGAGGCGTTCTCTCGTATGTGTTTTTCAAAATTGTCCATTACAATGCTGTTATAATTTCTACTAGTTTTTTCTTTGCTCGGTGGTATTGTGATTTCGAAGTGGAATTGCTAATACCTAATACTTCACCAATCTCAATATGATCATAACCCTCTATCAGGTATAGATTGATAATTTGTTTATACCCTGCCGGTAGTTTCGCTATTCCCGCCTTCACTTTTTTGATATCAATGGCTTCTGTTTCCTCTGGCACCTCTTCTTTTAGATGAAATTCATGCACATCTATGGGTACAACGGGCAGCTCTTTTTTCTTTAAGTAGTTAATGCTTTTGTTGATAACGATACGTTTAAGCCAAGCTCCGAACGTACTTTCATAATTGAAGCTTGCAAGATTTTTAAAAGCCGAAACAAAACTCTCTTGAACGATATCTTCAGCATCTTCCTTATTGTTCAGCATACGCATGCCAATATTGTACATAGCATCTACATAGAGCTCGTATAGCTCGTATTGCGAGCTACGATGGCCAGCTTTGCACTTTTCTACAAGTGTCTTATGCGTAAAACGGATATCGGTTTCCAAAAAATTCAGTTGGGTTTTTACCTGCGCAACTACTTATCTTCATCTTTAAAGACAATACGAAGTTAGGATAGTTGCACGAGGGAAGAAAAAAATAAAAGGTACAGTGTCCATTAGTAAACTACCTGGTTCTTGTATTGGGCCAACCTGTTGATACTAGGAGTCTAAGCAAAAAGTATAGAAGCAAGCAGGTTTACGTTCTAAATCGTAAATTTGATATAAACGATTTAACATGAGGATACGAACCGATCTTTCTAGTGAATACATCAATGATAAAGACTATGAGGTGGCCAAGGTAGCCAATGCCCTTGCACATCCGCTGCGGGTAGCTTTAGTACGATATCTTGCTGAAAAGAATAATGGCAAAGGTGTAGACAATATTACGTGCAACAAAGACCTGGTAGCCATGTTCGATTACTCGCAATCTACCATATCGCAGCATGTGAAAATTTTGAAAGAGGCTGGGCTATTCCTCACCGAGAGCAAAGACAAGTTTACCTTCTACTATTTAAATGCCAGTCTGCTTAAGGACTTTGCAAATGCGTTAAGCATTTAAACCGGCATAGCACATTTAAAAAATATATAAAATGGACTTGTTTATATCAGGATTCTTTATAAATTCGTATATCGTTAATAAACGATCTAATAATTAATTCTTAAAGAAATCATGAAGAAGTTCCTTGTTCTTTTGCTTACAATTCAGGCAACCCACCTCTACTCACAATCAATTCATAGCTTAGAACCTGCTTCCAATCATTATAAGGCGCTTAAAGTATTGAGTGCAGAGCCCAATTCAGAAATGGCGAAACTTGATGGTATTCGCTATGCACCGAGTAAGTATAGCGCTGTGGCTTTGTTGTACACTATGGCGCAACCCGCATATTTAAAGCAAGACCAAATTGATGCGTTAAAGAATTCGGTACAATATCCTGCCAATAGCTCTGACCAGACAAGAGCTGAATTAGACTTTCTATTGAAGTGGCAAAAGGAACGAACTTTGGCTCAAGAGGAGCGTGCTGCACAAATCTTGGCTCCGGTAGGGTATTGGCCTCATATTGATGTCATGAAAAATCATCCTTCGTATGAAAAGAATCTAAAACACCTCTTTTTTGAAGGACGTGAGGTTCTTGGTGAGGCTTGTACTACAGAAAATTATCCAGCGACAGCACAATTGTTACGAGGTATTACCAAAGATATGCGCATTATGGAATTTACCACCAAATACCATTTGTTGCGACCGCGCCCATATGATTTAGAACCCGAACTAAAGCCTTTGGCAATTATGTCATCACCTTCATTTGCTAGTGGCCATACCTTGTGGGCTTATATTCATGCCTTCACTTGGAGTGAGTTGATCCCTTCAAAGCGAAAGGCGTTTTTAGAGCTAGCATATGAAATAGGAGAGTCGCGAGAAATCATGGGTATTCATTATCCCAGTGATGAAGAAGCCGCTCGTGTACTTGCACATCGTATGCTATCGGCCATGTGGTCCAACCCAGAATTTATAAGCGATTTAAAAGCGGCCCAGCTGGAGTGGGACAATCAAAAATGATGTGTTCTCTGCTGGCTTGGGGGTTAATTGCCTATAAATATTAGTATTCCGATGGTCAAAAGTACAAGCCACCCAGGATGTTTTCCTTTGGTTCCAACAAATACCAAGATTGATGTCAAGAACATGGTATAGGTAATTGGTTCAAGAAAAATAGTGTAGCTTTCTATATGCTGCGCCAGCGCAATCTGTATTACTATGCCTCCGATACACCAACCAAAGAGAGACGCCAAATGCCAAGTTGCCCATAGTATGCGTAAATGCCGTTCTTTTAGTTCGGTACTTTTTGACGGAACTAATTTTCCTTTCTCTCTTTTGTTTTTAAAAATCAGATACTCCCCAAGCGTTGAGTGCACAACCCCCAAGAGAATACATAAAATTCCTGCTATGAATAAATAGATGTTCATTGGTTAATTTTACGAGCTTTTCTGGTATTCCACATTCGCAATCCGAATACAAAAGAGCAGCCAATGAATATGGTCAGTGCCACAAAATGCAACCACTGAGGTTCAGCACCTTCAAAATCTCCTTTGACGCGGGCGACATAGGTCATGATCATCACAAAGGTGACATAGTAGAAGTAAGTAAGTTGCAGCGGTAGCTTTAACTGATGCAATTTAAAAGGAGCCCACACGATCATTAGGTATGCCAAGGCACCCCCGAGTAACTTGACAGGTATAAGCGGAATTTCATTAAGGAAAATATTGCTTGCCAAGAAGCCAAAGTGAATAAGATGCAGTACGGCAAAAACTATAATAAGATTACGAACTTCCATGTTTTCATTTAGAGATTTTGGAAATGCCATGGTATAGGCATAAAATGCCAAGAGAAAAACCGCAGCGGACAATCGACCCGAATAGCGAGCGGCATATCGAAAGGTTTCTTCTATTTCTGGATACAACAAATAACTGGCTATAAAAATGAATAGTTCCAGAACAATGCCAAAGCCAAGTAGTTTTGGTAGGGAAAGTGTCAAATGCCTATTTGCAATTTAGCGTTCATTATTTCGTACTTGCTACTTTGGCTGACTTTGCCAAATGATGTTCATAATCTTCCACTGTCCATTGACTTTGGCGAGATGAAACAAATCAATACCCCATTCGGCTGTTAGTTTACCCGTAGCAGTTTTATCATTGACTTCGTATACTTCAACTTTCTTAGGAGAGTCCTTTGTAACACGATCTCCTTTTTTGTTCCATGTGCCCGCTAAATCATAGAGCTGTTGGTAGGTCATGGGCAAATTGTCTCTATAGGTGTCGGCTTTGTCATCGTACCAGTACCCGATTTTACGCAAGGTCGAATCAACACTACGTTCTATTAATTCGGGTTTGACCTCATACAAGGCATTCACATAGTCTTCGAGGGCAGATTGTACCTTGGCTTTTTCATCTTGACCAAAGGCCGTAATAGAAAGAAGCAAGAGTAAGGTAAAAATATAGGAGTTTAATTTTTTCATGACAAAAGTGTTTTGATGATGAATTCTAAAATTAAGCATATTTTCAATACCATAATCGAATAACAGCTGTCAAACGCCTCCTAGTGTTTGAGGTCAAAGTTTTTTTATTATATCTTTAGTCCACAATCTCTTTTAGCAATAAAGTGCTATCATCAAAGAAATCACAATAAATAAAATCAATCAAAATGAAAACAAAAATCAGCATCTTAGTTATAGTCGCCGGATTGCTATACGGCTTTACGAAATATGAATCATCAGGGCAGTCTAAAATCGAAGAAGGCATGGTTAAAGTAGCCATCTTTTACCCCAACGGGGAGGGCAACACCTTCGATATGGAGTATTATACCAATAAACACATGCCTATGGCGGCAGGTTTGTTTGGAGATCAATTAAAGGCCATGGTTATTGATAAGGGACTTGGTGGTGGTGCGCCTGATTCTGCTGCCCCATATGTGGCGATCGGGTATTTTTATTTTGCAGACATGCCCACTTGTCAAAGTGCAATGGGTACCCATTCGGGGGCACTTAGAGCTGATGTGCCCAACTATACAAATATTCAACCTGTGCTTCAAATTAGTGAAGTGGTTAGTGCGGATTAGCCGTATTTTGGTTTGTCTAAGTTTGTAGTGGAAACAGTCTGAAGTAGCGTCACTTACAAGGCCTAGGTAACGCTAATTGCGTAAGGTTTTTCCTAAGGAAAATTCACAGCAATTAATTATAGTTTTGATTATGTGTATTTTTTAAATAAAACTGATATCCAATTATTCCTATTATACCACAGAAAACTACAAAAAAGAACCAATTGCTTTTTGCCCAGTCTAATTTGCCATATATAACTTTATTATCTAATCGGATTTCGATTGGGTCTGTACGTGAATTCTCAATATCCAATCGTACCTTCATATATTTGTCGATGGCGTTGGAGTCTTGAAACGCACCCCAATATTTTTCGAAATCACTCGTCAGGTAGTATTTCTTTTTGGTACGGTCAATAGTTTCAAGCACTAATCGACTTTTTTCCACATATCCGTACCCCTTGATGCGCTTTGCTCTATAGGTATCTAGATATACGTTTCTTAAAGTTCCAGATTCATATGTTAAGTTAGTATTGCTAGTCAATAGGTTGGGCAGATAGTAGAAAAGTAATAACCCTATCCCTGCAATTACAATAAAATACAATCTGAAATTTTTCAATTTTATCTATTAAATAGAACAATAGAATAAACACACAGGTGTGTTTATTCTATTTATTGGGATACTCAAATGTAGTATTTCAATTATGCTAGAAAAAGCCTACTTATTAACAGTTATTCACATTCAAGCTGTTTTAGATTCTTACATATAATCAAAGTACGTTTTCTTAACCAAAGTCAACCAATCACACTGCCTTGCTACCATAGCTTTGTCCTGATAGACATTGCCAAAATTTTCTTAATTGTTGGTTAGCGTGCAACCACCAATTTTTTCCCTTGTCTCTAGAAGCACAACCCGCCTGCCACAGGAGCAGGTTTAAACATCAATCTCTAAACGACAATAAATGATTTTAAAAAAAAACTTTAAAAAGGCTTTGGCTATTTGCAGTTGGCTTTTCTTTTTACTTCTAAGTTCAACTGCACTAGCGCAGAGCTACACCCTGAATGGTACTATAACCGACAAAAGCAATGGCGAAACTCTTTTTGGAGCTTCGGTATTTTTAAAGGGTACAACCATAGGGGTCATTACCAATGAATATGGCTTTTATTCGATAACGGCACCAGAGGGCAACTATACCCTGACGATTTCCTATTTAGGTTATTCAGAAATCAGTCAGGAGGTTGCCCTTACCGCGAATCAAAAACTAGATTTCGAAATCGCGGCGGTCTCTACCCAACTAGAAGAAGTGGTCGTTACTGCAGAAGAACCGGAACGGGCGATTCTCAAAAAACCTGAAATGAGTACCGTCAAATTGAATATTGCCACCGTAAAACAAATGCCAGTGGTTTTGGGAGAGGTAGATATTTTAAAGTCCCTACAAATGCTACCTGGTGTTACGAACAATGGCGAAGGAACCGGAGGTTTTCATGTTCGAGGTGGAGCACAAGACCAGAATTTGGTATTACTTGATGAAGCCATTATTTACAACACCTCACATATGTTTGGCTTCTTTTCAGTCTTTAATGCCGATGCCATTAAAGATGTAAAGCTTTATAAGGGAGGAATCCCAGCACGTTTTGGAGGTCGGGTATCGTCGGTACTTGACGTACGTCAAAAAGATGGTAACAATAAAAAATTCGCCTTAACCGGTGGTTTGGGTATCATTTCAAGTCGCCTTACCGCGGAGGCCCCACTATTTAATGACAAGGGTTCCTTTTTAATAGCTGGTCGGCGTTCGTATGCTGATTTGATTTTAAAGGCAGCAGGCGAAAAGAACAGTGCTAGTTTTTACGATTTAAACCTGAAGACCAATTATGCGCTAAACGCTAACAACAAACTTTTCCTCTCCGGTTACTTTGGTCGTGATAATTTCGATATCGGCGGTAGTTTTGGTGCCAGTTATGGCAACTCCTCCGGCAATTTGCGTTGGAACCATATTTTTAATGAACGACTTTTTTCTAATTTGTCGGTTATCGTGAGTAAGTATGATTATAAGCTTGATCTCAGTGTAGCACAATTCGATTGGTTATCCTCTATCAATAATTACAACCTCAAATACGATCTGAAATACTATTTCAGTGACAAGTTTAAATTAGATTTTGGTGCGAGTGGTATTTACTATGATTTTGATCCTGGGCAGATTCGCCCCACTTCGGAGACTTCTGCAGTAAACCCTTTAAAGCTTGACCGCAAAAAGGCATTTGAAAGTGGAGTGTACCTGAGTGCAGAACACAAATTGACCTCAAAGCTAACCGCTCAATACGGACTGCGCTACAGTGCTTTCTCTCGCCTAGGGGGACAAGCCTTAACAGATTATGCCAACAATCAGCCCGTGGTGTATAATCCCATTTTGGGCATTTACGAGCGTGGAACGGCAGTTGGTGAAACCAATTACGAAAAGGGAAAAGCAATCGAGACTTTCGGTAATTTCGAACCTCGCATTGCGTTAGCATATGAATTGAATGCGGTTTCTTCTATAAAAGCGGGCTTCTCTAGAGCTGCTCAATACATACATTTGCTAAGCAACACCTCTTCAGCTACTCCCTTAGACGTCTGGACACCCAGTGGAAAGTTTGTCCAACCACAGTTGTCGAATCAATATGCATTAGGGTATTTTAGAAACTTTTCAGAAAAGGTCTATTCTTTAGAAGTCGAAGCCTATTACAAAACGACAGACAATCGTATCGATTATATTGATGGCTCTGATTTAATTGGCCAGAATACTATTGAAACTGAAATTTTAAATGGGGAATCTAGGGCATATGGACTCGAATTCCTACTCCGAAAAAACGAAGGTAAACTTACTGGCTGGGTTGCCTATACCTTATCTAAATCAGAACAACGAACCCCCGGTGGCGCTGCAGGTGGATTGGGTATTAATAATGGGAACTGGTATAATACGCCTTATGATCGTACGCATGATATTTCTATCTCTGGGGCGTATCGTTTGAATGATAAACTGAGTTTTGGAGCGAATCTCGTTTTCCAAACGGGGAGGCCAGTTACCTATCCTAATGGACAGTATGAGTATGAGGGAATTTCAGTAGCAAGTTATGCGGATAGAAATTCTGACCGCTTACCAGCCTATCATCGTTTAGATCTTTCACTCAATTACAAACCGAATCGAAAACCGAACAGTCGATTGAAAGGGGAGTGGGTGTTAGGTATCTACAATGCTTACAGTAGAAAAAATGCAGCGTCAATATCCTTTGGTCAAAATGTTGAAACCGGAGCCAATGAAGCCACTCGAACTGCCATTTTCGGCATCGTACCCTCATTGACCTATAATTTTAAGTTTTAAATGATGATGAAAGAGAAACAAGAAACAAGCTTTGAGAATCACAATGCAAGACAGAAAAGCGAAGAAACGAGAGACGTATTGACTCTTGGTTCTAGTAAGGCAACTGCCGTACATCCTTACCTATTACTTAAATCAATCACTATGAAAAACATAATAAGATCAATAGTACTACTTATATTACTATCGACAACCTCTTGCGAAGATGTTATCGATGTACCCGTACAAACCGCTCCCACAAGACTCGTGGTAGAAGCTTCCTTAGACTGGGAGAAAGGCACTGCTGGAAACGAGCAAACGATCCAGTTGCGTAATTCCACTGCTTTCTTCGATACCTCTAGTAATACTGCGGTTACCGGGGCTTCTGTAAAAGTAACCAATGATACCAGCGGTGCAGAATTCGTTTTTGCTGACCAGAATAATGGTACATATCTTACGTCAAACTTTGTTCCTATACTTGGGCAATCGTATACTTTGGAAATTATCTATAACGGAGAAACGTATAATGCAACGGAAACACTTAATGCCGTGCCCGAAATTACCGATATTTTCCAGGATGTTGAAGATGGTTTTGACGATGAGATATTGGAAGCACATATTGTTTTTACCGACCCTCCAGAAGAAGGGAATTATTACTTTTTTAAATTCCAAAAACTAGGTGAACTACTCCCAGATTTTGAGGTGGGCGATGATGAATTCGTTAATGGGAACGAAGTCGATTGGTGGTATGAAATCGAGGAAGCCGATGACGAAAATGATGTGAGGCAGCCCTTTGCAGCTGGAGATGTATTGGCAATTGAAATGTATGCTATTTCTGAGGGTTACAACAATTATATCAGCATTCTAATCGACCAAATTGGGGGTGTGGGACTATTCGAAGCTACCCCGGTATCTGTTAAAGGAAATTGTTTCAATCTTACGAATCCAGAGAACTTTGCCCATGGATATTTTCGACTAACTGAGGTTAATAAAATGAGTTATACTTTTGAGTAAGGTTAAAAAGTGCGAGGTACAAGATACGAAGCATACGTACTTTGTACCTCAAACGTCACCTAATCTTGCATCGTCTGGGCAGTAAGCTCATCGAGTTCGGTAACCAGATCTAAGGAGCTTAAATACACCTTTTTGCTATAATAACGTCCCTTGTCCCAATCGTAAGGGTCTGCGGCAGATTCTAAGTTGTTAATAGCATCTTCGACCTGTTCAGTTAAGATACCGCATCCACAGTTATTGAGGTTCTCTAAAACACGCTGATACGCTGCCAAGGCTTTCTTAGCAAAATAGCGTTGGTCATCGTAGTTTCTTGCCTTAAAAGCCTTTTTAGAATGCATAACGCCATAGGTAGCATTGTTATACATAAGGTCGCAATTTTCTGATGTGTCAAACGAGAATAGAAAAAAGATCAGGAATGGTAAAACGATAAGCTTTTTCACTGGTAATATGGTTTGGGTTAATACTAGAACGAAAAAAAAGTACCGTGTAGTATGATAATATGTTGATTATAAGAATTTTGTATAATTTATTCCCTACTTATATGTACACGCAAAACCAGCCCTTTGACCTTTTTAATCGCAACTGATCACGCTAGGTGCTATGCTCGAAATGGCAGCATCTTTGGTCATGGAGTCATTAAAAAGTACGAATTTATCAATTCCATGACCTGATGACCTTGCAGATATCTCCATAAGATAAATTCCCGGATTAGCGAATTGAACAAAAATGTTATGTGCGTTATTGTCGAAAGTCGACGATTGCCATTTAAAATCAAGGTCATTACCACTTCTATAGATTTTAAACCAACCATCGGAAGAAGCTCCTTCAGGATTAGGAGTTTTGCCAGTGCCCTTTGGATATACCGTACTACTGCCGTTGTTATTTTGGCCGTAGAAGTCATCAGCATCAGCAAAGCGCAACCAGGTATCATTGTGGTCTGTTCCGCTGTTACCTGTTCTTACTGCAGAATACCAAATAAATTGATAGACTCCAGTATTTGCTATTTTTATTTTGAAAGTTGCGGTGCCGGTACCGGGATTACTCAAATTTTGAGACCCTTCCCAAATCATATAACCTGTGCCAGTATGTAAGTACCCATCCTGTTTAAGTTTCCAATCTTCTGAAAATTCTGCATTTTCAAACTCTACGAATACCAAACCCTCTTTTTCATTAAATATATAATCTAATGGATCTGTACATGCAGTGCTCTCTGGGCTATTTTCTTCAGTGGTCTCTTCTTCTGTTTCATTTTCCTGTTCTTGGGCAGTCTCTGTTTCTGAATTTGTCAAAATACTGGTATCCTTACTACAGGAGTACACAGAAGCTATAAAGAGAAAATAGAACAAAAGGGCACTTAGTTTAGAAGGCATAGTTGTCATAAGGGCATGAATTTGCTTGTGGGCTTACAAACAGAACCGAGTAATTACAACTATATTGGAACAAATGACTGAATTTCGATGTAATACCGAATTTTTTACCTACATATTAGCAAGTCTAATTCTTTTTCATTGGGAATAGCTTAAAAAAAGTAAGGCTTCTCCATAACCATTCTAAGGGTCCGTATTTGAAGTGTTGTAACCAGATTTTGCTTACCCAAACCTGCACTATTATCAACGCTAAGGCAATCAAAAAGGTGTATACATTTTGAAGTTCTCCAAGATATCCAAGTCCCCAACCATATAACAAGGCTGTACCCACAATGCTTTGCAATACATAATTGGTAAGCGCCATTCTACCATATGGGGCTAATTTAGATAACCATTTTTCGAGTTTCACCTTTCGATATAGCATGGCAAATAGTGAAATATAAATCAGGGTCATGGCCAAGTTAGCCATATCCATGCCAGACAATCCTATCATTGAGATCCAATTGTTCATTTTAACCTCGGGCCCCAAACTTATAAAGGCGGCTGCGGTAATACCCATAGCAACCACAAACAAGATACTAGACCAAATAAGGGCTTTTTTAGTGAATTTTTTCGCTTCTCGAAACTGTGTAAAAAAGCCAGTACGCCCCACATATAAACCAATCAAAAAGAAGGCAAAAGTAAAATAGCCGCGCCCGAAAATACCGTATTGAAAGTTCATTTTATCGAGATGGCCTTGCCAAGCATTAGTGGAAAAAACATCTGTAATGCCTCCGTTCTTGAGAGTGTTGTAATATTCTTGTACCGAAGGCGCTTCCATATCCATGGGGTCTACATCTAAAAAAAGATGTTCTCCCTGGGTAAAAAAGAAGATGATGTATCGGCCAAGCCCTAGAAACAATACTATCGAAAAGCCCAGCACCCATCTATTGTTTAAGGAATAAAACGGAATGAGAAATAAGCCAAGGATGGCGTAAATGGTAAGAATATCACCGCGATAAAACAGACTATGCACATAGCCAATACCGAGAAGGAGCAGCAAACGCCAAAGGAATCTTCCGCCATAGGCAACTCCCTTTTTTGCAGCGTTATCCATTTGAATAAAAAAACTGAGTCCGAATAAAAAGGAAAACAAGGCAATGAATTTCCCTCGAAGAAAAAAGCCAATAAGTCCATCTATGATTTGATTGCCTATTCCGGTACTAACCGCTTCGTAATGGCTCGGGGGTGCCCCGGCGCCAATATACTGCTCTACCATATGGCAGATTAATATTCCGGCAAGTGCGAAACCGCGTAGCGCATCGATGATTTCAATTCTGGGTGATTTTGTAGAAGACATGATTTGATTGATGATTGATGATTGATTGATGAATAAGACTATTTTGATTACAAGAAAGTTACAAAATAATGGTACTAATTCTCTTTTTACCGTCATTTTGATAATTCAACACGAACTCCTATCGTTCAGAACAGCAAAAATGGAACACCTCATGCCGCCAGCTTCGATTCACCACCAGACCACGAAGAATTTTTCGAATTCCGTTTCCGACCTTCTCATCCACACCATCGGAGAATTTTCTTTAAGCATCTGTAGATTTATATCCAAGAGGGTTTCAAAATGAGGCATCCAAGAGACCGCCTTATGAGGTTCAATTACCCATTGCGATTTATTAGGAATGTAGTATTGATATGCTTTAAACCCACTAGATTGAAATCGTTCAAATCGCAACCAGTAACCCGAAATGCAATCTGTATTCAAAGGACGAATGCGGATAGGATTACTTTTATAGGGCTCAAATAGTTGTGCTTTATAACAGGCTTGATGCGTTAATTTATTAGAATTTATATCATTACTATACAGTGCTTTAGATCCCTCTTTCGAATGTAATAATTCAAACTGTTTATTCTTTATTTTTTCCATTTTTGTAAAAAACATATCACGTCTGTTGGGTCCGATTAGCTGATGTACAGGCTCTGAGATTTCAGGGTTAATGATATAAAACTTATACGTTAATTCAATATGGATGAGCTGTGTAGTTTGTACATCCTTGAGGATAAAATCAATTTCGCCAACTGTTCGATTTCCCCTTTTTACCGGAAGATTATGCAATAGTATTTCATAAGCAGAGCAATAGTCGATAAGTTGTTTGAACAGCTGTTCCATCTGATGCCCCAATCGTATTGTAGAAGGAATTTCACGCGGTTGAAACGCAACCAAATCGATTTCAGGAAACTCGAATTGTGAGATACCAAACTGTTTGTTGCTCCAAAGAGACGGAGTGTTTAGGAAACCAGCAACTTGTTTGTAAAGATGTTCTTGCACCATGGTAATCACGAATTTACGGCAATACGATCTAGTGTTGAAGCTTAAAGAGAAATTTGTCGTTTGTGTATTACTTAAGCGTTAAGTTTTCTATAAAAGCCCATAACACTTTTGTTAAAAGCCGTATTTTTATAGTATGGCTATGAATACAAGAAAAGGATTCCGATTCTCTACATACGAGGCTCCGGAGCAAACTCCCTTCGATAAACTTTTCGACATATTTCAGGAGCTCATCACACATACTTCGGGTGATTTTGATGAGGCTATTGACTGGCTACGCGAACTAGATAAGGAATATGAGTTAACTGACGATGACTATACCATAGATGATTTTATCGAAGATTTGAAGGCAAAAGGATACATTCGCGAAGAGTTCGAAGATGGGGGTGGAGAAATGGGCGAGGAGGGACAAGTTGGGGAAGACGGTACAGGTAACGGAACGATTTCCATTACGGCCAAAATGGAACGTATTATACGCCAAAGGGCTCTGGATCAGATTTTCGGAAAACTGAAGCGCAGTGGCGCTGGAAACCATAAAACGGGTAAATCAGGGCAGGGCGATGAACATACAGGAGATTTTAGGGAGTATCGATATGGTGATGGATTAGAGCATATCTCGATGACCGAAAGTTTGAAAAATGCCCAAATCAATCACGGGGTCGGAAGCTTTAATCTTACTGAGGAAGATTTAGTAGTTGAAGACACCCAACACAAGGCTCAAATGAGCACGGTGCTGATGATTGATATTAGCCATAGCATGATTTTGTATGGTGAAGATAGAATTACACCAGCAAAAAAGGTAGCCATGGCCCTGGCGGAATTGATAACTACCCGCTACCCGAAGGATACGCTCGATATTCTGGTCTTTGGTAATGATGCTTGGCCAATTCCGATTAAAGAGCTACCCTATTTGAAAGTAGGTCCGTATCATACGAATACGGTTGCCGGATTGCAGTTGGCTATGGATATGCTTCGCCGAAAACGCAATACCAATAAACAGATTTTTATGATTACCGATGGAAAGCCCAGTTGTTTAAGGCTCCCCGATGGAAACTACTATAAAAACAGTGTGGGTCTTGATGATTACATTGTTGAGAAGTGCTACAATATGGCACGTCAGGCGAGAAAACTGCATATTCCCATAACCACTTTTATGATTGCCCAAGATCCGTACCTAATGCAATTTGTGCGGCATTTTACAGAAGCCAATAAGGGCAAAGCATTTTTTACCGGATTAAAGGGATTAGGAGAAATGATTTTTGAGGATTACGAAAATAACAGAAGAAAAAGATTAAAATAGTTTAGAAGAATCAAGATGCTGGCATCGAGAAAGAATGAATAAAACCCTTTACTCGTATGACTAGTATCTTGCACCCATTTTAATACATATGAAATTGAACCACAAAGAAATCTCCACCTTGGGAGAATTGAAAAAAGCAGGTTACCAAACCAAAAGTATCAAAGACGAACTTAGGAACAACCTTAGGGAGCGTATTGCAAAAGGAGAAACGTCCTTTACCGGAGTTTGGGGCTACGAAAATTCGGTAATACCAGAATTGGAAAGAGCAATTCTTTCCCGACACAATATTAACCTATTGGGACTACGGGGACAGGCGAAAACTCGACTTGCACGTTTGATGGTAAATCTTTTGGATGAGTGGATTCCGGTGGTCGAAGGATCTGAAATCAATGATGATCCCTTGAAACCCATGTCGCGTTATGCGATGGAATTGATTAAAGAAAAAGGAGATCAAACCCCCATTACTTGGTTACACCGAGACAATCGCTTTTATGAGAAACTAGCCACTCCTGATGTCACTGTGGCCGATTTAATTGGCGACGTTGACCCTATAAAAGCAGCAAATCTAAAATTATCATATGCCGATGATCGTGTCATCCATTTCGGAATGATACCGCGTGCAAATCGTTGTATTTTTGTTATTAATGAATTGCCCGATTTACAAGCACGAATTCAAGTATCACTGTTCAATATATTAGAGGAAGGCGATATTCAAATTCGTGGATTCAAGTTGCGCCTTCCGCTTGATTTGCAATTTGTTTTTACAGCTAACCCCGAAGACTATACGAACAGAGGAAGCATTGTAACGCCTTTAAAAGATAGAATCGGCTCACAAATTTTGACACATTATCCAGATAATATCGAAATAGCCCGCAAGATTACGGAGCAGGAGGCTAATCTTGACCTCAGACAGTCAGATGCTATTTATGTACCAGATGTCGCAAAAGATTTGCTAGAGCAAATTAGTTTTGAAGCCAGAAATAGCGAATACGTAGATACCAAAAGTGGAGTAAGTGCACGAACAAGTATTACCGCCTTCGAGAATTTGTTGAGTACCGCAGAACGGAGAGCACTTTTATCTGGCGCCAATTCAACTATGGTGCGTTTAAGTGATTTCTTGGGAGTGATTCCAGCAATTACGGGTAAAATCGAGTTGGTGTATGAAGGCGAGCAGGAAGGAGCCGATGGTGTAGCAGCCATATTGATAGATGATGCTGTGAAATCACTATTTCCTCGCTTTTTTCCGAAAATTAATAAGCTCGAACGCAAAGATGCCGAAACGCCATATGATGAACTCTTGCATTGGTTCTTTCAAGGTGAAGGCTTCGAGTTGTTAGACGATTTTACTGATGAAGAATACAAAAGAACGCTTGATAGTATACCCGAATTAAATCAGTTGCTTAAAGATCATCAACCCGATTTTCCAAACGATGATGTCTATTTCTTGAAGGAAATCGTGTTATGGGGATTGGTTGCCCATAAAAAATTGAGCAAAAATAGATTCTCGGAAGGTTATCTGTTTAAAGACCTTTATGGAAGTTTTATAAGTGGATTATAATGAAAAAAACCCCTGTATTAAACAGGGGCTTTCTTTTTCATAGCTTCAATTATGTATTAATTTAAACTTGGTAAGCCGGCAGGTTGAAAATAAAAGAACTGCCCTCTTTTGGTTTGCTCAATACAGTAATAGTAGTATCATGCAATTCCATTATTTTTTTTACGATGGCCAGGCCTAGTCCTGAGCCCTGTTTTTTGGCGCTCTTGTCAACTTGTTTATATCGATCGAAAATAAATGGCTGTTCGTTTACAGGAATTCCAGTTCCGGTATCGGTAATGTTTATTTCAACATTCTTGCCTTTCTTTTGCAATGAAAGCGTTACTTTTCCTTTGGGTTCGGTATACTTGATGGCATTTTCTATAAGGTTTTGAAGTGCTCTCTCTACCAAACTTACATCTGCAAAAACCATATTGTTTTCCTTCGGATTATCTAATTGCAATGCGATCTGCTTCTGCGCTGCAATTACCTTAAATTTGGCAATGAGGTCATGCGAAAGTTCAGTTATTGAAAAAGGTTCTTTTACGGGAGTGACCTGTTCTGCCTCCAACTTGGAATATTCAAACAACTGATTAATGAGTTTTGAAAGTTTGTCTACATTATCGTGAGTGATTTGCAGGTATTCTTGTTTTTCGATCTCTGAAAGTGAATTCCTTTTGATTTGCAGCGTTTCTATGTACCCCTTTAAAATGGCCAATGGCGTTCGCAAATCGTGTGAGACGTTCGCAATCAGTTCTCTGCGCAACAAATCAACAGACTGCATTTTATCAATGTTTCCGGTAATAGTATCTGCCATTTCATTAAAGGAATTCGCAAAGATTGAGATGTCTGACGAATCGGGATTTTCGATACGAGCCGTTAAATCACCTTCGCTAAAACGACGTACGGTACTGGTAATCACTCGCAGGTTTTTGGTTAAAAACCAAATTGCCAAAAGTCCGATTATGGCGGCAAAAATTGTAGTTAGCAAAGTGGCACCTAAGCCTAGTCTTGCGAAATATTGGCCCATTAAAGTACTACTGACTTCTTGAAATTTCTTTCCAGCGAGGATGATATAGATAAACCCATTTCTGCCATCTACTGAGTATGGGGCCGCGGAAAATATTTTTTGTTCCCCTGGTGACCTCGGATCATCACCTAAAATAAAATTTTCTCCTTTGTCTTTTATGAAGGATTCGATAGGTGCCAATGAAACACTTTTGGTACCGTCTTTGTCGTTGGGATCGAGAACCACAGAATAAAGAATCTCTCCCTTGTCATTCAAAAGGTACACCTCAATACCGCGATTAACGGCCATCATATCATGCATTAAATCACCAAACAAGGGTTTATTAACGCTGCCATCTTCTAAAAACGGGGAGGCATTTTGAAATTTCTCCGCAATGACGTGATTGGCAACTTCTGCATTCAGACGTTGGGTGGTCTCTTGGTTGTGTTTATTTGCAAAATACCCGGTAATTCCAATGTACGACACCCCCATCATGATGACCAGCAGAATAAAGGCTAGCCATAATTTTTTGACTAATTTTGGAGTTAGTGTTTTTGGTGTAGTGCTCATACCGCGATGTCTTCGTTAAATTTGTAACCTACACCCCAAGTAGTTAAAATATAGGTTGGGTTTGCCATGTCTGACTCAATTTTGGCCCGTAGCCTATTGATATGAGAATTCACGGTATGTTCATAACCTTCGAAATTATAACCCCAAATCATGTCTAACAACTCGGTTCTACTATAATTTCTACCTGGGTTAGAGGCCATCAATACCAAAAGTTCAAATTCCTTAGGCGATAATTCCACCTTCTTATCATCTAAAACTACCTTTCTGCGGTCAATATCAATAAGTAGGCCTTCAGCCGAAATTGCCGAAGAATTCTGTTTTTCTTGTTTCGCAGAATCTGTTCTACGCATAACAGCTTTAACCCGAGCCAGTAATTCTCTGATACTAAATGGCTTGGTGATATAGTCATCGGCACCCATCTCTAAACCAAGAACACGATCAATTTCTTCCGACTTTGCTGTGAGCATGATTATGGGTGTATTCTTTTTCTCCCTTAGCCTTTTACAAATGGTAACACCATCCATGGTGGGTAAGGTTAAATCTAGCAAAATGAGATCGTAATCGTTCTCTAAAGCCATTTGCAGACCAACTTCACCATCCATAGCTTTTGCTGTGGAATAAATAAGGTCGGTTAGATGAATCTCCAGTAATTTTATGATTTCTGGATCATCTTCAATGATAAGTATTTGTTTCATAATTATTTAGGTTACGAAAGAAGTTAAAAAGTATCACATAAACATCACGGGCAATTCAAAAAAGATGAAAAGTGAAAATAATTGGCTAAACCACTTTGTTTATTCACTTTGTTTAAAGAATTGCCTTTCTACTAGTCGAATATATCACAAAATCCTAACAGTTTTTTTCTTAAAAGTTTATGTTTTCGTGACCTTTTCTAGACAATATATAGTTTAGTTTGTTAAATAATCTATAAAATGAAAAAGATGAAAAAAAAATTACTCTTAGATGGATTCGCAAACTATCAGTCGGCACGGGTTAGGTGGTCGATGTTAGTATTTGCGTTTTTCAGCTTGTTTGCTTGGCAAAATGCCCTTGCTCAAGACCCAGCACCCGAGGCGGGAGAAATTGTTGGTGGCCCTTTTGAATTTTGTGTTGACGGTACTCCCGATATGGTTTCTGGCCTGTCGTTAACTGGAGATCGTGTGGGCAGTATGAGTTCTTGGGTGATCACCGATGATAAGGGAAAAATCTTAGGATTGCCTCCAACACTAGAGGCTGTAGAAGGTGTAAATTTCGATGGCGCCGGCCCAGGTACTTGTTTGATATGGTATTTACGTTATGAAGAAGGTCTTGAAGGTTTAGCACCAGATTTAAATGCCAACGATTTAAAAGGATCCTTTGATCTGTCAAATCCCGTTTATGTTGTTCGTTCTGAAACGGAAGGAGGAACCTTAACCGGAGGCCCATTTTACTTCGATGTAGATGGCACTCCTGATATGGTATCTGGAATCTCATTAACTGGAAAAAGATCGGGAAGCAATAGCATTTGGATGATCACTGACGATCAAGGTAAGATTTTAGGCCTTCCCCCAAGTTTGGCTGCTGTAGAAGGTGTCAATTTTGATGGCGCTGGAGCCGGTACTTGTTTTATTTATCATTTGAGATATGAAGATGGAATTCAAGGCCTTGCACCTGATATGAATAGAGATGACTTAGAAGGTTGTTTTGATTTATCAAATAGAGTAGAGGTTATACGTACTGCTGCTCCTCATGCTGGGGAGATTGTTGGTGGCCCTTTTGAATTTTGTGTTGATGGTACTCCCGATATGGTTTCTGGCCTGTCGTTAACTGGAGATCGTGTGGGCAGTATGAGTTCTTGGGTGATCACCGATGATAAGGGAAAAATCTTAGGATTGCCTCCAACGCTAGAGGCTGTAGAAGGTGTAAATTTCGATGGCGCCGGTGCCGGTACTTGTTTGATATGGTATTTGCGTTATGAAGAAGGTCTTGAAGGTTTAGCACCAGATTTAAATGCCAACGATTTAAAAGGATCCTTTGATCTGTCAAATCCCGTTTATGTTGTTCGTTCTGAAACGGAAGGAGGAACAATGGTAGGTGGACCTTACGAATTTACTGTAGATGAAGAGGCGGATTTCATTTCAGAAATTGCGCTGACCGGTGAAAGAGCTGGTAGCAATAGTACTTTTGTAATTACAGATGAGTACGGCACTATTTTAGGCTTGCCCAAAAGCCTTGGTGAAATAAAAGGTATCAATTTCAATGAGGCTGGCCCGGGTACATGCTTGATTTGGCATCTGCGCTATGAAGATGGCCTAGTCGGATTAGAACCAGACTTAAATGCCGAAGAATTGGAGGGGTGTTATGATTTTTCAAATGCACTTACTGTAATTCGCGCTGAACCAGAAGTGGTCGTCGGGGGAGAAATCACTGGAGGACCTTTTGAGTTCTGCGTTGGTGATGATGAAGCCGATAATGTTTCTGGCGTGGCGGTCACAGGTAACGAAGGATCAAACTCACAATGGGTGATCACAGATCAATTTGGAAAAATATTAGGTCTTCCGCCTTCGCCTGAAGCGGTAAACTTTGATGGTGCCGGTGCCGGCTTATGTCTGATTTGGCACTTGAGCTATGCAGACGGACTTGAAGGTTTGGAAGCAGGTAACAATGTTGCTGAACTCGCAGGAAATTATGAGTTCTCCAACGAAATTGAAGTAAATAGATTTCAGCCTTATGCAGGTACGTTAGTTGGTGGACCATTCTATTTCGATGTAGATGGAGAAGTTGATAACGTATCGGGTATAGAATTAAAAGGTGACCGTTCAGGTACGAATAGTAGCTGGGTAATTACTGATGACCAAGGAAAAATCTTGGGCTTACCTCCAACTATTGAGGCTGTTGAAGGCGTTAATTTTGACGGTGCTGGTGCAGGTACTTGCTTGATTTGGTATTTGCGCTATGAAGATGGCCTTGAAGGTTTAGCACCAGATTTAAACGCTAATGACTTGATGGGATGTTTTGATTTATCAAATCCGATCGAAGTTGTTCGCACACAAGTTCCAAATGCCGGCGAAATTGTTGGAGGTCCATATGAATTCTGTGTTGATGGAACGCCCGATATGGTTTCAGGACTTTCATTGACTGGAGATCGATATGGCAGTATGAGTTCTTGGGTCATTACAGATGACAAAGGAAAAATCTTAGGCTTGCCCCCAACGCTTGAGGCTGTTGAAGGTGTAGATTTTGATGGCGCCGGTGCCGGTACTTGTTTGATATGGTATTTGCGCTATGAAGAAGGTCTTGAAGGTTTAGCGCCAGATCTCAATGCCCATGATTTAAAAGGAAATTTTGATCTTTCAAATCCCGTTTATGTAGTTCGTTCCGAAACAGAAGCAGGAACTTTAGTTGGTGGTCCATTTTACTTCATGGTCGATGGTTCTCCAGATATGGTTTCAGGTATTACATTGACTGGAAAAAGATCAGGTAGTAACAGCACTTTCGTCGTTACTTCACCGGAAGGCGAGATTTTGGGAATTCCACCTAGTATGGAAGCAGTGGAAGGTATCGATTTTGATGGTGCCGGAGCCGGAACTTGTTTGATCTGGCACTTGCGTTATGAAGACGGACTCGAAGGGCTAGAAATGGGTAAAAACGCTAATGACCTAATGGGCTGTTATGATCTTTCTAATTATGTGGAGGTTGTACGGATGGATGCCATAGATGGAGGTATGCTAAGCGGCGGACCGTCTTTTGAATTCTGCGTAGGCGATGAGGAACCAGATAACGTTTCTGGGGTTTCCGTAAGCGGAAATACCGGATCAAACTCCCAATGGGTAGTTACCTCGCCAGAAGGAAAGATCTTAGGCCTTCCGCCCGCACCCGAAGCTGTTAATTTTGATGGGGCAGGATCAGGCACTTGTTTGATCTGGCACCTGAGTTATGAAGAGGGCTTAGTAGGTCTCGATGTAGGCAGCTATGTTGCCGACTTGAGTGGAGCTTATGACTTTTCAGATTATATTACGGTGTATAGAAACCAGCCAGACGCGGGTGAGCTAACCGGAGGTCCTTTTGAGTTTAATGTGGATGGAGAAGCAGATTACGTATCTGGAATTGCGATTACTGGCAATCGTTCAGGTAGCAATAGCACATTTGTAGTAACCTCACCAGAAGGAGAAATTCTAGGTATTCCGCCAAGCTTAACTGCAGTTGAAGGAATCGATTTTGATGAGGCGGGACCTGGCATTTGTTTAATCTGGCATTTGCGCTACGAAGATGGACTAGAAGGTCTTGAAACGGGTTTAAACGCCAATGACCTTGTAGGATGTTATGATTTTTCTAATGCAATTGAGGTGGTTCGCGCTGAAGACACTACTGCAGGTAAATCGTCAAGTGCAACAGTGTTTCCGTTACCAGCAACCGATGTGCTGAATGTTTCTCTAAAATCATTTGGAAATAGTGATGTTCATGTCACAATGATTGATCTAGGTGGGAATGCAATCAGCACTAGCATGAAGAAAGTGGTTGATAAGGGTATCTCTCTAGATGTTCAATCAGTTCCTTCCGGATTATACATTCTTAATATTACAAATGAAGAAGGAAGATCAGTCTCGAAGAAAGTCATCATTAGGTAGTTCAAATTTTGGCTAGTGTTGACTAAAACACCTTGAGCATATGCTCAAGGTGTTTTTTTTGCTTTTTAAAACCAAATAAAACCTTAATACTTCTAACAAAACTATACACAACTCTATGCCAAAGTTTATTTTCTCGTGAACCTCTTGTTATCTCATGGTAGTTTATTTGTACTGTAAAATAAAAACAAAATAATTACCATGAAAAAAATGAATATTTTAAGAAGTACACTAGCAGCAATGCTACTACTGGGATTGGCATCATGTGAAAATGATGATAGCCCTACTGAAATTGCACAAGAACAACAAGAAGAACCACAAGAACAGCCAATGACCGATGCGGAAACATCAGTGGTTATTAATGAGGTTAGATATCAGGGAGAAGATACAATTGAAATTTTAAACAATGGTACTGGAAGTGTGAATTTGGCTGACTACTGGCTATGCTTAGGCCCCGGTCAATATGTACAAATAGGCACACTCACCCCTATTAGCGGAAATATTGAACTTCCTTCAGCAGCATATCTTGTGGTAAGTTATGCGCTGCCAGATAGCGAAGGTGGTTTAGGTCTTTATAGCGCAAATGAATTTACAAATTCAGATGCCCTTGTCGATTTTGTACAATGGGGTGCATCGGGTAGTGCAAGAGAGAATGTTGCCGTAGCCGCTGGTCAATGGGTTGCTGGTGATTTTGTTCCTACTGTTGGGAATGCAAACAATGCTATAGCCTATGATGGCGAAGGAGATGTTGCTACCGATTGGAACGAAACCACTACCTTGACCTTCGGTGCGGTTAACCAAATCACTGAGTTGGTAACCAGTAGCTTCAACGTCACCATTAGCAACATTATTAACTATTTGGCGGTTCAGGTATTCAATACACCAGATGGTGCAGATGCACCGGGGCCTGTAGCAGACCAAGATGGATCATATTGGTTTGATTTTCAAGCCACTCCCGGTACGAGCTTGAGTTTTGCTACCATGCAGGTAGTTTCAAATGATTGGTTCTATGCCCCAAGGGCTACTGGTGTCGCGTTGTTTGAAAACGGAACCCCAGTTACTGGTGATATTACCGACCAAATTTACCTATGGGATTCAGGAACGGAAGAAGAAGATCCGGCGACTATTACATCGGTCCCTGGCGGAGCTGAAGCCGGTGAGCCCGACGATGATAATACGGTAAGAATAGTTACAACAGATGTTACCTCAATGGTAAAGGTAACCTTGAACTATGATGAGGGTACGAGAACGTTTCGATTGTTGATTAAAAACCTAAGAGGTGCTACTGATGTAGACGAACCTGTAATTTTAGCTCCTGGTATCGCTGTAGTACACGCCTTGGATAATGCCCTATTCACATCAGGTGAGCCTGATAGGGATCTGGGATTAGCAAAAATTGCAGTGCAAGGTAACCCGGCTGACTTGTATGCTTGGTTTACCGAAACGGGTAGTACAGGTGCTCCTTTAAGGCTATCATCATCATACAGTGTATTTGCCCCCGCAGTTGTTTATGCATTTGACTCTGAAAACGACCCCGTATTTACTCAGGGTGAAGCAGCAGTCGTGGGAAGTGGAATCGAGGAAAGTGCCGAGGATGGAAACAATCAAATAATTTTTGATTATATCAATACCAGCTTGAAAATTCCAGTAGCTAAAAGTAATGAAGCTATGCCGATTGCTCCAGGCCAGAGTTTTACATTTACTTTGAATGATGTTCCAGAGGGATACAAATTTGGGTACAATACGATGTTGGTCAGCACAAATGACTGGTTTTTGGCCTACAACAATGCTGGATACCCCCTTTTTGATGAAAATGGGACGGCAAAAAGTGGTGATGGAGCTACTGAAAAATCGTATTTATATGATGCTGGAACAGAAATAGATCAAGTTGTTGGTTTTGGTGCCGATCAACCCATGAGACAGGCGGGTCCGAATAGTGGTGCAGCTGACGAAAACACCACCATTCGAAGAGTTTCCGAGATTGATGACGTTCAATTTGGTAAGGGAATCATTAGCTCTCCGGCAGGCGTAGTAGGCTACGGAGACGCTAGAGGTGGTTACAATTTAGTTAAGGTAACTATATCTGCCAATTAAAGTCTTTGTTAGTGTTTGTTTTGTTGAAATGAAAATGCCCTGTGAATCTCTTCATAGGGCATTTTTTTTGACTGTAACTAAATTTCTTTTTATTCCCACGAATCAATATGATTCATATCATCGAATTTGTACGCACCAACACGATGCTTTCTGTATTTGAAAAGTAACAAGGTCGTTCCTATCAAGATCAAGTACAAGACCATGATCAAGATTCCTATAGGTAAAAATGCGCCTGGCAGTACATAGTATTCGTAATCCCAATAGGTAGACAATATGTATATGCTTTCGAACGCTTTGTAAATGTAGACTAAGAAAATTCCATAAAGAACATATTCTAGGTTTCGCATCTGAGGATCAGTCATCTCGTCCTCCTTTATTTTAAACCAAAGCACATATAAGAATATAAAATGCCCAACACTCAAAATAGGAAAGATGTAATTGGCAGGTTTAAAAAAGTAAAATTTACTAGTATATGGCCCGTAAAAGCTAAAAATAATAAGGAATGCCAATACTACAATCGAGAGGATGAATGTGCGCTTTAACGTGAATATGCGTAAAATAGACTTCATTTTAAGGGCGGTTGGGGAATTTATTAGACCCATTTGGTTGTAAAGAACGCATCTTAACTTTGTTTTATTTAAAAAATTCGATGAAGCGCAATTTATGTTGGGTATTGGCCAAAATGCGTTGCGAAACTACTATTTACCACGTAAAATCTTTAGCAAAATGCTTTTAAGAAAGCCATCCTTTGTCGGTGGCAGCACGTGCCAAAAAGACCAATAGAAACCCCACTATTACAATCAAAAGTGGCATATACATGGCGTTGGTTCCCATTACGTCAAAAGTATCGCTTAAAAAGAACATATAGGTCTGTTGAACTAGAATTCCCAATAAAGAAAGGATAAGAATCTGATGGGCCCATTTCTTTCTTAGCACTAATAAGAGACTTCCAACTGCACCTGCAAAGACTGCTATGGCAAATGCAGCTGTATACCAAGCTGGCTGTGCTTCTAATAATTGTTGATGTGCTTCAGGCATCGCCTGTAGCTCCTCGGTAGACATGTATGCCTGTCCTAAATAGGCGCCTACTCCCAAAAGATTCCAAAGAAGTGCCAAAGCACTTACAATCCAAAACCATACTGGCGGTTTCGTTTTTGCATTTGTATTCATACTGAATTGGTTTAGTTGATTATGTTTTCAAAGTACGAAAAATTTGGTTTGCTTGCGAAGCTAATTTATATCTAGTTTTGAAAAACTTCAACACCTACTAAGAAATTTCCAACAATGCAAAGGAGACGATTTTATTATCTTATCAAACTACAGTATTTAGGCTTCCGCTACAGCGGTTGGCAAAAACAACCGGGCCAAAAGACTATTGAACAAATGCTATTGAAAACCTTACGGTTTATTCATGCGGAAGCTGACTTTAAGATCTTAGGGGCCGGTCGAACCGATGCCAAGGTTTCAGCGCTAGATGCTGCCTTTGAACTTTTTGTGGATGTACCCATTGATGACCTGAAACAATTTCAGATTCTTTTTAATAAGAATCTTCCCCCAGATATTCGAATTACTTCTATATCAGAGACCAATGCGCAGTTCAACATTATTCAAAACAGCAAAGAAAAAGAATATGTATATCTGTTTTCTCATGGAGAGAAAAACCATCCGTTCGCAGCTCCTTTTATTGCAAACATTATTGATGTGTTAGATATTGATGTAATGAAAAAAGCCTGCAAGCTTTTTGAGGGTGAACATAACTTTTCTTCCTATACGGCCCGTTTGCAAGAAAATACTCAGTTTATCAGAACCATAGCAAGCTGCGAAATACGACCAAACGAAATCCTTCAAGCGAATTTCTTTCCCAAGAAATCATTCGCTTTGCACGTAAATGGAAAAGGATTTATGAGATATCAAATTCGTATGATGATGGGGGCCTTAATACAATTGGGAAGGGGAGAACTTAAGCTTTTAGATATTGAAGAATCACTAAAAGAGAACAGTTCAATTCAACTGACCTTCGTTGCCCCAGGTTCAGGGCTACTATTAAACCAGCTTCATTTTGGACAATAGCTTTTCATCGCGTTGGTAATTTTTGTACATTGTTGCTAAACCAGCTACAATGCCTTATTGGCTTTACATAGTGTTACTTCTTGTTGGAGTTTATGTGGGAATAAGTGTATTACTTTATTTTCTGCAAGACTATTTGATGTTTAAACCGGAGAAACTAGAAAAGGATTTTCAATTTCATTATGAAAATCAGGAAACTGAAGAATACAATGTAGAAACCCGTGATGGCGCTACTATAAATGGACTCCATTTCAAGGCAAAACAGCCCAAAGGAGTAGTGTTTTATTTGAAGGGTAATTCTAAGAGTATGCGAGGTTGGGGCAAATTCGCTGTAGATTTTACCAGACATGGTTATGACGTCATTATGGTAGATTATAGAGGTTTCGGTAAGAGTACTGGGCGTCGAACACAGAAGGCGGTAAAAAGAGACCTCCAGGTAGTGTATAACAAAATCAAGGAAAATGTTGATGAGAAGTACATTGTTCTTTATGGCCGGTCGCTGGGCTCGGGCTTCGCTACCAAATTGGCTTCAATGAACAATCCAAGAATGTTAATTCTTGATGCACCCTATTACAGCTTGAGTAAGGTAGCGAAACGGTACGTGCCGTTTATGCCGCTTTCCGTTCTTTTGAAATTTCCAATGCCTACCTATAAATGGTTGAAGTACGTGCAATGTCCCATTCATATCATACACGGCACCGACGATAAACTAATTCCATATAAAACTAGCGTAAAACTCTCCAAAATAAAACCGAAGCTTACTACCTTGCATTCCATTATTGGTGGCGGACATAAAAACTTAAACACCTTCGAGTATTACCATAAAGTTCTTGATGAAATCATAACGTCAAAACCCAAAAAGATTAACTTAGAGGGCTCCAGTATTCATGTTAAACACTCCTCGAAAACTGCTAATGCGTAGATTAAGAAAAATTGGTATTGCGCTAGGCGTATTGTATTTACTTTTGCTCGTTTCGGCTTACTTTTTTCAAGAAAGACTTATTTTTTTCCCTTCAAAGATGCCCATGTCGCATGAGTTTGATTTCTGTCAACCTTTTGAAGAGTTTTTTCTAACAACTGACGACGGCGCAAAGCTCAATGCGGTACATATCAAGAATAATTCCACCAAGGGCGTAGCGCTTTATTTTCACGGAAATTCTGGTAATGTTTCGCATTTAGGGCATGTAGCGAATTTGATAACCCGTAAGGGCTATGACGCTATTTTGGTAGACTATAGGACCTATGGAAAAAGTACTGGAAAATTGAGTGAACAGGCGCTTAATGAAGATGCGCAACTCTTTTACGATTATGCGCTAAATCGTTATGATGAAAATGAAATCGTATTGTACGGGCGTTCATTCGGAACGGGAATTGCCTCGAGATTGGCCGCAAAGAACAACCCCTGTCGACTGATTTTAGAATCACCTTTTTCTAGTGCTGTAGATTTGGGGAGTCATCGTTTCCCCATTTTACCGGTATCATGGTTGTCTCAATTCCGTTTTCCTTCCACAGAATACATGCAGGAAGTGAAATGCCCAATATATATATTTCATGGTACTGCTGACAAAGTGATTCCTTATAAATTTGCTCAAAGATTATATGAAGCCATCCCTGGCGATGGAAAAAAACTTTTTACCATAGAAGGAGGCGGGCATAACTACCTGCAAGATTATAAGGTATTTAAAGACGGAATGAATGAAGCTTTAGAGTAATTCTTAAGCGAACAAATCAGATGACAAATAACGGTCACCACGGTCGCATACTATAGAGACAATAGTTCCACTTTTTAAGCTATTGGCTAGTCTCAAAGCAGCCGTTGCCGCACCACCACTACTCATACCAGAAAAAATACCTTCTTCCGTCGCTAGTCTTCGTGACATGGCTCGTGCCTCATCAGCGCTTACCTCTAAAACTTTATCGACTTTAGTGGCATCAAATATTTTTGGCAAGTATGCTTCAGGCCATTTTCTGATTCCTGGAATACTAGCGCCATCTTTGGGCTGCACGCCCACTATTTGAACATCAGCATTTTGCTCTTTTAAATAGGTCGAAGTGCCCATTATAGTGCCTGTAGTTCCCATGGCGGATACGAAATGAGTTATTTCACCCTGGGTATCTCTCCAGATTTCAGGTCCGGTTGTCATGTAATGCGCTCCCCAGTTGTCATCGTTTCCAAATTGGTTCATCATAATATAGCCTTCATCCCTTACCTTGCTTTCAGCGTAGTCACGAGCACCTTCAATGCCATCAGGTGTAAGAGTAACTTTAGCTCCATAGGCGCGCATGGTCTGTACCCGTTCTTTGGTAGCATTTTTTGGCATTACTAGCTCAATTTCCAGTCCGTATATACCAGCTATCATTGCTAGCGCAATACCTGTATTACCACTAGTAGCTTCAATAAGTTTTGAATTTGCATCGAAATCTCCACGTTCTAAACCGCTTTTAATCATGTTGTAGGCGGCCCGATCCTTAACACTTCCACCCGGGTTTTGACCTTCTAGCTTAAAAAGTAGTTTTACATTCGGATTTGTATTCAGCACCTTCGATGCTACCAAAGGGGTATTTCCTATAATATCTAAAACGCTATGTGGCATTCGACTGGGTTTTTATCTTAATTTCTGGAGTATGAAAAACAGTGGAATTTGCAGGAACGGATTCGGTTAACCAAGCGTTACCCCCGATTATTGAATTTTCACCGATAATAGTTTCACCTCCCAAAATGGTTGCATTGGCGTATATGGTTACGTTATCTTCAATAGTAGGATGCCGTTTTGTTTTCTGAAGATTTTTGGAAACAAATAAACCCCCTAAGGTTACCCCTTGATAGATTTTAACGTGGTCTTTAATAACAGCAGTTTCTCCAATAACGACCCCCGTGCCATGATCAATATGGAATGAGGTTCCGATTACTGCTCCCGGATTTATATCTACCCCGGTTTGTCTATGAGCATATTCCGTCATCAACCTCGGCACCAATGGAAAACCAACTTCATATAACTCATGAGCCAGTCTGTAGATGGCAATCGCATAAAAACCTGGGTAAGCCATATATACTTCTTCAATAGACAAAGAAGCAGGGTCACAGTTTACCGTCGCTTCCGCATCAAGATTCAAAAGTTCAAGAATTTTTGGCAACTTTGCTACATAGTTTTGCCAAACTTTTTTACAGGGCTTCTCTGTATTCCAACAGGCAAGATTGACCAAGATATCGAATTCAGCCTCCAAGGTATCTAAATTAGCCTCTACAGGAGTTTCAATATCAAATAAGGTATAGAATAATAAGTTGGTAAATACTTCTGTTCGTTCCTTAAGCTGATATCTAAGATTGGGTTGTTTCTTGTGTTCCCGTATCTTTTCAATAATTAGCGATTTATCCATAGACTTACTAGGTTACTTCTAATAATCACCAATATTACAAGATTGGTTTTTTTAAATGGTTAACTTTAACTCAAATTTATAAGGATTAGGTCACATGCAGAAAAAGGGAGTTGCTCCAGCAGTTTTTTCATTCCTAAAGAAGTTGGAGAAAAATAATAATCGAGATTGGTTTACAACGCATAAAAAGGAGTTTAAAGCGCTGGAAACCGACATGAAGTCTTTTTTTAACGATCTGCTGGAGGAGGTAAAAGGTCATGATGAAATTGAAGGGCTAAAGGTGTTTAGAATTTATAGGGATGTTCGGTTTTCGAAAAACAAAACGCCATACAAAATCAATTTTTCAAGTTCTTTGTCTAGAGCAGGCGCAAAGCTAAGAGGCGGATATTATACACATATACAACCCAATAATGCCAGTTTTATAGCCGCGGGATTTTGGCAACCCAATAAAGACGATCTACTGCGTATTCGCAAAGAATTGGAATTAGATGCCTCTGTTTTTCGCGATCTTATTGGAGCCAAGAAATTTAAAAGTATTTGGGGAGATTTAGTGGGTGATGAAGTAAAAACGGCACCCAAAGGATTTGACAAAGCACATCAAAACATTGATTTAATCAAAAAGAAGCAGTTTATTTTTACGCGCAGCTTTTCCGACAAAGAAGTTTTGGACCCCAAGTTTATGCAAGAGGTGAACAAATCGTTCGCAGCCATTCGACCCTATTTTGATCTGATGAGCGATATTTTGACGACCAATCTAAATGGCGAATCGCTTTTAGACTAGGAGCACTTTCTCAAAAAATTGAACCCGATCTTGGATTCTTTTAATGACCATGTTCATCATTCGCTTGTTCAGTGCCGATGAATTTCTGGTATACCGTTCGTATTCCTCAACCGTGAATTGACCAATAACCATTCCCTTCAAAGAATTACGAAATTTAAGGTCTTTTTGAATTGCGTGAGCTATATAATCAAGACGTTTTTGAGGCGAAAGTTCGTAAAACGTGTTTTTGCGCTTTGCGATATAGTTTTGAAATACAATTAGGAACAAATCATTCTGCAACTTGATAATAGGCCGAAGTGTTTCATTCTGAAAACGCTCGTCATTACTCATGTTATCAGTAATCTTGGCAGATGAAATTTGGGGGCGGATCTTCTTCAGGCTATGCGATCTTTCATTCATCATTTCAGGTTTTATATAAAGGTAGGTATTAAGATTTGTGTGATTTACAAGCCATATATTAGTTTTTAACGGGGTTATGAACAAAAAAAGCCACCCTTAACGGATGGCTTTGTAATGGCTGAAATTTGCCTATTTATTTCCTACAAATTCTTCAAATGACTGCAGTTCAATATCTTCACTATTCTTTATTTTTTTCTTCAACTTGGCAAAATCTTTATGGGCAGTTGCAAAATTTTCAGATATAATTTCCAGATTTTCTAAATCAGAAGTCGAAGGCTTGTCATAGGTGGCTGCAACTTTGCTGTATAGTGCTGCCATTTTACCACGTAGCTCAGGCGGTGCCGCTCCCACATAGGCATCGCCCGTGGTAACCACTAAGGTCTTCTTTAAGTCGGTAAGTTTGGTTAACAATTTCTTGTTGTTAGTCGCTGTGGCTTTGGCAATCAATTCATCAACTTCATAAACCATATACGCCAGTTTTTGGGTCATGTCATGGAGTTTTTCAGCGGTCTCATTTTTCAACTTTCGGTCTTCCTCTGAAAGACTGGAATTTTCATCATATACTAATTCAAATGGATGCTCATAGATTTTCTTACCTTTTTTAATAACGACTTTGTAGCTTCCAGCGGCCACCGTATGGGTCGCAAAGCCGCTTCTGGTGAATGTCTTGCCCTTGGCGATTTTTGGCATTTTTTTAGAGAAATCCCAAGTAACTATATTGATTCCTTTCGATTTGCCTGGCCCCAGCTCATTTATAACATTGCCTGACATATCTTGAATTTGCAGCGTCATCTTACCAAAGGTGTGTCTTTTTTGTAAGTGATATTTAAACTGCATGTCTTTCGTTTTACTTGCGCCAACAAATTGGGTTTCGGAACCGAAATTGGCCGCAAAATCACTCTTTTCATTGATAACGGTGGGGGCATTGGCAAAGAAATGCAGGTCTTTTGAAATAATTTCTTCGTTGATTTCCCGCAAGGGTGAAATATCATCAATGATAATTACGCCGCGCCCATGAGTACCCATTACGAGATCATTTGTAGCTTTTTGCAAATCAATGAAGTGTAGTGCGACAGGGGGCATGTTGTTGGTGAACTTATTCCAGTTTTTACCGCCGTTGGTCGTAATATAAAGTCCGAACTCCGTTCCTAAAAATAACAGGTCAGGATTCACATAATCTTCTTGAATATTTCGAACGAAACCATCTACTTCATCAGTTAGAATGCTTGTCCAGGTCTTTCCGAAATCGGTCGTCTTATAGGTATATGGTGTCATATCACCACTATTATGCCCTTCAAATACAGCATAGGCGGTTCCGGAATTGAACGTACTTGCCTCGATATGATAACACCAGGTGTTTTTTGGCAATGAAGGTATGTTAGCAACGGTGTTGGTCCAAGTTTTGCCACCATCTTGGGTAATTTGAACGTTACCATCGTCGGTTCCTACCCAAATGACTTTTTCATCTAAGGGAGATTCGGCTATAGTAAAAATCGTAGTGTAGTTTTCCGCTCCAGAATTATCAGTGCTTAAACCACCAGAATCTTTTTGACCTTGCTTGCTTACATCATTAGTGGTTAGGTCTGGAGAGATAATTTCCCATGTATCACCCATATCTTCCGATTTATGCAAGTACTGGCTTCCCATATAAAAACGGTCGGGTTGAGTGTTGCTAATTGCCATAGGAGGATTCCAATTAAAACGCAGTTTATCGGCATCTTTCGTTTGTAAGGGTTGTACGGTTTTCACCAATTGCTTATCAACGTCATAGCGCCATACAATTTCGGCATTGTACACTTCGGAATAAATAATATTTTTCTTAGGATGCTTCAATACACGAAATCCATCGCCACCCCCAATAGAATTCCAATCTCCCGCATTAATCCCTCCTGAAGACGAAGATGGGCCATACCAAGAGCCATTATCTTGTAAACCGCCATAGACGTTGTATGGTGTTTCATCATCTACGCTTATATGATAAAATTGAGAAAGGGGAAGGTTTTCAACAATTTCCATGGTAGCACCGCCATCCCAAGAGCGATACACACCGCCATCGGTTCCGAAGTACATAATGTCAGAATCTTTAATGCTAAAGGCGATATCATGAATGTCGCTATGCATAAAACCTAAATTTCTGAACGTTTTGCCCCCATCTCGCGAAATGGAGCCTGAAAGGCCACCCTTTACAACAACATTTTCATCTCTCGGGTCAACAACAATTCTTGAAAAATAGAAAGGGCGTACGGTAATCTCAAAATCATTATTGAGTTGTTCCCAATTTTTTCCGGCATCATTACTTCTGTACAATCCTTTTTTCTTTTCTTCCTCAGCTTCTATTACGGTATAGAGAACCTTCGGATTTGTCGGTGCAACGGCAATAGCCAAACGCCCTAATTTTCCTTCAGGGAAGCCATTGTGTATTTTGTTCCAAGTCGTTCCACCGTCTACTGACTTATATAGCGCACTATTTTCTCCGCCTGAATCAAAACCCCAGGCCGTGCGACGAAACTCCCACATGGAAGCATAAATGATATTTGGATTGCTAGGATCTATGGCCAGGTCAGCAGCACCAGTTTTTTGGTTAACGTATAAAATTTTGTTCCAAGTTACTCCGCCATCTAAAGATTTGTAAACTCCGCGCTCTTCACTATCGCTCCAAAGAGCCCCTAAGACAGCAACATAGATTTCATCTGAATTGTTGGGGTTTACAATAATGTTGGCAATGCGTTCTGATTTATCAAAACCTATCTTTTTCCAGTTCGAACCACCGTCTACAGATTTATAAAGGCCATCTCCAATAGAAACACTATTACGTGTCCAGGTTTCACCAGTACCAACGTAAATTACATTATTTGGATTGTTAGGGTCTAGGGTCACCGCTCCAATAGATTGACAATATTCGTCAAAAATCGGCTTAAAGGTTGCTCCGCCATCTTTTGATCGCCAAACACCGCCTCCAGCTGTACCGGTGTAGATGATTCTGCTGTTTGTGGGATGTACCTCCATATCATTGATTCTTCCACTCATACCGGCAGGGCCGATATGCCGAGCTGAAATATCGCCGAACAGTTGTTTTCCATTGGTATTCTGTTGGGCTGATGTACCATGCACCCATAGCAAAGCACCCACAACGATTGTGAATAATTTTTTCATATTTGGTTGATTTTTAGTAAAAAGGCCCTTAGTAAGTAAGGGCCTTTTTATGTTTGAAACAAAATGGTGAACCTCTTACTCTGGAAAAGCGAAACTAGTAGCTTCAACAGTAGGGTTGAGTTCTATTTTTTCAATAGTCATTGGAACAGAAGTTGGCTGACCTTCAGCGCCAATACTCCAAGAATGTGCAAAATAAAGTCCGTCGACCTCTTGATAATCACTAAAAGAAATTTTTTGAACCATTCCTTTTCCGGGTCCTGTTTTGACTTCGGTACTCATGGCAATTGGTACAAAGTTTTCGGTATCAAAGTAATAAAAGGAAATATCATCTTCCTGTTTTCCATCTACAGTGATTGGCTCTTTGATGACCTTGACTTTGAATGTTTCCGCACCGTCAATGGTCTCTTTACCTAATAGTTCAACAGTATAACCCTTATCTTTATAATTGGTAAACTCATTTGGAAAGTCATTGATACTCAGTTTGAAATTCTCGGTTAGCTCGGCATCCATTTTTTCAGGTTGCTGGGTCATCATATTATGGCTCCAAAGGGTTTCACCGTCAAACGTTTGCTGATTGTAGGTTTGCCCTTGTATAGACATTGAAGTACTGGTCCTGCCATCTTTCATACGTACGATTTCCATAGGAAATTCCATACCCATTTGACTAACCTTAGCTGTGATTTTCATTCCTTCCAGACTGTTTAATTTTTCAAGTCCGCCAATATTGTCAAAATAGCTGTCTATAATTTCATCTACGGTCTGAGCCTGAGTTGGCAGGGCGAATGCCATTATTAGTAGTAGGGTAAAAAGTTTTACTGTTTTCATTTTCTAGTTTTTAAAGTGTTCATTTCTTTAGTATCAAATGTATTAGGATTGTTACATAAATAGTCGTTTTCTTTTAATTTTTTTGAATGAGAGTGAGACATTAAAGATGTAAACCCTAATTTTAGGTACCCTTAGCACAAGAAGCCATGAAATTCGGAAAAGTAGATCAACCCGAAAATATTGATTTTACCCTCCCTGAGGATCATCCTGACACCGAAGTGGTTTTAAGAAATTGCAAAGAGTCAGGACCGACCCAAATTTATGTGGGATGTGCCAAATGGAACAGGCAAGATTTAAAGCAATTTTACCCTCGGGGCACAAAAGATGAATTGGCCTATTATGCTACGCAATTCAACTGTATCGAACTTAATGCCACTTTTTACAGAATATTCTCTGCTGAAACACACCAAAAATGGTACGATAAAACACCTGATAACTTCAAGTTCTTTCCTAAAATTGTACAGAATGTTAGTCATTTAAGACGTTTAAATGATCAGGCGTATCCTACTTTAGATGAGTATCTTAGCGTTACATCAAACTTAAAAGATAAACTGGGTACAATATTTTTGCAAATGCACAGTAATTTCGGACCTAAAAACTGGGATAGAGTAGTGCGCTTTGTAGAATATTGGCCTAAGGAATTTCGCTTGTCAATAGAATTTCGTCATACAGATTGGTTCAATGACGAAAACGTAGCTCAAGAATTGTATCATCTTCTGCAAGAGAATGATGTTTCAAATACTTTAGTTGATACGGCTGGAAGACGTGATATCATGCATATGCGATTGACGAACAATGAGGCGTTCATACGATATGTTGGGGCAAATCATCCTTCTGATTACTCCCGTTTAGATGATTGGGTTGAAAAACTATCTCATTGGACTGATAAGGGCCTAAAAAACATTCATTTCTTCGTACATCAGAATATGGAATTAGAATCTCCCTTATTATCAGTACGCTTTATTGAGAAATTGAATAAAAAATTAGGTAGTAACCTCCAAATCCCTAAAACGCTTCACGATTCTGTCTGAACCCTGTTATAGGTCATTCTTGTTGCATAATTTTGCAAAGTAAATTGTCGTTTATGAGATTTCATACGAGAAAATGGGTAAAACCAGAAGATTTAAATGCCAATGAAACGCTGTTTGGTGGCAAGCTATTAGCATGGATCGATGAGGAAGCCGCTTTGTATAGTATCATACAACTAGAAAATAACCGGGTGGTAACCAAATATGTGTCTGAAATCAATTTTATGAGTTCAGCCAAAGAAGGTGACATTATCGAAATCGGGATTGAGGTGGTGAAATTTGGAAAAACTTCCCTAACCCTGAATTGCGAGGTGCGAAATAAGATGAATCACGAAACTATTGTTACTGTAGACAATATTATAATGGTTAGTATGGGGGCAGACGGCAAGCCTAAGCCTCACGGCAAAACCAAGATAGAATATGTAAAAGACCGCCTAGAGGAGAAAGACTAGCTCTTTTGTATGTTTTGAGCAACTTCTTGCACTTTGTCAAGAACTCGAAGTAGATTGCCTCCCCATAGTTTTGAGATTTCATCCTCTGTGTACCCTCGTTTTACAAGCTCTAAGGTAACATTGAATGTTTCAGAGGCATCTGACCAACCTTCAATTCCTCCGCCTCCATCAAAGTCGGAACTTATACCTACGTGCTCAATTCCTATCAATTTCACCATATAATCGATATGATCAACCAAATCACCAACATCTACAGCAGGCGGTAAACCCGTCATGGTCTTGGTTTTTGCACGTACAATTTTGTTCATTTCTATGTATTTGCCGATATACGCATCTCTTTCAGCATTAGGCAATGCCATTATGGCCTTTCGTTCCAGCCATTCAACCCCAAGGGAATCCATAACAACCTTCTCAATTTCCTTAATTTTAGCATTACGCGCATCGTGTTTTTCCGTATTTAAATACGAGCTGAACGCCACTGTTTGTACTACTCCACCGTTTTCTTTCATCAAAAGCAACTGCTCATCGTCTAAGTTTCTACTGTGATTACACAGCGCTCTTGCAGAAGAATGAGAAGCAATTATTGGGGCTTCTGTTAGGGCGATCATTTGTTTCATTGCCTCCTTAGAAGGGTGCGATACATCAATCATTATTCCTAGTCTATTCATCTCTTTTACAGCTTCTTTACCAAGATTACTTAAACCATTATGTAACCATAAGCTATCCGCTTCTCCCGTATTTGAATCTGAAAATTGACTATGACCATTATGTGCTAAAGAGACATACCTGGCGCCAAGATCATAGTACTTTTCAAAGTTTGACATATCAGTACCTATGGGGTAGGCGTTTTCTACACCGATCATGGCCACTTTTTTTCCGTCAGCGGCTATACGACGCACATCGGCTGAGTTCAAAGCAAGCCCGATTTTATCAGGGGCAATTTCTTCGCAGAGCTTATGAATAGCATTGAATTTGGAAATCGCATTGTCTTTCGCTTTTGCATAACCCCTTTCGTTCAAGGAATCTTGACCCGTATAAACAATTAACCAGGCTACATCTAAACCTCCCTCTTCCATTTTTGGAATATTTACCTGAGTATCTAGCCTTTGGGAATAGTTAATACTATCTGAGAAGTTCTTTACATTGATATCATCATGAGTGTCAATTGTGATCACTTTTTCATGAATAATTTTTGCACGTTCTTCAACGCTCATCTCTGTTTTTTGTTGAGATTCACCGCAAGAATAAGCTACTAAAAAAGTCAATAAAAGAAAGTAATTTTTCATGTTGTTGGAGTTTATACATACAAATAAAGCTATTTGACAACAATAATGGAAACCTAGGTAACATTTAATTGTGCAACCTACTTTAATTCAGGACTTTTACTTGCAGCCGTTAACAGTATTTTATAAAAAAACACGACAGAAGCATGTAAGAAAAGTAACAAGCTAATATTTAACCAATTCTCCCCCAAACTAAATTGAACCCAAAAGACCTACTTTCCCAATTAACTCGCTTAGAGCATACGCTGAATGATTTCTCTTATGAGGAGCTGACAGCTGCAGAGGCATCTCGCCTTAAAAAGTCTTTCCAAGCTTTTAGAATACGTCTGGAAAACAAAATTTTCACACCTTCAAACTCGTACAGCGAGGCAGACACTGATCTGCAAGAAGAACAAACGGCTGATAATTCGAAGGAAAAGGATACCCAACCACCCGGCGTTGATAAACTAGTAGCAAAAGTTAGTCATGAAATTAGAACTCCACTTAACGGAATTATTGGATTTACCGACCTGTTGAAAGAGGACAAATTGACTAAAAAACAACTGGAGCGCGTAAATGCGATTCAAACCGCTTCATACACTTTGATGGAAATCATCAATGAATTGCTTGAATATTCTAAACTTTCAGCAGGTTTAGAGCAATTCGAAAGTGTTGATTTTAATCTACATAGTCTGGTCGATAATGTGATGTATTTATGCAATACGCTTGTTACAGACAAGCATATCGAATTGATTACAACTATTGATGATGACATTTCAAAAGGATTGGTTGGCGACCCATCAAAACTATCACAGATACTATTGAACTTGGTAGGTAACGCCGTCAAGTTCGTAGAGCGAGGTAGTATCAAATTGTCTATTACGCTTAAGAAACAAATAGGAGATCAACTGTATCTCGAATTTACCATCGCCGATACCGGTATTGGTATTTCAGAAAATAATCTTGAACATATTTTCGATTCTTACAAGCAAGCTGAATACGATACACAAGCCAAATACGGAGGTACCGGACTTGGTCTTAGTATTGTAAAACAGATCATTGATAATCTTGGGGGAGATATATCAGTATCAAGCAAACTTGGAGAAGGAACGACATTTCGTTTTATGCTTCCCTTTACAAAGGGAAGCATCGAAAATATTGTAAAGCCAAGTACAGCCAATTCGATAACCGCCGAAGCGCTAGAAGCGGTAAAGGGCATGTACATTCTTGTTTTTGAAGACAATACCATCAATCAAAGATTGATAGTTCAACGTCTTAATTCTTGGAACTGCAAATCCTATGTTACTGACAATGCGCTGTACGGTTTAAATCTTCTTGAGACCAATCAAATTGATCTGGTGCTTATGGATTTAAAAATGCCCAATAGAAATGGGTTTGAAGTTACTCAGCTTATTCGTAATAGTAAAATTGAGTCCGTAAGGCAGATACCCATAATTGCTGTCTCTGCCGACTTTTCGTATCAAGACCGTGAAAACTGTAAGCTGAATAAGATCAATGACTTCATCTTGAAACCATTTAGCCCCGATGAACTGTTAACCAAATTGGTAAAAAATAAGAATAGCATGAAAAAAACACTCAAATACGAATCGCAAGCCATTAACCCCAAAGCAACGGTGTATTCTGATGCAACCAAAATCAATCTTTCCTTGATTTTAGAAGATTGCCTTGGCCAAATGGACTTGCTTGAAGAATTGATCTTGCTTTACAAGCAGAACGCGCTGGAATTTATAGGAGTCGTAAAGCTAAACCTAAACAATGAGGATTTAGATGAAATTGCCTTTGCAGCACATAAAATCAAATCTGGATTGGCAATGATGCAATCTAAAAGCTTGCATACCATTGCCGAACAAATGCAGAAACTATGTAAGACCAATGGTGACCGCAAACACTTGAACTTTTTATACAACTGTTTCGTTGAAGAATATCCCTTGGTAGAAAAAGCCATTGATGAACAGATCAAAGCATTGAAACAAAGCTAGTACGATGAACAAAAAAAGACTCTTACTTGCCGAGGATGACGAACTGCTTGCGTCGCTATTAAACTTCCGCCTTCAAAAAGGGGGCTATGAAGTTCAGTTGAGTCGTGATGGAAGAGAGGTAAAAAAACACCTAGCCGAGCACACGCCAGACTTAATTATTAGTGACATTATGATGCCTTATTTCTCGGGTATAGAGCTTATTGACTATGTGCGAAAAGAACTGAACCTAAGTACACCAATAATCATTATATCATCTGCCGGTAATGAAGAAAATGTTTTAAACGCTTTTGAACTGGGCGCAAATGATTTTATCTCAAAACCGGTTAGCCCATCAGAACTGATTGTACGGGTTGAAAGAGAACTAAAGAAAATCTAATTTGAGTAGATTCGGCCAAACATATAACCAATTACCCTTGATAAAGGCCCCAAAAATCCATACCGATCTTTTGTGGGACTTGTCAATTCTGTTTGTTGGTCTGGCTGTAGTTTATTTCATATGTGTCTTCTTTTACCGTAATCGCATTTCTGCACGTGCTGGGCGAGAAAAACAACGAAAAAGAGAACTTTCACCCATGGTCAGTGAATTTCTTTTCTATGACGATGAGGCTTCCAAAGATGAAAAAAGCAATTATGTAAATCTGAAAATAGAAATCCGTCAGCTTCTAAAAGATGATTTTAATCGAAAGATACTTTCAGAAGTTCTATTAGACCTTAGAAAAGATCTTGCCGGTGATACCCAGAAGAGACTCTTCAAACTCTACCAAGATCTTGGTTTGCATAACGATGCGTTTGAACAACTAAAAAGTTGGAGATGGGAACGTGTTTCTAAAGCTATACGCGACCTGACCCAAATGCAGGTAGCAGAGGCCTACACCTTTGCAACCAAATTCATCAATGACAAAAGGCCCACCATTCGAAAACAGGCTGAAATAGCCGTGGTTACATTGAAACCGGAGGGGATTAATTATTTTCTAGATACCACTAAATATAAAATATCTGAATGGCAACAGCTAAAGCTATTAGATGTTTTACGGAACGAGGAAGATTATCAGCCACCCAGATTTAAAGCCTGGTTGACATCGACTAACCGTCATGTGGTACTTTTTGCATTGCGATTGATAAAATTCTATAACCAAAACGATGCAGATGCTGCCCTTATTGAGTTAGTAAAACATAAGAATAGCCAGATTAAGGCGGAGGCCATAGGATGCATTACAGAGTTTTACATTGTTGCAGCGCTTCCAACGCTGAAACTGGTTTTCTGGAAAAGTTCTACAGATATCAAGATTGCCATTCTCGGAGCCATTGGTTCGCTAGGTAAGGAATCTGATATCGAGTTTCTTCAACTAATTGAAAAAAAAGAAGCGAATTTTTCAGTGCGCAGTAAGGCACATAGCAGCATCAATGCTATTATGCCCGATAGTATAATGCCATCAAAAGGCTTGATGAAATCTACCAACTATAGTATTCCAGACGATATTGTATTAAAGGATGAGGACGAAGATATAGCGGAGGAAAAAATCACTGAGCCGATAGCAGTGGAGCCCGAAGTGAAATTAGCTGAGCCCATAATAGTGGAGATAGAAGAAAAAGCAACAGCAGAAATAGAGGTAGAGGCAGAAGAAGTAGATGCCGACAGCCATTCACCCAAAGAGAATCAAGAGGAAGCAATCATCAAACCAGAGGAAGCAATCCACACTGAAATTAAGCCAGAAGTAATGAAAGAAAATCAAATGCCTACGAACGAAGAAAAATCCGAACCGCAGATTGAAGCAGGAGATTCTGTAGCAGATGAAACTTTGAGTTTTGACTTTTTACCATTGGTTGTGCAGGCAGCAGATGAAGCAAAGATGACTGCTACCGATGAAGAAGATATGACCGTAGAACCTAAAGGAGTTGTTGTCGTTTATGAGGAAGTAACTCCTCAAGAAGGAGCTTCTGAAATTGAATTAAACGAGATGACAGTCAAGTATGAGGAGGTAGTTCCTGAAGATGACGCTAACATACATACAAAAGAAGTGACTTTTGAAATCAAAGAGGAAGAGCTTGCCTTTTTACCCATTGTAACCGATTTTATCGAAGAATCACCGCTTGAAAAGAATACACAAGACCAACCCAAAGATGTATTCTTGCTTCAGGATATTGAAGTACAATTCGAAGAAGTACAAATTACCATTCAAAAGCCGTCAAAAGTGCTTGCACCGGATTTTTCTGAATTCAGCACCCCTGAAATTTTAGAGACGCAAGTGATTTATGATATTGTAGACGCACCAGTTGACAAAATATCAGATAAGCACATCAATGACCTAACTGACCCGTATTTTCTCTCCAATTTGTCTGAGAGCCCCCAAGAAGATACTATGGATACAGAATCCAATGTAAATCTAAAATCTTTACAATCGTATAATGATATGGAACCTCAAGACGAGCAAAAATTTAAAAAAATCATTAAAGATCTAATTGATTTTAACGAACAAAAGCAAGCTAAGAAAACATCGAAATCAGTTAAAGACTGGCCACTGCTACAGTTCGGTGATGAATTCGTTGACACCAGTAGCGTTTCTCAGGTCGATGAGCCCGTTCAAGATGAATCTGCTATTGAAGCACATGCAGAAGATGAAGACCGAGTACAGGAAGAAGTTATAGTCACTACTCCAAACATACCCAACGCCATGCTGGGAGACGAAATTCTTGATGAAATCGTGCTGTACAAAGAAAACACTGAGGAATCACGTATGCAATTACTTGATGACATTGCAGAAATGGGCGATTATCGTGAGCTTCCGCTCTTAAATGAACTATTGGTAAATGAAAAGTACAAAACGGTTAAAGACCGAGTGAAGCGACTAATTGAACAATTCAATGAAGGCGATGAGCAACCTAAGCAAGATGTGCAGCTGAAACCCTTTAATGTTTTTGAAGATTTGTTCAGAACCTGCGACACAGAAGCCAAGCTCATACTTATGGATGAGATTGTGGCGGTAGGAGACGCTGCAGAAATAGATTTTTTGGAGGGGCTATTGGAAGATGAAGAAAAAGAGATCAGTAATAAAGCGGCGCGAATTCTTGAAGAACTGAAAGCAAAACTCGCTCTTGCTAACCAAAACGAAAATCGCGAACTAGCTTCAACCGACAATGACCAAGCTGAAGTAGCTGAAATGGAGGTTTTAATAGAGGAAGAAACACTTGCTGAGTATGATTCATTGATGGAAGAACTACAAATTCAACCCCCACAAACTTCTGGAATTTTTGATCTTTCTTTTGAATTGACAGAACCTTTGACAGCTATGACCAATGGGTCAAGGGTGGCGGATAAACCTGCTGAACAAACTGTTCATCAAGAATCTATTTTAGGTCAACTTTATGCTAAAATCATCGACAAGTTAAATGGATAGTGGTATTTCAAATATCGTTCTAGATTATATAAACATTGTCTTTTTCTTGTTTACACTAGTGCTGTTTACCATGTTTACTACCATGGCCTATTTCTCTACGAGAAATTCTATCCACTATAGAAATAAAAACAGTTTTACCGATCTCTCGAAAGTAATGGCCTCGCCATTGGCTCCTAGCATTACAATTATTGCCCCAGCCTATAATGAAGGATTGACCATTGTAGAGAACATTCGATCGTTAATGTCACTGCGCTACGTGAACTATGAGGTTATGGTGGTTAACGATGGCAGCAAAGATGACACTTTGCAAAAAATGATAGATGCATACGATCTCGTGAAAATCGAACAAGAAATCGACCCAAATTGGAAAAGCAAACCCATACGAGGAATATATAAATCTCCGCACAAAGCGTTTTCAAAACTTACGGTAATTGATAAGGAAAATGGAGGGAAATCTGATGCGCTAAATACAGGTATGGCGCTTTCATCAAATACATATGTAGGCTGTATTGATGTAGACTGTTTATTGTTACCTGATGCTTTGTTGCATGTCGTAAAATCATTCTTTCAACGTTCGGAAAAAAAGGTAATCGCTGTAGGGGGAGTGATTCGTGTGGCAAATTCGTGTGTGATAGATGGTGGAAAATTAGAAGAAATACGACTACCAAAAAGTTGGTTGGCTAAATTTCAACTTTTAGAGTATACACGTTCCTTTATCTTGGGTAGAATGGCTTGGGGAAGAATCGACAGTTTGTTGATTATCTCCGGTGCCTTTGGATTCTTCGATCGTGAAATAGCCCTTGAAGTGGGTGGATATGACACTGGTACAGTAGGAGAAGATATGGAAATCGTCTTCAAGATGAGACGACATATGCACGACCAAAAAATTCCGTACACCATAGAATACATTCCAGATCCATTGTGTTGGACCGAAGTACCGGAAGATCTCAAAATTTTGATTAATCAAAGAGACCGCTGGGCTAGAGGAAACCTAGAAACACTTTTCAAACATAAAGACATGTTTTTTAATTCCAAATATGGAAGATTAGGACTCCTTAGCTATCCGTACTGGTTTTTCTATGAATGGCTGGCACCGTTGTTGGAATTCTTCGGACTAATTACCATCATTTTATTCTGGTACCTAGGCATATTGAACTGGGATTTCTTTTTTGCCATTACGGCTACAGTCTACCTGTATTCCATCATGTTTTCGTTCTATGCCATTCTTTGGGATACCTATTCGTATAACGAGTACAAAAAAACCAAAGATATTTTAACACTCATGTTCTGTGCAATAATAGAACCTATAGTATTTCACCCTGTGGTAGTATGGGCAGCGGTACGAGGGAATTATAAAAAATTGTTTAGGGTGAAATCAGGTTGGGGATCACAGGTACGTAAAGGATTTGCCAAAGCAACTTAAAACATAAAATGAATACTAGTAAACTAGACAGATATACGTTAAAGCAATACACTAGATTGATTATCTCATTCTTTGGGGTGCTTTTTGTATTGACCACCTATCAGTACACCACATTGTATTTTAAGGGGGTTGTAGATATTATATTTGGTTCAAGTTTTTTCAATGCTATAATACACCAAATTGGTTATGCTTCTCTGGTTGGGGTGCTATTGGCCTTTCCGTTTAATTTCTGGGAGAATTTAAGGCCCAGGTATGGTTTTAACCTCGTTTTCGTGGTGCTTATTTTGCTGCTGATCATAGAGGCTATGTTGATTAGCTATTTCTGTACCGCACTGGTTCCTTTGGGATCCGATTTATTGGGATACAGTTTTTCAGATATAAAAATGACTATTGCCAATTCAGGGGGTTTGTCTATTTCGCTTGTCATAGGCGTGGTGGTAATCGTAGGAATGTTCTTTGGTTTGTACAAGATAACATCGAAACACTATCACTACATCAGCAAGATGTACCCCTTTACCATTATCTTGTTCAGTTTGTTCATCATGACCCTTTTTATTGAAGGAAAACCTATTAATCAGAATAAGACCCAATATCTGGCTTTAAATTTATACGATACCTCTACTGAAGATACGTCTTACAACGCCGATGTTGAATATCCTTTGATCAAATCACAGCAAATAGAAAATGTACTGGGGTCGTATTTTGAATTAAAGGAGGAAAAACCGAACATCGTTTTTATAATGGTAGAAGGGCTAGGAAGAGATTTTGTTGGTGAAGGAGCAGAGTATGGAGGGTTTACTCCCTTCTTAGATGAGTTAACTACTAAATCACTTTACTGGGAAAACTGTTTGAGTAATACTGGAAGAACCTTTGGGGTGCTACCCTCATTAATGGGCTCTTTACCCTTTGGAAAAAGCGGATTTATGGAGTTGGAAAAATACCCGAATAAACTCACTTTGTACAGTATTTTAAAGAATAATGGATATCACACTTCCTTTTATCAAGGTACCAATAGTTCTTTTGATAATGTTGACCGGTTTTTACTTAGCGAGAACGTAGATTATGTTTTGGATAAATCTGGTTTCGGAAATCAATATGAATTGCAAGAAGAAGATGCAGCCGGTTCTAGCTGGGGTTATCCCGACCTAGAACTTTTTAAGAAGAGCATGAGCATTCAAAGAACAGCCGAACAACCAAGAATGGAAGTATATATGACCATTAGTACACACGAGCCCTTTTTACCACCCAAACAAGACTATTACGAAGGTCAGGTAGAAAAAATATTAGCGAAGGGTGGTCATCAGGGAAAAGTAAAAAAAGTAATAGAAAAAAACGACAACGTATTTGCGACCCTTCTATATACTGATGATGCCTTGAAATATGTATTTGAGCAATACAAGCAACAACCCAACTACGATAATACCATATTCATTGTTACCGGTGACCATAGACTGATACCTATTCCGCAACGCAATAATCTTAGTCGTTTTCATGTACCCTTAATCATGTATAGCCCAATGTTAAAGACGACAAGAAAAATGAGTGCTCTTAATTCACATTTTGATGTAACACCAACCTTGTTAGCGCTCCTTGAGGCAAAGTATGAACTTAAAACACCTAAGAAGGTCGCTTGGATGGGTGGTGCACTAGATATGAATGAGGCGTATAGGTCAATAAAAGACATTCCGTTAATGCGGAACAAAAATGAATTAAAGGAATATGTTGATGGAGAAAAATTGTTTTCTGACGGACAAGTCTATGCCATCGATGAAAATATGGACCTAGGTTCTTCTTTTGGGGGTTCGAAAGGCGAAGCGAAACTAAAGTCTTTTAAGGCTATGAATGCTTATGTAACTACAAATGACAAAATCATTCCTAAAGAAATGGCAGTTTTTGCGGTAAAGGAAGAAAAGTTCACGGATAGCGAAATCATTTGGATCAATAGTGTCTACAACGGCCAGGATTCAGATAAAGGCTATTTCATAGCCAGAGACCTTGCATTTGATAAGGAATTCGAAAAGGCACTATTGTTATGTAGATACATACTATCTATGGCCCCTAGTCATATTGACACTAAAATACTTACGGGTAGGGTCAATGTCTGGCAGGGCAATTACAAATCCTCTATTGAAATATTGAAGGAATGTATAAAAATGAACCCGAATTATATCGATTCATATGCGGCCCTATTCGATGTGTACTTTTGGTCCGATAGACATCATGACGCTCTTGAATTAATAGCACTTGCCGAACAAAACAGCTCTAGTGTGAACGAGATTTCCGACAAAATTGCAAGAGCGAAAAGAGAAGCCAGAAAGAGAGGTATAGTGTTGACTAAGGTAAAACCTAAAAGTGAAACTAAAGAAACCGCCCAGATAACATTTGATGAATAATGCCGTATAAAAAAATACATAGTATTCTTTTCTTTGGGTTGCTCTGCTTTTTTGTCAGAAGCCAAGACATGGCCTACAACGATGTCAACGAAACGTCATATGCTAAGGCACATCATCTTGCATATGAAGGAAAGCACGGGTCTGCCAAGGATTTGCTGCTTAAAGTGGTTGCTGACAACCCAAAGAACCTAGAGGCACGCTCCTTATTGGCTAGTACCTATAGCTGGAGCGCGCAGTATGCCAAAGCAAGGAATGAATTCAATACAATCACTTCTCAAGATCGAACCAATAGTGCCGTTTGGATTTCAGCAATAAAGAACGAACTATATGCCAAACAAAATGCTACAGCACTTGGGTTAGCTAACAAAGCCCTGTTTTATCTTAAAAGCAATTCAGAAGTGAAGCGTCTACGGGAAATTGCCATCGCCCGCATTCAGAACAGAAAATATCCAGAATTAGGTTGGCACAATACAAAATCGCCATTAAAAACAACTAAGACTTCGAAAAAAGAACAGCGTAAGAAAGTTGCGCTCGAAGAGAATGAAACAGTGCCCAAAGAATCGGAATCGCATGAAGCCAAAACACCTATAGCTAAGGAAGTATTGCATAATAGATTGGCAATCAGAAATGCATTTACCGTTTTTGACCAGCGCTATGACCCGGCAATTTATTCTAGTGTTTCCTTTAGGCGTCAAACCCAAGCAGGAAGTCTAATACCGAGAATAAACTATAGCAATCGCAATGGCACACATGGTGTACAGTACGATTTGGACTTTTATCCTAAATTTTCAAAGCGTTTTTATGCCTATTTAAACTATGGGTATTCGAATGCCTCGATTTACCCAAACCATAAAATGGGTGGAGACCTGTATGTGAATCTTCCTTGGGCCCTAGAGTTTTCAGCAGGTGGTAGGTACATCAGTTTTGAATCTAGAAACGTTACTGTCTTTACAAATTCGATAGGGCATTACAGAGGCAATTACTATTTCTCGCTCCGTTCCTATATCAGGCCTAAGGAGGATGATTTGATTGGCGTATCTGGTAATTTGCTAGTACGGAAATACCTCAAAGATGCCCAAAACTTCTTTGGAATCAATGTCGGTATGGGATATTCACCAGAACTACGTCAACTGATTTCAGGTGACGAGCTATTGGCAGAAACGCTTCTTTATGTTGAATCACAGCGCTTGAGTCTTGAATATCAATTCACAGGCAAAAAGAATCCGAATGCGTATCGTGCCAATCTGGGGGTAACCAGACAAGAATTTGCATTCGCCGCTGGCACATACTTTTTGGGAGTTTCGGCCGGCTTAACCTATCAAGTGCAGTTTTAAAGATTAAGTATTCCATATACGCAAACCAGTATATCGTATAGTCGCGACAAACGGTTAAATGTATTCGAAATGTTAGCTGATTTTGTAATGGCATCAATGCCTTAGATCACGAATATACCAACCCATGCGCAGCTAGAAACTGATGTGTTTCTATAAAATTTAGAAGAATGAGGCAACTATGATGATCAATAGACCAAATAAATATAAGACAAACTCGAAACTATACGAATGGTCTCTCCTTTTAAATAAATAATCTCGAATTTTTTTGTACATTATCTCTCTAAGATACCAAAAATAGTTTTGATAAAAGAGCTTATCACCGCCTTTCTATTCTCCTACTTTGACATCTCTTTCTTTGCAGGGTCAAAAACCCACTTATCTGCATACATGCCGTAAACAAGTCCGATTTCATTTTCCTGAACGTACTTTTCATCCTTTCCTGGGTCAAAGTTTACGTTGTATACATAAACCTTGATTCCATTTTCTTTTAGTTGCAGCATCAGCTTGGTTTCGTTGGCTAGAATTCTACGAGAAAGCGCCACATACTTTACATTATTAACGGTTAGGTAATTGATTTTATCTCCTTTAATTTTGAGTAGGGGAGTTTGTGAAATCATTGGTTGAATACCATTTCTAGCGGCTTCTTCAATAGCCATTTGGCTAAAAAGCTCCATGATAAGTCGGTCTTTATCCACAAAGTTGTCGGCAAAGGCTATAGGATCATTTACTTTATCAGTGACAAGTGTAGCATCTGGATGTGCGGCAAACCAAGCGTTGATACCTTTAAAGTCTAGTGTCGTATAGTCACCGTAAATTTTATGTTTCATAAATTCCTCATGACTTGGGGGTAACTCGCCCTTGTAATCGGTAAATCTTGACCACATTTTCCAGTCGTGTGCAGCGACAAGTTGACCGTCTGAAGTTTCAATAATATCTAACTCAAAAAGGCGGAAACCTTTTTTATAGTTTTGATCAAGAGCTTCTTTGGTGTTGGTTGACTTAATTCCATTGACTTCTCCGCCTGCATGAGCTATATACCGATTGTTGTTCGGTTCAAATTCATATCGAATTTTAGGAAAGTAAACTTTTTTATCTGCTATATTATCCGGAATTTTTAAGGAAGCGGTTGCAGTAACATCGTCTACACTTTCAACAATTTTTCCATTGAAGTTGTGCATGATATAGGCCTGTCTGCTTTTTAACGTACTCAATTGTAGAAAGCCCAACTGACTCAGTTTCTTGGTTTGATTTAACAAACTCTTTGCCGCTGAATCGTGCGCCAAAACTGCGAACTTTGCATTGTTTTCTAGCATTTGTGCTAGTATTTCTACCATTTTCTCAGCTGCCTCCTCATTGGCATGGGTGTCGAAAGTGCGATGTTCGAACGTATTGGACGTATTCAGATGTATGATGGTCAATCCGCGTCCTGGTTGCTCTGTTTGGCCGGCAATGGTAAAACCACTGCGCTTCTTTGCATTAAAACTCTGGCTACTAAGTATTATCGTAGGTGATTCGATAGTAGTGTAGCGAATTATTTTTGCATGTGTATCTGCATTTGCCATTTGCGCAAAGCCCAGGCTGATTAACACATACAAGAAACCACTAGACAACATTCGAACACTACATTTTGCTACTATCCTCATTTTTTGGAGTTTATTTGATCAAAGGCCAAGCGTAACACTTTTCCAAGTCATTATACTAGGTAATCAACGTTTTTTACCGCTTCTTATTGCTAGCCAATAGAAGGAAATCTATCTTGGTGAACACTGAAAAAATGAGGTAGGTGTTGATATTAAAATATATCAAATCGCTGGTTTGAAGATAGGTGTATTCAAAGAGGTTAAAGTGGCAAAGACGAGATGTAGAGACAAAAAAGAATACATGTCAAAAACATCGATGAACAACATCCCATAATTTTAGTATTTACAAAAGTCTCAATTTAATTAACCTATTTCGCAACATAAATTAAGGCGTTCACCACAATTAATTGTTTTCTCCGAACGTTATAAAGATATTTAGAAAGAATTATTGAAACCCAAATCCAATAAACTTAACCCAAACTAAACAACTATGCTTTACGATACCTACGGAGAGGAATACCTAACCTTCCTTCAAGAATTAAATGAAATCTTAAGCGTAAACGAATTATCGGAGTTGGACTATATGTAGTCTTTCTTAAACAATTTTAAAAACCCCAAATCTATGGCACAGAATTCAGACAATGCAGCGTATTTAAATTTTATCGAAAGTTTAAATGAAATTTTAACCGATTATGAAATTAATAAATTGAACTATTCTTAAACCGTAGTTCCCTTTATAGAAAAGCGCCTTAACAGTACTGTTAAGGCGCTTTTTTTATGGTTAGTTTGTGATTACCCTAAGTAGGTCTTCAGCAATTTACTTCGTGAATTGTGACGTAGCTTGCGTATTGCTTTCTCTCGTATCTGACGAACACGCTCACGTGTTAAATCAAAGGTTTGTCCGATTTCAGCTAAGGTCATTGACTGTTGATCACCGATGCCATAGTATAACTTTACTACATCCGCTTCTCTAGGTGATAAGGTTTCTAAGGCTCGAACAATTTCTATATTCAATGATTGCTGCATTAAATCTTTATCAGGCCGAGGTGATTCACCAGAGCGTAGTACATCGTATAAGTTCGAATCCTCACCTTCACGAAGGGGAGCATCCATAGAAACATGTCTGCCCGAGTTTTTCATCGACTGCTTTACTTCGCTTACAGTCATTTCCAATTCCTTGGCGATTTCCTCCGCAGAGGGTGGACGTTCATTGGCCTGCTCTAAATACGAAAAGGTCTTTTTGATTTTGTTGATAGAGCCAATCTTGTTCAAAGGCAAACGAACAACCCGTGACTGCTCCGCAAGCGCCTGAAGAATAGATTGACGTATCCACCAAACGGCATAGGAAATAAATTTAAACCCCCTTGTTTCATCAAAACGTTTGGCAGCTTTTACCAAACCTAAATTGCCTTCGTTGATCAAGTCAGGCAGTTTTAAACCCTGATTCTGATATTGTTTTGCTACTGAAACTACAAATCGGAGGTTTGCTGTGGTTAATTTTTCAAGGGCCCATTGGTCACCCTCTCGAATGCGCTGCGCCAGCTCCACTTCTTCCGCAGCATTTATTAAATCGATTTTACTGATATCTTGCAGGTACTTATCTAGTGATTTTGATTCTCTATTTGTTACCTGCTTGATAATCTTTAGTTGCCTCATATATGTTTTTGGTGTTTCGTTGTTCTACAAGAATACATAATACATTATTATCTCATCTTTTCCAAAGACATGTAGATAATCTTATACATAATTTATTACAAAGTGTCTTGCCACCTACTATACCAGTCTATCGAGCAAGCACGCTTTACACACCATAGTGATTTATTCAACAGCAAAACCTATTTTTGGAAGACAAATCATACTATGAGCAAGCGAGCACTGCAGAAATATCTGGCCGACCTTAAGAAGAAAGAGTTAGAAGAACAAATTCTTGATTTGTACCAACGCTTTCCTTTGGTTAAGGAATACTACGACTTTGTATTTAACCCCAAAGAAGATAAATTGATTCAACAGGCAAAGACCAAGATATCCAATGAATATTTTCCCTTAAAACGAAAACGTCCGAAAGCACGACGTTCTGTAGCGCAGAAATTTATCAAGCATTTTAATAAGTTAGGGGTTGAGCCTCACTTGGTAGCCGATTTGATGCTCTATAACTTGGAAATTGCACAGTCTTTTTCCATAAGTCGCAATGTGCCCGATGCTTTTTATAAAAGTATGGCCAACTCATTTACTGAGGCAGTACACTTTATCTCCATCAATGGGCTGATACTCGATTTTAAAGACAGAATCGTAAAAATTTATACCATTACCCAAGAACAAAACTGGCTGTTTGAAGAAGAGTTCTCAAGGGCCTTAGACATAATCGATTAGCATGAGTATCGTAATTATAAGACAAGACGACAAAATTGAACTTTGGAAAGAGGCCTTACAAAGAGCGGCTCCTGATATCAGCATATACAGTTATTTAGAAGAGCATCCGGCCGATGAAATAACTATGGCCCTGGTTTGGAAAAACCCAAAAGGCACTCTATCGCAATATCCCAATTTGGAATATATTGCTTCGAGTGGGGCAGGAGTAGACTTTTTGTTTGAAGATGAAACAACTCCTAAGAACCTACCGATTACCAGAGTTGTTGATGCAATGTTGGCTAGCGATATGTCTGAATATGTGCTCGCTGCCATATTCAGTTACCTTAAACGTTTTTATCAGTATAAAATCAATCAAACCAAGTCGCTTTGGAAGCCAGAACAATACCGTCGAATAGCCGACTATACTGTCGGCATTTTGGGATTAGGCGCCTTAGGTACAGCCTTGGCCAAAGATTTGGTCCGTTTCGGATTCAAGACCCAAGGCTGGTCGAATTCTAGAAAGAAAATTGACAAAGTCACAGCATTTGCAGGAAAGGACGAACTAGCTGAATTTTTAGGATCTTCTGAAATACTAGCGTGTTTACTCCCCTTGACCAATGCTACTGCAGGAATTCTAAACAAGGAGCTTTTCAATCAGTTGCCCAAAGGCGCGTTTGTTATCAACGCTGCCCGAGGAGGACATTTGGTAGATGTAGACCTTATTGAGATGTTGGATTCCGGACAGTTATCTGGGGCGACTCTTGATGTTTTCCATCAAGAACCCTTGTCAAGTGATCATCCGTTTTGGCAGCATGAAAAAATACATATTACGCCACACTATGCAAGTGTTTCGGATACAGACTCTGTTGTGCCTCAAATCATTGAAAACTACAGGAGAATGCAACACGGAGAGCTGTTGACTAATTTAGTTTCCACCGATAAAGGGTATTAAAAAGGCTTGTTTCAAAACAACATATAAATTAAAAATTGTGCAAATCCCCATATTAAATTTCGTCTGAGCGTAAAAATCTGTTAATTTTGCAAAATTCCCCCAGATCGAAATTTTAACAAGAGTTTAAAAGAAACTAGCACTACTTGGAAGTACAAAAAGAGACAAAAGAAAAAACACTATACGACTACCAGATTGAAGATTTAAACAAAATTTTCAAGGCGTTGGATGAGTCGGATGCAGCTTCTAACATATTGTATCAATTACCGACTGGAGGGGGTAAAACCGTGGTTTTTTCGGAAATCGCTCGTAGATATATTGAGCAAACCGGTAAGAAAGTAGTTGTATTAACCCATCGTATCGAACTTAGCATTCAAACTTCAACCATGTTGAGTGGTTTTAATGTTAATAATAAAATCATCAATAGCGAGGTCAAGGAACTCCGAGATCAAGATGAATATACCTGCTTTGTGGCGATGGTTGAAACGCTTAACAATCGTTTGCAGGAGGAGAAAGTGGAGATTAACAATATCGGATTGGTCATCATAGATGAGGCACATTACAATTCTTTTCGAAAATTGTTCAAATACTTTGAAAATTCCTCCATACTTGGTGTAACCGCAACGCCCTTAAGCTCGAATATCAAATTACCCATGAAAGACAACTATCAAAAGTTGATTGTGGGTGAATCGATTGGGGCTCTGATTGAAAAGAATTTCTTGGCCAAAGCCAATGTCTATAATTATGATGTAAGCTTGCAAACCTTAAAATTAGGAATCAATGGAGATTATACAGTAAAATCTTCCGATGAGCTTTACGGCAACCAAAATATGCTGAGTAAGCTGGTCACCGCTTACAACGAAATCGCGAAGGGAACCAAAACCTTGATTTTCAACAACGGAATCAATACTTCTCGCTATGTGTATGAGACTTTTAAAAAAGCAGGTTATAATATCAGACACCTAGACAATAAGAACAGTGCTGCAGAGCGACGTGATATCTTAGATTGGTTTTCGAATACCCCTGATGCGATTTTAACCTCTGTAAGTATTTTGACTACCGGCTTTGATGAGCCGACCGTGGAAACCATTATATTAAATCGTGCTACGCGATCGCTTACTTTGTATTTTCAAATGATTGGACGCGGATCACGGGTGCTACCTAATAAAAAGGAATTTTCGGTAGTGGATATGGGAAACAATGTCGCCCGTTTCGGTATGTGGGAAGCCCCTATAGACTGGCAGGAGATTTTTCATTTTCCAGATTTCTTTTTAGAGAATATTAAGAATGATGAAGATATTGAACGGGAGTTTGTATATGAAATGCCGGCTGCTTTAAAAGCTAAATTTTCGAAATCAGAAAATATCGAATTCGACGTCAAAGCTGAATACAAAAGAATATTTGCCCTCGGACAGAAGTCCAAAACAGTGCTGGAAAACAGTATAGAGCAGCATGCGAAAATCTGTGTTGAAAATGCAGAAGATGTCTTTGATGCGCGTATTTTGGCCAAGCAACTGAAGGAGGAAATACAGTATCGTGTACGCCAATATTCCTATTGTATTATGAATAATACTAAGAATTACAAAGAGTGGTTAGAAGAAGACTACGAGCGTAAACTGCGTTCGAATATCTCGAAGAAGTTCGCATCGCGGATGTAGTTAGTACTTCCTTATTGCGAAGAAAGGCTGCACCGGGTAGCTGCCATATATTCAAAAAGCATACAATAGTTCGCCACGCCTTGCCCGCAATGACGTATTAAAGTACATAATGCAGAAGAAAAAACTTTTAATAGTTGCCTTCGTCTGGCCAGAGCCCAATTCCACGGCAGCCGGAAACCGAATGCAACAACTCCTACACTACTTTTTAAAGAAAGGTTATCAAATCACAGTTGCATCTACAGCGGCTGAATCTGAACTTGCATTAGATTTAAGAGCTTTGGGAATTTCTAAAGCTACCATACGGCTAAACCATTCTAGTTTTGATGAATTTATTGCGAATCTCGCACCAGATGTAGTTTTGTTTGACCGTTTCTTAACCGAAGAACAATTCGGTTGGCGCGTTGCTGAATTTGCTCCTCTCGCTTTACGCATTTTAGACACGGAAGATTTGCATTCGCTACGATATACGAGAGAAAAATGCTTTAAAAATGGGATTTCTTTTTCCGAGAACGCCTGGATCCAAGAAAATATTACAAAGCGTGAAATCGCTAGTATCTATCGTTCTGATATAGCGTTAATTATATCTTCTTATGAAATGTATCTCTTAAGGGATGTTCTTCAAATTGACAAGTCTGTTTTGATGTATTTGCCTTTTCTTATAGATTTCATTTCGGAGGAAGAAAAAAAAGCCTTGAACGGCTTCGAAAACCGAAGAGACTTTATCTGCATTGGTAACGGGAAACATAGGCCCAATATAGACGCCATAGTTTGGTTAAAAACCGAAATATGGCCTTTGATTCGAAAAGAACTACCTCATGCCAATTTAAAAATCTACGGTGCCTATTTACCCGAACAGATTCAACAAATGCATCTTGAAAAAGATGGTTTTATAGTAGAGGGCTGGGCAAACGACGCGAATGAAGTGCTACATCTTGCAAGGGTAAACATGGCTCCCTTACGTTTTGGGGCAGGGCTTAAAGGAAAACTAATTGCCGCTATGGAAAATGGAACGCCAAGTGTGACGACTCCAATAGGAGCTGAGGGTACGCACGGAAATTTGGCATTTAATGGACGTATTGCCAAAACTGCTGCAAGCATTGCTGAAGCGGCCGTTGAACTTTATACCAATCAAAACGATTGGCTACAAGCGCAAGCAGACGGATTTAAAATCATTAACTCACTTTATGCCAAGACCGTTTGGATGGAAAAGTTGGACGCTAAAATAGCATCGGTTCAAATAGATTTAGAAAGACATCGCAAAAACAACTTTGTTGGTGCGATGTTACGTCACCAAACCTTGTCTTCCACTAAATATATGGCGAAGTGGATTGAGGCGAAGAACGACAAATAAATTAGTTTTTAAACCTATTTGATGACTAATATTCTCGGATTAATACACCGCTATCGGTAATCAGCGCATCACCTTCAAGGGGAACACCCAATTTTTAATACCCTATTCCCGCACTTTGGTATAGGCAAACCATTCTATGGAAATCAAATTTGAAGCTTGCAATACATATGCTAAACGAACCAGGTTAAAAAAGGCGATTGATGCACCACTACCAAGACCCCAATTCCGTGTAGCAAACCTAAACATGGCAAAAACATATAGTATACTTGCGGAACACCACCAAACAATTACTTTGCTTATCGTTTCAAGCTAAAATGACCACTCACAGTTCTTACTTTCCCCTCTTGATCAAATAGCTCCGCTTTAAACCAATAATCAGATTGTACTGCTTGTTGACCATTTATTGTACCATCCCACCCAATACTTCCTGGGGTTAATTGCGTAATAAAATTTCCATATCGATCGAAAATCAAGACTTTGGAATTTGGTGTAAGATCATTACTTAAACCTTCAAGATTCCATGTATCGTAAAAGGTGTCATTATTGGGGGTGAAGAATTTCGGAAACCCTATGACCGAAATTTCTATAACACTTGGGTTACAACTATTCTCTTCCCTAACATAAATTGTATGAGCACCAGTCGACACATTTTGAAAAAAGGGTGTATCCTGATAAACACCAAATTCATCATCTAAGGTATATTCATAATTACCAGTACCCAATTGGGACTCGTCAATTGAAATAGTATTATTCTCTAGACCATCAGTAATCGTAATCATGCCCGAAGTAATTCCTATTTTTTGATATTCAATGACATCTACAACTATCGGAAAAGATGTACATCCATTAATTGATGTGGCAACTAAAGTATAGAGCCCGCCCTGATTGATTTTTGCATCACTAGCCGTGCTTATGATCTCTCCAGAGGCATCTGTCCATTCATAGGAATATACATCACCCGCGTTATACACCTCCAAAATGACCTCTGATGTATCACCAAGACAAAAATCAACCTCTGTAACGACCTCAAATTGAGGTTGGGCTATTACAGTTAATTGGATCACATTTCCAATTCCCAAGCAATTGTTAGTTAATCTATCATCGACCCGAATGTAAATATCTTGTGTAAAAGGATAACCTATATTTTCGTACGAATCGAGTTGGGTAATAGCATCGGCTTCCGCTAGTGCATCTTCTAAATTCCTAAAAAATGTGATGTCGGTAGCCTGATCAGGAAATAATTGCCTAATAGTATCGACAGCACTACTTAAATCAAAGTTGGTAATGCCATCATCAAAAGCATCGTCACAAAGTTCGAAAGTTATTGGGGGTATAGTGCTAAAGACGTCATTAGGAGAAACTATTAGTTCAACTTCAACAACTTGAAAGCATCCCGTGCTATTTTCAACGCTAACCCAAACCGAGTCTGAATTTGCCACGATATTTTGATATGAATCTGCGGGAGTTATCTGATTGACCCGGCTAATGGCTTCATCCTTTGTTCTATAGTATAACAAGAGGTCTTCATTTTGAGTCAATTGCCTATCTGCTTCATTTAAATTAAAAGAGCTAAATCCGTCGGCATTATCATCGCACTGCACTAATTGAACCGCTGTGGGGGCTTGAATGCCCGTAATTGTAATTTCTTTGGTTATCGTTGGCGTAGGACCGCAGTTGGCCGGAATGTTAGTGGTAATCGTATAGGTGCCCGGAGCGCTAAATATATGAAGCGGTTCTATTTCGGTGGAAATATTATCTATTCCGGAATCCGGGTCGCCAAAATCCCAAGAAATGGTCTCTACATTGGTACTAAGTCTGAAATTGGTAATATCACCGAAACAAGTGTCCTCAACTAGCATTTCGTCGTGGAAAATAGGGGAAAGAAACAAGGGCAAACCTCTTTTGGTGAGTCCCGAATTTAATTCCAAACCGAATTCAACAAAATTACAGGATATCCCTAACCGGTCTGGTTCATTGATGACACCTAAATAATCTCTATTTTCAATTGATACATATAGTTTATGGTCCGGACCCATTTGCAATGACCCGACGCTACCAGTATCTGAAAGGTCCAAAAGCACAACTTCAGATGCATTTATATTTGGAGCGTTCAGATTATATTGCAGTAGTCTATTGTCGATATCCAGATATGAAGTACTTACGTACAAGAGGTTATTCGATTTAGAAAACTCGATACCGTAGCTATAGTGGCTTGGGGTTACAACTACAGGGTTGCTAAAAAGTCCGGTATTCGCATCAAAATCAAACAGACTTACCCCATCTTCATAGTTGGCACTAGCCAACTTTTTTCCATTATGTGAAAACTTCATAGCACCAATAGTTGCCAATAAATCTCCAGATATCACAGGACCTACAGCACTAGTCACAGGAATAGCTTCAACACCTGCCGCAGTGACAAGAAAAGAGTAAAACGTATTATTTTCAAAACCATGTACGCTCACCCAAACATCCTCCCCGTTGGCATGTTGTACTGCGTGTATTTTTTCGACTACTGGAGCGACTAGTGCTGTATTTTTTGTGGTTACTTCTCCAAGACCACTATCACCGTTCATATCTATAACAGAATACATTAGGCCGTTGCTTTTGCCAATTTCATCTATGGTAAAAACATAATATTCATTGAGACTACCAGGTCGCTGTACAATCATTGCCGACTGGGTTGCCGAGCGATGCCCTAAAAGCCCCGTACCATTGTTCATGATTTGGTGGTTTCTGTTCCAAACCGTGCCCCCCTCAGTATAAAACTGTAATTCACCTTGGCTATTTGCAATAGAAGCACAACCTTCTGTAGATCTCATTTCACTAAATACGGGCACCGGCTCACAAGAATTAAAATCTAACCCTACTCCAGCACCAAAATGCCATATATTGGCTTCACGCTGGGCATAACCCAACTTAACCAGTAAGATTATAAGTAAAAAAAATAGTTTTTTCATAACATGCACCAAACATCAATATATCTATTTTTTACCAACTAAGGGTAATGCTATTTGATTTATTCGATTCTGCCGTATGAGATTGATTAATAGCTTCGCTAACCCTAACGAGACGAATGCCTCGATTTACAAATTACGAGTAACTGAGCTCATCACAGACGAGCAGAAGAGGAGTTAAACCATTAGGTGGAGTTTCTTCAAAGGTCAAGTTGAGCAGCTTTCATTGGTTGCTGTTTTAAGCCAGCTAAAACAAAACAGATTGCGGCGGCCAGTAGAAGTAGGCCAGGAATCATTCCCCCTAAAAAAAATGCCAATAGCGCATCTAAAATAACTAGTACGGCTAGTAACCAAGTTAGTTTTCGCAACTGGTGTTTTAGAAATACCGCCATAACTCCAAAAGCCGCTAGCCCGATCAGATGTATAGATGGGTGTGCAAATAGTACAGGAACAATATCTTTTAAGAATGCTTCAGCATTTGATGATTGAATGGCTTCACTAACATAGAAAAAACCACTACCATGAAATAAGCCCATAAATAAAAGAAGTAGACTTCCTGTTAGACAATATATCTTAGAAGCTTTACTGGTTTTTTCTGTGCTCGTGGTTTGCATATGAAATTGCTTTCTTATATGACGCCATGACTAGTGTTTTCGTTGCCTAAGAAGCTCTTATTGGCTGGCCCTTGTTTGCAGCGGGCATTTAGGCTGTAATTTATGAATCAGTTAGGGTTAACATAGGCCAGGTCTTGAGGAGAATGTGAACTTTGTAGTTGAAGAGCGCCACGATCAGTCTTTCTTTGTCGCTGTTCAAACAGATAAAATATTCCTGTTCACAGGGAGATTGGTGCGAAATAATAAACTATGTATTCATCTATTATGACAAAAAAACTTTCTAAAGAATAGGTATCTTTATCACTCCAAAACTAAAGCAAATGAAATCTCCCAACTGGAAAATAGCAAAGGAATTTGAAGACATTACATATATGAAAAGTGACGGGGTAGCCCGCATTGCCTTTAATCGACCAAATGTTCGAAATGCATTCCGACCAAAAACAACTAGTGAATTGTATCAGGCCTTTTACGACGCCCAGGAAGATACTGAGATAGGGGTAGTGCTACTTTCTGCCGAGGGGCCTTCAACCAAAGATGGTGTATATGCTTTCTGTAGTGGAGGCGACCAGAAGGCTAGGGGAGAGCAAGGGTATGTAGGTGATGACGGTATGCACCGTTTGAATATTTTAGAAGTGCAGCGGCAAATCCGATTTATGCCAAAAGTGGTAATTGCAGTAGTACCCGGATGGGCAGTAGGTGGTGGGCATAGTCTACACGTGGTTTGTGATATGACATTAGCCAGTAAGGAACACGCTATTTTCAAACAGACCGATGCGGATGTTACCAGCTTTGATGCTGGGTATGGGTCTGCGTATTTGGCTAAAATGGTTGGACAGAAAAAAGCAAGGGAAATCTTCTTCTTGGGAAGAAATTATTCTGCACAAGAAGCCTATGAAATGGGAATGGTGAATGCTGTAATACCCCATGAGGATTTAGAAGCGACTGCTTACCAATGGGCACAAGAAGTACTTGAAAAATCTCCAACCTCCATAAAAATGCTAAAATTTGCCATGAACCTTACCGACGATGGAATGGTAGGGCAGCAAGTTTTTGCAGGTGAAGCCACGCGCTTAGCCTACGGAACCGAAGAGGCAAAAGAAGGTAGGAATGCATTCTTAGAAAAAAGGAAACCAAATTTTGGTAAGAACAAGTGGATTCCTTAAAAGCGGTTTATTGCTCCTTGAAAACTAGTGAGGCCGGGAGCTTTACGATTATTTGAGAAAATGATCTTAACTAAAAAGAGCTTGATCCTTTGGACCAAGCTCTTTTACGAGAACACTATATGAAAATGAAAAAATTTACTTCTTAATTACACAGTAAACTTAATCGCATTCTCCAAAATTTCTAAATTATTGTTGTGAGTAGGCAGGTTTTTGTGGTGAAAGGCCCAAAATCTGTTATTTGACTTATTCAATGGCCCCTGTTACTTCCTTCAAAAAAGTATTATCGTCGAAATATGGGGCTTCTGCGAGTCCGGTTCGTACGATAACCAAGTCTTTAGAGGGAATTATATAAACCCGTTGCCCTTGAAATCCGTTTGCCGAATACAAATCTTTAGGTACATCAGGGTACTTACCTTCGGAATTAAGCCACCAATGGGCGCCATAGGTGCCGTTTGAGCCTTCGGTAGGTGTGGTGATATAATCTATCCATTCCGGACTAAATAACTGTTCTCCATTCCAATTGCCTTTATTAAGGTGAAGTAGTCCAAACTTAGCCCAATCACGAGTTGTAGCCCATCCATATGAGGAACCTACGTAATTTCCTGCCATATCGGCTTCAATGAGCATGGAATGCATCCCGATTTTATCAATGAGCTCAACATATGGAAAGTCTAAGTACTCCTGATGTGTTTTAAACTGCTTCCGAAGTACGCCCGAAAGAAAATTCGAAGTTCCAGATGAATAGTTCCATACCTTGGGATCGTCACTACTATACGCCGTGTTTATTTGAGATTTGGTCATGTCAGCTTCCAAAAACAACATTTTTGTCACATCTGAAATGGAACCGTAATCTTCATCCCAAGCTAATCCGCTAGACATCCGAAGAAAATCATCTAAAGGAATAATCTCGCGGGGGTCTTTACTCGTTAAGCCCGTTAGATCTAATTCCTTAAAAGGGCGATAACTCATATCTATTTTACCTTGATGCATTAAAATTCCATATAAAGTTGCCAAAACACTTTTGGTCATTGACCAACCTAGAATCGGTGTATCCTTGGAAAACCCTTCTATGTACTCTTCGGCCACAATTTGACCTTTGTAAACCACCAGTATTGTACGTGTTTTTTGTATTTCATAGTCGACAAAAGCGCTTTTTACAGCGGCGTTTAACTTTTTATAATCGATATTTTCAAAAACCGTATCGGCCTGTTCCTTATTTCCATAGGGAAAGGGTAAATTTTTGGCAGCATAGGTGCGTTTTGGTTTTGGTAATGTTTGTGTTTTGTCGTAGTCATCGTTGATCAACACACAACCCAGACCTTCACGACAGATACTTTCGCGTTCCATAAGTCCAAAAACGGAAGTGGTTACTCCATTTTCATCGGTACTTTCTAGTTCTGCAAGCTTAATAAGGGGGACATTATTATCACTTTCTACAATATCGGAATACAATCTATCGGCAATGAAATTAGTAGAGGCCAGATTTTTAGAAGCGTAACCCGAAATGATATTGAGTTTAGGATAATTGTAAATTACTGCAATGGTAAGGAGAAGTAGCAGCAACAAAAGAATACGTTTAAAAGTTTTCAAGATAGAAAGGAATTTTTATGATTAAATTTAAAAACGAAGATAACTAAATGTATTTTTCAATGTCTTATTTGAAAACCTGTATCATATGGTCTAGTGTTGTGCTGTTACTTTTTGGTTCATGTAAACAGAAGCAGCAAGATAAATTCGTTTGGAAAGCTATTGAGGTAAAGGTTTCAGCGTACAACTCAGTACCTTCTCAAACTGACGGTTATCCTACTATTGCGGCTTGGGGTGATACCCTAAAACCAAGAATGAAGGCCATTGCTGTCTCTCGAGATTTGATTCAAATGGGGTTAAAACACAATACTAAAGTAATGATCAAAGGCCTTCCCGGAGTGTATTTAGTTAAAGATAAAATGGCCAAGCGATGGAAGAAAAGAATCGACATCTATATGGGCGATAAGGTTGAGAAAGCTAAAAAATGGGGTGTTAAGGACCTTGAAATTGTTTACGAAGTTGAAAATGATACTTTAGAAACTAAAAGCAAACAAGGTTTATGATTAATCCGAGATTTTTGAGGGCCATATGTCTTGTTTTATTGTTTAACGGCTGCGCAGAAAAATTCAAAATAATTGACAAGCCCCTACTTTTTGATGCCGAACGCAAGCAGTTAACCTTGCAATATCTTTCCGATAGGTATGGTTTGGAACAAAATGACCCGACGATTAATCCAAAAATGATTGTTTTACACTGGACGGTTATTCCCACTTTTGAGGAATCTTTCGCGACCTTTAATCCATCTTCCTTGCCCAGTAGGCCAGACATAAAGTCTGCCAGTGCCTTGAATGTCAGCTCTCAATTTATGGTAGATAGAGACGGTACGATTTATCGCTTGCTTCCAGAAACTACCATGGCCAGGCATGTTATTGGATTAAATCATTGTGCCATAGGAATTGAAAATGTAGGTGGTACAGACGATTTGCCCCTAACCGAAGCGCAATTACAATCCAACATTTCGTTGGTCAATTATCTTTCTGATAAGTATCATATTGACTATCTCATTGGGCATTATGAATACACCCTTTTTGAAGGCCATGAACTTTGGATGGAAAAAGATGATGGGTATCGCACGAAAAAGACTGACCCTGGAAAAGGTTTTATGGAGAAAGTAAGAGCGGCCACCAAAGCGCGTGAATTTAAACCTTTACCTGACTTATAAATAGAGCGTATAGAAAAGAGAAAAATAGACTAAAGATTCAAATACGCCGTTCTGTATATTCTTTTTTTGGATCACTAAAACATTGACAAAAAATATGAAGACTAAATTTTTCACACTCTTGCTCCTAGTAACATCAATCGCTTTTTCCCAAGAGTCGGATATTACCTCCCAACTCTTCGATACCTATGAAACGTACAAGGAGACGAGTTTAGACAAGCGAAGAATAAAGCACCATCAGCTACAGCCATTATTGGTAAAACTTAGATCAAACCCTTACTTCACAGTAAAGGTGGTAGGACAATCTATTCAAGGTCGCGATTTATCGTTGGTGAGTATTGGGAGAGGAAAGACCAACGTTTTTCTCTGGTCGCAAATGCATGGTAATGAACCAACGGCCACTCAAGCACTATTTGATATTTTCAACTTCTTTGCCAGCGATGATTTTAAGGATGAAAAACAGGAAATTCTCAGCAAGCTGACGCTTCATTTTCTTCCCATGTTGAACCCAGATGGGGCCGAAAGGTTTCAACGGAGAAATATGTTGGGTGTAGATATCAATAGAGATGCCTTACGCCTACAGTCTCCAGAAAGTCGAACCTTAAAACGCGTTCGTGATAGTTTGAATGCCGACTTCGGATTTAATTTGCACGACCAGAGCACCTATTACAATGCCGAGCGTACAGAAAAACCGGCTACAATTTCCTATTTAGCACCAGCTTACAATTATGAAAAAGAAATCAATGAAAAACGCGGCAATGCTATGAAGGTTATTGTTTTTATGAACAATATTATTCAGAAATATGCCCCAGGGCAAGTGGGTCGCTATAACGACGATTTTGAACCCCGTGCCTTTGGCGATAATATTCAAAAATGGGGTACAAGTACGATTCTTATCGAGTCGGGCGGGTACTTCAATGATGTAGAGAAACAAGCAATTAGAAAATTGAACTATGTGTCTATTCTATCTGCAATTTATACCATTGCCAAAGGTAATTATGAGGATATACCCTTAGCCGATTACGAAAAAATACCCGAAAACGATCGGAAGCTATTTGATTTGAAGCTTACTAATGCGACCTATGAAATTAATGGGAAGCCCTATACAATTGATATAGGAATGAATCGGTTGGAAGTAGCCATAGCAGATAGCGCTGATTTTTGGAATAGCAGTCGCATTATCGACCAAGGCGATCTGTCTACCTACTATGGGTATGAGACCTTTGATGCATCAGGATATACGATAAAACAAGGAAAAATTGCAGACCAATACAATAAGGCGTCATCCGTTATTGAATTATTACGTGAGGGATATCTCTATAAGCGGACTACTAGTCAAATCTTAAGTCTTCACCCATTCACCAGAGAACCCATTCATTTGGTTGGACCAAATTTCAAGTTGGAACCACTGCATTTGGAAGTAGGTATAAACCCCACTTTTTTACTAGAAAAAAATGGGGTCTACGAATATGCTGTTGTCAATGGCTTTTTAATCAAGCTCGATACTGGGGCTGGCTATTTCAAAAATGCCATGACGTTTCATTGACTTTTAAAAGTTAAAGCTTGCGCTTACATGGGCCATATTGGTGAACATAAATACCAAAAGCGAAACAACTGTGACCACAATTCCAGAGAACAAGCAGATAACGGCGTACTTATACGAATTAGATAAAGTTCCGACAGCACTCTCGTTAATAATGTTTTTAATCGTTTTCATAATTTCTGAATTTTAGTTGTGTTTTGTTTACAAGGCTAAATTACTGCTGAAAGCGCGAGTAAATATCACTGTCATAAGTGAAATTGTACTCCCTGAAAACAGGGAGTTCCTGTCTTAATACCCGTACTGAATATTCATATGGGGCCCGTATACAAGCAGTATTGCTAACATCACAAACAAAGTAACTACAATGGTAGAAAAGAGTAAGAGGGTAGTGGCGGAATACCATTTTGGCATACCATTTAAAGCGCTATTTCGAATAATTAAGTTGAATACATCCATAATTTCTTTCTTTTACGTTAAATGCCATTTCAGTTTTTAGGATGTAGGTGGTCAATAAAAATGTGGGGTTCTATATATGAAACAAGTATCGGGCCAAAAACCCTAATACCCCAGATAAAAGGTTCAAGGTTGACGCTGAAATGCGGAACAGTACCCTTAGATACAAAAAAAGCACCCGATTGGGTGCCTTTAATTTTGTTGGAAAAATTGGTATTATTCACATCCGCCAGTAAAGCCAGTAGCATCAAATTTTGTCTGTACTGCACCTTGTTTATTACCTGTTTTGACCTGTATCGCTAAATTGTTTTCACCACTTCCGTCACGTTTTGGACTGCAGTATTCGAATAGGTAGAAGCTATTCGCACGTTCTGATACACGAATCGAGATATCGTTAAAAGTGGTTTCCAATTCTTCTTTGTTGCCAGCAAAAACACTAAAAGTCTTTCCGATATCGGTAAGCACTTGTGTATCTATTTCTCCACCCAAGCCGATGGTAAAAAAGGAAATATTTGGGTCGGCTTCATCTACTTTCTGCTGGGCCGCATCTTTAGTAAAGCGTGATGCTTGATCGGTACCATCGGTAAATATCACTACCGAGGCGGCACCAATTTTATCGCCTTGTGTACTTGCTGTTAGCAGTTCAGAAGCCTTATCTGTCGATTTAATAACTGCGCCATACAGATCTGTAGATGGGTCATTGCTTATGTCATCTGTTATGCCATTAATGGCCATGGTCAGCTCCTCCTTTGAGGTTGTTAGATCATTCAATAGATGCAATTCATTTTCTCCATCGAACCAATATATGGCCATTTTAAAAGAATCCACTGGAGTATCTGGCATCACATTATCAACAAAACTAATACTAGCACTTTTCAACTCTGTTAAACTGCTACTCAAAACACTATTACTCAAATCTAACACCAACAAGGTATTATTACTAAAAATCTGTGAATTGGGTGATATACGAGCCAAAGACTCAGAAGTCGAAATGGTATTAAAACAATCATCATTTCTTCCTTGTTCATAAATCGTAAACTGGTCGGCCGTAAGTCCTGAAATCGGGTTCTGGTCAGCGTCAGACACTTTAAAAAGAATAGAGACTTTACCGGGTAAGGTGGTAAATTGTTCCTGAATCGAGAGTACTAAGTCATTTTCTCCAAGGCCAAGGCAATCGTCCACTTCTTTACCTTTACCTAATCCGTCTCCGGTATTCAATCTAAAGTTCACGTCGTCATCAGCATTTCCACAGGAAACAAAAAACGCAACAGAAAAAAATAAGGCAAGTAATTTGGTGTATGGTTTCATTTTCTAAATTTTGGGTTCAACCATCAGAACGGACAAAATCTATATAAATTATGGCCTTCTTTTAAAATAAGTGTTAAACATTGTTAAGAGATTTTTGTAGTTTTCAGGCTTCGTTTAGAAGAAGCTTAATAATTCATGAAAAAAAACCTCTCCTTAGCAATAGTACTTTTACTATTATATACTGCAGTAAATGGGCAAAAGAAAAATGAGGGTTTTAGGTTGCAAATCAGAAAAGCAACCGCTCCGATAATAGTAGATGGTATTGGAGATGATAGGGCTTGGAGTGATACTGATGTGGCCAAGGATTTCTACATGGTGCTGCCAATGGATACTGACCCAGCGAATGAAAAATCAGAAATCCGAATGGCCTATGACGACAAGAACTTCTATTTGTTAGCCACCTTTTATCACAGTACTACAGCAAAATATACTGTTGAATCATTGCGAAGAGATTTTTCCTTTGGTAAGAATGATAACTTTCTTCTGTTCTTAGATCCATTTAATAATCAAACTACAGGATTTACTTTTGGGTCTAATGCCTACGGAGCACAATGGGATGGCACCATGTTCAATGGAAGTAATGTCGATTTAAATTGGGATAGCAAGTGGATATCTGGAAGCTCACATGACGATGAAAAGTGGGTCTTTGAAATGGCCGTACCTTTCAAATCTATTCGATACGAAGAAGGGGTAAAGGAATGGGGAATCAACTTTAGCAGACTTGATCTAAAATCAAGTGAGAAATCTAGTTGGACACCGGTCCCCAGACAATTTCCTACTTCTTCAATGGCTTACAATGGCACCTTGGTATGGGATGAAGCTCCACCCAAACCCAAACTTAACTTTTCAGTGATTCCATATGTCTTGGGAGATGTAAAACAAAACAAGGCAAATAACGAGGAATCTGAATTCAATACAAAGATTGGGGGTGATCTAAAATTTAGCTTAACGCCTTCCTTGAACCTCGATGTCACTGTAAACCCAGATTTTTCGCAGGTGGAAGTTGACCGCCAGATTACTAATTTGAACCGGTTTGAACTTTTCTTTCCCGAAAGACGCCAGTTTTTCCTTGAAAATGGAGATCTATTTGCAAACTTTGGTTATCCTACCATTAGACCTTTTTTTTCTCGACGTATTGGTCTTGGAGTTCCGATACAGGCCGGAGCTCGTGTAAGTGGTAATATCACTGATTCTTGGCGTGTGGGTCTTATGGATATTCAAACAGCCAGTGTAGATGAAACCGGCTTGCCTAGTCAAAACTTTGGGGTGTTATCATTGCAGAAAAAGGTTTTCAGTCGTTCTAGTATTGGTATAATGCTCATCAATAAGCAGTCTTTCAATTATTTGAACGAGAGTGATTCACTGCGCACAATTCATTCGGAGTACAACCGAAATCTTGGAGTTGAATACAATTTGGCCTCTTCCAATAATCTATGGAATGGCAAAGCCTTTCTATTAAAATCGTTTTCGCCCAATGATGATGCCAATGGAATTACACAGGCAGCTCATTTGGAGTATAATAGTCGCAAATGGAGCTGGCGCGTTCAAGAAGAGTGGGTAAGTGAAGATTACAGTGCCGAAGTAGGTTTTGTACCTAGAAGGGGTTATGTCAATTTCAATGGAAATCTTGGATATCTATTTTTCCCCAAGGAAGGCAAAATAGTAAGTCACGGCCCCACAATAAATTCTCAAATCTATTTTAACGAGAATATTAGACGAACAGATAATCTAAATTACCTGGTATATCAACTGGCTTTTCGTAATCGTAGTAGCCTTGAAGTTTTCGTTTCTGATGATTATGTTGAACTCTTGGCACCTTTTGATCCCACGCGCTTGGGTAAAGAAGAATTGGATACCGGCACAAAGCACCAATGGAATGCTTTTGGTGGGATGTTTTCCTCAAAACCTCAAAATCTTTTTACCTACGGCCTTGAAGCTCGCTTTGGAGGATACTATGCTGGAGGTAATCGAACAAGTTTGACTACCGAATTAGGATATCGTTTTCAACCTTTTGTTGGCCTAAACGCGAACTTAAATTACAATCATATTAAATTACCCGCTCCATGGAATACGAATGAATTTTGGCTCATAGGGAGTGAGGTAGATTTTACGTTTACTAACAAACTTTTTTTTGCAACGCTTTTTCAATACAATGAACAGTCGGGTAATTTTAATCTAAACTCTAGGTTTCAATGGCGTTATGCTCCTGCTTCAGATCTCTTTTTAGTATATACGAATAATCAAATGATAGATCCTTTTATGCCTCGAGACTGGTCGTTAACTTTAAAATTTACCTATTGGTTCAATAAATAGTATCGCATATGGACAAAAAGCCAAGTATTGCAATTTTAATTCTGGCAGCGGGAGAATCGTCAAGAATGGGAGATCAGACCAAGCAAATACTTGCTTGGAAAGACTCCACGTTATTGGGTACTGCTGTAGATCAGGCTAACGCTTCTATTGCGAGTCATACCTACGTAGTTTTGGGAGCTAAGGAAGAGGTCATCAAAGCAGAAGTGAATTTAGAGTCATCAACAGTTATACAAAATGCGCAATGGAGAAATGGTTTGGGTAGCTCCATCGCCTCTGGTGTAGCATACCTAATGTCTAAAGTAACAACACCCGATGCTTTACTTATTATGTTAGCAGACCAACCGCTTATAGACACCAACTACTTGAACAAAATGATGGGCAATTGGATCGGAAATCCATCGAAGATCATAACTACCCAATATAAAAACCACTCTGGTGTGCCAGCGATTTTTGGTAACGAATACTTTGAAGAATTACAAAAGTTAAACCAAGACTTTGGAGCTAAAGACATTATTGCTGCGAATGATGCCGCGATTTTAGCCTTAGATCCTGATGGAAAAGAAATTGATATTGACAGTTGGGAAGCCTATGAAGAATTGGTCAAGAAGCGACGAATTTAGACTGTTTGCACCAATTGGCTTTTAATTTGACGCATGCGTTCGCGTGAAACGATAAATTCGGTCAACGCCTCATCTTTCATTCGAAGTATAAATTTGTCGTATTCCCAAAAAGAATAATTGTATACATACGTACGATTTACAAGCACACCACGATTGATACGAATAAATCCTTTGCTTGACAACATCTCTTCAAGTTCATTTAGGGTTTTTCGAATGTAATACAAATTGTCAATTGTCTTTACTTCATATATACGATCCTTTTTTTCAATCCATAATAAGTTGGAAAGCGGAATCAACATATTTCCGTTGTCATTGATGACCTCTAGACAATTAACTTCTTCCGATGTGGGTGCGTTCTCCTTTTGTGCAATCTTCTTCTTTCCGGACTGCAGATAGAGGTTGACATTGAAAAAGGTATACCCAACCGCCAAAAAAGGCAATAAAGCCTCCCCATACATTCTTCCAAAGTGTCTGAACTGTCGAATTAAACGACTGCCGTCAATAACAAATTCATTCCTCCAAACATGACGAAAAATAATAGCCAAAGGAATAAAAATGCACAACGATAACAACAAGATGAAGAGATAACGCAAATTTACGCTAATGACCTCCTTAAAATTGCTTGGGTAGGTCTTTGAAATGTACGCTTGTAGGCGAAACGTCAAATAAAACAAGATCACAATCGCAAAGGCTTCTACCATCAACCAATCAACCAATAATTTTTTGGAAAATAGTTTTATATCACTCAGCGTTTCCAATAGTTGAGCAGTTCTTTCCTTGTAAATAACCGTAATTGTTAACTGCAATAAACCCATGAAAGCCCCGGCTAATAGTAGAACTTCCGTTTTTTTGAAGAAGGAATAGTTAAGTGGTTTTTCTTTACTCATGAGCGCTTTCAAATATCAATATTTATTGAATTAAACCCATCGGATTTCACAGAACAATTATCGGATTTGAGACGAATCACGAAATGTACGACTAATCTTTTTACACTTTTAACGTTCTAATCAAATAACAAGCACAGCTCGATTCGAATTATGATAAACGTGGCTTTGCTACTAGCGAAGCTACGGGCAACAATTCAAATTTAAAATACGCATTTGTCCTTAAATCAATATACCAAACTATTTAAATCAAATATTATGTTAACCATTACAACTATGAAAAAACATGCATTACTAGGAATAGCCCTGTTTACTTTTTTGGCGTGTTCAAAAGATGAAACGGTAGCTATTCAAGAACCAGAAATTATGGATTCTGAATTGGGAAGCGACTTTAGAAAAGTAGATTTCTCCTATACGGATGTGCAAGATGGAATTCAATATGTAAATAATACCCCAGGAGTGCAATCGCTTAATAGTGCTTCAAACGGAATAAATGGACAACATTGGGTGTATAAATCACCCAGCACCTCTAATCAAGAAATAGGCTTTAGTGTTTTGTATGCAGAAGCGTGTGAAAGTGGTCCGTGTGATGTAATTCTGTTTTTACATGGATCAAATGGAACTGAAAACTCAGGTGCTACCTTGTTTTTTGATTACTACCTAGAAAACAAATCAGACCAGCCCCGGGCGTTCATTTTTGCTAATGGAATTAGCGAAATAGACAGCGGTAATGGGCATCCATGGCAGCTACGAGAAGAAAACGGAAAGACCCTCAATAGTCCTAAACAACTGGTAGAGCTAATTGGTGCGATTGTAGAAGATTCCACGCTATTTCCATTTATGAAAAAAGATATGAACCATTGGTCGGTAACAGGCTTTTCGGCAGGAGCTAGTGGGGTTATGGGTACATATATGGATCCGATATTTCAAAATAATGCCAAGTACCAACCGAAGCATATTTTCCCCTTGGGAGGTTGGATGACCGATTCCCTTTACAAATATTTTGATTTCGATGGCGGATTGGCACAGGTTACATCATGCGACAGTTCTGAATTGGAATTGATAATTGCAAATCACTTAGAAGATGATGTAGACTGTACTGGAGCCAAACAATACCAAAGCAAAGAATTCTTGGTAGACCATTTTACAACAAAGGAAGTCCCTTTTACGTACCTAGGCCTAACCGATGAAGGTTTACCCTGTGAAATGGGAGATGGCAACAACCCGGTTCATTCTGTCAAATTCTATCTAAGGAACTCCATTCCTAATTCCATTCAGAACGTCAGCTGTATAGAGGCAACCTATTTAGAGATGTATCAGGTGCTGGGAGATATGTTGTATCGTGACTACTAAAATTGAATTAAATAAGAAAACATAAAGATCATTAAATCAGTAGATTAGAACCTATGAATATGAATGCTAAGACTTTTAATATAATTGGCTCAAGCGGTAAAACCATTGGCTATTTATTCATAACCATACTTGCCCTATTAAGTGCCAGATGTAACTCTGATGAAGGTCAAATTCTCCTTGAAGAAGATGCTTCAGGTGTGCATGAAACAGATAACGAAATGGACGAAGATTCGAAAGGAAACCCCCTGACCCAGGTTACGAGAATAACTCCAGGTGGAATTAACGAAGGTGACTTTTTTGGTTATGAAATTGCGGCGAATGAAACCTTTACTGTAGCAAGTGCACCCTTTAGTGATGAAAAAGGACAACGGACCGGTGCGGTCTATATTTTTATGAGAAACGGAACAAAATTTGAAAATACGGCTCATATTATTTACCCAGAGTTAGCAACCACCGAAGATTATTTCGGTTGGAGTATAGCGCTAGATGGTGAAGTGCTAGTAGTCGGTGCTCCAAGAAACGATAGTATGGCAGAAAACGCAGGTCTAGCCTATGTTTATGAACATGTTGGAAATAATAACTGGAACATGATTCGGCAATTAGCTGCCCCAAACCCGCAACCCAACCAAGAATTCGGAACCAGGGTAGCTATAGAAGCTGAGACTATCGCTATCAGTTCAAAATTCGATGATGACAATTACTTTGATGAAGGTGATATTACCAATGGGGCAGGGGTAGCTCAAGGATCTGTATTCTTATTTGAAAATGTTAATAACTGGGAATATACCCAAAAGTTGATTCCAAACAGCGGTCAGGGTCACAAATGGGATGCATTTGGGGCCGCTATTGCCATACAAAATGGTAGCATTGCCGTTGGTGCACCAGGCACTGACAACACAACCTATAAATTTCCTGGCAGCGTTTATGTGTTCAAGGCGTCAAACGAAACATGGACTTTACAATCAAGGATAGAAGCCTCAGACGGCAAAAGTGAGGACTTTTTTGGCGTTGAAGTTGTCTTAGATGATGCCGACTTGGCAATTGGGGCTTCAGGCAGTTTTAATTCCTTGCTACCCAATAGTAATCAAGCGTATGGGGCAATCTACACATTTGTGGAAACCGGAGAAATTTGGAAGGAGGATTCAAAATTAATACCTGATGATGTATTGCCAGGTGATAATTTTGGTGGTAGCGGACTGGCATTTCATGAAGCGTACTTAGTTGCAGGTGCATCTTTATCAGAAGAATTGACAGCAGGTAATGGAGCCATATATTTCTTTAAAAGAGAAAGCGGATGGCCGGAATCTCATAAGGTAATTGCACCCGATCCGTTGAATGAAGATTTATTTGGCAGTAGTGTGGCCGCAACAACGGACCTGATTTTTGCAGGGGCCCACCGTCGTTGTAATGAAACAGGTTGTTGGGCAGGTGCGCTATATTTTATTCAATAAGAACAATATAGTAAGGCAATTTGATCAAACAGGATAGCTGACACACTTAACAATTAGATTTTTCGTTTTATAAATGCTTTTAGAACTAAAAATTACCGTTTATCGAAAAAGAAGGTCATTTCACATAAAAACAATTGGGGGTTTTAAACCCTTGCTTGTTATACCAATCAAAGTATGAACAAACATTAAAAAATAGTCCCATGTCAAAGAAACTTAACAAAACAATCGCTAAGATAAGAATGCTATTTATACTAGCGTTTACTACAACCTATGCCCAAGATGTAACTACTATAGATGCAGCTAGTGAAGATATCAGCAATAACCTAGATTTAGAGGCTGTAGCGTCAATATTTGGAGATTCCAAAGATTTGGAGGAGTTTGAATACAAATTGAATGACCCCGATACCCAGATTTCCAACTTAGATTTAAATGAAGATGGTAATGTAGACTATCTACGTGTTGTGGAAACAGCTGAAAACGATACCCATTTAATCGCCTTGCAAGCTGTTCTTGGTGAAGATATCTATCAAGATGTTGCTACAATTGAAGTCGAAAAAGACAATGAGGGCAATACCCGAGTGCAAGTGGTAGGTGATGTGTACCTCTATGGCAATAATTTCATAGTAGAACCTGTTTATGTACATCGCCCGATTATTTTTAGCTGGTTTTGGAGACCATTCTACAGACCATACCGTTCAATTTTCTATTGGGGGTATTACCCAAAACACTACCGTTTCTGGAAGCCATTTCATGTTGGGCATTACAAAAAGAACGTACATGTACACGTAAATGTTAAGCATACGTTTCATTACACAAAGGTGAGATTCAGCACGAGAGCGGTGCATTTACACACCAAGGTAAAACGAAATGACTATGCAGTAAGACACCCACATAAGGCTCATTCCGTCAGACTTACTGCGGTAAACAAATCAAATGGAACCAAAAAAAGAGCCGTAGCGGTAAACAAGAATAATGGTGATAAGGTTCGCGTAGCTGGCGTCAATCAAGCCGATGGAGACAAATACCGTTCTGCTGGGGTTAAAACAGCAGATGGTTCCACAAAACGTGTAGCAGGAGTGAACAAGGCAGACGGCACCAAGAAACGCGCTGCTACAAAAAAGAATACCGATGGGAGCAGGAAATCCGTTGCGGTTAAAAAGAATCCTGATGGCTCTAAAAGAGCGGTGGCGGTTAAGAAAGATGCCAATGGCAACAGCACTGTAAAAGCTGCAGGCAAGACATCATCCTCCAAGAAAAAGGGAAAAACCCAGGCAAAAAGCGCGAAGAAGAAAGTTGCCAAGCGCAAGAAAAAATAAAGAACGTTAAGGATATTTAATAGCTCTGATGGCATCTTCTGCCGTCAGGGCTTTTTTTGTTGCATTTGAAAATTGAAGTATGACCTGAGCGGAAATTATAGTAAATTCACCTAATAAAATAGAATACTACAAAATGAGAAGATATAGACTTACCCTTAGCCTGGTTTTTACATTGATTTGTTTTTCGCTTATGGCCCAAGAAATGGGTTTTGAAGAGTACAATCCAAAATCTACCTTAGTGGTGGAAGGAGAAGAAATTACCAAATCGAAATTCCCCTTTATTGATATCCACAGTCACCAACGTAACATGGATGCCACGGCGCTCAACGGATTAATTGCCGATATGAATAGGTTAAATGAAGGTATCATGGTCAATTTGAGCGGTGGTTCAGGTGAGAATTTGAATAAAAAAATTGAAAGTATTCGAAAGAATTATCCAAACCGATTTGTGGTTTTTGCCAATGTCGATTTTGATGGAGTAGGCACAGCGGGATGGGGTGATAAGGCGGCTGCCCAGTTGGAGGTCGACATAAAAGCAGGAGCAAAGGGCTTAAAGATTTACAAAAGCTTAGGACTACGGTATAAGGATAGCGACGGGAATCGGGTTGCAATCGACGACCCGCGCTTAGACCCTGTTTGGGCAAAGTGTGGAGAATTAGGGGTGCCAGTTTTAATACACGCAGCCGATCCGAAGTCGTTCTGGGACCCAATGAATAGTGATAATGAACGCTGGTTGGAGTTAAAAACACGCCCGAGAAGAAAACGCTCGGCAACCGACCCTGCTCCTTGGGAGCAGATCATTGCAGAACAACATCGCATGTTTAAGAAGCACCCAAATACAAAGTTTATCAATGCACACATGGGATGGTATGCCAACAATCTTGGAAAGTTAGGGCAATTGCTAGATGAGATTCCAAATATGCACGTAGGTATCGCGGCCGTAATTGCAGAATTGGGAAGGCAGCCAAGAAATGCTAAGGCATTTTTTGAGAAGTACCAAGACCGCATTCTTTTTGGAAAAGATAGCTGGAAGCCAGAAGAATTTCCCACCTATTTTCGCGTGCTTGAATCAAATGATGAGTACTTTCCCTACTACAAAAAGTATCATGCCTTCTGGGCTATGTACGGACTTGATTTGCCTGATGAAGTACTGAAAAAGGTATATTATAAAAATGCTTTGCGGCTTATTCCTGATTTGGATAGCAGTTTGTTTCCTGAAGATTAATTGCAATTAACACCCAGAAGAACGGAGGTGCCATACCCTCGTTATATGCCCGTCTTATTTAAATGTTCATACGATCTTTTTTAAAATAATCTTAACTAGAATAATTTGGCAACACTTTTCAAACTCACGAACTTGTAAGAAGAACCCTAAAATCTTATTACATGTGTAGCAAACATCACTGCCTTATTGTACCCCCTCATATTCTAGAAGAACTGGCCAAACAAGGGAATACTTCCTGTAAAAAAACATTGAACGATACCCATAGAATATTTCAGAAAAGAAATACCATTCTAAATAATTTATTAGTTCGAGAAATAACAGATGGTGAGGGTGATCGCTTTGTTTATGACAGTCAGAAACGTTCGCAGCAAAGAGTTTTACTGGTACGAAAAGAGGGTGAGGGTGCCACCAATGATGCATCTGTAGATAAAGCCTACGAAACGTCTGGCTTTGTACGCGATTTTTTTAAAAACACTTTTGGTTTAAACTCCATAGACGACAATGGCCTCGATGTTATCTCAAACGTTCACTATGGCAAAGACTACAACAATGCCTTTTGGGATGGCGACGAAATGACCTATGGCGACGGTGACGGTATAGAGTTCAAAGATTTTGCAAGTGCAATCGATGTAGTGGCCCATGAACTAGCGCATGGCATTACCCAGTTTTTGGCCAACTTAGAATATCGAAGTCAATCGGGAGCCCTTAACGAACATTTCTCTGATGTTTTTGGTACTATCATCAAGCAAAAGTATTTGAAACAAGATATTTCAGAAGCCGATTGGTTAATAGGCGATACCATAGTAACAGATAAGTTTCCAGGCGTGGCCATACGATCGATGAAAGCCCCAGGCACAGCAAATGATTTTGATTCGCAACCTGCTCATATGGATAATTATTATACTGGAAACGCAGATAATCAAGGTGTTCATATCAATTCTGGAATTCCGAATAAAGCATTTTACCTATGCTGTTTGGAAATCGGACTTGACGAATGTGCGTTGATCTGGTTTGAAACTTTAAAAGCCCTATGGCGTACGGCAGATTTCGATGATATGCTCGATGTGATCCTTCAAGTTACCGAAAACCTGCAAAAGGAGGAAAAGGTAAGCAGCGGTGCCTTAGCGGCCATAACGAATAGCTTTACTACAGTAGGCTTGACAAAAGTGAATGTCTGAATACAATAGCAACGAATAATGAAGTACGAGATATTTATTAATGGAGGTTTTGCCAATGTGCCCAAGCAGTTCGAAGGAGAAATCAATTTAGAACAGACTGAGAAAAAAGACTTATTGGCAATCCTCTCTAAAGAATCAAAACCTTCAGGCGAGATACATGATGGTTTCATTTATCATGTCAGAATTACCGATACGGATACCGAAATTAAATCAATTTATGACGAGCACAATTTACCGCAGCTAGTCAGAGCGTTCATAGAGACTATTCAGCAAAATAAGGAATAGCAAGATCACCAAAATTTACGTCCAGGTGTTATTTTCAAAAAACTTTGTGATAATTTCAAGGTGTGGGATACTAATACCATAAACCTAGAAATCAAGTATGCAAAAAGAAGCCGAATTTATTCGGATAGTTAAAGAGAACGAAGGCGTGATCTTTAAAATCACAACCATGTATACCGATAACCGAGATGACCAAAAAGATCTATATCAAGATGTGGTATATCAACTATGGAAGTCCTTTGATTCCTTTCGGGGGGAGTCGAAAATAAGTACTTGGATGTACCGTATTGCGTTAAATACTGCGCTAACCAGGCTTAGAAAAAGCAAACGAATGGGAAATCAAATTCCTATAAACCGGGTGATCATGCAACAAACCGAAAATTATGACCCAGAATTTGAGCTAAGGTTGCAACTATTGTATTCGCATATTAAACGATTGAATGTTTTAGAAAAGGGTTTAATGCTACTGCTGCTTGAAGGAAAAAAATATGACGAAATAGCTGAAATAACAGGACTTTCACCAAGTAATGTAGGAACGCGTATCTCTAGAATCAAGCAAAAATTAAAGAAACAAATTGTAAAAAAATAGGACGATGGAAATTGAAGAGATGAAAACGCTGTGGTCTGAAGTCAGCCACCAATTGGAGCAACAAAAAAAATTAACAAACGAAATTATTATGAATATGACACAAGAACGATATACAAACAAGTTTAAAACCATTTCAACTTATGAGACTATTGGGGCCATTATCTGTTATGGAATCGCGATAAATATCTTGGCAAATTTTGGAAAGCTTGACACCTGGTACTTGAAAGCCTGCGGAATTTTCACCATAGCTTTTCTATTGATCTTACCTGTATTGGTACTACGTGCACTTGGCAGAATTAAGCGCTTGAATATTACCAATAAAAATTACAAGGAAACCTTGGTAAGCTACACAAAGGCGAAGACACGTCTTTTGAAGTTACAGCAGTTTGGCATCGCTGGAAGTTTTGTGCTCATGTTTGCGGTTGCGGCAGTTTTCTCAAAGCTATGGTCAAACAAAGATTTTTTTATGATAGAGCGAAACGCATGGTCATATGTGGTCATTGGTGTTGCGTCCTTATTTGTGGCTTTGGTTTCTCGATGGGGTTATGGGCATTACAAAAGAATTACCAATTCGGCAGAAAGCTTGTTAAAAGAGCTGGAATGAGCAACCATGGATTGTTATTTCTAAAATCACTACTTTGATAAAAATTTCAGTAAATGAGCACAATAGGTTATTCTGGAACGCCCTTAGCAAAGAAACTAGGCATTAAAGCCGGGTATACCGTTTTGCTAGTTAACGAACCCAGTCACTATCTGTTGCTTTTTGAAGATATGCCCGAGGTCAACTATGTTGTTAATCCCTCAAAGGAAACTGTTGATTTTATCCATTTGTTTTGCACTGACAAAACCGATTTCGAAAAACGATCTTTGAAACTAAAACCAACGCTTAAGATGACTGGAATGCTTTGGGTTAGCTGGCCCAAAGGCAGCTCAAAAATCGAAACAGATCTTTCTCGCGATTACATTCGAGAATACCTGTTGGAAAATGGTTTGGTAGATGTAAAGGTATGTGCCGTTGATCAAGATTGGAGCGGGCTAAAATTCATGTATCGTATTCGAGATAGGAAGTAAACAGTTTTAACAAGGATATCTAGAAATTTGTATTTTTAGATTCCAACTGTTAGGCTAACCAACATGAACGTATCTAAATGCTTCCCACTTGCCCTAGTTATTCTTTGCATAACCTCTTGTAAACTATCGAAAGAAAATAATACCGAAATTGAAACCGCAGGTCTCGAAGCAACGGTTAACATTCTACGAGACCAATGGGGGGTTAATCATATTTATGCCAAAAATCAGCACGACCTGTTCTTTGCGCAAGGCTATGCGGCTGCCAAAGACCGACTGTTCCAATTTGAAGTTTGGAGACGACAAGCAACCGGTACCGTATCAGAGATTCTTGGCCCTGACGAGTTAGAACGTGATATTGGAACGCGTTTATTTCAGTTTCGGGGAGACCTAGAAGAGGAGTTAAATCATTATCACCCAAATGGTTCTGAAATTATTAATGCCTATACCGATGGGGTAAATGCATATATTGACGAGATTTTGCAGACACCTGAAGACCTTCCAATAGAATTCAAGGTTTTGAACATCCTTCCCAAAAAATGGACGCCTGAGGTTGTGATTTCAAGGCATCAAGGCTTAAAAGGCAATGTAAGCCGTGAATTAAAATATGGGATGGCGGTCGCAAAAATAGGAGAAGAGAAAGTGAAAGAACTCATGTGGTTTCACCCTAACGATCCGAATATTACTTTAGACCCGAAAATTGATGCCAGCCTACTTTCTGAAGATATTTTGGCCCTGCATAAAGCCTATGCCAGTGGTGTTCAGCTTGAAGAACAAGACATCGATAAGGACTATTTAGATGATGGTAGCAACAACTGGGTGTTAACAGGGAACAAAACGGAGAGTGGCTTTCCATTCTTGGCCAATGATCCGCATCGACGCGTTGCGTTACCTTCCTTGCGGTACATTGTACATTTAGTTGCCCCAGGTTGGAATGTGATAGGAGGGGGGGAGCCAGAAATTCCAGGTGTTTCGATTGGTCATAATGACTTTGGCGCATGGGGGCTGACGATTTTTAGAACCGACGGGGAAGATCTGTACGTATATGATTTAAATCCCGAGAATTTATCGCAATACAAGTACAAAGATAAGTGGGTGGCAATGAAAGAGGTAGAGGATGAAATTCAGATAAAAGGGGAAGATGCGGTAAAAGTTACTTTGCGCTATTCGGTTCATGGCCCGGTAACCTATATCGACTCGCTTCACCACAAGGCATATGCCGTAAAATGCGCATGGCTTGAAAAAGGTGGCGCACCCTATTTGACTTCCCTTAGGATGGATCAGGCAGAAACCTGGGAAGAATTTCGAGATGCCTGTAGCTATAGCAATATACCGGCGGAAAATATGATTTGGGCAGATAAAAAAGGTAACATTGGTTGGCAAGCCGTTGGAATTACGCCGATTCGGAAGCATCATAGTGGCTTGGTTCCCGTTCCTGGTGATGGTAGTTATGACTGGGAAGGGTATTTGCCTATCAAAGAGCGTCCAAATAGTTACAACCCAACAAATGGTTTTTTGGCTACAGCCAACGAAAATGTAACTGCAAGCGACTATAAGCATCAAAACACCTTAAATTACCTTTGGTCAGATTCTTATCGTGGGCGTCGCATTAAGGAAGTACTATCCGAAGAAAAAGCTTTTACAATGAAGGACATGGAAAAGTTGCAGTCTGATTATTTTTCGATACCGGCTAGATCGTTAGTTCCAATGTTGCAACATATCAAGATGAAATCAGAAAAAGGGGAAGAGGCAAAAAATCGACTATTAACTTGGGATTATATTTTGGATGAAGATTCTGTGGAAGCCGGTATTTACGCAATGTGGGAGCACATAATCCGGCAAGAAGCCGAAAAGGCTTTTATTCCAAAAGAAGTAACGGAAATGGTGTCTATTCAATTAGAAAAAATCGTTTCATGGTTGGAGATGGGTACGGAAACCTTTGGCCCAAGTTTTAAAAAATTGGAGAAACAAGAATTTCTAAGGAATACGTTTAGATTGACCTTGCAAAATTTGGAAGAGAAACTTGGTGATGACATAATGCAGTGGCATTACGGACAAGCCAATTTCAAGCATAGCACAATGAAAAATGCCATTTCACCTTTTGTAAATGACAGTCTGAAAAAGAAAATTGATTTGGGCATCTTAGCAAGGGGTGGAAATAGTTTTACACCCAATTCTACCGGAAATAACGATAATCAAGTAAGTGGTGCTAGTTTCAAGTTTATAACTGATTTAAGTGACTGGGATAAAACCTTGATGATCAATGCACCTGGGCAATCGGGTAATCCCAATAGTCCCTATTATAATAATTTGTTCGAGTTATGGGCAAAGAATCAATATTTCCCTGCCTATTATTCAAGACAAAAGATAGCGGAAGTCACTGATGATACTACAATTCTGATACCAAAAAATCGCTAAAAGTTACCCTTTTGAAAACCAGAACAAATCATTTGCTACAAATAGTCCTCATCTATGTAATAATTGCATTTAGTGGTTTCTTGACCTGGAAATATATTCCAATTGATAGTCAAATATTTGTTTTCATGGCTGCTAGTTTTATAATGACGGTTGTTTGCTTTTTGTTTTCGGTAATCAAAAGAAATAGTTCGGTATATGATGCTTTCTGGAGTGTTATTCCCTTCTATTTTGTTGTGTTATTATGCTGTATTAATCTTAAAGAATTAACCGTATTCCACCTTTTAACATTTTTAGTAGTCAGTATTTGGTCATGGAGATTGACCTTGAATTGGGCTAGGTCATGGTCAGGATTCTCCCAAGAGGATTGGCGCTATAAAGATCTTGCAGAGCAAACCGGAATGATTTATCCTTTGGTGAACTTTTTCGGAATACATCTTTTTCCAACAGCGATGGTATTTTCAGCTATGTGGCCCTTGTTTGATGTGTTTTCAAGCCCAATGCAATACGCTTGGTTATTTTTTATCGGTATGGCAGTCTGTCTGTCAGGTGTTGCGCTTGAATTCATTGCAGATAATCAATTGGCTCAATTTAGAAAAAGACCGAATCCTAAGCCAGAGGAACTTTTGGAAACTGGAATATGGGCAAAGTCTAGAAATCCAAACTATTTGGGAGAGATGCTATTTTGGTTCGGAATCTTTTTGATAGGGTATTCATTTGGCACATCGTCAATAACTATTGTAGGTGCTATAGTAATGGTGTGTTTGTTTGTAGTTATTTCAATTCCCCTTAAAGAAGATCGCATGATTGAACGTAAACCGACATACGGCGCCTATAAAAAAAGAGTACCCAAATTAATTCCTAAGTTTTGGTGAGGGTTATTTTCTAAAAAACACAAGGAGTAAAATAAAAAGCAACATATAAACGAGCATTCCCAAATAAAATCGCAATTGATATGCCTTTGCTTCCTTGTTACGCGTTAGTGCTTGAAGAAGAGCGATATGTCTGAAATGCTTTTTCCATGCAAATGCCGTGAAAAACGGATCCCATGCTGCTGCGTCTAATTCTTTATTAGTCTCGGCAAACGTCTCTTGGTAACGGCGTTCCAACTCCTTTTGCTCAATGGTCGAAATATTCCGTATCAGAAATTCTTGATATACTTTCTGCTGGGTAGCATCGTCCAAAGATTTATTTTTAGACATCTGGTATAGTTGGTAATTATTGAGCAGTTTTACTTTGGTAGTATCCATTTATCAGAAAATTAGTAGCGCTAAAGTACCTCCCATAATTGACGTTGAATGTAGTCTAAAATCAACATCCAGTTCATTTTTAGCACTAATGAGGCGGTTGGTATATTATCATCTTCAATGGCCGAGATGATGGCATCGTGTTGATTATCTGATTTCGAGTATAGGAGGTCGTCTGCCATAAATTCACGTTCATAAAAGAAAATACGAATCTTTAAATCGTCAAGAATATGTTGTGCGAGACTATTGCCATACTTTTGTGTAAGAAGTTTGTGGAAACCCAATTTGGCATTGATTCTAGCCACCGTAGTCTCTGCATTTTTAAAGACTAGCTGTTGGGTTTTAAGCTGCGCTATAGATGCAACATCAAATTCAGAATTCTCAATAGCCAATACCTCCAAATCGGCCACTAATTCATAAAGATCTTGTGCTTCTTTCAAACTCAGCTCTGAAATAATAAATCCACGATTCGGAATTGCTGTAATAATACGTGATTGCTGCAGTTGGGTCAAGGCTTCTCGAATTGGAGTGACACTGACATCGAGTTTACGTGCCAAGGCAGCCAAATTTATAGTTTGCCCCTCCTGTAAATGACCTTGTTTCATCTCATTAAGCAGAAATTCTCGTACTTGATCTCGAAAACTTGTTTTAACTAGCATACTCTAAATATACTATATCGTATACGATTTGTAGCCATTTATGTTGTCATTCATCGGGTTGTTGTTGTCATTACGTCTAAAAACGAAGAATGGTTGACAACTATTTGGCAAAGTATTTGCTAAGCTCTATCTACAAAGCTATCTTTGAAACAATGCATAAGGGAATGTATTTCTCTTAATTCGATTACCACTATTGGTTATTGAAAATTTAAAATTAGAATATCAAATAAACTATGGCTAGAGCTCAAGAAACCTATGGTAAAAAAGAACGGGAAAAGAAACGTCTAAAAAAGCGTGAAGAAAAAGCAAAAAGAAAAGCGGAGCGCCAAGCAAATTCCAATGTAGGAGCGTCTTTCGAAGATCAACTTGTATATGTTGATGAAAACGGTCACTTTACCGACACACCACCCGATCCTTCCAAAAAAGTCAAGGTTGATGCCGAAAGTATAGTCTTGGGTATTCCGAAGAAAGAAGAACAAGAGGCAGAAGACCCAATACGAAAAGGCAAGGTTTCTTTCTTTGATACTTCAAAAGGTTTTGGTTTCATAATGGACAGTGAAAACCAAGAAAAGTATTTTGTTCATGTAAGTGGTCTTATTGATGAGATTGCAGAGAATGACAAAGTTTCTTTCGAACTTGAAAAGGGCATGAAAGGCATGAATGCCGTTCGGGTTACCAAAATCTAAGGAACTCCCGCAGTTCAGTTCCGCATAATTCTACTTGATTTTTTAGGCAACGAACCGGTAAGCGTCTGTGACCTGCTACACTTTGTTTGGATAGGCGACGAATTACTACTGCCAAAAAAAAGGTATCAAATACCCTTCCCGCTAACATTAGCTGTGATATTCTCATGATATATTTTTTATATATTAGGCTCTTGGCTATATGTAATGCTTACCTATAGCACCCAAATTTTACAAGGTGTATGAACTACAACTTCATGCTGAAGAACACATTTATATCCGATTGCTATAAGAAAGCGTAGTATGAAAATGGGTCATCCTTTTTCTTTAAAAAAAATTCTTTTTATAGCTCTGATTTTGTCTTTTTGGCAGGGTTTGGGCCAAACTCCAGCATGTACGGCCTTAAGTATGCCAGGAAATGGCAGCACCAATATCGCTTTGGATACCAATTTTGAATGGATTGCCGCTAGCGGAGCCGAACGTTATATTATTAGGGCAGGCACTTCCTCGGGTGCTACAGATATTCTCGACAATGTCGATGTCGGTAATGTAACTGCATATGATTTACCCGATAACCTTCCAGCGGGGAATTTGATTTATGTGCAAATTATTCCTGAGAATGCAACGGGTCAGACTATAAATTGTGCCGAGGTAAGCTTTGCCACCAACGTAAATGACATTCCCGATTGCACAGGATTAATCCTTCCGATCGAAGAGTCAGTTGACGTGCCTATAGATACCCCTATTGAATGGATGGTATCACCGGGAGCGACAGGGTATCGAATTACTATAGGGAGTTCTTCCGGAAACACAGATATCATTGATGATCTAGATGTAGGGAATGTAACATCATATCAATTACCAGGAGGATTTGCTTTACTAACCTCTGTTTTTCTCAAAATAACGCCATACAATGATGCGGGTAGCAATACAACTTGCTCGGAAATGAGATTTACGACAACAAGCGGAACCGTACCTAGGTGTACGCAAATTATAAATCCCCAAGATGGTGCGGCTTTAGTAGCAGTAAATGCCAATATTACTTGGATTCGTGACTTTACAGCTACTGGATATCTAATGACCATTAGAGAAAAAGAGCCCGATGGCGATTTCATTCTTCGAGAAGAAAACGTTGGCAACGGCACAAATTTTAAACCACCAAATTTTGAGCCGCGCACAAGGTATTTCGTTACCATGATTCCGTATAACGCTCAAGGAAATGCCGTTGGATGCAGTGCCATTACCTTTACGACGGGTGATCCTTTGCCCTTGCCCGATTGTGCACAATGGGTTTTTCCCGCCAATGGTGCGACCAAAGTTGCTCCCGATACACGTTTGGAATGGAATGAAGTACCCAATACCGATGGTTTTATTCTAACTGTGGGAACGGCTTTAAATGCAACTGACATTATTAACATGGAAGACGTAGGCGACCGTACTTCATATACCTTATCGGACAACCTTCCAATAGGGGCGACCATTTATGTCAAATTAGATACGTATAAAGGGGGAGAAATCTCGGAAACCTGCCCCATAATTTCGTTTAGGATAAATGGCCCAGACCCCTTAGATTTACGAGAAAAAATACCAAGATTTTTTACACCTAATAATGACGGATTCAATGACTTATGGAAAGTTGTTTCTACTGATAATTTAAATGTTGATAAAGTCCTTGTTTTTGATCGCCATGGCAAGCTATTAAAACAATTAGGTGACGGGCAAGGCTGGGACGGTACATTTAACGGAAAAGACCTCCCAGCGGCGTCGTATTGGTATACGGTTGAACTTACAAATGCCCCCGGTATCAATGGCTATTTTCTACTGAAACGATAGCCGACTTTCTTTGCAACACTACCGCTTTACGTTTTTGACAAAGGATTGGCTTCCTGAAATATTAGTGTAGCCCTGCACCAATAATTACCATATTTAAGGTTGCTATTGCAAGCTTATTGTTATTTTAACGTTAAATTCATATTACTGTACACTATATAACGGCAATGTCAAAAAACTTAACTGATACGCTACGATCCCTCGATCCTATTGGTCTTCATGAGATGGACAAAGTTGCCTTAATGAATAGAGTCGATACGAAATTTATTCTCCACAGTAGGCTACTATTCGCCGTTCTTGAAAATCTAGCGATAGGGTATAGGGTGCTAGAGATAGCGGGAAGCAGAATATCGGGCTATAAAAACCAGTACTTTGATACGAAGCGCCTAAAATTTTATACCGATCATCACAATGGCAAAGGAAACAGAACCAAGGTTAGACTACGAGAATATAACAATACCGGAATTTGTTATATAGAAGTGAAGCAAAAGAATAATAAGGGAAGAACTAAGAAAACCCGTAAAAAAATAGGGGGTTTCCAACCTATTTTATCTGACGAGTGCATAGAATTTGTTGAAACTGCTGCTACAGATGATTTAAATAATAAGGCCGTGCTTTTCAATCGGTTTGACCGCGTAACCCTGGTAAACAAAAATGAGCAAGAACGTGTTACAATAGATTTTAATCTCTCGTTTGCATCTAACAGTGAGGAAATGCAATACCCAAATTTGGCAATAATAGAGGTAAAGCAAGCCAGTTTATCTCGAAATACGGCTATTTTCAAGTATCTAAAGTCAATTGACATACATCCGTATAGAATTAGCAAATATTGTTTAGGTATCGCCTCTTTAAATGGGCATATCAAGACCAACCTATTCAAAGAAAAACTTAGAAGAATCAATAAAATAACAAGCACTTAATGGATTTTTTAGAAATACCCTTATTCGACGATGATTTTTACAAGATGGTGTTCAGGTTTAGCATCAATATCATTTTTTTAACCATAATTGTTCGTTTTTTATACTATCCCAAGACCAGAAGTAAGGATTATCTGTTCACCTACTACATGATAAGTATTATTGTGTTCTTTCTCTGCTTTACACTGAAAAAATATGAGCTCGACATTGGTATGGCTCTAGGTCTGTTTGCCATTTTTGGCATCATTCGCTATCGTACCGATCCTATTGCCATAAAAGAAATGACCTATTTATTCGTGGTCATTGGGGTATCGGTTATAAACTCACTCGCAAATAAGAAGATGAGTTATGCCGAAATTTTTGCCGCCAACTTGATCGTGGTTTTTGCAATTATGGTTATAGAACGCTTTTGGCTACTTAAGAATGAAGTTTCTAAGGAAATTATATATGAAAAAATTGAAAATGTAACCCCTGAAAATAAAGCGCTGCTTTTAGAAGATTTGGAACAAAGAACAGGAATTACAATCAACCGCGTTAAAATTGGCAATATTGACTTCTTAAAAGACGTTGCAACTATTACCATCTACTATTATAATAGTGAAAAGTAGAATTACACTACGCCAGTTATGAAGTATACAAAAACCCCATCCCTTTTTCTTGTCATCAGTTTGATTAGTGTTTCTTTGTTTTCCCAAACAGAAAGTGATCTAGCTTCCTGGACATCGGTCCAGCTTGGTTATGAAGTGGATGACAATTGGGATTTAGGACTCGAGGGCCAATTGCGTCTCAAAACGAATATTTCAACCATTGACGAATATTTTACAGAGTTTTCTGTAAGACGCAAATTGTTTAAAGGCTTTAGATTGGGCTTGGCCGCCAGGTATATTCGTGAAAATGATAATAGGGGAAACATTCAAGGATATGAGAATCATTTCAGATTTCATCTAGATGCGAATTACAAACATCGAATAGGTGCAATTCGAATAGGCTATAGGCTGCGATACCAAAATAAAAACGAATTGGGGGTGGCTCAAGAAGAAGGTGATTTTGCCGTAAATAGGCTTCGTTTCAAAACAGGATTAGAATACAAAATTAAAAACTGGCCCCTAGATCCAGAGCTCACCGGAGAGCTTTTCAGTAGGTTCGAAAAAAACGAAGCCTCAGAGTTAGATAAATATCGAATAAGCTTACGTACTTCATATAGTCTTAAAAAGGCAGGAAGTTTAGGCGTATACTATCGTGTTGAGGGTAGTATTGGTGAAGAAATACCTGAATATCAACATATTATTGGTTTAAAGTACAAATATGTTTTCAGCAGGCAATAGCGTCAAGTGTGGCCTTAAACTTTGTTAATATTTTGTGCCGTTCATCGTAACCCCAACATAAAAAACACTAAAATTAACATTGTAGCGTTCGAAACGATAGATGTAACCCTTAAATCTATTACAGAATGCAAACCTTATTTAAATCAGCAACCAGATTAGTCCTTTTTAGCGGTATCGCACTACTCGTTATTAATTGTAGTAAGGATGATTACAACCCTTTAGCCGATGACACACAAGTATCAGCTACTGAAGTGAAAACCATATTGGAAACCGATGATCTTTCAAGTGCTACCGATAAGGTGGTAACCGATTTGTTTCAAAACGGTCAATCCGCTAAATCTTCACGACTTGAAGACTGCTACGTCTCTGAATTTTCAGACACCGGCTTCTCAGTAACCTTCGACAATTGTAGTGTGGAAGGAAGTGATAACATCACGGGAACGGTAATGGTAACTTATACAGTAGGTGCTGAAACAACTTCGTTTACAGTAACTTATACTGACTTGTCAGTTGGTGACTATACCATAAATGGAACCAGAAGCTTTACTATGAATGCCGAGGCTGCCGGAGAAAATGTTTCTTTTACAATTGTTAGCGATATGTCTATTAAGCTCAAGGATGAATCGATCATTGAGGAAATGGGCACTAAAACTTTTGGATTCGTTTTTGATACGCAGAATTTGCAAAATAGTGCACTCACTGTTGATGGAGATTGGACTGTAAAAGCAAACGGAAATACATATTCCGTTGACGTTTCCACGCCTTTAGAAATCACTTTTGGCTGCGATTATGCCGGCAAGGGAGTTATGCAGCTGACTAAAAACGGACTCAAAGTAGATGTAGACTTAGGTGACGGAACCTGCGATGATGTGGCCACGGTCACCTATCCTGATGGAACAGAAGAAGAGATTTCTATTAAAGATTAAAGTAACTAAAGTTAGCACCTATCCAATCGGGTAGTGGTTAACTCATAAGATATAAAGGCCCGTACTTGTTGAAGTACGGGCCTTTATTTTGATAGGTTCAAATTCCGTGATGAGCGGAGTTAACACTTTAAATCTGTCCAACGAATTCTGTTGAGGTGATTAGACTCTGAAAAGAATACTGAGGTTGTTGATACTATCGATGATTGATTGATGATTGTTTTCATGATTTCTAGTCTTTAAAGGGTTTGCCCAAGACTATCTGTAACGTCGTTTATTGTTCCAGATGTCGCTTTTTGAGAATTCTGATGATTTTCTTAATTGCTTCGTATTTAAATTTTCCATGATATCGTTTTTTATTGATTAATAGTTTGATCTAGATTCCTTTTGCTCTTTATTCTTTGGTCATACAACCTGTCTGTGTTCCAACCAAAGCCCAAGGTGAAATATACTCTGGGTCTTAGTTGATGTGGATATAAAGTTTTCATCGTGTTGCTGTTTTTGATTGATGCTGTAAAATTGTTGTTTTTCTGTTATTCTATATAATCTATGTTTCTGAACTGTCGAATTGAAATGATGAATTGTTTTTTGATTGATTCCAATCGACTTACAACTAATAGACGACCAATAATTAGTTTTGTTACAGTACTATGTATAAAAAGGTACTATTTTATGTAAAATTTAACAAATTTGAACTTAAAAAGCAGCTCAGTAGATTCTAACTATCTGATTATATATGCATTATAGTATTTGCGCCAGAGCTCTAAGCTTCTTGCTGACACATTGTGCTTTGGTATACTTTGTAAAAAACGGGTAATAAGACCGATATCATTACATGAAGATAGGGTAGAAGTTTACAGCCGTACCCGACATAACATAATTGATAAAAGAAAATAAATAGGAAAAAAACAGGTTATATAGATACCCAATTCAAAATAGTGTATTATGACTACTTTTCAATCTGCACACAGGACGTTCAAAAATTACTTTGTATTGCCTATTGCATTCCTACTATTTGGTATTTCCTGTAGTACAGATGCAACGACATTACTAGATGAAGACGATTCGATATCTGAAGATGTGGAAGAAACGAACGATGATACACCTAGCGACGAGGAAGTTGATACTAGCGGAGCGGTAGTGTTTGATCAAGATTTTACATTGGATGCTACACGAACAGTGGCCAACTATGTCTTATCACAAGCAGACTATGCCCAATTTCTTGCGGGTGATGGTGATATCACCATGGTTGCTGAAAAGGCATACGAATATTTGGATGATGACTTTGATTACATCATTATTCTTTCAGTAGAGGAAACACAACCATCGGGTTTGTTTTATGGTAGGTCGCATTTAATTCAAAATCAGGTTCAAGGTTTGGGAACAGGTGTTTACAACAATGCTGCTTCATACGGTTCCGCTGGGAAATTGAAAAGTATTATTTATATGCCTCGAACCGAATACATATCCAACGGTCCGTTTTTACATGAAATTGCGCATTCTTGGGGAAATAAAGGAATAATTCCAAGCACTGTTGGTGGCCATTGGGGTTTTGCAAGTACAGCTGGGCAGTTAGGAGGATTTGATCAAATTGAAGATCTCGGCAACAACACCTATAGGGGAAGTCTAAATGGTCAAAATGGCTTTGGAACTTTTGCAAATGGTGGAAACAGCGTTGTGTATGGAGCGTTAGAGTTATATACTATGGGCTTGATAGGGCCAGATGAGTTAGGGTCAATACAGGTAGCTGTAAATCCAGAATGGACACAAAATGCGGGTGAGTTCACAGCCGACGCCATAACTACATATACCGCTCAAGATCTTATAAACGAACATGGCGTACGCGTTCCTTCAGTATCGGATTCGCAAAAAGATTTTAAGGCACTTACGGTGGTTATTTCCACAGCAGAAATTTCCCAAGAGCAGATAGATACTATAAGCGCAAACCTAGAGAATTTTTCAAGACAGGGAGCTCCAGATGGCAGCTGGGGGAGTCTAAAAAACTTTTGGTTGGCAACCCAAGGTAAGGCAACTTTTGATTTTACTGTGGCTCAAGAAAGTATTCAATAAGCCGTTCTAATCCTTATTCAACTCAGCCAACAGCTTATCATAACTTTCAATCTGTGTAAACAAGCGCCCGCCGATGTTAAGAATGGGCGTCTTAATGGAATCAATTGCTGCGGGCAAATAACTTTTTAACTGATCACGAATTTCCGGTTTTTCACTCAGAAGGTGTTTGATATACTTATAGTTACTGGCGTCTAATGGGTCTATAATACTATCGCAAGAAAGACATCCATCGGTAATATAGAGCGTTATAGATTTCTTAGGTTTTATTTTAATACGTTCAAACTCCTTTTTTAATGCCCTTCTTGAAAGGCTATCGTTTACCAGTAAATCATAAGTGTAGTTGGGTCGTTTTCCTCGGGCAAGAACAATGGTTTTCAAATGTACTTTAGATGCAGCTGGAACACGTACCCATCTCGGGCGACCCTGACTTTGTCTAAAGTTGGTACCAGAGATCTTTATTTGAACATCGAAGTCTTGCTCATTTTCATTAACGGCATAAAACGCTAAACGATTCGGAATATCTTTGGTCTCAACGCGAAGCGGCGTGTCTTGGCCGTTTGTTTTTAGTACAACAAAAAGTAGTAGAAGTAGTATTTTCAGTTTCATATCACAATTTTTCTCGAGAGCGAAATATAAGGATTCTAGTAGATATGCAGAGTTAAATTCAGCCAACTGCCCAACTTGAACGATAAAAGTCTTGGTTTAAGAGAATTTTAATAGTGAAATCTCCCTTTAAATGATATCTTAGAGATATGGCATTTAAGTTTCTATTAGCAAATATATTGCTATGCTGTTTCAACAGCGCGGTTGCTCAATATACAGAGGAAGATTGGGAAGAGCGTGATACCTGGATGAATGTTGCTGAAATCTTCGCACTGGCAGAAATTGAAAAAGGAGATCAGGTTGCAGATGTCGGATGTCATGAAGGATATCTAAGCTTTCACTTGTCAAAACAAGTGGGAGCGACAGGTAAAGTTTTTGCCGTCGACGTTGCAGCATATCGATTAGATAGGCTGAAGGAATATATTAAAGAGCGTAATGTCGATAATATTGAGGTGGTACTAGGCGACTACGATGATCCGAAATTATCTGAAGGAAGTCTTGATGCAGTCATCGTAATGGACACTTACCATGAAATAAGTGATTACATGACAGTACTAGGTCATATTAAAAAAGCACTAAAACCCAACGGCAAAATCCTTATTCTCGAAAAGCTAAAACAACATAAGCGAGGAAAAAGTAGAGAAGAACAGGTTCAAGGCCATACGCTATCCTCTAAATATGTTAAACAAGAACTGCAAGAAGCTGGTTTTAGCATCACCAAGGAGGTTAAAGATTTTGGAGACTGGCAAGAAAACGAAGAGAAACAAATGTGGATTGTTGTTGGGGTATTGTCTGAAAACGGTTAGAAAAACCATTTTTCAAAATACATTTTACTATTTTACCGCATGAAAAATCTAGTACCACTCCTCATTTTAAGCATATTTATATCATGTACTTCACAATCTGCCAAAAGTCTATTTAATGGTACGAATTTAGAAGGCTGGCACATCGACGTACCAGAAATGGATAGTATTCCTGATGCCCGTAACCCCTTTGTCGTACGAGACGGAATGCTGGTAAGTTTGGGCACCCCCCAAGGCCATATCATTACCGATGACAGTTATGAAAATTTTAGATTAGAGGTTGAATATCGCTTTGCCGCAGAACCAGGTAATTGTGGTGTCTTGGTATTTGCATCGACCCCAAGGTCATTGTATAAAATGTTCCCGAAATCTATCGAAGTGCAAATGATGTATGAAAATGCAGGAGACTTTTGGTGTATTGTTGAAGATATTAGTGTCGATAATATGATAGCCCGTCGCGGCCCGAAAACAGAATGGGGCATTACAGAAGGCAAAAAACGTAGAATATTGAATTTAACTGATGGTTCTGAAAAACCAGTAGGAGCATGGAATAGTATGTCAATCGAATGTTTGGACAACCAAATTAAGGTCTGGGTAAATGGTGATTTGGTGAACCACGGCTACAACGCCACGGCAAACAAAGGTCAAATTGCGCTGCAAGCCGAAGGTTCAGAAGTAGAGTTCAGAAAAGTTGTAGTAACTCCAATTACACAATTAACCGAATAAGCAGTGTATTTTTTGATCGGTTGTACTTTCCTATAGCGATTACTTTGATAGTTTCGACGTAATAATTCCGTAAACGCCTATAAAGCTGTATTTTTGCAGTCTCCAAAAAAGAAAAGGATCATATGGCGGAAATTGCAGCAGCAGTACAAGAACGGAAAACAGACAAAGAACTTTACGAATACCAACAAGGCGCCATTGGCCAGATTTTCGATAAATTCGAAACCGCACCTGAAGATCATCACTTACTTTATCAATTACCGACAGGCGGGGGGAAAACAGTTATTTTCTCCGAAATGGTGCGTCAGTACTTGAAAAAGCATAACAAGAAGGTGCTTGTAATGACCCATAGGGTTGAACTATGTCGACAAACATCTGAAATGCTAACAGGATTTGGTGTAGTCAACAAAGTAGTTGATAGTAAAGCAGATCTAGACGACCAGGCTGAATACAGCTGTTATGTAGCTATGGTCGAAACACTGAACAATCGCCTAAATGATGATAAGCTCGATATTTCTGATGTCGGACTGGTAATTATCGATGAAGCACATTACAACTCCTTTACAAAGCTTTTTAAATTTTTTGAAAAATCGTTTATTCTTGGAGTAACAGCTACACCTTTGAGCTCGAATAAAGAGCTGCCAATGAAAGGCAACTACGACGAGCTAATCGTAGGTGAAACCATTGAATCGCTCATCGAAAATGAATTCTTGGCGAGGGCAGAAGTATTTCAATACGATATGGGGTTAACTTCCCTTGAGGTTGGTTCCAACGGTGACTACACCGTAAAATCTTCTGAAGACCTATATTCGAGTCCGGCAATGCTTGAGAAACTGCTCAAAGCATACGAGAAGCACTCCAAAGGCAAGAAGACTTTGATTTTTAATAATGGAATCAACACCTCCATCAATGTATATCATACCTTCAATGCTGCAGGACTCCCGATCATGCATTTAGATAATACGGCAACTAAAAAACAGCGAGCACAGATTCTAAAATGGTTTAAAGAAACTCCAGATGCGATTTTAACTTCGGTAAGCATCTTAACAACAGGTTTTGATGAACCTACAATAGACACTATTATCTTAAACCGGGCAACCAAGTCATTGACTTTGTATTATCAAATGATCGGTCGTGGTTCTCGTATTCTGAACAACAAGTCAAAATTTACGGTGATTGATTTAGGAAATAACATGTACCGATTTGGTCCGTGGGGTGCTGATTTAGATTGGCAAACCATTTTTAAATCACCGAATTACTATATGGACCGCATTCAAGATGATGAAACCATTGAAGGCCGGTTCAAACATGAAATGTCGGAAGAGCTTCGCGAGGAGTTTGCAAAGTCAGAAGATGTTTCTTTCGATATTAAACAAGTGTATGTAGATGCTACGAGTAAGGGAGAATCTTCAAAGGTCGTCTTAGAACGTTCCATTGCCCAGCATGCAAAGATTTGTATTGAGAACAGTGAAGATGTATATGACGCACTGGGTTTGGCGAAAATGCTTAAAGACGACGTTGACCAACGTATTCAAACCTATGCGAAGTGCATTAGTAGAAGTACGTTTAACTTTGTACACTGGCTGAAAGACGATTATAAGAAGAAGCTAAATGCTTATCTGCGTCAGAACTTTGATGAATTGTTTGAAGAAATTCACGGGCATCCTCCAATAGACTAGTCGTATTAACACTTAAAGCGTTGTACCTTTGTTTTGAAATAGTTTGATTTTCAAAACAATAGCGAATGTCTTCTTTCGACGATTTTAAAATTTCCACTTCTTTGCTCAAGGCCATTGACGACTTGGGTTTAGAAAATCCAAAACCCATACAGGCAAAGGCATATCCTGTTATCCGCTCCGGAACAGATATGGTAGGTATTGCGCAAACTGGTACTGGTAAAACCTTTGCCTATATGATTCCCGTTTTGCAAATGCTTCCTTTTTCTAAGGAAAAGCACCCTAGGGCCATAGTTTTAGTACCGACTCGTGAATTGGTAGTGCAAGTAGTAGCGGAAATCAAAAAACTCACAAAATACCTTACGCTTACTACTCTAGGTGTATATGGCGGTACGAACATGAATCGGCAAAGGGACGCTCTAGCAGAAGGTGCAGATATTATAGTCGCCACTCCGGGAAGACTTTACGATTTGATGCTCAATGGAGCCTTGCGAACGAAATCAATCAAAAAGGTAGTGATTGATGAAGTGGATGTTATGCTCGATCTTGGGTTTCGTTTTCAGTTGACCAATATTATGGACCTACTGTCTGAACGACGCCAGAATATCATGTTTTCGGCTACAATGACTCAAGAGGTTGATAAACTCATCAATGACTATTTTAAATCCCCAAAAAAAGTCACAATTGCTGTTAGCGGAACCCCGCTAGATAACATTTCACAATATTGTTATGCGGTTCCGAACTTTTACACTAAAGTTAACTTATTAGTTGAGTTGTTTAACGATAAAAATCTCTTTAGCAAAGTTTTAGTGTTTACGTTAAACAAAAAATTGGCGGACCGTTTGTTTGCGGAAATTGAAGAAATCTACGGTAGCGAAGCCTGTGTCGTACATTCCAACAAGACACAAAATTACCGTCTGCGTGCTATACAAGAATTTGAAGAAGGTAAAAACCGCATATTAATCACTACCGATGTTATGGCTCGCGGATTGGATCTAGAAGGTATATCGCATGTGATTAATTTCAATACCCCGGCATTTCCTGAAAATTATATACATCGCATAGGTAGAACGGGGCGCTCGCAAGAGAAGGGAACTTCCCTTCTTATGTACACCCAAAAAGAGAAACCCGCCAAAGAGGCGATTGAAACTCTGATGAAAATGACCATCAAGAAGCTTGAGCTGCCACCATCTGTCGCAATAGCCACACAATTGACTCCCGAAGAAACGCCAAAAATCAAGGAACGAGACAATCCGGCGAAGTCTATTGATGATACTGTGCGAGGGGCTAGTTTCCATGAAAAGAAAGACAAGAATAAACGCACGAATCAAGGGGGGTCGTATAGGCGAAGCATGGAAAAAAAATATAAGAAATCGAAAACCAAAGGAGACAAGAATTACAATAGAAGAAAAAAACGTAAATAACTATTAAACAGTATTTTATTCTTTATTATATAAGTTAATAGTTTATTTAAAATTATCAAGCAAATTGCCAAACTAGTATGCGGCTTTTCTTATTGCCATGTGTCAATTCTATAGTGTGGTATACCGCTTCAAGTTTCTGTAGTTGCTTTTTTAGCTTTGGAAGATGTTCTGATTTGGAAACTAAGCTTGTAAATACACCTACCTGTTTCCTATAGGCGTTACTTTGCTTGATCATTCGCTTTAGGAAAAGTGCTTCCCCACCATTACACCAAAGCTCATTGGCTTGTCCGCCAAAATTGCGTTTGACATTATACGCATGCCCAAGATTCTTTTGTTTGCGCTGGGTGGCTTGCTCAGCATTTTCTTTGGAAGAATAAAAAGGGGGGTTGCATATAGTGAAATGAAAATACTCGTAGGGTTCTATGATTCCCCCGAAAATATTGGCATTGTCTAGTTGATGTCGTATTTCAATAGATTCAGAAAATTGAGGATTGCTACGTACATTTGCCATGGCCGCCCTTACGGCTTGTTTATCGATATCGCTACCGACCATTTTCCAATCGTAGACTTGAGCTCCTAAAATGGGATATATACAATTAGCACCAACGCCGATATCAAGTCCCTTTATGGGCTGTACAAATGCCATTTTCTCTAGAATTGACGCAATATGGTGTATGTAATCGACCCGACTAGGTATTGGCGGACAGAGGTAACCTTGGGGAATATCCCAATCTATCAGGTGGTAATGATGTTTTAAAATTGCCCTATTCAAGGCCAAAACCGCTTCAGGGTCTGCAAAATCAATAGTTGTTACGTTGTGTGCATTTTGAAAAACAAAAGCCAGTAGTTCTGGAGAGGCCGTGATGAGCGCCTTAAAATCGTAGGGAGTATTGTGAATGTTGCGCTGATGCATGTGCCAAAAGTTGCTTGTAAAGGTAGCTTTTAACTTGATAAATTTCGCTACTTTAGATTGGCGTAAGAAGCAACTATGAAAAAACTACTACTCTTTGTATTCGCACTATGCCTTGGTTGCAAAAGCAGCTCTTCATTGACCGCTGACCAACATGAATACGCCATACCCGTAGATACTAGCAAACGCCCTATCTCAAATCAAAAAAATAAAGTGTACCACTTTAACGGTCTGAGCGTGCGCAATGATTTCCCTGCGGCACGGCTAAATAGTATGACACAAGACAATGATTCAACATACACAGCCAATATTTGGCCAGAGAATTTTCCGATAAATCCAAGTCCGTGGTATGCTTTCAAATTATGGTCTGCATTCGAGCATGAGATTTATCTGAAATTGGATTATTCCAACGGGGCCAAACATCGCTATACGCCTAAACTCAGCCAGGATGGTAAACATTGGACTGTATTAGATTCTACCTTGTTAGATCGAAATACAGACAGTACAAGTGCGCAATTGAAACTCAAGGTAGGCAGAGATACGCTATGGTTGGCTGCTCAAGAGCTACAAGATCATAGACGCGTAGGGGAGTGGGTTCAAATGATGTCTCAAAGTGCCTTAGTTACCCAAAAGTCAGCTGGTAAAAGTAAGTTAGGCAGAGACTTATACTATTTAAATTTAAGTAAAGGTTCATCTGCGAAAAAACCGGCTATACTAGTTATCAGCAGACAGCACCCACCTGAAGTAACGGGATATTTATGTATGAAATCTTTTGTAGAAACAATTATAGAGGAAGGCGCAACAAATGGATTTTTAGAAAAGTATCGGGTTATGGTATATCCACTAATGAATCCCGATGGTGTAGATCTTGGGCATTACAGACACAATGCTGGTGGTGTTGATTTGAACAGAGATTGGAGTAAATATCACCAACCCGAAATCGCTCAGGTTACTAGCCATATGGTACGTGAAACGATGACGAGTAAAAATGATGTGATTCTTGGTCTCGATTTTCATTCCACCTACCGTGACGTATACTATACACCGCATGAAAGCATTGAAAGAAAAATTCCCGAATTCACGAAAGCTTGGCTCGAAAAAATTAGGGTCGCCGTCGGATTAGACGATATCAATGAAAGTCCGGGTAAAAACTTGCGCCCGACATCTAGCGCTTGGTTCAATCGACAATTTGGTGCCACGGGCATCACCTATGAAATTGGTGACGATACGCCTAGAGACTTTATTCGAACAAAAGGTAAGGAATCGGCGCGAGCCATGATGGAACTGCTACTAGCCGAATGAGAACCTCTAAAAACACCTTTTTAATCGTTCTGGCCTTTTTCTCAATCTATGTCATTTGGGGCTCCACCTATTTGTTGAATAAAATTGCCGTAACCGAGCTACCACCATTTATGTTGGCAGCTGTACGCTTTATAACGGCCGGAATTATGATTCTGGTGTCATGCAGACTTATGGGGATTGCTATCGCAATTACCAAAAAACAGCTTTGGAATACTGTCATTGCAGGTTTCTTGTTCTTAACTTTTGGTAATGGAGTTGTTGTCTGGGCCCTTAAATATGTAGATACCGGTTTGGCAGCACTTGAAATATCCGCTCAACCATTGGTAGTTCTTATACTCATGCTTATTTTTCAAGGAAAAAGGATACAGCCCATGTCAATAGTAGGTGTTTTTTTAGGCGTTATCGGCATCTATCTTTTGGTTAGTCAAAAACAGATACTTAGTCAAGAGAATTCCGTCTTGGGGATGATTATGATTTTTTGCTGTATGGTAAGTTGGGGGTACGGAAGTCTCTTTGTCGGAAAAGCCGATTTACCTAAAAACTATTTTGTCAATACCGGGTATCAAATGTTTGCTGGCGGAATCATGCTCATTGCCCTCAGTCTCGCTTTTAATGAACCCTGGTCGTCTCCAGTAGAATGGAGCCCCAAGGTATTGTACACTATGATTCTTTTAATTGTTTTCGGAAGCATTGTGGCCTTTACCTCTTTCAATTATTTGTTGCAAATGGTTTCCCCAGAGAAAGTAGCAACATCTACGTATGTGAATCCTATTATCGCTTTGCTCTTGGGGTGGTATTTTTTAAATGAACAGATTACCCTCCAATCTATTATTGCAGCTGCTGTACTGCTGACCGGGGTGTATTTTATTAATACAAAAAAGAAATTGACACTTTTTTCAAGATTCGGTAAGTTGCCCAGCAAACGCTACAAGGAATAATCAGTTTAAGATTTCTGCAAAATCTTGGGTTGGCATGTGCATAACATTGTCAGCAACAAACTTCAACTCTAAATAATGGTCTAACATTTTCGGGTTGCGATTAATATGGTTGAAATTTCGATGTCTCCAAAAAGTCATTGCGGCTGCTGCATAGACTGTAAATGCCTGCAACGAGCACTTTTCTAAGGCACTTAAAACTATTTCTTTTTGATACCCTTTTAATAGCGCCTTTGCTTTACCGAGATGCAAGGTTTGAGCCTCGCAACCGAGCCCAACCAAGGTCATACCTAAATCAAAAATGCGATAGTAATATGCAGCTTCTTCGAAGTCCATGATACTAGCACTCTTCCCATCGACAGATACTACAACATTGCTATAAAAAATATCACTATGTATTAACGATTTGGGTAAATTTTCTGAAAGGAAGGGTTGCACATAATTCTGTATTTCATTTAGCCATAATGAAAAAGGCGAGCCCGAAGCATAATGTTCAACTTCGTCAAAAGATGCTATACCATAGTTCAACTCTTTTGGTAAATAATCGGGAGCTTTGATTTGATGTAGTCTTCCCATATGAACGCCTATAGTTTCTAAAATATGCGCAGGTAGCGTCTTTGTAATACTACCCTCTAGATACATTTTGAGCATGACAGGTTTTCCTTTCCACCTAGAAATTGGAGCATTGTTTTTGGTTCTGATTAGCTTTGAGGATTTGAACTCGTTCGCCTTTAGATGCTCTAGTAAAAATGCAAGTTCTCGAGCGCTTTGTTCCGTTTTCTGCTCGCAAATGGTCAACACAAATTTTTCTTCACTAGTTGCTATCAGATAATTTGTGTTTTCTGAACCACCAGTTAACAAGGAAAATGATTTGGGTTTTTGAATACCATACTCTTGACAGATTACAACGATATCTTTAAGATTTAAAACGGAATAGGGTAACATCTTAGTCGGTTTTATTGTGTTTTAAATCCCAATCCTTCGTCATAACATTCAAGAGCGCTTCTTCTAGGTGTTTATAATCACATGAATATACCTTTTCGCAAAGTACTTTGGCCTGCTCTATGGAGTGGTGCTTAGCTTCATTGGGTACTAGCTCCAACTGCAAGGCATGCATTACAACCTGTGGGAATTTTGCCGGATGTGCCGTCGCCAAGCATACCAATTTTTGATCATCCAGTTTTTCTTTCACGGCATCTGCTGCTGCTAAGGCCACGGCGCCGTGAGGATCAAGTAAATAGTTATCGGTGCTATATACTTCCTTCATCACTCGAAGAGTTTGCTCATCTGAAATACTGGCCGACAAAAACCCCTCAGAATAGGATACATAGGTTTCTTTGTCGAACTGAATTTTTCCAGTTGCAATGAATTCATCAGACCACTGTTTAATCTTTTTAGTATCCTCTCCTATACAGAAATATAAAAACCGCCAGAAGTTATACGGAATAAGAATGTCAATGGCAGATGAAGGTGTCTCAAAAATGGGCCTCTTGGAAAATAGGCCTTCAGAAAAAATACGATGCAAACAGGCGTTTGTATTGTTGGCGACGACAAAGGTAGTTACAGGTAATCCCATTTTACGTGCTAAACTGCCGGCACATAGGTTACCGAAAGCACCTGACGGCACTGTCATGTTGATGCGTTCACCAATCGAGTCAACAACTTGGAAATAGGCATAAAAATAATGAACGGTCTGCATCATAACCCGGCCCCAATTGATAGAGTTCACACTAGATAAATGAACTTTATCTTTAAACGAAATATTGGCATATAATTTAGCAATGACTACATCAAGGTCATCACCGCCATCGGGACAATTCGAAACTCCCACTGGATGTATGTTCACATGGGGCAGAGTGGTCATTTGTCTTTCTTGTTCGGTTGTTATCATTCCTTTTGGATACAATACCCAGGCAGACAAATTCGATTTCCCTGCCGTATAAAAGGCGGTTGCAGGGCCAGTATCTCCCGTTGTGGCCACTATTAGCGTTTTGTATTCATTTCTTCTTTTTAAGAAGAAATCTACCAAGTTCACGAGAAATGCCAATCCAACATCTTTGAATGAGAGGGTAGGCCCATGAAAAAGTTCCATCACAAAGGTTTCTGTTCGCGACTTCAATCGATGCAATGGAATAATTGTTGGCTTTTCAAAAGTGGCATAAGCACCTTCTAGCAATTTCTTGAGCTCTGCCTTAGAGATAACCGAGTGGTCAATGAAGAGCGATAAGATTTCAAGGGCTAAATCTACATAGCCCAAATGCTTCCATGCTTCTAATTGAGCTAGAGATATATGCGGAAGGCTGGTAGGTACATACAAACCTCCGTCAGCGGCAAACCCATCGAGTATGGCGGTTTCAAAATCTACCGGATCACCTCCACCTTTATTGCTCACAAACTGCATCATGTGCTACTTTTTCTTTTGTTGGTGATTCAGGAAGACCGCAGAAGTTATCACAATATCTTGAACAGCTACTCCGGTAAGGTCTACTACTGTTATTTGTTGATCGCTGCTGCGTTGCAAATCTTGTATTTGAATAGCATCACCCAATTCTGAGATTTGATCTTCAGAAATAAAACCTTTGGAAATTGCTTGATAAATTTCCCCTCTGCTTTTACTTTGAAAAATGCTATCGGCAATTATAATATCTGCTTTTTGAAGAATTGAAGCATCTAGTTCTTGCTTGTTTGATGTATCGGAACCTACTGCTGTAATATGGGTGCCTGGTCTAATATCAGCTGCCTGTAGCAAGGGAGATTCAGATGGGGTAGTGGTCACTATCAAATTACAGTTTTTAGCAACTACCTCTGGCGTTCGTGCTATATGAACATCAAAATCATCAGCTAACTCGTCCTTGAATTTGACTGCATTCGTGACAGTTCTTCCCCAAACCCAAACTGTTTTACAAGGGTTGGTTTTTTGCAAATAATGCAACTGCATTTTGGCTTGAATTCCAGTTCCTATAATACCTATGGCATCAATATGCTTTGGAGCAAAATATTTGGCAGCCACAGCTCCTGCAGCCGCTGTGCGTACATCGGTCAAATAACCTTCATCTAACAGTACAGCTACAGTTTGCCCTGTTTTTTGATCGAATAACAGCATCATCCCCTGGCTAGATGGAATTCCCAAATTTTTATTGTTATAAAATCCAGATGCGATTTTGATGACATAGAAATCATCATTCTTGATATACCCGTATTTAATATGAACGTCTCCTGGCGGATCCTCAAATAGCAATTCACCTACCGGCGGCACAACCGTATTGCCATTACTATACTGCTTAAAACCTTCTTCTATAGCCGTAACTACATCGACATCCTTTAAAAGAGATTTTATTTTTTCTAGTTCAAAAACTAAGGTTGCGCCCATTTGTTTATTTCTTTAATTGCTGCAAAGAAATTATATGGAGTTCTTAGTGAACCTACGTATGCCATAAGCCCAAGCTATAAACAAGAACTGAAAGGGCACTCGTATGAGGGCAGCGTCATGACTCCCAATAGCAGGCGTATCTGAAAAGACATCCCAAACATGTACCGGCAAGAAAATCAGCATAAGAATAATGACACCAGTGGCGGCTCGTTTGGTATATTTTGGAATAAAAAGTAAGACGCCCAAGGCTATTTCCACGATTCCCGATAGGTAAACGATAAATGTCTTTGCCGGAAGGAAAGCGGGAACAAAAGGCTCATAAAAAGCTGGTTTTAAAAAATGCTGAACGCCCGCATAAATTAAAAAAAGGGACAAGATCACTTGTAAAATCTTCCAAACTATTTTCATGACGCTCTGTTTTTCAAGTACGAGTATACGTAAAAAGTTTATAAATTATCTTCTCAACTGTAAATAACGAACGGATACTCCGAGAATTACCAGAAATAAACAGATAAGCGCTAAAGCCGGTACATAGAATGAACCGTGCGGCATTCCACCAAAATAATCTGTAGCGGCAAGTCCATTTATATTGCTATAGGTAATCATAAAAAATAAAATTTCAAATAGTTTTTTACCCTTGCTAAGAATTCCAAGCGTAGAGGCCAGTAGCACTATAAATATACCTCCTACAGCTATTGTGGCTACTGCCAAGAAATCGCTGGCTACAACATACCTAATCAACAACGGAACCGATAAAAAGAGTAGTAGCAAAATTCCCGACAGCAGCTGGGAAAATAGCAGTCTACCTATTGGTTTAAAAGAAGTAAAGGCAAAATAGTGTACACCGTAAGTGATTTCTTTTGTATTCAATTCAGATAACCGACCCACCTGTAAAAACCACAGTATAGGTAATACATACTGGTGCGCGGTAACTATTGGCAGCAATGTTAGTAAGACCATACCGATCAGATTAATTGGCCAAAGCCATCTTTTACCATGCCTGTATAATAGTACCATTTCAGTTTTCACAAAGGCTAAGATGCCGTAATCTTTTTGTACAGCTGGCAAAGCGGATAAAATAACTGCGTTTACCTTTCTTTTCTTGGCCATGGCTTGTTCTGTAACGACCTTCATCTTTACCAGTCGTTTGCGATCAAAACGATGGAAAAACGGTGCAATCAATACTAACAGAAATACGCCGACAAGCATCCAAAGAATACGGCTCAAGATAAATGCTGCGGAGAAGTCGACTCCCTCAAAGAGAAATCTTTTAGTCTCCTTCGAATTTCCTAACACGTAGCCAATATTTAAACCTGAAGTCGTGGCTGTATTTGAAATATCGTTTACCTTAGTTATCATCTGCTGTGTTACTATTTTGCTGCCAAATACATCCGTCATAAAATGTGTATCCTCAAGAGGGGAGGCTAGTGCGAGGGCAGTAAAGAGAAAAAAGAAAGCAATGTTTTGAATGACACTATATCTTCCCAGTAAGACTTCAAAAACTACCGCTAGGGTCGAAATGAAGAATATTGGGGGTAACACAACAAGCAGGTATGGTTTTACAAACTGCAGCACTTCAAAGGGATAACCATCATTGTATAAGAAAAATAGCATTGCGCTCATAAAAAAAACGCAGCATACAATAGTGAACAATACTGCAAAATTACTTGTTGCTTTCCCCAACAAATAGCTTAGGTTTTTGATCGGTGTAGTGGCCACAATTTGTCCAACTCGAGTATCATTATCTGCTTTAATACCTGAATTGACAAGATAAAATCCTATCAGCGATAAAAAGATGCTCGTCATAATTGCTGTAACATACCCAAACCAAGACGAGTTATAATAACCAATGTAATCAGAAATACGTATTGTAGAATAACTGGCATTCGGCTCCGGAACAAATGTATACGCCAAAGCCAAACTGGCGCAGAGTGTAATTAGAAAAGCATAACTTCTGGTTCTTTGATAATAATCGTATCTAACAATTGAAAAGAATGATTTCATCTTAAATGGATTTTGTGTGGTAGAGATAAGCATCTTCTAAATTCGCCTTTTGCTGAATCGAATTTTCTATGGGTCGATCTGAAATATAGCGAACCAATAGTTGTCCATTTTTGCGCATGGTGCTAACCAATAAATGCGAATTTTTAAATTGAGGCAAATGCTCTTTTTCCAAGTTAGTTTCGAACACTTTCTGTTCAACCGTTTTTATGATATCTTCAGGAATGCCTCTAGAAAGAAGCGATCCACCTTTCATAATTACCACTTCATCGGCTATGGTGTCGATATCAGAAACGATATGCGAAGATAGTATCACAATACTGTCGTTCGCCAGATCTGAAATTAGATTCCTAAAGCGTACACGTTCTTCAGGATCCAAGCCAACAGTGGGCTCATCAAAAATCACTATTCGGGGTTGGTTGAGTAGGGCTTGAGCAATACCAATACGCTGCTTCATTCCGCCTGAATAGCTTCCAATGGGTTTGCCTGCAGCCTCCGTTAGATTCAGTCCTTCTAATAGCTGTTCTATTCTTTGCATCAAACTGTTTCCTCCAACACCTTTCATAGCACCGATATAACGCAAAAATTCAAAGGCATTGAGGTTGGGGTAGACACCAAAATCTTGAGGTAAAAAACCCAATTGCCTTCGTATGTAATTTGGGTCTTTTACAAGGTTATTTTTGTTTAGCAGCAACAAGCCATCGGTTGGTTTGGTGACTGTCGCTATCATCTTCATAAGGGTTGATTTTCCTGCACCATTGGGACCTAAAAGCCCGAGGATACCCTTTTCAATAGCGAGTGAGAAGTCTTGAATGCCGTATTTGTTTTTGCCGTAGCGTTTAGATACATTTTGAATCTCCAATTTCATGACTGTTATTTTTTAATTGATGGCCTAAAATTGATTCAAAAGCAAATGACAGCAAAAAAAGAATGATGAACAGAGCCTTTTTAATGATAGCAGTAGCCAAGTACGAATAGCAGCAAAACTGCTCCTTACAGATTAAAAACAGGGTCGTTTATCATAAAAAGATGTAGCTTTTTGAAGGATATCATATCTTGGCGAAGCTTTTAGGATAAGTTACTATGGTAAATTGGGATCATTGGATAGACAACAAGTTAGTACAGAACCTATTTATATGGTTTTTACTTTTTTTAATTCTATTGACCACCATTCAATCAGATAACAGGTTGCTTTCCGCGATTTTTGCCATCCATTTACTTGCGCCACCGATATATGTTAACAATTTATTGATAATTCCACTTTTCGGTAAAAAGCCTTTTGTCTTTGCTTTGTTGTTTGTACTAAACACCCTTGCATTTACAGCAATTTCGGTATTTCTTATTCAAAAATCCCTTGGGGGTACTTTTGAATGGGGAATGTTCATTAATTTCCTTGGCATTATGATTTTGGCGCTAGCATTCGCTTCGGCATTAAAATTTGCGCGCGATAGTTTTGCCAGAAGACAACAAGATAAAGAAGCGGAATTAAAACTACTGAAGGGTCAACTGAATCCACATTTTCTGTTCAATACGCTAAATAACTTATATGGGTTATCGGTAGCTAAATCGGAACGACTACCTAGCTTGATGCTAAAATTGTCAGATCTATTGCGCTATAGCCTTTATGAAACCAAAGAGCAATTTGTTCCTTTAGAAAAAGAGATTGGGTATTTAGAAAACTACATTTCTTTAGAGAAAATACGATTGGATGATCAAACAGAAATTGAATTTTCAAAAAAAGGCGATTTTAGCAAAAAAAGTATAGCACCAATGCTGTTTATTGTTTTTGTTGAAAATGCCTTTAAGCATATGCATGTGGGTCACGATAAAGAGCGTAAGGTATGCGTACATTTGAACCTAATAGAAGACCAATTGCAATTTAAATGTTCAAACTCTATCGACCTTATAAATAAGAAAGAAGATAACCTAGATAGTGAAAAAAGTGGAATTGGTTTAAAGAACGCTAAAAAGAGACTGGAACTCATGTATCCAAATAGCCATGAGTTGATAGTAAATCATCACCAAACCGAGTACCGAGTTGAACTCAATTTAGATTTACAATGAAGCATTTACAGTGTCTTATTGCCGATGACGAGCCTATCGCACGCCAAATACTAGAGGGCTATATCAAAGATGTACCGCAGCTTAGGTTGGTAGCCTCATGCAAGAATGCCTTTGAAGTTATCGAAATGCTGCAGAAGGAGCCGATTGACCTATTGTTTTTAGATATTAATATGCCCAAACTATCTGGCCTGAGCCTATTAAAAACCTTGCAACGCGGGCCTAAGGTGATTATCACAACAGCCTATCCCGAATATGCTGTGGCAGGTTTTGAATTATCGGTTACCGATTACTTATTAAAACCTTTTTCTTTAGAACGTTTTTTACAAGCGGTTCTTAAGGTACAAAAAGATGAAGAAGCATTGCCTGAAAACGAGGTGAACCCTATAGCGCATTCGGCTAAAACAATTTTTGTAAAAAGCGATAAGAAGATCTTAAGACTTAATTTAGATGCAATCACGCATGTGGAGGCTTATGGAAATTATATAAAGGTATATGAGCAAAATATGGTTTTAACACCCCAAACACTTTCAGAGTTTCTAGAAAGGCTACCGCAACACTTTCTGCGCATTCACAAATCGTTCGCCATTAATTTTGATCAACTAAAATTGATTGATGGCAATCAAGTGCTTCTTCAAAATGACATAAAAATTCCTATTGGAAAATCATACCGCAAAAAGGTTTTGCAATACATAGAAAACAACTAATCACCTGTTATGCATTTGCAACTGCCTTTAAAATTGCTTTTTGCAAGAATCGGTAAGGACTACAGTTTTAATGGTAATTAAGATCCGCTGAATGCTGAGTAGTAGTTTTTGGTCATCTCTTCCATGACCCAATTTGTACGTATTGCTGACTCACCTGTGCTTTGACAAACTCCCTTACCTAATAGATCATCGACAATGGTTTGTATCAACGGTTGTTGTATATGATAAGGAAGTTCAAAGTCAAAGGTTTCCTTTGGTGTACCAGATCGTTCAAGAAAGATCTTGGGTGCTCCAAAGAAGGGAACACTAATTCGCCCCTGTGAGCCTATAAAGGTCATTTGGTCTCTTTCCGCAACCTTATCTACCGTAAAACACCAAGACCCAGTTCCTATAATACCGTTTTCAAAATTAAAACTTGATGATATAATATCTGCCGCCTTATATTTTTGAGCTTGATTGCTCGCATGCCCCACAACCGATTTTATAGGGCCCAAGGCATAATCAAGATAATCTAATTGGTGGGCGGCCAAATCGAAAAAGTATCCTCCCCCAGAGACATCGGGGTCTATACGCCAATTCGCCGAAGTTGAAGTCGCTATGTTGGAAACAATATCAGGATCAAGCGTCTTGAACATTTCAATCGTCACCAATCTGATATCACCAATTGCACCCTCATCTAATAGCGATTTCAATTTTTCAAAATTCGGTAGTTTCCTTCGGTAATAGGCCACATAAAGTGGAACATCGGCCCGCTCGCACCCAGCTATCATTTCTTGGCATTCTTCCGTAGTTCGAGCCATGGGTTTTTCTACATATACAGGCTTGCCCGATTGGGCAGCTTCAATGGTTAAGTCTTTATGAGCAATCGGTGGTGTTGCGATATAAATCGCATTGACGTTTGGGTCATTGATTAAGGCCTGCGCATCGTCGTACCATGTAGATATACCATGCCGTTGGGCATAATCTTTGGCTTTTTCTCCATTACGTCGCATTACAGCAACTAGTTCAGAATTGGCGATTTTCTGCATTGCAGGTGCGCTTTTCACTTCACAGACATCTCCAACTCCTAGGATGCCCCATCGAACTCTATCTCCACTGATCTTCTTTTTCATTCAGATTGGTTTTGTATATCAAGAAGTGTTTGCCAAACTTCGTCGTTTATAGGAATTCCATTTTTCATGTGCTCGGCCCTTCTCTTTTTGGTTTGACTTCCTGGATATTCTATCGGCTTGCCCTCATGTTCTGGCATGGCATTGGTAATGTGATTGATAATGTCATCTACCAAGGCCTTATGTCTACTATGATTATTCATTTGTTCGGCATCAAAGCAAAGGAAGACTTGTGAGAGTCCGTACTCCGCTTCCAACCCACCAATTTTTGCCGTTGACATGCCTGAAGAAAGTAGCGTAACTAGTAAATCTACCAAAATTGACATCCCAGAGCCCTTCCAATACCCCGTTGGAAAGAGTCTTTGGGTTTCTAAAATTTCATTCGGATCAGCAGTATGCTTTCCTTCTGAATTAAAACCACCATCGAATGGAAGGTGCTTTCCCTCCATGGCATATTTTTCCATTTTCCCATAGGAGAATTGTGATAATGACATGTCTAAAACGATATGCCCGTCGGCATCAGGAACTGCCATAATAAGGGGATTGTTACCCGTATTTGCCTCTTTGGCTCCCCAAGAAGGCATATTGGGCATCGTATTGGTAAAGCACAGGGCGATACAACCATTTTCGGCTGCCTGCCACCCATATGACCCGCCTCTCATCCAATGACTGCCATTTTGGAGTGCTACACAACCCATGCCTGATGCCTTGGCAAGTTCAATGGCACGTTTCATACAAAAATGTGCATTCAACGGTCCCGGGCCCAATTTACCATCCCAGCGTTCGAAGCTTCCTAGCGCCAGTTGCCGCTCTGGCTGCACGTTCATCTGTACATAACCATCGGTAATTGTTTTTATAAATACGGGGAAACGATTAACGCCATGGGAGTGATACCCATCAGCCGTAGAATCAGTAAATATCTTTGCACAAAGAGCAGCATCGGTAGTTGAGAATCCGGTCTTTAAAAGAATTTTTTCAAATACTGATTTTAAATTTTCATATCGAATTAAAGCCATGTAAACGCATTAGTACTACTAAAGTAATCAAAACCAAAAAAGGAAATTGCCATTGTTGCAAACAAAACAAATATGATCAACCGGAACTGCAACCCATATAGATTTTTTTAAATATATCCGGATTTCTGATTCTTTTTGTGACATTTTGATGCTTTCATATACTAACAGTACAAATACTAAAATCAAGTAAACGATGCGAAAACATTTCAACTACCAAGACTTAAAAAGAAGATGGTACCGTTTTTATAAGTGCGAGGTGAAACTGTTTAATCGAATTTTAGGTATCCAATAGGCTATAGTAGACTTATACTATGTCGTACTATTCATACAAAATCCTGAACCATTTATACAAATTCCTTGAGCAACTTATAAGAAAAATAATACATTGCTGGTCTAATTAGTTCTAGGTTCCCCTTGCAACCTACTTTTCTGTAATTGCACAGAACGCAAAGGGATGACCATGAAATTCACGAAAGTTTTCTTTTTTCTAGTCTTTATTCTTTTCAGCAGTGCTTTACTACTGCAGGGCTGTTATTCTGTTCGCCTTCGAAGTATAGAAGGTGCATATGAACCCGAAGTACCGCTAGTTCGGGAAGACTACTATAGGGGCATGGCGGTTACTGAATTGGATACTACCATTAGCATTAACGCCACTACCAAAGATTTTACTTTGCTGATAAAAAAGACTGATTTATGCCCTTCTGGAAAACTGCATACGGTTGAATATAGAAACACCTTTGGGGGAGTACTTCTCAGCGCAATCACTTTCGGAAGAAAGCGAAAGGTGAAGATCAAATATGTATGCATGAAAGAAAACCCTAATTAATCTGCCATGGCAACAACAACAAAACATTCGGTAAGCAAATGGGATACACTCCACAACAATGGACCATTCCCATTAAAGATTTTATACAAAACCAGATTGGAGGGTTCGGGAATTATGCCGTCAAAGCTTGATCGCTACAACGACGCCGCCAAAGAAATACAACAACTTATTAAGGAAACCAAAAATCAGAACGAAGGTTTTCGAGCGTATGGTTCGGCCTGGTCTATGAACAATATCGCACATCAAAAAGACCGGATGCATTTCAATGGTGCTATGAACCTTAATCTAACCTTTACAGACCAAGATCTACACGCCATGTCTTCGTACGATGCAACAAACCTGTTTCTTTTTGAGTGTGGTAATACCATAAAAGAGGTTTCTGAAAAACTGGCGAGCCACGGCAAATCATTAAAGACCACTGGTGCAAGCAACGGCCAAACCATAGCGGGCTGTATATCAACGGGAGTTCATGGTTCTGCTCTTGGGGTTGGAGCAGTGCAAGATTATGTAGTTGGATTGAACTTAGTTATTGGTCCCAATCCTGGAGATATCGTCTATTTGGAAAGACATACTAAACCTGCCTTGAATGATGTTTTTGTGCAAAAGCTAAAAGCTAGGGTAATACGTAACGATGATCTCTTCAATGCAGCTCTGGTGGGCTTGGGCGCTTTTGGTTTTATACATGGCGTGGTTATCGAAGCTCAGAATATGTTCTTGTTGAAACGATATGTCAGAAAGATAGATAAAAAGCTTGCCTTGAAATTGGCAGATACGATGGACTTCAAAAATTCAACCTTTAAAATACAGGGTGAAACCGACTCCAATGGCAAAGGAAAAACACCTTATCATTACAAGGTCTTTGTCAACCAATATAAAGATGATGGCAAATACGTGGTCGAATGTATATACAAAAAGCCGTACAGGCAATCCTATCCCGATCCCTTTCCTGTAATAAAAACTTCAATTTATGGAGATTTAATTAATCTAATTATTCAAATAAGCCGGCAATTTCCGAAAGCGATACCCTTGTTTGTAAAGAGCCTAGAAAAGTCGATATTGCCCAATGTAAATGAGGAATCTACAGGAACGCTTGCTGAGACTTTTTGGGATGCTCCGTATCAAGGCCCGGCTTTTGCCGTTTCCTTTGGTGTAGACCATAAAAACTCGTCAAAAGCTTTAAAAATTTTGGCCGATGTGACTATAAACGAAGGACCGATTCCGGGAATATTTGCGATGCGCTTTGTCAAAAAATCAAAGGCAACCTTGGCCTTTACACGCTTTCCAATTACATGCATGATCGAAATAGATGGCGTTTTATGGAAGAAGTCAAATAATCTTATTGGACTGAAAGAAATCTCCAAAAAGATGATTGAAGCATTAAAGGCGAACAACATTCCCTTTACCATGCATTGGGGTAAAAATTCTGATTGGGGTTTCAACGGACTTGTAGACCATATGTATGGGATCGATGCTAAAAAGTGGAAAATGTGTAGAAGTGCCTTGCTTACCGCTGACATGCAAAAGTTGTTTTCCAATGGCTTTTTAAAAACCACTGGGCTTTCAGAGAAACAATCACATATTCCGAACGATCTTATTGCCTCGCGAATTTGAGCTGAGATGATTCATTAATACATGTAATAAACTTGCTATAGCTAGCAATTCGAATCAGTAGGCTATGTAAACAACATATACTCTTTGGGGTAGATTGAATATTCAGTATATTTAATCTACAATGACAAAACTTTAGGGGTATGGGGGATAAAACGAACAATATAAAATCAGATTCCAGTCGCAGAACATTTCTTAAAAAATCAGGGATCGTACTTGTTGGTAGTTCCATCACGTATCCTGTGGGCTTATACGCTTCCACAAAGACTACAAAGGATACGGTATTAAAAGTGGGACTTATTGGTTGTGGAGGTCGTGGCACTGGAGCGGCGTCTCAAGCATTACACGCAGACCCCAATGTTGTATTAACGGCAATGGGCGATGTTTTTGAAGATCGTTTAGAGGGTTCTTTGACCGAACTTGCCAAAATCAAACCAGATCAACTTAAGGTAGACAAAGCACATAAGTTTGTTGGTTTTGATGCCTATCAAAAAGTCATAGATTCAGGAGTTGATGTGGTGTTACTAACAACGCCACCTGCTTTTAGACCAGACCATTTGATTGCCGCTATCAAGGCCGATAAACATGTTTTTTGTGAGAAACCTGTTGCCGTTGATGCACCGGGTATTCGTAAAGTACTTGAAGCCGCAAAACAGGCCAAGGCCAAAAACCTCAGTGTGGTCTCCGGCTTCTGTTACCGTCACGATCTCATGAATAGAGCAATCATGGGAAGAGTTTCTAACGGAGATATTGGAGAAATAAGATCAGTCACTGCATTTCGCCACGGGGGAGAATTGTGGTATAAGGACCGCCAACCTGAATGGACAGAGATGACACATCAGATGCGCAATTGGTATTATTACAACTGGTTGTCGGGCGATTTTATCGTTGAACAATCTGTGCACAGCTGTGATTTAATCTCTTGGTCGATGGCTGACGAGATGCCTATAAAAGCGGTAGGTACAGGCGGAAGACAAGTACGTGTACACGAAAAATACGGTAATATCTATGATCATTTTGCTGTAGAATACGAGTATGCCAATGGTTCAAAATCATATCTATTTACAAGGCAGCAGGCCAATACAAAAGGTCGCAATACACTTGAAGTCTTTGGTACGGAAGGGTGCGCACAATTGAACCTATATGGTAAAGCCCGTATGACTGGCAAAAGTGCCTGGGAATACCGTGGTGAAAAGAATGACATGTTTCAGGCAGAACACGATCAACTCTTTGCAGCAATTCGCAGTGGCAACGCAATAAACGATGGCGAAAAAATGGCGAATAGTACCATGATGGCAATTCTTGCACGAACCGCAGGTTATACGGGACAAGAAATTGGATGGGAAGAAGCACTCCATTCAAACGAATCTATGGGACCCAATTTCGAGGAGTACCATTGGAATCATGAATATAAAATGCCCCCGGTCGCCGTTCCAGGCAAAACAAAATTTATATAGATTCCTTCTAGTATGAAAAACTTTGTTATTCATTTCGCATATTGTATTTGCTCTGCCGTATTTGTATTTGGTCAAGCACCAGATATAGTTTTTGGAAAGGAAATTGCTTTAGATAGTTTGGTCTCCGACGCTGAGGGGGCTGAAAAACCTATCCATTGGATCAATGTCAATACGGATGCTGACACCTGGCGAACCGAAGCGGACCTGCTTATATGTAAGGGTCTTCCCATTGGGGTTATGCGATCTGAAAAGCAGTATGAAAACTTTATTCTGCAGGTAGAATGGAGGCATATGGAAGCTGGTGGTAACTCTGGCGTATTTGTTTGGAGCGATGCCACACCAGATCCAGAATCACGTCTTCCTGGTGGGGTAGAGGTGCAGATGCTGGAACTCGATTGGGTGAATTTAAATACCCGTGAAGGGAAAAAACCGCCCATTGCATATGTACACGGCGAGCTTTTTGGAGTCGGAGGAGTAGTGACCATTCCTGATAACCCGAGAGGAACGCGTAGCAAGTCTATAGAGAATCGGGCTAAGGGCAAAGAAATTTGGAATAGCTATACGGTAATTTGTGTAGACGGAACCATAAAACTTTCTGTAAACGGAAAGTTCGTCAATGGTATTCGCAATGCCAGCATCAAAAAGGGATACCTGTGCTTGGAGTCAGAAGGAGCCGAGATTCATTTTAGAAATTTCAAGCTTATCGAACTACCATCGGGCGTTACTTCGGAAGAACAAATCGTAAAAAAACTTTAAGATCAGTGACCGAAGGGATACTGTAAGGTTGTTTTGACCAGTTTTATTTGCGACCACATAAGTGATAGTGTAGTTCACTAATCAAAATCTGGCCAGTATGTTTTTATCTTCTTTCGTAAGAAAGCCACACTGCGTTCTAATTGGTCCATTCCGTCAACACCATCTTCAATGCTGATCCAGCCATTGAAACCTACACGCCTTAATTCTTTGAAAATAGCATCGTAGTCATTAAGGCCTTTGCCAATTTCACCATGTCTCAGTCTTTTTGCATAGCCCATAGTTCCATTTTCTTCCTTGCGAAGATCGGCAATGGTACCGCTAATCAGATACCGATCGCTTGCGTGCATGGTGACTACTCGATTTGAAATTCGGTACAAAAGTTCCAAAGGTTCTTCCCCTGCCAAAAACGCATTGCTAGGATCGAAATTGACGCCAAAGTTCGGATGGTCAATTTGATCAACTAATTCACAAAACACATCCATCTTTTGAGCAAACTCAGGATATTCCCAAAAATCGTCTTTATAATGATTTTCCAAAATCAGGGTAATGCCGAGATCTTGAGCATAGGGCAAACATGCATTGATGCATTCCGCAGCCAGATGTACGCCTTCTGTTAGCGAAAGCTCAGGTCGTCTTTGCCCTGAAAGCACTCTACAAAATGAGCCGCCAAGCGCGCTAGTCATTTCAAGCCAGCGTTTCTGTTTTTCAATTTCCTTGTTACGAAAAAGAGCATCAGGATGCGTAAAATCAGGCGAACAACAAAGCATGGGAATTTGCTTTCCGTGTTGTTCAACTTGCTTTCGAAATTCAGACCACTTCGTCTTATCTGCCATCTCCAAAAAACCAGCGTACCATTCCAAACCATCAACATGCAAGTCGCAAGCCAGACTAATCCATTCTGAGACGGTCATTGTTCCATCCTTACACAAGGCATTCATGAAAGCTTTAGGAAATACGGCTAATTTTGGCACTTATCAAATTTGTTATATATGATTACTTCGGAGGGTTTCTTCCGATTATTGGAAACTGTTCTACCTCAATAACTTGTCCGCTTATTGGGCCAGATTCATCTGACATTAGATAAATAGCGGCCATAGCGAGCTCTTCGGGTTTGAACAGCCTTTTCGCCGGGGCAAAAACATCGGGCAGAGTTTTATGCCAATCTTCAGGCTTTCCTTGTTCTCGTTGATTAACGAACTCATGTTCTGTAAGTATCCATCCTGGGTTAATTTGGTTGATCCGTACTCCTTTTTCTCGAAACAGTGTATCGCCCAAATTACGACTTAAAGTCATCAGTGCCCCTTTGGAAATGCTATAGGCCAATAAATTAGGTTCACCACTCCATGAATTAATAGAACCGATGTTCACGACATTCCCCCGAGAAATTTCCAAATGGGGCAGCGCCGCCTGTATGATAGCGAAAGGGGCAATGGTGTTTACGGCTAGCATTCGCTCCAAATAGGGCACCGTGGTGGTATCCATATTTGAAGATGCCACGATGGCCGCATTGTTTACTACGGCATCTAACCTACCAAAAGCAGCAATGGCTTTATTGACCAATTTCTCAGGAGCGCCTGTATCTGTAATGTCAATAGTGAGATGAGTAACGCTATCCGTCTCGAACTCTTGCATTAGTTCTTGACCCAGTTCCTCACGTAGACCATTCAGTACCACCTTGGCGCCTTCTTTTATACTCTGTCTTGCAATAGCCCTACCTATGCCAGTATAGCTTCCTGTGATTAGTATTACTTTATCTTGTAACCGCATTATTTTAATTTGGGGTTAAAACACTTTTTACCACTTTTCCCGAATACATCTGTTCAAAGGCTTCTTTCCATTCGTTCAATTTCCAAACTCCACCTATGATGGGTCGCACATCCAAACTGCCAGAAGATAAGAGGAACAATACCTTCTCCCAAATAGGCCAATTATGACTAAAACTGCCTTGCAAAGTCACATTTTTCTGAACCAAAGGGTCTAGAGAGAAATTCATAGGCTGCGGGCCCCATCCAACTTTGGTAATATGTCCATTGGGGCGCACATACGATAAGGCCAAGCGCAATGTTGTACTAACACCTGCGGCATCTATAACACAATCGACACCCATACCATCATGTTTATAGGCCCAGTCAGAAGCATCTCCAATAATGGTATTGCACCCGTATTGTTTCGCAATTTGTAAGCGACCAGCATCGGTAGGCAACCCTACGATTGCTACTTCAGCTCCTGCTAGTCTAGCCATAGCCGCACAAAGAATACCAATCGTACCCGGACCTAAAACCAACACCCGATCGCCAGGTCGAATTCGTGAGTTCACTAAAACAGCATTGTAGGCCACGGAACAAGGTTCTGTTAAACAGGCCTGCTCAAATGGCAAATTTTCAGGAACCTTATGCAAGCATCGTGCAGGCACTCTTACAAAACGAGTCATAGCCCCGTCAACGCCATACCCAAAACCTTTTCTTGATGGGTCTAAATTATAAAGTCCCTGCCTTGAAAGCGGACTGGTATTGTTAATAACGGCAGCTGTTTCGCTTACCACCCGATCGCCCTCTTTCCATCCTGAAACATCGCTCCCCAATTCGACAATATGCCCTCCAAATTCATGACCTAGCACCACAGGGTAGTTGACTTCCCAGCTATGGTCCGCACTCCATTGGTGTAGATCACTGCCACAGACGCCTACCTTAGCCACTTCCAAAAGTATATCATCAGCGCCTATTGTTGGTTTTGAGATTTCACGGAGCTCAACACTTCCTTTGGCCTCGGCATAATTAACAACTGCAATAGATTTCATATGTTTTTTATATTCAGTAACTAGACACTTTCTTAGGAATGAATTTTAGCACATATCAGGCGAAGTGAACTTTCCAAATCGCCCTCCGCTGTTTTGAAAGCGTCAGCATCAATGGTGAGGGGAGCCCCAAGTACGACCATAGGTGCCCCATAGGTGGGGCATTGCAAAGCCTGCTCCAAAGATAAGCCTCCGACAGCCTGAACAGGAATGTTGACTGCTTCTACCACCTCCCGTAACTGATCTAACGGACTCGGCATGCGCATTCCGCTTGCGGCAATGCCTCGACGTTCGTCATATCCTATGTGATGAATGATATAATCGCATCCCAATTTTTCAAGCCATTGGGCACCTTCGACCATATCGGAACAGCCAAGGTTGTCGCCCATAACTTTAACACCATAATCTTTGCCGGCCTGAACCACTACTTTTATCGTTTCTTCATGTGCCCTTGCCATAACCACCACGTGGGTTGCGCCAGCCTTGGCCATCATTTCGGTTTCCAAATAACCGCCGTCCATCGTTTTGAGATCTGCAACTATAGGTGTTGATGGAAAAGCCGCTCGTAATTTTCGTACGCCGTGTAGACCCTCTGCCAGTAGTAGAGGGGTACCAGCTTCTAACCAATCGACCCCAGCGCGCAAAGCCATAGTAGCCGTTTCCAAAGCTTCTTCAATATTTGTAAGATCAAGTGAAATTTGTACAACGGGCTTCATCTTATAAATATAGCGTTTTACGATAAGCAATAAAAAATTGGAAATTCTTAACTAAGAGCTGCCACCGGGGTGAAGCTTACTTTTTTACAATAATTTTTACAGAAAATTGAAGGTGTTGGTGAAATATCTATATAACTCCAGCACCTCAAAAGAAGGTAACGATAGGGATAAAGTTTACAGTATAGTAATTTTGGTTTGACGAGAGTAACCGCTACCGCAAACATTATAATACGTCTAATATTTTTTGGGCAGATATACCAATTCTATTTCGTGTCTCAGGTGTTATATATTGTCTCTGATCGAGTTGTTGTGGTTGGTCGGTTGCACAAAAATAACTATGTATACTTCTTCGATATTTATCTGTTCTATTGTTAGTTCCACCGTGCCACACATGTGAATTAAATAGGAATACCGAACCAGCTAGACCCTGAATCAAAATCTCATCGGGGTGCGGCAGACTATTATCGGTCATAGCCTCTTGCGGCAATTGTTTTAATTTATGCGTACCAGGTACAATTCGAGTGGCGCCATTATGCTTTGTAAAATCATCTAAAAGCCAAATGGTATTGCAGACTTTGTATTCTCCGTCAGGTACAGAATTTCCAAAATCAACATGCAGTTTTTGGAGTCCCTGGCCCGGCTTGGCTGCCCTATAGTTCAAAGAAGAAAGTTTGAATTGATTTCCTAAAACAGCTTCTATTGCAGCAAGCACTTTAGGATGGGTATAGAAAATATCGAAAATTGCACCTTTGTTGACCAAATTGGCCAAGCGATAGGCACCTTCTTCTTGGGGGTGGCGAATGTATTTAGAATCAAACAACTCTGAACCGGCATTCCTTCCTTCTAGAGCAATCAGCTCATCAATACGGTTATTTACTAAATCTACTTCGGCATAGGATAACAGCTGACCGAGAGAAAGATAGCCATCGCTATCAAGCGTTTCTATTTGCGTTTGGGAAAGCATCGTAATTGTTTAATATATCACACCTAAGGTACAAATTAGTAGACTTAATTCTAAAAAAGGAAAATGAGAGAATATAAGTTATATTTGGTTTCGGGTAATTAAACTAATACATATGATGCAGGGAAACAAACAAGCTACTAGCCGAAGAAATTTTATAAAGCAATCAGGTGTTTTGATTTCGGCATCAATGTTACCAATAGCATGTTTCGCCATGGAAAACAAACCAAAATTTAAGATGGGACTTCAACTTTTTACCATACGTGACGCTATGGCCAAAGATCCGTTGGAGAGTTTAAAAAAAGTAGCGGCCTTGGGATATCAAGATTTGGAAACCTATGGTTATGACGGCGAGAAAGATATGTATTATGGGTACAGCTCTGCTGATTTTAAAAAAATTCTAGAAGATTTACAATTGACAGCTACTAGTGGGCATTATGGGTTTTCAGACTATTTCGAAAAGTCAGCTGATGAGCTCAAGCGTTTTGTAGACCAATGTATTACCGGAGCCAAAGCCTTAGATAAAAGCTATATCACTTGGCCATGGCTGGCGCCAGAATACAGAACCATTGAAAATTTCAAATTACTGGCTGAGAAACTGAATGTCATAGGGGAGCAGGTGACCAGTGCAGGATTAGGTTTTGCTTATCACAACCATGATTTTGAATTTACTGACCATCACGGTGAAAACGGATATGACAGTATATTATATGATACTGACCCTGCACTTGTAAAATTGCAAATGGACATGTATTGGGTAGAACATTCTTCCAAAAAGAGTCCGCAGGAACTTATCGCAGCGCATCCGGGACGTTATGTGATGTGGCATATCAAAGATATGGACAAAGTTACTCGTGATTATACCGAACTAGGAAATGGTTCTATAGACTATATCGACATGCTCTCTAAAATCGACACCGACGCACTGCAATACTATTATTTAGAACAAGGTAGTAATTTCGCAAGCAATTCGATGCAAAGTATTACTGATAGTGCTGCCTATTTCAAGGAGAACTTACAGCGGTATTTGTAAAACTATTTAAACCCCATTCGCTTAATAGCCTGATGACTAATTTTAATGGCATCGAGTGGTTTCATGTTATCAAAAGTCTGATCTTGCTCCACCATGTAAAATTTCATTCCAGACAAGTACTTTTGCTTTAGAATCTTTTTGAAATCAATATTTCCTTTTCCGACGGGGGCAAATCGGCCTTGGTCATCCATATCTTTCACATGCCACATTTTAAAACGTTTGGGGTACCTTTTAAAGTACGCTATCGGGTCAGCCCCAGCTTTGGTAACCCAAAACAAATCCATTTGAAAATTTACATATTTTGGATTACAGTTTTCTAAGAGATAATCGATAGGAACGACGCCATTTTCATTTTTCTTGAATTCGAAGTCGTGATTGTGGTAAAGCAATTTCAGCCCGGCCTTATGGGCACTTTCACCCATGGTATCGATGATCTTGGCCAAATTTTCGACGGTTCCGGTCATGCCCATCGTTTGAGTAGTTGCGTCGTAGTTAAACAAACCCATGGGAGGAATGGGTATTACGAAATACTTAAACCCTGCTGCTTTGGCATCAGCGAACATGGTATTCATATTGTCAAGGGTAACATCAGACTGATGCGTGCTAATCGGTTTTAAGTCCAATTGCCTTAGATATGCCTTAAACTCTTTAGGAGCCATTCCGTAGTATGAGCCGTCTTTATATCCGGCGGCTTCGATATTTCGATACCCGGTTTCCGCAACGGCCTGCAATGTAGCTTTGGCATTCGTGGCCATGTCGTCACGTACCGTATAAAGGGCTAGACCTCCCATTTGGTATTGCGCAGAAAGTGCGCTCGATACCAAGAAAGTTAAAATCAATGTGGTTTGTAGTAATCTGAAGTTTGCTTTTCTCATAATCGGGATAGTTGTTCAGTGCTAAAATAGGAATAAAAAGCCATTACTAAGCCTACCAACGGCATCCTCATTCCGTTAAAATAGATTTATCACGAATAGGAATTGCTAATTGATCAGAAGATGGTATTTTTGATTAGAAGGTATCCAATTCGAAAACACATGAAAACAAGACTTTTTAATATCCAAAGTGTACTATTACTTGCTGCTTTTTGCTGCTTTTTGGCTTGCAAAGAACAGAAGGAAAAACAAGTTGAACCCGAGCCATTGGTGCAATATGAAGAATCTGCATCTGTACTTCCCATTGATAAGCTCAAGCTACCTGAAGGGTTTAAAATAGAAGTATTTGCCGACAGCATTGATGGGGCGCGTTCTATGGCAATGGGGGAGAACGGTACGCTTTTCGTAGGAACTCGTAATGAAAACAAGGTATATGCTATTCAGGATAGGGATAAAGATTTTCGTGCAGACCGTGTTGTTGTCATAGACACTACCCTAGAAATGCCTAACGGAATTGCGTATAATAACGGTTCCTTGTATGTTGCCGAAGTAGGCAGATTGTTGCGTTACGATAATATAGAATCACAATTAGACAGCATGCCAAAACCTACTGTGGTCTACGACGATTACCCTACCGAATTTCATCACGGTTGGAAATACATCGCCTTTGGTCCAGATGAAAAATTGTATGTTCCTGTTGGCGCACCTTGCAATATTTGCGATTCTACGGTTACAGACAAGCGCTTTGCTAGCATCACGCGAATGGACCCAGACGGAAGCAATCGCGAAATATATGCCCATGGCGTTCGAAATACGGTTGGCTTCACTTGGCATCCTGAAACCAAAGAAATGTATTTTACTGATAATGGGAGAGACATGTTGGGCGATGATATTCCTCCTTGCGAATTGAATCGTGTTACTGAGGCTGGTCAACATTTTGGATATCCGTTTTGCCATGGCGGCGTTGTGAAAGATCCCGAGTATGGCGATCAACGTCCATGTTCCGATTTTATAGCTCCTGTTCAGGCACTGGGTGCCCACGTAGCGCCACTAGGGGTCAAATTCTATACAGGCAATATGTTTCCGGAGAAGTATAAAAACTTCGCCTTTATTGCGGAGCACGGCTCTTGGAACCGTTCAAAAAAGGTGGGTTATAAAATCAGTTTAGTACAATTAGAAGATGGCAAGTCAGTGGCATACGACACCTTTTTAGAAGGTTGGCTCGATGAAGAATCACAAGAACGCTTTGGTCGACCTGTTGATCTGTTGTTTTTAGCAGACGGCTCTTTATTGATTTCTGATGATTTCGGCGACGCCATTTATCGGGTTACCTATGAAGGTGAACAACTGGCAAGTAATTAATTCGTACTATGCAGATACCCAACTTCGGGCTTTTTTGAAATAGCATTTCAATGCAAATTTTAAGATAGGTGTTAGAAGTTGTCTTTACGGAAATCCAAAGCCCTGAATTTTTCGTATTATACCTCATATATACAATTAAATTCATTTTTTTTGCGGGATGATTCCAATCCAGAAGAATTATTTGTTGGTTTTAGCGATTTGCTTTTTCTGCCTCTCCAATACCTTACTTGCTCAAGAAAGAGTCGAATATCGTGGCACCCTGCAAGTAGATAGCTTCACGGGTGATGCCATTTACGAATACAAGATTGTCGATAAGGATACCATATTAGACGGTCCCTTTCAATTAAAACGTTCTAGCTTAGAAGCCTTGTTAAAGAAAGAAGATATTTCTTTTTTGTTTAAAGGAGATTTTAAGGAGGGTTCCGCTAATGGGCCTTGGCGCTTTCAATTCGGCGAATTTCAATCTGATAGTCAAAGTAAAGTTGTAGACTATGAATATCGCGTGCTGATCAGTGGCACACAGGAAGAGGGGAGTGGCCAGATCAAGAATGGGGAGCCTGATGGCTTATGGACATACGAAGTCAGTAAGATAAAAGATTCAGAAAAGGAGAAGAGCCTTTTTAAAAGTGATATCACCTTTGAAAATGGAGTGCCGCAGCAAAACTTTCAAATTGAAAATGAAGATGCAATTCTAGTGGGTCGGTTCTTAAGGAATGGCTTGGCGCACGATGAGTGGTCTTCTTACGATGTGGAAGGGGTAGAGAATGCAGAGAGTTGGATTTTTGAAGAAGGGGTGTTACAAAAAATACAATTAATTGACGGGGGGGAAACCAAAGAAATTCCAGTTTTTGACGGTCAAGCTGAGGCATACGAAGTTGTCAGTCTTGATGCACGCTACCTCAAGGTAATAGAAAATACCTTGGTTGGAAGATCACGTTCCGCTGTACTCAACGGAAATTTGCCCAAACTCTTGGCGGCTAATGCCGCGTACTATCAGAAAATTGATGGCATTTTATCAAAATTGGGTACCGCCGATTTCACACCCAAATTTAAGGTACAGCTGCCGTATTATACTATGGATTCTGTAGCGCTTGAGAATACTAAACGTATAATCGAGACCTATAGAAGTGCAGAAGCCATAGGTAATTCTCTATTAAACAATAGCCATCTGAATATATTGAAACGTTCGGATGCAGATGCTCGCTATTATTACAATTGCGCGGCTAAGATTGAGGAAGATTTTTTAAGCCCAATACAACGCTATGTTGAGCTGGCAGATCAAGATGTACTTGCCTTCATACGTCGTGATACATTTATTGCTTCGCTTTGGCCCAAAGGCAAACCGAAAACACTGGTCGAAGTAGCGAGTGACAGCCTTGGTGACAAAAAAACGTTCATCTTACCCAACGCCGATTCGTTTAATTTTGTAGGAGATAATCTCGAGACTTTAGCCCAATTGGCACGCTATGCTGAAAAGAGTTTGGAGACTATACAAAAGGCACTACAAGCGCGATTGACTACCACCGCAGACGCAGCAACACTTGTAGCCTTGGAGGAGAATCTTATACAGCAAAATCAACTACTGGTCACTCAGATAGACACACTAACTGACCTGCCCATAGCTCATACCAAAGCGCTGAAAAATATTGAAACCTTGGCCGATGCATCTTTGAGCACCTATGCTTCCCTCAAAGATCAAAAGGAAAAATTGGAATATGGCGAAACTTTAAAAAGTTGCCTCGCGGAACTATCAGCTTTGTCTATGACGATTACGGCCTTGCCCACGCAAACCTCAGAAATTGATTCGCTTTATCAAGACGCTGTATGGAACCCATTTATGGCAGTGGTCATGGATGAAGAAGTTAAAAAACGCCTTACCACGGCTTTTAACAAGGTACTTATGCCTTATTTTCTCAAAAAAGCTACTGATGAATTGAATTGTGAAAATGCTGGTATTCTTAATGAGGAGATACAGCAATCAACCCAGCGAATGCGTGAGCTTCGAACGGAAGAAACCAAAAAGCTAGAGCGGAAGCTACGTCGTGAGAAAGACCCTAACATCATTTTGCAATTGCTCAATGTTCAACCTAAGAAAGCGGACCAGTAAAGCATGAAAAAGTTGAACATTCGTTATTTTACTTTAGTGGCGCTACTATGCTTAGTGGTTTCGTCAGGCTTCGCTCAAGACGGTGCAGTACTGCCCGGTGAATCGAAATATAAAGAACCCACAACCAAAATGTGGTTTAATACTTATGGTAAAATTCGTGTTTCAAAGCGTTTGTTTTGGGATGCACAAACCCACTTCCGATTTGAAGAAACCGGAAGTGTGAACCATATTGGTCAAATTGCACAAATCTATAATCGTCACGCTCTTGGATACATCTATTCTAAAAAGGTCAATTTCAGTCTTGGGGGTGTTTTGCGTATAAATTTCAATACCGATCACGAGTCGGCTGATCGTAATGTGGTGCCCGAATTTCGTATTTGGCATCAATACCAATTTGCACAAGAGGTATATCGTGCCATGATCTACCATCGTATCAGAATCGAACATAGGTGGACACAAGGTTTTCAAGAAAATAGTGAGTATACCTACCGGAACAGGTGGCGGTATATGTTACGCGCCAAAGTTCCATTGAATCACCATAAGTTAAAACCCAAAACCTTATATATTGCACCAGAGGCAGAATTGATCATGCAAAGCGGTAAAACTGTAGTGGCAAGCCCAATGGAAGATTTGCGGCTGACCACCACCTTGGGCTATATTTTAACACCGCGTTTAACGGTAGCTGCTGGCTTTATGTATTCTATGGGGCAAGACCTTAATAACGGCGGTATTTTCAAACAATCCTATACAGGAAGAGTGCATCTTTACTATTCTCCTGACTTCAGAAAGGTAAAAAATAAGCTTCCCGAAATCCATTTGAACGATTAATTCGTACTTACCCTAGTTCAACTTTACCAAAACAATGAAGAAAAAAGTTATTTTTCCATATATCTTGTTCATACTGGCTGCCTCTATGGTCATTTTTCTCTTGTTCAATACGAACAATTTAAAGAACGAATTACAGGCATCACAACAAAATGAGTCGCGCCTAGCAGCGGAGTTTACGGCTTACCAAAAACTATCTAGAATTGATTCTGTATTGCTAAAAGGAGATTACAATACGGCGATACGTTCCTACAACGAAACTTTAAGCGGCAGTACAGAAAATAGAATGTACATTCCCCTCCGTATTGCGCTTGCCGAGAAGCTTTTAAAGGCTGAAAAGGTGGGAGAAAAAAGCGCAAGGAAAGAAGAAATTAACCCAGATTCTTTACAGACCGAAACTGCAGTGCAGATACCAGAATTACGTGCCTATGACTCTTTGAACTTTGTTCTTGAAAAAACAAGGGTACAATTAACGCGATTAAGTCGTCAGTTAAAACAGAAGTCTTTTGGAGAATACCTAACCTTCAAAAGTAAAAAAGGGAATCAATTGCATTACGTAGGACAGGTAAAAAATGGTCAGGCTAATGGATTTGGTATTGCGTTATTGGATACGGGTAGTCGCTACGAGGGTGAATGGAAAGACAATCAACGTCAAGGTGAAGGAACTTTTTACTGGGCTGATGGACAGTATTATGTGGGAACCTATGAGGGCGATAAGCGCAGTGGTTTTGGCACCTATTACTGGCCAAATGGTGAAAAGTATGCCGGCGAATGGAAAGAAGACAAACGCAGTGGCACTGGTAAATTCTTTGATGCCGATGGGGATATCGTTACTGGTGGACGGTGGCAAGACGATAAGTTGGTCGATGCCGACAAAAAGGGGAAGCGTTGAATTACTTGCTGATTGCTGTTGCGCTATAGTTCTAGCCTACGACAAAATTCTCAGACTACAATTTCTTTGATTGTACGCCTATTAGAGCCCTTAGAAAATCTTGGCAGAGTCCAGATAGGATAATGCACCTCTACCGTATTTCATAGCAAGAAAAACAGGAAGGCAGCATGAGTACTGCTTTCAAATAACTTGTCGAAAATCTGTCGGTGATAATAGTGCTCCTGCAGCAGAGATAGCCCCTACCACACCGCAATTGTAATGTCATATCCTTTAGCAAGAAATTGCTGTAAATAAGGGTTTAATTCAGTTTTGGTAATTGTCGGCTGAGGCCACGCTATTCTGAGTTGCACCCAAAGTTCATGGCTAATCTTGAAATACTTCTCAAAGCCAAAACCCATCTTGTACTTGTACCGAAATTACTTTATCTTATTAGTTCCTTAACAGGACCGTGATACTGCTACAGTAAATAACGGAAAATCATGTTGTACGATTAAATAACCAACCCTATGAGAATCATTGTCTATTCACTAGTCCTAGTTCTTTGTTCCCTTGTTAGCACCTATGGCCAACGCAAGAAAAAAAGCACTACACCAGTCATTTCAGAAAAACATTATGAATCAATGAAATATCGAAACATCGGTCCTTTTCGAGGAGGAAGGTCTACCACCGTTACTGGCATACCAGAAGACATTTTTACCTATTATATGGGTGCTACCGGCGGAGGTGTTTGGAAAACCACTGATGGGGGAGTTACCTGGAAAAATATCTCCGACGGATTTTTTAATACAACTGGTATTGGTGATATCACCCTAGCACCTTCCGACCCCAACATTATTTATGTGGGCACCGGAGAATCTCCGGTACGCGGTGTGAAAACCTCACATGGTGATGGCATCTATAAGTCTACTGATGCAGGCCAGACCTGGAAACACATGGGCCTGGCGGCTACACGTCATATCAGCAATGTCTATGTGCATCCAACGAATCCTGATAAGGTGTACGTAGCGGCCCAGGGAAATCCTTGGGGGCCAAACGAAGAACGCGGTGTATATCTTTCAGAGGATGGCTGTGTTAGTTGGGAGAAGATACTTTATGTCAATGCCAATTCTGGAATAGTTGATATGACCGTTGACGCCCACAACCCGAATATAATGATGGTAGCTTCATGGGATTTTCACCGAAAGCCCTGGGTAGTACAAAGCGGTGGGCCGGGCAGTCGAATTTACAAAACAACCGATGCTGGTAAAACTTGGAAAGAAATTACAAAAGGGTTACCCAAATTAAAAGGTAAAATGGGTGTTTCGATTTCGCCGGCGAATTCTAAGATTGTGTATATCGCCATTGATGCTCTTGGCGATAAGGCTGGCGTTTATCGATCTGACGATGGAGGGGAGAGTTTTAAACAAACCACCAATGATGCCACTACCTATGCGCGATCTTGGTATTATATGCATATTATAGCTGACCCGAATGATGAAGACGAACTGTGGGTAATGAACAGTTTTGCTATGAAATCGATAGATGGCGGGAAAACCTTTAAGGGAATACGCGGAAGCCACGTTGACCATCATGATATGTGGATCAATCCGAACAATAGTGATATTATGGTAAATGCAAATGATGGGGGAGGATCGGTAACTTTTAACGGTGGAGCAACTTGGTCGAGCATGTATAACCAACCTACCGGGCAATTCTATCGGTTGATTACCGATAACGGCCATCCGTACCGCGTCTATTCAGGTCAGCAAGATAATAGCACTATTGCCATTGATAGTCGCGTGGTAGATGATGGCATAGGAGCTATGCATTGGGACGTGATGCGGGCCGGAGAATCGTCGACCGTGGCTTTAGATCCTGATAACCCCAGGTATGTATATTCTACATACTTTGCCAGTAATTTTGTAGAATGGGACCGTGATATTGACAATACCAGAACAGTAATGCCTTATCCAACTAGAGTAACAGGAGAGCAACCAAAAAACTTGAAATATCGGGCCAACTGGAATGGGCCTGTTATTGTTTCCCCTCACGACCCAAAGGTGATTTATTATGGTTCGCAATATATGATGAAGTCTACCGATCGAGGGGTCACTTGGAAGGTCATCAGTGAAGACCTTACCCGTAACGACAAAGAACATCAAGGCAAAGGCGGAAAGCCCATTTCCAATGAACAAATAACTGCTGAAAGCTATAATAACCTTTTTAACATTGAAGAATCTCCGCTTACCGAAGGTGTTATTTGGGTGGGTTCTGATGATGGGTTGGTTCATCTGACGCAAGACGGTGGAAAAACCTGGGTCAATGTCACCCCAAAGGGGTTAAAAGAAAGCATCATCAATGTCGTAGAACCCTCACCTCATGATGCTGCAACCGCTTATATCGCCGTTGCTGGTTATAAAATGAACGATTTTACGCCGCATATATACAAGACGCATGACTATGGTGCTTCATGGCAAAAAATAGTCAATGGCTTGCCCGCCGACACCTTCGCTAGAACAGTTCGTGAAGATCCAGATAGGAAGGGATTACTCTATGCGGGTACAGAAACGGGCGTTTTTGTTTCTTTCAATGATGGCGGCAATTGGCAACCCTTGCAGAACAATCTGCCCGAAGTACCCATTACTGATTTACGGGTCAAACGCAAAGATTTGGTCGTAGCTACTCAAGGTAGGGCACTGTGGATACTCGATGATTTAACACCCCTGCATCAGCTTTCAGAAACTATAGCCAATGCGTCATATTATTTGTACCAACCCCGTGATGTTCATGCCGAACTTTCGGTGGCTTATAGTATTGATGGCGGCTATGGTGAGAATCCGCCGCAGGGCTTGCAAATACACTATGTGCTGAATAAGCAGGTGCCTGAAGACCTAGCCATGTCACTTGAAATTCTCAATGAGCAAGATGTTCCGATCCACTCCGAATTCACAAACAATCTGCAAGTGGGCTGCGACACCTTGGTAAAAAAGCAATTAAAAAGGAGCATTGGTGCGCATCGCTATCATTGGAATATGAAGGTAGGTAGGTTTGATTGTTTAAAAGAACTATATACTACCAATCGTGATTTAACCGCTTATAATGCAGCTCCCGGCAAATACAAGGTACGATTCAAAGTTGGGGAGTACAGTCAAACCCAAGATTTTGAAATAAAGATTGACCCCCGAATTGCGAATAGGGTTCCCAATGCAGCGGCAGCCTATTCGGAGCGAGACCAAATATCGGAGTCCATTTACGCAGGTGCCACGGCAATGACTAATGGGGTACGTGACCTTCGTAAAGTCAAACAACAGTTGAATTTTATTTTAAGTGCAACGACAGATTCCAATATTATAACAGATGGCAAAGCCCTTGATGCAACATTGGATGCCTGGATCGCCAAGATCCTACAAAAAGAAATGCGGACTTTTCAAAGCAATTATATGTTCGAAGCCCGGCTGCTGATAAAATTTAAGGATTTCTTGAATCGCATCGGCAAGGGCAATTTACCGGTTACTCAAGGCGTACGCGATGTAACGAAAGACTATTTGGGGCAATGGCGTATTTTAGAAGCTCGCTTACAATCGATTAAATCTGAGCATATCACAAAATACAATGCACAATTGAAAAGTGCTGGATTACCTGAAATCTATTGGCCATGAAAACCACCGTACGTATTCTCACGCTATTGATACTTGCATTGCCAATGTACCAATGCCACGGTCAAACCATAGTTCAAAATGAATCATATACCTACAAAAAGGGCGATGCTAACGGAACTGGAAAATGGTATATGGGTAGAGAAATTGCCCATGTGATGGGTTTTCAGGGCATGAATTGGCTAGAGCGCCCAGAGCGCGAAAAAGAGGAGAACACTACTACATTATTAGATAACATGAATATTCAAACCGGTGATATCATCGCTGATATAGGTGCAGGGTCAGGCTACCACGTCTTTAAGATGGCGCAAGTAGCTCAAAAAGGTCATATCTATGCGGTTGATATTCAGGAGGAAATGTTGGCTGAAATCCGCAGAAAAAAGAAAAAAGACCAGGTCAATACGATAACAACGGTCAAGGGAGGCGAAAAAAGCGTGAAACTCGTTGAAAACTCTTTAGATAAGGTGCTCATTGTAGATGTGTATCATGAGTTGGCTTTCCCCATTGAGATGATGGCCTCCATTCGCAAAGCGTTGCGACCTAATGGAAAGTTGTTTTTAATCGAATATAAAGGCGAAGATGATCAGGTGCCCATCAAAAAACTACACAAAATGACCGAAAGACAAGCGGTCAAAGAAATGAAAGTAGCCGGCATGAAACTAGAACGTAATATTGATAATCTACCCTGGCAACATTGTATGGTTTTTATTAAGGATTGAAATTAAAAATTCCCATTACTGCTTAGCCAGTGATGCTACAATTTGGCGCTTCACTAACTTACCAGAAATACTTCTTATGCGAAGGTGCAGCGCCTAATCAAATATATTTTCGTAGTTGAGTACGAGCGGTTTTGATATAGCGTCAACTTGATAGCCGTGGCCGACTTATCATCTAGTTTACCAGCGTCTTATAACTGAGTTGCTACTGGTTCTTCACCAAAGCCAAGATTCTTCAAGCCCATTTAATACTGACGGAATGATCATTCGCAATGGTTTTACGAAGTATAATGACGTATTTGCGCAAAATCAAAAACGAAATATCATGAAGAAAAAATATCGAATACTTAAATGGGTACTTATTGTTTTTACAGGTCTACTCATCTTAATCGTCTCTTTTGCACTCTGGTTTAAAGGTTTGCTTCCCCCTAGAGATACCGCAATCGAAACTAGCTTGGTGGAAAACCTGCCTTATGTTTCTGAAAATATTCAACCGTTTCGAGGCAAGATTTTGGCTGTCGTCACCAGCACCAATACCATGGGAAGTAGTGGAAAAAGCACAGGCTATGAACTAACTGAATTGGCACGGGCGTACTATGTGTTTCAGGCCAACGGTTTTGAAGTTGATATCGCAAGTCCCTTAGGGGGTAAACCTCCTGTTGTTATTGATGATGAAGATATGGGGGCTTATGATTTTGCTTTTTTAAACGATACGCTGGCACAGTACAAAACAAGCCATACCATTCCTATACAAGATGTAGTAGCAGAGCAATACAAAGCAGTTTTCTTTGTTGGAGGCAAAGGAGCTATGTTCGATTTTCCTGAAAATAAGTCGATTCAAGCTCTTGTTCGCAATTACTATCAATCTGATAAGGTCATTGGGGCCGTATGCCATGGTCCTGCGGCCTTGGTCAATGTAACCTTAGACAGCAGCCATGCCTTACTGGAAAACAAAACCGTAAGTGGTTTTACCAATGAGGAGGAGTTATTACTTATACCCGAAGCCGATGCAATATTTCCTTTTCTTTTAGAAGATAAGTTGATTGCGCAGGGTGCACGTTTTAATCAGGGAGCCATGTATTTGGAAAAAATTAGCCACGATGGGAATTTGGTTACCGGTCAAAACCCCTGGTCAGTTTGGGCTGTTGCGGAAACTATGATAGAACAATTGGGTCACAAACCAAAATTTAGAGAAATTACCGACGAAGAGAATGCTGTTCGAATACTGAATACCTATGATACCCACGGGTCAAAAAAAGCCAAAGCGCTTATAACAGTAATGACGCATGAGCCAAAAGTACCTATCAATCGTGTTCTTATAGCAAAACATAGTATTATTGCAGCTATGAAAGGAGATGTCGGTCGTTTTTTTGATATTATTGGTCTGGTTTCTTTTGTCAAAAAAATGGGAGCCTAGCACTCGAAATATAGTTAAATTCGAAAAAAAGTTTTCGATTGGGGTTTTTAGACATACTTCTTATACTAATCAGTGGTGCTGGACTCCTACATGGAGTGTTTTTTGCCGTATACCTTTACTTTTTCACTAAGAAGCGAACCTTGCCAAACCGTTTACTGGCTTTGATATTAATCTTTATGGCCTTTCGAATTGGTAAATCAGTCATGCTGTACTTTGGAGAAGACTTGGAGCCATTATTTATTTTTGCAGGATTATCATTTCTATTGATCATCGGGCCGCTATTGCGATGGTATGTTTTAGCCACGACGACCTCCAATTTTAAATTACCCAAAACTTATTTCTTGGAATTGGCGCCGTTCGTTGTACTATTCATAACAAGTTTCTTTGTGAGTAAAGATTGGTTTGATGATACGAATAGTCAAGCCATTGCCTTATTTGCCAGCGTTATTATTTTCATCTATCTGCATTTGGCGGTTTACATTTTTATATCGGGTCGAGTAGTGTGGAAAGTGATGCAAGTTCATCCCAAACAGCGGCGCACAAAATCTCAGTTAGCCCTAATGGAATGGCTACAGATGTTGGTTGCTGGTTTTGTCGTTATATGGATCTCCTACGTATTGAATATTATAGAAGATACCATACCCTATATCGTAGGACCGATCGTCTATTCTATGGTTATCTATTACTTGAGTTACAAAGCCTTTAAACTAAGGTCATTGAACAGCTATGGAGATGCATTCGATACCAGCGAAAATGCCGCCCTATTCCAACAAATTGGGGTGTTGGTAGTTGGTCAGAAGTTATACTTAGAGCCTAACTTTTCACTGGCTAGCTTAAGCAAGCTTCTAGAAAAAAGCACCCAAAAGACTTCGGAAGTCATAAATCAGTATGCCAAACGTAACTTCAACGATTTTATTAATTATTATCGGATTCAAGATGCTAAAGCATTGCTTACTGAAACCGAAAGTCAAAAATATACCATTTCGTCTATCGCATTTGATATGGGATTCAACAGCCTCTCATCTTTTAATAGTGCTTTTAAAAAGTTTGAAGGTACAACCCCCTCATCGTATAAGAAACATAGCATGCGCGCATAGTCACTTGCTCATTTGCTGAAATGTGAACTTATATTTGTGACCTAATGTCAAATCAATTAAAATTGACTATAATTAAGGCATCGTTTTAGATTGGTTATGACAAAGTATATTTTTTGCTGTTTGCTGATGCTGCTTGTGTCTTGCGGCTCAAATTTGGAGACGACTACGGAAAGTAATTATGAATCGGTGGCGCTTCCTGATGGCTCGCAGGTATTTCTTAATCACAACAGCAGCATTTCATATGCAAAAGAATTCAAACATAGGGTGGTAAAACTAAGCGGAGAAGCTTTCTTTACGGTTGTACCCGCTGAATCTAGCTTTACGGTTAGTACCCAATATGGTGATGTCGTTGTACTAGGTACTGAATTCAATGTCAAGACTACTTCAAAGCAAATTGCTGTTGATGTGAAGAAAGGACTCGTGGAGTTAAAAACGGACTATGGAAAAAGCAAGATAAAAAAAGGAATAAGAGCGGTCTACAAGGAGGGTGAACAGGCTGTCAAGCAGTTTAAATCGAACAAAGAATATAGAAAATGGATTCGCTCTTTGCAAAAAGAACTAAAAAAATTGGGCAAGGATTTAAAACCGGTGCTTAAGGAAATTGGAGACGACTTCGAAAAAGCCGGTAAAAAAATAGGAGAGGAATTTAAAAAATAAGCGTCATCACTAGCTTTGCAATTCTCCCTACTGCCGCGGGCATTTGTAAACCCTTATCTGAACATTGAAGGCAATGCCCGCTTCCATTGTTTAAATGGAATTGTCGTAAATTCATACAACAATTAATTACTTCATGGTATGAAATATCATAGATCCATTTTTGTGGTGTTGTTTGGCCTGCTGACTGCCTGCAACTCAGGTACAAAAAAGAAAAAGGAGGAAAAGACAGCTACAGCCGCAAACATTCCCAAGGTGGTGACTGCCGATATAGAAGAAGGTATTAAAGCCAATATTGACAAGAAGGTGGCTGAAGGTGGTGGTTATTTTCATATGACCGCAGATGGAAAAGAATTGCGCCTGAAATTGGTACGCGTGCATACAGAGTACCTTTCTAATTTGGGTCCAAGACGTCATTTTGCCTGTGTTGATCTTGCCGACGTGAGTGGCGATGTGTACGATGTTGATTTTTTTCTGGAAGGTGATCCGGGTAGTATGAATGTTACCGAAACGACCCTTCACAAACTTAATGGTAAACCCTTCTATACTTGGAAACAGCGTAAAGACAAGACCTGGTACAGATTGCCGGTCCAAAATGCAACATCCGATTTGTTGGGTGTCGTTGAGGGAAAAGATAAGTTCGAGTTTCGTTATGAGGTGACCTTCCCAAACATACAAGAATCAGCTAAAATGTGGATTCCAGTTCCGCAGAGTGACGCCTTTCAAACTGTTGAATTGCTAACCCTAGATGCACCTGCAGAACATCAAATACTCGAGGAAAAGGGCTATGGTAACAAAGTGTTGTATATGGAGCTTTCCCCAGAACATAGTGGAAAGAAAATGGCAATCGTCTACGACGTTGAACGCTTAGAAAAGAATCCTTACGAGGCTGCGACTTCACCCACACCCTACCTAAATGCTAGTTTGCTAATGCCTGTAGGCGATCGGTTTCAAATATTGGCTGATTCGATCATTAGTCAAAAACAGAACGACGGCAATATCATGAAGGCACGTGCCTTATACGATTACATTATAGATAATATGCGTTACATAAAAGCTGGAAAGTACGGCACAGGTGATGCCGTTTATGCTTGCGATGCCATGACAGGCAATTGCACGGAGTTTCATTCGCTCTTTATTTCGCTGGCAAGATCGGCAGGAATTCCATCGCGATTCGCAGTTGGGGCGTCAATCCCCTCAGATCGTAACGAAGGGGGTATCGATGGCTATCACTGTTGGGCAGAATTCTATGCCGAGGGCAAATGGTGGCCTGTAGATATTAGTGAAGCAAATAAATATACAGCCCTTGCTACCTACTATTTTGGCCGTCATCCAGCAAATCGCATTGAATTCACAAGGGGTCGAGACTTGCTGGTAACGCCAGGGCCAAAATCAGGGCCCATCAACTTTCTGGCATACCCAGTAATGGAAATAGGGGAGACTCCCGCTTTTCCGAAAACATTCTTTTCATTCTATAGGAAAGCGAATCAAGAAAACCCAGATAAACTGGTAAGCTTACCCTGATACGGAATCCTTAGGTGTTTCTTCTCCTTCTGGATGTTCTTCCCCTTCTGGGTGTTCTTCGCCTTCTTTAGCAGGGTGTTCCCCTTCTGGGTGTTCTTCACCTTCTGGGTGTTCTTCGCCTTCAGGATGTTCCGACTGCTCTTCGGTAGTTTCTTTTTTCTTTTGGTCTCTGCAAGAGCTTAATGCTCCAGCAGCGATAAAGCTGCATAAGAGCAATACCAAAGTAAAATATTTAAGTTCTTTTAATCGGCTCATAATATGGATTGTTTATGAATTATAAAATCATGTATCTCAAGCAATTAGCACTTAAGCCAACTAAAAGTAACAAATTTTGACTGAACGCAATACACCAACTCGAATTTTATGACACCGGCAAAAATGTACGATCGTCCTGCTGACCTATCTTTTTTTGATGTAGCATCTACCAATGGGCGAAGCGAAATATTGCGCCTAGAGTTATGTTTTGAGTATTTGCATTATTTGGCACCATTATTAATGAGGTAGTTCACCACATTTTCGTGCTTTGCATGCCTGGCCATTTTAAGTGCGTTCCTCCGCTCCGAAAGAATGGAATACTTATCGCGAACGGTTTTGTTAATATCAGCCCCTTGTTTTACCAGGTATTTAACGACATCTAAATGCCCGCTCCAGGCAGCTCTAATTAATGGGGTTTCATCACCGCTCACATGTACATTCACATCGGCTCCTTTAGCAACAAGATAGCGCACCACCTCTAAATGACCGTTTTTGGCAGCCATGATCAAGGGGTTTCCATCGTGATCGCTAGATTTTTCAACATTGGCTCCTAGATCGACAAGGGCTTTTACCATGGTCAAATTACCACGGGCCGCAGCATGTATCAAAGCGGTACCATCACCAACGGTTTCTTTATCAATATCGCCAGAATGGACCAAAAGCAATTTTAAGATGTCAAGACGATCGTGTTTTCCTGCCAATAAGATGGCATTGCCGTCACCGGTAACATCCGCATTTGGGTCGGCACCTAATTTCAATAGTAAAGCGACAATGTCTTTGTTGCCTCCTTTAACCGCCGACATCAATGGAGTACCGTCTCCATCTATTTTTCGGTTTACTTTGGCGCCTTTATCTGTAAGATATTTTGCAAAATTGTAGTCTCCTTTATGTGCTGCAATCATTAAGGCACTCGCATCGCGCTTAAAGCGATAGCTCGCTTTTGCATTGTGTTTGAATAGCAGTTTTCCGATCTCCAAATTGCCGTTTAAAGCAGCCATTCCCAAAGGACTTCTGGGTTGATCTCGCCCGTCATAAGAGCAATTCGGATTTACGGTTTTCAGCATGCTTTGTACCTTTTCGTATTGATTGTTTTTCACGGCCATAAGCAAATCTTTACAATTTTGGGCCCGCAGCCCTAAGGCGGCTACATAGAGATTGATTAAAATTAAAATGAGTGTTCTCATGATTGTTCGTTTTTTGAGATTATGTGGTAAATGTAAAAACGCATTGCACCGCTTTTTCTAAAAATCGACGAAGAAGGTGTTACGACCTTCAAAAAAACAGTTGCGGCATATTAGCGCATTTATCAAGGGGAAATGAGCTTTCGTAGGGAGGTAGCACCTATTCATAGAATTCTTTGAAGGCAATATGCTTAAATACCTACATTTACTGCGATGACCAAACCTTCGATCTTAGATAGCATATTGCAGAAGCGGTGGCTGACGCACCTTTTGTTTTGGGTGGGTCTGTTCGTACTGTTTGCTGTCTTAGCGGCCCTAAACTCGGGTACCATAAGACCACATTTGATTACCTATCTTGCTTTTTTACCCGCCCAGATGCTCGCAGCCTATGTGTTGAACTATTATCAATTGCCACAGCTCTTATATAAAAAGAAGTACCTTCTTTTTGGTTTGTCTTTAGCACTGACTATCTATGTGTTTTCTGCATTAGGTCGCATATGCGTGGTTCATATTGCAGAGCCTTATGTACGAACAGATTTTGTACAAGAATCCATCACGGAAATACTTTCTGATACGGCCTATTTATTTTCGGTGTATTTTACCTCTACCTATGTATATGCCTTAATTATGCTATTAATCAAAGCAGTTAAAACGCGCTTCGAAGAAAAGCAGCGCATTGAACGGCTTGAAAAAGAAAAAATCACCAACGAACTCAAGTTTCTTAAAGGTCAAATACAACCTCATTTTTTATTCAATACCTTGAACAACCTTTACGCCCTAACCCTTTCAAAGTCAGATCTAGCGCCGGTGGTTGTACTAAAACTGTCAGATCTCTTAGATTTTATACTCTACCAAGGTAATCAATCAGCAATACCCATATCAAAAGAAATTGAATTGATACAGGGGTTTATAGAATTGGAAACCCTGCGCTACGGAGAGAAAATAGCTGTTGATTTCAACTATAATGCAGCCGATAACAACCTACAAATTCCCCCCTTATTGCTTTTACCCTTGGTTGAAAATGCTTTTAAACATGGGGTGAGCGGTAGTGTTGAGAAAGCGAAGATCCGCATTGATTTGAATGTAAATCCCTCCCATTTGAATTTTGAAATTTACAATACAAAACCGAAAAGCACAGCCGTAAAAATTCAAAAAGGAAAGGGTATTGGTACCGCAAATTTACAGCGTCAATTGGCCTTGGAATATCCGAACAATCACAGTTTTGACATTCAAGAAACCTCAGAAGATTATCTGGTGCGCTTAACTGTTGATTTAAATACAGAACGTAATGATTAGGTGTTTGATAATAGACGATGAGCCTTTGGCCATTGAAGTGATAAAAACTCATCTTGCACAACTTTCCGAACTCCAACTTGTGGGGAGCTTCGCCAATGCGGTAGCAGCCCTAGAAACGCTAAAGCGTGAGCCAATTGATTTGATTTTTTTAGATATAGAAATGCCCTTACTTTCAGGTATTGATTTTATAAAAAACACCCCAATGGTACCCAAAGTGATTTTTACTACTGCCTATCGTAACTATGCTATTGAAAGTTATGAATTGGATGTGGTAGATTACCTTTTAAAACCGATCTCCTTCAGTCGTTTTTTTAAAGCGATCAACAAGTTTAAGACCATGGCTCAACTACCTATTGCTAAGGAGGAAGTTAAGAAAGAGGTTCCGCTTAACGACCATCTCTATGTAAACGCAAACAAAAAATTCATCAAAATTGCGTACCATGAGATTTTGTACGTTGAAAGTATGAAAGACTATATTCGAATTCATTTGTCTGATAAAAGCGTGGTCACTAAGGAAGCGCTCAGCAATTTTGAAGCCAAGCTGCCTGCCGAATTCTTACGTATACATCGCTCCTTTATCGTAAATACGCAAAAAGTGACGGCATTTACCAAGGTAGATGTGGAAATTGGCAAAACCGAACTTCCAATCGGCACCAGTTACAAAGAAACCGTTATGGGTTTTCTGAATATCGGGCAATAAAGTGGCCTTAATGCTACCAAAAATCAGGTATTAAGTCTAAAGAAACACCTCCTATCCTACGCAGAACACAAAACGTTTACAGGGGTAAAAAGGACTTTGGCGGTCAAAAGGGTGTTGTTTGGTTGGGTAATTTTATTTGCTAATAGGATATTAGTAATTTCACGAGGAATGACAGTGATGACTACCCATGATTGACAAGATTATACATGCAAAAAATCGAATATACTATCATATTCTTTTTTGGACGGTTTATGTAGCCTTATATACGTTGATGTGGGGAAGCTATGACGAGCAATATTGGGAGGAGTTCCAGCAGCTGCTGTTTCTTTTGCCATGGAAGATCATTCCCACATACATTACCCTTTATTATTTAATGCCAAAATTTCTGTATCCGAAAAAAACGGTTCAATATGTCGTTTTATCAGTGATACTGGCACTGGCTATGGGTCTAACGGACCGTTATATGAGCTGGACTTACCTCTATCATTGGTTTAGCCCTGAGAAGCAGCATTGGACGACCCCCATGTTGTACCTGCCGAAAGTACTTAACTCTATAGTGGCAGTATATACACCAGTTTTTGTAGCCATGGCAATTAAATTACAGTTGTTTTACTACCAAAAGGATAAAATCAACAAGGAACTTGAGCGGGAAAAAGTAGCGACCGAACTGAAATTTTTGAAGGCGCAGATCCATCCCCATTTTTTGTTTAATACCTTGAATAGCATCTATTCTCTTTCGTTATCACAATCAAAGAAAACACCCGAAGTAGTCTTGGGCCTATCAAAATTTTTAGACTATATGCTATATGAATGCAATGAGCGTTTTATAGCTATAGGGCGTGAGTGGGAACAATTGCTGAATTTGGTCGCCCTTGAGCGAATTCGCTATGAAGAAGGACTCAGCATTAACGTTACCGAGTCTATTGACAATACCGAAACACTGATTCCATCACTATTATTACTACCTTTTGTTGAAAATGCGTTTAAGCATGGGGTGGATAATGAGATCAGTGACTCCTGGATTACCATCGACCTTAAACTCATCGAGAATAACTTGACATTCATGGTTGAAAACAGCAAGAGCCCAGCCCCTTCAAAAGAGGTATTAGATACCGACAAGAATATAGGCCTTACCAATGTAAAGCGACGGTTAGATCTTTTTTTTCCAGACAAACATGAGTTGAAAATTCTAGAAGAAAAAGATACTTTTTTGGCAAAGCTGACTATCGACCTTAGTACGATTACAGACCTAATGCAGCAAGAAAATGTCTAATAAGATAAAATGTATCATAGTAGATGATGAACCCTTGGCTAGGGATGTGTTGGTCAACTATGCCGAACAAATAGATCAATTGGAGGTTGTGGCAAGTTGCGGAAATGCCCTGGAGGCCTTTGAGCACATTCAAGCTGGCGATATACAATTGGTTTTTTTAGATATTAAGATGCCTAAACTGAATGGGTTGGAGTTGATCGAATCGATTAAGAACCCGCCATTGGTTGTTTTCACCACGGCTTATAGAGAATTTGCTATAAAAGCCTTTGATCTTGACGCTATAGATTACCTCCTCAAACCCATATCCTTGACGCGCTTCCTGAAAACAGTTTCCAAGGCCAATAAATACTTGCAGGGGCTACAGACTGAATCGAATGGGGAGGGGCAGGAAAAGTCAAACGGTATACCATCATCAACTTCGGAACAGGAATTCCTATATATAAAGTCTGACCGAAAAATGGTGAAGCTAGATTTGAGCTGTGTGCACTATTTAGAAAGCCTGAATGACAAGGTTATCATTCATCTCGCCGATAAAGAAGTGCTTACCACCCAACGCATTAGTTATTTACTTGAGAAGCTCCCCAAACAACAGTTTATCAGAATACATCGTTCTTATATCATTTCCCTTACCCATGTCGCGGCCTTCAACAATATTATGGTCGAAGTCAAAGAGCGTGAACTCCCCATAGGGCGAAACTACCGTTCTCAGGCCTTGGAAGCCCTACGCCGTTAGATCATTTATATGTATAGACAAGACCTTGACGTTTCTAGTAAGGTTTGATGGCTCTTCGCATCATACGTCTTTCACATTTTTTTCTGTTAAGCATTCCTTAAATGGAGGGTCAACGTCCTCCAACCCGGGTCAACAACCTTTTTTACCCGGTTTTCGTCATCGATCTTAACTTGAAAGTCATATCCTATGTAAAGCAGGTCATTTGCAAAATTGTCTTGAATAAGCGTAGTCGGTCCCTTTACTTTAGCGCATCAATTAAAGAGCGGACAGTCTTTGTACTATAACTTTCATCAGGTTTTAAAGACTTCCAAAAAGTACATCTTTCCCGTAAAAAAGCGCTCATCAGGAAATGTACTTCGTAATCTATCAGCAAGGTGTTCCTATCGTGAACATGCCCTGGAAACCGGAACCGGAGATGCCCATGGCAGGACACCTTTAACCAAAAAGAACACCTATGCCATATACATACAGCATCACATCTGAAGCCGATGTTCATTTCACCGTCTTTAAAGTTCCGCATTGGCGGGCATTTCTATATCAGTTTATCTCTGTTGTAATTTGGGGAGGTTTACCAAGTCCGTTACAACGAAAAGTATCTGCTTGGTATGCTTCATTTTATACCAGACCGTACTCTAAGAGAATTATCAGACCCTATATAAAACTGAACTATAGCAATAAAAATTACCTCGATAACTTTAGACCTCCGCATGGCAAAAATGAATTTGAAAATTTTCAGGATTTTTTTACGCGAGAGTTCCGAAGACTTCCTTACAATGCCAGTTCTTACGTCTGGCCTTGTGAAGGCTTGCTGTGCGATATGGGGTATGTTCATCCCGAAGTTGTTTCAAGAGTTAAGTCAGATACGCGGCGGGTGCACACCATTTTTCAGCTAGAAGAACGCAACATACCCAAAGACTATTTTTTTACGAATGTGTTTTTACACAATAAAAACTACCATCGTATTCATGCTCCAGTAACGGGTACGGTAAGCAGAATTCAACATGTTCCCGGTGATCTGGTCATATTGAGGCCCTGGATTTACAAAAAAGACCCCTCGCTACCTGCCCTTCGTAACGAGCGGTATAACATCGATATTATTGATTACGAAGGTCGCACCTGGTACTTGTCTATTGTCGGTGGACCGGCCGTGGGCACCATTGCATTGCCTAAAAAACTCGTAAGGGGAGCCCAGGTAGCAAAGCTGGAAGAAATCGCGCTATTCTATCTGGGTTCTACCTGTTGTATGGCAGCACCTGTAGCACCAAGGTATCATGATAAGAATTGTTTTGTTCAGGTAGGGGCCACCTATTAAAATAACCAAATGCGAACCTTATGAAAACACCGAAAATCAATGGAAAGACGTGAGTTTATAAAAAAATCAGCTGCGGCCAGTGCTTTATCATTGGGCATGGGGCAGCTGTGCTCCTGCAGCGCTCCAAAAGATAAATTACGAATACTTGTTTTGGGTGGCACCTATTTTGTTGGACCTTCAATCGTAAATGCCGCATTACGCCATAAACATTCTGTCACCCTATTCAATCGCGGGATTACCAATCCGAATTTGTTCTCGACATTGCAATTGATCAAAGGAGATCGTGAAGCGGGCATAGCCGCTTATGACCCATTGAAAAAGGAACAATGGGATGTTGTCATCGATGTCTGGCCAGAAAAGTCAAGACTGGTTGACGAAGCTACGAAAGCCTTAAAGAACCACACAAAGCACTATATATTCGTTTCCAGCATTGCGGTATATGATAATTTTGAACAGATCGGATTAAATGAGGAATACGATCTGGTCAGCATTGAATTAGAGAAAAACGAATGGGGGTATCCGGAGGAGAAATTAGTTGCAGAATCATTGGTACGCGAACGCTTTGCAGATAATCACACTATTTTACGCGGAGGACCCATAAAGGGGTGGAGAGATCCAGCTTTAGATCTTTTGTATTGGTTCATTAAGTTAGGTCGTGATGATGCCATTATTGCACCAGGGTCAGGCATAGACCATTTGCAATTTATTGATGTGAAAGATATCGGGCGATTTGCTATTATGGCTTCAGAAAACCGACTTTCGGGTAGTTATAATTGTACTGGACCTAAGAAAGAACCCTTGTTTTGGAAAGAATTTCTAGAGCTTTCAAAAGAACATTTGAATTCGCAAACACAGCTTATTTGGGCGAGTGAGGATTTTCTAACAATAAACGAAGTGGCCCCGTTTACAGAATTACCTTTATGGACTCCTTTGTCTGAGGATGCCTTCATGCAGATTAGCAATAACAAATTACTGCAAACCGGATTCGAATTTACACCATTACATCAAACTATCGACGATTGTGTGAAGTGGTTTAAGCGTACTATGGATTCTGATATAAAATTTGGGAATTCCACGATAAATATCGGTATGGAGCGATCTAAAGAGTTAAGGCTTTTAAATCTACTTGAGCGTCAATCATAGGGTAATAAGGTGTACTTCGAGCAGCATATTTACCTCAAGCCAAAATACTCTCATGGCCCGAATCTTTAACAAAAAGGCAACTGCTTTTTGTTTTGGCCGAGACAGCCTTTACAAACTCAAACTTGAGATCATCGTGCATTCCAAAAATATTTAAATCAGCCGCAGGAGCATTCTGTATGATTTCATTGAAATCACCAACAATTACTTCGGTAAGGGTTTCCGGCAATCGTGCCAGGTTGATTAACAAGCTTAAAAAATCCTGTGCGTTGGCCGCTTCATTTTCGTCGTTTATAACCGTAATCAATCGTATACGCGCACCCCAGTTCATTTTGAGTTTATAGGCGATGAGAATGGAAAGGTCGAGGTTACCGATATCCCAACCCAAATCCCATTGGGTTTTTCGATCACTAACCCAAACATTGATGATATTTCTTTGGCCTAATAATGCGATAGGGTGTGACAAAAACAAAAGCACCCCTATTTCTAAACGAATGGCTTCTTTCATAACGGGTCGCAATTCGGTTTCATAATCATCGTGATCTTGTAAATTCAAAAAGACCGTATTCGGCCTAAAGAAGGCACCTTGTAAGGCTTGGTTTCCGTAATTGATACCTTTGGCAAATTCTTCTGTATGAATAACCGAAGAAGATGAAAAGACTCCCTTTTGCCGAAATGATGCTGAAACACCTTCCAACGCATCTGCCAGTGTACTAGCTTCTGAAAATGCCTCGATGCCCATTAGCTTAATCGAACCCTTGGGCATGGCTATATTTCTCAAAAATTCAAAAGTCCCTTTTAAACCTTCTACATCTCTAACGGGTACCATTAAATTAGCTTTCCAGGCGCGCTGTTGCATTTTTTTCATGCCCCACGTATGTTTGGCCGCCCATTCCGCAAACGAAACAAACAGTCCGGAGCGTACATCTTCAAATGGAGTTTCTAAATTTTGTCGGGACAAGTACCAATATACCATCAAAACAATCATGATAGATATTAAACTAACGGTCGGGTTTATAATGAACATGGCAAAGACCGATGAAACTAGTCCGAACCAAGGTACCCATCTATGAATCTTAAAAACGGGTCGATAACTTATCAATCCGAGTTTTTGTTCAATGATGACTACAATATTGATCATGGCATAGGTAATCAAGAAAAAGAGGGTCACCAATGGGGCAACGGCATTCAAATTCCGCAATAGCAGGGTTGCAAAAATGAGTATTCCGGTGACCAACATTGCCTTTCTTGGTTGGCCATTCTTACTATGACCTGCTAAAAAATCGGAAAAGGGAAGTACCTTATGTTCACCCATGGCAAATAAAATACGAGAAGAACCAACGATAGAGGCCAGGGCAGAAGAAAAAGTTGCTCCGAGTATTCCGGCAAGTATTAATGGCCCTATATAGGCCTTTTCAACCATGATATAATAATTGTTTACCAATTCAGATTCTGAAGCACTTCTTGAAATCCAAAAGGCGAGTACCATATAAATCATAAAGCTTACTCCAATGGCCCACAGTGTACCGGTTGGAATGCTTCTTTTCGGGTCTTTTAATTCGCCCGACATATTCGCCCCAGCCATAATACCCGTAGCAGCCGGAAAGAAGACCGCAAACACAACCCAAAAATTACTGCCGCTGAATTCATTCTCCACAGATCCTTTAAAAGACCCCCAACTTAAGGCTTCACTCGTGGGGATGGTCATAGAACCTTGGTATGCTGCAATTACGATTGAAATCAGCGATAATAAAATAATTCCCATAATGACAAACTGTGCTTTAATCGCGAGATTCGCACTGATAAAAGCAATGGAAAACAGCAGTGCAAAAACAGCGACATCAACCAAAAACGCATTGTGATCTGGAAAGATGGCCAACCAACCTTCCCTAAAACCAAAAATATACATGGTGACCGCCAAGCCCTGCGAAATATATCGCGGAATACCTAGACTACCGCCCACTTCTAAACCCAAGGCCTGGGAAACTATGGCATAGGCACCACCAGCGCCAATACGGATGTTGGTAGTAATCGCTGACATAGAAAGTGCGGTACATAGCGTGATCAGAAAGGAGATGATAATAATCAACCAGGCTCCTAAAAGTCCGGCATTACCAACAACCCACCCCAAACGCAAGTACATAATTACGCCAAGGATGGTAAGTAAGGTAGGGGTGAAGACCCCTCCAAAGGTTCCAAATTTTTTGGGTGCATTTGACGGTTGCTCCATTGGCAATTATGGCTTGATTTTGAGTATTAAAATAAGAATTAAAAGCGCACCAGATTAGATTATTTATAATAAGCCATTTTTTTGGTCTCAGGGAATGCTATTAATGTCAAAAGCAATATGCATAGCGCCTTTGATATTTTTTTTGACCTTAAAGCTTGTGTGCGGCAAAATGGATAGGTAGTGGAGATTCTTATAGTTCGGTCTAGTAGTCAAAACCACCGCGCCTTAAGGTCTTTGTATTTGGTTCTACCGATAGGCACACGTTCTCCATTTTTTAGCTCAGCCCTATATTTGCTTCCTGATCTTACGACAATTTCTTTTATTTCAGATAGCTTTACCAAGTATGATTTATGAATGCGTTCAAAAGCAGGCGATAAGAGTTGTTCGAGCTTTTCTAGCGATTTATCATGCAGTTCCTTATGTCCATCGGTTAAAAAAAGTTCGGTATACACACCAGCTCCTTTAATATAAACTACCTCTGTAATGGGTATGAGCTGTATGCGATGTCTTTTTTTTACCGCTAAAAACTTAATGGCACTGCTTTCTATTTTGGCTTTTGTAATGGTGCGCTGTAACGCCTGTTCTAAGCGTTCTCTGTTAAAAGGTTTGGGTACAAAATCTAAAACCCCATGTTCAAAAGCAGTAATTGCCTGATCTTTGTAGGCTGAAATTACGATCGTATGAAATGACTGAGAAACCGCTGTTTTCAAGAGATCAAAACCATTATCACCATTAAGATTTAAATCTAGGAGTACGAGATCTAAGGTACTATTTTCAATAAATTGTAAGGCCTCTGAGAGATTGTCAATATGCTTTAGCGATTGTAGCGCATTGCCAAAAATTGCCCGAGTCAAGCGTTCGATTCTTTTGGCGATTCTCGATTCATCTTCCACAATCAATATGTTCATCTCCTTAGGCATAAATTTTTATGGTGTTTTTCCAACCGTGATCTGCTGGTTCAGATGTAAAATCCCATTTGGAGCCATAGCTTTCGGTAAGGCGCGCTTTTATGTATTTCAGTCCGGTACCATCTTCCTTGCTCGTCGCCCGTCGTACGCCCGCGGCAAAGGTTAAAAAAGTATAGCATTTGTGATGATGATTTGCTTCAAATAGCAGTTTAAATTTGATACTGTTATCTTCTAGCGGCAAGCTGTGCGTAATGCCATTTTCCAAGAGCGTATGGAGTAGGGCAGGTGGTATTTTTTGTTCTGTGTCGATGCCCTCTTCTTCCCAAGAGTAATTGATTTCTTTACGGTACTCCATAATCTCAAGATGGGTACGACAAAGCGCTATTTCTTGTGCAATAGGTATCAAAGTTTGGTCTTCTATTTGATTAAAAAGATCAAACTCTTTGGCCAAGGCTTCAATAAACAAAACGCCCTTCTTTGGTGCTTCTTCTACCCAATCTATTAATGAGGTTAAGGTATTCATCAAAAAATGAGGTTGGATGTTCTTTTTTAGTAATTCCAGCCGCAGACGGGTAGATTGTACGAGTGAACTTTCGTAGGCCAGTCGCTCTTCTTTGATTCGCAGTGAAAGCAAATACAACATACTTAGAAGAATAAGGCTAAAACCAGCGAAAAGACTAATACGAAATGAAACAGAATAGCGGAGGATAATGCAAAGCAATAGTATAAACGATACCAAAAGCGCACCTTTAGCTTTTTTGTATACACCGAACAGTACTATGCCCAATGAAAATACCCATAGGCTCACTGCCATATTGTAAATCGTAAAATCAAAGAAATGATGGTTGATGATGAAAAAATACAATAGCACTACAGTGTAAATACCCATAAAGAGTTTGCGTTTGGGAAAGGGAAACTGCATGGAGAAATAGAGTGCGATCAAAAAAGAAATACCAAACGTAAGGCTAGAGATGATTTCTAATCGCAACACATGAAGACTGTAATGTATAGGAATAGCGGTTCGAACAAACTGGGTCATCGTCAAGACAAAAAAGAGAAAGCAACTAATACTGAAAATAAGCATGGGGTACTCTTTTTTATCGCTTAAGAAAAGAAAAAGATAATAGATTGACGCGATGAGAAAGGCGCCAGCAAAAATGTTCATGTAGGAGGTTTCAATAAGTCGATCGGTTAGTAAATCTTCATAATCATCGATCTGCAGTTCGTATCTCCCCACATGATCTGGAAAATAGTAATTACTTATTCGTAAGGCCAGCAAATGTTCTCCCTCAGCAGCCAGATGTGTGGGAATGTTAAAAGTAATCCATAATTCTCCTTCAGGAGGAAGACTAGCCTCTTGCCCCGGATTTCCATTTTTGCCAATCAAAACCCCGTCCCAAAAGACTTCATACTCGCCATAGGCCTCTAATTTAAGTCCGTAGGGTCGAAACGCTTCTGGGGCCTTTAGTATATCAATTTTGGTTCGCGACCAGAATACTTGACCATCTGGTACGAAGGCCATACGTTTTTCCCAGTCTTGATCTTGCCAGTTTTTAGCAGCCCATTCTTGTTGATCACCTATTCGGAAAAGCGTCTGGTATTCCCTTACAACAGGTTTCGAATTTTGAGTGCAAGATGTCGCGAAAAGCATAAAGCACACTAAAAGAAAACAAGTTGAAAATCTCAATTTCATTTTGATCTGGTTTTACGAATGCAAACTAACCATTAAAAAATAGCTTCTTAGAGCAGTTCATTGGGGTATAGAGCAGTTGGCAAAATATAGATGGAATACATGACAGAAAAATATATCATTTGTAAAATACAAAAACATCAAAAACACATTCAATGAATCGATCTAGCAATAGTAATTAAAAAGTCGATGCCACACCTAGTACTACTTAGAAGATTGCAAAAAAACTACATGACATTATTTTTAATTGTGTTTTCACTGTTTTTCAACTCATGTCATACTAAAAAACAGAAGGTAAATAATCCTGATTTTTCGGGAGTAACGTATTCCGTTTTTGGGCAAAAACCCCCGGGTTTAGTCCCTGAAGTTTTTGCTCCTGGAATTGTTTCAATCGATGGAAGGTTTGAAGGTGCCGTTTCCTTTTCTCCTAAATTAGATGAAATGTACTTCGCAGCTTATACGGAAGGCGAAGATACCGCCATCTATTTCTCAAAGCTCAAAGGTGACCGATGGACCTCCATCGGAAAAGCAAATTTTACGAAGGGTAAAAAAAAGGAAGAAATGCATCCTTTTGTCAGCCCAGATGGTGAAAGGATTTATTTCACAGCTTTGGACTCTGCTTTTACCGATGAGAAAATTTGGTACGTAAACCGTTTAGCAGATTCCTGGAGCGACGCTGTGCAACTAGATTCACCTTTAAACGACGAGCTGGTATTTTTTCCGAACCAGGCTGAAAATGGTGATCTATATTATTTCAATTTGTCAAAATTCCAAACCTACTATGCACCCTATAAAAATGGAGCGTTTCCTGAGGTAGCGGAAGTTGCAATTGAATTTGGTCATCATGCTTTCATTGCTCCATCGCAAGATTACTTGATACTAACCGATCGAAATTTTACTGAAGAGGAAAGAAAAGACAATGATATGTATGTCTGTTTCAAAGAGAAAGACGGCAAGTGGACCAAACCCATACATCTTGGCAATATCTTAAATACAGGTTTAAATGAAAAAGGACCAAGGATTACTCCAGATGGCAAGTACCTGTTTTTTGGAAGAGATGAAAAAGATACTAAGCCTGGACTCGCAAATATTTATTGGGTGAGTACGGCAGTTATAGAAAAATTTAGACCAAAACAATAATTCTACAACTCATAACCGAGCGCTCTAAAATCTTTAACAATGAACAGAAACAACGTCATACTTTTAGCAATTACCCTCGTTTTAAGCGCTTGTCAATCCAAAAAACAACAGGTAAAAAATGCAGACTTATCAGAGGTAGCGCATTCCTATTTTGGACAAAAACCACCGGGTCTAATTCCGGAAGTTTTTGCTCCTGGAATTGTTTCGGTCAATGGTAGGAATGAATCGGGTATTTCGTTTTCTCCTGAATTAGACGAACTATATTTTACAGTTAATAAGGAAGATGAAGAACTCGCTATTTATTTTTCACGCCTTAATGGCAATCAATGGACTGCCGTAAAAAGAGCAAATTTTACCAAAGGCAGAAAAAAAGAGGAACTATATCCATTCGTAAGCCTTAATGACTCTAGAATTTATTTCACCGCTTTTGATTCTATTTTTTCGGATGAGAAAATCTGGTACGTAAACCGTTTAGAGGATTCTTGGAGTGATGCTGTGCAACTGGGTTCACCGCTTAATGATGACCAGGTTTTTTATATTAATCAGGCTACAAACGGAGATCTTTTTTATACAAATATTTCAAAGAGAAAAATGTTCTCTGCCCAAAATAGAAATGGCAAATATCCTGAGGTGCAGGAAGTTGAAATTGATTTTGGCCATCACGGGTTTATTTCGCCATCTCAAGACTATTTGCTGGTATATGCACAAAATAAAGAAAATGAAGACCGAAAAGACTTTGATATTTATGTCTGTTTTAAGGAAAATGACGGGACATGGACAAAGCCAATTCGCTTGGGAAATGAAGTGAATTCTAGTTTTAACGAAGGGTGCCCAAGTATTACGCCAGATAGTAAATATCTCTTTTTTACTAGATCTGAGGACGAAAACAACGTATCAAATTTGTATTGGGTACGTACGGAGATTATAGAAAAACTAAGACCAAAACGATAGCTACAGTGATAAGGTATCGCTAGCCATTTAAGAATTAAAAAAGAAACAAAATGAGTAAAAAAAATACCATCGGTACATGTTTAGCTCTTGCATGTATAGTGCTTTGCTATTCGTGTGGCAATACGCAATCAAAGTCAGAAGTAATCAGTAACCCAGTAACAGAAGAAAACCCATACCTAGAATACGATACGCCAGGCTTGACCCCCGAGCTATTTGTTCCCAACGAGCATACTACTTCAAATTGGAAATTAGGGAATGCAGACGCGCTAGACATGAAAGAGTTTTACTTCACTTACACAGGAAACAACCCTTTTGAGGCACCCCTTGTTGTTTATCGACAAGAAGGAAATTATTACAAGGTCAATAAGTATACGTTTAAACATAATCCTGGAAATAGCGACATTTTATACTCAAGGCATAACTATATCGAACGTACAGATTCAGGTTGGTCAAAGTTAAAAAGTCTAGGGCCAATGTTTGATAGAGAAGATTGGGGCATTATGGTATTGTCAGTATCTTCTAAAGGGACCATTGTTTTTGACGATTATAAGAGCAATGACGTACTCCGTATTTCAAGAATTATAGACGGTAAGCGTGAAGAACCAAAATTACTCGGTAAGCATATTAATACCGGTAAGTGGACAGCCCACCCCTTTATCGCACCCGATGAATCATTTTTAATTTGGGGCAGCGAACGAGAAGAGGGTTATGGTCGGTCTGACAATTATATCAGTTTTAAACAGCTTGACGGTTCATGGGGTCCGGCTATTAATATGGGAGATAAGATAAATACAGAGCTCGTAGAAAATGGTGCGCGTTTAACAGTTGATGGAAAATATTTGCTTTTTGGAAGGTCAGAGGAAAAAACAAGAGAAGATGGTAGTACCTATTGGGAAACAATCAGGTATTGGGTTGACGCCAAGATAATTGAAACGCTGAGACCCAAACAATAAACTAAGAAAACATGAAAACTGCCCAGTTGTTCATTTTAATAGGCGCCCTAACGCTTCACCTGGTAACTGCTCAAGAAAATAAAGGAGAGGAAGCTAAGCCAACACCCTTTGAGGGTCTTTATCTCGGTGAAAAACCGCCAGGCTTGACCCCTCAAATTTTTGCGCCAGGAAGTATTTCCACTGCCAATCATTATGAGGCATCTATCACTTTTAGCCCTGATATGACCGAATTGTTCTTTCAACGGAGGAAGCCAGAAGAAAGCCATAACATTTATACTATGAAATATAGTAATGGTAAATGGTCAACCCCAGAATTGGCATTTTTTTCTACGAACAAGAACTACTTAGACTTTCACCCTCGGTATAGCCCCAATGGAGATCGACTGTATTTTGGGAGCACAAGACCCCTTAAGGATACAACAGACGCATTAGCAATGCAACAATGGCAAAACAAAAGGAATTCGGAACGCTTGCATCAATGGTATATTGAAAAAAATGAAAACGGTTGGGGAGAACCTAAGCTTTTGTTAGAAAAGCTGTTTAAAGACCAATGGATCATGTGTGTAACGCCTTCGCAGAATGGCAATCTATATTTTAATTCGAAAGGGCAAGAAGATAAGCTTGAGAATGAAGGTATTTATTATGCAACTCAACAAGAAGGTCAATATCGCAGCATGAATAGAATGGGTTCGCAAATAAATGGTTACGGCAAGTGGATAGCGCATCCGTTTGTTGCAGCTGACGAAAGCTATATTATATATGATGCTGAACGAGGTGTGGGTAAAGACAACGGTGATTTGTATGTCAGCTTCAACAATATGGGTAGTTGGACAGAATCTTATAAGCTTGGCCCCGAAATTAATACGGCTTTTGGTCAAGGTGCTGCAACGGTTTCGCCAGATGGGAAATACCTATTCTATAGAAGTGGGCACAAAGAAGACCAGACATCCAATATTTATTGGGTAAGTACTGCGGTTATTGACATGCTAAGACCTGCGCAATCGCCACCTTATGAAATCGCATATTCGTCAAAAGAATCTGGTGATACAGAAATTTACCTGACCGATAGGGCAGCTAAATCAAAAACTAAAATCACGAATCATCCTGGAAATGACGGCTATATTGCTTGGTCTCCTGACGGAACACGTATCGCTTCTTATGCCTATCATGATAACAGAAAAACTTGGTCTATTCACAGCATGAATAGTAATGGTACCAAAAGGAAGCGATTGACCCATGCCAAAAACAAATGGGATAGTTCACCCGCATGGTCTCCTGATGGAAAAAAAATTGTGTTTGCAAGAGCTTACAAAGACACTGAAGGAATTTGGCAGGAAGAGATTTGGATTATGAATTCAGATGGTAGTGAACAGCTGCAAATAAAACCCCTGAATGGAGGAGGGCCTTATTTTACGCCTGATGGAAGAATCGTCTATCACTCCAATACGCAATCTAGTGAAATCTGCATAGCCAATATTGACGGTAGCAACAAGATCGAGTTAACCCATAATACAGCTCAGGATTGGCATCCTGAGATTTCTCCTGATGGCAAGCAAATTGTATTTATGTCTGACCGAGATGGAAATCATGAAATTTATGTAATGCATATTGATGGTTCCAATCAAAAGCGGTTGACCTCCAACAATGTTCGTGATTCTACACCAAGCTGGTCACCTGACGGTTCTCAAATACTGTTTACCTCACAAGATACCGAAGAAGAAAGACACATCTACCGAATGCAGAACGATGGCTCTTCAGTAGAAAAACTTATACCCAATGCTTCCGGCGCCGTATGGCTCAAGAAAACAGAATAAAAACAGAAAACACCCATCTGAGAACACTAGCATAGCAAAAGCAAGAAAACATGAAAATTACCACCGTATTCATTTTAACAACTGCCATTTCACTTCACCTACTATATGCCCAAGAAGTTAAGGATTATGATAAAACTCAAGCAGTTGCGAAGTCTTATTTAGAATTGCCACATATTGAAGTTGTTCCTATACGCGATAGCGATGCTAACCGAAGCTATGAGCTTTATATAAAACTTCCGGCGGCCTACTCAGAAAATAAAGATGCAAGATATCCTGTAATCTATTATACTGATGCCATGTGGCACCTGGAGATGTTGTCGGGTACTACCGAGTACCTGATGGAAAATGCTATTTTGGTTGGAATTTCTTGGCAGAAAGACATCAATGAAGCGGTGAAGCAGGAGGCAGGAGCCCACGCAAGTCGGTACCGCGATTATTCCATAGGCAAGTCAAGCAACCCAGAGCATCAGGCCAAATATCAATTTGGGCAAGCCCAAAACCATCTGTCTTTTATCCGTAAAGAGGTGATCAGCTATGTTGAAAAGCAGTATCGCACAGACGTTAGTAAACGCAGCTATTTTGGGTATTCGCTTGGGGGGGTATTCGGCGTCTATATACTACTGGCAGCTCCTGATACCTTTAAGAATTACATATTGGGTAGTCCGTCACTTCAGGGTGATATTCCCATACTCTCAGCACTTGATTCGATCGCGGCTACAAAGCACAGGCAGATAAACAGCAATGTATTTATTTCCTATGGGGAAATGGAGACGGACTTGGGCCAACATGCAGAGGAATTTATCAAGCTATTGAAAAATAGGGGCCATAAGCGTCTATCACTACATCATGAGGTAATTGCCGGTAGCCATCAAACAGCTTTTCCTTTAACCGTAGTGCGTGGTATAACTTGGTTAACAAAGCGAAACAATTTAGCGGTTGTAGAAAGTCCGTATTTAGGGCAAAAGCCACCGGGTACAACACCCGAACCTTTTGCACCAGGTTTGGTTACTACTGACCAATGGGAGTACGGCGGGGTCTTCTCACCCGAGCAGAATGAGTTTTATTTTATTAGAGAAGTTAAGGGTAAAAAAGAACAAGAATTTGTTGTTTTTCAATACGCCCAAAAGCGATGGCAAGATTCGGTTCTATCAGCTAGGGTAGGGCAAGCCTATATAGCACCCGATGGCAAGACCATGCATTTGGGCAGGCGATATAAGGAGCGTACTGCGGATGGCGGCTGGTCAGCGCTAAAAAAATTAGGCTCCCCATTTGAGGAGATACAAATTATGCGGCTAACAGCCTCGTTAAAAGGCACCTATGTATTTGATGAGATCGGCATGCCAGACGGAGATGGTGTTATTCGTTATTCAAAGTTAATCAACGGAAAACGTGAAGCACCGAGGGCATTTGGTAAAGCAATTAATACGGGAAGAATGAATGCCCACCCTTTTATCGCTCCAGACGAATCGTATATGCTTTGGGATGGCGAAAGAGATAGCGGATATGGTGATTCTGATATTTACATCAGCTTTCGACAGCAAGACGGTTCTTGGGGTGAGGCGATCAATTTGGGAGACCAAATCAATACCACAGCCTGGGAAGCGGCTGCTACGGTAACCCCCGATGGCAAATACCTTTTCTTTAACAGAAATATAGGCTCAGATGATTACGAGAATGTAGATATCTACTGGGTAGATGCTCAGATAATCGAAACACTACGGCCCAAACCATAATTGGTATAAAATGGGATGGGGGTTTGCACGCTACAGCGGCCTAATTACTTAGAAGGTAAAGACCCCAAGGTAGTCAAATACTATTTGCGCTAAATGAAAAGGGACCAAATATTGGTCCCTTTTCCTAAGCTATAAAAAGCATCTTAGTCTAGTACGATTTTTTTGGTTACCACATCAACTGCATCAGCGATTCGCAGTATATAAATTCCTCTTGCAAATGGAGATAAATCCATTTGAACATGGCCATCTGTCTTTACGGTTTTAGAAGCCACTTGTCTACCTGAGAAATCAATAAGTGCCAACTGCATTCCCGGCGACGTTCCGGAAACCGTGAGGGTACCACTTGTCGGATTAGGGTAGGCTCGCAACACCGTCACATCGAATTCAGCGTCGGACAATAGCGCAGTCTTTGCCTTTAAAGTGTTCGCTGCTGTATTGACATGGCCTTCCTCAAAAAGCGCAAATACCTGCTCTTCGGTAAGTGCGTTGTCGAACAAACGCACATCGTCAATACCCCCTTCAAAGTATTCTTTGCCCCATCCTGACCATCCTATCCACGCTTGTCTTCTATCTTTCAGCGTACCAGATAAGGACTCTGTATGAATAAGTTCACCGTTGATGTACATTCGCATCGCACTGCCATCGAAGGTACAGCTGATCATTTGCCAAACATTGTTTTGAATAGACCCTTCCCTAGACAGTTTTGCTCCGTTTTCGTTTGTTGTGACTTTAAAGGCAAGTTTACCGCGTCTGATGAACATCATAAAGCCACCTGCAGTGGTACTGCCAGCTACTCCTTGGTAACCACCCTCCGCATTGGTCGGTTTTACCCATGCCGATACCGAAAAACCAGATTGCATATCATTGTCAATATCGGGTAAACTAATCCAGTCATTTGAACCATCTAATACCACAGCACCTTCTATTTGACCTGTCATTTTATCGTTATCGAAGCTTAGGCCATTTTCAAGCTGACCATCATAACCTAGGCTTCTAGCATCTTTGGCAATGATGCCATTTGTTTCATCAAGCGGCCAGTGTCCGACCAAGTCATCCGACGCAGCTACACTTTCCTCAGCCGGAGGTGGGGTACTGGTGATTTCAATGATTTCAATGGCATTGATAATAGGATGTCTCGTACCCCCATCAGACGCCAATGAAGAAAAATCTATGGCCAGTTCCTCATCTGTAACCTGTACCGTATGCGTCACGGTCAGCAACGCATCGGCTCCAACCTTAGCGAATACGTCGAGATTGTCTTCCACCAAGTCACCTTCCAATCGAACATCGAAGACTCGACTGCCGACACCGCCACTACCACCACCAGTGGCACCGAACCACAGTTCAGCGAAATGGAGGCGTACCTCATATTCTCCATTTTGTAAGGGTATGTCATAGCCCATCACCTGAGAACGACTGTACCTGAATTTCCGGAACGGATCTTCAAGGCCCGTCTGCGGACGGTCTAAGGTTCTGCCCGTATCAAAATAAGTGTCTTCCTCGTACGTAGCTCCATCATGGGTCACAGCACCTCCGCCAGAATTGATTCGGAGCACGAAATTGGTAGTGGTTTCCTCATCGTCATTACTTTCATCATCGGTGCTTTCATCATCGCCGTAGCCTTCCGATCGAATGCGATAGGCCCAATTTTTTGACCGATCATTGTTTGGTATGCCTGGTGGTTGTAGTATACCATCATTGGTAATCTCAATATCGTCTGCAAAAATCCAACCGCCATTGGTCACATCCCACCATTCAAACCGATAGGTTTCCGAGGCAGTTAAATTTGTAAGTGTTGGAAGTGGAGTAGGGTTAGCCCTAGCATCTGCAGTAAAGAATCCCAAGGCAAACTGTTTATCATCTGAAACCGATAAGGTATGTATGAAGCCCTGACTGTCACTTAGGTTGGTATGGGCTGCTGGTATCAAACGTTGATACTCGTGCCCTGAATCGAGTATAAAATTTTTGAGATGGCCCATGGACTGCGATTCAAATGCTTCGATTGCATTCGCTTGAGGATCGTTCGTAGGCACGATGGTACCGCCATCTGCTTGGCTTCTTCCAGTTGCAGTGGCTGCCCCAGCGTACCAGGCATCTCCCCAAGCATGGCCAGCCAGGCCGCCACTTAGTACAGAACCATACATTTGCATTTGTGCCATGGTAGTATCATCTAGACCCGCATTGATTTCATTGCTAGAATGTAAGCCCCAACCTGGGTAAAATGGCTCTAGGTTGACAGCGGGTTTTGTCGTGTTTTGGTACACATAAATATCTCGAAGCCACTCATGCATGGTTTCATCTCTTTCGGCATTACTAACGTTCTGTATGTCTAGTGCACTAGAGATATCTCTTTCCCAATTCTTTAAGGAGGTGTTAAACGACATAGCGGTTCTAGGTTGCCCATAAGGCATCTGGTTTCCGAGTTGTTTGCTCAGTTCGTTATGCGCGTGCTGCACCAATTCACGCCACTCTGGATATATAGACCCTTTGCTGTCATGGTGCACCCAACTAAAAATCATATTGTAGCAACCGTACCGAGCCCATAAATAGCGGATGTAGTTATAAAAGGAATCTTTTTCATGCTGCGCGCGAAAAGCCCAACGCTCGTGCCGGCGTACAGATTCAAATAAGGTAACAAAACCTTGGTCAGACAGAAACTGCATACGTTCGTCTACCGCTTGCCAATATCCTGGTACGATGCGTTGGTAGTCAACTTCCAATGGCGCATCGGTGACGGGCTGTCCTGGTGTCTTCATCTCAAAGGGACTCTCGCCGCTAGGAGCTATTTTCTTGCCCCAAGTTTCACTTGCCCATAAACCTCTTTCAGTACCTGGCCAATCTAAGTTTCTACCCATCTGCTCTAGATAGGTGTCATCAGGAAAACTAGCAATTACATTTAGTCCGTTAAACCCTTGATTTTTCCGAGCTAAAATATAGTCTTGAAAAGATATCTCGGTGATGTCATTGGCCTGATTATAGCCAAACACCGCAGTAAGCGCAGCCCAAGAAGTGTCTGCTGTATAAAAGAAAGGAGTGCCATCAGCATATTCTATGGTGCGGTTGTTGGCGGCAACTCGCAGAAAACCATGGTTATTCGGGTTGGAGTTTGCGTCTGCCGTTGTTGCGGTAAAAGAGCCGCTTTGATCTATAAAACCTTCATCCGAATTAGTGACAGTGGTATTGATGATATTCCACGTCCAGTTACCTGGAGAGGTGGCGACCAAACGAGCTCGAAAAATTGCATCTCCATTGCTGTTTTCACCATCCCAGAAAATGGGAATACGATAGGCTTCAGTTGTCGATCCTGATTTTTTTAATTCAACCCATACATCAACATCCATGTAGGGGTTATTGTAGTGTTGCTGGCTTATAAATTCAAGTTCAACAACTTCCATAACAGCGTAATCAGCTCCTTGAGCACATGCTATGATACTCGTCAAGCTAGCGAGTACTGCTGACAAAATCGTTTTAAACACAGTTTTTTTGGGGGATTTCATAGGGGGATTTTTAGGTTAATGTTTGCTATACGTCATACCTTGACTGATAGCTGGTTGCGCGCAACGAAAGAGCACAATGGCCATTCAGATAAAGTACAAATGGTAATAAATGTTTTTTGGTAGTTTGGAGTTTTGCAAATGCTAAGCCTTGTGTATTCGTATTACGTCTTCAAAACTGGTATATTTTTGCTTTGAAAAACAAAAAGAATACGTCAAAAAAAGCATTTTCAATAAGCACAACGAAAAGTTCAATGCAATATTGCTATTAGCTTGCATGATAAAAGTTAAAATTAAGGAGGATGTATACAAACCTCCATATTTAGGAGGAAAACCGTGGTTCTTTTGATGTGAGATAGTTACATAATGCCTCGCTGGCTACCTACAAAATAGCGCTACTTCAACCCTTGCTTACTATGATACCTTAGGTGATTGAGAGCAGCTGCCAGCGCAGATTGCGGAGGTGGGGTTTTTAAATGGTTTATACATCTAAAAATTCTTCTTCAAAGCTAGCGATGAAATCGTGAATGTACTTTTTGTTGCGATGTATCCTTTTAACAACCAAGTAATGTTGTCGCTTTAAACCGTTTTTACCAATGCGCTTAAATACTACTTCTTTTGACAATTTAAAAGGCGCTAACTGCCATTTTGGGGCACACATCATACCCATATTCGCGGCAATCATTGCTAGTGTAATTTCCGTAAATGGAAAAGCAGAAATTTTTAGGGGGGTTATTTGATTAGGCTTTAGAAATTTTTCATAAACCGCTACTCCCTCTAGTGGAAAAGAATTGATCAACAAATGCACATTGGCAAAATGACCGGCATCTAAGTAGTCAAATTTGTTTAATGTATGCTCGTGATGCATAACCGCAAATACTTCATCATTGAAAACCGGTATAATTGAAAGTACATCAGATTCAGGTTTTGATGTTACGATCGCAATGTCAATGTCTTCCGATAGTACTTGCGATATGGTTTGATGCGTTGCTCCAAGACTAACGTCTATGTCAATTTCTGGATACAAAACGCCCATTTTTTGAATAAAAGACGGAATAGTATGAAAAAACGATTGACATTCAGCACTTAATTTAATGGTGCCTTTAGCGCCTTCTTTCAAATGCTTAATAGCGCTAAACCCTTCATCAATAGTGCTAAATAATTTATTCGCCAATTTGTATAGCTCTGTACCTTCTTGGGTTAATTCCCATTTATTTCTGGTTCTATAAAAGACCTTAAAACCCAATCGCTCTTCCAACTCACGTAATTGATGACTTAAAGCAGACTGTGTTAAAAAGAGGCGTTCGGTAGCGTTAGCTATACTACCTTCTTCCGCAATGGTCTTTATAAGTCTGAAATATTTGAGCTCCATAACAACAAAGATATAATGCTTGTATGTAAGTTATGGTTGAAATTTTCTCAATGATATATTCAAAAGCACTCAATGAAATTTCTAAGAAGAATAAAAACTTAAGCGTAGTTTTACTAAAAACGAATCATGAAAACAACGAAGCTTTTATCTGGCTTGTTTTTTATATTCCTTGGGTGCAACTCTTTTGCGCAAAACAAGGAGTTAAAAGACCATATACTATTTTACAGTTCTTTTGACGGAAACGTAGCTGCTGATGTTGCTGCCGGTGACCAAAAGATGTATACCTCCAAAAATTATAAAGAAGCGGCCACTGCCAAAGCAGGTTTATACGACCCCCATGTGGTTTTGGCTGAGGGTAAAGGCCTTAGCGGTGATGCTATCCATTTCAAACAGTCAAAAACATCTGCTGTTTTTTATAAAGCATTTAAAAATGTAGGCTATAGCCCAACATCATGGAGCGGTACGGTATCTTTTTGGTTACGCTTAGACCCAAATAACGAACTACCACCGCACTATTGCGATCCGGTAGTGGTGACTGATGCCCAATGGAATGATGCTGCCTTATGGGTTGATTTTACAGACCATACACCACGACAGTTTCGATATGGAGCGATCGGAGATAAGGCCGCTTGGAATGCAAATGATGAGGCCACAAATGCAGATTGGATAAAGCGTACCGTTGTTGTTAATCCCGCTCCTTTTGAGTCGGAAAGTTGGACACATGTCGCTATGGTTTTTTCAGAAGTGAATTCAAAATCTACATTTGCATTATACTTAAATGGTGCTTTACAAGGCACTATAGAAAATGTAAAGAACAATCCATTTACATGGGAAGCAGAAAACGGAAAAATAATGTTAGGACTGGGTTACGTTGGCTTTATGGATGAACTGGCTGTTTTTAATAAAGCCCTGAAGGCTGAAGAAATAAAAGCAGTCTATGAACTAAAAAGTGGTTTGTCAACGCTCTTCTAACGCTTTTGTAGGTCTTTCTTTAGTTTGAATTAAGCCAAGGTCTGTTTATGCGAACGCCCTTTTGCCTCCCTTATCAAACTGCTGCTGCTGATTTCTTAAATTGGCTATTGGTGAATAATCCCTATTTTTAAAAGGTAAACCATAAACTCTCTTTTCCACATGCGTCTTATCAAAATAGCCATCGTTCCAGTGGCACTTTCACTTACCGTACTGAGTATGATTTCCTGCCGAGATCAAAAAACTACCACAAAAGAAAAGGTAGTACAAACCGAAGTCAGCTCGGACAAGGAGAATAAATGGGTTTCCATTTTCAATGGAACTGATTTAGCGGGTTTTACCATGAAAATAAAAGGATATCCGCTAGGAGAAAATTTTGGCAATACCTTTCGCGTAAAAGACGGAATTCTCAAGGTACGCTATGATGGCTATGGTCCTGATTTATTGGGGCGTTTTGGCACTTTGTATATTGACAAAGAATTGCGTGATTATCGCTTAAAAGTAGAATACCGTTTTGTGGGTGAGACCGCTCCCGGGGCACCGGAATGGGGGTATCGCGATAGTGGTATACAATTTCACGGGCAACCGCCAGCCACTCAGAAATTGGATCAGGCATTTCCGATGTGTTTAGAATATAATTTTCATGGCGGCAATGGCACTGAAGACCGACCTTTGGGGGCCGCTTGTGGGTATGGTATTTTCTTTGAAATCAATGGGGCGAAAAACCCAACAACCTGTGTACCTGCTGCAATAGCAAAAACCTTTCATGGCGATCAGTGGGTCACTGCCGAACTTGAAGTTAAGGAGGGTAAAATAACGCACTTTGTAAACGGTGAGGAAATATTAAGTTACGAAAATCCAACCTATGACCCCGATCATGAAACCGCTAAGGATTTTATACTTGCAGGCGAAACCAACGTCAAAAGCGGTTATGTCTCCTTTCAATCCAATAGTCATCCTATCGATTTTCGAAAAATTGAGCTGTTGGAATATTGAACCGCTTATACTTAAGTAGCGAATAGGGCAGGCCTTGACCTATAGTTCAACTTTTTGCCCGGTTTTAGCCGCTAAAAATATGGCGTCTATGATTTTCATGTCTTTTACACCTTCTTCACCGTCAACTGGTACGATAGGGGCTACCCCTTCAAAAATAAACTGTGCCATTCCATCCATTTGCAGTGTTTGGTGGGCACTATGTGGATGTTCCAATTCGCCTTTATGTGTGCGTGCTTTGATCGGACCGTAACCCGTAGAAGGTTTCATTTCGCCCCATCCTTCACTACCGGTCATATAGAATCGATCTAAATGATTCATGGCATAAGTAGAAAGGCAATTGGCCACCGCGCCACTAGGAAACCCCATTTGAAACTGAATGGTTTCATCGATGCCTTCTTTGAACTTGACCGGATCTGTTTTTGTTTCTTGTGCAGTTACCCAAATTGGTTCTTCACCGAGCATATAGCGCGCTCCGTTAATGGAATAAATACCAATATCCATCATGGCGCCTCCCCCGGAAAGTGCTTTGTTCAATCGCCATTGTTTGGGGTCACCGATAACGAAACCCGATTGGCCCTGAAAGAATTTTAGCTGCCCGAATTCACCATCTTTCCGCATGCGAATGATTTCGACGGTTTTGGGTTCAAAGTGCATGCGATAGCCTATAAGTAACTTAACATTTGCCGCTTTACAAGCATCTACCATGGCTTGGCCCTCCGCTGCATTTATCCCCATAGGTTTTTCGCAGATAACGTGTTTACCTGCTTTAGCAACCCGAATCGCTTGCTCTTTGTGCAGGGCATTCGGTGTAATCACATACACCGCATCAATATCAGGGTTGTCTTTTATAGCGTCAAAATTCTCATAGTTGTAACAGTTTTTCTCAGGGATATCGTATTGCGCACGCCAGTCGCTGATTTTCGATGGGGTACCGCTAATCAGGCCAACCAATTTTGCTCGCTTACAAGCTACCATGGCTTTCGCCACCCGGTTTCCGTAACTGCCCAGACCCATAATTGCAACTCTTAAAATCGGACCGTCATAAGGCTCAGTGTTACTGGCAAATAAATTGGTCGGACTATACAATAGTGGTACACTTATGGCTGATGCCGTTAGTTTTCCTAAAAATTCTCTTCTATTCCCCATGCTGTTCTTATTAATGTTTGTTCTAATGTAATAAAAATGCTAGTACAATAGTTAAGCATGTTTTGAATTATAACATAATCGTGTTTCCATAGTAGCTGCCACACATCGAATTAGCTGATGATGGCTGCCTAATTGCAATACCTATACAGGGAGGTGTGTAATGCGAATATCAGAATTATAGGGCCATACCATACTTTGATTGCTACTTTTACGTTAGGAATTAACTAGTACTACATAACGCTAAGTCGACCTATTCTTATGAAAAAATTACTGCATGCCTTCTTGCTGTCTATCTTTGTTATCTCGTGTTCTTCCGACAACGGTGAACCTAATGTAATTGACCAGCCCACCATCGAATTGGATGGAAAACAAGTATTTCGAATTGATGTAAAGGAATTATCGGCTAAAAGCCAAGCGGTTGCAACTCAAAAAAAACTAGACCCTGCGTTTGTGCTTTTGAGTATCAATGATGCTAGTGGCAGTGCTATTCTTACCAGAGAAAAGATTGCTTTGCTACAAGATGGTGACGGTTATATAACTGACGAAATTACCTTACCACCTGCCACCTATACGGTAGTAGAATTCATTGTAACCGATGCCAATGATGTTGTCATTTCAATAGCTCCGAAAGAAGATTCAGCTTTAGCGCCATTCACTACCCAACCATTACCCTTTGACTTTGTAGTAACATCAGACGAAACCAAAGAAACCCTTACCGAAAACATCAATGCTGCCGGTTATACTTCGGTTGACTTTGGGTATACGGGTTTAAGTTTAACATTTCCTGAAAGCACCGCATCTTTTAGCCTCACAGTTGATGAAACCGAATCAATCACCCTAAAAAACTTGAATTTAAAGTCCATAACAGGCGCTACCTATTTGGTAGACTGGGGAGACGGTGTTGTTGAAGAATATGTTTCAACTATAGTTGATTCAGGTGTTGAAAATACCCTATCACATACCTATTCGGCAAATGACATGTATACCATTACAATTAGTGGTGCCGTTGAAGCCATTGAGGTTTTTGAATTCAATAGCAACCAAGAATTTGATTGGGAAAGTCATATAACATCTGTCAATTTCGAAGAATTAACGCTGCTTAAATCTATAGGCATATTTACAGGCCTACTTACTTCCTTAGATATTTCAAAGAATACGGAATTGGAAATTCTAAATGTTGGTCAGCATCAGCTAACTAGTATCGATTTAACGAACAACCCCAATATAAATATCATTACGTTAGCAGATAATGACTTAACTGAAATAAACCTATCTCAAAATCCGAATATCAATCACCTATACCTGGCCAGGAACCAAATCGCTTCGCTAGACCTTTCTCAAAATTCAAGCTTACAAGTTTTATCCGCAAGACAAAACAACTTGAGTAGCATTGATTTTTCAAATAACCTTAATCTAACACAGTTCGATCTAAGTACCAATCTTATTGATAACATTGACCTTTCTTTAAATGTGGATTTAAGGGAAATCAACCTAGGTGACAATAATCTTCAAACTATTGACTTGTCAAACAATACCAATCTCGTTCGTGTTGATTTGTACACGAACCAATTGACTACACTTGATGTATCAGCTAATTTAAAATTGAGAGATTTGTATGTGGAAAACAATAATTTAACCACCTTAGACGTAACAGCTAATCTTGACTTAGAACGACTCTATATCAAGAACAACGATTTCAGCAATCTTGATATCTCCTTAAATACCAAAATGTCGCATTTAAATATCGGAGAAAATCAATTTAATGAAACTGAGATAGATCAAATAATGAATTTGATGTATGACCAAATCGTAGCGAATGCTATTATGGACGGGTATTTTAACTATTTAAATAATCCAGGTACATCGGCTGTTTCTAATGCTACTGTCTCCAAAATAAATGACTTGATTGTAAATTATAGTTGGTCATTCAATAATGGGTAAAACCTAAAGGCCCAAAATCAGTACACATTATAGTTTTGTTTCTAAAACTATCTTCAAAAAAGGTAATGGAACTACCCGTCGTTAAGGCTTCGAATAGCGAGGCACTAAGTTGCTGATGGAAGACAGCTGGTACCAAAGCTCTATTTAGTGTAGGAGTAGGGGTAAGCGTTCTTCTGCCAAAGTTGTTTGCTTACGCCTAGTATGGAATGCTATTTAATCTAAAAACTTTACATTAGATTTTCAATATTTAGCATTGATATGGTATCCTTCGATTGGTCTTCATTAATTCTATTTAGCGGTATTGTCAATGCCATTATGGTCATTGTATTTTTAGCAATAAATTATGGTCGATATCAACCTAAAACTGCCATATGGATTACTCTTTTTGTACTTTGTGTTATATTAATTCTATTTGAAAGAATCATACGGTTTTCAACCTTGGAGACTACTTATCCTAAATTATTATTTGTTACAAGCCCTTTATTTTTCTTCATTCTTCCTTTGGTATATGTATTTCAAAGCCAGTTAAATGTTAAGTCCAAGTATTGGTATGCACATTTTATTTTTCCCATACTAATGCTATGGTTGTTTATGCCAACAATTTTAATGAACGATAAGGATAAGCTCAATATGTATCATGAGGACGGAGTTAAAGACCCTATATGGCTGGTGCTGCTGTATCTTTTGTATGCTATCTATTATTCTATAAAAACCTTTAATACAAATAGAGAGCATAAGGCGTTGCTATTAAACACCTCAGCAGATAATGACATTGAGTTACAATTGTTTTCAAATAAACTAGTTTTTTTCGCAAGCGTATGTATCGCTATTATTCCAATTTCTTTATTGACGCAATATGTAGACCTTAATACAAAAGTTGTCGATAAGTTCTTGTTCCTTATTTTTTCACTAATTCCACATTTTATCCTAATTTCTATTTTGAGCATTAGAACTTTCGAAAACACTAGCGAAATAGCCATTGAATACAAACAAACGAGCCAAACGGAATATCAAGATTTAGAAGTTTACCAGTCAGAACTCACGCTTTTTATGATTGAAAACAAACCCTATTTGAGTCAAGATTTAAACTTGCAAAGACTGGCAGATCTAGTACATTGGAATAAATCAAAACTTTCTATGGTTATAAATAAAGGCTTTGATAAAAACTTCTATGATTTCATAAATAGATATCGCCTCGAGGCTGTTGTTGAGAAATTGGAAAATGGTGCCCATATAGATTACTCATTAGATTTCATCGTTAGTGAGTGCGGTTTTAAAAGTTATGTCTCCTTTTATCGCGTTTTTAAAAGAGCAAAGAATAAATCACCAAAAGAGTATTTAAAGGAGTTAAAAGTGCCTTAGATACATTACAAGGTATCCCCTGTAATGTTTGCGTGTCTTAAAGCGCAGCTTTGATTTATAGGTTTGTAGCAATTAAATTTCAAACCTATGCGCTTACTTCTTTTAACATTAGTATTAATAGCCTCTTCAGCCAGATTATATTCTCAATATGTAAATCAGAACGTTCTAAATGAAATTAAGGTAAAGGCAAATGAAACGCATTCCGACGCTGTTATCATAATACAGGATGGTAAAATACTTTACAAAGATTTTTTTGAACAAAACGATCAACCATTGTATATATCTTCGGTTGGGAAATCATTAGTAAATCTGGCAATAGGTAAACTTTTGGATAAAAAGTTAATCGATTCACTAAATCAACCCGTGTATACACTTTTTCCAGAATGGAAACAAGGTCAAAAAAAATTCATCACCATAAGAATGCTCTTAAATCACACCTCAGGTTTACAAGATCATTCCAATGCAATGGTCGAACTAGAACCAGCACCAACCTTTCAAGTAGAAAACGTTATCAATATTGCACTAGCCGCTGAATTGTCTTCAAAACCCGGAACCGAATTTTTCTATAGTAATAAAGCAACAGCTTTACTGGGAGGTATTGTTGAAAAGGCATCTGGAAAACGTTTTGATCACTTTTTTGTTGATGAATTCTACAAACCCATGAACATTGCAAATTACGGTTGGATTCAAGATAAATCTGGTAACCCAACAACGCATGGGGCTTTTGTTATAAAACCTTCAGATCTTATCAAGTTCGGAGAGTTAATATTAAATAAAGGGGTATATAATGGGAATAGACTGATTAGCGAATCTTGGATTGAAGAATCGTTTCAACAAGCGCAAAAATTTGATATAAGATTTGGCTTGCTTTGGTGGAGAAAACCTATTTCAGAAAAAAGAATCATTGATAAAGAAATTTGGGCGTCCTGGAAAAAAGCAAAAGTTGATAGCAACTTTATGTCAAAATTAAGGCCAATAAAAAATACATTATTTGATTCGAATCAATTGTTTTATGAAGCATTAAATAATGCCTTAGGCGAATCTTGGATTACACTAATGAATGAAAAATTATCAGGTACATTAGCGTGGAGTAAGAAGGTTTTTAGCCCACAAATAGTAGCGTATTATGGAGATGGCTACAGAGGTAATTATTTGGTTATTGTTCCTGAGAATAATCTTGTGGCCATCAGATGTGCCGATCATGTAAACTTTGATACGGCAACGGATGGTTTTGGTGATTTTGTAGAATTGGTAGTCAAACTTTAAAATGTTACCTAAAAAAGTTCAACTATGAAAACAAGTATTGCTGTAATGCTATTTACCCTTATGCATTTATTAATTTTAGCACAAGAAAACAAGGAGGTAGAACCGTCGATTATTGCATCTCTAATTGGAAACGATTGGGTTGGAGAAGGAAATTTAATGGAACAAAAAGCAACGTTTATGATGGCTTGGGAAAGTCTGTGGGAGGGAAAATTTATAAAACTAGAATTTCAAAATAAAAGGAAAGGCAACGATGATAATAAGATTGTATTTAAAGCAATTGCTTCTTATAAAATTGGCGATGATGGGAAAGTATTAGGAAACTGGTTCGATAGTAGAGGTGTTTCTTTTCCTTTACGCGGTACCGTTAAAGAAAACATGTTAACCATTTTATGGGGAGATGTTGATTCCGAAAATGGTAAAACCATTTATTTATATAAAAACAATAACGTTTTGGTTGAAGATTTTATTCTGGTGAATGGGAGGTTTTCCAAATTTGGTAATGCTACCTACATTCAAAATATAAAATGAATAAGCAATAAATAAACACCAAGTATGAGAGCCGACGGTAGGAGGGGAGTGACTTCGACCTAGGAGATTCACGAATTGCTGCACCTATAGTAAATATGGATGAATACCAGTGTATAGACTAGTATTCCTATGAAATCCGTTTACCTATTTGAACTGCCTTCTACCTACTGCAGCTTGCCACGAAGCGATTAATTTTTAGCATGATGTTCATTTATCATATTCTTGCCAAAAACGATATAATGAAAAAATGCGAAGTGCTCGCTTTATTGGCATTTTTAATGCTATCACACAGTTATGCCCAAAAAAACGATACTAAAGTTTCGGTTGACAAAAATTGCAATAATCGAAATCAGACTATAAAAATTATTGAGGGGAATTGGTTTAATGGCAAAACATTTGAGAAGAAAACGGTCTGGCTTAAAAACAGTTTGATACGTTTTGAAAAAGAAGAAGAAATAGACACGGTTATCAATCTATTTGGAAAATACATAATTCCTCCATTTGCCGAAGCCCATAATCATAACCTGGAAAGCGATTATAAACTAGCGGAGCGCATCGATAAGTATTTGAACAATGGGGTCTTCTACGTAAAACTTTTATCCTCTATAAAAAAAAGAATTGCGCCTTTAATGCATCATTACAACAAAGCAGATGGTATCGATGTCAGTATGGCTCATGCACCATTAACTGCCAATGGTGGACACCCAATTGCGCTTAGAAAAAAGTTTTTAGAGCTCGGTCGTTTTAAGGGCTTGTTCAATGCTGTTGAAGAAATGGAATATCATGGATACGTTCGTATCAATAACTTAGAAGATTTAAATACAAAGTGGGATTCGATCTTATCTTTTTCTCCAGACTTTATTAAAGCAATGTTAGTTCACTCGGAAGCGTATGATAAACGAAAAAATGATACTGCTTTTTTTGGAAAAAAAGGATTGGACCCCAAGCTTTTTCCAGAAATAGTGAAGAAAGCCCATAAATCGAATCTAAGAGTCAGTGTTCATGTCAACACAGCCTATGATTTTCACGTAGCAGTTCAGGCAAATGCGGACGAGATTGCACATTTACCTGAAATCCACAATGGGAAACCCATTGCGGTTGCAGATGCCCTTTTGGCTAAAGAAAAAGGTATTACCGTAGTAACGACAATATCTTTGGTCAAAAAAGACAAGCACCAAGAAAATTATAAAGCACTGCTAGATAATATAGTTCATAATTTGAAATTACTAAAAAAGGTAGGCGTAAAATTGGCTGTTGGCTCAGACATGTACAATGACAATTCTGTTGAGGAGTTTAATTTTCTATATGAGTTGGATGTCTTTTCGAATTTAGAGCTTTTAAAGATGTGGACAGAAAACGCAGCCAGTACCATTTTTCCAAACCGTAAAATTGGAAGACTCGAAGAAGGCTTTGAAGGTAGTTTTTTGGTTTTGGATAAAAACCCGTTAAACGATATTTCAAATATCAATGAAAGTATAGTGCTTAGAGTTAAAGCGGGTTGTATATTAAAATAGTACTATTCTAATACGTAACTTATACGCTATGACTTTTAACTTCAGTAAAATCTCAAAGCATATCATATTTTGGACGTTATATCTATTACTATGGAGCATACATGACCTTAACTATAATAGCAGCATGCTAGAAAACATAAAAACCAATGCCGTACCCTTTTTGTCGTATGCGATTTTGGTGTATACCAATCTGTACATTTTAATTCCTAGATATCTATTAAAAAAAAGAATTTCAAGTTATGTTTTGCTAATGGCTTTTAGCATGGTAATGATCACCTTGCTCGCATCATCTTATCTTGCTTTTTACTTTGAAAATATCAACATACAGACGGCTGAATTTTTTACATCCATAAGAGGAAAAATAGCTGTTATCACTGAAGTTATTATATCGTTATGCCTATCAATGACTTTGTTTTTGATAGATGAATGGTATAAAAAAGAGCAATTGATAAAAGAGTTAGAGCAAAAGCACTTAGCATCGCAAATAGGGTTTACCAACAATCAAATAAATGAACACTTTCTTTTCAATTCGCTAAACAATATCTATGTTATGTTAGATGAGAAAGTGAATACAAAGAATGGGCAGAGCCATATTTTCATTAAGTCTGATGGCATGGTAATCAAGGTCTTTTTAGATGATATAACCTATGTAGAAACAGCTAATGACTATGTTTATATCAACACAATACATAAAGATCGGTACCTCACTTTAGTTTCTTTAAAAACAATTGAAAAGGAACTGCCAGCTGAAAAATTTATGCGGGTTCATAGATACTACTTAATTGGTATAGCTCATGTGAGTAAACTTGAGGGCAATTTAATTCATATAGGCAAAACTAAAATTAGAATTAGTAGAGCGCTTCGCACCCAAGTTTATCAATCTATTATTGGCAATAAGCTAATAGAGCGTTAAAGTGGAATACCAAACGTTGTTGTTCTTAAAAAGCTGCTCCAAATAAATGAAACAGCTTTGTTTATGGTGAATTTATGGTATTACCTTCTATTTATTTGCCAAAAATATATCCCAAAGATATTTTGAAAGCACGATTTTTGGCCGTAGCATTGCCAAACTCCGAGCTTTCTGCTATGTTCATAAGACCAAGTTCGTAACCAGCATTGAGCATAAATCCGTTCTTAAATTCATAACCTATTCCAAAAACGGCAGAGGTATCCAAACCTTTGTATCTGTCTTTTACATCTATATTTTGAGACGTAGAGCCCGTAGCCTCTGACTTTTGTTTTGCCCCAAGCAGAAGGGCTGGTTGTAGTCCGCCATACGCATTAAAGCCTGTATTATTAAATTGGTATCTTACCAAAATTGGAGCTTCTAGATAAGATAAATTTAGTTTGTCTTCTTGTGAAAAAGATGCTTCACCATCTTCACTGGCATAGGAACTCTTAGCGCCTTTACTTGCATATCCAAGACCCGTTTCTAATCTAAGATTTTGATTAATGGGCAATAGTGCATTTGCTCCTAACTGGAACCCAAGCTTTGATTCGTTATCAGTTCCGCCATAATCACCACCTTCACTTACATTTGAAGAAATTGCACCGGCGGCTGTGCTCATAAAAACTTTACAGAATGGTGTTTCAGCCAAGTCTTTAGTTGCGCAACAACTTGTTAAAGTTGTTGTCGCTATGGCTACAATTGTAAATCTCATTAAGTTTTTCATTTTATATAATTTTAAGGTTATTTAAGCGATTATGATACTCCAATCTTTGAGCAGTGTTTTCATTTAGATTACAGGCTTCTAAGAAAATAGCAATGGACAATACCGTAATAACAGCAGTGATTTTTTCTAAATGAAATATTGAAGCTTCCATAGCATTTTGGTCTTATGGTTGCTAAGGTCGTGGTAGAACGCACCAATTTTTTAGCCATGAAAAGCTAAAAGCTTAAATAGCTGAAAACTACTAGAAGAGCTAGAAATAGTAAAAATGGAAAGTAGGTGAAACTAATTTAAACCCAACCTCTTTTGATCGCGTACTTGACTAATTCGGCACTGTTCTTTAAATCTAGTTTTAAGAGAATGTTTTGCCTGTGCGATTCTATGGTATGTTTACTCAAGAAGAGTTTTTCTGCAATCTCTTTGGTGGTCATGCCCTCAGAAATTAAGATAACGACCTCTTTTTCCCGAGGAGATATCAGTTCACCTTTATTACGTTCTTGTAGACTTTGCAACACTAAATAAGTAGTGTCTGGAGGGTAGTAATTGCCTTTGTTATGTACGTCTTGTATTGCATTCAAAAGTAGTTGCTTATCAGAATCTTTTTTTAAATAACCAGCGGCACCAGCCTTTACAATATTCTTTATGAACTCTGCGGAACTGTGCATGGTCAAAACCAAGACTTTGGTATTCAGCTTTGCTTTTTTTAGCCTTTTTAGTACTTCAAAACCATCTATTATTGGCATTTCTATATCCAATAACAGCACCTTAGGTTCTAGCTCTGCCAATAATTCAAGTGTTTCATATCCATCGGCTGCCTCACCAATTACTTTTATGTTTTTAGCTTCGCCTAGCATAGCTACCATGCCTTGGCGAAACAATTTATGATCATCTGCAATGAGTACGGTAATCATCTACATTGGTATTTGAATGTTCAAAGTGGTTCCTTTATTTTCCGAAGAGTCAGCGGTAAAACTACCATTTAACATCTTTATACGCTGCTCAATATTCTTTAAGCCCAAGCCTTCTTTAATGTTCGGCAGCATACCAATACCATCGTCTTCTATGATTAGACTTAAATGTTTTTTATGCCTGTTTAAATGTATGTACAAATTTTTTGCTTTTGCATGTTTAATCACATTCTGTATCGCTTCTTGTACAATGCGATATAGTTGAATCTCGGTAAGCGGTTCAATACGGTTTTTCATTTGGGTGGTATAAAGCTGTGCATGAAGTTCTTCTGCGTCTAATTGCTCCAAAAGCGTGTTTATGGCAGGTACGAGGCCGAATCTCACCAATTCTCCTGGCATAAGATTATGAGAGATCTGTCGTACTTGATTACTGGTATTGTTTAGCGCTAAGATGGCTTCATCCATTTCAGGGGAGGTTGTTTTGATCTTGTCGAGAGCATTTTGAAGTTTGTTTTTAGTCAATGCCAACGATCCGCCGATACTATCGTGTAAGTCTTGTGAAATTCGTTTTCTTTCTGCAGTTTGTGTTTCCGAAATGGCCAAAAGCAATTCGTTTTGTTTTTTGTTTTGCAGACGTTGTTTGAATAGCAAAAATGCTAAAAGCCCTAAAAGTAATGCTCCGCCAAGACCAAATGACAGCTGTTTCACCTTTCTGTTTTGGTTGCTGATTACGATATCATCTTCTTGTTTTTGTTTGTTGAGTTTTAGCAGTTCATTTTCTTTTTTCTCGGTTTCATATTTAATTTCGAGTTCGCTGATTGCATTGAGATGATTTTCATTTTCTAAGGTGTCTTTCCATTGCTCAAAAAGCAACCTATTTGTATAAGCCGCTTCATGATTTTTCATTAAAGAATAAGTTTCCGATTTGGCCAAATAATAATGTTTAAAACCTTCTTTGTATTCCATTTTCTTGGAGAGTACCATGGCGGAGTCATAGTACATTAACCCTCGTTTAAAGTTTTTGGTTTTACTTTCAATAATTCCAAGATTAATAAAAGTGAGTACAACTCCTATATCATCTTTAAGTGCTTTACTTATTTTATTTGACTCAAAATGACTTGCTTTGGCCTTGTTAAATTGCTCCAAGTTTTCATACAATACGCCAAGGTTCATTAAGTCTATGGCCACATGAAATCGCTGCCCCATTTCTCGATGAATATCTAAGGATTGTGTATAGAATTCAAGAGCTTTCTCCAACTGGCCTTGATTTCGATATATGATGCCAATGTTTCCCAAATTAGACGCTTCATAACTCCTGTTTTTGGTGAGTTTGCTCATTTCCAATGACTTGTGGTAAAGCGTTAAAGCCTCTTTTTGCTGCCCTAGATAACGATAAACATTTGCCAGATTGGTATTGGCAATAATTAAGTTAGTTGTGTCTAGCACTGCTTCACCCAATCTAATGGCTTTGAGATAAGCGGTTACGGCTTCTTTGTGCTGACCAAGTTCAGATACTATTTTCCCTAAAATAATGTAGGTTGTGGTTTGTAGATGTTGATTGGACACATTTACTTTTTGAGCAAGCTCTATCGTGTTTAGGGCTTCATTTAGATTCCCTTTATAATACCAATGATCAGCTAGAAGATTAAGTCCCTCTTGCTTGAGGTATTGATGATTAATCTGTTTACTAATTTTTAATCCTCTATCTAAATAAACTAATGAAGAGTCAGGTTCATTTTCATATAATTGTCCAATTTTATAATGGGTTGCTATTCTAATAGAATCTGAAGAGGTTTGGATTATTGATTGTTTAAGGCTGTCTATTTTATGTTGTTGGGCAAAACAGAGGTGCACAGTACCAATAAGAAATAGTAATATACTTACATAGCATTTTTTGTTTCCCATGACGTATTTTATTTTGAGATAATTAAATGTAGCGGATTGTTTTGATAAATAAAAAGCGTACGATATGGAGGTTTTTAGAACCGTCCTATTTTTGAGCGAGATGATTGGCGGGTAAAGTTGTTACCATCTTCATTGATTTTTATCTTTCTAAACTCTGTTTTCAAAAGGTAATGAAACCGAGGGCCAGATATTGAAACAAGCAAAATTGTTTCTTTCCGAGGTTCATGAATACCTTTAAAAAACAATAACAAGCAATGAATAAACACTTATTATGCGAGCCGGCTCTAATGAATCGATATTCCTTCTAGGTATTAAGGTAGCATGTCCTCTGTAGCTCTTTTTTGAGCGTAAGAGGGGAGGGGAGTGTAATATGTGTGGAATGGTATTTACACTAAAAATCGCCCTGAACCAAATGTCTAGTTTTTTGGACCAAATGATGAATGCGTTGATGTACCGATGCGCTAGTTTTGAGGTATGAAATACTAAAAATAGATATCATGAGAACAATCAAATTAGTCTTAATCTTAACAGTAATTACTACTAATTACATGTTAGGCCAACAAAAACAGAATTCAGTAGCAACAGAAAACAACAATACTATGAAAACCTATGTAATTGAACGCAATATTCCGGGCGCGGGTGACTTGACAGCCGAGCAACTTAAAGGGATCTCTCAAACATCATGTGCAGTTTTAAAAGAAATGGGCCCAAAAATTGAGTGGCAACATAGTTATGTAACCGGTGATAAAGTATACTGTGTTTATAAAGCAGAAAATAAGTCGTTGATAGAAGAACATGCAAAAAAAGGCGGTTTCCCTGCCAATTCAATAAGCGAGATTGCAACGACTATTAGTCCGGCTACCGCTGAGCTTTAAATTAAATTATTTTTTAGACAAGAAGCTATTAATTTTAAAGACAGCTTCTTGTTTTTTTTATTCTGTAACTTAACTGAAAATTAGATTATGCCAATATATATGGATTTTCATGATTTACCAGATGGTGTTACTGCGGCACATGTTGCAGAAATGCATCAAGAAGATTTAAAAATTGAGCATAAATACAATTGCCGAGGGTTAACATATTGGTGTGATGAACGAAGACAAACAGCTTTTTGTTTGATGGAAGCACCCAATGAGCAAGCCGTTATAGATTTGCATAAGAAAGCACACGGAGCAATACCACAGCGTATTATTGAGGTTAATGAAACTATAGTAGAATCCTTTTTAGGGAGAATTGAAGATCCTGAAAAATCGAAAAATACAAAACTGAATATTATCAACGATCCAGCTTTTAGAACACTGATGGTGGTTACCTTAAGAAAGAAAACGCTAAGAGAAACTGCATTTGAAACCTTGAACGCAGCAATACGCGGGTACCATAAATCAATTACCAATAGTGCTAGCAATTATAATGGACGTATTGTTAAAGAAAAATCAAACACCTATTTAATGTCGTTTGATTCGGTAACTAATGCTATTCAAAGCGCAATTCAAATTCAAGAATTGCACAATGGTGTTATTACACCTGATTTGGAATTTAAAATAGGGATAAGCGCGGGGATACCCGTTACCGCAAAAGACAACATTTTTGAAGAAACCATTAAAAGAGCTACTTATTTATCTATCGTCACAAAAGAAAAGATTTGTGTATCAAATGAAGTCAAAGATTTGTATGAAAGTGAAAATCAAAATTATGCCATCCCCAATCAAATTTGTTCATTGAATAGTCAAGAAGAAAAATTTGTAGTTGAATTGATGGAGTTCACAGCAACTAATTGGACATATTCAAATATAACGGTAAGTGACTTTCAAGAAAATTTGGGTTATAGCAAATCTAATATGTATCGAACGATGATAGCAATACTAGGAAAATCTCCCAATAGTTTTTTGAAGGATTACAGACTAAACAAAGCACTACAATTATTAGATAAACAAAACTCCAATATTTCGGAAATAGCCTATAGAACCGGATTTAGTAGTCCTGCTTACTTTTCTAAATGTTTTAATGAAAAGTATAGTATACTACCATCAAAATATGTTAAGCAGTTAGCGTAATTAGCGGTTATAGGCTTTACTATAAATGCTAGGATTGCAACAGAATTACCAATAACTTATCGCTATTTTATATAGAGTCGGATTATAGAACATTTATGTTCTATAATTTATATTATGTAAAATAGACTTTTTTAACTCTGCTCCACTCCAGTGCTAAGACAGAACTCACCGCCAATTAAAATCATCCACTGGCTTATACAGTCAGATCGTGTATTTAATTTAATATTCTGAAAAACTTAAAAAAAAAATCGCCACAAACCTTATAGCTCCTTATGCTGACACGGCTTTTTAGTATTTGCCTTGGTGGTCTTGAGCTGCAGATAATCATCCGACACGGTACAAACTTTACCATCCGTTTTTAGATACTCCTTTGGGGTTTCCTCACCAAAAGCGACAAACATACCCATGATGGCTGCAAGCCAAAGGCTATAAAAAAGAACGAAGTTGCGGTGTTTTTTCATGTGATTATTTATACAACCTGAAGATACAGCGATTTCGTATATCAAAATTCTTAAGGTTTCCCCAAAGTTTCTTAAAACTTTGAAAAATTCCCCTGTTATCATGCTGCAACTCGGGTGCGCAACAACAATATATACGCATAAAATGTCACATCATTAATCTAAAAGAATCGCGTTGTTGAATTTGCTATATTTAGTTCAGTTTTCCACCATGAACAATTCCATTATTATGAAAATAAGGTCCTACGTTTTTCTTGTGACATTGCTCTTCTTGACCACCTTTGGATTTGCACAACAAAAGATCGGAATCTTCGATGCTACAACCGCCATAGGCGCCCCAGCATTAAAAGGTAATGCCAGCTACAATATGGAAAATCAAACCTATACCCTTTCAGGCGCAGGTACCAATATGTGGTTTGGAAACGACGAATTCCAGTATCTATGGACTACCCTGCAGGGTGATTTTATTTTGCGCGCCACGGTAGCATTTGTTGGAGAGGGTGTTGATCCTCATCGCAAAGTGGGCTGGATTGTCAAAAATAGTTTAGATGCCAATTCAAAGCATGTAAACGCCTCTACTCATGGCGACGGACTCACCTCTTTACAATACCGAAAAAGCATTGGCGGTGATACCGAGGAGCTAAAATCACCCGCCCTCTCACCTAGCATTATTCAACTAGAAAGACGGGGAAATACCTACATCATGTCAACCGCCAAATTTGGCGCCGAATTTACAAGCGTTGAACTCACCGATATGGAAATGGATCAAGAAGTTTATGTAGGCATTTATGTATGCGCTCATAATGCGAAGGTGATGGAAAGCGCCATCTATAGTAATGTACGCATCATTAAACCTGTAGACCCTGACTACACTCCTTATCGCGATTATATCGGCAGTAATTTAGAAGTGATGGACGTTGCCACCGGTCATCGTGAAATTGTATATCGATCTTCCCATTCTATACAGGCACCCAACTGGACGCTTGATGGTAAAAAATTGATCTATAACTCCAAAGGGCATCTCTATAATTATGAACTTGCCGATGGCATGATAACGCCCTTGAATACGGGTTTCGCCGTAAACAATAACAACGATCATGTACTGACTTTTGACGGCGCTCTATTAGGTATAAGCCACCACGATCAAGATGATGATGGCACTTCTGCCCTATACTATTTGCCGACAGCCGGTGATTCCGTGCCCACTAGGGTTACCAAGCCGGGTGTAGGTGCTTCCTATTTTCATGGCTGGTCGCCTGATGCTAAAAAAATGATTTTTACAGGAAATCGCAACGGTGCCTATAATATTCATACCGTAAGTATCAAAAATGGAAAAGAAAAACAGCTCACCGATTTACCAACTTTAGATGACGGCCCTGAATATAGCCCCGATGGCAAGCATATTTTCTTTAATTCAGTCCGTACAGGAACCATGCAACTATGGCGTATGGACGCCAACGGAAAAAACCAGACCCAGCTAACTTTTGATGCGTACAACAACTGGTTTCCACATGTAAGTCCTGATCAAAAATGGATCGTTTTTATTTCTTTCCCAGAGGATATTGATCCTAGTTCGCATCCCTTTTATAAACAGTGTATGTTACGTATAATGCCCTACGAAGGTGGGACGCCAAGAGTAATCGCTCATGTGTATGGCGGACAAGGAACGATTAATGTGCCAAGTTGGTCTCCTGATAGTAGGAAAATCGCCTTTGTAAGCAATACAGCTAGTTATTAAATTATTTGATTTAATAAATTTACGTAAATAGTTGTTATACAAATATTTACATAGAATTATAAAGCCGCATATTTTTATTCGAACTGTAACCCTAAGCGCCTGCCTGAACGACCAGGTTGGGCAGGCAGGCGACGGGCTTATTATGACACTCCTTCGAGCTTCAAGCGATTTGTTTCGCCGTCCACAGCACGAGTTGTCAGGATCTCTTTAATCACAATCTTCTCTATCAACCTCTGCCTTGGCCTCGTTAATCGCCGCGTTGATGTCGGCCCTGCTTACAGTAGGAACACAGTCTATGGCATCACCCAAAGCATCAAAATAGTTCTTGGCCGATGTTTTTACCGCGGTACAGTTTTCGGTGGTCGGCTCTGTATTATAGGCCGAAAGCGCAGCATTATAGGCGTTAAGCTCATCTGAGACAACTGTCGTCCAAGCCGCGTCGCAGCCCAAACCTAGACCCAAAGCGTCGTTCTTATCACAGCTAATAGCAATTACTAAAAGTGCTACTACAAAATTGATCTTTACAAAAGTGGTTTTTAAGTACTTCATTTTCTTAAGGTTTTATCGTATTGTTAAACATGTCTTGTGGAGGGTTACACCAAAAATATGTCAACCCGTTTACAAGCAATCACAAGGATGTAACAAAGTATATAAGAAATGTAACATAGTACTGAAGCCCTTAATATAAAGGGCTTCAAGGATTCGCACTGGCTTAAAATTGAAGTGATTGCGATGTAGAGCTAACAGATGCCAGCTGAACTACTTTACTATAAGCTACCCCTCACATTCAAGATTTGACTTGAATAGCTTCTCCTTCTTTTGGCGTTCAATCTTTTCTAGTAAACGGTACAAAACGCACGGCCATCAAATTTCGTTTGACAATCTTGTTCTTCTTTTTGGTCAAGAGTACCAATTGGCGTACTCCGTTCTGCGGTCCTACGGGAATGATCATGCGGCCTCCCTGTTTGAGCTGGTCTACCAGCGGTTGCGGAATGCTGTCTGCCCCTGCAGTCACCATAATCGCATCAAAGGGCGCTTTCTTTGGCCAACCGTGGTACCCATCACCCGCTCGTACCACCACATTCGCATAGCCTAGTTTTTTAAGTCGTTTTTGAGCGGCCCATGCCAAGGACTCCACGATTTCGATGGTGTAGACCGAATCTACAATTTTGGCCAGTACTGCCGCCTGATAGCCCGAGCCTGTGCCAATCTCCAGTACCCTATCCTCTTTATTCAAACGCAAGGCCGCTGTCATAAAGGCTACAATATAGGGTTGCGAAATGGTCTGCCCTTCACCTATCGGTAAGGGTTGGTCGAGATAGGCATGGTGCCGCAAGGATCGGGGTACAAATTCATGACGGGGCACGTTCAACAGGGCCGTTAAGGTCGGCAAATGAGTAACCCCTCGATCTTGTATTTGTTCCTTGACCATGTTTCTTCGTAAAGTCGCATACTCCTGAGCAGTGGCACTATAACATAAAATAAAACTTAAGATACATACGCTTAAAAATTTCATTTTTAGAATTTTACATAATATATTCTATTGTTTGTTAAAACCACTCTAGTGTTGCGTCTAGCCTTCCTGCGACGGAGTCTGTCTTGAGTAAAGACCAAAAGACTCTCAATGAAAGTGGGGTTGTGACAACCAGAACCTATTGCGTCAGCTTGTATTTCATACTTAAGACTTTCGGGCTGTCTATAGCTGATTCCCCCTCTAAAACAGGACGATCAAAGCGCCTTTCCAAATTATTTCCTGCTAAATCTTCTAGTCTTGATTCGACCCGTATTTCGACTTCTGTTCCAGTCCATAGACTGTCAGGCACAAAATGCAGCCTACTTTGATTTGCACGCAAGTTCATACGCCCATCGATACGCTGCTTATTCTTATCATAAAACCGAATCGTTTCCAGTGCTAAAAAGGCATCCATAGGCTCGCCGAAATCGATTTCAAGACTCTGAAACGCATCTTTATGCCGCTCTATGTGCCATTGGTCGAGCTTAGGTTTTTGGTCATCCCGTTCATTCACATAATACCTTTGGGTATACCCCTTTTTTAAACGAACTCCCCTACTCGATTTCCAGCTGCTATCTATGGCTACCGTGTAGGTCTTTCCCGCTCGTAACGGCAGTCCTTTTTCTCGATTCGGAATCAAATCAGTCTTGATCCGCCCTGGGTCGAGCCATAGCGTCAACAGCGTACGGTCTTTGTTCCACAATTCTGACTCGAGTCTTAAAAAAGGTGCTATTTCCATACCATCAGTTTCATTGGTCACCCGTATAAAATCTAGGGCATTACCCACTTCTTGCATGGGCGCTTCAAATTCAAAATACATTTTTAACAGGTTCTCTGGCACCGTATCTAACTGGGGGTAGATGGCTAACAAAGCTACTTCCTCGATCCCCTCCAGTTCTGGTATGGTAAATGATGCCAGCACTTCCGTATTGTTTTTTCGTAAGGTATAGGTTTGGCCCGGCGTGAACGGAATTACGGGTGAGAAACTGTGTTGGCCGTTCTGACTAACGATGACTCCAATAACCGAAGTCTGCGATTCCTCACCTACAAAAACGCGTAGCTGTTCAACATTCATCGCTGTAGTGAAGGTGACACCCACCACCTGCTCCGATTCATAGTCTAGCTGTTCGATAGTTACCTCGTCTCGACCGCAGCCAGCGATCAAAACCAAACAAAAAAAGACCAAGCCAACCTTGATCTCTTTTCGTATGTTATGCCTTTTTTTTACATCCATTCGGTGGTGCGCACACGCAATCTGAGATCACCGTCAGACTGGCGTTGCAGGTAAATCACATGGGTAGCATCAAGATTATCCATTTGCAATACGTACGGAAACGGCAGGTTGTCATAGGCCACGCCCTCAGTCTCCGCAAACACTGTTACGGGTTCAGTCATGGTGTCTTTATAATTCGCAATATCCTCGTATTTGATACGCATAACGGGCCGGTTGCTGTTTGACATCAAAAAGTACGTACTCCCCCCCTTTTCATAGGAGATCATATCTAAAGGCGAGTTGCCAGCACCCAGCTCGGCTACGGTGCGACCTTTAGTGTGTTTACCATCTTTGAGCGTCTCCATAGGAAACAAGACCAAGGGAGTACAGGTATAACTAGCCATGAGGTAATCGACCTTATCGAGTTGTATGACATCGAAAGTCTTGATGGGCGCATGGGTTTCATAGGCCCCGTGGGCGGCATGCCAAATTTCAAGCGATGCATATTCTTGACTGTCAGTGAATGGAAACGGAATACTTCTAAAAGTAGAACCAAATTCCTTATTTGAGAGGCCGGAAACCAACACTTTTCCCTTGTGGTACTTCAGATCTGAAATCGCCCAATGGCGTAAAGGGCGTTCTCTTCGATCCTTGGCGTCTTTGGCAACAGGGTCAGACAGGGCTATTTTAGAATAGCTGACATCTTTCAAGGAAACATTTTCAAACCCCTCCCCTTTTAGTTTGAGCAAAACCGGGGTTCCATCGGCTGTATTTACAGCAAAATAGACATTTTTAGAAATCGGATTAACGGCCATATCGGTGATGCCCATGTTGGCAACGGTAGTACCTAAGGAAGCGGCAACTTTGGTATCGAAATCTGAAACATTGATTTCGGGTACTGCTTCAGTCGCTTGTACATCTTTGGTATCGAGCGCATAGATATGGGCATTTTTTGAATCGCCCAAGAACAGAATGCCTTCGGGACCAAAACTCATTTGGTTGATGGAGGCAATCTCAGGATTTCCCGTAATAAAATCTTTGGTCAAACTTGACTCAGGTTCCAGACTATTTGTGGCGGATAAGGTCAACAAGAACACCGCGCACAGTGCAAAGGCAAGTACTATTTGTTTCATTTTCAAGAGGTATTTGTTCCCCCTTAAATTATCAAATTCCGATGCAAGTTAAGAGGTATCAATGGCCAATTAACGCAAATTTAACGTGTTAGAAATGGTACAAGCCGCTATATCTCCTACGAAGCTGTTGCGCTATAGCGACCTCCAATAGTTATGATAACAACCCTATGTAAAGTGACAAATGACTAATTTATGTTGGTCACTCGAATGATGGCCAGGCCGTCTGCAGACTTTTTTACTTCTGATGTTACCAGGTCACGTGCATTGATTTTTCCCATACCATCTAAACGTAAATCAGTTTCATCTGCTTTGCCATAAAAGCTCATAGAACATAGTCCGTCTAAATCGACGTTCAATTCTTGAACATCTACTTCAATCTCGCCTCGAATAAGTCCGTCACCCTTTACACTAAAACTTTTACTCGTAACAGGGTCGGAAGAATAGGCATAGACCAAACCATCCATATCAATACTCTTTAATTCAGGGTGTGTCAGGTATACTTCTATTTTAGGTGCTGAACCATGACGTGCACGATGTTGCACATATAAGGTGTTGTTGCGTATCGCTATGCGATATTCATCCATATTCCGTTCATTTCTTGTTTCAACACCGACAATGGGCGCTGACCCCTGCTTTAAATACAGACGTACATTTCCGTCTAGCTTTACGTTGTCAAAGTATTCGGTAGTGTTTAAGGTTTCCTTGTGTTGCCCAATGGTACTAGATACGGTTAAGAGAAGTACAGCTAAAAGTAAGTTTACTTTTTTCATGATTGTTCGTTTTTTGATTGATGCATAAATCGTTCTACTAAGTAGACGCGTACAAATGGGAAATTGTTACCCGATTTTCGGCATTTTTTTTAAGATTGACCTGTTTTTTTGAATTTATGGTTGCTGATTGACCAAGTCATCTAGCGTATTGGTATTGAAATCTGGTGATGAACGGGCTAAGAAATTCAAGATAGGCAAATGCCCAGCTCCGATGAGCAAGAATACCCTGTCTTCCCCTGGTGTAGTAATTGACAGCAGATTGGCAAAAATTCTAAGATTACGGGTATACCACCATATGGCACCGTCTGCCCCGAAATAATCATCGCCTTCGTTCATTTTAAAGTCACCGATCAAATAATGCCCATGACTAATACGCAGACCTTCGGCATCATTCTCGCTTAGCAATTGCTCTAATAGCGTTACCCGTGTTTTTTGTTCATCTTCGGCAGCGTACATGCCCATAAAGGTATTGTGGAGTTTCTCATCACGAGCCACCCGCACTGGCCCCAATTTTTCTTTGAAATAGGATTGTTTTTCTTGATAGGCCGTCTTGGTAGTATAGTCATCGAAGTTGCGCGCTTGAGCATCGACAGCATATAAGCGTTTATGACCTAATTCCTTTCCCATGCGAAAGCCAATCTGGTAGATCTCATTAGCTTTCAGCTCAAAACGCCCCGCTAGGTATTCGTTGTAGAGCGAATCTAATTTTGGTTGCCGGGCCTTCTTCCACTCAACCGCAATTTTGTTCGGTTTAAATTTTCTGATTTGATCAAGTACTTCTTGAAGTTCTTGTTGCCGTTTCGCTGATAGAATATCAACATCATGTTTGGGTTTATAGCCGTCTAAACCGGCATCTTTAAAATGAAAGGTGCCCAGCATAAAAAGCTCTGCTGTTGCCACACCCTCAAAATGATGGGCATACTCATTTTTTAGATCTTGTGCTGTGCTTACTGTTGAAAAGTGGAAAAGGAGTAATAGGAATAGAAGTGGTTTCATGGCTGTCTCAGTTTCTCTAAAGACAACTGTCGTTTTCCATTGTTACAGTACCACCCATAAGTAATAAAACTATTTGCTATGAGGCCGCTTTGCTAAAGCTTCCACATCACCAGAATACCGAATTCTGTTGCGATGTGAACTTCGAATATTTGAGGTACTGGTCATATTGTTGCCAACTTCTATTCTCACAATATAGTTTTCAGAATTGGAAGCAATACTGAAGCCAAGCGTGTAACTCTGTTTTAGATCATCTTTGGTTATTTCGAGATTCTTTCCTATGCCGTCAAATTTGATACCAGAATCGGAATTATAACCCCCACCCATTTGTCGTTCTCCATAATACGGTAAGTCGGCCGAAACAGAATCACCTTCAATTTTGATAAAATACCCCGACCCTGCGACATCGATACGGCCAATGGTATTTCCTGGTTGCATAATACCGCTATTCGCTATTTGACCCATCGCTTGGGTGAGTTGCGGCTCAGCGCTTCGAATACTAATTTCAAAAGCCTTTTGTTCCATCATACGATCTAATTCAGCATTGGGTTCTTTTACTTTTTGAGATGCTCCACAACCGAAAATTACAGCGGCAAGGACCAATAGAAGACTGTTTCTTAACATTTTCATAGTGCTATTTTTCTTTAAGTTACAAAAAATGTAGCAAGCGCTATGCCAAATTACAGGGCTATTGAAATTTAAACTTCTTTACGATAACTATACAAATAGGGCCTTCGATGTGCTCCTCCTTCCCTCCTTTCCTGCAATCGTTCAAATACTTGATAGCTAAACATTTTTTTTTGAAACCGGCTGCGGTCCATTTTTCGTTCCAATATGGACTCGAAAAGACGGTGCAATTCGGGCATCGTAAATTTTGTTGGTAATAAGTGAAAGGCAATGGGGTTGACCTTAATGATCTCTTGAAGGTTTTTGACGGCAACCTGAACAATATGTTCATGGTCAAATAGTAAACGAGGTAGCTCCGATACTGTTGCCCACTTAAAACCTTTCGCGAATAAACCAGGTGTTGGCATAGAATCCGGTATGTGTACCAAAGCATAATATCCGGTTGAGATAAAACGCTGCATAATCCAGTGATCCTCGGGTAAGGCCGCTCCAAGTTCTTTGAAAAGTGCAGGCAGCTCCTTGGCAAACGAACGTTCGGGTGATCCAAAAGTGTAGAACTGTTTAAGGCAGACGTCCTCCAAGCCAATACGTTCCTTTAGAATACGGCATGCTGCTTCATCAAGCGATTCTTGAATACCGATATACCCTCCAGGCAACATCCACTTGTTATCAGTCAACTGTAGTACTAGAACTTTCAACTGTCTCTGTTCATATCCAAAAATAACAGTGTCGATAGAAATATGGGGCAGGAATAGATCTTGCGCCTTGTGTAGTAGTTGTACTAGCTGTTGCCCTTTGTAGTCCATGCTTTGCTATTCAATTGATTTTAAAACACCTATATTCTTGGTAAAAATAGGAAATATATTTATATTGTGTCAAAATGTCACAATGACTTTATTCATCAATCATCAAAACTATCATGAAAAGATCATCAAAACTAAAGGTGGGAGGCGTTCTCCTTATCCTTGCGATTGTAGCCTTAGTATACATTCTAACCGCTCCGCCAACCATGTCATCAGAAGTCTTTAGTAGCAGTCGCTATACGATACACACTGAACATACGGTATCTTTAGCTGATGGAAGAATCTTGGGGTATGCCGAATATGGTGACCCTCTTGGATTTCCGGTTCTTTATTTTCATGGAGGACAAGAAAGTAGGTTGTCTAGCAATTTTATGGATAGTATCGCAGCAGCCTTAGCGTTGCGGATCATTGCCCCAGATCGTCCTGGCATCGGACTTTCATCTTTTCAGAAAGAGAGAACCTTTTTGAACTGGAGCAAAGATGTTGCAGAACTGGCTGATAGCCTCAAATTAGAAAAATTCTCTGTTTTTGGTTTATCGGGCGGTGCGCCCCACGTTCTGGCATGTGCCTATGCTTTTCCCCACCGATTAGAGCGGGTCACCATCGTATCAGGAACAGCACCGCATACCTATAAAGGAAAATTGAGAGGCATGTGGTTTCCTGTAAAATTAATGCATTGGTTCGCGGCGGCCAAAACCGATAACTACCTTCGGAAGTTTATTACATCTGAGCATAAAACCCTAAAAGAAAGTCCTGAAAAAAGGCTCCGCCAACTGCAACGCTATCTACCAAAGCCCGATAGTAAATTGTTAACGGAGAAGCCCCAGTATGGTATCTCCTTTATTCAAGGTAGTCAGGAGGCTTATAAAAATGGAACAGCGGCTGTAATACAGGAATGGAAAATGTACGTTGATGACTGGGGATTTCCCCTAGAGGACATTTCTACACATATCAATCTTTGGTATGGCAGCGAAGATAAGATGACTCCAAAATACAGGGGTATGTACCTTCACAAAATACTACCCGATTCAGAACTTCATATTTTGGAAAATGAAGGTCATTTTTCCTTGATCAGAAATCATCTTAAGCTACTCCTGACCCAGTTAAAACCTAAAATCTAAAACTTTAACCCATTACCGAATATGACTTCCCGCATTCACATCAATGGTAGCCCCCGTAGCGTGATCCATAGCACCGCTGCACATAAGTGCTACCAATGGTGCTAGGTCTTTTGGCTTTGTCAGTTCGTTGAGGGCAATTTCATTCAACACCCGTTCTTCCCCATGCATTTCAATAAAGCGTTCCGCCATTTGGGTTCGGGTAAATCCGGGAGAAACGACAAAAGATTTGATATTTTGTTTACCAAATGATCGTGCGACACTACGCGCTAATGAGGTCAATCCGCCTTTAGAAGCGGCATAGGCCAAAAATTCTTCAGTCTCTCCACGAAAAGCGGCCCTACTCCCCATATAAACAAAGCGACCCTCTCCCCTTTTTAGAAAATGGTCAAGCCCCAATTTAGTCATTAAGCCCACGGCATCGAGGTTAATCGACATCGTTTCTTTCCAAACTGCCAACCAATCTTGAGTATCTAGTGTTACCGAATGCGGTAGAAAGACACCGGCATTCAATATGACCGTATCGATCTTTTTAAAATGCCCAACCACCTTTTCAAAGAGGGAAATCACCTGGTCTTCATCAGACAGGTCTGCCTGAAAGGCCACCGCTGTATGCGGATATTTGACAACAAGACGCTCAGCAGACGCTCGGTTAGAATTATAATGTACGGCCAGCTTGGCACCCATTTCGAGTAGGTATTCGGCAAGCCCTTTGCCTATGCCATCGGAAGCGCCGGTAAGCAATATGGTTGTATCTGCAAGGTCAATCTTGGTCATTTCAAAAAGGTATGAAATGCCTATTGCTTATTCAAATTTTCGAGTTTGTTTTTTGCCGACCGCCCAGTCATCGTATTCGGTTCTAAATCGATTATCTTCTGTAAGTTTTTCTTTGCTCCATCAAACTGCTTTGCTTGTTCTTGAGCTGAGGCTAGATTGAATAAGGCACCCACTGATTCAGGATAGAAGTCGACAACCGATTGCAATATAAATATTCCCGCTGCGGTGTCTCCGCCATTAAGCAGTCGAAAGCCGGCTCTGCTAAATTCTTCTTGAAAGTCGTAATACTTGTATCTGGGGTCGTTCGCTATCTGCATACCCGCACTTTTTACGGCTTCGTATTTACCCGCTATAAATAATTGGGTAAGATGGTTCATAGGGTCTAAAATAAAACCCGTTTCGGTGTAATTCATAGCCGCATCCAAGACCGGGTCTTGGTTGCTTACATAATCATTAAAAGTCATGGTCTTGGCGATATGCGGTATGGTCCATTCACTCTCCTCCCAAGGGGCCATGTCTTGCCACCATGCGAAAGACAAATAGGCATTGATGGTGGAGTTTGGCAAGGTCACTTTTCTTGTGTCACCGTAAAAGTTTTTATTCTCTGCTGTAGGTTCGCCAACGATGATGGCCTCGGTATAATTTTCTATTTCATTCGTCAGGTTTTGACAGGCCGAAAAGGTATTGCGCCCAATGATATAGAAAAACTTGCCCCGTTGGTTGATCTTCGGACGGGCCATAATGCCCTTGATCAAGGCCTTGTTGTTGTAGTTATTACCTCCCCCGTTCAGTCGAACATCGTATACCAACTTCTCCACTTCATTCTTATCTATGAATTCAAAAAGACGGGTATAAAAATCAGCTAAAGATTCTTTCTCGTCGCTAAAAACCGAGCTCTGTCGTACGTACATCGTTTTAGTGTCTGCCAGGTATTCAAAAAAATAGAACTTCTCATTCAAATGCTTTAAATACAAAGGTGTCACAGCTTGATCACGCACACTCAGCCATTGCGCATTAGGAATGGTAAAACCATAATCTCTCGATACTTCAGATAAGGGTACGGAAGTAAAAGTATGTTCAAAAGTGGTCCCGTTTTTTTCAAGGGTTAGCGGTATCGTTTCTACCAATGCCGAAATGACCCCTTGCGCATGCAGTACACTGGGCACCGTTAGAAACCGAAGTCCGTAGGCCTTAAAATATTGATCGTTCTCTACCGGAACCACTGGGCGTATCGCTTTTAAGGCTTCTTCTACGGGCGTGTCACCTATCTTTAGTAATTTGGCGCCCAAAGCCTTTTCGTTTCCTTTCTGAACGCCCTCTACATAGATGCCGTCCTCAAAATGGTAGAGGTTTAGCGGCAATACGGCCTCTTTGGCAAGTGTGCTGAACGGAATTTGTGTATGTCCGTACGCGAACATGGAGACTATTCGAGTAAGCCCCACTTTAATTTCGTGTGGTTCTAGAGTCGGAATTTGAGCATGGAGCTTTTCTACCTCCCCATCAAATTTCTTTGCCGTCACTTTCTTGAACAAGAACGGGTACTCTTTATGTACGGTTTGTTGAAGGAATTTTAAATCTTCTTGCCAGGCCGTAGCGGTTATGGTCTCTTGAGCGAAACTTGCAGCACTGGCGAAAAAGAACAGCGCAGTTGTTAATAAGCTTGTAAAATAAAGGGATACAGATTTCATTTTGGTCATTTTTTGATGGTTAATAGAATGACACAAAGATGCTTAGAGGCCAAAGACTATCCTTAAAAAACATACTCAGTTGTTGCATTTCTGTACTGAGGTGTAGTTTCTAGGCCTTGAATGGGCTTAGGGTGTCATTGGTTTGAAACCTACGATTTTCGAAGGTAATCGTCCGTTCCGTCTAACCAATCTTTTCGAATGGGGGCCCAAGTATCGATTTCTTCTACATCGCCGATCATCAATGCTTCGTGAGGCAGATGGGCAGGAATGACCACAGACTCCCCAGCCTGCAAATCCAATTCTTGCTCTTTATTCGCCCCGAACCAAAAGCGGATGGTGCCTGAAATCACTTGGGTAATCTGTTCGTTTTCATGCTGGTGCAAGGGCACTAGAAACCCGTCTTGAAATTGCATTCGGGCTATCATTACCTTTTCACCATACACTAGTTTCCGTTGCATTTTGGGGGCAACTTGCTCCGTGGGCACATCATTCCAATGTATTTTATTTACCATACCTATGCTCTAAATTTGTTGTTAGTATACGCAGCTGCTATTGTCAGCTTTCACATAATAGTCCTTGTAGTTTTTGGCCTTCTTATCCATGCAACCACACAAATCGAGTAATTCGATAGCTTTAAAATCAATGGGGTGTGTTTCTGCCTGAATCGAAATATAGCCTTCTTTCAAAGGCTTTCCTTCTTCGTAGGCGTTTTCGTTATATCCGCCAATGTTGCCGCCTCCAATGGTGGGTTTATTGAATTCTAGTACCACCTGACCTTCCATGATATGTTGCACCAAAGAATCTCCAAGTACCAGAGCTTCAACTTCTACCCATTGATCTCCATGATAGGTTTTGGAGCTAGAACCAATGCAATGTGGTCGAAACAAAGAGTCGCCCATTACCACATTCGTACCTGGGGTACATAAATTTGCAGTGGTGCGGTCGTCGGTGCCTCCACCTCCCAAAAGCTGCAATTCTAAGGAAATCGGAAAATCTTGATCGAGCCCCAGTGTCGATGGCTCCTGGCAATGCAGCATCAAACCATTATTGCGAAAGGCCCAAGCGGGACCATTGGTCATCTGTTCACCAACAAAACGGTAGGTAGCTCTAAGCTTATAGTGTGAGAATTTTTGCTTGTAGTACAAGTGGCCAAAATTGCCCTTAAAAGTATCTTTTTCGGCATACCGAACGCGTAGCAGACTGTCTTCATAGACAAATCTGTTTTTATGGTTAACCCCCAATTCATAGCCCGCGAACTTCGGCGTCCAATCCCCATAGTTAGCCCCATCGAATAGTGAAAGCCATTCTTCTGTATTATCGTGTTTGGGTTGTTCTTTGCAGGAAATGCAGAGGAGCATACCGAAAACAGCTAAACTAAGAATAGCGATGAAATGTTTAAAAGTATTGCGATTCATATTCGTACCTTTTTAATGAGAACAAAAGATAGGATTAATTTTATTGAGCTTCAACCGCTGTTCTAACTTTTTGCCTAGTGGCATTCGAGCCCTGCTACCCTACTCAGAATGCGCCTGGTTGGTCTTTAGCGCTGGAGAAGATTTTTTTCCTGTGCTTTCAGGGGATGCACTCCTGCAGTTTTCTTTCCTCCGAACGTCTAACTTTACTAGTTCGCTTGACTTCGCGCTAATGTTTTTAGTACTTTTAACAAGTGGGTATACAAAAAGTTCTTAATCGTTTTCTTCTTGTCATTTACAGACTATTTACCACCTGCTTATCCATTTTAGCGATTCTACTAATTGCTATAGTATTGATTACTAGCGCCACTCATATGCGCTTAAATAGCTATCTGATACTAGGCTTAATTGCACTAGTATTGCTGCTGGCGAACTATTTTACAAAAAGAGCAAAAAAATTCACCCAACAAAAAACATCTTCATCGGTACTGTTTGTTGAAATATTAAAATTAGGCGTGGGAATAGCAGTCTTTGCCATAGTTTCCCTGGGTTTAATACATCGAGATGGTTTCACATTAAGTGTGGTCGAAACAGAAGGAACAGATGAAACGGTTCAACTAGTAACCGATAGTACAGATACCGGAAATTCCAAATACTATTTAAGTCAACAAACCTGGAGAGATTTTAATAAACAAAAACACAGTTTGCCTTTTAAAGTTCAATATGAAGCTGTTTTAAACGCTCATAAAAATCGAAATGCTTTTGCAATTACGCCTAGTTTTTCTTGGGGGATTTTTTATAAATATGTAGTAGATCATGATACCCCTTTGGTCGAAGAATTGTCACTTGCTTTCTATAACTATCAGAAAGAAAAGAATATGAGTAGAAGAGATTTTGCAGAGCTCATTATTTCTGCTATCCAAGACATACCGTATAGTCTACTACTATCAGATGAATGTAAGAAATCAGATGTACAACCCTGTTTTAGTCATATAAAATTGGGGGTTTTGGCACCTGCAGAATTTGTCTCTAGCTTAAGGGCAGATTGCGACACCAGAACCTTGTTGATTTATACCCTACTTTCAAGATTTAATTATGATGTTGCTATACTAAATAGTGAAAAATACTTGCATTCTGTAATCGGTTTAAATATTCCGTCTACCGGAAAATACAAAACTCTAAAAAATAAAAAATACTATTTTGTTGAAACCACGGCAAGAGGATGCCCTATTGGCTATCTTCCAAATGATGTTTCTAATATTAGCTATTGGACCTTTGTCTTAATTCATAACCAACAACTATAAATATGGAATTGTTTTATCTCGCGCTCATCCAAATAATGATCTCCATAATTTTGGCGATTGTTATCTTTTTTATCTCTTATAAAATATTAATTAAACTATTTAAACTTGAAGAAAGTGAATTTAACAATGATAATCTAGCACTAAGTATCTTCTTTTCTGGTATTATTTTTAGCGTTGGCTATTTGTTAAGCGGCATCATACCTTCCATTATCAATGCGATACAGCTCATCAAAATACATTCAGAGGGAAACCTGTTTGTAGAAGTTTTAAAATACTCTTCGATGTGTTTGTTTGTAGGGTTTTTGGCAATTTCAACAATACAAATTAGTTCCTTTCTATTGGTAAAAACAATGACCAAACATATCAAAGAAGTGGAGCAATTGAAACAAAATAACTTATCGGTATCTATTCTTTTGGTGAGTATTCTTATTTCAATTACCCTAATATCTGCGGATAGTCTAATATTTCTTCTAGAAACCTTTTTACCGCAACCTGAGTTTATTCAATACAATTGAGCCTTGCTTTTTAAGGCTACGTCTATGCGAGCTTAGAATGTTTCAACCGGCACAAGTGCGGTTTTTACTTCACGCAGCTTTTTCGAAATATCAGTCCAAGCAAAAAGTACTTGGTCACCTATCAATTCCATTTGTGGAAAACCTGACTGACGAGAACTAAACAGCTCACTTAGTACAAGCGGGCTCCCTTGCGTTCCATCAGCATGCACCTTAACGGCTTTGAGGTATGCTTTTTCTCCGTCGGCTTCCATCCAGCTTACTATGGCCGTCTCCTTATCCAAGAGTACCACATCAACTCTTCCAATAGCCTTGGTTTCGCTGACTAGGATTGGTTGACTAAAATTGACACCATCATCTTCGGAAAATACCAACTGCACCTTGGGCCTTTCATTGGCCCCGCTAAACCACGCCACCGCCAAAATATGCTCGAGTACCGCGGCCTTGGGTCCGTTTACAGGACAACCATTTATTTTCCATCCGTCAGCATAAATCGTTTTTGGAGCCGACCAGCTGCCATTTTCCCAACGTACAATACTCATATCGCGTACTTCCGTATCTGAACGATCACGGTAGACCACTACTGGTCCGTTGGTGGTAATTGCAGCTGTTGTTTGACAACAATCGCAGGCACGATTATCAAGTTCCGCTTCATTTTGTATTTCGCCCGATGGAGAAACCTCGGCCGCCCGTATAGTCATCGCCCCACGATTGCCGTGTTCATCTTCCATTGTATTTCGACCATCTAACCAGGTGATAAAGAAGCCTTCTTTATAAGGTAAGGCGGTTACGAATCCGTGTTCTGTGGGTGTGCCATCGGTGTGCAAGGGCAGATTTGTTTGCCATTGTGATGCTCCGGCCTGACGCAGATTCAATTTTACATCATAAGAATAGGTGCCCGCTGAAGATTTTTTTAACACATGGGAAAGCAAGTTACCATTCTGCTCTGCGATTGCCGGAAAATCAGCCCAATTCACAAACCAATCCGAGCCTTGTAGTATGGCCTGCGGTTTTTGCCATTCACCATTTACCAGCTCAGCATATTTCAGTTCGGTTAGGCTATCCCCTACTTTCTCCACCCAAGAAAGGAGGGTTTTATCTTCATTGGCATATAAAAAAGGGAGTGAACTATTCGCGCCGACAGGGGAAGCCACGAATGTAATCGGATCGACTTTCTTTTTGGTCTTCTGGGTACAGCCAGGGAACAGCACAATTGAAAAGAACATACATACTACGTATCGCATTATTGAATGGCCTTTAGCTTGTTAATGATTTCAGGAGTATCCCAATCGGTAGCACCATCAATACGTAGTATCTCTTTACCTGCCTCATTATAGATAAAAGTTGCTGGTAGGGCGTTTATGGCAAAATCGGCCATTGCTCCGTTAAATTTTACATAGTTGAAATCGAAGTCTTTCTTTTCTTTAAAGGCCTTGATTTTTTCCATAGATTGATCTGATGCCAATAGAAAAACATAGTTGTCATTTTGTAGTGCAGCTTCCGCTTTCAAGAGTGCAGGCATTTCTTCAATACAAGGCCTACACCAGGTAGCCCAAAAGTTGAGGAGGACCTTTTTTCCTGTATAATCGGAAAGTTCAATCGGGTTGCCGTCGAGATCTTCAAAGGTGCTTCTTGGTTCAAGCTCTACAGGTGGTGCGCTTACCACGCTTTCCTTTTGCACCGCTTCTTTAGGTCCTTCTTTGCATGTACAAAACGTTAGAAGGCAGAGAGCGAAAAGAATTGATTTTTGTTTCATAGGTTTTCAATACGTGCTGAATCAGATAGGGTTTTTGATTGTTTTGGCGACCTTGCCAGTTCGAAAGTACCAAAAATTACCAGCAATTAAAACCACTTCTCAAAGCAATTGATTCTTCTAATGCTAGTATTTCAATTATAGATTTCTCGAAAGCTTCTTTTGGTATTTTGATTGTATAATGTCGATCACCACCAAGACTACAATCACGAAGTAGAAGGTGGTTTTACTCATCGGTGTGACTTCATTGCCAAAGAGCTTTAGATGAGCCAAGTGCCCGCCTTCAGATAACAACATAATACCGACTATAAAAAGGATAAATAGCCCCAATACTTCATACATTCTATTCTTTTTTAAGAAAGTCGTTACGCGACCCGACAGCCAAATCATCAAAATCCCACCAATAATAATGGCAGTTGCCATTACCCAGAATACATTGGTAAGTGCCATGGCGCTCAGTATAGAATCAAAGGAGAAAACGATGTTCATGATGACAATTGAGAATATGATCATATTGATACTCTTTGGTTTTGCGTCATGTGAACCGTGCGCTTCTTCCAAACTCAACATATGCCAGATTTCCTTAACAGCAGTATACATGATAAAAACACCTCCCGCCAAAACAATCAAACTATGAATATTGAAATGACCCTCTAAAATATCGGTAAAATCAAAACCGAAAATGGGATCTTGAAAATAGGCGATTACGCGAATGAGCACAAACAAGAGCACAATACGCAATACGATCGCCATACCAATACCGATGGTACGCACCCGACTCTGTTTTTCTTCTGGTGCACGTTTCGATTCAAGTGAAATGTACAGTAGGTTGTCTAGACCTAAAACCGCTTGTAAAAGCGTAAGCATGGCTAATGTGATAAAATTGTCGATGGTAAAAAGACCTTCCATAACTATTGGGGTTTATTTGGTGTTTATTTTAAAAATGCCAAATATAATGGAATTCATAAAATTGAACTGGTTTCGATGCACTCTTGTTCAAGCTATTGAAGAGGTAAATTGTTTGCAACTGGGTTCGCCTTTCTTCCTTTTTGTTTTACTTTTGCGGGATGTTTAAAAAGCACATTCCACAGGTCGAATTTGTTGCACTCATGGCCTCCCTCATGGCCACTGTTGCCTTGGCCATCGATGCCCTCTTACCAGCACTTGATATCATAGGGTTTTCAGTTGGAAGTGTTTCGGTGGCAGATAACCAGCAGATTATTATCATGATCTTTTTAGGCCTCGGAATCGGGCCTCTGGTATTCGGACCCATTTCAGATAGTATCGGTCGTAAGCCGGTAGTGTATATGGGGTTCTTTCTCTTTATACTATCGAGCTTCATGTGTGTCTTTGCCCAGAATTTAACGGTTTTAATTATTGGTCGTGTTTTGCAGGGCATCGCCCTTTCAGCACCTCGTACGATTAGTATTGCCATTATACGCGACACCTATAGTGGAGATCATATGGCACGGGTTATGTCATTTGTAACTGTGGTTTTTCTATTGGTACCGGTCATTGCCCCTGCTCTTGGCAAACTGATTTTAGATGCCTACAACTGGCAGGCCATTTTTTATGTGCAAATTGTATTCGCGATGCTGGTGGGTATATGGTTTTGGAAACGTCAACCAGAAACCCTACGAGAAGAAAATACTGTAAAGTTTAGCGCTCATATTTTTACCGACGGTTTGCGTGAGCTTTTGAAATACAAACAAACCATGGGCTACACGTTTATCTCAGGATTTATAGTGGGTTCTTTTCTGGTCTACCTGAGTACGGCCCAACAGGTATTTCAAGAACAATACGGACTTAAAGAAGAGTTTCCCTATATCTTTGCGGGGCTAGCAATTTCGATTGGTGCGGCCACTTTTTTAAACGGCAGCTTCGTACTTAAATTTGGCATGAAGAAATTGATCACCGTCTTTTTGATTTCCTTTTTCCTAATTTCATTGAGCTATGTCATACTATTCTTTGGTAAAAGCAACCCTAGTATCGAAATCCTTTTATTGTTTTTGGCGGCCCAGTTCTTTTCCATCAGTTTCCTTTTTGGAAATCTTAGGTCTGCAGCCATGCAGCCTATTGGGCATATCGCTGGTATAGGAGCGGCCATTACTGGCTTCATTTCTACTTTGATGTCTGTTCCGATTAGCACCTACATCGGTAGCTTTGTCGATGACTCGGTACTACCCCTCTTCTTGGGTTTTTTCGTTTGCGCATTTTTGTCTTTACTGATTTTGGTCTATCTGAAGGTTGCCGAGAAAAAGAAGATCGCAACACCTGGGCTTAGCGCTAAGAGCTAGTGCCTTGGAATTTCAAACCAAGACAAAGAACCTAGGTTTTGATTACGAAAACGTTGCGAACCTCGCTCTCTTATTTGCGATTGACCAGCCATTGCTTAAACCCTAGATTGAGGAGCAAGCCTCCGATAATCATAGCCATTCCGACAATACTCCATATGGTATAGGTTTCACCCAAAAAGCCGACACCAACAAGTATGGCAAAAACCACTTCTACATATTTGATGGGAGCGATAATATTCGTTTCTCCTAGTTGAAAGGCCTTGGTCATGAATAGCTGGCCAAAATAGCCAAAAACCCCTAGACTCAACAACAATAGTAGATCTGTGAAATTTGGAGTTTTCCAATAGAAAATTGACAATACCCCCCCAATTATCATGGCGATACACATGAAGTAGTTTACGATCACCACCGGATGTTCACTCAGACCAATCTTTCGAATAACGACATAGACCAATCCACTAAAAACCGAAGCCAACAGCACCAGTATCAAACCAATAAGGGGAATACTGTTGTCAAAGCCTTTTAAAACCAATACTCCTAAAAAAGAAAGTACGAAAAACAGCCATTGTATGGGGCGTACATTTTCCTTTAAAAGCAGAATAGCGAATACCGCGGCGAAGATTGGAGCAATATAGCGTAAAGCAACAGCCGAACCAATGGGGATATAATGAACGGCTATAAAAAACAATAGCATGGAAGTAGATCCGAATACGCCCCTTGTGATCAAAAGCTTCCGATTAGTACCGAGTATGGGTATACCCCTGCTTAGAAGAAAGCCGAATGTAAAAAACAACGAACCGATAGATCTAAAAAAGACCAGCTGGGGTCCACTATAATCCGTAAGGTATTTGAGGAGTCCGTTCATGCCTGTAAAGGCAATGGTGCTAAGCACCATGAACAAGATGGCTTTCTTTAGGTTCAAAAGGCTGAATTAATACTGTTACAAAGATAACCGAATATGTAGCGTATGGAAAAACAAAAGTCGCAACAAAATGCGACTAATATGGGTTAGGTAACCTACCCTTAAAAAAATAGACGAACGAGTTCAACAATTGCGAGCACTGGCAACATAATCTTCCACACTTTGCTGTAACTGGTTAAACTTTACCAGTTGCTCTCTAGCGCTTTCGACATAGGCCTCTACCGATTTCTTCCGACTCTTTAAAGAGCGAATGATTTGGGTATTCGCATCGTTTAGGGTTTCGAGTCCGCTTCTAAGCGATTCAATACGTTCGAACAAACTATAGGTTCTCGGTTCGCAGATGTAGGAATTGAGTTTGCTCTTTAATTGACGTAGATCTTTTTGATTGCGCTCTAATCGCATAACCAGCGCACCTTTTTCAACTTCTATTAGGTCAGAGTTCATTGCAGCAGGGTTTAAAGATTGTACATAATACCAAGGGGTACTATAAGTTACGAAAAATAACAATATAAAGACGTAGGTAACTCCCATAAAACCAGACTTTAACAATAAATTGATATTCTATTTAAGTTTAAGAGGTTTAAATTTGCTTTTAGGTGCTATCCTTCTTAATTTGAAGAAAAATCTTAAACTATGAATATCAACTTTGAATACCACGCGGTAAAAGCAAGCAATCGGCTAGAGATTTTGGCAGCTGATAAACTTGACAAGCTCTTGAACAAATTTGATTTCGTGGTTCGGGCCGATGTTTTTCTAAAAAAGGAAAATACAAGCCAACCCGATACGGGAAAAATTTGCGGCATTCGGCTTAGCACCCCTGGCCCCAGGCTTTTTGCAGAATCAAGTAGTGCAACCTTTGAGGCTTCTATTGCAGAGTCGGTCATGGAGCTAGAACGGCAACTCGATCGACGCAAGGCAAAAATGAAAACGTATTGATTTTAAAAATGGAAGTTCGACGAGCTTAATTCGCTTAGTCTTGATTATCTGAAGTATCTTCAAACTCCGTACCGACGTAGGTCGCTTTATTCAGACGATTTGAAAATGGATTGTACTTTAAATCACGAAGTAGCATCTTTCTTTTGCGTTCCGAAATATCAAGTGTATCTAAAATACTTAGCTTTCGTTCGGTCTCCGCGATACGCTGTTGTCTTTTCTTTAGGCGCTCTTCTTCTGAACTAGCAATTTCACTGTCAAATCGAGACATGACGGTATGGCGTTGTACCTTGACATTACTTTTGTCTATTTTAAGCGTAGCTATCTTTTTAACTGTAGCGGGTTTAGAAACGGTTTGTTGTGCCAATATGGATGCAGTTCCCATAAGAAAAGCACACAGACCTAAGGTCAGAATACGTGAAATTTTCATATCAATTCAAATAGTGTGTCTCCTTTAAAATTACGAAAAAAGCCCGGTACCACCATAAATTGTTCAAATCTGATTCCGCCATCGATTTTTATAAACCATTAATCGATAGTTGCGCAATCATAGCAGGGAGAAATTACAGATGTTGGCGGCAGTAATCTTTAACTTTAGATGGTCAATTGGTACTACTCTTCGATATCCTCATAAGTGTTTTTGACCAAAAGTGCCTTTTGCAAGCGTTTTGAAACTCCATTCTTATAAAGATCGCGTAGTAACTTAAGTCGTTTGCGTTCTGGAATATCAAGCGTGTCTATGATGCTACGTGTATGCGCAATTTCTGCCTTGCGTTTTTCATTGTGGTGGAGAAAATTAGGTTCAAACTTGAACATAACGGGTCCGTCTTCTTCTTCTGTAGCTTTGGGCGCTTCATTTTTTTTGTGCGACACCTGGGCATTGACAGCCATTGTGGTTATCATGCAAAAACAGCTGCACAGGAATACAAGTATTGTTTTCTTCATCTTCAAAGGATATCGTAGTTCTGACTACAAGGTATAAAAATCATTGGAAGAAGGCCTAAAACTTGGCAAACCCAACACGACAACGGCCTAATACCTCAGTTGAACGATGTTAAAAAACGTTTATCTTTGGCAAGAATATTGAACACCCTTATGTATGAAATATCAAATCACGGTTCTCTTGCTCCTTTTTTCAGTGCTATACGCCACGGCGCAAAGCAAGCTGCAGATCTCGTCGGCCAAGGTAAGTTTTGTCTTTGAGAATAACAATGTAGATGGGACCCTAGCGGGCTTTCATTCGGACTCAAGCATAGACTTCGACCAGATCGAAAACTCCAAGCTCAAAGGTTCTGTTAAGGTTGAAACCATTAGCACCGGTAACTCGATTAGAAATTGGTCGTTAAGACGTAGTAAATACTTTGATGCTGACAGTTACCCCACCATCACTTTCGAAAGTACTTCGGTGCAACAAGAGGGCAATAGTATTAAGGTAGACGGTAAATTAACGATTAGAGATGTCACCAAAAACATTACATTTCGCTTCGAAAGAAATGACAAACAACTTGTTGGTAAAACGACACTTTACAGCTCAGACTATGGAATTTTTATCAAAAAAGACCGGGCGAAAAACAAGGTTTTGGTCAAACTTGAATTTCAATTGAAGTAGCCTTTCAATACCAAAATCACAGGCTGTTCATATTTTTTCTTTCCGCACTTACCCAAAGATAAAATGATTGCTACATTTGTGCTCTTAAAATCGCACCTATGTGGATTTGGATAATTTTTATTACTTGTATTTTGGTCTTCCTAGCCCTAGACCTTGGGGTGTTCAATAAAGAAAACCATGTCATCAAAACCAAAGAGGCAAGCATATGGACAGCCATTTGGGTAACTGTAGCACTTAGTTTTAGTGGTGTAATCTATTGGTTGTTTGCTAATGGATTGGTCGACAATCCTACGGGACTAACAGCCAACACGGCAGTTCTTAAATACATCACGGGTTATCTTATAGAGTTATCGTTGAGCGTTGACAATGTCTTTGTAATCGCTGTTATTTTCAGCTCTTTTAAAGTTCCACCGATTTACCAGCATCGTGTTTTGTTTTGGGGCATTCTTGGAGCTATTATTTTTCGAGCCATCATGATTTTCTTTGGCGTTGCCTTGATTACGCGTTTCGAATGGATTATTTACGTTTTCGGAGTATTTCTACTCTATACTGCTTTTAAAATGCTTCAGGGTGAGGAAGAAGAATTCAATCCTAAAAAGTCGTTTGTCTTTCGGCAGATCAAGAAAATATACCCCATCACCGGAAGCATTCAAGGCGAAGACTTCTTTGTAAGACGTATGGGAATAAAGGCCGCTACCCCCCTCTTTGTAGCGCTCATCGTGATAGAGCTAACCGATATTCTTTTCGCCTTAGATAGTATTCCTGCAATACTGGCCATAACGGCAGATCCTTTTCTTGTTTTTAGTTCGAATATTTTGGCGATTATGGGCTTGCGCTCTATGTATTTCTTAATTTCAAGAATGTTAGAGAAATTCCGTTTTATTAATTACAGCCTGGTCGTGATCTTAGCCTTCGTGGGTTTAAAAATGCTTTTATCACATTACCTTCATTTAGCTGAATGGGTTTCGCTGACCGTTATTTTAGTGGCCCTAGTGGGTGGCGTTGTTGCTTCGTTGGCAATTCCGGAGAAAGAATAAGCCGAGCGTGGCGCCAAGATGACTACGCCCGTTCAAACCATACCATAATTTTTGAAGCGCCGGTTTAAGAAAGAAGCTTTTGTACTTGACGTTTTAATCCATTAAGTACTACGCCTTATTCGCAAATAGGGCATCATAAATTTTCTGTACACCCCAATTGCCAATTGGAAAATACAAAGCAAAGAACAAGGCCATTCCTAAAGCAAAGTTGCGTTCATTGAACAATTGGTCTAGTAAATTATTCGGGTAAGCATAGGAGGATTCTAGTGCATACCCTCCAAATTCTAAAAGACACATGGCTATAAGTCCGTAGGCATATTGCATGTGAAAGGGAAGTTTTCGCAGTAAGAGCGAAATGGGCACCATGTATAAAATATAGCAAGTAATCACCTGCCACCAATAGGTAAATCTGGCAATCTCAACTTGGGCACCAAACCAATCCATTAACATTCCCCAAGAAAAATAGACAATACAATACATCGCTATTAGGCGTTTATCTACATTCAATTTGGACTTCGCCCACGCTATAAAATCGTTCATTTGTTAGCTTGTTATTTGGTAAACTTTAATTTTTCTTTTTCAATTCATGTCCCGATATACCTGCTTTTATCAAGTATACCAAGCCAGCCATAGTGATACAAAGCGATATGGTGCCCGCTAAGACCCATTCATACCATGGCGCCCCTGTATGCTTTAAAAAGCCACTTTCGATCATACAGCACAGTCCGAAACCGAAGAGCAGTGCGCCCAAGGTGCCTTTGACAAACCATTCTCTTTTTAGCTTTTTTCGATTTGGCATCTGTGGCGCTTTTAGGTATCCGCCAGCTTTAATGCTATTATCTGCAGGGCGTCTTTTACCGTTTGCATTTCATCCATATCTTCATTTTCAAGTCGTATATCAAAAGCGTCTTCTACATCTAAAACGATGTCAACCAGATTCGCCGAATTGATATTTAGTTCCTTGGTAAAATGACTCTCTTCAGTGATATCTTCTACCGAAACATCTTCTGGAAGATAGATCTTTATGATTTCTTTTAATTTACTATAGCGTTCTTCTTTGGGCATTTAGTTTTGATTTAAGGCAACGACATTCCAGAAAACGAATTTGGAATTTAAAATTTGTTACTTCTGACATTCAGTCGGAATAAGACTTAAAAATAACACAAGCATTTACATCTCCAAAGCCAAAACTTGCCTTTGCTATAATTTTTGGGGAATGTGCTTGCGTTTCTCTAGGGATTCTTGATGTATCTACGAGCTTCGCAATCTCCGGATGTATCTCTTGGCAATTGGCATTTCCAAATAGCTGCTCCTTGCTAAACTGCAGTACCACACCTACCGATTCAATGCTGCCAGAAGCCGCCAAACAATGCCCAAAAAGACCTTTGAAAGAATTGACATAGGGGAAGTCTTTACCTTTGCGATCAAGCGCCTTGGCCCAATTCTCAATCTCAGTAGGGTCTTTGGCGGTAGCAGTCAGATGTCCGTTGATACTATCCACATCTGAGTTTTGAATTCTGGCATGTACGAGGGCTTCACGAATGCAACGTTGTACCGCCACACTGTTTGCCGCGGTCATGCTGCCTTCACCGCGCTGTCCGCCACTATTAACTGCACCTCCTAGAACTTCTGCATAGATTTTTGCGCCGCGTTTCAAAGCACTTTCCAGCGACTCTAAAACCAAGGCCCCTGCACCACTACCTGGTACGAAACCGGCAGCAGTAGCGCTCATGGGGCGACTTGCCTCTGTCGGGTTGGCGTTGTACTGACGTGGTAAGATGCGCATCGCATCGAACCCGCCCCAGACATACGGACCACTATCACTGCAGCTTCCGGTTAGTACACGCTGCGCTTTGCCCGAAGCAATGCGGTCATAGGCCATAAGTATGCCTTCGGTTCCTGTGGTACAGGCCGAGGAGTTCGTGGTCACCTGATTACCACATCCGAAAATACCTCCGAGATAAGCACTGATGCCACTTGCCATAGTCTGCAATACTGTCGTGCTTCCCAAACGCCTCACATTTTGCGAATCTACCAAATGAATCGACTCACGAAATTTGTCAACACCAAGAATCCCTGTTCCGAAAATAATACCGCTATCCCAGTCGGGAGTATCTTTTTCGGCAATGGGGAGTCGCGCATCATTCCAAGCATCCGTTCCGGCTATGACCCCATACAGAATACCGCTAGCGTTTAATCCACGAAGCTGTAAAGGGGTAAAATATTGACTGATCAAATCATCGGTAAGTTGGGGTTCGCCAGCGACTTGACAACCGAATTTTAGGTCTTCCAAGGTTTTATGAAACCGTATTCCACTTATTCCATCTTGCAAGGCCTTGGTAAATTCTTGTAAGCCAACGCCGTTAGGGGCACAAACGCCCAGCCCAGTAATTACAACGCGCTCACCCATTTTTGTTTGATTTGAGCATGCCTGAAATCGTGCCCTTGCATACCAATACACCTGCCGAGTTATGCATTTTAACCTTGCACTTTAGCTTATGGAATCTAAAGTAAATTTTTTCAGCGGTGACCACCACTTTTTCATTCGGAAAAACGGGCTCATAGAATTCCATTTCAGAACTGCTTAACCCAATTTGGATATGATCTCCTAAGGTAATTTCATCTTCACTCAACAAATAAATACCAAGAGCAACAACCCCAATTTGTGCACAACATTCTGTAAGGATAACTCCGGGTGTAACGGGATTGTGCTTAAAGTGCCCCTTGTAGAAATCGGCCTCGGCATCAAATACATAAGTACCTTTTATACCATCTTCATCGACATCTATTATGTCATCTACAAAAAGGAAGGGTTTTGTATAGGGGAGTTTCTGTATGATTTCTTCGTACTTCATAACTATTGCAGGCTTTCACCTCCATCTACTTTAATGACCGTACCGTTTATCCATTGCGCCTCTTTGGTGGTAAGCAAATAAGCCACATTCGCTACGTCTTCAGGCCTGGTTAGACGGTTGAATGGATTACGCCTTAAGGCATTTTCTTTTAGCGCTTGATTCCCTGGAATCATTTGAAATGACTTGGTATCGGTTAGCCCTGCCTGAATGCAATTGGCCTTAATGCCCAAAGGAGCAAATTCTAATGCCATGTTACGGGTTAGCGATTCTAAAGCGGCCTTTGCAACAGAAACAGCGCCGTAATTGTTCCATGCTTTTGTATTGCCTTCGCTAGTAAAGGAAACGATTCGCGCATCGGCAGCAAAGAGTTGTGCTGCAACCAAGGCTTTGGTCCAATCATACAAACTCAGGGCCATGGCATCTAGCGTAATCTGGAAATCTTGATGGCTTAGTTCGACATTAGCTGCAGACTGCATGGGCTTTAAACTTCCCTTAGCAATACTATGAATCAATACCTTTATTTTATTGGAATCTCCTAAAAGCGATTGTATTTCTTGAATCAATGCATTTCGCTTCTCGTTATTTGTCGCGTCGGCATTGAAGGTTTTCAGCTGTACCCCAGTTGTAGTAATCTCCTTAAAATGCTTCTCAATTTCATCTAAATCAGCCCTTCTATCGCGATGCACAATCAACAGATTGAATCGGTGCGACGCTAATTTCTTAGCGGTAGCCAAACCAAGTCCGCTACTGCCTCCCAAAATCAAAGCCCAGAGAACCTCTTCCCCTTTGTCACCTCCTCCAGCGAAAGAAGCATTATCTTTTAAACCATTTTTCATATCACTCTTTTAAGCCCTTCATATGACCCAGGGAGGAGAAGAAAATCTTACCACTCCAACAAAACGCGCTGTGCCGAGAAACCCGGACCGAAGCTCAATATTAAACCTTGCTCTCCTTCTTGAATGTCTTTTTGAAGAAAACGCTCCAACACGTATAGTACGGTAGCACTACTCATGTTTCCGTAAGCTCGTAATACTTCGCGCGTGTCGTCTATATTCTTTCCTAATTTGCCAAATAGTTCTTCTACCGTCTGTACAATTTTACGCCCTCCCGGGTGAAATATCAAATGCTGCACCTGCCCTATTGAGCTACCACTCCGCTCTAAAAAAGGATGCACAATCTCAGGAAAATGCATGGCTATGGTTTCAGGTACAGCAGGATCAAGTATCATCTTTAATCCGTGGTTGGTCAAGTCAAAGCCCATCATATGAGTGGCGTCCTTAAAGTGATACATCTCCTCTCTAACTATTTTAGGGCCTGGTGCGTCAGCCTCCGAAGATAATAAAACACAGGCGGCGCCATCACCAAAAATAGCAGCACTTACCATGTTCGCCATAGAATGGTCATTGAGCTGAAAAGTAGCGGTCGGACTCTCAACCGCAATCAACGCAATTCGTTTATTCGGATTTGATTTTAGAAAATTCTGGGCATAAATCAATCCTGATACGCCGGCCGCACAGCCCATTTCGGTTACAGGTAGCCTAACAATATCTTGTTTAAGGCCCAAATCATTAATGAGATAGGCGTCAAGGGAAGGTATCATAATACCCGTACAACTAACGGTAATGATATAGTCGAGCGAATCAGCCTGCCATCCGCTTTGTGCCAAAGCTTTTTGCAAAACAGCTTTCCCCAATTTCTTAACCTCACGAACGTAAATGCTATTCTTTTCTTCAAAGGAAGTGGCTGTAAAAACCTCTTCGATATTCATAATGCCGTAACGCTTGTCGACAGCGGCACCTTCAAATATTTTGATCACTTTGCGGCGAAAGCGTTCGTCTTCATCAGCCAGCCAAAGCTCAACAAAAGGGAGTATTTCTTGGGTGCTACGACAGTATTCTGGCAATTCTTTGGCAACGGTAACTATTCGTGTTTCGTTCATATTTTAGGTAAGTCGATTGGGTTCCATAATCCATACATAGCGAAAAGCCCATTTCCATTGGATGTCATGTCTGCTGTTTGGTAGGCTTTTGGAATAGCGAATTAAATCGGATTTTATGAAACCTTTACTAATAGAAATCAATCCGTCGATTTTAGCGGTTTCCGTTTTTATAAAAATAAGGCTAAAGAGTTTAAAAAGATAATATGCCCAACGGCTTCTGTGCAGGTCATTGATAATAACCCCAATTCGTGCCAGTTCATTGAATTTCTCAAGAAAGTGCAACAAGTCTTTGTTAACGAAATGATGCATGGTCAACGTATTTATAATGATATCGCAGTTCAAATCACTTTGTTGTAGTGCCAGAATATCTCGATGTTGGTATTCAATTTCAGGATAGCCATGGGAAGCCTCTTCCGCCAATTGCAGGGCATCAGCATTCAAATCAATGCCAATAAGGCGCACTTCGATATGCTGCTTTCTGCACAAATGCGCTACTTCTCGCAACATATTACCATCACCACAGCCCATATCAACTATGGTATACCCTGGTTGCGGATTTTCGGCAATGAGTTTGGCGACGGCATTCACCGTAATGGCATTACCCCCTAAAATGGTATTTACACGATTGATATCGTCAAAAACAATACGCAGTCTTTGGAGTCCCTCGCGAAAGTCATCCATCAATTCAGGCTGATTGCTTCTTTCTGATAAATCTATTAGCATGCTATGGGTTTTCCGTGGGTATTTCGTATTAATTTTCGAAGCAGGCCCGGCGAAGTGGTCACCATTTTCAAAGCGAGTTTGGATAAGTTCTCGCTTAATAAAAGGGCTTGTAATTGCCTCCCCATCCAAAGGCGGCTTTTGAAGGAAGTGCTCCAGGCTGTTGTATAGTCGCTTTCGAGTTGTGTTCTGCTGTATCTTTCTTCGGTCAAATAGTTATGAATGTATTCCGAAGCGATCTTTGCGGAATGAATTGCCATAGCCATACCATTTCCACACAAGGGGTGTATTAAGCCTGCGGTATCTCCGCACATAATAATGTGGTTTTCCACAGATTGCTTCGCTGCGAAGGATAGCTGTGCGATAGTGATGGGTTGGTTGAAAATTGGGGTAGCCTTTGCTAAGAAGTCATTTAGAAACGGATTTTTCGCCACTACCTTTGCGTTGAAACCAGCAACGCTCTTTTCTTCTTGGAAGCTTTTATAAGAAGCGAGATAGCAAAAATTAACTGCGCCTGTCTCGGTTTTTGACAAACCAGCATACCCCCCTTTAAAATTATGCAAGGCCACTTGGTTTTCTGGAAAGGCATCCCATTGGTAATGTGCCTTTACCCCCAACCAGGCAGATTTTCGCTGTATAAAATCTCGATTCAACTGTTTGTCAATAGTGCTTCGTTTTCCATATGCACCAATGGCTATTCTTGAACTGAAGGTGGTATTGTTGGCTGTAGTGACCAGAAAAGAATCATCAGCATAGGCAATAGCTGTTGCTGATTCAAACGCGAACTGCACTCCATTTTCAAGCGCCTTTTCATACAGCAGTGCATCAAAGCGATAACGACTTATGCCTATACCTCCTAAAGGTAATTTTGCATGAGTAGCTTTACCAGAAACGGTACTCAGCTGAAGTTTGTCGATCTGTACAGCACGCGAATTCTTTAAGGGTACTCCCAGCTTATTTAAATACGGAATGATTTCGTTAGACACATACTCACCGCAAACCTTATGATGTGGATAAGGATTCTTCTCCAATACTAAAACTTCATGTTTTTCTTGGGACAGATGGATAGCAGCGGTCAAACCAGCAAGGCCACCACCAATAATTATAACGTCATAGTCGTACACTAACGAAAGATAAGTATTTAGGGATAAAAAAGAAATCCCAACCATTGGGTCGGGATTTTTTCAAAACATATCACATTTCGTGAATTAGTTTGTACTTCTTTTGGCCTCCTCTTTCAACTCAGCGCTTGCCACGATAGCCAATTCTACACGTCTATTAGTAGCTTTGCCCTCTTTGGTAGCATTATCACCTTTGGGCTGGTTCTCGCCATACCATTTGGTGGTGAATCGCTTCGCCGATAGGCCTTTGGCGATCAGATATTTGGTAACAGACAAGGCACGTTGTTCAGACAATTGCATGTTGTAATCATCAGGTCCGGCACTATCGGTATGGCCTTCGACCAAGATGTCAGAGTTCGGGTATTCTTCAAAAATTGCTGCTAATTTATCAAGTGTAGTTGCCGATGTACCTTTTACATTTGACTTATTGGTGTCAAAATAAACACCAGCATCTTCATTAAAGGTTACGTTGATGCCTTCGCCAACACGAGTCACCTCAGCTCCTGGAATTTCCTCTTCTATACGCTCTGCTTGACGATCCATACGATTACCGATATACCCACCTGCAGCACCTCCAATTACAGCACCTAAGATAGCACCCAAGGCCGTATTGCCTTTACCAACATTATTTCCGATAACACCACCGATAACGGCTCCACCAGCAGCGCCGATTCCGGCACCTTTTTGAGTTTTGTTTGCATTTTTATATGCGTTACAACCTATTAATAGGGTAAACGCCATGAACAGTGAAATACTTTTTAAGTTTAATTTGCGCATCATTCTATCTTTTTGTGAATTCATAAACTACGGTAACAGTCTCTCCATCTACCGAAACATTTGACTTTAAGGTCATTGCTTGCGCGGTTAATGAAGCTATGTTCAATCTATATCCTCTGCCACCCCCAATGTCTTTCAACTTTTCGTCAATAAACTTGAACTGCAGTTGATTTGGACTACCATCTACAACAGACCATCGAATAAATCGATCTCCTCCGTTACAGAGCGTAGACGCATTGATGGTGTAGCGACCTGTACTATTGTTGTCTCTAAAAAACCATCCACTGCCTTCAAAGCAGATATCTTTTGCATCATTAAAAAGGGTCGACTGAAAATTTCCTGTGTTGTTTTCGTAACGAATGTTATCAAGTGTCCAGGAACCACTCAATAAATTACGTTGTCCTCGCGCCGCTTTGGAGACAGAACATGCCGTAGCGAACATTGCAAGCGCCGCCAAAGCTAAAATTGATTTTCTCATATACTAGATTTAGGTTATACTCGATAATCGAGATTAAAAAGTTTCGGGGGAATACCCGAATTGGTTTTCTATATACGGAAGTATTGGCATAAAGGATGTGCTACACTAGTAAACTTTTTGTTAAGGGAGTTTAAAGTGATCTCTTCAAGCCGATTGCCTTACTATGACAATTAAAAACCTGTTTAGTACGCGAGTAAATCAAGAAGTGCCGCACCAAATCGCTCTTTGGGTAAGTAGTTATTTTCCAAACTTTTAGCGAAAGGTATCGGGGTTTCCATACTTGCGACCCGTTTTACAGGCGCATCCAAAGATTCGAAACAATTCTCCATAACCAAGGCAGAAATATCGCTTGCAACACCACCAAACAAACTATCTTCTTGTAGAATAATGAGTTTTCCTGTCTTCCTTACAGAGGTATATACGGCATCGATATCTAAGGGTGACAAGCTGCGCAAATCGATCAAATCAGCCTGTACTTCAAGATGGTTTTCTAAGGTTTCTAAAGCCCAGTGTACGCCAGCCCCGTAAGAAACTATGGTGATATCATTGCCTTCTTTTAAAAGACTTGCCTTACCCAAGGGAATGGTATAATAGTCAGACGGCACATTTTGGTAACTGCTTCTATATAAACCTTTATGTTCAAAAAACAGCACGGGATTGGGGTCGTTAATGGCGGTATTCAATAAGCCTTTGGCATCTTTTGGAAAGGCAGGATAGACTACTTTTAAGCCAGGGGTTTTCGTAAACCAAGCTTCATTTGTTTGCGAATGGAAAGGTCCGGCACTTACACCTCCTCCACAAGGCATGCGAATAACCACATCTGCTTTTTCACCCCATCGATAGTGTGATTTAGCAAGGTAGTTTACGATCGGATTAAAGCCAGAACTTGCGAAATCTGCAAATTGCATTTCCATAACCGCCTTCATACCATTGATTGATAGGCCCATCGCAGCCGAAACGATAGCCGATTCACAAATGGGGGTATTGCGAACACGTGCTTTACCAAAAGCCGCTACAAAACCATCTGTAACCTTAAAAACGCCGCCGTAATCAGCAATATCTTGCCCCATAATAACAAGGTTATCATGTTTTTCCATCGATTGGCGTAGGCCATTGGAAACGGCATCTACCAAACGAATATTTTCTACGACACTTCCTGGTTTAAATTCTTCATAATCAAATGGTTTGTAAACATCATCTAATTCTTTAGTTATATTAGAATCAACTTCACCTTCATCAAAAGCTAACTTTAAATTCTCGTCGATTTCGTGAACAATTTTCTTCTTTATTTTAACCTCCTCTTCCTCAGACAGAATATTTTCTTTTCTTAGAAATTCAGCGTAATTCTCTAAGGGGTCTTTGGCTCCCCAGGCATCCATGAGTTTTTGGGGCACATATTTGGTACCACTAGCCTCTTCGTGACCCCGCATACGAAAGGTTTTAAACTCCAAAAGCACTGGTGCGGGTTTCTTACGCATCCTTTTGCAAATCTTGTCGACCGTTGTATAGACTTCCAGTATGTTATTTCCGTCTATGATATGAGATTCTATACCGTACCCCTTTCCCTTATCGGCAAGGTGTTCGCATTTATACTGCTCGGAAGTAGGGGTTGACAAGCCGTATCCATTATTCTCGATACAAAATAAAACCGGAAGATTCCAAACGGCGGCTACGTTAAGCGCTTCGTGAAAGTCACCCTCGCTGGTTCCACCTTCTCCCGTAAATACAGCAGTGACCCGATTGTTGTTTTTTAACAGATCAGCCAAGGCAATACCATCGGCTACGCCTAACTGCGGACCTAAATGCGAAATCATTCCGACAATATTGAACTCTTGGGTGCCAAAATGAAAGCTACGGTCACGCCCATTGGTAAAACCACTTGATTTGCCTTGCCATTGGGCAAAAAGGCGATGTAAAGGAATATTTCTTGTTGTAAAAACACCTAGATTTCGATGCATAGGCAAGATGTACTCTTCATTTTGCATAGCACTGGTAACTCCTACTGAGATTGCCTCTTGTCCGATACCGCTAAACCATTTTGAAATCTTTCCCTGACGTAACAAGATCAACATCTTCTCCTCAATCATTCGGGGCTTTAGCATACGCTCGTAAAGACTGATTTGAGTTGTGCGGGTTATTTTGGCGTTTTGGTACTTCATGTTATATTTTAAAGCAGTTTTATTCAAAAACGAGATAAATTTAACAATAAAGAATACAATACGGGCCAAAAGATTGGAGAAGCAGCAGCATTATTTCTTAACTTTGAAATAGAACGCGATTCTACGAATTAAATTGATTAAAAAATGGTTGGCAAAATCATTGATTTTAGCCGCAACTAAAAAAGTTGGAATCTGTTCTTAAACCAAATGGAAAGTTTGTATGAGTCTTGTACCAAGTGTTGATTTAAGGGATTTTACCTCAGGAGATTCCGAAAGAAAAGAAAAGTTTATCAAGGAAATCGGAAAAGCCTTTGAAGAAATAGGTTTTGTGGCCCTGAGCGGGCATTTTCTATCGGAAGCCTTGGTAGACGATTTGTATTCGGAGATAAAGCAATTCTTCAGTTTACCTCAAGATGTTAAAGACAGTTACGAAATTGAAGGCATTGGAGGGCAGCGTGGCTATACTTCTTTCGGCAAGGAACACGCGAAAGGCAGAAAAGAAGGAGATTTAAAAGAATTCTGGCATTTTGGCCAATACGTTAAAGAAAATCCTCGCTTAGCAGCCGAATACCCAGATAATGTAACGGTTAAAGAGCTGCCTCAATTTAATTCCATTGGCAAGGAAACCTATAAAATGCTTGAGAAGACAGCAAAATATGTGCTGCGTGCCTTGGCCATACACCTCGATTTGGAAGAAACCTATTTTGATGATTACATCAAGAATGGCAATTCCATTTTGCGACCTATACACTACCCACCTATCACATCTGAACCCAAAAACGCTGTTCGTGCCGCTGCTCATGGTGATATCAATCTCATAACCCTGTTAATGGGGGCTCACGGGCGCGGATTACAAGTAATGAACCACAAAGGCGAATGGGTAGATGCCATTGCCAGACCCGACCAAGTAATGATCAATGTTGGCGATATGCTTTCACGGCTCACCAACAATAAATTGAAATCTACCATACACCGAGTTATTAATCCTCCAAAGGAACTTTGGGGCACTTCGCGCTACTCTATTCCGTTCTTTATGCATCCGATAAGTGAGATGTCATTGAACTGTTTGGAAAACTGTATTGATGCAGAACATCCAAAGGGGTTCGAGGATACTAGTGCCGGGGAGTTCTTGCACGAACGTTTGATTGAATTGGGGTTAATAAAGTCTTAGCATTCCTTAAAATACCGCACTGAAAAAATTCAAACCAGTATAGATGCAATTAACCAAGCATTAGTTCGTTTGAAGATGTAATCATTTAAATGAACATACTTGAAAAGCACGCTCTTCTTTATTTTTACGGGCCTCATCTCGATTTTTACGCAAGCCCAAATCAAATTTGAACCCGGGTATTTCATAACAAATGAAGGCCAAAAAACGAACTGTTTTATTAAGAATAGTGACTGGAAGAACAATCCGATCAAATTTGACTATCGAATGACTCCTGAGGGAGAAATTCAAACGGGATTATTGCGTAATATAACCGAATTTGCTACTGAAAGTGGGTTTAAATATTTAGGTAGATCCGTTGCCATAAATCGTTCTTCCAATAAAACTGCTGAATTGGAAGGTAGTCGGGTGATTTCTTTTCAAAAAGAGAAATTGTTTTTAAAAGTTCTTGTTGAAGGCCCTTCCAATTTATACTATTATGAACAGGGTGATCTAAGAAGGTTTTTCTTTAGTATAGGCAATGGCGAAATTATCCAATTGCGATTCAAAAGGTATTTGAAAGAACCCGACAATAACAGGCCGAGCAGTAGAAGTGATCATCTAATTGGTGAAAACAACGAATTCAGGCAACAATTATGGAATAGTTTCAATTGCGAAGGCTTAAACAAAGCAGTCATTGCTAAATTGGCTTACAAATTTGATCCCATTACCAAGCTGTTTAATGCCTACAATGTATGCATTGACCCCAACTACGTGGCGGATGAAAAAGTTAAAACCAACTTTAAAGTGAATGTAAGTTTACGACCAGGTTTTAAATTGACTTCTTTGGATGTCGACAATAGCTTTTCCGCTTTTAGAAACGTAAATTTTGATCAAAAACTGAGTTGGCGTGCTGGAGTTGAATTAGAAGCAGTACTTCCTTTTAATAAAAATAAATGGGCAATTATAGCAGAACCTACTTTTAATTCTTACACAGATGAGGCCGAAATCACGGTGCAATCATCTATTGTTCAAATTGTGGCAAATATCAATTACAAATCTCTCGAACTCCCCATAGGCATAAGGCATTACATGTTTGTAAGTGACAAATTCAAATTATTCCTAAATGCTTCAGCCCTATTAGATATACCCTTCAATTCAGAGATAACCTATTCAAATGGTTTTTCAACTACAGCGCAGCTCGGATTCAACACCAGTTTTGTTGGCGGCATTGGCCTCAATTACAATAATAAATTTAGTATAGAGGGTCGCTATTTGGGCAGTAGGGAAGTTTTTTCTGCCAGTGAGTTTATTTCTTATATTTCAGATTATAAAGGGTTTTCGTTAATATTGGGGTATACAATCTTTTAGTTTATGGACTTAAAAAACCAACTTAAAAATCTTTTCCCCGATCATGTTCCTGAAACAGAAGAGCAGGCGGTTGAAAAAAGCGATATCTGGTTGCAGGAAGCACCTATACTATGCAAGTATGAAAAGCGCAAAGGCAAACCCATCACTATTTTAGAGGGGTATACTGGTGCAGATGAAGATTTTAAGAAGCTTGCAAAGGAAATTAAAACCAAACTGAGCGTCGGTGGAAGTTACAAAAATGGCGCTATTATTATTCAAGGTGATTATAGGGATACCATAATGGATATGCTTAAAGCCAAGGGTTTTCGTGTAAAACGCGTCGGTGGATGAGTTCTTAACCAAGCGCCTTGTTTCTCGCAGTTCTGTTTTTTATTGATGGTAAACTTGATTTTGTGTTAATTTTATTTTGTTTATTTCGTATAAATGTTACTTTTAACACTACAACCAAAACTACTGACTCTATGAGTTCCCTTTTGCATATTACAAATGGAGATAGTTTCACCCAAAGACTTGACTCCCTAAAGCTTAAAGGCGACGTTATTACATGGCGCGAAATGCTCTGTGAAGGTCAAACACTTACCAATGTTGGTAGTGAATCATTCTGGAAAGCCCGTTTTGAATTCTTAAACAAGAATTACAAGGTCACCAAATCTTCCTTTATTGAAAAAACCCTCAAAGAATACCGATCGCTCTGCAATCATAAGCAACAAGATCAAATTATACTTTGGTTCGAATATGATTTGTTTTGCCAGATAAATATGTTAGCTGTCATCAGTTGGCTAAAAGCAAATCGCAAATATGCGGAGATATCGCTGGTTTGTAGTGGCAACGAAGACGATTCAGATAAGTTATACGCACTGAATGAGCTAAGCGATGAGCAGTTATTAAAACTGTATAAGAATAAGGTAGTGCTTAGCCAAGATGATATCGAATATGCCGATTATGTCTGGCAATTGTACTGCAGTGACAACCCCATGCGTCTTGAAAATCTAAGTGATTTCAAAAATTACCAGTTTGACTATCTTTCAGAAGCCATAACATCGCATTTGCATCGTTTTCCTTCCATAAAAAATGGATTGAATGCCATGGAAAACAACATTCTTCAGCTGAGCGAGGATAAAAAGTTAAAATCTAAAAAGGAGCTTTTAGGTACTGTTTTACGCAATCAAGGCACCTTAGGTTTCGGCGATAGTCAATACGAAAGAGCTATTACTAGACTTAAACCCCTATTCACCTCCTTTAATCCAGTTAAACTTACTCGAAAAGGAAAAGAAGTGCTATCGGCGAAAACCAGTTACTATGCTAACATTCAAGATAACGAAGTGTACTTGGGCGGTGCTTTAAAATATAACTTCTTATACAACACCCATACCGACCGAATTCTAAAATTATAGAATGCAATTAGGGCCATCGGAGCTTATTCTAAATGCTGATGGCAGCATTTACCACCTTAATTTAGTGCCAGCTGACCTCGCTAGAACCGTTATTACGGTTGGAGACCCAGATCGCGTCTCAGATGTATCACAATGTTTTGATACCATTGAACTCAAAAAAGGAAAGCGAGAGTTTATTACCCATACCGGTACGTTGAATGGCAAACGTCTTAGTGTTATATCAACAGGAATCGGTACCGACAATGTCGACATCGTTTTAAACGAATTAGACGCGCTCGTAAATGTTGATTTTGAGAATCGGGTTGTAAAAGCAGATAAAACTTCACTTGACATTGTTCGCATTGGAACCTCTGGAGCGGTGCAATCAGCTATTGAAATCGATTCCTTCTTGATCAGTGAATTTGCGATGGGTTTCGATGGCGTTCTGCATACTTATCAAAGTGATCATGTGCAACATAAGCCAATTTCAGATGCCTTTGTAAAGCATACCGATTGGTCTACTGATAAAGCCCTCCCCTATGTGGTCAAATGCGACGATCGTCTCGCGAACCAGTTGGCTTCAAATCGTATACGATTTGGACTAACGGCAACAAACATCGGTTTTTACGGGCCTCAAGGACGCAAATTACGTCTCGATCTCGCTGATGAATCATTAAAAAGCAAAATAACTTCTTTTGCCTATGATTCTTTGAAAATAACCAACCTGGAGATGGAAACGTCAGCTATTTATGGGCTTTCAAAACTTTTGGGGCATCGCGCCGTTTCCATGAACTGTATTTTGGCCAATCGCGAAACCGGAGCATTTTCTAAAAACCCAAAAAAAGCAGTGGATGAGCTCATTACATATACCCTGCAAAAATTGACCAGTCAGTAAATTAAGAAACATACAAATTGTAGCTTTGTCATTTACGAATTCACATGAAAAAAGTTAATATCATTGGCGTACCCGAACACTTCAACCTGCCTTGGCATATGGCCATAGCGGAAGGCGCCTTTGCAGAAAGGGGCATAGCACTAAGTTGGACTGATATCCCTGAAGGAACAGGGAGAATGTGCCAAATGCTTCAGTATAAGGAAACCGATCTCGCCATTATATTGACCGAAGGTTTGGTAAAAAGCATTAGCGAGGGAAATCCTGCGAAGATTGTTCAGGAGTTTATCGCCACTCCCCTACTGTGGGGCATACATGTTGGCGCTGAGAGCAATTTTAAAGCGATTTCAGAACTTTCTGGCACAAAAGCAGCTATCAGTCGCTTTGGTAGTGGAAGTCATCTTATGGCCTATGTAAATGCGCAAAATGAAGGTTGGAGCATTGCTGATTTGCAATTTGAGATCGTGAATAACCTCCATGGGGCGGTACATGCGTTGACTCAGGGCGACGCAGACTATTTTCTATGGGAACATTTCACCACCAAACCTCTAGTTGATGAAGGGGTCTTTAGAAGATTAGGCGACTGTCCAACACCTTGGCCTTGCTTCGTGATTGCAGCCACAGACAAGTTTATCGCGGAAAACCCTTTGATCTTGGCACATATCGTAGAAGTGATAAATGTGTACACTGCTGAATTTAAGCAAATTCCAAGCATCGATAAAACCTTAGCGAATCGCTATAACCAACAACTAACCGACATTCAAGAGTGGCTTTCGCTTACGCAATGGAGTCAAAAACAAATAAAAGAACAAGATATTGCTACCGTTTGTAAAACCTTAAAAGAACTCAAGCGCATTGAGGCGCTCATACCCTACGAGGACATTGTTGTAAAATAACATTGCATTAATTGTCTATTTTGGTATTTGGAAAGTATTTCCCGATCAATTGCCGTATGGCTTCTTCAGATAAGGGCTTTTTAACGTATTCTTTAACGTGAGGATTGTTCATCACCTTGATCATGTCGGCCTCATCGGCACTTGTCGTAAGCATAACAATAGTAACTTTCTTACGTGTATCAGGATGCACCTCTTCCACGTAAGCCTTTAGAAATTCCCAGCCCCCCATTACAGGCATATTTACATCAAGGAGCACTAGGCAAGGGAGAAGAATTGTAGAAGAACCATTAGCGGGAGCCAGCAAATGGAGCGCCTCCTTCCCGTTAAGGGCAAAGTCTAAATCTACATTAAGGTTCAGTTTTCCTATAAAGATTTTGTTGAAAAGATGGCTGATTTCGTCGTCATCAACAAGAAGAATGGAATTCAAACTAAGGCTCATAATTGCAATAATGGTTTGGCTACATCGAAAGTAGTAATTTTCGTTCCATTTTTAAACCCAAATAACAATTATCACAGCTTTGACTTACTTCATGTTGAATATAACTTTGTAGTGTAGTAAAGCCGTAGCATAGAAAATAAATGTTGAGTACTACTGCTGGGTTACCAGTTAATTGTCTTTTTGCCCAAAGCATCTAAAACCGCATTGGCTTGGCTGAAGTGCTTGTTTCCAAACCAGTAGCCCCTATTGGCACTTAAGGGAGAAGGATGGCCAGAAGTGAAGATGCGATGTTTGTTAAGGTCAATAAGGGAAGCCTTCTTTTTGGCAAAACCACCCCATAGCAGAAAAATGAGGTTTTCTCTTTCATCTGACAATTTTCGAATAACCGAATCTGTAAACTTTTCCCAGCCCTGTTTTTGATGACTACCGGCATGGTGCGCCCGAACTGTCAGCGTAGCATTCAGTAGCAAGACCCCCTGCTTTGCCCATCGTTCAAGATTGCCACTTTGGGGATATGGCAGGGCCAAATCGCTTTCGATTTCTTTAAAAATATTCATCAGCGATGGCGGGTGTGGCATACCGTCTTTCACCGAAAAACATAGTCCATTGGCTTGCTCAGGACCATGATAGGGGTCTTGGCCGATGATGACCACTTGCGTAGCCTCAAACGGACAATGGTCGAAGGCTGCAAATATGTCTTTGCCTTTAGGGTAGCAGGTACTTTTGACATACGCTTCTTTTACGAAAGCAATAAGGTTCTTAAAATACGTTTGCTGAAATTCTTGTTTTAGCTGGTGTTTCCAGCTCTCATGTATGTTAACATCCATCAGAAGTTCGCCTTTTGAAGTAACTACAAAAGTAGATGATAAATGAAACTTCCACTAAATTTTTACGCTTAAAAATCCTCGAAGCCAATGTAAGCCAACTGTGCTTTCAAAACATCCGATTGTGCTTGCCGTTGCTCCAAGGTGGTGATGTAGTCAAGGGTAACATCTTCCTCGTAAAGATCATACGATTTAGTAGCCCAATTCATCGCTGCGCTCAAATTGCCGTTGTATTCACTCAAAACAGCAAGGTTGTAACAGGCACGGCTACTTATACGCGGTTTGGGGTGCGCGATCTCCTCCTCCAAGAGCGCAACAGCCTCTTGAAATTCACCCTCCTGAATTTTGCCATGGGCCAATTCGAAATTTTTGGTACCCACCACATAGTAATCTCTTTGAATCTCCAATTTTCGAGGTTGCATTCTTTGTGCATACGAACTACCAGAGCTCTTGCTCTGCGCAATTAGGGTTTCTCTACGTTGGTCAATCGCCTGAAGCGCATCGACAGAACTAACTCCCTTGGCCGATGCAACGATTTGTTCGTTTGAAGTAAACTCATCAACCAATATTCTTTGCTGCGGATCGTAAATTCGCCACCCATTTTCAATAAGTGTTTCCAAGGTTATCTCTTGGGCCGAAACTCGTGTTCGGTCGCGCATCATATCCATTTGATCTAACTTGGTCTTCTTTAGCGAAAAATGTGTTTCCGTTTCATGTGAAGCCAAGGAAAATATAGCATCCACGCCATTTTCGCTACAGATAGCGGCAATTTTTTTCCAGGTTTCATGGCTTGGTCGCGTACCAAAATCTGTTGGTTGATCTTGGAGATGGTCTAAAATTCGTACGGTATCAAATCGCTCATCTTGTGCCAACTCGTCAAAAAGTCCGGTTAAGGCAGCTTCCGTTCCCTTTTCAGCAAGCCAACGTTCCTCTAGGGCAATAAGTTGTTCTAATCGGGTGTCGTAACTCTTTACAAATGAAGATTTACTGCTATTTACGATGCCTATTTTCCTGATTTGATGTGGTAAATCGACCGGTGAGGGCTCCATTGTACTGATAGTCAGCTGTCTAGTTGACGTACAACTCGCAAATACCAATAGAACTAAGCAAAAAGAGAAGATGCTAAAAAAATGTCTCATATACGTCAAATAGCGCGAAGCGAATCTTGTTATCGCGGATATAGGTTCTGACTAAAACACCATTTAGGGGGAATATATTGTATACAGTGGTGCATTTGGTCGAAAAAACCTTAAAATATAAAGACTTAGAACGAAACCATTTAGGTATTTTTTAAGAATTGGCAGCTTGACAAAAACCGATGACTATTTTAAATTTCAACTGCAAACTTGAGTTTAACGACAATATTCTCATTATGATGACCAAATCATTTGCCTTCGGGTTATACATCATTTCTTTTTTTTGTTTTAGCGGCATAAGCCAGGCACAGACGCTATATGCGCTTAAAATAGATGGCAAAATCCGCAAAGAAGCCACAAACATTACCGCTGCCTATCAACCGCGTTTGGTTATGGGTTCAGACCAGGCGATGGAATTTAAACAAACCGTCGCCCGTTTTCTAGTAAAGCGCAAGGCAATTGAAAAAGATGATACCTTGACTGAAAAAGCACGATACGAACTGCTAAAGCAGTTGGCAAGCAAGGAGACCATGGCCATGGCCGATGTGCTGGAGTCGTATCGTTGGCAAGAATATATTCGCATCAAAAATGACATACAACCCCTTGTGGAACCCATAGCAAGAAAAGAAGAACTCATCGTAGTAAACCCAAGAGACCATTGAGTAGCACTCATGTATAGACCAGTTGGGTAACGCAAGGCTACACGCTTGTATTTAACTCCTATTACCTACCTTTGCCATCATTTTTAGTGAACATGGCAAATATTCATACGAAAACGCTTCAAGACCTTGAATTTCCGACGGTACTGCAACAACTCGCTGCACGTTGCAATACCGAATTGGGCAAGGAGCGCGCTTTAGAAATTGTGCCTTTACCCAATGCAGAAACCATACTGTTGGTTTTGGGGCAGACTTCGGAATATTTGTCCTCGCTGGTCAGTGAAAATCGGATTCCTAATCACGGCTTCGATCGCATTGACAGCGAGCTCAGCCTGCTCAAGATCGAAAACACAACATTGGAGGTGGGTAGCTTCCGAAAAATAGGAAGCATCTGTACTACCATTGCTACCCATAAAAAGTTTTTCAAAAAATTTAAGGAGTATTACCCACTCTTGTTTGAGGCTTCCGAAGACATTGAGTTGAACACCGATATTCCCAAGGAAATTAATGGCATTATCGATCGTTTTGGGGAAGTAAAAGACCGCGCTTCAGACAAACTGTTTGACATTCGAAGGCAAATGAACCAGGTAAAGGGGAAAATCAGTCAAAGTTTTGCCTCCGCTTTGAATCGCTACAAAGAATCGGATTATTTAGATGACATACGAGAATCAGTATACGAAAACCGTCGTGTTTTGGCGGTTAAGTCGATGTACCGCCGTAAAGTGAAAGGCGCTGTTATGGGGAATTCCAAAACGGGAAGCATTGTGTATATTGAACCCGAAGCGACCCTAAAGTATAGTCGTGAATTGACCAACTTGGAATTTGATGAAAAGGAAGAAATTCAACGCATTTTAAACCAGCTTACGGCGCTTATACGGCCTTTTGCACCTGTTCTTTCCGATTATCAGGAGTTTCTTGCCCAAATTGATGTAACCGCTGCAAAAGCTAAATATGCGGCGGAAACCAATGCCTTACTACCAAAAATAAATTCAGACCGACGCTTGTTTTTAAGAGAGGCCTATCACCCACTACTGTATCTCGATAACCAACTCAGGGGCGAGAAAACGTTTCCACAGACCATAGAATTGCACGATGAAAATCGCATCATCGTCATTTCTGGCCCCAATGCGGGGGGCAAAAGTATTACCTTGAAGACCATTGGCCTGTTGCAAGTGATGTTGCAAAGTGGATTGTTGATTCCGGTTCACGAGCGGAGTTCGGTCTGTTTCTTCGATAAGATTTTGACTGATATTGGAGACAATCAATCTATTGAAAATCATTTAAGTACGTACAGTTATCGACTCAAAAACATGAACTCTTTTTTAAGAAAGTGCAATGCCGATACACTTTTCTTAATTGATGAATTCGGTACAGGTAGCGACCCAGAATTGGGTGGGGCTCTTGCAGAGAGCTTTCTCGAAGTGTTTTATGAGCGTGAGGCCTATGGCGTAATAACAACGCATTACGCCAACCTAAAGCTCTTGGCCAATGAGTTGCCACATATTTCAAATGCGAACATGCTCTTTGACGGCAAAACCCTTGAACCAACATTTCAACTAGTGCTGGGCGAAGCGGGTAGTTCCTTTACTTTTGAGGTGGCGCAAAAGAACGGCATCCCCTACTCACTTATCAATAAGGCAAAGAAGAAGATAGAGCGCGGCAAAGTGCGTTTTGATGCCACCATAGCCAAAATGCAAAAAGAACGCAGCAAAATGGCTAAAACTGGCTCTAGATTGCAAGAAGAAGAGTCAAAAGCAAGAGAAGAAGCAGCAAGATTGGAGAAATTAAATGCCAAAATCAAATCAAAGCTTGAAAATTACCAAGAATTATACGACCATGACCAACGCATGGTGCATTTGGGAAATAAGGTAGATAAGGTGGCCAACCGCTATTTTCAAGACAAAAAGAAACGGGTCATGGTTTCTGAGCTGATTCGTATCGTGGAGACAGAAAACAGTAAGCGAAAAAAGAAATCGGCCAAAGAAGATAAAGCCGAACGTGTCAAAAAGGCCAAAGTTACACAAGAAGTTCAAAAAGAAGTCAAGGTCATTAGACAGAAAAAGAAGGTCGAAAAGAAGAAAGCCGTTCAAAAAGAAATAAATAAACCAAGGCCAGTTTTCAAGCTTGGAGATCGCGTTCGTATGACCGATGGTAAGGCCGTGGGTAGCATTGATAAGCTCGAAAAAGGCAAGGCCGTAGTGAATTATGGCATGTTTACCACCAATGTCAGTGTCGACCAACTCGAATTGGTTGAAAAGAAGAAATAAGAGCTATACGACATTTGATTATCAATACTTTACAATTGATCGTATACGATAATGACTAGCTACACTGCCTTAAAATCGTCTTTTGTAGGCGTCAAAATGTACGCAATTGTGGCATTTAGCAAGGTTATGTCGCCTTAGGCTCACCATGAACTAAAAGAAACATCATCACCTAGAATACCTGAACACAACCTCAGCTTTAGTGCATGTGCTTTATACTTCCGTTGCCTGAAACTAAAAATGGTATCGCGAACGCTTTTGAAAATCAAAGCTTCTCGATACCATTTTCTCCTTCTTAAAGATACCATCAATATGCCACAAGTAGCTATCACAGCGAGAAAGTAACTATGGCGGCTGCGTATAAAACAACAACCGACCGCAGGTTGTTGAATCCAACCTGAGCGGCCGACTGTATCCTAATTTCTCATAATTCTTTGACCGCAACTTTTGTACACAGCCCCACTACCCGCTTGGCGCAATAGGCTTCATACGATACCTCGCTAGATACATAATCTAGGTCGAATTCGCCCAGTGTTTTCCAAACAAGGTCCCAAACCTCAAATTGCACTTTCACATTGTACGAGCCATCCTTAGGGCTCAAAGAGTAGTCGACGTTTTTATCATCAAGTTTCTTCCAAGCTGAATATTTCTGTACATCATCATTTTGCTCAAAATAGGAAAAGCGATATCGAAAACTATTGTTTGCGGTTCTTTTGGCATAAATGCTGTTATGTTCGTATGGAAAACTAGGATCACAAGTCTTTAAAGTGTATTTCGTATTGTCTCCCATTTTAGCAATTTGGTTATCCTTTAAATACTTGACCGTATAACCAATTGGTGCGCCGGGATTACTCCTGCTGTATAGCGCCCCTTCGTCAATGGCTTCCCATAGTCCACCTTTTCCTTCTTCTACCTCACTTCCGGTAACGACCTTGGTGGCAATTTCTGCATTTCCGCCGATGGCCACAATGCTTATCGTCGATTCTTTAATTACTTTTTCGAAATTGACATCAATTTCACCAGCGACATCAACTTTGGCAGTTTTATAGTCCAAGGCTGCTTCAAGGTTTACTTCAGTTTCCGTATCCGTAGTTTCCATCCGTACCATGATGATCCGACCGTATTGTACTGAACTGACATAGGCAGGGGGAGCATCGCTAGATATAGCTGATTGTACCGTAGCCAAACTGACATCGCTACCAAAGACGGCCCCAGGGCTTTCTGGAGATTCCATAATTACACTATAAAACACCTGCCGAAACAATCGGGTGGCCACCCTTTTTTCAGTGGTCTTGCTATAGTCAAATTGTGCTTCAAACGAACCTTTTGACCATTCTGCACTTACGCCCAAATCAAGGCTCATTTGCTCTTTGGTGTAGGCTGTGGTGGTTTTTGATTTGTATTCCGCATCTATTTCATAACCTTGTGGTTGAATATCAGAATTCCAATATTCCAAAACTTCATCGACACCCGCTTGCGTATTTTGATAGTTCGGGTCAGCAATGGTCGTATTACCACCCTCACCAATACCGGGCAATTCAACGCGTAGTTTGGTAGGCGCCCTAGAAATTTGTAGTGGTAAAGGAGCTCCTTCATACAATTGTCGGTTTGCCATTATGAGCGCCCCAGGATAAACGACACCCAAGGTCGGGTCGAACATCACTACGCTTTCAAAATTTGATTTAATATCATAGTCTGTATCTCTGCATTCGGTAACAGATCCTTTACTAATATCGGTTGATGAATTTCTTGGAGTTACTTCTGTGCCTGTATTACCCTGTACATTCAAAACATCTTCAGGACTGTAGGACAAGCCAGCAATTAACGAATTGATCGCTGCCAAATCAGCATTCTCTTCGGGCTCTGGTTCTGGCTCTGGTTCTGGCTCTGGTTCTGGATTAGCTATAGGGTCAGGCACAAGTTCAGGCCCTTCTTTGGTACACCCGGAAAAAGACAGGGTGATCGCGCCTAGTAGTAACAAACAAAAAATCTTTTGTAAACTCAGTTGTTTTGTTTTCATAATTTCTTTGGTTTAATAGATTCAACACTCCAAACCTAGCCTAGAAAACAGGCAGACACTAATTTTGAGCATGGACAAAGTATGGACAGCCAAACTGTTTTTAGTGGTTTATGGACATGGACCAAGACTTTCAGCTATATACCTGAAATATATTTAAAATGTTGACAATCAATGGTTTGAAAATATATTTTGTCTCTTTACCATTTGATATGGTCTGGACAAATCATGGACAAGCGGTTTTTTTGCTGGTATGGGTTCCTTTAAGGGCTTCACAATTATTACTATCTTGAGATTGACTAAAACCAACACCACATGCCACTACTGCGATGCTTCATTTTTTTTATACTCATAGGTAACACCATAGTTTGGGGTCAGAATCAGCAAAAGGTTGATAGTTTACTTTCACTATATCAGGCTGCTGGGAAAATTGAACTTCGGGTGCCATTATTGGAAAGTCTTATTGACACTTATATTTATAATGATACCGAGGTAGCCGCAGGCTATATCAGAGAACTTTTAAACATTTCCAAAATAGCAAACTATGATGAGGGGATTATTCTTGGACATTTGAACATGGGGTACTACTACTACTCTATTGAAAAAATGGACTCCGCTTACTATCAATTGAATAAAACATTGGAAGTCGCCAAAGAAAAAAATAAAAAAGTAGGGGTGATCAAAGCACTTTCTAATCTTTCTCTGGTGCAAGGACACCGCGGGGAATACAGCGAAGCAATACAATTGATGGATTCTGTGGCACAATTATATTTAGATAAAGGCGATTATCTAAACTACGGTGTTTCCATAAATAATTCCGCTGCTCATTATTATGATAAGGGCGATTATTTAAAGGCTATGCAGGGGTATAGAAGGGCATTGAAGATTTTAGACACCATTGATCGTGAACCGTATAGGAAGGCCGATATTCTTAGAAACATTGGCAAATTGAATACAAGGCAAGGCAATCTTGAACAGGCATTAGACTATTTTGAATCTGCATTGAGCACCTACCTAGAAATTGACGATTACGTTTATGCTGCATCTACCTATACCGATATTGGCTCGGTACATTCAGACCTAGAAGATGAGAACAAGGCAATTGAATTTCATAAAAAAGCCTTCGAAATTGCGGAGTTGAGTAATAACAAATCTGTTTCAATTATTTCACTTGGTAATATTGGGATAGCCTATAAGAATTTAAGCCAATACGATTTGGCAATTGAGAATCTCAATCGCTGCTTAAGCGCAGATAGAGAAGAGATTTCGGATATAAATGAAGTGATATTTTTATACCATTTAGGCAATGCATACACCTACAAAGAAGATTTTGTTCTAGCAGAAAAATACTTGAACGAGGCCATTCAAGTTGCTGTTACGGGAGAAATTAGAAACGAATTGTTGAACGCTTTAGACTACAGGGCCTTTAATTTTGAGAAAAAAGGAACTCCTGGGTACGCCTTGGCCGACTTAAGAAAGGCGCAAGCTATTAAAGATAGTTTGTTTTCAGCTGAAAATGCCAAACAAATCAGCGAATTGCAGACGGCCTATGAGACCGAAAAAAAAGAATCAGCAATCGCACTTCAAGAAGAAGAAATCAACACCCTCAATGCAAAAGCAAAGGTCGATAAACTAACCAAAGGACTCTATGCTGGAGGTATGTTCACGTTTGTAACGGTTTCAGGGCTATTGTTCTTTGGGTTTCGACAACGAATCAAAAAGAACCGCATTGCTAGAGAAAAGCAAGATGAAATCTACAAACAGGAAATTGAGCACAAGAAGAAAGAACTCGCCAGCCAAACCCTGCATCTCGTTCAAAAAAACACCTTTATCCAAGAACTGATGGAAAATTTGGAGAATATCAAAAAATCTCCAGAGCTTTTCAAGACCGAGTTTCGGCGGATAGTAATGCTGCTAAAAAAGGAAAATGCCTCTGACAAAGACTGGGAGGTCTTTAAGACCTATTTCGCCGATGTACACAATGATTTTGATCAAAAGTTAAAGACGCTTTACGCAGATATTTCTGAAAAAGAAATACGTCTAGCAGCCTTTTTGCGTATGAACCTGACTACCAAAGAGATTGCGGCAACACTAAATGTTTTACCTGATAGCATTTTGAAGTCCAAATACCGCTTAAAAAAGAAACTCAATCTCGATAAAGAAACCGATTTGAACCAATTTTTAAATGCTTTATGAAGAAAATACTACTGGTAATTGCGCTAGCTACTATGTCAGCTTCTTACGGACAACAAATTAACACGAAGGATAGTCTTAAACGAGTTTTGACAATTCAAAAGGACACGAATCGACTCCGAACTCTTTATAACCTATTTTCTTCGTATGTGCGCAATACCCCTGATTCATCACGAACCTACCTAACTCACCTTTTGACGGAAAGTAAAAAAACCAAACACAAAGAGTTCTTGGGCTTAGCATACAAGGCTGAAGGGTTATATCATTACTATAAATCCAATTATAGGGAAGCAAAGAAGTCCTATAATAAATCTATTACAATATATGACAGTTTGAATTTAAAAATTCCATTGAGTAGAATGTATAATAACCAAGGAATTGTACTTAAATACCTTGGTGAATTAGAATCAGCTAAGGTGATACATTTAAAATCCTTAAAAATTAAGGAAGAATTAAACCTTTCACCAAGTGATATCGTTGCTTCTTTGGTAAATATTGGTGTGTTGGAGCATGAATTGGGAAATAATGAGCTTTCAACAGAATACTATCTGAAAGCCGAAAAAATTTGTTTTGAAAATAATATTGAACGTGGGCTCAATTTAGTAAGGATGAACCTTGCGGGAAATTTCAAGGATCAAAAAGAATACGAAAAATCGCTAAACTATTACACACTGGTAAGATCGTACTGTAAAGAACAGGAAGATTACCGAAATATAGCCAGAGTCACGAATTCGATTGGTTCGCTTTATCGAGCTCAAGATAGCCTTATAAAGGCCAAACATTTTTATTTAGAGGCCAATAAACTCAATATAAAACATGGTATTGAGCAAATGAGGGGGCTGACTACCCGAAATCTTGGGAAGGTAGCAATGCAGGAAAAAAAGTTTCGCCAAGCACTCGATTATTTTCTGGAAGCCAACACTATTTCACAAAAAACCGGCACAAACACCCGAAATGTAGGAGATTATTTAAATATCGCCAATGCCTATGCGGCCATGAGAGACTTTAGCAATGCTTACAAGTATCGCGAAATTCATTTCGCGAAGTATGATTCCATTTTTCAAAAGGAAAAGATTGAAAAGATCAACGAATTAGAAGTTAAGTACCAAACGGAAAAAAAAGAAGCAGAAATCGCTTTGCAAGAGGAAGAAATCAATACGCTGAATGAAAAAGCACGGGCTAATAAGCTCCAAAAAGGACTCTATGCAGGGGGTATGGCCTCTGCCCTAGCCTTATTTGGTCTATCGGTGTTTGGCTTCCGACAACGCATCAAAAAGAACCGTATTGCTAGAGAAAAACAGGATGAAATCTACAAACAAGAAATCGAACATAAAAAGAAGGAACTGACCAGTCAAACCCTGCATCTCGTTCAAAAGAACACCTTTATTCAAGAACTGAAAGAGAATTTGGAAAATATTAAAAGATCTCCCGATCTTTTCAAAGCCGAATTCAGGCGTATCGCGATGCTTTTGAAAAAGGAAAATGCCTCGGACAAAGACTGGGAGGTCTTTAAAACCTACTTCGCAGATGTGCACAATGATTTTGACCAAAAGTTAAAGACACTTTACGCAGATATTTCTGAAAAGGAAATACGTCTAGCGGCCTTTTTGCGTATGAACTTGACTACCAAAGAGATTGCGGCAACCCTAAATGTTTTACCTGATAGTATTTTGAAGTCGAAATATCGTCTTAAAAAGAAGTTGGGAATTGATAAAGATATTGACCTCACAAGTTTCTTAAATACCTTATAAACTTTAGGTGTTCCTTAGTCTCTACCGTATCTTTGCAATGTGAAACAAAACAAGAAAATTATTCTTTTCGACGGTGTTTGCAATCTTTGCAACGGTTTTGTGCAATTTATAATCAAACGCGATGTAAATGATGTCTTCCGCTATGCTTCCCTGCAAAGTGAAATTGGTCAGCAACTCGTTTCGGAGCGAAATATGAATACCTCAAAGATAGATTCTGTTGTTTTGATCGAGCCTAGAGTGGCTTACTATATCAAATCAGATGCCGCTTTGCAGATCGGGCGACATATTAAAGGGTATCGCACCGTTTCAAAGGCATTGTATTTGATTCCCAGCAGTTTACGCAATATCATATACGATTTAATCGCTCGATATCGCTATGCCTGGTTCGGAAAAAAGGATCAGTGTATGATTCCTACCGCAGCATTGAAGGCTAAATTCTTAGACTAGCTTTATATATGAATCAAATATCACACAAAATCTACGATTACCTAATTGAATCCGGACTTTCAGTAGAATGGGCGGCTTATATTAATATGGCCATTTTACTGATCGGTGTACTTACCATACTACTTTTAATAGATTTTATACTTAGAAAATTGTTGATTGGTTTGTTCGCCCGTCTTTCTGTAAACTCCAAGACGCATTTTGATGACTTTCTGGTCAAAAACCGCGCTCCAAGGAATATTGCGCATATTATTCCTTTGGTATTGCTATTTAAAGCCATACCTCTGGTCTTTAGAGATTTTCCAGCGGCGGAATCTATTCTGTCTAAGGCCATCGAAGTGTTGGGTATTTTCCTCTTTTTATGGATCGTTAGAAGCCTACTTCATACCATAAAAGATTTCCTAAAAACCTTAGCCAACTTAAAAGACAAACCCATAGACAGTTATATACAGGTCTTTATGATTTTCGCCTGGGCATTCGGACTTTTCTTTGCTTTTTCGATAATAACAGGAATTGAACTATGGAAGTTCCTTACTGCTTTAGGAACCGCATCGGCTGTAATCATCCTTGTTTTTCGCGATACCATCATGGGATTTGTAGCCAGTATTCAGGTATCAATTAATGATATGGTGCGTATTGGTGATTGGATCACCTTTGATAAATACGGAGCAGATGGTGACGTCACAGAAATCAATTTGGCAACCGTTAAAGTTCAGAATTTCGATAAGACCATAACCACCATCCCTACCTATGCCTTGATTTCCGATTCGTTCAAGAATTGGCGTGGCATGACGGGTTCGGGTGGAAGAAGAATCAAGCGGGCGCTTATTATCAAACAAGAGAGCATACGCTTTTTAAACAAAGAAGATGTGCAATCACTGCAGAAAATTCAGTTGCTTAGGTACTACCTTGAAAAGAGAGGCAGCGACATTGAGCAGTATAATGTCGAAAATCAAATAGATAAGTCGTTGTTGATTAACGGTAGGAATCTAACAAACATAGGGGTTTTTAGAAAATACACAGACGCCTATATCAATCAACACTCTGGTATCAATAAAGGCATGACCATTATGGTGCGGCAGTTAGCACCAACACCTCAAGGCCTACCGATTGAAATCTATGCCTTTAGTAGTGACAAACGCTGGCAAAACTACGAATACATAATGGCCGATATCTTTGATCATCTACTAGCAGCAGTCTCCTTTTTTGATCTAGAAATCTTTGAATTACCCAGTAGTACGTTTAAATCAAGCTAGTTTTTATAAGGTTAAAGGTGCCGGTAGCTACCCGCTTGTTAATCAGACTTGCTAACTCAACAGGGCATTTCCCTAATCAAAACCTTCACCTCCCCTATTTAAGGTTGTAGCATGGTTTAGTGGTCATTAAGTTTATCGAAACTTTAAACAACAACCACTATGAAAAATCTAATTGTATTTCTTGTTTTATGTCCGTTTTTGATTTTTGGGAATGACGAAAAAATTCCTTCTAAAATTAAGGAGGTAACCGTTTATTTAAATGGCGCAAACATTACCAGAGTAGCAGAATGCAGCTTACCACCTGGAGCCTCCGAAATTACCTTAAGTGGCCTTTCAACTAAAATCGATGAAAGTAGCATTCAGATTTCAGGCCTTCAGGCCGTTTCTATTTTGTCAATGTCATACGATATTAATTATATGCCTGTTATCGAAGATAAAGTGGTGACCTTGCCTTTAGAGGATCGGCTAGAGGCTATTGCCTCGGAAATTGCCTTGTTAAAAAATAGCATTGCAGGACTTGAGGAAGAGGAACAGGTCATCTATGCCAATCGCACTGTCAGTGCTCGAACACAGGCTTTGAGTCTTGAAAAGGTAAAAGAAATCAGCACCTACTACCGTGAACGCATTACCGCTATAAAGAATGCTATATTTAGATCAAATTTAGAAATCAAAACGCTCAATGATGAGACAAGAACCCTGCAAAAGCAGTTAGCAGAACTAAATAATTCGCCAGAAAAGGAACATGGCGAAATCAATATAAAATTTGACGCCCCAATTGCTAGTAAGCTCAACTTAAAGGTCTCCTACCAGGTTCAAGATGCGGGTTGGATTCCTAATTACGATATCAAATCTTCCGATATCAATACCCCTTTATCACTAAATTATAAAGCACATGTGTACCAGAAAACAGGCAATGACTGGAATGATGTTTCAATTATATTATCCACCGGAAATCCTAACTTAAATATTGCCAAACCCAACTTGGGCGCGAAATACCTCAACTTCACCAATGGGTACCAGAATAGAAATGCCAATGCTACCAAGAAAAAGAAGTATGTTTACAACCCAACGGTTAGAGCGATTACAGGAACTGTGTTGGATGAATCAGGACTTCCATTACCGGGCGCGAATGTTTTGGTAAAGGGTACTTCAAATGGCACACAAACCGATTTTGATGGTCACTTTTCACTTGAGGTTCAAAGCGGTAAGGAATTGGTAGTTTCATACTTAGGTTTTCATAATTCAGAACTTCCAATTTATTCATCAGTAATGAATATTCGATTGGATGAAGACGCTCAGGCCCTAGAAGAAGTTGTGGTTGTTGGGTATGGTTCTAGCCGTAAGAAAGTGTATACGGGTGCCGTAAGCTCGGTTTCAGCGGAACAGCTTTTACAAGGTAGGGCCGCAGGCGTTCAAATAAGAGGGAATTCTTCTTTTAGAGGTAAATCATACAATCCTCCCCCTCAACCTCCCTTATATATTATTGATGGAGTGATTTCTGAAAACTTTGTTGAGGGTGATATAGATATGGATGAAATTCAATCTGTCGAAGTCTTAAAAAGTTCAAATGCCACAGCACTTTACGGTAGTCAAGGGGCGAATGGCGTTGTCGTTATTACAACAAAGAAAAGCTTTGCCCAAGATGATGTTACTACCACCAAATTTGTTATTAAAAAACCATATTCTATTATTTCCGATGGAGATATTACAGCTATAGAAATCAACAGCTTCAAGTTGGATGCGAAATATGAATATTTTGCGGCTCCTATCGTAAATGAAAATGTATTCTTAACTAGCACCTTCAATGATTGGGAGCAATACAATTTATTACCAGGAGAAGCCAGCGTTTACTTTAAGGGTTCTTATGCCGGAAAGACGACTATTGATCCGTACACGACAAAGAAAGAAATGACCATTTCTTTGGGGATAGATCAAAACATTACCGTTAGTAGAAAACAAAACAAGAATTTCAAAAGCAAATCTTTTACCGGTAGCAGTCGTATTTTAGATAGAATATATGATCTAGAAATTAAGAACAATAAGGCGGTAGCCATTGATATGAAGCTCATGGACCGGATTCCCATTTCTCAAAACAAGGATATCAAAGTAGACGATATTGAGACGAATGCAGCCAAATACGAAGACAAAAAAGGCCTTTTAACGTGGAATCTAAAACTAGCACCACAAGAGGCAAAGACCGAAAGTTTTTCCTTTCAAGTGAAATATCCTAAATACAAGCGAATTTCTATATAGACAAGCAAAATGATAAACCGCAAGACTTTTATATACCATTGTGTCTGTGCGTGCTTATCAAAAATCACTCGAACTGACCAATTACCTTATCATCAATTCGAGTGATTTTGTTTTTTAGTCCAGCAGAAGCATACCACTGTAAGGAGCACCTTATTTCAAATTGTTCAAAATAAAATCTAACGTCTTATTGGTATTCAAATTCTGCCGATAGGCTAGATTGGTAAAGTGATTGTCTTGGGCGAGACCCAATTTATATAGCTTTTGTATGGGCATTTCATAGTCTAATGAGACTTTCCCAGAAAGCAACACCTCCATAGGTTCTTCTTGAAGATAACGGTTGTAAATTTTACGCAATCCACTTAAATAAAGGCGGTCTTTGGTAAAGCCCCCTCCCCTGTGTGCACGAAGGGTTATGGTAAAAGCATCATTGCGATTGAGTTTGTATTGATTATGAATCAAATCAAAGGTATCGGAGAACGTATATCCCTTGATTAAACTATCGGAGGCCAAAACGCGATACGCCAACTCTTTTAAGCGTTTTAGGGTCAATGCGCCGCTCATATATTCACTAAAAACCGCCAGTCCTTCTTGGGTTTCCACATTTTTAGGAAAGCCGTTAGAGAAAATTTTTAAGGGTTGCTGCTGACCGTTGTAGGTAGTCACCAAATGAACGCCAATCTCATGATTGGCCAAGGTCAGTAACTGGTTTTTACTGAATTTGGCATTTCGCTTGATTAATAGCGCTTGTGAAGCATTGCTTACCATGGCTTCCGCGGCAATATGGGTTGAGAATTTGATGTTTAAGGGGAAATCGTATTGTTCTGCAAAATCTTCAAAGTACGCTTTGGCCTCCTCTGGGGTGAATATCTTTTCCAAATCCCCAGTAAGCGGTTCGTCTCTATAATGCAATATAAAACGGGCATTTTCAACATCTTTCTCTGTTGGAGAACCATAAATTCGTAAGGAATTGTAGTGAAAGCTCTTCTTTTGCCCAATGGTTTCGATACATTGTACCATGTTCGAATAGTAATAGATGATGTCTTTGTACAGTGTACGTATCTGTTCATCTTCTATACGTTCCAATCGTTGAGAAAAGAACATACGATGCAGTTTATAAGGGCTAAACTTCAACTTGGGGTATCGAAAATCAGGGTCAACGGAATACTTGGAAGCGAAAAACTGATGTTTCTCTTTCTCAATATTGACCGGATTCACATAGCTTAACAACTCAATTTTTTTTACTAGGCGATCTAGGTTAGCGTCGATTTCAAATATATCGGCGTATTCGCGTTGCAATTCGTTAAGCTCTTGAGACTGAATCATATACTTTCTTGAAATTCCTTCAACTGCAAAGGTATCAATTCTTTCAATTGATCTTCCACAGAACGCACAACTTCAGGATAAAGTATACCTTCATATTCGTCACAGTATACTTTGGCAATCTCCGTTGCTAACACCAAAGTATTGTTGAAGTTTTGGGTAATGTATTTCAAAAAATATCCGTTACCCTGAAAAGTGTCGTTGATTCTTGAGGTTGACTTAATACCATTGGGAAGTTGCATTTGTCCCAACCTATGGCACCATGATGCTACTACTTTTCCGAATCTCTCATTATCAATATTGATTGTACCGAGATTCCATGTCGGCACTTCCCTATCCCAACGTTTCCAGTTATAACTATGCATATCAAAAACGATGGCCTTTCCATATTTTGTTTCTATTTGCTGTACCAAAGCCTGTACCACCTTATAGAAATTGCTATGTTTTTGAAGGCTGTGGTTTCGCTCTTCTTCGGCTAAAGGGTTTTTCCACAGCTGCTTTCCCCAAGCATCGGTATAAATTGCGGTTTCAGGAGCCCTATTCAGATCATACTCAAATCTACTGTCGCATCCTGCGATAACGATAGGATGTGATTGCACCATTTCTCGGGTACAGGGATCTTCTTCATACCAACGGTCGTAAGCGCTGTGCAAGCAATTTTCCCAAAGCGATTTTCGAAATTGGTGCCCGTCGTGAACCGCCCCGCAGATATATGGAGCATATTCCGCTATTTTTAACCTAAAGGAATAATCTTCCGAAACGGTTTCAAAAGGAACCTCAGCTTGAATATTGGAAATAATGGAAGCTACAGAAAGCTTAAGCATTTTCAACCTCGTTGCGCAGCCGTGAACGTCTGTCAAAGGCCTGCAATTGATCAATAACCTTGCTTTCAACAAAATCAATCACCTTAGATTGTATTTTGGTCTTATACACCTTGTTCATATAGGTAATACCCCCAGGTGACATTACATTCACCTCAACAAGCTTACCTCCTATTACATCAATACCTACAAAATAGAGTCCGTCTTTAACCAGCTTAGGCCCGATTTGTTTGCAAAGAGCCTTTTCTTCCTTGCTCATAGAATGTTTCTGAACTGAGCCCCCAGCAGAAACATTAGACCGATGGTCATCGGTACCCGGTACGCGTTTCATGGCCCCAATAGGCTCTCCGTTCAATATCAAAATGCGAACATCTCCCTGGTCAGCACCTTCAATATATTCTTGAAGTATTACATAGTTAGATGTTCCATCAGAGTTAGTTATGTAAAAATCTAATAATGACTGAATACTGCTCATAGCAGATTTTTCTATGAGAATGACCCCTGACCCTCCAAAACCATTGAGGGGTTTTAATATCATCTTGTCGGCTTTAGATTCTTTAATTTGGCGAATCAAATGACGTTTGTTTTTTGACACATGAGTCGCAGGAATAATATTGCTATGCGAATCGCCGAAGGCAGCGGTATATAATTTGTTGTTCGCCTCACGAAGCCCTTGAAGTGAGTTCATGATAAAAACATCATCTTTAACCGAATCAAGAAAGTTCAACATGATCGGATCTAAGGGTGGATTGGCCCGCATAAAAATCACATCAAACCCTGCTAAGGGAAGCATTTCTTCTCGTAAGGTTGCCTGCTTGTAAAACGATTTCAGACTGCCAGATACTTTATCAAGCCTATTGATAACTGTACAAAACGCATTGGTCACACTATTTCGAATGGTAAGATTGGCTGGCGTACACAAGGCAACCCCATGTTTGCGTTTTACGCATTCATGAATCAAAGCCAGACTAGTATCATTTTCGGGGTCGATATCCTCCCAGGGATACATTAAAAAACAGATGTTCATTTTATAACGCTTTAGAATTCTACTTTACTTCCTCATAGTGATCATCCCATTCCTTTGGGCGTGGTTCTCCTAGTTTATCAACCGATTTCGCCACAATAGTGGCCACAGTAGCATCACCGGTAATATTAACCACGGTTCTCAGCATATCTAGGGGTCTATCAACGGCAAATATCAACGCCAAACCAATGGCATATTTTTCGGGTGGAAACCCTACGGATTCAAGAACGATGACCAACATCACCATTCCCGCTCCAGGTACCGCAGCTGTTCCAATAGACGCCAAAAGGGCGGTGAGAACTATGGTTAGTTGGGCACCCAACGGAAGATCAAAACTGAGCGCTTGCGCAATAAACACTGCTGCAATACCCTGATAAAGACTTGTGCCATCCATATTAACTGTGGCGCCTACGGGCAGCACAAAACTAGAAACCTCCTTGTCGACACCTATATGTTCTTCTACTCTTTCCATGGTAACCGGAAGGGTAGCCGCACTTGAACTGGTACTAAATGCAAGCAGTTGCGCCGGACTCAATTCTTTTAAAAACCAAAAGGGGTTCTTTTTAGCGAATACCGACACTAAGATGCTATAAAAAACTATCATTAAAAAGAGTCCTAATACCACCACGCCGGCATATTTAAGCAAGGCCAGCAAAATCTCAGGGTCGCTTGAAGAAACCACCACATTTGCTAACAAGGCAAAAACTGCATAAGGTGCGGTAAGCATTATCAAGTCTACCATCTTCAGTACGACATCATTCAGAGAGTCAAAGAAATTCTTTAAAGGCGTGGCTTTCTCCTCTCCAATAAGCAGCATAGAAATACCCATAAAAATGGTAAAGAAAATAACCTGCAACATCAACTGATTATTACCTAGGGCTGAAACGGCATTGTCAGGAACCATATCTTCTAAAAATTTCAACGGACCGCTTTCTTTCTGACGTGAGGCTTCCTCCAGTTTGGCGGTAACACCCTCATCAGAAGCGTATGTTGATGTCAGTCTATCTATGGTCTCTTCAGAAATTCCGTTTCCTGGCTCGATTAGGTTTACCAAAACAAGACCAAGAATGATAGCGACAGTAGTGGTACCTATATAAATACCGATAGTGCGTAATCCGATGTTCCTGAATTTAGAAATATCTTTTAAGTCAGATATCCCCTTAATAAGTGAAGCTAAAATTAAAGGAACGGCAATCAGTTTGAGCAGTTTAATGAAGATGGTGCCAAACGGACTTATCCAGTTGGTGACAAATTCCTTACCCCATTCCAAATAGGTCATACCAAAACCGAATACCAGTCCCAGTAGCATACCAATCATTATTTGCCAATGCAATTCAAGCTTCCTCATACCTAGTTTAGTTTAGACAGGTAAGATAGTATTAAAATACGAAGTACGAAATATGCGAAGTACGAATATGATAACCGAAATTGGCAGATGCAGGTAAGCACATTAATCCTCTAAAGATCCAAACACATAAGTCAATTTTTAACTTGTGCTTGAGCTTGCATTTGCCGTTGAACTTGCACTTACTCTTGAACTTTATTCCAATTTGATGGTGCGATTCAGCAGCGTATAATCCGCTAAAACGAGGGCCGCCATAGCTTCAACGATAGGCACGGCGCGAGGCACAACACAAGGATCATGCCTTCCCTTGCCTTGAGTTTGTACGGTATTGCCATCTTTGTCAATGGTTTCATACCCTTGAATAACAGTGGCCACGGGTTTAAAGGCTACCTTAAAATAAATATCCATACCATTACTAATACCTCCTTGCACCCCTCCACTATGATTGGTTTTGGTGCTTCCGTCGGTATTGAATTGATCGTTGTGTACGCTGCCTTTCATTTTGACTCCCTCAAATCCGCTGCCGTATTCAAAGCCTTTTACCGCATTAATCGAAAGCATGGCCTTACCCAATTCGGCATGAAGCTTATCGAATACAGGTTCACCCAATCCGACCGGAACATTTTGAATCACACAACTTATGATTCCACCAATCGTATCCCCCTCTTTTCGAACTTCTTTGATATAAGCCTCCATTTGCTCGGCCATCTCAGGATCAGGACAGCGTACGGGGTTGGATTCGGTTAGCGCTAAGTTCAATTCTTTATAATCCTTTTCCAATCGCATGTCACCTACTTGTGACACAAAGGCATTGATTTTGATTTTAGCTAACATTTGCTTGGCAATGGCACCTGCCACTACCCGACTTGCAGTTTCGCGAGCAGAGCTACGCCCGCCACCACGGTAGTCTCTAAAACCATATTTCTGGTCGTATACATAATCTGCGTGAGAAGGTCGGTACGAATCTTTGATATGAGAATAATCTTTTGATTTCTGATTGGTATTGTGAATGGCAAAGCCAATAGGTGTTCCTGTGGTTTTTCCTTCGAATATTCCGGAGTAGAACTCTACCGTATCGGGTTCTTTTCGTTGTGTCACAATAGCAGATTGCCCTGGTTTTCTACGGTCTAATTCTCGTTGGATGGCATCGAGGTCGATCTCCAAACCGGCCGGGCATCCATCTAAGACGCCGCCAATGGCCACCCCATGTGATTCTCCAAACGTTGTCAGCTTAAATAGGTTTCCAAAAGTATTTCCAGCCATGTGATGGGTTAAAAGTGGTGCACAAAGGTAAATCTTAAATTATTGCCGACCAAAACAAGCTTAGCCGTAATGTTTAGGTAACATTTGCCAGCCTTCGATAATCTTTTGTTAACCAAATAAACACCAATTGTTGATCTGGAATTCATTCTCAATTTATACCCATGAGTTTATTTTGCAGGAAATTCTATCTGCTGTGAAAAAACGAAAGATTGAAGTCGCTGTAATCTCAGATGTGCACTTGGGCACTTATGGCTGTCACGCCGATGAGTTGATTGCCTACTTAAATAGTATACAGCCTAAAAGGCTTGTACTGAACGGAGACATTATTGACATTTGGCAATTTAGCAAACGTTATTTTCCCTCTTCCCATATGAAAGTGCTCCGAAAGATTATTGGCATGGCCTCTAAAGGCACCGAAGTTTTTTATATCACAGGAAACCACGACGAAATGCTTCGAAAATTTAGCGGTACTTCAATGGGCAATCTACACATACTTGACAAGTTAGTTTTAAAACTTGATGGTAAAAAGGCCTGGTTTTTTCATGGTGATATTTTCGATTCATCGGTAACCAATGCCAAATGGTTAGCCAAGCTTGGCGGCCGTGGTTATGACCTATTAATTTTGATAAATCGCGCTGCAAATTGGTGTCTCAGCAAACTTGGCAAGGAGCGATACTCGCTTTCAAAGAAAATAAAAGACAGTGTCAAAGGAGCCCTGAAATACATCAGTAATTTCGAAAAATCAGCGGTTGATATTGCTATCGAAAATGGGTATAACTATGTCATTTGCGGACATATTCATCAACCTAAAAAAGAACTCTTAATAACTAAAAAAGGAAAATGCACCTATCTGAATTCGGGAGATTGGGTGGAAAATCTAACAGCCTTGGAATATTCTTTCAAGCGATGGAAAATATATCGCTACAACCAAGACAAACTACTACCGTTCTTTATTGATGAGGATCTAAAAGAAATGGACATTCATGAACTTGTAGCTTCAATAACCGCAAAGAAAGAACAGGAAAAAGCAAAAGGAAAGCAGGCCGAAAAAGACCAGAAGAATACAAAGGGAGGCAAGGCACCCTTAAGCGAGGGCCTCCTTTAGAATAGTCACGGGATGTTTTGCCCTACGTTGAACACCATCGTAGATTTGATGTCGACAACTGGTGCCGTTGGCAGCAATAATGACATCTTCTTCACATTTTCGTATAGCCGGAAATAGCTTTAACTCTCCAATCTGCATGCTGACCTCATAGTGTTCTTTCTCATAACCAAAGGAACCTGCCATTCCACAGCAACCCGAACTTATGATGGTAACTTTGTAATTCTCGGGAAGATTTAATACATCAAAGGTGACTTTTTGGTTGCTCAAAGCTTTTTGATGACAATGCCCATGAATCTTGACAGTTTTAGCTTCTTTTGTAAAATGCGCTGAGGTAATATTTCCCAATTCAATTTCTTGAGCGAGGAATTCTTCGATGAGAAAGGCATTTTTAGCAATAGCGTCGGTAACTGCCTTGTCGTTTGACAAACGCTTGTACTCATCGCGAAAAGTCAAAATTGCTGAAGGTTCTAAACCAACAACCGGAAGTTTTTTCTCAGCAAATACGTTTAGTTGAGGAATATTCTTCTGAGCCAGCTTTCTTGCCTGTTTTAAAAAGCCTTTTGATAGATAGGTGCGTCCGCTTTCCGCAAAGAACAGGCTAATATCATACCCTAAACTACTGAGTACTTGAATGGCATCCTTACCCAATTCTATATCGAGGTAGTTTGTGAACTCATCGATATACAAAACAATTTTTTTATTTGATACAATACTTTGATTATTAAATTCTTGCAGATACTTATTAAAATTAAAACTATAAACTTTAGGAAGGCTTCTTTCTGTAGCTACACCCGCGGTTTTCTTCAACAAACCTCCTAAAATTTTCGAGTCGTAAATGCGATTCGTTAGGCCCGCAACAGCGCTACCCATCTTGTTTAGTTTGGTATTGTGTGCAAAAAGTTTGCTTCGAAACGAATACCCATTTGTCTCTTGGTACTGATATTGAAATTCTGTCTTTAATGTGGCAACGTCAACATTACTGGGGCATTCACTCCCACAAGCCTTGCAACTCAGGCATAGGTCAAAAACCTCTTTTAATTCTTGCCGATTGAATTTGTTCTTTTGGTCAGAAGTGCTTAAAAATTCACGCAGTGCGTTTGCGCGACCCCTGGTCGTATCTTTTTCCTTTTTGGTGGCATGATAGCTCGGGCACATCGTACCTGACATGTGATGTGTCTTTCGGCAATCTCCACTACCATTGCACTTTTCTGCCGCTTTTAGTATTCCTTCACTATCTGAGAAGTCAAGAAGTGTTTGTATCTCAGGCTCTTTTCTTTCTATTTTATAACGAAATGACTCATCCATAGGATACGGGTCAACGATCTTCCCTGGATTGAATATGTAATGTGGATCAAAATACGTTTTAATGCGCTTGAGCAGTTCGTAGTTTTTCTCCCCAATCGTCAGCGGAATGAATTCAGCGCGAACAATACCGTCGCCATGCTCTCCGCTAAATGAACCCTGATATTTTTTGGTCAATTTAGCAACATCGGTAGTAATTGCCCTAAACAATGAGACATCTGTCCTCTTTTTTAGATTCAAAATGGGTCGTAAATGTAATTCACCCGCTCCGGCATGTGCATAATACACCGCTTTTTGATCATAACGCTTCATGATGGCAGAAAACTCTCCGATAAAATCTTTTAAATCTTCTAAAGCGACTGCGGTATCTTCTATACAGGCTACTGCTTTTCGATCGCCGACCATATTGCCCAAGAGTCCTAATCCGGCACGTCGTAGTTCCAGCGCCTTATTAATGTCTGCGCCATATAAAACCGGACTAGCATAACTTAAACCCGAATTCTTTATAGTTCGCTGCAATTCAGACAATTTTTTCTCTAGTAGTTGCTGTGAATCGGCCTTAACTTCCAATAGTAGCAAGGCTGCTGGATCTCCATCTACAAAAAACCGATTTTCTAGCTGTTGTTTGTTGTTTTTAGTGCAGTCAAGAATCACCTTATCCATCATCTCACAGGTATGCAACTCATTTTGCATGCAGGGTGCGACATCACGCAGACAGGTCTCCAAGCTTTCATAATGAGTAACCACCATGGCCGAAAGTGCTGGCGGCAAATCATCTAATTGTAATGTTATTTCAGTAGTAAAAGCTAAGGTTCCCTCACTTCCACTCAGCAACTTGCAGAGGTTGAAATTTTCAGAATAATCTCCAAAAATATTGGTCTTTAAAAGTTCGTCAACAGCGTAGCCTGTATTTCTTCGATGAATACTTGGCTTCGGGAATTCTTTCACTATTTCCGCTTGCATCGCTTTCTCAGATAGTTCTTTTATAATAGCCCTATACAACGACGCTTCAAGCGTATTACCGTGTGGTTTTGCCTCAAATTCTTTCTTGGATAGTGATTTGAACTCCACTTCGCTTCCATCAGATAAGATGGTTTTCATCGCAACCACTTTATCTCGGGTGACGCCGTATTGAATCGAAGTCGTTCCTGAAGAATTGTTACCCACCATGCCTCCAATCATACATCGATTTGAAGTAGAGGTATTGGGCCCGAAAAACAAGCCATATGGTTTTAAGTATTGATTGAGTTCGTCACGAATTACTCCAGGTTGAACGGTAACTTGTTTTTTTTCTTCATCTAAAGCAACAATCTTAGTGAAATTCAGAGATACGTCAACGATTATTCCATCAGCTACACATTGCCCTGCTAATGAAGTTCCTGCGGTTCGAGGGGTCAATCCAACTTTGTTCCGTGTGGCAAATTGAATCAGTTTTTGGATATCAGCTACTGTTTTTGGGTAAGCGACAGCTAAAGGAATTTTGCGGTAAACAGAAGCATCAGTAGCATACAAACTTTTGGTCAACGAATCTATTTTAAGCGTTCCCTCAAGGTGTCGTTCTAGTTCTTTTAGCAAATTTTTATCCAATTCGGAACAATTTTTGGGTAGTAAATTAAGTTTTCAAGGTTAGAACAAAGATATAAAGAGCCCCCTTGTAAACTACAACTTAATCAAAAGAACATATGAAAATCACAAAATTATTTACGTTTACTCTTTTTTTAATAGCAACTTCATTGACAGCTCAAGAAATTGCGGAGCATACCATCGGCCTCCGCTTAGGCGATAGTGATGGTTTCGGGGCAGAAATCTCCTATCAAAAATCTATTGGAAGGTACTCGCGTATTGAACTTAACGTAGGCTATCGCGATAGCCGCGAATATGATGCTTTCAAAGCAGTTGCCCTTTATCAATCGGTATACAATATTAGCAGGGGACTAAATTGGTACTACGGTTTTGGAGGTGGTGCTGGTACGGCAAAATTTGAAGCAGGGCCAGATCCAAACAATTCCAATATTATAGTGCAACCTGAGGGTGGACTATTTGTCTTGGCCGCTGGTGATATCGGGATAGAATTTAATTTTGATGACTTGCCCCTATTGATTTCCTTAGACATTAGACCAGAAATCGGGCTGCTTGGCTATGGCAGTTTTGATGACCGTTTTGATTTTGACGTAGGCCTTGGCATTCGGTATCAATTCTAATTAGAAATATAAAATGTATACCTGCCCTCATCGGATACGATAGAGGGCTTTTTTAATCCTAAGTATTAATACCTACATTTGCGGTAAATCAAGAAAAACAAATGAAGAAATTTATTCTATCCCTAATCATTTTGGTCGCTTTGGTAGCCTGCAACCAAAACCCCAATGGCTATACTATTGAAGGAACCCTAAGCGGAGAGGTCGAAAACGGGACTAAGGTTTTCCTAAGGAAACAAGGAGAAAATAACCAACCGGTTGATGTCGATACCACTGAAGTTCAAGACGGTACCTTCAGGTTTACAGGTCAAGCCGGAATTCCTGAAGTAAATTACATTTTTATAGATCAGTTGCAAGGTTATGCCCTTGTTATTATTGAGAATGGAGAAATTGAAGTTGTGGCCCAAAAAGATAGCTTGGGTTTTGCCAAAATCGAGGGAACACCACAAAACAAGGCTTTCGCAGATTATATAAAAGGATCTAGAGCCATAGCGGACAAAGCAAAATCTGTAAATGAAGACTTGCAAAATTCTGATGAGGCGACCAGAGCAGCTCTGGCCGACGAGATGAAAGAGTTGCAAGAAGAATATAAAAATTATGATGTTGATTATATCAAGGCGCATCCTGACGCGTTAATATCGGTTCTGTTGATGGATAGAGCTATTGCCTCGAGACAAATGAAATACGATGAATTACAAAGTATGTTCGATGGTTTTACTCCTGAAATGAAAGAAACGACAGCTGCAAAAAGAATTGCCGAACAACTACAGGAGTTAAAGGAACGTGACGAAAAAAGCAAAAGAACCGAGGTCGGGGTAAAAGCACCAGAGTTCACCGCTCCTGGTCCTAATGGAGAACAAATAGCCTTAAATGACGTGCTGGGCAAAGTTACCTTAGTAGATTTTTGGGCAGCCTGGTGCAGACCTTGCCGAGCCGAAAACCCGAACGTGGTAGCAGTATATAAAAAGTACCATGATAAGGGATTGAACATCGTAGGTGTTTCCTTGGATAGAAAAGCAGAAGATTGGAAAAAAGCCATTGCCGATGATGGCCTAACTTGGAATCATGTATCGCATGTTCAATATTTCAACGATCCGATTGCAAAATTATATAATGTTGATGCGATTCCCGCTGCATTCCTATTAGACGAAAATGGAATCATTATTGCGAAAAACTTAAGAGGACCAGCCTTAGAGGCCAAGGTGGCTGAGTTGCTCAATTAAAGCAAAAAAAGCTCTAGAAAAGAAAAGCCCTGATGTAAATTCATCAGGGCTTTCTGTTTGTATCTGAGATTTGATTTAGAATTTATTTCGAACATCGTCGAAGGTTCCGATAACTTCAGCTGTTGCAGCTTTTTTTACCTCTCCAAAAATGTTTACAACCGAATCACTACCCAAAAATTCGATAGTTGCTCCCTCGTTCAAAACTAGGTCTCCGTAAATAGTTAAGTTACCTTCAACTCGAAAAACACTATTTTCATTAACCTTAATATCTTTTCGCTTATTGTTTCTACCCACTACATAGGTACCGTTCATAGAGAAGGAGGCATTATCATTAATGTTGGTGTCATTGCTCACAGTCCATGAACCACATAACAGCAGTTCACCACTAATATTCACACTATTAAATCTTTTCGAGCCTCTAAAGGCTACGTTTTCACCTTCATTGACATTCAAGTTTCGTGAACCACTATATATAGGAATATCAGCGCAACTTGCCTCAAGACTATCGCTTGGTCTATTCAGTTTAATGATCTGTAAACCAGATTTACCAGAAGCTGCAAAAACGTAATCGCCCTTTGAAGCCACAAAATTAGTTGAGCCCGATAATTCAATGATACCAACTAAGTCAGTATTATTTCCTTGGTCTTCAGATAAACAAAGTCCCGCACCACCATTGGCCATCAACAAGACATCTTCGTTCTTCGCAACTGCATTGGTAACTATGTCTGACTGATCAACCCCTTCTGGGTTGATTAATATAGGCACATATTCTATAAGGTTACCGGTATTGGCATTGTAGATACCTGCGCCTTTTGATCCTTCTGAAACAATTATAGTATCATCGTCAAAGGCTAAGGTTCTTTTATCTCCCTCTCTAAAATCTGAGTTTATCGCAATTTGAGAAGCTTCACTCAAATCGGAATTTAAGACTCTAACCCCTACACTGGCATCCAAAACCGCAATTTTATTATTGTGAATTGATAGCGAGCGTAAATCGGCAAATGGGGCTTCATTTACAATATCTAAGCTGTTAATATCATACTGAATTATGTAGCCATCTTTTCCACTTGAAACAAAGATACCGTTATCATTGACTTCAACATCGGTTGCATTAAAACCATCTTGATAAACATAGGTTAAATCAGACGTGTTTAAGCGGCCACCATTTGCGGCAACACGAATTATGACAGAATTTGCGGTAGCTAAGACCGATTGTTCTTCATCTGTGCCTCCGACGATATAAACATAACCATTTTTATAATAAACGGCATTTAAATCTTTGTCGTACGAATAAGCTCGAGCTGTTAAATATGGGTTATTTGGGTCACTTATGTTTACAATATCTAAACCACCCTTATAATCTAGTCCTGCTGTATTATAAGAAACGTAGGCGTAATCACCATCGATAAAGACATCCGTAGCCGTTAAATTTTCACCACCAGAAAAGGAAGGCGGATCAATTTGTGCCACTAGGGTTAAAGGATAGTCACCTGCCTCATCATTAGCAGATTTAGAAGATTTCCCAGTGATACTGTCTTCTTCGAGTATCTCAAGTACACCACTGTTGTCGTACATGATACTATTAACAAGTACGTTATTGTCATTTTCTAAACCAATGCTGTCTTCAGGATTCTCAAATACTGTTGTCTCATCACTACAAGACACAGCAAAAAGTAGTATGGCCGTAGCCATTAGGGAGATTTTTTTCATCGCTTAAATAGGTTAATCAATTAGATTTGGGACTAATCAAACGTCAAAATTAGGTAAAGTGTATATTTTCCTACAATTTTTTCGATGAAATACTGATTTCTAGGTATCTTAAGGCAGTTTTGGGGTTTTAGAGTATTTAAATAAACTATATTTTGCCCGTTTTCTCCATGACGAATAGTATCAAAATCGGAATAGCCAATAAGACTACCATTAGGGTAGACGTAAATACCAAATCAGGATTAAACAATAAGGTAGCAGCATAACCCCCAATGGCGCCACCAAAGTGGGCAGTATGGCCAATATTGCCCAATCGCTTCTTCATACCATAAATGGAATACAGCAAATAGCCAATACCTATTACGTATGCCGGAATCGGTATAGGGATAAAATAGATATATAAATCCATACCGGGTTGCAGAAGAATTGCCGCATACAAGATACCCGTAACCGCACCACTAGCTCCCACCGCGCTATAATGAGGTTCGTTTTTGTGAAAGAAAAGGGCGAGTAAACTTCCCGCTATCAAACTAACAAAATAAATAATAAGAAACTTACCCGATCCAAAACCTCGTATTACCACATCTGCAAAAAAGTATAGTGTTAACATATTAAAAAGCAGATGGGAAATATCAACATGCAAAAAACCCGAACTAAGCATGCGTTCTTTTTGCCCGGCATTGATGGCGCCTATACCGAATTTATAGCGTTCAAAAAACGCACCGTCGTTAAATCCCTTAAAAGAAATTAGAACATTGGCCCCTATTATAATTAAGGTCACTAGGTCGATTCCGTCCATTAAAATATGTTATTCGATTTGGGGCCAAATATAACTATATTTGTGGCAATAAATCGTTGCATGCAGTTACTTGTATTTATTTTGGTGTATCCTGCACTTTGGTTGATCTCCATACTACCGTATCGCGCTTTTTACCTCTTTTCCGACTTTGTTTTTTTCTTGGTATTTCATGTTATTGGGTATCGCAAAAAAGTAGTTCGTGAAAATTTAAAATTGGTTTTTCCGGAAAAGCAGGAAAAAGAGATCAAACGTATTCAAAAAGAATTCTTCAGACATATGTGCGATATGTTTCTTGAGATGGTGAAGACTATGAACCTTTCAAAAGCCGATATTAAAAAAAGGTATCATATTACCAATGTCGAACTCATTCAGGAAATTGAAAAAGAGAAAAGTATATTGGTTCCTTGTTCTCACTACGCCAATTGGGAGTGGAATGTTAGCTTAAACCTATACATCAAAAGCAAAGGATATGCGGTTTATCAACGTGTAGCGAACACCTATTTCGACAGATTGGTAAAGGATTTTAGGTCAAGATGGAATACCACCCTGATCACAACCCATGAAACGGTAAAGACCGTAATGCGAAATGAAGGGGAAGGTAAAAAAGCCATTTATGGTATGGTAAGTGATCAATCGCCAATGGTGATGCATGCGCATTATTGGGGCGATTTTATGGGTATCACCGTCCCCGTTTATAACGGCGTGGAAATACTTGCACGCAAATTGGATTTGGCCGTCGTTTTTCTCAAAGTATCTAAGGTAAAACGAGGCTATTATCAAGCGGAGTTTATTCCGATAACCTTATCGGGCAAGCAGACCGAACCCAATGAAATCACCAAGCAATTTATTGCGCTTACAGAGCAGCAAATATATCAGCGACCAGAGCACTATTTATGGAGCCATAAACGATGGAAACATCGCGACAAGGTGCCGCCAGAGTTTAAAACAGACCCAAAAAATTAAGCCGCAATTCGGTCAGTAAGGCTTGATTGATTGCGAAATGCCGGGGGCTGATATTGTTGGGCGAAAAGTTTATATTTCTGCTATGGCTTTGATTTCTCCAATGATTCTATCTGCGAGTCCGTCAGCTTCCATCTGGCTTTTGGCTTCCGTATAAATTCGAATAATTGGTTCTGTATTTGATTTACGAAGGTGTACCCAGTTTTCGGCAAAATCGATTTTTACACCATCAATGGTAGAAATATCTTCTTTTCGATATTTTTCGGCCATGGCGTCTAAAAGGCTGTCAACATCTAATTCGGGTGTCAATTGAATTTTCTTTTTGCTCATAAAATAAGATGGATAGCTGGCCCGAAGTGCTGCCACAGTTCCACCATTCTCCGCCATCAGCATTAAAAACAAGGCTGTTCCCACCAAAGAATCACGGCCATAGTGGCTTTCAGGATAGATGATACCACCATTACCTTCACCTCCAATAACAGCTTGGTTTGCCTTCATTTTCGTAACAACATTAACCTCCCCTACCGCTGCCGCTTCATATGATCCACCGTGTTTTTCTGAAATATCACGTAGGGCCCTAGACGACGACAGGTTAGATACGGTATTTCCTTTGGTTTTGCTTAAAACATAATCTGCACAGGCAACCAAGGTATATTCCTCTCCAAACATTTCACCATCATTACTAATAAAAGCTAGTCGGTCGACATCAGGGTCAACAACAATTCCAAAGTCGGCCTGCTCCTTGACAACCAAATCGCAAATATCAGCTAGGTGCTCTTTCAAGGGTTCGGGATTATGAGGAAAATGTCCTGTGGGGTCACAATACAACTCCACCACTTCAACGCCCAATTCTTTTAAGAGTTTTGGAATGGCAATACCGCCTGTGGAGTTGACACCGTCAACGACCACTTTGAATTTCGCTTTGCGAATAGTATCGGCGTCTACCAAAGACAGCTTTAAGACTTCATCGATGTGAATATCAATATAAGAGTCATTTCTTGTGATACTACCTAAGTCATCTACCTCGGCAAATTTAAAATCATCCTTCTCGGCGATTTCCAATATTAAAGCACCTTCAGCCGCATTTAAAAATTCTCCCTTTTCATTTAAAAGTTTTAAGGCGTTCCACTGTTTGGGATTGTGGCTTGCGGTAAGGATAATACCGCCATCGGCTTTTTCCAAAGGTACTGCGATTTCTACGGTTGGTGTCGTCGATAGGTCTAGGTCGATAACATCGATTCCAAGCCCAACCAAGGTAGAAACCACCAGATTTTGAATCATCGCCCCAGATAAACGCGCATCGCGACCAATAACGACTTTGAGTTGATCTTTTTCGGAATATCCCTTTAACCAAACCCCGTAGGCAGCGGCAAATTTAACCGCATCAATAGGTGTTAAGTTATCTCCTGGCTTCCCGCCAATGGTTCCTCGTATTCCTGAAATAGATTTTATTAATGTCATAAGTCTTGAAAAGTTTTTGCAAATATAAACGTATCCCTCTGAAACCTATTGCGCTTCTTTGTAAATTCGGCATTAAGATTTTCACAACCGTTTATGAACTTTTTGGCCCATATTTATTTGTCTTTCGAAGATGATGAAATTACAATAGGAAATTTTATCGCCGACAGTATTCGAGGTAATAAATTCAAACACCTGCCCGAACGCGTACAAAAGGGAATCAAATTACACCGCTATATCGATTCGTTCACCGACGCACACCCCACGGTGCGTAAAAGCACCAAGCGTTTGCACAAAAATTACAGCCACTATAGCGGAATCATTGTAGATATCTTTTACGATCACTTCTTGGCAAAAAACTGGAAATCTTATTCCGACAAGCCCCTAGACCTATTTGTCGACAATTTCTATGATTTGTTAGAGGATAACTATGATATCCTCCCCCTTGGAGTGCATCGTATGATGCCCTATATGATAAGTGACAACTGGATTTTCAACTATTCAAAAATGGATGGAATTGCACGCGTATTGAATGGTATGAACCGAAGAACCAAAAATAAATCGAAGATGAATTTTGCCATTCTTGATCTGGAAGAACACTACGATGAATTCGAAAAAGAATTTACCTCCTTTTTTGAAGAATTGACTACCTTTTCCAAGCAAAAATTTAATTCCCTTTAAATAAAAAAAGATACTAAATAACACAAAAACCTAAGATTTTCAATGAAAAAAATTGTCCTCCCACTACTAGCCATACTTCTTTTTGTCAATTGTAAAAAACAGCCTGCTGCGCCCACCGGTCTTGTGACCGAGAAAGCCATGGTCGTTTCTGCCCGTCAAGAGGCATCACAAATTGGGGTTGAGATTATGAAACAAGGTGGAAATGCTTTTGACGCGATGGTGGCCACAGAAATGGCTCTGGTTGTAGCCTATCCCTTTGCAGGTAATCTTGGAGGAGGAGGTTTTATGGTCTATCGGAAGGCTGATGGCGAAGTAGGCGGATTAGACTATAGAGAAAAAGCCCCATTATCGGCACATAAGGATATGTATTTAGACTCCCTCGGGAATGTTATACCAGGCATGAGCACTCAAGGTGCTACGGCCGTCGGAGTTCCTGGAACCGTAGCCGGGATCATCGAAGTGCATAAAAAATTTGGAAAACTACCCCTGGCCAAAATCTTCGAGCCGGTCATCGCCCTAGCGGAAAAGGGAATTGTGGTTACCGAAAACCAAGAAAAAAGACTGGCGAGTCAACGCGAAAAATTTATAGAAGTCAACGGAGACAGTACCTTCTTTGCAACGGAATTCAAGACGGGTGATATGATTACCTATCCGGCATTGGCAAACACTATGCGCAGTATTGCTAAAAATGGTCGTGATGGATTTTATAAGGGAGAAGTCGCCCAAAAGCTAGCGGCTTTTATTCAAGAAAATGGGGGCTTCGTTACCGAAGAAGACCTTGCCAAATATCAGGCAAAATGGCGCGAACCCATTATTTTCAATTATAAGGATTTACGTATTATATCAATGAGTCCACCCAGCAGCGGAGGGGTAACTATTAATCAAATCTTTAAAATGTTAGAATCCTATGATGTGGCTTCCTACGGCCATAATTCGGTAAAAACCGTGCAGTTGTTTACAGAAGCTTCTCGGCGCGCCTATGCTGACCGAAACTACTATTTAGGCGACCCAGATTTTGTAGATATTCCGCTAGACGTGCTTTTAAATGAGGGGTATTTAGCAGAACGAATGGCCAATTTCTCTTGGGACACGGCTACAAAGTCTTCTGAGGTTGAACGTGGCAAGGTGGAAGTGGCAGAAAGTATGGAGACCACCCACTACTCTATCGTTGATAACGAAGGAAATGCGGTCTCGGTAACAACCACCTTGAATGGAGCCTATGGCTCAAAACTCTATTCCGATGAGTTGGGGTTCTTTTTAAACAATGAGATGGACGATTTCAGTGCCAAACCAGGAATACCAAACATGTTTGGATTAATAGGCGCTGAAGCCAATAGTATTGCTGCCGAAAAACGAATGCTAAGTAGCATGACCCCTACTATTGTAGAAAAAGATGGTACCTTATGGATGGTTGTTGGCACCCCAGGGGGATCTACAATTATTACAGCTGTAGCCCAAACCATTCTAAACACTTATGAGTTTAACATGAGTATGCAAGAAGCTGTAAACGCACCACGTTTTCATCATCAATGGCTTCCCGATATGGTAATTTTTGAACCGGAAGGATTTTCTCAGGAACTGAAAGAAAAACTTGCAGCAAAAGGGTATATCATCAACGAAGAACGTACTCCTATTATCGGAAAGGTCGATGCGATTCGAGTGCTACCCGACGGAAAATTAGAAGGAGGGGCTGATAAACGAGGAGATGATAGGGCTGCAGGATATTAAATGCTTAAAGGTTGATCGTAAGGCGTGTCATGAAAAAGTTTCTTGAAATTTTATTCATCTTAGGTGCGGGCATGGTGTTGATCAGCCTTGTTGCATTCGGCATACTGTATAGTATTTACAATGAACCGCTTCCTGAAGGCAAACCCGGCCCTGCTGCAGATGCTCTAGCCGAAAAAATGCTACAGGCTATTCATGGTGATGCGTATCAAAATACAAGCTATTTAGAGTGGTCTTTTAGGAACGGAGCCCATACCTATAAATGGAACAAGGCCAATGGGAAAGTTCAGGTGACTTGGCAAGATTACCAGGTAAAGCTGAACCTGAATAACCCGTCAGCTAGTGAAGTTTCAGAGAATGGTGTGCTTGTTTTCGGCGAGGCCGAAAAAGAACTGATAGCAAAGGCTATGAACTATTTTAATAACGACTCCTTTTGGTTGGTAGCCCCTTTTAAGATCTTTGATAGAGGCACGAAACGAAGTATAGTCACCTTAGAAGACGGTACAAAGGGACTGATGGTATCGTATGCTTCCGGTGGTACTACTCCTGGAGATACGTATTTATGGAAGCTGCTTCCAAACGGATTTCCGAGAAGCTATCAAATGTGGGTGAAAATTATTCCTATTGGCGGGCTGGAAGCGAGCTGGGATGATTGGCAAATCATGGAAAATGGCTTGGCACTGCCCAGATCGCACAAATTAGGTCCCTTTACATTTCATATTGGAGCAGCAAGAGCCTACAACTAGATATCGGTTAACCCGAATTCATTGAGAACCACCTCCCACTCTTGTGTCTCAGTAATGGTAAGTATATGTTGCGAAATCTGTTTTTCGAGTTCTGAATGCTTGGAGGCTATTCCAAAAGCATAAAATTGTACGTCAAATTTTACTGGAAGTATTTGTAAGCTACTTAAGTCAGGGTCCTCTTGAATACGGTGTTTTAAAATGGGCTCATCGTAAATAAAAGCGGTAATCTTTCCCTCCTTTAAATCTTGAAGACCAGCTATTACGCCTGAATATGCTTCGACATCTTTGAAAAAATGTTTGTTTAGATATTCCATAGCTCCAGAATTCGCAATGGTTCCCACTTTACGATCTTTAAACGCCATAAATCCTTCAGGGTTACTACTCAATTGATTTACTGTTAAGCTTGAAGCAATACTCGCTGTTAATCCTGAAATAAACAACAAACCGCCGAACATTAATACCAGAGCGGATATTTTTCCCATTTTGGTTTTAGGGGCCTTATCGCCATAGCCCACGGTTGTTAAAGTAACGGCAGACCACCACATGCCATCCCAAATACCACTTTTGCCACTTCGAAAATGCTCTGGATTTTCTTTACGCTCAAAATACCACCCTGCAAGGCCGAACAAAAATATGATCATCAACAATGCGAACAATCCTTTTAAAAAATCTTGATTGAAAAATTTCTTTAGAAAGCCTATAAACTTTTCTAAAGTGGTCGCCTCTGATATCGCAATAGTCGAGTGTGCCGCATAATACGAATTGGTAAATTCAAAAGATTTGTTGCGTTCACTGGTTATGGTTAATGGATTAATGCTGACATCGATTTCATTATTTTTTAAAGCATCTAACATATCACGAAAACGCATGGGTACCAGTTTGTAATTCAGGTTTAGGTCTCTGGCAGTTTTTTCCCAAAGCCAAATATTTATACCTTCCAAGAGTTCACCCTCCTGCACAACAAATGGAGGTGCCGTGGTATAGCCGACCAACAAGGTATCTGTAGTGATTTGAGAGGAGCCTGTTAGGCTGAAAAGACTTAATAGTACAACGACAAGGGTATTCTTCATGGTCTGTATGTCACGATTTTCTAAATATACAATAATTCAAAAAAGTGTTAAATCATTTCTACTTTCCTAACTTTATTCAAAATTTATTTGATGCAAATAGAAATTTTAAGGCCGTCAGATCTGACACCCGATGTACAAAACCAAGTTGCAGCCTTATACAGACAGTTGAATCCTGACAATGTGCAAAGAGCTTTATCGGAAATTCTAGTACCCCAAAACAATGTCATTTTTGTGATATGCAAAATAGACGACGCCATAGTTGGAACGGCACTTCTATCAACTTACAAGGTAATTTCAGGTTATCGAGGCATGGTAGACGATGTGGTGGTTGATGCTACACAACGCGGAAAAGGTATCGGTAGAAGGCTGATGGAAAAACTTTTGGAAGAAGGAAAAAAAACAGGATTAGACGAGATATTATTGTTTACGGGGCATCACCGGGCACCGGCTATAGGTTTATATACGAGCATGGGTTTTGAATTGCGCAACAGCGGGCTCTATTCCTTAAAAGACTTTTGAATTTTAGGCTCAGTTAAAGATCATCGCCTGCAATGCAATACCAGAGCAGATATTGTTTCCAATACCATTGGTGTTAACTTGCCTGCTGCTTCTTAAACTGGCTTTTTAACTCCTCCATCGATTCTTGTAGTTGTTTCAGGAGTCCTGTTTCTGTAGTAGCGTCTACACCAAAAGTAATTTTACTATTGACCTGCCAAATTTCCTGAATTTGAAATGGCTTGATCTCATAAGGCGGATAGGTTTCATTGAGTGAAACTAAAGTCACATTATTCGAATTGGGTTTCCGAATAACTTTTTTGACCAAAACGGCATCCTCTAAAACCACCACATACATTTTATTTGGGTTGACTTCATCGATATGGTCAATGGCTTTTGCGAGAACCCACTCCCCTGGCTTTAAGTTGGGAAGCATACTATCACCCTCGACTTGGAAACCGCGATAGGTAGCATTTCTAAATTCTGGAAGCGGCAAATCAAAGGCAGGAAGTTCCTTATACCAAGAGGTATCCTGAATATTTTGAGGGTAACCGGCAGCCGCTTTCGCATTGACCAAAACCATATTCTCTTGGTCGTTTGAGTCAACAGTGACCACCTTCGGAATGACATTGGTATTGGAAGTGGCCAAATTTTTATTCTCACTCTCTCCAAACAGCCATAGCGGATTTACTTTAAATTGTTTGAACAACTCTACCACAACCTTACCTGAAAGTTTAGTGCGCCCGCGTTCGATATCGGCAGTGGTATTTGAAATGCCCAAAAGTTTCGCAAATTCCGCTTGGGTGTAACCCAAATCTCTTCTGATTTCTATAAAGCGTTTTAAGGTCAACTCGTTTTCCATAATCGTTTTAGTGTAAGGCCAAGTGCAGTGGAGACCTGCTTTTTTATGTTGCCAAAAAATCGCTCGACTGCGCTCGAGACGGCCATTAGATTACCTCAAATATACAAAAATTGGATTATTTCCAAAATTATATATGGAATATTTCCATAATTAGGAATATTTCCATAATTTTGGAATTATTACAACAACAGATGTCATTTCAACGAATTAAAGAAAAACTAAACATTCTAGCCGATGCAGCCAAATATGATGTATCCTGCTCGAGTAGTGGTAGTAATCGCGCGAATACCACCAAGGGTTTGGGAGACAGTTCGGGTATGGGCATATGCCATAGTTACACCGAAGATGGCCGTTGTGTTTCCTTGTTAAAGATACTGTTAACCAACCACTGCATTTTCGATTGTGCTTATTGCGTAACGCGTAAGAGCAACGATATTAAACGCGCAGCCTTTAAAATTCAAGAGGTTGTGGATTTAACCATCAACTTCTATCGCAGAAATTTCATAGAAGGTCTTTTTTTGAGCTCGGGTATATTTAAAAATCCTGATTTCACCATGGAACGATTGGTAGCGGTTGCTAAGAAGTTGCGAATGGAAGAAAACTTTAACGGATACATTCATTTAAAATCCATTCCCGGAGCAAGCGATGAATTGATGCGAGAGGCAGGACTATGGGCCGACCGACTATCGGTTAATATTGAAGTTCCAACCATTGCTGGGTTAAAATTGTTAGCCCCTGATAAAAGACATGAAGATTTTACCAAACCGATGTTAAAGGTTAAAAATGAAATCATTCAATACAAAGAAGAGAAGAAGGTGCTAAAAAACACTCCAAAATATGCACCGGCCGGGCAAAGTACGCAGATGATTATTGGGGCCACTGGCGAAACAGATAAAGACATCATGTATTCCGCCAATCATTATTATAAAAATTACAATATGAAACGGGTCTATTATTCTGGCTATGTACCGGTTGCAGAAGATAGTCGCCTACCCGCCATTGGTTCACAAGTACCGATGCTAAGAGAGAATAGGTTATATCAAACCGATTGGTTGTTGCGGTTCTATGGATTCAGCATCCATGAAATTCTTAATGACAGCCATCCAAATCTAGATATCGACATTGATCCGAAGTTAAGTTGGGCCTTGCGCAATTTGAAGCATTTTCCGGTAGATATCAATACGGCCGATAGACAACTGTTGGCCAGGGTACCCGGATTAGGAATGTATTCCGTTGAAAAAATTATCAAGGCAAGAAAGTTCCGGAAATTAAATTGGGAACATCTTAAAAAAATAGGCCTCGCATTAAATCGGGCAAAGTATTTCATCATATGCGACTCTAGAAGTTGGGAAAGACACGATTTGCAGGCACACCAAATAAAAGGAAGGATTTTACAAAATTCACAAGGAAAGTTTCGAAAGAATTATAGCAGCCAATTGTCATTGTTTAACTAAAATTATTGAAGTATGAATTATCTAGACAGCAACACTCACAATACAAATGAAAGGTTATTTACGCATTTGGAAAAAGGACGTCGTCACATTTTAAACTTTGGTTACAGTTTGGTAGCATTTAGAAACGAACTTAAAAAATCATTTACCATCTTAAGAAAATTACTCATCTCCTCTCACGGATAAAACACAACACTATGAGACAAGCAAAAATATTAATCTACGATGGCAGCTTTAATGGGTTCCTTAGCACAATTTTTAAGGCTTTTGATGAGGGTATTCAGGTGGCGGATATTCAAAAGAACGCTACCGCCCAGCGGGGGTTGTTTTCAGAGACCGAAACCGTTTTCACTCAAATGGATAAGGCTAAAAGGGTATGGAACGGAATTCAAAAGAAAAGCAATGCCGCTATTAAAAATATCTACTTTGCGTTTTTGGGCGAAACAAAAGGTATTGAGCTCTTGCTCTATCGATACATTAAAAAACTATTTTCTCCCAAAGATCTAGTGCATCTGAATTTCTCCGACGATACCGTCTTAAAGATAAGTCAATTGGCAAAATTAGTAGGTAGAGAGAAACATCGCATGGAAGCCTTTGTACGTTTTCAATTGACACAAGATGGTGTTTATTTTGCTAATATTGAACCTGATTTTGATGTACTGCCTTTGATTTCAAAACACTTCCGTTCACGGTACGCAGACCAACAATGGTTGATCTATGATGTCAAACGCAAATACGGATTGTTCTATGACTTACATTCGGTAGAAATCGTTTCTTTAGATTTAAAGGAAGTGTACACCAATAGTATTCGGCAAAATGACACCTTTTCAGCTGCGGAATACAGCTATCAAGACCTGTGGAATAACTATTTCAAAAGCACCAATATCAAATCACGTATCAACATGAAATTGCATACCCAGCATGTACCAAAAAGGTATTGGAAATATATGAGCGAGAAGAAGGAAGCTGTATAGATTAAGGCCTTTCGTAGTCGTTTATTTTAGTAAAAAAATCCTCGCGCATTTGCGCTGCGTCGAAATCTTTATAGTAAAATATTTTGCGATCACCATTGTCCTTAGATGTAGTTATTTCCACTTCTTCCATCCATTCAGGGTGGAGAAAGGCGTTGACTATAGATAAGTCCCAGATTGTTCTACGCGTCCGTCCAGAATCAATATGATCGTCCCAGATTTTAAGTAGATAATCTCCTAGAAAGTGATTTTCAAATTTCAATCTGGTTTCTTTGTAATCGAATGTCATTTGATTCGCAACACTGACGGGAATAATATGCATTTCGACTTCCGAAAATAAAAGATGACTTAAGGCATATTGGTCCATCATACAATTGAAATCATCTCTGCGCAGCACCCCCTTTTCAAAATCATAGGTTGTACCCAACCAAAATAATTTGATTTTCTTGGCAATCGAAGGTTCTATGAATACTGCCGAGGCGACATTGGTAAGTGCACCCAAAGCAATTACGTTCAATTTTTCAGCATCTTTCAACGCTAGGGCTTGATTAATAATTTCATAAGCCGCTGCGGAATGTTGTGCTTGATCACCCCAATCATACATTCTTGCTACCCCACCCCTATTGGTCTTAATGCCAAGCCCCATTACGCCTAAGAGTGTTTGATTAAGACGATGACTGTCTTCCATACTGTTTGTAGTAGACCAGTGACTCGCCTGCCATTGGGTTGCATTCAGGGCAGTAACTTCAACCATTGGATCCATTAAAATAAGGCCCAAAGCGAAGGCATCGTCAACCTCATTAGCCGTATCGGCATCTAATAATACCTTGGTTTTTTCCTGAGAAACTACAGTACTAGTTACAAGTGCAAGTAAGAAAGTTAATTTTCGAGCTTGATTTAGCATGGCATCCTTATTTTAGAATATCGCAGCTCCTAAAATACATAATTATGTCAGGCTTACTTGGAACGTTCTCCTACAAAATGGTCACTCTGGTTCTTAAAGAGCACATTAAAAGTGGTCAAACTTCCGTAGATGCGCGTTATATACTGTTGCAAATCAACTTTTTCTTGGTCATCTAAATTTTTACTGGCGTTTATTTTCTGTTCCATCACCCTAATGCGATCACGAACCATCACCACCTTATGAAAAAATGTTTGGATGGGTATTTCTTTGTTGGCGAGACCAGTGTCTTTTGGTGCTAAGACCAATGTACCACCTTTCCATTTATCAGCTATTGGGCTTATCGAAGAGGCATCGCTCCATTTTCTTAAAATTGCAATCAAAGACTGTTCAACTTCTGAAAAACTTACGCTATCAACCTCATCTTCAACCGCTTCTATGATCTCGAATTCCGAGTCAACAGCTATCGTTTCCAATCCGTTTTCCATAAAAGTAACCCAGTAGTATTTTGAGGTTACATTGGTGACAACCCCTTTACCAAATTCGGTATGATCAATTCTTGAGCCTATTCCTAAGATTTGCATTTGCAGTATTTTCTGTTAAAAAGCCAAAGTTAGAAGCTAACATTTAAATAACAAAAAGGATTTGAAACCTATTCTCATTTTAGAGGTCAAAATCGTACTTTTGCAACTTTGTCGAATCGAATGATAAACTACGAGGAAAATATAGAAGTGAAAGGCGCACGTGTTCATAATTTGAAGAACATCGATGTTACCATTCCAAGAGAGAAATTAGTCGTCATTACGGGGCTTTCCGGTAGTGGTAAATCTTCACTGGCCTTTGATACCATATATGCAGAAGGCCAACGCCGGTATATTGAAACCTTCTCGGCCTATGCGCGTCAGTTTTTGGGTGGACTAGAACGGCCTGATGTTGACAAAATCGACGGACTTTCTCCTGTAATTGCCATTGAACAAAAGACCACTTCAAAATCTCCTCGCTCCACCGTAGGAACCATTACAGAGATCTATGATTTTTTACGCTTACTGTTCGCTAGAGCTGGTGACGCCTACAGCTATAATACAGGAGAGAAAATGGTTAGTTACAGCGATGAGCAAATCAAAGAACTTATCAAAACCGACTACGACGGAAAAAAGATAAATGTACTTGCGCCTATCATCAAATCGAGAAAGGGTCATTATCGCGAGCTCTTTGAGCAAATCGGAAAACAGGGTTTTGTAAAGGTTCGCGTTGACGGAGAGGTAAAAGATATTGTAAAGGGAATGAAGGTCGACCGCTATAAGGTACACGATATTGAAATCGTCATTGACCGCTTGAAGGTGACCGACACCGAAGATATGGACAAACGACTTGCCGAATCGATAAACACGGCCATGTATAGTGGTGATAACGTCTTAATGGTACTTGAGGAAGGTGCTTTAGAGGCAAGATACTTTAGCCGAGACTTGATGTGCCCAAGTACAGGCATCTCCTACCCTAGCCCAGAACCCAATACATTTTCCTTCAATTCGCCAAAGGGCATGTGTTCGCATTGCAACGGACTCGGACACGTTTACGAAGTAAATGAATTGAAGATATTTCCCAATAAAAAACTGTCTATCAAATCAGGAGGGATCGCCCCCTTAGGTGAATACAAAAAATCTTGGGCATTCAAGCAAATCGAAACCATTGCGCAACGCTATGAGTTTGAAATAACCGATCCCATAACGAAGATTCCAGATGCGGCTATGGAAGTTTTGCTGCATGGTGGTGTGGAAAATTTCGAAGTTGATTCGAAAACTCTTGGCGTAAAACGCACCTATAAAATTGATTACGAGGGTATCGCAAACTTTATTAAGAATCAGTTTGACGAAGCTGCTTCTACCTCAATTAAGCGGTGGGCCAAAGAATACATGGACAAGGTAAGCTGCCCTACCTGCGGGGGGTCTCGTTTGCGTAAAGAATCGCTAAACTTTAAGATTGGCGAACAAAATATAGCAGACTTAGCGCAATTAGATATTGCCGAACTGGCCGATTTCTTTGCCAATTTAGAAAAATCATTGGAGGGAAATCAATTAAAGATTGCCGAAGAGATTATTAAGGAAATCAAGACAAGAATCCGTTTCTTATTGGATGTCGGTCTTGATTATCTTTCGTTAAACCGAAGTTCAAAGTCATTATCTGGTGGAGAAGCCCAACGTATTCGCTTGGCTACCCAAATTGGATCTCAACTAGTAGGCGTTCTCTATATATTAGATGAGCCAAGCATTGGCCTGCACCAGCGCGACAACAATCGTTTGATTCAATCTTTAGAGTCACTGCGTGATATTGGCAACTCTGTAATTGTGGTCGAGCATGATCGCGATATGATAGAACGGGCAGATCATGTTATCGATATCGGGCCACACGCAGGTCGACATGGTGGAGAAATCATATCTGAGGGGCTTCCGAAGGATTTAAAAAAAGAAAACACCTTAACGGCGGATTATATCACGGGTAAAAAGGAAATTGCGACGCCTAAAAAACGCAGAACTGGCAATCGGAAAAAAATTACGCTTACGGGCTGTACCGGCAACAATCTAAAAAATGTTTCCATAGAACTGCCCCTAGGACAAATGATAGGCGTTACTGGAGTTTCAGGCAGTGGAAAATCTACACTAATCAATGAGACGCTATACCCTATCATGAATGCCCATTATTTCAATGGTGTAAAAAAGCCCATGCCTTATAAAAAGATTAGCGGTTTAGAACATATTGATAAAGTCATTGATATCAATCAAAGTCCGATAGGGCGAACCCCTCGTTCGAATCCGGCTACCTACACGGGCACGTTTAGCGAAATACGTTCCCTCTTTGCCAAAACCCCTGAAGCGGCCATCAGAGGTTATAAACCTGGGCGCTTCAGTTTCAACGTCACCGGAGGAAGGTGTGAAACCTGTCAAGGTGGAGGACTTCGGGTAATTGAAATGAATTTCTTGCCAGATGTATATGTAGAATGTGAAACTTGCAATGGCAAACGTTTTAATAGAGAGACGCTAGAGATTCGCTACAAGGGAAAATCGATTTCAGATGTGCTTGAAATGACCATAAACGAAGCGGTAGACTTTTTTGAGCTTATTCCTAAAATTCATAGAAAACTAAAAACCATACAAGATGTAGGCTTGGGTTACATCTCATTGGGGCAACAATCAACTACCCTTTCGGGCGGAGAAGCGCAGCGCATCAAATTGGCCACAGAACTATCAAAACGAGATACGGGCAACACTTTTTATATTCTAGATGAGCCCACCACAGGCTTACATTTTGAAGATATTCGCGTACTAATGGAAGTTTTGAACCGTTTGGTAGACAAAGGAAATACCATTTTGGTTATCGAGCATAATATGGATGTGATCAAAATGGCCGATTATATCATCGATATGGGTTATGAGGGCGGTCGTGGCGGCGGAATGGTGGTTGCAAAAGGAACACCAGAAGCAATTTCAAAAGACAAAAAAAGCTATACGGCAAAGTTTTTGAGAAAAGAATTAGGTTTGTAGGTTGATTTAAATCAAACTCCCAAAATTAGAAGGTTCTCTCCAAGGAGGGGATTAAAAAAATCACTTTATATGAGAAAAGAACAACATCATAAAGGTTGGAATGAGATAAAAACGAATGATTCTTGGGCGCTGTTCAAGATCATGGGTGAATTTGTCAATGGTTTTGAGCGCATGAGCCTTATCGGTCCCTGCGTTTCTATATTCGGTTCTGCCCGAACGAAAGAGAATGAAAAGTATTACAAATTGGCTACTAGTATAGCAAAGCGTATTGCCGAAGCTGGTTACGGAGTTATTACAGGTGGAGGCCCTGGTATAATGGAAGCCGGTAATCGAGGTGCAAATTTGGCCGGGGGAATATCGGTAGGACTCAATATTGACCTTCCCTTTGAACAACACGATAATCCATATATAGATAACGATAAGAGTCTTGATTTCGATTATTTCTTTGTGCGTAAAGTGATGTTCGTCAAATATTCACAAGGCTTCGTTGTAATGCCTGGTGGCTTTGGCACCTTAGATGAGCTTTTCGAAGCGATAACGCTTATTCAAACCAACAAAATTGAAAAATTTCCCATCATACTGGTAGGAACATCTTTTTGGCAAGGCTTACTCGATTGGATAAAAAATACGATGTTGGAGGCAAAAAATATTAGTCCCGAAGATTTAGATCTTATCCATTTGGTCGACACCGAGGAAGAAGTCGTTGAAATTATCGACGCATTCTACAAGGGCCGATCTCTTAGTCCCAACTTCTAAAGTTTACTCATTGAAGCAAAAAGTGCATTCACATATTGCGATCGGCATCCTGGTGCTTTTGTTGGGTACTTTCTCAGCTGGTGCGCAGCATATGAATTCGCTAAACGTGAGACTAAACGATGAAACCAAAGAACTCAGCATACAACAAGAGTTCACCTATCACAATTACGCTAACAAACCCTTAGAAACGCTTTATTTCAATGATTGGGCCAATGCATACTCCGACAAGAATACCGCCTTGGCCAAAAGTTTTGCAGAACAGTTCAAGAAAAGTCTGCACTTGGCAAAAGATGAGGAAAGGGGCTTTACTAACATTATGACCGTCGTTGACGATGATTATCGAGGCATGACTTGGGAGCGCTCTTCAGGAAAAGATATTATCAAATTATTCTTGAACAAGCCCTTACTTCCAAATCAATCTGCCAAAATATTTTTTACCTATGTAGTTAAGTTACCGCCAAATAAGTATACCCCCTACGGCTACAGCCGAGATGGATATTACCTTAAAGACTGGTATTTGACGCCAGCCGTTTTTGATGGCAAATGGCATTTGTATTCGAACAAAAATCTCGAAGACTTATACACCGATCCGACTGAAACTACCTTGAACCTAATGTACCCCGAAGCTCTTAATTTAGCCTCGAATTACAGAATTCTAGGGAATTCACAGTTTCCAGGAGGGCAACAGGCACAGCTTGAGGGCAATCGCCATAAAAGTTGCGAATTAATTTTCTCTCCGGTAGATACTTTTACTACGCACATCACACCACACATGACTATAAAGACAGACATCACTGCTACCAAATACGATGCTGTTTTACAAGGAATATCTATCAATAGAGTGACAAAATTTATTTATGAAAATCTTGGAAAATATCCGCATGCACAGCTTTTAGTCAGCAGAATCGACTATAGCAAGAACCCGCTTTACGGACTAAACCAACTGCCCAAATTTATACGGCCTTACGAGGAGCGATTTCAATTTGAGATGAAAATTCTGAAAACGGCGCTGACCAATATTTTAGAAGAAGCTATATATCTCAACCCTAGAAAAGAGCAATGGTTGAACCATGCCATCGCAAATTATTTAATGATTGCCTATGTCGACGAGTTTTATCCCGATCAAAAGTTATTGGGAAAACTATCTAAAATTTGGGGTATCCGTAGTTTTAATTTGGCGAAGATGAGCTTTAACGAACAGTATCCATTTTTTTACCTGGGTATTGCACGTAAAAATCTAGACCAGCCCTTGATCACACCAAACGACTCATTGATTGTTGCAAATCAAAAAATTGGGAACAAATACAAGGCAGGCTTGGGTTTGGCCTATTTGGCAAGTTATATTGGCAAAGAAAAGGTAGACGAGAGCATAAAGACGTTTTACAAATTCTATCAATTGAACCGAGTACGGGTATTGGATTTTGAATCTATACTAAAACGCTCAGCAGACCAAGATATCGATTGGTTCTTCAATAACTATGTCTACTCCGATCGCATCATCGATTATAAGATCAAAAAAATTGAAAAAACCGAAGATTCGCTAAGCATTACCATTAAAAATAAGGAAGGTACGGTAGTTCCCATTTCAATGTTTGGCCTGAAAAATGACACGGTTGTTTCTAAGTATTGGTTCTCAGGAATTGATAAAGAAAAAACAGTTACCATTCCTCGGGGAGAAGAAAAAAGACTTGTATTAAATTATGATCAAAAAATACCAGAATTCAATCAACGCGATAACTGGAAGTCGTTAGGCGGGTTTTTATCTAGCAACAAGAAGTTAAAGTTTACATTTTTTAGAGATTCCGAAAACCCATATTACAATCAAGTATTTTATGTTCCTGTTTTGAATTTTAATATTTATGATGGATGGACTCCTGGACTACGACTTTACAACAAAACCCTGCTAGAGCGTCCATTTGTTTATGACTTTGCTCCCTCCTATTCTTTTCGCGAAAAAGCTTTCGTGGGTTACGGCCGACTTTCCTACCGAAAATACCTAACCAAAACGGGCTTGTATGTCGCCAACTATAGCCTGCGAGGTTCGACCTCCCATTTTAATGTGAATTCAAGATACTCTACCATAACGCCTTCATTGAGTTTTGGATGGCGGCCCGATAACCTAATCTCAAATAAAAGACAATTTTTATCATTTCGATATCTTAACATTTTCAGAGATATTGACGAGAGTTTGGCTGATCTGCGAAACGATCCTGAAAATCCAGATTACAGCGTCTTTAATATTCGGTATACTAATGTCGACAATAACATTTTAAATTATTCCTCTTTGTACCTAGACTTTCAACAATCAGGAAAGTTTACCAAATTCGCTGCAGAATATGAATATCGCAAGCTCTTTCAAAACAACACCCAGTTTAATCTGAGGCTCTATGCCGGAAAGTTTTTAAGAAACAAAACCAACTCCGATTTCTTCAGCTTTGCGCTAGATCGTCCGACGGATTATCTTTTTGATTATGCGTATTTGGGTCGTTCAGAAGATTCTGGCTTGTACAGTCAGCAGATCATTATCGCAGAGGGTGGTTTTAAGTCCTTTTTAGATGAACAATACCGATTTTCCAATGATTGGTTAGCTACAGCCAATGCTAGTGTAAATTTATGGCGATGGATTGAATTCTATGGTGATGTCGGCTTTGTTAAAAACAAAGGCTTAAAAGAAAAATTTGTTTACGACTCCGGTATTCGTTTGAACTTAGTAACAGACTATTTTGAGTTGTACTTCCCATTGTATTCTAACAATGGTTGGGAAATTTCACAGCCAAATTACGGTGAAAAAATCCGATTTATTGTTACGGTCAGCCCTAGAACCCTCACTGGTTTATTCACCCGAAAGTGGTTCTAGTTTCTTAACAAATTCTTAATACGAATAGGGTAATTTGTTGTTTTTCTAACAAATACTCATTTTTACTTCCTTTTTTCTATCAATAATTCAATAAATATGCCTACTTCAAAGTTGTATTAATCGCGGGTATTGAGTACTTTTGCAAAAACCTTCAGCAATAGATGGATATATCACCCAAAACCAGCAATGACATTTCATTTGATGACTTTAGAGCCCAGATCTTGAAGGATTATGAGATCGCCGTCTTAAGTCGTATTTGCAGTTTGATGGGGAGAAAAGAGGTTTTGAACGGTAAAGCCAAATTTGGAATTTTTAGTGATGGAAAAGAATTACCACAATTGGCCATGGCACGCGCTTTCAAAGATGGTGATTTTCGAAGCGGTTACTATCGTGACCAAACTTTTATGATGGCCCTGGGCCTTCTTTCGCCAAAGGCACTTTTCCACGCCCTTTATGCTACCACCGATATCGAAAAAGAACCTATGAGTGCCGGCCGGCAAATGATAGGACACTATTTAACCTATAGTCTTAACGAAGATGGGAGCTGGAAGGATTTGACCAAACAAAAAAACACCGCACCCGACATCTCATCAACCGCAGGTCAAATGCCAAGGTTGCTAGGGTTAGCGCAGGCGTCGAAAATGTATCGCAATCTCAAAGATATTGATGCAACCAAGTTTTCTGTAAATGGAAACGAGATAGCCTGGGGCACCATTGGCAACGCAAGCACAAGTGAAGGCTTGTTTTTTGAGACCATCAATGCTGGTGGAGTTTTGCAAGTACCGATGGTAATTAGTATTTGGGATGATGACTACGGTATTTCAGTACCCCAGGAATACCACACTACAAAAGAAGATATTTCTGAAGCGCTTAAAGGCTTTCAACGCGACGAATCGAATAAAGGATATGAAATCTTAAAGGTAAAAGGGTGGGATTATACGGCCTTAATGCACGCCTATGAAAACGCATCCGATATCGCTCGTGCAGAACATGTACCGGTAATGATACATGTTACCGAACTTACCCAACCCCAAGGTCACTCTACTTCAGGCTCTCATGAAAGATACAAAAGTGAAGAACGCCTAGAATGGGAACGTGTAAATGATTGCAACAAACGCTTTAAAGAATGGATAATCGAATCTGGTATCGCTTCCGAAAAGGAGTTGAATGCCTTGGAGTTATCTCTTAAAAAATTAGTGCGAACCGCCAAGAAAGAAGCTTGGGCTGAATACTTGGCCTCGCATTTGGCGCAAAAGAAAATACTTGTCGACCTGCTTGATAAGGCAGCCAATAGTAGTCAAAACAAGGCTTTTATAATAAAGCTCAAAAATGATCTTATTGCCTTAGAGGAACCTATTAAAAGAGATTTGGCATCAACTGCTAGAAAAGCGTTGCGCTATCTTTTGGGTGAAAACAGCTCGGAAAAGGAAGCCCTATTGGCATGGACCAATAATTTTCTAAAAAAAGAACAACCCAATTACAGTGACCACTTATATAGTGAAAATGCCAATAAAGCAACTAATATTGCCGAAGTAAAACCCGAGTACGATGCAAAAGCAGCTGTAGTTGATGGACGGGTTATATTAAGAGATAATTTTGATCGGCTATTGGAGAAATATCCTGAAATTTTAATTTTTGGGGAAGATACAGGTACTATTGGTGATGTAAACCAAGGGCTTGAAGGTTTACAAGATAAACATGGAAAACTGCGCGTTGCCGATACCGGAATACGAGAATCGACAATCATTGGCCAAGGTCTCGGTATGGCCCTAAGAGGGCTTCGCCCAATTGCCGAAATTCAATATCTTGATTATATATTTTATGCCATGCCCACATTAACAGACGATGTGGCAACTATTCGCTATCGAACCGTTGGAAAACAAAAAGCACCTTTGATTGTAAGAACACGCGGTCATCGTTTGGAGGGAATTTGGCATTCAGGTTCACCCATGGGCGGGCTAATACATGTACTTAGGGGAATGTATATTCTTTCTCCCAGAAATATGACCCAAGCTGCAGGTTTTTATAACACGCTTATGAAAAGTGATGAACCCGCATTGGTAATAGAAAGCTTAAATGGCTATCGTCTTAAAGAGCCTACCCCTAACAATCTAGGTGAATTCTGTACCCCTATTGGCATCGTTGAAACTATAAAAACCGGTACCGATATCACCTTGGTTTCTTACGGATCTACCCTTAGGCTTGTAATGCAGGCAGCCAAAGAACTGCTGGAGGTTGGAATCGATGTTGAAGTTATAGATGCTCAATCGCTTCTTCCTTTTGATATCAATCATGATGTGGTAAAAAGTGTTCAAAAAACAAATCGACTATTGGTGATTGATGAAGACGTTCCTGGGGGTTGTTCTGCATATCTACTGCATGAAATCATTGAAAAACAAGGCGCCTTTACCTATTTAGATAGCGCCCCGCAAACGCTATCGGCTAAACCGCACCGCCCGGCATATGGCTCCGACGGAGATTATTTCTCAAAACCAAATACCGAAGATATTTTTGAAAAAGTGTATGCGATTATACACGAATCCAATCCCGAAGATTATCCCAATTTGCGCTAAGCAGTAGTTTCCGCTATCGGTTTTTTTTATATTTAGAAACAAATCATTTTCATGTTTCTCGCTTTTCCCAACTTTAATATTTGGAGTACTCCCCTTCTCTTGCTAACCATACAAGGGCTCATATTTGCCGTACTCATTTGCAATAGATATCGAAAACGAAAGAACCTTTCTGATGTGCTCCTTTTTTTTATCTTGGTAATCACTTGCTATCACCAAACCACCTATACCCTAGGTTTTATGGGCTGGTATGATACGTTTAGAAACACCAAGATCAACTACGCACTTATTGCATTAACCATAGCCATTGCACCACTGATCTATTTGTATGTCAAGTCAATAACAAGGTCTTCTTTTAGTTTTCGCAAAAAAGACTGGCTCCATTTTCTTCCGGCCTTTTTAGTGATTATTTACCGGATACTAATTTTTAGCTATGACGCCCTGCAACCGGGTTTTGCCGCAACCCAAAACGGCTATTTAAAAATTCACTTCGATGAAGCCTATTTTCTGCCTGTTTACAGCATCTTCAGTTATATTCAAAATACCTTATACCTCGCCTTTACATTACAACTTTTCTATAATTATCGAAAAAAAATAAATGAATATTTCTCCAATACCTTTAAGCTCGAACTCAACTGGATTCGGAATTTCCTTTTGCTATACATCGCACTTTTCCTGTATGACTTAATACAGACCATTACGGGTACGATGTTCATTGACCTAGACTACAAACAACAATGGTGGATGACTCTTTTTACTGGACTCATTATTATTTATGTCGGCATCAAAGGATTCTTCACAGATACCACAAAGCTGAAAAAACTAGATTTTAGTTTTTCGCCTAATCGAGCTGCGATTCCGGAAAGGGATACTATTTCAAAAAAGAAAATCGCTACAGAGGACATTCAAAAGATAAAAGGGTTGATGGAGCATGAAAAGCCATATCTCAACCCAGAATTGAACCTCTCCGATTTGGCAAAATTGGCAAATTTGACACGAGCACAGCTTTCTGAAATCATAAATTCAGGCTTTAATCAAAACTTCAATGACTTTGTTAATGGCTATCGGGTAGAAGCTTTTAAAGATATGCTGCAAGAAGATAAGCACAAACAGCTGTCGATTCTCGGCATTGCCTATGAATGCGGATTTAATAGCAAAGCCACATTTAATAGAGTCTTTAAAAAACTAACAAACTCTTCTCCTTCCGAGTTTCTGAAAACCTTCGGTTAGTACCTAAAGGAACTTCAATTTAAGACGTCTCAAATCGTATTTGAGACCTATCTGTACGATTTGAAGCGCACATCTTATGGTTGATTCGCAATTTTGACCTGTTCAATTTTAAAAAACGATCATATGAAACGAATCATTAAAGTTATTACAACCCCTATTCTCCAAACACATTGGATTGCAGATCTCTTGTTCGCTAGCATACGGTTTATCTGCGGCATGCTGCTAGCTCTCGATTTCGGTGCCTCCAAATTTGGTATGCCATGGACTCCTGATAGTCAGAATTTAGAACTATTTGAGGTATCGGCATGGTTTCCAGAAGATGTAGCCTCCTACGGAGGAATATTCGCACTAATGCCGGTATTCTTTGCATGGATGGGGGCATTCAGTGAAGCTGTAGGGGGATTATTTCTCGCCCTAGGTCTTCAAACACGAATCGCTTCCTTTTTGATCATGTGCACTATGCTTGTAGCCATTTTTATGCAAAAATGGGGAGACAGTACCTGGAGTATGCTCCCTGCTATGGGATTTCTGTGGGTAGCTAGCTATAACCTATATCTGGGCTCTGGACGTTTTGGTGTTGATCACCTAATTATGAAAAAGCGCACTTAACATACATAGATAAACGACATGAAAAAAATCACCTTACTGCTACTGCTAGTTGTGACAACTGGCTTAGCTCAAACACATGGCAACCGAAACATCGAAACAAGGTCTTTTGCGATAGAAGATCTTAAAGCCATCGAAATCAGTCTTTATGCCGACATTATTGTCGATCAAGCTAGCGAAGAAAAAATGAGCATTACAACAGATAGCAACTTGTTTGACTTGATCGACACCGAGGTGGTAGATGGCAAACTCAAGCTCAACCAAAAAGAATGGATACAAGCCTCAGAAAGAATAAAAGTTCGAATTGGAGCACCTAAGCTGCAACGGCTTGAGCAAGGCACTAACGATCTTGTGCAAATTTTAAACCTAGATACCGATAATTTCAATGCTACGGCTTTGAACGGAGAGATCGCCATTTCTGGCCGAGCCAACACCTTAGGCATTGGAGCAGAAAATGGAGTAGTACATGCCGGTAAGGTGAAGGCCAAGGAGGTCTATTTAAACATTTGGGGGCACGGCAAAGCTACGGTAGATGCAACTGAACTCCTAGAAGCAAATCTCAGCAAAGAAGCCAGTTTAAAACTTGTTTCCCAACCCAAAAGAATTACAGGAACAATAGAAAGGGCTCTTTCCAACGCTAATCTGCTTGTAAAAGAAAGGGTGCGTTACATCGAATTCAAAATCAAGAACAATTCGTTCAACCGCAACAACTTTTATGTCATTGGTCCGAAGCCCAATGGCAGGAAATTTAGTTATGGGTTTCCAATGATGCCTGGTAAAGTCAGAAAAGAAAAATGGACAACCGGCACCAAAATTTATAAAGTGAATCGAATAGGCCTACGGAAACTGCTGCGTACCATAACGGAAAAGGATGAAGACAGGGTTGTAAAACTATTCTAAGTACCTCTTGCATACAAAACGACTAAGCAATCTATTTTTCTAAAATGAACTATAAACTAACTGACAATGACAATGGTTTTCGTGAAGAACTCAACCATTTGATGATCACTGAAAAACACTACATAGATACCACACTAGGGTTATCAGACTTAAGCAAATTAATGGGTATTCCCAAAAGGAAAATTTCAAAACTCATACCTCTGCATTTTGATAAATCCTTTCCCGATTTTCTCAACGATCATCGGCTTGAGGAGGTACTTCTGCGGTTCAAAAATCGTGATTATGAAAAACACACCATAATTGCCATTGCGCTCGAGTCTGGATTTCCATCTAAATCTACATTTTATCGCTATTTCAAAAGAAAACTTGGAATACCGCCCACCGAATTCTTGGTACGCGAGCGCGATAGACAACATTAAATGGGATATCGATCGCACTTTTTGAGACTGCTCCATACCTAATTAACATTATTATTGTTCAGCTAATTCAGAACCTATTATGAAACTATCTCATCTATTTATTTCAGCGCTTCTACTGACCACCTCTTGTAATTCGCAAGACTATGAAATCACATTTCAACTCGATGCAACTCAATTGTCACCAAAACAGACGATTGGGTTACGGGGTAATATAAAACCCTTAAGCTGGAAAAAAGATTTGGAACTTACCGATATCGATAAGGATGGCATCTATGAGGCAACCGTAAAATTCAATACCTCGAAACGAAATCTTAGATTCAAATTTACCCAAAACCGAGAAATGGAATTGCAAGGTGCCGATAATAGAATTGTTTGGTTTAAACCCAACGTAACGAATATCACAAGTCACGTTTTTAACGAGTATAATTACTACGATTCAGACAGGATACAGAAATTAACCTATACCAAGGAACAGATTTCCGAGGATGTCGAAGTCTTAACTAAAACCTTGAATTTCATTCATCCCAATTTATACAAATACCGTGATTCAATCGATTTGCAAAAAGACATTATGGCTCTTGAAGACACCTTGCAAAAGCATCCGAACATCATAAATGTGTTTGGTGAAATTTCAAAATTCGCAGCCAAAATAAAATGTAGTCATACCTTTACCAATCCTTGGAACCAGGGGCCTGATGTTAAAAAAGCCCTATTTTTTCAGCCTGATAAACTGCCACTTACCTTCAATCGAATCGGTAAGCGCCTTTTTGTTGACAAAAATGCTTCCTTAAGCCCTGACTTAAAAAAAGGTATGGAAATCATCGCCATTGATAGTATTCCTTCTGAAGAAATCATGACCCGCCTAGCAGCCTATATCACCTCAGACGGAAACAACTATGAAAAGCGCCTTCAACGTCTTACGTTGAGTGGAGCTGCCAAATTTGAAATGTTTGATATTTTCTATCCTATAGAATTTGGAAGCAAAGAATCCTTCCAGCTAAGCTTGAAAGATCTCGTAACGGGAGACACAATGCATAGGCGTCTTAATGCAATATCTAAAACACGTAGAAATACCATTTTGAAAGAGCGGTATACCAATTTCCAAAACACTTTTGAAGAAGGTTGGAAGTTCAAAATACTAAATGCCCAAACCGCCTTATTGCGTATTGATGCCTTTACGGTATTTAGTAATGAATTTGACTGGAAGGGCTTTCTAGACAACAGCTTTGAAACGGTTTTGGAAAAAAAAATCGAGAACTTAATACTAGATATTCGGGCAAATGAGGGCGGTGATACAGAAGTTGCCGAATACCTACTAGAGCATATTATTTCTCAACCCATTACCATAGCTATTCCAGCCCAAACCACACGATATAGAAAAATACCCGAATACCTAAAACCGTATATCAGCACATGGGACAAAAGACCATACGATTGGGGTAATAAATTGGCATACCTTGGCAATGGTAAGTATGAAATGCAAAGCATGTTTGTGCCTACTAGCAAGACCTACAAACCTAAAAAGAGCAATTTCAAAGGCCAGGTATATCTTCTTACAAGTGCCGAAAACAGTTCGGCCACACACATCATGTCTACCTATGCGAAAAAGTATGAACTGGCTACCTTGGTAGGTCAAGAAACAGGCGGCAATCAAAAAGGTTTAAATGGGGGGTATATGTTTTTTCATAGATTACCAAATTCACGTGTAGAGTTAGATATTCCGGTTTTCGGAATCCATATTCTAAAGGATACTCCAGAAACTCATGATGGGGGAATCAGGCCAGATATTGCAGTAGAAAAAAGCATTGAAGATTTAATCGCTGGTGACGATACCGAGATGAAGGCAGTAATGGAGCTAATTGATGACAAATAACTGCCGTCTTCTAAATGATGAAATAGAATGATTTATGTTAAATTTATAGCATAATCTATCTTGAATGCACATCAACTCCATCTTACAGACGCATTTTGGTATTACCGATGCGGTTGTTTCTACTTTAGAAGGTTACGACAGTACCAACTATAAAATCGAATGCGAAAAAGGTGTTTTTGTACTCAAGCAAAATCCGTATTCAGACGATACATTCGCTTTGCTTCAAGCTGAAGATCAAATTTTCAAGCAACTAGAAGTACTAGATGAATATGATTTTCCCGCTTCAATTTTATCCCTTGCCGGAGCATCAATTGTGGTGGTCGAAGATCAGATTTTTCGTTTGTTATCTTTTGTAGAAGGGGCCTTTTTAGGCAAGGTTACCCATACGCCCTCCCTACTCCATTCCCTTGGTGTATTTCTGGCAAAGATGGATAAACAAATCTATAGCTCGTATGAGCCGGCTGTGGTTGGCAAAGAAACCCAATGGGATTTAAAACAGTTCAAAGCCAATTACAAGTATCTAAAATATATACCCAATGCTACCGATAGAAGTATTGTTGATTATTTCTTTTTGCAGTTTGACGCGCATGTTTACCCTTTGGGACCTCAATTGCGCAAGGGAATCATACATAACGATGGTAACCATTGGAATGTGCTTTCAAAAAGCGGCAATGTTTCGGGTATAATTGACTTTGGTGATATGTGCCACTCCTGGCTAATTAATGAAGTGGCGGTGGCGATAAGTTATGTCATGATGGAAAAGGAGAATCCTTTGCAAATTGCTTCTCACGTTTTAAAAGGGTATCACACTGAATTTCCGCTTCAAGAAAAGGAGCTCGATATACTCTATTATTTGGTAGCGGCACGTTTATGCACAAGTGTCTGTAATTCTGCCTATGCAAAAACCTTAAAACCTGATTCAGAATATATTACTATCAGTGAGCAACCTGCATGGGACTTGCTTCACAAATGGCTTTCGATCAATCCCATAAAAGCCAAAGATGCCTTTCGAGAGGCCGCGGGCTTGTTACCCCTGGAAAAAAAAACAAACCAACAACAACTTCAGAGGAGAAAAACGAATTTTAGTGATTCGCTCTCCTTAAGCTATGCACAGCCCATTCAAATGCACCAGTCTGCCTTTCAATATATGTATGACGCACAAGGCAACACCTTTCTCGATGCTTATAATAACATTATGTTAGCGGGTCATTGTCACCCCAAGGTCGTAAGGTCAGGACACCAAACTATGGCTAGGCTCAACACCAATACCAGATATTTATACGATGAACTGCTATCGTATAGTTCCAAACTACTGGCCAAGTTCCCAAAAAAGCTTAACAAAATTTTCTTTGTTAATTCTGGCAGTGCCGCGAGCGATTTGGCTATTCGAATCGCGACCAACCATTCGCAAAGACAAAAGATTATGGTCTTGGAACATGGGTATCATGGCAACACAAGAATAGGCATCGATATTAGCCATTACAAATATGACCACCAAGGCGGCCCGGGGAAACAAGAATACATTATTGCAACGCCATTACCTAAGGCTTTCGGTTCGGGATATCTCGATGACGGCAGCGCCGGCGATTATTTTGCCAACCAAACCAAGAAACAAATCAACGCTAGCAAAAATGAAATCGCTGCCTTTATTGCGGAGCCGATTGTGGGTTGTGGAGGTCAAGTACCCTTGGCAAAAGGGTATTTAAAGGAAGTATATGAGGCAGTAAGGTCACAAGGAGGCATTTGCATCAGCGATGAAGTACAAGTAGGCTTCGGACGTTTGGGTCATTATTTCTGGGGATATGAAATGTATGATGTGGTGCCCGATATGGTTATTTTGGGGAAACCCATGGCCAATGGCCATCCAATAGGGGCGGTAGTTACAACAGCGGAAATTGCTGAAAGTTTTGATACTGGCCTAGAGTTTTTCAGCTCTTTTGGAGGCAACCCAGTATCTTGTGCTATCGGACAGGCAGTTCTAGAAGTTATTGAAGAAGAAGGCCTACAAGAGCATGCCATTAAGGTTGGCGATTATTTAATCAGACGATTAAGAGATTTGCAGACCAACTACCCTGAAATATCTGATGTTAGGGGAAGTGGACTCTTCATAGGGGTAGAACTTGAAGGTTCACATACGATGTCAGATACAGAATTGGCAGCAAAAATAAAAAACGGACTTCGGGAGGCTCATATCTTGATAAGCACCGATGGCCCCCGCGATAGCGTACTAAAAATTAAACCACCCTTATCATTTAATCACAAAGACGCAGACCAACTTGTATTTCATATAGCAGAGGAGCTCAAGCGTTTTTTGAGGAGCTGAAAATTTAATACTACTTTTATACCAACTCAAACCTTTCATAAATGACATCAACTTTAAAAAACGAATTAGGGTTAGCCCTATTGCGTATTTTGCCCTCAGCTTTTCTACTTACTCATGGCATTCCAAAATTTCAAAAAATGATTGGTGGCAATTTCGAATTTGGCGACCCGCTAGGCATTGGTGCCGCTCCCACTTTGTTTCTTGCTGTAATTGCCGAATTTGTTTGCCCTATACTTATAATTTTGGGATTTAAAACACGGTGGGCCGCAGTATTTCCGGCAATCACAATGCTAGTAGCGGCGGCTATAGCTCATGCGGCAGACCCCTTTGGCAAAAAAGAAAAGGCCTTACTTTTTTTAGTGATTTTCGTAGCCATAATCTTGCTAGGCCCAGGAAAATATAGTGTAGATAGAAAATAACTCAGATAATTTTTACGAGGAGTTCCTTAAGTAAATCGGCCTGGGAAATGTTTACCGAGCCCACCCCTTTTCCTTTGAGGTCAAGTTCTCGCAAACTTGACACAATCGTACTTACTTTCTTCATGGGGTAATTCTTTGCCGCTATTTGATATTCACCAACGAAGTACGGGTTAATACCCAAGGCACTGGCAACACTCTTTGGATTATGATCTTGCATGCCATGATATTTTAGCAGCTGAGCAAAAAAAGTATGTAACAGTGTTACGGTAACCACAAACGGATTGTCTTTGGGGTTTTGAGCAAAATAATTCAATATGCGAGTCGCCTTTAAAACATTGCGCTCACCAATTGCTTTCTTCAATTCAAAATTATTATAGTCTTTGCTAATACCAATGTTTTCTTCAATAGCTAAAGGGGTGATCTCTTTCTCCTTTGGAAGCACCAATTGTAGCTTTTCCAGTTCGTTATTTATCTTGCTTAAATCGGTTCCTAAAAACTCAACAAGCAAACTGGAAGCTTTGGGTGTAATGCGATACCCTTTTCCCTGAAGCACTCTTCTAATCCAATCGGAAACTTGGTTCTCATACAGTTTCTTGCTCTCAAAAACCACTCCGGTTTTTTTAATCTGCTTGTATACCTTTTTTCTTTTATCGAACTTGCTGTACTTATAGCAAAGTACCAACACCGTTGAGGGTTGAGGGTTTTCGGCATATGAACTGAGCTTGTCGATTGTTCGTGCCAAATGCTGCGCCTCCTTTACAATTACTACTTGCCGCTCAGCCATCATAGGAAATCGCTTCGCGCTGCCAACAATGTCCTCAACACTAACTTCCTTTCCGTAAAGTACCATTTGGTTAAAACCACGTTCTTCTTCGGAAAGTACATTTTGCTCGATAAACGCGGCTATGCGATCAATATAATAGGACTCCTCGCCCATCAAAAGATATATCGGCTTTATATCACCATTACGAATAGCATTGACTATCTGTTTTACTTCATCCATCCAAAAAAAATCATCAAATTTGTCACATGCTTCAACTGAATTTCCCAGCATACGAGTTCCGTTTCAAAAATAGCGAAAATAAAGTCCAGATTTTCGATGTCATTCGTAAAAAGTTTGTAGTGCTGCAGCCTGAAGAATGGGTGCGACAACACCTTATTCATTACTTGATTTCAGAAAAAAACTATCCAAAATCTCTAATTAATGTCGAGAAACAATTGGAGATTAACGGATTAAAAAAAAGATACGATGTTGTTGTTTTTAATTCAGATGGGAGTATAGCGATATTGGCAGAGTGTAAAGCGCCAGATATCGCCATAACGCAAACTACCTTCAATCAAATTGCGCAATACAACATGAATTTAAAGGCCAATTACTTAATGGTTACCAATGGGTTGGAACATTTCTACTGCAAAATAGATTTTGAGCAAGAAAAGTACGCGTTTCTAAAGGATATTCCTGATTTTAACCGTTAATTTGCTACCGTTTTGCGAATAGCTGTAGTTATACTCAACTGGAATGGAAAGGGACTTTTAGAAAGTTACCTTCCTTCGGTCATGGGCTCTTCTTCTGGGGCCGATATTTATGTGGCCGATAACAATTCTTCCGACGATTCGGTCAATTTCTTGAAAACGAATTATCCTTCAGTACAAATTATTCAAAACGCCAGCAACGGCGGTTTTGCCAAGGGATATAATGATGCACTTAAACATATAGATACAGATATTTTTTGTCTTTTAAATTCTGATGTAGAAGTAACTCCAAATTGGTTAGAACCCATTAAAAAAGCTTTTGAAGAACTACCGGATGCTTCTATTTTACAACCAAAGATTCTAGACTTAAAACAGAAAGACCATTTTGAATATGCAGGTGCAGCTGGGGGGTTCATCGACCAACTCGGTTACCCTTTTTGCAGGGGTCGGGTCTTTCAATCTCTGGAAAAAGATGAGGGACAATACGATGATATTCGTGAAATTTTTTGGGCTACAGGAGCTTGCATGTTTATTAAAAGTGACGTTTTTCATGCCTTAGGCGGATTTGATGAGGACTATTTTGCGCATCAAGAAGAGGTAGATTTGTGCTGGCGCGCCAAAAATTCTGGCCACAAGGTATTTTATGTCGGCACATCGAAAGTATATCATTTAGGCGGTTCGACACTCAGTAATATGAATCCAAAAAAAACTTTTTTAAACTTTAGGAATTCGTTGTTTTCAATTACCAAAAACCTTCCTCCTAGAAAGGCCTTTTTAATTATTTTTATGCGTTTGCTGTTAGATGCCGTCGCGGCCATACGTTTTATTCTTCAATTCAAACTCAACCATTTTCTAGCAATAGTTAAGGCGCATCTGAGCTTTTACAAGCACTTCAGCAAAATGTATCGCAAAAGAGAAAAAGCTAATTTTATATTAAATTACTATGCTAAGAAGTCCATTGTGTGGTCACACTTCGTACATCAAGAGAATGTTTTCAACGTTTTAGAAAAAGATTAACTAATTTTAGAAAAACATCGTAGCACTATTTTATATAATTTTGCAGCGATCGAGAACCATTGAACAAATAACAAACATTAATATTTAAGTAGTAGTATTATGAAAAAATTGATTTTAGGCGCATTGGGAGTTACCTTACTGTTATCTTCTTGTGTATCACAAAAGAAATATGCTGAGATGGAAGCCCAGGCAAAAGAGGCTCAAGACTTGTTGAATTCAGCAACAGTAAAGTTGAACACTTGCTTGGAGGAAAAGGCTACGGCAACCTCAAGAATGCAAACTTTGGAAGACCAAAATGCATTTTTAAAGGCGAACAACCAAGAGTTAATCAACAACATGGGTAACTTAACGACCTTAACTACCAAGGGTGCTGAAAACTTAGAAAAATCGCTTGAAAGTCTTCAAGAGAAAGATCTAACCATTCGTAAATTAAACGATGCTATTACAAGAAGAGATTCTGTTAACCTTTCTCTGGTTCAGAGTTTAAAAGGTGTTTTAGGTAATTTAGATGATGAGGATATCGAAATCAGCGTTGAAAAAGGAGTTGTTTTCGTTTCGATCTCTGACAAATTATTATTCAGCAGCGGAAGTTACAACATCACTAGTAGAGCAAAAGAAGTATTGGGTAAGGTCGCACAAGTGGTGAACAACAAACCTGATTTTGAGTTTATGGTAGAAGGCCATACAGATGACGTACCTTATAGAAAGGGTGTTTTATTGGATAACTGGGATTTAAGTACAAAACGTGCCACCGCAGTTGTACGGGTTTTACAAAACGATTATAGCGTAGATCCAAAACGTATGACCGCAGCAGGTAGAGCAGAATATGTTCCCGTTTCAGCAACCGAGAAATCGAAAAACAGAAGAACGAGAATTGTGGTACTTCCAAAAATCGATCAGTTCTATAGCATGATCGAAGAAGGAATGAAAGATCCTGCCATAAATAATTAGGCAGTACATCTTAGACAAAATTAAAAATCCGTTGCCAAGGCAACGGATTTTTTTTATTCCGGTAGTATGTAATTCTGCTGTTTTGACACCCGGTTCAGCTGCTCACAAATGGTTTCACTTTGCATCATAAAACATCTAAATCGCCCTTACCTACTCGAATCACTTCTGGCTCATCGCCTGAAAGATCAATAACCGTTGATGGTCTATTATCTCCATACCCGCCGTCAATAACTATATCTACCAGTTTCTCCCATTTTTCGAATATCAGCTCAGGGTCTGTAGTATATTCCAGTAATTCGTCTTCGTCACGTATCGACGTAGAAACTATGGGGTTTCCCAATTCCGTTACCAATGCTTTTGCAATCGAATTATTGGGGACTCGAATTCCCACCGTCTTCTTCTTTTTAAACACCTTTGGAAGATTACTATTGCCTGGAAGAACGAATGTATAAGGCCCTGGTAGGGCTCGTTTTAAAATTTTAAAAGTTGCCGTATCGATTTGTCTCACATAATCTGATAAATTACTCAAGTTAGCACAAATAAAAGACCAGTTGGCTTTCGCTAATTTGATGCCTTTGATGCGCGCAATTCGCTCTAGAGCCTTGGTGTTCGTTATATCGCAACCCAGGCCATAAATAGTATCAGTAGGATAGATTACCAAGCCACCTTTACGCAATACATCTATCACCTTTTTGATCTCTTTAGGATTGGGGTTCTCTTCGTAAATTTTAATAAATTCAGCCATTATATAGCGTTAAACTTTACGAAGGTAATTGTTATTCGGAGTATCACAATTATTTCTATCTTTGAAATATTAGATTCTCTTTATAAATATAAACCCACGGAGGTTTTCTACATCCGTATTATGCGTCAAATCTTCTATCGACGCAAAACTCAGTATGCATATTTTATAAAGAGAAAAATGAAAAACACTACAAAAATAGCCGTCATTGGCGGCACTGGAAAATCGGGAAAATATCTTATTCAACAATTGCTAAAAACTGGATATCGCTTCCGGCTACTGGTACGCAATCTCGAAAAATTTAAGATAGAAAGCCCACAAATGGAAATTGTACATGGTGATGTTGCCAATTATGATACGGTCTCTAGTTTGGTGAAAGGTTGTGATGCCGTACTCAGTACTTTGGGCATAGGCATTCCTCATAGTCCACCAACCATTTTTAGCACTGCGTCAAGAAACATTATTCGGGCGGGTATAAAACGTTATATAGTGATTACAGGTTTGCATGTAGACACGCCTATTGACAAAAAAAGCCCAAAGGTTAAATTTGGTACAGATTGGATGTGCCAAAATTATCCAAAAATCACGGCCGACAGGCAACTAGAATATAAGCTTTTAACAGAAAGTGAAGTAGGTTGGACCCTTTTACGTCTACCTTTGATTACTTTAACTGACTTGCAAAAAGAGGTTGCAATACGCTTGGAAGATTGTTTGGGCGATGACATCAGTGCCACTGATTTAGCCAATTTCCTTATTACACAATTAGACGACCATACGTACTTGCGCAAAGCGCCTTTCATAGCGAATATTTAGAATTCGTTTCCATGAATAACGAACCATGGTCAAACCCTGGGAGTTAAATTTCATAAAAGGTTTGGCTATGGTTACTTATCGTCACAAGAAAGATTTATTCAGCTCCATTAGCACTCCAAAGTCTTGTAATCGCGACAAGATGAGAAAACAAAACAACAGGTACAACAAAGGTGGGCAGCCAAACGATCGGCAAATGAAGTATGGCAAGATTAGGCTGGTCAAAGGCAAATTGTTGTATTGGCATTGGGGTAGATAAAATCGCGTTGGTTACTATATTCAACAATAAAAGGAGGCAAATAACATTCCAAAACAAAAGTCCCTTGCGACCAATTGTCTTTTTTACAAAGGCAAAATAATAGACAACGGGCGCAGTGATTCCTGCTAAAATATCAAAATTCCTACCTGAAAAGGTCATCAATTCAGGAACCATTTTGTACAGAAAAAGCCAGTAGAGCACTAACTCCACCGGAATTCTGATAACATGAATCAAGGTCAACGCCTTTAGACTAAGCGTATTGACCCAACTTCTGCCCTTCTTTGAAACAAACACGCCCAGAATAAGCAATAGGGCCGGCGGAGCAGCCAAAAGAAATCGAAAGGGTTCTGTCGCTATTTCAAGATAAAAGCCGGTAAATCCTAAATAGGCTTGTAAGACCAACCAAAGAATCAAGCCGACAACAACAGTCTTTGAAGGGTAAGTAGCTCTTAAAAACAGAAAAAGAGTCAGTATGGTTGTTAAAATAAATACCAGCGATACGAAAAGAGGTACATCTTGCAAAATGTTGAAATTAAGGTTGCCGTTTGATTTTTGAAAGTCGGTTGCTTGGTGCTATTCTAGGTTTTTCTTTAAGTTTTCTAAGCCTATGGCAAAATCGTTACCAATCAATTCTTCCATATCCATAAATACCATCATGAAATTCATAGGGTAATTCATACGCCCGGTAAACCCCCATTTGACCTTTGTTTGATTATTACCAATACCCTCGGTGGTCATATAAGCCTTGTCCGTCGCCTCAAAAGGCTCTTTAAAGCGCAATTCAAAATCAACACGCGCTCCATCATCAATAGCGATGATCTCTTGTTCACCCACGCCAACGTCAGGGTTATCGCTTTTCCAACCCGCCACAAAACCTACAGTGCCATCGGTACCGGCGTAAATGCGTTCCATATTGGGGTCCATCGACGCCCATTTGCTGAACTTCTCTTGATTTTTTAGAGACTTGATGTAATCGAATACCTCTTGATTTGGTTTGTTTATGGTTATTTCTTTCTCAACGGCATAATCCTTCTTGGTAAAGGCCGCGAGAATAAGCGGAATGGCAATGAGTATGCCTAAAACGATAAGTGCTTTTTTTAGTATGCGCATATTTTAAAATTTTAGTCTAACTGGCAAGCCTTAGTTTATGGGGACTTGTTTTTGGTATACGCTCTATAAGTTTACGCGCCTCCAAATCGAGTTTTACGCTTACCACATACCAACCGATTTTGCCGTCGAAAGTTTTCTTAAGTTGGTTAACCGCTATCCTATCTAAATCTTGATAAGTAAGCTCTCCGTGTTCTTTGATTGTTTTTAGAATAAACTCCTTGATGGTATCGTATCTTCTTTTTAAAATATGAACTCCGGTTTTACCCTGAGGGTGAAGTGTCATTATTCTTTCGGTGTCTGACATTTTAGTTTAATTTATAAGATTAATACCCTCAAATCTAAATGATATCGGAATGGTATTTCTTGCCATATGACAAGAAATAATGTTTACGCTTTTGCGGTTTCCTTTCTAATGCGACTCAATGATGTATCGGTCACCCCCAAATAGGAAGCAATATGTTTGAGAGAAGAATGCTGAAACACTTCTGGTTTGGTTTCCATCAATTTGTGATATCGTTCGGTAGCAGAATCGGCAATCATAGCAACTGAACGTTGCTTAAACTCAAAGAGACTGTTTGCCATCCAAGCTCTACCCCATTCACGGAAACCTTCTAAGGTGTGAAAAAGTTTTTGAAAATCTTGAAAATCTATTTTCCAACCAACGCAATCGGTCAAGGCTTCTATGCTTTCCTTTGCAGGTATGCGTTGAAAAAGTGAGGATACCTCAATAACAATTTCTCCTTGGGTGAAAAAATTTGTTGTGATATCCTTTCCGTTAAAATCAATAACGTACGACCTAATCAAACCGCTTTCCAAAACAAGGTATCCATCCGCTATAGTATCGGTTTCTACAATTTGCGCTCCTTTGGAAAAACTAATGGGGTGATGCGCGGCGCATACCTGAGTCAAATCCTTTTCGGTGAGTAGCTCATGTTGATATGCGGTTCGTAAAGCAAGGGTATTCATAGAAAGTATAGCACTTATACCTTTAAAGATAAAGATTATCTCTAAAAACGTCAAGATGACTAGATACTAAAGCATCTTTCCAAATAGATCTATATTAGTCCACCTGATAGACACGTACATAGTCTACCTCCATAGTAGCTGGAAAGATAGATGTATCAACACCTTCAAGACCTCCCCAATCGCCTCCTACGGCAACGTTCAATATGAAATAAAAATTGTTTTGAAATGGCCAACTGTCTGTATTGTAAGTAGCTGGCCTCCTAAAGGTAAATTGAATATTGTCAACATCATCAATGTAAAACTTCAAATACTTACTTGACCAAAGCAGTCCGAAATTGTGAAATTCTTCTTCTATGGTTTCCAAATCCAGCGCACCTGAAGTAATTTCAGTACCATTGGTATGATTATTTGCGGTACTATGCACTGAAGCGTGCGTTTTGTTGGGTTTATAACTGACATATTCCATGATGTCAATTTCACCACAGGCGGGCCACCCTACAGTTTCAATATTGCTACCGAGCATCCAAAGCGCTGGCCAAAGACCATTTCCACGGTGTTCTGGCATCTTTGCCCGAATTTCCATTCTCCCGTATTTGAACGACTCTTTGCTGTTCATACGCGCCGAAGTAAAGGCGCCTTCAATTGTATTGTCGCTATTTTGCTTGGCAGTTATTTTCAAAGTACCATCGCTGACCTCCGTATTTCCTTCTGGTTGGTAGTTTTGCAGCTCATTATTTACCCAGCCACTGGGTCTATTTTCAAAAAGCCAATTATCAGCAGAAACCGAAGTACCATCGAATTCGTCACTCCAGACCAATGCCGCATCATCCCAATAATCGGCATCGTCAGGGTCTTTGACCTCAGAAGTATCTATCGGATCTGGATCTTGATCTTCGGCAACTGCGGGTTCTTGCGAGTCAGAGGTTGTACATCCAAGGAACAAGGAGCACAAAATTAAGAGGGTGAAGTGCAACTTCTTAGTCATAACTTTTTTCTCAAATTTAAGGTAATTTGACCAGAATAGATAATTAGGAGAGCACTTCCAACTTCGCGAATCGCAATAGCAGCTTTTTAATATCGCCCTTTTCAAACTGAATCTCGGCCTTTTTATCATTGCCCACCCCTTCGATCTTAAGTACCTTACCTCTACCAAATCGGGTATGATTGACCAAAGATCCTTTTGCGAGCTTGGGGTCAATAACGTTCGTATTGGCAACGGGAGACGCAATTTCAGGTTTCAGCTTCCTTAGTTTTCTGAGCTGTTTTTCATTGGGCCTACCCACCAAAGGAGGGGTTCCATTCTTGGGTTTTACCTGCCTCAAGGTGCTTTTATCGACTTCACCAAAAATGTCGTTGTCGATAAGCGGCTTGTAGCGATACGCTGCATTGTCTATCGGTGTTAGGTTCTCAACGTACTGCTCGTCGATTTCCTCCAAGAAACGACTAGGTTCAGCATCTATTAATTTACCCCATCGGTAACGGTTTTGGGTGTAAGTTAAATAAGCCTGCTTCTCTGCACGTGTCAGGGCAACATAAAAAAGCCTGCGTTCTTCCTCCAACTCACTGCGGGTATTCATGCTCATTGCAGAAGGGAACAAATCCTCTTCCATCCCTACAATGTATACATATGGAAATTCAAGCCCTTTGGCCAAATGAATGGTCATTAAGGCAACTCGGTCATCATCTCCTGTATCTTTGTCTAAATCGGTAGCTAGCGCAACATCCTCTAAAAATTCTGAAATATTTCCCGTGGCTCCGTCGAGTTCCTTTTGTCCTTCTACGAAATCTTTAATCCCGTTTAAAAGTTCCTCAATGTTTTCCATTCGGGCAATGCCTTCGGGAGTTCCATCTTTTTTAAATTCCAATAGTATTCCCGTTTTCTTGGAAACATGTTCTGCCAAGGTAAACGCATCAGTACCCTCATTCATGATTTGAAAACTCTGAATCATCGTCACGAAATCTTGTAACTTGCGTTTGGTACCTGCATTTATTTTGAGGTCGATACGGTCTATATTCTCGATTACCTCGAATATCGAACGCCCATAGTGGTTGGCTGCAACAACCAATTTATCTACTGTAGTTTGACCAATACCCCTTGCTGGAAAATTGATGATACGTTTTAAAGCTTCTTCATCTTTAGGGTTGATCACCAAGCGCAAATAGGAAAGTACATCTTTTATTTCTTTGCGTTGATAGAATGACAATCCACCATAAATACGATAGGGAATATCACGCTTACGCAACGCATCTTCAATCGCCCTTGATTGCGAATTGGTACGATACAAAACTGCAAAATTGCCGTTGGGCATTTGATGCTGCATACGATTTTCCCAAATGGAATTTGCCACATAACGTCCTTCTTCAGCATCCGTAGGGCTGCGATGTATAATAATCGGTGCCCCATCATCATTCGCGGTCCATACAACCTTTTCCAATTGTTCTTTATTATTGGCTATAATAGAATTGGCTGCCTGCACAATGTTCTTTGTTGAACGATAATTTTGCTCCAAACGATACATCCCCACATCGTCATAATCTTTTTGAAAATTCAAGATGTTGCTGATATTCGCACCCCTGAAAGAATAAATACTCTGTGCGTCATCGCCTACTACACAGATGTTTTGGTAACGATCTGAAAGTGCCTTTACGATAAGATACTGAGAGTGGTTGGTATCTTGATACTCATCAACCAAAATATATCTGAAACGGTCTTGATACTTCGCCAGTACATCAGGAAAACGATTCAATAGCTCATTGGTACGCAGCAACAAATCGTCAAAATCCATCGCCCCTGCCTTAAAGCAACGCTCTACGTAATTGTGATAAATATCTCCCATACGAGGGCGTTTTGCCATAGCGTCTGCTTCCACCAACTCCGGATTGTTCAGATAGGCCTTTACAGTGATTAGACTATTTTTATAGGAAGATATCCGATTCTGAATCTGTTTGTATTTGTAAATGTCCTTATCCAATCCCATTTCTTTAATAATCGAGGCGATTAATCGTTGGGAATCTTGAGTATCGTATATCGTAAAATTGCTAGGAAACCCCAATTTATCGCCATCATATCGCAACAATTTGGCAAAAACAGAATGAAAGGTACCCATCCATAAATTTTTGGTTTCGGCCGTACCAGCAATTTCTGCAATACGCTTTTTCATTTCGCGGGCAGCTTTATTGGTAAAGGTTAGCGCTAGAATGTTAAAGGCATCTACACCTTGAGCCATTAAATGAGCGATACGATAGGTAAGCACTCGGGTTTTGCCCGACCCTGCCCCGGCAATAACCATTAAAGGGCCATCCTTATGCAATACAGGCGCTCTTTGCGCTTCATTTAATTGGTCGATAAACTTTTCCAAAATAGTAACTAAAAAATAGAAATTATAGGACGGTGAATTTAGCCATAATAACCCTTATCGTAAAATCTAGTTCTCTTGATTTATAAACATTTTGAACGATGCAAGAGTTCCCATACCAGAACAAAGACTAGAGCGCATCGTATTTTGAAAAGCGTTACAAGAATGGAGATCTACGAATACCGAATCATTTGGCGTAGCTGGAGCAATTTGCGCCAAGAAAACAAGGCAACTACAGCATTTCAATGAAAGGTAAAAATTGATTTTTATGGGCGGTTGTTGAAATTTTATTCCAAGCTTCTTCCTATATTTAGGAATTATATTTTAACCCATGATAAAGTTGCTACCAACCAAACTAATCCTCCTTTTACTATTTCTACACTGCAATGCTTTCGCCCAAATCAAGAAGACTGGACCAATTATAAAGGATTTCGGAAAAGTTTGGGCTATTGAAAATCCTGATTTTAAAGTGGACGCCTCTAAGGAGTACAAAGCGGTTTTTGATATCATGAACAGTCCTGAAAGTCATGAATCTGTGAACGCAACTATTGAAACGGCCGCTAGGTTTTTTAATATGCACGCCCAAAGTGGTGTGCCTGCGCAAAATCTAAAAGTAGCTTTAGTGGTGCATAACAAAGCCTCAAAAGATGTTATCACGAATGAAGCCTATCAAAAGAAATATGGTGTTGACAACCCCAATCAAGAATTGATCAAAGCGCTGATTGATGCCGGTGGGCAAGTTATTTTCTGCGGACAATCATCTGTTTCACGAGGATTTCCAAGGGAAGACCTGATTCAAGGAGTTCAATTATCACTTTCTGCGATGACGGCACTAATACAATTTCAAGACGAAGATTATAGACTAATTAAATTCTAAATACACTCAAATGAAGAAATTACTAATAGCGGTACTGCTATGTTCAGGATGCCTTGCAATAGCACAAAGTTCAACACTACAAAAAGACTACGCGGCCATAGAAGACAAAGTGGTTGAATGGCGTCGTGATATTCACCAAAATCCTGAATTGGGCAATCGTGAATTCAAAACTGCAGAAAAAATAGCAAAGCATTTAAAATCTTTAGGAATGGAAGTGCAGACTGGTGTTGCACATACCGGTGTGGTCGGACTTCTCAAAGGAAAAAAACCCGGAAAAGTAGTTGCGCTAAGAGCTGATATCGATGCTTTACCAGTAACAGAACGTAACGACCTATCGTTCAAATCTACCGTTACTTCAGAATTTTTAGGCGAGAAGGTGGGCGTTATGCATGCCTGCGGACATGATACTCATACTGCTATATTAATGGGTGTTGCCGAAGTCTTGTCAAAAAACAGGGATAAAATCAACGGAACCGTAAAATTCATTTTTCAACCCTCGGAAGAAGGTCCACCACCCGGTGAAGAAGGTGGAGCCTTATTGATGGTAAAGGAAGGGGTAATGGAAAACCCTAAGGTTGATGCAATCTTCGGACTGCATATCAATTCGCAGACTCCGGTCGGAATGATTCGTTATAAGTCGGGCGGAACTATGGCTGCGGCCCAAAGTTTTACCATCAAAGTAAAAGGAAAGCAAAGTCATGGTTCACAACCCTGGTCGGGAGTTGATCCGATTTTAATTAGCGCTAAGATTATCGACGGACTTCAAACTATCATAAGTAGAGAGACCGAACTTACAGAAGAAGCCGCGGTAATAACCGTAGGTAAAATCAAAAGTGGTGTGCGCTTCAACATCATTCCCGAAAGCGCAGAAATGATAGGTACAATTCGCACCTTGGATTATGATATGAAAGACAAATTGAACAAGCGAATGGTAGAAATGGTGGAAACCATTGCCAAAGCATATGGAGGTACTGCTACTTGTGAGATAAAAGATGCGACAGATATTACATACAACCACCCAGAATTGGTGGAGCAAATGTTGCCCACTATTAAGCGAACCGCAGGGGCGGAAAACGTTGTTACACAAAAGGCCATTACAGGTGCAGAAGATTTCTCTTATTTTCAAAGAGAAGCCCCTGGTTTTTTCTTTTTCCTAGGAGGAATGACTCCTGGAACTACAGAATCTTTTCCACATCATACTCCAGACTTTAAGATTGATGACAGTGGCTTGATTTTAGGAGTGAAAACCTTAACCGAAATGAGTCTCGACTATCTGAATAGCGATACAACCCCTGTATTGGAAGAAAATATTAAGGGCAAATAACAATACCAATCCTAGAACTGCCAAACATCTAATACCAATGGTATCTCTTGAAGGAATTGAACGTTAAAATTGCAGAGTTATTAGCTCCTTTTCCGGCCAAAGCATTTGAAAAGGAGCTTATTGAAAATGGAATTCGCTTTAGGGAAATATCAAGAATAAATGGCGATGGTGGATTTTCATATATCGTTTATTTCGTAGGTTCTGACGATGTGCAAAAAGCCTTAGCAATTCGAGAAAAAATTGAAAAGGAAAATGTCGAGTCTGAAGAAAAGTTCACCCCTCCCTTTCGCAAAATATTGGCTTATATAGGTTTACTCTTTATAGTACTTTTTTTTGGCTATAAATTGAAAGAGGCATTTACGTAAGAATAGTTGACATGGAACCAATTTTAAACTTTTTAGCTGCTATCCCTTGGTGGGCATACGTTTTAGGCGCACTAGGACTGATCGCTTTCCGTGATATTTTCATTCAGAAATCGCATACGATATCACATAACTATCCAATAGTCGGACATTTACGTTATTGGATGGAGAGTATTGGTCCTGAAATGCGACAATATTTTGTAGCAAACAATCGTGAGGAGCTTCCGTTTAACCGCATCGAACGTGGGTGGATCTATGCTTCCGCCAAAAAGGAGAATAATTACGAAGGTTTCGGAACCGATAGAGACATTTACGAACATCAGCACATTTTTGTAAAAAATCAAATGATGGCTTTTAAAATTCCTGAAGGACATCCGAATGCACTGCATAAAGATTTTGTGCCTTGTGCCAAGGTGATGGGCATTCACAACAAGAGAAGAAAACCCTATCGCCCGGCATCGATAATCAATGTCTCTGCCATGAGTTTTGGTTCGTTATCAGCAGCGGCGGTAGAAGCAATGAACAAGGGGGTCGCCAAGGCAGATGCCTATCACAATACAGGTGAAGGCGGACTTTCACCCTATCACAAACAAGGCGGTGATGTTGTTTTTCATTTTGGCACAGGGTATTTCGGCGTACGCTCTTCCGACGGAAACCTATCACTAGAAAAATTGGAAAAACTTGTCAATGACAATCCGTGTATTAAAGCCATTGAAATCAAATTGTCTCAAGGGGCCAAACCGGGAAAGGGCGGCGTGTTACCTGGAGCGAAAATTACCAAAGAGATTGCGGAGATACGCGGTGTGGAAGTTGGAAAAGATGTGCTTTCTCCAGCAACGCATAAAGCATTTAGCAATGTTTCGGAGTTGATGGACTTGATCGAAAAAATAGCCGAAATAACGGGACTACCGGTAGGTATTAAGGGGGCCATCGGGAAACTAGACCAATGGGAAGAATTGGCTGATATCATGGTTGAAACAGGTAAGGGCCCTGATTTTATCGCAGTAGATGGCGGTGAAGGAGGTACAGGAGCCGCTCCCCCATCTTTTGCCGATCACGTATCCTTACCTTGGGTATATGGGTTTTCGGAATTGTATAAAGTTTTTCAAACCCGAAATATCACTCATCGTATCGTTTTTATTGGAAGTGGTAAATTGGGTTTTCCGGCGAAAGCCGCAATGGCCTTTGCCATGGGAGTAGATTGTATAAATGTGGCCCGTGAGGCCATGATGAGTATCGGATGCATTCAAGCACAGATATGCCATACAAATAGATGCCCGGCAGGTATTGCAACGCAGAACAAATGGAGGCAAAATGGCATCAACATTCCCTTAAAGTCAGATCGATTAGCGCAGTACTTCAAGACTTTCCGTAAAGAGTTGATTGAGATTACCCATGCAGCTGGTTATGAGCATCCGTGTCAATTTACCATGCACGACATTCAAGTGAATGTAGACGATATTGATTTGACGCGTAATTTAAGAACCACCTACGGTTACAACAAGACCCAGGTACCCTTCAAAGGAAGCCAAGTACTTTATGACTGTGAATACCTCGGTGGAAAGAATTTTACCGAATCGGCGAAATAATATACTTTTGTTCTCGAATTCAAATCTAATTACATCCCAAAGAAATCCATTTATGAAGAGAATTTTACTTTCACTTAGTTGTATAGTTGTAGTAAGTATATCTGTAAATGCTCAAAAAAAGAGTGAACTCATTGCAGAAATAAATACATTAAAATCTCAACTTGATTCCGTTAGTAATCAAGTTGCCGAAGCCCAACGCAATGAAAAAGCGAGTTTAGCCAAAGCGGAATCATTTGAAGCTCAAGCAATGGAACTCCGTGACGCTAACAAGACCTTGATGAAAAACCTGAACAGCTTTTCACAACTATCAAGTCAAAACTCCACCAACATGAACAAGGCCATGGAAAGCCTTAACGCCAAGGAGCGCCAATTAAAGGCAATTAATGATGCTATTGCCAGCAATGACTCGACGGCGCTTGTGGTACTAACGAATGCAAAGCAGACTCTAGGTGAAAATGCAAAAGTAGGCGTGTCAAATGGCAAGGTTATCATCTCATCAGATTTGACTTCTCTTTTTGGTAGCGATACGGAAGCGACAGTTAGCGCTGATGCAGAACCATGGGTGCAGAAAATAGCACAGATCTTGGTAGCAAATCCAAAGATGGCGGTAACTGTTGAAGGTTTGAGTATGACAGGCGATTTAGATCTTCCCGCTCGTCAGGCGTCTGCCATTAGTACTGCGCTGCAAGGCCTTTCGATTGCCCCTGATCGGATTACCGCATTAGGAAAAGATGGCAATCTAAAAGAAGGGGTTCTAATCAAAATTCATCCAAAATTCGATGAATTTTATACAATGGTAAAAGAGAATATGAAGAATGGAAATTAAACATACTTTTTCAAAAAAACCGTCGTTCTATTTCCAGTAACCACCCGATATCTCGGGACCAAAATACCAAAAATGACCGGCGATCAAATTTTTCAACTTTTTGCATATTTATTACCAACCGTAGTTACAGGTGCTATCGCATTTTATTTTTTCAAAATGCACACCAATAATGAAGAGGGGCGACGCAGATATTTGCTACATAAAGATTCTCAAGAAAGTACACTACCAATTCGCTTACAGGCTTATGAACGTATGGCGTTATTTTTAGAACGCATATCCATTCCCAGTTTGGTGCTTCGCGTTAAGCCAAGTTCATCTGACAAAGCAGCTTACGAAAATTTGTTGATCAAAAGTATTGAAAACGAATTCGAGCACAATCTTTCGCAACAAATTTACCTTTCCGATGAATTGTGGAACGTAATCAAAGCCGCGAAAAGCGCAACTATTCAAATGATTCGCAAGGCAGGTATGAGCGAAACGGACTCTGCTGATAAACTTCGCGAAGATGTGTTGACAGAAACCATGGACAAGCAAAATCCTTCAGCAACGGCCCTTGCCTTTGTAAAAAAGGAGATAAGCGAACTGTGGTAAAAAAAGAAGCTTTACAAGTACAAAAATCGAAAGTTTAAAGGAAGTAAATTCTATACCAACTGCCACTCCCAATCGCGCTTCTTACTCGTGTTCATTGGGTGTAATCGGGTTGGTCTCTTCATTCTTGTTCTTCGCATACAAATAACCCCGCTTCCACCATCGGGTCATTTTCTCCTTATCAAAAATCAAGGAATTGGTAGTAAGAATAGTTGGGGTATAATATAAATTGATAATGGCATCTTTCTGATTGGCCACCAACTTTCCTATTCTTATATTTTGGTTTTCTATACGGTCTAGAATAAAACTTAACATGGTTGTCAGCAGCTCAAAAGGGTTGCGTGACGGCATACGGTTCATATAATTGATCTCCGTATGTAAAACGATCACATCGACATGGGTAGCGCCCCGTTTTATGGCTTCCTCAATTGGAACTATACTACCTAAGCCTCCATCGGCATATTCACATCCGTTGCGTCTGACCAAACTCATAAAAGGCGTATAATTGGCAGACATCCATATCCAATCACAAAATTCGTCGTAGGTACAGTCGTTTATAGATTTGTACTCCACTTGATTTAAAGAAAGGTTCGAAACCGTAACCACCACATCTATAGGCCCGTTTTTAAGTTCTTGAAACTCCTCAATGGTAACGCTGTTTCTTATGTGTTGTCTCAAGTTTTCACTCTCGCCAAAAGTTTTCTTTCCTTTTAGAAAGTTTTTAACCACATTCCAATGATTTATCGATATCTCATCGATACCATACTTTTTCTTAATGACGAATGGAAAATTATTAAATATGGTTTTCTGATTTACGTTAGAATAGATTTCCTTTATCTTTTCTACCTTTCCCAAGGCCAAATGCGAAATCAGCAAGCTACCTGTAGAGGTTCCAACGAACAAATCATATTTATTACCTGCTTCTTGAATCAAAAATTGAGCAACCCCACCTGCAAAAGCTCCTTTACTACCTCCGCCTGATATGACCAATGCTCTCATTCTTTCTTTAAATTGGTTTTTAAATAGTGAACCTTTTCTGGTTCTAGTTCTTCCGCAAGCCGCTCTAAGCGTGTTCTATAATCAGAATCCTTAAGAAGTTCTTTCAGCAAATCTCTGGCAAATTTTTTGAACTGCCAACTGTGGTGATTTGTCGCCTCTACCAAATTGCGCAAACTGTCTTCATCTAAGCCCAAAGCTTGGTTCAAATATTGAAAGGCTCCCATTCGTATTTCCCAGCCATATGTGCTAGAAGTGTAACTGCCTAACTCCTTAAAATATGCCTGTGTATTTCTTGAATCGAAATCATTGGTTAGTATCGCCAATGTCAACCAAAGCAAACGGATGTTCTTGTTTGGAAGTCCAACCATGCCTCTTGTTTCCTCTAAGTACCTTGCTTTTTCGTTGGGATAAGACATCCATAATTTGAACAGCGCGTTCTCTACAGTAACATAACTTTCGTCAGCTAACAATGATTCATATTTGTCCCTGAGCGCGATGGGAATGCTATCCATTTTTCGCGATATCACTTGCCGGATGGGTATGGTGTCAGATGCGAAAGCCTTGATCCATAGATTTTGGTTGATTACCCCAGAATAGGTATCAAGGATATGTTTTTTAAGATGGATGGAATTTGTTTTCTCCCAGTAGGCAGCATAGTCAAGAGCAACAGTTTGGGCTTTTTGAAGTTCTTCTTCGATAGCAAACCATACGGCTAAAGATTCTGAATCTTCTTCTAGCTGTTCTTTTGCCGCTTTTATGGGTAAAGCAGTATTCTTCAACCATTGCTCTTTAAATTCGGATAAGTCTTGACCACTAGCCATTTCTAATACCTTTAAAAAATCAGCAATGGTTGCATTTTTAAATTGATAGGTCTCCAAATAGCTTCGGATTCCCTTTTTAAAAGCCGCATCACCGACTTGCTTCCGTAGCATATACAAGGCCCAAGCCCCTTTTTCATAAAAGATCAAGCTACTGGCTTTTGGGTCGGTCAAGCGCTGTCCTTCGCCCCTATCAACACCAGCTTGAAGTTGCATTAACGAACTGTACAGTTTCCAGTAATAATGGTCATCTCCATGAATTTCCTTTTCGGTCAATTGGGCATAATAGGTGGCAAAACCTTCGTGTAACCAATGATGATTGCCGTCTTTTTCAGTAACTAGATTTCCGAACCATTGGTGTGCCAATTCATGGGCATTGACATTGACGTAGTTCTTGTCTACAAAGGCAGTAGAATCAATAACATAGCCATCTGAAAAAATGGTTGCTGTGGTGTTTTCCATTCCCGCATAGAGAAAGTCGCGAACGGGTATCTGTTTATAATTCTGCCAAGGGTACGGAAAACCGATTTCCGCTTCTAAAAAATCAAAGATTTGTTTGGTATGGCGATAGGTTGGTTCAACCTTCAGACTGTCATGAGGATAGTAGTAGTTCTCTATGGTGATACCACTTTTTGATTTTAGCTCTTGTTTCTTATAATCACCAATGGCAAATGCAAGAAGATAGCTGCTAATAGGTTTGCGCATGTCATAGATCCAACCAGATGTATCAGAGTACGGGTTGGAACTTCCGGTTTTAAACTTTCCGTTTGTTATTACATTTAAATGCTTTGGTGCTATTAAAGTAACATCGAACTCAACTTTCTCTTCCATTGCATCAAAACTCGGAAGCCAATGGCTGGTATATTTTCCTTGACCTTGGGTCCAAACTTGCTCGTTTCCTTTAATTCTATCGTCCCATCCTAGAAAATAAACAGTTTGCTTTGGCAGGCATTTATATCTCAGTTCTAATTTATGTGTTTCACCGGCTACGAAAGAGTTCGAAATAGATATTTTTTTTCCATCATATGAATACTTAGTATCATTATAATCAAGTTCAACAGAACTAAAATTGATATCTTTTGCATCCAAAAATATGGAATCTACATTTTCTAAAATCCTAAATTCGTATTCAACAGAGCCCTTTAATTGCTTTTTTAAGGGCATAGGTTCAACAGCCACTTTTGCCCGAATAAAATCCACCTTATCTTGGTGCTGCGCGGCAGCTAAAAAAGGAAATAGGAATAAAAGAAAAAGGAATATAGGTCGCATATATAGGTCAACTGCAAAGACTGCTCCAAATTTAGTGTTTTAGTTGTCCGCTCCCTAACCCTTAGCCGACAGGAACAAATAAAATTTCTATTTACATTGCTGTATACCTTCTTTACTGTCATTCGGCAAAGTCTTTTCCATATACTACGAATGCCGCCTTTGTGGGTTAGAGGGCTTATACTTAAATTCGTTTTATGAATTCCAATTTCTTGCAAACTCCTATAACCTATCTAAAAGGTGTAGGCCCGAACCGGGCTGAGACACTTCAGGGAGAATTGGGTATTCACACCTATCAAGATTTACTCAATCTCTTTCCGAATCGGTATTTAGATAAAACCCAATACTATAAAATCTCACAATTACAGCGTAGCAGCGCCGATGTGCAGATCGTGGGTAAAATCATCAATATCAAAACCGTTGAACAAAAGAAAGGCAAGCGCTTGGTTGCAACTTTTGTTGATGAAACAGGTAAAATGGAACTCGTTTGGTTTCGCGGTCAAAAATGGATTCGTGAAAACCTGAAACTCAATATACCTTATGTCATTTTTGGAAAATGCAATTGGTTCAATGGCGTATTCTCTATGCCCCATCCTGACATGGAGTTGTTGGAAGACCATAAAAAGGGACTCAAAATTTCAATGCAGCCCATTTATCCATCCACAGAAAAGCTCAGCAACAAGGGGGTTACCAATCGGGTAGTCAGTAAAATGATTCAGCAGCTGTTCTTAGAGACAAAGGGCAATTTTTCAGAAACCCTTTCCGAAGAACTACTCCATGAGTTGAAATTATTACCCAAAAGCGAATCGCTACTCAATATACATTTTCCTAAGAGCCAAGAAATGTTGGCTAAAGCCCAGTTTCGCTTAAAGTTCGAAGAACTCTTTTATATTCAACTGCAATTGATTACTAAAAAGTTGCTCCGCAAGCAAAAGATCAAAGGCTTTCCTTTTGATCAGGTCGGAGAGCTTTTTAATGCGTTTTATGAAGAACACCTCCCCTTTGAATTGACAGGTGCCCAGAAAAGGGTCATCAAGGAAATCCGTCACGATTTGGGCAGCAACGCCCAGATGAACAGATTGCTCCAAGGTGATGTAGGCTCGGGAAAAACAATTGTTGCCGTCATGACCATGCTCCTCGCCATAGACAACGGCTATCAGGCATGCCTTATGGCGCCAACGGAAATTCTTGCGAATCAACATTATGTAGGTATCAAGGAGTTACTCGATAAAATCGGAATCAGTTGCGCCTTGCTTACCGGTTCTGTAAAACAAGCGGCTAGAAAAGTAATTCATGAACAACTGGAAAACGGTGAGCTTCATATTCTAATTGGCACCCATGCCTTGTTGGAAGATAAGGTGCGATACAAAAACCTCGGACTCGCTATCATCGATGAGCAACATCGGTTTGGTGTAGCACAACGCTCCAAACTATGGCACAAAAACCAGTTTCCGCCGCACATATTGGTAATGACCGCTACGCCTATACCAAGGACTTTGGCCATGAGTTTATATGGCGATTTGGATATTTCGATAATTGATGAGCTCCCTCCCGGTAGAAAACCCATTAAGACGGTACATCGCTATGACTCAAATCGTCTAAAAGTTTTTCAGTTTCTTCGAGATGAAATCAGAAAGGGACGACAGATCTATATTGTATATCCCTTAATTCAAGAGTCTGAGGCTTTGGATTATAAAGATTTGATGGATGGTTATGAGAGTATCGCCAGAGACTTCCCCCTACCCGATTACCAGATATCTATCGTTCACGGCAAAATGAAACCCGCCGATAAGGATTATGAAATGGAGCGCTTTGTTCGTGGTGAAACGCAGATCATGGTAGCCACTACGGTAATTGAAGTTGGAGTGAACGTACCCAATGCATCGGTGATGATCATAGAAAGTGCAGAACGCTTCGGGCTATCACAATTGCATCAATTGAGAGGCCGTGTTGGTCGTGGTGCTGATCAGAGCTTCTGTATTCTCATGACGAGTCATAAATTATCCGCGGAAGCGAAAACACGCTTAGAGACCATGGTGCGTACTAATGACGGCTTCGAAATCGCAGAAGTAGATTTACGACTGCGCGGCCCAGGTGATATTATGGGTACCCAGCAAAGCGGAGTGCTCAATTTGAAAATCGCTGATATTGTAAAAGACAACGATATTCTAAAAACGGCACGTTACCATGCGATTCAGCTGTTGAAAAATGACCCCGCTTTAGAAAAGCCAGAGCATTTGGTGGTCAGACATGCCTATGCACAACTGGTAAAGTATAAGAATATTTGGAATTATATAAGCTAAAAAGGCCCAACCTAAGTTGGACCTTACCATATTATATGCAATACAGGTTAATTTATGTCTTCACCATTTTGCAATTTCACTAGAAAACCCGCAATTGCATCTTTATTTGGTTTATCAGGAGCACGCCCTTCAGCAACCTTGAGATGCTTTAAAGCTTTCTTGTAATTGCCATTGGAGGCATACCCGCGTGCTAGACCAAAATCAACGGGCCACTGGCCTTTATTTTTCTTAGCGTTCATCTGAAAAACTTTTAAGGCCCTTTCTTTATTACCCTGGGCAATCAGTTGTCTTCCATAACCGTGGGTTTCAAAAACCGTGGCCATTCCCAAGGCTTCGTCCATTATTGCATCGGCCTCAGTAGTCTTTCCTTGTTTGTTTAAAATACCGGCCTTGATATTCAAATTGTTAAAGTTCTTTTGGCTAAAGAATTGCCCCGCAATGGCACCATTGATCCAACCCAAAGCCTCATCTAAATCTCCGCCATTATTTAAGGCATAGTTCGCAGCTTGCTCCCAGCTCTGGCGATTAAACCCTGGGGTGTTTTCAAGCTTCTGTCTAATATCTGCTAATACGATATCAGAAACGTCAACTTCTACTTTAAAGGGAATCTGTTTTTTCTCCCATTTTAAGGCTACAACGGCCGATGTTGCGTCTACATCAACAAACTCGAATGTCAGTTGCTCTGTATGGGATGTCGCTTTGGTAGTCACGTCAACTTTAAGTGCATCGTCGGCAGGGTCGTAAAAATAGCTGCCCCAGGCACCATTGTTTTTTGAAAAAATAATTGTGGCCTTATCGCCTTCATGAATGACCATGTGAAGACCATATTTTCCGGCTGCCAAGGCCTGTCCTTCGATTTTCACATCATCGGTAAATTTGATAATGGTATTCTCATTGGCTCCAGCGCGCCATGGTGATTCCTTGGCCGTTCCAAAACCCAAATTGTTCATTCCATAGGGTACTAGCTTTCCCCAGACTTCCCTATCATTGACGCTAGGTCTAGAATATTGAATCGATACATCAGTAATTCCGATACGCTGTGATACTTTTGCCTGTTGACTGCCTCTAGGAAGATCTAACTGCGCCACGGCAGGTGTTGATAAGAACAAAAGAGCCAATGACAAGGCCGCGACTGTTTTTGTGTAAACTTGTTTCATTTTAAGTTGCTTTAAATTGATGAATAGATTTTGTTGTTATGTCTCCAAGGTAGGTACCTCATGTATTCTAAAAAGTTATCGTTCTGTTAAACTATAGGATGGGTATGTTAAACTTATAAATTCAACAAAAATCAGATTGAACATCGTAATTTTCAACAGCAATAATTTCCTAAGAACCCCTTCTTTCCTTAGATTTGCTAGCTTAGAATTCAAAGATTATGAGTACGAAAAAGACACTATTTGACAAAGTATGGGACGCTCATGTGGTTCATCAAATAGAAAATGGTCCAGATGTATTGTTCATCGACCGTCACATGGTTCACGAGGTAACGAGTCCCGTTGCTTTTTTAGGCTTAAAAAATAGAAATATTAGGGTCTTGCACCCCGAAAAAACGTTTGCTACAGCAGATCATAACACACCGACCATTAATCAACATTTACCGGTTGCCGATCCTCTATCGGCGAATCAGTTGAAAATGCTTGAAGAAAATGCCAATGAATATGGTATTTCGTATTGGGGGTTGGGGCATGAAAAAAATGGCATCGTGCACGTTGTTGGTCCGGAGTATGGTATCACACTTCCGGGTGCTACTATTGTATGTGGTGATTCACATACTTCTACGCACGGGGCCTTTGGCGCCATTGCCTTCGGTATTGGAACTTCGGAAGTTGAGATGGTGTTGGCCACGCAATGTATTATGCAGCCGAAACCCAAAAGCATGCGGATCAATATTACCGGACAATTGCAATATGGTGTTACACCAAAAGATGTTGCCTTATTCATTATTTCTCAGTTAACCACTTCTGGAGCTACTGGATATTTTGTAGAATACGCTGGTGATGTTTTCAGAAATATGACTATGGAAGGGCGTATGACCGTCTGTAACCTGAGTATCGAAATGGGTGCCCGCGGGGGTATGATCGCTCCTGACGAAACTACCTTTCACTATATAAAAGGGCGCGAGTTTACTCCTAAGGGAGCTGCGTGGGATACCGCAATGGACTACTGGCAGACCTTATACACTGATGAAGGTGCGGAATTCCATAAGGAGTTGACTTTTGACGGTTCTCAGATTGAACCTATGATAACCTATGGCACCAACCCGGGAATGGGAATGGGCATTTCAAACGATATACCAACTGCGGAAGCGGTTCAGGGTGGAGCGGCAACCTATAAGAAATCGTTGCAGTATATGAAATTCGATGAAGGGGATTCCATGATAGGAAAACCTATTGATTTTGTTTTCTTGGGAAGTTGTACTAATGGTAGAATTGAAGATTTCAGGGCTTTTGCATCCATAGTAAAAGGGAAGCAAAAAGCAGCTAATGTTACTGCTTGGTTAGTCCCCGGAAGTCATAAAGTAGAATCAGCAATCAAAGAAGAAGGCATTTTAGATATTCTTACCGAGGCAGGTTTCGAACTAAGAGAACCGGGATGCTCCGCGTGTTTGGCAATGAACGATGATAAGGTACCTCCAGGAAAATTAGCCGTGAGTACATCGAACAGAAACTTTGAAGGAAGACAAGGCCCAGGTTCAAGAACCTTGTTGGCAAGTCCACTTGTGGCAGCGGCAGCCGCAGTTACGGGTAAGGTGACAGACCCACGGGAGTTAATGCTTGAAAACGCTTGACGCTAATCGCTGTACGCTATGCGCTAAATGATAAAGGCTAATGCGGGATTATAAAAAATACGATGTCTGGAAACTTGGCCACGTAATAACACTGCAAGTTTATAAATTGACAAAAACCTTTCCGAAGGAAGAACAATATGGCTTGGTGAGTCAAATGCGAAGGGCAGCATATTCTATTCCATCGAACATTGCGGAAGGATGTGGCAGAGAATCAGATAATGAGTTTAAAAGGCATCTTACAATATCGAGGGGCTCGGCAAGTGAACTAGAGTATTTCACAACATTGTCCAAGGATTTGGAGTATCTGGACCATGAATCCTTCAAAAAATTAGAAGATAAAGTGAACAAAGTAAAACGAAGTTTGAACAATTTAATTAAGAAAGTATAGAATAAACTAATTAGCGGACTGCGAAAAGCGACAAGCGCTTGGCGTAACACGCACATCAACAAAATAATGGCATACGATAAATTCAACACACTAACATCATCCGCAGTTCCACTTCCAATAGAGAATGTGGATACGGATCAAATCATACCTGCGCGTTTCTTAAAAGCTACAGAACGTAAAGGATTTGGAGATAATTTGTTCCGCGACTGGCGCTACAATCAAGATAACACGCCGAAAGCGGATTTCGCACTTAACAATCCGAAGTATAGCGGAAAAATTCTAGTGGGTGGCAAGAACTTCGGTTCTGGTTCTTCCCGTGAACATGCCGCTTGGGCAGTTTATGATTACGGATTTAGATGCGTAATCTCGAGTTTCTTCGCCGACATTTTTCGGGGGAATTGTCTGAATATCGGAGTTTTACCCGTACAGGTGAGTCCAGAATTCTTACAAAAGATTTTTGCCGCGATTGAGACTGACCCGAATACGGAATTTGAAGTGAGTCTGCCAGAACAAAAAGTCACGATTCTGGCTACAGGCGAAAGTGAATCCTTTGATATCAACGATTATAAGAAAGGAAACATGACCAATGGCTTTGATGATATTGATTATCTGTTGAACATCAAGGGTAATATTCAAGAGTTCGCCAAGACCAGACCTTTTTAAAAACGTCATGGCAAAAAGATACTTGGAAATAATGGACACCACCCTTCGCGACGGCGAACAGACTTCTGGTGTCTCATTTTCTGCCACAGAGAAATTGACCTTGGCCAAACTATTGCTTGATGAGCTAAAAGTTGACCGCATTGAAGTTGCCTCTGCCCGTGTTTCAGAAGGAGAACTAGATGCTGTAAAGCAAATCACAACTTGGGCGAAATCAGAAAAATGCTTAAACCGTATCGAAGTATTGACCTTTGTAGATGGTGGTGTTTCTTTGGAATGGATGAAAAAAGCGGGAGCTAAAGTCCAGAATTTATTGACCAAAGGCTCTTTAAATCATTTGACGCATCAGCTTAAGAAAACACCGAAACAGCATTTCAATGCTATCGAAAAAGTAGTAAAACAAGCAAAGAAGCAGCGCATCGAGACCAATGTATACCTAGAAGATTGGAGTAACGGCATGCGAAATTCGAAGGAATATGTTTTTGAATATTTAGATTTTCTAGCTACCCAGCCTATCAAACGAGTTTTACTGCCTGATACACTAGGAGTTATTACTTATACAGAAACTTTTGGTTTCCTGTCGGAAATTATAGAACGGTATCCCAAAATACATTTTGATTTCCACGGACATAATGATTACGACTTGGGCGTCGCAAATATCATGGAAGCAGTCAAAGCTGGCGTCCACGGATTGCACCTCACTGTAAACGGAATGGGCGAACGCGCGGGTAATGCACCAATGGCAAGTGCAATTGCTGTTATTAATGACTTTTTACCAGAAGTAAAGATCAATGTCAACGAAAAATCACTTTTTAAAGTCAGTAAATTAGTTTCCGCTTTTACAGGCATAAGCATTCCTTCGAACAAACCGATTGTTGGAGATAGTGTTTTTACACAAACTGCTGGAATACACGCAGATGGAGACAGTAAAAAGAACCTATACTTTAGCGATTTAATGCCGGAGCGTTTTGGAAGAAAACGCAAATATGCGCTCGGAAAAATGTCCGGAAAGGCAAACATACAAAAGAATTTACAGGAACTTGGACTAACGCTTAATGATGAGGATTTAAAGAAAGTAACCGCAAGAATTATAGAGCTTGGTGATAAAAAAGAACGGGTCACCAAAGACGATTTACCCTATATCATTTCCGATGTTTTAGATACCGATTTTAATCAAAAGGTTTTTGTAAAATCATATGTGCTGACCCATGCGAAAGGATTGCAACCTTCCACTACCCTTTCACTTGAAATCAAAGGAAAGCTTTATGAGGAGAATGCTTCGGGTGATGGACAGTACGATGCTTTTATGAATGCTTTGCATAAAATTTACAAATCTCAAAAACTCGAATTACCACAATTGGTGGATTATGCGGTACGTATACCCCCTGGAAGTAATTCGGACGCCCTTTGTGAAACCATCATCACTTGGGAGTCAGCCGACGGAAAAGAATTCATCTCGAGAGGACTTGATTCAGACCAGACCGTTTCTGCAATTAAGGCGACAGAAAAAATGTTGAATATTATTTAAAGCGCTTAAGCGCTTTTTGCTACACGCCAAACGCTTTACGCTATGCGCTTGAATAGCGGATTAAATGAGAGACTATAAAAAATATCAAGTATGGGAATTGGGACATGAAGTGACCTTGGAAGTTTATAAATTGACCAAAGATTTCCCAAAAACCGAAATATATGGCTTAGTAAGTCAAATGAGAAGAGCTTCAAGTTCTATCCCAGCAAATATCGCCGAAGGATGCGGACGTGAGTCTGATTCCGAATTCAAGAGATTTCTTACCATAGCTCGAGGCTCCGCAAGTGAATTGGAATATTTGACAATACTTGCTAAGGATTTAGGATATACAAAGGAAATTGAATTCAAGAAAATCAATGATATAGTTGACAAAGTAAGAAGAAGCTTAAATAATTTAATGAACAAAATATAATTAATAATACATGCCAACGACAGCGCATAGCGTATGGCGTTCAGCGTAAAGCGAAATACAGAATGAAACTAAACATTGCCCTTTTAGCCGGAGACGGAATCGGACCAGAAGTAATTGACCAAGCAGTTAAAGTTTGTGATGCTATTGCTTCAAAATACAATCATGATATTACCTGGCAACCTGCCTTAACAGGTGCAGCGGCCATTGATGCCGTAGGAGAACCCTATCCTGATTCCACGCACGAAGTTTGTGCCAATGCCGATGCCGTACTGTTCGGTGCTATTGGACATCCGAGATTTGATAATGATCCTTCGGCCAAGGTACGCCCTGAGCAGGGGTTGTTGAAAATGCGTCAGAAATTAGGCCTCTTCGCCAATGTGCGTCCGACCTTTACCTTCCCCTCATTGATTGACAAATCTCCTTTAAAACGAGAGCGTATTGAAGGAACCGATTTAATTATTCTTCGCGAATTGACCGGGGGTGTTTATTTTGGTGAACGCGGTAGAACAGATGATCGTAACACCGCCTACGATACCATGACCTATGAGCGTCATGAAATCGAACGTCTGGCTAGAAAAGGATTCGATATGGCCATGAAGCGCTCCAAGCGTTTGTGCTGTGTTGATAAGGCCAATGTCTTGGAATCATCGAGATTGTGGAGAGAGACCGTTCAAGCTTTGGAGAAAGACTATCCAGAAGTTGAAGTATCCTACGAATTTGTCGATGCTGTTGCCATGCGATTGGTACAGTGGCCCAGCTCCTATGATGTGATGATCACTGCCAACCTTTTTGGCGACATCTTGACCGACGAAGCCTCGGTTATCTCAGGAAGTATGGGCTTAATGCCCTCTTCATCGGTAGGAAGTAAAGTATCATTATACGAACCCATTCACGGTTCGTATCCGCAAGCAGCGGGTAAAGATATTGCCAATCCACTAGCGACAGTGCTCTCTGCAGCCATGCTATTTGAAGATATGGATTTAGTGGGTGAAGCTCAAGCAATTCGCGAAGTGGTCAATAAATCATTGGCCGAAGGTAGGGTTACCGAAGACTTGGCCGATGGTGGCAAAAGCTATAAAACCAGTGAAGTTGGCGATTGGTTGGCAGCCAATCTCTAGCCGGCCACAAGGATAAGTACGAGCGGAGTCGAGAAGGAGCTTCCAAGATGAAAGCATCTCGGCTCCGCTCGATATGACAGCAATATTCTTAAAGCGGAAATGTAATAATTTCAGTGTTATCTTCCTCTGGTTCAAGCGTCACATCAAGTGATGTCGTACTAGGATCGGTCATTTCGATATTGATATTGTAATGTTGATTACTAGTCATGCCTTCTATGACTCTTGAAATCTGAATAGTTTCACCCGCTGCTCCTGTAGCGGAAATAAGAATGAATAATTCACCAGCATCCTTAGTGAAACCGGAGGCATGATTCCCCCAAAATAAACTGTGATAACCTCTTCGACCATTATCTGTAACTTCATACGTTATATTCAATGGGAATTCACCAAACGCCATAGCATTCACCTGAGATCTAGCTACATAGGCAGAAATATCAGGATAGGCCGATACTATTTCACTTGAAAAATTTACAGTTGTAGCCACATCAAGTAGTGTTAAGACGGGGTTTAAAACCGTGTTGTTTCCGGTAGTTATTTCAAAGTTTTGAATATAGTCCCCATAAACTCCATCATCAAATCGCACTTCGCTCAACGGAAAGTTAGACATCAACATATTATAGGTGCCGGGTGGCAATTCAATATTTGCTGGTAAATCACGATAGTTTTCAGAGACCAAGGTAGAGAGGCCATCTGTAGTGGTAATTTCAACCAGCATTACATCTAGGGCCTCTTCCAGGGTTAAAGCTCTTGCCGTTGTAATCGTAATCGGATCTTTTAAAAAAGCTTCGATAGTTAGTGCGCCGGTAGCAACTTCTTCGCTAAGAGGGTCCGCATCTGCATTTTGACTGAGTATGATATCTGAAAAATTGTCTTTGCTACAACTTTGAAGGCAAACTCCAATGCTAAGGAAAACGATTAAAAGCTTCATTCTGGTTTTCATAATTTCTTGTTTTTAGGTGTAAATCTCTATGTTATCAAAACTTCTTGGGGTTTTGCTCCCCATTCTTGTATTTTATGTTTTGATAAACAAAAGGTTAACATTCAAGACAAAATATACCAAGTGCACTTATGCCGCTTGAATTTGTGTGAAAACAAATAACCATTTGCCCTAGTAATTTGAACATATTTGTTATGGTTTGTGGCTTAACGCTCTTATCTTTAAGAAGTTGAATCTAGCAAACTATAAACCAATACCCGATGCTTCAAAAAATAGGTGCTTTCTTAGATACGTTCTTTCGTCCGCTCGAACGCTTTGTTCATCAATACATTTTAGGCCCTTTTCGGTGGTTGCTTGATAAAATAGACCCCTTTGCAGAGAAAATTGAAGGGACGGTATTCAAGAAAATACTACAGATTGCCATTTTTCCGGTATTTATGATCTTGACAGTATATGTTGGGTTCGAAATGGTGAAGGATGGTTATACCAGCAGAACCTTTGTAGATACCATTATTATGTTCCTCATCCTTGGGTTTATTTTCGCTCCCTTGGAACGGCTTATTCCTTATAGCAAAAAGTGGATCAAAGACGATGAAACCCCTGTTGACATCATGCTGTTTTTCGGCAGTAAGCTCTGGGGAGATTATATCAACGTTCCGCTACGTCTGGGTACCATGGCGGTAGTTGTACAGGAAATATCTCCAACAATTGGGCAGGAAATCTGGCCTACCAACTTGCATCCAATACTTCAAGTCTTTCTCTTGTTGACCGTAGCCGATTTTTTCCGGTATTGGTACCATCGTTGGATGCACGAATCTGAATTTATGTGGCGCTGGCATGCCGTACACCATTCTTCCGAACGGCTGTATTGGTTTAATGGCACCAGGTCTCATCCGTTGGAATATACTATATCTGGACTTTTATGGGCGATACCCTTTGCATTTATCAAGGCGCCGGTGGAGATTGTTTTTGTTACGGGATTGGTAGGCAGGGTCATTGGTCGTTTTCAGCATACGAATATGGATGTGCTTTTAGGGCCCTTTGATTATATATTCTCTTCTCCAAAAAATCATCGATACCATCATTCTAAAAAAATACATGAAGGCAATTCCAACTATGGCGGCGATGTTATTATTTGGGACCATCTGTTCGGTACCTTTCATATGCCCAAAGGAGAAAAACCCGGCGACGATATCGGTATCAATGCCATGCCCAACTACCCAAAAACATTTATCGGACTAATGTTGGCACCTTTTACCTACGGCAGTATAAAAAAAGAAGCCGAGCGAATAGCGGTGGAAGACTCCAAAGAAAGCAGTCGAGATTTGGCTGAATTGCCGGCCGATAAATAGATACAAGCAAGGGAAAGCTAAAACTACGGTCAGTTCGAGCGGAGTCGAGAACCAACTAATTGGAAAAATCCATCCCGCCATAGCTTGTCATGAGAAAAGCAGAAAGGCTCGATGCAACAGCAATCCAATGTGCCGCGTACAAATTGGAGTTTGCCTTCCCAAGGAAATGCCTTACCAACTTACTCCTGAGCCACCGCCACCAGAACTTCCACCGCCAAAACTAGAGGAAGAACTGCTGGAAGAAGACGACCAGGAAGAACCTGAAGAAGATGATGATTCACTGGCCCTTACGAGGGTCGATAGAACGATCACTTTGTCTTCGTTATAATTACAGTTTCGGCATTCATAATGGTCAACCCGTTCTCCCTCATCATCATATGTAGGCCGTTTGGTCACCCTTGATTTTTTCTTTCCAAAGGTTCTATAACCACATTCTTTACAATCGGAATACTTGCGGCCATTAGGACCTTCATATTCTAGAATCATAATATCGCTTTGGTCTTCAGTGACCCAAACGTCATAACGAACCGAATTCAATTTTTCCTCTAAAATCTGGGCTGCCTCCAAAAAGGCATTTTCGCGCCATTCATCTTTTAAAAGCATTGGTTTTCCGTTCTTTTTACTAAAGCGAGCTGCGTAACGGTATCTATTTAGACGCTTCTTTGCCATTTTCGCGAAGAATAACATGGGTAAGGGAAATACATATTGGATACAACCAAATTTCAAGTTATCGAGACGATGGTATTTGTCATAATAGTCGTCTTTGGAAAGTTGAATGTCAAAGGCCTGCCCAAAATACCAGCATCCAAATATGATACACAGCAAACTGTATAGCAATAGCGCAAAGTGATACCATTGCCATTCAAAAGCCTGCTCTTCGTGAACCACACTGTAACCATATACTTCATCAATAGCGGCAGGGTTCTCCAAAAATTCCTTAACACGCAGCACGGCCTTTTCCATACCGCCTCCAAAATCACCTTTCTTAAAGCTAGGTACAATTTCATTAACACCAATGCGGTAGCAAACCACATCAGACAAAATAGGCTCTAGTCCATAGCCTACTTCAAACTCTGTACGACGTTGGTCCATCACCGTTAAGATCAAGAGGCCATTGTCAGTATCAGCCTTTCCTATTTTCCAATGGTTGAACAAATCTACCGCGAAACTTTTCGGAACTTCAGAACCTATACTCGGTAATAAGACCACGGCCACTTCCACTGAAGATTTTTGTTCCAATTCATACAGTAGTTCATTGATGCGTTGCTCCGCTGCAAAGTCTATAATGTCATTAGGGTCGGAGATAGAACCAATAATGCCCTCGCCTCTTGGGCTCGGCACCTTGGTTACCGTATAACTTGCTAAACTAGTATCATACTCAGGAGCCACAAAAGGGGGATACACTAGCTCACTTTGGTCAGCTGCCTGCCGTGCTAACATGCGCTGATACGAATCTTCAGTAATGGAATCTAAATCGGCGGTAGGTGTTTGGGCTAAGGAAATCGTACAAATTGCTAGTGATGCAAAGGAAAAATATAATTTTAGAAAAAGAGCTTGCTTCATAGTGATTGGCATGATAGACTAACGCCTACGAAGCTATAAAATTATTTGAGGAAACATATCCCTTAATTCAGGTATAGTCTTTTTACTGCCGTTGCGACCGCCCCAAATCAAAAACATATTTATTATCTTAGGCCAATTACAAAATAACCCACCAAACCTATGCGTACCTCCAACAATTTCGACGACCTCAAAAAGCTCGAAGAAGAACAATTACCAGTAGCAAAACACAAATTACACGATTGGACCCATTTTGCCGGTCTCTACGCTGCAGAGCACGTAGCTGCAACCGAGTTTGTCATCGGGGCGACCTTTGTGGCACTTGGTGCCAAAACCATGGATATCATCTTAGGTCTGCTGATTGGTAATATTCTTGCTGTATTGAGCTGGCGGTTCATCACCTCCCCTATTGCTGTTGATACGCGACTGAGCCTCTATACCTATCTGAACAAGATTGCAGGTGATTCGATGACCCAATTGTATAACTGGGCCAATGTCATCATCTTTTCGGTGATTTCGGCAGCGATGATTACGGTCTCATCGACAGCAGTACGCTTTGCCTTTGATATTCCAGCGCAGCTCAATTGGTACCCTACCAATGCCTGGTTTATTTTGATCGTTTTGGCCGTAGGCATCGTTGTGGTTTCCATTGCGCTATATGGTTTTAATGCCGTTTCTGAATTTTCAGGTATCTGTGCACCTTGGCTTTTTGTGATGTTTACAAGCGGCGCTATGGTGCTATTACCCGCTTTGTCTTTGGATGTTTTGGATAAAACCTTACCCGCTGGATGGACCGATTTTCTGACCCTAGGCGACCAAAGCATCTGGACGGGCATCAACAGTGACGGCGACCCCGGAATTGGATTGGTCGAAGTTATCGGTTTTGGTTGGGCCGCCAATACCATTACCCATTTCGGATTGATTGATATGGCCCTTTTGCGTTTTGCAAAAAAGAAGAACTACGGATATGCCACCAGTACCGGTATGATGTTTGGTCATTATGTGGCTTGGATTGCTGCCGGAATCATGGGTGCTGGAGCCGCGGTTATCTTAGGAAAGTCTATCGTAGAACTCGACCCGGGTGATGTAGCCTATTATGCCCTAGGTTGGTCTGGTTTTGTGATTGTTATTGTTGCGGGATGGACGACCGCGATTACGAATTTGTATAGAGCAGGTTTGGCAGCACAAGCGATCTTCTTTAACCATTCTCGCAGGAGAACGACCATAGTGGTCGGGTTGGTAACCGTAGCCATCGCCTGTTTTCCTTTTGTGTTTTCACAAATACTGCCGCTACTCACCTATGCAGGCTTGCTGGTGGTTCCTGTGGGAGCAATTGTATTTGCCGAACATCAGCTTTTCCCTAGAATAGGCTTTACGCGTTATTGGTCTTCGTATCGCAGGCTAACCTTTAGTATGCCTGCCGTTGCTTCTTGGGCCTTGGGCTTGGTCTTCGGTTTTGGCTTGAATGCCTTAGATGTGATTTCCTTCTATTATCTCTTTATCCCCACCTGGTTTTTTACTATTGCGGTGTATACCTTGCTCGCGTCGCGGTATGGAGCGAAGCAAGACTATCGTGAAGAAGTTGAGGAAGAAAAAGTTCGAAACGAAACCATCGAACGCTTTCAAGAACAGCAAGCAAAGGAAGAAATTAGTACTCCAAAGGATGTTTCTATGTTCTCCAGGGGATTAAAATTTTTAGCTATTTCGGCCTTGGTCGCTACTTTGGTGTTGGCCTGTAATGTGCTATTTGGAAGTACTACAGAAGCCAATTATATCGCAAATCGGGAACTCTTTTACACCTATGCTTTCCTTTGTACGATCATTTATTTCGCACTCGCCTATTGGGCGCTGAAACGTGGTAAGCAAACCACTTCAGGATAGTCCCAAAAGACTTTCAAGGAAAATACATTTTGATGTAAAGACAGCTCTAGAACAAATTAAATCTCGATTATCGAGACAAACACGGTAGCATACACATGGAAACCCCAATACAACTGAATCAAGCGAATTTAGCAGCCATAGGAACCCGTATTCCCGTGCCCAAATACGCACGTTCTGAAGCTAACGCAGACATCGTACATATCGGCGTCGGCGGATTCCACCGATCGCATTTAGCATATTACCTAAACCAACTCAAAAAAGGCGCGGGGACCTCCGCCCCCGTGCCCCCGACCGGGATTTGCGGGATTGGGTTGCGCGAAGCGGATACCAATCTCTACGATATTTTCAAAACCCAAGACCATTTGTATACCCTGATGGTCAAACACCCTAGTGGAAAAATCGATGCGGAAGTCATAGGTTCGATAGTCGATTTTAAATTAGGAATCACCGACCCAGAACCCGTCATCGCGCGTATGGCGCATGCAGGTACTAAAATTGTTTCACTGACCATCACCGAAGGTGGTTATAATTTTAACCCTACCACTGGGGTGTTCAATTTTGACAACCCAGACATACAACACGAATTACAAAACCCAAACGACCCTAAAACAGTCTATGGCTTTTTAACAGCAGCTTTAAAAAGACGCCGCGATGGAAGTTTGCCCGCCTTTACAGTACTGTCTTGCGATAATATTGAGCATAACGGAGACATGGCGCGCAAGATGCTCCTCGCCTTTGCCGAGGTACAAGACCCTGAACTGGCAACATGGATAGCCCAAGAAGTTTGCTTTCCGAATAGCATGGTAGACCGTATTACTCCAGTTACTACCGCGGCAGATATCGAATCGCTAGCACAAAACTATGGTGTACAAGATGGCTGGCCTGTTACCTGCGAGCCCTTTATACAATGGGTGGTAGAAGATAAGTTCTCGAATGGGCGACCCGCCTTTGAAAAGGTAGGCGTACAATTCGTAGCTGATGTAGGGCCTTATGAAAAGATGAAACTACGACTGCTCAATGCGGGGCATTCCGTTTTGGGGCTTTTAGGAGCACTACACGGCCACCCTACTATCAATGTCTGTATGGAAGACGAAACCTTCGTTAGCTATTTAGGTGCCTTTCTAGACCAAGAGGCCACCCCTATCTTAGGAAACATCGAAGGCATTGATTTGGAGGACTACAAAAACAGCCTGCTCGAACGTTTTGCCAACCCGAATATCAAAGACAGCGTCAGCCGTATTTGTTCGGAAAGCTCGGCCAAATTGCCTAAATTTTTAATTCCGACGATTCACGAGAATTTGGCTACTGGCGGTAGCATTAAGTTCGCCACCTTGGTGATTGCGGCTTGGTGTTATTATAGCGATAAACAGGCGGACCAAAACGGACAACCCCTAGAAATTATTGATGCGATGCAAGACGAACTGTATCAAGCCGCGAAAGAAACCACCAATAACTCCTTGGCATTCCTTCAACTAGAATCGCTTTTTGGTGGGCTTTCTGGGAATGAGCGCTTTGCTAGTTGTTATACGGCTATGCGACAAGAGCTATTTGAAACGAATGATATTAAGAAGTTGATGCAAGACCTGTTATAGGGTATACCAAGCTTAAAAAAATTGCTTGCGCTACTGAAAACCGCAATACCCCTGCAAACTATTACTTGAATTTTGGGCTTTAGAGATTACAGTACAATGTTCGCTTGCTACTGACCTATTTATGACAGGCTCTCGTCGGTAGTTGTACGAATTTATTTAATTAGTTTTTTATCTTGTGGTACGCATACTGCGCATATACTAACGTATTACTATACACAATTGTTGGCAAAAATTCAGATGGCCTCATGAAAAAAAGAAAAAATATTTCATTATTACTTTTGAGTATTGGTGCTGCTTTAAGTATAGCATTTATATTAAAGATTGAATTTCCTCAAGGATTTGAGGCATATTTTAAAAGAGCATACTATAACCAATTTGGTCCATTGGCCATTAGTATTGAACTAATAATTGCAAGTTATTACCTATTTATTGGGCATGAAAAGACGAATTTTACGTTAGCTCTTTTTGGATTTACTGCTTTGCTAGATCCTCTTTTTAATCAAATAGGTCTTTTCAATAGCATAGTACCTTTATACGGAACCATAATTTTATCGATTTGTGCGGTGTTATGTCTATGGCTAGCATTTGCAAACACATTTCAATTAAAACGTTTGTCGCGTTTGGCAGCTATATTAAGTGTTATTCTTGGTGTTTTTGTTGAACTATTTTTTAATTACCTATAATAAACATTTGCCAACAACATATAAAACATAGCTTTTCCCAACAGTTCCCGGATTGCGAGCATCTTGGTTGTGCTGTCAACAGTACAAATATTCACAATTGAAGAAATATTGTAACCTTACTTTACTCTAGTATCATAGATCATATGTAACAAAAACCTTTTTATGAAAAAAATCATTCTTGTCATAACAGTTTTACTCGTTTCTCATGTATCAATTGCACAAAATTTTAATGAATTAGAGCACTATGAATTTAATTCTGTAGAAAGTTACAAGACTGAACAAGCTAATGTGCTGCTATGTGCCAATTATTTATTTAACAACCCTACAAATACGTCTGAGTTAAATCGATTGACATCAATTCAGTATATTATAAAATGGATGACTGGAACTCCTGACTATACTTTTGAAATTGGAGAGAAAGCATTGGAATTGACAAAAGGAAATGATGATTTACTTGGCCTCTACATGGCAGCAATGTCTAAGGTTGTGCTAGAAAACACGGAGCGACAATTAAGTAATGATGAAATTTATAATCAATCAGAAGAAGTTTTGGTTAACTATTGTTCCAACGCAGATAACAAAATGAAACCTTCAAGGAAAATTAAAAAAATCCTAAAAAGCAGAAAAGAGTAAAGCTATGCTCCCTACCAATATTAGCATTCTGCTCGGCCATCAAAAGTAAGCATGCCACAGCTGGCACCCGCTGGCGTTCGCCTACGACAGCTGTCTACAACAGTAATCAAGGCGCTATTATAGAAATAGGGTGACTTTTTACCCTATACTATTGCTATCGGTCAGCAAGAAAAAATATATCTTATCTTGGGAGCAGATTCCACCCAAATACATACAAAAGAATGAAGCAATTTATCAGAGAAATTGTACCCGTAATCATCGGAATATTGATTGCCTTATTTATCAATAATTGGAATGAGGATAGAAAGGATAAGAAATATCTAAGTCAAATGTTTTCATCTATCGAAAAGGAATTGAAAGAAAGCGCCGCAGATATAGAAAAAACAATTCCAAAACAACTGGCATCTGTTGATAGTATTCAAAAGTACTTGACTAATGAAGAATTCTCTATATACGATATGATTACAAAATCTAATGGTATTCATGCACCCAGTATTAAAACCAATTCGTGGAATGCTATGGCCAATGCTAAGATTGAATTGATAGCCTATGAAAGACTATCAGCATTAGCTGATATTCAAGAAAGAAAAGAAAATCTGGAAATGAGACTAGAAAGACAAATGGATTTTTTACTTCAAAACATTGAAAAGACCGATAAAATAAAGAAAGAAATGCTCATGATGACTATTTTAGATATCGTTAATGCCGAGAAAGAACTACATGCCGAAATCGAAGAAATATTAAAAAATGAACCTGCAAACAACACCGATTAAATAGCGATAGTGTATATGGCCGAACCAAGACCTTCCGCTGCGGCTGGCCTCCTCTCTCGTATGCAGGTTTGCAACTTATGGCAACAGTAAGCCATTTACACCACTTACTAGAATTAAAGAAATAGATTAACTTGGTACCCTATAAAACCTTAGCATAATTTAAGTATACACGCATGACATTCAAAAACCTGACTTACCTACTGCTAGGAATAGCATTGTTCTCTTGTAAATCGCAAATGGTGCAAAAGGAAGTACCTCTAAAGGCTAAAAATGTTATTTTACTTATTGGAGATGGTACAGGTTTGTCACAGATTTCATCTGCATTTTATTTTAAGAAAACAAAACCGAATTTCGCACGCTTTAAGCATATAGGGCTTATTAAAACATCCTCCTCAAGAGAAGATATTACTGACTCTGCGGCAGGTGCCACAGCATTTGGCTCAGGAGTAAAAACCTATAATGGGGCAATTGGGGTTGCCGATGATTCAACTGAAGTTGAAAATTTAGTTGAAATAGTGTCTCCTTTGCATATCAAAACTGGAGTAATTTCTACGTCATCCATACAACATGCTACTCCCGCAAGTTTCTACGCGCATGTCATAAATAGGGGCTTATATGAAGACATTGCTTTAGATATGGTAGCTTCTGATATTGATTTTTTTGCGGGCGGCGGAACAAAGTTTTTTAATAAAAGAACAGATAAGAAAGACTTAATAGCCGAATTGAAAGCAAAAGGATTTGGAATAGATACTACGGCCTTGGGCGATTTTGAAAGAATAAAACAGTATTCGAAAATGGGATACGCCTTAGCAGATGACGCCATGGAACCTGTTGCCAAAGGACGTGGTGATTTTTTACCTAAAGCCACTGCACTAGGTATAGCATTTCTTACTAAGGATGTTGCTCATTCCAATTTTTTTCTGATGATAGAAGGTTCACAAATAGATTGGGGAGGGCATGCTAATGATGCTGACTATTTGATCTCAGAGCTAATTGATTTTGATGATGCTATCGGCAAAGCATTGGATTTTGCCGAGAAGGATGGCAATACATTGGTAATAGTTACAGCAGATCATGAAACTGGAGGATTTACCTTATCGTCAACTCCAAAAAAAACAGAAGAGGGCGAGTCTTATAGTGATTATAATGAAATTACAGGTACTTTTTCTACCGGTGGGCATTCGGCCACACTAATCCCCGTGTTTGCCTATGGTCCAGGAGCTGAAGCCTTTTCTGGTGTTTATGAAAATACGGAGATCTTTCATAAGATACTTAACGAAACAAATTGGAATACGAAGAATTAATAGCACGCAAGTAAGCATCAAACTAGAAATGTAACTAGGGTTTCTCCAATGCTATGAATGGTAAAATTGCATATGTATTTTCGACCAAAATGTGGAAAGATGATGCGCCAAGTGGTTGGTATTTTGTCTCCTTGCCAAAAATTATATCCAAAGAAATAAGGAAAAACCTAGGATGGCAAGAAGAAGGCTGGGGAAGGATGAAAGCACTTGCCCGAATTGATGCCGTGCAATGGGAAACGGCTATTTGGTATGACACAAAAATGGGTGCATATATTCTTCCAATTAAAGCTGAAATCAGAAAAAAGCTTCGCCTTGCAGTCAATACCGAAATGGAAATTAGCATTTTTATTTAGATTTTACCTCCAGGTGCTAACATAGGTTGATACGAATCTTCGGTAATGGAAGCTAACTCGACTGCAGCGTTCGGGCTATGGAACTACTGCAAATTCTTAGTGATTCGAAAAAAAACAAATGATTTAAAAAAGGAGGTCGCTTTATAGTTGGTTGTATGATGGACTAACATTTAAGAAACTAGAAAATTATCGAGGAATTCGTATCTCTGCATATAGGGTTATGCTTCGATTTCATAAATTGCAGCTAAAATGATAAGTGAGAAAGGTGTTATACATATTCTCTTGTCAGTAGCTAGAATACAAAATCAAGGGCAATCGAAATGAAGAAAAACGCCATTCTTATAGTACTAATTCTAATGTCAACGCTTTCTTTCGCACAAACACCAAAGAAATCAGAATTGGTGTTGGTTAATGGAAAGCAGCTATATTATGAACGCTATGGTCAAGGTGCACCCTTGTTACTTTTACATGGGTATACCCTTTCTACCCAATCTTGGGCACCCTATATTAACGATTTTGACGAATATGAAGTGTACCTAATAGATTTAACGGGGCATGGGAAATCTGACGCGTTTAAGGAAAAGCTATCCTTAAAATCGGTAGCTGAAGATCTCAACGCCTTAGTTCAACATTTGAAACTACAAAAGATTCAAGCCATTGGATTTAGTTTTGGAGGTGATGTGCTATATCAGCTTGCACTACTAAACCCGTCGTTGATAGAATCAATGATCACTATAGGGGCCGTGGGTACCTGGACGGTCAATGATTTTCCAGAATTCCAGAAAGCCTTTACATTCGAAAACAGAGCTAATTTCCCATGGTTAACCTCCTATCATGGTACCGATGAAAAGATTAAAGCCTTAATGGAGCAGTTTAATAACTATACCGTTGCCTTAACCAATGAAGATCTACAGACCATACAACCGGAAGTATTAATGATGTTGGGCGACGATGATGAGGGAATGGATTTGGAAGAGGTAGCCCGAGTAAAGAAAAACCTACCAAACTCCGATCTTTGGATCTTACCAAATGTAGCACACGGGGCCCACGAAGGCGAAACCAAAGAGGAGTTTATCGTAAAAGCCAAAGCCTTTCTAGCCAAAGAATAAAGTAGCCCGGTAAGTGGCAAGGCAGTTGACTAGCCGATGACCTTAGTTCATGGCTAAATTTTTAGTAGCTGTAACTCATGAACATATGCATACAAGAATTTTAATCGCAATTTTTATTTGCTCGTGCTGTTGCAAGACATTTGCACAGCATAGCAGAGAGGATCACATTGTCGGTTCTACCATCTCAATGCAATCTCAGGTACTCAATGACGAGAGGGTGCTTCAAATTTTCTTGCCAGATGGATACGCAAACTCTGACACAAAATATCCCGTGCTCTATGTGCTAGACGGGCAGCGCTATTTTTTACATGCTGTAAGTTTGCAAAAATCTTTTGTAGAATTTGAACAAACTCCCGAGTTCATTGTAGTCGGTATTACAAAAAACCCTTCAGATAGAAACAGGAACTATAGTACCAATTCACAGCAGTATCGAGACTATATCAAAACCGAGGTCATTGACTATGTCAATACAGAATTCCGTACATCAGAGACACGAATGCTATTTGGTTGGGCCTATGCCGGGGGATTCGTAATAGAAACGATGACAAAAGCGCCAGATTTGTTTGAAGCCTATATTGCAGCAAGTCCATTTCCAGTAAAGGAAAAAATCAGGATTGTAGATAGCCTTCTCGAGGAAAATCCCAAGTTCAATAAACAACTCTATTTTACTTCAGGAACCAACGAAGGGGTGGTAAAAGATGGAACGGATGAACTATCTCGGCTTTTAAGAAACAAAGCTCCAAAAACAATGCGTTGGACCTTTGCTGAATTGGAAGGAGAAGAACATCGATCTACCCCCTTCACTACATTGTATCACGGCCTCAAGAAGTACTTCAACTACTATCCCGAATTACAATTCAGCAGTCTTAAAGAATTCGGAAATGCGGGAGGCTTGCCTAATGTTTATGCCTATTACCAAAAGAGAGCCGCGCAGTACGGGTTTTCGACCGATTTATCTGATTGGACGATGTTCAGTTTGACTAGAAACGCCATACGCGCGAATAACTTTGATCAATTTGACCTTTTGGTAAATGAATTCATAAACACAGGCTTTATCAGCAGGTTGAGCATGAACAGGGGCTGTTCAATAGCTGATTTTTATTTGGAAAATGAACACTATGATAGAGCCCTAGACCTATTCACCCTTTTGGCAGAAATACATCCCAAGGCTGCAAGACCTTTAAATGGATTAGGAGATATATACAAAGGATTAAAAAAGGAAAGGAAGGCTTCACGATATTATAAAAGGGCAAAAGAACTTTCGGAAAATAATGCGGACTGACTACCAACAGTTCAAGCAGTTTATAAATTTTTCTAGACTTCAAACCGCAAATAGCAAGGGGTCGCCATCTAAGGTTTTTACAAATTGTAAGTCCCCCAACTGCTAGTTTGCAACTAGTAACCACCACCATACACCAGATGTTTCTAAAGAAATTTAGTACCTTGTTACGACACTCCCCCATTGATTCAGACAGGTTTTTCTGAATGAAATAACCTCCCGCTCTATTGCTAATTGAAGCGGCTACAGCAGCATATTAAAATATATCAAAATAAAACCTATGAAATATTTAAAGTACATCCTTGGAATTTTAGCCCTCTTGATTATCGGGTTTTTCCTTTTAGGTATAATCAAGTCGGAACTCTCTTATGAATGCGAAATACTAGTCGATAAGCCATTAGCGGAATCTTGGGCGGTTAGTCAAGATGAAGAGAAATTATCAGCATGGTTAGAAGGTTTACAAAAAATTGAACATGTGAGTGGCACACCCAATGCAGTAGGTGCGGTCTCAGATGTCTATTTTATTGATGATGGACAGGAAATGACTATTCGAGAAACCATTACCGAAATTGTGCCAGACGAATCTGTATCGATGAACTTTAGCTCAGATTTTATGGATATGGATTATAAACTTTCAATGACGCCTATGGGTGGAAAAACCAAAATCACTTCAAGTACTACAGCTACCGGAAATGGGATGGTCTCAAAATCCATCATGGTTTTAATGGGAAGTGCTATTAAAGCACAGGAGGAAACCAATCTAGCAAGCCTGAAAAAGACTATTGAGGAAAATTTAAAGAATTATAATGCAATTGAAAACTAAGGTATTTATCCTTAGCCCTAAGCTGACCAAAACAACTTGCCCATTCGCAGTTTAAACAGCTGCTTCTTTTGATAATACCAAGCGATGAAAAAACCAATAGCCCTGTTTTTTGTTCCAATGCTTATACTTAGCGCCTGTCAAAAGGAGAACAAGCTTAATGAGGCCGAATTCAAAGCCCTCATGAATCAGGTTGCCATCGGCTGGTCAACTCAAAATACCACTTTGGCCCTAAGCAGTTTTGACGTCGATGCGATCTATATGGAGCCTCCAAATATTCAGTACTATCAAGGGCATGATCAACTTCGCCCCTATTTTGATGAACTGACTGAGGCATATAAAATGAAATTTCATAGGCTTTGGTTCGACACACAAACGCAAACCGGTGCGGGCGAATATACCTTTAGCTATGAAAAAGATTCTGCAGATACTGGAACGGTAGTAGTTGAACTGAAAAATGGAAAAATTATATTCTGGAGGGAATACCAGCGGAAAGGACCTGCTGATTTTAAAGATTACCTCCGCATTGACAACAAAGAGTGGGAATGGCATATCGGAAACTATCCAGAACCCAAAGACAGTCTGCCCTCGAAATGATATAAAGCTGCATACCTCTAGGGCCATATTTCATGGTCATTATGCAAACCCAAATGACCAAAACGTATAATACGCGTCGTTCATAAATTGTTAGTCTACAGTACGGCTGGCAGCGACAATTAGTATATTCCCCTGGTACAATGATGCTATACGCTATGGAAATTAATGCTGATCAATATGCGCTTACCTAGGCTAGTACCACAAAGCTAATTTTCCTTAAAATGCGTTAGTATTGCACCAATGACCGTGTCGGTTTGTGATTGAATAAGCCCATGGCCTGTAGGCAAGACAACTTCTTTGTACGAGGCTGCGATCCAAGTTTTTTGTTCGGGAATAATAGCAGGGGCAATTACCATATCTTCTGATCCCCAGATAAATAAAGTGGGGCTATTGATTGTTTTTATATAGGTTTTTTCACCAACTATTTTGTTTATATCCAAAGCTCTATACCAATTTAACGTGGCCGTGGTCGCACCCAATTCTGACTGTAAAGCGATATACTCTTTCAGTTGATCTTTCGGACTATTACGCATCATCTGTTTAAAAAATTGCTGTCGATTGGCTACAAATTTATATTCAGGCAAAAATGGGTTTTGCAGTTTTTTTATATAACCACTTCGTTGCTGTTGTTCTGAATCATTGAGCACCGCATCAAAAAAAACGCCCAAATGCGGAATGGAGAGGGTCGTCAAACTGCGAAGCCGCTCATTATATTCGATGGCCGTATTCCAAGCCACCACAGCCCCCCAATCATGACCGACCAAATGAAAGCTATCAAAGCCCAGCTGATCGGCAACCGCTATTACATCATTTGTCAATACATCGATCTGGTAATGCTCCTTGCCTTTGGGCCTTGCACCCGGGCTATACCCCCTTTGATCAAAAGCAACTACCCGATAGCCCTCTTTGGCAGCCTCTTTTAACAAGTCTGCCCACATGATAGAAGATTCGGGAAAACCGTGCAATAAGATGACAGCTGGGCCTTGGTTTTGGAGGCCAGCTACCCTAGCAAAATATTCAAAATCTCCTGCTGGTAGTCGAAATTCTCCTGTATCGTCTTTTGCTTGAAGTAAGGGAAGCGCAGCAATTCTGGTGCTGTGTTTTCTAGACCAATCTATAGAACCAAAATAGCGATAGCATGGTACCAGAAGAAGTACCACAACTGTAATTACAATCGCCCATTTAACATATTTCCATCTCATGATGCCATTTTTACAGTGGGAAAATGGTATGCCCTCCGTCTAATACAATACTTTGACCAGTCATAAAATCACTGCTACTCGAAGCAAGAAAAACGGCAATGCCTTCCATTTGATCCAAAGTTCCGTTCTTCCCTGAACAGGAGCGCCGAAGGGTAGCTTCCTGAAACACTTTTGGAGCGTTTAATGACATTTCTGTCTCGATATATCCGGGTAAAATCGCATTTACCTGAATTCCTTTATTTCCCAATTCTACCGCAAGCGATCGTGTCAAACCCAAGACTGCAGACTTCGTTGTGGCATATCCAGCAGAAAACCCCGTACCTATTAAAGCGGCGATGGAAGAAGTCACGATTAACTTTCCAGGAGCCTCTCTTTCCAACAAATCGGCAATAACTGGTTTGTACGTGTTCACCACGCTATTCAGGTTCAGGTTTATTACAGCATTCCAATCATCTTCACTTATTTGGTGCAAGCGTTGCCCTTGAGGGCCTGCACCACCGGCATTGGCAAAACAGACATCTACTTTTCCGAAATGCGCTTTGGTCGCTTGAAACGCTTCGCGCGCCCTAACAGCCTGAGTCAGATCTGCTGCATATGTCATCACTTCGCCACCCAAATTTTCCAAAACTTTTTTGGCTGCTTCATTTTTTTCTACATTTCTTCCCCAAATGGCAACTTTTGCACCCGCTTTTACCAAGCCTTTGGCATAGGCTAACCCAATTCCACTATTACCACCTGTGACAATAGCGACCTTATGCGTTAAATCAAATAATTCCAAATCTTAATTTTTAATTAGTTTGTACCTACCTCAAAAGCCAACAACACATTGCCGGGGCGTTCATTGAATTTAGCATATCCCGAAGTGATAAACAATTGATTACCAACCACCACAGGGCCGTCAGAATCAATAGTACCGCCAAAAGCTTTTGCACCGTTTACGGCATCATAATTCCGTACCGTATTAAAAGACCAAATTTCCCTTCCGGTTTTGGTGTGGTAGCCCTTTAGCATGCCATCTAAAGCACCAGCGAACAACACTTCTGGAGTTGCCGTGATGGCCGCACTGATACCCGGACCGCACTGCCATTCTTCATCATCTCCACAACGATTGTCTTCAAGGGTTGACCAAAGACGTTTGCCGTCGCTGATATTCAAGGCATGAACACCCGGTTGAATGGGTTGGTCTTTATGCAAGCTATACTCATTTTGGTCATTGATGGGAACATACAGTGTTTGTCCATCACTCGCCATTCCCCAATGCACACCTCCCATAATGGCTCCCCTTCCTACTAAGGCGGTCCAAATGATTTCTCCGTTATTGTCTGGGTCAAGCGCAAAGACATCACCAGACTTCTGCCCTGCCAATAAAATATCTCGTTCTCCAGAAGTACTTAAAATTACTGGAGCCCCAAAATCGGCATCAGGACCGTGATACTCCGGACAGTTAGGTCCGTAGGGCGGATACACGCAGGCACCGTTCCAGACGTCATCGGCATACATTTGCTGGGTCCAAAGAATGTTACCATCTTCTAAAGACAAAGCCATAATTGCATCACTCGTTTTGGAAACCGGGCGGCTATAATTTTCGCCTGTACCAAAATACAAGACCTTACGTTTGGTATCAATTGTAGGAGTGGTCCAAATCGGCGCGCCCGAAGGTCCCATTTTTGTTGTTCCAACTCTGGTTTTTCCATTCGGTTTTGCCGCTTCGGCAATGGTGTAGGTTTTCCAGATTTGTTCTCCAGTATCGGCATTTAAGGCAACCATCGACCCTCTAAACGTGCAACATTCATAGTTTTCATCATAGGCGGAAATAATTTCCATGGAAGAAACCGGAACATACAATCGATTTTCAAATGCATTTAAAGAACCTGTAATTGTAGCAAGAGGGTGCTCATCTATTTTGCGTTTCCAAAGGAGTTTTTTTGTTTTTAAATCGAGTGTGTATACGGTTGCCTTAAAATCAGAAAAATACAAACGGCTGGCCGCCCCATTTTCATCGGTACCTACGACCAAGGCACTACGGACTTCTGCATCGGCTTGAAACGTCCATCGAATACATCCTGTTTTGCGATCCAAGGCATAGACGGTTCCGTATTGACTCGCTGTGTACAGGGTGTTGCCTACAATGGTAGGTTGCGACCGCGCTCGTGTCGCATTCGGAAAAGCAAATGTCCAACTCAGTTTAAGTTGGGGAGCATTCTCGGCAGTAATCTTTAAATCAGCGCCATCGTAATAGCGCTGGTTTTGTAGACCCATACCCCAATTGCCGATTAGAGGCATTGCATTGGGAGTTTCATTGATAGTTTCCTCATCACATTTTCCGGCTATGACGGTATTCACAGACCCAGACTCATTCCCTGCGGCAATAAAGGCTGCCAATTGTTCATGTTGTTCTTTGCTCAAGGCACTTGCTTGATTTCGCATCACCCCTTTGCGCAAAGTGTTGATGATAGCTTCTTTAGATAACAATTGCAAACTAGCCAATTTCGGGGCCTCTGAAAGTGTACCGTTATGGCAGGCAGCACAATTGGTTTGGTAGATAACAGCCCCCGCTCTTTTGGCGATTTCTTCTTCGCTTTCTTTTTCCGTACAAGATTGTAAAAAGCATAGGCTGATAAAGAGAATACCTAGTAGTTTATGTTGCATATCAATAATCAAAATTTTGCATGGAATACGCAGAGGCTTTACTTACAACCTGTCGCAAAGAGAAGACATTGCCATCTACATCATGCGCAAATACTTCATAGAATTCACCAATAAGTTGGGGTTCGCTCAAGAATGCTACACCCATATTTTTCATGCGCTCATATTCTTGCTGTATGTCGGAAACTTCCAATGAAAAGGTATAGCCCAATGCGGTGGGGTCTTTTTTAGAGCGTTTGTCTGACGTCTTCGGATGTTCATATTGCATAAGTTCTAGCATTTTACCGAAGCCATCCATTTTGTACCAGGTGGCGTGAAGCACAACTCCATCTTGGCCGGCAATATCATCTAAGCGTTCCATCCCTTCTAGTTTTGCTTTTCGATTCGGCGAAAACCCCAAAACGCCCCTATAGAAATCGGAAATTTTTTGGATATCAGGACTCATAATCGCTACTTGGGTCATCCACATATCATTTTGTTGTAACCAAAGGCTGTCCATACCAGCTTGTTTCATAAAGTGCGCCTCCATTTGCTCTAACTCGAGCATATTGCCTTCTGGGTCATGGCCATAGGCGTAGGTCACCCCATAGCCGCCTAAGTCAACAGCTTCATCTCCCCTACTCAAAAGGTTTATTTTAGCATTTTTGAATTTGTCATAGCCTGATTTCCAAGACGGAGACTGATAACAGGTATGCGTCATACCCGGACCTTGCGGAAGCATTTTTGTTAGCTTAGTATTTTGTTGACCTACATACTCCGTCAATTCAAGCAGCATGTTAGGGGCTTTAAAGGTCACCCGCTCATAGGCAACATCAGATCGCCCAAAAAGGATGTCCACAGCGGCATGTTGCTGCACCTTTTCTCTTTTTACGATTTCAAAATCCGTCGCCTTTTCATAAAAAGCTACCATTTTGTCAAGGTCGAATACCGAGATACCAATATGATTGAAGCCAATAATCGTTGTAGGGGAATCTTTAAGAGTGGCCTTAGGGTCGGTTTGAGCATACATGCTGCTCCCTAAGAAGATGGATAAAAAGATCATAGTTATCCATTGGAACCGCAGTTGCTTTTTCATTTAAAATACTTTCCTTAAATATAGGCTTATTTTTTATTCCTTTGTCTTATGCCGTATCGGCTCATTTGCAAGCGGTTTTGTAGCTTTTATCTGTTTGATTTGTTTACATTGCAATACGCTCTTTATGACTATTTAAAAAAATACAATCAAGAACCTCGGTCTCAATGTTAGCGATATCTTAAACAACACAGATTATGAAAAATGCTCTAAAAATTATAGTGATACTCCTTTTTATTAGTTGTCAGAACGAAAAAAAAGACAATGCAGAAGTAGCTGTAATTGACCAAGCCACTATTGGTAATCATATGGAGCGTCTTGCTTCAGATGCCTTTTTGGGAAGAAAACCGTTTACAGAAGGTGAAGAAAAAACCGTAAATTATTTAAAAGATGAATTTGAAAACTTAGGCCTTTTACCAGGCAATGGTGATAGCTATTTTCAAGATGTTCCTATGGTAGAAATCACAGGTACGCCTTCCGAAAATATGACTATTTCAGGAAATAATGGAAGTTTCAATTTAAAAGCCTTAAAAGACTTTGTGGCCACAACCAACAAAGTAGAAACCGAAGTTGGTCTTGAAAATTCTGAACTTGTTTTTGCAGGCTACGGCATTGTTGCTCCAGAATACGGGTGGAACGACTATGAAGGAATTGATTGGAAAGGTAAAACAGCTGTCGTTTTAATTAATGACCCCGGATTTCAATCAGGTGACTCTACCCTATTTAAAGGCAATGAAATGACCTATTATGGCCGTTGGACGTACAAATATGAAGAAGCGGCCCGACAAGGAGCTGACGGACTAATCATTATTCACGATACAGCGCCAGCCTCTTATGGTTGGAATGTAATTGAATCTGGCTGGAGCGGGGCACGACTAGTTATTGAAAGTGATTTGCCGTTGCTAAATGTCGAATCTTGGATAAGTGGTGAAAGTGCCAAAAAAATGTTTGATGCTTCGACATTAAAAGGTCAAGACTATAAGACCCTTGCAAGAAATAGTGATTTTCAACCCATTCCTCTAGCATTAAAAGCAACTGTGGGGATTCAAAACAAAATCAAAAAAGATGTTTCCAAAAACGTAGTTGCTCGTATACCTGGTACAGATCGAAAAGATGAATTTATTATATATTCTGCACATTGGGATCATTTTGGTATTGGCAAAACAATTGAAGGCGATTCTATCTATAACGGCTCAGTCGATAATGCTTCTGGAACCGCCGGTCTACTAGCAATAGCCGAAGCGTTCAAAAAAAGTAATACGACAAAACGTACTGTCGTATTCATTGCTGTAACGGGTGAAGAGCAAGGTTTGCTAGGTTCGGCATACTACGCTGAAAATCCCATTTATACCCCTAGTAAAACAGTAGCAAATATTAATATTGATGCGCTCGATAGTCCGGGTAAAATGAAGGATCTAACAATTATCGGATACGGTCAATCTGAAATGGATGAATATGCAGAAGCGGCAGCCTTAGAACAAAACAGATACATCATTCCAGATCCAGATGCTGAAAAAGGGTATTTCTTTAGATCAGACCATTTCAACTTTGCGAAAATTGGTATTCCTGCACTATATGCAAGTGGTTCCTACGAGGGATTTGACCAAACTATTGAAGAAATAAAAAAGGCCAAGGACCACTATCTTACGTACAAGTACCATCAGCCATCAGATGAATACCAGGCAGAGACAATGGAATTAAGCGGAGTGCAATTCGACCTACAACTTTTTTTTAATGTAGGCTTGACATTGGCCAATGAAGCTAATTTTCCAAAATGGTACGAAGGCAGTGAATTTAAAGCTGCTAGAAAGTAAAAGTGATACGGACAACTACTATCTATAACTGCTGTATTTAATTGTGATCTGCGATCTGTATCACTTCAATAAGATAGCTACACTTAGCTATTGAGAAGCTTATAGATTAAAAAAAAAGTTAAAATTGAACTATATAATTGATATATCAATTATATTTATATCAAATACATAATATATGAACCTGGCTCTTCCGTCGGAAACAATTTTTCATGTCATCGAAAGCACCATTAAGGAGTATCGAAAATTTGCACAAAAAAACATTTCAGAACAAATACAAGACATGACCATCGATCAGGGTTTGGTACTCCTCTTTCTAAATGAGTATCCAGACTTTACACAAAAAGAAATTGCCGAACTGATTTTTAAAGACAACGCCTCAATGACGCGTATGATTAATACCATGGTTCAGAAAAAATACCTAAAACGCTCCATGAATCTTGAAGACAGAAGGCGTTACAAAATAGAAATCACCAACAAAGGAAAGGAAGTTCTGCAAACCCTTCCTCCCATTATTCATCACAATAGAAATTCATCATTGCAAGGAATCACAAAAAACGAACTCGAGCAATTGGAAATCATTTTAGACAAAATCAGAACCAATTGTGCAAAAAACATGACATTATGAAAACTCAAAGCCAATTTACCGTAGTTATAGTCGCCTTTTTAATGTTGCTTGGCGCTCAACTAAACGCACAGCAAAAGGTGGCGCCATTAACACCAGAGGAACAACAAACGGTTGTTGACTCTCTAAGCAGTAAACTGACCGCAAACTATGTTTTCCCTGAGGTTGCTATTAAGATGTCTTCAAGTATGAAATCGAAACTTGAGAACGGCAATTATAAAGCCATCATAGATCCTCAGGAATTTGCCGTCACCTTAACCGAAGATCTACAAGCGATTAGCAAGGATAAACATTTAAGGGTCACTTTTGCTCCTGGTCGCATAGCTGCGCAACGGCAGGCGGTAACACCTGAAGACAGCATCGCTTACTTGAATCGGCGTGTCAACAACATGAAGCGAAATAACTTTGGTTTTAAGGAGGTGAAAATTATGGCCGGAAATATTGGGTATTTGGATCTTCGAAGTTTTTCTAATGTCGCATTCGCCGGAGGGACTGCCGTGTCGGTTATGAATTTTTTGAGTAATACCGATGCGATTATTATTGACCTTCGAAATAATGGAGGTGGCAGTCCCGCAATGATCCAACTCATAACAAGTTACCTCTTTGAAAGCGACCCCGTTCATTTGAACAATTTCTATACCCGTCCGTCGGATCAAAATTCTCAAACTTGGACCTTACCGCATGTGAGTGGTACGCGCAGTCCGCATACTCCCGTTTATGTGCTAACCAGTGGTAGCACTTTTTCGGCTGCGGAAGAGTTTAGCTATAATTTAAAACACCTTGAACGAGCCACACTTGTAGGGGAAACTACTGGTGGTGGAGCTCATCCGGGTGGTTCGGTTGTGGCGACAGATCGTTTTATGGTTTGGTTACCGACTGGCCGGGCCATTAACCCGATCACTAATACCAATTGGGAAGGCACTGGGGTTAGTCCACATATTCAGACTCCCGCTGCAGATGCGTTGGATGTAGCCTATAAGAATGCTTTGGAATTGCTTACCAAAAATAACACTGACGAAAGTCTACAAGCTTTCTACGAATGGCCACTTGCCCAGCTAAACTTAAAGACTAATCCGGTAAGCTTAGATACTAAAACATTGAAAGCCTTCGCAGGAATTTATGGTCCACGTAAAGTGATCTTCGAGAAAGGTAAACTATGCTATCAGCGAGGTGGTGGCACCAAATATGAGTTGATTCCCTATAGTAGCAATGAGTTTATGTTAAAAGGTCTCGATAGTTTTAGAATACGATTTTTAGCAGACGGTAATAAAGTAACCGCTTTGCAAGGCTTATATGAAAATGGTCGTACCGATAAAAATGTAAAGGGGAAAGAGTAGATGCGATACATTGTGTAGGGTTGGCCTCGCGACCTTAGCTACTTCGTGCGCTCTTAGTACGTAAAAAAGAAAAACCACACTTGAATTGCTGTGGTTTTTTGCATGCTATTGTTGATGGTGTCAGCAGCTAAAATTCAGCTCTGCCCCGCTCTTAACAACTGCTAGCAGCAAAACAGCTTACTACTACACAGAACAGCCTAACATCAATGGCAGCTTTGCTATTCCTAATCGCTGTATTTCAAAAAATGGAGAGGCCACCGCAAGAAACGGTCTTAAAAAGCATCTATACTATAGAACACCTTTATTAAATAAAAAAATTGATTACTATGAAGTACACAAAATCTACACTATTGTTTTTTTTTGGAGCTATTATTTTCATTACATCCTGCAGCGATGATAATGCAAGTGACGACAATGAAAATACCGATGAAATAGAGGATCCTTCTGATGCAGTTAGCACCCCATTAGCCGCGTTTGATGAATTTAATTCTGATGCGGTGACCATTTCTTTTGATGGAGATGAAATTACCATTGATTCAAATGGTTTGCCCAACCACACGTCTCCTTATTGGGAAGAGACGAATCCGCTTCATATTGAACCCGTAGTGGCTGAGCGTTTAACTCCCGGTCAAATTGGTGGCGACCGAAGTATTACGGTAACCGTTCCTGCCGCACCAGAAAGAGCCGCTACTAGTTCTGCAACTGGTTTAGGACCTATTGGTATTTCTGTAACGGGTGTCCCTATTTTCAATGATACGGAAGGCCCCAATAGGCCATTGGAAGAAGAAATTGCCCAAACCTTTGATTATGCCGGCGCTCACAATGGCCCTTCTGGATATCACTATCATGTAGAATCTTCAGATGTACCTGAAAACACCGTACTTTCTCAAGATGATGAAAAACTGGTGGGTATCATGGCGGATGGATTTTTAATTTATGGCAGAAAATGTAGTTCCACAGGAGATTACCCAACAGACTTAGATATCTCTGGAGCGCATAGCGCTGCAACACAACATAGTGATGGCGAAGCATTTTATCATTATCACATCATTAATGAATTTTACTTGGGGTCGATAATCGCCCTTTTTGCAGTTGATTTACAGGGCACCCCAAATGCTATCATGTAAACGACATTTTTTATTATAGCTAACACCGCAACTTACATTTGCCTTTGCCTCAGATGGGAGTGATTGTTGTAAAACTGTAGTAGTATAAAAAGTAAATTTTGGGTAGGCCCATAGCGTATTCGAAAAAAAACGCTGTAGGGCGCGGAGCTTTCAACTCTCCATTGTAGATCAAAAAACTCACTATCATGAACAAAATTTTTTGGATATTTTTGTATTTAAATTTGCTATTGATTGGTTGTACTCCACAAAAAGAAAAACCGTCATCAAGGGGTGATGCCTCTATATTATTTGAGCTGCCGGAAACCGTAGTGGTAAATTCAGACCTACAATACAATCACAAAACCTCATTATTCACTTTGAACCACCAGGCGTATTCGGGATACGCTGTAAGTTATTACCCAGATGGCCGTTTGAAAGAAAAGTTTGGAGTCTTGCACGGTAAAAAACAAAACCAATTCTTACAATGGTATGCGGACGGTCATCTTAAAAGTGTTTCCACTTATCATCAGGGTAGATTACACGGAGCAAAAAACTTATGGTCTGCAGCTGCGCCACATGTCTTAATTGCACACTTCAATTATCATACAGGGAAAGCTCACGGGGCACAAACGAAATGGTATCCAACTGGTGAGCTGTACAAAAAATTGAATCTCAACCAGGGAAAAGAAGAAGGTATGCAGCGAGCGTATAGGAAAAATGGTGTTTTGTACGCCAATTACGAAGCACGGAAAGGTAGAATTTTTGGACTAAAAAAAGCTGCGCTCTGTTATGGCCTCGAGGATGAAAAGGTGCACTACAAAAGGCGGCAGTAATGCTCTCATCTGGGGCTCATTCAAGTCGAAATAGGGGTTACCCTGCTATTTAATCTAGAAAAGACTTAGAAGATAAATAGCCCAATTCATGCGCTCGATGAAATTGGTCAATAGATGAATCTTTGCTAATTGGGCACATTTTTAGCCCTATGGAGCAATTGTTGCGAATGAGTGCTTAGGTTCTCAATTAAAATACTACCCCTTTGATTTGGACTGTAATTTTTGCTCCACCACATCTACTGGATATTTAGCGGCCAGCTTTCGTATCTCATAACTGAATTCAAGAAAAGTCTCTTCCCACAGTTTGGCTTCCTCGGGAGAATAGCTGTAAAACCCTTTAGCGTTTGACACTCCCTTTCCTCCGGCTTTTACAATATCATCAATCAGTTTTGGTACCTCAGTTGTATTTGTCAAGGTCGGAAACAAGTCTTTTAATACCGTGTGATAGGCCTGTACTCCAGTGAGGTCCATCCAGCGAAATACACCAACTAAGGTCATCCATTGGCCCGCATTGTTGCGACAGGCTCGGTCTACATCTTCTATGGAAGCGTAGCCTTTTTCCACGAGATGAAAGGCCTCTCGGTACATCGCATACATCAGGCGGTTCGTAATAAAGCCTCGAATATCTTTTCGAACCAATGTCGGTTCTTTACCCCAGCAATGCGACAGTTCATACAGCGATTCGCCCAATTGCACATCGCTATGCTCCCCGCAGATGATTTCTAAAAAGCGCGAAACATGTGAAGGTTCGGCCCAATGTAAACCAAAAAAACGTTTGGGATGCTCTGTCTGCTCCTGCAAAATTGTAATAGGAATTGCTGAAGTATTGCTGGCCAGAAGACAGGATTGCCCAACAACAGCTTCAATTTTTTGGTATACCGATTTTTTAATATCAAGATGTTCTAGCGTACATTCAATGACCAGATAACACCCCGCGAGTTTCGAATAGTCTTCGGTGATGGTACAATTTTCGAAATAGGCTGATGGTACGCCATTTATCAATTGCTCTTCCTGCGATTTTCGTAAATGTTCTTTTATCCTTTTTGTAGCATAAACTAAGTCATCTGGTATTGGCGCTACGGCAACTACCTTGTGCCCCGCCATCAAAAGACAGGTGCTAATGCTACAGCCCATCAGGCCCAGACCCACTACCCCAATGGTAATTTCTGAAGTATCAATTTTTTTTTTATGCATAAGGCGTTTTTAGCTTAATAGGTCGCCCTACCTCCTGATAGGTCAAAGGTAAAGCCTGTAGAAAAGCTGTTTTCATCGGAAACGATAAAAGCAGCCATGCTGGCAACTTCGCTAAGCGATCCGCAGCGCTTCATTGGTATTTTATCGGTCATATAGCTCACCTGCTCTAGCGGCATCTGATCTACCATGGCGGTTTGAACGACAGCCGGTGCCAGCGCATTGATGGTGATGCCTGTTTCCGCATATTCCTTTCCTTGTACTTTGGCCATGGCAATTACAGCGGCCTTTGATGCAGAATAGGCCAACATACCGGCATTGCCTTCTTTGCCTGCAATCGAGGCTATATGCAGAATACGTCCGTAGGATTGTTGCAGCATTAAGGGTATACAATATTTACTGGTAAGGAAACTCCCGATGAAGTTGACGTCAAAAACCGTTTTCAAGTTTTGCACTTTGGCATCATGGCTTTTAATATTGGTATCTCCAACAATGCCAGCGCTATTGATCAAAATATGTAAGGCCCCGAACTTTGTTTGTATGGCATCGACAGCATTTTTGACTTGCTGCTCGTCACTTACATCGACTGCGTAGATCTCGACTTCACCCCGCAACTCCACCTGCAATTGTTGTATGGCTGTTATGTTTTGGTCAAGCAGCGCCAGTTTTGCACCCTTATCTGATAATTTTTTCGCTATCGCCAGACCAATTCCCGACGCCGCCCCTGTTATTAGGGCCACTTTATTTTCAAAATTATTCGCCATACTAATTTGTTTACGAGTTGCTCAATTCACAATAAGGCATTCCACGTTGTGATGCTTCCAGAGCCATGTTGCCGGACAGTCATTTGTAATGTTGCCCAGAAGCAATTGCGTTGTAGCCAATTCTTTGTCTTCACCACAGACCACTAAAATAATTTTTTTTGCTGCAAGTATATCTTGCATTCCTAAGGTAAGTCCTTTTGTAGGTTTTATTGCGTTGCTATCGATCATTCTATGCTCCTGCGATTGAGGTGCTAAGTTTGCAATATGGCAATGCGGCTGTAATCTGTTTGCTGGCTCATTAAAACCAAGATGTCCGTTCTTTCCCAAACCCAAAATACATATGTCGATAGGGCCTTCCTTATTTAATAACTCATGAATGCGATTACATTCTCTTTCAAGATGTTCTGAAGCCACATTAAACCCAAAATAGCGCTCTTCGGAAATTTGTAACGGACGCAAAACATGTTCTTCGATATAGGCATTACAAGAACCTTTGGGTGTCGGTAAGCCTATCCATTCATCCAATGGAATAATTCGTGTTTTTTGAAATATGGCGCTATCTTGTTGGCCTTCTTCTTTCAAAATTTGGTAGAGTTTTTTTGGAGAACTTCCGGTAGCCGTACAGAGCAATGCGTCGGGTTTTCGCCTTACCGCTTCAAGGACAAATTGCGCCGCCCTATGACTCATAGTTTCTGCATGTTCAAAGTATTGGATGTTCATAATTATTCTTGGGTTTTTGCAGATTCCACCAATTTTAGGGTCAACCACCCAAATAGTGCACCTACAAGTATCAGTATTAACGCAACAATGTAACTGCCTAATACCAAATGACCTACACTAAAAAGGATGCTATTTAAAAAGATGGTTCCAAACACAAAACCTAACCAAGAATCACGTGAACTACTTGTATCTACAAGTTCAGGAACTTGGGCAGCTATAGGTCCCCACCATCCTTTCGGACGTACTTTTTTATAGAAGGTCAATAGCTTATCATTTTCAACAGGTTGGGTTGCAAAAGTCACCACCAGACTTATGGCGGTACACAATAGGAGAATCATTGTTGCGCGTATTAAAGCAACATCATCTTGGTACCACTCGTTTACTTGGGCCAATACATTATCGTTGACCCAGCCGAACCCATGCATCCATTTGATCCATAAAAAGCCATTAGCCAGAAACAATGCCGAAATCATACTCGCTATTTCCGACCATGCATTGATACGCCACCAAAACCAACGCAGCATCAATATGATTGCGATTCCGGAAACGATTTCGATGATGTAAATCCATGCCCCGGCGATACTATCCATTTGCCAAGCAGCCACGGCCGATAGCAGTAAAAGAAGTACAATGCTAATTCTTGAAACCGACAGGTAGTGACTATCACTAGCTTTTGTATTGACAAAGCGCTTATAGATATCATTCACCATATATGAACCTCCCCAACATAGATGGGTATCAATCGTACTCATAAATGCCGCCATAAAGGCCGCTATTAAAAGACCCTTGAGCCCAACGGGCAACACCTCATTAATCATCATGGGGTACGCCAATTCAGGGTCTGCCAATAAAGCCGGTGATGATTCGGCGATAGGTAAAATTACAATAGATCCGAGACCTACTACAATCCATGGCCAAGTTAGAATAACCACTCCGGCAACGGCAAACCACAACGAAGCTTTAATCGCGTGTTTTTCTGTCCTTGCCGAAAACAGACGTTGCACAATATAGCCATCACCTTGTGCCTGCCCAAGCCATAAAACGCCAATAAGGCAAACAAAGGCTAGCATTTCAGTAGCTCCAATATGCGATAAATCTGGAAACATATCTAACACAGCTACCGGAGCATCAGATCTTGCTGCAATTTGAGTGGCAAGTTCCGTAGGTCCCCCTACATCGATAAGTACTAAAATCGCAAGTATCATGGTACTAATAACTCCGGCAGAAAAATGAAGCATGTCTAATACTACAACGCCTTTTATTCCTGAAGTCAATGTATGTACTAGCGCAAAAGTCAACGTAATGCCAAGGGCGAACTCCGCACTCCACCCCAACATAACATTCGAGAATTTAAGCATAGCCAGAATAACCCATCCCATGGATATGCAGTTTTTGAAAACCCCAAAGAAAGCAGCTGTAAATCCTCGTAGTACGGAAGCTGACTTACCACTGTAGCGTAGCTCAATCATTTCCGCATCGGTTAATATTTCGGCCCTACGCCAGTATTTTGCATAGAAAAAAACCATCATCATAATGCCGGTACCCAAATACCACCAGAGCCAATTGCCGTAAATACCCTTGCTTCGAACCAGCGCGGTCACGGCCAAAGGAGCATCAGTTGCAAACCAGGTCGCAGCTATGGAAGTGCCCAACAACCACCATGGCAAATTGCGTCCTGCCACAAAAAAGTCAGTGATGTTCTTTGATTTATGCTTAACCACAAAAAAAGCAATGCCTATCGATAATAACAGATAGGCTATGATGACGGCCCAATCTAGGAATTCAAGTCCCATAGGCCTGTGGTTTTTTGAGTTGGTGGTTTATGTACATTTAATGAAGCGGAGGCAGTACCTCTTTTTGCAGGGTCATCATTTCATTGCACATGTCAACGGCGTTTCGATAGGAGTTTACCGTAGGTTCAATAAGAATGGCTTGTAATAATTTACCTTTAGATTGTTCGTTATAGGCTTCCACCAAGAGTTGGTGAATACTGGCATGCAAGCGAATGGTAGCTGCGATACCCTCTGGAATCGGTTCCATAGCGACAGGTTGAATCCCCCCTGCATCGCAATAGGCCGGAAGCTCTACCACTAAAGCATCTGGTAAATTAGGAATCGCACCATTGTTAGGTACATTGACAGCTTCGAGCCATTGTTTTTCGTTGCTCACAACGGACTCCATTATTTGGGTTGCTATTTCGCCAGAACTTTTAAAGCTTCCGTCTTCGTTTTCAAGTTGTATCTCTTCGGTACTTCCGACAGGCAAAAGTTTCTTGCTCCAATCTTTGTTCCATTCCCGTTCATAATCTACCCGGTCAACGGTATACACGCCTTCGGGTATTTGATTGTTTTCCCAAGGATGGCCTTCTGAAGGGTCATAGAAAAATTGCAATTGCGGAATCACGAACTCCTCCGCCCAACGGATATATTCACCATAATGATTGGAAGCTGGTGAAGGCCATTGCCCAAAACGGCGGAACAGAATTCTGCCTAAAGCCAGTTCGTGCCATTTGGCCAACCAATCTCCTTTTTGTTCGACCTCGCGCAATTTTGGGTACAGGTCTTCGCCTGTCGATTTTCGTTTGATCTCTTGAAACCAAGTAAAATGATTGATACCACAGGCTTTTGTTTGTAAGTCGTTTAAAGGAACATCCAATAATTCGGATAATTGTTCTCTTCCCATAAAAACACCATGACACAGTCCCACTGCTTTTATAGATGTCAATCGCGTTACTGCTTCACATATTTTATGTTCGGGATTGGAAAAATTCAAAAGTATGGCAGCAGGACATAATTTTTCCATCGCCCTAGCCAAATCCATAATCACCTTGATATTACGTAGGGCATGAAAAAGGGAACCTACTCCCCCATTCTCTCCATATACTTGCTTAAAACCGTATTTTCTAGGGATATGAAAATCTTGTGCCCAATACATATTACGGTCTTTTTCAAGGGCACAAATGACGAAGTCAGCATCTTGTAAGGCTTCATCACGATCGGTAGTTGCTATAATTTTGGCTTGGCGATTTAGCTTCTCATTGACATATTCGCCATGTTCGATCACATGATTTAAATGGTCTTTTTCAATATCCATTAGATGGATTTCCAAACCATTTTGACAAAGTGAAGTACTCATCAAAATATCTTGCACGATAATCGGTCCGAATTGTAAACTACCCGCCCCGATGTAAGCGACCTTAACCATGGAATATGCTTTTATATCTAGTATGAGTCTAAATATAGAAGGATTTTACTGCGGAAACAAATTAGCCGACCATCACTATTTTTTAAGGATGAAGCAAGCCAATTAATTAAAGTATAAAATTACTGGAATTGGTCGTAGGTATTCTTAACGATCTTGTGCAAATCTGGAATTACGGTCCTAGCTATTTTCGAATTGCCATTCAATAGCACACAAATACCTAAGTCTGATTCAGGATAAACAGCAATCTCATTTCTGTAGTTATTGACACTCCCACCATGATGCCAGATGGTGAATTCGCTATTTGCTTCTTCCTGCTTAAATTTATGAATACGCCAGCCATAGCCATAAGACGATTGTACATGCCCCACCCAGCGCTGGTAGTATTTTCTGTGGTTATTAACGACAATAAATGGTTGGAAAACTTCCTGTATAGCTTCTCCTTTCATCACTTCTGGGTTATGACCTAATAAAAAAAGCATCCATTTGGCCATATCTTTAGAACTTGCATTGATTCCTCCAGCGGCAACGGCATTATAGTAGCGATCGCGAAGGGGCAACGTACTCCATCCTCTACGCCTTTTCACATGTGGAATCGCGATATTTTCAGTTTCCATTAAGTCGCTGTGATTCATAGAAACTGAATTCATTCCTAAAGGCTTAAAAAAGCGGTTCTTCAATAGCGTCTTGGTGTCTTTGCCGGTGACTTTTCGCATCACCTCTTGGCTTAGCGAAAACATTGCATTTTGATAACTGTATTGGTGACCTGGTTTGCTAATGGGTTTTACCTCGTCAAAACGGGTGGCAATAGTTTCCATTGGCAATCCTGCCTCCACCAAATTCGTAAAGCTGTGATAGGGTGTTCCTGAAGTATGCGATAATATATGTGCCAATCTGATTTTATCAGTGTTACTTCGGTCGCCTAATTTGAATTCCGGGATATAGTCGGAAATTTTATCGTTCCAAGATAGTTTTCCTTCGGCCTTTAAATCTGCTGCCAATACGGCTGCAAAGCCTTTGGACAAAGAACCCAAGCGAAATACGGTTTCACCATCGACCTTCGCTTGTGCATTGATACTTCGCTTTCCGAAGCCATCGGAAATCACTACAGAATCACCTTGTACGATGCTTACACCTGCTCCTACAATATCGCCGGCTTGAATGGCGCTTTCAAAATAGGCGCTTACGGCGGCTTTCAATTCCTGTTGACGAATAGTATACAGCTTAGCCGTCTTTTGCTGGGCTAAAATTTGCGCTGGAGTAAAACTGGGAATAACAACTTCAGGTCCACTCTTCGTGGTTTTGGAAGCTGTCGCTACTATCAAAAGGGTAAATACTAAAAGTGTAGTTCCTATTAAGATCTTAAATCGCCTCACGGTATATTTTGGTTAAGTTGGGACTCTTGGTTTGGGGAACTACAAACATAACTGATATTTCCTATTATTATTTTGTTTTTCGGAAATTTTAAGACTTTTCGAAAATAGCGAATTTCGGGGAAAGTCGAAGGTACTTTTACGAAATAGGTTCTCGATAAGCCCTATTTCGAATTAAAGATTAAAAATCTAGCGCTCGGGTTGACAGCGATACCCTTTAAAAAAAAACGCTCCCGGTTTACAACCTGGAGCGCTGATTACAGTAAAAAACTCTTCGTTTACTGATTGATGATTTTTAAATTCATTCGAACAAAATCTTTGTTGCCTGCTTTGCGGGATAGTTCTAAAGCAAGTTCAGCGACCGTTTTAGCCGCTGCTATTTTCCCCAAATCACGCAAAATAAAAGCTTCCCTACTTACTTGAAAAAACAAAGCATCTTTCGAACTGGTTACTTTTTGAATGTATTTTAAAGCGGTCTCCAAGTCTGTCTGTGATTCATGCAGATATAGCGCCGCAAAATAGTAATCAAAGCTACTAGGACCCGCTAAAGTACGATCAATTCTTTTTAAAATTTGCTCTTGTTCCTGCACCTGAATGGGTATTTTCAATAGGGTTCGCTCCCATTCCAATAAAAGGGTAGCACTGTCTAAAGTGATATCCTGAAAATGGAGTTCCAGTGATTCGAGAGGCTTATCTCGGGTATTCACAGGCAACTGTAGTTGCAATACGGGTTCAGTTGCCACATAGTCGTTCCAATCAGTAGAGGTATACGTATACCAATTCAGTTTCCAGGTGTTGCTCTCAGGCAGAGCCAAAAGAGAATAGCTTCCTTTTTTTAAAACTTTTCCGTCGACCAATACATCGTCAGAAAATGTAATCTTAGTAGCCGCATTAGCACCAACACGCCAGAATTCTTTATAAGGCAGTAGTTCTCCAAAAATAATACGTTCTCTAGCACTGGGGCGAAAGTAAGAGATTTCTACTTCGGTAAGGCCTATAGTCTGTTTTACAATGGCCGAAGGGCTCTGCGCTGGTAATTGCAATTGTGCATGAGTAGTCATGGCCGCTAATAGGGCCGTAATCAAAATAAAGTTTTTCATCTTATAAATTTTTATCGAAATAGGCCGAGGGCGAGCTGCCCATCAGCTTTTTAAATGATTTATTAAAAGTAGTTTTGGAATGAAAACCTGCTTCTTGTGCCAGACCAAAAAAGGTCAATTGTTGTGCTTTTTCTGTCTTGGCCAAGGCGACAAATTCTTTGATACGGTAATAGTTCACATATTCAAAAAAGTTCATTCCGATATTCTCGTTTAGCAAACGGGCCAATTCAGGGTTGTTGACGCCTAGCATTTCGGCCAATTCTCCTTTAAGCAGTTTACTGTTCAAATAAGGCTTCTTTTCGATCATCAAAATATCTAGCCTTTCTTTCAAGCGGTCTAAATCAGTTGCGCTTAATTTAGACTGGGTGTATTTTTTTACTTCTTGCTTTCGTACGGGCAGTAATTGCAATACTTGCGGAGCAATCATTCCATAGTACGTAATGAATAAGATAATCAAAACCAATAGTATCCATATATAGGGTCGTGCGTTACGCTCGAGCATATCGAACCCTAAGAAACTAGTCAGCAACAGCCCTGTCCATACCAAAAGGCAAATGCCAGTAATGATCAAGAAATTATGTAGAAACTGGGTCTGAGGCTCGTATGAAAGTTCGTTTTGCACTTCAGTCTTAAAGGTCATTAACAATTGCCAACCCTTCAGCCAATAGGCAATATTTACCACTAAACCAATCGCATGACAGGCGTAAATGACCCGCATCAATTCTCCCGTTTTTGCACGCCCGCTGATTACCGTGTCATTGGGTATCACAAAATAGACCAACACGAAAATGACATAGACCAAGGCCGGCAAATAGTGCACCAAATCTTGTTTTGTAAATGATTTTCGCTGCACTATCGAACGTGAAAACAGAAAGATCGTTGGTCCGAAAAGCAAGGCCGAAAGTTCCGATAGGGAAATCAAGCGGAAGTTGTAATTACCTATCCCTGCTGTATACAGCACTTTACCCACCAATCCGAAGGATACAATACCAATAAAAAAGGCCATATACCCATTTATACGCTTTCTATTTTTGGGCGAAAGACCATAAATAAAAAGCAATAACAAGCTCTGAAAGAACCCAAAATAAACGAGTTGATTTAATAGTGACTGCATAAGGTGCAATTTACTGAATCACGAATTGATGTACGTTACGCAAGGGCTCATAAAAAGACAAGGGATGCTTTTTGGCAAACGCCTGAAAGGCATTTTCATTTTGCCACTCAACAATACACAGTACATCTGCATTGTAATAATAACCAAGAGGCGAAGTGCCATTTTCAAGTGTCACGATAATAGTACCTCCAAACTTTTTGACTGCAGCAATCCATTTTTTGAAAAAACTGGTGTCTTTTCGATAAGGATTATTCCATAAAGCGGTGGCAACATTGAATTTTGAGGTATCCACGTCGAATTTTAAATCGTCGTTCATTTCATAATAGGTTAGTGCGAAATATGGGAATAGCTTTCTGCGTTGTTGATGAAAATCAGGAACGCGCTTTGCGATATTGTTCAAAAAACCTTTACGCTTTTCTAGGTTGGACCACTTTCCAAAAAGAAAGGCGTTCACTTTGTTTGTACCTAGCGTGAGCTTTGTAATTCCAAAACCGGGCTGTAATTGATAGCTGTACTCAAAGGCAACTGGAAAGGCCGTCTTCTTGTACCTTGCAAATAATTCTTCCGCATTTTGGGTTTGGCTTAAGAGAATAATGTCAAGCACTTCCCCTTTCTTAAAGTCGAAAGATTTGATGTTGTCTTGTGCCCTTGTTATAGCGACTACAAAAAGCACAAACAAGAAAATTAGATTTGATAACTTCATAGAAAAATGATTTATTGATTTATGAAGCAAAGAAAAAACGACCGGCAAGAATGTCCAAGTTTTTAGGCTTTAGAAGGGTACACATACCGTATATGTACTCGAATGATCAAGACTACTGTAAACCATCAGAATCTCTCAACTAAATCTTTTCCCTTAAAATCGAAAGTACTTTGTATTTATTCGGGTTGAGTTATCACTCTTTCTAAGTGTGCTTGCAGATTCATTACTTTATTTTCTTCTTAAGGTTAAAAGTTTCTGCTAAATCTATTAACTTCAAAGTTCTTGTACTTAAAAAGAATTACTAAATGTTTACATCAAAACCAGTTATTTTAGGAATTCTGGTACTATTGGTATTGGGTTGCAGTGAAAATCCAATGCCAGATAGGCGTCCCAATATTGTACTTATTATGTCAGACGATATGGGCTATTCAGATATCGGTTGTTATGGCGGGCTAATCAACACACCAGTCTTAGATGGGTTGGCGGCAAACGGACTTCGTTATACCCAGTTTTACAACACCGCGCGATGCTGTCCATCAAGGGCCGCTTTGCTTACAGGAGTCTACCAACATCAAGCCGGAATTGGGCATATGGTCAATACCAGTGGAACCGATGCTTACGATGGTGATTTGAGTATGAATGCAGTCACCATTGCGGAGGTACTTCAGCAAGCAGGTTACGCAACTTATATGTCTGGAAAATGGCATGTCACTCCCTATAGACCCGAAGAAGAAAACCCAACCAAAGAAAATTGGCCCTTACAACGTGGGTTCGATAAATTCTTTGGAACCATTCATGGTGCAGGAAGTTTTTATGACCCCAATTCCCTCAGCAGGGATAATACGTTTATCGTTCCTTCCAATGATTTTTACTATACCGATGCGATTTCGGATAATGCAGTGTCTTTCATAGAAAACCATAACCAAGAGACTCCTTTTTTTCTATATATCCCGTATACTGCGGCACATTGGCCGATGCATGCCAAACCCCAAGATATTGCAAAATACAAAGGTAAATTCGATGCGGGCTGGGATGCCTTACGAACGCAGAAGTATGCTAAAATGTTGCAATTGGGGTTGATCAAACCGGAATGGAAATTGGCCGACAAGGATGACATTTCAAATTGGGCTAAAACAAAAAACAAATTATGGTACAGTTCGCTAATGGAGGTTTATGCCGCAATGATAGACAATATGGATCAAGGTATCGGCCGCATAATGGGTACACTAGAGAACAAAGGTTTCAAAGACAATACATTGATTTTCTTTTTGCAAGATAATGGCGGGTGTGCGGAGGAATTCGGGTTTCGCGAGTCTATAGAACCCAACCACAAAGATGTCGCTGCAGATACCATGCGACCTATGGGCAAAGATGAACTTCAGACTCAAATGGTTCCGCGGTATACAAGAGATGGCAAACCGGTGCTTTCAGGAATCGGACTTGAACCCGGAGGAGCTGACACCTATCTCGGATACGGAAAACCTTGGGCGAATGCCAGTAATACGCCCTTTAGAATGTACAAACATTGGGTTCACGAAGGTGGTATCGCTACCCCCTTAATTGTTCACTGGCCAGCAGGTATAGCCTCAAAAAATGAATTTCGAAACGCCCCTGGGCATCTCATAGACATAATGGCCACCTGTGTTGATGTTGCTGACGCTATCTATCCTAAAAATTATAAGCAAAGGTCCATTATTCCATTAGAAGGGAAATCGTTAAAACCTTCTTTTGCAAACAAACCTTTGGAAGAAAGGGCCTTATTTTGGGAACATGAAGGTAATAAAGCAGTACGCCTTGGAAACTACAAACTGGTTTCAAAATGGAATAAAAATGCTGAATTTACTTGGGAACTATACGATATGAATACAGACCGCAGCGAGACCATAGATCTGTCGGATAAAATGCCAGAAAAAGTACAAGAATTGGAACGTATATGGCTAGCTTGGGCTAAAAAAGCCGGTGTTCGAAATTGGGATACTAAAGAACTAATTCAATGAAGTGCCTCCTACTCTTTTCAGCAGCGGTTTTGCTGATTTATTTATCTTCCTGCACTGACAATACGACGTCGGTCAAAAAAGTTGTTTCGCATGAGAGCATGCAAGTAGTTTTTGAAGAAATTAAGACTCCCTTTAAATACGGAGTCGTTTTTCAACACCCTGACACCACAAAGCTTATTGACTCCCCTACTATTTTTCAGGAAAATAACACTTGGTATATGACGTATATTGTATTTGATGGTCAAGGCTATGAAACTTGGCTTGCGAAAAGCAAGGACTTATTGCGTTGGGAATCAGATGGTAAGATTTTATCATTCACCGAAGACTCTTGGGACGCGAATCAAAAGGCAGGATATGTCTCCTTGGTGAATTATGACTGGGGTGGAAATTATGGAGTTGAAAAACATCAAGACCGCTATTGGATGACCTATTTGGGCGGCAATAGCACTGGTTATGAAGCAGGTAAGCTGAAGATTGGCTTGGCATACTCCTCAGAACTAACCGCGGTTCAAAGCTGGAATACCAAAAAAGCTCCTATTTTATCACCAGACGAGAAGACCGCACGTTGGTTTGAGAACAAAACCATTTACAAAAGTCTTATAATCAAAGATACGCTAGCTCATACCGGACATCACTATATAATGTATTATAATGCCAAAGGTGATGGCGATTTTGAAAGTATTGGTATGGCCGTTTCTGACGATATGATTTCTTGGAAGCGTTATGGGGAAGACCCAGTAATAACAAGAGAAAAAGGTATCTGCGGTGATGCCCAAATAGCAAAATACGATGATGTCTACATCATGTTCTATTTTGGTGCCTTTTGGAAACCTGGGGCCTTCGAGCGATTCGCCTGCTCCTACGACCTCATTCATTGGACCGATTGGGAAGGAGCGGATTTGATTGCTCCCTCAGAAGATTATGATGCGAAATACGCCCATAAACCATGGGTCATAAAATGGAACGATGTGGTATATCATTTCTATACTGCCGTGGGTGACCAAGGCCGGGTGATTGCGTTAGCAACCTCAACAGATTTGAAGAACCGATAGAGCGACAAATCAAAACATTGCGACTACAATATATAGGGGTCTTAATAAGCCGGGTGTATAGGTCTCAACAACTTTAGAGTTTCTTTTCCCGCTTTTATCTTTTACCGACTGTATTCGAGCTAGTTACACATTCAGACCAGCCATCCATACATCTTTTGCATACAAATCATTGCTTTTTTATACTTTTTTAGCAACCAGAAAATTTGATACATTTTATGAAAACATTAGTACTTATAACTCTTGCAATTATTTTATTGACTACTTCTTGCGTTGGTCGCACCGAGGCTAAATCATTTTCAACTACCGACAAAACAGTAGCGACCTATACCGGACCAATTATTGATATGCACGTGCATGCCTACTCCCGCCAAACTCCAATGTTTGGGCTAGAGAATTACAATCCTTTAACGCGCCAAACCTATATTGGCTCCGAATCGCTACAAAAACATCAAGAAGAAACCTTTAAAAAATTTAAGAAACACAATATTGTACGGGCCATGGTAGCAAACGGCTCAGCCTGGCATAAGCTTGATTCTTCGTTAGTAATCATTGGTGAGGGCCATTACAATTCGATTGATGAGTTAAAGCAAAAACATAAAAATGGCAAACTTCAGGTATTGGGCGAAGTTGCTCCAAATTATCAGGGTTTACTTCCGACGGACAAGAGCCTGACCCCCTACTTTGATTTGGCCAATGAGCTTGAGATTCCTATAGGGTTTCACTTGTATCCCGGCGGACCTCCAGGAGGAGCGTATTTTGCATATCCAAAAACAAGAGCTTTTCAAGGGAAACCCCTGCAATTGGAAGAAATTCTATTTTCGCGGCCCAAAATGAAACTATATGTGATGCACGCTGGCTGGCCCTTTTTGGAAGATATGAAAGCTCTGATGTATGCCCATCCGCAAGTCTATGTTGACCTTGGGGTTATCTGTTGGGGCATTCCCAGAGTTGAGTTCCACAACTTCTTAGAAGGACTGGTCGATGCCGGTTTCGGGGATCGCATCATGTTCGGTTCCGATCAAATGGTTTGGGTAAATACCATAGATGAAGGCATAGAAGCCGTCAACTCGGCAGCCTTCTTATCAATGCAACAAAAAGAAGATATCTTTTACAATAATGCCGCCCGATTTTTAGGTTTGACCAAAGCACAAATCAAACGAGATAAGGAACTTTAGAACTTTTGAGGAGATCTTCACTTAGCTGAGATGGAGTGGGAGAACAAATGCATTGAGAGGCGGATAGGCAGATTACCATTGCTTGATACGATTAATTTTCAATGAAGGCTTCCCCCCTTTTGCTGGGAGGGAAGCAAAAAAATGTTTTTAAAGAATATAATCTGTACTCACGAAATTTGAAAGCCTGGTCTCTAACAACTGTTCTAAAATTTCATTATTTAGTTCCGTATCCTTAGATGCGACAAATGTGCGAATTGAGAAGGAGCGTAACGCATCATGTACACTTAAGGTGGCCACGGCAGAGTCTTTTCTTCCGGTAAACGGATAGGCATCTGGCCCTCGTTGACATGAACTGTTTAAATTTACACGGCAAACTAAATTGGCTAAGGTATCGATCAAGGGTGCCAAGGTATATACGTCTTTACCAAAGAGACTCACTTGTTGACCGTAGTTGCTTTCGGCCATATCGTCTAAAGGCTGTTCAATATCATTAAAAGACAAAATAGGTATAATAGGTCCGAATTGTTCTTCCTTATACAAGCGCATGTCTTTGGTTACCGGGTAAACAACAGCGGGCCAGATATAGTTATCAAAATGCTTACCTCCTTTTTTATTAAGTATTTTTGCCCCTTTGGAAATAGCATCATCCAACAATTCTTGAATATAGGCTGGTTTTCCAGCTTCAGGCAAAGGAGTAAGCTTAACCCCTTCCTCCCACGGATTACCAAATGGGAGTTGGTCTACTTCTTCACTAAAACGTTTGTTAAACGCATCTACGATCTCATCATGTACGTATACCACCTTCAAGGCAGTGCAGCGTTGTCCGTTAAATGATAAGGTGCCCGCTAGACATTCGTTGATGGTCAGGTCTAGGTCTGCATCAGGCAATACGATTGCCGGGTTTTTGGCTTCCAAACCCAGCACCAGTCGCAAGCGATTGCTCTTCGGATGTTGGTCTTGCAATGCATTGGCCGATGAACTATGCCCAATAAGTGCAAGCACATCTACTTTTCCGGTTTTCATGATGGGGCCAGCGATAGCTCTGCCTCTGCCGAACAATACATTAACCACGCCTTTCGGGAAGCTTTCTTGAAAGGCTTCCAGCAAAGGTGTTATCAGTAACACGCCAATTTTAGCAGGTTTAAATACAGCAGTATTTCCCATCAAAATGGCGGGTATCAATAAACAAAAGGTCTCGTTCAAAGGATAGTTATAGGGCCCCAAGCAAAGCACCACACCCAATGGACCTCGGCGAATATGGGCCAGTACCCCAGAGTTTTTCTGAAACTTGGCCGAATTCCGGTCAAGAGCTTTATAGTTTTCGATAGTATCGATAATGTAGTCTACGGTACGGTCGAATTCTTTTTCTGAATCAGGCAGCGTTTTTCCGATTTCCCACATCAAGAGTTTGACCACTTCCTCTCGCTTGGTTTTCATTTTGTTCACGAACTTCTCCATACATTCAATTCGGTCGCGAACGCGCATAGTCGGCCATGCCCCCTGCCCCTTAGCAAAGGCTTTGACCGCCGCACTCAGAGCCTCTAAGGCCTCGGGTTCTCCCATATCGGGAGCACTTCCTAAAAAGGTAGGTGCATATGCGTCTGTTGAAGAAATCGTAGAATATACATCGGCAGATTTACCACTCCAGCTTTTGAGCTCCCCATTAACCAGATAGTGCTTTTGATGAATGGGACTGCCGATTTGAAATTCTTTGGGTATTTTATTCTTTGTTGTGCTCATGGATGCTTCTTTATTTTTATTAACTAGGCTGTCCGTTCAAGTGGAGTGCAAAACAAATTTAATATTGGAAAGCATCTCTCCAAAGACTCGAGACGTTTAATTTGACAGCATGATAGGCTATAATTAAAAATCCCCAATTGCTTGGGGATTTATTTGTTATACAATAGGTTTCATTGCGGTCATGGACTCCCGCAAGCGAGTCCCCACGACTTCAACAGCATGCTCTCGCAACGCCTTGTTGACCGATATGAGTTTGGCATTGTCTACACCATTACCTTCGCCATAGGATGTTCCGATGACATCAGTATCTATTTTGGTCATAAAGTCTGCCAACAAAGGCTTACAAGCGTGGTCGAAGAGATAGCAACCATATTCTGCCGTATCGGAAATCACGCGATTCATTTCAAATAGCTTCTTCCTAGCAATGGTATTAGCTATTAGCGGCGTCTCATGTAGTGATTCGTAATAGGCAGATTCACCAATGATTCCAGATTCTGTCATACTTTCATATGCGAGCTCTACTCCTGCCCTAACCATCGCCACCATCAGTACACCATGGTCATAGTATTCTTGTTCTGAAATCTCAACATCGGCAGCGGGTGTTTTTTCAAAAGCAGTTTCGCCCGTTGCTGCTCTCCATCCTAATAAGTTTTTATCATCGTTCGCCCAGTCTTCCATCATCGTTTTTGAGAAATGACCGGTCATGATATCGTCCATATGTTTATGAAACAAGGGCCGCATAATGTCTTTTAGCTCTTCAGATAGTTCAAAGGCCTTTATTTTTGCTGGATTGGATAGACGATCCATCATATTCGTGATACCGCCGTATTTCATTCCCTCGGTAATGGTTTCCCAGCCGTATTGAATAAGTTTGGAAGCATAGCCAGGGTCAATTCCCTTTTCGACCATCTTATCAAAACACAGAATACTTCCCGTTTGTAACAAACCACAAAGAATGGTTTGCTCACCCATTAAATCAGACTTTACTTCGGCAACAAAAGATGATTCTAAAACTCCTGCTCTATGTCCACCAGTACCCACCGCATAGGCTTTAGCTTGTTCTAAACCTTTAGCTTGTGGGTCGTTGTTCGGGTGCACTGCTATCAATGTTGGAACGCCAAAGCCCCTTTTATATTCCTCACGCACCTCTGAACCCGGACATTTTGGGGCTACCATGATCACGGTTAGATCTTCACGAATCTGCATTCCCTCTTCAACGATGTTAAAGCCGTGAGAATACGATAAGGTTGCCCCTTGCTTCATCAAAGGCATAACCGTAGTTACAACAGCCGTGTGCTGCTTGTCTGGTGTTAAATTAATCACTACATCTGCACTAGGTACCAGTTCCTCATAGGTGCCTACTGTAAAGCCATTCTCCGTTGCATTTTTGAACGATTGTCTTTGTTCCTTAATAGCCGCTAAACGTAGGGTGTATGAGATATCCAATCCGGAGTCTCGCATGTTCAAGCCTTGGTTCAGGCCTTGTGCGCCACAACCTACAATTACGATTTTCTTTCCTTTTAAAGCGGTTACACCATCGGAGAATTCGCTGGATTCCATAAATCTGCATTTTCCCAATTGTGTCAATTGGTCTCGAAGTGATAGTGTATTGAAATAGTTTGCCATGAATAATTAATTTTTAATTTTCATTCCCGAGCAATCAGGAATTTGTTAATGTTCTCTCTTTATTTTATAATGTTATTAATCTTTTCGTATTGAAACCCTTTTATGTAGCTTGTCATACCTAAGGGTTAAGGGTGAATTTATTCTTGAAATTCCTCGAGCATTGCTGAAATCTGCATTTGTTCTTTTGACACCGAAATACGCCCTGAACGCACAAACTGCATGATACCAAAAGGCTTCAATTGGTCATACATTTCATCAATTTCATGTCTTCTTCCTGATTTCGCCAACACGAAGAATTCTCGTGCTACCGTGACAATTTGTGAATTACTCTCTTTGATGATGTTCTGTATTTGTCGTTCATCGAACAACAAGGCGGAGTCTATTTTAAAGAGTGCCGATTCTTGGTAAATTGTTTCATCATCGGTATGATAAAATGCTTTTATGACTTCGATTTGCTTCTCGATCTGTCCCACAATATTGTGCACCCACTTCTCGGTGGTAAATACTACGACAGTAAATTTTGAAACTTCGTCAATTTCTGACTTAGAAACATTTAAACTCTCTATATTAATGTGACGCTTTAAGAATATACCTGATATTCTATTCAGTAACCCTACGTTGTTTTCGGAATATACTGAGATGGTAAACCATTGTTTTTCCATGAGTTTTATCTGTATGCTACTATTCTAATTCTTTTATAATCTGCGTACCATTTGCCATTTTTAAACAGCTTAGGTTTTAAACTGGCTTGTACCTCATTCATAATTTCGAAAACACTTGCATCATCTACCCCTTCTAAAAAAGGTTTACAAAACATCACAAGCCAATCTTTGATTCCCGTTGCACCATCGGCAAGTGCTGTTGGGCGATCATACCATTGGGCAAAAGAAACCTTAAAACCTACTGCCTCAAGGGCCAAAGTGTATTCCCCAATGCTGGGAAAATACCAAAGCTCCAATTCAGACTGTTTCACAAAACCTCTTTTCAAAAGAGATTGCCGCAATTGACCCACAATGGTCTTTACATTGTCTTTTCCACCGAACTCCACTACCATTCTTCCGCCTTCCTTTAAACCCTCATACATACACCTAATCGCCTGTTTGTATTGTATAACCCAGTGTAAAGCGGCATTCGAAAAAATGGCATCGAAACCTTGTTCAAAGTGAAAATCACTGGCATCACCTACTACAAAATCGATAAAAGGAAATTGGGTTTGCGCCCTTTGAATCATTTCAACAGATTTATCCATACCCACAACGGCTTGCGACAGCTCCTTGATTTTATGGGTTAATTCACCAGAGCCGCAGCCTAGGTCTAGAATCCTTTCCTCGGGTTTGGGGTCAAGCAGTTCAATTAAAGACGCGCCAAAATCATAAACGAACGAGTGTTTATTGTTGTACAGTTGGGCATCCCATTTGTGTGCTAATTGTTGCATACTGCTTTTAGCTTCGACTACTTTCAGCCAGCTTTTATTTTTTGTCGGTTTTTACCGCTATTATCAATCCTGTTGACCAATCCATTTTCGTTAGATTAAAATCGGCTCTGTTTTCTAAATAAGATACCAATCTGTCTACATTTTTATCATGGCTTTCGGGCCAATTGGGTTGTGTGGTCATATCATCAATAACATAAAACCCTCCTACCTTGATCAACTCAAGAATTTCATCAATTTCACTATATTTACCGGGCCAAGCATCGGCAAAAACAAGGTCAAATTTTCCACCCTGATAGCTTTTTATCCAGTCCGTTCCGTCTTCACATCGAATTGCAATCCTTTTATCATTTTCAAAGTATTGTTTGGCTATAGCTATCAACTCTGGGTCATTGTCTACCGTAATCAACTGTGAAGCGGCATCCATTCCATCGATCATCCAAGACAGTGATAGTCCGATACCCGTGCCTAATTCCAAGAACTTTCCGCCAGGTTTACTAGAAATCAAGGTCTTCAACAAGGTTCCAATATAGAGATCTGAAGGCATTGTAAACCCGACTTCCTCTGATTTACGCACAATTTCCAAATGGATAGCGGGTATGTCTTGTATGTTTGAATCGTTCATAGTTATTGGTCAGTCAGCGCCTTGCGAATTGCTTAAACAAAAAAAGCGAGGCAGACCCTTTCTGTTTCTTGTATATTGAGGCATGCTATGTGACATTTTTCTTATTTCAATCGAATATCAGATACTGCCGCCCCCGATGGAATCATCGGAAATACATTATCCTCTTTTTCCACCTTTACCTCCAAGAAATACGGCTTGTCTGACGCTATCATTTCTTGAATGGTGGCTTTGAGATCTTTGCGCTCGCTAACGCGTTTCGATTCGATATGATATCCTTCAGCAATCTTTACAAAATCAGGATTCACCATCACTGTAGACGCATAGCGCCTATCAAAGAACAGTTCCTGCCATTGGCGAACCATGCCCAAATGGTCGTTGTTCAATACTACTATTTTTACTGGGATCTGATGTTGGAAAATAACACCTAGTTCTTGAATGGTCATTTGATAACCTCCATCACCAATAATGGCCACCACCTCGCGATGCATAGCTCCTTGTTTCGCACCTATCGCAGCCGGAAGCGCAAAACCCATGGTTCCTAATCCACCAGAGGTTATATTGCTTTTCGTTGTATTGAACTTGGCATAACGACACGCAATCATTTGGTGTTGCCCTACGTCTGTAACAATGACCGCCTCATTTTTAGAAGCAAGATTGATCTCTTCGATCACTTCACCCATGGTGAGTTGGTCTTTGGTAGGGTGGATATCATTTTTAATGACTGTATTGTATTCGATTTCATGCTTTTTCTTGAACTCGTCATGCCAATCCTCATGTTTGTTCGCATTCAGCAAGGGCAATAAAAGAGCTAAAGTCTCTTTTGAATTTCCCAAAACTGCCACATCTGCCTTCACATTTTTGTTAACCTCTGCAGGGTCTATTTCAAAATGAATGACTTTGGCTTGTTGCGCATATTCATCCAATTTTCCAGTGACACGGTCATCGAAACGCATGCCAACAGCGATCAAAACATCACATTCATTGGTCAATACATTCGGGCCGTAGTTACCGTGCATACCCACCATACCTACATTTAGCGGATGACTTGTTGGAATAGCTGATTCACCCATAATCGTCCATGCCGCCGGTACGCCTGCTTTTTCAATTACCGTTGTCAATTCTTCTTCAGCCTGTCCTAAAATGACGCCTTGCCCCCAAACAATGAAAGGTTTTTTGGCGTTATTTATGAGTTCAGCTGCAGCTTCAATGGCACCCATATTGGGTTTAGGCGCAGGATTATAACTGCGCACCCCGTTACATTTCTTATATGAAAAATCGAACTCCTCAAATTGAGCGTTTTTTGTAATATCAATTAGCACCGGGCCCGGGCGACCTGACTTCGCAATATAAAACGCCTTCGCCATGATTTCAGGAATTTCCGAGGCCTTTGTAATCTGATAATTCCATTTGGTCACAGGTGTAGAAATGCCTATGATATCGGTTTCCTGAAAGGCGTCGGATCCCAATAGATGTCTCGGCACCTGCCCCGTAATGCAAACCATAGGTGTGGAATCGATTTGTGCATCAGCCAATCCGGTCACCAAATTTGTGGCTCCAGGGCCTGAGGTAGCAATAGCAACCCCTACTCTACCAGAAACACGGGCATAGCCTTGTGCTGCATGCGTTGCTCCCTGTTCATGACGCGTTAAGATATGCGTCAATTTATCTTGAAACTTATAAAACTCGTCATACACGGGCATTATAGCTCCACCCGGATATCCGTAGACCAAATCTACATCTTCCGCCAGCAAGCAATGAATGATCGCTTCTGCACCGGTAATGGTAACCGTAGATTTCGAACTGGTTTCGGTCTGTTTATCTTTTACTGTTTCCATAATTAAAACTCAAATTCAAGCGTCAAGTTCAATTTCAATTCTTGAACTTTTTATGCTGGTGTTTTCATTAGCTCGTAAATAGATACGAATCTGCTTTTGTGTTTTAGTAAACAACGCTCTATTACCATACTATGTATTTACATACCCTGTGTGGTAAATACCAACTGCTTACTGTCGTACTGCTCTTCGTACCTTATACTATTTTAAAATTCGTCTGTTACACAACCTTGGGCCGCTGAGGATACAGAACGTGCGTATTTGTACAAGACTCCTTTTTTAAACTTCAATTCTGGTTGCACCCATGCTGCTTTTCGTTTTGCCAATTCCTGTTCATTAACCTCAACACTTATAGCATTCGTTTCGGCATCAATAATAATCGTATCTCCATTTTCAACTAATGCAATCGTTCCACCCTCTTGTGCTTCTGGGGAAATATGCCCCACTACAAAACCATGGGTTCCTCCAGAGAATCTACCATCAGTTATTAACGCTACTTCCTTTCCCAAGCCCGCGCCCATAATAGCCGCAGTTGGTTTGAGCATTTCTGGCATTCCAGGCCCCCCTTTAGGGCCCTCATAGCGGATTACCACAACATCCCCTTTTTTCACTAAACCGGTTCGGATGCCATCATTCGCATCGTATTCGCTATCGAACACTTTTGCGGTACCTTTAAAACGCAAACCTTCTTTCCCTGTAATTTTCGCAACAGAACCATTTTCAGCGAGGTTGCCGTAAAGCATTCGTAAATGACCTGTCGCTTTAATCGGCTTATCTAAAGGCATAATCACATCTTGCCCTTCTTGCAAATCAGGAACGTCTTTTAGGTTCTCCGCTAAGGTCTTTCCGGTAACCGTAAGACAATCACCATGCAGCAATCCGTTCTTTAACAAATACTTTAATACAGCAGGTATACCTCCCACACGATGAACATCTTCCATGAGGTATTTACCGCTCGGTTTTAAATCTGCAATAAAGGGTGTTGTGTCGCTAATATGCTGAAAATCTTGTAAGGTAAATTCAATGTCAGCCGCCCTAGCAATGGCTAAGAAATGCAATACCGCATTCGTGGAGCCTCCCATAATGGTGACCAAACGAATTGCATTTTCCAAAGATTTTCGCGTAACGATATCCAAAGGTTTGATATCCTTTTCAATGAGAATTCGCATTTGCTTTCCAGCCGCCAGACATTCTGCCTCTTTATTATCACTAATTGCGGGGTTGGAGGAATTGTAGGGCATTGACATGCCTAAAGCCTCAATTGCAGAAGCCATGGTATTTGCCGTATACATTCCACCGCAAGCCCCCGCTCCAGGAATCGATTTTTTAATGATACTCTTAAACTCCGATTCTTTCATGGTGCCAGCCACCTTTTCGCCCCAAGCTTCAAAAGCAGATACAATATCTAGTTTTTTATCGTTGTGACATCCCGAGGCAATGGTTCCACCATATACCAAAATCGAAGGGCGATTCAATCGCAACATGGCCATTAGAGCACCAGGCATGTTTTTATCACAGCCTACCACGGTAACCAAGGCATCATAAGACATTCCCTGAACCACCGTTTCCATAGAATCTGCGATGATATCGCGAGACGGTAATGAAAAACGCATACCGGGTGTACCCATAGAAATTCCGTCACTAACCCCAATAGTATTGAAAATGAGACCAACAGTCTCTTTCGAATTTACCCCTTCTTTTACCAATTTAGCCAAATCATTCAGGTGCATATTACAAGGGTTACCTTCGTAGCCTGTACTTGCAATACCAACCAAGGGCTTGGTGAAATCTTCATCGGTAAAACCAATAGCATACAACATCGCCTGAGCCGCTGGTTGCGTTGGATCTTGGGTTACATTTTTGCTGTGTTTGTTCAGTTCCATTTTTGTGGTTCTAGCGTTCTCGAACGCGATTTAATACTCCTAGTTAACAAATATAAAAGTTTGATTTATCGAATGCTTTTAACAATTTTTTGATGTACAAATTCAATCCTTCCATATTTATGATAACACCTTGAAAAACAATTATTTAAACAACTATTTCTTACCATACTCATACGATGCTTATCGTTATTTCTGAAGGGTGCTATAGCCATTTACTTTTGGTGTACCACTACCGTCTCTTCTATACAAAGACATAAGCCGGCAATGACCGAAAAATTGTTTCATAAAAAAAGCCTGTATCAAACGTATCTGATACAGGCTTTCTTAGTCAACGAAAATCTATATCATCCCGTTTGTGGGACAGATAGAATGACGTAGACTAAAATGGTATTTGCTTTCATTACTACAATAGTAATAAAAATAATCGGTATTGAAGGAATTCAAAACCACACACTGGGTATTTTTTGCTAAATTGAAACGATATAGCGGCAGTATGGGAACCAAAAGTATAATTTTAAAATCAAGCATCTCGGGGCTATTCATCACCTTGCTTTTGTTCACCTTCTCGCGAAACGATAATACCGCCAGCACCTACGAAAGCATTGCGCTTTTAAATAGTCGCTGTCCACCTGGCTTTAAACTAAATGCAGACAATGCCTGTATTGCTCAAAATTTATATCTGCAATACAATTCTCCAAACAACAAAGGAGTTGGAGGGTTGCAGACAGGTCTCCCTGAAACTCGGGATGGTTTTTCACCTCAAGAAATCGATTTGGGCAGGTACTTGTTTTTTGACCCTGTCTTATCCGGTGACGGAACGATTTCCTGTGCTAGCTGCCACAACCCAAGGAAAGGATTCAGTGATGGTAAGTCTACCAGTATAGGTGCCAACAATCACAAATTAAAGCGTTCAGCCCCCTCTTTATGGAATGTAGCTTATTTAAAAAGACTCTTTTGGGACGGGCGCGCGTCTACTTTGGAAGAACAAATGCAGGGACCTTTGTTTTCCCAAGAGGAAATGAACAATACGCCCGAAAATCTTTTAAAAACGATTAATTCTATTAAAACCTACCAGCATATGTTTGCCGAGGCCTTTCCAGAAAAAGAGGGAGGGTCACCCATTCAACTAGCGGAAATTTACACTGCTATTACAGCTTTTCAAGCTTCACTAATTTCATTGAACAGCAAATACGATCGCTATGCACATGGTTACCATCGCGCTTTGAATGAAAAGGAAATAGAGGGCATGAACGTTTTCCGTTCTTTTGTGGCCCGTTGTGCCGAATGTCATACACCACCACTATTCACAAACCAGCAGTTTGCTGTGATAGGCACCCCTGAACCTGATAACTTAGCGTTAGATGCCGGTGCCGAAATACCTTTTAAAGACAAAACCTTAAGAGGTGCCTTTAAAGTACCTAGCTTAAGAAACATAGAGAAGACCGCTCCATATATGCATTCGGGCTATTTTAAAACCTTGCGAGAGACTGTTGCATTTTATACCAAAGGTCGAGGGCATGCAGTTCCCGAAAATGAGCACCTCATCCTCCATTGGCATATTTGGGATCCGCAACTGAGCGATTATGAATTAGACCGACTAGTAGACTTTCTTAAAACATTGACCGACGAAACATTTATCCCCAAAGTACCTGAAACCTTGCCTTCTGGCTTAAAACCATCTGTTTAATCATACCAAGCTATCCTAAATGAAATCCGTACTCCTAAAGTTAACCGCAGCAATCATCATATTAGCCGTTGGCATTTTTCTGGGTAAAGCAATTTTCGCCTCACCAAAATCAGCTACCGTTCCCATGCCTTCTACCCTAAAATATAGAAATGTGGGGTTATCAATTGACACTACCCGCGTTGAAAAAAGCCAAGATTTTACAGGGCAGATCATTGAGGTCAATGACGGCAGTTCTATCCAAGTAGCAGTAAAAGCTGCCAATCCGGGTGACCTAATTCGCGTTTATCCTGGCACCTATTCTGAGAATGTTTATATCGATAAGAATGACATCAGTCTTCAAGGGGTCGTTGTTAATGGAAAATGGCCTGTATTAGATGGAAAAAAGGAAATCAATGATGCCTTTCTATATTCTGGAAACGGAATTTTAATAGAGAATTTTAAAATCATCAACTACAAGGGAAACGGTATTATGGGCCAGGCCGGAAATAATTTTGTGATCCGTAATAACTGGATTATAGATACAGGTGTATATGGCATATTTCCACAGTACGGAAAAAACGGCCTCATAGAGCATAATGTACTCAGTGTCATCGCCGACGCAGCCATTTATGTAGGCATGTGCGACAATGTAGATGTACTGCACAACGAAGTATTTGATAATGTGGCAGGAATCGAGATTGAAAATTCGCGTCACTGTTTGGTCGAGAACAACTATGCTCACAATAATACGGGTGGCCTCCTTGCCTTTGTTACTCCTGGATTGCCTATAAAAACTACATTCGATGTTATTCTAAGAAACAACTTTGTGGTCAACAACAATCATGAAAATTTTGGAGCCCCAGGATCTACGGTGGCAGGAATACCAGCCGGTACCGGCATTCTAATTATGGCAGCAGATGATGTCATCGTGGAGAACAATATTATTACGGGGAACAACAATTCAGGAATTACAATTGTAGATCTCGCAACAGGCGACCCAAAGGCGAATGACCCCAATTCGGAAGGAAACCCTGATCGTGTAGTCATTCTTGACAATATTATGTATGACAATGGCAATGACCCAACGGGCGAATTGAAAGCAATAATGCTTACACAAATGGATACTAAAGGACCAGATATTTTTGCCTACGGAGGTGGAAAGGGAAGTACCATTCGCGACAAAAACAAATACCGCACTTTTGGTTTAGATGGGTATGGCGATGCTCAAATTACCAGTACTGCAGATATACATACTATGATGACTCCTAACCCCGTACCAGCTAGATCAGTTTCAAAAGAAGAAATCGGCGAACTTACCTATTATGGGGTGTGTGCCGGTTGTCATGCCTTCGGCAGTAGATTGATCGGACCGCCCACAGAAATAATTCAGGCGATTCACAATGGCAATCCTCAAGGGATAGTCGATTATATTAACAATCCGACAAATCTCCGTGAAGACTACCCAGAGATGCCGCCACAAGACTATTTGGATGATGCGGCAAAAATGGCTGTGGCGGAATATATTCTGGCATTAAAAGAGTAACAATTGCTATTAGCCTTTGGCCAATTTAAAGGAAATGACATCTCCGTATTTCTTTTGCGCCAAAATGGAAATTGCCATGTCTGATAGCTGCAAAATACGCGGATATCCACCTGTTGTTTGGCCATCTTTCATCAATACAATCAATTTGCCCGAAGGGGTTATTTGAACAGTTCCGGGTAAGGTAGCAGAGGTGAGCATTGAATGCGAATGACCATCGATGGTTTCTTCTAATTGATAGGCCATGCGATTATAGTCTTTGGCGATGGAAAAATCTTTGGAAAACAACCGCTCCAGTTGCTTATCGCTTAGTAGTCCGAATTCAGGGCCAATGGCAACGTGAAGTACCTGCTTATCTAAAAAAGAATCTACTTTTATTTCCGAAATCTTAGCACTGTAATCATTTACCGTGTCGTAAAGCAACTCGGTGGGTTCACCTAAGTGACTTTTGTCGGTTAAAGGATAATAAAAAGACCTACTTCCTATTACAACGGTGGTTTGGAAGCCATTTTTGATGGCCAAATAATTACGGAAACCTTTTTTTAAGCGACCATAGGAAACAATATCGTCTTTTTGAATTTCGTAAACTCTATAGTGCTCCATCGGCTTGTTGTTCAAAGTAACCGATATATTAGCCCCTCCGATACAGATATAAGTCGGTTCTTCAAACAATAAGGTGGGTCCGGTCATGGTGATTTCCATTACAGCCGCATCAGGAGAATTATCAAGGAGTTTGTTGAGTTTTGAAGCTGAAAAAGAATCCATACATCCGGCAACAGGAACGCCTTTGTTTAGATACCCAAATCGACCATTATCTTGAATGGTGGTAAAAAAACCTGCTTTTAAGACTTTAAGCATTCCATTCGGTTTTTTCAAGTTTATATATACCTACTTCACCTTCAATTTTATGCAAATCATACTCAGCTCGTTCAATGGCATAAAACTGCACTTTATCACCTACATTCACAAAACAAGGGTTTTCATCTTTCGCATTAAACATAGGAACAGAGCAGTTACCAATAATATTCCAACCTCCAGGAGATTCTTGCGGGTAGATACCCGTTTGTTTCCCTGCCAGGCCAACTGCGCCTTTTTGAACTTTTAATCGCGGTGTAGCTTTTCTAGCGATTTCCAAGGATTTAGGCAAACCGCCCAAATACATGAATCCTGGAAGAAAACCGATTCCATAGACAGTGTATACATTTTCCGTATGTTGTTGAATTAGTTCTGGAACCTTTAAAGCTAATTTTTTGGCAACTTCTTCTAGATCGATCCCAAATTCTAAGTCGTAGCATACAGGTAGCCTCCAAAGGTACTTTTGCTTGGGTTTGCTATCACCACATTCTGCATGCCACTGCTTTAGTCTATTCTTTAATCGGTCAAAATCAATGGGCTCTTGTCGCAGGATTAGCGTAACGGAATTGTAGGCTGCTACTATTTCCCATTTCGCTACATCTAAACAGTTACTTTCAAGATAATTGGCAAATTTTAGAATATCATTTAAAATGGCTTCATCTACTTTATTTGGCCATTCTACCAATATGGCATGCACTCCGAAAGGTCGTATGGAGATCGAAAAGTCACTCACGCTTAATGAAAATATTATGTTGTGGTAATTCTTTGGTAAGGTACATCAATATTTGCAAAGCCGAAGGGGTATCACCATGAATGCAAAATGTATCTGCCTTTATTTCCACGGTACTTCCGTCTTCTGCTTTAACAACCCTATCTTGTACCATGGTGAGCAAATGAGCGCATAACTGTTCAGGCTGTTCTATAACTGCATTTGGCAACTGGCGTGACAGCAATGAGAGATCATTATTGTAATTTCTATCTGCAAAAGCCTCATATTTAATATTAAAGTTTTGCTTTAATGCTTCTAATTCAATAGCTGATTTATAAGGTACATACAAAAATATATGTTCCTTATATCGAGATATGGCTCTCAGAAAGATTTTAGCCAATTCTATATCCTTAGCGATATCGTTGTACAAAGCACCATGAGCTTTGATATGATGCATCTGTATGCCTACTTTATCCAATGCGGAGGTAAAGCTTTCCATTTGCGTTCGCAGGTCTTTTATCAAAATATCTGGAGAAATGTTTAAAGAAACCCTACCAAAGTTTTCCTTATCTAGATACGACGGATGTGCTCCTACCTTTACCCTATTCTCTTTTGCAAGGTGAGCGACCTGCAAAATCGTTTCAATACTTCCGGCATGACCCCCGCAAGCAATGTTGCAAGACGAGATCAAGGGCATCAAATCGGCTTCGTTTCCGATGCCTTCACCCACATCGCAGTTGATATCGATATATATGGTTTGTGGTTTCAGGGTTTATGTTCTTAGCTTTTGGCTCCTATAAATTATGATTTCCATGCTCTAGCAATCGCTTTACAACAATCCGATTACTTTAAAAATGCTTCTTGCTCCCAATATGATGGCCAAAACGATAATTGCGAAACCAAAGACGTTTTGTAAGAATGTGTTTTTGTATTTCCCCATTACCGCAGCGCGATTTACCACCCATAACAAGAATACAGCAATCGCCGGAAGCAAAACACCATTGGCAATCTGCGCAAACTTTATAACTTCAATAGGTTTGATTCCCAAAGACATAAAAATAACACCTATTGTCAAGATAATCATCCAGACCAGTTTGAACTTTCGGTGTTTCAATCCAACATTCCAGCCAAAGCAGCTATTTGCAACATAGGCCGCAGCCAAAGGAGCCGTGATTGCTGAAGTTACTCCAGCAGCAAACAGACCTATTCCCATAAAGTATTTCGCAGCGTTGCCGTAAAGGGGTTGAAGACCCTTGGCCAGATCCATAACATTTTTAACTTCTCCTCCTTTTATTGTAGTCGCTGCTATTATTATTGCCATGGAAACCAACCCACCAAGAGCGATGGCGATATAGGTATCTCGCCTAGCCGCCGCAAGGTCATTAGACGTTTTCCATTTTTCACCTACCAAAGAGGCGTGTAAAAACAGATTATAGGGTACAACGGTTGTTCCGACCAGCGCTATTATCGTCAATATACTTTCTTGTGGTACTGAAGGCACTAACAATCCTTTCAGGATTGCCAAAATATCTGGTTTTGTGATAATTGCGGTTACTAGAAAAGAAAGGCTCATGACAATTACAAGAGAAACCAACACCTTTTCTAGCACTTTATAGCTACCTATGTATAATAAGGCAAAGGCACAAATACCAATAATCCATGGATAGAAAGAAACATAACTTGCACCGAAGATCGCCTCAAGGCCCAAGATTGCGCCTCCAATGTTACCCGCCTCATAGGCAGCATTGCCTACAACGATGGCACCAAGAATTATGGCAACCACCATATTTCTGATCCAAGGGGTCTTAAGTTCTTCTTTGATGACTTCCGCCAATCCTTTTTGGGTAATTATCCCCAAACGGGCAGACATTTCTTGCAAAATAATGGTCGCCATCACTGAGAGTAGCATTGCCCATAAAAGTGCATATCCAAATTCTACCCCTGCCAAGGTACATGCAGTAACTGTACCAGGACCAACAAAAGCAGCCGCCACTAAAACCCCTGGGCCTATTTTTTTAAACATACTATTCGGCTTTATTTAAGGCATATATCGCAAAAGACCCCAACCAATGGGTTCCACCATAATTATCATCTACAATATTCGGCAGAGAATAGGCAATATGCTCTTTTGCTATTTCTTTTATATGATCGTATTCAGGCAAGGCCTTCGCAATGCCGTATAGGCACCATGCCCTACTAAAATTGAGCCCGTCTAAATGTACGAGTTTGCCATCGGTTCTATCTAAAATTTTACCAGGAGCCAGTTTGAATTCCGGGTCCTTTAATTGGGGTAAAAACATGTTGAACCAAATTTTAAAATCAGCCTGCGAATACACTCGGCTAACTAGGTTCGCCTCTTCTAGGCAAGGCGATAGAAAATCAAAACCACTAGGTTCCCAAGCTAAGGGGCAACCTGCAAGGGTATTGTCTCTTGCATAAAAACGTTTTACCGTTGCTTCGATTTCGCGCTTCAAACCTGTTACATTCAGCGTTTCTGCGTAATCTAGGGCAAAAGAAAGACCAAATGCCGTGTTGGAGTGTTCGCCAACTCGAATTGGATAGTTGAGTTTGGGAAGGAAATCCATATAAGACTGTACCATTACATCGGTTAGTGGCTGCAAGTTTTTTTCCAAATCCCTTGCCAAAGGATCATCCCAGGTATGTAGTTCTTCGGCCAGTTTTAAAATCCAAGCCCAACCGTAAGTACGCTCGTAAGAGGCATTTCCCGGAATTTTAAAATAAGCCACTTCTGTCAAGATATGCTGCTCAGAAAGCGATTCAGTCAACTTCTTACGTATATCAGCAGCCTGATTTAAATTTGGAAACTGTTTTAAGAGCGAAACCAAAGACCAATGGCCATGTACCGCTGAATGCCAATCGTAACATCCAAAAAAGGCGGGGTGTAATTCGCTTGGCTCTCCTATAAAAGTGGCATCATTCAAAGATTGATTTAGTTTATTAGGATATTCTATCGATATACATTCCATAGGAAGTGCAGCCAATCGATTCGCTTCGGCGAAATTCAATTTGATTGGTACATGTGTCTCACTACGGCCAACTTGGGTTTTTTCTTCGTTCACACAAGCTGTGTTTACAGCTGCCAAGAGTAGTATGAGAAAAGTTGAATAGCGCATGCTAAATTGTTTTTTGGAATTTGGTCTGGTAAATATAATGAACTGGAGTGGAGTTATGGCTTTGTCAGCACTTTTGACAAATCGCAGTACAATACGGGTGTACCTCGATATTGTTCACAAAGGCATTTTCTTTGAATTTTTAACAAATTTTGTGTAGTTCATCTAAAAAATTGCAGTTCGTCTAAAAGTGCTATACCATACATCGGAATTGTATACTAATTTAAAAATGGTGTGGTTATACTAATCCCAAATCAAAATTAACCTACTTGAATGACCTGTTTAGAATGTAATGTAGAACTCGGTTATGTCGACCATAAAAATTCGATGGATTCTTTAGGAATTGAACTATGTCACCAACATAGTAATCGCATGGAAAAGTTGATTGACCAAAACGGCACCCCCATTGAAGCCATTCAATTATATTATGGATTAAAGGAGGTAGGCGTAAACGCAATGTTAGAATGGTGGGATGGCAAAAAGTCAATAGATATAGCCATTTCAAGAGTAAAACTCAATATCATAGTGGATTGTGAGTATCATATGATGACACATGAACAAGCCATTAATGATTTAGAAGAAGCCATGCATTCGTTTAAAAACGGATTTACTACAATCCGTATCCCCCATGTTTTAATCAAGCATTATTTGAAAGAGACCGTGCATAATATTTTAGGTATTATGGAAGGACTTCGAGCGAATATAAAAGTCATTTAATCTTAAAAGATATCGCTATGTCAACGAATAAAAAGATTTTGAAATTACCCTTGCGAATTTCATTAGCCATTTTATTATCGGGCATACTTGCCAAGATGTTGGAATGGCCTTACGCAAAAAAAATTCTACTAATAGGATTTGCAGCTTTAGGTATCTTATATATTATACGCTTCATTAGCAAATCTGAAAAGAAGTTTTTAGATTATATCAAGCTAATACTTGTTTCGTTTTGGTCTTTATATGGAGTTTTTACCATTCTTAACTTCCCTTATACCTTATTTTTCCTTACGATGACCAGCACCTCTTTTGTGCTTTGGTTTATCATGGAAGGAACGGCTTACTTTTTAGATGAAGATCGACGGGCCAAAAACAGTTGGTATAGAATCTTATGGAATTGCGCCCTGGTTCTGGGTACATTTGCCGTAATTTCGGGAAGTCTTCTTAAAATTCTTCATTGGGACTATGCCCTTCACTTGCTATCTCTCGGGATTACGATGATAGCGGCCTATATCTTAAAGGATGTTTTCGTACCGGAGACTCCGAAGGAAGACGAGCACAATCACGAGGAGTATCAACTCTAAATAAGGGTATTAAACAACTTTCGCCATAGCTGGTCATATTCTCGATGAAAATGGCATTCCTGATTTGTCATCGACTGCGCATAACAATATCTTTGTTGGGCGCTAGAATCTAATACAGTCGTTATGAAAAATCAACGCTTGCTGCTGCTTGTATTTACTTTTGCTTTTTCTCTTTTGAGCCACGCTCAAGAACCCTCGAAAATGGAGCGGTTAATGGATTCGCATGACGAGGTCATGGCCAAGATGCCGAATTTGGTAAAATTAGTTGGCCAGCTACAACCCAAAGTCGATGATAGCGCGAAAGGGCAAGAATACCAAGAAGCCATAGCTGCTTTAAAAGCAAGTAACAAATCAATGATGACCTGGATGCAGGGTTTTGGTGAACGGTTTACAGCCGATGAAATGATGAAGGGAAAGGCGCTTACAGCTGAAAAAAAGCGCTGGCTTGACGAGGAGGTGATCAAGATAAACGCCCTTACCAAAGAAATTAACACAAGTATCAAAAACGCTGAGCAGCTTTTGGAACTATAACTGTAAATCAAAACCAGTGTTAACCCACATTTTACAAGCAACCGTGGTTACGAAAGCCCAATTTTGGACAGGGGCAGCAATTGTTGGTGGAATCATACTACTATCATATCTAGTTACAAAGTACACCAAATATGGAGGTGGAAGCGACTATGGCACTGGAGGAAGTGAAGTTGACGATATAGATATAACCTAGCTTTTTTTTTACACTCAACTCTTCTGATTTTCATCTGAACATACAAGCATTTTATTTGTATCTTTTGTATCAGAAAATGAGATACATATGAAAACCATAGATCGCCGTAATTGGCTTAGAACGGTTGGCTTGTCTGGAGGGTTTGCCATGCTTGGAGGATTGGATGCCCTAGCTATAGAACCAGCCACCACTCCCGACCTAAAGAACAAAATTGCTCGATTAAGCTCCAACGAAAATCCGTACGGACCTTCTAAAAGGGTACGTCAGGTTATTACCAATAATTTTGATATTGCCTGTAGATATCCGTTCAGTATGCTTTCTGAGCTGGCTCAACAAATTGCAGACAAGGAAGGGGTTGCCAAAGACCATATTGTTATTTCAGGAGGTTCTGGTGAAGGTTTGTGTGCCGCGGGGCTCGCCTATGGTATGTCGGGTGGTGAAATTATTGCTGCCGATCCAACTTTTCAACAAATATTACGCTATGCCGAAAATTTTGGAGCCTATGTGCATCGAGTGCCCGTCGACAAGGACATGGATCACGACTTAGATGCTATGGCCAACCGCATTACCAGTAAAACAAGGCTAATATACATTTGCAACCCAAACAACCCAACAGGTACCATTATAGAAAAAAACAGACTTCACCAATTTATCACCTCGGTAGATGATAAAGCTGTGGTCTTTAGTGATGAGGCCTACTACGATTTCATAACCGAACCCGACTATCCGTCGATGGTAGACTTGGTAAAACAAGGACGCAACGTAATCGTATCTAAAACCTTTTCCAAAGTATTCGGATTGGCGGGTATGCGTATAGGGTATTTGATTGCCAGACCAGATATCGCGTCGCGAATGAAGAAAGCCGTCATGGCCAATACAAATATATTAGCACTTCAGGCGGCAAAGGAAGCTTTACAAGACACCGAATTCTATAAATTTAGTATAGCAAAGTCAGCAGAGGCGAAAAGTCTTATTTACAACACCCTTGATCAGCTTGGGCTAGAATATATCAAATCGCACACCAACTTTGTATTCTTTAAATCGGGCAGGCATATCAATGGACTGATTGACGACATGAAAAAGGAAAAGGTGCATATAGGTCGACCCTTTCCTCCTTTTTATGATTGGGCTCGTATTAGTACCGGAAAGATTGAGGAAGTAGCCCAATTCGCGAAAGCCTTGAAAAAAGTTATGGGGTAACGAACCTATAAAATCTCTAAAAACCACATACAATATGGGGTTTTATTTTTCGTTAACTTGATAGTCCCATACTTTAGTTTTGAGGGTATGGTAATATCAGCACAATGAAGCACATAGTACTTTTCGCATTTTCTATATGCCTTTTTCAATCGGGTTTTCTCTATTCCAAAAACAGTGAATCAGATCGGTCTTGTAGTGAGCCTTTGAATCAACTCGATTTAAAAACCGCAATTCGAATCAGCAATCCGAATAGCAATACGGTTTGGATGTCTCCGGGCAAAGCCCAACTTGAGTGGTCTACAGAAAACATCTCGGCTAACAAGACCATCCAATTCTATTTGTCGAAAGACGATATGGTGGTACAAGAATTAGGCATATTCAAGAATAGCAGCTTTATAGATGAAATAGCGCTCGATCCCGGCATGGAAGGTGATAATTATCGCGTATTTGGTATTGAATTATTTCCTGATGACAAATACAGTATTGCCAAGTTCGCCACTTCCACCTTTACGATCAAGAAAGTACCGAGAGTAAGGTCGTCGGTTATGGTTGAGGAGGAGCCAGAAAAACCAGCAATTAGGGCAAACTTTGATGGCAGAAGCATCAATTATGTAAAAGAACTGAATGTAAATGGTACTGACATTCGTATCAATCTTTGGGATCATGGAAGAAAAGATGGAGACATTGTTTCCATTTATTTAAACGGGGAAGCCATTGTATCGAAATACCTTCTAGAATACACCAAACGCGTCTTTGAAGTCAAGCTAGATCCGTCTAAACCTAACGATCTATTCTTATATGCCCATAATTTGGGGCAATTCCCTCCAAACACAGTCTCCATTGAAATCACAGATGGCAAAATATCCGAAAACATAGTGCTCAATTCCGATTTAAAGAGCTGTGAAGCGGTTCTTATTAATGTGAACCAATAAGTGCTGTTGTTCAAAGCTACTAAGGCGACATCGGTATAATTGTCAGCACACCACTTTCAAGCGAATAGACTACAAAAAAATCCGTTAAAGTGCTGTTATTAAGTGCTATACGGAAAAAAGCGTATTCCTGTTCATAGATGAAAAACTACCGCTAATCCGATTTCTTACCACAAATCGAGTATTTCGTTCGTTACACGAATCTGGCAATTATTATTAGTACTCATCCCGTTTTATATAAAAACCTAATATCATGGATGAGAAAACTACCATTAACGACATTTTGGTTTACGCCTATTGCGGCTTTTGCTTTCTATGGAGTCTCTATGTACTATTTTTTTCAGAAATGTAGGTAAGCGCTTTGGGTTATAAAAATCAAATGGGTTGAGAAATGCTGTGCCTTCTTAACCCATTTTAGTTTTGTAGCATCTAGACCGCCACAGTATCGTTCGACCTGCTAGTCTCAAATATTAGCGCCTAAAATCGCGAATTGCCCTAACACGAAATTTTCGATGTTCGGCTTCTTTGTTATAGTGATAAGATCTGTTGGCATCGCGAAACCGTAACAATCTCGCTTGGTATTCATCGAAATCTGTGGCACTCCAATACAGTCCATCTGAAAATTCCCCCTTATTCGAGGCACCCTGCCCAATAGTCTTTTGCATGAGCAACAATTCGTCAAAAGTCGGTAACCTCCAACCAGACCCCAATTGGTCGTGTATACTCATAGCATTTTTCCAAGTCATGGGGCCAACATCATCGATATGTGCAATTTTTCCAGTTTTGCCATCAGCTGCAATTTCAAAAACATAACCATCTTCATAGGTATCGCCAACCGCCAATTCGATTAGCACCTCTTCCTTCTCGGTCAAGTCTATATCTAATTCTTCCTTAGCAGTAGCGTCTTTACCCAGAATGGTATCGGCAATTGGCGTGGTATCAGTTGGTTTATCAGGGGCCCTATTAGTCTTCGAACAGCTGCGAATCGCCCATGTAGCTAATGCCACCAACAACAAGGCTGCAAGTATTCTTTTTACATTTTTTGAAGCATAGCCGTTCCAAGCTTTTTCAACCCTTTCCTTGACCTTAATAATAACAGGTTGTTCCTTGCCTTTTTTCTCATCTTGGTTTACAGGGTCTATTACGCTTTTGGTTTGGGCCTCTTCCCCTAGTCTTCGTTGCTGCTCACTTGAGCTTTGTCTTTCCGCTGCTTCCCTCAGCCTTTTTTCTTCCTCCTGCCTTCTTTGTGTTTCTTGTGCTTCCTGCAACTTTTTTTCTTCTTCGGCCTTTGTTTTGGCCGCTTCTTCTTTAAGTCTCCGTTGCTCCTCAGCTATTTTTTTTGCCTTGATCTCTTCTTGAAGCCGAAGCGCTTCTTCGTTTTCTTCTTCTTCCTCGTTAAAACTTAAGGCTATCTGTTCCTCTGCGCTATCAATCGTTTGCTGCGCCGCTTCCTGAATTTCCGATTCCTCTTGGGTAGTTTCACCTAGTAATGACTTGATCACACCCTTAATGTTCACGGCAATGTTTGCATATGCCTGATTGGGTGAATCCCAGGTTTTTATCGGTTTTGCATCCTCTGGCAAAACCTGTAGTTCATTTAAGCTAAAATCGTAGTCGTCTGACTGAAACTCAATCTCCCATTGACAATAATCAATGAGCACGGGAATAACCGTAGCTTTGCCCTCCTTATAGCGGTCAATGACCATTTTAAATTCCAACTGTTTTACAAATTCAGAATACATAAAAGTATTGCTTACCAAAAGGAGGAAGATATCGGCTTCATGCAAACGTGATTCGATCTGGGGTTTCCAAAACTGTCCGGAATGGATGGCATCATCATGCCAAAAAGAGACATCGAACTCTTTTTCGAAGGGTTTCAGATGATTTAGTAGATGAAGCAATATTTCCTTATCCTCTGAAGTGTAAATTGTAAAAATAGTAAGCTGAGCAGCCATTTTATTATGAAACTATTTTTTATCCACTCTAAAATAGAGAATAATATCAATAAAGCAGATGATGTGACCAACTTATTTATGCTATATAACACCCAGTATCTTAGGAAAATAGTACCTCTCATGCCAGCTGTACTTTGCGATATCGGCCGCAATTTTACGTGACTTTACGTATAGATTTTGGTGCCAGTAAGGCAAAAACAATGCCGGTCATTCAAGAATAAAGATTTGGTTTTAGGAGATCAGTACTAAGATAGTTATTAGGCCAGATGAGGTATACCGAATGAAAATAGTGTTAAATTCGTATTGTTCGGTGTACCCAAAAAGCATTGCTGAACTATTTTTCTGTTTCGAAACTTACAACAGTCTTGTCGCTTGCTAATCGAAAGTATACTATTAAGTAGGGCAAGGTCTCGGTTCACTCGCAATGCATTAGGTCGAAGTCGTCTTGAAAATGTATTCAAAAGTGTAGATGAACTATATCTCTTTCAGCTTATATCGTAAAGTAATCGAACACGCTTTGACAGAAGGCATGAAGATGGAAGATTTTAAAGATCTCGCGATACCCATTGATTCTTTGCATGACGTAAAAGCTGTTCCTGCCGACCAATTTTTTGAACTTCATGAGCGCATCGACCAAACCTTAGGGCCAGGCTTTGCGATACGCGTAGGACAACAGATGAAGATAGAAGACTATGGCGTTTTGGGGCTGTCATGGAGAACCTGCTCTAAGGCTGGAGAAATATTTGAGCGTAGTGAACGCTACTTCAAGCTTTTATCAAATACCTATGTTTTCAAAGTGGAGAAAGATCATCACATTTCGAAAATTCATTTATTCAGGGAAGGATATCGCAGAGGTGTTCAATTGTCTAATGAAGCTACTTTTTCAGCCACTGTTGTGGTACTTCGGGCCTTGACCGAAACAGAGATCGCTCCAGTAGGTGTATCGTTTAAACATAATTCACCCAAAGACCTGAAAAGCTACCAACGCGCTTTTCAATGTTCTATCTTATTCAATCAATCGGAAAATTATATTTCCTATAAGACAGCGGAGCTCGAAACTAGGACAGCCAAGGCCGATGTTAGCATCAATAAGTTTTTGGTTGAAAGGGTTGAAGAAGAAACCAAAGGTATTGAGGTGAGCCCAAACAAAATAGCCTTAGACGTGGCTAAACTAATTAAGGATGCTCTCCCCAGTGGTATTCCCAGTATAACGCATTTGGGCGAACATGTGGGTATGAGTAGTCGCACCTTAACCCGCAGATTATCTGAGAGTGGTGTTTCCTTCAGAGATCTCATCAAAAAGACCCAATGGGAAATCGCAAAAGACCTTCTTCTAAATTCTTCTAAAAGTGTGGGAGAAATTGCTTTTCAAACAGGATTTTCCGAGCAGAGCGCGTTTAACCGTGCTTTTAAGCGCTGGACGGGTCAATCTCCAATTGAATTCCGAAAAACCAATTAAATATCAGTTTGGCGTAAACTGTCAAAACATTGGCTTTTAGTGTCAAGTATAGGGTATCTCAAGCTACTACTTTTACACTGTTATTAATCTCTAAAACAAATTGAAATGAAAAGTAACATCTTAGTTATCGGTGGAACTGGTAAAACTGGTCGCCGTGTCGTTGAAAAATTGAAACAGCAAGGCCAAAATGTTCGAATAGGAACGAGAAGTGGCAGTCCGGCATTTGATTGGAATGATCCATCGACCTATGCCAGTGCACTACGTGGAATCGATAAGGCATATATTGTTTTTTATCCCGACTTAGCTGTTCCTGGTGCAAAAGTAGCCATTCGGTCGTTAGCAGAAGCTGCCAAAAATGAAGGGCTTCAAAAGCTAGTTTTGTTATCAGGAAAAGGGGAAAGAGAAGCCGAGCTTTGTGAACAGATCATAATGCAGTCTGGCATTGATTATACCATCGTAAGGGCGAGCTGGTTCATGCAAAATTTTAGTGAAAGCTTTTTCCTAGACCCAATCTTGGCAGGCCAGGTAGCCTTACCAAAATCAGAGGCAAAAGTGCCTTATGTGCATGCTGACGATATTGCTTCTGTCGTTGTTGAAGCGCTTTTAAATGAGAAACATAACGGACAGGTCTATCAATTAACAGGCTCCAGAACCTTGACTTTTCCTGAGGTAATGGAAACAATTGCAAAAGTTAGTGTACGTGAAATACAATTTACCCCCACTAGCCTAGAGGAATATATAAGCTCCTTAGAACGGCTTGGCGTGCCCGAAGACTTTGTATGGCTATTGAATTATTTATTTTCGAATGTGCTCGACGCCCCTGGAAATAATGTCGTAACCAGTGATGTTGAAAAAGTCTTGGGTAGAAAACCAATAGACTTCAATACCTACGCTGAGGAAACCGCTAAGACCGGGGTTTGGAATCAAGCCATAATTCAATCCATCTAAAATCACCGAAGATGAAGCAAGTTCATAAAAAAGACGTTATTATTTCGGCCGTTATTGTTTGGGCCCTAGGTGTTAGTGCTTTCGTGGCTTCCTACTTTGTACCACTCATGTCAGATCCTGATCTTCAAGCCAATTGGGTACTTTCACTGGTCTTGATTCCTAGTGCCATGCTTGGCACCCATATATACTACAGGAAAGGGCATAAGACCAATGGTATTGCCTTGGGCGCTTCCATGTTTCTAGTAACAATGGTCTTAGATGCCTTGATTACAGTTCCTGTTTTTATAATGCCTTACGGGGGCGATCATATATCATTCTTTTCAGATCTAGGGTTTTGGCTGCTTGCTGTAGAGTACATCAGTGTTGTAGCTACGTACTGGCAGATTGAAAAAGCGCTAAAGTCGACGCGTAAGAAACAAATTTCATGATAAAAAAGGTCAACCATAAGGAGGAGTCATGGTATTCAGATGGTTTCTCCTTATGGTATTAATTTGGCTGTACCAATCTACAAACTATTTCTCAACCCAACCACCCTTCTCGATCCAAACTCCGATACTGGATGGCTTCTGCAATATGGTCACCCTTGACTTTTTCAGATTTTTCAAGATCAGCGATGGTTCTTGACACTTTTAAGATTCGGTCATAAGCACGAGCCGATAGATTCAAATGCTCCATAGCATTTTTTAAGAGTTCTTTTGACGCCGCATCCAAGTGACAGAATTCACGAATCTGTTTGGTGTTCATTTGGGCGTTGTAGTGCACATTTTCCAACGCTAGAAAGCGTTGGGTCTGTACTTCGCGAGCTTCAGTGACACGTTTTCGAATTTCGACACTCCCCTCTCCTTTTCGATCTTCGCTTAATTTCTCAAACGGAACCGGAGTCACTTCAATATGAATATCGATCCGGTCTAAAAGCGGCCCTGATATTTTGCCTAAATAACGCTGCATTTCCAAAGGGGAAGAACTTACAGGTGCATCAGGATCATTAAAATACCCGCCGGGACTCGGATTCATACTGGCAACCAACATAAAGCTGCTCGGGTATGTCACCGTAAAACGAGCTCTTGAAATGGTCACTTCACGATCTTCCAAGGGTTGTCGCAATACTTCTAAAACCCCTCTTTTAAATTCGGGCAGTTCGTCTAAGAAGAGTACCCCATTGTGGGAGAGGGATATTTCCCCTGGTTTTGGGTATGAGCCTCCACCTACAAGAGCCACATCTGAAATCGTGTGATGTGGACTCCGAAAGGGGCGTTGGCTCATTAGTCCCCTATTCTTAATTCTCCCAACAACGCTATGAATTTTGGTGGTTTCCAAGGCCTCATGCAAGGTCATTGGCGGCAAAATAGAGGGCAAGCGCTTGGCCAGCATGGTTTTACCCGCGCCTGGAGGGCCAATTAAAATCACATTATGTCCGCCGGCTGCGGCGATCTCCATACACCGTTTGATACTCTCCTGCCCTTTTACATCTGAAAAATCAAATTCAGGGAAATCTAAGTTTTTATAGAATTCGGCTCGGGTGTCGATGATGGTCTGTGCTAAAGAAGTGCCTTTGTCAAAAAAATCAATCACTTCACTAATATTTTCTACTCCGAAAACCTTTAAATCGTTAACAATAGCGGCTTCCTTAGCATTTTGAATTGGCAAAATAAAGCCTTCAAAACCTTCTTCTTGGGCCTTTATCGCGATGGGCAAAGCCCCAACTATGGGCTGTAGACTTCCATCTAACGATAGCTCGCCCATGATAATGTATTTCTCTAGATTTGCAGAATGTATTTGGCCAGATGCCGTCAGTATGCCCAGGGCCAGGGTCAAATCGTAAGCAGAACCCTCTTTACGCAAATCGGCCGGAGCTAAGTTCAAGGTTATTTTCTTCCCAGGAATGCGATACCCATTATTCAACAAGGCAGCGGCTATCCGATAGTTGCTCTCCTTGATGGCATTATCCGGCAAACCTACCAGATGATATCCAACACCGATATCAACATTTACCTCGCAGGTTATGGTTTGGGCTTCAACGCCAAAGACCGCACTACCAAAAACTTTTGTGAGCATACGAAGAGATATCGGCTAAGATATATGTATTCGCTGCAGCAAGTTTGCAGTGCTTATTCGACCGTAAAAGATTTCATAATAGTGACTGGTCTACCATAAATGGAAAAGCCCTCCAAAATAACTTCGTAAGCACCAGCAACTTCAGAGGTGTAAAAAGACAGTGCCATTTCTTTTCCTTCAAAAGACACCGTCGGTTTCCACAAAAGTTGATTCCTAAAATCAGGAATTCTATTGTCAGATTCTGACGTGTAGATTTGATTAAAGTAGTTTTTGATTGGTCGTGGGCTATCTAATTCAAAATCAGTAATATTAGCATTTTTCAAAAGGTCAAAGTAGTTTCCTTCATTAGTAACAATATTGACCATGCCAAAGTAGTACTTTCCACCAATGCGATACTTCTCGCGCACGGTATTTATGCTCTTTGCTGTTCTGGTATCAAAATCTAACACATCTTCAGGATGCGCAATAAATACGCCATCAATATATACCAAAGCATCGTATTCCGATTCTTCATAGGTTTCATCGAACGACCGCACTTTGAAAACGGCCACACCTTGCTTATTTTTTTTGGTCCATACATTGGGTACCAGTTCGATAATAGTTTCGCCCAGCGTTTTAAATCGGGTAAACTCCTCTAGATTGATTACTTCGACAAAGGCACCTCCATAAGGGTCATTCAACAGGTCTAGACGCAAGGTATCTGGCTTTATGGTGAAATATCCGTTTTCAATTTGATTTTGCACGCTGCGCCTCACAATGGCATCTTGCATTTCTTTGGTCATTGCGAAGTTTTGAAACCTTAGGCTGGAATAATTCAAAGGTTCTTCTTCCTCTATTTTGATGGTATAGGCTTCCGTTGCAACATCCAACACCTGAAAAAGGGCATTTGGTACCGTATAATCTTTATTGATATTCACATGAAAAACACCTGCACTATCGGTCAGCACTACTTTGAGTTGAAAATCTTCACCCGGAATGGAAACACTTATCTTTTTGTTTACAACCGAGGCTATACCGTCTTTTGCAATAAGTTGCCCCTTGAGCAATTCACCATCCAATTCAGGTGCAAACCGTATTTCTTCATAGAAAGCTCCGGCATTTGATGCCTGTTTGTTATGCCAATCGATGTATGATTCGGGAGTATGCTTTTTTAAATCTCTTAGCACTTCCTCTTTTCTTACCGATACCGTATAATTACCGTAACCCGAGGCACCTCTAAAGTTTTTAAGACCTAAAGTTACTTTCGATTTCTTTGGGTACACTTCCTTATCTGTGGAGAGCACAAACCGCTTATCTTCTTCGATCACAAGGGGGGCAGTTGAAGCTCCAATACTTGGTTTTTCAGATAAATCAGGTAAAATAGCATCCTGATTGACCCGATAAGGGTTGATGATACTAATGTCTTCTTGAAAGAACAAATTCATCTCCCCATTTTTCATCCAACGGGTATACGCTATGAGTTTATAATTGCCAGAAGGTACTGTAGTGGGTACAAAGAAATCTCCCTGTCCTTGACTTTTTACCAAACGAATTTTATGACGAAAAACAAGCTCCTTCTCCTCGTTTATCAACTCCACATAGCCGATCGTACTTATTTTACTAGGCTGTTTGGTTTTATCGTCTAGACAATACATTTTGTAAAAAAGGTATTCCCCCGTAAAAAGCAACGAAGTGTTAATGCTCACATATACCTTTTCGCTGGGCAATACTTTGAATTGGTCATACGAACTGTTCTTTTGGTCTTGTCCAACACTTAGCTGGCCAAAAACTAAAGCAATGAGTACTAAAAGTTTACTACTGGTTTTCATACATCTGTAATTTGTTCGTTAATCAACCCAAAATTCGGGTTTTATATTACTTCCTAAAATGGTACAGTCACCGCAAATGGTTGGGGTAACATAGTAAGGGCCTTCGCATTCTAAGGGATTATCATTGGGGCCGACATACTCTACAAGCCCTAGCTTAATTCTAGGCACCAAAGACTGCGGACAGCCAAATGGAGGTGGCGGTTTTGGGCCATCTAGATTTGGATCGCCCAAACATGGGCTTAAAATTCTATCACAATTAAATTCAAAAAAATAAGGCGGTAGTTCTTCACCAGGAAAAAAATCCGAATAATCAAAAAACAGGCGCTTTTCGGCGCTACTAGCCACCTCAAAATAGCCGATTACCATATTCGTTTCGGTTGACGCCCTTATGTTTCCTTGCAGAAATCCTGGTTGAACCTCACTAAACACACTCTCGCTCTTCGTAAAATTCCGAAGATTTTGATAGTAGCTGTAACTATCAATAGATTGTAAATATTGTTTTACCAAAATGCTATAGCGATGTGAAATAATAGGATTATCTCTGCTAATGAAGCGCACCAAAGCCCGCTCTGCTATTGATGACTCAAGTGCATTTGTACTTACAAGAGTGATATCGTTCGAACTGCTTGTTTGGTAACATACTTGTTCGGAATTTGTTCTTGGAACCGTCGTTACAGCCGGGTACAGCACCGATCCATCTGCTTGTAATTCCGCTTTTTCCCGAAGTATTCTAAACTCCAGAGGCGTCCAATTTGGTGCGATAATTTTATAGGTTTCCTCGTAGGTATATCTAAAATAGTTACTTGAATTGCTTGTATCAGAACCATCTATATAAATAGCCATGCCTTCTTCGCCAAAATCATTCACTATACGTTCCGCATAAATATCTTGAATCATCGAACTGCCTATTGGACTACAGAAATCAGACTCATAAGACTCATTATTCGAAGTTGTAATTTGCAGTTGATAGCTTCTATCTTGCATTGCGCCAAAGGATATGTCAGAAACATATATTCCTTCGTTTCCTTCTTGTTCAGAAAAGGTAAACTCATTTTCCTGGTCATCTACTATTTTTACCGTAGCGTTAGTTTCACCATTATCCCTAAGATCACTAGGTGGTACAAAAGGAATGAGCGGGTTATATATGGGTAATGCTACCACATTTATATCTTTAAGGTTTGCAGCCCTACTTAAATAGATGGTTTGCCTTTGATCTGCAGTTGTAATTGTTGCCTCCACCACCAACACATCTGCTGCTGTTCGAACCTCAAAATCAAACGGTTCAATACAATTTGTCATTAGTAAAGTTATCATAATAAAAACTACTTTCTTCATATTATTCTTCCCAAAAAGCTGGAACCACATTAGTTCCCAATGCCGTGCAATCTCCACACTCTCTCGGCACAACGATATATGGTCCAGGGCATGCTCCAATATTTGCCCCATTCGCATCTACATAGGTTATCAAATCTTTATCTATCCGTTCAATTAACGACTGAGGACATCCTGTTGGAAATCGTACCGGTGCACAAAAAGATTGGTGTTCAAGTGGAGTTGAAAACAGTACACACTTATTTACATATAAGGGTAAGGGTTCATCTGGATAAAACTCTCGGTAGTTGAAAAAGAGTCTTTTTTCAGATACCGAGGCAACTTCGAAATAACCGAGTACCTTTTTATCGCTGTTAGCTTCAGCCGATATATTTCCATCTAAAAAGCCAGGCTGTATCTCGGAAAAAACACTAGAATTGGAAGAGAAATTATCAAGATTTTGAAAATAAGAAAACGCATCGATCGATTGCACATACTGCTTTACCAAAATACTATACCTGTGGGAAAGTATAAAATCATCACCCTTAATAAACCGCACCGGAAAACGTTCCACCTGACTACCTGATAAACCGACCGAACTATTCTGAATTATTTCTTGAGAACGTAATGTCTGATAGCAAACCTGCTCTTCCTCTTCCCTAGGTACTATCTCTAAATCATAGGTTATAACAGGTAAAGCACAAGGGTCATAGTTCGTCAACTTAAAATCTACTGAAGTCCAGTTGGGTGCAATTATCTTGTAGGTTTCCTCATATTCATAGCGATAGTATGCCGAAGCCCCAGAGGTATCTTGACCATTGATAAAAATAGAAATACCGTCTTCTCCTTGCGCATTGGTTTCGCGTTCGGCATACACCTCAGTAACTTCTGATTCTGCTTGGAAACTTTCCGGATTGGAAGTATAGGTGGTACCATCTGTGGTTTCAACTACCAAGGTATAATTAACGTTCTTTTGAGCTTCAAAAGGTGGCGAAACATAGTTACCCGGTTGCACCTCCTCAAATAAAAACTCATTTTGCGAGTCGTCAATTACTCGTACCCGAGCACTTCGCTCAGCTGCCGCTATAGTGTCTTCAAAGCGCACAGCTCTTGAAAGCACAACATGATGCTGTTTCATTTCATTGGTGATGGAAGCTTGTATGACCAAGGCGTCTTCAAATGCTTCCGTTTCAAACTCAAAAGGTTCAATGCAGCCAACTACACAACAAAAAACAAATCCTATTACTAAATTCTTCTTCATTTCTTTTTTATTCTACCCAAAACTCTGGCTGAATGTTACTCCCTAAAACTGTACAATCTCCGCAGGCCCTTGGCTTGGTAAAATACGGTGCTACAAAGACTTCAAAACTATCTCCCTCTGCCTCCGCAAAGAAAACCACCTGATTCCCTTTTATTGCCTGTATTAGGGGTGAGGTGCAATTGCCATCACAAACACCGCTCATGCCGTCGGTGCAATGATACCGCTCGGGAATCAAACGTGGATGGCTAAAATTCTCGCAATTAATAGGATATTCTGGCAAAGGATCTTCTGGAAAAAAGTCGGTATAATTGAAGAATACTCTTTTTTGAGTTACCGAAGTGACTTGAAAATACCCAATGACCTTTTCCTCACTATCAGAAACTGAGGCTATGTTTCCGGCCAAAAATCCAGCTTGTGTATCTGTAAAAACACTCTCCGAAGAGGAAAACGCTTCTAAATCCTCGAAATAGGAATAGCTCTCAAGAGTCTGAGCATGCTGTCGTACAAGCATACTATAGCGGTGGGAAATGATAAAATCGCCTTTATCGATAAAGCGAATAGGAAACCTTGAAAGCGTATTTTCTGTTAGCGCGTCAGTAGAGGTCTGAATAACCGAAGTAGAATAATTTGAACCAAAACACACCCTTTGCTGTTCTGTTCTTTGCTTTATACCTACCTCATAGGCATCTCCATCAACACAAGCCACATCATCAATAATATCAAATTCAAAGGGGTCATATGATGGTGCTATTATCTTGTAGGTCTCCTCATACTCATATCGTAAATACTTTGCATCAGTAGTACCCCCTCCTGTATCTAGAAAAATGCCAACCCCATCATCTCCGACCTCATTGGTTTCTTGTTCAACATAAACATTGTCAAGAGCTACTTTTTCTGGAGTAAGAACCATCTCTGAAATATAAGACTTCCCATTTGCTGTTGTAATTTCTAATTGATAGCTTGTATTTTGTTTGGCCTCGAAAACTGCGGCAGACAGGTATTTACCGGCCTCCACTTCCGAGAAATTATAGGTAATACCATCAGAACCTTTTACCCTTACATTTGCGTTGCGCTCACTAATCGTACTATCTTGTTCGAAAGGCCTTGCCCTTGAAAGCAAAACCTGATGCTGTTTTTCTTCATCGGTTAGCCTTGCATCAACAACCAAAACCCCTTCAAATACTTGAGTTTCTGCTTCAAAAGATTCTATACACCCTTGCAAAAGGGAAAAGATACATATGATGTAGATTGTTTTCTTCATAAATCGGTTTATTCAATCCAAAATTCTGGTGCCATATTACTTCCTAGAACAGTGCAGTCACCACAGGCACGAGACTTTGTAAAAAAAGGACCTCCTTCGCCATTAGTTACCATTTCTAAGTTATTTTGATCGAATTGTTCATTCGTTGCATGGTATTTAATGAGTCCGTTTTTAATAGCATCTATAAGAGGAGATCTCGCACCGCTAGCTGATGGAACATATAACAGTGGCTGCCCCACCGGCTCACAATTAATAAAATAGGGTGGTAAAGGTTCATTGGGAAATTCATCGACATAGTTTACAAAAAGACGCTTTGCATCTGTAGAAACCACTTCAAAATAACCGAGCACTTTTTCCGATGCGTTCGAATCTGAAGAAATGTTCCCCTCAAGAAAGCCAGGCTGTATTGCTGAAAAGATACTTTCGGTAGATGAAAAGTTCTGGAGATTTCGATAATAAGAAAAGGCATCTTCAGTTTGTCTATATTGCTTAACCAAAACACTATACCTATGGGAGATAATGGGATCTATTTGGCTAATAAAACGGAGCTCGAAATCAGAAATCACATTTTCATCGAGATTCACTGTTGTGGTTTGTATGATACGTGTTGAAAGCTCCGTATTGTAGCAAACACGTTCTTCCTGATCTTTCAATTCAATACCTACTTCAAAACCATCTGTATCACCCAACTCACCAACAAACCACAAATCATCGATAACTACGAAGTCAAATGGGTTCCAAAACGGTGCGATTATTTTGTAGGTTTCTTCATATTCATAGCGATAATATGCAATTTCGCTATTGGCATTATTTGTATTTACACGAATAGAAAGGCCCTCTTCGCCAGTTCCGTTCGCATTTCGCTCGGCAAATAGGTCTTTAATTTCAGTAGTATTGGGTGTAAAAACCATTGATGAGCTATAGGCACTGTTATCAGTGGTATTGATAAGCAAGCGGTAGCCGCTATTTTGCAATGCCCGAAACGCTACCTTGGAAACATACCTGCCCTCTCCTATTTCATCAAAATTATATTCATTACCCAAATCATCGACAATTTTAACAGTAGCTCCTAATTCAGCATTGGCATCATCGTCGTTAAATGCACGCGCTCTGGAAAGCAGTACTTCATGATTTTGATCCTCATCAGTCAAAAAAGCATCAACTACCAAGGCGCCTTCGTATAGCTGTACCTCCGCCTCAAAAGGCTCGACGCAGCCATTGAGAGCAGGAATAAAAAACATTACGTAAACAATCTTCCTCATAAAACATTTATTCTACCCAAAAATCAGGTTTAACATTACTTCCTAACGCTCTGCAATCAATACATGGGGTAGCCTTAACGAAATACGGTGCCTCACCCGCCGGAGGTTGTATTACGTCTTCTGATTCAACATATTCTTCATTGATGGCATGATACGCAATAGCACCTGATAGAATTCCGTTTAGTAGCGGTGACTGGGGTGAAGCTTCATCTACTATATATTCACCGTCAATATGTGGGTTATACGAAATTAGCGGAGGAGCCCCCGTTGGTTCACAATTAATAGGATATGGTGGCAATGGGTTTTGAGGAAAAAAATCGGTATAATTGAAAAAATAGCGTTTTGTATTTACCGAGGCTACTTCAAAATATCCCAAAACCAATTCATCACTATTGAGCGCCGTAATATTACCTTTCAGGAATCCCGGTTGGACTTCAGAAAAAACACCCTCAGAAGAGCTGAAGTCGTCTAAAGTAGCATAATACCCATGTGCCTCTTGGGTTAATCCGAATTGTTTAACCAAAATACTATACCTATGCGATATCATGAATTCATCACTTCTTAAGAACCGCACGGTAGTTTTTCCAGTTTGTCCGCCCGAATTCCCTTCACTGTCGCTAAGTAAAATAGCTGTACTAATATTGGTGCCATAACAGGTTTGAGCTTCCTCTGTTCGACCAATAATATTAATTTCAAAACTATCTTGATCACCTATGGTAAAGTAAAGACTATCTACAACCTCAAACTCCGACGGATTATAAAATGGAGCAATAATTTTGTAAGTCTCCTCATATTCAACACGAAAATACGTAGCTTCTGACCTAGCACTTTCATTGGTCAATGCTATTTGTAAACCCTCTTCACCTGAATCACTTACGTCTAGTTCAGCCTTTAGCTCTTTAATGGCAACGCTTTCGGGTGTTACGACGGTTTCCGATTGGTATAAGGTTCCACTTGTCGTACTTATCGAGAGTTCATATCCGACATTGGGTTGGGCAGCAAAGGCTGAAGTAGATTTGTAAAATCCGGGTTCGTCTTCAACAAAGGGGTAGGTAGTGCCATTCTCGTCTATTATCTGAACACTGGCATCAGTTTCGGGCAATAGGGCTTCCGTTCCAAAGCGATACGACCTTGACAGGCTGATTTGCTGTTGTTTTACTTCGTTGGTCAATCGGGCATCGACGACTAAGGCATTCTCAAAATCCAGTACCTCAGCCTCAAAAGGTTCAACGCAACCTATAAAAAGCAACGCGATGGCAAGACCTACTAGATTTATTTCCTTAGCATTTAGCATGACCTAAAATTTAAAGTTATAGGTGATTGACGGAATAGGAATCGAGAATATAGAACTCTTAAAGGCCTTTACTTCACCCCCTTCAGAAACGAAGAATACCGAATACGGATTGGCTCTTCCTAAGACGTTATACACAGAAATGTTCCAGAAGCTGTGGGCGAACTTTTTGATTCTATGGTTGCCCTCTATGTTTATTCCTAAGTCTAATCGATAATAGTCTGGAATACGAAATTCGTTTCTGTTGCTATAGAATACATATTCGGAATTGTTGAAATTGTATTGCCCTATCGGATAAGTGACGGGTCTTCCGGTTTGATAGGAGAAATTTACAGATGCACTATAGCGCGTAGTAAACTTCCAGTTGGCCACCAAACTTACATCATGAGGTTTGTCAAAGTTCGAAGGGAAGAACTCTCCACCGTTGATGCGTTCTTCAGCAAAGTCACTTGCAAATTTGATCAGAGATCTAGAATACGTGTACCCCAGCCAACCGTTTAACTTCCCAGAATTTTTGCGCACCAAAAACTCCACTCCGTATGCCTGCCCCTCACCTTGTAAAACTTCGCGTTCGATATTGTCATTCAACAATAGCTGGGCCCCCGTTTTAAAGTCAAGAATATCTTCTGATGTCTTGTAATAGCCCTCAAGACTAAGTTCGTACATGTCATCTGCAAAATTTTTAAAGAATCCGAGGCTAACTTGATTCGAGCGCTGTGGTTTGATGTTGGAATCTGAAAGTTTCCAAGTATCTATGGGAGATACCGTGGTTGTGTTCGATAGGGTATGTATGTATTGGTACATACTATTAAAGCCAGCTTTGACTGAAAAGTCATCGGAGAAAGAGTATCTACCGGAGATTCTAAACTCAGGCCCGCCGTAGGTTTTAATGATCTCATTCTTATTATACGACACGCTATCGATCAAGGTAGCCTGATTTCTCGGTTGCCCAGCTGCATATACTCTTTGTGTAGATTCGCCAAGCGCCGCATAAAAGGAGTATCGAATACCCGCCTCTATTCCTATCTTATCACCTATCTTAATATTGTCTCCGATAAATATGGCACTCTCCAAAGCGCGGTCTTCCGCTACGCTGAAAGGTCGTATTATCGATTCGGTTCCAGTAGGTTCTATAAAACCTGGTTTTACATTGTAGAGTTTACTTGAAATTCCATAGTCTATGGTGTGATTGTCGTTCCAAAGGAACTTGAAATTTAGTTTTGCCTCTGTTTCACCAATACTGTATCCTAAATTGAAATCATTGTTGGCCTGACCATCGAAATCGATATCAAAGGCATATTCGCTATTGGTGATGATAAGATTTCCATTATTCTTTTCATTGAACTTGTGCTTCCAATCAAAGCTGAATAACCGATTGCTATACCCATATAAGGAATCGGAAGTAATGCTAAAGGCATCCTTACTATAGTATCCTGTTGCCTTGACTTGGTTATTTTCATTGATTTTATGGGTGTAATTGGCCACAATATCATAGAAAGAGGCGGAGCTATTTTTTAGGGACTCTTCATCCAAAGAACGAAGAATCCAATCGGAATATGCCCCTCTTCCCCCTAAAACCAAAGAAGATTTCTCTTTTACTACAGGAATCTCAAGCATCAGGTTAGCCGTAACAGGACCGATAGAAGCCTCCCCCGAAAAGGTATCCACATTGCCATCAATGGTGGTAATATCGAAAACCGATGACAAACGACCTCCAAATTCGGCGGGAACGTTTCCTTTATAGATATCAACTCCCTTCGTTACAAATGGATTCAAGGCCTGAAAGATTCCAAAAAAGTGCGTGGGATTATACACTACCCCATTATCAAGAAGAATTAGGTTTTGGTCAGTTTTACCACCCCTTACATTAAGACCCGTGGCCCCCTCACCAGCATTGGTAATACCCGGTAAAGTTGTTGCTACTGATAAAATATTACGTTCTCCTAAAACCATCGGAATATCTTTGGTTTCTTCTGACTCTATGGTGGTTGAACCTGTTATTTCTTCCTCTACATTTTTTGTTTTGTCAGCTTCAACAACGACTTCATCAAGCTGTTCAATGCTTTCGTTTAGGTCAAAATCTAACTGACCGTCATTATAAATTAAAACCCTTTTTTGTTGTGATTCTATCCCCAAAGCTTTGGTCTCAAAAAGGTTTTCACCTACCGGTACCAAAATCTCATAGAAACCGTTCTCGTCAGTTACCGTTCCGACCCTTCGATTGCGAATAATCAATGACAAGTCAGGTATCGGCTTACCTGTTCGGGCATTCTTCACATATCCTGAAAGCGTGTAACGTTGTTTTTGATTATCTAAAGTTTCTTTCCCTATACGCACTGTTTCAACCGCGCGCTGCTTGGGAAGTCTTTCATCAGCGACAAAAACTGGGTTTAATGAGCCCGTATCGTCTACCTCTTCCGTTACTTGTACGTCTTGTAGGTTAGATTTTTCGAAAAAGCCTTTGGGAAGCTCATCGTAAATGATATTATTCTGTGTCAAGATTATCTTTTCATTGTCAAGCACATAAAAATTGAGAATTGTATTCTTGAATATCGCTTCTAAAACTTCGGTAACCGGCACATCTTCATATGAGCCCGATACCATTTGACCACCCAACCATTCATCTACATAGTAAAATTGATAGGATGTGCTTGCCTCAATACGATTCAAGACGTCCTTGATCGTTGCATCTGTATACGACAGGGTTACTTTTTCAGCAGGTTCTTGTGCTGCTAGAATGTTGCACATAAACAAAAGCAAAAAAACAAGAATTGTATTTTTCATCTCGGTGGTTGGTTTAATTGACTTGCAAGTCTAATACAGTACAACTACTGAAGTAGTTAAAGGGCTTGAATGAATCAATTTTTTATTTTCAAGATATGAAATAAATCCCGTTGCTGTTAATAAAAACAGCAGTTCTAGCGAATTCGCAATCTTTGCAATCGAGATTTAGAAATAAGAAGTAAACTACTTGACTAATTAATATATTGTTAGCTAAGCAGTTAGCCTAACGAGGAATAAAGACCAGTTTTGAATGTGCCTTCTCCAAAATTTCATTCTTGTTCAGCATCATTTTTCGAAACTCACCCTTGAGAAACATTTCAGCTTGGTCTTCGTAGAACCTACTGAACGGATTTCCAGACTGGCCTGTTGGCAAAATACTCATACTATTTTCGATATCCGAAAAATCAATGACCCGTCTGGTGGAAGGGCCTGAACCCACTTTGTAAAATCCATCGGAAGTGTAGCGAAAACCCAAATTATTGATAACTTCTCGCGAACCATGAACGGGAAAAGGGCCTACGTTAAAGAAGGAACGCAGGGCAGCAACCTTACCTATGGGGTGCTCGTGTTCTAACGAATGTACACGTTCCCAGCGCCATTCGTCTTCGACTTCTCCAAAATCCTTTATTAAAGAAGCCATGGCCTCTTTAAATGCCATCTGAATGATTACTTTCTTGGTTTCTTTCACTTCTTTAGTATGTACGTCATCCCACCAGATAGAATGGTCTTTCTTTATAATCGGAGCAATCAGACGTTTGCTCATATGGGTTGACATCAGGTCTTCAAAACCCTGCAAACCTAATTCATCACTAAATGTGTTTCTCAGTAGGCGATATACCCAACGATGATATACTGTTCCTTCAATACTTTCTAGCGGATAATCACCTTTCCATCTGATTAGGCGATCTAATACGTTTAGTTCCTTTTTCGAAAGCTGTTTGATGTCTAATTCGTTGGCCAAATCTTTTAAAATCTCAGGATTCACAGAAGAGGTAACATCAGTAATCATTGCGCCAACAGCAAGCTTGTCCCAATCATTTTTAGGTTGTAACAATTCTACGATACGTTTTGCCCTATTTTCAGGTAAATAGTATCCTGGATATTTCATTCCGGCAATGGAGTCTGGTTGATTGTTTGCAGAGTAGACATACTTCCATGGAGGATTGATAGCCTGGGGATTTTCCGTAAAAGGTAGTAGTGTTTTGTTTTCATCGAGCCCCATTTCCGATTCAAATACCATCTTGGTATTGATACTATCCGGAATCTGATAGAGCTGCGCCGAGGCCCACCAAGCTACATTTCCTTTGGCATCGCCATACATAATATTTAAGCCAGGGGCGTGAATATTAGGCAATGCAGCTTCAAACTCCTTCAGATTGGTGGCATGTGTCATACCGTAAACGGCTTTCATTACCTTATTTTCACCTTTCGTATATATCCATGACATACTGATCGGCCGCTCTTCAGTAATTTGATTTGCAATGCCGTTGAGCACCGGACCGTGATCGGTTCTTTTAAAAGTGAAAACAACCTCTTCTTCATCCTTGACTTTGATGGTCTTGGTAACCAGTTCATAGTCTTTCCAACCATCATGGGTCTTGTATTGGTTTTTATTGGCAGGGTTATCTACCTCGTAATAAAAATCTACATCATCATTTTCAAACATAGTCATTCCGTAAGCAAGATCTCTATTATGACCTAACATCGGAAAGGGAACTCCTGCTAAATGATACCCATACTTCTCGTAATTGGGGGCGTTTAGATGCGCCTCATACCATACCGAAGGTTGTGCAAAGCCTATATGTGGGTCGTTTGCAAAAATGACTTTCCCGTTTTTGGTCTTTTCTGGGGCAATTACCCAACTATTACTTCCTTCAAATAACGGAACAGATAAGGCATTCAAGGCATCAGTTACCATTGCCGTTATATTATTTTCTATAGAATCTGAGGCCTTTGGGGGGTAGTTTTGAATCCAAGTGGTATTGGGGTCTACATCCACGCCTAGATCCACCAGATATTCCGAACCGAGTTTATTCTTAATAGTAGTCAAAAAAGGATCTGTTTTATGGGCCTGGGCGAAACTAAAGGCCATATAACCCATAGTATTGTATATATCCTTTAGCGTAAAAGGTTCGCGCTTCAATCCGGTAAGGTAGAACTCGATGGGTTTTGGACCATCAGCAATGAATTGATTAATACCGTCTAAATAAGCCTGTGATAAACGTATTTCCTGAGTATTTAAGTCAAGTGCGGCTACCGTTTTCGCTGAATTTTCATCAATTCCCAAAGACAAAAAGAATTTGTCGGTAGAAAGTAAATCCGGTCCAAAAACTTCTGAGAGTCCCCCACGCCCGATTCTGCGAAGCACTTCCATTTGCCACAGTCGATCTTGGGCATGCACATACCCCAGCGCACGAAAGGCGTCTTCTTCGTTATTTCCGTAAATATGCGGAATTCCGTAGTTGTCATAATAGACATTTACATTCTCAGCAAGGTCAGTGAGTGCTTTCTTCCCCGAATAATCGGGTTTCATATACATACTAAAAATAACTCCAGCTATTAATAGGATACCAACGATGACCAAAAGGATGAGGCCAACTTTTTTCAGTTTTTTCAAGCCAACTTGTTTAGAAGGAGAAGATAGGGCAATTTGGGAAATAAAAAAAGTATGGCTTACTTCGGCAGATCTACGTTTTACAACGGAAATGTGAATTAGTTCTTGGCCAGCACCTTATATTTTTCCAAGCCAGAATTTAACCAATTTTTATAGCTATCTCTATCGGTGTATTGAACGGCATTATTCAAGACTTCCAAATCTGGAGATAGCAAAACATAATATGGTTGAGAAGCAGCATTGAAGTTTAGGGTCTGAAATGTGCCCCACTTTTGTCCTATAGTTTCAATGGTCTTTACGCGTCCAGATTCATATTGAAAATCGAACTGTTGGTCTTTTGGGAGTTGCTTTCGGTCATCAACATACAAGGATATCAAAACATATTCATCCTTTAGAATAGGATAGATATCGGTTTCACTCCAAACGTTTTCTTCCATCTTACGGCAATTTACACATGCCCACCCGGTAAAGTCTAATAAAATAGGCTTGTTTTCAGCCTTTGCATAGGCTACACCTTCCTCAAAATCTTTAAAGCAGTTCAAACCCAAGGGGCAATCACTTTCCTGTGCAGCAACAGTATAAAAGTCTGGTGGAAGAAATCCGAAAAGCTTCAAATCGACCATATTCGTTAGACCTAAAATGAGGTAAACAGAAAAAGCAGCGCTTAGTACTCCGATAGCTTTTCTTGCACTTGATAATTTTTGATTGACACCATCATGTGGAAATCTAAACACTCCAAATAGATAAAGCGCTAGTAGTACGAAAATGACAATCCAAACACCGATAAAAATCTCGCGTTTGAAAATGCCCCAGTTGCTCACCAAATCAGCATTGGAAAGGAACTTCAAGGCCAAGGCTAGTTCCAAGAAACCCAATACGACTTTTACGGTGTTCATCCACCCACCCGATTTGGGTAAGGAATTCAACCAAGCAGGAAACAATGCAAATAAGGCAAATGGTAGCGCCAAGGCTACGCCAAAGCCTGTCATTCCTGCAGTAAGATTAGTAGCCACATCACCTTCTGCAAGGGCAGTACTGCCCAATAGCCCTCCTAAAATAGGTCCGGTACACGAAAAAGATACAATAGCAAGGGTTACTGCCATAAAGAATATACCTATGCCACCCCCCACCTTGGTAGATACCTCATCCATCTTATTGGCCCATGAGCTGGGCAAGGTTAATTCATAGTACCCGAAAAATGAAAAAGCGAAGAACACAAAAATGGCAAAGAACAAGAGGTTCAACCAGACATTTGTCGCTATGGTATTCAGTATTTGAGAATCAACGGAATCAAATACGTGAAACGGCAGGCTCAATAAAAAGTATATGAGCACTATAAAGAAACCGTATAGGATGGCATTTGCAATGCCTCTTGACTTTTGTTGAGACTGTTTGGTAAAAAAGGAAACCGTCAACGGAATCATAGGAAAAACACAGGGTGTTAAGAGCGCGATTAGTCCACCTAGAAAACCCAAACCAAAAATACCCCAGATGCCCGAACCTCCCTCAACGACCTCTGCAGCATCTTGCAGTAATTCTTTGTTTTTGAGATCTTTTTTTAAGGCCGCAGACATTGTTAGACTACGTTCATCAACAGTATGATTGGCAACTACAGCTTCTCCCCCATCCAATCGGAAACTAAAATCTTTATCTACAGGAATACAAACTTCTTTACAGACCTGATAAAATAAATTGACATCGATTTGCTTCACATCAGTATTTAAAATTTTGATGCGTTGAGTAAAAACAGCATTCTCCTTGAAAAAAGTTTCATCAACTTCGAAAATATCGCTGTATTCTGTAATCGTCGTACTCTCTTTGGTCTTGCCAATTAATTGGTAATCCTTGCCCGCATTGGCATAAGTAAAGGTGCTGGGTAAGGAGCCCCCTTCAGCAGTGAATTGAGAATACACGTGCCATCCTTCAAAGATGGCCCCTTTAATGATGAGCTCGTATTCTGTATCTGAAATTTTATTGAATTCTTGTGTCCAAAGCACAGGTTCATCATCGCTTTGCCCAAAAATGGACATTGCGCCAAAAAACATAAGAATACCAATTATGAATCGTTTCATGTGCTTACCGTAATTCTAACTATTTTTTTTGTTCCTTCGAAAACGGAGAATCGTCGGTCTGGTCGCCTTCCGATAACCCAAACAATTTCATTTTCTGAACAGAGCAACCATTGTTTTTGTTTGGAAATAATGTCAACTTTTTCATCCTTAAAGTATTTGGAAAGTTTTTTCTTTCCGGTCATACCAAAGGGATAAAAGTAGTCGCCTTTTTCCCATTTCCTAACGATCAGGGGATATTTTAACGAATCTTTATCTACATAAAGTATGTTTGACGTCATATCTTTAATAGCATCTACCTCAGTAATAGTGAGGTGAATAGGCGTTTGTATTTCGTGTTGCCCTTCTTCAATGGTAAAACTTTGAACCTCATTTAATTCGATTTCCTCCAATAAAAGATATGTTCTATCTCTGACCAGACGGTGTGTTTTAGAGCGAACTTCCTTACCGCTTAAACCTGCTAACAGCCTAGAAATATCTAGCCAAGCTGTAAAACCGTAATCCTTGAGCAAAGCATATAAATATGCACTTTGCGGCTGTAGCACGTTCAATTCATCAATGGCAATTCGAAACCCGCTTTCAGTTGTTTCGAAGATTTTTGATTTTAGCAGTTCGATATGATTACGCAAAATCGCATTTGCACCTTTTAAATGGAACTGTGTCAGTTCAAAATTTCTTAAAAAGGTAGGATGTAACTCCTTTAATTCCGGCACAATTTCGTGGCGAATTTTATTCCGCAAGTACTTTACATCAGCATTACTACTATCCTCAACCCATTCCAATTTCTCTGCTTTTGCGTATTGCATTAGTTGTTCTCGGGAAAATGCCAATAGGGGTCTTGAAATCGAATCTGTAATAGATGGAATTCCGGTTAAACCATCGACCCCAGTGCCACGGGAAAGATTGATCAAAAAGGTTTCCAAATTATCGTCAGCTTGGTGCGCTGTAACCAGGGTGCTGATCGCATTATCCTGCATTATAGATGCAAACCAATCGTATCTCAATTCACGCGCCGCTAGCTGAACGTTAACTTTATTTTTAGCTATATATTCATTTGTATCAAAGTTGGTTACGTAAAAATCAATAGCTAAATTCTTTGCTAGATCAGTTACAAATTTTTCATCGCGATCACTTGCTGCCCCACGCAGTTGAAAATTACAGTGCGCCAAGGCAAACTTAAGCTTACAAGCATGACATAAATGTGTTAAAACCACACTATCTAAACCTCCACTGCAGGCCAAGATAAATTTGCTTTCTAACAAATGCGGAAAGCTATTTTCGATATGAGATTTGAATTCGGCTAACACATTGCGAAGTTATGAATTATGATTTCAGCGTTAGTAGTTTTCGCAAATTCTCTACGTGCGTTTCGAGTAATTCAATTTCAAATGATCTTTCATTTGGTCTGCGATCAAAAGGCGTAACACACTAAAAATACGGCAAGGTTCTTATCGAAACTAGCTGAGATACGCTTTTAACCAGCTGTTGATTGTTTCCAACATTTCTGTTTGACACAAATCATTATGCAATTCGTGGTACCCACCTCCGAACAAAGCTAAGGTTGTTTTGTCTGAGTTTTTATGAAACTCTTTTGTTCCCTCAGAATCGATTATGGGATCGTCAGTACCATGAAGCAGCAGGGTGTCAGTGCTAAGTTGCTTTGCGTTTTGAATGGCCCACTCCCCTGCGTCCATTATGGGAAAAGAGAACATTGGGCTTACCCTATCATGAACCAAAGGGTCGTTCTTGTATTTCTCAACCTCTTCGGGAATTCTCGAAATGCCTTTAGGGTCGAGTCCAGAGGGTAGTGTTACAGCAGCCTTCATTCTTAGCATCAATCTTCCCATGGCCATTTTCAGCTTGGGAGGCTGAAAGGCCAACCGCAGATACGGACTCGTAGCTATTATTCCGCTTAGTCTTGCATCTCTCCTCAAGGCGTAGTTCAAGACCAGATTACCACCCATACTGTGTCCGTATAGAAATAAAGCTAGGTCAGGAAAAATAGATTCTGCCCTTTGTACTACCTCATTTAGAATGCCTAATAGCGCCTCGTAACTTGGGCAATGCCCTCTTTTTCCGCTAGATTGGCCATGGCCAACATTGTCATAGGCGACAACCGCCAAATCAGAAGCCAACAAGTTGGGAATAACGGTATTCTTGTAGCGGCCAGAGTGTTCTCCAAAGCCATGAACTAGCACTACAACTCCTTTAATTTGCTGAGGTTGTGTATGAAATCCGTAAACATCACACCCCTCAGCCTGCATTCTAAATTCTACAACTTCCATTGGGTCAATTTAGGTGATTTTCCTCAAACATTTTCCAATACTTCTCTCATAGCTTTGGCCTTCAATAAACATTCTTCGTATTCCATCTCTGGAACTGCCTTTGCCGTTATAGCACCCCCTACGGAGTAGGATACATATTTTTTAGAAGCATTGTAGAGAATACTGCGAATAACCACATTAAAATCAAAATCCCCTTCAGGGGTAAAATATCCGACAGCCCCACTGTATAATCCGCGTCTAAAAGATTCCAACTCCTCTATAATTTTCATTGCCGAAATCTTCGGGGCACCCGTCATGCTACCCATTGGAAAAGTCTCCCTAATGAGGTCAACAGGGTTTTTGTCTTTTGAAACTTCCACGGTTATGGTAGAAATCATTTGGTGCACTTGCTGAAATGAATACACTTTACAGAGCTCCTCGACCCTTACACTACCTCGTAAGGCGCTTTTTGACAAATCATTGCGAACTAGGTCAACTATCATAATGTTTTCAGCACGCTCCTTTTCATCAAGAATGAGTGCCTTTTTTAAGCTTTGGTCTTCTTTAGCGTTCGAAGACCGCTTTGCTGTTCCTTTTATCGGCTGTGATATAACTTTGGCACCTTCCTTACGCAGATAGCGTTCTGGCGAGGCCGACAAAAGGTACTTGGCACCTAGTTTCAAAAAGGCGGCAAAAGGGGCATTTGAAATTGTATTGAGCTTACGGTAGGTCTTCAAGGTATCAATTTGGGTATCTTCTGCATAGAATTCTTGACAAAAGTTAGCTTCATAGATATCACCGCGATGAATGTGCGACAACATGCGTTTCACCTGTCTGAAATATTCGTCTTTAAAAATGCGCATTTTTATCCGAATATTGGTTTTTGCTGGCTCCAAGTTCACCTCGTTTTTATAGCATTCTAGAATCGATCGATAGTCATCTTCAATCTCATCGTAAACCATATTGAGGTAATTGAAATAAACAACATTCCCTCTGACGCTTATCATCTTCTTGGGTTGAAAGAAATACAGGTCAGGAAATTGCAATCCGTCATAATTGCCCGAAGACAGGCTTTCAATATCGTTCTTAAGGTCATAGGAAAGATAGCCGAAAATCCAGTCATTGGTTTCCTGTTGATACTCCCTCAAATCTGCGAAAGCATTTAGAGAATCGGTAGCTTTAACTGTCAGGGCATCTGCCGCTAATACCGCTTCGAAAGTACTGAATCTACTTGAATGGCTATTGCTATCTAACCAAGCAACCTCCTCAAATTGCTGAGACCAGCACAAAAGGGCCTCTTTAAAAATGGCAACATCGCGAAGTTGAAAGGAAAGCTGTTTTCGCAAGGTGGTTAAATTTCAGCCAAAAAATCAGCCACCGCTTTTTGGTGGGCCGTTGCTAATTCTGAGTTGGTAATTCCCTTTCCCTCCTCAAAATTTTGATAGAAAGATGGTAATGAAAAGTCTACAATTGAGTTGGCTCCAAATCTAGTAAGCATCGTTTTGACTACCTGATGAGCACCAATACCCCCTCTTTTTCCTGGGGATGCAGACATTAGCAGTATTTTTTTGTCTTTAATAAAATCCCTATCTAAACGAGATAACCAATCTACAAAGTTCTTAAAATAGGCAGAAGGGTTACTGTTATGCTCATTCACAGAAATGACCAGCCCATCTGCATTTTGAATGTCATTTTTCACCTCAACCAAAGAATTTGAAAATCCATTTTCCTTTTCATAGTCCTCGCTATACATCGGAAACGGATAATTTGCCATATTCATTAACTTAACTTGGTGTTCTAGAACCAGGGAAGCGGTGTACTTCACCAATTTAAAGTTAACCGATGTTGATGAATTGCTTCCTGCAAATGCCAATATAGTGCTCATAGTTACGTTAAATATAATTGATAAACGAAAATACCGCAAATACCCTTGAGATGCGAGTATTTTGGCTAATTTCGCATAGCGAAACTTGCCTAATTGGCGAATTAGACGTCTAAACATACTGTGATACAAGTATATAGGTAAACTTATTTTAAACGCAAAAGGAGTTTTTAACTTGAACAAGAAGACCGCAAGATTGTATTTTATAGATGCCATGCGCGCGTGGGCCATTCTCATGATGTTGCAGGGGCATTTTGTAGATGGACTTCTTGACAATGCGTTTCGCGATAATGCAGATAGTACCTATAGCCTTTGGAAGTATTTCAGAGGAATGACCGCACCGGTATTCTTTACAGTTTCGGGCTTTATATTTACTTATCTACTAATTCGGGTGCCTGAAAAGGGCTTTGATAATCCTAGGGTAAAGAAAGGTATAAAACGGGGGCTTGAACTGCTTGTCATCGGCTACCTCCTAAGGATGAACTTTATGGGGCTGGTACATGGTCAAATATATGACTCTTTTTATTTGGTAGACGTATTACACTGTATAGGGCTATCCATATTAGGTATAATCGCTATGTACTTGTTGACGCATTCCAAGAGTAAATTACTATTTCCCACGCTATTGCTAACAGTTACTATGTTGCTGTTTCTATTTGAACCACAGTATCAAAAATGGACCTATGGCTTGCTACCCGATGCCATAGCCAATTATTTTACCAAAACTAACGGCTCTGTATTTACTATATTCCCTTGGTTTGGCTATACCACATTCGGAGCATTTATCTCTGTATTGTTTACCCGTTACAAGAATTTCAAACATCTTTACCCAACTGCAATTACTATTTCTGCCGTCTTAGGCCTGCTCCTGATTTTTTATTCTTCAGACTTATTTCTAGAGATTTCAAGAGCAACGGGACTTCAGATGTTCGCTGATATCTATTTTAACAACTACTTGTTTATCCGCTTAGGAGACGTATTCATTGCCTTTGCAGTATTTATGCTTGTGAGACGCTGGCTTACCAACAGTACGCTACTTAAGATTGGTCAGAGCACGCTATCAATTTATATTATTCATTTTATCATTTTATATGGCAGTTTTACCGGTTTAGGGCTTTACCAGTACTTTCATCATTCACTATCTCCAACCGTCGTGATTACGAGTGCCTTGGTTTTTATGATAGTTTGTTCCTTTACAGCGCTAGTATATGAAAAACACAAAGCAGGTATCAAGGCCAGTTTAGCGATTGGATTAAAGTACCTTCTCGTAAATGGAGAGTCGTTTTTAAAGTATCTTTTCGGAAAGGCAAGAGTGTTGTTGATCAAATTATTTGGATTGGTTAAAAATTAGTCATCGCTTTACGTATTCCAGTAAGTTTCCTCTATTTTTAAGGTGCATTGATTTAAATCAGTTGAGATGAGTGATTCAAAGTATTCTCCGATTGCCTGCGATTTAGAAGGAGGTAAAAAGTATTCATGGTGTACCTGTAGTCATAGCGAAGACCAACCCTTCTGCGATGGTTCGCATAGAGCGGCTAAGGCAACCCCGCCATTAACTTTTGAGGTGGAAGAAGCGAAGGAAGTCTATTTATGCACTTGCAAGCAAACCGCCAACCCACCTTATTGCGATGGGTCGCATAAAACCTGAGGCTTCTTTTTGGTAGTAATAAAATCTGTTATGGCTAATGTTCTGGATTCTTTTATGCAATTCTGATCAAAGTCATAAAATACCGTTAAACCGTAATTTTTTAGGAGGCATACACGACTACCTATAAAAATAACGGTTTATGCCTTCTCATATCAAAGTCAGGTCCTTGTTTTTTGCCCTAAGTTTTGCGACAATAGCGGTGTATTACCATGTTGCCTATGGCGTGAAAGACTCGGTTTATCTTACTATGACCGAGCACTGGGAAGACGCCTACAACCTTTCGAGTGGTATAAATAATACGGTAAATGATTTCTTGCAACTTGTTGAAAAAGGTGATGAGCTCACCATCAATCAGGCCATTTATCGAATTGATTTAAACTGGACAGAAAGTCATGAAATTATGCTTCTTGAAAGCATTTACTTCAGTCAAAATGAGCGCTATGCCAATCGATTGATACGGCTATTGAAACAAAAGACAGGAAAGAATTTCGGTTTCGATTTTGACAAGTGGTTTACGTACATCTGGAATAAAAATGCCGCCTACGACGACACTTATTTCGAATTCAAAGCCAAAATTCACGAACGTATAGATTCGAAATTTAAGCCTTACTTTTTAGGGAGAGCGAACCAGTCAAAGATTCGGCTAGATGAAGTCAGATGGGGAGGTGTTGTACAAGACGGTATTCCTCCGTTGCGGAATCCGATAATGATTTCGGCTACCGAAGCAGATTATTTAGATGACGACAATATCGTTTTTGGTATATCCGTAAATGGCGATTCCAGGGCCTATCCTAAGCGTATTCTTGCTTGGCACGAAATGTTCGTAGATACCTTGGATAATACAGCTGTTGCCGGAGTTTATTGCACATTATGTGGTACAGTGATTTTATATAAAACAGAACATAAAGGTGTGAATCATCAAGTAGGAACCAGTGGGTTTCTGTACCGCTCTAACAAACTGATGTATGATAAGGAAACACAATCGCTATGGAGCACTTTAGAGGGCGAACCCGTCATAGGCCCTTTGGTTGGAAAAGGAATCAAACTAGACTACTTGAGCGTTGTTACCACCACATGGGGAGAATGGAAGAAGAGGCATCCTGAAACCACTGTACTTTCATCGCAAACAGGGTACCGTAGAGATTATAGTGAAGGCGCTGCATACCGCGAATACTTCGCGACGGACGAATTGATGTTTACGGTTCCTAATATTGACAAGAGGTTAAAAAACAAAGATGAAATACTAGCCATTAGACTTTCCAGCCTTGCCGATGAAAATTTAGCTATTTCAAGTAAATTTTTAAAGAAAAACCCCATATACAAAGTCAAAATAGCCGACATCAATTTCATCGTTTTCACTGATGTAACCGGTGCTCATCGAGTTTACAAAACGGAAAATATCGAATTTTCTAGCTACGATAACCATAGTACGGCGACCGATGAAGCTGGCGGTAGCTGGACCTTGTCTGAAGAAAACATAAAAAATACAAAAGGAGAAATCTTAGAACGCTTTCCAACGCATAATGCATTTTGGTTTGGTTATAAAGCAGCTTTCCCGAATACAAGGCTGATCAAGTAATTGTTTAAGTGTTGATTGATTGCTATGAAGAGGAGAAATCCCGTTCACCCCCCCGATAGGTGAGCGGGTTTTCAATTTTTTATTCTACTAGTATAACATCTGTTAGCAACAGCTGTTCAATAATAGGTCTAAGTTGAGAAAAAGGCAATCCGGCTTTGATTTCAGGCTTGTAAAGTGTTTGAATAATGGCCTCGTCAAAAACGGAAAAATCTTCTTTGAGAAAGGAACACATAAAACTTTGATTTCTTGTGAAATTTCGGTCACAAAAATTGGTACTTGCATGACCCAGTCCGATAACATGACCCAACTCATGCCGAAACAAGGGAATACTCGCATTTCTTACCCAAATTCGCCCGTCAAATATTTTAAAGCCGTTAGCACTTTTATACAAGGCATAACCCTGAAAATCAACGAGCTCAATTTGGTTATACATATCAGGCCAGACCTCTCTAATAGCCTCTTTTTCACCAAAAATCAGATGCACATTCGATTCTTCGACCGCGTTGACTAATTTAAATTCTAGGTTATTTCCAACAAGATTATTGAATTGCTCTAAGGCATTTGCAACTTCGGCTCTATAACTTTCAGAAAGCTCACCCTGAAGAAACACATTTACATTGGCTTCCCATTTTTCATTTAGGTTGGCCCCAAAGGAGTCAGGAGCCAAATTGAAGGTAACGTATTCATATTCTTCAATAAATTCGAGCTCCTTGGGGCTAAGCGTCAAGGATTCGATTTCATCGGGTGTACCCGTGGTTCCTTCATCAGTAGAACAGGATACCAGTATCACCAAAAGAAAAAGACAACAAATTCTGCTGAAATGACTCATAGCATTTCTAATTCAAATCATCTTAAATATGCAATGCCCTATCCTCAGTTGCAGCCAGGGCCGCTTCTTTAACGGCTTCCGCATAGGTTGGATGTGCGTGGCTCATACGAGCTATATCTTCCGCTGATGCTCTGAATTCCATCGCCGTAACCGCCTCTGTAATCAGATCGGCACAACGGGCTCCAATCATATGAACGCCCAAAACCTCATCGGTTTGCTTGTCGGCTATAATTTTTACAAAACCATCGACATCCATGCTAGCTCTGGCACGCCCTAAAGCTCGCATCGGGAATTGGCCAACTTTATATGCTACCCCCGCTTCTTTCAATTCCTCCTCGGTTTTACCAACGGCCGCGACTTCTGGCCAGGTATATACTACGCCAGGAATGAGGTTATAATCAATGTGTGGTTTTTGTCCTGCTAGAATCTCAGCCACTAAAGTTCCTTCTTCCTCAGCCTTATGGGCAAGCATAGCGCCCTTAATGACATCACCAATAGCATAAATATTTGAAACATTGGTTTGTAAATGAGTGTTTACGGCCACTCTACCTCTTTCTTCCATTTTTACTCCCGCAGCTTCGAGATTCAAGCCTTCGGTATAGGCACTTCTTCCAACAGCAACCAAGCAGTAGTCTCCCGTAAAAGTGACCTCTTCCCCTTTTTTGTTATCGGCCTTAATAACTACTTCTTTTCCTTTTCTTTCCACGGATTTCACTTTGTGAGAAAGTGCAAATTTTACCTTCTGCTTTTTCATGGTTTTCATAAGCTCTTTTGATAAGGCCGCATCCATGGTAGGAATGATGCGATCCATATACTCAACCACGGTAACCTCTGCACCCAGTCTCTTGTATACTTGACCGAGTTCCAAACCAATAACTCCCCCTCCAATGATAATCATATGCTTAGGAATTTCCTTCAACTCCAATGCTTCCGTCGAAGTAATTACCCTTTCTTTATCTAAGCTGATAAAGGGCAAGGTTGACGGTTTTGAACCGGTAGCGATAATGATGTTCTTGGCTTCAATGGTTTCTGTCTTACCATCAGTTTTTTTGATATTCAGGTGCGTGGCATCCTTAAAGCTTCCCAATCCCTCAAAGACATCGATTTTATTTTTATCCATCAAGAACTGAATTCCTTTGGTAGTCATGTCGACCACCCCTTGCTTACGAGCGATCATTTTTTCCAAATTGACCTTCACTTCTCCCGGAATCTCAATACCGTGTTCTTCAAAATGCTTTACGGCATCTTCGTAATGATGTGAAGAATCTAATAGCGCTTTTGAGGGTATACAGCCCACATTAAGACAAGTGCCCCCTAAGGTGGAATATTTCTCAATTATTGCGGTTTTCATTCCCAATTGGGCACAGCGGATTGCCGCTACATATCCTCCAGGACCAGAGCCAATAACGGCTACATCGTATTGCGTCATATCTATATTTTAGTATTGCAGTTTTATGTCTAAAATGAAGATACAAAAGTACGAATGTTTTACCGTTCTCCAAGGCAAGTGAAGACTTGAATTAAACCTTTTAGAAACTAGGATGATTGCGGTTAGTACAAAGCAATCTTGGTTTCCTTGGCACCTAGAGATTCTAGGTATTCCTTTACTTCCAAGGCTTCGTCGCCGCCTTTTTGAGCGTGATGAAGCAAGGTGAATCCGTGTGGACCTATAGCATGTAGCGTATTAGGAAAAGCAGTAAGCATAGGCTTTACAATAGCTATTTTTCCAAAAAGACAAGCTGTAAAAATATTGGCTTGAGCACCTTTATCTAAGAAAAAGTGAACAAGTTCTTTGTGTCCGACATGACTTGCGGCCCCTAAGCCTGTTTCAAAGTCCCCATTTTTCCAATCATGGGAAGCGTTTAGCAAGGTGGGGTGTTCTTCCAAAAGTGTTTTTACAACATCAATCTTGCCGTGGGAGGCTCCGACGAATTCTTGTACCACTTTTCTATCTAATTGTACGTCTTCTTGTCTTGAAAAGCTAAGCAAAGGAGTTGCGGCGGCTGCAAGCGCCCCACCTCCACTGATTCTTAAAAATCGATTCCTATTCATTGTCTAGTTGTTTAGTTGTTTAGTTGTTTAGTTGTTTAGACAAAGAATGTAGGCATAAAACTCAGCTGCACCACACAGTTTAACAGTTCTTTAGTGTTAATCACCTCCCTGGAGTTGAATGGCAGTAGTTTGCTTTACCTGATTTATTACAATAGCGCTTTGTGTGCTGCCTATGTTATCGATTGCCGTTAGTTTGGTAACCATGAACTCACGATAGGCCTCCATATCACTAACATGAATCTTTAGAATATAGTCGTAATCTCCACTAATATGATAACATTCAACTACTTCACTTAGTTCGAGTATCTCACTTTCGAATTTCAAGACGTATTCCATAATATGTTGCACTAATTTAATGTGACAAAGCACGGTAAATGCCTTATTTACTTTACTCTTGTCTACCAAAGCAACGTAAGCCTTGATTACACCAGATTTTTCTAGACGTTTTATGCGTTCATAAATGGCGGTTGTTGAAAGATTCAATTGATAGGCATATGCGGCCGTGGTCTTCTTGCAATCGGACTGTAGTAGGCTCAAAAGCTTTAAATCTGTTTCGTCTAGCTTTAACATGGCATTTTTTCGGTATGTATTTCAAATCAAAGTACAAATATGATAATTAATCTAAGTATAACAATAATTATAGATTTATTATCTATATAATATACATCATATTGTATAAAAAACTATTTGATCCTACATTTATTGTTCAAAACCCTTTTACTATGAGCAATAATTCGGCGAATCAACTACAAGATTTACAATATTTCGGAGAATTTGGAGGCGTAAACCCTTCGATCTCCGATTCATCTACCTATACCTTCCTCTCTGCTAAAACTATGTTCGATACTTTTGAAGGAAATACAGAAGGCTGTTATCTCTACAGTCGTCACTCCTCGCCTTCCAACTTGTATTTAGGCGAAGCACTAGCTGCTTTGGAAGGTACAGAAACCGCCAATGTATATGCCAGCGGTATGGGGGCAATTAGTTCGGTAATCATGCAATTGTGCGATGCTGGAGACCATGTGGTGAGTAGCCGAACCATTTATGGGGGCACCTATGCCTTTCTAAAAAACTTCGTAAAGAAATTTGCGATCGAAACTAGCTTTACAGATATCACATCAATCGAGGCGGTCGAAATGTCGATTAACTCGCGAACAAAAATGATTTACTGTGAGTCGATTAGTAATCCACTACTTGAGGTTGCCGATATCAAAGCGCTTTCTGAGTTAGCCAAGAAACATGGTATCCCCTTGGTGGTTGACAACACTTTCGCCCCGCTGTCAATTCCTGCTGCCTATTTAGGTGCGGATATCGTTATTCATAGTTTGACCAAGTTTATCAACGGAACGAGTGATTGCGTTGCAGGCGCTGTTTGCGGCACCACAGCGTTTTGTTTGGGGCTCAAAGATGTAAACAATGGAGCTGGAATGCTTTTGGGTAGCACCCTTGACAGTCTTCGAGCCGCATCCATCCTGAAAAATATGCGCACCTTGCATATTCGTATGCAAAAACATAGTCAAAACGCTCTATTCTTGGCGCAAAAATTTGAAAATGATGGATTTAGAGTAGTATACCCAGGTATTGACTCGCATCCGGGCCATACCATTATGAAAAACCAAATGAATACAAACTATGGGTTTGGCGGATTGCTGACTTTAGATGTGGGGTCTTTGGAAAATGCAAATGCCCTCATGGAACGCATGCAAACACAAAAATTAGGGTATCTCGCCGTAAGTCTTGGTTTTTACAAAACGCTATTCAGTGCCCCAGGAACTTCCACTTCTTCTGAAATTCCTCTCGAAGAACAGCTTGAAATGGGTCTCTCCAATGGGCTTATTCGCCTTTCTATAGGATTAGACAATGATATTGAACGTACCTATCAGACGATGCAAGAATGTATGATGCAATTGAATATAAGGCCGCAAGGACCGGTTACCGTTTAGTTCTCAAAATACGGCTTGCAAAGCCGTATCCAAAATCGTAATATTACGGAATTGCAAACCGACTTCATATGGATAACGAAGAGTATTTCGAGTATAGAGAAGATGAGAATATTGTACAAAATAAAGAGCTGAATATCTGGGAAGCTCTTATTCCAGTGATTTTGCTAATGTTGATGTTGGCCTACAATATCTTCTTTGCCGGCGGGGCAGCACTTGGTGAATATTCGAATCAAATTATACTTCTCATTGGTGGCGTATTTGCAGCTATTGTTGGTTTTTTTAACAAGGTTACCCTGCAGACCATGGGGCAAGAAGTTTGGGAAAACCTGAAGAGTGTTTTCCTTCCCATTATGATACTATTTCTTGTGGGTGCCCTAGCTGGCACCTGGTTGGTAAGCGGTATAATACCAGCTATGGTCTATTATGGATTGCAAGCTTTAAATCCGAGTATTTTTCTTCCGGCCTCAGTGGTTATTGCCGCCTTAATCTCTATTGCCACCGGCAGCTCCTGGACCACCTCGGCAACGGTTGGTATTGCACTAGTAGGCATTGGAACGGCCTTAGGCATTCCCGCCGGAATGATTGCTGGTGCTGTCATATCAGGGGCGTATTTCGGTGATAAGATGTCTCCTTTGAGCGACACTACCAATTTGGCCCCCGCAATGGCAGGCACCGATTTGTTTACCCATATTCGATATATGGCACTTACCACAGTACCTTCGGTAGTCATTACCTTGATCGTATTTTCAATTTTGAGCCTGAATATTAACGCCACCGGAACCACAAATGTTGAAGACCTACTGCAGACTATAGCAGCTACATTTAATATCACTCCCTATTTATTCATAGTGCCTATTTTGGTGGTAGTACTAATATTGTTTAAGACAAAACCCTTAATTGCTCTGGGTGCTGGTGTAGCAGTCGCAGGGGTCTTTGCCATGATTTTTCAATCGGAGATACTATTGCAATTATCTGATTCGGAAACCATGACTTTAATGAAAGCTATTTTTACAGATACGCAAGTAATTACCGAAAACGAAAGTTTAAATGACCTTTTTAGTTCAGGAGGAATGAAGGGAATGTTATGGACGATTTTTCTAATAATTTGCGCGATGGTCTTTGGGGGAGTTATGGATGCTATCGGAGCCCTATCACGAATTACGAGTGCGCTGTTGTCAATTGCGACTACTATTTTTGGTCTTTTTGCAAGTACGGTGATAAGCTGTTTAGGTTTGAATGTAATTGCAAGTGATCAGTATCTTGCCTTAGTAATTCCAGGGAAGATGTTTAAAAAAGCATATGAAGATAAAGGCCTTGCACCTGAAAACTTGAGTCGTACTTTAGAAGATTCTGGCACAGTGACTTCGGTATTAATCCCATGGAATACGTGTGGTGCGTACCAATCAGGAGTTCTCGGTGTAGGAGTGGGCGAATACTTCATTTATGCCATTTTCAATTGGTTAAGTCCGTTTATGACCTTGCTGTTTGCCGCCTTCAAGATCAAAATTCGAATGTTAACTACTACCACAGCCAAGGCTGATTAGTTAAGTATTTCAGAAATTCTAAAATTTGGAGCTTGTTTGTAGTTAAAATCTATCAGTGTTTTTTTAATTTCACCAAAAATTAAAAATACTATGGCTTCACTTACATTACATGGAAACGCAATAAACTCTATAGGCACTCTCCCGTCAATTGGAAGTGCTGCACCAGATTTTAACCTGACAAAAGGAGATTTATCATCGACCACCCTTGCAGATTACAAAGGCAAGAAACTCGTTCTTAACATATTTCCTAGTATAGATACCGGTACTTGTGCGCAGTCTGTGCGTCAATTCAACAAAGATGCTTCAGAACTTGACAATACCGTAGTATTGTGCATTTCAAAGGATTTACCTTTTGCCCAAGCACGTTTTTGTGGTGCAGAAGGCATTGAAAACGTCGAAATGCTTTCTGATTTTAGAGACGGTAATTTTGGCAAAGCCTACCAACTCACATTCTCCGATGGGCCACTAATGCCACTTCTTTCAAGGGCGGTTATTGTTCTCAACGAAGATGGCCATATCGTATACTCAGAGCAGGTTGGCGAGATCGTAGATGAGCCAGACTATGCAGCAGCATTAGAAGCCTTGTCAAATGCCTAAAGATTCTTTCTTAGTTAATAGAGTAAAAAGTGTGGGCTTCGCCCTGCGGGGAGCCCTTCTTTTAATTCGCACCGAAGCCAGTATAAAAGTTCAAGTATTCATTGCCATCGTAATGACAGCAGCAGGATTCTACTTTGAAATTTCTGCGACGGAGTGGTGTATACAAATTTTGACCATCGCAGTAATTATGGGAACAGAAGGACTGAATACGGCCGTTGAAAAAGTATCTGATTTTGTACAGCCTGAGTTTGACAAAAAGATAGGTTTTATAAAAGATGTATCTGCAGGTGCCGTAATGTTGGTTTCTATAGCGGCTACCATAATTGGTTGCATCATTTATTTACCAAAAATCTTTTGAAAAGGTTAGCGGCTCTTCTTCCGAGCTAAATTTGTATTTTTACCCCAAGAATCTACTAGTGAATGGCAAAGAAGGCAAAGAGGACCAAGGCGAAACCTACTAAAAAAAAGCCCAGGTCTTACAAATTATCCAAACAGAATAAGATAATATTAGGCAGTCTACTGATACTTGCCAGTATATTTCTTACCCTTGCTTTTATTTCTTTCTATTTTAATTGGAAAGATGACCAAAGTCTCCTGACTGAGTTTGGGGAAAGAAACGAAGAGGCCAAAAATCTCTTAAAAAAGACCGGAGCACACATCAGTCACTTTTTTATGTACAAGGGCTTCGGCTTGACTTCTTTATTTATCCCAGTACTACTGTGCCTTAAAGGGTTGTATATGTTTCTAGGCCTAGATCAAAAGGGCATGTTCAAGAAGTTGATATGGGGACTTATATTTATGATATGGACTTCAATCGCACTGGGTTTTGTGGGAAGTGACCAACCCTTACTGGGCGGACTCGTGGGATACGAAATGAATGACTTCCTGCAAGATTATATCGGTATAATTGGGGTGCTTTTATTGCTAGTTTTCGGATTGGTTTTCATTCTAGTTCGTCTATTTCAATTCTCACCCGAGGACATTGGAAACTGGTTCAAGAGCAGAAATAGTTCCTTAAAAACAGCGTTTAAAGGCAGTGCAAAAGCTGAAGAAAAGGAGTCGACAATGACGCTTTCGCTAGACCCGATTGATGATACCCCAGTCATTATAGATACCTACACACATAAGGAAGATATTCCACCTCTTGTTGAAGAAAAACAAGTAGCTGATGATTTCGAGGTTAAAGTGGCTGTTGAGGAAGAGAAGGAAGATTTGGCCATGGAGGTCGAAAAAATCGTAGAAGAAAAGGTAGAGAAAGACAATATTGCAGATAAACTAGTAGATGATTTCGGGCTTTTCGACCCCACATTGGAATTAGGTAACTACAAGTTTCCGACTATCGACTTATTAGATCAGCATGGTGCTACGGGGGGAATAACTATTAATCAAGAGGAGCTCGAAGAGAATAAGACGAAGATTGTCACGACCCTAAAGAACTACAAGATCGGTATCGCCCAGATTAAGGCAACTATTGGGCCAACGGTAACCTTGTATGAAATCGTACCAGAAGCGGGGGTTCGTATTTCCAAGATTAAAAATTTAGAAGACGATATTGCCCTATCTCTGGCCGCCTTGGGTATTCGAATCATTGCCCCTATACCAGGTAAAGGCACCATTGGTATCGAAGTGCCGAATAAAAATGCGACCATAGTATCGATGCGATCTGTAATTTCATCTACAAAATTCCAGAAAGCTGAGATGCAGTTGCCCATTGCCTTTGGTAAAACAATTAGCAATGAAACTTTTGTAGTTGATTTGGCAAAAATGCCCCATTTATTAATGGCCGGCGCTACAGGACAGGGTAAATCTGTAGGATTGAACGCCGTTTTAACCTCCTTGCTATACAAGAAACATCCTGCAGAAGTTAAATTTGTCTTGATTGACCCTAAGAAGGTAGAGCTCACACTCTTTAATAAGATTGAACGACACTACCTAGCGAAGCTACCTGATTCTGAAGATGCTATTATAACAGATAATACGAAGGTGATTCATACCTTGAATTCGCTTTGTATAGAAATGGATAATCGCTACGAACTATTGAAAATTGCCATGGTTCGTAATATCAAAGAATATAATGACAAATTCAAGGCAAGAAAACTGAATCCGAATGACGGACATATGTTCTTACCTTACATCGTTTTGGTCATTGATGAATTTGCAGATTTGATTATGACGGCCGGAAAAGAGGTGGAAACTCCTATTGCGCGTTTGGCTCAGCTGGCAAGGGCAATTGGAATACATTTGATTATAGCTACCCAGCGCCCTTCGGTAAATGTTATTACAGGTATCATTAAGGCCAACTTTCCAGCGCGTATTGCTTTTAGGGTGACTTCAAAAATCGATTCAAGAACTATTCTAGATGCACAAGGGGCGGATCAACTTATTGGTCGCGGAGATATGTTGTATACTCAAGGTAACGATGTTACCCGTATTCAGTGTGCTTTTGTCGATACGCCAGAAGTAGCAAAAATAACAGAGTATATTGGCTCACAAAGAGCTTATCCTGAAGCACATCAATTACCAGAGTACGTTGGTGAAGACTCTGGCACAAGTATTGATAACAATATCTCGGAAAGGGATGCCATGTTTAGAGATGCCGCTGAAGTGATCGTAATTGCGCAACAAGGGTCGGCATCCTTGATTCAAAGAAAACTAAAATTAGGTTATAATCGGGCAGGAAGAATCGTTGACCAATTAGAAGCCGCCGGAATTGTTGGCCCATTCGAAGGCAGCAAAGCCCGACAAGTATTAATACCCGATTTGGTGGCCTTAGAACATTTACTCAACAATGAAATTAAATAGAATGAAGAAGTTAGTTTTAGTATTCGCATTAATTTTTACAGCAAATTTTGCTTTTGCCCAGAATTCAGATAAAGCCAAAGCCTTACTCGATGACGTTTATAACAAAGTAAAGGGCTATGAGAACATATTCGTAGAATTTAATTATGTATTGCACAACGCTGAGGCAGACATCAACTCTGAAACACGTGGTGACGTTACCTTACAAAGTGATAAATATCTTTTCAATTATCTCGGCACACAACAGCTATATGACGGCAGGAAAGTATATACCATTGTACCTGAAAACGAAGAGGTTACCATAGAAGACAAAGTTGACGATGAAAATGCCTTAACACCTTCTAAGATGCTCACTTTTTATAAAGAAGGTCACACCTATGCCTGGGATATTCTTCAAAACGTACAAGGCAGAAAAATACAATATGTAAAATTGGTTCCCATAGATACGAATGCTGAAATCAGAAGTATTCTTATGGGGGTAGATGCCGAAACAAAACATATCTATAAGCTCATTTATACTGGTAAAAACAGCACTACAACAACGATTACTGTTAATTCTTTTAAAACAAATCAACCTTTATCAAAAACCTTATTTACTTTTGATGAGAGCAAGTACAAAAACGACGGGTACTACATCATAAAAAACTAAGGCATTTACCTTGAGGATTCTCGATAAGTATATTTTATCTCGGTTTTTATTCAATTTATTCAGTTCGTTCGCGATAATGATGCTTATCTTCATTTTCCAATCGATATGGTTATTTATTGATGACCTTGCCGGGCGGGGCCTCGACATGATTATCATCGGTAAGTTTTTCTTCTATAAAATGCCTGAGCTTACCGAGAAGGTGCTTCCTTTAACCGTTTTATTGGCTTCTATTCTCACTTTTGGCAACTTCGCAGAACACTATGAATTTGCAGCTATGAAAGCCTCAGGTATTTCGTTACAGCGCTCCATGTTGAGTATTATAATATTTGTGATTTTTCTTGGTTTTGGCACCTTTTATTTTGCCAATAGCGTGATACCTGCATCAGAGCAGAAAATATTTTACTTACGTAGAAATATCGCCAAATTAAAACCTGCAATTGCCATCACAGAAGGCGTTTTCAGCGATTTCGAAACCGCTGACATGAACATCAAGGTAGATAATAAATACGGGGAAAATGATAACTTTTTAGAAAATGTAATCATTCATCAAAAGACCCCAACCAACATCAATTACCGGGTTATCAAGGCCAAGAAAGGTGAACTTAAGAGTAGTGACAAATCTAATATCATTCAATTGGTTTTAAACGATGGTAATTTGTATGAAAATGTAGAAGGAACAAAAAGCGAAGTCAGAAAATACCCCTTTGCACAAGCCGATTTCGAAACCTATACCATGAATATCGATCTTTCGGAATTCAACAACGTAGACCTGGAAGAGGAAAAGGACCTTCGGACTGAAAAAATGAAGAATATTTCCCGCTTGACCAAAGATATTGACTCTATCAATCAAGACAACATCAGACGGGTTACTTCGTTTTCAAAAATTACCTCTGAACGTATGGGAGCCTTTGTTCCCCTTCCAAAAATGGATACGGCTAAAACTAAGGCGCGGCAATTCAAAGATGTTTCTCCTGATATAGCATTTGACGCTTTAAAAGATAGCATCGTGAACCTATTTCCAGATTGGCAACAAGTTCAATTGATGAATTCAGCAAAGAATGCTACGACCAATGTGTTGACTTCCATCAAGGGAAAAAAGAAAGAAATGAACAAGCGCTATGAATTTCACAGAAGGCATATTCTTTCCTTGCATAAGAAATTTGCATTAGCATTCTCATGTATTATCTTGTTTTTTGTGGGGGCTCCCTTAGGTGCCATTATTCGCAAAGGCGGCTTGGGCTTACCAATGGTTATTGCCATTATTTTGTTCCTTGTTTACTATTTCCTAGGAGTCTTTGCTGAAAACTATTCTAAAAAAGGAAATATTCACCCCTTGTTAGGAGCATGGTTATCTACCTTAGTTATGCTACCTTTGGGAGTGATTTTAACCAAAAGAGCTACGGCAGACAAAGGTTTAATGAGTTTTGGTAGGGTGATTGACTTTTTTAAAGGGCTACTTCCAAAAAAGAAAGAAAAAAATACAGTGTCATGATAATCAGCATGGAGAAAAATCTACAGCTAAACACCATTGAAGAGGCCATTACCGATATTCGCGCCGGTAAAGTGATCATTGTTGTTGACGACGAAAACCGTGAAAACGAAGGCGATTTCTTGGCTGCCGCAGAATTAGCGACTCCTGAAACGGTGAATTTTATGGCAAAACATGGGAGAGGACTTATCTGTGCCCCACTAACGGAAGGCAGGTGCAAAGATTTAGGGCTTCACATGATGGTAAATCACAATACAGATCCATTGGAAACGGCATTTACGGTCTCCGTTGATTTACGTGGTAATGGGGTTACCACTGGGATCTCAGCCGCCGACCGGGCAAAAACTGTTTGTGCTCTTACCGATTCAGATACGAAACCACATGATCTTGCAAGACCAGGCCATATTTTTCCTTTAATCGCGAAGGAAGGTGGCGTTTTAAGAAGAACCGGTCATACAGAGGCTGCAATTGATTTTGCACGACTAGCTGGACTCAAACCAGCAGGAATCATTGTGGAAATAATGAATGAGGATGGCAGTATGGCACGCCTACCTGAGTTGATGGATGTTGCCAAAAATTTTGATTTAAAGATCGTTTCGATTGAAGACTTGGTCGCTTACCGTATGGAGCACGACAGTCTTATCGAGAAAATGGAAGATTTTGATATTACTACGCGTTTTGGCGATTTCAGACTACGCGCTTATAAGCAAACTACCAACAATCATATCCATATTGCTTTGACTAAAGGAGATTGGAAAAAAGATGAGAAAGTTTTAACGCGAATCAACTCTACCTTAGTCAACAATGATGTTTTGGGTACGCTGACCAATAATCCTGATAAGAAATTGGAGGATATGTTTCACGCTATCAATACCGAAGGCAAGGGTGCAATTGTCTTTATCAATCAAGACTCAGAGTCCTTAAATCTCTTATCGCGTTTGACCGAATTGAAAGAACTGCAAAAACAAGGAATACACAAAGCACCGAAAATTGATATGGATACCCGCGATTTTGGTATTGGGGCGCAAATCTTGCATGACCTCAACATCGCTAAACTGCGATTGTTAACCAACCGAAAGCAAACAAAACGTGTAGGCATTGTGGGGTATGGACTAGAAATCGTAGAATATGTTCCCTATTAGGCCATTGCCGACTGGGGCTTTAACTAATCACGGCCGCATTGAGTTTGACCTTCCTAATTTTCGCTAGGCTTATCAGCAAGTTGATAGTCTAAAATTCCTCCTTTTATCAAATCAGCATGGCGCAAATAGAGCTCGGGTACCGGCCTTCCGTTGAACTGTATATCTTGAATATAATAGTGATTTGTGGCAGCTTGTTGCGCATTGATTTGCAATGTATTACCGTTAGGAAGTCGTAGAACGGCTTTGGGAAATAACGAACTACCTAATTCATATTTAGGATTATCTTCGGTTCCCCCATTCATCTGAAACAAGCCCAATTTCATCAGAACTGCCAAGCTACCCATAAGCCCTTGATCTTCATCGCCATTATATCCTGTGGAAGGTGACAACCCGCTGAAAACCTTTTCTACAACAGTTCGAGACCAAAATTGAGCCAAATCAGGTCGCCCCAATTTGTTAAAAACGAAGGCGGTTTGTATCGAAGGTTGGTTGCCGTAATTGATAGGTACGCGACGATATTCAGGATGCAATTCTTTTGCATGAGCGTTACCGGAGGTAAAGCCCTGCTCTCCAGCTTTCGAAAATTGCCTATTAAGCTTGTCAACGGCCTTTGATTTTCCTCCCATCAATTCGGCCAGCCCTTCGATATCATGCGGAACAAACCAAGTAGATTGCGCCCCGTTAGATTCGTTAAAACCATTTTCGTAGGTGTAGGGATCATAGTTTGGTAACCAATTGCCGTCAATATCCTTTGGGCGCATCCAGCCCACTGAGGTATCGAAAACATTTTTATAATTATCTGATCGCTTCATGAAAAAATCAAAGTCTTCGCTACGGCCAAGCTTTTTGGCCAGTTGAGCCAAAGTCCAATCTTGATAGGCGTATTCCATGGTTAGGCTTGCTCCGTCTTCGTGCAATCCAAATTTTCCCTCTGGTATAGGATAAGGTACATAGCCATTAGCCAAGTAGTGTTTAAATCCTCCTCCGGTCATGGTATAATGTTCATAGCCTGCCTTTTCCATTATGCCCTCAACCAAATGATTCTTCTTAAGTGCCGAATAAATCGAGTCTAAATCCTGCGTTACGATTCCTTTCTGCACTGCAGACACGATAAATGGCGTAGAAGAGGCACCGGTCATCACATAGGTATAATTTCCACCAGAAGGCCCACGCGGAATGAGTCCACCATCTTTGTGATATTGCAGCAAAGAATAAACAAATTCTTCCATAATATCAGGATAAACCAAACCCCATAAGGTGTTTAAAGTCCATTGCGCGCCCCAAAACGAATCAGAGTTATAGTGATTAAATTTTGGTTTTCCGCTCTCATCTAAGGGGAGTTGCCCGATTCTAAAATCATCTCCCGTATAATCAGGATAGGCACCGTTCACATCGCTAATGGTTCTTCTTCCTTGCAGCGCATGCCATAAATCGGTGTAGAAACGCCTTTGCTGCGTCTCAGTTCCACCTGTAATGCTAATTCTTCCCAAAAGATCATTCCACTCCTCCTTCGATGCCTTGATAATTTGCTCAAAATCCCAATGGGGCACTTCGGTTTTGACATTATTCTTAGCATTCTCATATGATGTGTATGATATGCCCACCTTCATTAACACCTCCTTTCCCCCTACTTTTACGAGATAATTACCAGTTTGCTCGTCTTGTGTGACAGCAATGACATCGGTATTGAGTTCAATATGAAAAAATAATTTTACGGGCTTTGGTCTTCTGCGTGTAGCAGTAATTACCAACTCACCTGATAAGGTTTTGCTATCAACGCGCTGAAGAACTCCATTAGCATTGTTGCATGGTCCTAAAATGCTATTTAAATTGAAAAGTAGGGCTGGCTCTTTGTCTTCAGAGAAGGAATAGCGATGCAAACCCGTACGTTTCGTACTGCTTAGTTCTGCAGTAATTCCGTATCTATCTAATTCCACGTAATGATACCCTGGTGAAACTTGCTCGGTACGGTGACTAAACTTCGACTTAAAATCCTTGAAAATAGTTATTTCAGAAATCGAGTCAACGGTAACAGGCAATACAGAAAGCCCTGACAGTTGCCATGCATGAACATGACTAAAACCTTGAATAGTGTCATTTTTATACCGGTAACCGCTACCCCAGGCGCCATCTACTTCCGTATCAGGAGACAGGTTTACCATGCCAAAAGGACGGCTTGCTGAAGCAAAGAAAAACCAACGTGAATTTTCAGTATCCAATAATGGATATACCAAATCAACAGGTGCTAGCTTAACCGACTCAACGATAGAACTGTTCGAACAGGTGCAGCTACCAAACAAAAAAAAGCTGGCAACAAGAATTTTAAAACATTGCTTAATTGCTATTTTCATGGGTTGGAGAATCGAAATACGAAAATTGTAACAGACAACCATGCCCTTAGCTGCTAATTACATAAACACGAGTTTACAAAGGTGGCACACTATAGTTTCCGAATCCAAATATTTCTGAATTGGGTCTTATTACCGTGGTCTTGCAAAGTAATCACATCATCTCCGTGAGCCGTAGGGTAATTGTGCAGACCTACATAATACGTTATTCCATTTATGGTAGCGTGATTTTGTACCAATACCCCGTTGTGTAATACCGTGATTGTGGCTTTGGCATCTAAGCTACCATCTTCCTTGAACCTTGGAGCAGTATAAATCACATCGTAGGTATTCCACTCTAAAGGACTTCGCATGGCATTAACCAAAGGAGCATGATCTTTGTATATACTTGCAGCCTGGCCATTGCGGTAAGTTCGATTGTTGTAGGAGTCAAGAATTTGCAATTCGTATTTTTTTTGAAAAAACACCCCACTATTTCCTCTGCCCTGACTTTCACTTTCGACCTTGTCAGGCGCACTGAATTCAATATGTAATTGGCAATCACCAAATTTCATTTTCGTTTGAATTCCACCTGAACCCGGTACTACTTCCATATGGTCATTATCTACAATTTTCCAAGGTGCTGGTTTCGTCTCATCGTTTTGACTAACCCAGGCATCTAGATTTTTTCCATCGAATAGTATGATCGCATCAGAAGGTGCATCTCCTAAGTTTTTACCAGGTGTTACGACGGTAACCTCAGGCTCCCATATCTCGGTCATCTCTGGTTTCATTGGCATTGGCGATACTTCTGGCGGTGTACTCGAATAGGTACTTTGCGCTTCTAATCGCACTAAAAAAAAGACGGAGATCAAACACAAAAAAAGAATCTTTGACTTCATAATTTAATAAATTTTGATTGGGTTGAATGTTGTATTTAGTACTAAATAAATATAGGTATATCTGCCCATATCACGTAAAAAGGGTACTAAATTTCACGAATAGCCTATAAACTGTTTAAGATGATGTCTACCATTTTGTCGGCGCGAAGCTGCACTTCCTTTTCTTGCCAGCCCAATTTTATCAAACATGATATTGTACGACCTACCCAATGGTCAGATTTCGTGAAATCTGCCTTATTATAATCAGGAAGTTGTTCGTAAACCGCTTGAGGTAGTTTCCCCAAAGCTTTAAGATTTGTCAAATGTTCCCATTTACGGTAGTAGTGCCAATTATTGTCATACCAGTAGAAACAAGCATCTACTCCTTCATTTCCAAAAGCTCGATGTACTTTTTTCGCGGTAGTTTCGTCTGGTAAAAAGAAATTCAGAAAGGCATAACTTTCCTCGCCACCTAAAGGCACTCTTCGGAAGCTAACTTCTGGAATCACTTTCAAAGCCTCTCTTAATATTGTATAATTCCTTTGTTGAATGGCTAAAAATTCATCTAACCTATCAATTTGAGCCAAACCTACAGCAGCGTTCAATTCAGAAATACGGTAATTATATCCAAGAAATGCATGTGTCTCGGCCCCCCTATCGTTTCCAACATGATCATGACCGTGATCAGAATAATGATCGGCCTTAAGCTTATAGGTATCATTGTTGGTTATCAGTGCGCCGCCTTCACCGCATGTAATTGTTTTCACATAGTCAAAAGAAAAACAACCCAGATCTCCATAACTACCTAAAGGCTTACCTTCAAATGTTCCACCTATGGCTTGACAAGCATCTTCCAATAATAACAACCCATGTTTTTCACAAAGGGATTTCAGAGATTTTAAATCGGCCATTGATCCGCACATATGCACAGGCATAATCACCCTGGTTTTTTCGGTAATGGCCTTCTCAACGGCTTCAGGATGCAAGGCCAAGGTATCATCTACATCTACCAAAATAGGAACAGCCCCTAGCGCCAGAATTGATTCAAAAGATGCTACGAAAGTAAAGGTGGGCATGATCACTTCATCGCCTGCACCTACACCAGCGCATGCCAAGGCCACAGTTAAGGCAGAAGTACCACTACTTACCAATTGTGCGTGTTTTACCTGCATGCGTTTGGCCAAAGCAGTCTCAAGTTCCAAAGCTTTCCATTGACCATTGCGCATTGCGTCGAAACCGTAGCGCATTAATACTCCAGTATCTAATACTTCCTCTACTTGTTTTCTCTCCTGTTCTCCAAAAAGCTCAAATCCTGGCATGTAAAATAATTATGGTTATAGTTTTATGTGTATTAACAATCTCTAATCGGCAAAACGCCATACTACTGTGCGCTCTTCAATCTTATATCTAAGGCCTTCTGTCTCACTTCTTAAAATATATCTATAATGCTATCATCCATTTCTTTACGCACCTTTTTAAAGGTGGAAAACGGATCATCTTTAGCACGATAGCCCACTGGCATGACTAAAACTGAGGTCAAACCTCTTTCACCTAAATCTAATAAGCGATCATAGGCATCTGGTTCAAACCCTTCCATTGGGCATGAATCTATTTCTTCTATAGCACATATGGTCAAAAGGTTTCCCATGGCTAAATACGCCTGGTTTTTTGACCAGTCTTTTATTTCTTGAATTTCTTTTTTAGAAAAATTCTCTACCATGGCTTCTTTAAAGGGATTCAAAATAGCGTCGCTAGTGCCACGCACTTTTTTAACTTGTCTGAAATAATTGGATATATATGCGGCATCCACTGTATTTTCAATGCAAATAACAAGTATATGGGAAGCCTGAGCTACTTGTAGTTGTTCAAAAGAATGGGCAACCAATTCTTTTTGTAACTCCTTATTTTGAACCACCACGAGCGAGATAGGTTGTAGACCGTAAGAAGTAGCTGTCAGGTTAAATGCTTGCTTCAAGGTATTTATCTTCCCTTCAGAAAGCAGTTTATCAGCATCAAATTTCTTTACGGCATAGCGCCATTCCAATTGTTTTATAGGATCACTCACGTATTTCAATTTTGTTTGTACTCATCACTAGGTCAACAGCGCTTGCTCAATGTCCATTAAAAAACCAAAGTTTAATGGAAAGTGCGACCACCATCACCACAATAAAAGTTTTTATAAACCCATCTCCCTTGGCTACCGATACCCTGCTCGCTAACCATGCACCCGAACCATTACCTATTGCCAAAATCAAACCTACGGTCCAATTCACTTTGTCATTCAGTATAAATACCGCTAGGGCAGATAAGGTATAGATAAAAACCACGGCTACTTTGGTGGCATTCGAGCGTACCAAAGTCATTTGGTTGACATAGTGCAAAAATAGTATAATTATAAATCCAAGACCTGCATTGATAAATCCGCCATAAATACCAAAGAAAAAAAACGCGATAATGCCGATCCATAAATACTTACCCGTTAGCCTTTCCTGCATTTCAATCAACTTCATCTTTGGCTTAAAAATGATGATAAGTACCACCACAATCATTATTATGGCCAAGATTCGGTTAAAGGTTTCTCCCTTGATATCAACAGCAATCTGGGCGCCAATGATAGCTCCCAACAAGGCAGAAATGCCCAAATAAATATTAAATGGGGCCGTCGAGACACCTTTGCTTTTAAAGCCCGCTGTAGCTAAAGCCGTTTGTATAACAATTGCGACACGATTGGTACCGTTGGCGACGCTTGAAGGCAATCCTAGAAATATCAAAACAGGTAGGGAAAGTAACGACCCTCCACCAGCCACGGTATTAATAAAACCAACTGCAAAACCTGTGACGATAAGAAGTACATAGTGGTACCATTCTTCCATAGGTCAAAAATAGGCTGTAAAAAGGGAAATATCGGAGAAATCGAAAAAAAACAAAATCACTTTCAAATGGCAGCTGGAAGGTCGCCTTTCTCGATCAATTTATTCACGTGGGAGACAATCTCTAGATACATCGCCTGCATTTCCGCTCGCTCTGAAGTGCGATCTGCATGAAGAGCTTTTGCGAAAACATATTGAGAGGCAAAATGGGGTACATCACCAATTCCTACTTCTAAGTATTCTGCAATAATCTCACTCCAGTCAAGAATATAGTTGTTTCTGAACCGCGCAAGGTCCTCAATTTCTTGTGATAGTACAAAACTAAACCGACCAACATCATAATTGATATCGTTGTGATCTAAGCTTAGATCATTGTTCTTATTCAAACTATTGTGCTTTTCAGATTTGGGTGCCACGGGCTGCTGGTAAGGACAAATTTAACAAGATAATTCCTATCTTCCATATTGTGAACGTTTGAGTTTCAAAATTAGTATTAATACGCACTAGTCTTTCGCCTATACTTAATACATTAGTAAAACACAGTTTTGGTACCATTACCAAATGCCCTCGAGGAATTAAACCATGAAGAATCTATCATAATTAGCCCCTAAAAGTAATCTTCCTATATTGGTAACCACAATGAAACATTATTGAAATGAAAAAAATCGCCACAATACTTACAGCACTTGTAGTACTACAAAGTTGTCATTCGTACAAAACAATGGCTATCAATGAGCTAGAAGTTGACAAACGGTATGAAATGCAGTTAAAAAATGAACTGCGGGTAAGGGGAATATGTCATAAAATTAGTGCTGATTCTCTTGAGTTCAGCGTTAAGAATCGGTTACTCAAGTATTCGAAATCTGATGTCGCCCATGTAAAACGGAAAAAAGTATCTGCCTTAAAATCAGTAGGGCTTTTGGCGGTGTTCACTACAGCAGCTGTACTGTCGGTCACCACGAATAACGTAGAATCTGCTTTTAGTCAAACCAGACCAAGATAAGAAATACCACTTTTTTCATCGTGATAGCGTATGCCTTATGCTAAACTAATCGTCTTTTTTGCTAAGGTTGCCCGATTTGTGGTTTCCTGTATGAACAAAAATAAAAACCCGATTTCTTTTCAGAAATCGGGTTTTGCGTTAAGCGGAGAAAGAGGGATTCGAACCCCCGGAGGTGTGACCCTCAACAGTTTTCAAGACTGCCGCATTCGACCACTCTGCCATTTCTCCAAGTGTCTCATCAGGTATTCCCTGAATGCGGGTGCAAATATAGAAAGCTTTTTCTATTCAATACAACGTTTTATAGATTTTTTATTCTACTCATTTTTATTAAAATAAACTTCCCAAACCTACAAAACACCTCAAAAACATCGATGAAATGCACTGTTTGGGGGTTTAAATGCAAAACCTATGAATTTTTATTAATAAACACCTGAAAACATTTTTTCAACTTTGAACTCAGTAACCTCAAAATCTTATCTCATGAAAAATCCCCTTACCTACAAAGTGGTCTTTACCACAATCAGTATTCTTTTTTGCCTTGCATTGACTGCTCAGCAAAACAGTGAAACCAACTTCAATTCGTTGTACTCCAATGTGTCTCAAAAAGATAGTCAATATCTAAAATTAAAAAGTTTGGGATATTCTGAAAAGGAAATTTTTGAAGATCTGGGAAATGCAAATTTTCTATTGGAGAAATATGAAAACGCGGCTTTTTGGTACAAGAAGTTGAGCGAACTTCAAAATGGTAACGCATTAAGTGCGAACTATCAAAAACGGTATCAGTTTGCCCTTGAACAAACGGCTCATATTAATACCGTTGCTTCAAACGATAGCGATTGGTTAGAACAAATTAAGGAAGATTACCAAATCAAACGAGAATTTGAAGCTCGTAAGGCCAGTCTACGTTTGGCAGACAATCAAAATAGCTTTGATTTCCAACCCAGCTACAGGTCACAATCTCTAGATTATTTAGTAGAATATGAGCGTAATAAAGAATTTCAAGGTGAATCTTGGAACGCGAGAAACAAAGGTTTAAAACAAGAATTTGAAATGCCCGTTGCAGTAACGGCAGACGGTAAAACAGCCTATTTCAGTAAGTCAATGTACATTAAGCCCGTAAAAGGCATATTCTCTAAAAAAGAGTTGGTACATAAAATTTACCGTACTGACAAAATCAATGGCCAATGGAAACACGTTAGAGAAGTGGCTTTGGCCCCCAAACATTCTTCGGCCATGCACCCTGCTATATCTGATGACGGCAAACGCTTGTTCTTTGCCTCAGACATGCCTGGTTCTTATGGTAAGTACGATATTTATGTAGCTTCTATTGACAGTGATGGAACCATTGGAAAAGCAAAAAACTTAGGCACTAAAGTGAACACCAAGAAAAATGATATGTACCCAAGTTTGACTGATGACAACACTTTGGTTTTTGCCTCTGAAGGACGTGAAGGCTATGGAGGTCTTGATTTGTACATGACCCAGGTGGGACAGAAAAAGATCGGATGGGCAACCAACCTCGGAAGTCCTATCAACAGCTCCAAAGACGATTTTTCAATGTACTTGTCGGCTGAAAAAGGTATTGGCTACGTGCTTTCAAATCGTGGAAAAAACAAAGATGCCATACAACAAGTAGCGTTCTCTTACGAAAACAAGCATAAAAAGAAGGCTGTGAAAGATCAACGAGAGTCAAATCTTGCTCAAGCCCTTAACAACAAGTTGAAGATTGATTATACTACCTCGGTTTTTGAGGACAAATGATGTGCTAGTTCTCTAAAAACTTATCCTCATTGCATCGAGCTGAGCTTGATGGTTTAACCCAAATCCTGCAAAAATGAACTACGATAGTATAAAATCATATGGTCTAGGTCTGTTCTTATTGTTCGCAATAATGAACAGCTTTAGCATCTCTGGTCAAGAAGTCGCTCCTGAGTTAGGTACCAAAAGCACCTATCACAACCAATTGTATTTCAATCGATTTTTTATCAATCCTACCTTTTCATTGGTGCGAGAAAATAAATCGTATTTAAATATTCTACATAGAAATCAATATACTTCATTCGAAGATAATCGCCAGAACTATTTCCTCGGATTTAGTAATAAATTGAACGACCATACCGCTTTGGGTATTGGAGTTTACAGCCAATGGTCGGGTGTAGTTCAAGAGTTTGGCTTTAATGCAAACTATGCCACATCGGTACGATTGGGAAGGAAAAGTAAATTGAGTTTCGGTACAAACCTTACCTATTTTAACGAAGGTCTTGACAAAAACCGTATTGTGGTAATCGAGAATGACGCTACCCTCTCAGAAGCTAGAAAAGAAAGTAAGATTGCTATTCAACCTGCAATAACCCTATCCTTGGGTAAATTTGATTTTGGAATATATGCCAAAGACTTACTCAAATACAATCAGACCACGAACGAATTCGTAACCAATTTAACTGAGAAAAGCGTTCGCGCTTCGCTGCAATACACGCACTCATTCAATGCAACCCGAGGATTGTTTGAAGATGCAAGACTTATGCCGTTGGTTCAATTGGGTAAAAATGAAAACAATGAATTGATCTATGTAGGTTCAATGGTTTTAGATTTACCGAAGTACGGATGGCTGCAAACCAATTTCGACAATGAATATGGTATGTCTTTGGGGCTTGGCTTCAATGTAAGCAAAAAGTTGTCTTTGGGCTATTTGCTTGAGAAAGACCTCCTTCAACAAGAGGCCGATTTAGGATGGAACCACGAAGTGAGTCTGGCCTATACTTTTAAAAACGACGGGTTAAATATCAACCTAACAGCAGATAGTTCGCAAGATCAAAAAATAGATCAAATCATTCGAAACTATGAAGAACAGATTTTGGCCTTAACCGCCGAAAAAGGGGAGGCTCCATTAAATGCCGAAGAAACAAACAAAAAGATAATGAATACCTTGGCCCACGAAAACCGTATGATTCTAGATCAGCTTATTCTGCGACAAGACTCTATAGAAAAGGCGCGTAACGCTGCTTTCGAAAAACGTTTTGAAATGATCGTTCGTGCGGTACGCACCGATATAAAGAACAGTATCAAATCGAATCTTCAAGATTTTACACCTAAGAAGAATACCGCTCTTGTTAGTAACGGTGTAAAAAATGACGCTGATGCAATTAAAAAACGACGTGATTTCAAAGAGCTACCCATTAAGAAATTAAATCAAGCCAACATTGTTGGTGCAAATTCAGGGTACTACGTAATTGCCAATGTATACAAGAACAAAAAGTATCTGAATGCATTTGTAAAAGACCTCAAAGAAAAAGGCCTGTCACCTAAGCAATTCTATAATAAAGAAAACGGACTACATTATGTTTACTTGGCCGATTACAATCACAAAGGAGATGCCAAAGACGCCTACGTTTCCAACCTAAATGGGAAATATCAAAAAGAGAAATGGATCATGGAAGTTGCTAACAATTCTACCATCGTACATAACTCCTATGAAGACTAGAACTGGAGCCTAAAATGCTAAAATATGATGCATTTGAACGAAAACATTGCTTTAAAATATAGGCTTCCGAAAGATTTTACTATATTTAAGTTATAATTAACTACAGCTTAAAAACCTCAAATCCCCTACTACATGAAACCTACAACGAATCTCAAAACGTCCTTAAAAAGGAAATCTTTTTTACTTTCGAATTACGGTGCTCCCACTTTACTTTGGCACAAAAAAGATTCGGGCGTATAACCCAACAAGCATAAATCTTTCTCTTGCTTATCTCGTATAACTGCAGATTGGTTTACGATTTTTAAACCTCTAAAAATCGATGCTTAACCCTTAGTTATTTACTGAAGACATGTATTTCATTTGTCAGTTCAAACAGCTGGCCTAGAATTGCTATGCTTCATAAAGAAATGCAGAGTTGACACCTCCGCACGGATTTAAACACCTCAAAAGTAATGATTTAAACTGCCCAAGATCTTGACCATCTTGGGTATAACCTACAAACCACAAAACGATGAGACCAGAAACTCTAAAAGTAATTATTATCGACAATGACACCCAATTGCATGCCTCCTATGAAAGCTATTTCAAGCAGTATGCTGATTTTAGTTTAAGCGGAATTTACGCTAGTGTAGAAGATGCCCTTGCTGAATTCGAAACTGTGCAACCTGACATTATCGTATCAGAAGTCACCCTACCTATTGTAAATGGAATTGAGGGTATAAAACTTTTTCGTAAAAAAGACCCTAAGGTGAATATCATTATGGCAAGTGCCAACAATGATTTTGAAATCATTAAGAAAGCATTTAAATATGGTGCAAATGGCTTCTTAACCAAGGCCGTCACCCGCAAACGACTATACCATGCACTCAATTCAATTAAGAATGAAGGTGCTGTAATCGGCAATGATATTGCCAAAAAGATTATCTCTATGTTTCAACCGAAATCGTACCAATCTTTTTCTGAGCGTGAGAATCAGATTATCGATTATTTAGGCCAAGGTGCAACATACAAAACCATTGCAGACAAATTGTTTGTAACGACAAGTGCTATTAATTTTCATATTCAAAACATATATCTAAAACTCAATGTAAACTCGAAGTCCGAAGCTTTGCTAAAGCTGCAGGAAATTGGATAAAACAGCAAGATTTTTTCATGACCCCTCAAATTTTCCTCTCCTACCTACTGGAACCTCATAGTTAAGTCCTTAAGGCAAATACGAATTTAAAAATGAGGTTTGTAGGTCATGTATGTGCCCGCTAGTTTGATTTGGCTAGCGGGCACTTTTTTTATTCCATTAGTTTCGCAATTAAGAATGTATCCATCTAACAATCTCGATATCCTTATCCGCTTTTTTGTTTTGTAAGTCGATTATTATGGCAAGTGGTTACGAAGTTGTATTTTAAGCTACCATTTTGCTGATAGCAGGTATTCCATTCTATGGCTTCCTCAAACGAAAAAAATAATATCCATGGGAAACTTTTTTGTGAATTCTGACATTACGAAAGCCGAAACTTTACCTGCCTCTTTTTATCGTGATACCATAGTATTTGAAAAAATGAAGGAGGATGTATTCGCAAAATCTTGGCAGTTTATTGGTGATAAGTCGTCTTTAGTACCTATTGACACCTTTGTACATCCGTTTTCGTTCATGGAAAACTACCTGCCCGAACCAATGGTATTGGTGCGTGATAAGCAGAGTAAGATTCGTTGTATGAGCAATGTTTGCACGCATCGTGGAAATCTGATTGCACACAACCCTGGTATCTTAACACGCGGCCTCAACTGCATGTACCACGGTCGCCGTTGGGATTTACAAGGGCAATTCAAACACATGCCCGAATTTCAGGAGGCCAAAGCGTTCCCACGAGCTTGTGATCATTTACATCAATTCGCACTAGAGGAATGGGGGCCATTTTTGTTTACGGGTTTAGATACAGAGATTGATTTTTCGATCATTCGGAATTTTCTAGACAAGTATATCGGATTTCTTCCTCTGAACGAATTCAAATATGATGCTGTTAGTAGCAAAGACTATTTGGTAAACTGCCATTGGGCTTTGTATTGCGATAATTTTTTAGAAGGGTTTCACATTCCTTTTGTACATCCAGATCTTAATAGGGTACTTGATTACAATACCTATGCGACTGAATTATTTGATTACGGAACGCTACAGATAGGCTATGCCGACGGCGCAGAAGAAACCTTTGACTTACCAATAGGGCATGCCTGCTACGGTTCTAAAATTGCAGCTTTTTATTTTTGGATTTTTCCAAATATCATGCTTAACTTTTATCCTTGGGGGCTTTCGGTAAACGTCGTAAAACCTATTTCTCCCGGCAAAACAAAGGTGTCGTTTATCTCCTATCTGCATGGGGAACATAAATTTGAAGGGGCCGCTAGTGCTGCCATAGATAAGGTCGAACGCGAAGATGAATTTGTTGTTGAAGGTGTACATCAAGGCCTGCAATCACGCATTTACAAAACAGGCCGCTTCTCGCCTACTCGCGAGCAAGGTGTACATCATTTTCATCGTATGTTGGCGGAACGTTTATGAAGTTTTCTATGGAAAATCCATTGGTCAGTATTCTTATTCCCTTTAAAAACACGGCTGTATTTCTAGAAGAATGCATTGAATCTATTCTGAATCAGACCTATGTCAATTGGGAAGTCTTAGCAGTAGATGACCACTCTGTAGATGAAAGTTTACAAATTGTTAAGCGATTCGCCAAACGTGATTCGCGAATACAACCCCTTCATAATTCAGGAATGGGTATTATAAATGCTCTGCGAACGGCATATTCAACAAGCAAGGGACAGCTCATAACCCGAATGGATTCTGACGACATCATGACGCCTAACAAAATAGAAGTACTAGCCAACGCACTTTTAAGTCATGGCAAAGGCTATTTAGCCCTTGGGCAGGTAAAATACTTTTCTGCCCGTGGCATTAGCAATGGCTATGAACGTTACCAAGATTGGTTAAATCTATTGACCCAATCGGGAAGTAATTATTCTGAAATATATAAAGAGTGCGTAATTCCATCGCCTTGTTGGATGACCTACCGCAGTGATTTAGACAGCTGTGGTGCTTTTGTACCAGATCGATATCCTGAAGACTACGATTTAACATTTCGATTTTATGAACAAGGACTGCAATGCATTTCCTGCGACGAACTTCTGCATATGTGGCGTGATTATGATACCAGAACTTCACGTACTAGTGTTCATTATGCTCAAAATTATTTTTTGGATATCAAACTGCATTATTTTCTAAAACTAGATCACGATACGAATAGACCGTTGGTGGTTTGGGGCGCTGGCAAGAAAGGAAAAACAATTGCTAAAGGCTTGCTTGAAAGGCAAATCGACTTTCATTGGTTATGCGATAATCCGAATAAAATAGGAAAATCAATATACGGCAATACTATGTTGCATTATTCATTTTTAGAGCAACTGCCAAATCCGCAAAGCATTGTAACCGTCGCCAACGAAGAAGACCAGCTGCTGATCCGAAAATATTTAGGTATGTACAAACACCTTTCCATGCAAGACTATTTTTTCTTCTGTTAAGCATGCTCAGTTCAAGCGGGTTCAGTGGGCTACATTCTAAGAAAGCGAATGCCCCTTCTTAAGGTTGGCATAAAATTCATCTGGGTCTTACTTCTTTTATCATAAAGCGCAACGATCTTTTGTCTTTTTTGAATTATATTTGCCAAATCAAAATCGGGAATGCAGTTTAAACATCCAGAACTTCTTTGGGCCTTATTTCTCCTGCTGATTCCTATTTTTATTCATCTTTTTCAACTACGCCGATTTCAAAAAACCCCTTTTACGAATGTCAAGTTTCTTAAAAAGGTCGTTTCAGAATCTAGACGTAGCAATAGCTTAAAAAAGTGGTTGTTATTAATTACTCGAATGCTTTTGATGGCGGCTATGATCCTTGCTTTTGCACAGCCCTTTTTTGCTGAAAAGTCAGCATTACAAGACAAAGAAACGGTGATTTACCTAGACGATTCTTTCAGTATGCAGGCCAAAACCAACAATAGCACTTTGTTAGAGGACGCCATTCAAAACCTAGTTCAATCAATACCAGATGATCAAGTATTTAGTCTTTTTACCAATGAAAAAGTCTTTAAGGAAGTACGATTGCAAAATATTCAGAATGACCTTTTACAGCTTGCACATACCTCCAAGCAGTTGACATTAGAAGAGGTGTACTTGAAGGCCAATACTTTTTTTGACCAGGAGAAAAATTCCGTTAAAAATCTGCTTGTAATCTCAGATTTTCAGCAAGTAATGGCGTCGGTAAAAGAAGACACTGCACAAAGTATCCAAAAACATTTAGTGCGTCTTAGCGCGGAAGACCTAGAAAACGTTTCGTTAGACTCGGTTTATATGAGCACAATAGCCTCTGATAACATAGAGCTGACTACATTGATTTCAAGCAACTCAGATACAGAGAGCACCGCAGTATCTCTATTTAACGAAGAGCGTTTAATTGCTAAAACAGCCGCAACCTTTAACACCAACAAACTGGCGAGAGTGAGTTTTACCCTACCCAAGAATGAGGTAATTAAAGGAAAAATTGAAATTTCAGATACGGGTTTACTCTATGACAATCAACTCTTTTTCAATATTGACGCTAAGGAAAAAATTAAGGCTTTGGCCATCGGCAATGCAAAGAGTAATTTCTTAAAACGCATCTTCAGTCCAGATGAGTTTGAGTTCAAATCGGCGATTTTAAACAACTTGAATTATAGTGATCTTAACGAACAAACCTTGATCATTCTAAATGAGCTAGAGCGTATACCCAACGCATTGGCAACAAGTATAAAATCTTTTACCGAAAATGGCGGGTATTTAGTAATTATTCCTGCATCTGAAATAGATTTAACTAGCTACAGCCAACTTTTATCCAACTACTACGCCACAGCCTATACTCAAAAAGTAAATACTGAGCGAAACATTACCGATATTTCCTTCTCTCATCCGCTTTACCGCAACGTATTCGATAAAAATGTGGCAAACTTTCAATACCCGAAAGTAGCGCAATACTTCCGCTTGCGAACAAATGCACCTGCCATTCTTTCTTTTCAGGATAGCCAACCTTTTTTAGTGGGTTCTGAGGGGGTATACATTTTTACTGCCTCCTTATCAACCGAAAATTCTAATTTCAAAAATTCACCCTTGATTGTGCCTACCATTTATAGTATGGGCATCAATAGCTTAAGACTGCCCGAATTGTACCATTCTCTTGGAAACGATCAAAAAGTAGATATCGTGGCCCAATTGCCTAAAGATCATATTTTAAAGGTTTCGCAGGGAGAATATGAGTTTATTCCGCAACAAAGAACGGCTGCTAACAAGGTGTCTATGTATTTCGGTGAATCTCCTGTGAAAGATGGCATATTCGGTGTTTTCGACAAAGAAAATTTTTACCAAAATTTGAGTTTTAACTATCCAAGAGATGAGAGCAAGCTAGTATATGTCGATGTTGCAAATGTTAATGCCAGTAGTAGAAACGAGTCGATTACATCTCTTTTTCAACAATTGCAAAGTGACAATACGATCAATGCGCTTTGGAAATGGTTTGTTATTTTAGCAGTGCTATTTATGTTGATTGAGGTGCTGATACAAAAATACTTATGATGAACATACTCTTAAAGAATACTACCATTGTAGATTCAAGCAATAAAAGACTCCATCTCAAAAAGCGAGATATGCTTATTAAAAATGGAGTAATCGACAAGATAGCTTCCAAAATAACCCCACCAAGCAGAACAAAAATTATCGACCATAAGAACCTTCATGTATCGGCAGGTTGGTTTGACAGCAGTGTGAGTTTCGGCGAGCCAGGTTATGAGGAACGTGAAACCATTGAAAACGGCTTGAAAACAGCGGCAAAAAGTGGTTTTACTGATATTGTTTTGAATGCGAATACAAACCCAGTTCCAGATAGCAGTTCAGATATTGTCTTTTTGAAAAACGCGGCAAAAGATAGCGCAACCAGCCTCCACCCTTTGGGAACCTTAACCCTAAAAGGAGCGGGAACAGATCTTGCAGAATTGTATGATATGAAGAATGCAGGCGCTGTTGGTTTCTATGACTTTAAGAGCCCAATCGAAAACGCGAATCTGCTAAAAATTGCGCTGCAGTATGCCCAGAATTTTAACGGACTCGTACATTCTTTTCCCTTAGATACCAAAATAGCGGGAAGAGGGGTGGTAAATGAAGGTCCAGTTTCAACTAAATTGGGTTTAAAAGGAATTCCGGCTTTGGCCGAAGAGCTTCAGATTGCACGCGACTTGTTTATTCTCGAGTATGCTGGTGGAAAACTTCATATACCTACCTTGTCAACGTCGAATGCAGTGAAACTTGTGTCAGAAGCTAAGAAAAAAGGCTTGGATGTCAGCTGTAGCGTTGCCATTCACAACCTTTTTGCCACAGATGACGTTTTAGAAGAATATGACTCGAATTTCAAAGTAATGCCACCCTTACGCACTAAAAAGGATGCAAAAGCCCTAATAAAAGGACTAAAAGAGGGAGTGATTGATTTCGTTTGCTCTGATCATACTCCTATAAATATTGAAGAAAAGCGAGTAGAATTTGATAATGCTTCACCAGGTTCTTTAGGCCTGGAAACCTTCTTCGGAATATTGAATCAAATTTTCGAACTTGAAACAGCGATTAGCTTGTTAACCAAGGGACGTGCACGCTACCAATTAGAAACCCCATCTATCAAAGAGGGTGAGAAGGCCTGCCTAACGCTTTTCGACCCTATGGCTGAATACACCTTTGTTAAAAAAGATATTGTTTCAACTTCAAAAAATAGTATGTTTCTTGAAAGGACAATGAAAGGTCGAGTTTTCGGAGTTATTTGCAACAACCAAATAGTTAATTGAGTAACTTTAGGTAGTGACAATATAACCAACCTTAAAATCAAAAATTATGGAACAAAGTACAATTGATGAAGGAAAAACCACGGCAATAATAAGTTATGTATTTACGCCAATCGGTTTACTTATAGCCTATTTAATGAACAATTCAAGTAAAAATGCTTTTGCCCAATTTCATATTGGTCAATCGGTACGACTTGCACTACTTGGTGTTGCAAATATGGTTTTGGGGTGGATCGTACCCTATTCACTGAGTATGATAACTACAATAATAGGATTGGGTATTTTTGTGCTGATGATCTTGGGCATTATTAATGCCGCTAATGGTAAAGAAACACCACTTCCGCTCATAGGAACTATTGGAGGGTAACCCCTATTCCAAATCAAATAAAAAAAGAGGTTCTATTGGAGCCTCTTTTTTTTGTTCAAAATACGAAGTTCACCTAACTTTGAAAGATGAACAATTCATCAAAACAAGGGAAAACAACGGCAATAGTTGCCTACTTTACCCTAGTAGGGGCTTTGATTGCCATGAGCATGAATATGGAATCTAAAAACGACTTCGCCCGTTTTCATACCCGCCAAGCTTTCGGACTTCACATTATGTTTTTAGGCTTTGCATTATTTCTTAGTTACGCGTTCAATCAATATGCTTGGTATGGTCTTTATATTTTTTACTTGGTATTATGGGGATATGGTTTTGTTGGAGCCATCTCTGAAAAAAAGCAGGCCGTTCCCATACTCGGACCCTACTTTCAAAAATGGTTTACTTTTATACAGTAAGTTATCCAATGCGGAGGCTTACAGTGAACCGGAAAAAATTGAATTATGAATTCGTAACTTTTGATCCTGAATTGAACAGTTGAACTTTTTTACATTTATATGACTACCGCCCACTTATCTTTGGAACATTTAATTCGACCTTCAAATAGTACTGTAGGAAAACCACCTGTGCTTTTTATGTTTCACGGCTATGGAAGCAATGAGGAAGACTTGTTCTCTTTTGCTCCAGAATTACAAGCAGCACTTTGTGTTATTTCAGTACGGGCCCCCTACCCTATGGAGCCTTTTGGCAATGCTTGGTACGCTATCAATTTTGATGCGCAAAACGGTAAGTGGAGTGATGACGAACAAGCAAAAAATTCTAGAGAAAAAATTGTGGCCTTTATTGATGAAGCTTGCAAAACCTACGGATTAGATACAGAGAACATCACTTTATTGGGTTTTAGTCAAGGAACGATTTTGAGCTATGCAGTAGGATTGTCCTATCCAGAAAAGATAAAGAATGTCATCGCCCTTAGTGGATACATTAATGAAAACATACTTGTAGAGGGCTATGCCGATAAGTCACATAATAACTTAAATGTATATGCTTCTCACGGGCAGGTAGATCAGGTCATCCCTCCCGAATGGGCACAACGAGCTCCTGATTTTCTATCCAATTTAGGAATTAAACATGTTTACGAAGAATTTCCTGTTGGTCATGGCGTAGCGCCCCAGAATTTTTACGCTTTCAAAAAGTGGTTGGAAGACAAAATATAGACCTTCCAAATCTTCAATTGTCGTTGGATGCCTGTGATTTGGAGTTTTCTTCTAATTGCTGCGGGTATAAAGCAAATGATCCATCATCGTAAAATCGACACCCATATCATCTTTTAGCTCATATTTGATCAAAAGCTCTCCCCAGTATTTTCCATCGGAAAAATCGACAACAATCCACCTATGATTAAGGATTTTGATTTTGTTGAGTTTAAAATCATTTTCCATACCCTCATAAGGAATTAAGGGGTTATTTCCCTTTTGTTCGTTAGTTTCCAAAAGTTTATCTGCGATATATCGTGCAGGGTCATTAATATTCAAATGCTCGTAATAAGCCAAGGCATCATCGTTATTTTCTAAGGAGAAATACTGCATGTTCAAAAGATTCAATTGAGACTGCTGCACCGAATCTTTTAAACTCACAATTTCACCTTGTAGTTTTTCTATTTTAGCGTCTTGGGTTTCCACCAGATTTCCACTACTCACGAAAAGGTACAGTGCAATCAAAGCGGCAAAAACAAACAAATAAAGGAATATTTTATTTTTCATGAACAATCAATTTATGGGCATACCCGCGAAAGCGGAAATCGTTTTCGTTTCAATTCTAAACTGTTATTTCTAAATTATCATAGGCCAAATGTACGTTCTCAGGTAATTCTTTTTCTACTTCATCATGAAAACCCAGTAAATGGCTAATATGAGTGAAATAGGTGACATCTGGCTGCACAGTTTCAACCAAAGCCAAGGCCTCCTGGAGGTTAAAATGCGAATGATGCGGCTCTTGGCGCAACGCATTGACCACTAATACTTTTGTGCCTTTTACCTTTTCAATTTCTTCAGCATGCATACGTTTGACATCGGTCAAATAGGTAAAGTCTTTCAGTCGAAAACCAAAAACCTGCAATCTGTTATGATCTACATCTATTGGGGTTACCGCAGTATTACCAATAGTAAAAGCTTGGTTGTTTTTAATGATATTCAGGGCGACCGAAGGAGCGCCTGGATATCTGTTTTCATTCGCAAAAATATAATCGAATCGTCTCTTCAACGAACTTGCTACACGTTCATGTGCGTAAATAGGAATATCTCCTTGACGAAAGAAATAGGGGCGAATATCGTCTATGCCAGCAGTATGATCTGCATGTTCATGAGTGAATAAAATACCATCTAACCTATTTACCTTATTGGTCAACATCTGCTGCCTAAAATCTGGTCCGCAGTCGATTACGTAATTGAAATCATCCCAAGAAAGTAACACCGAGACGCGGAGTCTTTTGTCTTTCGGATTCTCGCTAAGACAAACCGGATGTGTACTTCCAATAACAGGTATTCCCTGGGAGGTTCCAGTACCCAAAAAAGTGACGCTCAGTTTACTTTCCATCAATTTCAAAATTATAACTATTTATTGAAATCAATCTTTTTTCTTGCACATTCCTAAAGTTTAAAACAATTAAAAACAGATATTAATAATTTATAAAAAATTAAATCGTTTATGACTTAGATACTATGTGAACTTCTTATTTTTGTTAAAAATAAAACACACTCCATGGCTTCTGTTTTAAAAAGGGATACTGCATTCGAAAATATTCCTTCCATTAAGGCGAAAACACTCAGAATAAATTTGAATCCCGATATCTATGGCACCTTTGCTGAAATTGGTGCCGGACAAGAAACCGCCCGTCATTTTTTTAGATCAGGTGGAGCTTCAGGAACCATTGCAAAGGCTATGAGTGCTTACGATAAGCAGTTTAGCGATGCGATATACGGAGTAGAAAAAGATGGTAGATATGTAACCCAGCCTCGTTTAAAGACCATGCTATCGCATGAAATGAGATTGATGGAAGAGCGTATTAGCCGAGAAAGTCATCCAGATCGTTTATTTTTCTCTTATGCCAATACAGTGGCAACAATTGATTTTTCAAAGCGCTATAAAGGCCACGGTTGGATAGGGATACGCTTTCAATTAGATCCGAATCAAAAAGAATTAGACGAGATTATTCTGCATGTTCGCTTCAAACAAAACGAGGCTCGACTGCAGCAAGAAACCCTTGGCATTTTAGGAGTAAATCTTATTTATGGGGCTTTTTACAAGTACCACAAGCCGAAGAAAATGTTGAAATATCTATATGACCACATAGATAAAGACACTATTGAAATTGATATGATCAACTTCTCGGGTCCCAATTTCAAAGCGGTTGACAATCGATTGATGAGTCTTCAGCTAATTAAAAATGATATGACCGATGCGGTCATGTTCGGTCCTGACGGAAATAACCTTTTGCCAGCGGCTGTTCTTTACAAAAAGAACATTCTAGCACTACGTGGAAGCTTTAGACCTGTTACCAAGGTAAACCTTGATATGTATCAAAAGTCATATGATATTTTTATCAGAGATTCTACTGTTGATTTAGATAAGACCATCGTAATATTTGAGATTACCCTTTCAAATTTGAAAGCTTCAGGCGAAATTGATGAACAAGATTTCATGGATCGGGCAGAACTTCTGTGTTCACTTGGGCAGTATGTTATGATTTCCAAGTTTCAAGAATATTACAAGTTGGTAGAGTATTTCAACAACTACACCAAACAACGCATCGGCCTTACTATGGGCGTGAACAATCTAGTAGATGTATTCGATGAAAAGTATTACCGCCATCTCAGCGGAGGTATATTAGAAGCCTTTGGAAAGCTCTTCTTTAAAGACCTGCAGGTATACCTGTACCCCATGAAAGATGCTGAAACCGGTCAAATTATGACTAGTAACAATGTCAAAGTGCATCCGAGAATGAAGGAGCTCTATAAATTCTTTAAGTACAACGGCAAGGTGATGGATATTATAGATTATGATCCTGAAATCATGCATATTTTTTCACGAGATGTACTCAAAAAAATAATAAATAACGAAGATGGCTGGGAAGAACAACTCCCAGAAGGTATTGCTGAAATGATTAAGAAAAAGGAGCTTTTTACTAAAAAATTAGCCAAAGCCGAAGAGAAATAAGTCATACAAAGGACCCTCTTAAACCACTCTATCTAATCAATAAAAAAGTTCCAAGTTCCAAGCTATATGCAATGGAATTTGGAACTTTAATTTTTTCTGCATTTTGCTTCAGTCTAGTAGCTGAGCCGCATGATCTTTGGTTTTTACTTTATCTATTACCTTGGTAATTGTGCCTTTTTCGTCAATTACAAAAGTTTTTCTATGTATACCATCATACTCCCTCCCCATGAATTTTTTTAGTCCCCAAACGCCAAAGATGTTGATAACCTTATGGTCTTCATCTGCCAGTAAAGGAAAAGGGAAATCAAATTTATTCCTAAAATTAGATTGTCTTTTTTGAGAATCTGCACTTACACCCAATAATTCATAGCCCTGTGCTTGCAGTTCAGCATAATTATCCCTCAAATTACAAGCCTCCACAGTGCAACCAGGGGTATTCGCTTTTGGATAGAAAAAAACAACTAATTTTTTACCCAAGTAATCAGATAAATTTATAGTATTGCCATCTTGATCTTTGGCTGAAAATGTAGGTACTTTATCACCTACTTTCAATGTATTCATATGCAATTTTAATTAGATTTATGTTTTATTTTAAGAAGATAAAGTTAAACAAAAAATGACAAAAGCCGAAAAGGTAGATTTTACCATAAAGACCTTACAGGAATTGTACCCGGAAATTCCAGTTCCCTTAGATCACAAAGATCCGTATACCTTATTAATTGCTGTATTAATGTCAGCTCAAAGCACCGATGTTCGCGTTAACCAGATTACTCCTCTCCTATTTGAAAGAGCGGACAATCCTTACGATATGGTGCAGCTTTCTGTTGAAGAAATAAGAAATATCATAAAACCAGTTGGACTATCACCTATGAAGGCAAAAGGGATTCATGGTCTTTCAAAAATGCTCATTGAAAAATACGATGGAATTGTTCCTAAAGAGTTGAAGTTATTGGAAGAATTCCCAGCAGTAGGTCATAAAACAGCGAGTGTTGTAGTATCACAGGCTTTTGGAATCCCCGCCTTTCCCGTAGATACGCATATTCATAGACTAATGTACCGTTGGGGGTTCAGCAGCGGAAAAAACGTCGTTCAAACTGAAAAAGATGCCAAGCGATTGTTCGCCAAAGAATTGTGGAATGACTTACACCTGCAAATCATTTGGTATGGTCGTCAATACTCACCAGCTCGAGGGTGGGACTTAGAAAAGGACATCATCACCAAGACCATTGGTAGAAAAAAAGTCATTGAAGACTATTATAAATCTAAAAAAACCCGCTAAAAGCGGGTTTTGGTTTAGTTTAAAACATTTTCAAACTTGAGATCTTTATATTCTATCACATGGAGTGATCGTGAAAAATCGAGCAAAAACTTAACGGTTTCAGCCCCAGATCTAACAAGTGTACATTCCTTTTGGTGTTCAGAGTAAATTTTTTCCATATTGGTATAGTCTTGTTATGTAAGAATAACGCAACTAAGATGGAAATATTGTTTTTTATACTCTTAGGAGAATGTTAATTCGTTAAAACGATATTGTTTTTTTCGATTATCTTCCTAAGATTAATCAATGCATACCGCATACGACCTAAGGCAGTATTGATGCTAACACCTGTGTTTTCAGATATTTCTTTAAAACTCATGTCCTTGTAGATGCGCATTAAAAGTACTTCTTTCTGATCGTCAGGAAGTTCTTCAATCAAATCTTTTAGATCAGAATCTATTTGATCTTTTATAATTTGTTTTTCTGCATTTAGCTTATCGTCTCCGATAACCGAAAAGATATTGAAGTCGTCACTACCCTCGAACTTGGGCATTCTTTTATTCTTTCTGAAGTGATCGATGATTAAGTTGTGCGCAATTCGCATTACCCAAGGCAAAAATTTACCCTCTTCACTATACGAACCCTTCTTTAGGGTTTTAATTACTTTAATAAAGGTATCTTGAAAGATGTCTTCAGTAATATCACGGTCTAAAACTTTTGAGTAAATAAAACTGGTTACTCTTTGATTGTGACGATTAATTAAAGTTTCCAAAGATTTTTCATCTCCGCTAATGTAGTCTCGTACTAAAACTGAATCTTCAATCTGGTTTTCCATGTAGGTAGGCTTTTTAGATAAGGTTTGGGACTTTCCGTTAGAAAGATTTTTTTGGGTCATCTAGTTATTTTTTGAGTTTAATCTTAAATCTTTGCGATTTTGCTTCGATTTACAATTATGATCTAAAACTAGATATATAGGGGCAAGAGAAAAAAACATTGTTGTCAAACCGCTTGTTTTTGATGTGAAACGCCACTTTTCTATTTTCAACAAAATAAAAAGCAGCATCACGCGTTGCTTCCAACAAAGTACACCACTTATTTTACTCCTTCTTTTTAACACTTTAACGTTTGAGGGATTGAAATTTTTCAAAAGTGGTCACCCTGCATTCTTTAACTGCATCCTTTATGGGTTAATATAAAAAAGAAAGCCCCCGACAAATTAAATTTGTCGGGGGCTAACCATGAGCGTTTTGCGATCTAGTTCAGGTTCGTTTCAAACTGAATACCTTTGGCCTCAGTTATTTCTAGTGATTTAGAAAAGTTCAATAGAAATTGAATCGTTTCTGGTTTTGCTTGAACCAGGTCACATTGCTTTTGTTCTTTAGAGTAAATTTTTTCCATATCTAGTTTGGTATTGTTTTCTAAGATAACGCAACGAAACAACAATGTAATTAAATCACTCGACCTATGGTCTATTAATTCGTTAAAATAATATCATTCTCTGAAATGACCTTTCTAAGGTTAATAAGAGCGTAACGCATTCGGCCTAGAGCGGTATTAATGCTAACGCCCGTATTTTCGGAGATTTCTTTAAAACTCATATCCTTATAAATACGCATAACAAGCACCTCACGCTGATCTGGAGGCAATTCGTCGATAAGAAGGGTCAAGTCAGAATCTATTTGATCTTTAATGAGCTGACCTTCTATATTCAACTTCTCGTCTCCCATCACTGAAAAGATATTGAAGCTATCGGAACCTTGATACATGGGCATTCTCCGATTCTTTCTAAAATGATCAATTATAAGGTTGTGCGCGATACGCATAACCCAAGGCAAAAATTTACCCTCCTCACTATAGGTGCCCTTTTTTAGGGTTCGGATTACTTTAATAAAGGTGTCTTGAAAAATGTCTTCAGTTATTCCTCGGTCGTTTACTTTGGAATAAATAAAACTACTGATACGCTGGTTGTGACGATTAATCAAGGCCTCTAACGCTCTTTCATCTCCTTTAATATACCGCTTGATTAATATGGGGTCGTCAAATTGTGCTTCCATAACGATTACTTTTTTTGGTTAAACTTAGGACCCTCTTCAATACGAAAAGGACTTGTGGGTTATTCTTCCAATTTTAAAAAAGTAATCTTCTTGCTATAGGCTTTTTGACTTTTAAGTAGATTCAAATATATATAAAATAATATACTTCGAAAAAAAATCTATCAACTATGTCCATTTTTTTTATAAAAATAAGCAGCATCCGGTAGTGAATTTTCTTAGAAGTAAACAGGTGAAAAAGGTGATAAACAGCCTATCTATGTTAACAACAACTAAAATGTCATTTACCTTATTTTTTAAGATGTATCGATACTGGCTATTGTACTACCCTATTGTTATCTTTGCAACCTTAAAATTCCATTATGGGCTCCATTCTTGACGTAAATCCAAAGGAAAACATCATTATAAAGGGTGCAAAACTGCACAACTTAAAAAATATTGATGTTGTCATTCCAAGGAACAAACTGGTAGTAATTACCGGTTTATCGGGTTCCGGAAAATCTAGTTTGGCATTTGACACCTTATATGCCGAAGGGCAACGTCGCTATGTCGAAAGTCTTTCTTCGTATGCCAGGCAGTTCTTGGGAAAGCTTGATAAACCTAAAGTTGATTATATAAAAGGAATCGCCCCTGCCATTGCAATCGAACAAAAGGTAAATTCTACCAACCCGCGTTCAACCGTAGGCACTACCACAGAAATTTATGATTATCTAAAACTGCTATTCGCTCGCATAGGAAGAACCATATCTCCCGTTTCCGGGAACGAAGTAAAAAAGAATACCGTTACCGATGTTGTAATGTATGTAAAAGCATTCGAAGCAGGAACAAAGATGCTCCTATTAGCCCCTATACGGATACGAGAAGATCGAGACGCATTAAAATCCTTGGAATTATTTTCAAAACAAGGTTATGCTAGAATAAAATATAAGGGAGAAGTACTTCGAATTGATGCTGTGCCTAAAGACATTGGCAAAGAATTCGATTTGGTCGTGGATCGAATTATTGTTAAAGAAGATGAAGACTTCTACAATCGATTAGCAAATGCTATCGATACTGCTTATTTCGAAGGAAAAGGAGAATGTATTATCGAAGAACTTGCTTCTAAGGAACAGAAACTCTTCAGCAATAAATTTGAGTTAGACGGAATGTCGTTCTTAGAACCCAATGTGCACCTCTTCAGCTTTAACAACCCCTATGGGGCCTGCCCAAAATGTGAGGGGTATGGTGATGTTATCGGAATCGATGAAGATTTAGTGATTCCGAACACCGCATTATCCATCTTTGAAAATGCCGTTTTTGCCTGGCGTGGCGAAAGTATGGGTTGGTACAGAGACCAATTGGTCAATTCGGCCTATACGTTCGATTTTCCCATTCACAAGCCATGGTTCGAACTATCAGAAGAACAAAGGCAGTTGGTATGGGATGGTAATGAACATTTTATAGGCATTCACAAGTTTTTTAAACAGTTAGAAGAAAAGAGCTATAAAATTCAGAATAGGGTTATGCTTTCTCGCTATCGTGGTAAAACTCGATGCGGTATTTGCAAAGGCAAACGCTTGCGCCCTGAAACTGATTTTGTTAAGGTAGATGGCAAGTCAATTTCAGATTTGGTAGAACTTCCCATTGAAAAACTATTATTGTTTTTTAAAGGTCTCCAATTAAGCGAACACGACACAAAGATTGCGTCGCGCCTATTAAAAGAGATCAATACGCGCTTGGGGTTTCTAAATAAAGTAGGTTTGAGCTATCTAACTTTAAATAGAAAGTCAAATTCTCTTTCAGGAGGGGAAAGTCAACGGATTAACCTTGCGACCTCATTAGGCAGTAGTTTGGTAGGCTCCATGTATATATTAGATGAACCTAGTATTGGTTTGCATCCCAAGGATACCGAGAATTTGATAGCCGTTTTACAATCCCTTCGTGATTTGGGGAATACCGTAATTGTTGTAGAACACGATGAAGACATCATGAAGGCGGCAGATGAAGTCATTGATATTGGACCTGAGGCTGGCACCCACGGCGGAGAAGTTGTGGCACATGGCACGCTCGATGAGGTTTTATTATCTACATCGCTTACTGCAAGCTATCTCAATGGTACCGAAGAAATTGCCATTCCGGAAAAAAGACGTGAATCAAAAAATTTCATTACGATCAAAGGCGCACGAGCCAACAATTTAAAAAATATAGATGTCACCTTTCCTTTAAATATGCTCACCGTGGTAACCGGAGTTTCCGGTAGTGGAAAGAGTACCCTAGTGAAGAAAATTCTATATCCTATTATCTTGAAGGAAGTTGGCGGTTATGGTGAAAAGGCCGGACAATTCACTTCTTTTGAAGGAAAATACAAGGATATCAAACATGTTGAGTTCGTCGATCAGAACCCCATTGGTAGATCTTCACGCTCTAATCCGGTTACCTATATTAAGGCCTACGATGATATAAGAAGTCTGTTCGCATCGCAGAAATTAAGTAAGATACGCGCTTATCAGCCCAAACACTTCTCGTTTAATGTAGATGGCGGCCGCTGTGAGAAATGTAAGGGCGAGGGCGAAATCACTGTAGAAATGCAGTTTATGGCTGATGTTCATTTAGAATGTGACACCTGTGGTGGAAAGCGTTTCAAGAAAGAAGTGCTCGAAGTAAAATTCGAAGATGCGAGTATCGATGATATTCTAAATATGACCATTGATGATGCAATCGCTTTCTTCGAAACCCATGATCAAACTAAGTTGGTCAACAAATTAAAGCCTTTACAAGACGTTGGTTTGGGCTATGTTACCTTAGGGCAGTCCTCCTCTACCCTTTCTGGTGGTGAGGCGCAGCGTATCAAATTAGCTTCTTTTTTGGTCAAGGGAAATTCAAAAGATAAGGCACTCTTTATTTTTGATGAACCGACCACAGGACTACATTTTCACGATATTAAAAAATTATTGAAATCCTTTAGTGCACTCATTTCCAGAGGGCATTCCATTGTCGTAATTGAACATAATATAGAATTGATTAAATGTGCAGATTACATTGTTGATTTAGGGCCTGAAGGAGGAGAAAATGGGGGGCAACTTCTTGTCTCTGGAACTCCTGAAAAAATTATTACTAGCAAAACTTCACATACTGCAAAATACCTTCGAGAAAAATTGCTTTAAGATTATTTTGTTTTAAATATTTGTATATCAAGTAATTACACATATTTCTAAATTTCTGGCACGCTGTTTGGTATATACTAATCGAATGCGAATAATTCCATTCAAAATTTAAAACCTTATATCATGAGAAATTTAGTACTCTTTTTTGCAGCCCTCGTTTTAGGTACCACCGGTATCATGGCAAGTACAGCTGATGATAAGGTTGCCGAACGCAATGCTTATCGATACGACAACTCATTCATCTTTGTCGAAAACGGCATTACGTTTTCCGTTTACCCCGATGGTGAATTTGATTTTTACATTGACAATCGCATAAGAAACCGAAGACGTAATGTGACGTTTAATTCTGGTTTCGATTATAGTCCTTATGCACAGTATGATGATTACGGTGCGGTTATTCAGGTAGAAAATGTTCCTATCTATTATGACTATTACGGACGCGTTTCACAAATAGGTGATGTTGATGTTCGCTATAGAAACGGTAGAGTTCGTGGAATAGGAAGTATGGTTGTTTATTATAATAACCGCGGATTCTACGACTATCATGTAGGCTATATCAATCCGTTCAACAGATTCTATGTGTACAGACCTTTCCACAGGTTCTTTGCGAGACCAGCTTTAGGATTCTGCTTAGTGAATACTAGGCCATACAGAAGATTCTATAGTCCTATTCGATACACTTTTTACAATCCGTATCGATTCAACAGAAGACATGCCTACGCCAAAATAGGACGTGAACATAGGTACAATAGAGTTCGAAGAGAAAGAGCAGGTATCTATAGAAATGACAAGCGGGTTGCCATACGTGACAATGCACGCAGAAGCGTTAGAAGTAATAGAACTGTTACACGAAATAATGTGAATAGAGGTGATAGAAATTTGGCTCGAAACAACAACTCTAGTCGAAACAATCGAACCACCACACGTAGCAATACGAATGCAGGTAATAGAACCGTAGCAAGAAATACTACAAAGCGTTCAAACGCTAGATCAAATGGTAGAAGCACTACGATAAGAAATAGTGGTTACCGCAAAGGAACTGCTTCTAATCAGAGAACAGTTACCAAACGAGAAGTAGTAAAAAGAACACCACGTACGACTACTGTTAAAAGAAGTACAACTGTGAGAAAACCAGTTAGTAGAAGTTCAAACAGAAGTGTTCGTACTACAACAAATAGAACAAAAAGGTCTGTAGCAAGACCTACGCAAAGAACTTCAAGAAGTACCGTTAGCAGAAGTTCGTCTTCTAGATCAGTTCGTAAAGCACCGGCTAGAAGTTCAAGAAGTAGCAACAGTCGTGCAACCTCTTCAAGAAGTAGAGGAAGACAGTAAGTCTAAACAACATTTCAGATGAGACTCTGAAATGAGTTCAGAATAAAAATAGTTTTTAGGTTGGTTAGTTGTTTACCTCCGTAGTAGATTCGTCTACTGCGGAGGTTTTTTATGTAGAAATATTAATTTCTTTTAAAAAAGGAATCAATAACACTGTTCACATCTTCCGAAATCTTAAAGCGATAGATTACATACACAAAGATAAATACCATGGGTATGCTTTTCAAACCTATGTTGATTATAGGATGAAAGGAAAAATCTACAAAATAAAAGGGGATTCCAATAGCAAGTAGAAGCATGAATACTTTCAAAGTATCGCCAGTAAACGGTAGCATTCCAAACTTCACTTTTACATAGATCAACTTGACTGTATTGTAAATAAAGAAGGCCATAAAACTGGCGATTGCTGCCCCTTCGATACCATATTCAGGAATCAACCATAAATTGAAAAGTATAGTTATAATGGCCAATAAGACACCCATAACCAAAACCGTTCGATAATATTCAGAGTTATATAAAATCGCATTATTATTACCTAAAAGCGAGTCATAAACTTTTATCAACCCCACTATAAAAACAACAGTAAAACCACCTCTGTAAACCTCCGGAAGCAGTAGATACAATTCAGCTACATTCGAAACAATTAAAAGAAACAAAATCCCTGAAGCCATAAACAAGGTTAGCGAACTTTTTTGGTAGAGCGTTTTCATTCCTTCGGTATCTCTCGCATTCATAAGCTCAGATGTAAGCGGATAGGTTATTTGATGCATACTCCTTGAAGGAACTATAATCACCATGGCGATATACGTTGCTACGCCATAGTAGGCGACATTTTCAATGGCGATAAATTGATTCAGCATCACCTTATCAATTTCGAGCAAAATAATAGCCGCTGACCCACCAAGAATAATCAAGGTAGTATAACTTAGAATTTTTCGTGTTTGCTCTGGCCAATTAAAATCCAATTTGGGCATACGTAGACTAAAAGCATAAAGCTTCATAATAATCATCCTAGCGATGTATAGCCCTACAAGCGACTTTAAAAAGAATTCGACCGTGATACTATCGAGATAAATAAGCACTAACAAAATCAGTGTACCGGCCCTTACGAAAATTTCCTTCATAAAATTTCCGAAAACAGATTTCAGATGTACCCTTGCCCAAGCATAGAATATTTCGAAATAGGCCATCGCTAAGCCAATTAAGAATATGTACCAAACATAGTTTTTGACAATAGGGTTGGTACGCGATAAAAATTCACCTATGCTGCTATACGCAACATATGAAACACCAAAAACTACTATAGCAATGAGCAATGGCAGCAGCAACATTAGCGTTAAAAAGCTATTTACATCTGAATTCTCTTTAAAACCACTATAAAATTTCACCAAGGTGTTCGGTACGCCAAATGCAATCAAAGGCATAAGCACAGCTGAGGCAGAGAGCAACACGGTTACCAGACCGAAGTACTCATCTGTCAAAAATCGGGTGAATAAGAAAAGGTGGTTGATGGCACCTATGGCGAACCCCAGATAGGTAATTACCGTATTCTTTAAAGATTGCTTAAAGACGATGCCCATTAGATATATTCGGCTAGTTTTCGGGTTAATGCTCTCCTGCTGTATTTGATCGTATCAACAGAAGAAACCTTCAATTGGTTATTTTGGTACTGTTCGAACCAATTTAAAAGTACATTTTTCAATTGAAAATGTGCTGAATATTCGAATATTGCTCCTGTTTTTGTCGCAGTAACGACATCGGTGACCTCCCATCCTATTGGACCTATACCTAGAATAGGGCGTTCGGCGGCCATGTACTCAAACAGTTTTCCTGGAATTATACCCTTGGTTTCTTCAGAATCTATTTCTGCCAACAGGAGCACCTGTGATTTTTGTTGGTATTGAATGGCCTCTTCATGAGAAACGTATCCAATCACGTCGACGTAGTTTTCCAAGTCGAATTCTTTTAGTGTTTGTAATACATCATCACTTAGAACCCCTAAGAACTGCAATCGAACTGATTCTTTAAAAGCTAAATTTTCCGCAATCAATTCTGACAAAACCTTCCACAGGTTCTTGGGGTTTCGTCCAGAAAGCATTGATCCAATGTGAGATATAGTAAATGCTTCATCCAAAGCTACCTTACTAACAACCATTTTGTCATAACCGTTTGTAATTACTTCAATGGGCTGCTTTGTAAGAGTTTGAAATTCTTTCTTGGTGGTATGGCTAGTAACCACAATTTTATCAGCTTTAGCCAACACCAATTGCTCCAATTCCTTATGTCGGTTTTGCGCCATTCGAGTTAGCTTTAATTTCTTATGGTACCCTATCGATGTCCAGGGGTCTCTAAAATCGGCTATCCATTTTATCTTTTTAAATTCCTTTAAATGATACCCAATAAGATGCACACTATGTGGCGGACCTGTAGTGATTATGGTAGCTATTTGTTCTTTTTCAAGAATATCAAATAAAAACTTTACAGAAGGCCGAACCCAATACTTTCGAGCATCAGGAATAAAAAAATTGCCGCGTACCCAGAGCATAATCTGCTCTAAAAACGACTGATTTTTAGTCTGAATGATTCCAGAACTTATCCGTTTTGTTTTCTTCCTAGATAAAATATTTGCGATGCGATACGGTTCGGAAATACGGTGTTTGTAAATGGTTATATCTTCAGGAATCTCATTTACGAAAGACTCGTCTACTATAGGGTAGTTTGGATTTTCAGGAATGTAAACAACAGGTTCAACACCAAAATCCCTTAGATACTTTACAAATTTTAACCAACGCTGCACACCAGGGCCACCAGCAGGTGGCCAATAATAGGTAATGACCAGCACTTTTCGCATTAGTCTTTTGTTTTTTCTTCTTCGCGTCTCCCCTTCCAGAAAGAAAACCCAACACCTCCGAGAACTACCAACACTAAAAGAATAGAACTCGCCAGCGTAATTTTGCTTCCTGTTTCAACAACTTCGGGTTCAAACTTGAATTCAATAGTGTGTTCCCCTTCCGGAATGCGTAAGGCACGAAGTACATAATTTACCCGGAAATGATCTTGCAACATTCCATCGATATAGGCATTCCACCCGTTGACGTAGTACATTTCAGAAAAAACGGCTACACCGGCGTATGTATTTGAAGCTTTGTACGTCAAATGGTTTGGCTTATATTTTTCAAGGCTGATCACAGAGGTCGAATCTGTTCGAAAAGCAAAGCGATTGACATTGGGAAAATCTTTTGTGTTTACAATAGCCTCCCGTTTCGATGACAAGCCTTGAAGCAGTTTTATTTCCTCATCGGGGCTATTAGCCTTCTTCAATTCGGAGATGAACCAAGCATTTCCATTCGCTTCAGGGTTGGTCGCAGGATAACTTTTGCCCTCTTCATCTTGCTGCACCACGTATTTCACATTGAGCATGTTCAAAATTTCTACATTTCCCTTGGTCAATTGGTAGTCAAATAAATCTTGAATTCCCGCCGGTTTTGCGGCGTGGTACCCGCTGATAGATTGGTGAAAATAAGAGGTGCGACCACCTCCAGCTAGACCTTCCGACTGATCCCAAACGCGGTAAATACTTTTATCGGCTTTAATTTCTTTATCGAGAGAAGTTTCTCTAAACGGCTGACTCATAGCCCTTTTTGATACGAAATTCTTCTTATTTACGTAACGAAGATCAACACCTACCAAATCAATAAGTATAAGCGCTCCCAAGGCAATGACTACCATATTCAGCTTTAGCTTTTCCTTCAAAAAGAACCACAAGGCGCCAGCTGTTAACGTAACCAATAAAAATGACCGAAATAAGTCGTTATTATAAATAGCCTTGCGGTCTAATTTGATCAAGGCGTATAATTCGTCTCCATAGTTCGCTTTCAGCATTCGGTCTTGTGGCCCTTCAAAAGCAAAGCTGCCCTTAAAGACAAATAGAAGTACGCATAGGCCAACAACCGAAAAGAACGCGATTTTTAGAGTCTTCCATTTCTTCGCTTTTTGTATAGACGCATCAAAAAGCGCAGCCAATGCCAATATAGCCAACACTGGGGCGCAGAGCTCTAATATGACCTGAATCGAAGAAACGGCTCGAAACTTATTGTAAAGGGGAAAATAATCGATCATAAAATCGGTAAGTAAACTAAAGTTCTTACCCCATGATAAAAACAAGGACATCAATACGCCGCCAAGAAGCCACCATTTGGCTTTTTTCTCGACCAAGAACAATCCTAAAATAAACAGAAAGAAAATGATCGCTCCGATATATGCCGGCCCCGAAGTTCCAGGCTGATCGCCCCAATAGGTTTGAATTTGACTTGCAAAGTCAAGCGCCCTAGTTTTGGGTAAGCCTTGGTCAATAAGAAAGTCATACGTTTTAGAATCTTCTCCTAGATCTTCAAAAGTAGCTCCGCCGAAAAGCCTTGGAACAAAAAGGTTTAATGATTCAGTGACGCCATAACTCCATTGTGTAATGTATTCTTTGTCTAAACCTGTTGATTTTTCTTTGGGAGCCCCATTGACATCAACAGTCAGTTTTGACGGACCACGCGTGCTCCATGCTGCATATTCTTTGGTAGCCATTAGTCCGGTAGCATTTGCCCCAATTCCTAATGTTACGGCAACTAGTAAAATGGCCACAGATACAAAAAAATGCTTGACATACTTTTTTCTGATGGCATCTACCAAATAAACGATTCCCAAAATCAATACCAGCAGCATAAAGTAATAGGTCATCTGATAGTGATTTGCGCGAATCTCAAGAGCCATCGCTATTGCAGTCAAAACAAAGCCCCATAAATATTGCCTCCTAAAGACCAAAATTATCCCTCCCAAAAGCATTGGCAAATAACCTAATGCATGTGCCTTAGCATTATGACCAGCTCCAAAAATGATAATGAGATAGGTTGAAAAGCCAAACGCAAGGGCTCCCAAAATAGCTAGTCGAAAATCGACTTTCATACAAGAAAGCAGAATATAGAATCCTATAAAATAGAGAAAAAGATAATCTGCTGGTCGCGGTAAAAAACGAATAAACGTATCCAATTTTTTTACATAATCATGCGGATAATAAGCACCCAGCTGGTAGGTGGGCATACCACCGAAAGCACTATTCGTCCAGTAGGGCTCTTGCCCATCATTTTGTTTTCGAAAATCATTCTGTTCCTTGGCCATACCAACGAACAACTTGATATCAGACTGACTAATAACTTTACCTTGTAAAACAGGACTGAAGTATGCTAAAGCTACAATTACAAAAAATACGGCCACAAAGAAGTGGGTGAAAAACGCTTTTAAACCTGTTTTCATGAATTGTTTTAGTGGTTGATTGTGCTAAAATAATCAATCAATTTCCTCAAAGTCAATATAATCCCCAACTTTTTCTGAAGTACTTCTTTTCTTGGCTGGTCTTTTATCAATGATCACATCACCAACCTGTTCTTCTTTCGCAGTGTTTTGATTGGCGAAATCACCAAATCTTTCTTTAAAATGGGCTTCGGTCTTTTTCGCTGCGTAGTTGAGAATCTTTGGAGCGAAGAGCCGCGCCAAAATCTTAAAAAGATAATAGCCTAAAATGATTATTAGAATTGTCTTTAAAAAAGCCATAGTAAGAATTAATATTCTAAAAAAAATCAAATCTCAAATTCCAAAAAAATAAAGCTCAGCTATTATAAATACTATTGAAATTTGTTTTGTGCAATTATATCAAAAATACGATTCTCGCGTTGTATTAAATAGACCAAAGTCTTAAAATAATAATAAAATAGTATTTATGGGCAGCCTCTTCGCAGCAAGCAGAGCAATGAAATTGTTATTTTTACTCCTGCTATTCACTCCGCTTTTAGGATTTTCACAATATACAGATGTTATCAATTCCAATAGACCAGGGCTGTCGGTTAGCGCCTACGCAGTTGGTAAAAATGTCATTCAAGTGGAGACGGGTCTGCGCTTTGAACAAAGTGACCACACGTTATTAAATACCCAATCGAACCTTTGGGGAGCAGACCTTTCCTTGCGTTACGGATTGCTTTTCGAAGAGCTTGAAATCAACTATGAAGGTACTTTTCAAAATAAGAACACTACCTTTACGAATAGTGGATTGGAGGATTCCTTCTGGAATTTCTCTCGAAGTCGATTGGGACTTAAATACCTAGTTTACGACCGTTACAAAGACCCTGAACGCAACAAACCTAATATTCGTAGCTGGCGGGCAAATAATGTATTTCAGTTGAAAAACTTGATTCCCTCGGTATCGGTCTACGGGGGTGCGACTTTCAATCTGGGGGATAATCCATTTTATATAGGTGATCCAACGGTTTCCTTTCGTGCGATGGTGGCCACCCAAAGTAGGCTTACGCCGCGCTTTGTACTAATTTCTAATATTGCCTATGATAGAATTTCTACCGATTTTCCAGAATTGAGCTATTTGGTTTCGATATCTTATGCGTTCAGAAACCCTAAATGGAGCACTTTTGTCGAAAATCAGGGCATCGACAGTGATCGCTATTCAGATATATTGCTTCGGGCCGGTGCCGTTCATTTGCTCAGCGAAGACCTACAGGTAGATATGAGTATGGGGGCCAGTTTTAAAAATACACCTTCCAGAATCTTTGTTTCGGCAGGTATGTCATACCGTTTTGATTTGCATACTGATCCACCAGTAAAGGCCATAGAAGATCAAAAGGCAGGAGAAAATGGAGGTCCTATCAAGAAGAACAGTATGCAAAAGAAGAAAGGAAAGAAAGAAAAAAATACGGGTTCTGGTGCTGAGGATATTGATTTAGGCCCGTCAAAGAAACAACTCCGAAAAAAGCGGAAAGCCGAAAAGAAAAAGAAGAAAAAGAAAGATGATGGCGTAATTGAATTTTAAAGGGTCTGAGGTTCGATTCTTGAGATTTCAATACCATTAACATTAAAACAGACCGATTGTATATAGTTGACCAACAAACTACTTCATAACATATTCAAAACTTTAATTGCCTTAGTTTGGTTGATCAACGGACTATTCTGTAAGGTCATGAATTATGCACCACGACATCAGGAAATCGTTGGTGAAATACTGGGCACTGATTATGCTGTTTTATTGACAAAGGCCATCGGAGTTTCTGAAATTGTAATGGCCATCTGGGTGTTTTCAGGGGTTAAGTCTCGCTTGAACGTCATACTTCAAATCGCAATAATAGCTGTGATGAATATACTGGAGTTTCTGCTAGTTCCCCATTTGTTACTGTGGGGAAGGTTAAATATTCTTTTTGCTGCACTTTTCCTTTTGGGTATTTACTACAATGAATTCATTTTGAAAAGAAAATTGATCCTATGAGTTCTTTGCTTAAAAATCATCCGTTTGCGGTCAACGCCTTTTTTGATAGCTCAACAGTGCTTACCTACGCGGCTCCGAAAGAGCAGTTGCAAAAGTTTATTCCCGATTGTTTAGAATTAGATACCTTCAACGATAAATGGGGATTTGTGGCCTGCGCCATGGTCCAAACCAAACAGCTAAGACCCAAAGGCTTTCCTAAATTTTTGGGAAATGACTTTTTCCTCATTGGATTTCGCATTTTTGTAAGATACCATACGAGTTGGGGAAAACGACTTAGGGGTTTGTATATCATCAAGTCAGAAACCAACAAAAAGAAAATGGAATACTTCGGCAATCTATTTACCCATTACAAGTATACGACTACAGATATACAACAGAAACTGGAGGGCAAAACAACGATTATATCCTCTGCCAAATCAAATTTTAATATACGCATAGCGCATACAGCGGAAGAAACAACAGCACTGCCACGAGATTCTCCATTCTCAAATTGGAAAGAAGCGCGTCGTTTTGCAGGGCCACTACCCTTCACTTTTACCTATAATGAGCCCAAAAAAGAAGTTTTGATCATCGAGGGTGTTCGTACAAATTGGAAACCTACTCCGCTCAAAATTTTGAATCATTCCATTGCTTTTGTAGAGCGCTTGAATCTTGAAGGTATAGTATTGGCCAATGCCTTTAAAGTAGAACAGGTACCCTACAGCTGGAAAAGGGGTAAAATTGATATATGGAAACCATAAGAAAACCATTTCAGGGTATTACCAATATCATTCGCTTTAACTGGCACTTCTATGCCTTGTCACTAGGTTTGGCTTTAGTGCTGTTTTATCTTTCAGCTATTCAAACCCCGATTCCACGGGCATATTCTTTACTTTTGGCCTCTGTAATTGTACTAACAACATTGATTTCACTAGCTGTATCGCTCTATATTTACGATACTTCAGGCCTATATGCGTTAAAATGGTTAGACAAGCTTGCCGTTGACCAGCCCGATATAATCGTAAATGTAAATGCTGGTTTTGATGAGACCAGTGCATTGTTCGCCAAGAAATATAGCCGTGCTGAGCTTTTTGTTTTAGACTTTTACGACCCCATAAAGCATACCGAAGTCTCAATTAAAAGAGCACGAAAGGCGTATCCGCCCTATCCTAATACCTTACAAATTAAGACCGATACTATTCCTCTAGAAAATGATTCCGCCACCGTAGTTTTTGCTATTTTATCGGCCCATGAGATACGAGAAGACAATGAGCGGATATCCTTTTTTAAAGAGTTGAACCGCATTCTAAAGACGGGTGGAAAAATTGTGGTTACAGAGCATTTGCGAGATCTTCCAAATTTTTTGGCATATACCGTTGGTTTTTTTCATTTTCATTCCAAAAGCACTTGGTTTCAAACCTTTAAGGCTGCCGGACTTGAAGTGTCACAGGAAATCAAAATTACTCCTTTTTTAACCACTTTTGTACTTCAAAATGCTTGAAATTCATCTCAAAATAATCGGTATTTTTCTAATGGTATTGGCATGCGTGCATATTATTTTTCCAAAATACTTTTCATGGAAAAAAGAGTTAGAACAGCTTAGCCTAGTGAACCGCCAAATGATGCAGGTACATACCTTTTTTATAGCATTGGTTGTGTTCTTTATGGGTTTGCTTTGTACTAGGTCGCATACTGACCTTGTACATACCTCATTGGGGAAAAGGATTGCTCTGGGGCTTTCAATCTTCTGGGGAATTCGGTTGTTATTTCAAATTTTTGTCTACTCTTCAAAGCTATGGAGGGGGAAAACTTTTGAGACCATAGTGCATATTGTTTTTACTTTGTTTTGGATTTATTTGACTCTAATTTTCTTCATGGTATACATAGGTTAAAAATCTCTCAATATATCGTACGTAATTTTATTCTAAAGATTAATATCCCTAATATTGAGCTTAGAAAAAACCAGCTATGATTACCCTCAAAGAGGCGGTTACAAAATCAGCATTAAAACAGTTCGTAAAGTTTCCATTTACACTTTACAAAGACTCTCCCTATTGGGTTCCTTCGATTATCAAAGATGAGCTTGAAACTTTTGATAGAACGAAAAACCCTGCTTTTGAAAATGCCGAAGCCTGGTTCTTTTTGGCATATAAAGAAGATCGTGTGGTTGGCAGGGTAGCCGCTATTGTCAACAACTTGGAAATAACCCAACAGCAAGTAAAGAAAATGCGATTTGGTTGGTTTGACTTTATTGATGATTATGAGGTTTCCGAAGCTTTACTCGAAAAAGTAGCTGAGATAGGTCGGGCGCATCAACTAGAATATATGGAAGGCCCTGTGGGCTTTTCAAACTTAGATAAAGTGGGTGTACTTACGGAAGGTTTCGAGCATATAGGTAGTATGGTTACCTGGTACAATCACTCCTATTATCAAGAACACTATGAGCGTTTAGGCTTCGTTAAAGAGAAGGAATATATGGAAAACAAGTTTCCAGCAAGAAACGCCGATCCAGCCCTGTTCACGAAACTAAACGACTTGATCAAGCGTCGCTATGGCCTAAGGGAAGTGAATTTTACCAAAACCAAAGATGTAATGCCGATGGCAGATCAAATGTTCGATCTGTTTAATGAAACCTATTCAAAACTTTCTTCCTTTGTACCTATTACGGAGGTACAGAAGGCCTATTTCAAGAAAAAATATATCAGTTTTATCAATCCGGAGTATATTAAGTTTATTGTCGACAAAACGGATAAACTCATCGCTTTTGCTATCGTTATGCCATCTTTTTCAAGAGCATTGCAAAAGGCAAATGGCAAACTGTTCCCTTTTGGAATTTACCATTTATTGATGGCGAAGAGGCACAGTAAAGATGTATATTTCTATTTGATCGGAATCCATCCAGAGTACCAAAATAAGGGGGTCACAGCCATTGTCTTCAACGAGTATTATAAAACTTTTACCGAGAAAGGCATTGACATGTGCTACCGCACTCCTGAGCTAGAAGAAAATATCGCTATAAAACAAATGTGGAAACATTTTGAACCTGTGGTATACAAGCGAAGACGTACCTATCGGAAAGACCTAAGTTCTTCAAGTTCTGCATAACAAATCTCAAATTGCAAACAACACTTTTTTGAAATTTGAGATTTAATATCAGCGTTTACAAAATATTCGATTGGGTTTACTCGCCCATGGCGGCAGCAACTGCCGCTGAAAGCCTTTTGTAAGTGCCATTCTCCAAACGCTCTCTTATTCCCGAAAAGGCATCTAACGTAATTGCTATATCTTCTAAAGTATGCGTCGCAGTAGGAATCATACGCAACAAAATCAATCCTTTAGGAATTACCGGATACACTACTATTGAACAGAAGATACCATAATTTTCGCGCAGATCTTTCACCAGCGCCATCGCTTCAGGAATACTTCCGTTTAAATAGACTGGGGTAACGCAACTGGTTGTCGTACCGATATCAAAACCTCTTTCCTTCAATCCGTTTTGTAATGCATCTACATTTTCCCAAAGTTTTGCCTTCAACTCTGGCATGGTGCGTAGCATGTCCAAACGCTTTAGCGCCCCTTTTACATAAACCATCGGCAGTGACTTGGCAAACATTTGCGACCGAAGGTTGTATTTTAAATAATCGATAATTTCTTGATCGGCAGCTACAAACGCTCCAATACTGGCCATAGACTTGGCAAAAGTGGCCAAATACACGTCAATATCGTCTTGAACACCTTGCTCCTGACCTGCTCCTGCTCCAGTTTTTCCCAATGTTCCGAAACCATGAGCATCATCAACCAACAGGCGAAATTTATATTTTTTCTTAAGAGCAACGATCTCTTTAAGAATACCTTGTTCACCACGCATACCAAATACTCCCTCGGAAATTACCAAAATACCGCCGCCAGTCTGCTCTGCCATCTTTGTAGCCCGCTCCAAGTTTTTTTCCAAGCTTTCAACGTTGTTGTGTATGAAAGTGAAGCGTTTGCCCATATGCAATCGCACACCATCAATGATACACGCATGGCAATCAACATCATAGACGATAATATCATCTTTGGTGACAAGGGCGTCTATTACCGACATAAATCCTTGATAACCAAAATTTAAGAGATAGGAAGCCTCCTTACTCACGAATTCGGCCAGTTCGCGTTCCAACTGCTCATGAAAATCAGTATGACCACTCATCATACGGGCTCCCATTGGATAAGCAGAACCATGTTCGAGAGCAGCCGCACCATCTATTTTCTTGATTTCCGGTAAATTAGCAAGCCCTAGATAATCATTGATACTCCAAGTGATTACCTCTTTACCTTGAAATTTCATTCGGTTCGAAATCGGACCTTCCAATTTTGGAAAAACAAAATATCCTTCAGCTTGAGAAGCCCACTTACCTAACGGCCCCTTATTCTCAATAATTCTATCAAATATGTCTCTCATCGAGTCTGGTTATGTTTTTGAAAAACTTATGGTTCTGCAAAAATATAGATTTTACATTAGAAAAAAAGGCAATGAACTCAATCGCCATTGCCTTTTTTACCATATTTTCAATGCTTTCTTATCGAATCACCTGTATTTGTTGAGTTTCTTCGATGCTGCTATTATTTAAAAATCCTTGGTCTTCCATCCATTGATCGCTATAAATTTTACTCATATACCGTGATCCGTGGTCTGGAAAAATAAGCACTACCTGACTATCTTTTTTGAATTTGCCCGCGGCATTCAGCTGTTTGGCTGCCTGCATCACCGCACCACAGGTATATCCAGCGAAAATTCCCTCTGTTTTTGATATTTCCCTTGCGGTATGTGCACTTTCTTCATCAGTTACTTTGACAAACTCGTCAATAGTCTCAAAATCGGTAGCGCCAGGTATCAAGTTCTTCCCTAAGCCTTCAATGCGATATGGATAAATTTCTTCAGTGTCCAGTTCTCCGGTTTCGTGGTATTTCTTCAATACTGATCCAAAAGCATCAACACCTATAACCTGTATATCAGGGTCTTGCTCCTTTAAGTAACGTGCTGTACCAGAAATTGTACCTCCTGTTCCACTACATGCAACCAAATGGGTTATGTTACCATTGGTTTGTTTCCATATTTCCGGCCCTGTTGATTTATAATGTGCCTCCATATTCAACTCATTAAAATACTGGTTGATATAGATAGATCCCTTTGTTTCTTCATGCAAACGCTTTGCTACCTGGTAATACGATCGCGGATCGTCGGCACTGACGTGAGCAGGGCATACATAAACCTTTGCACCCATAGATCGCAACATATCGATTTTGTCTGGAGAAGATTTCGAACTTACGGCAAGAATGCAGTTGTATCCCTTGATAATGCTTACCATAGCAATACTAAAACCCGTATTGCCCGAGGTAGTTTCTATGATGGTGCTGCCTTCAGTAAGAACTCCTTTTCGCTCCGCTTCTTCAATAATATAAGCAGCAATGCGATCTTTAGAAGAATGACCCGGATTAAGGGCTTCCACCTTGGCATAAAAATTACCCGTTAAATTTTGTGATATTGTATTTAGCTTGACAAGCGGGGTATTCCCTATTAGTTCTAGGACAGTATTGCAAGCATTGATTTTATCTTCCATATAATGGCATCTAGGTAGAATATTCATATTGACTTGGAAATATGAAATTCGGCTACAAAATTAACATTTTTTTTAAACTAATCGATTTTACCCTCTAAATCTAGCAAAAACGCGTATTCTTTGGCTACTTCTTTTAATGATTCGAAGCGACCGGAAGCCCCACCATGCCCCGTATCCATATTGATATCGAACAATAAGATATTATCATCTGTTTTTATGTCTCGAAGCTTAGCAACCCACTTTGCTGGTTCAAAATACTGTACTTGCGAATCATGCAATCCTGAGGTGACCAACATGTTAGGATACCCTTTCGCAGCAACCTGATCATAGGGTGAATATGATTTCATATAATCGTAATACTCTTTTTTGTTCGGATTGCCCCATTCGTCATACTCGCCAGTTGTAAGGGGAATTGAATCATCTAACATCGTTGTAACCACATCAACAAAGGGCACTGAAGCTACGATACCATTATATAATTCTGGGGCCATATTCACTACAGCTCCCATTAAAAGCCCCCCAGCCGAGCCTCCCATGGCGTACAAATGTTCGGGATTTGTATAGTTTTCCGATATCAGATACTTCGAACAATCAACGAAATCGTTAAACGTGTTTTTCTTTTTTAGGAGTTTACCGTCTTCATACCAGGGCCTTCCTAGATATTGCCCTCCCCGAACGTGTGCTAAGGCATACACAAAGCCGCGGTCTAGCAAGCTCAAACGAACGGTTGAAAAATAAGGATCTATGGTCGCACCATAGGAGCCGTATGCATATTGTAAAATTGGAACATTTCCGTCTAACTTAGTATCCTTATGATATACGATTGACATCGGTACTTTCGCGCCGTCTCTGGCCGGAGCCCAAATTCGCTTCTCAATGTAATTTTCCTTATCAAATTCCCCTCCCAAGACTTCTTGTTCTTTTTTGATTTCCTTTTCTTGGGTTTTCATATTAAAATCGATAATCGAACTAGGTGTTACCATCGAATTGTAACGATAACGAAGTATTTCGGTATCAAAATCAGGGTTCGTAGTGGCATTTGCGGTGTAGGTTTCATTATCAAATGGCAGATAATAGCTATCTGAACCATCCCATCGAACAATTTTTATCTCGTTAAGCCCATTTTTTCGCTCAGAAAGCACATAAAATTCTTTGAAGATGTCCATCCCTTCCAATAAAACATCTGCCCTGTGCGGAATAAACTCTTTCCAATTTTCAGCAGCGGTATCTCCTTCAGCGACCTTCATCAACTTAAAATTGGTTGCTCCGTCTTTATTGGTCAATACGTAAAAGTCATTTTCGTAATGTGAAATACCGTATTCAAGTCCTCGTGTTCTAGGAGAGAAAACTTTGAATTCTCCGTTTGGGTCACTGGCCTTTAACGTTCTGAATTCAGTTGTCAGCGTACTATAGGAAGCTATAATAATGTATTTTTTAGATTTCGATTTGTATACATATGCACCGAAGGTTTCATCTTCTTCATTATAGACCAAAGTATCTTCGGCATCTCCTAACTTATGCTTGAATATTTTATCGGAACGGAGGGTAACATCGTCTTGCTTGCTATAAAAGATAGTCGTATTATCATCAGCCCAAACCGAATTTCCTGAAGTGTTGTCAACCTTGTCAGGAAGCAGTTCTCCTGTAATTAGGTTTTTAATTTGAAGCGTATACTTCCTCCTAGATACGGTATCTACAGAGAAAGCGGCCAAGGTATTGTCTGGACTAATAGAAAAGCTAGACAAGTTAAAAAACTCATGCCCTTCTGCTAATACGTTACAATCAAACAGAATCTCTTCTTCCGCATCGAGACTTTCCTTTTTTCTACTATAAACAGGGTACTCCTTACCCACTTCATATCTAGTAATATACCAGTAACCATTTTGCTTGTACGGAACCGAAGAATCGTCCTCTTTGATGCGAGATTTCATTTCTTCAAATAACGAAGATTGAAAATCTTTGGTATGTCGGGTCATTTCAGCGTAATAGGCATTTTCCTTTTCGAGGTGAGCGATAACCTCCTGATCCTCTCTATCATTCATCCAGTAATAATTGTCTACCCGCACATCATCGTGCTTCACCAACTCTTTGGGCACTTTCTTTGCAACTGGAGCTTCCGTTTTACTCATATCATTCTTCTGGTTTTGACAAGAAATCGCAAAAGTAAGACATCCTAAAAGAACAATTTTAAATTTAACCATCTGTGCCATATATGTGATTTTGCACGCAATTTAGTAATTTTACCATCTAGTAACAGTTAAAGGATTATTATGTTTGGAGATATGATGGGTATGATGGGAAAACTGAAAGAGACCCAGCAAAAAGTGGAAGCTACTAAAAAACGCCTAGATACGGTGAGTCTGGAAGAAAGCGCGCCAGAAGGACTTGTGAAGGTGGTGATAACAGCCAATAGAACTATTAAAGAAATTCAAATTGATGAACGTCTTTTGAATGACATCGAGCAATTGGAGGATTATTTGATACTAACTGTCAACAAGGCCATTGAGAAAGCAACTCAGGTCAACGAATCGGAACTAGCCGCAGTTGCAAAAGCGGGAATGCCGAACATACCAGGTATGGACAACCTATTCAAGTAAGTAGATAATGTGAGGCGCTATACTAAAAATCTAATAGTTTTCGTTAGCATAGCAGAAGACTATTAAGCAATACTTTGGCAAGCTAATTGCCATATAGTTAAAAATACAAAGATGAAATACCTGCTCCTATTTTTAATTTTACCATTTTTTATGTCTTCTCAAGCCGATAAGACGATGGTTGCTGACAATCAATGGCTGACCAATTACGAGACAGCTATGCAATCCGCAACGAAAAACAATAAGAATGTTTTGGTTTATTTTACAGGAAGCGATTGGTGTCAACCCTGTAAGATGCTAAAGAAAGATTTGTTCGAATCTGCTGATTTTATGGCGCTTGCCGATAAGTATGTTCTTCTTTATATCGATATTCCCATGAACAGAGACCTTCTTACTGTTGAACAATTACAGCATAACAAAGAACTCTCTTCTAAATTGAACAAAAAAGGAGCAGTGCCACTTCTCAAAATATTAGATAAGAATGGCAAAGAACTGGATATGTACTCTGGGTATAGCATGAATGGCGAAACCCGATACCATCTAGATCTTCTTGAAAAGTATAAATCATAATTAGCCGTTTTTCACGAAATAAAGGGGGCGTTTTGAAAAGCCCTTCGGTACAGCAGTTTTTGGTTTTTGGCGTTGAATAGTCATTCGCCAGCAACAACTGCGCCCATGGAAATGAGATAAACAGCACTGCTTTAACCTGCTTTCAGAAAAGTCTTTGTCTGAATACATGGCACTCTATGAAAAAGTAAATTGTGGTTTTCAATTTATTTGTGACTAGATCAATACCATATAGACGCTTGAAAAGCGTATTTTTAATGGAGTGTAACTCTTTAGAAATGATTGAAATCAAAAAAAATGCAATTGATGACTATTGCTTTATATTGAAAGCTGAGAGCGGTCAAGCCCTGCTAAATAGTGTAACTTTCTCCAACAAGATAACGGTAGATGAAGTGGTCGATTCTTTGACAACTTTAAAAAGAAACCGCAACACTATAGAAAGAAAGACTAATCATAGCGGAAAATTCCTTTTTTGTTTAAAAAACAATAATGGGGAAATCATTGGCAATAGCTTGCTATATGGATCTGAAGCAGGTATGGAAAACGGAATAAAAAATCTCATTAGCAGAATTAATTTCTTATCGGAATCAAACCAATTATAATTTTTGCAACAGTGCTATAAAACTAGCGTGCATATCATCGGTGTAATCGAGGTGGGTAACTATGCGAAGCTTCCCCTGGCCCATGCCAATGATATGAACGTTTTTCTCTTTTAACTTCTCGACAAACGATTCACTGCTCATTTTAGCGTTATCGATTTCAAAAATTATAATATTGGTCTCTATTGGCTCTACTTTCTTTATAAAAGATAAGCCTTCTAGAACAACACCTAACTCTTTGGCTTTTTTATGATCTGCGGCTAAACGTTCAACTTGATGTTCTAACGCATAGCTTGCGGCAGCGGCTAAAAATCCTGCCTGGCGCATTCCGCCCCCAAAAACCTTGCGAATGCGAAGTGCTTTTTCTATATCTGATACGCTTCCAACCAAAACTGAACCAACAGGGCATCCCAGGCCCTTACTAAGGCATACACTGATGGTGTCAAACAAATCGCCATATTGATCAGCGGTTTCTTTTTTGGCAACCAATGCGTTCCATAAGCGAGCACCATCTAAATGATAGCTCAAATCATGTTCTGCACAGATTTTCTTTATCCGCTTTAGTTCCTCAAATTTCCAACACGCCCCACCACCCTTATTCGCGGTGTTTTCGATACAGACTAATGTGGTCAACGGACTGTGATAAAAATCTGGGGGATTTATGGCCGCTTCAACCTGCTCTGCTGTCATCATACCGCGATGGCCATCAACCAATTTACATGATACCCCACTATTAAAGCTGACACCTCCGCCTTCATAGTTATAGATATGTGCATATTTATCACAAATCAGTTGGTCACCCGCATTGGTATGAAGCTTGATAGCTGTTTGATTGGTCATAGTGCCCGAAGGAAAAAATAAGGCGGCTTCTTTGTTAAACATGCGCGCCACTTTCTCTTCTAGGGCGTTTACGCTCGGGTCAGCTTTAAAAACATCATCACCTACTTCTGCAGACAGCATGGCGTCCAACATTCCTGGGGTAGGTTTTGTAACTGTATCGCTAATTAGATTTATTTCCAAGGGAATTATGAATTAAAATTCAAATCAAATAATCAACTTCAACTGCCATGGCATGTAACTTAGATCTGAGTTTGTTTTTTGTGATTATTTTCTATTAATGAAAACACCCCATTCCAATAGGGGAACCATCTGGTAACTTCGGAGACGGAACCACCTTAAATTTATCGGGATTCTTCATGAACGCATTTATTCGTCGAACCATTTCGGCCTTATTAGCATCGCCACCATTAATCATAAAAGCTGATTTTAAAGCATCTAATTTCTTATTGGCTATTGCATTTACTTGCGGATGCACATTATTATGAGCTGCTAAATTCATTAAGTGAAAAAGAACGCGAAAATTTATGGTAGTTTGCACTTCGCTGATATAGGAGTCCTTTTGACTACGCATCAGTGTAGTAGAAACCACTTGATCTAAAACATCTTGCAGTCCAATATTTTTGGGGTTGGTAGCCTTTTGCTGAATCAAACGACTAGCTCTTTCTGGATGCAGTAATAAGGCTAAGGTCATATCAGCAGCCGTTTCAGCAGCAGAAAGGGCATCAAAAGTGACCCCAGTCTTCCCAGTAATAGATTCTCTAGTTCTCCCATAGCCAAAGGCTCTGGGAGGAAACAAGCTCAATTTTTCTTTTGGAATGCCAATTATGGAAGCATCTAAAGTTTTTAATATACTTTTTAAGGCTTTTTCTTGCATTGCCTTATCTACAACGCGAACCGTCTCTTGCCCATCTCCTTTAACCGCGTAGTTGTATTCTAAGCCACCAACCACCTTGGCGACGGCTTCCGTTTGATATCTGTGAAAGAAGTACAAGGGCACAAAAACATCCTCTAATACAGAATTCGGTTGATTCGTTGGGATATTATCAATAGAAAAGTTGTCGATGGCAGTTTTTCGCACCTCCAGCATGGCATCTAACTCTGCACTGACACTTTTACCGTTATCCCATAAATGTGCTAAAACATGAGCACTACCTTGCGGACGCGCATCTTGATCTGTTATAAAGCGTAAACCATCGGCAGCGGACTTTTCTAAGATCTTATTCAATTCTTCCTTTTCATTTGCCCCTTCAGCAAAGGTTTCATACGAATAGGCCACCGAAACCTTGTCCCAATCTCCTATTCCTACGGCATAGGCATTTGAAAAATCGATAGCGCCATCCTTTACAGAAAACTGCGGATGCGGATAGTCCATTACCGAAGCACGATTGTTCGTACTTGCCGCATAATTGTGTGCAAAACCAAGGGTATGTCCGATTTCATGTGCCGAAAGTTGGCGAATACGGGCAATGGCCATATCTAACATCGGCTTGTGATTATCGTCTCGTTCAGCATAAGGTTTGTTCATCAAAGCTTGAGCAATTAGAAAGTCTTGACGAATTCGTAAACTTCCCAAACTCACATGGCCTTTCATAATCTCACCGGTTCTTGGGTCGGTTACACTTGCACCATAACTCCACCCCCTAGTAGAACGATGTACCCATTGAATTACATTGTATCTCACATCTAGCGGGTCGGCATCATCTGGCAGCATTTTCACTTGAAAAGCATCTTTGTACCCTATAGCTTCGAAAGCCTGATTCCACCATCGTCCGCCTTCCAGTAAAGCCGAACGAACAGGTTCTGGAGTGCCATTATCCAAATAATAAATAATAGGTGTTACTGCTTCACTGATTGCAGCGCTAGGGTCTTTCTTTTCCAAACGATGTCTTCGAATAAAGCGTTTTAAAATTGGAGATTCTACTGGGGTAGCGTAATCGTAATATGAAAATGCACCGGCTCCAGATCGCGGGTCAAATGCTCTTTGCTGATAACCAGTATCAGGCAGTTCAATAAACGAGTGATGTTGCGCTACAGTAACCAATTTAGCATTTGGTGTAACTGAACGAATATTTCTTCCTTCCGGATTACCGGCAAAGGTCAAAGTTACATCCAACTCAATGTTCTTTGGAAATGCCTTGGTGCGTTCTAAAGCCATTGCACTCTTGGTTTTATCAAGCTTATATGCGCCTTGCTTATTTCGTTTTAGTCTTCCGATAACGCCATGGGTGTCCTGCATTAGGAAATCTGTGATATCAATGGTGTATTTTCCCTTGGATTCTGACTCAATCATAAAGCCCCCTAAAATAGATTTAGCAAAAGCTTGCTCCACCGACTTCTTCTCCAACACATTATCTGTCAAAGCTCTAAAATCCATATTCGGCTGTACCAGCAACAATTTATTACCTGCTTTCTTAAAGAAAACAACTTGGGTGCTTCCAAGCTGCCCTCTGTCCAAGCCAATATCATTACTACCGATGCCACTACTTAAAGAAGAGACATAAAGAAACTCTTTTTCTAGATCAGCTACCTCCAAATAAATTTTATCGGTCTTCGCATCATATTGAAAATTGAAAAATCCATTAAACTTTTGAAAATCCTTACTTTTTTCAGCGAATTGTGCACTTAACAGCGTGGAGATAAAAACAAATAAAAATGTTAGAGGTAGATGGTGTTTCATAATATATGTGTCCAATGGAATTAGTCAGCTCTAAATTTAGATAAAATTGATTGCACAACAAGAGTTATACCCTATTTTTGCCGAAAAGGAGTTAGAATGACAATTACGACTGACCACTACAAAGGTCTTCAAGATCGCCTTGGTGCGTTAAGGAGGTATCTTTGACATTGATGCCAAGCTTATAGAAATAGAAAACGAGCAGGAAAAAACGCTTGCTCCCAACTTCTGGGACAACCCGCAGGAAGCACAGGCCCATATGAAATTCATTCAATCTAAAAAACAATGGGTGGATGACTTTAATGTTGCCAATTCCTTAGTCGGAGACCTTGAGGTACTAATCGAATTTCAACAGGAAGACGAAGTAACCGAAAAGGAGGTAAATGTGCACTATGAGAAAACCCTAAACCATCTTGAAAAACTAGAGTTCAAGAACATGCTTTCAGAAGAAGGAGATGAACTCCCTGCAGTACTTCAAATTACTGCTGGTGCAGGAGGAACTGAAAGCTGCGATTGGGCTGCAATGCTTATGCGCATGTATATGATGTGGAGCGAAAAAAACGGTTATAAGGTGAAAGAACTCAACTACCAAGAAGGTGATGTAGCCGGAATAAAAACCGTCACCTTAGAAATAAACGGTGATTTTGCTTTCGGATGGCTTAAAAGCGAAAATGGAGTACACCGTTTGGTGCGTATTTCGCCTTTCGACAGCAATGCAAAGCGGCATACCTCGTTTGTTTCTGTTTATGTTTACCCGCTGGTAGATGATAGTATTGAGGTTGATGTGAATCCAGCAGATATTACGATTACAACGGCCCGGTCAAGCGGTGCGGGCGGGCAAAACGTAAACAAGGTAGAAACCAAGGTACAGTTGGTGCATCATCCTACCGGTATTCAAATTTCTTGTTCAGACTCTCGCAGTCAACACGACAACAGGGCTACCGCCATGAAGATGCTGAAATCACAGTTGTACGAAATCGAACTCCGAAAAAAGATGGAAGCACGCCAGGAAATTGAATCCTCAAAAATGAAAATAGAATGGGGATCTCAAATTCGCAACTATGTAATGCACCCCTACAAATTGGTTAAAGACGTGCGTACCGCAGAGGAAACGGGAAACGTAGATGCGGTATTGGATGGCGATATTGACCGTTTTTTAAAGGCCTATTTGATGGCGATGGGACAAAAAGAAGAGGAAAATTAAAAATAGCTAGGTGCCAATGAGGGATAGTTCTTCGAACCAAAAATGAACTCCACCTTGGCCCTACAGCAACAAACCTAAAGATTAAACAAACATGCTAAAAATATACCACAATCCAAGATGTAGAAAATCTCGAGAAGGATTAGCCATACTAGAGCAATCTGGAAAACCCTTTGAAGTGATCAAGTATTTAGAAGAGATTCCCACAAAGGAAGAATTACGCAGTGTTCTCAGTTGTCTGGACATATCACCCGAGAATTTGGTTCGAAAAAACGAAGCCGTTTGGAAAGAGAATTATCGCGGGAAGCTACTTTCTGATGAGGAAATTCTAGATGCCATGATCCTTCATCCAAAGTTAATCGAACGCCCTATTGTGGTTAATGGTAACAAAGCAATTATTGGAAGACCGCCAGAAGCGATACAAGAAGTACTATAACTAGGCAATTTCATTCACCTTCCCTGAGTTTTGGTACATTTGTTGCTATGTTGTTTTTAACAAACATTTAACCTATCGCGGTTAAACCATCATCTAATTTTGAAATCAATATAAAGTTCAGTCCTATGAAAACCAATATTAAACATTTAATCGTACTATTTATTCTTTTACTGGGAGCTTCAGAAATTCAAGCACAATATGGATACGGCTATGGCGGCGGAGGTTATGGGTATGGAGGCTATGGCGGTAGAGGGGCATATGGTTATGGCCGTGGAAGAAGTGCAATTCCTCAAGCCGGACCGACAACACCGAAAGCACCTGAGCCAAAAACTGCAGCTCAAATAGTAGATGCAGAGATGCCGGCAATAGCAGAAACCTTAGGATTGGATGAATTTGAAAAGGCCGTTTTGAGCACTACCCTTAAAAAGTATGTTCAAGAACGTATTGAATTGCAGATATTAAAACTTCCTGCAGATAAAATGCGCGAAGCGTATCAAAAAATAACAGAACGACAAGATGAAGAACTCAAGGCAGGTCTTCCTCTTGAGAAATATGAAGCTTTTGTTCAGATGCAGAAAGATGGCGTTGCCAAAATGCAAAAGCAAATGAAGAAAGAGGAAAAGCGAAAAAAGAAGAAAAAGAAAAAATCAAAAGGCTAATATGAAGAAACTCCTCCCCTTAACCATTTTCCTAATCGTATTTACCACTTACGCACAAAGACCACAAGCTCGAGGAGGACAAAGACCAAGCCCGATCACCATAACAGGAACCGTTTTAGATCAAGAAACGAACGAACCTCTTGAATACGCAACCTTAGTTTTACAAAGCCTTAGAGATAGCACAAAAATCACTGGTGGCATTACAAATGCCGAAGGAAAGTTCGCGGTTGAAACCATGCCCGGACGCTATGATGTCAGTGTTGAATACATCTCATTTACTTCATACCAACTTAAAGCACAGGTTTTTCGCAGCACAACCGATCTCGGTACTATCAAGTTGGCCCCGGATGTCGCCCAACTGGAAGGTGTTGAAGTCATCGCAGAAAAAACTACAGTAGAAATTCGTCTAGACAAAAAGATTTACAATGTTGGAAAAGATTTGACCGTAAGCGGCGGAACGGTAAGTGACGTGCTCGATAATGTTCCTTCTGTGTCAGTAGATGTAGAGGGTAATGTACAACTGCGTGGTAATGACGACGTACGCATTTTGATCGATGGAAAACCATCTGCTATCACCGGCCTAAATTCAACCGAAGCCCTGCAACAATTGCCGGCCGAATCTATAGAGAAAGTAGAAGTTATTACCTCTCCCTCTGCTAGATATGATGCTGAGGGTTCTGGCGGAATTATCAATATTGTTTTAAGAAGGAGTAAGCTCCAAGGAATGAACGGGGCATTAACCGCCAACATAGGAGACCCTGCTCGTTTTGGTTTAAATGGAAATTTAAATTACCGAACCGGCGATATCAATATTTTTACCAATACCGGATATAATTATCGCAACTCTCCTGGAAATACGTTTAATAACACCAATTTCTTTGACCAAGACGGCAATTTTACCAATAGTATCACCGAAGATGGAACGCGAGAACGACTGCGCAAAGGAATCAATACCAATTTCGGAGTAGAATGGTATGTCAATGAAACTGCTTCGATAACGCAGAGCATTTTTATTCGCAGCTCAGACAATTCAAGCGAAACCACGAATAACTTTTCCCAACTAGATACGGATTTGAATGGCACCAGTGGGTTTCGATTCGATGCGGAAACCGAAGACGATAATACCTTTCAATATTCTTTTAACTATGATAAAAAGTTCAATGATTCTGGGCATAAACTAACCTATGCCTTTCAATACGAAACCAGTGAGGAGGTTGAGGCATCGCTCATTCAACAAAATGGTTTTGACAGTGAAACGGTGCGCACAGCAGAAGATCAAAGACGTGTTTTTATGCAAGCCGACTATGTACTTCCCATAGGAGAAAACCACCAGTTTGAACTAGGGTACCGTGGTGATTTCAATCGTTTGGAAACAGATTATGACGTTGTGTTTATTCAACCAACCATTGATGAATTAGGAATTACCAATCCGAGTAATGTACTTGACTTTAAAGAAACTATAAACGCAGTTTACGCTCAATTTGGAAGCAAAATCAAAAAATTTAACTACTTGGCTGGGTTGCGCTATGAAGCCACTCGACTTATCATCAATCTGGTAGAGCGTAGTGATTTCAATAGAAATAACTTTGATGGTTTCTTTCCAACATTGAACTTGAATTATGAAATTACTGAAAAGCAAAGCCTCTCGCTAGGGTATAACAGAAGGCTAAGGCGCCCAAGATCATTTTTCTTAAACCCGTTTCCATCTCGATCAAGTCCCACGAATTTATTCCAAGGAAACCCTAATCTTACTCCATCCTTTAGCAACCAGGTAGATTTCGGATATCTTAACCGTTTTGAAAAAGTGACGCTAAATGCATCTATATATTTCCAAAGGGCTACAGATGTCATTACGTTTATTACTGAGGATACCGGGGAAGATACTTTTTTTGATGGTCAGCAAGTAAGTATATTGCGAAGAACCCCCGTCAATTTAGCCAAGAACGATCGCTACGGATTAGAATTCACCACGAGCTATAGGCCCAATAGAAATTGGAACATCAACGGTAACTTCAATATGTTCAACCTCATTACAAGGGGAGATTTTAACGGGCAAAACTTTGATGCTGAAAACTTAAGTTGGTTTGTGCGTTTAAATAATAAAATAACCTTATTCGAAAACATTGACTGGCAAACACGTTTTTTCTATCGTGGCCCAAGGGAAACAGCACAATCAAGAAGTAAAGGTATCGCTTCTGTTAGCCTTGCATTTAGCAAAGATTTGTTAAAAGAAAAGGCCTCCTTGGCCTTAAACGTGAGTGATGTTTTCAATAGTCGCAAACGAATAAGTGAAACGTTCACACCCTTCTTCGAAAGTGATAACGAGTCTCAATTTAGAGTTCGCTCGATAAATTTATCATTTACCTATCGCTTTAATCAAAAGAAAAAAAGGAATGGTGAGCGTCGAAATGGCGGTGATGATGGAGAGTTTGAAGAACAAGGGTAAAACCCAATTGGTGGCATATACTGATTACAGAAAATTAAAAAGCCGTTTGAATACTCAAACGGCTTTTTAATTATTTATGCATTTCGCGCTGCTCTTTTCTTATCGCGCCTTTCTTTTAAAAGTTCACGGATATTTCCGAACAACCAGTACGGTACTACAAAAGTCAATAAAAATATCATCAACCAAAACCCTATAGTGAGGATGGTCAAAAATGCTAAAAAACCCAAATACTGGTCGAATTCGAACATGAATATCAATTTTATGCAGCAAAGATACTTTGAAAAGGGTAAATACTGCAAATCAAAATCGAAAAATTACGGATTAATTTTATTCCCGGCAGGAAATAAAATCACAAACCGCTAACTTTGTGACAACAAAAAAATCAGCAAGACATGAGTTTTAGAATTGAAAAAGATACGATGGGCAAAGTAGAAGTTCCATCCGATAAATATTGGGGTGCACAAACTGAACGTTCTCGAAACAATTTTAAAATTGGCCCTGCTGCTTCTATGCCGTTAGATGTGGTTTACGGATTTGCCTATCTAAAAAAAGCGGCAGCTTTCACGAACTGTGAACTAGGAGTTTTGACAGCTCAAAAACGCGATATGATTGCCGCGGTTTGCGATGAAATCTTGGCAGGTAAGCACGATGACCAGTTTCCCTTGGTAATCTGGCAGACGGGTTCGGGTACACAGAGTAACATGAATGTAAACGAAGTAATCGCCAATCGAGCACACGAAATGGCCGGAAAAGTAATCGGGGAGGGTGAAAAAACGATTCAACCCAACGATGATGTCAACAAATCGCAGTCTTCTAATGACACTTTCCCAACTGGAATGCACATAGCGGCTTACAAAAAGATCATAGCGACTACTATTCCTGGGGTTACTCAACTTAGAAATACATTAGCCAAGAAGTCTGAAACCTTTGCTGATGTGGTGAAAATTGGTCGTACGCATTTGATGGATGCCACTCCCCTAACCTTGGGCCAAGAATTCTCAGGATATGTTTCGCAACTTGATCACGGACTTAAGGCTTTAGAAAACACTCTAGATCACTTAAGCGAATTAGCGCTTGGTGGTACCGCCGTCGGAACGGGGCTCAATACGCCCAAAGGCTATGATGTTCTTGTGGCAAAATACATTGCCGAATTCACAGGATTACCTTTCAAAACTGCAGAAAATAAGTTTGAGGCGCTTGCGGCACACGATGCTATTGTAGAAAGCCACGGAGCGTTGAAACAGCTTGCTGTTTCGCTCAATAAAATTGCCAATGATATACGCATGATGGCATCAGGACCTCGATCTGGGATAGGGGAAATTATTATTCCGGCCAATGAACCAGGCAGTTCTATTATGCCGGGCAAAGTGAACCCTACGCAATGCGAGGCGCTAACTATGGTGTGTGCCCAAGTAATGGGCAATGATGTCGCCATAAGCATGGGAGGTACTCAAGGCCACTATGAGCTCAACGTATTCAAACCGATGATGGCAGCCAACATTTTACAATCTGCAGAACTTCTTGGTGATGCATGTATCAGTTTTGATGAGAACTGTGCCGCTGGAATTGAACCAAACCATGAGGTTATTAAAGAGCTATTAAACAATTCTCTAATGTTGGTTACGGCTTTGAATACCAAAATAGGATATTACAAGGCCGCGGAAATTGCCAATACCGCTCATAAAAATGGAACCACCTTAAAAACAGAAGCGGTCAACCTAGGTTATGTCACTGCAGCGGAATATGAGGCCTGGGTAAAACCTGAAGATATGGTCGGCAGTTTAAAATAAAGACGGTTCGAAAAAAGTCTACCCAGGTTGCAGTATGCTATAAACCTTTGCTCCCTATAGGGTCGATGTTTGTGCCAACCACATAAAGAACAAAAAAAGGGTCAAACCGAATGGATTGACCCCTTTTTATTAATGGATAGTGTATATATCTTACTTCAATGTGAACTTAGAAGTTCCCAATAACTTTAATCTGTCATCATAAACATTTACCATGTAGTTTCCTTTTTGGAAATCACCAGCAGGCTTACTGATATAATCACAAACATCTAAAGCTTTATTTTCGTAGTAGAAGTTTGTTCCTTTGCTATACGTTACGGAAGCACCAGCATCGTTAGTTTTAGAATAGCTTTCTCCCAAAACGTTTCCTTGAGGGTCAAGAACTTCTAAGAAAAACTCTCTATCACCAGCTCCTGCGATTACGTTGTTCGCAACGGTAAAGCAGATCTTGAATTTATCAGTAGACTTTGCTCTAGATGTAGAAACCAATTTTCCACTCTTACGCTCTTTAACGGCATCTACGTTGAATGTCGTCAAGTTCAAAGCAGAACCTTTTTCAACTACATCGGCCAACTGTGTATTTTGAACTACTAACGAGTCATTGAAAACTGTTTGTTTCTCTAGCTCAGTGTAAGTCGAATCGCGTTGCATAGCGATTAAAGTATTAGATTGCTTTAAAGAATCAACTTGCTTTAACAATTGCTCTCTCTCAGCCTTTAAAACGCTTACCTGTCTTCTATATCGAGACAAAGAAGAAATGTCAGCTTTCATAGTTTTAACAGAATCGATATATTTTGCAATATTATCTCTTGCAGAAACTAGCTCTTCGTTTGTTGCATTGCTTTCTAAAATCGCTTTGTCATATTCAGACTTTAAGCTGTTTAAATCTTCAACAACCAACTCTTTTTCTTGTGATAACACAGCTTCGTTCTTTTTCTTTTCTTGATAAAGACTAACCGTATAAATGATAACACCTAATAGTACTACGCCAAGCAAGCCAGCCAATACCTTTAATCCGTTGTTACTTTTTGTTTCAGTCATAATGTAAAAATTAATTACTCTCGTTAAATTTGCTTAAGTATTTGTTTGTATCAGTCTATATACGGCTGGATTTTCAGTTTAGATTTTTTAGACCAAAAAAATTAGATCGTAAAGAATCCTAATCCGTTGAAAGCCCTAACTTTACCGATGAAACGCGTTACTTCGAAAAAAGCATGTCTTTAAAAATAATTCCCTTTCAGCCTGAACATACCAGCCATTTCAAGGATTTAAACCTAGCATGGCTCGAAAAATACTTCTATGTAGAACCTAAAGACGCGCTACTATTGGGAGACTGTGAAAACGCCATTATAGGCATTGGAGGATATATTTTTATGGGAGAATACGAAAATACTCCCGTTGGATGTTTTTCCTTGATCCCTTATAAAGAGAACCACTATGAATTAGGAAAAATGGCAGTTGACTCCAACTATCAAGGATTAAAGATTGGACAACAGTTATTGGCTTTTGCTATAGATTTCGCTAAAAAGAACAACTGGGATGCGCTTACTCTTTACTCAAGCACAAAACTCCCCACTGCTTTACACATCTATCGTAAATTTGGATTTAAGGATGTAGCACTCGAAAAGGATTTACCCTATGCCCGAAGTGATGTTAAAATGGAATTGATCTTGGGTTGACAGTTAAAAAATAAAATACGGATGATTATGAAAACACTAGCAAGCTTATTAATAGGATGTGTACTACTCGCCGGATGCAAGGAAAAACAGTATGCAAAACCTCTAGATATTGCAAAAAAAGAAAATGCAACAGCACAGGTAAACCCTAAAGTGGCAGATGTAAAAATCATTCCTATAGAACATGCTACTGCGGTTTTGGAATGGAATGACATTACTATCTACATAGACCCCGTTGGTGGTGCAAAAGCTTTTGAAGGGCAAAAACAAGCTGATTTGATTCTAATCACCGATGTGCATGGAGATCATCTAAGTGTTGAAACTTTGGAAGCATTAAATACTGAAAAAGCCAAAATAATCGTGCCCCAGGCGGTAGCTGACCTTATACCTGAAAATTTTACACCCCAACTCGATGTATTGAACAATGGCGATGCAAAAGAGCGCTACGGCATTACTGTTGAAGCTATACCTATGTATAATCTTCGTAAAGAAGCTTTAAAATTCCATACCAAAGGAAGAGGAAATGGTTATGTACTCAACATAGACGGACAACGCCTCTATTTTTCAGGCGACACAGAGGATATTCCCGAAATGCGGGCACTTTCAAATATCGATAAAGCTTTTGTTTGTATGAACCTACCGTATACCATGACTCCTGAAAGCGCTGCAGATGCCGTTTTAGAATTCAAACCCAAACAAGTGTATCCGTATCACTATCGCGGAAGACCTGATGTAAGTGATATTACGAAGTTCAAAACGATGGTAAATGCTGGAAACCCTGATTTGGAAGTAGTACAATTGGATTGGTATCCAAAAGACGACTTTTGAATTCTTGGTCAGTTCTATTTCAATTATCGAATCAACTTCTTATACTTAATACGCTTGGGAATTAAATCGCCACCCAAACGCTTTTTCTTGTTCTCTTCATAATCTGAGAACGATCCTTCGAAGAAGTAGACTTGAGAATCGCCTTCGAACGCTAAGATATGGGTACATATTCTATCTAAAAACCATCTGTCGTGCGAGATGACAACAGCACAGCCTGCAAAGTTTTCCAAACCTTCTTCCAATGCCCGTAACGTATTGACGTCTAAATCGTTGGTTGGCTCATCTAAAAGCAAAACATTACCCTCTTCCTTTAAAGTCATGGCCAGGTGAAGCCGGTTGCGTTCACCGCCAGAAAGCATGTTCACTTTTTTGTTTTGTTCGCTTCCAGAAAAATTAAAACGGCTCAGATAAGCTCTAGAATTTACCTGACGTCCTCCCATCATAACCAACTCTTGTTCATCACTAAAATTCTGCCAAATTGTTTTATCAGGGTCAATATTAGAATGGCTTTGATCTACGTAGGCAATTTTCGCCGTGTCTCCTACTACAAATTCGCCCTTATCAGGGGTTTCTTCACCCATAATCATTCTAAAAATTGTGGTCTTACCAGCACCATTCGGTCCTATTACCCCTACAATTCCCGCTTGCGGTAAGGTAAAATTCAAATCTTCGTATAGCAATTTATCATCATACGCCTTACTTACGCCCTTGCATTCAATAACATTGGTACCTAACCGAGGTCCATTTGGAATATAGATCTCGAGTTTTTCGTCAAGCTGCTTTTGGTCTTGACTCATGAGCTTGTCATAGTTCTTCAAACGCGCTTTTTGTTTGGTCTGTCTTCCTTTAGCACCCTGGCGTACCCATTCTAATTCGCGTTCTAGAGTTTTTTGACGTTTGGATGCCGTTTTGCTTTCCTGAGCCAAACGCTTCGATTTTTGGTCTAACCAACTCGAATAGTTTCCCTTCCAAGGAATACCTTCACCCCTATCTAGTTCGAGAATCCATCCGGCGACATTATCAAGGAAGTATCTGTCGTGGGTCACCGCGATGACAGTACCCTTATATTGCGCCAAATGGTGCTCTAACCAGTGTACCGATTCGGCATCTAAGTGGTTGGTAGGCTCGTCTAACAGCAAAATTTCAGGTTCTTGAAGCAATAGTCTGCAAAGGGCAACTCGTCTTCTTTCCCCTCCTGACAAGACGCCTATCTTTTTATCAGAATCAGGGGTTCGCAGTGCATCCATAGCGATTTCCAACTTGGTGTCTAATTCCCATGCGTTGGAGGCGTCGATTTGATCTTGTAAAACGGCCTGCTTATCCATCAGTTTCTGCATCTTGTCTGCATCTTCGTATACTTCAGGTAAACCAAACATATCATTGATTTTGTTGTATTCATCAAGAATTGCAACAGTTTCAGCTACACCCTCTTTTACAACTTCTAGAACGGTCTTGTTTTCATCTAGCTGAGGCTCTTGTTCTAAGTACCCCACTTTATAACCGGGAGAAAAAACAACATCACCTTGATAGTTTTTGTCTACTCCAGCGATAATTTTTAACAAAGTAGACTTACCGGAGCCGTTGAGGCCCAGTATACCGATTTTAGCCCCATAGAAAAAGCTTAAGTAAATATTCTTGAGAACTGGTGTATTGGCAGTTTTAAAAGTCTTGGTCACCCCCGACATGGAAAAAATGACCTTTTTATCGTCAGACATTTGAATAGCTATTTTTTTAGTTTGAAAATTGAACTTTTACTTGAAGCTGTAAGGTTAAACCCTTCCTTTTAAGGCATTAAACACCCAAGCAATGGCAAAAAATCCGATGCCTACCGAGGCGAAACCCCATCCGGCAACATCATCATATCTGAAGGCCCCAAGGGCAATAAGGGCAAAGCCTACTACAATCATTATAAAAGTCGCCCAAGCGAGCACGGTATTTTTGTTCATTCCCATCGTTTCGATTTTTGGTTGGTTTGGTTTGGTGGTAGCCTCAAATATCGTAAAAAATCGAAGAACCTAAGTTGTCATTTAACACTTTATTGTTCAAATGGAAAAACAACTCCCGATTGGTGACGTACAGCATCTAGCAGGCTGATCAAATCAATACTGTTTTGATGGCTCCAAAGTTCGCTTTGAAGTCTACCAGCATTCAAACAGGCATGAACCTCTTCAATTTCGTGAGCATAACCTCTTCCTATAGTGGGCAAATCAAATCTTTTCTCAGTATCTCCAATATGCAAGGAAAATCCTTGGGTTTCATGCCAGCGCGGATCAAGATAAATCGCACCCTGGTCTCCTTGAATTTCAGCTTTCATTTTTGAGTTCGAAGTTAAGCCACTATAAAGAACGGCTTGCGCATCAGCATAATCAAAGATCATTGAAGTTTGAATTTCTGCTCCTGTGATATGAAAATTGGAGGCCGATTTAATGTCTTGCGGCTTCCCTAGAAGTAGATATGCAAGAAAAATAGGGTAAATACCTATATCAAGTATAGACCCCCCTGCCAAATCAGGATTTAAAACACGGTGTTCGTCATCCCTATCCAAGGCGTAAAAAGCAAAATCGGCATTTAAATAACTAACCGTACCGAGTTCACCGCTATCAATAAGTTGTTTTACCTTTTGAATTGACGGGTTAAAACGACTCCATAAAGCTTCCATTAAAAATACTTGGTTTGCCTTAGCAGCTGCTATTATTTGTTGAACCTCCGCGAGATTAATGCCCAATGGTTTTTCACACAATACATGTTTTCCGGCCTGCATCGCTTTGATAGCCCACTCCATATGGCCCGTGTGAGGTGTCGCGATATAAATAACATCTACAGCATCACATAAAAAAAGCTCCTCGTAGCTGCCAAAGGCCTGCGCTGCACCATATGCTTTGGCAAAGGTTTGTGCACGTGTTAAACTGCGCGAGGCAGCTGCAACCAATTGACCTCCATCAACTAAATTTAAATCGTTTGCGAAGCTTTGGGCTATTCTACCAGGGCCAAGTATGCCCCATCCTACTGTACTACTCATATACGTTTGTTATTTTACCAAAAGTAGTCAATTTTAGTACTTATCTTTATGCCCTAATTGAAACAAAAAGCATACATGGATCTCAAATTCAATAAAAACGAAGACCATAATAAACTCCTCGTGTCAGAATTGAAAAAACGCCTTGCACAGGTAAAATTAGGAGGTGGTAAAAACCGTATTGAAAAGCATCATGCCAAAGGAAAATTGACGGCAAGAGAGCGCATCGCTTATCTTTTAGATGATGACGCGAAAAGTGTTGAGATTGGAGCCCTGGTAGGCGAAGGCATGTATGAAGAACACGGTGGTTGCCCTTCGGGCGGCGTTGTCATTAAAATTGGACATGTTAAAGGCAAACTATGTATTGTTGTAGCGAACGATGCGACTGTAAAAGCTGGTGCGTGGTTTCCAATCACCGGCAAAAAGAACTTGCGAGCGCAGGAAATCGCTATTGAAAATAGGCTTCCCATCATTTACCTAGTGGACAGCGCTGGGGTCTACCTACCCATGCAAGATGAAATATTTCCAGATAAAGAACACTTCGGACGCATTTTTAGAAACAACGCGGTGATGAGCAGTATGGGCATAACCCAAATCTCAGCCATTATGGGAAGCTGTGTGGCAGGTGGGGCCTATTTACCTATTATGAGTGATGAAGCGTTGATCGTCGATAAAACCGGCAGTATTTTCTTGGCCGGAAGCTATCTGGTAAAAGCTGCTATTGGTGAGTCAATAGATAATGAAACCCTTGGTGGTGCAAGCACGCACTGTGAGATCAGTGGAGTAACCGATTATAAGGCCAAAGATGACCAAGCCGCTCTTGATACGATTAAAAACATTGTGGATAAAATCGGAGCATTCGACAAAGCGGGTTACGACAGGAAAAAAACACAAAAACCGAAGCTAGATCCTAAGCAACTCTTTGGGACGCTGCCAAAGCTACGTCATGAACAGTATGATATGCTTGAAATCATCTATCGCTTAGTAGATAATTCAGAATTTGAACAATACAAGGAAGATTACGGGAAAACCATTCTTACTGGATATGCGCGCATCGATGGATGGGCAGTTGGTATTGTTGCTAACCAAAGAAAAGTAGTGAAAAATGCGAAAGGAGAAATGCAATTTGGCGGTGTCATCTATTCCGATTCTGCCGATAAAGCTACCCGCTTTATTGCCAATTGCAATCAAAAGAAGATTCCTCTGGTTTTTTTACAGGACGTTACCGGGTTTATGGTTGGAAGTAAAAGCGAACATGGAGGCATCATAAAAGATGGAGCGAAGATGGTTAATGCAGTGAGCAATTCGGTAGTACCAAAATTTACGGTAGTTATCGGAAACAGTTATGGCGCGGGTAATTATGCCATGTGTGGCAAAGCATACGACCCTAGATTAATTGTTGCCTGGCCCAGTGCCGAATTGGCAGTAATGAGTGGAAATTCGGCCGCAAAAGTATTGTTACAAATCGAAACGGCTTCTTTAAAAAAGAAAGGTGAAACAATAACCAAAGAAAAAGAGGCGGAACTTTTTAACGAGATAAAGAACCGATATGATAACCAGGTATCGCCGTACTACGCTGCAGCGCGCTTATGGACTGACGCTATCATCGAACCCACAGATACCCGTAAATGGATCGCTATGGGTATAGAAGCCGCCAATCATGCGCCTATCGAGAAGCCTTTCAACTTAGGGGTGTTGCAAGTATAACTTAAATAGAAAACAGGTTTAAACAACGTCGTTGCTCGGGTAAGCGTATTACTTTAACCTTATCCTTTTGCAATGTTGACCCATAGTTGTACTGTATGGTGGCTTTGAGGTAACTCGGATCAGAAGATTTGTTCCCAAAATAGTTCATATTAAAAACCCATTTTCCAACATCATTTTTATTAACAAAGAATTGTTGCATCGAATATCCAAGCTTCTTTTCTGCTGTAATTTGCTTTGGTTTGTCTACATAGTTATGTTTCCAAACCAAATAGGATTTATCTTTTTTAATCATTTCGACATCGAACTCGGTCTCTCCATTATTCCATTCCAATAAAATACGGGTTGGAGCATCTTTAAAAGGGACTTCTATTTTTTTTAGCGTCTTAGATACTTCCATTTTGTTTCTTGTCAGAATATCTATGGCCTCTATGCTGATTATAAAATCAATTCCGTTCAAAGTTTCCTTGTAACCTGCCTTCTTATTTTTGTTCAAAAACTTAGAGTAAATATTTAGGGCCTGTTCAGGATTATCGAGTTTGTGATGCATATATGCCAAGTCGCGATAGGTTTGTGCATAGTTCGGACGTAAGGCGGATACTTTTTGGTAAATATCCAAGGCCTCTTTCAAATAACCATTTTGTTCGTAGTAATAGGCTATAGCCTTTAACACATTGCTGTTATCTGAAAACTCAATTTTTACTTTGTCCCAAATTTCTTTTGCAAGTCGCTGGTTACCCCACTTGGAATGAAAATGGTTGGCAGCATCGATCAAAAGGTATGGAGCATTTTGCATTTTAGAGATGTTATCCCTAAATGTTGCAATTGCAGTGGTTTCCGATTTACTTGCCAAAAGTTCGTGCAAGCCGTTGCTATCGGTTAGTGCTGCAGAAGGTTTACAAAAGTTTTGCTCGATAAAAGCTGCGTGAGCTTCTTGCAAATCTAAAACCTCAATAGCGTCAGTTTTGGGTTTTACACTTCCGGTTTTAGTATTGATAATTATAACACCACCATTTGCTCTTGTTCCATATCTGCTGGTAGCGTTTAACCCACGTAGAATGGCAATTCTTTTTATTTCTGTAACCGGAATACTAATTGGTGCTTCTTCAACAATAGCTCCGTCAACATCATAAATCGCAGCTTGAGAGCCTGACATTAGATTTGGTCTTTCACGCAGGTAAACTACTGGAATTCCATCAGGAAAGGTAGCCCTGCCATTGAACTGCCCTTGAATGGCATCAAGAAAGGTTAGCGCCCCAGGAAGAAATTCAGATTCGTCAATAATGTTTAGAGCCGTGGCCGATTTTCGCTTATTCAAAAACCCGTATGCTGTTCGAATCAAGTCGGTATTGGCTTCATACTCCAACAGCATTTCTCGTTGCGACTTTGAACGATTTCCGTTTACAGTTACCTCCTTTAGTTCTTCAGGAATTTTTGGCATTTCGAGGTTCAAAACGTGCGTGACGTCTTCAACGACTACTCGAATAGGGGTATACCCCATATGCGTATATTCGATAACATCACCAACGCTTGCGCTTAGCGAATAGTAACCAGAGGTATTTGTACTCGTTGCTATATTTGAATTAATGATTTTTACATGCACATTGTGCAATGGCGAAATACCATCTGTGATATGACCATTAATTGGCATTGCATTGTCTTGTGACCATAAGGCTTGCGCGACAATTGAAAAAAGAAGTAAAAAAAGTATTCTCATGAAAAGTTAATTCGAATTCACGCTCGAATTAACAAGGGAAAACAATTCTTGGTTTACATTTCTTATACCCAATCGATAGACATTAACCTGTTTTCTTTGTGCAGGCTTCCCGTAATTATAGTAGGTCGTAACTTTAAGGTACGTAGGTTCTAGTTTTTTATTTCCTTTATAGTTAATATTTACTTGCCATCTCCCTGGTAGCGAACCGTCAATCAAAAACTCTTCACTTGAATAGCCTTTTATCTTTTCATCTCTAATTCTTTCAGCATTCGCCTCTAAGGTATGCTTCCAGGTATAAAAATGATTTTCCGGATTCACGAACTGCAATTCAAATTCGGCCTCACTGTCGTTCCATTCGAAAAACAAACGTGTACCCTCAAACTCAGTAAACTTGGCCAAACGTTCTGTTATATTTAGGCCATTCATCACTTTATCGCCTTTCAAAACCAAAAGATTCTCCGATTCTCTTTCTATAATAGGTAGTATTCCGACACTATCCGAATCTAGAAATCCTTCTTTCAGCAAATAATTATGCCGTGCATACATGCTAGCCGATTTTGTATAATTGCCTACTTCACGATAACTTTCGGCCAGATCTCTATAAGATTGGGCATAACTGGGCCTAAGTATAAATATTTGCTCATAGAGTTCATTTGCCTGTTCGACTTGGCCATGGGTGTCTAAATGGTATGCCAAGGCCTTGGCATGAACAGGGTGGTCTTCAAAAAGATACATGTGATCGGCAATAATTTCCTTGGCAAATTTGGAATCACCGTTTTCCATAAAGTAGTTATACCCGTCTATAAAGTAATACGGAGAACTACGGTACATTAACTTGTTTTTAGCAAATAGGTCTTTTGCTGCATTGAGGTCAGCACTTGCATAGAGTGCTTCAAGATAAGTAGGAAGGTTTTTAGAAATCGTTTCCTTTCCTATAGCATCATTTTGATATTTATTATTTCGTAATCTTGCCCTATCCAAAATTTTATTGGAAGTCAAACCAGCAGAGCCGGCCTTTGTATTGATAACGACTACGCCTCCAGCGCCGATAGCTCCATATCTTGTGGTAAGTGACAAACTACTTAAAACCGCCACTCTTTCCATAGCATTGGGAAGAATCCAAATCGGAGGTTCTCTTAATATCTGGCCGTCAACATCAAAAATCGCTGGAGGTGCAGAATTAAGCGCTCCTGAAGCAACTTGGACGGTTCCGGTTACCGTTGCATCTTGCGTATCTATTATGGGATCACCTGACACTCCAATTCCATCAATATTAAAATTCGTTGGAGCAGCGAAATTGATGGAGTGCAAACCTCTAATCGTTACTGTTCCTCCCCTACTGCAATCTCCTGAAACACGTACTCCGGCAAATTGATTTCTCAACAAATCCATAATGCAAATAGCTACTGCATTAATGTCGTCTTCTACAAGAAAACGCATCACGCCCGGTGCGGTCTCCTTATCTAAAATTCCCCAGGCGGTTTTTATTAAGTTCGGATTGTATCCGTATTCCTCTTCAAGCTCTTCTTGGCTTTTTCGATTGCTGCCTTTGACAATGACTTCATCCAGTTGGGTTACTTTTTGGTATAAACTAACATTCAAAATAGAGGTAACGTCCTCTACGATAATTTCAACGCTTTCCAAACTAGGATAACTATATACGATAACATCACCTTCTTGAGCAGAAATTGAATACGACCCATCAACCCCAGTTTTGGCCCTGGTATCCGCGTCTTTAACCATAACATCTGCATTTGCCAAAGGCGCATCCAAATGGGTTAGTTTTCCTTTAATAAGTTTTGATTGTGATTGAAGTACTAATGTAAAGCACAAAAACGAAAGGGTAAGAAGTACATTTTTCATAGCAGAAAGTTTAGAATTTTACAAAAAACATCAAAAATTATACCGTTTTAAACCGTGGAAGATCAGCATCCTAGCCCATTGATCTAATAAGCCAACCGTTTTCCTTATTGAAAACGCTTATGACATTAATTTACGAATAAATTTTTAATGTTTCTCTTCTCATCTAAACTTGAGAAACTTATCATCACTTCCTCTCGTGATTGCGTGGGGTAACCGAAGTCTTTGAAAATAGTACACTTCAATACAAAAGGCGTTTCACTTTCCTTTTTGGTTTCCCCTAAATATTTGGCATTAATTACCCACTCTCCGGCCACATCACCATAAAATTCGTACTCCTCAACTCGGTAATTATTTTTAATCTCGTCTTCCATACGCGCTTTAATTTCAGTATTGGTATGCACCCAATTAAAAAAGCGTTTTTGAGGATTGACAAACTGCAGTTCAAATTCTTCTGCCGGTTCATTCCATTCAAAAACCAAACGGACTTTATACCTCAAATTGTTAAGATACTTGGCATCAATATTGGCGGTATTCAGTTGGCCTTTATGTTTGAAAATCAGGTTTTTTATCTCTCTATCTAGTGTTTTGGAGATGCTTGATGCATTTATGGAAAAATAGGTGTTGCCTTTTGACAAGGCCAACAATTCATTTAAGGCCTCTTGATATTTACCCAGTTCGCGCTTGGCAACCGCCTTATCAAAGTATGCATTGACATCGTTAGGAGATCGGATGATAATTTCTTCATTTATTCGAATAGCGTTTTCATAATCGCCAATAGCAGCCAAAGCAGAAGACACCACCCTTAAGTTTGCCGTATTTTCTTCGGAATGTTCTAAAATATTGGAAATAGCATCTTCTGCAATCTCGGAGTCTTTATCCTTAAAGAAATCAAAGGCCGCTACATAGAATTTAATATTTTCTTGATTTGCAGCTTTTGCCGATAGATAGGTTTCATACGCCTTTTCAACAGTTGTACCTTTTACAAAACCCACAAAATCTGAATTTGTTCTTGCTACTAATTTTGATTCGTCTTCATCGTAGACGTTGTTTTGAACCAAGGCCAAATCGCGCTTTTCTTGGGTACCTACTCCAGCTACAGCCGTTTTCGTAGTTATTAAAATTACGCCGTTAGCTCCTTCGCTACCATAGGCATTGGTTGCCGCCAGACCTTTCAAGACGGTAATTTTAGCAATATTCGATGGATCAATAAAACTGAAATTGGCATTTCGATTTGCGGTATTTCCCCCGAGACTGTTTGGCGCTCCATTCCAAGATCCATTTGCTTTATCAAATTCCCTACTTGTGCGATCAGTGGGCACACCATTCACCACAACAAGAGCATACGGATTCATATTGATGGTATTTCGACCTCTAATTTCCGCTCTCTCAATTCCTGTTTGTGAAAGGTTCCCGTGAGTTTTTCCTAAAGTTAATCCTGATACCTTGGTATTTATAGTTTCCGATACGTTGGTTTGAACCGCAGAAATATCTTCGCCCCCAATCTCAGAAACTGTATACCCCAATGTTTTTTTATCTTGCAAACCAAAACCGGTAATCGCCATTTCCTCCTCTAATTGTTGCTCCACGACCACTACTTCATCTAAAGAAACTATGTTAGCATCTAAGAATACGTTGGTATGAGCCATAGCTTCGACGGGCACCACTTTTACCGTTTTGCTATCTCTACTGGTGACCACCAAAGTATCACCGACTTGTGCGGCGATTGAAAAACTACCTTGAGGTCCTGTTAGAAAACTATCGGAAATACCCTGTACCGCAACCTTTACATTTGAGGTGGGTTTGTTGTCAATAAAGACCGTACCCTTTAACAGCTGCCTGGGTGGTGCTTCGTCTTTAACTGACTTTTGCTTTTGAAGTTTTACTACGTTTTCTGGCAAAATGCTCGCGTAGTCCATTAAGCGACTTCTATTGAGCAGCGCTGTACGCTCTAGAAATTTAGCATCGCGATGGGGATTACTGTTAATCAAAAAACTCTTTCCTTCTAAAGTCAGTACGTCTTTTGAAAGTGTTTTTCGGCCATCGGTAAACACATACACATTTGGGTTTTTAATCTTGCCCTTTAATGAGGCATATATCGTTCCTCCATCGTAGTTCGCATTTTGCAAATCTTGTTTCAGTAGATTCCAATTGCCGTCTTTTATGGCGTAGCTTCTTTCCTTAACCTCAAGGTTGAATAGCAATAATTGAACTTCCTGATTGCCATCCCGTTGAAATACTTTTTCCAATACGGAAAAATCCTTTTCCAAGTCTCTCTCATTCATTGATGAAGAAATATCCCAGCAAATGGTCGTATTGGTATTTGTTTCTTGAGAAGTGAGCGCCAATATCCCTAAAAAATATATTGATATGAAGAGTGCTTTTTTCATAAATAGCCTTTTATATTTTCATTTGCATCTAATTGCCAACTTTTTCAATTGCCTTGATGCTGTTTTAACCGTGGAATTAATAACAATTCTGTTTGCCTGCCATTGACATATCTGAAGCCCTTCTCTCCATAAAATCCTGCCTCTTCTAGCATAATACGAATGTCACGCTTCCATTCAGGAATGGTAATTGTGGTGTTCAGTTCGATGGCATAAACCGTATTTGGGTTTAAGGGATAGTTCTCTCCATCATCTTTCATTACCCCACCTTGCGAATCCCACATACCTATGGTCGTGCCTGCAGAATGGCCGTACATTCCCAGCGGATGCGTATAGATCGCGGGGCGCAATCCAGCAGATTTTGCTTCGCTAAGAGCGCTGGCTAATATTTGATTTCCCGTTTTTCCTTTAACCATATTGGTAGTAAGGAAATCTTGTACTCGATTGCCAGCGGCCAAACCATCAACTAAAAATTTTGGGGCTGCCTTTTCCTCAGGTTTTAAAACATAAGCCAATTCTTGACAATCAGTGTTCAGACGTAAATAGGTAATTCCGAAATCACAATGCAGCAAATCTCCTGGTAATATAATCATATCATCGGGTCTCCCCGAAAATGAATACAGGTGTCCTACCAATTCTTCGCGAGAACGCTGTATATCAACGGTTGGATGAAACCAGGTTTCTAAACCCAAATCTGTCACTTTTTGACGCATCCACCATTCTACCTCCGAGGTCGTAGTAATTCCAGGGGTTATGGTCTTTTCGGAAAATGCTTCTGCGATAATATCATGCGTAATATCTACTAGCTGATGATATATAGTCATTTCACGTTCCGTACGAGTTTCAATCCACCGTACGGCCAATTGTTCCGCTGAAACCACTTTTTTATGATGCTTCTTTGGCAAGTTCTGCATGAATTCATCATAATCTGTTTTATCCAAACCGTCTGCTATATTGTGGTCTTTGGAAAAATTCAATCCGATTTTTTTTGGATTGCGTGCTTCTATCAACTGCATCAAACGTTTCCATTGATTGGGTTCTTTTTCTTTGTCCCAGGCCGATGTGATGTTTTCTCCAACATTATAACGAGCTACAGCCAGTTTTTCAATAGTGTTTTTGACTTTATCTCTCGAAAACAAGAGAATTGTTCTCCGGCGAGCATTCAACCAGGTTGATGGAAGCATGGTTCGCAACACCGGGTCCTCATTGTATTCTCTTGAAATAAGTATCCACATATCGATGTCAGTGTTATCCATCAACTTTGGCAAAAGGTTATTAAACCTATCGGCTAATATTTCATCTACTACCTTAGCTCTTGCACTTTCAGGTAGTATCTGCGAGAAGCCAAGGAAAAATTGACATAAGGTGATAAAAACGAATACTTTTTTCATACTCTAACTGGTGGTTTGGAATGGAATTATTAATTATTCTAAAATACACCATATCTTTAAACCAAATGAAAACACCATACACTTTTTTGGTTCGCCTAAAGCTAGTTTTACTCTTGTCTTTCTCACTTTCAAGCTGTGCGCAGCAAGAAGACTCAGGAAAGTTACAAAATGAAAAAGCTGGTGATGTCTCTTTAGGTAAGGAAGAAGTGCTTTTTATTGGAAACAGTCACACCTATTACAACCAAGGTATGTCAACTCATCTGCGTAACTTTAGAGATAGTGATGATTTGAAGTTCGACCCCATAATACAAGAAATAGCTATTGGCGGTTATACCTTACAAGATCATTTGGGTGACCAGGCCACTATCGACAAAATTAATGAGCGCTCATGGGATGTTATCATTTTGCAAGAAAATACCGCAGTTGCTTCCGAAGCATTAAGTTCTAGTGTCAATGCGATGCAGTCATTCTCCGAAATGGTAAAACCAAAGGGCACCAAGGTTTTTTTATTTATGACTTGGCCCTACAAAGACAGACCAGAAATGCTAACTGGAATTAGGAAAACCTACCAAAATGGCGTTTTAGCAACTAGCGCAACCTTGGTGCCCGTAGGTCTCGAATGGCAATTGATTGATCAAAATCAAGAGGTTGATATTGATTTATATGACGCTGATGGGGTGCATGCAAGGCTAGAAGGAACTTTTTATGCCGCAGCAATGTGCTACAGGGCAATTTATGATAAGTCAACCTCAAACAATACGTATCAAGCCGGTTTAACTACTGAGATAGCGAACTATCTCAAAGCGAAGGCAGATTGAAAAAATTGGGGTTAACTTCAATAATTTAAAAGCGCACAACTCTCTTTTCTACGAATTTTGCCGGTATCTGTTTCAATAAATTTTGGCAGTGTATACACACTTTTTGGAATCTCAAACCCTTGCAAACCCTTGCACTCACTAAGAATTTGTTTTAATTTATCTGTATCTAGTTCACCTTCTACTACTAATACCAATTTCTGACCTAGCTTAGCATCAGGCAAACCTGTTACAAAGAACCTATTCCTAAGCATAGGTGCTAACTTCGTCTCAATTTGCTCAGGGAATAACTTTATGCCCCCTGAATTAATGATATGGTCATAACGCCCCAACCAATCAAACTCAGTTTCGGAAATGAGTTTTACTATGTCATTGGTTACAATGCGATGATCTGAAACCTTGGGCGCAGAAATAATCAAACACTCTCTTTCGTCGGTAGCAAAAGTTACATTGGGCAAGGCTTCGAAGCAACCTGAGCTACCTTCAGGTGCCTTATTTACTCTTTTTACAGCAACATGAGTGACAGTTTCCGTCATGCCGAAGGTTTCAAAAACGACAATATTCTTTTGCTGTATCTTCGCTTTTAGGTTTTTAGATAGTGCGGCGCCACCAACAATGAGGGTTTTGATCATTTCTATTTTAGCTAAAGAACCCTCCAACTGCAAAGGTACCATTGCAGCAAAACCATAATACTTGTTAACCTCATCTAAAGGCTTCGATGAAGGTTCGACATAATCCAAATCCAAACCTAGAACCATAGCCCTAACCAGCATCATTTTACCAGCAATATAATCTACTGGCAGACACAAAAGCGCAGTACTACCTTCTTTTAAACCAAAATATTTAGCGGTAGCCAAAGCCGAATTGGCCATGTGCTTTTTTTTTAAACTAATGTTTTTGGGCTTGCCAGTAGAACCTGAAGTTGTAACTTGTATGATGGGCTTTTCGTCTAACCATTCTGATAAAAAAGTTCCAATAGATTTTTCAAAAAAACTTCCCTCCTTTAGTAAATCATAAACCAGCTCCATCAACCCAAGCTTGGTATAGGAAATACCATTTAACTTGAACTTGGTGTGAATAGCAACATCATCTATCGCCATCGGCATCGGGTTTTGGATACTCGTGTTCAATCAAAGAGTCAGCCGAAGACGACTTCGTTTCTTGTGAGGCTACCACAGGCGCTACGACTTTTCCAGCAAGGCGCTCTTTCCAATCAGTCCATTTGTATTTTTTTGAAAAAATAAATAGCAGGAGAGGATAGATGATCAATACTGGCACGAAAACATCCCACCCTAAAACAGGCTCTGAAATATCTCTATATATTGAATCAGTTTGAAAGGCCGTCCAGTCTGCAGTTACCAAAAGAGCAGCTGTAAGATTGTTAGCCGCGTGAAAACCTAAAGCTAGTTCAAGGCCTTCATCCATTAAGGTAAGTATACCCAGAAAAAAGCCCGTACCGATATAGAACACCATAATTCCATATCCTAATTTTCCAACTTCAGGGTTCAATATATGCATCAAACCAAACAGCGTTGATGTTACCACCAAAGGCACCCATTTGTTTTTTGCCATTACTCCAAGGCCCTGCATCATATAGCCACGCATGAAATATTCTTCCATACTCGTTTGAATAGGAATCATAATAATTGCAATCACCGCTAGAACCAAAAAAGGTTCCAACTTAAAATTCCATTGATAGTCGTCAGGAGACATTTGAACATCAAGCAGTAGAAATGCAACAGAAATCAGCATCCAAGTAATGAAAGCAAAGCGAATGCGATTCCAATCTACTTTCTTCCTTGAAGTGGTAAGTTCCTTAATCGGCTGTTTATGGATGACTTTTGTCCAAAAAAACAAGCAAAGTATTCCAATTGCAAAGGTCAACAACATTAAGAACAGGAAGTAATTCGTGCCTAATATTTCAGCCATCATCCCCATATCGCCTCCCGCAAGTACATTCAAAGAATCTGATTTTATAATTAGGGCAGCAACTAATGGTAAGGCACCAATTATCTGCCATCCTCCAAATACTACACAGATTCCCAAAATATATCGCCAGGCGTCGTGCTGACTCTTATGTGCTTGTTCTATAAACATAAATCTTTAATTAGGTTGGTTTTCCAGTTCTGATTGCGTTGGTAATATAGGTTTCCTTTAGCAACCATCAAAGGGCTTTCTAGATTATTAGTGTACAAACTACCGGTTCCTAAACCTTGTGGCAAAGGGCTCTTAAGTGTATGTGTCCATTGCGCAATAGCGTTCAAACCGACATTACTTTCAAGGGCACTAGTAACCCACCAGCCCACCTTATACTTTTCCGCCAGGGTTATCCACTCCATACTACCTTTAAAGCCCCCTATTAAACTAGGCTTTAAAATAATGTATTGTGGCTGAATAGTTTGTAGCAGCTCTTCCTTTTTTGTTACTTCTGTAATGCCAATGAGTTCTTCATCAAGGGCAATATCCAAAGGAGCCTGGGTACATAATTCTTTCATTTTAAGCACATTTCCTTGCTTAATAGGTTGTTCTATAGAATGTACATCTAGGGCAGCCAAGGTCTTCAATTTGCCCAAAGCATCTTTTGGAGAAAACGCTCCATTGGCATCAACACGGAGCTCAATTTCACTTTTCGAATACCTACGACGTATCGACTCTAACATACCTATTTCGGTATTGAAGTCTATAGCGCCAATCTTCATCTTAAGACAGCGATAACCTTCCTCGAGTTTGTCTTGTATTTGTTGATGCATAAAAGATTCATCACCCATCCAAATGAGTCCGTTGATGGCAATGGGTCTTGCTTTTTGGGTAAAATCAGAGGGAAACAATTCGAAAGGATTTTTTGATTCTAAAGAAAGAAAAGCTTGTTCGACTCCAAATTGAATACTGGGAAAGTACCTTAATCTGTTCCAGAGCTCGTCTTTTCCTAAACCGATATTTTCAGAGGTCCATTTTAACTTTTCTTCATAACCTGCAACATCGTCACAGCTCAACCCTTTAAAAAGCCCGCATTCTCCTATTCCAAATTTTCCATTTGCTTCAAGAATTAGAAACCAGGTTTCTTTCTGAGTAAGAACGCCGCGTGATGTACCGCTTGGACGCTTAAAATCAAGAATGTATTTTTTATAAGTAGCCTTCATCAGTTCGCTTCAAATTTAGCTATATTTTAGCTGCAAATTGTCTTGAATGAATATAGAAGGTAAAACGGTTTGGATCACGGGAGCATCATCTGGAATTGGAGAAGCGCTTACCTATGCGCTCAACAAGAGGAATTGTAAACTCATTATTTCTTCTCGCAGAGTACATGAACTACAAGCTGTGAGGAGCAATTGTCAAAACAAGGATGCGGTTAGCATAGTTCCCTTAGACTTAGCAGCTTATGAAAGCATGCCAGAAAGAGTGCAACAGGTAGTTGCTGAATTTGGTCCTATTGATATTTTAATCAACAACGCAGGTTTGAGCCAGCGCTCTTTGATCGCGGAAACAGCCATTGATGTTTATAAAAAATTAATCGATATTAATTACTTAGGTACTGTAGCTATGACCAAAGCACTCCTACCCCACTTTATAACAAATAAAAACGGACATTTCGTTACCGTAACCAGTCTTATGGGGAAATTCGGCAGTCCGTATCGTTCTGGTTATTGTGGCGCAAAACATGCACTCCATGGTTTTTTTGATGTGCTGCGTATGGAACATGCGAAAGACGGCATAGGCGTTACCTTAATCTGTCCGGGGTTCGTAAACACGAATGTGGCCAAGAACGCACTTACGGCTGACGGTAGTTCACAAAACACGCAAGACAAGGCCACTCAGAATGGGTTGTCTGTTGAAACCTTTGCCAAAAAAATGATTCGGGCAATAGAGAAAGAAAAATTTGAAGCTTATATCGCAAGAAAGGAACGTATGGGAATATACCTCCGGTTTTTTCCCAAATTATTGCACAAAGTTGTACTTAAAAGTACTGTAAAATAAAGTTTATTTGAAGTTAAACCAAAATCGAACGCCTTCAGAAGTTTTGTCAATATTCAGAGAAGATTGCAGCTGATTTACCAAACGATTCATCAATCGAATACCCATTGACGAGTTCGCTCTGTCATCGGTATCTTCAGGTAGCCCCACCCCATTATCTGTATATTCAAAGAAACCTTCTTGTTCAACCATCTTGCGCAAATGGATATAAATTTTGCCGTTATCATCATTTTGTGGAAACGCATATTTGAAAGAGTTGGAAACCAGCTCGTTTAATATAAGTCCAAACGGAATCGCCCTATCAATATCCAATTCAACGCCCTCAGCATCAATAGTGATATTGATATTATGGCCGCCTTTTTTATACACAGATTGTACGCTATTAATCAAACTCTCAATATAACCTTGCATTTCAATTACCGATAGATCATCATTTTGATACAACTTCTGGTGAATAAGCGCCATGGCCTTTACTCGGCTTTTTCCTTCTTCCAAAGCTTCTATAGCTGCTTTGCTTCTGGTATTCTTAGTTTGTAAGCTTAACAAGCTTGATACCATTTGCAGGTTGTTCTTCACCCTGTGATGAATTTCTTTTAAGAGGGAATCTTTTTCAACAAGTGAGTTCTCAATTATATGTTTTTGTTCGGCAATAAGGCGTTGGTTTTTGATACTTTTCAAATAGGCATATACCAGACCTGCAAAACCTAAAAGTGTGAAAATCAAAGAAATAAATACCATCTGTATTTGATTTTCTTTATCGACCATGGCCGTTCTTGATTTTTCCAATTCTTCTTTTTGTTCCTCTATTCGAGTTTTGGTATACGCCTTGTCTTCTGCGAGTATGGTTGCCAATTGTTGATCTTGGATTTCTGTTTTATTCGCGTCAATAGAATCACGTATTCTGGTATTGCGCTTTAGGTATATTGATTCGTTTTTATAGTTACCAGTCTTATCATAATAGGATGCAAATAGGCGATTTTTTTTAATGATGTTTTCCAACTTTCGAGGCTGTTCGCCGTCAGAAAGGTAATCAGTTGTCTTTGCAAAATCACCCAAATGCAAATAGCATTCGGCAATAGCCAAACGGTTTTCTATGAGGTCTGATGAAAACTTGTCTTTATTAAATTCTTTTATGGTCAGAATACTACTTTCTAAATGTGGAATGGCCTCTTCATATTGTTTTAGGAGAACAAAACACTTTCCAATATTACCTTCAATAATACCTTTCAAGACTTCACTCTCTATGATTTCTTTTTCCGATTTAACCTTGGTCACATCACTCAAATAGATCTTTATAAAACCCGCTGCCTTGTTATAATAGCTTAAGGCTGTAGGGTACGAGTCGTCTAAACGCAAATAGGTTCCAACGTTGTTGTTAAAGATGGCTTTGCCCAAATAGTCTTTGTCATCAATGTTTTTTTGTTCCTCAAGGATGTAGTCATCCATTGCTTTTCTGTGCTGTCCTAGATTGGAGTATATATCATAAAAAGCAATATTTTCAGCAATACCGAGTTCTCTTTTCTCTTTTCGGATATCTATTTGATCAGCGTATAATTCCAACTGAGAGTAGGTAGCATCCATCAGGTCTAATAGCACTGCTTTGGTCTCAAGGCTCCAAGGTTCTTTTTCTACATAAAGCTCTTTCGATATGGCTAAACTTTTATCATAATCACCAATATCATGAAATATCTGTGACTGTATAACCTTATAGTAGTTTATGGCAACGGTGTCTTTAAGTTTTTCTGCATTATTGAGATACACATTTACCTCGTCTAACCAATCAAATCCAGAATTTTGATTGTACCTATTAGGTGTATTAAAAAAGAACTTAAAACGATCTTCGGCACTTTTGGTACTTTGAAATTCTTGAAAATAGCTTTGGGTACCTGGCAAATCATCTTGTGCAATTACCAAATTATGGCCAAGAGCATAGATAAAAAAGAAGATTAAGGTTTTGCCAAGCGGTTTTTTCATATTCTTATTCAATCAAAACCAAATTGATATTGGTTTGTTGTCAGTGGTAAATTTCGGTTCCAAGTATAGATTTCGTATTACTTCGGGTCTTACTTAAAACGTCTTAATACTCTACCAAATTGTGTTCTGTTCTTTTTAAGTCGAATCGCTCCGATCACCTAGCATAATTTAAGTGGCTATTCGCATGTCAATAACCAAAAAAAGCCGTACAACAATGTACACAGCCTTTACAACTAAATTCAACTAAAATTAAAGATAAGGTTTGGGACCTTTTACGTTTTCCAAAAATATTATAATGCTTTTACAATCCTAGTATATTGTTGTGTAAGGGCTGTTTTTTGTTGTGAAAATAAGATTCTGCGCAATTTGATGTATTTCATCGGATATATGTGCATTTCATGGAGTTTGCGCAAATTCCCAAAGGCTAAGATTTAGGTGTCGGAAACTAAAAAAGGAACCTCAAAAAGGTTCCTTGATTTTTTATAGTATGCTTGTAATTTATGATTACGAATTCATGGCGGAAATAATAAATTCCTTAAAATCTTTTGATATCGGAATCAAATTATTGTTAATCATAATATCCTTGGAATTTATTGCGTCGATATGGTCAACATTCACGATGTACGATTTATGTGCTCTATAGAATTTATTCTTTGGCAATTTCTCTAAGTAGTCTTTTAAAGGTGACCTTACCAAGAACTTTTTATCTACTGTGTTTACCTCGAGGTATACATTATCAGCTTTAATGAACTGAATATCGCCGAATTGAATACGGTAATACAGATGCTGTTTCTTGACAAAAATAGAATCTTTTAAAACCGAATTTGACATCGGTACATCTTCTTGTGTTGTTTGGTTTTCACCTCCTTTATGATCACCCGTGCCATATGTAAAGTTGGAAAGAGCAATTTCAATTGAAGTGTACAGGTCTTGCTGTTCAAATGGTTTAACCAAATACCCGTTAGGCTTTACCGTTTTTGCATTTTCAACGGTAGCCCTATCTGAGTTCGAAGTAACAAATATGAACGGAATATCATAGTTCTCACGTATGTGTTTCCCCAAATCGATACCTGTTTTATCTGATGCAAGAATAATGTCTATCAAGACAAGATCTACTTGTTGGGTTTTCAAGACTTCTTCGGCTTGTTCATAGACAATTACATTATCTACAATCTCATAACCAATTTCTTCTAGCATAGACTGCATATCGTCGGCAATGATAACATTGTCTTCTACGATAAGTATTCTAATAGGTTGTTCCAAGGTTGTTGTGGTTTAGATGGTTAGACTTCAAATTTCTAGTTAATTAATGTTATATAAAAGAGTATGGCCAGTAAAAATGTACTCAAAGCCAGTTTCTTCAATTCGGGGTCGAGTAACTTGGGTTCCTCTGTTTGGTATACTTTTTTGACATGAACAAAGATGGGTGCAAAAGCGAGTAATGGAATCGCTTGATACCAAGCTCGCCCATTGAAAATTATAAAAAGCAGCATAGCTAGAAAGGCGATGCCCATTAGCACGTAATGATACTTCTTACCGTTTTGAAAACCCATTTTTACAATCATGGTATTCTTCTGCGCCTTTTTATCAGATTTAAAATCTCGAAGATTGTTCAAATTCAATACGCCCGCACTTAACAATCCAATAGCAATAGCTGGAAGCCAAGCCGAGATGGTAATAAATTTAGTATATAAGAATAAAGATCCTAAAACAGCAAGTAATCCGAAGAAGGCAAAAACGAAAATATCGCCCAATCCTTTATATCCATATGCTGATTCACCTACTGTATATTTTATCGCCGCCCATATACTAAGAAATCCTAGAACGCCAAATAATGCAAAATATTCTATGTTTTCGACTCCAAATGAAAAATAAAGAACTGCGGCTACTAAAAAAAGACATATTGCAATAGAAATTACGATTCCTTTTTTGAGCTCTGAGCGGGTAAGCAAACCGCTTTGCAACGCCCTTTGAGGTCCAATTCTGTCATCGTTGTCTGTACCTTTTACACCATCGCCATAATCATTGGCAAAATTTGATGTGACCTGAAAACCTATTGTTGTTAACAAAGCAAGTATGAATATAAGTGAATCATTTTTTCCGTAGAAATTGGCAAGTGCTGTGCCGACAACAACGCCTGAGACCGATAGTGGCAGCGTTCTTAATCTAGCCGCGTTTACCCATGCAGCAATCTTGGACAAAATTAATACGGATCTTCGATTTGAATTCTTTTCCCTTCTTTATAAGAGGCCACGAAGGCGTCTTTAAAGCCAATGTCTACCAACTGCTTTCTAAACAATTGGGCTTCCTTAAGTGTCTCGAAATTTCCTAGTGAATAGGAATAAAATGGATTGGTCTTTACGAATAGTGTATTGGTAAGTGCCTCTGAGGCAAGTGTTACATTATTATCAACAAACGATTTAACTTGAACTGAATATACTTTCTCTTTTTCAAGGAAGTTTTTTGCAAGATAAAACTCCTTTACCAAACTCAGTTCTTGGTTTTGCTCCCTCAAATTGTCGATGCGCACCTTAATAGCATCAAGACTGTCTATCGAAACCAAGAGGTTGTTTTGTTGTTCTAAGTGATTATTTGGATTGCTAAGTCTACCAGCATTGAAGAGAAAAAGACCAAGTAAACCGAATATAAAAAGAGCAGTGGTAGCTCCTAAAACATTACGCTGAATCTTGCTAGATTTCAGTTCTTTATTCTTAATTTTTATTTGATCTAGAAGACGTTCATTTATGATTTGCGCCTTGTCAATATCTTTATGCAATTCGAGTAAATCGCTTTCTTCTATGAATGGCATTTAGTTGAGTTTTAGGGGTGTTGCTCGTTAAAGTTAGTTAAAATACAGAGACCGTAAATAAATACACTGTATCAATGTTGTAAAAATAGAATTTTTAGTGGTCTATCCAAGAAAAATCGTTGTTAAATGTATTTTATAGGTTGATTATCATCTGCTTATCGACCAAATGCATCGCACCTTTTTCAATTAATTTGAAAGAGAATAGATGCCATCTTCCTTAATTTCAATCTTTCGTGCTTTATATAAGGTGCCGACACCTTTTTTAAAAGTCTTCTTGCTCATTTGCAATTCTTCTCGAATGGCTTCAGGGTCAGACTTGTCATGCAAGGGAAGATAGCCTCCATGAGCTTCCAATGTTTTATAGATTTTATTTGCTGCTGGCTCTAAAATCTTTTCTCCTAAAGGTTGCAGTGAGATATCTAATTTATTATCAGCTCGAATACCTTTTATTATACCTGGCATAAGATCGCCAATAGCGATATCTTTAAAGACCTCATTAAAATATACCAATCCCTTATGCTTGTTATTTATGATAACCTCCCAACCTAAATCTGTCTGCCTAGTTATTATAAGTTCAACCTTTTCTCGAACCCGCACAGTGAGTTGCTCATTGCTTAAAAACTTATCAAGTTTATTCGAGGCTACGAGACGATTGCTTTTGTTATCCAAATAGCAGAAAACAACATACCATTGTCCTTCTTGCATCTTGTTTCGCTGTTCTCTAAAGGGTACTAAAAGATGTTTTTCTAAACCCCAATCTAAGAAAGCTCCATATTCGTTTACATCAACTACTTTCAACAATTGAAACTCATTAAGTGTAATTGCGGGTTCAAGGGTGGTTGCCACCGGACGCTCATCATAATCGAGGTAGCAAAAAACCTCTAGTTCGTCTCCAATCTCAAAGGTTTCAGGTACATATTTATTTGGAAGTAAAACAGCATTGTTTTCTTCATCTCCTAAAAAAAGACCAACGCTGGTAGTTCTCAGTATTTGAAGTGTGTTATATTCTCCTAATCGTATCATGTGGCAAAAATACGCTTAATAGCTGATTAACACTATTGCACAAAAAAAGCCGCTCTTAACAAGTGCGGCTTCAATTCTTTTTACGAGCATTTTATTTGTAAACAGATTCTTTATCAAAGTGCTTGCACAACATATAGTAAACTACTGCTCTGTGCTTATTTTTGTTAGAAGAACCATATTTTTCAACAACACTTTTAATAGCATCCATTAATTGTGGACTGTCACTCAATCCCAATTTCTTGATTAGGTAGTTGTTTTTAACGGTTTCCAATTCTTTCTCATCGGCTCCTGAAACTTTTGACGCATCTAAGTTGTAGATTGATGGCCCCAAGCCAATGGTAACTTTTGTAAGTAAATCCATATTTGGACTTTCCCCGAATTTGTCTTTAATGTCTGCGACGTACTTTACGATTAAATCGTCTCTTTTACTCATAATAGCTAGTGTTCAATAATGGTTAATAAAACTCTAAGATATAAAATCGAAATAACCGAGCAAAATTTTATTATTTAATAATCTAGGAGTTGAAACCTCCAACAATTTGGGGCGTTCGGAAGGTTCGTAAAAAGCAGAGATGGCAAACTTTAGGCGCTCTTCAGAGTCGGCAAATAAATATTCAAAATTAAAGACTTCGCAGTATTTTCTTACTTTCAATTTATGTTTTGTTTCAAAAAATCTTTCAAAATTGAAGCTGTCTTCTTTCCCTGGCAGTATTCTAAAGATACCGCCACCATTGTTATTAATTACAATTATTCGAAAGTCAGGACGAATATAATTATTCCATAAGCCATTGCTATCATATAAAAAACTTAAATCTCCGGTTACGAACAAGGTGGGTGTCTTGCTATACACCGATGCACCAATAGCGGTTGAAGTACTGCCATCGATACCACTTGTTCCCCTGTTACAATAAACCTGCAAGGAAGTATCCAAATCGAATAGTTGTGCATATCGCACGGTAGAGCTATTTGCCAATTGCAATTGGTAGTTTTCAGGAATGCTTTCGCTAATATGGTGAAAAGCAAGCATGTCTGAGAATTCTATTTGTTCAATATATCGCTTTCGTTTTAGTTGGTACTTTTCTCTAACAGTTTTCCAATACACGAAATAATCACTTTGAACGTTTGTAATGCGGTCAGTAAAGCTCTCAAAAAAAGTGTTCACATCCATCTTGAAGTGACGTGATAAGGAAAAAAAAGTATCATAAGCCTTCACCGTATCAACATGCCAATGGTGCTTTGGTTTGTATTCACGCAAAAAGGCCTTGATCTTTTTTGACACGATTAGTCCGCCAAAGGTAAGTAGTACATCGGGTTGCAACTTGGAGAACAACTTTTCTTTTTCCTTTGATTTCTCGATAGGCGCAACAATACTATCGATACTTGGAAAAAAGTTTGGGTGATGTATATTTGATGTTGTTTCCGTGAGTACGATTACCGATGGATCATTGGCGAGCATATCTAAAAACCGCTGCGCTACTTTATTTGGATCATTTACGCCTACTAAGACCAATTTCTTTTGGGAAGCATTCCATATATCGGCACAATCTGAAATATATTCTAAACCTTTTTTCTCAGACGTTGTCACCGAATTTATCACTGGAGCAATGGAAGATTCTGAAAGTCTCTCATATAGTGGTTCTTCAAAACGAACGTTGATATGAACAGGCAATCCCATGGTTATTGCAATTTCCAAGGCCTTGTTTAATTCACCGTCATTATAGCCTTGTATTTTTTTTTGGGTAGTTTCAACTTTACCTTCAATGAAATGTGGAGCATAACGTTCAATGCGATTCTTTGCGTGATTGACATCTTGTTTTAAATTGGCCGAATATCCGATATGCCTGTGAAAAACATCATCTTGGCGAATGGTCTGGCCATCACCAACATCAATCTTATAAATGGGTCTATCAGCTGAAATAACCACAAGTGGAATATCACTGTAAAACGCTTCGGTTACCGCCGGATAATAATTTAATAGCGCACTCCCTGAAGTACAAACCACGGCAACAGGCTCTCGGAGTTGTTGTGCTATTCCCAAAGCGAAAAAAGCAGCACACCTTTCATCAACGATACTAAAACACTTGAAAAAAGCATCTTCAGTGAACCCAATAATTAAAGGGGCATTGCGGGAGCCCGGCGATATTACAATATTCTGAACACCTTTTGCTTTACAATGGGCTACAACCGATTGTGCAGCCGGAATACTGGAGTACTTCATCTGACACAAAAATACAACGCAAAGGGTTCTTAACCCAATAAAAAACTAAGCCTCAATTAACGCTTGCAAGATGGTGTTACTTTTTGCCACCGTCTCCTTCCACTCCTTTTCGGGTTCTGAATCACGTGTCACTCCCCCACCCACATAAATATGCGCGATTGCATTTTCGAGTTTCATACAACGAAGATTCACAAAAAGTGTGCTGGTATTTTTTACCGAACGGTACGCCTTATGCTCCTGATTTCTTGAATTGGAACTTCGATCTTTACCAGTTATGAAGTTTAGTTCCCCTAAGAAGCCTGTATAATAGTCACGATTGTAATTTTCGTTTTCTAAAATGAAGTTTTTGGTAGCTTTCATGGGCATTCCGCATATCGCCGGAGTCGGGTGTAAAGCATGAATAATTTTTGCCAAGCTTCCGCTTTCCATGCGTCCAACAAGTTTGGTTCTAAGGTGCCATAAATTACCTGCGCGAACAGATTCTCTTTCTCCGGTTTGCAAATTTGAGACCACACCAACAAGCGCTTTTGATATATAATCGGTGACCAATTGTTGTTCATCAAGTTCTTTAGTTCCCCATTCAGGGCTTTTAGTTTCAATATACTGCCGTGTTCCAGCCAAAGACATTGTGGTAAATTGTAGGTTTTCAGCTTTCAACAAGATTTCAGGTGTAGCACCGAGCCAAGTACCAATTTGGGGATGGTGCCAGAGGTAGCAAAAAGCATTGGTATAAGTATTCAATAGGTTTTGAAACAAATCTGTGGGTTCCGCTTTACACGTGGTTTCTAGCTTCCGAGAAAGAACCACCTTTTTGAATTTGCCTTGCTCAATCTGAGAAATTCCTTTTTTGACCAAATTAAGATGGCGTTCTTTGTCAGACCTAATGGCTACTAGGGAATTCTTATCCATGGCGTCCGACGCTTTATTTGGAATGTATTTAGCTTCTAGCGTGGTAGTATTGGGTAACAAAATGGCCTTGTGCTGTGAATCAAAGGGTGCAAATACAAAACCTGATTCCGAGAAATCCTTAACATAATGAACTTGGGAATCTTCTTGAAAAATAGCCTTGACAATTTCTTCCTTGGGCTTGCGATATGCTACAAAGGGAAGCTCTTTTTTATGGTGTTCAACTAGGCTGCTAAGTAACTCAGAAAACATATTATTTTCTCGGTAAAGCAATGGTTGTAAGTTTACAAACAGAAATCAAATTATCGTCAGCATCTGTCACTTTAATATCCCACAATTGAGTAGTGGCGCCTTTATGAACGATAACTGCTTTAGCGAATACTTCACCTTCTCGAATACTCTTTACATGATTCGCAGAAATTTCAATGCCACGAACAAATACCTTCTGTCCGTCTAGGAATATATACGAAGCTGTGCTGCCAACAGTTTCTGCCAACGCAACAGTGGCCCCTCCGTGGAGTACCCCATCGGGTTGATGAACCCTAGGGTTTACTGGCATTTTGGCAACTAGAAAATCTGCTCCAACGTCAACAAATTCTATTTGCAAGGTCTCCATTAGGGTATTTTTTGAAGACTCGTTGCACACTTTAAGGATTTTCTCTTTGTATTCGTCCATGAATTTTTTTTGTAAAATTAAGCATTACGTAACCAATAAAAGATTCTATTTTTATAATAGAATTAAAACCATGATCAAACACGAAAAACAGGTCACCTACCAGACCACCAATACTTATGAAACGCTAAATGTCTTATCGGCAAAGACCAAGAACATTTGGATTGTGCTTCATGGTATTGGCTACTTAAGCAAGTTTTTTATCAAGTATTTTGATGAGCTAAATACCGAAGAGAATTACGTTATCGCGCCTCAAGCTCCTTCTAAATACTACTTAAAGAATGAATACAAATATGTGGGTGCCAGCTGGTTGACCAAAGAGAATCGTGTTCTTGAAACTGCGAATGTTCTAGCCTACTTAGATGCGGTGTATGCATCTGAGGAATTTCCTGCAGATTGCAACCTGATTGTTTTTGGGTTCTCTCAAGGAGTTTCCATAGCAACGCGATGGATTGCTTCACGGAAAATAGAATGTACTCAATTGATACTGTATGCGGGGGGAATACCCAAAGAACTGACAGCTGAAGATTTCGATTTTTTGAAAAATAAGGAAACCCAGGTTACCGCAATTGTTGGCAATACAGACCAGTATCTAAATGGAGAAATATTGCAATATGAGACGTCTAGAATTGAGGAATTATTCCGAAGTAGGGCTGAACAACAAATGTTTGAAGGTGGTCACGAGCTGAAAAAAGAAATCATAAATGCCTTAGTTTAGAATGGAAGAATTTCCAAAACTCATTACCAAGCGATTGATCTTAGATCAAATAAAACCAAAGGATATTCCAGATATTGTTTCCTATGCTGGCAATATCAAGATTGTCGAAAATACACGTACTATGCCCCACCCATATCGTGAAGAAGACGCTATTTCTTGGATGCATATGGCCAATCAAGGTTTTAAAAACAAAGACAATTATATATTTGCCATGCGCTTTAGAGATACCCTTTCTTTTATTGGAGGCATTGGCCTGACGCTTGATTTGAGCAACAATAGAGCAGAATTAGGGTATTGGTTGGCAGAAGATTTTTGGAATCTGGGTTATACTTCCGAAGCGGTACAGGCCATTCTCAAATTCGGATTCGAAGAGCTAAACCTCAACAAAGTTACCGCCGTATACATCACCACCAATAATGCCTCGGGTAAGGTCATGATCAAAAATGGCATGACCAAAGAAGCAGAATTCAAAGATCACGATATAAAAAAAGACCATAGTATTGCCGATGATGTCTATGTTTCCTTACTGCAATACCGCATGCTCAAGAGTGAATATGAAATACTAAAAATAAAAAGCACGTAACAATGGACTTTGCCCCTACTTTGGAAAATGAATTCGTTAGGCTTTCTCCTATTGCAATGCATAATTACCATGAACTCATACCAATTGCTGCACAGAAGAAATTGGTGCAATTTTCTCCTTCTGATATTGAAACTCCGCAAAGTCTGAAGAATTATGTGCGGATTGCCTTAGATCAAAAGAGCAATGGTACCAGCATTCCCTTTATCATTTACGATAAAAAGAAGCAACAATATGCCGGAAGCACCCGCTATATGAATATTCATGTGAAATACAAAACTTTGGAAATAGGTTCTACATGGATTGGCAGAGCATTTCAAGGAACTGGACTAAACGGACATATGAAGTTCTTAATGCTCGACTATGCTTTTGAGGAAATGGGTTTCGAGAAGGTCGAATTTCGAATTGATGAGCGTAACATCGCCTCTAGAAAGGCAGTTGAAAAATTAGGCTGCACTTTGGAAGGAATTCTTCGCAAAAACGTATATCTACTTGATGGATTTAAACGCAACACCTGTTGTTATGGGCTTTTAAAAAAGGAATGGAAAGCTAAAAATGCCCAATAAAGGGCTAGAGAAAATCTCATTCTTGTTTAGCCTCTTCAGTTCTTTCGAAGTAACTTATGCTACGTGTCTTATAGGTGTTATCAGGAATGATGATTTCCTTAATCCAATTTCCCTTTTCATCAAATTGATACACATACTCCTTCTCTTCAACGTCTCCGCTCTTATCTGATTTGGTTTTCAGTAGCATGCCTTTTTCGTCATAGAAATAGGTTACCGTTTCAGCTTTTGCAAATTGTTTTGATCTGGCATTATGAAAAAACTGTGTTGCAGACACCAACTTATTGGCACCATCAAATGTTTCTTCTAAGGCCGAACTAGGTTCGCCATCTAAGAATTTTTTGGTTAATACATTTCGTGCAACAACACTATCCTTCTCCTTTTTTACCGACGTTCTAATCGATTTTTGTATTAGTCCGTTCAAGTTGTAGGTTTTGGTTTGTTCTCCTCTGACATCAGTATAGGAAATATCAGTTTCATCTATTCCGCTGTTATTCGTATGGATAATTCTAAAAATAGAATCTGCAGTGTAGAAATACTCGTACTGATCTAAGAATTCCTTAGTATAGGAAACAATCTTTTCTGTGATTTTTAAATTCAACAAAGAATCAATTGTATAAAAACTGGCCAAGGAGGTCGATTTATCAATAACGTTATCACGATAGTTCTCCAAGCGTTTTTCCAACAATATTCCCTTGGAATACTTGTACAAGGTTATATCATAATCTGAGTCATTGTATCGCGTAATCGATTTGGTAAGCAATCCTTCTTCATTGAATTCATACTCTTCCTTACCGTAGCTTGTGCTGACTAAAGAAGTCTTCACATTGCCTTTCAGGTCAAAATCTTCCAAGGTGAAAATTTGGATTTCTTGAGCGGTCATACCTTTCGGAAAAAGGAAAGTTGCGATAAGAAATAGTACAGTGTAATTTTTTACCATAGCGCAAAATTAATTGATATTCTATCAATTGTAGGCAAAAGGAATGCCAAATCGATGTAATGCAGGCGTTAAGTTTTGGTATTTACCCCTTTGGTTGAGAAAAGCTAAGGCAGAAATCTAGCTAGGCGAAGTAGATACAAGGGGTTAAAACCGAAGTCGTAGTTGTATTATCCATAAGCTCAATTCAAGTCAATAAAAGGTTACCATATGATAGTTCGATTCTTGACCAGGGGTTGGGTTCGACACTAACCGTGAAACCCTTTGCGACACTAGATAAAGGAATACGTATAAAAATCAAAAAACCCGCATGGCAAAAGCCCTGCGGGTTCATTTATTTACTTTGGAAGTAGGTACTACTTCACTTCCTCAAAGTCAACATCTTCAACATTATCGCCTTCGGCGGCATCTGCTGCGGCATCGCCTTCAGGAGCCGCTCCATTTTGCTGTGCTTCGGCTTGAGCTTTGTACATTTCTTCAGAAGCTACTTTCCAAGCCTCGTTGATCTTCTCTAAAGCTGGTGTAACCACTGCTACATCCTTGCTTTCGTAAGCTTTTTTCAACTCTTCGAGCGCTTCTTCGATGGGCTTTTTCTTCTCATCGGAAAGTTTGTCGCCAAATTCAGTCAGCTGCTTTTCCGTTTGGAAAATCATGCTATCGGCTTCGTTCAATTTATCAGCGGTCTCTCTTGCGGCCTTATCTGCTTCCGCATTGGCTTCCGCATCAGCTTTCATCTTTTGTATTTCCTCTTCGGTCAATCCTGATGACGCTTCAATACGAATGTCTTGCGTTTTGTTTGTCGCTTTATCCGTTGCAGAAACTTTGATAATTCCGTTGGCGTCAATATCGAAAGTCACCTCGATCTGAGGAGTACCTCTTTGTGCTGGTGGAATACCATCTAAATGGAAACGTCCAATTGTTTTATTATCCGCTGCCATGCCTCTCTCACCTTGTAGTACATGTATCTCTACAGAAGGCTGATTATCTGCTGCAGTGGAAAATATTTGTGATTTTTTCGTTGGAATGGTTGTATTTGCCTCAATCAATTTGGTAAACACATTACCCATAGTTTCAATACCCAAAGAAAGTGGTGTAACATCAAGTAGTAAAACATCTTTTACATCTCCTGTTAATACTCCGCCTTGAATAGCAGCACCAACGGCCACAACCTCATCAGGATTTACGCCCTTTGACGGCGCTTTTCCGAAGAATTTTTCTACAGCTTCTTGAACCGCTGGAATACGAGTCGAACCACCTACCAATATAATCTCGTCGATGTCACTCTTTGATAAACCAGCCGCTTTTAAAGCCGTTTCACAAGGTTCGATAGTTCGCTTTACCAAATCGGCAATCAATTGTTCGAATTTTGCTCTAGTTAAGGTACGCACCAAATGCTTTGGTCCTGTTGCTGTAGCGGTAACATAGGGCAAATTGATCTCTGTTTGTGCCGAAGAAGACAATTCTATCTTGGCTTTTTCAGCAGCTTCACGTAAACGCTGCAATGCCATTGCATCATCACGTAGATCAATGCTTTCATCTTTCTTAAACTCATCAGCCAACCAATCGATAATTTTTTGATCTACATCATCACCACCCAGGTGTGTATCTCCATCGGTAGACAATACTTCAAACACACCGTCACCCAACTCTAAGATAGATACATCATGTGTACCCCCACCAAAGTCAAAAACAACGATTTTTTGATCGGTATCCTTCTTATCCATTCCGTAAGCCAAAGAGGCCGCAGTAGGTTCGTTGATGATTCGCTCAACTGAAAGTCCGGCAATTTCACCAGCTTCTTTTGTCGCCTGTCTTTGCGCATCGTTAAAATACGCCGGTACGGTAATTACTGCTTTGGTAACTGTTGTACCTAAATAGTCTTCAGCTGTTTTCTTCATTTTCTGAAGAATCATTGCAGACAATTCCTGAGGCGTGTATAGACGCCCATCGATATCTACGCGTGGCGTATTGTTATCACCCTTCACCACTTTATAAGGTACACGATCGGCCTCTTTTTTAGACTCCGAAAACTTGTTGCCCATAAAGCGTTTGATGGAATAAATAGTGTTATGTGGATTAGTTACCGCCTGTCTTTTGGCAGGGTCACCCACTTTAATCTCTCCACCTTCAACAAATGCGATTACGGATGGTGTAGTTCGTTTTCCTTCCGCATTAGGAATTACTACCGGCTCATTACCCTCCATTACAGAGACGCAAGAGTTGGTTGTACCTAAATCTATTCCTATAATTTTACTCATTCTATATGTATTTATTTGTGCGTATTAATTTTTATAGTCGCTAAGGGAATGACAAACAATATGCCAAGTCGAAAAAACTGACAGGATGTCATTTATTAAATTTCGTATCACCAAAAAGTCTTTAAAATCAATTAACTTCGAACATAGCAAGAATCGAATTACGACCTATGTCAACCCTAAACATCCGACAAAATCCTGCAGTAGAAACCAAATTCAATGCCTATCCAAAAGAGATAGCACCCAAACTTCAATACCTACGTGAACTCGTACTTAAAGTAGCTGAAGAAAGCGGCATTACTGAACTTGAAGAAACCCTAAAATGGGGCGAACCCAGTTATTTAACCAAAAAAGGAAGCACGCTACGCATAGATTGGAAAGCCAAAGCTCCAAAGCAATACGCTATGTATTTTAAATGTACCTCTAAGTTGGTAACAACCTTTAGAGAAGTTTATGGTGAGCGCTTCAATTACGAAAAGAACCGGGCTATTGTTTTTGATGTAGAAGACGGTCTCCCACCAGATGAGTTAAAAGAATGCATTCGATTGGCACTGACCTATCATTCGGTAAAGCATTTACCTCTTTTAGGCCTGTGAATTTAAGCTAACTTCTTAGCATTAGAATCGCTATATTTATTCCATTAAATTCTATAAAAATGAATCTTGGCGCATTCTCTATCAGTCTTTCGGTCAAAAACCTTAAGGCATCTCAGCAATTTTACGAAAATCTTGGTTTTGCCATTTTTGCAGGGTCACATGAAAGCAATTACCTCATCATGAAGAATGAAGATTCCCTTATTGGATTATTCCAAGGAATGTTTGAAGGAAACATATTGACCTTCAATCCTGGATGGGATACCAATGCGCAAAACCTAGAAGAATTTGAAGATGTTCGGGAAATTCAAAAAGCATTAAAAAAACAGCATGTTAAACTAGAGCGCGAAGCAGATGAATCTACCTCTGGTCCTGCTAGTATTGTATTGACTGACCCCGACGGAAACAACATCTTAATTGACCAACACAGATAAATTTCAAAACCAATTCTAGATGAAAAACAATGTCTTCTTGATACTATTACTGATCAGTTTTATTGCTTGTAAAACTGAAAGGAAAAATAAAACGCCAGTAACTGAAAATTCAGAAATTGAACTTACCACCGAACCAAATGATGAATGGATTTATCTCTTTGACGGAACAAGTACTGAGGGCTGGCGTGCCTACAACGGCAAAGACCTTCCTCCGCAATGGGTAATAAAAAATGGAGAACTGACTTTTGATACCGAAAAGCGTACAGAAGAAGAGAGAAAAGGAGGCAAAGACATTGTCTATGCCGCTGAAGAATTTGATAATTTTGAATTGCGTTGGGAATGGAAAATTCCTGAAGGAGGTAATAGTGGTATGTTGTATCATTTGCAAGAGGGCGATTGGGGACCACCGGAAGTATCTCCCGAGTATCAAATGCTCGACGATATAAAATGGGAGGAAATCAACAATGCCAAATTAGAACCATGGCAAAAGACAGGTGCCGACTATGCCATGTATTTGCCTGATGAAAATCAAAAAATTATTAAACCGGCCATGGAATGGAATTCCTCTCGAATCATCTTTACCCCTGAAAAAGTAGCGCATTGGCTCAATGGTAAAAAGTTGTTGGAGTTTGTACCCTGGTCTGAAGATTGGGAAAGACGAAAGAATGCCGGCAAATGGAAAGATTTCCCTAAATATGGTACTTTTAAATCAGGCTATATCGCGATTCAAGATCACGATAGTCCGCTCTGGTTTCGAAATATTAAAATTAAAAAATTATAACCGTATAAAATCCGAACATGAATAAACGAGAATTCCTAAAAAAGACTGCAGCAGCATCTTCATTTGCCTTACTCCCAAACGGAACTTGGGCTTTTTCAAAAAAAGATAAAAGACTGCGAACCGCGCATATAGGCGTAGGTAATATGGGGGGTGAAGATTTACAAGCCATCTCATCACATGCACAGGTAGATGTTGTTGCCCTTTGTGATGTAGATGCGAATAATTTAGCCGCCGCTCATAAATTACATCCGAAGGCCAAAACATTTTCAGATTACAGAGTAATGTTGAAAGAGATGAAAAAGAAAATCGATGCGGTAGTGGTGTCCACACCCGATCATACCCATGCGCCAGCATCAATGATGGCCATGGAAATGGACAAGCCGGTATATTGTCAAAAACCCCTCACCCACCATGTGAGCGAAGCCCGGGCAATGAAAAAAATGGCTGAAGAAAGGGGGCTGGTTACCCAAATGGGCATTCAGGTACATTCCTTTTACGACTATAAACTGGCCACGCTTTTAATTCAATCGGGCATTATTGGAAAAGTTAGCACGGTTCGTGCCTGGTCTCCTAAAAATTGGGGGTATGATGGCCCTCCACCAGAAGGAACTGACCCCGTACCATCAAGTCTTGACTGGAATCTTTGGTTGGGTACTTCGGCCGAAAGACCATATAAGAAAGATGTGTATCACCCTGGAAATTGGAGAAAATTGCTAGATTATGGCTGTGGAACCTTGGGTGATATGGGCGTCCATATTTTTGATACGCCCTACAACGCCTTGGCCCTAGATGTTCCCAGGACCATTACTACAAATTGTAGAAAACCAAACGGCTTCGGATACCCAGAGCAAAATATGGTCACCTATGAATTTCCAGGCACGAAATACACGGCAGATACCTTAAAATGGGTGTGGTACGACGGTATTGATGCCGACAAGCAACGTGAAGATTTAATGCTTCCGGGCGGAGAACCGCTTCACGATCAGGGAGCTATGTTCATAGGTGAAAAAGGAAGATTCTATTTACCACACTTTCAAAAATTACCACAATTGATAATAGATGGAGAATTTGTTGATATTACAAATGAAATCTTGGCTCAAAACTTAGGTGAACCCGTACGTGACTACGCAGGCGAAAGTCCGAAACATTACCATCAATTTGTAGATGCCTGTTTAGGAAAAGCAGAGGTGTCGGCACCTTTTTCATATGCGTCCAAGCTTACCGAGACTATTTTATTAGGTACCATTGCAGGCCGTTTTCCAAACAAAACCCTGCATTGGGATAGTGCGAATGCCAAGTTTGTAGAAGAAGAAGCAAATCAATATTTAGATTCTCCTTATCGAGAGTTTTAAATAACATTTTTACGAGCATAGCGAGTTACTCTTTTTATTCATCACGAAGAAATTCTAGATTGCTTCGCTATGCTTTAAATGCACTTTGCTTTTTGGCCTACTCACAGCCTTCCTTACGGCGGGTATCAATTAGATAGATGATCTTCCATTTATCTTCTTGCTTTACCAACTGAAAAGAATTTACACCACAATGACTGAATTTATCATTGACATGGAACTCGTAGGCTGTCCACGCATTTGCCATTGGGCCATCTACCTGAATGGAGTAGGATTTTATGGTCTCTTGAAACTTGGTGGTTTCAGGAATGCTAACAATACTCTTAATGAACCTGGTAAAATCTTCAGTTCTCACGTAGTCTTTTCCGAGGGAGTCTTTCGCTATGGTTTGCAGTAGTACGTCATTAGCCACCGTCTCTTTTATAGCTATGGAATCTTGTTGGTGGAATCCTTCAAAAAAGGCTTCTATCGTTTTTTGAACGGCATATTTATCAGCATCTTGAGCTGCACTGCTAACACTTAATAAGAGTATTCCGAGAAGTAATAATTGTTTCATATGTATTGCATTTTCTCAAATGTAAGGGAATTCATTTATTTAATAAAAAGATAAAACGCGGCTACTCAATTGAAAAGGGCATGTACCCTACAGTTGTTGCATAAAGGGTTGGTTCACTTCGCAAGCTGCCCTTTTTAGCATAAAAAAATTTTATAAGGTCACGACTTGCAACTTCTACCCAGGCTACAGTGAGGCCACCACCCTTTCAAAGTCGCCTCTGGTCTGAGGAGAGGAGCTACGTCAATACTATATTCAACATTATAATCTAAGGAAATCTCCTTACATTTATCCCGAACAAACCATTGCAAGTCAAAAATGTCTACTGCCAAGAAAGAGTACAAACGTGTAACAGTAAAATCCCTAGTGGATATGAAAAAGAATGGAGAGAAAATCTCCATGCTAACCGCCTACGATTATTCTATGGCCAAAATTGTTGATGCCGCCAATGTGGACGTAATATTAGTTGGTGATTCTGCTAGCAATGTAATGGCAGGTCATGAGACCACCTTGCCCATTACACTTGATCAGATGATCTATCACGCCCAATCGGTAATTCGGGCAATTGATCGTGCACTAGTCGTAGTTGATATTCCTTTTGGAAGTTACCAAAGCGACCCTAAGGAAGCATTGCGTTCTGCAATTCGCATTATGAAAGAAAGTGGCGCCCATGCTGTAAAGGTTGAAGGAGGAGCAGAAATCAAGGAATCGGTAAAACGTATTCTAGCAGCCGGAATTCCGGTAATGGGTCATTTGGGACTAACGCCTCAGTCAATCTATAAGTTCGGAACCTATACGGTTAGAGCCAAGGAAGAAGAAGAAGCTGAACAGTTGATGGAAGATGCAAAATTACTCGAAAAACTAGGGTGTTTTGGCATTGTATTGGAAAAGATTCCAGCCCAATTGACCAAAAAAGTCTCCGAAAGTATCTCTATACCTACTATCGGTATTGGTGGAGGTAAATACGCTGACGGACAAGTATTGGTTATTCACGACCTCTTGGGAATGACCCATGAGTTCAATCCTCGGTTTTTAAGACGCTATATGAATTTGTATGAAGAAATGGGAAATGCCATCGCTCAATATGTTACCGATGTGAAGCGTCAAGACTTTCCTAATGATGAGGAACAGTATTAATTGGGGAGTTAGAGAAAATTTCATTATTGTTAAAAACTTGACCCAAAGCTTAAAACTGTACATAAGTCATCTAAAAAAATGATTAAAAGAGCCTTTATCATCTTTTTGGTTTTGCTGAACATTGGATGCGATCAGCTTTCCAAAAGTGTAGTGCGTAAAAATGTGGCGTACCAAGAAACTATTGAACTGGTTGGTAAAAACTTCATTCTAACCAAGGTAGAGAATGATGGTGCCATGCTGGGGTTTGGTTCAGAACTCTCCCCAATACTAAAAATCATATTGCTACAGGCTTTACCTGTTATGGTATTATTGATATTGTTATTTCGAATTCTTCGCAGATCAGATATGAACAAATGGTTGGTATTTGCCTTTGCATGTGTTATTGGGGGTGGTATAGGCAACTTAATTGATCGAATTGCCCATGGCGAAGTCACTGATTTTTTTCATATCCAGCTCGGAAAATACGTGCAAACCGGAATATTCAATATGGCCGATGTTTCGGTCACCATGGGAGTTTTGGTTATTCTCTTTCTTAGTATCCGTTACCGAAAACTGGAGATGTAGTGGCTGGTAAAATCTTTTCTACGACAAAGAATCTTCAGCTTGTTTATGAAGACAACCATATAATCGTCATCAACAAAAGACCAGGTGATATTGTTCAAGGAGATAAAACAGGAGATCTTCCTTTAAGTGAGGTTGTAAAACAATATATAAAAGAAAAATACAACAAGCCCGGAAATGTATATCTAGGAGTAGCACATCGTTTAGATAGGCCAACTTCGGGAATTGTGGTATTTGCAAAAACTTCCAAGGCCCTACCCCGTTTGAATAAACTGTTCGCTGAAAAGGCAGCAAAAAAGACCTATTGGGCGGTAGTAAAGAACCCTCCAGAAAAGCAACAAGATACTTTAGTACATTGGATGAAAAGAAACCCCAAGCAAAATAAATCTTATGCCCACCGAAAAGAAGTACCCGATAGCAAAAAGGCCATTCTCGAATATCGAATTATCAAAAAACTAGATAACTTCTATTTGCTTGAAGTCGATTTAAAAACAGGTCGCCATCATCAAATTAGGTCGCAATTAAGTGCTATTGGTTGTCCCATCAAAGGAGATTTAAAATATGGATACTATAGAAGCAATAAAAATGGTAGCATCCACCTGCATGCGAGAAGTCTTTCTTTTATCCATCCGGTAAAGAAAGAATTGCTTGATTTACAAGCTCGCCCACCTCAAGATGCAGTTTGGAACGCTTGTTGTTAATTTGGTTATATTTAAGAACCATATAAACACTATACACCATGATCAAGAGAACACTTTTTTTGCTAAGCTTAGTCCTTATTTCTTCTTGCGGAAGTTATAATTCTATCGACTCCTTTTACGAAGCGCATAAAAACGACGACCAGGTAACTGCAGTTCGCGTGCCGCGTTTTATGTTATCACTAATCGGAAACATATCGCCAGAAATGAATTCGGTTATTGGCAATACCAAAGACCTTAGATATATGCAATTTCCAAGCGCCACACCTGAGCGTACCAAATTCTTAAACAATTCAATGAACACTATGACGGGTAGCTCTTTTATAGAAGTCTACCGTAAAAATGACAATCAGAAACGCAATGTAGTATCTATTCGTGAAAAGCGCGATGCAGTCAAAGAGATTTTGATTTATAACAACAATATGACACGCGGTTCTTTTCTGTATTTCAACGGCAACTTCGACCCAGTAAAAGTGCGTGAAATGGCAAAAAATGAAGACTTTCACAAATTAGGTGATGGACTCGTAAACCAATTCAATATGGAAAGTACGCCTGGAATCAAGAAGGAGGAAGAATAGGATAAGGAAAACTAAATTGCTTTTTTAGGATATTTTCGATTGGGATATTCAGGGTTCAGACTGTAAAATTATCTCTTCTTCATTAAACTTTTAAATTGTAAATTCAGCCTTCCTAAAAACTGAATGACCATGCAATTACGAATCCGTTTTCTGTCTACCCTCTTTGTGGGTTTTTTCATAATAACTTCTTGTTCAAAGCAACCACAAGAAGCAGCCACGCTTCTCATTTATGGAGGCCCGATTTATACCGTAGACTCGACCCAGACTATGGTAGAAGCCGTAGCGACCAAAGACAGTAAAATTCTATTTGCAGGTAGTCTGGTGGAGGCGGAAGCCTTCAAAACAGAACAAACAGAAGTGATAGATTTAAAGGGCAAAACCATGACGCCGGGTCTCATTGAAGGACACGGACATTTTATGGGTTTGGGGTATAACGAATTAAACCTAGACCTCATTAACACCACTAGCTATGAAGAAATCGTAGCAATGGTCGCCGAAGCCGTAAAAGCTGCCAAGCCTGGAGAGTGGATTACCGGAAGAGGATGGCACCAAAGCAAATGGGACAAATTACCTGATGATGCCATAAATGGGTTTCAAACCCATTATAAGTTAAGTCAGGTATCTCCTGATAATCCGGTTTATCTAAGTCATGCCAGTGGCCATGCAGGTTTTGCCAATGCCAAGGCCATGGAAATTGCAGGCTTACAAGTACTCGCCAAGGATGGAATCGATATACTCGAAATTGAGGGCGGTGAAGTGATGCGCGATAAATTAGGGCAACCCACCGGTATTTTTAATGAACGTGCTCAAAGTTTAATTCGGAAACATATTCCCGTAAACACTCCGGAAAAAGATAAAAAAGCATTCGAACTTGCTGTAGAAGCTTGCCATAGATATGGCATAACAGGTTTTCACGATGCGGGAATAGGAAAAGAAACTATTGCCCTCTACGAACAAATGAAAGTAGATAACAAACTCAAAGTTCGGCTTTACACCATGCTTACTGGATGGGATCCAGAGCTTATTGAGGAATGGTACAAAAAGGGTCCGTTAGTAGACCCAGATAATCTTCTGACAATTCGATCAATAAAACTCAACTGCGATGGAGCCTTAGGTTCTCGAGGTGCTTGGTTATTGGAATCGTATACTGACCGACCCGGACATTTCGGACATGAAACACTACCCATGGAAGTCGTAAAAGAAACCGCTCTAAACGGATTACGAAATGGCTTTCAAGTATGCGCGCATGCCATTGGTGACCGTGCCAATAGAGAAATTCTAGATCGTTACGAAGCGGCATTTACAGAATTACCTGATTTGAAGAACGACCATAGATTCCGAATAGAGCATGCACAACATTTACACCCTGATGACATTCCTCGCTTTGCTGGGCTAGGCGTCATTCCAGCAATGCAGGCTGTACACCTATCATCAGACCGACCTTGGGCGATTGACCGACTTGGCGAAAAACGAATTAAAGAAGGTGCTTATATGTGGCAAGACCTATTAAAAAGTGGTATTCCGATTGTCAATGGTACCGATGTTCCTGTCGAACCGCTAAACCCCATCGCGAGCTTTTATGGCAGCGTTAGTCGAAAGACCTTAAAGGGTATGCCAGAAGGAGGATATGAACCAGAGCAAAAAATGACACGAGAGCAAGCCTTGAAGTCATATACTTTAGATGCCGCTTATGGTGCTTTTGAAGAAAAAATCAAAGGTTCAATCACAGCAGGTAAGCTTGCTGATTTCACAATTTACAACCAAGATATCATGAAAGTGGCAGAAGATAAGCTTCTGGAAACCGAGATAGACATGACCATTTTCGACGGACAGATTGTTTATAAAAAAGAAAATTAAAACAATGCCTACCGAATAAACAGATAGGTGCATGTACATGGTGTTGATTTTCCGCCTTGCGACGGCTCTGCACCTATATGATTGTTGCTATTGAAATTCTGAAACCGCATGTATATGTATGCCGAGCTAGCTATAGGAGTTTTAGACTTTTAGGAGGGCTACGCGTTTGCCTTGCAACTAGTTCAAAAGCGGCCAAGAGTCGCAAGCTAGAAGTTATTTTCCTCATCGATACGTTCGTACACTTTCTACAACTACCGCGGTCAAAATCAAGATGCCACCAAAGACGGTAGACCACGACGGAAATTCCGAAAGAAATAACATCCCGATAAGAATGCCGTAAACGGGTTGTACGCTACTTAGAATACTGGCAGTTGTTACCGTAAAGTGTTTTAAGCTTAATAAAAACAAGGTATGCCCTATAGCTGTTGTGAGCAAGGCTAGTGTGACAAGTGCTTCCCATTGTGAAAGAACTTCCGAAAAATCTGCAAAAACTACTGCGGGTAGTAAAAGAAAACCAACGATGCCCGTTTGATAGGTCATCATTAACGAACCATTATATTTCACAACCTTTGGTTTCATCAACAAATTCCGTAATGCATACACTATGGCCGATACTACTCCTAAACCAATTGCAAGAGTATACGAATTCTCCATATTCAAATCAGGTATCAAAAAATAAATCCCGCATAAAACCAAGACCGCCAATAGTAAATGTATTTTCTGAAATGTCGTTTTAAGAAGAAAAGGTTCAAAAAAGGCAGTCCATACGGGATAGGTAAACATCGATAACATTCCAATTGCAACGCTAGAAAGTTGCAATGCATAGAAATAGGTAATCCAATGAAAACCCATCAATACCCCACTTAAAACTACCATGGGTAGGTCTTTCTTTTCTACTTTGAAAGACATCTTTTTAAACCGGCAATACAAGGCCAATAGAACAAAGGCCAAAAGCGCCCTTGCGCCAATGGTTACAGGAACAGGTAACTCTACATAGCGGCCCAATGCACCAGAGGTACTTATAAACAGCATAGCCAGGTTTATTTCAAGTAAGTGCGAAAAGTATGGGTTCTTATTGGGCAAAGGTTATCGGGTAAGTGACATGGCTTTCTCGCGAATGATTTCCGCCACTGGTTTGTTCTCTAAATGACTTTCCAGCCACGAGATTACATCTAAATATAAAAATGCTCGTTTCTCGTAGGGATGGTCCTCATACTTCTTAAGCTCTGTATGCAATTTCTGGAATTCGTTGCGCAGGTCACTCGGATATATGTTTCCTAGATTTCTAAGAAATTTTATCATTTCTTTTTGTACCTCGTGTAGATCATCCATCTTCAGTAGAAACTTATAGGTGCTTTTCAACTGCACTTCCAGGTGATAGTCCATTCCCGCCTCGTAATGCGCAACCAAACTTAACACCCTTGCAAAACACATAAGATCTTCACGCATTTTTAAGTTCTTATTGTTAATGATTCTTTTGAGATACTGAATACAAGTTTTGTTGTCGCCCATTCCAAAGTATAGGCAAGCAATTTTGTAATACAGCAACATAATATGATGCTCATCAATACGGTCTTTATGCTTAGCTATTCCGTACTCTACAATCTTGACCAAATAGAGTCCTTTTTTAAACGTTCCCTCCATAAAATGGAGATTTAGTTTACTCGAATTGATATATAGGAATGCAAGCGAAGCTATATTGTCATTTTTGGGAAACCCTTTGCTCTCTACCATAGCCTCCATACGGTCAAGTGTTTCTTTAAACTGTGAACTGTACTTTACAAAAAATAACGATTCTAACAAATAATGGTTTCCTTTTAAAAAGAAGACCGGATTCATGTAGATCATCTCCTTGCTTTCATAGAAAAGATCAACCCATTTGTTGGCGTATTTATAGCAGGAAAGAAAATCTTGAGTTAAAAAACTATACCACAAATGTGCCTTGTATAGCCATAACTTTTCGCGAAATCCCAGATCATCGATATTGTATTTTGGTAATTGTTTTTCGAAATAGGCTTTTATCCTATTCAGATCTTCATCGCTTTTGGCATAGCCCACTTTCAACATCCAGCTATAGAGCTGTAAGGAGAGATTGGAAAGTTTGCTGGTCATTACATTGTGCGCCGAAAGTTCTTTTGCTTGAACGGCTAATTCATCGGCACGATCAGGTATACTTCGGGTGATGTATTGGGTCTCGATAATCTTTTCAAGTTCGACAATTTCATAGGCGATATTCTTTTCCTCGTTTTCAATTGCAGTAGCTTTTGCTTTATCCAATATTTTAAGGCTCTGCTTATACAATCCCTTTTGATATAGAATAGTAGCAAAATCTAATTGTTCGCGAATTTGGACCCTCATATTTTGATTCACCGGATTTAATCGCAGGCTTATTAGAATCTGCTTATAGAGGTGGGCCTTTAGATTTGAAAGTTGGGATTTCTTTACGATACCGCTGGCCAAGATTGCCTTTTCGTTATACTCCCTCATCTTATCCATCAGGTTGAAGAGCGCAATGAATTTTGCGTCAGCATTTACCCCCAAACGTCCAACGTAGAGTTTAAACTGACGCTTCTCCGACTTAGATAGCGATTTTACCAGTACGAACAAGGCATCTTTATGCGCATATGTCATCGTAACAAAACTTGTTTAAATAGCTGTTAATCAAACTTTTAACACCCAAAAAAGTAGTTTACCATTGTAAATGTTAATTGCTTTTTTAGGAGATTTCCCCTATTGGTCATATATTCGTATAGGGTACATAAAACTACACAAATATTACAATGAGCAAAGATAAAGTACAAATATTTGATACAACACTCAGGGATGGGGAACAAGTACCTGGATGCAAATTGGATGCGGAGCAAAAACTAGTAATTGCAGCGCGTCTTGACCACATGGGTGTTGATGTGATTGAAGCAGGATTTCCGATATCGAGTCCAGGCGATTTTAATTCGGTTTCCGAAATTGCCAAACTTGTAAAAAATGCAACTGTTTGTGGTTTAAGTCGTGCGGTTAAAAAAGATATTGAAGTAGCTGCGGAGGCCTTAAAACCAGCATTAAGACCAAGAATACACACAGGCATTGGGACTTCCGATTCACACATTAAGCATAAATTTAATTCCAATAGGGATGCTATTATTGAAAGAGCTGTAGCGGCAGTTAGTTACGCCAAAACTTTTGTTGATGACGTGGAGTTTTATGCTGAAGATGCCGGAAGAACCGAGAACGAATTTCTAGCCCAAGTATGTGAAGCCGTAATTGCTGCCGGAGCAACGGTCTTGAATATACCCGATACAACAGGATATTGCCTTCCAGAGGAATATGGTGCTAAAATAAAATACCTAAAAGAAAATGTCAAAGGAATCCACAAGGCCATTCTTTCTTGCCATTGTCATAATGATCTCGGGCTGGCAACAGCAAATTCTATTGCAGGAGTGGTCAATGGAGCTCGGCAAATCGAATGTACCATAAACGGTATAGGTGAACGAGCAGGAAATACCTCCTTGGAGGAGGTAGTTATGGTCCTACGCCAACACCCAAATTTGGCTTTAGACACGAACATCAATAGCAAGTTATTGTACAGCACTAGTCAAATGGTTTCTCAGAAAATGGGAATGATCGTACAGCCCAATAAGGCAATTGTTGGTGCAAATGCATTCGCACATAGTTCTGGTATTCATCAAGACGGGGTTATTAAAAATCGTGAAACCTATGAAATTATTGACCCAGCAGATGTAGGAGTTGATGAATCTTCTATCATTCTCACGGCAAGAAGTGGAAGAGCTGCGCTGGCTTATCGCGCAAAAATGGTGGGTTATGAGCTGACAAAAGTACAATTGGATACGGTGTACCAAGAGTTTTTAAAATACGCTGATAGAAAAAAAGAAGTTGTGGATGAAGACATTCATGAAATTATAGGTATGACCGACGTAGCTATAGAAAAGGTCTAGCAATGAATCTGAAAATTGCACTATTGGGAGGAGATGGCATCGGGCCTGAGGTGCTTGCACAATCAGTAAAGTGCCTTAGGGCGGTCGAAGAAACTTTCAATCATCAATTCATATACAACGAAGCTCCCGTTGGTGCGGTAGCTATCTCCAATAATGGTAATCCGCTGCCTGAAGAAACACTTCGGCTATGTAAAGATTCAGATGCCATCTTGTTTGGTGCTATTGGGGCGTTGGAATATGACAACAATCCTGACGCCAAGGTGCGACCCGAACAGGGGTTGCTAAAACTTCGCAAAGAACTTGGACTTTTTGCCAACATAAGACCGGTAAAGGTTTTTCCGGTTTTGCTAGAGCATTCTTTGTTACCTAAAAAAGTAATTACGGGAACCGATTTTGTAATTTATCGTGAACTTACCGGGGGCATTTACTTCGGAAAGAAAACCCTAAGCGATGACGCTACCTATGCGTCTGACCTATGTGAATACACAGAAAATGAAATTGCTAGAATAACACATCTGGCCTTCAAGGCCGCCAAAAAGCGTAGAGGTCGGTTGACTTTGGTCGACAAAGCCAATGTGCTTGAGACTTCACGGCTATGGCGCAAAGTGGTGACCGAAATTTCCAATAGCTATCCTGAAGTGCATTTTGAATGTCTTTTTATTGACAATGCAGTAGTACAGCTAATGATGAATCCATCGCAATTCGACGTTATTTTAACGGAAAATATGTTTGGAGATATACTTACCAGTCAGGGAAGCGTCATTATCGGCTCTATGGGCTTATTGCCTTCTGCTTCAATAGGAAATGAAAATGCTATGTTCTCGCCTTTTCACGGGTCATACCCTCAGGCAAAAGGAAAGAATATCGCGAACCCTGTGGCGTCTATTTTTAGTGCCGTTTTGATGCTACAGCACTTTGGCCTTTATGAGGAAGCCAATGCCGTTGCTAGTGCGGTTCAAAAGTCCTTCGTAAAAGGAGTTACTACGACCGACATACTAGGAAGCGATAAATACGGCACAGACTATGTTGGTGACTTTATCGCTGATCATATAGTTGATTCTGACGAAGATCCAAATATTAACGATGAGAATATTGGTTTGGGAAGATCGACTATTATTTAATCAAGTTCAAGTGTAAATTGCAGTTCAAACTCGCTTAGAGATACATATGTTTTACACTATATTGTTCCGAAGTTGCAGCGCTAATTTTCCTTGTTTACTCTGCCAGCAATTCCTTTAAAAACCCATCAAATTGCTGTTGAAATTCAATAAACTTAACTCCGGTAGCCGGACCGTTAAAACCGGTATGAATCTTTCTCACCGTTCCTTTCTTGTCGATAAATATCGAAGTTGGGTACGATAAAACATGATTTAACATGGGCAGTTTTTCTTGTGCTAAAGCCTTGTCAGATGAGCCAAACTGTGCTAATACGATAGGGTACTCTACTCCTATTCTATCCTTCAATCTGTTGATACTTTTAAAGGCACCTTCCTTGGTTTTGGCATATTCGAAAGCCAATGCGATGAATTCCAAATCGCTATTGGAATTCTTCTTGATGTAATCAACATAGTATTTGGTTTCATCGAGGCAATTTGGGCACCATGTTCCCATAACTTGAACTACCACTACTTTATTTTTAAAGCGTTCATCTTCAAGTGAGATCATTTCCCCTTTGGCATTAGGAAAAGAAAACGCCAACTTATCATATCCTTCCTTTATAAAAGTTAAGGAATCAGCACTTGTCAGTTCAAAAGCTTCATTTCGTTTTGCGACAAAAACTTCTTTGGAGTGATTTCCCGAATAAAAGGCGCCATTCATACTACTGTCGGTGACTTTTGCCGTAAAAACAAAAGCATGGGCCCCATCAAAAGCCGACACTTTTAGTGAATCACCGCTTACAACGCCGTCGAGGTATCTATAATCGCCAGTCTCCGTACGATATGTTCCTGTAACCTTATCTCCATTTTGAATGAAGATGCCTTTTGCCATATAGGCATCATCGGTGTCTATGGCAAATTCGGTTTCCCAAATACCCGATATGTTTTCGTTAGACGGTTTGCTATTTCGAAATCGTTCGCTTACACCATGGGTAGCCTTAAAAGAAACAATGCGGTCCAAACTTTCTTTGATAAACTCCCCCTGCATCGTGTTTTGGGTAATTTTTGCAGCAATATACCCTTCGAAAACAGGAAATTTTATGTTTATTGAATCCTTTATAACTTCAATCTCATCGACAATTATAACTTCTTCGGCATTATAAATTTCCATCTCATATTGGTCAGCAAATGTCTTTTTCAATTTGAAATTGAATGGCAATATGGCCTGATCCATTGCCGTTAGTTCAGCAAGCCAAACTCCCTGAGCGAGGGTATTCTTTTTTTCTTCCGTACAAGAATTTAGCAATATTGTGAATAGAAATATGCAGGCTAGTTTTTTCATTTGAACACTATTTATTGTCATTGCCAAGCCGGTACTGAATTCATTACCGTAAAGGCTACAATCTTTACCAAAGTCGAAATAACAACAAAAAACCAACACTTAAAAATAAAAACAATTCGAATAGCACGCTATTGAATGTCTTAAAGCATTGTTTTATCTTTACGCCCTTTAAATAGATTTCATGAACATATCATACAACTGGCTAAAACAATTCATAAAAATTGATTGGCAAGCCGACCAAACCGCAGAACTTTTGACCGACTTAGGCTTAGAGGTTGAGGGGGTTACTTCATTTGAATCTGTTAAAGGAGGATTGAAAGGCGTAGTTGTTGGGCATGTACTTAGCTGTATTCAACATCCAAATGCTGACCGCTTAAAGTTAACCACCGTCGATATTGGTGCCGATGAACCAGTTCAAATCGTTTGTGGGGCTCCCAATGTTGCAATAGGACAAAAAGTACCTGTGGCAACCATTGGTACAACTTTGTACGCAGATGGTGAACCATGGACTATCAAAAAGGGGAAAATTAGAGGTGAAGAAAGTCATGGAATGATATGCGCGGAAGATGAATTGGGTTTAGGAGAAAGTCATGAAGGCATTATGATTTTAGAGGATGCCCTTAAGGTGGGCACTCCTTGCTCAGAAATCTTTGAAATCGAAAATGATCAAGTATTCGAGATAGGATTGACTCCGAACCGAGCAGACGCCATGAGTCATTTTGGTGTCGCTAGAGATTTGAGAGCCGGGCTAAGACAACGAGAAATAGCATTGGAATTGATTACACCGCCCGTTACGAATTTCAATATTACAGATAGATCGTTGAAGATTGACGTAGAAGTTTCCGATAGCAAATTAGCGCCGCGGTATTGTGGTATTACTTTAAGTAATCTCATTGTACAATCTTCTCCTAACTGGTTGAAAAATCGACTGACTGCTATCGGAATTACACCCAAGAATAATCTTGTTGATGCCACCAATTATGTACTGCATGAGTTAGGGCAACCCTTACATGCATTTGATGCAGACAAAATAAAAGGCAAAAAGGTTGTCGTAAAGACCATGCCAGCTGGTACCAAGTTCACCACCTTAGACGAGGTAGAACGTGAACTGCACGAAGAGGATTTGATGATTTGCGATATTGAAAAACCCATGTGCATTGCGGGGATTTTTGGTGGTGTGCATTCGGGGGTAAGTGAACATACCACTTCGATTTTTTTAGAAAGTGCGTATTTCGACCCGGTATCGATTCGAAAATCGGCAAAAAGACACGGTTTAAACACTGATGCTTCTTTTCGATTTGAAAGAGGTATCGATATCGAAAATGTAGAGTTTGCTTTGCGAAGGGCGGCTATTTTGATAGCTGAAATTGCAGGTGGTGATATTACCTCAGATGTTGTCGACCTGTATCCGAACAAAGTATCTGACCATCAGGTCTTCTTGAGTTTTGATAAAATCAATTCTTTGATAGGTCAAGAAATTCCTAGAGATGTTATTAAGTCGATCTTATCTTCCTTAGATATTAAGGTCATGAACGTTACCGAGACCGGTTTGGGTTTAATGATTCCCTCTTATCGGGTTGATGTTCAAAGAGATGTAGATGTCATTGAAGAAATACTTCGTGTATTCGGGTACAACAACATTTTGTTTACTGAAAAATTGAACGCCTCAATAGCACAGGCCTCAAAGTTTGAAGATTATAAGTTGCAGAACGTTATTGGAAATCATCTGGCAGCTCAAGGATTTTTCGAAATCTTGGCCAACAGCCTTACGTCTCCAGAATATCAAGAACTTTCGTCGGTAGTGAATAGCGATCATAGCGTAAAAATGCTTAATCCTTTGAGCAATGATCTGTCTGTTTTGCGGCAATCTATGTTGTTTTCAGGGCTCAATGCAATTGCGCACAATATCAATCGCAAGCGATCGAATTTAAAGCTCTTCGAATATGGCAAAACCTATCATAAATATGAATCGGGCAATGTTGAAAACAAACATTTGAGCCTATTCGTAACCGGAAATAGGAACGAAGATAGTTGGACCAAACCCACAGAAAAAACCGATTTCTATTTTCTAAAAGCTACAGTAGAAAATACCCTTGCTCGATTGGGTATTCAAGCCAGCGCTTCGCCCATGGCAAATTCCGATTTCTCCGAAGGAATCGTTTTAAAAGCCAATAAAAAAGAATTGGTAGTGCTCGGTTTGGTAAAAAAATCAATCTTGAAAAAGTTTGACATCAAACAAGATGTATTGCATGCAGATTTCAACTGGGACCATGTTTTATCAGTAGTCGCCAAATCAGAAATTGTATTTACCAACATTCCGAAATATCCACAGGTAAAAAGAGATTTCGCCTTATTATTAGACAATGCAACAAGTTTTAAAGAGGTACATGATCTTGCTTTTCAAACGGAGAAAAAGTTCTTAAAACAGGTGAACCTATTTGATGTTTACACTGGAGAAAAGTTGCCTAAAGGCAAAAAGTCTTATGCTGTAAGCTTTACTTTACTCGATGAGGATAGTACCCTGACAGACAAACAGATCGACAAGATTATGGGTAAGCTACAGCAGCGCTATGAAAGCGTGTTAAGTGCAGAACTGCGGTAATATTTTCTAAAGTTTCGCAGGTCGAATTACCGTATCTATTTCGTGAATTACGCCATTACATTGGTTAGCATCAGCGGTGATAATTTTTGCTTTGTTTCCGAAGTTGTCGGTTAGCACGATGTCAACACCTTGCATGGTAGCAGTCAACTGATCACCATTAACGGTGGTAAAAGAAGCCTTTCCTCCGCCTCTACACATTGCCTTTAAAATCTTGGAAGCTGAAAAATTCCCGGCAATGATATGATAGGTCATAAGTGCTTGCACCTCTTTTTTATTCGAAGGATCTAGAAGTTCGGCTATCGTACTGCTCGGTAGTTTTTCAAAAGCCAAATCAGAAGGTGCGAATACGGTGAATGGCCCGTCAAAACCAAGAATTTCGTCGAGTTCCGCAGCTCGCATTGCTGCTAACAACATTTTGTGATTCTGTGAACTTTCAGTATTCGAAATAATGGAGGCATTAGGATCCATAGGCGTTTCAGAATACGCACTTGAAAATGTCTTCTGGGCTAGTGTGCTTAAAGAAAATAATAGCAAGAAAAGGGACAGGGCATATGCCTTACATTTCATAGAGTTCTAGGTTCTGGTTAAAAGAATAGGGTAAACTATCGACGAACGGTAGATGTTCATCGCCAAGATACAATATAACGGTTGAATTCATGTTAATGAAAACTACCGTTAATAGAAATTAACAAAACATTAACAAATGGGTGTCGCTCCTAAAATCCATTTGATAGAGAATTCCTTAATTTTGAGTAATTGCTAAAAAAGAAAAAATGCTGCTAAAGAAAACTAATATTGAGGAAAAGCTCGCTCGAGCTAAAATCGATACCCTAAAATCGGAAGAGATACTTTATGAGGTGCGTCAGATTCTAAAAAGAGAAGGCGAGAAGCACGAAAGAATTGAAAAAAACATTTCCGGAGGCCAAAAAGTGGTCAGCAATCAATTCGATTTCGATCAACTTGAAACCAATAAAATTTTTCATATTGATCAGATAAAACAAATCTGTATTGAATACCGACTTCGTTTTCTAAATTCAAAATACTTTAAGGGTGATATTCCACCAGAAGCAATTCATCGCATCAAACAGCTAGAGAAAAACCATAAGCTTGAAGTCAAAGGATTTAAGATTGTAGCACCCTCAAAACTCTTTAAACTCAAAGATAAGGACGATCCTTTATTATTTGCACCTATTGGAAATGGATATTTCTATCTCATTCATAAATGGGGAAACGATCTGCATCCGCTCCGAAAGCTTTTGATGTGGCCGTTTAAAAATATTGTGAATTTGGCGTTATTGGTCGTCTTGATAAGCTATTTGGTAACCTTAATGGTTCCTGAAGGCTTGTTCTCGAAAACAAGTACGAGCGCCGAATTCTGGATTGTTTTCTTTTTTATGTTCAAGTCTATTGCTTCGGTAGTAATTTTCTATGGCTTTGCCATGGGCAAGAATTTTAATCCTGCCATTTGGAACAGCAAATATTTCAACGCCTAAACGCAGCTCATATAATAAGCCCTATAAACTTTAAGTAAATAGGGCTTAGTGTATTTTTTATACTGGAAATACTGGGTTCGCTAATTGAACAGTATTGCATTAGGTACGCCGTCTAGATCAATATTGTCAATCATAACTGGTTCGGGGGTTAGTTTTATTCTTAGTAACCCTCCATCCTTCGTAGCACTACTCAATTTTTCATATCCGATAAGCATAAAACCATTCTTTTCGTCATAAGCAACGGTAGTGGTTGTTTTTATCTCATATTCGAAATTGCGCTGCTCCTCGGTCATCAAGTTCTCATAGGCATAAAGAACTACTAGTTTTTTAGCAAAATCATAAATCGCAGGTACCAAAGGGTATGAGCTATTGCTGCCTGGGTCCATAGGGTAAAATAATCTACCTGAAAGATCAAAATTTAAAGATTCGGAAGTGGAAAAATTAGGGGCTGTATTGCCATCGTATTGCGTGTATTCAAAGGCCATAGAACTACTATTCAAAGTGGTATGCAATTCATCGTAACTGATGATCACGTTGTCTTGAATATCTGTAAAAATTCGACGCACACTGTACCCTAAATTCATTTCGTGAATCAGGGTGTTATTAGAGATATCCATTACAGAAAGACTGTTTTCATCGGTAATCAGTTCATCTAAGGTCAAAACAAACAAGCGGTTGTTAGCTACCGTAAGATCAACTGGTTTTTTAGGCAATGTCACATCGACTGAATTGAATTCAGAAGTATTCAAGTCAATGACGCGTACAAAATAATCATCAGGGTTAACGCTGGTTACTACATAGGAAATAAAGAGCGAATTACCCGCTTTTGCAATAGCAGTAGCCGTTAAATCACAATCATTTAAATCGGTAAAAACGGCAATATCAGTTGTGGTGTCACTACTGAAATCATGCTTTGTTACTTGCCCGCCACAATTACCATCCTTGCTGTATTGAATGAAATAAGAACCATCAATACAGCTGAGATCTGGAATTTCTTTTTCAGTCAAAGAACTTGCCTCTGGGTTTAGGGTCACGGCTTCTCCGTTTGCGTTAAGAAGTTGGGGTTTTAGCATGCCGCCTTTGCTCAAAAGTGTGACATAATCGGCATCAACCCCTGGGTCTATGTTTTCCTCTTCGTTTTCTGAAATAGAATCAGATTTAGAGCAACTAAAAATTAAGAATACAAAAAGAACACAAAATGTGAAGTAGGTTTTCATCTGTTCGAATTTTATAGTTAGTATGTAAGCGTTTGGGTTGGCTCTTAGTAACTATACAGAAACGGCGTACATTTTCGTACGTTGTTCCTTTATCGTCTTATCTGACATGTATTCATCGAACGTTAAATACCTGTCAATATTGCCTTGAGGTGTCAATTCTATGATTCTATCTGCAACAGTTTGTGCAAATTCATGATCGTGGGTAGTAAACATTACCGTGCCTTTAAAATTCTTTAGTGAGTTGTTAAAGGCTGTAATGCTTTCCAAGTCAAGGTGATTCGTAGGTTCATCAAGCATTACCACATTGGCTCTTAGCATCATCATTCTACTGAGCATACACCTAACCTTTTCACCTCCAGATAGCACGGTACATTTTTTAAGCGCCTCTTCGCCACTAAATAACATTTTACCTAAAAATCCACGAATGTATACTTCCTCTCGTTCTTCCTCAGTTTTTGCCCATTGTCGCAGCCAATCAACCAAACTAATGTTTTGCGTAAAGAAATCAGAATTATCGGCTGGTAAGTAAGACTGATTTGTAGTTACCCCCCATTTATAATTTCCTGTGTCCGCCTTTTTATTTCCATTGATTATTTCGAAAAAGGCCGTGGTCGCGCGAGAGTCTCTTGAAATAATAGCAACTTTATCCCCTTTTGCTAGGTTGATATTTACTTTTTGAAAAAGCAAATCACCATCTTCAGAAGACGCTGACAAATTGTCTACGTTTAAGATTTGGTCTCCGGCCTCACGCTCACGCTCAAAAATTATGGCAGGATACCTACGACTTGAAGGTTTTATATCTTCTATTTTCAGTTTCGACAACATCTTCTTACGAGACGTGGCCTGCTTACTTTTGGCCACATTGGCGCTAAAGCGTGCTATAAACTCTTGGAGTTCCTTCGCTTTCTCTTCTGATTTTTTATTCTGTTGTGCTCGCTGTCGCGCTGCCAACTGACTGCTCTCATACCAGAAGGTGTAGTTGCCCGAATAGTGATTCATTTTGCCAAAATCAATATCTGATATGTGGGTACAAACTGCATCCAAAAAGTGACGGTCATGAGATACTACTATTACAGTGTTGTCATAATTTGCAAGGAAGTTCTCCAACCAACTTATGGTTTCATAATCCAGATCATTTGTGGGCTCATCCATTATCAAAACATCAGGATTACCAAATAAGGCCTGTGCCAAAAGCACCCTGACTTTTAGTTTTGAATCTAGCTCCGCCATTGAGGTAAAATGTAAATCTTCTGAGATACCCAAGTTTGATAATAAGGCGGCAGCGGAACTATCTGCGTTCCACCCGTCCATTTCTTCAAACTGTACTTGCAATTCTCCTATTTTATCCGCATTCTCGTCATTGTAATCGGCATAGAGTGCATCGATTTCAGTTTTGAGAGCATAAAGTGGCTTGTTACCCATCACCACCGTTTCCAATACTGGAAAAGCGTCATAAGCGTTGTGCTCTTGTTCGAGGATCGACATGCGCTTGCCTGGCTCCAAATGCACGTTGCCAGAAGTAGGATCTTGTTTGCCCGAAAGAATTTTTAAAAAAGTAGATTTACCGGCACCATTTGCTCCGATGACCCCATAACAATTGCCTTGAGTAAAGGCAACATTAACTTCATCAAACAAAACCCTTTTGCCAAATTGTACAGATAGATTTGAAACAGACAACATAGAAAACGCTTTAAAATTTCGTGCAAAAATAGAGAAATAAAAGTGCTTATGCGAATTATCTTAGGAAAGCGTATTTCATCGAATAACTTAACGAAACCATAGGCTTTTTTAACGCGCTATTAACAGCAATGCATATATGGGTTTAGTAGTTTTGTTCGTTACTAGGTAGATATTATTTTATGAGTAAACATTTACTATATCTCTTTATTCTAGTTTTAGCAGGTTGTAGCCAAGAGAAAAAAAAGTCCCCCAACGTTTTTTTTGCCGGGGAGATTGTGAATCCAACCAGTAAACAGGTCTTTCTTTACAGGGGAAATGTTATACTTGATTCTACACATTTAGATGACAATAATCGCTTCTCTTTTGAACTTCCTGCTATAGAGGAAGGATTGCATCATTTTAACCATGGTCGAGAATATCAATATATCTTTCTGCAAAAAGGAGATAGTCTTCAAATTAGGCTAAACACCATAGATTTTGATGAATCATTGGTTTTTTCAGGTGAAGGGGCAGAAATAAATAACTTTTTACTGGATCTTTTTCTAGCAAACGAGGAAGAAGAGCGATTGATTCGCAGCACCTACTTTAAAATGGAACCGGAGGAGTTCAATGAACGTATTGAAGCCCTACACGATGAAAAGCTTATAAATTTAGCCCAACTTAAATCGGAAACAGAACTTTCTCAGGAAGAACAAGAAATCGCAAGGGTAAGTATCGATTATACCTATTATAGTTACAAAGAAAAGTACCCTTTTGAGCACCGAAAAAAGACAGGAAAAAAGACATTACATACCTTACCTGATGGCTTCTATGACTACCGCAAAAATATAAGCTTCAACAATGGCAGTCTTAACTACTTGACGCCTTACTATGGCTTTATGAAGTCTCATTTGAACAACTTGTCTTATATGACCTGTTCAAAAAAATGTGGGGTAGAAAATGAAAAAATAACCAATCACCTGCATTTTAATCGTCATAAATTGACCTTGATAGATAGCCTGGTACAAGAAACGGAGCTAAAAGACAATCTGTTCAGAAACGTGGCTTTTGATTATTTGCTTATGGCTCGAGATACCGAAGCCAATAACGAGATTTTTATAAAAGACTTCCACCTTCGATCGGCAAACAATAGGCATATCAAGGAGATCAATGACTTGTATGAAGGCATTCGTAATATACAACCTCAGAAAAAAATACCTGATGTCTTAGTTACTGATGCTGAGGGAAACAAAGTTTCGCTTCAAGAAATTGCAAAAGATAAAAAAGTAGTTTTCTATTTCTGGTCTGGCGCCAATAAAAGATATTTTAAGGATATTCATAAAAGAGTGAATCACCTTTCCAAGGTTAAAAAAGAATACACCTTTGTTGGCATCAATCACAATACCGATGAGGCCACCTGGAAAGGTATGGTAGAATTGGCCAATTTGAATCCGGTAAATCAGTTCAAGGCTGATGATTTTGAAGCATTGACGAAGGCACTTATTATTTACCCTCCTAACAAATGCATTATTACCGAAGACGCTAAGATTGTAGATGCATTTACAACAATGTGGGCTTCCAATTTTTAGAGAGCATTCATTACATAAAAAATAGAAAACCCTTGAGCACTTTATGCTCAAGGGTTTTTACTTCAAGAAATTTTAGAATACTTACTAGTTACCTTTGTTATAGTCGGCCAAAAACTTGGCCAAGCCTGAATCGGTCAATGGATGTTTTAAAAGTCCTTCAATCGAAGATAGCGGTCCTGTCATGACATCAGCTCCTATTTTAGCACAATCAATAACATGCATGGTATGGCGTACTGAGGCTGCTAGTATTTGTGTTTCAAATGCATAATTATCGTATACATGACGAATTTCTGCAATTAAGTTCAACCCGTCGGTTGAAATGTCGTCTAGGCGTCCTATAAAAGGAGAAACATATGTTGCTCCTGCTTTCGCCGCTAATAAGGCCTGTCCTACAGAAAACACCAACGTACAATTGGTTCGTATGCCTTTGTCTGAAAAATATTTAAGCGCCTTTACGCCATCTTTAATCATTGGAACTTTAACCACGATTTGATCGTGAAGCTCTGCCAGCTCCTCCCCCTCCTTGATCATATCCTCAAACTTTGTAGCAATTACCTCAGCAGAAACATCACCATCTACAATAGTACAGATATCAACATAATGCTTAAGAATGTTATTTCTACCCGTAATGCCTTCTTTCGCCATTAGCGAGGGATTTGTAGTAACTCCATCTAGTACACCTAGTGCCTGAGCTTCCTTAATTTGATCTAGATTCGCTGTATCAATAAAAAATTTCATTCTAATTTATTTGATTATGGTTAAAAAGATATGCATTTCGGAATTTTTCCGGAGACCAAAATTACAATTTATAATGGTTTAACAGTAGTTTCTCATACACTTTATCGGGCAAAGCTTTTTTCAAGAGCAAGGAAAATTTCTGCATGAATGTACCTACTTTATAATGTACTTTGGGTTTTTTGGTATTGATTATTTTTAAAACCGTTCGCGCCACTAAAATTGGGTCTTCCCCATCGTGTACCCCCTCATTAATTAATTCAAGAGTATTGCTATATGGGGTTTTATAAGGAGAATCCTCATGAACAGGAGAATGATACCTGCCAGAGGCAATATTCGTAGCAAAATCACCAGGAGCAAGATTTGTGATATGCACACCAAAGTCTTTGACTTCCATTCGCAAAGCTTCGGTTATCAATCCTATCGCACCCTTAGTGGCGGAATAGACACCTCTATACGGAAGCCCCATATATCCGGCAATTGAGGTGATATTTATGATGAGTCCGCCTTTTTGTTTGCGCATTTGCGGGAGAACCGCTTTGACCATATGGAGTGGTCCATTGAAATTCGTGTCAAACACGTTTAGAATCTCTTCATGGGGAGTTTCCTCTATAGGCCCCGTAATTCCAATTCCTGCATTATTGATTAAAACATCGAGCCTCCCCTCTTTCTCCGTGACTCGCGCTACGGCACGCTGTATGGTATGAACATCTGTAACATCCATTTCAAGAAGCTCAAAAGCACTGAAACCTGAATGCATATTTAATCTTCGGGTGGTACCATAAACAGTAAAGCCTTTTTCTTTTAAATACAGGCCGACTGATTTTCCAATCCCCGAAGAACCTCCTGTAATTAGAACAACCTTTGAATTCATAATTCCGGTAAATTAACAAATTAAAACCAGCGATTAAAATAGGTTCCTTACTTGAATTTTGGGCACAAAAAAAGGCAAGCTACCTACATCGCACCGCTACAACCATATACCCTTGCTGCGTTCCCACCCTGGGGGATTCTACAGGAGCTGGTCGTGTAGGACTTGCCAACTGCAAATATACAATCTTTTCATTTTTACATTCACAATTTTAGGCCAAATATTGCTTGTGATTTGAGGTTTGGTGTTATTTTTGTTCCAAAGGATTCAATAGTAGGCTATTAGCAAAAAACTATTATTTGACCGCAGATTACGGTTAAACCTTTTTTAAGCAAAACATGCACAACACGAGCACTATGATCAAAATTCTATTTTCCACTGTTTTCTTTCTTCTCTTCCTAGCCTGTGGTGGAGACAGTGTTGAACCCAAAGATCTTTTCTCCATCAAATTGGAGGGGAATCAAAAGCAGTTTCAACAAAACGCATCTGTTGGTTTAAGTATAAATAACAAACAAGATAAGACGGTGCATAGCATAAGCTATAGCATTGATGGTAAAGAACTTCCTCTTCAAGACAACCGCATAGTATTGAATATTCCCACCCTAGGTAATAAAACATTAAAGGCAGTAATAAACTATGATGATACCTCGTTAACCGTTTCAAAAAAAATTAAGGTCTTAGCGGCGCAAACACCTGAAATATATACCTATGAGATTATAAATGAATACCCTCATGATGATCGCGCGTACACGCAAGGCTTGGAATTTTATCAAGATACCCTTTACGAAAGTACGGGTAAAAAAGGAAGATCATCGTTGCGCCAAGTCGACTATAAGACCGGAAAAGTGTTGCAGCAAATAAATCTTGATAATGCTATTTTTGGAGAGGGCATGACGATTCTTAATGGAAAGATTTATCAACTCACCTGGCAAAGTCGCATCGGATTCATTTATGATTTAAAGGATTTCAAGAAAATCGATAGTTTTCAGTACGGGGAAAGCAAAGAAGGATGGGGTCTTGCCAATGATGGCGAAAAATTGTTTAAGAGTGATGGCACAGAGCATATTTGGTTCTTAAATCCTGAAACCTTGGTTGAAGAAGGCCATATGCAAACTGTCACCAACACCTCAATTTTTAATAATACAAACGAATTGGAATATGTAGATGGTAAACTTTATGCCAATGTATATCAAAAATCAGGAGTAATGATAATTGACGCCAAAAGCGGTGCTATTGAAGGTGTTGTTAATTTTGGCGGTTTAAGTAAGAAGGTGGCTAAAGGCGAAAACTGGGTTGACACTGATAATGTGCTCAATGGTATTGCCTATCATCCAACTAGAAAAACATTTTTCGTGACTGGTAAGGACTGGAACAAACTCTTCGAAGTCAAAATCATAAAGAAGTAGTCTTTATGAAATACCATGAAAAGGTGTTGACGGTATCAGCCGATGATTTAGATGATTTAAATCACGTTAATAATGTGCGTTATGTACAATGGATTCAGGATGTTTCAAAAGAGCATTGGCAACGCTACGCATCTGAACAAATACAATTAGCTGTTGTTTGGGTAGTTATGAATCACAATATTTCCTACAAGAATGCAGCCAAATTGGGCGATCAGATTACTATTCAAACGCATATCGCAGAAAGTAGGGGTGCCACTAGTATTCGCGTAGTGGAAATGCACAATACCATAACAAATCAGCTTTTATTACGTTCAAAAACTGAATGGTGTCTGTTAAATGCAAAAACCTTGAGGCCGATGCGGATTTCAGAAGAGATCAAAAACGTGTTTTCTTAAAAATGCCAGAATTCAAAATTTGAATTTTACCTATGCGCACTTATTTGATTCCCGTATGTATTTTAGTCTTGATTATTCTGGGTAGCTCTTGCCGAAAAGACTTGGAATATGCGCCGAGTGCAGGCAATTTGGAGTTTTCCAAAGACACGGTATTCCTTGATACTATTTTTAGCAATATAGGCAGTAGCACCCGTACATTGAAAGTGTACAACAACACACGAGACGATGTCGAAATACCTTCAATTCGATTGTCTCAGGGGCAAAACAGCAGCTATCGACTGAATGTTGATGGGGATGCTGGAAAGGAATTCAGTAACATACCAATTCTTGCTCAAGATAGTATTTTCATTTTTATAGAGACCACTTTTGATGTTGCTGATAGCGCTCAAAATGAATTTTTATACACCGATGCCATTCAATTTGACAATGGCGATTTCTTGCAAGAAGTACAACTCGTCACCTTGGTGAAAGATGCTATTTTTTTATTTCCTGAACGGCTTTCTGACGGATCTAAGGAAACTATTCTGATTGGCCTAGACGATTCAGGGAATGAAATTCGCGCCGAAGGATTTGAATTGAACGACAGTCAATTGAACTTTACGAACGAAAAACCATATGTCATATACGGGTATGCGGTGGTAGCTGAAGGAAAAGAACTTACTATCGATGCGGGTGCGCGTGTTCATTTTCATAAAGACTCTGGAATGCTGATAAAAGAAAATGCAAGCCTACAAATCAATGGTGAATTGAGTCAAGATCAAGATATGCTAGAAAATGAGGTTGTTTTCTCTGGAGACCGACTTGAAAGTGAATTGTCGAATGTTCCCGGGCAATGGGGAACCATATGGATTACTTCAGGCAGCATTAATAACACCATAAATTATTTAACACTAAAAAATGCTACAGTTGGCCTGTTAGTCGATGGTGATGATACGCTAGAATTTCCGACCCTGTCAATTACGAACTCCCAAATCTACAATAGCGCTAGTGTAAACCTATGGGCTAAAAAAGCGGTTATAAATGCAGAAAATGTTGTATTGGGAAGTTCAGGAAACACTTCTTTATATTGTAATCTCGGTGGAAAATATGAATTTGCACATTGTACGATTGCCAACTATTGGAGTAACGGTTTCCGGGGGGGTGCGGCATTGGAAATTGATAATTTTACCGCAACTGCTACTGTCGACTTGGAGAAAGCAGAATTCTTCAATTGTATTATAGATGGCAATAATGCTATTGAACTAGTACTGCGTAGTAATGGTACAAATGCCTTTCAATATACCTTTACAAATTGCCTGCTGAAATTTAGAGATACTAATGGTCAATTTGATTCAGACCCGCTATATGACTTTGGAAATATAAGTTTATACAAGGAAGTATTTATCAACGAAGATGCCAACTTTTTAAACGCCAACTTAAACGATTTCAGAATTGGAAACCCATCAGCAGTTGACGGAAAAGCAAATATCGGCACTGCTTTGCGCATTCCATTTGATATTCTGGGAATTGACCGTACTTCTTCTCCCGCCATTGGAGCTTACCAAGTTTTGCAATAAAATCATTTTATAAGATTTTTCCTACTTATTCAAAAAAAATTGTAATTTTTTTAACAAAAAACAGTAATTTTAAAGACAAACCTCCGTATTTATAAGGTTTTCCTCCTCCATTTTTGCCAACTCTGTCGGTACTTTGCATACATAACACTAAACGCTTTGATTTATACGTACGCCATAATCGATTCAGAGACTTCTGCAACTTTAAATTTGCAGCATTTTTTATCGGAATGTGGTGAGTTTGATTGTTTGGCCATTGCGGAAAATAGCGTAGAAGGATTGAACGCTATTTTAAAATATAAACCCAGTTTAGTTTTTATAAATTTAAATGCAGATGCGCACTCCTACTTTCAGATGAGTATAGAGCTGCTTCAGTACACACACGATCTACCCGTTTTTATAGGCATCTCAAAAACGAAAAAATACGCTTACGAGGCTATAAAAAATAATTTCTTCGATTATTGGTTGCTACCGTACAACGAATTTGATGTTCGAAAATCGATTATGCGATTGCAAAAGAACATGCCTCAAGAAGATCCAGCACCGACTTTGTGTTTGAAATCATATCGTGATTTTCAGTATATCAACACCAATGAAATTCTTTACTTAAGAGCAGACAACAACTCCACAGAATTCGTAATGAAAGACGGTACAATAACCCATGCTTTCAAAACGTTAAAGACCTTCGAGCCTCAAATGCCTAAAAACTTTGTCCGCATTCATCAAAGTTATATTGTCAATAGCAACTATATCTCTGGTATCAGCTACGGCAAAGCTAGTTGTACTTTAAAGCATAAAAAAGAACAACTGCCCTTTTCAAAATCGTATCGCGAGAATATCGACGCGCTTAAGCAGCTCCTTACAAAAAACGCCATTTCTGCCCTAAATTAATCGAATACTCACAGATTCGCTACGATTACCCTCAAAACTGTATCATTTACCCTTACAATTTTAAAGTTACCTTCTTCGGCTTAGTTGTTTTATAGTTTTACTTCAGAATAATTAAAGAGCTAATAACCCACTAAACATTTAGAACATGAAGAAAGTAGCAAGTATTTTGGCAGTAGTAGTTTTTGCAGTAGGAATGATCGCAACCCAAGCAGAAAAAATTGATCTAGATTTTGACATAGAAACCATGCTGGCCTGTGGTGATTGTAGCAAAGATGATGACAGAGGAGGCAGTGGCTTGAGCTAAAAAATCAAAATTCATTCTGGGCCCTAAATATTTTATTTAGGGCTTTTTTTTTATCTTGTAGGAAAAAGTTGAATGCCCAAACTACCGATCATTTTGAAATCTCCCTTTCCTATCTTTTTGGTTTTAGTTTTATTCTTCTGGGCCTGCCAGCAAACAAAAACTTCGAAAGCCACCCTTGAAACAACTGCAACAGATAGCATTCAAATTTGGCTTGATCAAAGTCAAGTATCGGAAACCCCCAAAGAAATCAAATCCGATTTATTAGCGAAGGCACAAAAGAGCGCTTTTGCAATTTCGAATGATTCTCTTAAAAGTAGCTACTTGACAAAGCTTTCCATTCGTTATTTGAGCCTTAGAGATTCTATAAACTTTCGCAACGTCAATCGTGAGGCAATACGATTTAATAAAAGTATTGGAGATTCTGCCAACCTTGGCGAAGTTTATTGGGATTTAGGTGCCTTTTACAAAAGACACAATATTCAAGATAGTGCCTATTTTCAATATCGAGAAGCCCAACAGGTGTTTGAAGCAATAAACGATCAATTTCGTTCTGGGCAATTGCTGCGCAGTATAGCAAATTTGCAATCAGATATAGGTGATAATATTACTGCTGAGGCCACTGTAATCAGAGCCATTGAGAAACTAAAACCGCTAAATGAATATCGCGCCTTAGCTAGTTGCTATGATCTGCTTGCAGATAATGCAAAACTATTGAACGAACCTGAAAGGGCCTTAAGTCATTATAAAGAATCTTTAGCATACAAACAAAAAGCAAATGAGTCATCGCTCAGATTGCTATCTACAAAGCACAATATGGCTTTGGTGTATCAAAAACAAGGTCAGCATCAAAGCGCTATAGCCACCTTTTTAGAGGTTTTGGCTTATCCGAATTTACGCCAAGAAGGTCCATCATTCTACGGGCGTGTCTTAAATAATCTTGGTTATAGTTATCTGAAAAGTGGTCAATATGATAGCCTGCCCAATTTATTTATGACCGCGCGAAAGATTCAAGATAGCATCAACGATGTGAGCGGCAAATCTTCAGGAGCCCTTAAACTGGCCGAGTATTACCTCACCCAAAAGGATTCTTTAAACGCGCTATCCAATCTGCAAATGGCGCATAATTTAGCCCTTGAAGCGGGTGATAAAAAACAGTTGCTCAATGTTTTAAGAATGTTACCAACGGCAGATCCTAAAAATGCTACAAACTATACACAACAATATGTCACCTTAAACGATAGTCTGCTCCTTCAGGAGCGTCAAATTCGAAACAAGTTTGCTAGAATTCGTTTTGAGACCGATGAGTTTATAGCCGAAAATGAGGTGTTGGCCAGAGAAAAACAATTGTGGACTGGTATTGCCGCTTCATTAATTTTGTTAGGCCTTGCGGGCTATATTATTATAAGCCAACGCATCAAAAATAGAAACTTGAAATTTCGACAAGAACAACAGGCAAGCAATCAGGAAATATTTAATTTAATGCTCGCTCAAGGAGAAAAGGTTGAAGAAGGAAAAAAAATGGAGCAAAAACGGGTTTCCGAAGAATTGCACGACGGGGTTTTGGGTAAAATGTTAGGCGCGCGTATGATGCTATTGGGCCTAAATAAGAAAACAGACCCTGAGGCTGTTGCCGAACGTGCCAAGGCCATTTCTATTTTGCAAGATGTTGAAGGCGAAGTACGATCTATTTCACACGAGTTAAGCCATGCTGCTTATCAAAAAATTCATAACTTTATTCTTTCAATTAAAGACCTGACAAAAACGATTCAGAGCGCATCAAAAATCAATATTGATTTTAAATTTACAGATGAATTGGATTGGGATGCGTTGAGCGGTGAAATCAAGATTAACTTGTACCGCATGGTACAAGAAAGTATTCAAAATTCTGTAAAGCATGCCGACTGTCAAAATATCTCAATGCATTTCTATGCTGATGAGGCCATGCTTACGGTTGACATAGCAGATGATGGTAAAGGGTTCGTTCCAAAAAGAGGAAAGAAAGGAATAGGCATGCGAAATATGTCTTCTCGAATTAAAAAAGTAAATGGCACCTGGGATATTAAAAGTGAAGTTGGAAAAGGAACAACGGTAACCTTTGTAATACCCCTAGTATCAAATGATAGTGAAAATGCCCCAAGCATCTCACCAATAGAACATAATTTACAAGAAACATAATATTTGCATATGGAAGTAATTCGAATTCTAGCTATCGATGATCATGAAATGACCACCACCGGTTATAAATACATTCTTGAAGGAGAACCCTTTGAAAATTTTGAAGTGCGGGTCGATATTGCAACCTCATTCGACATGGGAAAGGAAAAAATTGAATTTTCCGCTCGGTCGTTAAAATATGATATCATCTTACTTGATATACAACTGTTTCCGCCGAACTCCAATGACATAAGAAGCGGAGAAGATTTGGGCATCCTAGCACGCCAATTAGTTCCAGAGTCGAAAGTGGTATTTATGTCTTCCTTTAGTGATAATTTGCGTATCAATAGTATTTTCAAATCGGTCGATCCTGATGGTTACATGGTAAAGTCAGAAATCGATGAAAAATCACTGCGAACAATGGTAGAAACCGTTACAACCAAGCCACCCTATTATACGGCTGGAGCATTCGCAGCAATCCGTCGGCGCATGACCAATGATATCGTAGTTGATGAATTAGACAAAAAGATATTGTACTACTTGTCAATAGGAACAAGAACAAAAGATATTGCACCTCTGATTTCCTCAGCGACTACTACAGTAGAGTCTCGAAAACGCCAATTGAAGACACTTTTTGGTATCGAAAGCGGCAACGATATCACCCTAATTGAGGAAGCACGAAAAAAAGGCTTCATTTAATCGATTTTTCTCCTGCTTTGCTTTTTTCTAATTACCTAATAATTAGCATTTTAAGGATTTCAGAGTTGAGCAACCAAGGAAAACCTCCATATTTATATGGTTTTCCTATGGTGGCGTGAAATGGTTTCAAATTAACTTTACAGATAATACCGAACCCTTTTATACTCGCCGTATGCTGCTAAACAACGATAATTTTGATAATTTTTCACGCGTTGGATATAATAAGAATGTTGAAATAGAAGGCCTTGATCGCTTTACCAAAAATCTAGAGAAACATTTTTTTTCCCAAGTTACCATACGAAATTGTTCCTCCACTACCAACTCGGTAAATCTTGTAGTTGAATTGGATAGCAATTTTGAACTATTAGAAACTTTGCATTATTTTACTAAGGAAACCTGGGGAAATTTCAATTGTCCGGAAAATTCTTTTGCAGGTGCGTTGACACAATTAAGAGCATGTAATGAATTAGCAATTGAAGTAGAAGAACTTTCGTTGTTTTTCAAAGACACTTCTATTATTGTAAATAGAATATACGATCAAAGCATTGCGGAACAGTTTGAAAACATCCTTATCAGTCTCAATGAGCATTTCGAGTTTTTCACCAAGGGTTTGACAGAACTTCCCTATGAAATTTATATTCCAGTCTTTGAAGACGATTTAATGGAAAATGAACACACACTACTGATGAATATCCAATCAGGGAACAATAGTGCACAAGACTATTTTAGTTTTTGGGGACTCTACTATTATTCAGAAGATGATGCTAGTGTTTATGATTTAAAAAATCGGTCTATCATCAACGGCAATCTTCAGATGTTAAATCGCTAGGAGAACTTAGCACAATTCGTTTTACGTACATCAAGCATTGAAAAGGGCTCTGCCTTTCATCAATGCATTAACTTTTAACCTCACATTCGCTATCAATGTAGCATCTGTTGCATTGGTTAAGACCTCATCTACCAAGTCAACAATAGTCGACATATCACTTTCAATCAAACCTCGGGTTGTAATAGCGGCAGTACCAAATCGAATACCAGACGTAACAAAAGGTGATTTGTCATCAAAAGGCACCATATTCTTGTTAGCGGTAATATCTGCCTCAACCAAAACTTTCTCCGCGTCTTTTCCAGTAATATTCTTATTTCTAAGATCAATCAGCATCATATGATTATCAGTGCCTCCAGAAATAATATGATAGTCTTTCGCAACGAAGGCGGCAGCCATAGCCTCGGCGTTTTTCTTAACCTGCAGCATATAATGCAAAAATTCATCTTGTAGGGCTTCACCAAATGCAATCGCCTTAGCAGCAATAATGTGTTCTAAAGGGCCTCCTTGGTTTCCTGGAAAAACAGCCAAATTCAACAAGGCTGACATCTTGCGAAGACTGCCATTTTTCAATGTGATTCCAAATGGATTATCGAAATCTTTCCCCATTAAAATAAGCCCACCTCGTGGTCCTCTAAGGGTTTTATGGGTGGTTGTGGTCACAATATGGCAATGTGGAATAGGATCATTCAAAATTCCCTTTGCAATCAGACCTGCAGGATGCGAAATATCAGCCAACAAAAGCGCACCAACTCTATCGGCAATTTCACGAAACCGTTTAAAATCCATATCTCTAGAATAGGCCGAAGCCCCTGCAATAATCATTTTCGGTTTTTCCCGTGTGGCAATTTCTTGAATCGCATCGTAGTTCAGAACACCGGTCTTCTCCTCTACTCCATAAAAAACAGGATTATATAATCTTCCTGAAAAGTTTACCGGTGACCCATGTGTCAAATGCCCCCCGTGTGAGAGGTCAAAACCCAATATGGTATCTCCTGGCTTCAAGCAAGCATGATACACAGAAGCATTCGCTTGAGACCCTGAATGTGGTTGCACATTGGCATATTCTGCTCCAAATAATTCCTTGGCACGGTCTATGGCCAATTGTTCAATTTGATCAACAACTTCACAGCCTCCATAATAACGCTTGCCAGGGTAACCTTCAGCATACTTATTGGTAAGTACCGAACCACAAGCCTCCATAACTTGTGGACTTGTAAAGTTTTCAGAAGCAATAAGCTCTATACCACTAAGCTGACGCTCTTTTTCATCGTTAATAAGGTTAAAAATTATCTCGTCGCGTTGCATATTCAAGGTTTATGTTAAATGAAGAGCAAAAGTACAAATTGCCAACAGTAAATTGGAAGAAAAGAATATATTTGAACAGGAATTTATCAAATATAAATTAACAATTTCCGTATGCCTGTAAATACAAATAATCCGAATAAAAAAACATGGCTAGCAGTAGCTGAAAACTCAGATTTTCCTATTCAAAATATCCCCTTTGGTGTTTTCTTAACAAGAGACGATATTGTAACCATAGGTACACGAATTGGCGACTACGCTATTGATCTTGGCGCACTACACCAACTGGGTTATTTCCAAGGCATTCCACTTACCGAGGATATATTTCTACAAGATAGCTTGAACGACTTCATTTCTGACGGAAAGAAAACTTGGCGTGCTGTGCGCAATCGTATTAGCGAAATCTTTGATAGCGAAAATCTTGCTCTTCAAAATAATGAAGAGCATAAAAAGGTCGTTTTATTTTCCATTGATGAAATTGAAATGCAACTTCCTGTTCAAATTGGTGACTATACCGATTTTTATTCGAGCAGAGAACATGCGACCAATGTAGGTACCATGTTTCGCGACCCAGAAAACGCCCTTATGCCCAATTGGTTGCATATACCCGTTGGATATCATGGAAGAAGTTCAACCATAATACCAAGCGGCACGGCCATAAGAAGACCTTCGGGGCAAACGCTTCCTAAAGGGGCCGAGAAACCAGTTTTTGGCCCATCAAGATTAGTAGATTTTGAACTGGAAATGGCTTTTATTACTACCGATGCCAATGTTCTGGGAGAGCCAATTCCTATCGAACAAGCTGAAGATTATATTTTTGGAATGGTGCTTTTCAACGATTGGAGTGCCAGAGATATTCAAAAATGGGAATACGTACCCTTGGGTCCCTTTTTAGCCAAGAATTTTGCCTCCTCCATTTCTCCGTGGATTGTTACCATAGATGCTTTAGAACCTTTTAGAGTAGACAGCCCTCTTCAAGATCCCAAACCATTTCCGTATTTGCTACAAACAGGAAAACACAGTTTTGATATACATCTTGAGGTAGCTATACAACCTGAAAATGACGAACCGACTACGATTACCAAATCAAATTTCAAATACATGTATTGGACTATGGCGCAGCAATTGGCACATCATACTATAAATGGTTGTGTTGTGAATAGCGGAGATATGATGGGAAGTGGAACCATATCGGGCCCCACCCCTGATTCCTATGGCTCAATGTTAGAACTTTCCTGGCAGGGCACAAAACCGGTACCCCTAAATAATGGTCAAACCCGAAAATTTATTGAAGACAACGATACCGTTATTTTAACGGGTTATTGTGAAAACAACGGAATGCACATCGGTTTCGGAGAAGTGACTACCAAGCTACTTCCGGCCTTTCAATTTGAAAAATAATTTAGGGCTACTACTGTATTTTACCGAAGCTATACGATAGTTTATCGTTTTGCGTTATCAACCTGAGCCTTTTTGGCATGGCTGTTGAATTGTTAACTGCAAATCTTAAATCTATCGTTATGAAAAAAATTACACTCTTCGTACCTGTTTTGGTAGTACTGATGGCCTGCGGGGGCGTAAAACAAACCCAGAAAGCCGTCAATTCAGGTGATTATCAGAACGCTATAAACAAAGCCTTGCATAATTTAGCCGAAAACAAAACAAAAAAAGGACATCAACCCTATATTTTGCTTTTGGAAGACGCCTTTAAGAAAAATACCGAGCGTGAATTAAAGCATATCGCTTTCTTAGAAAAAGATGGTAACGAAGCAAGCTATGAAGACATCTATAAAGGCTATGTCAGGCTTCGTGATATTCAAGAACGAATAAGACCCTTATTGCCGCTTCGAATTATCGAAGAAAACAGGGATGCTGAATTTTCTTTTAGCAATTATGAAAACGATATTATTGATTATAAGGAGGATCTATCAGAATACCTATTCGATAATGCTGAACATTTGTTGACTAACGCCGTAAGTAAACAAGATTTCAGAAAGGCCTATAACGACTTTGTGTATTTGGAAGAAATTAACCCAGGATTCGAGGACACAAGACAGAAAATAGAAGAGGCTCATGCTAAAGGAATTGATTATGTCGAAGTTAAGATGTTGAATAACTCCAATCAGATTATTCCAAGTAGATTATCAGAAGAACTTTTGAATTTCAACACCTTCGGTTTGGATGACCTTTGGACGAAATACCATAACAACCCATTGCCTAATATCAAATATGACTATGGCATGCAAGTATCATTTGACCAAATAGATATTTCACCAGAACAGTTGAGTGAAAAAGAAATTATTAAAGAGAAGCAAATCAAAGATGGTTACAAGTATGCCGTTGATACCAATGGTAATGTTGTAAAAGACAGTCTGGGCAATAAGATTAAGATTGACAAATTCAAAACCGTGCGATGTAGGTTTAACCAATTCACACAATTTAAGTCTGCACGAGTTGCCGGAAACGTAATTTATATGGATTTAAACACCAAACAACAGTTAAATTCGTATCCGCTGACAAGCGAGTTCGTATTCGAGCATATCTATGCCAATAGTAATGGAGATAAAAGAGCTTTGGATACTGATTTAATTCAAATATTAGATCGGGTTTCGGTTCCCTTTCCAAGCAATGAACAAATGGTATACGATGCCGGTGAGGACTTAAAAGCCCGCATAAAATCGATAGTTGGCAGGCATCGGTTTAATTAGAATTTAAGCGACAAGTTTAAACGTCTTTGTAGTAGTCATTCACTATGCAAAGGCGTTTTTTTATATATACTGCTGTAAATTCACTTCGGTGATGGCACCGTGCGAAGCATGTGCAATGGTAGATCCATTCTTAATTACCAATAACTGGGGTGATTGATGTATCACCTGAAATTTATAGCCTACCTCATTAGATACTTCTCGGTAACGGTGTAAATCGAGATAATACAAATCGGCTTGATTTTCTGACAAATCATAACCGCTTTTAAACATATTGATAACCATTCTACTAATGCCGCAAGTAGTGGAATGCTTGAAGATAAACTGTGGTTTGGAAAGCGATTTTTCTACTATCTCTTCCAGTTGTTCAATCGAGTACAAGGCAATCCATGGAATAGCTTTTTCTTCCTTTTTATCCTTATTTCCTTTGCCGCCAAACAGGCTGTTAAAAACCCCCATAGTTTTAAATTATAATAGGTAAGTCGTATCTCATTAAAATACTTACAACTGCCGAAATGTCTTGTATTTATTGAAATTACACGACATTTTGTCGTAAGTATTCAGTTGGTAAGGTTGTTGACTTAAAGGAAGTAAAAGTAAACATTCCCAAAAATATACAGAGATGAATATTAATAATTATACTATAAAATCACAGGAAGCCCTACAGCAAGCGCAACTGCTTGCACAATCAATGGGGCATCAACAGATTGAGGGTGAGCATCTGTTCAAGGCTATTGTAGAAGTTGATGAAAATGTGCTTCCATTTATACTGAAAAAACTCAACATCAATGTTAGTCTTCTCAAACAGATACTTGAAAAGGAACTCGAAAATTTTCCAAAGGTTTCAGGTGGCGAACTTATGCTTTCGCGTGAAGCAAACAAAGCATTGAATGAAGCCAGCATAGTGGCAAAGAAAATGGAGGATGAGTACGTATCAATAGAACACCTAATACTTGGAATTTTCAAATCAAAAAGCAAAATCGCCCAAATTCTTAAAGATCAAGGTGCAACTGAAAAAGATTTAACAGCAGCCATCGAAGAATTGCGCAAAGGCGGAAAAGTAACCTCTCAGAGCGTGGAAGAAACCTATAATGCCCTAGATAAATACGCTAATAATCTAAATGCCCTTGCCGATAGTGGAAAATTAGACCCTGTAATCGGTAGGGATGAAGAGATTCGTCGTATTCTACAAATTCTGTCACGAAGAACAAAAAACAATCCCATTTTAGTTGGCGAACCTGGCACTGGTAAAACGGCAATAGCAGAAGGTTTAGCGCATCGTATCATACAAGGTGATGTTCCAGAAAATTTAAAGGACAAAATAATTTATTCGCTAGACATGGGCGCCTTGATTGCCGGAGCCAAATACAAGGGTGAGTTCGAGGAACGCTTAAAATCTGTAATCAAAGAGGTAACTTCCTCAGATGGAGATATCGTTCTTTTTATTGATGAAATACACACATTGGTTGGCGCAGGCGGTGGTCAAGGAGCTATGGATGCCGCAAACATTCTAAAACCAGCCTTAGCTCGTGGTGAGCTCAGGGCTATTGGAGCAACCACCCTAGATGAGTACCAAAAATACTTTGAACAAGACAAAGCCTTAGAACGAAGGTTTCAAAAGGTAACGGTAAACGAGCCTGATACTGAAAGTGCAATTTCAATTCTCAGAGGAATAAAAGAAAAATACGAAGCGCATCACAAGGTCAGGATCAAGGACGAAGCTGTAATTGCCGCAGTAGAACTTTCGCAGCGGTATATCACCAGCCGTTTCTTACCTGATAAAGCCATTGATTTAATGGACGAAGCAGCTTCAAAACTACGCATGGAAATCAACTCAAAACCTGAAGAATTAGACGTGCTAGATCGCAAGATAATGCAATTGGAAATTGAGATAGAAGCTATCAAGCGGGAGGATGACAAAGCAAAGCTCAAATCACTTAATCTCGACCTGGCAAATCTAAAAGAAGAACGCAACGAGATTTTTGCGAAGTGGGAAAGTGAAAAAACCGTTGTCGACAACATCCAAAAAACAAAACAAGACATTGAAAATTATAAACAAGAAGCTGAACGTGCAGAACGCAATGGTGATTACGGTCAAGTCGCTGAGATCCGATATGGAAAAATCAAAAATGCACAAGAAGATTTAGAGCGTTTACAACGAGAGTTGCAGGAACAACAAAGTGTAGGCACCCTTATTAAAGAAGAAGTAACCAACGAAGATATCGCAGAGGTTGTTGCCAAATGGACGGGGATTCCTGTAACTAAAATGCTACAGAGCGAACGTGAAAAGTTATTGCAATTGGAAAACGTTTTACACAAAAGAGTGGTAGGGCAAGAGGAAGCTATCGCAGCCGTTTCAGACGCCATTAGAAGAAGCAGAGCAGGCTTGCAAGACACTAAAAAACCCATAGGTTCCTTTCTTTTCTTAGGCACCACAGGGGTTGGTAAAACAGAATTGGCCAAAACGCTGGCCTCGTATCTTTTTGATGACGAAAATGCAATAACCAGAATTGATATGAGTGAATATCAAGAAAGTCATTCGGTTAGTCGTTTGGTAGGAGCACCTCCAGGATACGTAGGGTATGATGAAGGCGGGCAGCTTACTGAAGCCGTTCGACGTCGCCCCTACTCTGTTGTGTTGCTTGACGAAATCGAAAAGGCACATCCCGATACTTTTAATGTGCTGCTTCAGGTTCTTGATGAAGGAAGGCTAACAGACAACAAGGGTAGGGTTGCCGATTTCAAAAATGCTATCATTATCATGACCAGCAACATTGGTAGTCATATTATTCAAGAGAAATTCGAAAGTATTTCAGATATAGATACAGCAACAGAAGGCGCTCGAGTAGAAGTTTTAGGTTTATTGAGAAAATCAGTTCGTCCTGAGTTTTTAAACCGAATTGATGACATAATCATGTTTACGCCCTTAAACAAAGAGCACATTACTAAAATTGTAAGGCTACAGTTAGATCAATTGAAAAAAATGGTAGCCCAGCAAAATATTACGATAGACGCTACTGATGAAGCAATTGCACATCTGGCACAAAGAGGGTACGATCCGCAGTATGGGGCAAGACCTATCAAACGTGTCATTCAAAAAGAGGTGCTTAACAATTTGTCAAAAGAAATATTAGGTGGAACTATCAAAACAGATAGTATCGTTTTAATAGATTCTTTTGACGATAAATTGGTCTTTAGAAATCAAAATGAATTGGTGAAATAAAATAGTTTGACTAACTTCAAAGCATCCTTGAGTCAGAAATGATACAAGGATGCTTTTTTGTAAAAATATATACCATACAGTATATAGTTTTTTTATATTCGTGTAAAATTGCCTACATCATATGTCAACCAAAGCTGAAAGAACTACCGCCTATATTATTGAAACGGTTGCACCTGTTTTCAATAAACATGGTTATGTTGGCACAAGTATGAGTGATCTAACAGAAGCCACCGGACTCACGAAAGGGGCACTTTATGGCAATTTTGAAAATAAGGAAGCTTTGGCACTTTCTGCTTTTCAATATAATAGCAATAAGTTGTTAGAAAAGATAGATGAGAAACTAAGCGACGGACGTACTTCTTTGGACAAAATATTTGTTTTAACGGCTTTTTACCGCAACTATGATGTCTTTACAATGGATATGGGCGGTTGCCCTATTTTAAACGTTGGTGTAGATGCCCAGCATAACAATCCATTGCTAAGTGCAGCGGCAAAAGAAACCATCAAAACCATTGAAGGTAAAATTGCGTTGGTTTTCGAAAATGGTGTGAATTCTGGAGAGCTACGACTACCGGTAACCCCACTTCAATTCGCCAAACAGTTATACACTATGCTGCAGGGTGCTGTAGCGATGGCCACTATGACCGGCGATCGAAAATATTTGATAAATACCGTGGCCTATTTAGAGCAGTTAGTGAGGCGAGAACTTAAATAATACTGTTATCAAATTTCAAGAAATAAAAAGAGGCCGATCGGCCTCTTTTCTTATACCCATCAAGATAGGCTTACTGACCTACTACCCTAAAGATCCATGTTTTACCGGCATACTTTCCATTGAAGTTGCTATCTCTTGCTTGTCGCGCCTCCCGTATGGTATTATAGCGTTCTAGATAGGCATAATTGTATTTATTCAAGCTTCGATAGAACGATTTTGGTTGAAGCCCCTTATTGGTCAGCTCGCTCATGAAAGCATCAAAATACTTTTTAGTACCAAACACATTCGCTATTAAATAGTAGCCCGGTTCCAAACTGCCTTCTGTAGCTACTTCTTCATATTTTTCACCTGCCTCGGGTTTCACTATTTCAGGTGCTACTTGCTCGGCTTTTTCCGCTTCCGCTATGGCCTCAGCCTCCTCAGCTGCTTTCTTTACGGCCAGCTCTTTTGCTTCATTGGCCCTTAAAATTGAGTCTTGTCGTTGTTGTTCTTTTAACTTAAGTTCCGCAGCAACCGCCGCTGCTTTTCTAGCCGCATTGATGGAGTCTAGTTTTCTTTGTTGTTCTATTCGCTGTGCTTCCGCAGCAGCTTCTGCATCTTTCGCTTTTAGGCGCTCCTGTTCTTGCTGCTCTTTTAGCTTTTCCGCGGCTGCAAGTTCGGCTGCTTTCTTTGCCTCATCAGCTGCAAGCTGCGCTGTTTTTTCAGCTACCTTGGCCTGTGCTTCTTCCTGCTTTTTCAATACGTCTAGAGCCTCTTTTTCTTTCTTGACATCAGCAATTGAATCCTTACGTCGCTGCTTATCAATCGCTTTCTGCTCAGCAGCTAACCTTCGCGCTTCTTTTCTAGATTCTTTAGTTTCCTTAGCCTCATCATTGACTTCCTCTGTCGCAACAGGTTCTTCTTTAGACTGCTCTTCATCCGTCGTTGGTTTATCGGCCTCCTCGGTTTCGATTAACTGCTCTTCTTCCTGATTGGCCAGCTTCTCGGCTTTCTCAAGTTCTTCCTGTATCTCCTCATTCGTAAGTTCTTCCTCCTTCGCCAGCATCTGTGTAGGTTCATCTAGAATACCACTAGCCACCAAAGGTCTTCGGTCTTTAGGTTTGCCTAGAAAATAAGAAGCCAATAATTCAAAAGAAGGGTCTTTGGAATTCAAAGAACCGCTTGTTCCAAATTCAACTAGAGCCCCTACTGAAAAGCGATTGAAAAATGTTCCCCCAGCTCCCACGGAAATTCCATAGAAGTTATTGTAACCAGATTGAACCCAATACTTAGTGGTACTAAAAAGTACATTCATACCAATCTGATTTTCTTGCTCAGGAATAGTCCTTAAATATATGGAAGGGCGTACATATGCTGTAGAATCGGAAGCCATAACGGGGAAATCGTAGGACGCCATTCCCATAAAAATCTTATCCGAAGTGGCAGTATTACTTGCCTTATCAGTGAAATTGTAATCAAATAAATTTTCTGAAGCCAAGCTTAAAGAAAAATTCTCCACTTGCAGATTAAACCCGGGCGCAACTTGTAAAATAAAGTCATCAGTGGGGGTTGACTGCGGAATACCAGGTATAGGATTTACGGGAAAACGAGTATCTGCCAATTCTTGCATAAATCCAAACACATTGGCTCCTAGCGAAAGTTTAATAAGACGGTTGAATTCGATTTGATACGCGTAGTTCAGCGCCCCTCCCGTATTAAAATATATTCCAGTATTGTGTTGAAAGAAACCAATACCCGCGGCCGAATTTTTATTCAAACTTCGAGTGTAGTTCAAAAATAATGTAGTTGGGTCGGCATCTACATTTTGCCACTGCCATCTAGTCCAAAAAGCAACAGACTGCGGGTTGTTTCTATCAAGCGAAAATGAGGCATTAAAAAGACTAGCATTATACTGATTCAAGGTGTGCTGCCGCAAATCTGCTGGAAGCGATGGTTCTTGTGCTTGACCCACAAAAAAAAGTAAAAAAAGGGTTGCTAGCGTAGCTGGTTTGAACATATGCAAAAAAACAAAAAACCTCTAGTTTAACATACTATTTTGCGGTAATTTTAGTTAAAATAGAAGAAAAGTTTTCAACAATTCGACCATCTACCTATGAGACAACTAAAAGTAGTACTAATTTCATTTATCATTTTGAATATTCTAGGTTGCAAAGAGGACCCTCAAGTAATTGTAGCCAAACCTATAGATACTGGAGTTTCTACCTTTTATTTTATTCGCCACGCGGAAAAAGACCGAAGTGACTCAGAGAATTCCGACCCAGAATTGACACAAAGAGGTCTGGGCAGGGCAATGCATTGGGCTGAAATTCTAAGAGATGTCGAACTTGACGCGATTTACAGTACCGACTACAACAGAACTTCAATGACCGCAGCTCCAACCTCAGTCAAACAAGATGTCGATGTAGAATACTACGACCCCAGAATAATTGACTATGAGCAGTTTAAAGCCGATAACTTAAATCGTACAGTTTTAGTTGTAGGTCACAGCAATACGACCCCAGAGTTTGTCAACAACATTATCGGAGAGCAAAAATACGCTGCAATGTCTGACGACGACAACGGCAGCCTTTTTATTGTTGAGATGGCAAACGGGGCAATTAGCTCAAAACGATTGCACATCAGTTGTAATTGTCCTGACTAACACGAACATTCTTTAATTCAATTTTTGAAAGCAACTCTAGACTGTTGGTATTAAACAATTTATCGACCTCCAAGACCGAGACGTTCTCATCAATAGGTTTCATGTTTTTATAGTCAACAAACCGTATACCGTTTACGTATCTTTCGTTGTAAGCTTCTCTAAAGCGCATACCGCCTCCATTCACATGAAAGTCATAAGCTAAGTAGTCAGCTTTGAATGTACTCTTATTGAAAAAGTATACATAGGTATCATCAAAATCATCACCTCCTCCATCTTGATCGAATGTTACCATGATTTTGTAATACGACTTGCCCTTGACCTCAGTTGTACCCAAAAATTCTTTTCGTACTGCCGGATCGTTCAATCCGTACGGGAGTTTGGCAAAATAATGTACTGAATTAACTGAATTTCCGTATTTGGTGGCCAAAGAATCATGAAGGACTACTAGACTGTCATTTTCGAAACGTTCAAATCCTAAAGGAGAAATCATATCCAATACATTGATAGTATCGTTTTTTTGAATTCTCTTCAGTGTTTTTCGCTTTCCCATCATTTCAGAGATATAATCTCTTCCCCGAAAACTAAAAGCTATTGTACTGCTCTCGTACAAATCAGCGCCTCCACTAGCCTGAATGCTCTTATCGACAATTTCTTGTGCCGTAAGGCCTTTTTTAACTTGGTCTTTGCAAGCAAAAGCAATTATGGTGAGTGCTATGAATATGGATTTCTTCATTGAAGGTTTGTTGCTGTTCTTCGCGATGATTGTGGGAACAATTTTAGTATCAGTACGCAAAAATGCATTATTCTTACAGAAGATAGTAGCCAAACTGCTATTTTTGCGTTGTGATTCAGAAAAACATCAATATTAAAAATAAAAAGGCCCGCTTTGAGTATGAACTACTTGACAAGTTTACCGCGGGTATTGTCTTGGGAGGAACTGAAATCAAATCTATTCGCGAAAGTAAAGCTTCAATCTCAGAAAGTTTCTGTGAATTTAATGATAGAGGAGAATTATTTATTGTCAATATGCAAATTGATGAATATTCGCACGCTTCGCATTACAATCACAAGCCCAAGGCGGAGCGCAAATTGCTATTGCACAAACAAGAGTTAAAAAAATTGCAGAAAGAGGTGAATACTTCTGGGTTAACTATTGTTCCTTTGAATCTATTTTTAAACGAAAAAGGGTTGGCCAAAATCAACATCGCTTTGGCAAAAGGTAAAAAACTTTACGATAAGCGTGAAACACTGAAAGATCGTGATAACAAACGCGACTTGGATCGAATTAAAAAAAGTTTTAACAACTAATGCTAATTTTTGTCCTCCAATAAAGGCACGAAACGAAAAGAACCAAATTCTTTCTTTTCAAATTCAGTGGAAGATTTACGTATAAAAAGGGTCATTACTTGTTCATCAAGCCCCACAGGAATAACCAACCTACCTCCTATTTTCAATTGTGACATCAATGCTTTTGGTACTTCTGGAGCACCCGCAGTAACAATGATTCCGTCAAAGGGAGCCTCTTCTGGCAAACCCTTATAACCGTCACCAAAAATTGTTTTTTTGGGGCGATAGCCTAATTTTTTGAGAAAGATGTTTGTTTTCTTAAATAGTTCCAATTGTCTTTCAATGGAGTACACTTTGGCTTTTAATTTTAAGAGTACTGCGGTTTGATAGCCACTTCCGGTACCTATTTCAAGTATTTTTTGATTCGGCTTTACAGCGAGTAACTGCGATTGAAATGCTACGGTATAAGGTTGTGAAATCGTTTGATCAGCACCTATAGGGAAAGCCTTGTCTTGATAGGCATGAGCCTCAAAACTACTGTCCATAAATAAATGCCTAGGTATGGCACGTATAGCATTCAAAACCACAGTATCGGTAATGCCTTTGCTAATCAGCACTTCAGCCAGTTTATTTCGCATTCCACGATGTTTGAGGGTATCTTGCAAGGGTTTGATTTTGGTGACACGAAGGTAGAATCTATATTGACAAAATACAAATGTTCAAGCTCAACTTGGGTATCTAAATTCGCCGAGACGTAATGGAAATAGCACAGCGAGCGGAAAAGAGGATTTCGGGTGTATTTAAAATCAAAAGCTATTCAAAACGAAGGGGCTGCTGTTTTTCAAAATCTTTTGCAGTAATGGTGTCTCCGTTTATGGTACTGGTATCCCAGTCTTGTGTAATTTTCCATCTGTCACCTACCTTTTTTAAGACGATATGAAATTGTCCGTAAATTGTATTTCTACCCTCAGCGTTAATTAGCCGCATTCTATAAAAGCCCACTTCATACGAAACATGCGTATTGGTATATCTGCTATCAAACCAAAAATCTAATTGAATCTTGGTCTGACTATTACGGTTGTCTTCGAATCGTTTCAGATTGGCTTCCTTAAAACGATTTTCAGTATCGATACCATTTGGCGTTACCCGTAACACCTGTTTGGCGTACAATGCGTTCAGCGCTGGCCCATTGAGCGTTTCAAAGGCCATTTTGAAGGGCTTCCAAAGGTTTTTATTGATTTCCTCTTGAATCGCTTTATCATCTTGCGTGAATGCATACGTACAGCAAAACAACAAAACAAATAGACTAAACTTGCGCATATTTTATGTCAGTTATGTTTCGACAATCTTACGTAAAAATTTCCAAACTATTTGCGCTTCTTATTCCCTTTCACCACAAACTAATTGAACAAATCTCCCTATTTTTGGCTAAAAATTAAACCTATGCTCAAAGTTGGTGTTTTGGGAGCCGGACATTTAGGGAAAATCCACTTGCGTCTTCTCAATGAATCCGAAAAGTATGAACTGGTTGGCTTTTACGATCCTGATGTTATTAATGCTAAAAGAGTAGCTGAGGAATTGGGGTACTCCTATTTTGAGAATATCAATGCACTCATTGATGCAGTTGATGTTGTCGACATTGTAACTCCTACCCTATCGCATTTCGATTGTGCAAAAAAGGCCATGAAAAAAGGGAAGCATATTTTTATCGAAAAACCCATCACGAACACATTGGAAGAAGCAGAAGTACTGCTTTCACTTGAGTCAGAGTATAATGTAAAAGGTCAAGTAGGGCATGTAGAGCGTTTCAACCCGGCGTTCACTGCCGTGAAAGATAAAATCCAAAATCCGATGTTTATAGAAACGCATCGTTTGGCAGAATTTAATCCGAGAGGAACTGATGTGCCGGTAGTTTTAGACTTAATGATTCACGATATAGATGCAATTCTAAGTGTGGTGAACTCTGAGGTTAACTCTGTAAACGCCAGCGGAGTTGCTGTGATTAGTAATTCACCAGATATTGCCAATGCGCGGATCGAATTTGAAAGCGGTTGTGTAGCGAATTTGACTGCTAGTAGAATATCGCTAAAAAACATGCGGAAATCGCGGTTTTTTCAAAAAGACGCCTATATCTCGGTAGATTTTCTAGACAAGAAAGTTGAAGTGGTAAAAATGAAAGATGCGCCAGATAAACCTGGAGATTTTGATATGATTCTTCAAAATGCTGAAGGATTAAAAAAGCAAATCTATTTTGAGAACCCTGATATTAAAACCAACAACGCCATTGCCGACGAGTTGGAGACTTTCGCAGATGCAATTCGTAATGATTCTACTCCGGTAGTTAGTTTAAAACAGGGCACCCAAGCTTTAAAAGTAGCTTTACAGATTATTGCTTGTTTTGAGAAGTAATTGAAGAAATAAATTTCCGCCCTAAATATCGCAGTTGAAGATGTAGGACGAGAATGATAGTAAATATTTTATCTATGAAAAAAATAGCGGTTATAGGTGCTGGGACCATGGGAAACGGAATTGCCCATGTTTTCGCACAAAACGGTTATCAGGTGAATCTTATCGATATCTCTCAAACCTCTTTGGAAAAAGGTTTGGCAACTATCGCCAAAAACCTAGACCGTATGATTACCAAGGAAAAGATTTCAGAGAATGACAAAAAAGACACTTTACTACATATCGCTACCTTTGATTCTATCGACAAAGGTGTGGCGAGCGCAGATTTGGTAATTGAAGCCGCCACTGAAAATCTAGACTTAAAATTGAAAATTTTCCAAGAGCTGGATGAAGTTTGTTCAGATAGCGCCATTCTGGCAACCAATACCTCATCGATTTCCATTACGCAAATTGCTGCCGTAACCACTCGACCTGAAAAGGTAATTGGAATGCATTTTATGAATCCGGTGCCCATTATGAAATTGGTTGAAGTCATAAGAGGTTACAGTACTTCAGATGAAACCACGACCAGCATCATGGAACTGTCCACCAAATTGGGTAAAACACCCACTGAGGTTAATGATTATCCTGGGTTTGTGGCGAATAGGATTCTAATGCCTATGATCAATGAAGCCATTGAAACCTTATACAATGCTGTTGCCGGTGTTCACGAAATCGATACGGTAATGAAATTAGGAATGGCCCACCCCATGGGTCCACTACAATTGGCAGACTTTATAGGACTAGACGTTTGTTTGTCGATTCTTAATGTGATGTATGATGGTTTCAAAAAACCAAAGTACGCGCCTTGCCCTCTTCTTGTTAACATGGTTAGGGCCGGTAAATTGGGAGTTAAATCGGGAGAAGGATTCTACGATTATTCCGAATCGAGGAAAGCAGAAACCGTTGCCAAACAATTTAGCTAAATGGCAGTTATTAAACCATTTAAAGCCATCAGACCTACTGAAGACAAGGTTGGTTTCGTGGCCTCGCGCTCCTACCAAGAGTATTCCCGTAGAGAATTAAATGCAGTATTGGACTTCAATCCCTTTTCGTTTTTGCACATTATCAATCCTGGATATAAATATGCCAAAAACGTTTCGGGACAAGAACGATTCAAGTTGGTACATAATCGATATCTCGAATTTTTAGAGGACAACATATTTCTTAAAGATGCGCAAGATTCCTTATATCTGTATCAGATGCGAAAAGGGAGTACAACATTTACAGGGCTTTTCTGTGGCACCAGCGTTAAGGAATATCGCGATGATCACATAAAGAAACACGAGAATACTTTACAACGCAGGGAGGAACTTTTTGCCAATTATTTGGAAACCGTAAAATTCAATGCAGAACCCGTTTTAATGACGTATGCCGACGATACAACTATAGCGGGAATTCTAAAAAAGACAATGCAGTCTGAATCGGAGTATCTTTTTACAACCAGAGATAAGATCACACATCAGTTATGGACCATTTCGGATTCGAAAACTATAACAGCCCTTCAAAAAGCGTTTCAAAAGGTTGATTCATTATACATTGCTGATGGTCATCATAGAAGTGCTTCGTCGAATTTATTGGCGATGAAGGCCGAAAAGAAAAATCCCAATCATACTGGGAAAGAACCTTATAATTATTTTATGAGCTATTTGCTCCCAGAATCTGAAATTCGCATTTACGAATTCAATCGTATGGTGAAAGATTTAAACCAATTAAGCAAGGAGGAGTTTCTAATACGATTAGATGAGTTCTATCGTATTGAAAATCAAGGTAACATTGGGTATAAGCCCAGCAAAAAACATCATTTTAGCATGTATCTTGACGGGGAATTCTATTCACTATACCTTCGCAAAAAAGTATACCAGTTCACCGACGCATTGAGCGAATTGGATACCCAAATATTATTTAAAACCATCTTAGAACCCATTTTGGGCATTCGCGATTTACGAAAAGATAAACGCATTCAATATGGCTATGGTAAGCACAATGTCATCAAAATGAAAGATGAAATAGACAAAGGAAAATTCGCCGTAGGATTTAGCTTAGTGCCCATAACAATTTCTGAGATAAAAGCCATAGCAGATGCGGGTTTGGTCATGCCCCCGAAAAGCACTTATATAGAACCAAAATTGCGCAGTGGCTTGACGATATATGAATTGTAAACTGCATACAGCTTAAAATATAATAAAATACATTTCATGTCGATAGGAGAAAAATTAACTGAAGTAAAAAAAACAATTCCCGAAGGAGTTACTTTAGTAGCGGTTTCAAAAACGAAGTCGGTTTCTGATATTAAGGAAGCATTTAAAGCCGGACAACGTATTTTTGGTGAGAACAAGGTTCAGGAAATGACCCAAAAAAGGGAGCTTATGCCCAAAGAAATCCAATGGCATATGATTGGTCATGTACAAAGCAACAAAGTCAAGTATATGGCTGAATATGTATCTTTAATTCATGGGGTGGATTCCTTCAAATTGCTCAAGGAAATTGACAAACAAGCCAAAAAGCACAATCGCATTATCAACTGTTTGTTGCAAATTCATATCGCCGAGGAGGATACCAAATTTGGTTTGAGCGAAAGTGAGTTAAATCAAATTATAGCTTCCGACGACTTCCAGGAATTGAAAAACATTAAGATTGAAGGTGTAATGGGAATGGCAACTTTCACTGACGATACAGCACAAATTCGAAGGGAGTTCAAGCAGTTGAAATCGATCTATGATGCTCTCGAAAATAAAATAGCGAACCTCAGTACCCTATCTATGGGTATGAGCGGTGACTACCAAATCGCTATCGAAGAAGGCAGTACTATGGTACGCATAGGAAGTAGTATCTTTGGAGCGAGAAATTATCACTAAGACCCTGTTGGTCTAGAAAACATCTGAATACCCTACATGTACGCAGTACTTGATATTGAAACTACCGGTGGAAAATACAATGAGGAAGGCATAACTGAAATTGCAATCCATAAATATGATGGCCACCAAGTGGTCGATAAGTTTATCTCCCTCATCAATCCTGAGAAAGCTATTCAACCATTTGTTGTTAATCTCACGGGTATCAACAACAAGATGTTGCGAACAGCACCGAAATTTCATGAAGTTGCCAAACGTATTGTTGAAATTACCGAAGGTACTATACTTATTGCCCATAATGCACAATTCGACTATCGCATACTACGAACGGAATTCAGAAGATTGGGTTACAATTTTGAGCGTAAAACCCTCTGTACGGTAGAATTATCGCAAAGACTGTTGCCAGATGCAGAATCATACAGCCTAGGCAAATTGGTCCGTTCACTGGGTATCGCCGTAAGTGACCGTCATCGCGCCAATGGTGACGCTCTGGCCACTTTAAAACTCTTCAAATTACTGCTGAACAAAGATCTTAATAAGTCAATTATTAAAACTGTGGTGAGGGCAGAGACCCTAGGAGAATTATCAACGCGTCAATTAGATATTGTCGATGCATTACCCTCCGAAATGGGTGTTTATTATATGCACAATAAAGATGGTGAGATTATTTTCTTGGGAAAAAGTAGTAATATCAAAAAAAGAATAAATCAGCACTTTACCAAAAGTGGGGATAGCGCAAGAAAATTACAAAAGGAAACCAAAAAAGTAACTTACGAAAAAACGGGGAGTGAGCTAGTCGCCCTCCTAAAAGAAAATGAAGAGTTAAAAAGAAATAGACCAAAATTCAATAAAAAGGGTAGACCAAAATTATTTTCGCACGGTTTGTACCAAACAGCTTCAGAAGATGGATACATTCAGTTGTTTATTGCTGCCATAAACGCCAAGGGAAGTACAGGTTTAATCACCACATTCAGTAGTCATATTAGTGCAAAAAAACTACTCCAAAAAATCAATATTGATTTTGATCTCTGTGATAAATTTAACGGAATATCGGAATCAAAAGATCATTGCCTTAAATCTGGGAAGGGCGATTGCAAAGAGGCTTGCACTAAAAAGCAAGAAGCTAGCGCGTATAATGAAAGAGTTATGGAGGCGATACAAACGATATCGCTAGCAAACAAAAGCTGTATTCTCACCGATAGAGGCCGTGAAGTTGGAGAATATAGTGCTATTCTCATTGAAAAGGGAGAATTCAAAGGCATGGGTTTTTATAATTTGAATCATCAAATAAATAATATTCATATCTTAGAATCGATAATAACCCCCATGAAAAGTGATGCCAACACCACCCATATCATAGAATCATACCTAAGAAAGCGACGAGTGAAGAAGATAATCGAACTCTAAAGCGAAAACTTTGAAGAGCGCAAAACCAAACCAGGGCTGGAAAAGTAAGCTACATGAAATTATTTATGAGGCTGACACTCCTATGGGAAAATGGTTCGACATTGTCCTTTTCATCTTAATTATCGCAAGTGTAATCTTGGTAATGTTAGAAAGTGTAAAGGAAATTGACGCCGAATACCATCAAATACTACTAAGCTTAGAATGGGCAGTGACTATTTTCTTTACCATAGAATATATCGCGAGGATCGTAAGTATAAAAAAGCCATTCAAATACATTTTTAGCCTATATGGAATTATCGATTTTGTTTCTACAATTCCGCTCTACATTTCCTACATTTTTGCAGGTTCACAGGTTTTATTAGCCGTACGCGCGCTTCGGTTATTACGTGTTTTCAGAATCTTAAAATTGGTACAGTTTCTTGGCGAAGCTTCACAGCTCACAAAAGCTCTGAAAGCCAGTCGGGCGAAAATAGCGGTGTTTATTTACGCTGTTCTCATCTTGTCAGTGATTATGGGAACGATTATGTATCTCATTGAAGATGATAGTGCTGGTTTCACTAGTATACCAAGAAGTATTTACTGGGCCATTGTCACCCTAACGACTGTTGGCTATGGTGATATCGCACCACAAACCAGCTTAGGTCAATTGATCGCCACTATAGTAATGATTTTGGGTTATGGCATAATTGCCGTACCCACTGGCATTGTTACTACGGAGTTTGCCAAGCAAGGTAATACCAAAAAAGATCAAATACACCTAAATACACTATGTTGTTCGGCATGTTCTGTTGAAGGACATCGCGATGATGCTACGCATTGTTTTAATTGTGGAAATGAGTTGTAATGAAAAAAACACTCATTTCGGTTGTTGGCGCTACAGCCATAGGAAAAACCAGCTTGGCAATTGCCTTGGCGCAACACTTCAAAACGGAGATTCTTGCGGCCGATTCGCGTCAGTTTTATAAGGAAATGTCAATTGGAACTGCGGTTCCGTCTGAAGAAGAACTTCAAAGTATTCCTCATCATTTCATTCAGCACAAAAGCGTTCAAGAATCCTATTCCGTGGGAGACTTCGAAAAAGATGCCTTGCATTTACTAGAAACGCTTTTTGAAAGTAAAAGTGTAGTAATACTCGTTGGCGGCAGTGGATTGTACATTGATGCAGTAACGCAAGGCCTAGATGACTTTCCAAAAATAGATCCTGAAATACGAAAAAGGTTGAATGCGCAATTGCGTGAACATGGCATTCTTAAACTGCAAGAACGACTTAGTAAATTAGACCCTAACTACTATGAACAGGTAGATTTGGACAACCCTCACCGCTTGATTCGCGCCTTGGAAGTCTGTCTGGGTTCTGGTCAGCCTTACTCCTCTTTTATCAACAAAAAAAAACCGAAAAGACCTTTTCAGGTTGTCACTATTGGCATAAGCGCGAATCGAGAAATCATTTATGAACGGATTAATCGTAGAGTGGATATGATGTTAGAAAAGGGACTTCTTGATGAGGCCAAATCTGTTTACAGATTCAAAGAACTCAATGCGCTACAAACTGTGGGTTACAAAGAACTTTTCAAATACCTTGATGGTGAATGGGAACTCGATTTTGCCATTGCGGAAATCAAAAAGAACACGCGTAGATTTGCCAAGCGCCAATTGACTTGGTTCAAAAAAAATGAAAATACCATTTGGGTCGATGTTGAAGATGAAGCTTCTGCAATCGCCCAAAAAGTAGCAAATGCAATACATACAAATGAATAAAGCGCCTATTTTTTATGTAATGGGAGTTTCTGGCTGCGGCAAGAGCACAATTGGGAAACTACTGGCAGAGGAATTCAATATTCCATTTTTCGATGGAGACGATTATCACCCTGACAAAAATGTACAAAAGATGGCGGCAGGAACTCCGTTAAATGATCATGATCGCCAAGGTTGGCTTCAAAGATTGAATGCGCTGTCTATAGCATATAAAAAAAAGGGAGCGGTTATAGCATGTTCCGCCCTAAAACAGGCCTACAGAGAAATCCTTAGCCAAGACATGGCAAACCATATAGAATTTGTTTACTTAAAAGGAAGTTTGGAAGAAATATCGGCACGATTAAATCAACGAAAAAATCACTTTATGCCCGCGGCACTACTCAAGTCACAGTTTGCTACCTTAGAAGCCCCGAAGAATTGCATAACTGTTTGCATAAAAAATACCCCAGATATAATAGTATCTGAGGTAATTGAGAAATATCAAAACAAAAAACGCTCAAGTTAACAGAAGAAGCGTTTCTATGACTTTATACTTTACCGCTATTCGGTTTCGGTTTTCACTACCAACCTAAATCCTTCACCATGAATATTCAAAATTTCAACAGTAGGGTCTACCTTTAAGTATTTTCGGAGTTTAGCAATATAGACATCCATACTTCTTGAAGTGAAGTAGTTATCATCTCTCCAAATCTTTGTAAGCGCTAATTCTCGAGGCATCAAATCATTTTCATGCAAGGCCAAAAGGCGCAACAACTCATTCTCTTTTGGAGAAAGTTTAATGGCATCAGTATCCTTGTACTTTAAGAAACGAAGTTTTGAATTCAAATGGAAGCCACCAATCTGAAATTCAAATTTTCTACTGTCAGCCAACGTATTGGAAGCCTTTCTTTGAAGAATTGCTTTCAATTTCATCAACAGTACCTCAGAATCGAAAGGTTTATTTAAGTAATCATCGGCACCTGCCTTATATCCTTTCAATACATCTTCTTTCATCGTCTTCGCTGTTAGAAAAACGATAGGAACGTTTTCATTTTTCTCACGAATTTCTTTAGCCAAGGTAAATCCATCTTTGTACGGCATCATGACGTCAAGAATACAAATATCATAATTGTCCTTCTTGAATTTCTCAAAACCCTCCATGCCATTCTTCGCCAAGGTCACATCAAAATCGTTCATTGACAAATAATCCTTCAGTACGATACCAAAGTTTGGGTCATCCTCAACTAAAAGAATTTTCTTGTTTATCGCTTCCATAAAAATTTAAATTAAAGGCAATTTAATGTAGAAAGTACTTCCTTTTCCTTTTTCACTTTCTGCATAAACTTCACCTTGATGATCGTCTATTATTTTTTTTACGTAGGAGAGCCCTAAGCCATGCCCCTTTACGTTGTGTATGTTACCCGTGTGTTCACGGTAAAATTTTTCAAAAACTTTTTTTAGAACCGCCTTGCTCATGCCGGCACCTTGGTCCTGTACTTTGATTATAATATTATTCTTAACTAGCTCGGTGAACACATCTATTTTGGGCGGTTCTACAGAATACTTGACAGCATTGTCTAATATATTTACAATCACATTGGTAAAATGCATTTCATTAGCCAACACCTCACTTCTACTCGCATCTAAATGAGTTTCTATATACCCTCCCCGATCCGCTACTATAAGCGCTACATGGGCTATTGCGTCTTGAACTATGTCGTGAACATCTACCCTATCCTTACTAATATCAAGCTGGTTTTTCTCAAGCTTTGAGATGCGCAAAACATTCTCAACCTGTGCATGCATTCGCTTGTTTTCATCTCGAATCATCTGCAAATAGCGACTTACTTTTTCTTTGTCCTCAATTATTTTAGGGTTTCGAATCGCTTCTACTGCCAAGTTTATCGTAGCAATCGGAGTCTTAAACTCATGCGTCATATTATTGATGAAATCAGATTTAATTTCTGAAATCTGTTTTTGCCTAATCAATTGATAAATAGCGCCCGAATAAGAAGCCACAATAACCAATGTAAAGAGTAGCGATAATACCGCCAATCCAAGAATCGAGCTAATCAAAAATCTTTTCTTCTTAGGGAAAGAAATTAAAAGCGAAAAATTGGTATTCCCTTCACTATCAACAAAAATTGGTGCTTCATAAAACGTATTCGCTTTATACTTAAATCGTTTTGATTTTACTTTTGTTGGCAAACCATTGCTATACACTCCATATTCATATTCGGTATCAACACTTCTGTTTTTTAGTTCACGACTCAGTAAAAGTTCGATTTCTTGCTTAGAAACCCTCTGGTGAATTGGAACTTTTTTAGCAAATTCACTAAAAATATCCTCATATTGAGCTTTCTCAATGGCACTTAAACCGCCAATTTTTTGGAGCTTTTGAATTGGAGTCAATCGATATTCCTTGCCATCTAATCCAAATTCTTCCTTTAAAACAGTGGTTGTCCGCTTGCTGGTGTAACTCTTAATCGTAGTTGTATCACTACTGTTAGTATCAAAGAACGTATAGGGGATATTGTAGTCTTCTTCTAAAATGCCGTGCTCATACAATCGCAGCTCATTTGAGTCAAAGTCTCGATAGCCAAACATAATATTGGTGTAATTGGCATCCTTCAACTCACCAATGCTATCCTTCTGATTTAGATAGCGATCCGAATAATCCTTCCGCTCCCTTCCTTCTATCTTATCGGTAACTCTATTTAAAACCTCTACAACGGCATTGGAAAATTGTTCTTCTTTGTCTTCAACCGACTTTTTTATCCAATAAAATTGGACGAAAATTATTCCAATTAGTGAGAGGCTCATTAAGATTACCAAAAGAATAAACAATCTTTTATTCATCTCAAGGCTAATTTAAAGATTATACTTCGGGCAAATTACGGCTTTAACCAAACCTTAACAAAAATGTTAAAAAATCGCGGAACTCTCCTTATAATCAAGGAGAGCCTTATGCACCTCTCCAACTTTTTTTTGAGTTTTTTTTAGATCAACGTTCTCGATAACGAAGTGGGAAAAGGGAATTTTTTGATCATCTTTCAATTGATTCTTTATACGGCTTTCAACTTGATAATCAGCTATACTATCTCGTTGCGATACCCTTTGTATTCGTTGGGACTCCGGAGCAACAACCAAAATAATTTTATCATAAAATGCCTGTGCTTTGTTTTCAAAAATAAGTGCGGTTTCTTGAATCACGTAGGGAGCTTCCTGCTTTTTTTTCCATTTTAAAAAATGAGTACGAACTGCAGGATGTACAATTGAATTTAAATTTTGAAGTAACTTTTCGCTATTGAAGATTTTATCAGAAATGTAGGTTTTGTTTAACTTTTTACCAGTATAGGCATTTTCACCTAGGAGCTCAATAATTGCTTTTTTCACCTTCTTTGATGTTCTCATTAATTTACGCGCCTCTTGGTCAGAATTATAGACGGGTACGCCCAAGTCCTTAAAAAAATGTGCTACTGTGGTTTTACCACTTCCAATTCCTCCAGTCAATCCTACTATCATTGCTCTCGCTTTAGAATAAATTCTACCTGGGTTTCCTGTAAAATAGCACTCGACAGTTTTTCTGGTTGTTTGATAATTCCCAATGCGATTCTTTTCGATCTACTATTCCTTATTTTACTAAAATCTGCTACTACCTCAAAATCTGAAGTAGTTAAGTTCTTTAACGTATTAATAGTACCCTTACAAAGAATGTTTACCTTATCGGGTAACAATTGTATTGAGGTTCCAGAAGGAAGGTTTAACACTTTGACATCAACAGTCATTATTTTTTCAGAAAACCTAGAAACTTTTCCAGCAATGGTTATCGATGTTGCAGAAAAAGAAGTGCTGTGCAAGTCATTCGGAATGTCTAGAGATACCTTACGAGAAAAATCAGATGTTAAATCAGTCAAACTAATCTTTGAAGACCTAACGTTGGTTATAGTGTCTACCTCATTTCTTGGGCCTTTCACCCTTATGGTAGCAGGTGTAATTTCGAGTTTCCCATCTAACAAATAATTCTTAGCCAAATTGATGTGTATAAGGGGTTTAACAGGGACTTCCTTCGATATCACCTCTTGAAAATCAAAAAACAAAGTATCTTTTTGAATATCGATCAATCGCATTGAATTTGGAAGCTGCTTCTCAATTTGGGCGGTATAGTTTTGATGTGGTAAATAGTATTGGCGGCCGTCTTTGGCCACGTCTGACAAATCAATGGCTATATTTTTCTTTTTGAAACTAAATCCTAAAAACTGAAAGCCGACAGCTTCTAATTTTACATTAATCTTATCATGAGAAGCACTTACAAGCATTAGATCATCGCCGGCATTTGCATAGCTGAGTCCAAATGCGGTATTACTAATGTAGGATTCTGATAAATTGCTTATAAACCAAGCCGAAGTTGAGCAAAATAAGAATATCAGAAATACCTTTACTTTGCGCTTTTTTAAGCTGTTTTTGATCTTTTGTATCACGAGTAGGCATTTTTAAAAGAATACGTTTGGGAAAAGTTCTTGAGGCTTCTTTCTCGTGAAGTTAAGAAGAACAGTTGATTTTAAAAAACCCAATCCATATCCAACAAATTGTATTTGTACCGCAAGTACGGCCCACAATGCAATTACAAGGCTTTTTGTCTTGAATATAGCATCAATAAAAACAAGAAGGTAATAAATTACATACAGTAGCAAAAAAGCTGAAACTCCCATGATGGCTAAAATTGATGCTACAACAAAACCAATACAAAAAACGCTGGGAAACCAATAGGTTAGCTTAGCTGTTTGGGGATGCCAAATGTTCAAAATAGGCCGTACCATTCCAAATTTATGTACTTGAGCATAGAATTTACTCCAATCAATACGGCGTTTGTGATAGACAAAAGCATCTGGAATCAAACGAGTTTCATAACCTTTATTCCACAAACGAAAGGTCAAATCAGGGTCTTCTCCTGGGTGAATATTACCAAAGCCTTTTGTATTTTCAAACGCTTCTTTTGAAATACCCATATTGAAACTTCGTGGCTGAAATTTGTCAATCGAATTTTTCCCTCCTCGTATTCCACCTGTACTCAATACCGATGTCATAGCATAGTTAATAGCTTTCTGGATCAGGCTGAACGTCTCATGGGCATTATCGGGTCCACCAAAGCAATGCACATAGTCTTGCTGTAGGGCTTTGTAGACAATTTGGAGATAGTCTGGTGGTAAAATACAGTCAGAGTCTAAAACAATAAAATAATTACCTAGCGCCTGTCGCATTCCGAAATTACGTGAATCTCCAGGACCAGTATTATTTTTCTTGTAGTAGGAAATGGATAATTCGTTTTGAAACTGCTGCACTATTTCTTCGGAAGATTCAGTGGAACCATCTTCAACAATAACTACTTCAAAAGGAATTTGACTGGTTTGCGCTTGTAAACTCTGGAGCAACTCTCTAATCTCATTAGGCCTGTTATAAACAGGAACAATAAAAGAAAAGGAAAGCTCCATACGTATTCGTTTGAAAAATCAAAAAAGAATGTACCGTTGGTGATAACTATTCGAACTGCTCAATCACTTCTTGACTCACCCCAGTATTTGAAAAGCCGCCATCATGAAATAGATTTTGCATGGTCACTTTTCTTGTAAGGTCTGAAAACAAAGAAACCGTATAATCGGCGCAATCTTGAGCCGAAGCATTTCCAAGAGGCGACATTTTTTCTGCATAGCTAATGAATCCATCAAAACCTTTTACGCCAGACCCAGCCGTAGTTGCTGTTGGAGACTGCGAGATGGTGTTTACTCTCACTTTCTTTTCCTTCCCGAAGAAATACCCAAAACTACGCGCCACAGATTCCAAATAGGCTTTGTTATCAGCCATATCATTGTAATCAGGAAAAGTACGTTGCGCGGCCATGTATGTTAGCGCGACAATGCTGCCCCATTCATTCATGGCATCTGCTTTATATAGACTTTGCATCACCCTATGAAATGAAAGTGCTGAAATATCCCATCCCTTTGTAGTAAAATCATAATGTTCATCGGTATAATGACGTCCTTTTCTAACATTTATAGACATACCAATTGAATGCAGTACAAAATCTAACTTTCCACCAAGGATCTCTACAGACTTGCTTACCAAGTTCTCCAAATCTTCTTGACTTGTGGCATCAGCAGGAATAACTTCGGAACCAGTTTGTTCGGCCAAAACTTTGATTTGCCCCATACGCATTGCGACGGGAGCATTTGTCAGCACAAAAGTACCACCTTCGGCATGTACCCTTTCGGCAGTTTTCCAAGCGATGGAATTCTCATCTAAAGCTCCAAAAATGATTCCCCTTTTTCCCTTTAATAAATTATAAGACATGTATTTTAGTTTTCAGTAGTTGCTTAAAGTTGTCAAAGATATTTAAAAAGTTGCAGTATACGGTAGCAGTTGGCAGAAAGATAAAAGTCTGGGTATGCCATTGTAGCTTCAAGATATACTATTAGAGAAGTTCGGGTATCTGACATGACACCTCTGTCTTTTATCTATTCAATTCAACAACTGCCTTGCATGCGCTATTGCCGAATCGGAAAGGTCACTACCACCTAACATTTCGGCCAATTCTACCACTCTTTCATCTGCCGAAAGTTTTTTCATCTTGGTTTGCGTTGTATTGCCCTCTTCTGTCTTGTAAACTTTGAAATGCTGGTTGCCTTTTGAAGCAACTTGTGGCAAGTGTGTAATAGAAAATACTTGCATGTTCTTACTCATTGCTGCCATGATATCTCCCATTTTATTTGAGATTTCACCAGAAACCCCTGTATCTATCTCATCAAACATCATCGTAGGCAGGTGCTCGTATTTAGCCAGAATGGATTTTATCGTAAGCATAATTCGTGATAGTTCACCTCCTGAAGCCACCTTCTTCAAAGCACCGAAACCACTGCCTTTATTCGCTGAAAACAAAAAGATCAGGTCATCGTTGCCATTGGGTTTATAACTAGATGCGCGATGAATTTCAATTTGAAAGGAAGCACTAGGCATTCCCAAAAGCTCCAAGCTGCCCTCTAGTTGTTGTTTTAAGTTGGACAAAACTAGATTTCTTCGTTCACTCAGTGTATTAGACACTTCTTGTAAGACCATCTCATTTTTCACTAGTTCCTCTCGAAGTTTCTCAATGTTCGATTCAAGATTTTCAGTAACCCCAACTTTCTCCCTTAGCTCTTCTTTAATACGTAATAAAGATTCAACATCAGCCGCTGCATGTTTCTTTTGCAAGTTGAACAGCAATTGCAGTTTTCCACTAACTTCCTCCAATACCCGTGGATTTGCTTCTATTTGTTCTTGAAACGATCGTATCTCGCCGGCGATATCGTCCATTTCTATAAAAACAGATTGAATTCGCTCGCTCAGTTGTGCATATTGACTACCGAATGCGGATAGTTTGCCTGCTGTCTGTTTCAGTTCACTCAACAGGTTCATTATACCCACTTGCTCATCATTTAGCAATTGATCGCCTTTTGACAACTGCTCCATAATTGACTCTACATTGTTCAATTGCTCATATTGTGCTTCTAATTTTTCCTGCATTCCAAGGTGTAGCGAAGCTTCTTCTAGCTCCTTCAACAAAAAACTGTTGTAATCGTATTCCTTATCGGCATTCTGCTGAAATTCAATCAGTTGTTCAAGCTCTTTAGCCGTCTTTTTATAAGCCCCCAAGTTCACACTATAGTCTTGAAGTGTGTTTTTATTGTCGGCTAAGGCATCGATAACCTTGAGCTGGAAATCATTGTCAGCAAGTTGTAAAGTTTGATGCTGTGAATGCACATCAATAAGTTGATTACCCAACTGGGAAAGTATATCTAAAGTAATAGGAGTATCATTGATAAAGGCTCTAGATTTTCCGCTTGGAAGTATCTCCCGTCGCACTATGGTAAGGTCATCATAATCTAAATCGTTTTGTTTAAAAAATGACTTGAGTTTGTACTTCTTAATCTCAAACTCCGCCTCAATTATACATTTTTGGTCTTTGTCTCGCAAGGCACTTAAATCTGCTCGTTTTCCTAAAACAAGAGAAAGTCCTCCTAAAAGAATTGATTTTCCCGCGCCAGTTTCACCGGTAATTATGGTAAAACCTTCTGCAAAGGAAACATTCAACTCATCTATAAGAGCGTAATTTTTTATGGAGAGGTTTGACAGCACTATCTGAGCATATTAGTGCGGTAAAGATAATTGATATTTTAAATATTACAGAGATCAATATTTGATATCGTTCCAAGTGCTGGAAAAGTAAGGCGCCACCTTGTTCAAGGTTTCCTTAAGCTTAACGACATCAACTTTTGGGCCGTCGGAAAAAATATTGGCAATTTCATCAGATTTCGTCTCAAAAAAGATCTGCGTCAAAAAAGCATTCGGGCGCCGTTTTTGCATGGTGGCGAACAAGTTCATAGTACCTTGAATTACTTGTTTACCAGTGCTATTGTTATCGCCTAAAATGTCTAATCCTTTTCTGTGGTAGTTATACATCGCCACATGGTATTCGCGATATGTATTTGACAAAAGATCATCAACCAATTCAAAACGTGTACGGTCTCCTGTTTGGCTCCATCCTTTGTAATTTGTTCCCTGGGCCTGGGTTACAATTTTCTGGGCTTCCTTAAAGTACTCAGAACCCCCTTCTAAAGAAAAACTATCAGCGTCAAGACCTAACATAATATAAATATAGTAAGCAACTACACCCACTAAATTTGAATCAAAAACATTGGGGTTATAAACCAAAGGTTCAAATTCGATATATTGAAATGAAAATTGGCCGTCTTTGTAATTAAAGATTGGAGTTTCATAAGAGGTATTAAAAACTGGTCGAGTAGATTGAATTTGAATATTACCTTCAAATCGGTTCGACTCATACTTGGTAATGGTAATGAATAACTGGGCGTTCAAACGCTCATTTTCATTAAAAGCGCGATTTGTCCATTTGTTCTTATTCACAAAATCGTTCAATGACCGCTCTAGCGTTCTAAAAACTGGCAAATCACCCTGTGACACCTGATCTGAGTTTACAGTCACTGTGCAATTTAATTCCTGCGCATACATGCTCAGGGATAACAGTCCACAAATTAGTATAGTAAGTAGATTACGCATTGATTCTACTGGTGATTTCTTGAAAAATATCTACAGCGACAGCTGTTTTACTTTTTAAATCAAACGCTTTAATAGTGGAATTCTTATCTATAAAAGTGATTTTATTCGTAGGCTTCCCAAAACCTGCTCCAGAATCGTTGAGGGAGTTTAAAACTATTGCGTCTAGATTTTTCTTCTGTAGCTTTCCTTTGGCGTTTTCAACTTCGTTCTCAGTCTCTAATGCGAACCCTACCAAAAATTGATTTTTCTTTGCCTTACCAAGAGACAAAAGGATGTCTTTGTTCTTCGTCAGCACAATCGACAAATCCTCGGAAGCCTTCTTAATCTTTTGACTTGCAACCGACTTTGGGCGATAATCTGCCACAGCCGCGGCACAAATGGCGATATCAATGTTTTTGTAATGAGAATGAACCGCATCGTACATCTCATCTGCCGAAACAACTTTTATCAAGCTTATCAAATCATGTTTTACCGTGAGATGTGAAGGTCCAGAAACCAAGATAACCTCAGCCCCTAACCTTGCTGCTTCTTTTGCCAACTCATAACCCATCAATCCTGTAGAATGATTTCCCACAAAACGAACAGGGTCGATAGCCTCATAGGTTGGGCCTGCCGTTATCAGTACTTTTTTACCACTTAAAGGTAGTCCTTGAGACAAGCGCTGTTTAATAAAATCCACAATATCCTCTGGTTCCGCCATGCGCCCTTCACCATGCAGTCCGCTAGCCAATTCTCCTGAGGTTACAGGGATCATGGTGTTTCCAAAAGAAGCTAATTTTTCAAAAGAAGCCTTTGTAGATGGATGCTTGTACATATCGAGATCCATAGCAGGAGCGTAGAATACCATACACTTTGCAGAGAGATAGGTAGCCAGGAGCAAATTATCACAAGTACCATTTGCCATTTTAGACAAGGTATTGGCCGTAGCAGGAGCGATTAACATGATATCGGCCCACAATCCCAATTCAACATGGTTATTCCAGTCGATAGTATGATTTTCTTCTTTTACAAAAGAAGATAGCACAGGATTTTTAGAGAGTGTGGCGAGGGTCAATGGGGAAACAAAAGAGCTGGCGCTTTCTGTCAAAATAATTTTGACGTTAGCACCAGCTTTTATCAATAAACGAACGAGAAAAGTAGTTTTGTAAGCGGCAATTCCTCCAGTAATTCCGATAAGGATATTTTTACCGCCTAGCATAATTTATGCGTCTTTCTCGGTATTTCTATAGTAAATCTTGTCTGTTAACCACTCTTCAACGGCCAATGCATGTGGCTTTGGCAATTTTTCGTAGAACTTAGATACTTCAATTTGCTCTTTGTTTTCAAAAACTTCCTCAAGACTATCACTGTAGGTAGCAAACTCCTCTAGTTTTTCAAGAAGTTCTTTCTTGATGTCAGAATTGATCTGAATCGCTCTCTTTGAGGCAATCGAAATTGCTTCATAGATATTATCTGTTGGAGCATCAAACTCGTTCTTGTTAATGGTTGTAGTAGAAACAGGAGCTTTTGAATTCTTTAAATCATTCATATTCATAATGAAAACTATTTATTTTGTTGCTGTTATATCGGTGGAATTTTGCAATTCCTTCTCTATTTTTTCTAATAAGTTATCTGCCTTCTTGGCAAATTTTGTTTCTGGGTACTGCTTTTTAAGCACTTGATATGCATTCTTGGCATTTTCCAAACGTTCTTGTTTCAAAGACTCAAAACTATTTAATGCCATATTTGTAGTGGCTTCCAACTTTAGGAAGAGTGCTTCTTCGCGATAAATAGAACCTGGGTAATCAGAGACAAAATTATCAAGCGCAGCCACCGCTGATCGCAAAACATCAAAATTGAATTCTCCTAATTTGTTGAACTGTTTTCCAATCTCAAACGCCTTACGCTCCTTTTTTGTTGTTAGTTGCTTGGCCATATCGTTTGCTTCAGCAAAAAACTCTGATTCGGGATAAGCATTGATAAAAGCCTGTAATTTCACCAAAGCCTTATCTGTATCTGTTTGGTCTAAAGAATAGCTGGGTGACAATTCAAAATAACTTTTGGCCCCTGAAAATGCTGCCTCCGGCACTTTGTCGCTCTTTGGGTACGATTTAATAAAACGTTCAAATTGATAACCAGCCATATTGTAGTCTTCCCGATTAAAATAAGAATCGGCCAAAAAGAACATTACGCGCTCCCCTTGAGGTTTACCCACATACTTGGGCGCAATCTGCTCAAAAAGCCGAAGTGCCCTTTTGTAGTCCTCAGCATCATAAAATTTTTGAGCCATATCATACTTCGGTTTCACCTCTGTATTTTTCAGCACTTTTTGGTACTCACTACATGATGCGAAAAGCATAAGAAGGAATAAAAAAGGAAGCAGGCGTCTTATTTTCGAAAACATTTTGCAAAATTACGGATTATCAATGGATATAAAAAACATTTTTACTGCACGAAAATAGGCCGATTAAAGGCGATAGCCAATACTTTTAGTGAAGATTTAACGCTTTACGATAAATCCTCATTTTATGCTGTAACCTTTAAAAAGGGTTTTACGAAAGTTGCTATTTTTTCTTTCAGTTCAGCCGATGCTTCCACAAGCGGTAATCTCACCGTTGCGTCGCACAGTTGTAGGGTTTCAAAAATAGATTTTATTCCCGCAGGATTTCCCTCTTCAAAAATAAGGTCCATTCCTTTAGACATTGCTTCGTGAAGTTTTGTAGATTCTTCGTAGTTATGTTCCAACCCTAATCGAATCATGTTTGAGAACAGTTCAGGGAGCCCTTGTCCTAGCACGGAAATCACACCTGATCCACCGGCCAAGACCGTTGCCAAAGCGGTTGGGTCATCACCTGAAATAACGTGAAACTCATTTGGTTTGCCATCGATTAATTGTTGTACTTGTTTCATATCGCCACAAGCCTCCTTAATACCTACTATATTCTTAAAATCTTCCGCTAGGCGCAGTACGGTGCTAGGCAACATATTACTACCGGTTCTTCCTGGAACATTGTATAGAATAATCGGTTTTGTAGCCACTTCGGAAATCGCCTTAAAGTGCTGGTAAATTCCTTCTTGCGTAGGTTTATTATAGTAGGGGGAAACCGAAAGAATAGCGTCAAAATCATCAGACTGAAAAGCCCGAACCTCATGAACTATGCGGTAAGTACTGTTTCCTCCAATACCTAAAACCAGGGGTAACCTACCGTCGTTTGCTTTAACAATGGTGTTCATAACAAGCATTTTTTCGGCCTTGTTTAAGGTGACCGATTCGCCTGTAGTACCCAGAACCACAAGATAGTCTACTCCTCCATCAACGCAATAGTCAACTATACGTTTTAACGCCTCTGTATCAATTGAAAAATCCTTTTTAAACGGAGTCACCAATGCTACACCTGTACCTACTAACTGCTTCATCATTTAATTTCGTTAAGAACTCTCAAATACTTCTTAAGTTCTTGTTTAAAAACTCTAAAATCCTTCATTGGGGTATCTAAAATCAAATCATTATACCTTGAGTCAATTGCTTTGAACCCCACACGCACCCTTGCTCTGGTCTTTACACTCATCAAATGTAATAGCAGGTTTTCATGCGTATAATAGTTAACCAACATATCATATTCACGGCTTAAAAACTCTAGTACGTAGCTATTCTCGATTTTTCCGTTCCAACCCAAATCCTTATCCGAGAAAACCGGTGTAGCATATGGAGAATTTTTATCGTAATAACTTTTATACCCTATTATTTTAACCGCATTAGGGCGTAAACCATAATCCTCTACAAACTCATAAAACAGGTTTGCATTTTCAAAAGCATCCAAATCAACCAAACAAGCAACAGAGGTTATCCCCTTTTTGCGTTCAACCGCAGCGAAAGGCTTTTGGAGTTCCTCATTTAAAAATTTAACTCCAGATTTGAACTTTAACTTATCTTTTATTCCCTTAAACATGTATTTTTACCTTTGGAACTTGTCTATTGACAAATGTAAAGAATATCAATACATATTTAAGGCGCAAGATAAAAAGGATTATGAATTTAAAAATACAACAATTTGTTATAATTATAACATTATTCTTTTTCGCCTCTTGTAAAGAGTCTCCTCCTTCCCTCTCCAAAATTGATGCCAAACACTTGGCCATTGACAGCACTTTGATGGAAATTGATTCGGTTGAAAACTTTGTGGCTCCCTATCGTAAAAGGGTTAACGAAGTTTTAGATAGCACCCTAGCCTATGCCCCTTATATGTTAACCAAAGGAGATGGAGTGTATAATACCTCCGAAGGAAATCTCATGGCCGATATTATTCTTCAAGAGGCAAATCCTATCTTTAAATCACGTAAGGGTGCGGATATCGATTTCGTTCTTTTGAACCATGGGGGAATTCGTTCCATTATCTCTAAAGGAAATGTTTCGGCTCGAACCGCTTATGAGGTTATGCCTTTTGAGAATTCCATTGTTGTGGTCGAGCTAAGCGGCGCGGCTGTTCTTGAAATGATAGATTTTTTAATCAGTTCAAAACGAGCACATCCCATTAGTGGTATGCAGATAGTCTTAGATCAAAACGATAAGCTAAAATCACTAAAAATTCAAGGTAGCCCCTTTATTGAAAACAAAAATTACTACGTAGCAACCTCAAATTATCTGGTCACTGGAGGCGATAATATGGGTTTCTTCAAAGGGATGCTTGGCACGACCGATACCGACTATTTAATTAGAAATGCGATGATCGATTACTTTACAAAAGTAGATACGCTACGTGCCAAAGTGGATGACCGATTTTATAAATTGAATTAATGGACAGAAGAAAATTTATAGCAAATACTGCGGCAAGCTCGGCATTTGTAGGCTTGGGCGGACTCCCACTAGCCTCATGTTCGAATGATGGAGACAAACACATAACCATCTTACACACCAATGATGTTCACAGCCATATCGATGCCTTTCCGAAAGACCACTCTATTTACCCAAATCTTGGAGGACTTGCGAGAAGAGCTGCTTTAGTCGATGCTATTCGCAAAGAGAACAAAAATACCCTCTTGTTCGACGCAGGTGATATTTTTCAAGGCACTCCTTACTTCAATTTTTACGGTGGAGAGTTGGAATTTAAACTCATGAGTATGCTCAAATACGATGCTGCGACCATAGGGAACCATGATTTTGACAATGGTTTAGAAGGTCTATATGCGCAACTACCACACGCCAAATTCGATTTATTATCTGCAAATTACGATTTTAAGAATACCGTATTAAACGGATTTACCAAACCCTATAAAACCTATTCCCTTGATGGTATTAAAGTTGGAGTTTATGGCATCGGCATAGGACTAGAGGGGTTGGTAAGTAAGAAATTGTATAAGGAAACCATATATCTAGATCCCTATGAAATTTCGCTTGATATCGAAGGGCGGTTAAAAGAGGAAGAACGATGTGATCTTATTATCTGTTTATCTCATTTGGGATACGAATATGAAGCCTGGGAAGAAAGACCTGATGACCTAACACTGGCTTCGAAAACAAATTATACCGACCTCATCATAGGAGGACATACGCACACTTTTTTAGACAAACCTGATATTGTGACAAACAACAAAGGCAAAGAAGTTTTGGTAAACCAAGTGGGGTGCTTTGGCATAAATGTAGGGCGAATCGATTTCTATTTTGACAGTTCAAAAAACAACAGTTCCAAGGGTGTATCTATATCTGTTTAAGTACCAAGTAGCATGTTAAATCAACCCAAACGTACAGATTCAAAAAATCTCGACTTTATAAAACTTGTAGCGCAATTGGATGCAGATCTTGGCGAACGTGATGGTGAAGATCATGAGTTTTATCATCAATTCAATAGTATTGACCAATTACATCACGTCATCGTTTTATATATTGATAAGAAGGCCGTAGGTTGTGGTGCGCTGAAAGCATTTGAAGACACTACCATGGAGGTAAAACGGATGTACGTACCTCCTTCAGAAAGAGGACAAGGCTATGCAACACAAATTCTAAAAGCCCTAGAGATATGGGCTGCCGAGCTGGGCAACTCACATTGCATTCTGGAAACAGGCAAACGACAACCAGAAGCTATCGCACTTTATGAAAAGAACGGTTACCAGCGAATAGCCAATTACGGACAATATCAAGGCATTGAAAATAGCATCTGCTTTCAAAAAAATGTATCTTCATAGACTAAAAACATCTATCATGAAAATAGTACGAAACCTTCTTGCCGTTATACTTCTTTTTGGAATAATGCAAGCTAAGGCCCAGACTCAAGAATACTATCAGCTTAAGATATATTCTTTTGATAACGAAGCTCAGGAAAAGTTAACCGATAACTATCTCGAAAACGCTTTTATGCCTGCTTTGAAGGCATTAGACATAAAGAACATCGGAGTTTTTAAACCAAGACCTTCTGAAAACGATACGTCTAAGAAGACCTATGTTTTGATTCCTTTTTCCTCCTTGGTTCAGTTTCGTTTATTAGAGGATGCACTAGCCACCAATGAATCTTATAAATCTAAGGGGAAGGCGTATTTAGAAGCCCCGCATGACAAGCCCCCTTATGCGCGCATCGAGTCCGCTTTAATGAAAGCCTTTGTTGACATGCCCAAAATGAGGCCGTCAACATTAGATGGCCCACGCAAAGACCGTATATATGAGTTGCGAAGTTATGAGTCGGCAACCGAAGAACTCTACAAAAAGAAGGTAGACATGTTCAATGCCGGTGGTGAAGTAGCGCTTTTCGATAAGCTCGGATTTAATGCCGTGTTTTACGCAGAGGTACTTTCAGGTGCTCGTATGCCGAATTTAATGTATATGACTACACACGCAAATCAAGAGGTAAGGGATGCCAACTGGAAAGCATTTGTTGATTCGCCAGAATGGAATAAACTAAAGGTCATACCCAAATATCAAAACACGGTATCGCGCAATGATACACGGCTTTTGTATCCCACGGAATATTCCGACTACTGATTTAGAATAAATTCAACTAGTTCGCGATGTTCTTCTTCAAGTGATCTCTTGGGAAAAGACTTTCCAGCCTGTCGGTACCAGTATCTGGCGTTCCAATCATCACCCTCCTTTCTATGTAGATAGGCATGAACCCATTTGGCAATCGCATTGTTCATTCCGTCAACAATATCATGAGAGGCTTCCCATTTCCCATTGGCATCATACCAAAGCGATTTTAAGACCGCTGACCAATCTTCAGGCGGAAATTCTTCCGCTAGTGATTTTTTAAATTCTTGATAATCCATACGCAAAAGTAATTTACCGAAGCCAAATATCAGGATCCAAATGAAACATGCGCTTCCAACCTTGAACCGATTCGTTATCATACAATTTTGGATACGGAAAGGGCGAGGTAATGGCATAGTGCAAATGCGGGGGCGTGTTTATAGCATTTCCGGTATTGCCAACCGTACCAATAACGGTTCCTCTTTTTAAGGGTTTGAAAACAAAGGTTTTGATTTCGTCCATATGGGCGTAGTAGTGAAAACGCCATTTGGGGCCTAAAACCATAACGGACTTCCCTCCTTTTCCTCCTTCGTAAGTATAAACAACAATTCCGTATGTGGCCGCTATAATGTCTGTACCCTTATCAGCAAAAATATCAATACCCTTGTGCGTAATTGAGCTCCCCCAAGGATAGGCCCAAAACGATTCGTCATCCCAACTGCTGGTCGTAGCATCCTTAACGGGAATAATCATGTTCTGGGGAAGAAGAAATCCAATACCAATGAGCACCAAGGGTACCCAAAACCATTTGCGCATACTTCGATTCCGCACCAAAAAGGCGAGTGACATTAATAGGGCGTACCAAAATCGTCTGGTAGTATTGGTTATCATCGCTATCAAATATAAAAAAGCATCCGACCAAGTCGAATGCTTTCATCTCATGAATTAATCGTTTTAGTTAAAGGTAGTATTTACCAAAGCTATCTGGGCTGGTGTTTTACCTTCTTCAACCGCATAGGTGATAAAAAGATCTGCTTTTCCATCTGTTTTTCCTGTGAGCGGCACAACGGCTGCTCCACCCGGAGCCCCAGCTGGGGGCACATTCATTCTTCCTTTACCAATAATTTCTCCATCAGGCGCTCCTGATCGCACCTCAAAATCATAAGCGACTTTTGGTGCTTCTTGCCATCCAGCAGCAATAATAACCGCTTTCACTCCACTAAGATCAATATCCTCAATTTCATACCATCCGTTTGCACCAGATAGAAGCAATAAATCCATTCCATTAAAAGCGATGGACTGCATTCCATCGGTATTCATCTGATCATTGAACAAGACTGTATTGCTTGACAATGCTATCGATTTAGAGCCTGTTAAAGGGACAGCTCCTGCCGCTCCTTGGTCTGTATAGCTGGCTGTTAATACCATCATATGGCCTGGTGCTGCGGCTTCGGCCACAACAGTACCTTTTGGAGGTAAAGAAGGCTTCTTGTTATCATCACCTGCCAATGACAAGATATAAGTCGCTATTTGGCGGGTCTCATCGGAAGAAATATTCGGATGCGCTGCCATCATCACATCTCCCCAAACACCAGAACCGCCTTCTTTGATTTTCTTTTGTAAATAAGCCATAGCCCCATTATCATCTTTGTATTTTTGAGCAACTTCCATGTAATTGGGTCCTATAGATGCCTCCGCTTCCTTGTGGCACGATTTGCAATCCATTGCAAGGGTCAGTGCCTCACCGGTTACCGCTGCCGAGGCTTGTTGGTGCCCAAGTGACATGGCAACTTTATCCATTCCTTCTAGATAATCTACTGAAACATAAATATTCGATGGGTCGATTTCACCTTCCTCATCGGTTACTGTAACCTCATAATTCACAGGCTGGCCCGGTACGAAGAAGGACGAATTACCCCCATTAATATTAATAGCGATTTCTGGTCTGCCATTGCCGGCAACCACCGAAACGCTTTGACTTTTCGCAGATTCGCCTCCAGCATCTTTTACCTCAACCGATACTTTAAAATCTCCTGCATCGGTATAGGTGTGCGCAATTTTTGGCGCTGTGGTTTCCTTGGTTTCTCCATTGCCTAAATTCCAAACGTAGCTTATCGCATCTTTCTCACGATCTCTTGCCTCTACACTAGCATTAATGGTCAATGGAAGCTTTCCAGAAGTCTTATCTACTATCATATTGTCTATAACAGGAGGCCGATTTCCTCCATTGAACTCGACAAAGCTCAAGCCAGAGTCCTCATTCGCCGAAAACCACGCGCTACCATATTCCAAAAGGTAAAGACGCCCATCTGGTCCCATTTCCATATCAATCAAGTTGCTCACCTTGATATCAGAGGCAAAAGGTTCCATCTTGCTAAAAGAACCGTCATCGAACAAAGTAACAGCCTTCATCCAACCACGCATCCAATCATAAATAATCACTTTTCCATCATAATAAGCGGGCAATCCTCCTCCATTTGGAAATTCATCGGAATAGTAGGTAGGGCCTGCCATGGCGTTTCTTCCGCCCGAAGTTACCTGTGGGAATTCTGAGGTCTCCGCATAGGGGTAAAATACATAAGCTGGTTGTGCTGGTGGTAATTCACGAAGCCCTGTGTTGTTCTCAGAATCGTTAATGGGCTTTTCAGGGTCAAAGGTGATGCCACTTTCTCCCGTAGCATAATCATAATCTACATAGGGCTTGTTATCTCCAATGAATAAGGGCCAACCAAAGTTTCCCGCTGCCCTGGCTTGATTCATTTCATCATAACCCCTTGGACCTCGAGTATCGAGCCTATCTTCGCGTGCATCAGGCCCAACATCTCCCCAATACACATAGCCGCGTTTCGAATCGACCGATATACGATACGGGTTGCGATGTCCCATGGTATAAATTTCTGGTCTGGTCTTTTCGGTTCCTTGTGCGAACAAATTTCCATCAGGAATAGCATAACTGCCATCTTCATTTACCTTGATACGAAGAATTTTACCCCTTAGATCGTTGGTATTGCCCGAAGAGCGTCTGGCGTCGTACTGTTGCTTCCCTGGAAGGTCATTCAAAGGTGCATAACCTTCATTTACAAACTTAGCACCCCTTTCATTGAAAGGTGTAGAATTATCTCCAGTGGAAAGATAAAGCAACCCGTCTCCCCCAAAAGCTATGGAACCTCCTGTATGACAGCAAATTTCGCGTTGTGAGGCCACATCAATAATCTTTTGTTCTGAAGCCAAGTCAAAGGTGCCATCAGCATATTTAAAACGTGACAAACGATTGACTTCTTCATCTCCGGTGGGTGCATAAAAGACATATATCCAATTGTTGGTCGCATAATTTGGGTCTTTTTGCAAGCCCATCAAACCCTCTTCCGCATTCACTCCAGGCGTATGTAATGTTTTGTCATACACATCTAGTTTGGCAACTTCGGTCAATTCCTTGGTTTCTGCATTGTATCTCAATATTTCACCGTGACGTTGCCCGATTAGCACATCATGATTGGGTAAAATGGTCATCTCAGTAGGTTCATAAAATTTACCCTCCGAAAGAACCACTTTAGAGAAACGGTCGATATCAGGTGGCAACTGCGTTGTAGCCTTACTGTAATCTAAATTGAGATTATCGCCAATGGCATATTGAATTCCCCCCAACAAATGCTTTAAAAAAGGCTCTTCTTCATAACTTTCGTCAGTATGACCTGCTCCTGTATAAAATGCACGCCCTCCATCAAATTCATGGTACCAGGCAATCGGATGAAAGTCTCCGTTCGCTCCTCCTTCGTAGGTTGATTCATCAACCGTCATCAAGACGTTCACATCAGCATTGATTCTTTTGTAGTTATAGAGTTCATCAGATCTATGCCAAATAGAATCTGTGAAGTGTTTTGTAGCTATAAAACTGTTGTCTTTGATAATAAAATCAGCTTCGGGGGTTCCCGCAGGATGACTTAAGAATTGCGCACCAACTAGCTTGTTATACCATCCCCAGTCATATTCTGTATCTGCCGCTGCATGTACACCAACATAACCGCCACCAGCTTGAATATACCGCTCAAAAGCGGCTTCTTGCTCATGGTCGAGTACATTCATTGTGGTACTAAGAAAAATTATGGATGAATATTGTTGGAGGTTTTCTTCATTAAAGAGTTCGGCATTTTTCGTAGTGTCAACTACAAATCCGTTTTCAATACCGAGTTTTTGAATAGCGGCTATTCCGGCAGGAATAGAGGCATGTTTAAAACCCATAGTTTTTGAAAAGACCAATACCTTAGGTTTTCCTTCCCGCTTGTTTCCGCAACTGGCAAGAAACAATCCGAAAACAACACATACAACGATTGCAATTTTTCTCATAAATAATCTGGTTTACTTTCATTCCCCGAAATAAGGAAACTCTTGGTTAACATCAAGTTTAGATTTTGATACAACTCCTAAAAATAGACATTCACAATGAAATGTCAAGTATTCATCAAGTTTTAAGTATTATTTTTAAAGAAAAATAACAGATTGCCTGAATTCGATTAAAAATATGCAGGAATACTATTTCAAAAACGATACTGAATGGAGAGCGTGGCTGCATGACAACCATATGCAAGCAACAGGTATTTATCTTATTTTCTATGCGGTATCACATGAGAACGAAAGCATGCGTTGGGAGGAAGCCGTTCGCGTTGCGCTTTGTTATGGGTGGATTGACAGCACTGTAAAAAACATAGGCACAGGAAAACGAAGACAATACTTCTGCCCTCGTAAACCTAAAAGTGTTTGGAGTAAGGTCAACAAAGACCATATCAAAGATCTCAAGAAAAAAAATCTAATGCACAATAGTGGACTTCAATCAATACGTACAGCCAAAAAGAACGGTTCATGGACGGCCTTAGATGCTGTGGAAAAAGGAATAATACCCAAGGAACTGCAAGATGCTTTTGATCAAAACCCCATTGCCTATTCCAATTTCCAAAATTTTACGCGAGGACAACGAAAAAGTTATTTGTATTATCTGAATCAGGCCAAACGGGAAGAAACCCGTCGGAAAAGAATTGCCGAAATCACCCAACTATGCCATGACAATATCAAAGCTCGCAACGGGTGGGGAGCCTAATTCTCGCGACCGTATAAACGATAGTAAATAGTAGCGGCAATTCCGCCAACAACTGCAAAGGCGGTTAGCATCCAAAAGACGTTTTGATGACCGATTTCTTCTCCTGGGTGGGCATCTAATAAATACCCATAAGCAGGGCCCGCAAAGATATCTGGTGTATAGCCTACCAAAGAAACTAAACCTACAGCCGTACCTGTTAATACTAATGGAATCTTTCCTTCTTGCATTACTGCAAAATATAAAGCCCTAGCCGAATATACACCCAATGCAATAATTATAATAGACATGAAGAACAGTGCTGTTGTTGAAGGTTCAATACTTCCTGTCGCGAACAAAATCCCCCCAATAATTGAAGCGCCAAAACTATAAACTAGAGCTAAGCTAATTCTAAATCGGTCGACAAGGAGACCTAAGAATATCCCCGTTGCAGGTCTAAGGAACTGCAGAAACGTTCCTGTTTGCGCCGCTTTCACTTCGTCGTATAGCATAACTTCGCTGGCATATAAAGATAAAACATCTGTTATTTTGTAGCCTACATAGGCACATAGAATAATCACCATGAGTAATACTACTGCAGGTAGTTTCAAAACAGAGATAATCTGCTTCACTGAAATCCGGTCCAGCAAGATTTTTTTTTCATCTACATCGGACTTCATAAAAAACCAAGTCAGAATTCCGATAATGGTAATAATCAACGTTGAACAATAAATAACATATTTAAAGGCTTCTTGCCTTTCTGGCAGCAATGCAGTTGCAACATTATCCGAAATAAAAATGGAGAAAATAAAGACTCCTAGAAGTCCAAAAAGAAAACCGGTCAATCCACGCCCACCATCCAAAAGTCCGAATGCTTTCCCTTGCGAACTGGCGCCTCCCCAAACGCGGGTTGCTTTTATCATGGGAGCCCAGAAGAGAAAGATAGTCGTAAAGCCCCAATACCCATACAAAAGCTGTAAGCTTTTAAAACTGGGGAATGTTGCGAATATTAAGCCTCCAGCGGCAGTCATCCAGAGCGCTATGGCCATTAATTTTCGTGGAGGAAATTTATCGGCTAAAGGTCCCCCGAGCAAATAGGAAGGTATCGCGACAAGGCCATAAACCGAAAAACAAAGTCCTATCTGCGTATTATCTAAGGCAAACACATCCAATACGGTAGGTCTAAAAATGCGCGGTAATACAAAGGGGAGAATAAAAACGGCCTCTCCTGCTAAAATCAAAAGAAGGAGATAGTACCAAGTGGCTTTTTGTTTCATCGCTGTGAAAGATACTAAGATCCAACGAAACCTTGATCAAAACATAGCATCTGCGTATCTTTATGAAAATCATTGTTCATGAAAAAATTATTCTTCCTCCTACTCTTAACCCTTACTTCCAATGCACAAGAAAACTTGACTACAGGTCCTGAAAACGGAGCCCTCGTTATTGTAGGCGGGGGGCGCATAGGCGAAGCCATTACAAAAAAATTCATTGAATTAGCCGGCGGTAGCGATGCCAAAATCGTAGTAATACCCACTGCTGCAGGTGGAGAAATAGATCAGAATAACGTTTGGTTTGCCAAGCAGCTCGCCGCCTTTGGTGCTACAAATGTCACCGTTTTGCACACCTATGACAGGAAGGAGGCAGAAAGCGATACTTTCGTAAAACCCTTGGCAGATGCAACAGCGGTGTGGTTTGGAGGAGGTCGTCAATGGCGATTAGTAGACGCTTATGCCGGCACCAAAACTGAAAAACACATTTGGGATATTTTGAATAATGGAGGGGTTATTGGAGGTTCATCAGCTGGTGCAACAATTCAAGGGTCTTATTTGGCACGTGGAGATACCCAAAACAATCAGATCATGATGGGAGACCATGAAGAAGGCTTTGGTTTTATAAAGAATATCGCCATAGACCAACACGTGCTTGCAAGAAATCGGCAGTTTGACATGTTCGATATCTTAAAAAATAAACCAGAATTACTAGGCATCGGTATCGATGAAAGTACAGCAGCAGTAGTGACAGGAGATGTTTTCGAAGTCATGGGAAAAAGCAAAGTATTGATATACGATGGCTCATTTTGGTCACGAGAGGGCAGCCAACTTAAAACCCTTCCTGCCGACGAGAACCTATTTTATTTTTTACAGCCGGGCGACAAATACCATATGAAAGAGCGCAAAGTGATCACAGATTGACCCTTTGCCATCTTATGGAGCTCCGTTTTACCAAGATTAGCCCACAGTCTAGGGGTTTTTAAAAGGTAAATTAAACCTTATCTTTGTATAAGGTTCTGCGGAGTGTACCAGGCTAACGTGTTTCCGTTACTGGTTTTCTTCAAGAACTTGATGCTATGTCAAAACTGCCCAAGCAGAATCAATTCTTGGACTTGTCTGATTACGGAAGACCCGCTGCAAAAGTTATTGCGCAATCGCTCAAAAATACTTCCTTTACGCCCATTCATGTTACCATTGCATTTGTTGTGTCTGGATTAATCGCTATTGTTTGCATGCTTAGTCATTTCTACCTAGCCACGGCATTCTTTTTGGTTTTAAAATCAATTCTTGACGCTGCTGATGGCGAGTTGGCCCGAATCAAAAATATGCCCTCATATACCGGAAGATACTTAGATTCAGTCTCTGACATCATTTTAAATCTCATGATCTTGATGACTATTTGGTATGTAACTGACGGTTCGCTCGCACTCAGTTTTTTGGCTTTCATTGGTATTCAATTGCAGGGCACACTCTATAATTATTACTATGTAATCTTAAGAAACAAGCACAATGGCGATACCACCAGCCGCATCTTTGAAAGTGAAACACCGAAGGCCCTAAAGGGAGAAAAGCAACGCGATGTAAATATTCTCTTTAGACTGTACACCTTGTTCTATGGTGTTTTTGACAAGGTCATACACCAACTAGATCGTGATGCTGTAGAAGCACAAAACCTTCCCAATTGGTTTATGACAGCAGTTTCTACCTTTGGTTTAGGTTTTCAATTGCTTCTTATTGGTGTCATGTTGGCTCTTGATTTGAAGCAATATATTGTGCCATTTTTTATAGGATATTCTGTATTTATTCTGGTATTTATTGCGATTCGCCGATTGATAAATCGGTAATTTTCCATACTTTTCAGGTATGCGAATACTCTGTTTTTTTTGGGTCTCTATACTCTCTCTATTAAGTTGTTCTTCCGATAAGAAAGAACAGTTTGATTTGGTTATTCTAAACGGTAAGATCATTGATTTAGAGACTGGTGCTGTTGAACAAAAAGTAATTTTTATTTCTGAAGGAAGGATAAAAAAAATTAGCGATTCGCATAGTGAGCCTCCTTTCGAAGCTGTAAAAATCTTAGACGCCACAGGGAAGTATGTACTGCCTGGGTTTTGGGATAACCATGTGCATTTTCGCGGCGGAGATAGTTTGATAAGCGCCAACAAAAACTTCCTAAACCTATTTATTGCCAATGGAATCACCACGGTTCGCGATGCCGGTGGCGATTTGACAGATGCTGTTTTAGCTTGGAGAAATGCAATTGCAGAAGGCAATCTGGTCGGACCAAAAATATTTACTTCTGGGCCAAAAATAGACGGACCAAATGGAACCTGGGCCGGTTCGCTAGAAGTTGCAACCGAAGCTGATGTTACCCAGGCCCTAGATTCGCTACAGGCCATTCCAACTGATTTCGTCAAGTTATACGACAGTAGAATTTCTGGAGAAATCTATTTAAAAACAATTGCTGAAGCTGAAGAAAGGGGCCTTATAGTTTCTGGCCATATGCCTTTTACTGTACAATTAGATGAGGCCGTTAATTCTGGTATTGATGCTATAGAACACTTATATTATGTAATGAAGGGATGTGCTTCCAATGAAAAAGAAGTTACCCAGCAATTACAAAACAAAGAAATCGGCTTCTGGGAAGCTATGCCCCTCCTTATGGCCAATTACCAAAACAGTACGGCTAAAAAAACCTTTCAACATTTAAAAAACAACAACGTCTATGTTGTGCCCACCTTGCACATTGGAAAGACCTTGAGCTACCTAGATGAAGTAGATCACAGCAACGACGCCTACCTCAAATACATGAGTGATGGCCTCATCGCAACCTATGAAGGACGCATCAAACGAGCAAAGAATTCTTCGGAAAAAGCCATTGCCGATCGAAAGACCCTAGATTTGTTGTTTGGGGAGTTAACCAAATCACTTGATGATGCTGGTGTTGGATTACTTGCGGGCTCAGACAGCGGTGCTTATAATTCATACACCTACCCGGGGGTTTCCTTGCACAAAGAACTTCAGGAAATGGTATCCAATGGAATATCGCCATTGAATGCCCTGAGAAGCTCAGCTTATAACGGAGCAGCTTTTTTAAAACAAGACGCCTATGGAAGTATCTCCGAACAAAAAATGGCAGATTTGGTACTACTTGATGCAAATCCATTAGAAAACATTGAACATACCCAACAGATTCACACTGTAATTCAGAAGGGTAAAATATTTTCAAAAAAACAATTGGAAGCCCTCTTAAAAGCTTCCGTTCAGCATGCCAGCCTAAAAGAAGAAACTAAATAAAAACTAGTTATCATGAAAAAGCTATTTGCAATTTTATACTTGACATTTTTATGTGCTTGTAACCAGGCACAAGAAATAATCAGCCCGACGGCGATACTAATTTCAAACACGAATATCGTTGATGTACGTTCAGGTGAACTTCTTGAAAACCGTAATATCGTTATCGATTCTGGAAAAATTAAAAGCATTTTAGAATCTAATGGAAACCTAAAAGGCTATAACAAAATCATTGATGGAAATGGAAAATTTCTCATTCCCGGATTAGCGGAAATGCATGCGCATATTCCGACCCCATCGACGCATTCAGAACGTATCGAGGAAATTCTTTTTCTATACGTCTCCAATGGTATTACTACGATTCGCGGTATGTTGGGTCATCCAGCACATTTGAGTCTCCGCAACACGGCCAAGGAGGGAAAAATTATCAGCCCACGTATTTTCACTTCAAGCCCTTCCTTGAACGGAAATTCGATCAAAACCAAGGAAGATGCTATCGAAAAAGTGACCGCCTATAAAAAGGCGGGATATGACTTTTTGAAAATTCATCCAGGTATTCAAAGGGAAGTATTTGATCAAGTTGTAGAAACGGCGAACGAAGTTGGTATCCGATTCGCTGGTCACGTTCCCGTTGATGTTGGCATTCGACATGCTTTGGAAAGTAAGTACGCCTCCATTGACCATGTCGATGGTTTTCTAGAGGGCCTTGTACCCGAGTCGGAAAAAGTCGACCCAACAAAAAATGGCTTCTTTGGCTTTGCTTTTACTCCCTTAGCGGATACCTCCAAAATCGATGAATTGGTTGCGCTTGCTAAAAAAAATGAAGTATGGATTGTTTCCACCCAAAGCCTTTTCGAAAGATGGTTTGCTCCGGTTTCAGCCGATGAATTATTAAAACAAGCTGAGATGAAATATATGCCAGCAACTACCTTGCAAAACTGGAAAGAGCGCAAGGAACAATCTACAGCGACAGATACAGGTTTCAATCAAACGCAGTGGCAAAGGTTTGATAGTATCCGGAAACAACTCATAAATGCTTTGAGTAAAAATGGACACGGCATGTTGCTAGGTTCTGATGCCCCTCAACTTTTTAATGTTCCCGGGTTTTCCATACATCATGAAATTAGTGGGATGTCGGATGCAGGAATGACTCCCTTAGAAATCATTCAGTCAGGCACCATGAATCCGGCTACTTTCTTTGGCATGTCTGATACCTTTGGAGAAATCAAGGTAGGCTTAGATGCAGACCTCGTGTTGCTAGATTCTAATCCGTTGACAAATATTGCAGCTCTAAAACAACTATCGGGTGTCATGCTGCAAGGGCGATGGTTACCGAAAGAAGAAATTGATGAAAAATTAGCAATTATTGCCCAGCATGCTGCTCAAAATTAAATGAACAAGAAATCACAGGAGAAAGACTATTGGACCAAACGTTATCAAGAAGAACGAACGGGTTGGGATATCGGCTACCCCGCTACTCCCTTGAAAGCGTATATCGACCAAATTCAAGATAAATCTATCTCTATTTTGATTCCTGGCGCAGGTAATGCCTACGAAGCAGAATACCTTTGGCACAAAGGGTTTCAAAATGTATTTGTAATGGATATTTCCGAATTTCCGTTAAAGCAATTCCAAGAACGCAATCCCGATTATCCAACGGCACAATTAGTAGTAGAAGACTTCTTCGAACATGAAAGTCAATATGACCTCATCTTCGAACAGACTTTTTTCTGCTCTCTTGTTCCCACAGACGAGAACCGAAATGCTTATGCCAAACAAATGGCACAACTGCTGAAGCCAAACGGAAAATTAGTTGGTGTCTGGTTTGACCTTCCTTTGACCGAAAGCATGGAGAAAAGACCCTTTGGAGGCGATAAACAACTGTATTTAAGTTACCTAAATGGGTATTTCAAAACTATCGTATTTGCAGCTTGTTACAATTCGATTCCACCACGAATGGGTAACGAGCTATTTGGAATTTTTAGAAAAAAATAGTCGAATCAGTTATCCTTTCCTGAGTTTGAAATAGTTGAAAACACCTCTAGGAACCCTATAAAACATAAAAAACACCAGAGCGAAAAGGCTTCCAAAACCAATGGGTATGATGGCGCCAAAAGTAAAGGAAGAACCCAGTACCCAGCCTAACAAATATTCAGATTTGTATAGGGGAAAAATGAAAGCTAGAATAAAAATTGTGGGCATAATATAGTCTATCAGACTAATATCCAAAGTATAGAAAACCGAAAGGGCTATAGCGACTCCCATCGCCAAAAGAAACCTTAAAATTACAAGCTGTAAACTTTCGGAACTTGACTTCGATTCATCAATTCGCTTATGAATACGATAAAGTAAGAACCAAGTAAAAAACGGTAGCACCAGTCCCCCGAGCCAATTGGGTATCCCAGGCAGGTCTTTATCGTGTAAAAGATAGTGTGTGGGTATGCCTTCATGGAAATAGTCCCAGCCGATATGTGCCCAGACCATAAGTGTTACAACAGCGGTAATGCCAACACGAAGTGGTAGTGGTAGTTTCATGATTGTTAGGTTTTTGATTGATTGAACATATGACGTCGACAAGCGCGTATTGTTACAATTTTTTCAACTGAAAACTGTTAGGCACTACTATTTAATGCCGTAATCTCGAAGTATTTCTCGTATTCCCTCTGCATAGGTAGTCACTTCAAAATCAGGAAATCGAGCCTTAAACTTCGAAGAATCAAAAATATTATCAATTTGATACCTAGGGAACAGTTCTTTTGTTTCTTTAATCATGGGGTGAACTAACGCAAGTATTCTTAATGTAATGGAATTCAATACGGTATATTTCACTTTACGACCCAATTGACTTGAAATTTCGGCCATGAATTGTTTGTAGGTCAATCGATTGTCATCACAGGGCAAATGCCATGTTTGTGCGTAAGCATCTGGCGTATTTGCCAACAAGGCCATTGCTCTACTAGCATCGGGAGTATATATCAGCGTACGAACTACCCTATCATTTAAAAACACCTTGGGTTTTTTACCCTTCTTTAGGGCTTCAAAAACCAGCGTATTGGTAAAACCTTTTGTTTTTCCTGGACCATAGAATTCAGGTGCTCGGCAAATCAACGCTTCTAGCTCTTTCTTGGCAATTGTTTTTAACAACAGTTCTGCTGCCAACTTCTTACCTCTGCCCTTTTTGCCAGAAGAATGCATAGGTGTATCTTCTTTTTGTAGCGCAGCATCTTGCGGATACATATAGGTATTATCAAAATACACCAGCTTACAATTTTGTTTTTTGCATCCCTCAATGATCAGCTCCATGATACGAACCCAATCGCGCAGCCATACTTCTGACGTATAGGGCAAACCAATGGTCATATAAGCAATCTCTGTATTTTCTAAAGCCCTATGAACATCTTCAATATGGAATAAATCAGCTTTACATACCATGTCATCAGGGTGCACTTTTTGTGGGTTTCGGCCGACCAATTTGATTTTGTCGGTGTAATTGGCACGTAGTTCTTTGGCCAGTTCTTCACCGATGATACCGTTTGCGCCTAAGATGGTATGCATGATAGATAGTTATTTTTCATTTATAAAGGTATGCAAGAAGACATCTTTTACAATCGCAAAAGGCAGTTTATCCTGCTGTGAATTATAGGCTCCGCCAGTAAATACAGCGACTAGTTCTAACTCAGGTAGCACCATGATATACTGCCCACCGTTTCCAGTAGCTACTTTCGCCACCAAAAGGTCGTTGTTAATTTTAAATGAAATGTTCCACCAAAAATAGCCGTATTCAGTACCTGAAATCTTTGTTTTTGTCGCTGTCGCTTCCGCTATCCATTGTTGACTAACTATTTGTTTGTTGTTCCACTTTCCCTGGTTGAGCACCAACTGTCCGATTTTGGCCATATCACGCGAAGTCATATACAATCTTTTCCCCGAAGGAATAATTTCTTTTTTGGAAGTATGCCCCCAACTTATGTTGGTTATACCTAAAGGATTAAACAAATATTCTTGAGCAAATTGGTCAATGGGCATTCCCGAAGCCTGTGCAATGATTTCTGCCACCATTATTGCACCCATAGAACAATATGTAGCGACCACACCTGGCGTATTCGCCATAGGAAGATCTAAGGTATATTGAAGCCAGTCACTTTTCTTATATACTTTATCTTCTTGTCCTTTAGATTTTCTGTCCCAATCGTTACATTCTAAGCCGCTTGACATCGTCAAGAGGTGTTTGATGGTAATCTGTTCTTTTCTAGAATCAAGGTTTTTTTTGGCCACTGGGTGTTTCAGATACTTTGTAATAGGGTCGTTTACACTTTCTATAAACCCCTGGTCTATTGCAATCCCCATCAATAACGCTCGTATACTTTTGGTGGTTGAGCGTAAATCATGAGGTAGATTTACACTATGGTTGTCAAAATATTCTTCAAGAAGGAGCGCGTTGCTTTTTACCAAGAGCACGCTATGTAGTTTGTGTTCTGCGGTACTAAGCTGGGTAAAGAATTTAGATATTCTAGTAGTATCTAGTTCGTGCGAAGTTAGATTTCCGGTTTTCCAACCATCGGAAAGTGCCTCAGGCTGTGCATATTGATAGGAATCTTGTCCGTTGCAAACAGCCAGTAAGAATAGGCAAAAGAATAGTAGTGTTTGTTTTTTCATAATGTGATACTCCCTTCAATAGGCTGGCGTTTTATTAGCCGATGATGCCATTTTTACCTGAGGCAATTTGCCTATTTATTTTTGGAAACTCAATATAAGCAAATATGTCTTTGTTACTAGATTTTTACTAGGCCATGACAGATTATTTTTAGTCAGGTGCCATACGCTCTTAACACCACTTTAAGAAATCACTTCTAAAGTTTTACCTACATTTAGAACGACTAATTAATTCAATCTGAAATGACCAAAAAACTACTCTTTTTTGCAACCTTCTTTGCAACCCTAACAAGCTTTTCACAAGATTTCAAAATGGACCTCGTTCAAGACCTAAAACCCCGAAACATAGGTCCTGGAGGCATGAGTGGGCGTGTTACCGCTATCGATGCGGTACATTCCAATCCAGATGTGATGTATGTTGGCACGGCATCAGGCGGTATTTGGAAATCGACTTCGGGTGGTATCAAATGGGAACCCATTTTCGATGAAGAGCTAACGGCATCTGTCGGTGCATTAGCGATACAGCAATCTAACCCTTCCGTAATTTGGGTAGGTACAGGTGAGGGTAATCCAAGAAATAGTTTGAACGGTGGTTTCGGTGTTTACAAATCTTTAGACGGCGGTAAAAGCTGGAAAGCTATGGGGCTTACAAAGACCAGGCATATCCATAGAATAAAAATCGACCCAACAGACCCAAATACGGTTTATGTAGGTGCTATCGGATCACCATGGGGTGAACACCCAGAGCGGGGTGTTTATAAAACCACCGATGGTGGCGAGACTTGGCAGAAGATTCTTTTTGTAAACAACAAAACAGGGGTTGCCGATTTGGTCATGGACCCTACCAATCCTAATAAATTGATTGCTGCGATGTGGGAGCACAAACGAGATCCGTGGTTTTTTAAATCAGGAGGAAAAGGCAGCGGACTCTACATGACGCACGACGGAGGAAAAAACTGGAAGAAATTAACCGAAGAAGACGGACTCCCAAAAGGGAATCTAGGACGAATTGGTATTGCCATAGCTCCTGGAAAACCAAATATTGTTTATGCCTTGGTCGAAGCTAAGAAAAATGCGCTTTACAAATCAGAAGACGGAGGATTTAATTGGAAAAAAATCAATGATAAATCGGATATCGGCAATCGGCCGTTTTACTATTCGGAAATCTATGTCGACCCTCAAAATGAGAATCGGGTGTACTCGGTTTTTACCTTTATCAATGTTTCTGAAGATGGTGGTAAAAATTTCAAACAGTTGATGAATGCGTATGGCAATGACGTCACCAATGGGGTACATCCCGACCATCATGCCTTTTGGATACATCCCGAAAATGGACAATTTATTCTCAATGGAAACGATGGCGGCTTTAATATCTCTAAAGACGGGGGTAAATCATGGCGTTTTATTGGCAATATTCCTGTAGCACAATTCTATCATATTGCGACTGACAATGAATTTCCATACAATGTTTATGGTGGTATGCAAGATAACGGTTCGTGGCGCGGACCAGCCTATGTTTGGAAACGACAGGGTATTCGCAACAGCTACTGGCAAGAAATCAGTTTTGGCGACGGTTTTGATGTTGTACCTGATTTAGAAAATTCTCAGTACGGATATACTATGAGCCAGCAAGGTTTTGTGCAACGGTATGACCATATAACCGGAAACAACTATATCGTACGCCCTACCCCACCTGACGCGAAGACCAAACTGCGATTCAATTGGAATGCCGCCATAGGTCAAGACCCTTTTGATACCAGCACCGTTTACTTTGGAAGTCAGTTTGTACATAAAAGCACAAACAAAGGCTTGACTTGGGAAGTCATTTCTCCTGATTTGACCACCAATGACCCTGAAAAACAGAAGCAAAGCGAAAGTGGTGGACTATCAATGGATGCCACAGGAGCAGAAAATCATACGACATTATTGGTTATTGAACCATCTCCTTTGGAAAAAGATATGATGTGGACAGGTTCCGATGATGGTCGTGTACACTATACCCAAAACGGTGGGGAAACTTGGATTGAAGTCACTCAAAATATTAAAGGCTTACCCGCTGGAAGTTGGATTCCGCAAATAAAAGCCTCCAATAAAAACAAAGGTGAAGCGCTGTTAATCGCTAACGATTACCGAAGGTTTAACTACACACCATACGCCTATCGTACGCGAAACTATGGTAAAAGCTGGGAGCGCATTGTAGACGGCAATGATGTACAGAGCTATACGCTATCGATTGTTGAAGATCTTGAAAATGCGAATCTTTTATTCTTAGGAACAGATGACGGATTGTACATTTCTTTCAATGCTGGATCAAACTGGCAAAAGTGGACGGAAGGTTTTCCAACAGTTTCTACGAAGGATTTGGTCATTCACCCTAGGGAACATGATTTGGTCATCGGAACCTTCGGACGTGCCGCTTGGGTAATTGATGATATTCGCCCCCTGCGAGAATTGGCGGCGAACAAGTCTATTTTAAACGCTGATGCAAAAATGTTTACGCCTCCAACGGCCTATCAAGCAGCTATTCAACAACCAACAGGAAGCCGTTTCGGGGGGGATGCCTTATACAACGCGGAAAATCGCAAGCTAGGTGCTATGATTACGTATTATCTCAAAAAAGGGAAGAAAAAAGCAGCTCAACCTGATAAGAAAGAGGACACTGAGAAGAAAGATGAAGCTGATGATAAAGAAGAATTAACCGGAGTACAGAAAAAAGATTCTGTACAGTTTGAGTTTTTAAATGGAGACAAAGTCATACGAACCTTGAAATTCAAAACTCCTGAAAAAGCAGGGTTTCATAGAGTTTATTGGGAAATGGATGAAAAAGGCCCGGATAGGCCTTCGCGCAAAATCAACAAGAACAAAACCGAACGTGGTGGTAGAAGTGTCAAACCAGGAACCTACAAAGTACGAATGAGCTATGGCGAGTTCATAGACGAAACCATGATTACCGTTAAAACCGATCCACGACTGAATGTAGATATGAACGCTATAAATGAAGTCTATGAGGCTTCCAATAAAATTGCAACTATGACGCAAACCGCTGCGGATGCTGTAAAACAATTGGTTGAGAGTAAAAACGTCGCCGATAAGTATGCGAAGGAATTGAAGGAAATGGACAACAAAAAATATAAAGACCATATTAAAGCTTCCAAGGATATCGTAAAAGCGATTGATTCTGTCGTTGCCCTTTACATCGGCAAGGAAGATAAGCGTCAGGGCATTACAAGAAACCCAGAAATCAACGTGATGCAGCGCATCGGAAATGCTGGGTTTTACACAGGAACACGAAAAACAGGGCTGAGTGAAACAGAACGAAATCTTATGAAATATGCGGAAGATGATTTGAAGGATGCCTTGCATAAAACCAATAGCTTCTTCTCCGACCGTTGGAAGAGTTACCGAGCATCTATCGAGGCTTTGGAGGTTTCACCATTTAAAGAGACACAAGCTTTTAGTCTGGAGTAAAAAACTGCTTTCAGTTCGCGCCGATTCGAGACCAGATTCAACCATTTCTCGACTACGCTCGAAGTGAAGGTTTACTAACAATCAATTTAAAAATAAACATCATGAAACAACTCGTAGTACTATGCACAATTGCCCTAATCTGGGGCTGCAAGGAGGAGAAACCCTCAGAACCCAGTATAGCTGAAACCATGAAAACGTATACCATCGAACAGATGATGGATAATGAGGCCATTGGTGGGGGTAGCTTTTCTCCCGATAAATCAAAAATGCTGATTTCAAGCAACCGTTCAGGAATTTACAATATGTATACGGTACCCACTTCGGGAGGCGAAATGATGCCCGTTACCCAATCGGATAGTTCGTCGGTATTCGGAATCTCTTATTTTCCAAAAGATGAGCGAATGCTTTTCAGAATGGATGGAAACGGTGATGAAATCTATCACATCTATTTACGTGATACCGATGGGAGTCATAAAGATTTAACCCCTGATGAAGGAAAACGAGCGAGTTTTTATGGGTGGTCTGATGACAAAAAGAGCTTTTACTATACCTCCAATAAGAGAGATGAACGTTTCACTGACCTTTATGAAATGGATTTGGAAAGCTTTACTCCTAAATTGGTATACCAAAACAATGACGGCTATTTTTTAGGTGGCCTCTCAGATGATAAGAAATATTTACCCCTAATAAAGCCTATCAACACCAACGATTCTGATTTGTACCTCTATGGCATGGAAGACAAGTCATTGGCCAAGATCAATACCAATCAAAGCGGGAATAGTCCCCAAGATTTTGCCCCAGATGGCAAGTCGTTTTACTACACCTCCGATGATGGAAATGAATTTTCGCAATTGATGAGGTACAATATGGCCGATAAAACGAGTGAACAAGTGATGACCAAGAGCTGGGATATTTTTGCCTCTTTTTTTACCGAAAATGGCACCTATCAGGTCACTTATATCAACGAAGATGCTAAAAACAGCATTGAGGTGCTGGATGTTGCTAGCGGGAAAAATATCGATCTCCCTTCTTTTGACGGAATGGATATCACTAATGTTGGCTTTTCGGATGATGAGAAATTAATGCGTTTCTACGCTGGCGGTTCACATACCCCGTCAAACCTGTATATCTACAATTTAGAATCCAAAGAACAAACAAAATTAACTGATGTGTTAAACAATGAGATTCAAGCACAGGATATGGTCAATGCAGAAGTCATTCGATACAAATCTTTCGACGGCTTGGAGATTCCGGCGATTTACTACAAACCACATCAAGCATCGGCTGAAACGAAAGTTCCTGCGATGGTTTGGGTACATGGTGGGCCAGGCGGGCAGTCACGTCAAAATTTTAGTTCTTTAATTCAATACATGGTGAACCATGGGTATGCCGTACTCGCGGTAAATAACAGGGGTAGTAGTGGATATGGAAAAACATTCTACAAAATGGATGATCTGAATCATGGTGATAAAGATCTCAAGGATTGTGTGGAGGGTAAGAATTGGTTGGCTCAACAACCCGAAATTGATCCGGAAAAAATTGGAATTATAGGTGGCTCCTATGGTGGTTATATGACCATGGCAGCCTTGACTTTTACCCCAGAAGAATTTGATGTAGGGGTCAACCTTTTTGGCGTTACCAATTGGATTCGTACGCTGCGTAGTATTCCGCCGTGGTGGGAAGCACAAAAAGAGGCCCTGTACTTAGAGCTGGGTGACCCGAACAGTGCCGATTCGGTTCGCTTGAGGGAAATTTCTCCGCTATTCCACACCGAGAAAGTAACCAAACCTTTGATCGTCTTACAAGGTTCAAAAGACCCGCGTGTGCTTCAGGTAGAGTCTGATGAGATTGTCGCTGGGGTTCGCAAAAATGGTGTTCCGGTAGAGTATGTATTGTTCGAGGACGAAGGGCATGGCTTTGTAAAAAAAGAAAACCAAATCAAAGCTTATAGTGAAGCCTTGAAGTTTTTAGATATCCATTTGAAGGGAGACAAAGGTATTCCCATTGAAGATGGAGATTCTATGAAAATGAAACCAGACGCTTAAGACCTTGGAAAAGAGCAAATAGAATATGGGAGATAGTGGTCTCCCCTATTCTGTTTGCTCTTCGCTTAAATCAAATCTAACATAGTTTATGAAAAAAACACTTTCACTGCTTGCCCTATTTTTTACGATTTCGACTTTTGCACAACAAATCGGCGATGACAAATTAGGCTCATGGCACATGTATTTTGGCACCAATACCATCTCTGAAAAAGTCAGCTTGCATACCGAGGCGCAAATGCGCTATTACGAAAACGGTAAAAATTTCAACCAGTTACTTTTGCGCACTGGAATCAATTATCATATTAACCCCAATGCCATTGCCACTTTTGGATACGGTTTTATTGAGACCGATGTCACTTTTGAAGAGTTAGGAGATTTGGCTAACCTCACCGAGCATCGCATTTTTGAACAGTTCATTTTAAAAAATACCGTGGGTCAATTTAAGTTTGAACATCGATATCGGTTAGAACAGCGATTTATAAGTTTTACAGACCGCAATGAAACCCAAAATCGTGCTCGCTATCGTCTGCAGGTAACTTTGCCATTAACGGATATCTTTTTTCTGAACTTCTACGACGAAATCTTTTTAAACTTGCAAGATAACGTCTATGGTCAAAATCGTTTGTACGGTGCCTTGGGCCTAAATGTAACTGAAAACCTAAGTGTTCAAATTGGCTATTTAAAAAACCATTTCCCGACTGCAAATTTTGACCGTTTGCAGATAGGAGTGTTCTACAATCCCGACTTAAGAGGGGTGTTCAAGAAAAAGGAGTGATTCAGTTGTACTAGCTGTTGGCATATTTCTTGTATTTTTTTAATTCTTAAAAGAACAATTAATGAACTTACAAAAAGTCAAGTTTCAAAATAAGGATGGTCAAAATTTGGTCGGAAGACTCGAGCTCCCAGTAAATCAACATCCACACAACTATGTCCTTTTTGCACATTGTTTTACCTGTACTAAAAATTTATCTGCAGTAAAAAATATCGGAAAAGCTTTGACGGCCAAAGGTTTCGGAGTCCTCCGTTTTGATTTTACAGGACTTGGAGAAAGCGAAGGTGATTTTGCAGACACCAATTTTTCAGGTAATGTGGAAGACCTCATAGCAGCAGCCGATTATCTGAAAGAAAACCACGAGGGCCCTACCCTTTTGGTAGGCCATTCATTAGGCGGGGCAGCGGTAATCTTTGCGGCTGCTAAAATGGAAACCGTAAAAGCTGTCGCAACCATCGGAGCACCTTCAAACCCTAGTCATGTGCAGCATTTACTCCGAAGTGATATAGCTGAAATTAAAGCTTCAGGAAAGGCTGTTGTGAATTTAAGTGGGCGTGATTTTACCATTAAAAAGCAGTTTTTAGATGATCTTGAGACCAAAGCTCTTCCCGAAGTTGCGCATAACTTGCGCAAAGCGTTGTTGGTGATGCATTCACCTCAAGATACTACGGTAGGAATCAAAAACGCAGAAGAAATCTATCTGGCGGCACGTCATCCTAAAAGTTTTGTCTCCTTAGACGGAGCAGATCATTTGTTAATGCAAAAAAAAGATTCGATGTACGCTGGAGAAGTTATCGCGGGTTGGGCACAACGTTATGTAAACCTACCAACCGAATCTGAACTGCGTTCCAAACATCAAGTTGTGGCAAGTCTTGATGGTGATGATGGTTTTACTACAGCCATGAAAGTGGGTAACCATTACATGACCGCTGATGAACCGACTTCTTTTGGAGGTAATGATTTCGGTCCCTCTCCCTATGAATTGGTTTCGGCTGGTTTATCAGCTTGTACTGCGATGACGGTGCAAATGTATGTGCGACGCAAAGGGTGGCCCCTAGTTAACATTGAAGTACACACCTCCTACTCCAAATCTCATGCCGAGGATTGTAATAATACTGAATCAGATACCGCTAAAATCGATACCTTCCATAGAGAAATAAAACTCACTGGCAATTTAGACCAAAAGCAAATCGCACGTATATTGCAAATAGCGGATAAATGTCCTGTGCATAAAACCCTGCACAGCGAGACTCAGGTGATTACTAGATTAATTGATTCGTTCGATTGACATCAACATTTATAATCTTCTTTTAAAAACTGAAAAAAAGAAACTTGTTAAAAAGCAAACCCTTCGAAATCGCTATTACTGGAAACTACTATTCCTTATTGCTTCCGGAAGATATCATTCGTCCTTTTTTAAACAAGAATCTGAAAAGGGTAAAAGTGAAGGCAACTTTTGAAAATAAGGTACTTGATTTTCATGGCGCTATCCAAAAAAGGAATGGTAAGCACTATATGATGTTCGGCAAACGCTATCAAAAGGAACTAGGTGTTTTTCCGAATGATTACTTTCAACTACAGTTCTTTGAAGACAATAGCAAGTACGGCGTTGCAATGCCAGAGGAATTAGATGCTGTTTTGCTTAGCGACTACGAGGCTTTTAAAATCTTTGAGTCCTTTACCAGTGGTAAACAACGAGGAATCATTTATATGATCGCGAGATACAAGAATTCCCAAACCCGCATCGACAAGTCTATTTTGGTTTGTGAAAATTTGAAAAGAGGTATTCGACATAACCCTGATTTGTTAAAATCATTTTGAATGTGGTTGACTTCACTTCAATTATTGCGTAACTTTCGTAGCTACTAACAAACAGATTCCTTCCCGATAGCTATCGGGGTCTGGGGAATGAAACTAAAAAGACACATTTATGAAAACAATAAAATTAACGGCAATGGGGCTTTTGATAGTAGCTTCATACAACTGTAAAGAGGTCAAAAAAGAGGCAGATAAGGCTACCGACACTATGGAAGAGGCTGCCGATGATATGACGGAAGCAGCAAAAGAAGTAACAGAAGAAGTAAACACCATCAAATTTTTGATGGCACCCAAAAGCGATAGCAATGTAAAAGGCACCGTTACGTTTACCGAGACCGGTGGACAAGTGAATATGGTGGCAATGTTATCAGGTCTTTCCGCGGGAGAGCATGCCATCCATATTCATGACAAAGCCGATTGTTCATCAGCCGATGGGAAATCTACCGGAGGTCATTGGAACCCTACCAACACCCCACATGGTAAATGGGGTGCTGACGAAGGATATCACAAGGGCGATATCGGTAACTTTACAGCCAATGCAGATGGCTTGGCAACGGTTGAATTTTCGACTGAAGAATGGTGTATTGGATGTGACGATGAAACGAAAAATATTTTGGGAAAGGGCGTTATTGTACACCAAGGGGTTGATGACTTCACCTCACAACCTAGTGGTGCCGCCGGGGCTCGTGTAAGTTGCGCGGGTATTATCGAATAAAAAGTCTGTAAATTTAAGTAAGCAAAAAGCCGTCCTTTGTGGACGGCTTTTTATATTTTAGTACCGCTCTCATCGAATGTATGGACTTAGATAAACTCGTACTAGATTTTCAAAAAAAAGACGTTAGCGCGTTTGAGAAACTATACGCCATGTATGCTGAAAATATTTGTGGTGTTATCAACACTATTGTGCGAGATGAAGGCTTAGCTCAAGAAATCTGTCAAGATGTTTTTGTAAAAATCTGGAACAGATCAGATTCCTATACTAATTCCAAAGGTCGTTTTTTTACTTGGATTCTAAATATTGCGCGCAACGCTGCTATCGACCAAGTGCGCTCAAAATCGTATAAACAGGAAAAAAAGAACCTATCGGCAGATTACTTCGTAGGTATTTTAAATAAAGCCGATGAAACCGACCATGACATTGACAAGGAAAGCCTTAAGAAGTTGGTAAAAAATTTAAAAGCAAAATGTATTGAATTAATTGAAATGCTGTATTTTAATGGGCTTACCCAAAAAGAAGCAGCAGAGGAACTCAACATTCCGATAGGAACGGTGAAAACTAGAAACAGAAGCTGTATCTCGCAATTGCGTGATAACATGAAGCTGTAATATGGATGTAAAAGAATACATAGCGTCAGGAATCTTAGAGCTCTACGTAGCCGGAATACTTTCAGAGAAAGAAAATCTTGAAGTACATACGCTTGCTATGGAACATCCTGAAATTCAATCGGAAATAGAACAGATCGAAGCTTCCATTTTGGCGTTAACCAAAACCACCTCACCTGGATTGTCTTCCGATTTTGATGCCCTAAAGGAAAAGCTTAAAACAAACGAGGTGAATGAAGTGATATCGCTTCCCAAGCCCACTTTGAATTGGAAGTCTTATACGGGCTGGGCTGCTGCTGCTGTATTTGCAATCGGTCTCTTCTGGATGTATGATCAAAACCAAGATCTCGAACTACAAGTTGTAGAAACACAAAAGGAAAACCAGCAATTAGAACAACAAATTGTGGAGTCAAATACCTCAATAGAAAAAGCACAAGATCTTTTAAGCACTATTCGAGACAAAAATATTTCAGTGACCACACTGGCGGGCCAAGCGGTATCGCCAACCTCATATGCCAAAGCGTACTGGAATAAAGAGAAAAAACAGGTATTTATCGACGCCCAAGGTTTGCCCGAACCTCCTGACGGTTTTGTGTATCAGGTCTGGTCTTTAAAATTGAATCCCTTGACTCCAACCAGTTTGGGGCTTCTTGATGATTTTGCAACAGATGAAAACAAAGTCTTCGCGCTCAACAATTCTTATGCCTCGGAAGCTTTCGGAATAACACTTGAACCAGCCGGTGGCAGTTTATCTCCGAACTTGGAACAATTGTATACCCTCGGCGCCGTTTCAGACTCCTAGACAAGGGCAGCGTCAACCACATCAAATTGTTCGGATGCTTTACAGTTTAATTTAGATATACTGACAAACCGTTAATACGTATGTTGGCTGTAGCTTACTTCAAAGGCATACACTAAAACCCCAAGCATGTCGATACATGCAAGGGGTTAACAAAAAACAAAATCAGAGAACTGTTTTATAAGGTCGACAACTGATAACTAAAAGAGGGACCCATTTCAAAATCAGCGCTATCTAATTCTTCTTTTAAACGTTGTACCGCATTTTTTAAGCCCTTGGCTTTGTAAATTTCCGCAAGGTGAAACAAGGCTTTTGGTTCGTATGTTTTACCTTCAACAAAGGTGGATACTAGGTCGTATGCCTTGCTTAAATTCCCATTCTTAAAATAGGCATATGCCAACAAATCATAAGTCTCAGGGGTAGCTCTATTCTTCACTTCCTGTTCTGCCAAGCGAATCGCCTTTTTGTACTCGTTGGTATGTTCTAAATAGAATGCAATGGCGTGTGAGTCATACATCGGCCCATACGCCAAATCTTGGATTTCGTTGTAAAATGAGTCAAGTGCCGCATTTTTCATTTCGCCCTCATTTAAATAAGAGGCGATTTCGGCTCTTAAAATATGATAGTCAGGAGCTTTATTGACCTCGGTGACGGCATCCAAGATGCGCAATGCTTCTTTGGCATTTTTTTCATGAGAAAATACGATCCAAGCAATTCCCTTTTTGGCATATGCGTTATGGCTATCTATTTCCAAGGCTTTTAGAAAGTGCTGATAAGATTCTTCTATTCTTCCTGCATGTCCGTAGAAATCAGCCAAATTTGTATACGTCCATAATTTTAAGTTTCTATTATTAGCACTTTCGGATTTTTTCCTTGCTTTTTCCAAATAACGAATTGCCACTTCTAAGTTACCTTTATAATCATTCCATTTGGCAGCGCGGATAAGATAGTCGAACTCGGCATGATTTCGAATGCGGTCTAAATATGTCTTAGCAGTATCATAATGCCCCAATTCCATATGAATATCAAAAAGTAAGCCTTGCGAAGCCTGTAGTCCGCTACCTAATGTATGTGCTTTTTCAGCCCATTGCAATGCCTCCTTAAACCGGTGTTGCGAAATATAGTTACGAGCAAGCGCCCTGTAATATCCTGATTTACCAACAGCGGCTATTTCCGTCGCCTTCAGTAGTGATTTCTCTGCTTTTTTTAGGTATAAAATATCTCCTGTTTCTTTAAAAAATCGAGTATACTCGCTGGCAACATTTCCAAAACTCATTAATTGTAGGCTATCGGATTTGATCTTTGAATTCCACAACTCGAAGTATTTAGAAGTTGTTTTAACGGGTGGCGAATTCAGATAGGCATTGTAATCGTTTGGAGCAGTGACTTGAACCCTTTCTTTGGAAGAGCAGGAACACAATAGGGATAGTAAAATAATTGATATTGCTGTTTTCATGGTTTTGTTTTTTATGTTAAAAATTAGGGAGGAAAGCAGCGTTTCCTCCCTGTCTCTCTATCTCATAGCAATTTGAGATTACTCCGGATTGCTCAAGTATGGAAAAGTTGAGCTGATATCTGCCGTAAGACCCACTCCATCAGACGTCAATCTCGGTAAGTCTTGTATTCCATCATCATCTACATCTTGTCCACTAAAACGTTCGCCTTCCATACCTCCAAACAAAAGAATTAAAGAAACATCGATGATATCATCACCCGGAGTTCTACCGGTTAATGCAACTTCGTCACCGTCTGGAACCAGTATGCGTCCGTCATTATCGGCGTCAGCCCCTGGATTGAAATAGGTGGTAGGAGCATTTGGAGCAACATCTAAAGCGTCGGCTGCCAAAACTGTTGTTAGGGTTAGTGCATCTAATCCTAAAATGTTGTTTTCATAATTTACATCAGCCGGATCTAATCCCAATAAAGAGGCATAGACGTCGTGATACTGCTCTAACCTTGCCTCGAAACCTGGCTGAAAAATCGATACCATTTCGGAGGGTATCGTCACATTATGTGCATCCTTTACACTTGGTTGCCCATCCATATCAAAACTTAATACTGTATTGATACCAGGCCTACCCATATGATCTATTTGGGCATAAGTTCCCGAAAAGTCAATAGACATCATCTCAGGTTCGCAGGCATTGCACGAACCACCGCAGTCGACCCCGGTCTCGTCGCCATTCATTATTCCGTCAGAACAGCTTGCCATGGCAATGGGTTCAATAGGATCTGTGTCATCGTTGGAGCAAGAGGCAAAAAAAAGGATTGCTGCGAAAAAAACAAAGGCTGTATTTATAGCATTTAATTTCATAAGTCTTATTTTTTAATATTTGTATTTATTGCTTTTTATTTGTGGTTACCCATGTTTTATATACTGGTATGCCAAGGGCGTTGGTGGAAGTTGGACTACCCAACATGGTGTTGGGAATTTCTATGGCAATGGATAAGGTATTGGCTCCATCAAAAGTATCTTGTGCTTCACCTGCAGGTTTGAAACCTTCAGGTGCCAAACCACCAATCACCGCATTGAACTGGAAAAAATCAAAGAAAAACGGATCTTGACGAGGGCCAGCAAAAAGTTTCACCCCGGCATCAGTAGTTTCGGTGATAGCATCGGTAGTAGAAATTTCTACATCACCTAGGGCTGCATCTGTTAAAATAGTACTCTCCAAGCCCGATTGCATTGGGGCAACGGGACCAAAGAAATACATTCTACCGTCTCTGGGTATCGCTTGTATCACCAAATCTTCGATTAGGTCACCATCAGTGTCGATGTTAATTTCCATAAGTACATCTTCATCAAAAGTGCCGTATGCCAAATCGGGCAAAACATTCGATTGAAGATCTACGATAAATACTGTGTTGTCGGAACCTTCAGTGGGCTCGAATGCAAAAAAATCAGCGATATCTGCACTGGTACCCATAGAAGATGGAGCATCGATATGATCTGCTGCAATTAATAAAACACCGAAAATACCTAGTACCCCGAGTGTTAAGAACTGTTTTGTTTTTTTCATTTTTACTAGTTTTTAAGATTAAAATCACCCCTACCTACGAGATAAGGTGCGGGGGGTTTGTTTTAAAATGTTAAAAAAAAGTTAAATGAAAACTTGATGAGAATAAAGGGCAGATTGATCGTATGCTGATGAGCTGACTGCTTGTTTCCTTGTATTGCATTGTATAATTGGCTACCAAGCTTACGATATGTATTTTTACTACTTAGAAAGTTATCATTAGAAAAGCTATGAAAGCCATCGGATTTAAGCAATCACTACCTATATCGAACCCGCAAAGTTTTATTGAATTCCAAACTGAAAAACCTACTCCCAAGGGACACGATCTTTTAGTGAAAATTGCAGCAATTTCGGTTAATCCTGTCGATTATAAAATAAGGCAAAGAGTAGCCAAGGATACGGTTTTAGATACTCCAAAAATCATTGGTTGGGATGCCTCCGGTACCGTGGAAGCTGTTGGTGACCAGACCTCGCGGTTTAAGGTGGGTGATCAAGTCTATTATGCCGGAGACCTTACGCGTAATGGCTGCAATTCAGAATATCAACTAATCGACGAGCGCATTGTAGGTATGAAGCCCAAAAGCCTAACCGACGCAGAAGCTGCTGTTATGCCTCTTACGACACTAACCGCTTGGGAATCACTTTTTGATCGTATTAAAATTGATCCACAAAAAGACAAGGGAAAAACGGTTTTGATTTTGGCGGGTGCTGGCGGTGTCGGTTCAATTGCCATTCAATTAGCAAAAAAAATGGCAGATCTCACCGTGATTGCGACGGCATCACGACCTGAATCTGCGAATTGGTGCAAATATTTGGGTGCCGATTTCGTGGTAAATCATTATGAGCTGAAGGCAGAGCTAGCAAAGATTGGGCACGCTGAAGTAAACTATATTCTAGACTTTGTAGATTTGGAAGGCTATTGGGAAATGGCAGCAGAAATCATAAAACCGCAAGGGCATATTGTTTCCATTACCGGAAGCAATTCTCCCTTAAACTTGAATGTCTTGAAAAATAAAAGTGTGACATTCTCATATGAATTCATGTATACTAGATCAATGTTCACAACAGAAGATATCGAAAAACAACATCAGATTCTTAATCAGGTGGCTGACATGCTAGATGCTGGAAGCTTAAAAACCACCTTAACTACTTCCCTAGATGGGTTTACGGTTGACAATCTCAAGAAAGCACATGCAATGCAAGAATCTGGAAGAACAATAGGCAAAACAGCCATTCAATTTTAAACCCATATTTTTTAAATAAGATCTGCATTCCCCTATGCAGTTGTTGAAGCTCGATAATTACCGGGAGAAATCCCCACTTGCCTTTTAAAATATTTGACAAAATAGGAAGCATCGTCAAACCCTAATCGAAAGGCGATTTCACTTATTTGCAGCGTAGTAAATCGCAACATTCGTTTTGCTTCCAAAACGATACGTTCAGCAATGAGTTGCGACGGTAATTTGCCAACATGGCTTTTGGTAATCATCGCAAGTGTTTTCGAGGAAATATGCAAGGCCTCTGCGTAGGATTGAACCGAGTGGTTTTTAGTGAAGTTTTCCTCTAACAAATCTTTGAACTTATAGCATTGCAATTCATATTGATTCGTAAGTTGAATAGTTTTCCCCGGCATTTTTCTATGGACACGCTCCATATTAATCAAGAAAGATTTTAGCAAATATCGAATAACATCTTCAGCACCAAAGCTGTCGCGTTTGCTTAATTCATACTTTATGAGGGAAATATAATGCTCACTTGTTTTTATTGTTCCTTTGTCAATTGAATAGCAGGGATTTTGAGGTGAATTAAACAAGTTATACTTTAAGAATATATCTACATCAGAATGCATAAAAAAGCTTTCGTTAAAATGAATCAGCCAGCCCTTGGTCTCTAGATTGTCATCAAACGCATGTATTTGATCTTTAGTAATAAAAAGAACCATATTCTCTTTAATGTCGAAGCTTTTAAAATCTACTATATGCGTTCCTCCCGCTTCAAAAAACCAGATAATTTGATAGAACGTATGTGAATGTGGGGCAGCCGCTTTACTCCCACTTCTTTTTCTATAGTCTTTTAAGTCATACACCTCGAACTGTAACTTTTCGGGATGTGCTTTGTGCAAATGATATTGCTCTATTTTTTGCTTCGGAAGTCTCATATCAAATTCTTGGGGCTTAGTCGTAATTATCTTACTTTCTCTAAGATTTTCTTGACGGCTAGAATTCCACTGTAAATTGCTCCATCCATATACCCACCAGATAGTGGTGAAGTCTCTGCACCGGAAAACACTAAACGACCATTCATATAGGTTCGTTCAAAAACTGGATTTCCGTAAGACGGACTCATATAGACTGACTTTATTGTCTCGCAGGAAGTATTCCAGTCTTGCGACCAGTCCTTTTCTTCATAACTCAAATACCCTTCGATTTCTTTTCCAAGATATTTTACCAAGTAATCCAAAATACGTTGCTTTCGCTGTTCAGGGGAGTAATCGCGAAGACCTTCATTTACAAAGCCCATTAAAGCATACCTAGAATCTTCAGCATTACTATGGTCATAAAGTTCCGTAACAGCACCTACTTGTCCGATTATGGTACCCGATAAGTTTTTATCTCGCCAGAAAGGCGTTTTAAAAGTAATACCTACCTTAATGGCATTACTCATCCACGTATGTGTACCCTGCATGGCCCGAATTACAACTTCCGATAGTTCTGGTTGAAATTCAATGCGAGTGGCTATTTTAGGTGGTACGGTTACAATTACCTTTTCGGCAGAAAAAATGCCTTTGTTGGTTTGAATCGAAAGCGTGTTACCAATCTCGGTAATTGCGGAGGCAACCGTTTGCAACCGAATTTTGTTGACCAAGGGTTCGGCCAAGGCCTGAATTAATGCGGAAGAACTTCCCGTAATACGATAAGCTGATGGCGCATTCGGGTCACTCTCAAAATAATGCTCAGGAGCCATGGTGCTGTACACTAGTACACTTTTTCCCTTACTAAACTGGTTAAATCTAGAAACACCCAGCTCATCCAATAAATTCAGAACATTTTGATGATGCGTTTGGAACCAAGTAGCACCTAAATCTATAGCATCGTTCGTGTAAATACGGCCTCCTAAGCGATTTCGCGATTCTAACAGTACGAAATCAGTCTCAGCAGCTTTTTTCAATTGATACGCAGCTGTGAGTCCGGATAAACCGGCTCCAATGATTATATATTTTGAGAAATTTTCGCTCATTTGGTTTTAGTCACAGCTGCAAAAATACCCATTCTTTGATGGATTTAGTTTCTTCCTGACATTACCCCACCATCGGTATCCCAAATAGCACCGGTAACCCATGATGCTTGATCAGATAATAAGAAAGTAATTGTATTGGCCACATCTTCTGGTTTTCCATACCTCCCGATAGGGTGAAAACCATGGAAGCCTTGCAATGCTTCATGCGCCTCTTCTTTTCCACCAAAAACACCGTCATAAACTGGAGTTTCAACAACAGCCGGAGATACTGCATTCACACGAATTTTATAATCCGCCAATTCCATTGCCAAGTGTTGTGTTAACGAGTGCAATCCTGCCTTTTGCATTGAATATGCAGAAGATGGTGTTGCTTTTACGGCTTGTTTTGCCCACATAGAGCCTACATTAACAATTGCTCCACCTTCTGTAGATGCCATTTTCTTCGCAGCTGTTTGCGTAATAAAAAAGAACCCTTTATTCAAATTCATATACGAATCATAGTCTGCAACACTGTGATCTAAAAAAGGTTTGGGGCCAAAAATTCCTGATGCATTTACCAAATAATCTAAGTTATCCCATCCATTTATAGTATTGTTTAAGACACTTATTTCTTTGCTATTGGTAATGTCAACGCTATGCGCAACTAAATTTCCAGAAGCTGAGTTTACAAATGCCTTCAACTTCTCGTTGTTAGTGCCAACAACATGTACTTCAACTCCTTTATTCAATAAATTCTCTGCGGTGGCCTTACCGATACCACTGCTTCCTCCTATAATTAACGCCCTTTTACTCATATTCTATTATTTTAAAAATGAGACACAAAGGTATTTTTAGTACATATCTTCTTGTAGTCAAAAAAAGAAAATGAATGGTAATTTTCGGAAAGTAGCGATCTATTAGTTTATTTGGCAGAAATACACCCTCCTTGTAAATTTCTAGAAGTGCTCCGAGATTCTTTCTCTGGGAGACTTGGATTATAGAAGGCTAACGAACACCAAATTTGATGGTCTTTAGTTGCCATAGATATGAGGACAGAAATACTGTTGTTATTAGTAGGACACTATACTTTAAGAAAACACGATAATTCTGGGCGTACTAAACAACTTCACACCTTTACAGATTCGAATATTTTATCAGCACTTCCCTTGGAAAGTGGTTTATCAAAATACCCTCGAACCAATGGATGCGACTTGGCAAGATCTCGGTCTTTACTTTTCGCAAAAGCCGAAATAATATAGACACTGACTTTATCTTCCCAACCGACTAACTTTTGGATTTCTCTTAAGAATTCCCAGCCGTCCATTTCGGGCATAACCAAATCTAGAAGAATTATTTGTGGTATGCCATCACCTATCTTGATGCACTCTTTTAAGTTTTGAAGACTTTCGGAAGCATTATCGAAGCTCTTTACACTCGATGCATTATTTGCCTGTCGAATACAATATTCAGTAGCAAATTGCGATACTAGGTCATCATCTATTATCCAAACGGTTGGGGTCATATTTTTGCCTAAAATTCGTTTGGCAAGGTACTGAATGTTCGCCCGAAATACCAAAAAAAGTGAATTCCATATCTTTATACTAATAAATTAAATATCATTGAGAGAAAAATAGATCATATTGTATACGTAGTTTCTGACCTACTAAAAGCTATGGACGCTATAGAACACCAACTTGGTGTTAGACCTATCTTTGGTGGCTACCACAAAACATTCGGAACAAAAAATGCTCTTGTAAATTTGAATAATCAAGTGTATCTCGAATTACTGGCTGCCGATGATACGAATTTGGAAATCGCGCGGCCTCGATGGATGGGGGTGGATTTACGAACCAAAAATCAAATCACCCGTTGGGCTTTAAAATCGCATTCACTCAAAAAGGATACTGAGATTTTAAAAAAATACAATTGCGAAATGGTGGAAATCAGAAAGGGCTCACGCACTACCGAAGATGGTTCTTTATTGCAATGGAACCTACTTATGCCGCTGGCTTCTCCAGAGGTCGAGCTCGTTCCTTTTTTGTTAGACTGGGGCCACAGCACAAAACATCCTTCAACTATCTTACCTGATATGGGTTGTGAACTGATAACATTGTACGGTACGCATCCAAACCCCAAAGTATTCACAGCTACCTTTGAAACGCTTGGGTATGCGTTTGCCATCAAACAGTCGAACGAGGTCGCCCTAAAAGCAGTGATTAATAGTCCCAACGGAATAGTCGAAATTTAAGTTTTAACCGCTATTCGTGTCGTAACTCCTTCCCAATTGATACATTTGTATACCAAGATGCACACCAATCCTATACCATGCTAAAACTCTTTTCCCTCAAGAAAACTATTATAGGTTTCTTTATCATCTTGGGTACCGTTTCTTGTTTCCTACTATTGAACTTAAAGTTTTCATTCGACTTTAGCCAGTTTTTCCCCGAAGGCGATGAAGATTTAATTTTTTATCAAGAGTTCATTCAAGACTTTGGTACCGATGACAATTTCCTTTTGGTGGCGGTTGAGCGTGAAGGTTCAGTTTTTAATACAGGCTTTTTAAATGAATTCCATCAGGTTTCTCTAGATGCGAAACATTTTCCGTACGTAACACAAAACCAATCGCTAACAACGCTTTTCTACCCTATAAAATCTCCTTTGGGATATACTAGGCTCCCTATTATTCGTCGCAATGATAGTACCAAGTTCGACAAGGATTGGAAAAAAATTCAAGAGGATGATTTGTTTATCAATTCGCTTATTGATGCAAAAGCCACTTCATTGGTTCTTGCCCTTGAAACTGAAGATGGAATTGATTACCAACAGAGTACGGAGTTGTTGGCGGCGGTTCGTGATAGACTGGCCAAAGCCGGATTCCAAAATTATCATCTGCTGGGGAGAGCTTTCTTCTACGAAGCCTTGATCGATATGCAGAAACGAGAACTCATTGTTACTACCATAGCCTCGTCATTGTTGATTTTTCTAATTCTGTTCTTAGTATATCGCCGTGTTGCGGTAATCGCAATATCGTTGTTTTCAATTCTTCTTGCTTTACTATTGTTTATGGGGGTGTTATCTCTTTTGAGAATTGAACTTACAGTACTAGCCGCCTTCTACCCTATTTTGCTTCTTATTGTAGGTACTTCCGACGTAATTCATATTATGGATGATTACCTGGGCAAACTCAAAAAGGGACTTGAAAAGGAAATGGCCATGCGCTTAACTTTAAAAGAGGTAGGTGTTTCCACCCTGTTGACTTCGGTAACTACAGCCATTGGTTTTGCTTCACTATTAACTTCAAAATCAACCAGTGTCAGCGGTTTCGGCATGAATTCAGCAATAGGAGTGCTGACGGCATTCGTAACTATTATTTTCTTTACCTGTGCCCTATTGTTGTTAGTTGATAAGAAATACTTGCTACCCAAAAAGGAAAACCCACATATCTGGTCAAAACGATTGCTCGCCACCAATACATTTACCAAGAGACATCCGAGAAGCATCTTAATTGGTAGTTTTATTTTTGGCCTATTCTGCATATTTGGAATAACCAAGATCAATACCAACTATCAGATAAAAAATAGTTTTCCGATCAATAGCCAGATTGCCAATGATTTTGAATTTTTCCAACAGCACTATGCAGGCTTTAGACCTCTTGAAGTTGCTGTTATCACTAAAGGAACTCATAAAGTGACTGATTTTACAGTCGCACAAGAGATAGAAAATGTAGTGCAAAAAATGAAATCGTTTCCCGAGATTCGAAATGTGCAGTCGGCAAATGCACTTTTTAAGGGATTGAACAAGGCCAATAATCTAAACAAGTCGGCCTACTTTGTATTACCGAAAACCGAAAGGGAGTTTCTGAGTTACCGCAAAGACATAAACAAATTAGCAAAAAGACAGTTTGAAAAATTCGTAAACCCTGATGAAACTAAATCTAGAATTACATCAAAAGTTCTTGATGTCGGACTAGATAGTATTACAAGGGTGTACGATGATCTAAATACTTTTTTAACTACACAAACTGATACGACTCAGGTGCAATTTCGACTTACCGGCACCGGCATTCTATTGGATAAAAATTCGTTTTATGTACGCGAAAGTTTGGTTAACGGCTTGTTGATGGGCGCTTTGCTAGTAGCTATACTAATGGTTTTTCTTTTTAAAAATCTAAAACTATTGTTTATTTCCTTTTTGCCAAATATACTCCCAATACTCTTTGCCGGAGGCTTATTGGGTATGTTGAATATTCCTCTTGAGGCTACCATATCGGTGGTATTCGCTATCGTTTTTGGAATAACCGTAGATGATACCATTCATTTCTTGGGCAGGTACAAAGTAAGTAGGGCGAACGGACTCACCAAAGAGGAAGCATTGGAAATAACCTTTGCAGAAACCGGAAGAGCCCTGGTGATTACGACCCTGGCCTTATTCTTTGGATTTATGGTGCTACTATTCTCTATACATGCACCTAGTATGACCATTGGGTTATTGGTAAGTGTTACCTTGTTGGCTGCGCTGGTTCTAGACCTTTTATTGTTGCCAGTACTAATTCGGAAACTACTTTAAAAATAGTTTCCGAATTAGAAAAGCCAAATCAAACAAATACTTGAAATACTATTTTTTAGGTTTCAAACTTCTTTGCAGCTCTCTCTTGGCTGCAAAAATTCTCAAGAAAAAAAATAGCATAACTGAAATCCATAAGAAGAATAAAAAATACTCCATAAGTCGGGGTTTTTAAGGATTATTTTAGTAATCTAAATATACTCTGTAATACTTGGGGCATTGCAGAACGCTAAAATTAGTCATTAAACATAATGAATACCCTATGAATTTCCTACAGAATATTGAGATAAGTTGCTTTTTTATAAGAAACCTCGACAAATATTCGACGAACTACATTACCACCCCTGTATTAACCTCATAAAAACAGGGGTTTATCTTTGTTTTATAGTATTTACAAAACCACTGTAATCTGACGAAAACTTAAGAATAGATGTCTCATATACCCTATTTTACTTTATTTTTGGCTTTCTGAATAACCATATCTATGAACCCATCGGCATCAGGCTGGATCAATAAATTTGGAGAAATTGTAAGCACTGTCAACCTTGCTTATGGAAATTTTCAAGGTATCTATGGCGAACTAAAAAAAACCGGCTTCGTTTATGGTGTAAATACTAAGGTTCCAAGAGGTATAGAACCTGAACATCTACTTTCGGAAGACGAAAAAGCCAAAATCAACTTGCTCTCCGCGCTCTATAGAACCTACTCTCTCGATGCAAAAAGCAGTGATTTTAAAGTATTCTTAGATAAGATCTTTCAATTCTATCAAGATCTAGGTCTAGGTGACATCTCTTTTTTTAATAAAATACTAACCGGAGGCAAAACCTCAGCGCAACTCGAAAAGCTTATTGATTCTAGGGTATACTTGGCTGATAATCTCATTAGCAAAACCTTCAATAGCATTATTACGAATTCACTTTTGTTTGTTGACGTACTTACCTTTAAGCGGTATTTACATCAACCGAAGGGCATTCGTAAACACGCGCAAAACCTAGAATACATTGCTATTAATATTACATACCATGCGCTGAGCTCAAGAGAAAAGACGAAGAATGATGTAAGGCTTGCCCAGTTATTTGAAGCGTCTTTAACTTTTATCGATACCGAAAAAGAACGCTTTGATGGTTCGTATCGTGATAAGCTAATGAATAACTTTTCTCAATGGGAGAATCAGTATTTTTTAGATATGGCCTGTTTGACTGTTTGGGAAGACCATTCTCTGGAATATCAAGAATCGGAGTTTATTTTTGGAATTGGAAAAGATTTGGGTTTCGATCAAAAACAAATTGCCCGCTCACTTGAAGAAATAACTTCCTTCTTTGATCAAAATGCCGAAACTATTCCTTTTCTCAATAATAAGAACCTTGCCATACAGTTTTACGATAGTATGTCTAAAATTGTAAACAAACTAATCTTGCGAAATAGCAAGCGTTTACAAAAAGAACTTTCAGAAAGTAAGGAGCTGGTTACACTCATATCAAAATCTACGGTCCGAGATTTAACCAACGAGGAAAAGAGGAAGGTACAGAATCAGCTGATCGATATTTTTAAAACAATTCCCTCGCTGGCCATATTCATCCTTCCCGGTGGTGCAGTTTTACTTCCAATTTTTATCAAGTTGATTCCAAAATTATTGCCTTCCTCATTTGATGATAACCGAGTGAAGTAGGTTGCAGGCAAGTAAAGCGAATTAATCTTTGAAGTAGCTGCAAAGCACACAACTACCTACTTTCTACAGTAACAATTGCTTAATTCATTCGTCTTTATAGCATGAAGAAGCCATACCAACACAGATTAACGAACTTAATTTTTAGTTTACTCCTTGCATTTATTTCGTTGCAAAAGACGGCTGCACAAGGCACTGAAACCCAAAGGAAGATTGACTCACTATTACACAACTTACATAAATCAGGAGATTTTAATGGTACGGCCTTAGTAGTTAAAGGAGAGCATACAGTCTATGAAAGAAGTTTTGGTTACAGTAATGGTGTAGAAAAAGACTTCTTAAAAACATCAGATAAATTTGGTATCGGTTCAATCTACAAAGAACTTCCGGCAATCGCGATTATGTTGTTGCAAGAAAAAGGACTCCTTAGCATTGAAGATGCTATTTCAGAATACCTACCCACACTGCCTGACTGGTCAAAGACCATAACCATCAAAAACTTATTTCAGTATACCAGTGGCCTGCCTAAAGTAAATTGGGGGAAACATAAGCTTATATCAGATGCAGCGCTTCTCCATGATCTTACAACGCTTAAGACACTACAATTCAAGCCCAATACAGGCTACCTCTATAGTAATTACAATCCTTTCTTGCTTGCTCAAATCGTGCAAAACGTAAGTGGGAAAAGCTTTGCCAACTATATTAAAGAAAAGGTATTAAAGCCTGTTGGGCTCACCCACAGTGGTTTCAATACGGTTTTTCCATATGAAAAAAGAAATGGGATGGCGATGCCCTTTAATGATGATTTTGAAGAAGACAGCATACCCTTCGAAATTAAATCCCCACTATTTCTCTTTACGACCTCCGCCTACGATCTATACAAGCTTAATCATGAGCTACATAATTTCAATATCATTAGCGAAAATTCCTTGAAAACAATTTCTCAAATCACCTCCTTAGATTTTGACAACAAACAATCTCCTCTTGGCGAAGTTGAAATTTTCGATGGTAAAATAATTAAACATGCACATCATGGTTCAAGCGGAAATTACGAATGTCTGGTTCTGAAAGATGTAAAACATGATTTGACCATCGTTCTACTGACGAATCGAAAAAAAAGAAATGTACATGAAATTTCTGATGAAATTGGAAGAATGATTTTATGAAATTAGTGCGCAACTTTGCTGGCACTTGAGGTTTTTCTTGAACGCAAAAATCCACACTAAAATGTCACCTATCACCGTGAATTATTAAAGGGTATTTAGTATCTTTAAAAAGCACGCTTTTTTTCTAAAAATAACACCTATTAGCACAAAAAAATCAGTATAAGAAAAATCTATTGCAATATTTAAAATGCTTTAAATCAGATTTTTAATTATAATCACTCTAACCATAACTTAAAGTCTCTTACTCTTTCCCTACTGACAATGATTTCTTGCTCTGAAAAGTGATTTACCTTAATTTGCAGACGTGAATTCGTGTACGAAATGATGTCTTTGATATGGTTGATATTGATGTAGAATTTTCGACTTACCCGAAAGAAAATTTTAGGCTCCAATTCGGTTTCCAAATGCTCTAAAGTGGTATCTAATAAATAATTTCTACCGTCTGAAGTTGCGGCATAGGTTCCTTTATTTTCGCTGTAAAAACATTCTACCTCATCAGCATTTATAATTTTTAGGTGTTGGCCCACCTTAACCGTAAATCGTTTTTTATACTCCCGCTCTACAGGGTTGACCAACAACTTTTTGATATCGTTAAAATCTAACGCCAATTTTTGTGGTTCAGCATTTAAAGCTTTGTATTTTTTAACCGCGCTTTCCAATTCTTCGTCGTCGATGGGTTTAAGAAGATAATCTATGCTGTTTAGTTTGAAGGCTTGCAGCGCATACTCATCATAGGCAGTGGTGAAGACAATAGCGCTCTTTACTTCAACCACATCGAAGATTTCGAAGGAGAGCCCATCAGAGAGCTGAATATCTAAGAAAATCAAATCAGGATGCTCATTAGTTCCAAACCAATTAATCGATTCTTCAACCGAGTGCAGCATTACCGACACTTGAACATCCAATTCTTCTAATAGCCTTGACAACCTTCTAGCCGCCGGTTTTTCGTCTTCAATTATAATTACGTTCATAGGTTTCTTTCAGTATTTTCTATAGTACTTATTCATATTTCCTTGCTGCATCCTTCTGCATGATTTTTTCCACTTGACGGTCCTCCCATTTTTTTATTAAATCGTGAAGATCACCAAAAACAACAATAGCATGAATCACTAGAACTCCAAGCCAAATATAAACATTGATATCAACCCAATGCATAAGTCTAGAATCACCCAATGCCTCTTTACCAAAAATAGCCATCATCGTTTTATTTTTCAATAGCAATAGCGCACCATTGATAAGAATAAAGACAGCTAAATGATTGTAAAAGCTTTTTAATCGCTGTACTTTTTGTTTCGCTTGTTGCAGCTTAGTATGTTTTCTATTTTCCATAATCTAATTATTCCTATTTTTTCAGATTCCTTTGGTCTTCGTGCACCTATTCGGGTATTTGCTTTGTTTACAAATCATCATTCAAACAAAATACGATTGGGCGGTGAAAAGTCAAATTGCTACCCGCCTAGTCATGACTTATTGTTTTTCTGACTATGGCTATTGATGTACTTTTGAATCTGACGTTCCTCCCAAGCTTTTCCTAAGAAGGGGTTTTTAACAAATACGCTTACCGCATGTATTATCAATGCAATTCCCCAAATAATAGGTGTTCCAAAAACATTCCAATCCAACCAGTTTAAAAATTCAGGATCTCCTAAGGCTCCTTCGCTCAATAGTGTAAAATGGATTTTTCCACGGGCTAAAAGCAGTATTACATTCACAATGATATAAGCCGTAAGGTGCCCATAAAACCCTTTAATATCATCTACTCTTTTGCGCGCTCTTTCATAAGAGTTTGATGGTTTTTTGTTTTTTGATTTCATGATGAATTCGATTAGGTTATGTGTAGCTAGAAGATTGCGGCTAATCTTTCTCTATGTATTTCCGAATCTGTCGCTCTTCCCAAGCTTTACCAAGAAAAGGGTTTTTACCAAACACATTGACTGCGTGAAAAACAAGGAAAATTCCCCAAACAATTGGCGTTCCGAAAACATTCCAATCAATCCAATTTAAAAAGTCTGAATCTTGAAATATGGTATGCTCTATAGACATAAATCTACCTCTTGTGAATAGCACAACCAGAATTACTATCACGTACACTGCCAGGTGCACGTAAAACCCTTTGATATCTTTAACCTTCTTCTGCGCTCTTTCATAGGACGACAAAGGTTTTTTATTTTTTGAGCTCATGATGATCGTTTTAGTTATTTATACTTTTCAGCCTGCTTCTTCTCTTCTTCCATATATTTTTTTATCTGCCGCTCTTCCCAGTTTTTGTTAAAAAAGGGATTATAAGAAAATACCTTGAGTGCATGGAAAAACACGCCTATTCCCCAAAAAATCCATGTTGATACCGTTCCAAAGTCCCAAATGGCTTCAAAAAAACTATCTCCATTGTATATACGACTTACGATGATAACTGTGCTTATCATTATGTTAACCAATATATACACCATAAAATGTATATAAAAGCCTTTTAATTCTTCGACTCGCTTTTTGGCCCTTTCTTTCTTATCAAAATTGTTATAATCCATTAGTTCCATCTGTTTTGTTGTTCATCTTCCTCCATGAATTCTTGAATTTTTCTTTCTTCCCAGCCTCTTCCGAAAAAAGGATTCAACCCAAAAACTTTAATTGCTTTGAAAACCAATCCTATACCCCAACCGAAAACAGCCCATAAGAACCACATATAATTCCATCCATTGGTATAATAATTTAATGCAGCTAAGAAGGCCATAAATAACGCATAAGACATTAAGCTGCTATAAAATTTCTTCATCTCGGCAATGCGCGCCTTAGCCCTCTGGTACTTTACATCGCTTGTGTTTCTTGATTCTTTTATTTCCAAAAATTCCATCTGATTTTTCTTTTTAAGGTTTGCCATTTTACTTGTATCAAATTTCTATAATTAGAAGGGTTTTACTAAAAGATACTTTCTGAATTGTTGTTTTTTGGGGACGAATCGTGTTAGAAATTCTCATCCTCCATAAACTCACGCATTTTGCGTTCTTCCCATTTTTTTCCATAAAACGGATTGTAACCAAAAGCCTCTAAGCCATGAACGGTTAAGCCGAAACCCCAACCCAGAGCTGGAAAAATAGCCCAAGGAAAACTTGTTGTATTGTAATTGATAAAAACTAAAATAGGTATTACAATAATGTAAGACGTAAGATTTCCATAGAAGCCTTTGATGTTTTCAACCCGCTCTTTGGCCTTCTCATATCTTTTATCCTCTATATATACTTCTTGGGTTTCCACTTTCGAAACCTGTTTCGTCAGCATAGGTAGTCGTACACTAAAGTCTGATGCGGCTTTCTCAATCTGCACCCTTCTATCGGTTAATATAGCGTAGCGTTGCTGTATGTTTGTAAGACCGACTCCACTACTCTTCTTCACTACCTGTTTTTCTTGAAGGTTATTAGATACCTGCAGCATTCCATCTTTTTCGATAACCTTGATATGCAGTGGCCGTTCTGAGGTAACCACATTGTGTTTTACAGCATTTTCAAGCAATAACTGAAGTGATAAAGGAATAATCTTCGCTTCAGGGTTTAAACTTTTTTCTGGAATATCAAAAACAATACTATCTTCAAAACGCATTTTTAATAGTCGCACATAGGTACGAGCAAACTGCAATTCCTCATCAACTGTAACCAAGTCTTTGTTTTTCTGCTCTAAAACATAACGGTACACTTTAGATAGCGAAGTTGTAAATTTTTGGGCTTGATACGGATCCTCCTCTATCAGACTTGTAAGTACATTAAGACTATTGAATAAAAAATGGGGATCGAGTTGGTTTTTTAACGCATCAAACTTTGCTGATGCAGTACCCGCAATTATCTTCTGTTCTTTTACCTTATTTTCTTGTCGGTATTTATAGTACCAGACAATGTAGAAAATTGAAGCAATGACTAAAGCGATGAACACCGACTGAAAGTAATTATCAATTGATTGTGACGTTAGCGCTTGCTGAATCGACCTGTCATGAAACCCAATTAAGACAATAAATGTGGCAACAAAAATACCGATACAGGTCATCACCACGTTACCGAGAAGGGCAATCGACATGCGTTGCACGGTGTACAGAAAGTTGTCCCACTTTTTAAGAAGAAAGAGGAACCAGGCCATATTGACCATGTATAATATGGAAGAAAACACCAGGTTGGAGAAATACTCTAGCCAGATATCGTCAACCATGTTCTCAAACCGTACATAATCTGTAAAATAATAGTACGACAAAAAACCTAAAAAGATTAACGTACCAATTATGAATGCTCTGAGCAGTTCTTTTAAAAAACTATTTGTCGTCATTATTCGTTGCATTTTTTAGCTGTCATTTCCGCCCTATCTTGCCCCCAATTCGGATGAAAATCAGATTCAGGTTTAAAGTTAGTAAAAAGTTCTAGGGAACGTTCTACATCTTTGCAAAAGGGCGCTGTATCTTGACCAAAGTACTGTGCCGAGCCCATATCCCATTCTGCTTTTGAGAACACTACCCTGGGGTTTTTCGGATCTATCTGAGCTGCCTTATCGTATGCAGCAACCACCTTCCCAGAAAGGGTCATGCCATAGGTAGCACCGTCAAAAGCTATCCAGGCTGTATAGATCATTGCTTGTTGTACTAATATCTCAGGGTTATCGGGTGAAATGGCCTTGGCAATATCTACAAACTCCTGTGCCTTTTCAAGTTGTTGGGTTAATTTTGCTTTGTCCTTCTCTCCGAAGGAAGCTACCGTATTTACTTGAGCAACATAGTAGTGGGGAAGCCAATTGTCCATTTCAGCGGAAGCGATACGCTCAAACATATTGGAGGCTTCTGTTGATTTTCCTTCACCCCATAATTGAAATGCCTTTTGCATTCCTTTTGAATATTGGTCTTGGGCAAAAGTGATAGTTGATACTAGAAATACGGCAATAGCGATAACTTTTTTCATGCTTGCAAGTTTATAAGTTTATGATTTGTTTTATGTTTTTTCCTTTTAGCTCGAATTTGGCATCCTTCCATTTTGGTGGACCAAATCTGGCTGGGGCATCATTTGAGCTACCCGTATCTTCTGAGGGAATACCAAAAAAATTGGTATCCAACTTTCCATCATTATTTTCATCATGAAAAACCGAAACCGCATAGACTCCATCTGGAATATTAGTAAACACAAAAGCGCTTTTGCCATCACTAATCTTAGCGGTACCTGGCTTATAGATTTTCTTTAACCAATTGGCTTCAGAATTGTAGAGTCCAATAAGCATTTGACCCTCTGAACCGGCGATGTTGTGGATTTCAACTTCAATCTTATTTGATTGTTCTTGAGCCTGAGTAACCACAGTTACCAATAAAAATAATAGCATACGTGCCAAATGAATCATGATTTCTATTTTTTGTTCCCCAGTAGATGGGTCACTGATTACAGGGCAAATTTGAAACGGTAGCTACTTAAAAAGAAAAAAGAAAGACCGAACTGTTGAATAGTGGGGATGAATTGTAAATCAAGCAAGCCTTGACTCTGAAAGCACACAAAGTCAGATTTTTCCACATTATTAGATAAGAATAAATTTCATAACATTTTAACAGTCAAATGTTAAATTATAAAAATAATCACTACATTACCGCAAGATTAGACCAACCGATTTTCACTCATCAAGCTACATCGATAGGCAGTTTCCTTCTGATCACATCGCTTTATTCACCCACTTAAGTTACTTGCAATGGTATTTCCTCCCCAGCTATTGTTCGTTACCAACCAACCTGTCTATTAACCAATTAAATAGCACCATTATGAAAAAAGTAGTATTAAGTATTTTATTTTGTCTACCCTTTGCGCTCTTTGCACAGGAAACTCCAGATCTAGTTTTTAGTCAAGTTATGCTGACGCCCAAACCTGATAAAATAGTTGAATTTGAGGCTGGACTATCTGCCCATAATAAGAAATTTCATTCTCAAGAAGCACAACAAGCCAATGTTTATTGGATTGCCAACGGAAAAAATTCCGGAAAGTATATCTGGAGTGCTGGTCCAATGCCCTGGGCCGCGATGGATGCCGACCATCCTGCAGGTGCAGAACACGATGGAGATTGGAATAAAAATATAGCTCCATTTACCAAAGGCAACGATGAAGCTTTTTTCTTTAGAGCAGACCTTGCCAATTCTAATTTTTCAAAAGACTTTACGATAAAAAACATGTCTGTTTTTATGATCGACGTCAAACGGTTCAAGAATATGGAATTCATGGCTGAACTCGAGAAGGTAAGAAAAGTATATGCAGAAAAAATGCCTGAAAAAATATTTGGCATCTATCACAATTCCATGCCTGTAAATGATGACCGTAAATTTCAACGTGACTTTGGATGGGTCGAATTCTTTGATAGCATGAGTGTGATGAATGAGGACGACAAATTTCCACAATACTTTGAAGAAGTGCATGGGGAAGGTTCTTTTACCAAGTTTCTTGAAACATTTAGTGAGGTTACTAATGCAGATATGACCGAACTTTGGACTTTTAGGGCAGATCTTAGTGGAACAGATGGCAAAATTTTGGCAGCGGAGAGACAATAAGTTAAGGCAAATAACCAGCACAATATGACCCTTTTACAAAACCCAGCACAAATTCTGGGTTTTGTTTTTTTCAGAGAAAAGTCTACTAACTACAATATTCTTTTAACTTTAAACCCTCCCCCACCTTAGAAACCATATATGAAACCATCCAAACGCGCTCTACCCTTTGATTCTTCTGGCTATTATTTTTTAGGCCTACTCGCCCTGGCCATTGCTGGCTTTTGGCCCTCTTACTTCGCAAAATTCTTTGACGGCACCGCTGACTTTAGCTTTTACTTTCACTTTCATGTTTTTTTTGCAGTTCTATGGATTGCAATGCTCATTGCCCAGCCCATTCTAATTCGTCAAAAAAAGTTTGAATTGCATCGAAAAATCGGAAAGCTATCGTATTTCGTTGTTCCACTTATTTTTATATCCATAATCTTATTGGCCCACAGTACGCTAAAAGGTCCTAAAGAAAATGTGGGTCTTGAGCTCTGGATACCTTTCAAAGACCTTCTGATTTTTGCGGTTGGTTATGGTATTGCCATCAGATACCGCAAAGCTATGGCCATTCATGCCAGAGGAATGATTGTGGCGGGCATTGTACTTATAGAACCTGCCTTGGTGCGTCTCATTTTGTACTTGTTTTTCCCCGATGCAGGCTTTGCTCCTGAAGGATATATGGGTACTATACTAACGGTATATGCTCTCCTTATTGGGCTAATAGTGTATGAGCGGAAACAAAAAGTAGGCCGCTGGGTATTTCCATTGACATTGGGGCTATACCTATTTGTACATTCGGTTTTGATATTTCAGATTCGTGTACCGGGCTGGCAAGCCTTTGCAGCGTGGTTTGCAGATTTGCCCTTAACATAAAACATACGATGAATACTTCTCCCATGAAAAACGTTTTTACCCTTGCACTGCTATGCATATTATACTGTTCCGCCTATTCCCAAAAACCGCGCGCACGTGACTTAGGTATTCCCTTTGCCGGTACAACAGGTCAATTTAATGCGATTACCGATGTTGAAGGCGTTGAAGTGGGCTACAGTACTATCATTTCTGGAGCGGGTGAGAATACAGTTGGTAAAGGCCCAATACGAACTGGAGTGACCGCAATATTTCCTAGAGGCAAGGACAAAAAATTCAGTCCGGTTTATGCAAACTGGTATAGCTTGAACGGTAACGGAGAAATGACCGGTACTACCTGGGTCACCGAGTCGGGTTTCTTGGAAACCCCTATAATGATTACGAACACTAACAGTGTAGGCGTAGTTAGAGATGCCGTTTTAAAATGGTATGTCGATACAGACTGGTACAAGGGCGAAGATTGGTGGTATACCTATCCTGTTGTGGCAGAAACTTATGATGGTTTTCTTAATGACATCTATGGTTTTCATGTAAAGGAAGAACATGTTTTAGAAGCCATACAAAACACATCTGGAGGAAAAATAGCCGAGGGCAACGTTGGGGGTGGAACAGGAATGATGTGCCTAGGATTTAAAGGTGGTACGGGAACATCTTCAAGAATAATATCTATTAAAGATTCCAAGTATACTGTTGGGGCTATTGTACAATCAAATTTTGGATCGAAAAGAAATCTAACCATTGCAGGAGTTCCTGTGGGTCTAGAACTTAAAGACACCTTAAATTACGAATACAAGGCACCTCCACAATCTAGGAGAAAAGAGGGAGATGGTTCTATCATCGTTGTCTTAGCTACCGATGCCCCTTTACTCCCACATCAATTAAAAAGAATAGCACAGCGAATACCCCTGGGAATCGGTATTGTAGGGGGAAGAGGAAGTAATGGCTCTGGAGATATATTTATCGCTTTTTCCACGGCAAATGAGGGAGCGTTCAATCGAGATGAAACCACCACTGTAGAAACATTCTCCAATGATTTGATTACACCTTTTTTTGAGGCTACAGTGCAAGCAGTTGAAGAAGCTATCATCAACGCAATGGTAGCCGCTGAAACCATGGGAGGCATTAATGGTAACAAAGCCCATGCGCTGCCCCATAAACTCTTAGTTAAAGTTTTAAAAAAATATAACAGGATAAAATGAAAAAAATACTAAGCTTACTTATAATTCCACTCCTTCTAGGATGTAAACAAGTACCAGCACAAAAAAACGTTGACGCTAAGGCTGAGGGAAAACAAGAACTCACAGGTGCTGCCAAATACTTTGCTGAAATGGAGGCAAAAGCGCTCTCCATACCCTTTAGAGGTATAGAAACTGAAAAAGGAAAAGAATTGGAGTTATTCCCTTTAAAATCGACTGGAGTTTCTACCGCTCCAATCCAAAAGGCCGCAGCATCTTTTTTAAGTAGTTTGACGACTGTGCAAAAAGAAAAGACACAATTTGCTATTGACGATGATGAGTGGCGAAAATGGTGTAATGTTGATAATGGTATCTATGAGAGGCAAGGGATTAGCCTAAAAGCAATGACTAACATTCAAAAGGAAGCTGCTTTTGGTCTAATGCGAGTTTCATTGAGTGCAAAAGGCCTGCAACTCAGCAAAAATATTATGAAGACCGACCAAACCTTAAAAGAACTAAATAATGGTGATGCGGCGTATGATGAAGAGCTTTACTTTTTCACTCTAATGGGTACACCTTCTTCAACAGAACCCTGGGGTTGGCAATTAGATGGTCATCATCTAGTTATCAACTATTTCGTTTTAGGTGATCAAGTAGTAATGTCTCCCGTATTTATGGGTGGTGAGCCAATTATTACCACCTCCGGAAAATACAATGGCAATACATTATTCCAAGATGAACAGAATCTAGGATTGCATTTTATGCAATCGCTTTCCAAAGAACAACAAACAGAAGCCATCATTTCTTCTTCAAAGCATAACAACGACATAAAAGCAGAGGCTAGTAAAGACAATGTCACCTTAAATTACGAAGGCCTTAAAGTTTCAAAGCTAGCGGAGGAGCAAAAAGAACGCTTAGTGCATTTGATTTCCCAATACATAAACAATATGAAAGAGGGGCATCACCAAGTTAAAATGGAGGAAATCATGCACCATTGGAACCGTACTTACTTTGCTTGGGTGGGTGAAACTACCCCTGATGCTGTTTTTTACTACCGCATTCATAGTCCGGTAGTCTTAATTGAATTCGATCATCAAGCGGCTATAGGCGTACCCAATAGCCCTAAAGGTCCTATTCGAAATCATATACATACCATCTTAAGAACTCCGAATGGCAATGATTATGGCAAAGACTTATTGCGTCAACACTTAGAAAAAAGCCACCATCACTAATACCATAACGCACTGATATGAAAACTGTACTTGGATTCTTCTTACTTTTAATCTTGAGCATGCAAATGGGATGCTCCTCATCTGTACCTTTTGACATTCTTATCAAAAATGGGCAAATCGTAGACGGTTCAGGAAAACCCTCTTATGTAGGTGATCTTGGTATTAATGCCGATACTATCGCAGCTATTGGAGATTTAGACAAGGCCAAGGGAATTCAAGAAATCGATGCTACTGGCTTAACAGTCACTCCCGGCTTTATCAATATGCTTAGTTGGGCAACAGAATCTTTGATAGTTGATGGAAAATCTGAAAGCGATATTCGTCAAGGTGTCACCCTAGAGGTAATGGGTGAAGGCTGGTCTATGGGTCCGCTGAACGAAGAAATGCGACAGCAAGAACTTAAAATTCAAAAAGATTTTAAATACGATATAGAGTGGACCACCCTAGGGGAGTATTTAGAGTTTTTGGAAGCGAAGGGTGTAGCTCCGAACGTAGCTTCTTTTGTTGGCGCCACTACCTTACGTATTCATGAGTTGGGAGAAGCCAACCGACCTCCTTCCCCTACTGAGTTGGAAAACATGAAAGCACTAGCCAGAACGGCCATGGAGGAAGGTGCCATGGGCATTGGGTCGTCGCTGATTTATGCACCTGCTTTTTATGCTGATACCGATGAACTTGTTGAACTATGCAAAATTGCCGCTGAATACAACGGCATGTACATTTCACACATGCGTAGCGAAGGCGACTATTGGTTAGAGGCCATTGACGAATTAATCAAAATTGCGAAACAGGCTGATATCCGCTCTGAAATTTATCATTTGAAAGCAGGAGGTAAAGACAACTGGAGTAAATGGGAAACTGCCATCGCTAAAATTGATTCTGCCCGTTCCATCGGGCTCGAAATCACTACAGATATGTATACTTATACTGCAGGAGCTACCGGTTTAGACGCCTCAATGCCCCCATGGGTACAGGAAGGTGGTTATGGAAAATGGGCAGCACGTTTACAAGATCCAGCAATTCGAAAAAAAGTAATTGAAGAAATGAAAGCAAAGGGAGATGGCTGGGAAAATTTATATTTTGCAGCAGGTAGCGCTGATAAATTAATCTTAAACGGGTTTAGAAACGACAGCTTACGATACCTGACCGGTAAAACCTTGAGTGAAGTAGCGCAAATGAGAGGTACGAGTGCAGAAGAAACAGCAATTGATTTAGTAGTACAAGATAGCAGCAGGGTTGGCACCGTATACTTTCTCATGTCGGAAGAAAATGTAAAAAAGCAGATTGCCTTACCTTATATGAGTTTTGGCTCTGATGCAGCTTCGATTGCACCAGTAGAGCCGTTCACAAATTATAGCCCACACCCTAGAGCATATGGCAACGTGGCGCGTCTATTGGGGAAATACGTTCGCGAAGAAAAAGTGATTCGTTTGGAAGAGGCGGTGTACAAATTAAGTGGACTACCAGCAGCTAACCTAAAATTAAAAAAACGGGGGACCTTGGCAGTAGGTAATTATGGAGATTTGGCCATTTTTGATGACAACATCATTATTGACAAGGCCACGTTCGAAGATCCGCATCAATTTGCGGAAGGAATGGTACACGTCTTTGTAAACGGCCAGCAAGTCTTGAAAAATGGAGAACATACAGGCGCATTACCCGGAAAATTTGTACGCGGACCAGGCTGGAAAGAAACCAAATAGTAGAAACATTATTAAAAAAATAACATGAGAAAATCTGCACTTTTAATCTTACTCACACTTACCCTAGCGCTAAGCTGCAAAAATGAAAAGACTCCATCGAAGGAAAATGTATCTGCGCTGGAAATGTTTGCCGACTCCCTTTTTAAGTCTAGTTTGGATAGCACAAAAATAGCCGGCGGGGGCATATTAGTGCATCAAAAGGGCAAGACCTTGTTACAAAAATCGTATGGCCAGGCTAGTTTAGAATTGGAGGTGCCCATGCCAGCAAACGCACATTTTGAAATAGGGTCGGTAACGAAGCAGTTTACAGGCGCAGCCATTTTGAAATTAGTAGCAGCAGAAAAACTTTCTTTGGAAGATGACTTTACGGAATATTTAGAGTTTGATACCAAAGGCAGAAAGATTACCATTGACCAATTGCTCAACCATACCTCTGGCATCGCCAGTTATACCGAAATTGAGGAATTTGGAAGCCTTGTTCCACAAGAATTGCCTCGTGATTCGCTATTGCGGATATTGGAAACAAAAGATTTTTTGTTTGAACCCGGTGAGGCGCTTATTTATAACAATTCGGCCTACTTTATCTTGGGACTAATCATTGAAAAAGTAACCGGAAAGACGTATGAAGAATTTCTGAAAGAAAGCATTTTTCAGCCCTTAGGCATGCAAAACACCTATTATTGCTCCAACAGAAAAGTAGTTAAAAACAAGGCATATGGCTATGATTATTCGCCTGAAGGCTTGCAGCAAAAGCAATATCTAAGCCATAACTGGCCATATGCGGCTGGTTCACTGTGTAGTACAACAGAAGATCTATTGACTTGGATGACAGCGCTACACGAAGGCAAACTACTTAGTGAGGTGGAATATCAGCAGCTAATTAGTCCGAAAACCTTGAATGACGGTACGTCGTTACGCTATGCCATGGGCGTGTCTAATTTCTATAATTATGGAAATCAGGAGATCAGTCATGGTGGTGGTATTCCGGGGTTTTTAACTGAAACAAAATACTTTCCTCAGCAAGACTTATACATCATCTGTTTGACGAATACTGCTGGTCCTCATGGCGGTGCCTTCTTTGTAAATCATATCATGTGGCAATTACTGGAAAAGGAAGAATACGAGTCTACAACTTTAGACTTTGACCCCAAAGAAATTGAAGGAATATACTCGGGTCAGACCAGAGGTCGAAAGCAAAGTGTTGAAGTTAAGGCCATTGCAAATGCTATTACCGTGGAGTTCAACAAAGATGGCAATAAAGACACATTAAACATCTATGTAGGAAATCACACTTGGATGGATGGTAATACAACTGTTTTTATCAATGATGGACTAGTCAAAACAGATCAGGTTTACGGGCATTATATTTTAAAAAAAGAGAATTAACAGCTGCTCATTCTAAAACCAATTCAAATGAATTATAGAAAAGTCTTTTTGCTTTTTGCATTGCCCTTTCTGCTTACTTTACGAATGGTAGCGCAACAACCGCCTTCCAATAAAAAACTCGATGCCATGATTATTCAAGGCATGAAAGACTGGAAAGTACCCGGACTTGCAGCAATAGTTGTGAAAGATGGTCAAGTTGCATTTCAAAAAACGTACGGTGTAAAAAATTTAGCAACAAAGGAAGCCGTAGACGGTAATACGCTGTTCAATATGGCGTCGACAACAAAGGCTGTTGTTGCGATTGCCATGGGTATGTTGGTTGATGATGGCAAGCTGAATTGGGATGATAAAGTGGTAGACCATCTCCCCTATTTTAAATTATCAGATTCTTATACTACGGCCAATGCCCGTATAAAAGATCTATTTACACACAATCTAGGTCTTGGTAATACTGATGCATTGTGGATTATTGATAGTGTTTCAACTCATGAAACGATTCGAAGATTTCAGTTTGCTAAACCAACTTATCCGCTCCGTGGCGGATTCACCTATCAAAATATCATGTACGCGGTCGCTGGTGAAGTTATTGCCAAGGTAAGTGGAAAGCCTTGGAACGAATTTGTAAAAGAGCGTGTTTTCGATCCTTTGGGAATGACACGTACCCAGGCCGTGGCCAAGAACATCTTTAAGGCAGGTAATTATGTGACTCCTTATTTAGATGATCACGACGATGGAATGGTTGAAGTCGATTACGGGTTTTCAGATCAGATAGGGCCAGCTGGCATGATTTGTTCGACCGCAAATGACATTTCAAAATACTTGACTTTCTTGGTTAATGATGGTGTATCTCAGGCTGATACCCTTCTTAAGCCGAAGACATTCAAATACATTTTTGAGCCCCATTCTTTTTTAGGCACCAATGGAATTTATCCTACCAACACCCTAACCAAACCCAACTGGAACACCTATGGTTTGGGTTGGTTTCAACAAGATTACAAGGGCCACAAACTTGACTTTCATACTGGCAGTCTTTTTGGCCTGGTTGCAATTGCTGGAATAATGCACGATAAAAATATAGCGGTCTATGTATTTGCTAACTTAGACCATGCGGAGCTACGCCACGCTATTATGTACAAAGCTTTAGACCTCTATGGTTTTAATGACGATAGTCGTGATTGGCATACCGAAGTGTACAAACTCTATAATGGCTTTAGAGAAGAAAGCATTAAAAAATCAAGAAAAAAATTAGATGAGCGCATAAAAAATAGCACCACAAGTTTGGCATTAGCATCTTATACTGGCACCTATACTAACGACATGCTGGGTTCTGCAAAAGTGGCTCTAAAGAACAATGTGCTACAGATTAACTTTAATGATTTCATTTCTTACGATACTGAACATTGGCATTATGATACCTTTATTACAAATAAGGATCCCCGGTTTTACGAAAAATTAATGGTACGTTTTGAACTAAATACCGATGGTGAGGTAGAAGAATTTGATTTTATGGGCGAGGTATTTACCAGAGTAGATTAATGCGACCTTCGACATACCAAGTCGAACTATTTTAAAATGGTATTTGTAGGGCTATCAACAATCAATTAACTTATGTCACCAAAAATAATTCAAATAGCATTGTATGAACATCAAACTCTCGCCGACAAGAAACATTAGTTGACCTTGCGATCTTAACCATAATTCGTGCGAACTTCGTTTGGATCATTAACCAAAATCGAATTTTAAAATCAAATCTGGAATAAAACTTATGAAAAATCAATTATTGCTTATTCTTTTCTTAGGGTGGTTATCCTTTGCGCAAAGTCAAACGAAATCCAATTTAGAATTGTTAGACATTTTCAATATGGAGTTTGTCTCTGACCCTCAAATTTCACCAGACGGCAATACAATTTTATACGTGCGAAACTTTAAAGACGTTATGACCGACAAAAACCTTTCCAATATCTGGATCATCAACTCAGATGGTTCTCGGAATAGGCCAATAACAACGGGAAACCAAAATGACATCTATCCAAGATGGTCACATGATGGTCAAAAAATAATTTTCAAATCTAATCGTCAAGATGATCGTATGAAGCTTTTTCTCATGTGGGTGGACACCAAGGAAATAGCCCCTTTGACCAATACGTCTATGGCTCCAGCTCAGGTGACTTGGTCTCAAGATGATCGCTATTTGGCATTTAACATGTTCGTACCTCAAAAAGAGGAATCTATTGTAAACATGCCGGCAAAACCTGAAGGTGCGAAATGGAATACCCCCCCAACCTATATCAATAAATTAAATTATAGAGGTGATGGACAAGGGTACATCAAAGGCGGCAACATGCAACTTTTTATTCTATCTATAGACGGTGGTACACCAAAACAGTTAACAACTACCGATTTTGACCATGGTGCTCCGGTTTGGGCCAAAAATGGTAAGAAACTCTATTTCTCCGCCAATTTCAATCCTGATGAAGCCTTCGAACCAATGAATAGTGAAATCTATGCTCTTGATTTGGAAAGCAACAAGGTAACCGCTTTAACTAGTCGTTATGGTCCAGATGATACCCCTAAGATTTCTCCTGACGGTACTAAAATTGCCTTTACAGGCTTCGATGATAAATTGCAAGGCTATCAAGTAACCGAGCTGTATACAATGAGTTTGACTGGAGGAGCACCAGAAATCTTATCTGCTAAGTTTGATCGTAGTGTCTCAAATATTCAATGGGCCAGTGACGGAAAAGGTCTTTATTTTCAGTACGACGATAAAGGAGAAACGAAAATTGCTCTTATGTCGCTTTCAGGACAGGTTGTGAATAAGGTACAAAGTGTAGGAGGTCTGTCACTGGGAAGGCCATATAATGCAGGAGCATATACCGTTTCTAGTACAAACAAAATAGCCTATACGCTGGGGTCGACCCAGCATCCTTCTGACCTAGGCGTGAGTGACCGGCGCGGTAATAAACGCTTGACTTTTGTGAATGATGACCTTTTTTCATCCAAAAGTTTGGGCAATGTAGAGGAGCTTTGGTGGAAGTCTTCCTTCGACCAAGAAGATATTCAAGGATGGGTGGTTACCCCACCTAATTTTGATCCTTCAAAGAAATACCCCTTTATTTTGGAAATACATGGCGGACCATTCGCAAGCTATGGTTCAGTATATTCTGCAGAAATACAAGCGTATGCAGCAGCTGGTTATGTAGTATTATACGCAAACCCGCGAGGCAGTACTAGTTACGGCCAGAAGTTTGGAAACCTAATTCACCACGACTATCCCAACCATGATTATGAAGATCTAATGTCAGGTGTCGACACGGTTATTGCCAAGGGCTTTGTAGATAGCCAAAAGCTATTTGTGACCGGCGGTAGTGGTGGTGGTGTACTTACAGCATGGATCGTGGGCAAAACAGATCGTTTTAAAGCAGCAGTTGTCGCTAAACCCGTAATCAACTGGTCAAGCTTTGTACTTTACGCCGACGGAGCCGCATTTTTCTCCAAATATTGGTTTGGCAAAAAACCTTGGGAGGATCCAGAAAATTACTTTAGGCGCTCTCCTTTATCGTATGTTGCGAATATCACTACACCTACGATGCTATTGACAGGAGAAGAAGACTACCGAACTCCTATTGCAGAATCAGAGCAATTCTATACCGCCTTGAAATTGGAAGGTGTGGAAACGGCAATGGTGCGTATACCTGGTGCCTCTCACGGCATCGCCAATAGACCAAGTAATTTGATTGCAAAAATCGCCGGAATTTTGGCATGGTTCGAGAAACACAAAGACTAGTACTGCGATGAAGTTTTTCCGTAAGATCCGGCAACGACTACTATCAGAGAACAAGTTCTCTAAATACCTCTTGTATGCCGTAGGTGAAATTATCTTAGTAGTTATCGGGATTTTGATTGCCTTACAAATCAATAATCGAAGTGAACTTAAGAAAATTAGAAAACAAGAGGTCTCACTGCTTAGCAACCTGGCCAATGAAATTCAGCTCGATATTCTGCAAATAGAAAACAATACATCCCTAGCTACCCAGCGGTTGGCAAGACTCGACAGCCTTGTTCATTGGTTAGAACATCCTGAGCGTGTTGACAGGTCTGCGTTTGTTCAACAGTCTTTTGAATTTGTATTCGACCAATATTTCAAAAGCAACAGTGGTATTTTTGACGAAGCTGTTTCCTCAGGTCGAATGAGTTATGTGCAAAATGAAGGTTTACGTCAAAACATCTTTGATTATTACCGCAACGCCAACGAAAGTGACAACGACGGCACAACCCGTCAAGTTACTGACGAACTTATCACCCCTATATTTGTGGAAACCTTGTTCATGAACCCAGAAGGCTTTTCAACCTTAGGACTCCATGTTGAAAACATCTCGAACTTGGAAAGTATCGATTTAGGGGCTCTGGCAAATAACAAGGACTTTTGGAAGATGGTGCTGCTAAAATTTGGGAGTAACCGTGAACAAATTGAACGTTGGCAAGAGATAAAAACACTGGCCCAAGAGATACAACAACAAATAAAACAAGAATTGAAAAACTTGGAATGATCAAATGTTTTTGAATAATTCTTTAGAGACTGCTAATCTAAAAGTAAATTATTAGCTTCACCTTATGAAAAAAAACAACTTCGCAATGCGCAACACACTTTTACTTGGCATTCTCACTGTGCTATTCATTTCGGCTTGCAAGACAGAACCCACCGTAAAAGTAGATCCCTTTGGTGAATACCTAAATAACATTTACGACAAGGGCATGCTGAACGGCAATGTACTTGTCTTTCAGAATGGTGAAATTGTTCATCAAGGTTCATACGGTATAGGCAATATCGATCCAATTGATTCTTTGACCCTCGATTCTCAATTTCGTATGGCTTCCGTAAGTAAACAGTTTACTGCAATGGCCATAATGCAATTGAATGAAAAAGGAAAGCTCTCCTATGATGATGATTTAAAAAAGTTTATTCCAGAATTACCTTATAAAGACATCACTGTTAGACATTTACTGCATCATACTTCAGGTCTGCCTGATTATGAAGAATTCATGTACTACAATTGGAAACCAGAATTGAAAATTGATGACCCTGCAAGGTTTATCTCAGGCAATACGGATGTTATTGAATTAATGGCCGAAAAAAAACCTGAAATTGACTTTATACCTGGGGAGCAATGGGATTATAGCAATACGGGATACTTGTTTTTAGCCGCAATAGTAAGTAGGGTTTCAGGAATGCCCTTCGAGCAATATCTAAAGGAAAACATTTTTGACCCCACAGGAATGTCAAGCACTTCAGTTTACAAATACGTTGTAGGTAAAGACCCAGAAATGCCGAACCGTGTGTTTGGTTATGACACCAAACTCAATGGTGAAGATCGAATCTACCATGATATACATTATTTGAATCCTGTTCAGGGAGACGGTGGCATCTATTCGACCTTAGGTGATCTTTTAAAGTGGGATAGGGCCCTGTATACCAATACCTTGGTTTCTGAAGAAACGCTATCAGAAGCGTATACTCCCGGGAAGCTAAATAATGGTGACGAAACAAATTATGGTTTTGGTTGGTTCATTGAGAAATCGGTTACCGATAAAAAAGTAGTCTTTCATTCAGGCGGATGGGTTGGTTTTGGCACGTACATCTACCGTGAAATTGAAGATAACAATTGCTTTATAGTACAGACCAACAATTCAACGAGTTATTTTGGGGCGCTCATGCCCATCAAAAAAATGCTGCATGACCAACCTTATGAAATGCCAAAATTGAATGTTGGTGAAGTAGTAGGGAAAATAATACTCTCGGAAGGAATTGATAAAGGTCTCTCTGAATATAACCGTCTAAAATTTGAAGAACCAGACAATTATGAAATTTCCGAAGGACAACTCAATAGCCTGGGGTATCAATTAATGGGTTTAGATCGCAATCAAGACGCCCTGCAAATATTAAAGCGCAACCAGGAGGAATATCCAGAATCAGCGAATACATATGACAGCTACGCAGATGCACTATTGGCGAACAAAGACACTGCAAATGCGATTATAAACTATAATAAGGCTTTTGCCATGGACTCTACCTTCACCACCTCTAGGGAAAAGGCTAAAAGATTGGAATAGAACTGACTCCTAGGTTGCTCAAAAGGGGTTAAAGGCTGGGTAAACCGCCCGATAAACGTTTCTTAATACCCCTTAATTCTCCTAATTTTGTCCAATGGTGAGACACATTCAACTACGGATTAGTTTAAAAGAAGAAGGCCGAGCGGGAATGCTCAAAACAAAAACCGCAAAGTATTTGGGTCTTGCTGAAAAGGAAATTGAAATCAAGGTTCTTCGAAAGTCTATAGATGCACGTAAACCCGGTATTTATTTCAATTATAAGTTGGCAATCTACATCAATGAACCCATACCATCTACCAAAGACTATGCCTTCAACTACAAAGATGTCTCAACAGCAAAACCGGTGCATATTATTGGGTTTGGACCTGCAGGCATGTGGGCGGCCCTGCGCTGTTTAGAACTCGGCTTTAAACCGATAGTGCTCGAACGTGGAAAAAACGTTCAGCAGCGGAGGCGTGATTTAAAAGCCATCAATCAAGATCATACTGTAAACGCAGATTCTAACTACTGTTTTGGCGAAGGTGGTGCGGGTACCTATTCCGATGGAAAACTATATACAAGAAGTCTAAAACGAGGTGATGTTCGCCGTGTTTTTGAAAGCTTGGTCTATCATGGAGCTACGGAAGAAATCTTGATCGATGCTCACCCTCATATCGGCACAAACAAATTGCCCAAAATCGTTCAAAACATTCGCGAAGCGATTATCAAACATGGCGGAGAAGTGCACTTTAATACTAAAGTAACAGATTTTATAATTAAATCTAATCAATTGAAAGCCATTGTCTTAAATGATTCAAAAGAAATGGAAGTCAAAAGGGTGATTCTCGCTACTGGTCATTCCGCCAGAGACATCTTTTATTTGTTGCAAAAGAAAGAAATTACCTTAAAAGCAAAGTCCTTTGCTATGGGAGTACGTGTGGAACATCCGCAGCAAATTATAGATTCGATTCAATACCATTGTAAAGGAGAACGCGACGAATTACTACCGGCGGCTGCCTACAGTTTGGTACACCAGGCCAAAGGTCGCGGCGTGTATTCTTTTTGCATGTGTCCGGGTGGATTTATCGTTCCTGCAGCTACAGCTCCTGGTGAGGTTGTGGTCAATGGCATGTCTCCTTCAAAAAGAAATAACCTGTTTGCGAATTCGGGTATTGTTGTAGAAATCAATGTAGAAAAAGACCTTCCCAAATATGAAAAATTCGGAGATTTTAAGGGCTTGGAATTTCAAAAGAATTTGGAACGCTTGGCTTTTACCTCGGGAGGCAGAAGTCAAACGGCACCTGCACAGCGTCTAACCGATTTTGTAGAAGGCAAGCTATCAGCAGACCTCAACCCTACCTCTTATCAGCCTGGATTGAACTCAGCACCCTTACACTCGTTGCTTCCCAAATTGATTGGAAGTCGATTGCGAACAGGTTTCGCCGAATTCGGAAAAAAAATGAAAGGCTATTATACAGCCCAGGCAAATATTGTAGGAGTAGAATCGCGTACCTCTTCCCCTATCAACATACCCAGAAACGAAAAGTTGGAACATCCTGAAATACAAGGCTTATTTCCGTGTGGAGAAGGTGGGGGTTATGCTGGGGGTATCGTTTCTGCCGCAATGGATGGGGAACGGTGTGCAGAGGCGGCGGTAGCTGCATTGTAAAAGGGGTGATCGCTCAACTAATTTGGATTGGCCCGGTAGGTGATTCGCCTATTTGTGATGACCTTACAATCACTTATTGCTAGACTGGTTGTGGCAGTGATATTCAAAGGAGGATCTCCAACCATACCACCGTATTCCACCACATAACCTTGAGATGCATACGCACCCCCGCCTCCTCCATTTGGTAAATCGTTCCAAGCACCTACTGGGGCCCCTCCTCGAATTACAGAAGCATCAGCAATATGAGCATAATCTTCTCCTCCGCAGCAATTATTGGGCTCGCCACCATTCCAGTTGGCATAGGTCAATTCAGTTCCTGCAACACCGCCATTCCAAAACTGGGTGCCCGCTTCAGGACCTGTCACCCAACGCCATTCTCCTTCAACAGCCACATCATTGGCTCCAATCCAACCAAAACCGCTTGCCTGTTGTCCTGAAAAATCAGCTTCTTCTTGAGAAGTTAAGGTTACCAGATAACCTTGCCAACCAAAATAGGTTCGCAAATTAGCTGCTGCCTCGGCATCGGTCCAGCTAATTCCTGGGGCAGAAACAAATTCATAATAATGACCGGTATTGGGCAAGAAATTAGCCTCACCAACTGTGATTGAAAATTGCCTTGTGCCTGTCGGATTTGCTGAACTAGAAGAAAACTCAGTGGCAAGTACGGCTGCCTCAAATTCAGTATAAGTCGCGGGACCCTGCAAACTTAATTCACCTTGTATCGCATCCCATGACGATGTTATGTTTGGGTGACTGCCTGTTAAGCTCAATAAATCTTCCCCATTGACGTAACCTCCTGAAATTTGAATATATACTGCTGTTGTGGTGGTATCATCCGGATCTGTAATGGTTATGCTTTGCGCTACTGGTAGTGAACCCCCAGGGCAATAGACCTGACTACCCGAGCCAACAACCAGAGGCGGCTGATCAGGCAACTGTGCGGTAAACAAGACGTTGTCTATGAAATAGCGCTCCGAACTGCTCCAGGAACCATCGGTTGCCACAAAACGTATAGCAGAATTAACGCCAATTTCGCTTGCATCAAGGTCATAGCTTACGCTTCCGGTTCCTGTGATGGTAACCACCGTAACAAAACTAGTACCATTAAAGAGCTGTACATCCATCGATTCGTCTCCGTCAGTTCTATTGTAATCTAGTGTCAAGGTGACATCAGAATATCCTGATAAGTCTAAGTTTCTTGTAATATACCTTGTGTCTAGGTTGGTGAAGCGAAGTTGGTTGCTATTGATACGAATACGTCCTCCACTGGGGCTCGTTGTTTCGCCAGTTTCCGACCAGTTTCCTAAGAATAGTTCGGTACCGTCACTATTGGCATAGCTAACACTTTGAAAGTTATCGGCAAAGGTATCCTGGCCTCTTACCACCAAGGTGGCAAAAATAAAGAACAAAATAAAAACAGTATTTTGAAGTATTCTCATCTGAGTCAATAAACTAGGCTACCATTCAACAAAAAGCGATATGATGAGAAACATACTAAAATAGAACTATTTGGAGCAAATTATTGTTGTGCAATGAAGCAAAGGCGCTATCAAACCCCAGTATCTTGATGTCGCGTCATTGTAAAGACTTGTTTTTGTTAAACGGGTGCGGTCTTTATCCGTTGTTTAAGCGTACCTTCGCGCCTTACAAAAAACTATGACATTTAAAGAACTAGGGCTAGTTGAGCCAATATTACGGGCGTTACAAGACGAAGGTTATACCCACCCTACTCCCATACAAGAACAAGCCATTCCCATTCTTCTTAATGGAAAAGATTTATTAGGTGTCGCTCAAACTGGAACTGGTAAAACAGCCGCCTTCGGCATTCCCATATTACATCATTTATACAAGAGCATCGATCAAAGACCAAGCAAACCTAAAGTAAAAGCTTTGGTGGTCACTCCAACGCGTGAACTTGCGATACAAATTGGTGAAAGTTTTACCGCTTACGGCAAACATACAGGCCTAAGAAATACCGTAATATTTGGCGGTGTAAAACAAGGGAAGCAGGTAAACGCTCTGCGAGCTGGAGTAGATATACTTGTTGCCACCCCGGGCAGGTTATTAGACCTGATGAACCAAGGATTTATCTCCTTTAGCGATTTAGACTATGTGGTATTGGATGAGGCCGATCAAATGTTGGATATGGGTTTCATTCACGACATCAAAAAAATCATTGCCAAATTACCGCCAAAAAGACAATCGCTATTCTTTTCTGCTACCATGCCGAAAACCATTGTTGAACTTTCAAAGAAAATGCTAGGGGAGTTCGAAAGGGTTACCATCAAACCGCAACAGGCCACGGCAGAAAAAGTCAAGCAAGGGGTTTATTTTGTTAGCAAGACGAATAAACCAAAACTTCTTGTCTACCTGCTAAATCAGCGCCCAAACGATTCAATTTTGGTCTTTTCACGTACTAAGCATGGAGCCAACAAAATCGTAAAGAAATTGGGACAGGCAGACATCAAGTCGGCCGCAATTCATGGCAATAAATCGCAAACGGCGAGACAAAAAGCATTAGGTGCTTTTAAGGACGGGAAACTGAAAGTCTTGGTGGCGACTGATATTGCTGCACGTGGTATCGACGTTGATGAGCTGGCTTTGGTTATCAATTATGATTTACCGAACGTATCTGAAACTTATGTGCATCGCATTGGGCGAACGGGTCGAGCAAACGCAAGTGGCATGGCCATTTCGTTCTGTATGTCAGAAGAGCGTCCGTATTTGCGAGATATTGAAAAACTTATCCGACAAGAAGTTCCTAGACTAGGGGAACATCCGTTTACCGATAGCGCTTCAGAACAAGAACCAGCGACAAAGAGACTTGCTCAACAATCTAAAAACAATCCATCTAGAAATAAGCATAGGTCTAGTAATGCCAATCGTAATAAGAACAGAAACCGCAACAGAAACCGAAATCGTAACAGAAATAAAAAGAGCAATCGCGGGTCAGAACCTGCAGAGTAGTTATCTAGTTAAACTAAACATCTCTATAAAAAGTCAATCCGTTTTTAAATGGGTCGTAAAACGCAAACTCCCTTGTGCCCCAAGCAGTTTCTCGTAGCAGGGTGTGTGGGTGAAAGACATCTCGTTCAGCGTATTCGTTATAAAGTTCTTCGATGTTTTGAGTTACTATGCGTAGCATAGGTCTATCTACTTCAACTTCCCACTCCTTAGCATCATGCCATTGTAAATGTATTTCGATGCCGTCTTTTAAAACCCCTGCATAGGTGGGATTTTTTGAATCATCTGCAAAGCCAATTTTAAACCCCAATCGGTTTACATAAAAATCGAGCGCCTCAACAACATTCTTTACGGGAAGTACTGGGTGAATCTGGTGTAGGTATCCTTTTAATTCCATGTTTCAAATGTAACTGTTAATTGCTAAATTGGCAATCCTTAGCTCATTGTACAAAGTATGAAATACAAAATCATTATAGCTCTTTTATTCGTATTCAGCTTGGCTGTTTACGGCCAAGAGACGAAAGTCATGACCTACAATATCAAATACGATAATGTGCATGATACGGTTAACAACTGGAATGATCGCAAACTGGCTATGGTAAATCTTTTAAGGAAACATCATCCCCAATTTATAGGAATGCAGGAGGTGCTACATCGACAACTGACCTATTTGAATACCGCTTTGGTTGACTATGCGTATATTGGAGTAGGCAGAGATGATGGCGCGCAAAAAGGAGAATTCTCCCCTATTCTTTATGACACCACCGCGTACAAGCTTTTGAAATCCAACACCTTTTGGCTATCAAAAACTCCAGATAAAATATCCGTTGGTTGGGACGCGGCTATGGAGCGAATATGCACCTATGGATACTTTCAACACAAAACATCAAAAAAAAAGCTATGGGTCTTCAACACCCATTTTGACCATATCGGCCAAAAAGCGCGGAAGAAATCCGCCAAACTTCTGCTTAAAAAAATAAAACAGCTGAATACCGCAAAACTACCGGTGGTTTTAATGGGAGATTTTAATCTAATACCCGAGGAAAAGCCAATTCTTTCGATTCAAAAGAGAATGAATGATGCACAGCATAGTGCAAAAAACCCAACGAAAGGTCCAAGGGGAACTTTTAACGGTTTTGATGTCAACGATCCTATGGAAAGACGAATTGATTATATTTTTACCGAAGGGTTGGAAATAGAAAGCTACCTTCACCTAGACGAACGTCTGGAAAATGGGAAACATATTTCTGACCACCTGCCTGTTTTGATAACTATATCTAAAAACTGATTTATGTTCACTCCTGCGCAGTATGCGAACAAAGACCTTGACGAAATCAAAGATTTTCTCGCGAAGAATAGCTTTGGTATTTTGGTGAATCAAGTAGATGGAAAACCATGGGCAACGCACATTCCATTGGAACTTGACCTAGATTCGGACAGAAATGATATTTTAGTTGGTCATATTGCCAAGGCCAATCCTCAGGGGCACCATTTTATAGAAAACACCCAGGTGCTCTGCATCTTCAACGGACCACATAGCTATGTATCCTCCTCTTGGTATAAGGAAGAGGAAGTACCCACTTGGAATTATATTGCCGTTCATGTTTATGGCACATTACGAATTCAGACGGAAGAGGCACTCCTAGCTTCACTGCATAAATTAGTAGACAAATATGAGCAGGGCTCTAAACAACCCATTTCTTTGGCAAATATGTCGGCCAAAACCATGCGTCAAATCAAGGGAATTATTGGCTTCGAAATAAAAATAACAGCTATTCAAGCCACCTACAAACTCTCGCAAGGTCGTGAACAAGATCATCCGAAAATCATATCAGAGCTAGAAGAGCGCGAAAATTCAGGAAGCAAAGCTATTGCAAAGTGTATGCGAAAAGATTAAATTCGGTCTCAAAGGGAGTTTGCCTTATGAAAAATCGGAGAACGTTTATAAAAAAAACCGCACTAGCGGCTACGGCAATTTCTATGCCCTCATTTTATGCTTGTGGCACTAAATCAGATAACTCTATGCCTAAAATATCTTTGGCGCAATGGTCACTAAATCGCGCATTTTTCAGCAAAGCGCTCGATCCTGATAACTTTGCAAGCATAGCAAAAAACGACTATGGCATTTCGGCAATCGAATATGTCAATCAGTTCTATTCAGTGAAGGCAACCGATGAAAGGTTTTGGAATACAATGGCTACAAAAGCTTCCGATGCGGGCGTTCAAAGTTTGATCATGATGGTGGATGAGGAAGAAAAATTAGGTGATCTGGCTACCGAAAAACGCAAAAAAGCCGTTGAAGACCACTATAAATGGGTAAACGCGGCAAAAATATTGGGGTGCCATTCTATTCGAGTAAATGCGTTTGGTCAAGGAAGCCTTGAGGAACTACAATCCTCCCTGACTGACGGACTTGGACAATTAACGGAATATGCGGCCAAAGAAAAGATCAACGTGATCTTGGAAAACCATGGTCTTCATACGTCAAATGCAGATTTCATAGTTGAGCTTATCAAAGCTGTTGACAACCCATTTTTGGGTACCCTTCCCGACTTTGGCAATTGGTGTCTCAGCGCTGAATGGGGAAGCACACAAACCTCTAAAAATTGTGCTGATAGCTACCCACCCGATGAAGGACTTTCAAAATTGCTGCCCTATGCAAAAGGTGTCAGTGCGAAATCGTATACCTTTGATTCAAATGGTAATGAAACCGTTGTAGAGTACCCCAAACTGCTCAGCATTGTAAAAAGATCTGAATTCGAAGGGCATATCGGAATTGAGTTTGAAGGTGAAAACATGAGCGAACCTCAAGGTATTAAAGCAACCAAGGAATTGATAGAACGAGTTTGGTAGAACTTAGGATAACACCTCCGTCTTAAAAACTACCCTAAAAAGTTCAATAGCTTCAGTCTTGCCACGAAGCGTTAGCTCTCCTATTTTTGTGAAATCAATAGGGTTTTCCTTTTGCAGTTCGTGTAGTAAATCTCCTGATATTAGGGCCTTTGCCTTATAAGTATTACATTCTGCCTGAATTCGAGCCGTAGTGTTCAGAACATCACCAGTATAGATGATATCTTTCTTAATAATTCCGATTTCGCCCGTGGTAACCTCCCCAATATGATATCCCGCTTTGAACGCTGGCACAATTCCAAATTGAGCGATGTATTTCTCTTTTTTGCGCTCAATTGCTGCGTATATTTTTTCAAAACATTGGATACAGTTATTATTAAAAATACCATCATGCTGCCGCCAAGAGACTACAATTTCATCACCCACGTATTGATATATCTCCCCTGCCGTCTCTAAAACAGCATCAGTCATGTCGGCATAGTATTGCTTTAGAAATAAAAAATATTTTTCATGACCAATTCGTTCGGCAATGGTCGTAGAACCCTTCAAATCTAAAAACATAAATATGCGACGCTCTTGTTTGGGTCTATGGTACTTACCGAGAGAATAATTGTAAAGTACCCCGCTACCTAGATATTCGCCCATTTCCGAATAAAACAGTGCTACGTTTATGATAAGACCTGCATAAAGTATGATACTCCAAAAAACAAAACTGCTTATGAATACCCTTAGTGTTTCTAGGTTTTGAGGTGCAAAAATACCAACTTCAATAAGGGTAGCGTTACCAAGCAAAGACATTGCGGCCAAAAACAAAATCAAGAAAGAGAGATAGAAGATGCTTTTGAGTACAGTTTTAACCCAAAACGCACGGTGCATTAGCCGCCTTTTTAACCAAGATACTTCTATCCAACCTTGCAGTAGACCGGCGAAAAAAGATCCTAAACCTGCGAAAAGGAAGGCGTTCTTAAAACTATAGACATTCTTGGTAGATGGATATTGGGTCAAATCTCCTAAGAGTCCCTGTTCCATTAAAGTATAGGCCACTCCAAAAGTTAGCCATATCAATCCGAAAGTCAGTGTTTGCCTTAGTTTTCTTCTAGTTCTAGGGTGAATTCTCATCGCCTTAAATGTATAAATTTAATTATTTCAAAGCTTAGCATTCTTGTGGAATTACCAAACGCAATTTGTATTTTGTTTCTTTAATAAAAAATATGTCCGATTTCGGGAAACAGGATCGTCTAAAGAGTATAAGTGTCAATCTATAGATTGAACAAGAAGAAGTTGAACTTTATATGTTTTATTATGTCTTATTTTACAAAAGATTTCCTAGCCTTTTTCAAGGAGCTATCAACGAACAACCAAAAGGAATGGTTTCACGATAACAAAAAGCGTTACGAATCTTCGGTCAAAAACCCATTTACCGCTTTCTTAAATGACCTCTTTGATGAAATTAAAAAGTATGACAAGGAATTTAATACGGAGCCTAAAGATTGTATCGCGCGTATCAATCGCGATATCCGATTTGCAAAAGATAAAACCCCATACAATACCCATTATACCGCATTTGCATCTCGAGGAGGAAAAAAGAACAAAGACATTCCTGGAATTTTTCTTCGCTTCGGACCTGAGGAGACGGCGATTATGGGTGGATGTTATATGCCTCCAAAGGAGCAATTACAAGGTATTCGAAAAATGATAAGCGCTAACATTGCACAATTCAGAAAGTTGATTGAGGACAACGATTTTGTCTCCAAATTCGGCGGTATTGTCGGAGATGAACACAAGCGCATTCCCTTAGAATTTCAAGAAGCGTTAAGGAAGGAACCGTTGATCGCGAAAAAGCAATTCTACTATGTTGCCCAAAGAGAACCCGAACTCATACTTCACAAAGACCTGCTTGCAGAAGTTATGTCGTACTGGCATACGGCAAGGCCGATTAACGACTATTTAACTAAAGCGATTCAAAATGGCATATGATGAATTTTTAGCCGACAGAACACGGCAACTGTTGAAAGAGAAATCAGTTTCTTACGTTGAAAAGAAGATGATGGGTGGGCTCTGCTTTATGGTAGATGATAAAATGTGCTTCGGAATGCATATCGACAAAAACACGAATTCATCACTCTTGATGGCCCGGGTTGGCGTTGACAACTATGAAAAGGCCTTGAAAAAGGAACACTGTTCAGAAATGAATTTTACGGGTAGAATAATGAAGGGGTTTGTTTTCGTAACCGAAGATGGTTTTGATTTAGATAATGACTTAAACTACTGGATACAGCTGTGTTTAGATTTCAATCCCTTGGCTAAGTCAAGTAAAAAGAAAGCAACTAAAAAGAAATAATTCCCAGTCGGACTGCAGTAGTAGATTTTGCTGTTTGAAGCACTTGCGTGAACGCTAAAAGGAGGTAGGCAATACTTCATCGCGCGTTATCACGCTACTATTGTTCATCAACTCCATGGAATTTTTGTTGTCTTTGATAGCCACTTTGGCGCCGTTCCAGCTATGCCATTGTAGAAAATAGGCAGCTTTCCCCTTTAACATATTAGCCCATTCCATCATATTCCAATTGCCGTAACCAGCTTCCCTTGGGCCTGATTCTGATATAACTAGGGGTTTTCCCAGCGATTTCAATGCATCATAATGCGGAAAATCAGGCTGAACTCCGTAGTAATCCAATCCTACTAAGTCTACAAAGTCATTCCCAGGATAATAGGCTGTCACTTCAGCATACCAAGTCTCACTAGGTACAACAGAATACGTCCAGATCAGATTATCCAAGCCATAGTCCCATTTTAAGGTGTTATATAAATCGATCCACAGGGCTTTATAGTCATCTTCATTGGTTTGTTGATTGCCATGGGCATTTGTTCCCCACCAAAAGAAGTCGCCATTCATTTCATGAAAAGGCCTCCAAATAACAGTTACCCCGGCATCACGTAGTTGCTGCAAGGCTCCAGCCACCTTGTCTAATTCAGTTCGATAGCTTGTCCATGCTTTGGTTTGCGCTTCTCCTTTCAATAAAGCTTTTAGGTTAATTTGGTCTCTATTTTCAACTGTATCCCAATAGACATCTACCTGGTCTACAAAGGGGTTGTCGGCATGCCAACTTACCGTGACCAAACCACCATTTCGCCAATGATCTATCAGGGTTTGTACCGGATAATTATCTCCAGAAGACCAACCAAAATCAGCACCTATCAATCCGACATGTCTTCCTGTTTCATCCGCCAATTGATCTACATAAATATTGTAATACCATCGGGTCGAATCAGGTGCGTTTCCACATTGTTGCCCGACGATCAACTGTTTGTTTGCGATCAGCGATTCGAAATAGGTCAAAATAGTCTCCCTGTTTCGATTGTCAAAAATAGGCCCTTCGGGGGTATTTGAAGATCTAGATTCTTCCATGTTATCAGGCTTCTCCATAGTTTCAACAAGGTCGTCTAAAGGGTCTTCTGGGCTACAGGCAAAAACCAAGAGTAGCCCCAGCAACGAAAGTGTTTTTTGCATCTTATTATAATTAATGGTCTTGCTAAATAATCTCAAGAATCAAGCCAAAGAAAGAATCCATTATGTCGTAACTTTAAAAATACGATGTTTTTCACAATAAGAATTTTAATTGTTTGCTGTCATATGGCTAGTGTCACCCTGTTTGATTTTAATAATAAAGCAGCTATTGACGATTGGAGCATAGTCAATGATGGTGTTATGGGAGGAGTATCGCGAGGTGAGTTTTCTATCAACTCAGAAGGGCATGGATTTTTTAGGGGCACTATTTCTTTAGATAACTACGGCGGTTTTTCATCTGTGCGCTATCGCTTTGAAACAAGAGACAACTCAAAATTTAGGTCATTTCAAATTCGCTTGAAAGGAGATGGAAAAAACTATCAGTTTCGAACAAAAGCGGATGCATTACAGCGGTATGCTTATATTGCTGATATCGAAACTTCAGGAGACTGGGAAACCCTAACCATTGCTTTCACCGACATGTATCCGGCCTTTCGCGGCCGCTTATTAGACCTTCCAAACTATTCGGGTAGGCATATGACCGAAATCGTCTTTCTGATCGGAAACAAAAAAGAAGAAACTTTCGCTTTGGAAATTGACTATATCAAGCTCCAATAAGTTCGATTAATAACATATGATAAAATAATCCAAAACTATAGCTCATGTTACACAGCAAATTTTGGCAGGGCTTCTTTGCCATCGTACCCATTTTACTATTCTTTGTCGCTTTTATCGCTTATTTTATTGTTATTTTTTCCTTCTTTACTGAAATTTCTGAACTTGAACATTCGCGCGAAGTCCCTGTTGAATTCATTTCAAGAATCGGAGCCTTTATTGCTTTTATCCTAATCATCGTTTTTATTAGTTTGGGAAGTTTGATATTTTTTATCGTTCATGCCGTTCAAAACCCAAATCTCAAAGAAAACAATATGTTAATCGTATGGATTCTCCTCTTCATGTTTATGAGTGGTATCGGACAGTTTATTTACTGGCTAGTGGAATGTGTTGGCATGAGAAATTCAGTCATTAATAAGGGTTAAACACCCTTAATGGGTCGCAGGTCGCTAGGCATTTCGAACGAATTAGGGGCACTGGCTGTAAAACTTTAACATTAGTATGTGCTTAAAAATGAGTATCTTATAGTAGTTCAATCTATAAATACTGCATTATGGCTACAATAAAATCATTGAATAAATGGGCCAATGCGCATACCTATTACCCCCTAGATGTAGTACGTGTTGCGCTAGGCGTATTCCTTTTTATGAAGGGAATTGACTTCATGTCAAATCAGGTCCAAATGGCCGAGGTATTCAAACCCTTTGAAAATTTGCCGGGTGGAATGTTCCTACTACACTATGTTGTTCCTGCCCATTTCGTTGGTGGCTTTTTGATTGTTGTTGGGCTATTGACGCGTTGGGCCGTACTCGCACAGTTACCAATTTTGATCGGGGCCGTTTTGGTAAATTTTTTGGGTGAAATGAATAGTAGTAATCTGCTTCTTGCCTCTATAGTCTTAGCACTTTGTGTTTTTTTTCTCTTTTATGGCTCTGGGAAACATTCTATGGACTATTATTTAAAGATGCAGAAATAGCACTATAAGATTTTCTTTAGGCTGGTTAAACTCGTAATTTACTGTAGTAGAAATCTGAAGCGTATTTTGAAACAAACCCTTGCCTTTGATGTTTACGGAACGCTTATCGATACTTCGGGAGTCTACAAGACTTTAGAAAGAAGTATCGGTGCCGAAACCCCAAGTTTTATGGAAGTTTGGCGTAGCAAGCAATTGGAATATTCCTTTAGGAGAGGTATGATGAATACCTATGTAGATTTTGCTGTAGTCACCCGACAAGCCTTAGACTACTGTTGTTTGTATTTCAAAAAAGACCTAGCGGAGACTGAGATCAAAGACTTAATGAATGCTTACAAGGTGCTTCCGGCCTTTGCTGATGTGAAAGCAACCCTTCAAGACCTGCAAAAAGAAGACTATGCCAGCTTTGCCTTTTCAAATGGAAGTGCCCAAGCGGTAACTGCCCTCCTAGAACATACGGATATTATCAAGCTGTTTGACGGGCTTGTAAGTGTAGAAAAGACAAAAATGTTTAAACCCAACCCGCTCGTTTACCAACATTTTAATGAAAGCACCAATTCTGAAAAAGGAAATACATGGTTGATTTCTGGGAACCCATTTGATGTGATGGGTGCCCTTTCTTACGGAATGAAAGCAATTTGGGTAAAGCGATCTGATGAGGCCGTTTTTGACCCTTGGGAGATGGAACCCACTGCAGTCGTTAGCACCTTGACTAATTTGAAAACTATTTTGACAACATATCCGATGTAAGCTTAGGTGAAATGAGTTACAACGGTAGCTCCCAATTCTTCTATGACCTCTGCGGCGGGTCTTGAACCATACTTTAGATTTATAATTACATGGTTTACGCCATAGTTTTCCAACGCTTTTAAATGTTCGATGGCATAATCTGTTCCCGATTTAAATCCAAGGTGTATTCCTTGCGGGGAGGCAGTTTTACTTTCTTGTAAATCTATATACAAAGATTGCATATAGGGTTTCCAAGATTGACCAGTCAGTTCTAATGCATTACTCCAGTCTGTCAATGTTTGTTGTAAAAAGCTAAAGTTTCTGGGATAATACAACCATCCGTCGGAATGTTCGGCAATCCATTCTAGAGATTGACCTGAATGCCCAGTGACGAGCATTGGTGTTTGTTGACTGTATTTTGGTAGTAAATCAATACCTCCGTTTGTTTGTCCATAATAAGCTGATTGATAGCTGGGAAAATCTTTTTGCAAAGCCTTGATGTAGAAAAAACTATCTCTGAACAATTCTCCTTTCTTTTCGATTTTTTGGTTGAAAGCCGGGTATTCAATGGGGCGATCACCGGAGGCAGTACCGATAATTAACCTTCCACCAGACAATTTCTGCAAACTCAAAATCGACTTTGCCGTATGTACAGGATGCCGCAATGGAAGAATAATACTGCCTGTAGACAAGGCGATGCTTTTGGTATGATTCATTATATGCGCCATATAGATCCATGGGTCATACAACTGGCCGGCATCCCCAAAATTTGGATCATTGAAGGGTACATCTCTAAACCAGAGTGCCTTAAAACCGAGCTCCTCTGCACGTTTAGCCAAATCTTCCTGATTCGCCATAGAGGCTATTGAACCCTTGTACGATTCAATAGGAAATACCAGGCCCAAACTTAACTTACCTTTTTGTGCTATTTTATGTAGTTGCCGCATATAACTTAAAACTTGGAATTATTTTGCAAGTATATGCTCAGTTGTCGAGATTAAGTTTTCGATTTTTGATAAATTCTCGGTATCTGGATGCGCAGGAGCAAAAAAACCTTTTACCGTTCCCTTATCATTATCAAAGTACCGCCCTGAGCTATTTTCGTATTCTTCAGAAATGGCCAAATCGAATAAGATATTAGACCCTTTTTCTGCAGGTGACCAATGGTTTCCATAGGCTTCTTTAACCATTTTAGTATTTAGCAAAGAACCCGGATTGACGGCTATAACGACCATATCTGAACGAAGATGGGCCAAATTAAAACTCCACATGGTCAAGGCTAGCTTACTTTGTGCATATGCCTCTTGAGCTGAGAGTGCTACATTTCCCTTCAAGGCATCTAAGGATACTGGAGCTTGAGCTGCCGAACTCAAATTGATAATTCTGGGAGCTTTTCCTTTTGCAAGAACCGATAGCAATTTTTTGGTCAATACGAAAGGAGCCAAATAATTCACCACAAATCGAATATCGAAGCCATCAGCGGTACTTGGGGCATTACTTTTGAAGATTCCAGCATTATTGATAAGTATGTCAAGATTAGGCACTTCTTGCTTTATAGCATCTACCATCTGGTGAACGCTGTTCAAATCTGAGAAATCAGAGACAAAGCCTTGTATGTTTTTACTACCTGTCGCAGTCTTGATTTCTTTTATGGTTTCAGCAAGTTTTGCAGGGTTTCTCCCGTGCAAGATAACTTCGTAACCAGCTTCAGCAAATCGAAATGCGGCCATTTTTCCAATACCATCGGTACTTCCCGTGATTAAGATCGTTTTCATATGTTCATTTTCTAATAAAGGTAATGGTCTTAAAACACCTCAACGACATCATGCAATGCCCGTCTTGATTTTGGCTTTCGACTCGGTTGATTAAAATCTTCCGCGTCTCTGTGCCCTATCGCTACCGCTACTATGGTAGCATGGTCTGTATTGCTTAATATGGTATCGTAATTTTCAGGTTCGATTCCTTCCATAGGAGTGGCATCAATACCCATTTCAGCACAGGCGCTCAGTAAAACGCCTACTGACAAATATACTTGTCGATCAAACCATGATTTGATTTCGGTCTCTGGCAGTGGTTTGATAAATTCTTTGTAATAATTTACCGCGCCTTCGGGCAGTTCTTTTTCAATCTGTGCTTCAAAGACCTTCAAATCATTAACCCTGCTAAAAACTATTACGGTATCACAGTTTAGTACCTTTTCAGTATTTACCCAAGATACTTCCGAGAGTTTTTTTCTGACCTGAGCATCAGAAACGAATGTGAATTTCCATGGCTGGCTGTTGATCGAAGACGGACTCAATCGCAAAATCTCTTTCAATTCCTCAATTTTCTGATGTCCTATTTTCTTGGTAGCGTCATAGCTTTTAGTGGTATAACGATGTTGCATTGATTGTATAAAACTCATAAGAATACTATTTACTATATTTTTTATAGTTGCAAAACTAAATATAGTAATATACCTTTGCAATAACGGTCAAAAAGTATAGTAGCTTTTTTGGCAAAACTTTAGCTTATGTACGAAATAAATGGTAAGACCTACCCCTGTTGTACTAGTGTGACCATGGGCCTCATTGGCGGTAAGTGGAAAACCGTAATTTTATATCATTTGATGGAGGGTCCGCTACGCTATAGTGAATTACGTAGGAGTATGCATACTGTTACCGAACGTACCCTAAGTCTTCAATTAAAGAACTTGGAAGAAGATGGCATCGTAGCGCGAAAAGTCTATACTATTAAACCCCCATTAAAAGTGGAGTATTCCTTAACTAACTTGGGTAAAACCCTTATTCCCCTACTTATAGCCATAGCGGAATGGGGAGATCAAATAGTCGCAAAACAAGGTGCAATACCTAAAGTATAAAAAAAGCGGATTGGATAGTTATCCAACCCACTTTATCAATCCCATATCGGGGTACTCAATTCACGCTATAGCGATTCATCTTCATTGTTTTGCCATCAATCATTTGCGCATATGTCATAACTGATTCATCGGTCATAAACTTTTGCATGGAAGCCTCAGCATCAGCCATGGTCTTCCAACGTACCACCACAACTACCTCAGCTGTAGCTTCCGAAAAGCCACTTTCACGACTTATAAACCCAGGCTGAATGCTGGTGTAATTGGCTTCGATTTGAGCATCTGCAGCCCAAAAAATCTCCGCATTTACTGCTGCTGTGTATTTAAAAGTTGTTACTTCGATAACATAGGGTTCCATAGGTTCTGTTGTATATGTACCCGTCAAAACGAGCACATTGATTAAGAAAATAGCTACTAGTTTCATATAGCTGTACCTTAAAAATTGAACTTCCCGTTCGTATTCTTTCGTTCTGATTCTGGCGCTATCGGCTCGATAACATCCCAATGTTCTACAATTTTACCATCGGCAACCCGAAACAAATCGTAGTACGAAGTCGGAGCACCTCCAAAGGTACCTTCACTGATAGTAAGCACGAAGTTGCCTTCTCCCAATACTTTATGCGTGCTTGTATAAACCATTGAAATACCTTGTTTTGCCATTCCTTCCAATGCTTTACCTAGACCTGACAAACCATCAGCTACGGCAGGATTATGCTGTAAATAGGCTTCATCGGCGCCGCCAATAAAATTACCAACTTTGTCCATTTCACCTCTTACCAGAATCGTGGCTACAAAATCGCTTACCAATTGTTTGTTAGCTGCGGTCTTGTCGAGATCTGTTACCTCGGTAGGTCCATCAGTCTGTGTTCTCCCACTTGGGTTGGTGGGCGCCACAGCGATCAAATTATCCCAATGTTCAACGATTTTACCCGCTTCAAACTTAAAAACATCAAAACCGATTTTAGGTCCGAAAAAATCGTAGATGGTATGTGTAAACACATAATCATTATCTTCAAAGGCACGTACAACATTAGCCTTAAATCCGCCTTCGGGGGCATTTTGTAATACGGCTCCAAATCCTTCCAATCCATCGGCAACACCTAAATTATGTTGTATATACTTCTCAGGATTGATATACCCAATGGCACTTTGGTTTCCAGTTTCTAAGCTGCGTAAAACAGCTACCGCTTTTTCTTTATTCGATACTTCCATTTTTACTTCTTTTTGATTTTTAATAGGTACTTCTTCTTTATTTTGTGATTTACATGACAGCATAGAGACCGTCATGCCAATTGCGATAAGTGTATACTTCATTTTTTAGATTTTATGTTGGTACAAATCTAAATTGAACATAGACTGAAAGAAAGGTGAAAGTGAATTAAAAAAAGGTAAATATCGAACCTAAACCCCTATTTATAAGTATTTTTAAACTTATTTGGGGTTAATCCTGTCTTTTTCTTGAAGTACTTTACGAAATTAGTGGGCTCTTCAAAGCCCATATTAAAAGCCAATTCGGTACTCTTTACTGAGGAATTAATCAAACGTCTTTTCGCCTCTAGTACAATAAAGGCATCTATAAATTGCTTGGCGGTGCTATTGATAATTTCTTTGCAGATGCTATTCAAGTGTTTGTAGCTTATACCCATTTTATTTGCATAGAAATCGGCATTTCTACTCTGGATATATTGCTGTTCAACCAAGGATTTAAACTGCAAGAACTGGGCAAGTTTATCAGAATCTTTTATATGAAAGGTCTGAAATTTTTTTAGCTGTTCTAATTTTGAAAAAAGCACCGTAAAGAGCGCATCAATGGTATTCGCCTTGTTGAAAGTTTCTTTCTCATTGTAAAACTCAGCGAACAAAAGTTCAATATACTTCTTCACATTCGAATTGTCTGGTATTTGTATTTTTGGTGAAAACAAATGTGAATTGAATAAACGTACCACTTCGGTATTCGGTAGCTTGTTCAGTTGTTTTTTAAAATAGGCCTCCGTAAAAAGTATCAAATAACCTTGCACTTCTTCGTTAAAATCAAAGGCATTCACTTGTCCCTTTGATAAGTATAAAAGGGAATTTGGTTTGGCTTCATGCCAAACAAAATCGACCAAATGCTTGGTTTGCCCTGCCGTATAATAGGCCAAAGCGTAAAATTCAATTTGATGCGGCTTTTCAGGGTAATGGTTTAAACGCTCACGGCGCTGCATCAAGCTTTCCAGTGTTATAATCTCGATACCTTTGACCTCAAGGAAGTTAGACTCAAACTGTATTTTTGGTAGTTCATTTTTCATGAAGGGGGTTCGACTATCGGACTATGAAAAATACACTTTTATTCCTAATCTCCTGCAAACGTACTTCTAAAAATGAGCATGGTTAATGCTATCTACAATACTACCAAAATGGCGATTTCCGTAAAAACGAATAGTGTTTTTATTTTTGGGTTTGCTATATATTGTCTTAACAACTAAGTGCTAATACCGGGGCCCTTCAGCAGTACTCTGGTGACGGCAAAATCGGGTAAATCACATGGCTAGTTATGCTAGTAGCAGTACACCTGTTTTACCTATGACGGTAGGAAAAAAAGGTCCTTTTACTCTTGATGTTCACTATCAATGTACCGCGTTAGCGCTCGTAAAATTTTTAGGAACCGGTGCGCCGAATAATCGCATAACCTGTGCCCAACCCGAGTCGCAACTGTTCTATTCCTTATGACTAATACACATTAGCGTCTCTCCTGTGCTGATCGGTGGCGTGCTGGTTTTGTACAAAATAATACCGGCTTTCGGGGCCTTAATTTCAGCTAGTACTTTTCCGAACAAGTCCTTCACCACACCCACCAATTGGCCATTTTCTACATGATCACCTGCCTTGAAGTCGCTGTAAAAAATACCCGTTTCAGGAGACCGGATATACTCTTGGTTATTGAGGTATATTCGGGGCAGGTTGATTTCAGTACCATTGGAATACATACCCATTTTGTGGAGCATATTGTACACGCCTATTTTGATCAGTTTAACGGCTTCGGGCTGTACATTGCCCAATTTTCCTGCTTCAATACTTACCCCAGTTTTACCATCTTGCACGGCTTGCTTAAAGACATACTTGGCCGGGTCGCTATCTTTCAAAGTATAGGCATAGGATACGATATATTCAAATCCGCTGACCTCAGAGAGCTCTTTGGCGAGTTGGGTTTGTTCATGCTTTTGTTCGTTGTTGTAATAACAGATAAAGGGCAAGAGGTCTTCACTGGCATCACCGCCATGAATATCTAAGAACACATCAGTTTTCGGAATAATTTCGGAAGTAATCAAATGTGCAATTCGTTGGGTCACCGTTCCCTCCGCCCTTCCAGGAAAGGCGCCGTTTAAATTGACCCCATCGTTGGCATTCTTAAAGGGCGTGCGCGTAAAAAAAGAGTTCGTACTCGCAATCGGAATCACTATCAAGGTACCCATCAATTCTTCTGCTTTGATTTCTTGTAATAATTCTTGTACAGCGATGATAGGCGGATATTCATATCCGTGCACCCCTGCAACCATAGTAAAAACAGGACCTTGTTTTTTCCCCTTAACAATAGCAATTGGTAAGAACGTTTCATTACCCTGTGCATCTGTAAAGTCAATACGTAAGTTTTCGGTTGATGGCCATGTGCCCTCCGCGTATGCTGCTTCAAAAGTACTCTGGGCCACTAGGGTTAAGCTTGTAAGGAAAATCAAAAGGAGAACGATAATTTTTTGGAGTGGTTTATTAATCATATGTTATATAGGATATTGTCGGTCATATAGCCGCTTGAACATAAATTTTAGACTACAAATATGGGCAGAATGTCGGTATTCTTTGCACGATTTAAGATTTTATATAGGCGCTCTTATCGTTGAAAAATAAGCTCCTATTCAATAATAGATAGCATATCAATCGTTTTTTCCGTTTCTTTTTCGTCCCCAACTATCTTTAAGGTATGACTTCCAGGTGCCAAGTCTCGCTTTTCAAAGACTTTGACATAGTATTGCCCGTGCGTACTGGAATGGTCCTCAAGGCTAAACTTCCCATATGACTTTCCGTCTAATGTAATTGTTACCTTACCGCCATTCGGACTGCGATACGCATAGTATTGCACCGCCTTTCCAGTAAAGGTTAATTCGGCTTTGCAATTCGCATAGCCTCGCGTAAGATAGGCTCCTGAGGCATTCCAATTCTCATACCTGGTCTCGAAGCCCTGATAAATCCAACGTGGGTCATTGTCTTCAATGGTCACCCAGGGAACAACAGTTTCTGCTATATCGGCCTTCGTGACTGCTGTTGCCTTCAAGGGAATATGCCACATGTCGTTATCTACTTTACCGGGTATTGCCTCCAACACAATCTGATCTATGATTTGAATGCCCCCTTCTGCCATAGCTTCAAAAGTATCGACAGGATTCGGCATGTTATAACGTGTGCGTTCTATGTGATAGTTGGTGGAAAAATCTGTTTTATTGAAATGAGCCTCTAAGCCCTCGTAGCCATAAAGCAATCCTAATAAACCTCCCCAAGTGGCTGTAGGATTATCAGAATCCCAACCGCACATAGCGCCGATACGAATGGTCTTCTTGTAATCGCCTTCGCCATAAAACATACTCACCATAGATGCTGCAAAATTAATGCCGGCATCCCACGGGTATTTGTAGGTATAGTCTGCAGTCACGCTATGCTGATACCGTTGTGCTATTTCATCCCTTGTTTTTTCCCAATCATCTTTATCGGGGTTGGCCAAATAAGCTTCCTTTGCAAAATCATACATATCGGCGATATAAGACCAGTCGGGGATGCGCTTACGGGCTTGTTCGGCCATCCAGATGACCTGCTCTTTTCGAGATAGGTTCTTATCGACCACCGCTGCCAACGCATGCATAATGATATAAAACTGCGCCGCCCATTCGGAGTGCAGATAGGCCGTAGTTCGCACCGGAAGGTGACCGATATGCAAAGCTACATCAGGGCGCCCGGGAGCTAAGGCTCCAAATATTTCGGTGGTGAGCTGTGCATCAATCATGTCCCACATGGGGTTATTCTCAGGAAAAGAGGTCTCAGGGGGCACCGCCCCATTCTGCATCTGTCCTAAGGCCGATAGGTTGGAAACCCAAAGTAACGGTAGTCCGATATGGTCTTGCCAGGCGTTGCTGATTTGTTCGCCGCTAAGCATGTAATGACCGTTGGTTACCATAGCGTGCTGGTAGACATATTCGATGTCTGTATCATCATCAGCGCCCCAAGGGTCTTGGTCGAGCACATAGTCAAATTGTTCTGTGTCGAAATCTTGGTCGGTAAAAAAAGGAAAATCTGTACGCCTATTTTCAGTGGGCAAGCCTGTCCAATTGCCAATACAGCTGCCCAACCAAAATCCCATTAACTTGTCCTTGTAGGCCGTTCGGCTTAGAAGTAGTGTATCGGTGTGTATTGCCGATGAGATTTGGGCATAGCCTAATTGCAAACCTATTAGGTCAATCAAAAGCAGGACTAATATTCGCTTTACATTCATTTCCTTCAATTTATAAAAATTCCTAGTTATAGCTAGCGGAAACTATCTGAATCCGCAATCAAAGCTACCTCTAGTTGGGCAATCGGTTCATACGGTATGATTACGAAATTAAATAAATCAACTAACGAAATCTCGTAAATAAACGAATTTTCATAAGAACCTTATTGCAGGTATAACAGTTCAACCATTTGATTATCAATTCATTAAAAAGATTGGCAAAGGATATGCATACCCTATGTAAACTTTCAATAACGATCAAATATTTAATACCATGAAAACAACTATCCTAGCTACAGATAGTACAAAACAACTTTGGCTTTCGCTGCTACTTAGTATACTCTGTAGCTTTATTATCAATGCACAGGATGATAAAACTGCATATCAACAAAAAAAATTATTTAGTTCGAAAGAAGTGCTTCCTATTAAGTTGACTTATTCCAATAAGCATTTAAAATCAAAAACCACTGACAGTATCTATTTAAAAACAGATCTTTCTTATCAACAAGAGAATGGCACTTGGAAGACAGTAGCGGTTGATCTCAGGGCGCGCGGAAATTTTCGCAAAGCCAATTGCTACTATACCCCAGTCAAAATGAAAATCAAAAAGGTGAACGCTCTTGGAACCCTTTTTGAAGGAAACAAAAAACTAAAACTAGTGCTACCGTGTTTCTCATGCAAGGGTATGAATGATTTTGTAGCAAAGGAGTACTTGGCCTATAAGCTCTACGAAAAAATAGCTCCATATCATTTTAAAACAAGACTTGTTTCAATTGATTTTACTGAAATCAAAAAAAACAAAGTCGTGTCGCATACCTTGTTGGGCATATTGATAGAAGATATCAAAGAAGTCGCAGCGCGTCATAAAGGCCATGTTTTTAAAAGGCATATGCAGCCTATTACGCAGGATCCTGTTACTTCTGTTCAAAATTCTCTCTTTCAATTCATGATAGCAAATACTGATTATTCTACAACCTACCAACACAATCACAAACAACTATTTGCTGATAAAAAGATACTTCCAGTGCCCTATGATTTTGACATGAGTGGTTTCGTAGACACCGATTACGCAGTTGTTTCGAAAGTTCAAAACAAAAAATTGCCCATCGAAGATGTAACGGAAAGATACTACAAAGGATTTCTAAGAGACAAAGGCATATTTCAACGCGTACGTTCTGAGTTTTTGATCAACAAAGAAGCACTCTTTGCTATCTTGGATACACACAAACATCTCTTCAAAAACAAACGGGAATTCTTCAAATCTAGAGATTTTATTAGCTCTTTTTATCATATCATTGAAAACGACCGTAGGTTTGAAAATAATATTTTTGAGAAGGCAAGAACCGTTCGAACCAAAAAAGCTACTTCAAAATAATGTGCTATTATACTTATAACTAGGTACTGGTGTTATCACTATTCTAGGATCCTTGTCCGGTTTTAAGATATCTCTTTGCCAGGTTGATCGGCTTAATTTGTAACTACATAAACATAACCCCAATGCGTATTGCATTGGGGTTTTTAGTTTATAGTAACTTTAACCGAAAAAGGGTTCTTGCCGGGTCGACTGTCCTCTCTGTGACATTTCGACTATACAGCTCGCACTATGCCTCCAAGGCCTTTTTGACCATTACTTTGGCCAAATGGGCGCGGTATTCCTCATCAGCGAAATGGTCGCTCATCAAATCGTCGATACCTTCTACAGCGTGGTCGGCGGCATCTGAACTGCCAGAATAAGCCTCTTCTACGGCGGTGGCGCGGTAGGGCGTTCCGGAGACGCCGGTGACGCCTACTTTGACACTATCACCTTCTTTGACAGCTGCTACGCCTACAACTGCAAAGCGTGAGGCAGATTGAAAGAATTTTTGGTAATTGCCGTTGGCTACTTTGGGAAAACGAATTGCTGTTATGATTTCATCTTCGGTCAAGGCCGTGGTAAAGATTCCTAAAAAGAATTCGGTTGCCGGAATGCTTCGTGTGCCTCCTTTACCTTCTACTTCTATCTTGGCATCACATGCCAAAACCACCGCAGGGTAATCGGCTGCCGGATCGGCATGGGCTAAACTTCCACCAATGGTACCGCGATTGCGCACTTGTATGTCGCCAATGTGCTTCGCGGTGGAGGCAAGAATATTCAGGTCTGAGTTAATTAAATCAGAATTTACAATGTCGGCATGGGTACAATTCGCACCCACAACGATTTCATCACCATCTTCAGTAATGGAATTCATGCCAGATATACCACTGATATCGATCAGCACTTCAGGCCGACTCAATCGTAATTTCATCGCAGGAATCAAACTATGCCCCCCTGATAGCAATTTTGCTTCATCGCCGTGCTTGTCAAGCAAGCCAATCGCTTCACTAACGGAAGACGCCTTTATATAATCAAATTTTGCTGGTATCATTTTCTTGTGCTTTAAAATTAGTTTTGCATAGCTTTCCAAACTCGTCTAGGGGTGACAGGCATTTGAATGTCAGTAACTCCCAAATGTGATAGCGCATCTACCACGGCATTCACAACCGCTGGTGTGGAGCCAATGGCTCCGGCCTCCCCTGCTCCTTTTACTCCTAGAGGATTATGCGGACAAGGGGTTGTAGTTCTATCGGTTTCTATATTGGGTACATCATCGGCGCGAGGCATGGCATAATCCATATACGATCCTGTGACCATTTGGCCCTCTCCGTCATAAATTACTTCTTCCAATAAGGCTTGACCTACTCCTTGTACAACGCCACCGTGAATTTGACCATCTACAATCATCGGGTTCATCACGTTCCCTACATCATCGCAGGCAACAAAACGTTGCAGGTCTACTTTTCCAGTATCAGGGCATACCTCAACCACAGCAATGTGCGTTCCGAAAGGATAGGTGAAATTTGTTGGGTCATAGAAACTTGAAAAATCTAAACCGGGTTCGACACCTTCAGGATAGTCATGAGGTACATAGGCAGTCAAAGAAACATCTCCAAAAGAAATGGATTTATCTGTACCTTTTACCGTCCATTTGCCTTCCGCATATTCCAAATCTTCTTCGGCGGCTTCCAGTTTATGAGCAGCTATTTTTGCTCCTTTTTCCAAAACTTTTTCAATACTTTTTATAATCGCACTTCCACCAACGGCTAGACTTCTAGAACCGTAAGTCCCCATTCCAAAAGCAACTTGATCGGTATCACCGTGAACGATATCCACATCGTCCATAGGTATTCCTAATTTATCGGCTACAAATTGTGCAAATACTGTTTCATGTCCCTGCCCATGCGAGTGTGCTCCTGTAAATACGGATACTTTTCCTGTAGGTTGCACCCTTACATGACCTACTTCATAAAGTCCGGCACGAGCACCTAAAGAACCAACTACCGCTGAAGGAGCAATTCCACACCCCTCGATATAGGTTGATATTCCAACGCCTAATAATTTTCCATTTTTACGGGCCTCAGCCTGCTCCTTTCTGAAATCCTCATAACCCAACATCTCGAGTCCGCGTTTTAAAACACCCTCATAATTTCCACTATCATATTGTAAAGCAACCTGAGTTTGATAGCCGGGTTCAGAAGTTCCATTAAATGGGGGGATAAAGTTTTTATATCGAATTTCGGCAGGATCTATATTCATCTCCTTGGCAGCTTTCGAAATGATCCGCTCTAAAAGATAAGTGGCTTCTGGTCTTCCTGCTCCCCGATAGGCATCAACGGCAACCGTATGCGTAAAAGGTGCTATCACATTCAAATGAATCAACGGAGTCGTATACACTCCCTGAAAAAGTGTTCCGTGCAAATAAGTGGGAACGGCCGGCGCAAAGGTCGACAAATACGCTCCCATCGCGCAGTATTCATCTGTAAGATGCGCAACAATTTTACCGTCTTTATCGAATCCCATTTTAGAATGTACAATATGATCTCGCCCATGGGCATCGGTCAAAAAGGCTTCAGTTCTGTCTGATGTCCATTTTACTGGCCTTCCAATTTCTTTAGATACCCAAGTCAAAAGCGCCTCCTCTGTGTAATGATATATCTTACTTCCGAATCCGCCACCAACATCATAAGAAAGTACACGGACTTTATGTTCTGGAATTCCCAAGACGAAAGCACAGAGCAATAAGCGAATCAAATGCGGATTCTGTGTACTTGTGTATAAGGTCCATTTGTCGGCATTTACATCATAATCTGAAATATAGCTTCTTGGTTCGATTGCATTTGGTGCCAAACGGTGATTCTTATAGGTCATCTCAGTAACGTGATGCGCATTCTCCAAAGCAGCCTCAACCTCGGCACGATCGTTACCAATGCACCAATCAAAAGCCGCATTGTCATCCCATTGGTCATGCACTTTTGGTGCACCGGCTTCCATGGCCTTTTTAGGGCAGGTAACTGCCGGTAGCGCTTCGTATTTTACGTCAACCAATTCGGCAGCGTCGCGCGCGAGTTCTAAGGTTTCGGCAATTACAATAGCAACCGCTTCACCAACATGTAGTATTTTGTCTTTCGCCAAAAGTGGGTGCAAAGGTTCACGCATCGTTTCCCCGTTTTTGAAATCCACCTGCCATCCGCAAGGAACTCCGAAGGTTCCACAAGCATCGCTTCCGGTGTACACCGCTACCACACCTTCAGCCTTCTCGGCTTCTGATGTATCAACACTTAAGATTTTTGCATGAGCGTACGGACTGCGTACAAAAGCGGAATGGGTCATTCCCATCAGCTTGATATCATCCGTATATTTTCCTGCGCCTTTAAGAAATCGGTTATCTTCTCGTCTTTTAATCGGTTTTCCTATAAATGTTTCCATAGCTTATGCATTTATTTTTTCAGCGGCATGCTGTATCGATTTGACAATATTGTGATAGCCTGTACAACGACAGAAGTTGCCTTCGAGTCCGTGCCTGATTTCCTCCTCGGTCGGATTCGGGTTGTTCTTCAGAATGTCGGCAGCAGTCATTACCATACCAGGAGTACAGAAACCGCATTGCAGTCCGTGATTGTCTTTAAAGGCCTCCTGAATCGGATGCATTTCGCTTCCGCTGGCCATGCCTTCGATGGTTGTGATTTCAGCACCATCAACTTGAACGGCCAGTAAGGTACATGCCTTTGCCGCAGCACCATCTACGGTAACCGTACAGGCACCGCATCCACTGGTGTCACAACCGATATGCGTTCCAGTTAGGTTTAAGTTCTCTCGTAAATATTGGGCCAAACTAATACGCGGCTCAATATCATGGGAGTATTCTTTCCCATTAATTGTCATTGAAATTTGCATATATATTACGATTTAATGTTCTCTAAGATTTTGAAAAGCGATGGAAAGACATGATTTCAATCGGACAATCAAGATAAAAAGAAGAAATGATAATCCCCAACTATTTTAGGAAGAAAATTAACATATCACCAATTAATTGACACTTTGTTTAAGTAATATTAAAATTGAACTCACCTAGACCATGTATTTGGCAATTTTCGTTTGCCGCGAAGTTGCTGTAAAGCTTGTTTTAGACTTTCCAAATTATGTGCCGATGCAAGCACATCAATGTAAGGTAAGGCGGTTTTCATACCAAGAGCCTCAGGAGCAAAATCAGGACTGCCCGCCAAGGGGTTCAACCAAATGACTTTCTTTGATTTCTTGTATATGGTTTTCATGGCCGTTCTCATTACCTCTGGTTCCCCAGTATCCCAACCATCGGATAGCATCAAAACGATTGTTTTTTTATCTAACATGCTGTGACCATAGTTGTGAGTGAAGTCTTGCAGGCACGAACCAATGGTTGTACCCCCCGACCAATGTGGTACACGTTCTGAAATGGTTTTAAAAGCTTTCTCAACCTCATTAGTATCCAAAATTTCACTAACCCTATGAAGGGCTGTACTGAACACCAAGGTTTCTATGTTGTCATAAGCATTTTGAAAAGCATAAATCAAATGAATAAAAAAGCGACTGTACAGCTCCATGGAGCGGCTTACATCACAGAGCAACACCAATTTTAGTTTTCGATCTTTCCTTTCTGAGAACTGCAACTGCTGAATTTCACCTCCTTTACGCATATTCGTGCGCATCGTTTGTTTTAAGTCTAAATGCTGATACCGTTTAGATTTTTTTCGAAGCCGGCTTTTCTGATGTGCCATTTTTCTAGCTAGCTTTCGTAGCACCCGCATCATCAATCGCATTTCATCTTCACTTAAATCGAGAAAGTTCTTTTTAGTCAAAACTTCTAAATCACTAAAGGCAGCTACTTCTTTCTGTTCGTCGGAGGGAGTTAAATTCAACCAATCTTTTAGTGCATCAAATTGAGCGGCTTTGGTTTTTTTTTCGGGTTGTTTCTTTTCTTCGGGGAGTTCTTTGACTTTGGAATCGCTTGCTTTTTTTAGTTGATCTTTGAACTCTTGATAATACTCATCAAATTTGGTCCGTTGAAATTGGCTTTTGGTCAATACTGAACGCAGCGCTTCTTTGAAGTACTCCTCGGAATGTATAGGAAGAAATGAAATTGCCCTGAGCGCATCTGATTCTTCGAGGGTGCTTAACTTATAACCCTTCTTCCTTAAGAACCTACACAACAATACAACATTGGCTGACAGCTCTGTTTGGTGTGCAATGGTTGAAGGCATAGTTATACTTTGCTTTTAAATTATCAGTTACGAACATCCAAGCCGTACTAACTTATTCGAGAGGTAACCCTTGTTCGCTCAAGCAACTCAGAAAGTGAATCTTGAGTATGGCGCATATCTTGCCAATCCTTTAAAACAACCCCCAAGGTTTCTTCAACTATTTGTTCCTCTAAGTGTTCTAAGTGCATACTAGCTAATGCTCTAGCCCAGTCAATGGTCTCTGAAATTCCCGGTGTTTTTTCCAGTTTTAACTCGCGAAGTTCTTTCATAAAACTGCAAATTTGTACACCAAGTTTTTGGTCGATTTCAGGTACTTTAGACTTTACAATTGCCAATTCTTTTTCAAATGTCGGATAATCAATCCACAGATATAGACACCTTCTGCGTAAGGCTTCAGATAGTTCTCTAGTGCGATTTCCAGTCAATATAATTTGAGGTTTGTTTGTTGCTTTTATAGTTCCTATTTCGGGTATGGTTACTTGCCAGTCAGAAAGTACTTCCAACAAAAAACTTTCAAATTCTTCATCAGCTCGGTCGATTTCATCAATCAATAATACCGTTTTATCAGCGTGCGTAATTGCGTTCAGCACAGGTCGCTTTAAAAGAAACTTATCGGAGAAAATAGTTTCTTCAAGGTCTTTGATAGCTTCGCCCTTACCTTCCTGCATCTTTAGATATAGCAATTGATGTTGGTAATTCCATTCGTATAGGGCATGCGTACTATCCAATCCTTCATAACATTGTAACCGAATTAATTCTGTCTTCAAAGCCTTAGCCACCACCTTGGCAATTTCCGTTTTACCTACACCTGCAGGACCCTCCACCAACAAAGGTTTCTCCAATTTCATTGCCAGAAATATCGACATGGCAATAGCGCCATCATCGATATAGCCTTGTTCTTGGAGCATTTTTTTAATTTGAGAAAGTTCTTCGCTCTTCATACAGTATGCATTATTCCTAAGCGATTAAGATACCTAAATTCAGCTGTTACAACAAGTTTTGTATTCTAAATTGGTATATTTCCTTCTCATAGAATTCACAGAAAATAATAGCCAATGAGTTGGATAAAAACAATCGATTTCGATAAAGCCGAAGGAAAGCTGAAAAGTCTATACAAAAGAGTAAAAGGGCCTAATAACAATATAGATAATGTATTAAAGATCCATAGCCTTCGCCCGCATACGCTTGAAGGCCATATGTTTTTATACAAGGCTGTATTACACCATTCAGGAAACACTTTACCCAAATGGTACTTAGAAGCTTTGGGTTGCTATGTAAGCTACCTCAATAATTGCGAGTATTGCTTGGAACATCATTTTGCGGGACTCAAGCGGCTTTTAAACAATGATCTGAGGTCAAACCAATTTTTGGATGCCCTAAAAAATGATGAGTTAAACGCCTTCTTTACCTCGAAATTTGGCAGTGGTGTGGCTTATACTAAAAAGCTGACCTTGAATGTTCAAGAGATCAAAGAAGAAGATTTTACCGCGCTCACCAAATCAGGATTCTCTCAGGGCGAAATACTTGAAATTAATCAAGTTGTCAGTTATTTTAATTATGTAAATCGCAGTGTAGTTGGTTTGGGTGCTTGTACCAAGGGAGATATTTTAGGGCTCTCCCCTAACCAAAACGATGACCCTAATAATTGGGGGCATTCATAGATTAGTTTTACAGATTATCTAATTGATTGCTACTCTTATCATCACTAATGGTCCAAAAGAAACCTACTACAAAGAAGGCATCAGCGGTAGGTCGTATCGCACGGCGGTCAAAGACACCATCCATATTGGGTGTATTGGCGTATTGATAGCCATTGACGTTTTTAAATCCTGTGACGTTACTCACGGAGAAGAAAAGTATTTTTTGTTGAGAAATCAAATAGGCCCAGTTAACGTTAAGACTGTTGAAAGACTTTGTTTTTTCGGCCAAAAATTCTGGTGTGTTGGGGTTGTTATACGGTCTGCCCGAACCGTAGTTATAAGAAACCCCAATCTGTGAGCGCCAGTCATTAACCCAATATTTAGTCACCAGTGAAAGGCTATGCTCAGGTGCGAAATTCGGAGTTGCTCTTTCTGAGAAATTACGGAAGTTTCTCTCGGTGTTCAAGTACGAATACGAAGCCCAATAATCCAAGTTCTTAATACTCTTGTTATCACGCCAAAAGAAGTCGATTCCTGCAGCATAGCCACTTCCCAAATTGTTGAAAAGTGAATTAAACTGTGGCATCTCAGTATCGAATTTTACAAGTTCATCATAGTCTTTGTAATAAGCCTCCGCACGAAATGTTTTGCCATCTGATAAATATTGATAGTTCAATATATAGTGTGAGGTTTTTTCAAAATCAAGACTTCTATCAAACTTTAAAGATTCCGCCAGGGGATTCTGATAAAAATCACCGTATGCTAAAGAGAACTGTCCCTTATCGCTACTCTTATAGGCCAACGATATGCGTGGAGCAATATTCGAATCTTTTAGAAAACTTGAATACTCTCCGCGAACACCAAGTTTCATAGCAAACTTGTTGCTAAAGAATATATCCGCTTCGGCGAAGGCAGCACTCAGAGTATCATCAAAACCCGTATCAAATGATAAACCATCTGGTGACACAAAAGTATCTTTGTAATCGGTAATGAAGTGTTCGATGCCAAAATTCAGTTGAAATCGGTTGTTGAAGTTCTTTTTTACTTTCAATTTCAAGTGACCGGCCGTTTCATTAGTTTCGATATCATTAACATCAAACTTAATATCATTTCGATCTGAAGAAATACTCGCTCCGGCCGTCATTGTCCATTCTTTGTCAAAAAAGTGCTTGTATGAAGTATTTGCATACAAATTGCTATTCTTCAGACCGAAATTGACAAAGTCATCAAAATTGATATCCTCCTGGTCTAAATCGAGTTTGGCTTGATTGAATCCCGTATAAAGTTTAAACATACCCTTGTCAGTCTTGTTTCTGTATACCGCTTCTCCAGAAAAGGACTCATAGGGTTTGTTCCAGCGTGCGCCCTGTTCATTTGGAATGAGCCACTGATAGGGTGCCAGATTGATGTATTGTACATTGACGCTTAGCGATTGATTATCCCAAATTTCAGTTCGACCAAGTCCTGCACCTACTGAAAGTACAGAAATATCAGTCTTCTCTTGATCAGGTTCATCTGTGGTATTTAGTAGCAAGACACTCGAAAGTGCCTGACCGTATTCAGCGGAGTAGCCACCCGTACTAAAGGTGATTCCCTTAAATAAAAAAGGTGAAAAGCGACCTCGGGTCGGAATATTATTTGCTGTTGCATTGAAGGGTTGGAATACGCGGAGTCCGTCAATAAATACCTGTGTCTCCCCTGCTTGGCCACCACGAACAAACAAACGGCCATCTTCACTAACGGTTGATGTTCCAGGTAGGGTTTGTAAGGCCCCAACAAAATCTCCCGCTGCGCCCGCAGTAGTAACAATGTCTAGCGGTTTCAATACAGATACCTTGCTGTTATCTCCCGCTTGAAAGCTTCCAGCGGTTAAGGTAACCCCTGTAAGCTGATTGATGGCTTCCAGCAATTCAATTTTTAAATCCTTGAAATAAGAAACGTCGCCTGCTTGCATATAGGTATCATAGGATATCATAGAGACAATGAGGTTCTGTGTTCCTGTTTCAGAAGTTTCAAAACTGAACTTTCCGTTTTGATCAGAAGAGGCACCATCATAGGTGCCTTCCAAATAAATGTTTGCCCCTTCAATTGCGTTGCCCTTGCCGTCTATGACCGTTCCAGAGATGGTATTTTGTGCAAAGTTTATAAAAGTAAAAAATAGAAATGTGATGGTTAAAATTTGTCTTCTCATGATTGTTCGTTGTTTGATGCAGCAAAAATGACAACTAAATCAGCAGTGAAGAAAACGATATTACCGAACTGTAAATTTTAGGGACTGAATTGCAATCACAAAATCAATTTACAGTTCAGGGTCAAAAAACAACAACTCGGTAATATGTATTTAAAAACCTTAACGGGGTATCGCACCTTTGAGGCATCAATAACGAGTTAAACAATTAATCAACAGATTCTTGTTTTCACAGGAATAAACTTAAAAATTATTTATCATGAAAAAATTAGGCCTTTTTATTTCAGCACTATGCATTGGTTTTACAGCCATGGCACAAGACAACGATGGTGTTACTATCAAAGTGACTATTGAAAATGTACTTGCAGACGGTGGTACTATTTTAGGAGGTTTGCATACTGCAGACACCTTTATGAAAGGAATGGGAGTAGTGAATGCTATGGCACCAGCCAAAGCCGGTGAGGTGATACTAACATTTGAAAATGTAACTCCTGGTACTTTCGCCATTATGGTAATGCACGATGCCAACGACAACAAACAAATGGATATGGATGCCAATGGGATGCCACAAGAAAGTTATGGCACTTCTGGAGAAATGAACCTTTACGGTCCGCCAAGCTTTGAAACTTCAAAGTTCGAAGTCTCCGATGAAGATCAAGAAATTAGAATACGGTTTTAGATCTCAAAGCATCAATCCGAGTAAAGGCTTTCCAGTTGGAAAGCCTTTTTTGTATTTAAAACATTATACATTACATTTATCACACAACAAACCAATCGTTCTCCCGCTCAAACAATGAAAAAACTAATACTCATATTTCTTTGGGGTGCTTTGGCGTGTAATATTTCGACCGCACAAAATTCTAAAATCGATAGTCTGAAAATCGAATGGAAAAGCACCAATCAAATAGATTCTATTCGATTCGAGAAGGGGTTTGATCTGTACATGCTTCAATTTAGACAGAACCTTGACACCGCTAGGACTACCGGTCAGCAAATGCTACAATTCGCATTAGAGAAAAATAACCGAGACTGGGAGGCTACCGCTTTAAATCTAATAGGTAGAAGTCATGCTGTAAGAGGGGAATTCAAGGATGCCTTAAAGTACTTTCAAGAAAGTCATGAAATCAACATTCTTTTAAACGATAAAAAAGCAACCGCTACATCATACAACAACATAGGTACGGTTTTCTACGAACTTGGAAACTACACCAAGGCTTTGGAAAACATGCTAGCCGGTTTGAAAATCTCGGAGGAATTGGCAGATAAACCTAGTCTGGCTAGAGTCACAAATAACCTTGGGAACCTATATGTCGATCAAAAAAACAATCAAAAAGCCCTAGAATATTATACGCGTAGCCTTGAAATCAAAAAGGAATTAGAAAATAAACGTTCACTGCCAGCTGCATATAACAATATTGGTTTGGTTTACACCAATCTTAAAAATCATGGATTAGCTTTAAAGAATTTATTGAAAAGTGCGGAAATAGCTAAAGAAATCGAAGACAAAAGATCGTTTAGTAGGGCCTACAGCAATATTGGTGCTGAATATATCCAAAGAGGTGAATACAAAAAGGCGCTTCAATACCTGAACGAAAGTGTTGAAATTAAACAAGAAATAAATGATCGAGAAGGTCTTCCAGCAGTGTATTCCTATAGAGCAAAAGCTTATCTGGACCAAAATGAATATCGCGCGGCCATCAGCGATGCGAACAAAGCATTAGCACAGTCAAAAAAAACCGGTGCGCTAGGAGTTCAACACGATTCGTACATGTCGCTAAGTAATGCATGGGAAGGACTAAATAATATGCAAAAGTCCTTGGAATATTTCAAGCTTGCCATTGCTACTAAAGACTCTTTGGTAAACCAAGAAAAGATAGAGGAAATTACTCGCCAAGAATTACAGTATCAATTTGAAAAACAACAACTGGCCGATAGCATTGCCTTCAATAAGCAGAAGGCTGCACAAGAATTATTATTTGAGAAAAACCTAAACAAACAAAGAAATCTACTTTACATTTTAGGATTTGGAGCTTTGGGAATTTTATTATTTGGAGGATTTTACTGGAAAAACAGACAAAAAAACAAAAAATTAGCGCACGAGCGTTCTGTGATTAATAGATTAAAACAAGTAGACCAATTAAAAGATCAGTTCCTCGCCAACACCTCACACGAACTTCGAACCCCATTAAGCGGAATTATCGGACTTTCAGAATCACTGAAAGACGGGGCGGCAGGCACGTTGCCTACAAAAGCTATTGAAAATCTCGATATGATTGCCAACAGCGGCAAACGGCTATCGCACTTGGTTAATGACATTCTCGATTTTTCAAAACTAAAAAACAAAGATTTGGTTTTGGCAACACGGCCGGTAGATATGCATGCTGTCGTCGATGTGGTCATAAAACTCTCTCAACCTATAGTTCGTAATAAGGATATAAAATTGATCAATGCGGTACCTTATGATGTTTCATTAGTTGAAGCAGATGAAAATCGCGTACAACAGATTTTACATAACCTTGTAGGAAATGCGATTAAGTTTACTAAAAAGGGTAAAGTCGAAATCAAAACCGACCTCAAAGAGAAGATGCTTTCCATTGCAGTTTCAGATACAGGAATCGGTATTAACAAAGAAAAGTTTGGTAGCATCTTTGAGTCCTTTAAACAAGCTGACGGTTCTATAGAGCGAGAATATGGTGGTACCGGACTTGGCCTTTCGGTAACCAAACAGTTGGTAGATCTACATGGAGGAACTATCGAAGTTGATTCTGAAGTAGGTAAAGGTTCTACCTTTACTTTCACACTACCTATTAGTGAAAAAACGCGAAAAAATATTTCCTTAGTGGAACCCATGGAAAGTGAAGGAATTTCCCAATTACAAGCCGATCTCGAGGAAGACAGATCAGCTTCTGCAATCAAAACAAAGCAACCAAAAGGTTTGGCTAAGGTGCTCATCGTAGATGATGAACCCATCAATAGAGTTGTGCTAGAGAATCACTTAACTGTTGGAGGATATACCACGACTGCTGCACAAGACGGAGATGAAGCCTTACAACTACTCGAAAGAGGGGAAGTTTTTGATCTTGTACTCCTTGATATTATGATGCCTGGCTTATCGGGTTACGAAGTATGCCAACAAATCAGAAAAAAATACCTCGCAAGTGAACTCCCTGTGGTTTTACTTACGGCGAAAAACAGAGTACGCGATTTAGTAGCGGGATTCAATGTTGGCGCCAATGATTATTTGACCAAACCATTTTCAAAAAATGAATTATTGGCGAGAATCAAGGCCCATCTTGATATGAACGGAATTCACAAGGCGACCAGCAAGTTCGTACCTACAGCATTTATAAAATCAGTAGGCAGAGAAACCATAACCGATGTGGTTTTAGGCGATCATGTTGAAAAAGAGGTGACTGTTCTCTTTACCGATATTCGTGAATACACTTCGCTAGCGGAGGGAATGACCCCGAAACAGAATTTCAAGTTCGTGAATTCGTATGTTGGCAAAATGGGGCCAGAGATACAAAAAAATAGTGGTTTTGTAAACCAATATTTAGGTGATGGAATTATGGCACTCTTTCCCAACAATGCAGCACACGCACTTCAGGCAAGTATCGATATGCAGAAAGCTATTCAGACGTACAATGTGCGACGCATAAAAGAAGACAATATTCCCATTTCGGTAGGGATGGGATTGCATACTGGTCCGCTAGTTATGGGAATTATTGGCGATTCGGCAAGAAATGACACTGCAATTATCGCTGATACCGTAAACACAGCTTCCAGAATGGAAGGCGTTACCAAACACTATGGGGCCAACATTATTATAAGTGAAGACAGTCTAAAAACCGTCGATAAGAAAGACCAATTTAATTTCCGCTATTTAGGCAAGGTTCAGGTCAAAGGAAAAGATAATATTACGGGTATCTATGAATGTTTCGATGGTGATGCTCCTGAGGTAGCCAAGTTGAAATCCAAGACCTTAAAGGATTTTGAAAAGGGTCTTGACTATTTTTTCAATAATCAATTTCCAAAGGCCTCTGCTGCTTTTGATAAGGTTCTGACGAAAAATCCGCAAGATAAAGTCGCTAAATATTTTGTGACCAAAGCTGCCGAATACACCATTTCAGGCGTACCCGAAAATTGGGAAATTGTGAATACAATGAGTGAAAAATAGAAGCATTTAAAAGAATTGTAACCTTCGCTGTAAAATAAATTGAGTGTTTAAGAAATCTTTCCTATTTATAGTTCTCTTCACCAATTGCAGCATATTTGGGCAGTCCAAAACATCCTTTTCTGATACCGAACTAGACTCTCTTTGGTCCGTTTGGAAAGATGAAACCAAAGCTGATACCATACGACTTAGTGCCCTTGGTCTATATTCTTATCATGGTTATATCTATTCACAACCAGACAGCGCCTTTTACTTCGCAGACCTACAGCATACTTTGGCAAAAAAAATCGGATCTAAAAAACATATTAGTTATGCATTGGCCACCAAAGGTACCGCCTTGTGGGTAAAAGGAGATTACAAAGAGGCGTTACGTTATAATAAAGAACATTTAGAGCTTGCTCTAGTGCTGGGTGATAAGCTAAGAATTGCCAGTTCATTTGCCAATCTAGGAATCGTTTATGGTAATCTAGGAGACGATATAAAACAAATAGAATACCTTGAAAAAAGTTTAAAACTAAGAGAAGAGTTAGGTAACAAATCTGCAATAGCTTTTTCGCTAAGTAATATCGGTGAACTCTATCGGGTTCAGCAAAATTTCGATAAGGCCTTAGAATATCAACTACGATGTCTAAAACTCAGAAAAGAGGTAGGAGATCAGGCTGATATCGCTTTCACTTTAAGTAATATTGGGCAAATTAATACGGATCAAAAAAACTATGATGCTGCGCTTGAATACCTCCTACAAAGTTTGAGCCTTGGGGAGAAACATTCAGACAAAAAAGACCTTGCGATGTTCTTGAGCAGTATTGGTGATGTTTATAAAGAAAAGTTAGCATTGGCAAAAGCCCTAAACTATTATCGTAGAAGTATACTTCTTCAAGAAGAAATTGGAGACAGACCAGAAATTGCAGAATCGCTGGTTAATATGGGTGGGTTGTATTTTGTTCAAAAGGAATATCGAATAGGTGTCGAAAAATGTGAAGAGGCATATGCAATAGCGTTAGAAACAAGTAGGTTAAGAACTCAAAAAATAGCTTGTCAATGTCTTTATGACAACTATAAAGCACTAGGCAACACCGTCAAAGCACTGGAGTATCATGAAAAAATGTTGCAAGTAGGTGACAGTCTAAAGTCAAATGCAACTTCCAAAAAGTTACAACAAATGGAGTTCGCTAGAGCTATGCTCGCCGATAGTATAGCACAGGCAGAAAGCGAGCGAAAAATAGAAGCTGCGCATTTAGAAGAGGTACGTAAAAAGAATCAGACCCGGAATGTCGCTATAGCTATTGGTGCTGGAATTTTTGTGTTGGCCCTGTTACTCTACAATCGTCTAAATTTTGTTCGGAAATCTAAAGCTGAGCTACAAGTCGAAAAAAACCGTTCGGAAAACTTGCTTCTCAATATACTTCCTGAGGAAATTGCACAAGAGTTAAAGGATAATGGGAGGGCAGTGGCTCGAGACTTTGAAAAGGTTTCTATTCTTTTTACCGACTTTAAATCATTTACACAAACCTCTGAAAAGCTAAGCGCTCAAGAATTGGTTAAAGAAATCAATGTTTGTTTTGAAGCTTTTGATGGCATTATCGATAAATGGGGCATCGAAAAAATAAAAACAATCGGAGATGCATACATGGCGGCAGGCGGATTACCATTACCTTCGGAAGATTCGGTAAAGAACACAATTTTAGCGGCCTTGGAAATGCAAACATTTATATCGGAGCGAATCAAATCAAAACGTGCTAAGAATGAAACACCTTTTGAAATGCGTTTGGGTATCCACACCGGAGCGGTTGTAGCGGGAATAGTTGGGGTAAAGAAATTTCAATACGATGTTTGGGGTGACACTGTGAACATAGCTTCCCGTATTGAAAGCAGCGGTGCAATTGGGAAGGTGAATATATCTCAAGATACTTTTCAATTGGTAAATGGTGACTCTCGATTTTCCTTTGAATCGAGGGGCAAAATACCGGTCAAGGGCAAAATGGACATGGAGATGTATTTTGTGACTAAAGCATCTTAGTACATCAATGAACAGACTGCGAAATCAAATACTAGCACTACCTAAAGCCGATGTACATAACCATTTGCATTTAGGGGGAACTCAGAAAATGTTGCTACAGAAATACCCCAATGCGAATCTGGATATTCCTAATTTTTACGATGGGTTGGATGGAATGGTTGACTTCATCAACAATCATATCAATTCGCTAATACTGACTTCAGATGATATGATTTTCTTTTTTGAAATGGCCTTGGCAAATAGTATTAACGACAACGTGACCTATCTAGAGGCCAGTATTGATATAGGCTTTGTACGATTTTTTGATAACGCCATTGAAGATCTCATTAGCGCGGTGCGCCACCTAAAAGAAAGTTATAAATCACGTATTGATTTTAGACCAGACATTGGTATCAACAAAGATCATCGTTTGGAGGAAGTAAATTCCATTGGTTTAAAATGTATCGAAAGTGGGGTGTTCGGCGGTATAGATATTTATGGGAAAGAAATCAATAGAGAATTGGATGCATTTGTTCCTATTTTCGATGCCGCCAAAGAGAACGGCCTCAAAACCAAAGTACATATTGGAGAGTTTTCAGACCATAAGACAATAGATAAAGTAATTTCATTATTTCATCCGACAGAAATTCAACACGGCATTACGGCCTCAAACTCCATGGAAACAATGAACATGCTGTTAGAGAATGACATTCAATTGAATGTTTGTCCTCAAAGTAATATTTGCCTTGGTGCTGTAAAGCACATTTCGGAGCATCCCATTCGCAAATTGTATGACCATGGAATTAAACTGACCATCAATACTGATGACCATTTACTTTTCAATGCAACGCTGACCGATCAATATCTTGATTTAATAGAAAAACAGGTATTCTCATTTGAAGAAATTGAAAATATCCGTAATAATGGGTTTAACTAGAGTAAAATGGTAACACCCTAAAAGGAATAGTTCTAAATGAAGTATTCTAATACAGCATTTAGGAAGTTAAAACTATTGGAGATACCTAAAGGGTCGCGACCGAATAAGCGAATTTTATTTGTAAAGAGCGAGGTGGAAGTTTTGGCTTGCTCATCGCTTTGCTCAGAATGCTAGTATCGACATATTCGAACGGATGCTCCGACAACAGCACTGCGCATAGTGCAATAAACATCAAAGTTCAGCGTATTAGAATGTTGGTCCGTGCAACACCGATAAATAGGATGATGCTACACAGAATGTAGGCAAGCCGATTGCCGAAAGCCAGCTCTGATAAACGTTAATAGAGATAGCGCAGTAGTCTTGAATTTAAAGACGTTCACCAATTTAAATGAGACCGACTTGTTCGTTTTTACTTGTTTTTATGGGTTTGCACCAAATTCTTATGAAGTTCTTTGCCAGTTTGCACTATCAGCGCTACGATTTCTTCTATGTCTTTTTTAGAGGTTCTAAAATTCACGATACAGCTTCTTAAACAATATTTTGAATTTACTATAGCATTCGACATAAATACCTGACCACTAGCTTGCAGTGTATTATCGAGCATCTCGTTCAAGGTGTTCAAATAACTTTCCAAATCTTCAATTTTTGAAGGAATATCTTTAGGCACATAACGCAATGTAGTAATACTCAGATTCTGCGTTACTCCTTCCAATTCGGGATGTTTACGTGCTAGGTTGAATAAAAGTCGAGAGAGTTCTACGTCTTCCTTTATCATTTGAGCATATCCATTTCTACCAACCTGCTGCAACATCAACCAAACTTTTAAGGCTCGGAACCCCCGGGAATTTTGGAGTCCGTATTCGTAAAAATTCTGCTCATCATTGGCATTCCCAAAATTGTAATACTCTGGGTGAGAGCTATAGGTGTCGACCAAATGTTTCGGGTTTTTTACTAAGGTACAACCCGCTTCCAACGGACTGTACAACCATTTATGGGGATCGATTGCAATCGAATCCGCTTTTTCTATTCCACGAAACATTTGCTTTATTTCAGGCACGATTGCCGCCGGAACACCATAGGCTCCATCGATATGAAACCACAGATCGTACGTCTTGCAGATGGTAGCTACCGCCTCTAGATTATCAACAGTGCCCGTGCTTACGTCACCCGCCGTACCTGCAACCATAAATGGTTGATGGCCATCCTTTACATCTTGCCGAATAGCTGTTTCCAAGGCTCCGATTTCCATTTTATTATTACCATCCGTAGCAATCCATCGTACCGAGTTCGAACCGTGGCCAAATAGAATAGCCGCTTTCTCGATCCATGTATGGGTAGTTTTCGAGCAATAGACGATTAGTTTTTTCGAGGAATTTAAAAGTCCTTCTTCCTTAAAATTCTTTGGTGCTTTTGCGGTTCGGGCGGCAAGAAAAGCAGTAAAATTTGCCATATTTCCACCACTGACGAAAATTCCACCATAGCTTGATGGCACCCCAATAAATTCACACAACCACTGTATTGTTTGTTTTTCGATTTCGGTGGCTACCGGACTCAAAATATAAGCACCCACATTTGGATTTGTGGCGGAGGCTAGTAAATCTCCCAAAATGCCCATTGGAGCCGGCGAAGCCGTAATATATCCCATAAACTTAGGGTGACCGTTGAATAAAGAATGATCGAACAACTGCGCCGTAGTTTTGGAAATTAAGTCCGAAACGGGAGTGCCATTCTCAGGAAGCTCCCTTTCCGTTATCAAACTTCTTATCTGTTCAGGACTTTCAGCAGTCGTCACAGGCCTACTCGCAATTGAGGCATTAAACGCGGCTATACTATCAATTAGGTTGTATCCGTTTTCCTTAAATTTTTGTGTGCCAATTTCTAATGGACTCGTTCTATTTTTGGTCATTTTTTTATGCTTTAAACTGTTACTAGTACTGATTTATCAACTACCGATGTGATTCCTTTATCTAAATACCATGCATATTTTTTATTCACTTGTTTTTGAATGCCCGCAATCAGCGCCTTGAAGTTCTCAGGATTGGTTTCAAAAAGTTTGGAAAATCGCTTTTCCATTTGCAAATAATCTCCAATAGGAATGCTTGGCTCTTGTGAATCTAATTGAAAAGGATTCAAATTTTCCGCGCTCCTTCTCGGGTCATTTCTGTACATCAACCACTGTCCTGATGCAACAGCTGCGCGATGGTACTGACTCGGATTTCTTTTATCAATACCATGTGCAGGACTATGACAGTAAGCAATTATGATAGATGGCCCATCGTAGCTTTCGGCTTCCAGAAATGCCTTTAACGTCTGTTCTTGATCAGCGCCTATAGCAACTTGGGCGACGAACACATCATCATAGCACATGGCCAATTTACCTAAATCTTTCTTTTGCTTTTGCTTCCCGCGAGCAGCAAATTTGGCAGTCGCTCCAAAGGGAGTAGCTTTTGACATTTGCCCGCCTGTGTTGGAATACACCTCATTATCCAACACCAAAATGTTCACATTCTTTCCAGACGCCATTACATGATCTATTCCCCCATAACCTATATCGTAGGCCCAACCGTCGCCTCCAACGATCCATACGCTCTGCTTCACCAAACTGTCGGCAATTTGCAACAACTGTTGCGCTTCCACCTTGGCAACGGTGGTTAAGTGGGCCTTTAATTTTTTTACTCTGTTGCGTTGTTGGTTGATTTCCTTTTCTGTTCGCTGCTTGGCTGTTAGCATTTCATGAGTCAAATTATAATCGAGTTCATTCTTTAGTTTTTTCAAGAGAATTTTCGCCTGCTGTTCTTTTTGATCTAGTGAAAGTCGATATCCCAAACCGAATTCAGCATTGTCTTCAAAAAGAGAATTCGACCAAGCCGGCCCCCTACCCTGGGCATTTTTTGCCCAAGGAGTTGTAGGGAGAGCGCCCCCGAAAATTGAGCTTGCACCTGTGGCATTAGCCACAAGCATTCGATCTCCGAATAACTGTGACATCAATTTTAGGTAGGGCGCTTCTCCGCAACCATCAACACCAATCGAATATTTAAACAAAGGTTCTTGCAGCTGCTGCTGACTAACCTTGGTGCTATCTATTTTGTTTCTATCGAACTCTGGTATGCTTTCAAAGTGTTTCCAGTTTTTTGTTTCCTTTTCGATTTGTTCCGATTTACTTTTCATTAACAGGGCTTTCGCCGGGCAAGCATCTACACAATTGTTACAACTTGTGCATTGCTCAGGATTTACCTGCACCGTATAGTTTAACAAATCGATTTCCCAATCGGCTTCGATAGATTTTACCGACTGAAAGTTATTTGGAGCATCCTTCAAATAGGAATTGTCATACGCTTTTATTCGAATAGCACCCTGAGGACAAGCCATACTGCAAGCCCCACATTGCGTACATAAATCGGTATCCCATATAGGAAGGCTATCTCCTGAATGCCTTATCGCAAATTTTGCCGTATCGGTTTCATAGGTGCCGTCTACAGGAAGGGCACTTACCGGAAGTTCATTTCCTTTTCCTGCCAACAACTTGCCTAAGAGGGAATTGGCAAAATCAGAATCCGACTCAAGCCGTGTATGCTCCAGATGGAATTCCTTGGTATAATGCAAACTCAGATGCGTCACATCATCGTTTATCCCGATGGTAAAATTGTTCTTTGGATTCTCTAATTTTAAGTTCTCGACCACGGCTACAACCATATTCGGACTAAGTGCTTTGGAAGAAAGTCCGTAACGGCCACCGACAATTTTTGGAAGTGTGGTGTAAGTATCCGTCACGGACATAAGTGTTTGCACGATATCAAGATATAGAGGTTCTCCTGTAGCACCAGGCTCTTTGCAACGGTCTAAAACAGCTATCGATTTGCAGCTTTTTGGAAGCGCTTCCAATACATGTTTTCCGCTAAAAGGTCGAAACAAACGGACCTTTATTAACCCTACTTTTTCGCCTTGTGCGTTTAAGTTTTTAATTGTTTCCTCAATGATCTCCGTACTTGATGCCATAGAAATGATGATCTGTTCCGCATCGGGGTGGCCTACATAATCGAAGAGTTTGTATTGCCTTCCGGTCAATGTAGCAAACTTATTCATTTGGTTTTGTACCATATCAGGGCAGCCCTCATAAAAGGAATTCACTGCTTCCCGACTTTGAAAAAACACATCGGGACCTTGTGAAGTTCCACGCAGTACTGGCGCATTCGGATTCAAAGCTCGTTCGCTATGGGCAGCAATTAAGTTCGCATCCATCATTTCCGTAATGGTAGCATCTGAAATGACATCGATTGCTGTGGTTTTATGTGAGGTTTCAAATCCATCAAAAAAATGTACGAAAGGAATACGCGAGGCTAAAGTTGCCGCTTGTGCAATCAATGCAAAATCATGTGCCTCTTGAACAGTCGCCGCTCCTAAGAAAGCATAGCCCGTATGTCGAACCGCCATGATATCACCATGGTCACAACAAATGGATAAGGCATGCGTGGCAATCGATCGGGTAGCGACATGAATTACATTCGGTGTCAATTCGCCAGCGATCTTATACATCGAGGGCATCATCAATAACAGACCTTGTGAAGCGGTAAAAGTGGTAGCCAAAGATCCCGTTTGCACCGCACCGTGCAATGCTCCTGCTACTCCGCCTTCACTTTGCATTTCAAAAACCGTGGGGACACCGCCAAAAATATTTTCGTGCTGATCTGCGCTCCACTCTTCCACCAATTCAGACATTTCTGAAGAAGGAGTAATGGGATAGATGGCACAGACCTCGTTTGTTTTATAAGCGATATGGGCTGTGGCTTGATTTCCAGTCGTAATGATATGTTGTTTTGTGATGTCCATTTTGTTGTTGATGTTTGATGGTTGATTGAAAAAAGTAAAAAAGGCCAGCTCATTTCAAGCCAGCCTTTTTTAAGTTCACTTCTTACTTCTCAAATTCGATTTTAACCGGAGTAGGATTGGTCAACATATCGAAAACCGGAGAGAACTGGGCCAAGTTGCGCAATTGCTCCTCGCTAGCATCAGACTTAACCTTGAACTTTACGGTAATACCATCAAATCCTTTACGCACCTCAGGGTCAAGACCTAGGAAACCATGCAAATCGGCTCCTCCTTTGAGGTTGGCTTCTGAAGCTTCAATATCGATACCGTTTGCAGCTGCGTGGTACATCATGGCACCGGTTAAGCAAGAACCCAAAGCGTGCAATACTACTTCTGCAGGTGTAGCTGCTTTATCTTCGCCTAATAAAACATTAGGGTGGTCACACTCCATGGTAAAAGTTTCTTGACGTGAAGTGTCTTCTTGACATACGCCATAAAAACTCTTGGCGCTTGAGACACAATGACCGCCGGTAATCCAGTTAGTCTTTGCGCGAAATTCGAATTTTGCTAACTCTGGTTGCTCTTGAACGTGCTGAATGGTTTCTACCAATTGATCGACGTTAACTCCGTTTTTGATGTTTGCTGTTGTAATCATTTTACTTGTTTTTTAATTGTTTAGCATTATTGCTGCTTGGTACAGTGCCATCGCCATGCCAAACTAATTAAGTAACTGATTAATAGCTGTTTATATTACTTTTTCTGTTTGTAGATCATAACGATATTTCGCATATTTACGAAATATCGTTAGTGTATTTACGGCATTTCGTGAGTTTTCAGATAATAACCTATTGAATCAAGAAGATTAGCTCTATTACTCCCCTTTTGCGATAGGATTGTATTGCAAAATCCTATTATCCCTCAATGCGAATCGCATTCGCATAGCTGTTCCTAACGACATAAGATGTCGTCAGCCAACTAAGAAGGTTTAAAAATTAAATTGACAGCTCATTATTTTCTTCGTCAGCGGTTTAGATCGGTACCTCTAAGGAAGACTGAATTTGAATAATTTGAACTATTTAAAAAAGAGTAGTTAAGCATTGTAAACACCTAAAAACGAAATCACAGATTAAACAATACTATCCTACCCGAACTCGTTATTTATAATGTACATCAGCTTTGCAACCCTAAATGCACCTGTTTTGAAGATTAATAAACACTGGAAACGAATTCTATTGGCACTCATCTTGGCTCCACTGTTGGTTTTAGGGGGGCTCTTGTTATACATTCAAAGTAACCAGGCCGAAATTGTAAAAGGGGAGATAGCAAAATTAAACGAAGAACACAAAGGCCTTATTCATGTTGGCGAAAGTGAATTGACCTTATTTGGCAACTTTCCTGACATCTCTATAAAAGTATATGATGTTCAAATTTTTGAAACAAAACAAGACAATGCAGCCCTAATAATGGATGTTGAAGACATTTACATTGGCTTTAACTTATGGGATGTTGTCAACGGTAATTATGACATTCACTCTTTATTGATAGAGGAAGGTATTTTTAATATTGTAATTCATGAAAACAATACCAATAATATTCAAAACTCCCTGACAAGCACCGCAACAGTAGATACCAGTTCGACCAACATTCATTTAAAAAAAATTAAGCTTAAAAATCTCGATGTCCATACGCTAGATGAAGCCACCAATACCGATGTCGAAAAATTCATCTACAAAGGCAAAGGAGGGTTTAGCCTAAAAGATGATATCATCGCTGGTCATATAGATACTGACTTTGAATTAAATGTGATTAAAGATGGCGATACCACCTTTATTCGCCATAAACATTTTGAAGTTCATACCGACGTGGTATTTAATGAATCTACCGGAATTCTTGACATACAACCCTCAGGTATTGTAATGGAAAATGGCGATTTTGAATTGGAAGGGGCCATAGATATCAAAAATGACGTAGATCTAGATCTCTCTATAAAAGGAACAAAACCCAATTTTGATATGCTCATCGCCTTTGCCCCGGCTGATCTGATACCGCTGTTAGAGAAGTACAAAAATGCCGGTGAAATCTATTTTAATGCGAGTGTTCAAGGCCCGGCTAATTTGGGCAATAGACCCTTCATCAATGCAAGTTTTGGCGCAGAGAAAGCCTTTTTAGAAAATACCACAAGTGAGAAAAAGATTGATAAGATGGGCTTTAATGGGCATTTTACCAATGGTGCAAACAGAGATGCTAGTACCATGGAATTTTCGCTAACTGACATGACCGCATCTTTAGAAAAAGGAACCTTTAAAGGATCTATTCTAGTTAAGAATTTTGAATCTCCGGAGGTTGATATGCAGATAAACTCTGATTTTAATTTAGATTTTATTGCAGCCTTTCTTGAACTAGAGCACGTACAGCAAGCCTCTGGAAAAGTCTCCCTGAAAATGAACTTTCACGATATTATTGATATTGATGAGCCTGCAAAGGCGCTACAAAAACTGAATCAGGCGTACTTTACAGAATTGATTGTTAAAGATTTGAGTTTAGTCACCAAAGAACTTCCTACTCCTTTAGATAATTTGAATGTACATTTAATAATGAATGGTAAAGAAGCCGTGCTAAAACAATTTGAATTGTTTATGGGCAATTCCGATTTATCGATACGTGGGTTTCTTTCTGACCTACCGGCGATTGTACATCACACCAATACCCCAGTGGAAGCCCATTTAGATATTGCTTCCAACTACCTAGATATTGCCCAATTAACAGGTTTTTCGTTAAATGATGCTCCCCAAACCGGTTTCGATGAACAAATAAAAGAATTGAGCTTGGGGCTTTCTTTCAAAACTTCTGCACAAGCTATTACAGAAGCCAAATATTTACCGAAAGGTGAATTTTTTATCGATAGTTTATATGCAGATTTAGAGCATTACCCCCACCAACTACATGATTTTCATGCAGATGTGTTAATAGATGACAACAATTTAGAAATAATCGATTTTAAAGGGTATATAGATGATAGTGATTTTCATTTTGACGGGCTAATACACGACTATGCTTTTTGGATGCAACCCCAACTGAAAGGTGATGTAGATTTAGATATTAATCTAACTTCTAATAAGTTACGACTTGAAGATGTCTTTTCGTATAAAGGAGAAAATTACGTTCCGGAAGAATACAGGCATGAATCGTTTGATAATTTGGCCTTGCATTTTGATGCTAACATGCATTATAAAGATTCTGTATTACATTCCATCGATCTGGCTTTAGATAAGTTAAATGCAAAAATGAAACTGCATCCGCTTCGCTTTGATAACTTTCGGGGTACCATTCATTATGAAGAGGAGCATATAGCGATAAAAGACTTTCATGGAGAAATAGGATCTACCAATTTTAACTTTGATTTAAACTATTTTTTGGGGGAAGACTCACAATTACGGAAACGAGATAACTATCTAAAATTAAAGGCAAATTATATAGATTATGATGCCCTTTTTAATTTCAATTTAAGTCCGCCAAAACCAAAGGAAGCCGTTAGTTCAAATACAGAGGATGTAAAGGAACATGCGAATGCCTTTAATATATATGAAGTGCCATTTACAGATATGCAATTTACGCTAGACATCGCTCACTTTATATACCATAGAATCGATTTGCAACATATCAAAGCTGATTTAAGAACAACACCTAACCATTACGTATATGTTGATACGCTAGCTATGGATGCTGCGGGAGGAAATATTCAATTAAAGGGATATTTTAATGGTAGTGATCCAAAACATATCTATCTGCAGCCAAATTTGGTAGTTAATAATGTTGATTTGGATAAACTGCTGTTTAAATTTGAAAATTTTGGGCAAGACCATCTCGTGTCAGAGAATTTACAGGGAAAACTCAGCTCTAAAATTAAAGGCAAGATTAGAGTATACCCAGATTTGGTGCCAGATCTAGACCAATCAAGTATCGAAATGGATATCAAAGTACTGGATGGAAGATTAAAAAATTATGACCCAATGTTGGCACTTGCAGATTATATGGGAGATAAAAACTTACAAAATATTCGGTTTGACACCTTGCAAAATAGTTTGGATATTGAGAATGGAAAGATTAGCATTCCGTCAATGACGATCGAATCTAGTTTGGGCCATATGGAATTATCTGGAACTCATGATAATCATCAAAATATCGATTATTACTTACGTATACCGTGGAAAACTGTAAGAAAAGCTTCTTGGCAAAAACTCTTTGGAAGTAAGAAGGACACTGTTATTGATTCGGAGCAAGTAGATGAAATTGTTCAAATAGATGCTAACAAAAAAACAAAGTATCTAAATCTAAAGATTAAGGGAACTATAAATGACTACGAGGTTTCCTTAGGAAAAAAGAAAGGTAACCTCTAATAAAAGTTGAAAGATCATTTGGTATAAAGACGTATGCCTCAGCGAAAAAAATCGGTAACTTAAGGGTATATTATTTTAACGCTTAAATAAGATGTCATTCAGGGAATTTTATAATTCGGTTTTAGGTACCGCTTTGACCACTAACGATGCACTTCCTTTTGTTGTAGAAAAAGTACATTTTAAAAAAGGGGAGCTTATTACACCATATGGAAAGGTGGAAGATATGGTCTACTTCATGAACGCTGGTATTGTCGAAATGAGTATCAAAAGTTATATGACCGAAAAGATCATCGACTTCTTTTTTAAGAACGAATTATTTTGCGGTTTAACTTCCTTTTTAACGCAATTGCCTACTGACGTTCAGATAGTGGCCTTGATGGATTGTGAGATGGAGATGATTGCACATTCTAGTTTAATGAGCGCTTATGAAACTTCCCTTGAAACCAACAAATTCGGCCGCATTATCACGGAACAGGGGTATATCAGAAAATCAAACCGAGAGAAAGACTTTTTAACAAAAACTGCCGAAGAACGCTATGAAGAAATGTTCGAATCGCGTTCGCAGTACATTTCTAATATTCCAGTCAATAAAATAGCCAAATACTTAGGCATACACCCTGAAAGCCTAAGCAGGATCCGAAAGAAAATGAGTTCCTAACATAGGTCAAGTGCATTTATTCGTTTAAGTTTTTCATCGCCCCTAGTTTTGTGGTCTAATATTTTAAACAAAGATCATGGAAACTTTTTTATCATTACCCACGCCCTTAGAAATCTTACTTGACCCTTTATCTTTATATGTATTGGCTACTTATGTGCTATTAATTGTATGGGAAGAACTCTTTCCAGCACGGAAACTTCCGAAAGTGAAGTTATGGAGATTGAAAGGCCTCAGCTTTTTCTTCCTTTTCTTTTTTATGGCATCTTATCTACCCCTTTGGGTTGACCCTTTTCTTGCCCAATACCAACTAATTGATTTAAGCTATTTAGGCCTAGTACCAGGCTTAGCTATAGGTCTTGTAGTTTACGAACTCGGCGTATACCTATACCATATCACCATGCACAAATACGATTTTCTGTGGCGTACCTTTCATCAAGTGCATCATAGTGCAGAAAGATTAGATACCTATGGGGCGTTATTTCACAGTCCGTTAGACATGATTGGCTTCACACTTGTGGGCAGTATCTCTTTGACCTTGTTCGTAGGTTTATCACCTGAGGTAATTACGATTTTACTTTTCATTATTAATTTTATGGCCTTTTTTCAGCATGCGAATATCAAGACGCCACAATGGATAGGGTATTTAATTCAACGTCCAGAAAGTCATTCCATTCATCACGGCAGAGGAATTCATAAATACAACTATTCCGATTTACCGATTATTGATATGATTTTTGGCACTTTCAAAAACCCCAAGAATTACGAAAAAGAAACAGGTTTTTACAATGGTGCAACAGACCGAATATTGGATATGCTACTTTTCAAGGATATCAGTTCAAAGAAATCAAATGAGACCGATAAAAATTAAATGGTTTGGTTGGAGCTGCACCTACGAAGAGCACCAGCGCAAAAAGAGTTTGTGCTTGAGAAGTAATTCTTGTGATAACAAGTCACGGTTTAGAAACTACCATTAAAGCGCATGCCCTTTGCGTAATCAAACAATGTGGAACATGGGTCAAACCAATGTTCCCTTTGTTTTTTATAAAAGGTTTTTTGAATTAACGATCGCGCTTCATTATTACCTTAAAGTATGAAGGACAAGTTCAATTGTTCATGCACATCAATCCATAGGCTACAAATGTAGCATGGGTAGCCCATAACTTGGTCATAATTTGTGCTGTAACAAATAGATAACTACCTTATCTTTAAAGTAAACATCATAGGAAATGAAATCTAATATTTTTCTTCATACCCTTAAGATCGCTATTGCCATCAGCATTGCAATGGTGCATCTTGGAGCAGCTCAAGCACAGCATAGCGATACCACCAATACCCCGCCCCTAAAGCAATGGTATTTATCAACCGGTAACTGGGGCAATGATCCTCAAATTTATGTCCAAGAAATCGGCAATGGAATTGAACCTATCATCATGCTTCATGGAGGTTGGGGAGGCGAACATGGCGGCATGTTAGCCGCGGTGCACGGGCTCGAAAATGAATTTAGATTTGTCTTTTATGATCAACGGGGTTCCTTGCGATCTCCTTTTCCTGATTCTTTGATTACATTCGAGCAACACATCAATGACTTGGAATTATTAAGAAAAGAGTTAGATTTCAACAAAGTAACAATTGTCGGACATTCTATGGGGGGTGTTTTAGCTTCGGCCTACGCCTCGAAATATCCACAGCATATTAAAAAACTAGTGCTTATTAGTCCTGCAGCCCTTAAGCAACCATTTTCTGATGAGGATAATGAAATTGGCCAACAGCAGTTTGCGGCGAGTCAAGAATTCCAAAATAGAGCAGCAATCGCTAAAGAACTTGCGGAGTACAGTCTTAACAAAGCAGATTCTTTGCTCAATTCAAGGGAAAAAACGATGCGATCGAGAATCAACTTTGGAAAATTAATGCTGTATGATATTTCGAAATGGACTGAATTAAGAAACGGAAGAGGTATCTATAAAGGCAATGTATTCAACCTAACGGCCAATACGTATCCCAAAAATGGATGGGATTATTTTTCGGAATTTAAGAACCAAAATTATCCTGTAAGTATTATAATCGGTGACCACGACTGGTTGGATTTCGGAAATAACCTAAATAAAAAATGGGCGAAAGAAGTAGCTCGAATTAAATTTAGAAGTCTCAAAAATGCAGGGCATATTCCTTGGATAGACCAACCGGCTATATTCGAAAAAGAATTTAGAACACAATTGACCGAATAGCTATTTACATATGAACGTACTGGTCATAATTATCGACCTTATAAAAAACAAAAGGAAATATGAAAAAAGAAAAAATACTACTTGCAATTATGGCGCTGCTTGTCGTTGAAGCATACGGTCAGCAAGAGTTAAACCTAGCCAATACGCTTACAAACGGAAAAATAACAGCCGTAAATAGAGCGGTATCGCTTTATGGAGCTATTGAGCATGCCGTGGAAATGGATGCCAGAGACGGCGACGGTTTGGCAATTTTTGAGGATACCGAATTTGGTACAGGTACGATAGAAGTTGAACTTTTAGGAGAGAACAACCCGGGGAAAAGTTTTATCGGAATAGCCTTTAATATCGAAAATGACAGTACCTATGAAGCCATCTATTTTCGCCCCTTCAACTTTGTTGCTGAAGAACAGATAAGAAAAGACCATATGGTGCAATATATATTTCACCCTGAATTTACATGGAGAAAACTAAGAGCGCAAAGAACCGGAGAATTTGAAAACGAAATTACTCAAGCTCCAAATCCTGATGATTGGTTCAAAGCAAGAATCAAGGTTGATGATGAAAAAGTAACGGTTTATGTAAAACATCTATCCGAACCGGTTTTAACAGTTCATCGTTTAAACGCAACTACTTCTAAAAAAATCGGACTTTGGACAGGCTTTGGCTCCTCGGGGCGATTTAGAAATCTGATTTTAAAAAAGAAATAAACTACAGCCAACAACGAACCAAGTCTTCTAAAAGGATTAGCTGCCTAAACCACAGTGTTAGACGAATACGTTATGCAAAATCGTACAAATGAAATTAAATAAACCATTCTACCGCCCCCCTAAACCCATGCCGGCGCGGCCAAAAGGCCAAACAATGATATGCCGTTGTTTTAATTCTTTATTAGGTAATGGTCAATGAGCAAAACACTAAAAACATTTTTGCACTACCTATGGCAGTCCATACTTTTTTGGACGATTACCATGTTGCTCTGGGGCGTATTTCGATTTTTTGGACTAGAAGATAGCCCTGGTATTTTAATAAATGCCGAATCGCAGCATAACCTAGACATGACGGAGATACTCTCCCTATTTGCCTTGGCTGGTTTTCTGTTCGGTATTTTATATGCCACAATAGAGTTCGTTTTTGAAAAATATGGATCCAAAAGACGTGCTATAGGGTTGACTGTTGTTATGAAGACAATTATCTATCTCTTCATTATCATACTGTTATCAACTTCGATGATTGAATTGGGTGGGGAGCTGTTTGGCGTAGAAAAAAGTAACGAACTGGGTTGGTGGCGTAGCGACAAAAGCTTTTGGGTAACCGTTTTGTACTTTATGCTAAGCTCCCTAATTTTTTCCTTCATCAAGATTGCCAACGAAAAATTCGGACCAGGAATATTTTTAAAAATGCTATGGGGTACTTATAAAAACCCAAAAGAAGAGAAACGAATTTTTATGTTTCTTGACCTAAAATCTTCGACAAGCATTGCTGAGACTTTAGGGCATTTAAAATATAGCCAATTGATACAGGATTGTTTTTATGATTTAAATGAAGTTGTTCCGCAATACGCCGCCGAGATTTATCAATATGTAGGCGATGAGGCTGTGCTGAGTTGGTCGTATAGCAAAGGATTGGCAAACAATAATTGTGTGGCATTGTTCTTTGCATTCCAGACCCTTTTGAATACGCGTAGTGCATACTATACAAAAAAATATGGATTACTACCCGAGTTTAAAGCAGGGCTGCATGGCGGAGACTTAATGGTTGCAGAAGTAGGTGTTGTAAAAAAGGAATTGGCATTTCATGGTGATGTCATCAATACCTCTGCAAGAATACAGGCCGCATGCAATACACACGATGTAGCCGTTTTAATGTCAGAGAAATTAAAAGAAGACCTTAAGGTAGGTCACCGTTATTCGACGCAATTTATTGGCAATTTGCCTTTAAAAGGTAAAAAGGAAGCATCGAATGTCTATACCATTTTTGAAGCCTAATGTAGTACAAGTTCGAATTTGAACTTAAACAAAAGTCAGAACTTTTTATAGAAAATCTAATCCCGGAATTCTAAACAGCATTCAGAAATATGGTATCTTGTCTTTTTAATCAAGAATATTTCGAGGAATCTACTAGGTTTCAAAATTACACCAGCCATTTTTTATGAAAGCTATCAAGTCTTTATCATTACCCTTGTCATTGTTGTGTATTGCTGTTATGCTAATTACTAGCTGTACGCAATCGAAAAAAACCACGGCCACAGAAAAATCGGAAAATCTAGTTCATCCTGAAGAATGGACAGCCATCAAAGCACTACCATTAGATACAGCGATTGAGACACAAATAGATGAGCTATTGCCGAAATTAACCTTAGAACAAAAAGTAGGTCAAGTGATTCAAGCCGATAATGGATCAGTTACTCCAGAAGAAGTTAAAAAGTACCGTTTAGGGTCAGTGTTAAGTGGCGGTAATTCGGCTCCTGGGCCACTACCCTATGCTGATACCAAAACATGGTTAGCGATGGCTGATAAATATTACAACGCCTCCATAGATACAGAGGGCGTGGAGGTAGCCATTCCAACTATTTGGGGTATTGATGCCGTTCACGGTCACGCCAACCTCAGCGGTGCGATTGTATTTCCACACAATGTTGGGTTGGGTGCGATGCACAATCCTGACCTCATCGAAAAAATTGCTGCGGTGACTGCTCATGAACTTACCGTATCTGGTCACGATTGGACCTTTGCGCCAACTTTGGCGATACCGCAAGACGTACGTTGGGGTAGAAGTTATGAGGGGTTCTCAGAAGACCCAGCATTAGTCAAGTCATATGCAGATCGTATTGTTTATGGTCTACAAGGTCGTTTTGGGGAGGAAGATTTCATGGGAGATGGACGGGTAATTTCAAGTGCTAAACATTTTCTAGCGGATGGAGCGACTGAAAATGGTGTGGATCAAGGTGATGCTACGATCAGCGAAGCAGAATTACGAGATGTACATGCGGCCGGATACTACAGCGCGATACCAGCAGGCGTACAAACTGTAATGGCCTCTTTTTCTAGCTGGCAGGGTAGAAAACTGCATGGAGACAAAGAACTGTTGACCGATGTGCTTAAGGGGCAGCTAGGTTTTAACGGTTTTGTGGTAGGCGATTGGAACGGTCACGGGCAAGTTCAGGGCTGTACGAATACAGATTGTGCAGCTTCCTTAAATGCAGGTCTCGATATGTATATGGCTCCAGATAGCTGGAAAGATTTATATGAGAACACCCTAAAGCAGGCGAAGGATGGAACCATACCTATGAGTCGATTAGATGATGCGGTGCGGCGTATTCTACGTGTAAAAATAGCGTCGGGTATATTTACCAAAGGTGCGCCAAGTACACGCAAAAATGCAGGAGATGAGGGTCTTTTGGGTCTTCCTAAAAACAGGGCTATTGCCAGACAAGCTGTACGGGAGTCTATGGTATTATTAAAGAACAACAAGGGCTTATTGCCTTTAGATGCTTCAAAAACAATATTGGTAGTGGGTGATGGGGCCGCAAGTATTTCGAAGGCATGTGGCGGTTGGACGCGCTCCTGGCAAGGTACCGGACATACCAATGCTGAGTTTCCAAATAGCGAATCGATACTTGATGGCATACAAGATGCGGTAAATAAAGCTGGCGGCAAAGTGATTTTTTCAGCTAACGGAGATACCAATGAGACGGCAGATGCGGTGGTTGCCATTTATGGTGAAGACCCCTATGCAGAGTTCCAGGGAGATCGTGAAAATCTCGACTTCGTACCCAACGCTTTTGATGTAAATAAACTTGCGAAATTTCGCAATAAAGGTATTCCTATTGTGTCAGTTTTTCTATCAGGTCGTCCTCTATGGAGCAACCCTGAAATAAATATGTCAGACGCATTCATTGCTGCTTGGCTACCAGGTACTGAAGGTGGAGGTATTTCCGATATGGTATTCCAAAGAGACCCGTCATACGATTTTACAGGGCGTTTATCTTTTACTTGGCCCAATCGTGCTGTTGTGGCTGAAGACCCCAAACAGCGTAAGTCAGGGGCCTTGTTTGAGTTGGGTTATGGGCTTTCTTACAAAAGCACTGTAAACGTCGATCAACTTTCGGAAGCATCTGGTTTAGAAAGCGCTGAAGTAGCTTCAACGGGTAACTTTTTCAGTAAGGGTGCTCCCGTTGCACCATGGAGCTTGTGGCTGAAATCAGGAGACTTAAACAAACAAATAGCTAGTTTTCCTACATCGGTAGGCGGCCTGCTCATTAGCAAAATTGATCATGAGGCACAAGAAGATGCTTTGCGCATAAAGTGGACGAAATCAGACTACGACCAAGTGCGAGTAAGTACGTCTTCACCAAATGATATGTCACGACAAACCAATGGCGCGATGGAATTGACCTTCTCGGCAAAATCATTTACAGACGATATTGCCCTTGTCAAGATTGGAATGGGATGTGATCAAGACTCCGATTGTGATGAAACCCTTGATATCAAGATCGAAGGAAATGCATGGAAAGAATACCGTATAAGCTTAAGTTGCTTTGCTAATCTCGGGGTTGACATGAGTAAGATTAGTACTGCCTTAATGATTACAGCGGGTGAAGGCGTTGATATCGGACTAAGTAGTATTCGCCTAGAATCAGACATTGATGCCAAACCCGGATGTGATGGTAGGTAACGGTTTTTCTGGTACAGATTAGCCTAAGAATCAATATGTAAAATGAAGTATACTTTTACCCTACTGCTCTTTATTTTGTTTTTGGCCTGTGCTGAAAAAATGCCAACCGCATACGTACTCGATGAAAAAGACTTGGTACCTGAAGGTATTGCCTTTTCCGCGAAAAACAACGCCTTTTACCTGACCAGTGTAGCCAAATCAAAAATAGTAAGCGTTGACAGAAAAACGGGCCAACAAGCTGACTTTATAACAGAGCAAGAATTTGGTTACCAACCAGGCGTTGGTATATGGGTTGATGATGAGCGAAACCTGCTGCATGCCCTTGGGGGATACGCCAGAAGGCAAGATTCCCTTTCAGCTTTATATACCTTTGATATCTCCACCCAAAAACTGCTCAAACGCTATACTGCAACTAAAGGACAATTTCTAAACGACATGGTTGTTGATGACAAAGGCGATATCTACCTAACCGACTCTAACGGTCAATCTATCTTTCTTTTAAAAAAAGAAGCCGATGCACTGGAATTGTTTTACGAGTCTCCCGAAATCGAATTCCCTAATGGTATTGCCATTTCAGATGATAATTCAAAACTCTATATTGCCTCCTTTGAAAAGGGAGTGCGCATATTAGATATGGTCAACAAACAGCTCCTAAACCAGGCAGACTCGCTAAGCACCTCTCAGGGCATCGACGGCTTGGAATTTTACAAAGGTCATTTGTATGCTGTACAAAACGGAATTCAAGCCAATGGTTTTAACTTTCGAAAGTTGGTCTTGAATGCAACACAAAGCAAAATCGAAGCTGTCGAAATCATCGACAGTGGCAACCCAGATTTAAACGTGCCCCTTACCTTCTGCTTCGCCAAGAACACGGCTGTGGTAATTGGGAATTCGAATTTGAGACATTTGAATCAAGAATCGATGCAGTTTGCTGAATCTGATACTATTGAGAAAACCAAATTATTAGTATATGAGATTGAATGATCAAAACGATTAGTTCTTCTTCTAAAATCTTACCTTAGTTCTTCCTCCGAAATAGTAAGCTATACTCACGAAATTTGAGTAGGTTGTGAACCCTTGTAAACTTTAAGCAATGAAAAAAATAGCAAAGATTGGTATTGCCGTCTTACTATCAATCAGTTTCCAAAGCTTATTAAGTCAAAACAAAAGGGAAGCAAAACCCGTTTCATTAATGATGTTTAAAGCGGTAGCAAATTCAGAATACGATTTAGTTGTTCGAATAAACAGAGATATGAGTGATGCAGAATGGAGTTCGCGAATTGAGCTTTTAACAAGCTTTGACAAGACAATTAAAATCAATTATACGCGAGACAAGGCAGGAAATATCAGTACGCTTTCAAGTTCGAACGGTAGATCTTCCTGTGCGTCTTAAAATTTTAGATACATCATAATCGGGTTTAAAAATGGAGAATCGAAAGGCTGCATGATTTCAGATAAAAAAAATAAATGACACAAAACTTTCAACAAATCCAAAGCCACTTACACACAAATTGACCCTATTATCAACCAACGAAAATGACACTTGAAGATTTAGGATACAACAAAGCTTTAGACGACTATCGAAAAGAGCAGAATTTCGACTCATTTGCCATTGGTCGCGTTATTTTAGAACATAAAGACCGCTATGTTGTCAAAACGGGTACCGCTGAATTGGAGTCAGAACTTATTGGTAATATGAGATTTACAGCAGAAAGCAGATACGACCTTCCTGCAGTCGGTGACTGGGTGGCTATTTCAGAATATGATGAGAACAAATCTTTAATACACGGTATTTTCCCCAGACATTCCATACTCGAAAGACAAGCCGTCGGAACATCGGCCCAAGTGCAAATAATCGCAACCAATATTGATTATGGACTCATTGTACAATCGGTCAACAGAGACTATAATATCAATCGGTTAGAGCGGTATCTAACCATTTGTAATACAGCCAATGTAGCCCCTATTGTTGTTTTAAGTAAGATAGACTTGGTAGACGAGAAAAAGTTAAATGCACTTCTTACGGAAGTAAAAAAGCGAATAAAGACTGTTCCTGTTTATGGGCTTAGCAATCACACCCGTATTGGATTAGAGGAAATAAAAGCCCTCATCAAACATGGCAAAACCTACTGTTTGTTAGGCTCATCTGGCGTTGGCAAATCGACGCTTTTAAATCAACTAACTGCAAAAACACTGATGCCTACCGCTGCAATTAGCGAAAAAATCGATAGGGGAAAACATATTACAACACATCGCGAGTTGGTGGTTTTGGAAAGCGGAGGCATTCTTATTGACAATCCAGGAATGCGGGAAATCGGTATTACAACTTCTTCAGCCGGGCTTGAAACCACATTTGACGTCGTTATTGAATTAGCACAAAATTGTAAATTCAGTGACTGTACCCATACCAATGAAAAGGGTTGCGCTATACTGACAGCGGTCGCAAGCGGAGAAATTGACTCAGATTCCTATGCGAATTTTCAAAAAATGGAAAAGGAAAGAGATTTTTTTGAATCTAGTGTTGCAGAAAAGAAAAAGAAAGATAAGGACTTGGGAAAGCTGATCAAGAATATGAAGAAAGAGCGAAATCGCAATCGGTATTAAATGCACTAAGTAGCTGACTAAGTTTAAAATTAATTCGGAATTAAATTCTTAAACCATCATGATAAGACCAGAACCGATACTTGCAGTGGCAAATGTGGAAAAAAGCTCGAAATGGTATCAAAAACTTTTGAACTGTAAAAGTGCACATGGAGGAAGTATTTTCGAAATTTTGACTAATGAAAATAACGAACAAATTTTGTCATTGCACAGATGGGAAGTCCATGGGCATCCGACCTTAGCTGACCCTACCAAAGAAACCGGAAACGGATTGATTTTGTATTTTGTGGTAGACGACTTGAACCTGATTTGGGCAAACGCTAAGAAGCTCAACGCCAAAATTGAGGAAGAACCTCATTTGAACACCAACTCAGGGCGCCGAGAATTCTCTATCCGAGATTTAGATAACTATTACATATCAATCACTTGCGACCATTAAGGTGGCAATTAAATAAGTAGAAATGAAGGAAAAAGAAATAATAAGAAATGGAAAAGGTGAAAACTACAACTACGCTCAAGACCATTGCTTTATTAAACTTTCATCAAACAAAACCAATGGTGAACTGTGTTTTGTTGAAGACACCCTGAAACCTGGATTTTATTTGGGAAGACATCATCACAAAATAATGACCGAAGTATTTTATATTCTTGAGGGCGAAGTAAGGTTGATTTTTGATAACGAATCCATTATCGCCTCAGCAGGAGATACTATCACAATTCCGCCCAATGTGTGGCATGCCGCGAGCTGTAAAAATGGTGGTAAGATGCTCACTATCTTCAAAAGTGGTCAGTTTGATCTCTACTTGAAAAAACTATCGCAGTTAACCGATAGTGATTTTGAAGATGCGGCATTAATGAAGCGCATATCCGCCGAATATGATATTTACGAAGAATAAAAACGTGTGAATTTCAAGAATAAACGCAGATGGCGTATCATAGGCACCTATAGCCTTGGTTGGACCTTAGCTTTCTTATTTTTAACTATAATAAGAGGCGTTGGGGCAACGGAGGATGGTGCTATTGACTTCGATTTTCTTACTAGTTTGGGGTACGTTTTTACAATGGCTCCAGTCTTTGGTGCCATATCGGGCTACGCCCAAATTATTGCGCTCGAACGCCTCTATAAACGTACCTCAGCGAAGAAGCTATTGATCATCCGCCTGTCGCTTTCGATTCTTTTTCTGACCATTTTAGTACTAGCTTCATACCTTATAGTTCCGCCTATTTTGGGTTTGGAAATTAGCTTAATAGATTTCATTTTCGACAAAGGAAGCCTCCCCATCTATTTCTATATATTAACGATAGACATTTTTATGGCCGCGGTATGGCAGGTAAATATGATGCTAGGAGGAAATAATTTATGGAAAATGTTGCAAGGCAAATTTTATGAGCCTAGAGAAGAGAATCGAATTTTTATGTTTTTAGACTTGAAAGATTCGACAAAGCACGCCGAAAAATTAGGGCATATTAAATATAGTAGACTCATTCAAGAATGTTTTAATGATCTAGGTGTTGTCATCGAAAATGAGGCTGAAATTTATCAATATGTGGGCGACGAGGCCATTCTGACCTGGCAATCAAAAAATGGACTACGAAACCAAAATTGCATCAATGCCTTTTACAGTTTTAAAAGCGAACTGCTCAAAAAGAAGTCATACTATTTAGATTCATATGATTGTCTTCCTACATTTAAGGCGGGGTTGAACGAAGGCGTAGTTACCGTTACCGAAGTAGGGAAGTATAAAAAGGAAATCGCATATCATGGCGATACTATCAATACCGCAGCTCGCATTCAAGGAAAATGCAATGAGTTGGGGCAAGAATTACTCTTATCGGAAAATTTAAAAAACAAGTTGGGTAACACAACTATTGCATTTGAACCCAAAGGCAATATCCTTTTAAAGGGTAAGGCCACAGAAGTTAAAATTTTCGCTGCCCAGCCAAGTACTGCCAATAAAGGAGAACCATTGTGACTTATAAACGCCCATAACGATTGTTCCCATTTTTCACTCCCATCTTTCTTCCTAAATAATTTTATCAAAAAAATTGCGCAAGTGAATGCTTTCGTTTATATTAGCAAGCAATTACTTGCGTATTAATCGAAATTATGAGAAGAGATGTATTTAATGCTATAGCCGACCCTACAAGAAGGAGTATTCTACTGGCATTGACAAGCAAATCACAGAATGTCAATGCTCTGGCTGACCAGTTCGATATGACCAGACAAGCAGTATCATTACATATCAAATACCTACAAGAATGTGGTGTTATCACTATAAAAAAAGAGGGGCGCGAACGGTATTGCAATCTTGAAGCACAAAAGCTAATTGAAGTTGGCGATTGGTTAGAACCGTTTAGAAAAATGTGGGCTGGAAAATTCGATCAACTCGGGGTGCTATTGGAAGAATTACAATCAAAACCTAAAAAGGAATCCTAAAACACAAACACTATGGAAAACAAACCATTAATCTTAGAACAGGAATTTAATGCTCCTATAGCATTAGTTTGGCGGGCAATTACCGAAAAAGAGTTGATGAAAAAATGGTATTTCGATATCCCAGATTTCAAACCAGAAGTGGGCTGTAAGTTTCAATTTGAAGGTGGTGAAGAAGGCAAGCGCTATATGCATCTATGCGAGGTTTTAGAAGTAATTCCGCCTAAAAAACTTAAATATTCTTGGAAATACGAAGGATACCCAGGATGTTCTTTTGTAAGCTTTGAATTATCAGCTATTGGTGAAAAAACCAAAGTAAAACTCATTCATGAAGGAATTGAAACATTTACAAACCCAGATTTCAAGAAGGAAAACTTTGTTGGCGGATGGAATTATCTAATTCACGAATCACTAAAAGAATTTTTAGAAAATGGCAAGGCACTTCGGTATTGGTAGCAATTAGCGCGAAAACATCTGCAAAGTTGAAATACAGTTTAGGGCATCCACGTTATCTTTGGAGTTTAAAAAAACTGCTTATGAAAAATACATTCCTTGTTACTTTGATTTGCCTGAGTCTATCGTGTGAAGAACAACAACAGACGAAAGAAACTGGTAACTATATTGTAGAAACCACTGTACAACTTCAGCCTGGTAAAATTCATGAGGTATTGGAGCTTTTTAAAGTCACAAACCCTGAATTGGTGCGTAAGCAATCGGACTGGGTGAGCGCATCATTTTCTAAGCTAGAGGAAAAAGACATCGTTTTTGTGCGGGCAGAATGGAAAAACAAAGCGTCCTATTTAAAATTTGCGCAATCTGAAAAATTCAAAAAAGCAATGGGTCAATTTAACCCTTACTGCATCGAAAAGCCGAAAGTGACGATTACCAAAGTTTTGTTTGAGATGTGAAATGTTAGAGCGCTGGCTTAGCCAAAGTGCTATCGGAAGTGTCAATGAAGTTGCATTTCAAATGCGCCACTAGATTTGGGCAAGTAAAACATAGATTTGGAAAAGGATGTCTAGCTATATTGACGCAATTTTGTATTGTAATTAAAAGACAAAGCAAAATGAATCAGAAAACAGCAATCATTACAGGAGCAAGTCGAGGTCTAGGTAGAGACATGGCAATAAATCTAGCCAAAGAAGGTATCGATATCATATTCTCATACCATAGTAACCAAATCAAAGCGAACGAACTCATTCAAGAAATTGAAGCTATAGGACAAAAGGCAGTCGCTTTTCAATTTGATGCCAATGATTTTACAAGTGGAAATAGGTTTATAGAGAAAGCTACAGCTTATTTAAAAGCGGAAAATGGTAAGTCTGGTTTTGAATTTCTCATCAATAATGCAGGAACAGGGGCCTATAACTTGATTGCCAACACCACTGAAGCGCAATTTGATGAAATGATGCATGTACATATGAAAAGTGTTTACTTTCTGACTCAGGCGGCTTTGCCACATCTAAAAGAAGGGGGTCGAATCATCAATATTTCAAGTGGTCTGGCCCGATTTAGCCTCCCCGGGATGTCAGCCTACGCAATGATGAAAGGGGGAATTGAGATATTTACCCGTTATTTGGCTAAAGAACTGGGTGACCGTCAAATAACTGCAAATGTCATTGCTCCTGGAGCCATTGCCACCGACTTTGCCGGAGGTAGTAATCGTGAAGACGATAAGCAGGCATTGATAGCTAGTATTACTGCATTAGGCCGCGTAGGAGAAGCTGATGATATTGGCGGAGTTGTTGCTTTCCTTTGTTCCGATAAAGCAGCTTGGATTAATGGGCAACGTATCGAGGTTTCTGGCGGAATGTTGGTGTAAATCTAGGAGCATGGGCATATTTAAAAGAGCGGTCGAGTTTTCTTGTCGGCTTGAGCCTACCGATAATAAGGTATCGACGATATATTAACATATTTCAACAGGTTCAAGATGGTATTTGACCCAACTTTTAAAGCACCATCTTCTTTTCAGTAAATTTAGGTACATGAATGAGTTATCGCATTTCAAAAAAATTGGGGACTACCACAAATTGGCAAATTTGCCCGCACCAGAACATCCGCTGATCAGTTTGGTGAATTATGCTCGGGTGCAGTACCCGACCACGATAGAAAAATTGCGATGGAGGCAAGATTATTATACTATTGGGCTGAAGCGCAACGTAGCTCACAAACTTTTTTACGGGCAACAAGAATATGATTTCGACCAAGGTTTAATGACTTTCGTGGCACCTCAGCAGGTAATGAGTTTGGCGGGCAATCCGAATTTAAAGGCGAACAAACCGTCTGGTTATTTGTTGCTAGTGCATCCTGATTTTCTTTGGAACAGTGACTTAGCCAAAAAAATGTCCTACTTTGAATTCTTCGGCTATGGGGTTCGTGAATCGCTTTTCTTATCGCAAAAAGAAGAAAAGCAAATGGTGGCTATTTTAAAAAATATACAGCAAGAATACCAATCTAACATCGATAAGTTTAGTCAAAAGATCATTATCTCACAATTAGAGCTGCTGCTCAATTATGCCGAACGTTACTATGAGCGGCAATTTATTACACGTAAAATTTCTAATCACGAAACCGTACGCCGGTTAGAAGGGATAGTATCAGACTATTTTAAGGAAGATCGTTTGATAGAAAAAGGCTTGCCCACGGTACAAATGGTAGCCGACAGTCTGAATCTATCACCGAATTATTTGAGTAGCTTATTAAAATCTCAAACCGGGCAAAGCACACAGCAACATATTCATAATAAGCTTATAGAAAAGGCCAAAGAGCAATTGTCTACAACTACACTTTCGGTGAGCGAAATCGCCTATAGTTTGGGTTTTGAACATCACACATCCTTCACCAAATTGTTCAAAAACAAAACAGAAATGACGCCATTGGAGTTTCGAAAAGCATTTAACTAGGTTGCATTGCCGACGAGAATTCCTGTAATTATATAGGCCTCACAATGTTCAGCGCCTTGATTTTCGAACTTAAGGTAGTAGGCTTCAGTTGCAGAATAGCAGCAGCACCATTCTTGCCGGAAATTTTCCAGCTGGTTTTTTTTAGAGCGCGAAGAATATTCGCTCGTTCCAATTCGATTATTTCTTCCGAAGAATAAATCTTCTCGTATTTTGACTGGGTTGAAGTTGCCGCTTGTTCAGAAGATTTGGGAATTAAGCCGTCCCAATCGATGGTTCCATTTTGAGCAACAATGACTGCACGTTCGATGATGTTTTGAAGTTCGCGTACATTGCCCGGCCAATCATAAAGTGATAACAAAGCCTTATCAGCCTCGGTCAAAGGCTCTACCTTTTTATTGAGTTTTGCCGAAAACTGTTCGATAATTTTCTGTGCGATCAAATGAATATCATTTCCGCGTTCTCGCAAAGATGGCACTACGATTGGAAAAACATTCAAACGGTAGTAGAGGTCTTCCCTGAACTTGCCTTCTTTCGAAAACTTAAATAAATCACGATGCGTGGCCGCGATAATGCGCACATCAACTTTTACGGTTTCTGAACTTCCCAGCGGGTCGAACTCTCCTTCTTGAATGATTCGTAAAAGTTTGGGTTGCAGATCTAAAGGCATCTCCCCTATTTCATCTAAAAATATAGTTCCCTTATCTGCCAGCAAAAAGCGTCCTTTTCTACTAGCGGTCGCACCTGTAAAAGCCCCTTTCTCATGACCGAACAATTCGCTTTCAATCAGGTTCGCCGGTATGGCACCACAATTAATGCGGATCAAAGGTTTGTCGTTTCTGAGACTTGCCTGATGAATGGCTCTGGCCACTAACTCCTTTCCGGTACCAGTTTCTCCATTGATCAAGACTGTGGCGTCGGTTTGAGCAACTTGTTCGATTAAATTGAGTACTTCGATCATACTAGAATCTTGAGCGATAATTCCGTAACTGCTGGTCAATTCTTTTATTTCCTCAGTTAAATATTCAGTCTGATTGGTCAAAATGCTAATTGTGTCTTGAGCTGCAATACGTTCTTCGATATTTCTCAAGATCAAGGTGTAAAAAGTTTCGTCACCTTCCTTGTACCAACTAATGGTGCCTTCGTTCAATGTTTCTTTCTCATTAGAACCAATGACTTTTACAATTTGAGGTAAATAGTTGTTGAGCGCATCTTGGTCACCTCCCTTTCCTGATGTTACTAAAGACTCAATGAGTTCGGCGCTTGCATCATCAAAGAAAAAAAGCACCTTACGCTGCAGCACATCATCATTCTCCAACAATACATTCGCAGAAGGGTTGGTCAAGATTATCCTGAACTTGGCGTCGAACATGATGATGGCATCCATAGCACCATTGATGAGTCCGCTCATTTTATTGTTGGCCTGTTCCACTAATTTTTTGGAATTGGCCAATTGTTCTTGGGTTGTATCCAATTCGCGATGGCGCTTGATCATTACGGAAAGTATTCCCTGTGAGAACCCTTGGTCACCTTTCATTAAAGCTAAAAAGTGTTCACGGCCAATCTTTGCCACCTTGGTGGCTTGAATCGCTGTTACTGAAGCAGAACGTGTATCGTTGTCGATAAGGGCGTACTCGCCAAAGCAGTCTCCTTGTTTCAAATGCCCGAAATCATGCTGCCCTTCATGCACCTTTACTTCGCCTTCGAGAATGACGAACATGGCATCACCCACATCACCTTTAGAGACGATAGTATCATTTCTAAAATACCCTTCCACTGCAATATGATTACAGAGATTGGTCAATGAGGTTTTTGAAACCTCGGAAAAGAAGGGAACCTTTGCTAGAAATGCCGGAAGATCGGTTTCTATTTCAGACATAATACAAATGAGCTGGTTGTTCACTCTAAATATAAAGATTTATGACCAAGTATATCAATGCTAAAACAAGTACAGATAAAAAAACCTGCCGAAGCAGGTCTTATCTCTTCGCCAAAAGCAGTATTAAATCTCCTCAGCCAACCAGGCCTTCATCATCCAAACCGTTTTTTCTTGCTCGGAAATAAAATCGCCCATCATGCTATTTGTGCCTTCATCGTTAGCATCTGCAGAAGTTTCCAATATGCTTCTTTCAATACGTAATAACTCGCTCAACGAATTGACAATTAAGCGAATCGATTGCTCATCATCAGTAACATTCTTTCCTATTGGTACTTTCGAATTTTCGATATAATCTTCAAAAGTATGTTGTGGCACTCCCCCTAAAGTCAAAATGCGCTCGGCTAGCAAATCTACTTTCATATTGGCATCGGTATACAATTCTTCAAACTTGACATGCAAATCAAAGAATCGCTTTCCCTTTATATTCCAGTGAATACCCCTAAGGTTTTGATAATAGCGCTGAAAATTTGCCAATAATAAATTTAGGTCATTGCTTAATTTTTGTGATTTTTCGGCATTTAGGCCTATACTGTTCATTTTCATGGTTCTATTTTTAGATTTTGAAATACTGTTTAAAATTAAAACGTCTAGAAACAATTCGGGTTGATTCTTATCATACTTCTCCCAATCAAGCCATCTTTTTTGCCTCTACTATAAATTTATCACATAAGTTTAACTTAAAATGATAAGTTTTATCAATGGTTTTTATAATTTTATAGCTCAAAACAATTCCTATGACTATCACCCAATTGCAATATGTTCTCGCGGTAGCGGAATATCGAAATTTCACACTAGCGGCCCAAAAGAGTTTTGTGACTCAACCCACACTGAGTATGCAGGTGCAGAAGTTGGAAGATGAATTGGATGTACTGATCTTTGATCGCAGTAAAAAACCTATAGCCGTAACAGAAGTAGGTCAAAAAATAGTTGCTCAGGCCAAGAACATTGTCAATGAGGCTTCGAGAATCAATGATATTGTGGACCAAGACAAAGGTTTTATTGGTGGAGATTTCTCCTTGGGAATCATTCCAACGGTAATGCCTACCCTACTTCCAATGTTCCTAAAGACGTTTATTAAGAAATACCCAAAGGTCAACCTGATTATTAAGGAGCAAAGTACGGAAAGTTTAATTCGGAATATTCAAGATGGACATATCGATGCCGCGATTGCAGCCACCCCATTGGAAATTGAATTCATAAAAGAACGCCCCTTGTATTATGAACCCTTCGTAGGATATGTACCAAGAAACCATAGATTAGGTACCTATGAGCATCTGAAACCAGAAGATTTAGATGTTTCCGATGTATTATTACTACAAGACGGACATTGCTTTAGAGATGGAGTAATCAACCTTTGTAAAGCCCCTAGAGATGTTTCAAGAGAACATTTTCAGTTGCAAAGTGGAAGTTTCGAAACCTTGGTGAATCTGGCAGACGAAGATATGGGAATGACATTACTCCCTTATTTAAATACATTGGAATTGGACGATCAAAAGAAAAAAAATCTAAAATATTTTGATAATCCATCCCCGGCACGTGAAGTGAGTCTTATTTATCACAAGAGCGAGCTTAAAATACAAATTACCGAAGCTTTACGTGATGTGATTTCCGGAATTGTTAGAGGGGCTATTGCTTTTCAGGATGTTAAAATCATAAGTCCCATTAGCAAATAAATACCTAGCAGCAGGTACCGTTGACAAGAAAATGGGGAAATCGTATAATGACCTTCGTATCTATTTATATAGAACTCACAGCAGGGGTAAGGGTTGCTTGAGGAAATAAAAAAACCCAGCCGCTTGGCTGGGTTGTTAATTATGCCTTTAAATAAATAAGACTTTCTTGTAATTCTGGTTTGTCGTTAATGAACTGTTTTAACCAGAGTCTGAGTTCCTCAATTTCTTCGGGGAGTAAATTTGAAATTGCTTTTTTTAGTTCTTTGCAAAAAAGCTTCGTGTCGAAGCTCACTTTTTTGAGTACGGTCTTCGTGTACTCAAGCATTGCTCTAGCCATATTTCAAAATGTTTAATTAATTAGTAGTTCTTCGGACGTTTTAGCATCCTAAAGTTAAACAGAAAAGTATATATGTTATTGCTCTTGATTTGTTAAAAATTAGATAATTTCACATTAACGCAATTCAGGTACCTAGTTTGCGTATTTCCTTACTTTTGCCAACATGAAAATAATACCAGTCTACTTTTTATTGTTCTCTTTGTTAGTAGGGTGTTCGGGCACAAAACGGAGTATTCAAAAAAGCACCCTAAAGGTCTTTGAATCAGCATTCTATGATCATCAATTTACGGGATTTTTAGTGGTAAATCCACAAAATAAGGACACATTGTTGCATTTTAACGCTAAAAAGTACTTTACACCTGCGAGCAATACCAAAATCTTCACCTTGTTTACCGCATTGCGGCTTTTGCCCGATAGTATTCCGGCCTTAAAGTACCTACAGCAAAATGATACGCTCTACCTAGAGGGAACAGGAGACCCTACTCTTTTGCACAGCTATTTTGGATACAATAAAACCATTGATTTCTTAAAGCGATACGATAACATTGCCTTGCACCTAAATAATTTCCAGGACGAAAAATTTGGCCCCGGTTGGGCCTGGGAAGATTATCAATACTATTTTCAACCAGAAAAAGGACCTTTTCCCATATATGGAAATGTTACTACCTTATTTCATGCAGATAGTATGAACGTTACACCATCTTATTTTAAAGATTCGGTTATTGCTATACATGTTGATCGCAACAGAAATTTAGAACAAAATCGATTCTACTTTTCTCCTTCACGCAAAGACACACTAGAAATACCTTTTAGAACAGATAGTACGCTTACTAAAATTTTATTGGAAGAGGCTTTGAAAAAAAAGGTGACCCTTGTACAAAAGATGCCAGCAACTAAGAAAAAAGTGTTAGCGGGTATAGCGGTCGACTCGGTTTACAGGCGTATGATGATCGAAAGCGATAATTTCTTGGCGGAACAGTTGCTGATTTTAGGTGCCGCTACGCTATCTGATACCCTCAGCAGTTCAAAAGCTAGGCAGTATATTTTAAACAATGAATTGGCCGAACTAAGGCAAAAGCCAAGATGGGTTGATGGATCTGGGCTTTCTCGATATAATCTCTTTACCCCTGAATCTATGGTGTATGTTTTAAGTAAATTGTACCAGGAGATTCCTAAAGAACGGTTGATGAGTTTTTTCCCCACTGGCGGCGAAGGAACCTTAAAAGACTGGTATCATGGTGATCCTGAACCCTATTTATTTGCCAAAACCGGTAGCGTTGGGAACAACCACAATATCAGTGGATATCTGATCACCAAATCGGGTAAAACCTTGATTTTTAGTTTTATGAACAACCATTTTAGGCAGCCCTCATCAGAAGTTAAACAGCGAATGCAGCAGATTTTTGAGAACATTCGAGACACTTATTGAAAAATGACAAGGGTGTGCGCAGCGGTATGCTAAATGAATATTTACCATTAATCTTCCAAGCAAGTTTAGCTTCTCTCTAGAGCTATCGTGATCGCATATCCTTAGTGTAGTATGCCATTAATTTTCGCATATTGCAATAACAAAATAGTTTTTGCATCTTTTATCTCGCCGCTGGCAATCATCTTTAGGGCATCTTCAAATCGAAATTCCAAAACCTCAATATTTTCGGTTTCATGTTCGGAGCCACCACCTTCGCTTACCTTCATTTGGTCTTCATATTCTCCAATGAACAAATACAATATTTCGGTAACCGAACCAGGACTCATATAGGTTTCGATTACTTTTTCAACATTATCGATACGATAACCTGTTTCTTCTTCGGTCTCCTTACGAATGCAGTCTTCGGGCTTATCTCCATCTAATAATCCGGCACAAGCTTCAATCATCATTCCGTCTGTATTTCCATTGACAAAGGTTGGCATTCTGAACTGTTGGGTCAACACAACGGTGCCTTTCTCTTTGTTGTACAAAAGTATGGCTGCTCCGTTTCCTCTATCGTAAGCTTCACGTTCTTGAGTTTCCCAAGAACCGTCGTCTTTTTGGTATTCAAAGGTGAATTTATTCAGTGTATACCAGTTGTTCGAAAGCATCGTTTTTTTGATTTTACGTACTCTTTTATTCGGCATTCGGAATTTCATTTAAGTCATAGTATACTTTCAATCCTAAACTTTTGGCAATTTCTACATCTTGATCTGCACCTGTCGAGGCCCCTTCAATACGAAGTATGGCATCGCATTTTGTTAACAATCGATGGGCTACCGGATACTGAATTTCATTGAACACAGCATCACCAACCTCTTTTGAACCCGCCAATGCTATCAAAGGATTGGCCGCCCATTCGCCAATCATTGGCACATGTCCTTTACGAAATATGGGCAAAGCCTGAGCTTCTAATTTATCCATATTTTTTTGAATGCGACGCGGGTCGTTGTTTGTACCACTCCGATAAGGTCCGGCAATTAAAATCATCATCATAGGGTTGTTTTTTGTAAAGAACGTAAATTATCTAACGAAAAAAATTAAGATAGTTTAAGTCACTATTATTTCTTCTTTACTGAACTCAAGAATTCAGGAGTCACCCCCAAATAGCTCGCTATTTGCTTCTGCGTTACTTTTTCAACAATTTGTGGATACTTGATTAGAAATCGACGGTATCTTTCCTCTGTTGATAATGAAATACTATCTAAAGCCCGTAGCTGTTCACGAGCATAAGCATTTTGAAAAAGGATTCTAAAAAATCGTTCAAACTTGGGCAATCTAGCCAATAAATTTTCGAATGCTTCAAAGTTTAAGGCAACAACTTTAGTATCTTCAAGAGCCTCCAGTGAGACCATAGCGGGTAGTTGTTTTGAAAAACAATACATATCGGTAATCCACCAATCATCAACAGCGAACATTATAGTAGCTTCTTTGCCTTCCTCATTTACACTAAATGCTCGTAAACTCCCTTCTTCGACAAAAAACAACTTTTTGCACAATTGACCCTGGTGCTGCAACAGTGTTTTTTTTGCAAATGTATGCACAGAAAAAATTGACGCTAGATATTTCCGATCTGAACTGTGTAGCACGATATGCTTTTGAATATTGTTGAGAACCTGAAGACCTATTGTTATTTCGCTACCAGTACTATTTTTCGTACTATTATTTTCCAAGTGATATGCAATTAATGAAATTTACAAACTCCAGCGATTTCCAACTTCCGATAGCGGTTTACAGCCATTATAATTACCGGGAATGGGGTCATAATTCAATACTTTTTCTCCAATTTCCTCTGAGGTAAAATAGGCCCATATTGTCATTGATTTTATTGAGCGATAAAAACCAACAGGTTTTTGATCTCCAATGGCCGTGCCCCAAACTCCCGGGTTAAATTTACCCGCAGACTTTTCTTCAGCTCTTAAAACCGCTACTCTTTTAGACTCGTTCAGTTCGGAAAAGATGGCACCGAATTCTTTTTTACAGCGATTGTTAAAGGCAGTGATTTCGTCGCGCATTTGTTGTTGACCCTGTTCATCATAGGTTTTTGCAATGACCTTGTCAATAAATACGTCGACCTTTACATCCAAAGCGCCAGGAGTATCTGTACGCGGTAATATCAAATCGACTAGGTATGAAATCGTATTAGCTTCTGGCTTGGAAAAAAATTCAGGTTGCCAAATCACAGCATGCTCATTCTTACAGGAGTGCAATATTGAAAGTACAGTAGGCATAGCCACTGCAGCTCCAGCCAATACACCCGTTTTCTTTAGCGCCTTTCTTCTATCCATAATACTATAAGTTTCGCTTTTTTAATTCCGACACCGCATGATTCGCCGCCCGAGCTGTGATCGCCATATACGTCAATGAAGGATTGACACAAGATGAAGAGGTCATACAGGCCCCATCGGTAACAAAAACATTCTTGGCTGCATGAATCTGATTAAAACCATTCAATACAGAGGTTTTCGGATCACGCCCCATACGGGCTGTTCCCATTTCGTGAACCCCATAGCCCGGAGGATGTTCGTTATCAAAACCCATAACATCTTTCAGTCCTACTTTCTCTAGCATTTCAACGGCATCTTCTTGAATTTGTTGGTTCAGTGCTTTTTCGTTTTCCTTGAATTCGGCATCTATTGAAAGTGTAGGTTGGCCCCATTTGTCTTGAACATCAGCATTCAAGATTACTTTGTTATCATGATATGGGAGGCATTCTGCAAATCCGGTAATGAAAAACTCCCATGGGCCCGGTTTTAAGATGCTATCTTTATAAGCGCCTCCAAAGTCTTCGATATTGGCCGGGTTCCCACCGCGGTAACCACCGCCCTGATACCCAAAACCACGAAGGAATTTATCAGACTTCGATTGCTCATCAATATTCCAATATCGAGGAATATAAATGCCGTTAGGGCGGCGGCCTTTATAATATTTATCTTCAAATCCATCGACTTTTCCCATTGCACCAACCCTGTAGGTATGGTCCATCAGATTGTGCCCGAGTTCTCCACTATCATTGCCCAAACCGTTTTCGAAACGCTTCGATTTCGAATTCAATAGTATTTGGGTTGTACTTAAGGTAGAGGCATTGCAAAAAATGATTTTTGCCGAGTATTCAATAGCTTCATTGGTCTCCGCATCAATAATTCGAACCCCTGTGGCCTTTCCTTTTTTATCATCATACACAATAGACTGTACAATAGCGTAGGGTCGAATCGTCAAATTACCCGTTGCGTTCGCAGCAGGCAAGGTTACCGCATTGCTGCTAAAGTACGCTCCATACGGACAGCCCCTACTGCATCTATTACGGTATTGGCATTGACCTCTTCCGTTGTGCGGCTGCGTTAGGTGAGCGACCCTTCCAATGATTAGATTTCTACCGGGATAGTCTTTTTCAAGCCTGTTCTTCACATGTTTCTCTACACAGTTCAGCTCCATTGGTGGTAGAAAATGACTATCGGGCAATTGTGGAAGTCCGAGCGGTTCTCCGCTAATTCCTGCAAATTGCTCTACATGGGTATACCATGGTTCAATATCGGCGTATCGAATCGGCCAATCTACACCGTAACCATCTTTTGCGTTTGCTTCAAAATCCAAATCGCTCCAACGATAGGTCTGCTTACCCCATAACAAAGACCTCCCTCCCATTTGGTGACCACGTAGCCACAAAAAGGGTTTCACCTCGGTATAAGGATTTGCCTCATCATCCGCCCAAAAATGTTCAGTATCAGTACCAACCCAACCAGATCGAATGTTTTTATAGTGTTTCCTTTTTTGCTCTGGAGATAGTCCCCCGCGAAGTTCCATATCCCATGGATCAAGATGCATCGTCGGGTAGTCCTTAACATGTTCTACCACTCTTCCGCGCTCAAGTACCAATGTATTGAGTCCCTTTTCACAGAGTTCCTTTGCAGCCCATCCGCCACTTATTCCAGAACCGATGACAATGGCATCGTACGTAAGCTCTTTTTTTGCATCAATATTGTAGTTGGCCATTTATATTCGGATTGGATTTGGAAGATAAGAATTAAAAAAATTGAAGACAAAAGTGCGCACTTCCAAAGAATAAAAATTGGGCCTATCTTTAAAACATATTCCTTGGTGGAATCAATATCTAACAAAAAAAGATATCAGAGTGAAAAAAAAAATATTTCTTTTTACTGTTGCAGCTATCCTCATAGTAAGCTGCAAATCAAAATCAGAAAATCAAAAAGTTGATAAAAAATTACCCCGCATTGCTATAGCAGGTATAGGCATTGAATCAAGTACCTTCTCCCCTGCTCAAACCCATGAGGAAGCATTTCATGCCAGAATTGGTGATTCTATTTTCGGTCGCTACCCGTTTTTTAAGGAAGGTAGCGCTATTCGTAAACGCGCTCAATGGATACCAACTTTTTTAGGGAAATCTTTACCGGGCGGAGTCGTTACCCGCGAGGCTTATGAATCTATGGTCAAAAAAACGCTTAAAATGCTTAAGGAAAATGGACCGTATGACGGACTTTGGTTTGACATTCATGGTGCGATGAGCGTAGTGGGTTTGGAAGACGCAGAAGGCGATTTAATTCGACGTATTCGCGAAGCTATCGGTACCCATGTTTTGGTCTCTACCTCTATGGATTTACACGGCAACGTTTCGGAACGTTTGGCAGCGCATTCCGACTTGATAACTTGTTATCGTATGGCTCCACATGAAGACGCACTGGAATCAAAAGAGCGATCGATTACAAACTTACTTGAACGTCTTGAAAGTGGAAAGGGTAAACCCAAATATAAAGCCTGGATTCCTGTGCCCATTCTATTGCCTGGAGAAAAGACCAGTACTCGAATTGAACCTGGAAAAAGTTTATATGCCAAGATACCAGATGTGGAAAAGATGGATGGCGTTATTGATGCTGCAATATGGATTGGATATGCTTGGGCTGATGAAGCCCGTAATCATGGGGTCGTTATGGTGACAGGTGACAATGAAGAACAAGTCACAGAAGGAGCAGAAAAATTAGCCAATGCTTTTTGGGATGTGCGTCACAAGTTCGAATTTGTGGCTCCGGTGGCCGGCTTTAAGGAAAGTCTGAAAATGGCACTCGCAAGCAAAGAAAGACCTTTTATCATTAGCGATATGGGAGACAATCCTACCGCGGGTGGTGCTGGTGATGTTACGTGGACCCTGCAAAAACTATTAAATCGATCAGAATTTAAATCTGCAGACGGGCCTAATTTAATTTATGCTTCTATTCCCGGCCCTAACCTTATTGAAGAAGCCTTAAAAGTTGGAGTTGGCGGAGAAGTATCAGGCCAAGCAGGAGCCCTTGTCGATGACCGCTACGCACCTCCATTAAAATTAGAAGGAATAGTCACTGCCATTAAGCACGGAGACCGTGACGCTGAGGTAGAAGTAGTTGTCAAAATAGGCAGTATACATGTCATAGTAACAAAAAAAAGAAAGCCCTACCATCATGAAGTAGATTTCACAGATTTGAACTTAAACCCGCGTGATGCAGCTATTGTAGTGGTGAAAATAGGGTATTTGGTTCCTGAATTATATGACATGCGAAAAGGATGGATTATGGCATTGACCCCTGGTGGTGTTGATCAAGATTTGGAACGCTTAGCATACCGGCATATTAAAAGACCGATGTTTCCTTTAGACAAGGGCAACGAAAAGCCAGATTTAAGCACCAGACTAATTTCTGCTTCAGATAAATTGAAATAAGAAAACTATGTATATAAAGAAGAATTTTGGACTACTATCTATATTACGATTTAGCGGCGGCCATATGGTATGGATTTCTATTTGGGCCATACTCGCCGCCGCCATCTATAAATACACCCTTTTTGGGGAGTGGATGGTTATTCCATGGCTGCCTCTCTCAGTAATAGGTACGGCAGTAGCTTTCTACGTAGGCTTTAAAAACAATAGCGCATACGACCGTTTGTGGGAAGCTCGTAAAATATGGGGCGCCATTGTAAATGGCAGTCGTTCTTGGGGAGCGAGTGCAAAGGCATTTTTGAGTAATCAATTTACTGCAGAGAATCATAGCGAAGCAGAATTAAATAGCTACCGAAAGAAGCTCATTTATCGTCATATTGGTTGGCTATATGCCTTACGAAGTCAACTACTCATACCCACCTCTTGGGAGCACATCAATCAAAATAGAATGGTAAGAATGGCTACCAAAAAACGAATGAAACAATTCGGTGTAGGTTTACATAGTGACGAGGTAAGTGAATCGCAATTATCAAAATTTTTGCCCAAGGAGGAATACGAGCGTCTTATCAACTATAAGAACACCGCCACTCAAATTATAGATCAACAAAGTCAAGACTTAAAGCAACTACGGGAAGAACATATAATAGATGATTTTCGCCACATGGAATTACAAAAGTTACTTGCTGATTTCTATACATTCCAAGGGCAATGTGAGCGCATTAAAAAGTTTCCTTTGCCCCGACAGTATGGTAGCATGAGTTTTGTTTTTGTAGGAATTTTTATTTTCCTACTGCCTTTGGGAATGGTATCTGAATTCGCAAAATTAGGTGAGTTTGGCGTTTGGCTATCCGTTCCGTTTACTGCCTTGGTCGGTTGGGTATATTTGATGATGGAACTTGTTGGTGATTATTCTGAAAATCCTTTTGAAGGGTTAGGTAACGATATTCCAATGCTTTCGCTTTGCAGGACCATTGAAATAGATTTACGCGAAATGTTAGGAGAAACTGAACTTCCAAAGCCTATTGAGCCGAAAAATGATATCTTAATGTAATTGCTCTTCCAAAACCCTCACATTATTGATGTTGACGCTGAAACTAAATACTTCCTACAAGCACCATCTTTTGGTGGCCGTTACAATAGGTGTCTGGCTATTCGCGTTTTTGGTTCTCATCGCCCCTTTTGACACTGCAGACCTATCTTTTTCTATTCGACTTCAAATACTACCTCCGTACGGCATAATCTCATTTGCTAGCTATATGATATTAATTCCATTACAGAACCGGGTTTATAAATGGAAGGGAAATTGGAATATATTATTGGAAGTTACCTTTTTACTGTTCTTCAATGTTGTTGTGCTGCTCGGAAGTTTTGCCTATTACAAAACGGATATTATTAATGGAGCTTACGATTTTGTAAGGTTCACTTTTGAAGTGTATAATCCGATTTTCTTAATTATTCTTCCTATCCTGCTTTTTTTGAGATGGTGGCTAAACAAAAAGTCGCTACGCCAAAATCAAGACAGCGTTATACTTGAGGGGGTCAATAAGTTAGACGTACTTCATATCAGTTTGCAAGATCTAGTTTGTATTTCAAGTGCGGATAATTACGTAGAAGTATCTTATTTGAGTAAGGATGAATTGAAAAAAAAGTTATTGCGAATCACTTTGAAAAATATTCATCCGCAAGTACCAAGTTTGCTTAAAGTACATCGCTCGCATCTTATAAATCCGAAGCATTTCAAGGAATGGAAAAATACCAACACCATCTATTTGACACAAACCGAAGTGCCCGTTTCTAAAAGCTACAAGGAACAGGTTCTTGCCTTGCATAATCATTCGTCCCTAAAAGCTAGTAATTCGCCCCAAACCCTTTAAATTAAGACCCCGTACGCGTCTATGTTTCTATTTTTGACCTGAATCATAAACGTAAAAAGATGAAACTATTTGTAATCTTTATCCTTTCCCTATCTTCCATAATGTGCAAAGCGCAAGCGAATGACGCAAAAGAGCAGGCTGTACTTGATGATTTAATACATAACGAATTAGCTGTTGGAGCAGCTATAGGTTACTCAGTGGGAGATTCCATTATGTGGCATTCAGCTAAGGGAAGTTCCAATACCACTGAAGGGAAGAAGATGCAAACCCATACGAAATTGAGAATGGCGTCTATTGCAAAATCAATGACTGCCTTAGCTGCAATGCAATTAGTAGAAAAAGGTGCACTAGATTTAGATACACCCATACAAACCTATATTCCCGATTATCCTACACATCCTAAAACCCAGATTACTACGCGTCATTTACTCTCACATACCTCAGGCATTGCCGGCTATAAAGACGCGAAAGAGACAAGAACTCAAACCACATATGCAAGCCTTTACGATGCCTTGGCATTGTTCAAGGAGCGTGATCTATTATTTGAACCCGGAACAAAATATACCTATACCACATACGGATATACGGTGTTGGGTGTTATCATTGAAAAAGTATCCGGACTGACTTTTGAAGCATATATGCAGCAAAATATTTGGGGTAGAGCGGGAATGAAAGATACTGGGGTGGACAAATTTGGAGTGCAATTGGAAAATGAATCCAAACTGTATCATCGCAAAGGAGGAAAAGGCAAACCCAAGGAAGGTAAAGAAAACAACCTAAGCAATCGTATCCCAGGAGGGGGCTTTTACACCACCATAGAAGATATTTTAAAGTTTGGCAAGGCAGTAGTAAACGATGTTTTTGTTTCTAAAGAAACGCTTAACCTGATGCGACAACATCACAGTCTCGAAAAGGAGAGAAACGCTTACGGATTCGGATGGTTTCTATACAACCCCAAACCAAATGAAGGTGCCCTTATCGGTCATTCGGGGGCTCAGATGGGTTGTTCTTCATTTTTATTTATTGTACCCGAAAAAAAAGTTGTCGCCGCTGTACTTACAAATACCTCAAGAGTGGAGGTTGGTCAGGCAGCAGGTAATCTGTTGCATTTGGCTTTGGAGAAAGTAGATTCTATCGAGTAGGTCTTGGCCGAACGAGTTTTAATTTTGATTATACGGTGACCGCTTGGTTCAAATAGCGCCGAAACGGAAGCATTTCTTTGTAAACCGAAATCAGCTTTTTATCAATATTGCCATTGAGCGCTTCTTGTGAAGAAAACTCCATGGCGACAGCAAAAGTTTTATTCCGTAACAAATCAATATGCGGATGATTGTTCGAAAAACCCTTGGGCGCATTGGTCAATTTGGCATCTTCGTACAAACCACCAAAGGTCTTCCTAAATGACTTTTTATTCAAGATTTTCTGCAGCTCTTCCCCATCATAGTCAATTGCGTCGCGAATGCTTCGCAGTCTTTTGGGGTCAGGGCGCCAGAGTCCACCAGCGAACATCGAACGCTCGATACCAATTTCTACATAGAAATCGCCTGTATTCGGTCGTTTATCCAATCCAGCGCCAAAATGGTCCTTGTAAATAGGTTTGTTCGGGTGGAACATTAGATTATTATTAATGCGATTGATACCTTTCTTTCCTGGTGTATCATAGTATTCGTCATCAATAGCGGCAAGCTTTATATTCATCATATCTAACCAGCCAATATAATCATCACGGACTTCCTTATACCATTTGCGATTGGCGTCCATCCATTCTTTGTTGTTATTCTTTTGGAGATTCTTGAGGAAGTCGATTTGGTTTTGAAAATTCATTCCTTAATTTTCCGTGCAATATATTAAATAAGAATCGTCTTTGCGAAGCGCTTTTGGCAACGCTACTCACAGTTAACTTCTTATTGCAAAACAACAGATTACTATGCCGAAGTCGTAATGACTTTTTTAAAAGCCTCTATCTCCTCCAACAATATCACCTAGCGTTCCTAAAATGCTTCCTTCACCCTTGTCTTTTCCACCTCTTGGAATTGCCGCCAAAACGCGACCCGCTAGTCTGCTAAATGGTAACGACTGCACATAAACAGTACCAGGGCCTCGTAAGGTCGCAAAAAACAGGCCTTCTCCGCCAAAAACGGTATTTTTTATACCTCCAACAAATTCGATATCGTAATCCACGGTTTGACTAAATCCAACAATACAACCCGTATCAACTTTAAGAACCTGCCCTGCAGCTAATTCCTTTTTGGCCAAAGTGCCTCCGGCATGAACAAAGGCCATACCATCGCCCTCTAGTTTTTGCATGATAAAGCCTTCTCCACCGAAAAGTCCACGTCCCAATCTTTTGGAGAATTCAATACCTACAGAAACGCCTTTAGCAGCGCATAAGAAAGCGTCTTTCTGACAAATAAATTTGCCTTGCTTTTCAGATAAATCGATGGGCAATATTTTTCCGGGATACGGAGAAGCAAAACTTACTTTCTTTTTGGCCTGGCCAATGTTCAAAAAAGCGGTCATAAACAAACTCTCACCAGTTAGCATTCGCTTTCCTGCAGAAAAAATTTTTCCAAGCACTCCTTTATCTTGATTAGACCCATCACCAAAAATGGTGTCCATTTTGATATCGGTATCCATCATCATAAAACTACCGGCTTCAGCTACTACGGCTTCTTGTGGGTCGAGTTCTATTTCGACATATTGCATTTCTTCACCATATATGGCGTAATCTATTTCGTGTGCGTTCATAAATAAGTGTTTTTGTGTCATTCCTAGGTTTGCGCTGTATTCGTTTTAGCACAAATAGAATGCTATTCGTATTGATTGATATGTATTAGTTAACATTAACCGGTACTTTGTTACAGTCTAGACTAATTTTTAGTTTGTAGAGCATCAATTTGCTAACGCATTAGGTCTAACTCTTAAGTCGAACAGTCCACTCAAATTTAAAAGTCGAGACCACTACTCCATCGGAATTCACACCGACAGATTTCATCCAAATCGTTTGCCCTTCTCCCGTCTCAATTGTTTTGGCCAAAGCATCTTTTATCAGATGGCCGTCTTCACAGGTAAAGGTTATCCTACCTGTAGCCTTTTTAGAAAAGTTGGCAGTATTGTTTTGCACAAGCATCGAAATCTTTTTTCCACTTTCCCGTATTTGATGACTAACCATAGCCCCTGTAGCCAATTCTGCGGCCATGCCTTGTACCGCCCAAAACATGGAATTAAACGGGTTTTGATTGGCCCATCTGTGTTTTACAGAGGCAATTGCCTTTGTGTCGTCCATAAATTTTAGACGTACACCACTCCACCACGCAGAGGGTAATTTGAAGAACAAGAAAGTATTGATTTTGCCTATAGATACTGCCATTGTCAAATGTTTAGGACCTAAAAATACAGAAAATAATCAGAAACAAATTTGTTAATATTTTGTTAAATTTAAGTACTATGTGTTGCATAGTACCATCCTTTAGATATATATTTGCATAAGAAGATAATATGTAATCTATAAATATCATGGAAAATTCATCAATCATTCATATCAATCAAAGCGATACTTCCTTCGGCAGATTAAACCTATCTGTCGAAGGAGGCTTCGAAGGTAGTAATCCGAAAATACATTTCAGTTTTTTTCAAAATCGAATCTCAACAAGAAACTTCTAAGCCATGACAGATACATTGACCAAACATGAGAAAACGTTATCGGCGATAATACACGCCTCTACCTTTTCAAAGTTCTTTATTCCATTTGGGAACTTTATTCTTCCGCTGGTGTTATGGACCGCCAATAAGAAGGAACATAAATTCGTGGATTATAACGGAAAACAGGCGTTGAATTTTCAAATAAGCCTTTTATTATACTCTATTGTATTGGGTATTATCAGCATTCCATTTTTCATAGGTTTCTTTCCCGATGTTTTTGATTTCGACCCGTTCGGTTTCAATCACTTAAACAACTTTAATATTCATTTTGACAGCGACGATTTTAGATTTGGATCTTGGTTGTTACCTGTTGGAATCGCTGGATTATTACAAGGCATCTTGTTCATCATAAACATCGTTTACACCATTTTAGCAACCATACGAACTAATGAAGGACAAAGCTTTGAATACCCGCTAAGCATAAAATTCATCAAGTAATAATTAATAAAGGGTACTCATCACACCCATGATAACAAGAGTTTATTCGTCAATCAAAAAAGCTAGAGTTTTTCATCATCAATCAAAAATCAAATCAGGATGTTTATTTATCATTCAAAAAACGAACAGTTAATCTATGCAGACAAATATTTCAAACACAAAAAGGAAGGCTCGGCATAAAAAGCAAAAAGAAGTTATGAACGTAGAAAACACAAAAGCACAAATGCGCAAAGGAGTGTTGGAGTATTGCATACTGTCTATCCTTAACGGACATGACAAATATGCCTCCGAGATTCTAGGCACCCTCAAAGACGCGAAGATGCTTGTGGTAGAGGGAACCATATATCCGCTATTGACAAGGTTAAAAAATGCGGGGCTACTCAATTACCGTTGGGAAGAATCAACTTCGGGACCACCTCGAAAATACTATACCTTGACCGAGACAGGCAAACTTTTTCTGAAAGAATTAGATTCTACCTGGGATGAATTACGAAGTGCTACAAATCTGGTAACTAAAAATAAATAGTCATATCAATTGATATAAAACTAGATTCTGAACCCAGTTCAGAATAAAAACATTAAACAATGAACAAGACAGTCAATATAAATTTAGCCAACATCCTCTTTCACATAGATGAAGGAGCCTTCAATAAAATGCGGCTTTATCTGGAATCAATAAAACGTTCCTTTGCCAATACGCCTGGTAGCGACGAAATATTAGCAGATATCGAAGCGCGCATCGCCGAACTTTTCCATGAGAAATTGGAAAACGAACGTCAGGTAATCACCCAAAAAGAAGTTGATGAAGTCATCACCATCATGGGGCAGCCTGAAGATTATATGGTCGACGAAGACATCTTTGATGATGAGCCGAAATCTACCCGTTCTACAGAGCATAGAAGAAGCAAAAAACTATACCGCGATACGGAGATGAAATATGTCGCTGGCGTATCTTCCGGACTTGCACATTACGTGGGCATAGATCCATTATGGGTACGTTTACTATGGATTGTTCTGACCGTAGGTTCAGGAGGTGGCTTCATACTGCTTTATGGTTTGCTATGGATTTTAATCCCCGAAGCCACAACAACCTCTCAAAAGCTCGATATGCGGGGAGAGGATATCAACATCAGCAATATAGAACGTAAGGTCAAGGAAGGCTTTGATGATGTTGCGGAAAAAGTAAAAAATGTCGACTATTCCGAAGTCGGTAATAAAGTAAAAAACGGTGGAAAGACTTTTTTTGATACCCTTGGGGATATTATCATGTTCTTTTTCAAAATTTTTGGAAAGTTCATCGGCATACTTTTAATCATTATTGGCGCAGCAACCATAATTGGCATGTTTGTAGGGATGTTAACTCTAGGAACGCTTGACTGGTTTCACTTACCCGGTGTAGATGGTGTACTGAACAATCTAACAGGTACTCCTGTATGGTTGATATCTTTACTGGTGTTCTTTGCCGTTGGTATTCCGTTTTTCTTCCTATTATACCTAGGATTGAAAATCTTGGTCAACAATTTAAAATCTATTGGTAACATCGCCAAGTTTTCGCTACTCGGTCTTTGGCTGATCTCCTTGATCTCATTAATTGTAATGGGCGTTCGTGAAGCAGCTTCACATGCCTTTACGGGAAGTGTAACCACAGAAAATGAACTATTCATTGAGAATCAATCAGATACTTTGAATATTCAGTTAGCCACAACAGAGCTCTGGGACCAACGCAAGCAGATGAGAATGAACGATATGGTTATGGTTTATGACAATGATGGAAACCCCACATTACTTTCAGATGACGTAAGATTCAACCTAAAGAAATCACAAGATTCAACAGTTAAGATTACGGTACGTAAAGAGGCGAATGGCCCGTCATATGATCAAGCTCGTGGCACAGCAGAACAAATCGACTATAGCTATGCAGTGAATGGAAACAACTTGGTATTGAACGATTTTTTGACAACTTCAGATAAGAGCACGTTTAATGACCAGGAAGTAAGGGTAAATCTCTATCTACCCGAAGGTATGATTTTGAAATACACCCCGTCAAGTAGTCGCAACTGGGTTGTGAGGGCAGAAACAGATAGAGGCGATGTTGATCTCGAGAATTCCATATGGAAGATGGGTTTTGACGGTGAGTTGAAGTGTCAAGAATGCCCAGAGAAAGAACTGGACGAAACAGATGAAGATAATCGTTTTCGCATCAATGCTGACGGTATTGATATAAATATAAATGATGAAGATGGAGAATCTTTCAAAATGAAAATTGATGAGGATGGTGTTCGCATAAAGGCGAAAGACAATGAAGACGATGTAGACATCAATATTGACAATAATGGTAATAAGGTAGAAATTAAAGCAAAAGACGGTGATACCACTGTAAAAAAAACCATTACTAATGCATAGCACGACAATTCAGTATTCAAAAACTACAGTTCAGTTAATAGTATTTAATCAAAACATAGAAAAATAACAATTTTACACTGGTACTGAACGTGTTTCCGTACCTATAAAAAACAACGGTAAGATCAATCATTAATCAAACCCTGCATAAATTCTGGGAAAAAAAACAACAATCATGACAACATTAGTAAGAATCGCAATCGCCGCAGTAGTATCACTGTTTCTATCATCCTGCGGATTTGACATCCAAATAGGAAATTTCGGAACAGGAAAAAAAGGAAACGGAGTTGTAGTAACCGACACCCGTACAATTACCGAAGAATTTACCAAAGTTTCTGCCTCCGAAGGTTTAATGGTTTATGTTACTCAAGCCGATGATTTCAGCATTGAGGTAGAGGCCGATGAAAACGTAATCGATCTTATCGAAACTGACATCAGAAATGGTAAGCTGCGCATACACACCGAAGAAAATATCGGTAACGCAACTAAGAACGTTTATGTTTCATTACCTGAAGTGACTACACTTCGTAGTTCAAGTGGTGCACATCTGACTACGAAGAACACCATTAAGGCCAATGAACTAGAAGTAGATGCCAGCAGTGGAGCCATCTTAGAACTGGAAGTAGCAACAAATGAAATCGATGTCGACGCCAGCAGCGGGGCAAACCTCAATATTTCTGGGGTGGCCGATGATGCAATTGTAGATGTCAGCAGTGGCGGTAACATCAATGCAAAAAACTTGGAAACCCAAACTTGCAATGCCGACGCCAGCAGTGGAGGTAATGTTAAGATACAAGTAGCAAAATCACTCGTTGCCGATGCCAGCAGTGGTGGCAACATCTCCTACTCAGGAGAGCCAAGCGTGCAAAAAAAGAAGTCAGTTTCTGGTAGTGTTCACAAATACTAGAATTCATTTTTAGGTTGTAAGGGGCCCGCCAAATTTTTGGTGGGCTTCTTCGTTACGCTTTCTTAAATTAGCAATCAACAAATCAATCATGTCGCTCAAGAAAACACTAAAGCGTAATACACTCTAAATAATAGTCTTATTAATATCAGGAGTTTGTTTGCTTATTAAACCCTTCAGACTTTGGAAACTTGACAGCTCTTTCGCATCTTAGTAGAAACCTTATACCAAATGCGAATACAGTTAAAAAAATATACCCTACAATTAAAACATACCTTTACGATATCAAGAGAATCTCATGATTTTCAAGATAGTTTGGTGGTCGCACTTTCCTTAAACGGCAAAACGGGATATGGTGAAGCAACTTCCAATACCTATTACAAGATTAGTGTTGCAAGTATGATGGCCGAAATAGAAGCCGTTAGGAGCGAAATAGAAGCCTTTGAATTTACTACTCCAGAAATAGTGCACGCCTTCTTAGTATCGAAAGGGCTAAGCAATTTTGCTATTTGTGCACTCGATCTAGCCGCTCATGACTTGTATGGGAAACTCTTAGGCAAGCCACTTTACGAACTATGGAATACCACCACCGATCACTACCCAATTACAAATTATACTATTGGCTTGGCACCCATAACCAAAATGGTGTCTAAAATGAAAGAAACGCCTTGGCCTATTTATAAAATTAAGCTGGGTACAAAAGATGATGTAGCTATAGTGAAGGAACTTCGCAAGCATACTGAAGCTGTTTTCCGTATTGATGCCAACTGTGCATGGTCGGCAAAAGAAACCATTTTCAATGCCCCATTGCTTAAGGAGTTAGGTGTTGAATTTCTAGAGCAACCTCTTAAAGCCGATGACTGGGGAGGCATGGAACAGGTGATGCACCAAAGTGTACTTCCAGTAATCGCCGATGAAAGTTGCATTGTTGAAGAGGATGTGGATCGCTGCGGTCTCCATTTTTCAGGAATTAATATTAAACTTACGAAATGTGGGGGCCTTACCCCCGCGCTCCGGATGATTAGAAAAGCTAAGGATATGGGTCTCAAAGTCATGATTGGTTGTATGACTGAATCTACGGTTGGTATTTCTGCCATTGCACAATTACTGCCACAGTTAGATTATGTTGATATGGATGGAGCAATGCTTCTCAAGGAGGATATTGCCAAAGGGGTGATCATTGCAGCAGACGGCACTGTTGTCTTTCCCTCTATTGGTGGAGGCGGTATAAGTTTGAATACATGATCTATTCAGTCGACGCATACCCCGGCAGATCTGTTTCAGTGAATGGGAAATCTTATCTTTACTTTGGAGGCACATCCTATTTGGGGTTGCAAACTGATGAAGCTTTTAAAGAGCTGTTCGTTAAGAATCTAAAAAGGTACGGCACGAACTACGGGGCTTCTCGAAAAGCAAATGTGCAAATTTCAATTTTTGATGAAGTTGAAGCCTATTTAAGTATACTTACAACTAGCCAAAGCTGTACCACATTGTCGTCGGGTTATTTGGCCGGACAATTAGTGGCACAAACCCTGAATACAAACGACCACGAGTTGTTTTATGCGCCAGAATCACATGCTGCTTTGCAAATCGCGCCAAAACAACCCTATGCAAATTATAACGATTTAGAACAGGCGGTTCGCGCACATTTAAAAAGAAACAAAAGCATTCCCGTTGTTTTTATAGATTCCATTGATGTCTTAGGAAGCGGTTATCCAGATTTTACGGCTATTCGAAGGCTTCCGTTGGAAGATGTAATTCTTGTGGTCGACGATTCGCACGGCATAGGTGTCGTTGGTAATAAGGGTGCTGGCAGCTACACGCGTGCCAAGCAACTCAATGCAAGAGAATTAATTGTTTGTTGTTCTTTAGGAAAGGGATTTGGTATACAAGCTGGAGCTATTCTAGGAACCAAAAAAAGGATCCAACAATTTACAAATACCGATTTTTTTGGTGGAGCGAGTCCGGCTTCACCCGCTGCGCTGGCCACCCTTGTACAAGGAGAAACTATATTCGACGAAAAGCGAATACTTTTGCAAAGTAACGTTCGATTGTTTCTAGATTCTTTGAAAAATCCAAAGCGATTGCATTATTTGGATACCTACCCGGCATTCTATTTTTCAGATTCCCAAATCGCTTCATTCCTAGAAAAAAACAACGTCCTGATTACCAACTTTAACTACCCCAATACTGCTTCACCCTTAATGAACAGAATTGTGATTTCTGCTGCGCATGAAAAAGAAGATATTCTGTATTTGGCCGAACTTCTAAATTTACACTGAATATCATTTTGTAGATATATGTCTAATAAAATTTTATTATTCTCATATTTAGGATGTTAAAATTGTTAATTTCTTAAAATTTTCGTAACTTTTTAGTATGCAATGATAACACTAAAAATCTTCGAAAATGAAAAAACTACTCGGATTAGTTTTTTTGATGTTAATTCTTGTCTCCTCCACCGAATTCACATCCTCAAAGCTGCAGACAAATACAAATTCCTTAGAAGGAACATGGGAACTCGTTAATCGTTTCAATTACGATCAAGGTAATGTAACAGATACGCTTTTGAATACTAATGGATATCGACAAATTAAAATTTATAGTAAGGGGAAGGTGATGTGGACACGTCATTCACCAGATGACCCCAATGAATGGTTTGGCTACGGATCCTATAGCAATACCGCCGATGAATTAGAAGAAAGACTTGAATATGGTTCAGCTACTATGATGTCAATTCAAGATACGGTTCGGGTTTTCAAATTTGAACTGCATCTGTATAAGGATAGCTATAGCCAAATATCCTTAGATGAGAATGGGAGTCCGACTTTTTCGGAAAACTATAAGCGCATCGATTAATTATATTCGTTCCAAACTAAAAAAAGCCGCTATTGACATAGCGGCTTTTTATGTATTTTATTTTGTATTACGCTACTTCTTCGGCAGTCTCTACCGTAGCCAAATAGCGCTCGGCATCTAAGGCCGCCATACAACCGGTTCCCGCCGCTGTCACAGCCTGTCGGTATTCCTTGTCTTGGGCATCACCACTCGCAAAGACTCCTGGAAGGTTGGTCTTTGTACTTTTTCCCTCCGTGATCAAATAACCAGTTTCATCCATATCTAACTGCCCCTTAAAAATATCTGTGTTTGGTTTATGACCAATGGCAATGAACAAGCCAGTAATAGCGATATCTTCCTTTTCACCAGTTTGATTGTTCACCATTCGCAAGCCTTCAACCACCTGATCTCCCAATACCTCATCTACCTCCGTATTGTAACGAATTTCTATATTTTCTAGGCTATTTACACGATGCTGCATTGCTTTTGATGCCCGCATATAGTCCTTTCGCACCAACATGGTGACTTTATTACAAATGTTAGCCAAATAAGATGCTTCTTCAGCAGCTGTATCTCCTGCTCCTACGATAGCAACATCTTGACCTTTGTAGAAAAAGCCGTCGCAAACCGCACAAGCCGATACACCACCCCCGCGCAAGCGTTGTTCGCTTGGTATATTCAGGTATTTCGCTGTTGCACCTGTCGAAATGATAATAGTTTCCGCTTCAATAACCTTATCGGAATCATCGATAGTAGCCCTATGAATACCACCCACTTCCTTACTCAATTCCACGGCAGTTACCATGCCTATACGTACTTCAGTACCGAAGCGTTCTGCCTGTTGCTGCAATTGTACCATCATCGTTGGACCATCAATGCCTTCAGGATATCCTGGAAAATTATCTACTTCGGTCGTGGTGGTTAATTGTCCCCCAGGTTCCATACCGGTATACAACAAGGGTTTTAAGTCTGCCCGTGCTGCGTAAATTGCAGCCGTATATCCCGCTGGACCCGAACCTATAATTAGTGTTTTTACTCTTTCAATTTGCTCTGACATATTCCTATTCTTCTATACTATTTATAGAACAAAAGTAGCTTTTTTGGTAAAAACCTTACAGTTAAGTTATCAACAGTTTTTCACTTAAAATACCTTTCAAAACGCCAAAAAACAGTTTCGGTTCGCTCGAAAACGCGATTATTTCAATCTTTTTTTTACAAATTTTATGGCATCTGGGTATCACTGGGGTCACCATAAAAAAACAGGCGGAGATAAAATTTAGGATCTAAATAACACTAATTTTTACCCTTGTAATTCGGCAGAAATCTAATAATAACGAGTGTTTTAACACTTTTAAGATGAGGATTTCATTTATCTTTGGCCTGAAAGTTGAGAGAAAATACCTAAGTAACCTTAAAGGTGTTCTTTGCAAAGACTTTGAAAATGGAAACAAATAAACTAAGAACTATCGTTGTTGATGATTCATCACTTCAGCGAATGGCAGTTAGTAAGCTAATAAACGACCACCCCGATCTTGATTTAGTTGCTGAATACAATAACGGCATAGAGGCCTACAAGAATGTTGAGCAGAATCAAATTGACCTGATTTTCCTCGATGTTGAAATGCCTATACTTGATGGCTTCGAGTTTATCGAGTCTTTATCGAACATTCCACAAATCATCCTAATTACCGCCAAGCCCGATTATGCCATGAAGGCATTTGAATATGATGTTACCGACTATTTATTAAAACCTATAACAAAGTTACGTTTTGATGCTTCTGTAAAAAAGGCACTGTTCAAGACCGATAAGGCTGCCCTTAACAGAGCAGAGGAGGCGCATATATATGTAAACAGCAGCCTTAAAAAGGTGAAGGTAGTTATTAGCGATATTAAATGGATTGAAGGCCTGGGAGACTACATCAAATTGGTAACAGTTGATGCCAACATACTTGTGTTGTCTACCATGAAAGCCTTTATCAAGAAATTACCTCAGGATAAATTTCTGCGAATTCATAAAAGCTATATTGTAAACCTTGAGAAAATCGAGAAATTCAGCAGTGCTCAAGTTGAAGTGGGGGGCAAACAAATTCCTTTAAGTCGCTACAAAAAACTACAACTTGAAGAGGCCTTGCTCAACGTAGAGAACGATTAAAAACTACTGCTTCGAAGTTCCACCACTCGGTTGAACTTCAAAAGCTTCCAGATCGATATCAAAAGCTTTTCTGTAAGCATCTGAAGCCTTCTGTATAAACTCCTCAGCATGTTCTTCGTGCACAATATTTAGGGTACAACCACCAAAGCCACCTCCCGTTTGGCGAGCGCCTAAAACTGCAGCTTGTGTTTTGGCAAAATCAACCAAAAAATCAGATTCAGCACAACTCACTTCATAAAGTTGGCTTATTCCATGGTGGGCTTTGTACAAAAGACTTCCAACCGTTTCGAGTTCCTTTTGCTTAAATGCTTTTACCATATCAAGAACCCGTTGATTTTCATCAATGATAAAGGAGCATCGCTTGTATATTTTAGGTGGCATTTCGTTTTTTGAGGCATCTAACATTTCCTTGTCAACATCCCTTAATGAACCAACTACCGGATTTTTCTTTTTCAGAATTTCTACACCTTCCTCACATTCTTGTTTCCGCGTGTTGTATTCACTAGTAGCCAAACTATGAGCAACTTTGGTATTTAGCATGATGATTTTATAGGGATGAATATCAATAGGAATGTATTGATATTCAAGTGATTGGCAATCTAATAAAATTACATTTCCCTCTTTGCTCATTACTGAGGCAAATTGATCCATAATACCACACTGGGTGCCCACATACGAGTGTTCCGCTCGCTGAGAAAGCGCTACGATGGTTAGTTTAGACAATCCTAAATCGAACAATTCATTTAGTCCATAAGCAAGACCACATTCCATTGCAGCTGAAGAGCTCAAGCCCGAACCCAAGGGAAGATTACTTTCTATGGTACAATCAAAGCCTTTTAACTTGTCTGAAAGTTTCGCAATTTCGTTTAGCACGCCAAGCACATAATTTTGCCACTCGGTATCGCTGACTGCAATAGTATTCAAGTCTATGGAAAATCCATCATATCCTAATGAGTAGATATTGCAATGCGATTCGTGCGCATTCTTTTGAAACTTGAAGGTAATCTTGTTACCAATAGCCGTAGGAAGCACATAACCCATATTGTAATCGGTATGTTCACCAATAAAGTTTATTCTTCCGGGGGAGCTTATCGTAAGTTCGGGGGTGAAATTTTCTAAAAACTGCATTACTGTTTTATTTTTCTTCTGGTGTTTCAATCATGGCTACTGTCGCGACAGTCCGAAAGCCTAGGTGTTCGAGAGAAGAGTCTAAACTAGTCGCCATGCGTGCTGAAACCCTATAACTGGCACAATAGGAAGCATTGCATAAAAATGAACCTCCTTTCATTACCTTTTCTCTGGCATAAGGGTCGGTTTCATTGAAGGGGCCCTTTGCTCCTGTCGGATTCCTCAAAATGCGCTCAGAAGCCGAAACCTCTTGGTAATAACCCGTATGGTACCAATCGCTTGTCCATTCCCACACATTGCCAGCCATATCATACAGTCCGAAATCGTTCGGTGAAAATGATTTTACTGGGGCCCGAGCTTCAAAGCCATCCATTTTTGTATTGTTAACTGGAAACTGTCCCTCCCAAGTATTGGCCATTTGGGCGAGCTGGGTTTCATCATCTCCCCAGAAATAAGTAGCATTTTCATTTTTTCCTTTGGCTGCCCGTTCCCATTCCGCCTCGGTAGGCAGTCTTCGACCCATCCATTGGCAATAGGCTTCAGCATCTTCATACGCGATATGGACAACAGGCTCATTGTCTTTACCCTCTATTGTGCTTCCTGGGCCGTTCGGATATTTCCAATTTGCGCCAATAGTCCAATTCCACCATTGTGAAAAATCATAAAGGTTGGCTACAGGATCTTTCGTTTTTTTAAACGTCAAAGATCCGGGTTGCATAATACTATCATGAGGTTTCGGCGTTCCTGCCGGAAGCTGCTTTTTCATTTCCTCCCAATCAATAGCCTTTTCCGCTATGGTTTTATATCCGGTCGCCTCAACAAACTTTTTAAATTGAGCATTCGTAACCTCTGTAGCATCCATAAAGAAACCGTCGACAGCAACTTTATGAGCTGGTTTTTCATGGCCCATTGCCATCTCATCTTGAGGCATTGCACCTTGAACTATCGACCCGCCAGGAACCCAAACCATTCCTTCGGGAATTACAACACCTTCGGGTTTTTCCTTAAGTATTTCGGTAGTATCTTCGAGAACACGAGCTATGACCTTATGCTTTTTTACCGTATTGGTATCTTTGTCAATCGGCTTTTTGTCTTGCTTACACTGCAACAGTGTACCCGCAAGTAAGAGGTATCCCAGTAACTTAAAAAAATCAGGCATGGTAGATCTAATTGAACTTTTGGAAGCGACTAAATTACCTTTTTTCGGCAAGCAAACCCTTCTGTAATATGGGAATTTTAAAATTATCCAATTGCGGAATATTGCGTTCTGACTTGAATATTGCTGCAGCCCTTTGCAATATTTCTGGATGCGCATCCGCAAGGTTCGTAGTTTCCGTAGGGTCTTCCTTTAAATTGTATAATTCCAATGTAGGCATTTTTTCGTTTTTTAAGTTTTGACGCACCACCTTCCAATCACCCATACGAATAGCAACTTGGCCTCCATAGCTCGGAAATTCCCAATACATAAAGTCATGTGCCTCTTGATCATCTTGTGCCAATAAGGTAGGAAGCAAACTGATACCATCGGTATCTTCAGCATTCTCGTAGCCTGCAACATCGGCAAACGTGGCTAACATATCATAATGAGCAGAAATATGATCACTAGTACTCCCGGCTTTTATTTTATCAGGCCAAGAAGCAATCATTGGTACACGAATACCACCCTCATAGAGATAACCCTTGCCCCTACCGTAGGTTCCTGCGAAAGGTTTAGCACTGTCGAAAAAGACAGGATCTGCACCACCGGCATAACTTGGTCCGTTGTCAGAGGTAAAAACAATTAAAGTATTATCATAGATACCTTCGTCTTTGAGCTGCTTTATCAATTTTCCGATATTCTCATCCAAATACGAAACCATTGCAGCATATGCCGCTCGTGGATTCTGATGAGGGAAGTAACTCTTTTCACCCAAGTAAGGGGTTTCCGTTCCAAATTTTTGCTTGTAATAATTAACCCATTTTTTTGGAGCTTGTAACGCGACATGCGGAATTGGCGTTGCCCAATATAGGAAGAAAGGTTTCTGTTTATTTGCATTGACAAAACTGGTCAATTCGTTGAACATTAAATCTGGGGAATAGTCCTGTAGGTTATAGGCTGCATAACTATCGGGGTCATTGGGGTCTGCTCCTTTGGGGAGTTTGGTATTGGGAGCGACGGTATCGTTTGCCAAATGCACACGCTGCCTATTTTTATATAAATGCAATGGGTAGTAGGTATGTGCTTGTCGTTGGCAATTATAGCCGTAAAAAAAATCAAAACCCATATCGTTTGGCACCGACTTGGTATGTGGAGCGCCTAGTCCCCATTTACCAACTATGCCCGTTGTATAGCCTACTTCTTTTAAGCGGTCGGCTATGGTAATAGTACTTTCTGGCATTGGCCCTTGTCCTTCTAAGGTAGAATCTTTGGCCATGGCAGTATAATTCCATACATCACCTCGTTCTCGCCATTCGCTATTGCTTCTTATATAGGCATGGCCGGCATGTTTTCCTGTGAGGAACATATTGCGTGCAGGTGCACAGACCGGAGCACTGCTATAGTGCTGGGTAAAAAGCATTCCTTCTTTTGCCAAGGCATCAATATTTGGTGTTTCTATCTTTTTTTGCCCATAAGCGCCCACTTCGGCATAACCCAAATCATCGGCCAAAATGTAAATGATATTTGGCTTAACAGGTTCGCTTATTTCAACGGTCTCTTTTACTGCTTCTTTACAAGACAAAAAGAATGTCCCTGCTACTAGCAGGGACAATACTATTTTTTTTAAAAACATACTTTCAGCTATTTATTAACTACAATACAACACTCTTGCCCGGCATAGGAATAGGGTACCAACCGTCAGCATTTGGCTGTACAGGTGCTGGAGAATCCCAGCTTAAATTATCGGGAACCAAAGCCAAATTCGATTGCATGGCCTCTTCCCAATTAACCACCTTTCCAGAATAGGTAGCCATTCGTCCCAAAATAGCCGTCATCGTACTTTTGGCTCCGTTCTCCGCATCAGCAATAACCCCACCACTACGAATAGACTCAAAAAGTTTAACATGCTCTACTTGATACGGATTTGGATCATCTTTTCCCCTGTGTTCAAAAATTGTATTTCCGTCCCAACCCTTTAAAGTAGCATTATCGCCGGCAGTAGAAAGCGTTCCTTTAGTACCTTGAAAAAACTCGGACACCCTTCGCATGGTATCGGGTTGATGCCTGCATTGGCTAGCTATTACGGCCCCACTCGGATACGTAAATTCTACAAAGTGATGATCGAAAATTTCTCCGTGATCCTTTCCGGTTCGTACTTGTCGCCCACCCATGCCTTGGGCAGAAATCGGATATTCTCCTATAAACCAGTTGGCTACATCGATATTGTGTATATGTTGTTCCAAAATGTGATCGCCACACAGCCAATTGAAATAGTACCAATTTCGCATCTGGTATTCCAATTCGGTCTGTGCTGGTTGACGTTCACGCACCCATACTCCAGCACTATTCCAATACACCTGACCCGATACGATTTTCCCCAGTTTATCTTGTTTCAATTGATCTAAAGCCGCCAGGTAATTATCTTGATAGTGACGTTGGAGACCAACAACCACATTTAATTTATTCTCTTTGGCCTTTTTAGCAGCTGCCAAAACTTTTCGAACCCCGGGAACATCTGTTGCCACTGGTTTCTCCATAAAGACGTGTTTGCCATTGTTTATAGCATACTCAAAATGCTGCGGTCTAAAACCCGGCGGTGTTGCCAGAATCACTACATCAGCCAAATCCATTGCTTTTTGGGCCCCGTCAAAACCAACGAATCGATTTTTTTCTGACACCTTAACCTTTTTAGTTTCACCCATTTCTTTAGAAATGTTGGCCAAACTTCCTTGCAGTCTATCTTCAAATGCATCTGCCATAGCCACTAACTCAATATTATCATCTGCATTTAAAGCTTGTACCGCTGCTCCCGTTCCGCGGCCTCCGCATCCTACTAAAGCAACTTTCAATTTTTTATCGTTGAAAACGTTCACCATACTGCTCATCTGCATATTAGGCAGCAGCATAGTCCCCCCGGTTAAAAGAGCCGATTTTTTTACGAAGTCTCTTCTCGATTTCTTTGACTCCTCCATTTTTTTATCATTTTTCATTGTAGTGCGTTTATATATTGTTGGTTATCAATCCGATTATGAAGTTGTATGTAAGTTATAAAGAAAAAATCACTTCGTAAATACCGCTTTTGTAAAATTTTTCTTGTCACGACCAAGTCATAAATTACATAATACTAGGAAACCAGCTTAATGCATAAACCATTTGTTCTACTCACAAAACCATTTCCGATTAAAAAATGCTATCGATTGACTTAAGTTAGAGATTAAATTGGAATTTTCAACTTTGGTGTGCTGTGCCAGTCAAAGAAGTTAAAAACAATAGCCAAAAGAATGTTGAAAAATTGAAAGGCCAGTATGAAGATTATAATTTGGTATATTTAATTCCCTAGAGAAAATACGAATGAAGGAGAAAGTCGCGCATAGATTGATTTATAAACTTGCCATTGTATTTGTACTGCTCAATAGCATTCTCAACGGTATTCGGGCTCAAGACAATATATTTTTTGACCATCTTACCACTGAGGATGGTCTTTCCCAAAGTGATATTAATGCAATTTATCAAGATTATCAGGGGTTTATGTGGTTTGCCACACACGATGGTCTAAACAAATATGACGGTTATGAATTTACAGTGTATAACCCTAGCCCGAACAAAGCCGGCAGCATTAACAGCAATCTTATCTTCGATATTGTGGGAGATAAAAAAGGAAACCTATGGATTGCTACAACCGGAAGCGGCCTAAATTATTTTGATAGAGCTACTGAAAAATTCAGATCCTTTACACATAACAAGGAAAACCAACTCAGTATTAGTGATGATCACATATCGACCATTTTCAAAGATCGAAAAGATCGCTTATGGGTCGGTACAAATAAGGGTATGAACATGTTAGATCTCAATAAACCAATTGATAGCGCTGCATTTCATTCTTTCGATTTCGAGCCTGAGCCGTTTTCGCCCAATTGGGATGGGCGCCGCATATATGCCATCTTTGAAAATGGTAAAAATCAACTTCTGGTTGGGGGTGTCGGGGGCTTATTCAAGTTATCGCGAGATCAAAATGGGGCCCTTTACTTCAAGAGTATCAATGACGACCTGGGACTAACAGATGTTACGGTAACCAGCATCGCAGAAGATATAGATGGTCGTTTGATTGTTGGTACCATTGACGGCATGTACACTCAAAAAAGAAACGGTAAGAATGATAAACTCGTTAAAATATATGATGGTTATTTTAACGATATTATAGTTGATAAAAGTCAAAATGTTTGGTGTGGCACCAATTCAGGTCTGTTACTTTTCCAAAATTCTTCTGATTCCAAATTACCGAATTACTTAAAGACTTTCACCTATAACCCTTTGGAAAGCAATAGCATAAGCAAGAATATTATTAAGTCACTTACCATAGATAAAACAGGTATTATTTGGATTGGCACCAACGGTGGCGGAGTGAACAAATTTGATCCCAAGCGAAAGCAATTTGACCATATTAGAAAAACCTTGCATCCGAATAGTCTTAGCTATGATAAAATAAGATCTCTCTTTGAAGATAGCAATGGAACCTTGTGGGTAGGTACAGAAGGCGGTGGCCTCAACATGCAAATAAAAGTAGATGAAGTCAGAAAATACAGTGATTTTCAAACCTTTGACGCCATTTCAAGAGCATTTGCCATAACAGAAACCATGCAGAATGGTAAAAAGACCTTATTCATAGGTGCAGAAGGTACACCGGCTTTATTTGAACTTGATATTACAAACCCAAAAAGCATCAAGGAAAGCGATATAAAACCGATACAAGGTAGTAGTTATAGCGTATTTGCTTTGCTCACTGATAGTGAACAAAACATTTGGATAGGCACCTATGGTGGAGGGCTCAGCAGGTGGGCACCAGATAAGAACGGTAAAGATTATGTAAAAACCACTTTTAAAAAGCAAGAATCTGACCCCAACAGTCTATCAAGCAATATTATCAGGAGTATTTATGAAGATGTAAGAGGTAATATTTGGGTTGGAACCGCTGACGGCTTGTCTCGACTTTCTGTAAAAGAGCGCAATAGTGAAAATCCGAAATTCGATGTTTTCAAAAACCTAGCAGGAGATAAAAACACCTTAAGCCACAATTATATTTTGGCCTTGTACGAAAGTGTGGCAGGAGATTTATGGATCGGCACTTTTGGTGGGGGATTGTCAAAATATATTCCCTCATCATCTAATGCAAGAGGTTCTTTTATGTCTTTTACGGAGACAGATGGCCTGCCGAACAACGTAATTAAAGGAATCTTGGAAGATGACTATGAGAATTTATGGTTGTCGACCAATCAGGGATTATCGCGATTTAACCCCGTCACCAAAAAATTCAAAAATTACGATGTAAACGACGGTTTACAAAGCAACGAATTTCAAGAGTTAGCGGCATTAAAAAGAACAGATGGAGAAATGCTTTTTGGCGGCATCAATGGTTTTAATGCTTTTTATCCTGAAAACATTAAAGAAAATACCTTGACCGCCGAAACAGTACTTACGAATTTTTCCATTTTCAACGAATCGGTGGCCATTGACGAAGAGTTTAATAAAAGGGTGGTTCTTGAAAAACCACTTATCGATACTGATGAAATCAAATTAAAGCATTGGGAAAACAGCTTTTCATTTGAATTTGCTTCGTTGCACTATGCCGCTCCGCAAAAGAACAAATTTGCATACAAGCTCGAAGGTTTCGACAAAGATTGGATAAACACTAGTTCTAGCAAGCGTTTTGCTACATATACCAACCTTGAACCTGGTGATTACACATTAAAGGTTAGGGCATCAAACAATGACGGCTTATGGGATGAAACTCCTTCTTCAATAAAAGTTACTATTGTACCCCCCTTCTGGCAAACCAAATGGGCGTATTTTTTATATGGTCTTTTGGGTATTCTTGGTCTCTTCGCATATCGGAAATTCACCATAATTAAAACCACCAAAAAGCATAGCTTGGAGCTTGAACATCTCGAAAAAGAAAAGTACGAGGATATGCAACAGATGAAATTAGAATTTTTTACAAATATATCCCATGAGTTCAGAACCCCGCTCACCCTAATAAAGGGACCTTTAGAATATCTAAAGAAAAAAGGAGACCAATTATCTCCTGAGAAGGCAAGTGAACAATATAACCTTATGCAAAAAAATACAGATTACTTGATGCGTTTGGTCAATCAACTTCTTGATTTCAGAAAAATGGGACAGGGGAAACTGCGTTTGGTAGTGCGCAATAGTGACATCGTATCGTTTATTAAGGAAATTGGTGAGCCGTTCCAATTTACAGCGCATAAAAGAGGTATAGATTTTAATGTAACGGCTACCCCAAAAGGCATCCTTAGTTGGTTTGATCATGAGGCACTTGAAAAAATCATGAACAATTTGTTATCCAATGCCTTCAAGTTTACACCAGAATTTGGTCAAATAGCCGTCGAGATTAGTGAAGGAGCTAACGACTCTGTCGGAGAACTTCTAGCACTTGAGCAAGATCTAGCCTCCTATGTGATTGTACAAGTAAAGGATTCTGGGGCTGGTATTCCGATTGAAAATGTTTCCCATATTTTCGAAAGATTTTACGTGGAGCAAGATAAAAGCAAGAAAAACCTTAACGGCGCGGGCATAGGGCTATCGTTTGTAAAAAACCTGGTAGAACTCCATCAAGGAAAGATAACGGTAGTGAGTGAACCCAACGTAGAGACCAATTTCATTATAGCATTGCCAATTGCTAGGGAAAGCTATGAAGACATCGAAGAAATTACGATTAAAGAGGAAACTGAAAGTGATTTTAAAATGCGTTCCTCGGTAGCAGAGTCGTTTGCGGTTAGTTTGAACGATGAAATTTTAGATACGGAATTATCAAATAACAGATCAAAGTCACCGGTCTTATTGGTCGTCGACGACAATCCTGATATTCGTTCCTTTATCAAAAATACGCTTGATGATCAATATACCATACATGAGGCGGAAAATGGAAAGCAGGGTCTTGAAATGGCACTATCAATTGTTCCCAATATTATACTAACCGATGTGGTTATGCCTATAATGGATGGCTTGGAGCTTTGTGAAAAAATTAAAACCAAGACGGTTACCAGTCATATTCCGGTGATAATGATTACCGCCAAATCATCACAAGAAAGTGAGGTAGAGGGACTACAAAATGGTGCCGATGATTATATTAGGAAGCCATTCGACATTGAGCTTTTACAGCTAAAGCTAAATAATATCGTAAAACAGCGTGAAGATTTGCGCCGACGCTTCAATCGCGAAATCACCTTGCAACCCAAAGAGGTTACCGTGACCTCCACAGATGAGCTATTCTTACAACAGGCCATCGAAATTGTTGAAAAGCATATGACCAATACCGATTTCAATGTTGAGATGATGGTAAAGGAAATGGGACACAGCAGAAGCAATCTCTATTTGAAATTCAAAGAAATTACTGGGTTGTCATCAAGTGAATTTATACGTAATATCCGCCTAAAAAGGGCAGTACAACTGTTTGATCAAAGCGACCTTTCTGTGAAAGAAATTATGTATATGACCGGTTTTAATACCGCTTCTTATTTTTCAAAATGCTTTAAAAAGCAGTTTGGAGTTATCCCTAGCGAATATGTGGCCAAGCGAAAGGCGGAAAGAAAACCTATTAAAATTTAGTCTACAAAAATGACCTTAACCAAAGCAATAAAACCAATCTTATTATGTCTCTCGCTACTCCTACTTTCTTGTGGTGAGCAAAAGTCTGGAACTAAAAGTGAAACAGTAAAAGTTGCCAAAAAGCCTAACATCATTGTCATTTTAACTGACGATCAGGGTTATGGAGATCTCTCTTATCACGGCAACCCTATTGTAAAGACCCCCCATCTAGACCTTTTTGCCGAACAATCTTTAGAACTTACTAATTTTCATGTCGGTACTACCTGCGCCCCAACCAGAGCAGGCATCATGACCGGTAGAAACGCGAATAGAAACAACGCTTGGCACACCATCGCCGGTTGTTCTATTCTTCTGGAAGACGAGGAAACTATGCCAGAAGTATTTCAGCGCAATGGTTACAAAACGGCAATGTTGGGTAAATGGCACCTGGGAGATAACTACCCTTTTAGGCCGCACGATAGGGGTTTCCAAAAAGCGTTTTACCACGGCGGGGGCGGGGTGCAACAAACTCCTGATTATTGGAACAATGACTATTTCGATGATATTTATTTTCGAAATGGAACGCCAGAAAAAACCTCGGGTTATTGTACCGATGTTTGGTTTAATGAAGCCATTGCTTATACCAGAGAACCTAAAACGGAACCTTTCTTTCTATATCTCGCGCTCAATGCTGCACATGGACCATTTAACGTTCCCGAAGAATATGCAAAAATGTATGAGTCGGCTTCGTTAAGCGAAATTCAGAAAAGGTTCTATGGAATGATCTCAAACATCGATGATAACTTTGGAAAATTTGTTGCTCATTTAAAGAAGACGGAACAATTCGATAACACCATTATCATTTTCACCACAGACAATGGAACAGCTGCGGGCATACGGTATCAAAAAGATACCAAAGAAACATTAGGATATAACGCAGGATTGCGAGGAACCAAAGGAAGTCACTATGAGGGCGGACATAAGGTACCCTTCTTTATAAGTTGGCCAAATGGCGCTATTCAACAAAAGACCAAAAGCAATGAACTTATGGCCCATGTAGACCTCTTGCCCACTTTGGCTGAATTGACGAACATTCCATTTGCAGCTAAAAAACCTTTAGATGGTAAAAGCATGGTATCTGTACTAAAAGGAGAAACGAAAGATTCTAATAGAATGCTTGTAGTCGATACACAACGCAACCAATTGCCAGAAAAAGGTAGAAATCCTAGCGTAATGCAAGGGCCATGGCGTTTGGTAAATGGAATTGAGCTATACAATACCGTTGACGACCCTGGGCAGCAAAATGACATTGCCGAACAACATCCAAATAGAGTACTGAAAATGCAATCTTTTTATGACGATTGGTGGGAAAGCTTGAAATCCGATATTCGTTATGCTGAAATACCTATCGGAGATAAAAAAGCCAATCGCGTATTAATCACTATACATGATATGCATACTTCAGATAATTTGCCTTGGAATCAGGTGCAGATTCGGAAGGGAGAAACCCAACCAAATGGTTTTTATAGTATCAATGTGGTTGAAGACGGAACATATCAATTCAAACTATACCGATATGCTCCCGAATCCGATTTAGCGCTAGACGCTGCTCCTCCGCAAGTCTTGCATACAGACTTCGTTGACGAGCTACCTGAAGGGAAAGTTATAAAGCCTGTTAGCGCTTTGGTTGAAATTGGATCTACAAAGGTCGAGTCTTTTGCAAAAGAAAATGCAAATTTCCTAACGGTAGAAGCAAAACTTTCGAAAGGGAGTTACGAATTACAAAGTAAATTTGTGCTGCAAGATGGCACTTCAATTCCCTCCTATTATACAGCAATTGAAAAGTTATAACATATGAAGAAGGTACACTATCTACTCATCTTGATACTAGTATTCGGATGTAAATCTGAAGAAAAAGAAGTACTAAAAAAACCAAATATTGTTTTCGTTTTTGCTGATGATTTGACCTACACTGCCATCAATGCCCTAGGTAATAAAGAGGTGCAAACGCCAAACTTAGACCGGTTGGTAAATCAAGGTACCACCTTCACACACACTTACAATATGGGGGCTTGGAACGGTGCGGTTTGTGCTGCTTCGAGAGCGATGATAATTTCTGGTAGGAGCGTTTGGGATGTAGACAACTTCCGTGAAGGTTGGAAAGAAAATAAGAATTTTGACAAAACTTGGAGTAAGCTCATGGAAACTGCAGGCTATGATACCTACATGACCGGAAAATGGCACGTTGATGCTCCTGCAGATAGCCTATTTCAAAATGTGATCCACATAAGGCCCGGTATGCCGCGCGATGCATGGAGTCACCAAGGTACTATACCTCATATAAATACCATGATAACAGAAGGTAGCTCGGAAGAAGAAATAAGGGCAATTGGCTACAATCGCCCGCTGAATGAAAATGATACACTTTGGACACCAACAAATAAAGACTTTGGAGGTTTTTGGCAAGGTGGTAAGCATTGGAGTGAAGTGCTTAAAGATGATGCCTTAAGTTTCATTGATCAAACGAAAAAAAGCGACAAACCTTTCTTTATGTATTTGGCATTCAACGCACCGCACGACCCGCGGCAAGCACCGCAGAAATACCTTGATATGTATGCGGTTGAAAATATAAGTCTTCCCGTAAGTTACCTCCCTATGTACCCCTTTAAAGATAGTATCGGCAACGGGCAAGATCTACGTGATGAGGCATTGGCCCCTTTCCCGAGGACACCATATGCTGTAAAGACACATATCAGCGAATACTATGCGTTAATAACGCATTTGGATGATCAAATTGGTGCCATTCTTGACGGATTAGAAACAACTGGAAAAATGGACAATACATATATCATTTTTACCTCCGATCATGGCTTGGCAATGGGCCGGCACGGGCTTCTCGGAAAACAAACGCAGTTTGACCACAGTATTAGACCGCCGTTTATGATACTTGGTCCAGATATTCCAAGGGATAAAAAAATCGATACGGATATTTATTTACAGGATGCCATGGCCACGAGCCTAGAGTTGGCGGGTGTGAAAAAACCAGATTATGTCTTCTTCAATAGCGTTCTAGATCTGGTAGATGGGAGCCGGTCTGAAAGTCATTATGATGCTATTTACAATGGGTACATCAACTACCAACGCATGATTCGAAAAGAAGGGTTTAAACTAATTGTTTATCCAAAGTTAAACAAAGTCTTACTGTTTGATATGGTGAACGATCCGGAGGAGATGAACGACTTAGCCACAAATTCAGCATACCACGAAAAGATAGCGCAACTTTTTAAAGATTTGCAACAACTGCAAAAGCAACTGAATGACCCGCTTGATTTGAGCAGCGTCTATGAAATAGCTGTGGCAAACAATTAGAAATACGTGCTTAGGTTTGCTTTAATCATTTGTATCTCACATTGAGACGTGTGTCGTAATATGCTAGTGTACATGTCAATATCTTGCAGGTTAAAAGCTATTGATACTGCCTCTCTAAAATCGTATCTTTAATCAAGCAATCATGTAACTACTATGGAACATCTAAAAAAGGCAACTAACAGAGCTAAGGGCAGAAGAAAATTTTTAAAACGTACAAGCCTTGCCGTAGGCGCAATTACTATACTGCCAAGACATGTACTAGGAAGAGGTTTTGTTGCTCCCAATGATAAAATCAACCTGGGTTTTATTGGTTTGGGGAAACAAAGTGCTGGTTTGGCCCGAGCCTTTACCGAAAATACCAATGCGCAGATAGTAGCCGGATCCGATGTTTGGACAACGAAAAACGCATGGTTTAAAAACCATGTGGAAAAAGTATATGCCGACAAACGCAAGCAGACTGGTTATACAGCAGTTTCTACGACAAGAGACTATCAGGCACTTTTGGCCCGACCCGATGTTGATGCTGTAATCATTGCAACGCCAGACCATTGGCATGCCATTCAAGCTATAGCAGCCATGCAATCTGGTAAAGATGTTTATTGTGAAAAACCGATGACCTTGACTGTCAAAGAGGGCATCGATATGGTAAAGACTACGAACAAAACTGGTGCAGTTTTACAGGTGGGCAGTATGCAGCGCTCTTGGCAAAAATTCCAGAAAGCCGTTGATTTGGTTAGTAAAGGATATATCGGCGAAGTAAGCAAAGTGTTGGTGAATGTTGGAGACCCTGCTATACCTTTTAACATGGCTTCGGAAGAAGTTCCGAAAGAAGTAGACTGGAATGGGTGGTGCGGCCCGGCTCCTCTCTTACCTTACAATTATCGCCTTTCGCCACCAACGAGCGAGAAATTTTTTCCAGATTGGCGAAAGTTTAGAGAAACGGGCGGGGGTATCCTTACCGATTGGGGAGCCCATATGTTTGACATTGCCCAATGGGGATTAGGAATGGATCGTTCAGGCCCAGTTCGTTTTGAACCGCCAAAAGACCGAAATGCCGTTCGGGGTATGCGCATGGTTTACGAAAATGGAATTGAATTGATTCATGAAGATTTCGGTCGTGGTTGGGGTGTTCGTTTTATTGGAAGCGAAGGCACCTTAGATGTTAGCCGACAGTATCTTGAAACCAACCCCGCAAATATTTTGACCGCTGAACTTGAAGCTTCGAATACCATACTCAATGAATCACGTGGAAATCACTATCAAAATTGGTTAGACGCCATAAAAAATAGAAGTCGTCCTATTTGCGATGTAGAAATAGGGCACCGTTCAGCCTCTGTTGGAAATATTTGCAATATTGCATACCAGCTGGGCAGACCCTTAGATTGGAACCCTGAACAGGAAAAATTCATTGATGACAAGGAGGCGAATAAGATGAAAAAAAGAAAGTATAGGAAGTTCTAAAAACACGCAAAGTATATAATGCCCAAAAAATTAATTTACATACTCTTCGTCAGTGCAATTGCATTGACTTCCTGCGGTGGACCGAATATGCCAGAAGAAGTGCAACTTGCTTATGAAAAGCTTCCCGCCGAAATTGACTTTAATCAACATGTAAAACCTATTCTTTCAGATAAGTGCTATTTGTGCCACGGTCCTGACGAGAACAAAATATCAGCAGGCCTGCAACTGCATCTTCCAGACTTGGCCTATAAAAGATCGGAGAATACACCTGGCGCATATGCGATAGTTCCTGGCAATGCTGGAAAGAGTTTATTGGTTGAACGCATTCTGAGTGAAGACCCTGAAATGATGATGCCAGACCCAGAGACCCATCTCTTTTTGACCAACTATGAAAAAGCAATGTTGGTACGATGGATTGAAGATGGTGCCGAATACAAGGACCATTGGGCATTTATTCCTCCAGCAAAAAAAGAACTACCTACAGTTAAATGGGCTGATAAAGTCGGTAACCCAATTGACAATTTCGTTTTGTCTAAACTTGATCTTGAGGGTTTAGAACCTAGTGCACTTGCCAGCAAAGAAACTATTCTAAGAAGATTATCTTTTGACTTAACTGGTTTGCCTCCAACTCTTGAAGAAATTGATGCCTTCGTAAAAGACGATTCTCCCAATGCCTACGAAAAACAAGTCGACCGTTTGTTGGCGTCACCGCATTTTGCGGAGCAGATGACTTTAGATTGGATGGATTTATCGCGCTATGCAGATACCCATGGCTATACCGTAGACCGTTATCGTGATGTTTCGCCATGGCGTGATTGGGTCATAAAAGCTTTCCGAGAAAATATGCCCTATGATGAATTTGTAAGGTGGCAAATAGCCGGTGATATGATGCCGAATTCGACTAAAGAACAAATTTTGGCTACTACCTTCGGGCGACTACACCCCCAAAATCTTGAGGGTGGAATTGTAGACGAGGAGTTCCGTTCAGAATATGTTGCTGACCGAACTAATGTAGTGAGCGAAGCTTTTTTGGGCCTTACCATGGCTTGTGCCAAATGCCATGACCACAAGTTCGATCCGATTTCACAGAAAAACTATTATGAGATGTATAGTTTTTTTAATAATGTGAATGAATCGGGTCAGATTCCATGGGATTGGTCAATGCCTGTGCCCAACATGCAGCTTCCTACAGAAGAACAGTCAGCATTTATGGAGTATGTAGATACCCTCATATCGGAAAAAGAAAACACCCTTACTGAGGTGGCAAAGAATGAAAATGAAAAGTTCAAATCATGGATCGCGTCAGAAGGATATAAGCAAATCAATCCGAAAGGCACCCCAAGTGGCCTAGTCGCCAAAATAGATTTCAAAAACGGAAGCCTAGATAATTCTTTAAATCCATCCCAAAAAGGAAAAATGGACCGTCAATTTGCTCCAAAGCAAATCGCAAAGTTGGTGAACGGGCATACGGGCAAAGGGTTAGAATTGGACGGCGATGCCTGGCTAGATTTGAAACCTATTGGCATTTTTCGGCGTAATGAACCCTTTAGCGTTGCCATTCGCGTGCATCTACCAGAAGATTTGGAAAATGGCGTTATTTTTCATAAAAATTTTGGTACCCGCTTGCATAGCTATCGCGGTTATCAACTCTCGCTAAAAGAGAATAAGTTAGAATTAATAATGGCCCATGTTTGGCCTGATAACGCTATAGTTGAACTGAGTGCCAAAGAGGTTCCCAAGGAGAAATGGGTACAACTTACCATGACCTATGATGGTTCTAGCAAAGCTGAAGGTCTGAAAATATATATGGATGGTGAAGCACTGGAAACCCAGGTTGACGTTGACAATCTTTACAAGGATATTATTTTCAACTCCTACGAAGATTTTATTTATCAACATCCCATCGAACCAGGATTAGCCATTGGGGCTCGGTGGCGTGGAAAAGGCATAGGGGGAGCCGTAGTAGATGACATTTTGGTTTTTACCAAAGAATTGACAGCGCTTGAAGTTGGTCAAGTAGCAAACCCAAAAATGGTAGAAACCCTATTAACTAAAAACCAGAATGCTTTAGTTGAAAAGGATAAAAACCAACTGAAAAACTATTTCTTGAACGTACGGTCTAAGGCCTTCCGGAACTCATTGAAGGAGCTTGAAAAAGTAAGGAGAAATCAGGTTGATAGTGCAGAACGGGTACAGGAAATCATGGTTATGAAAGAGATGGATAAACCACGTGAGACCTTTGTACTTGAGCGTGGATTATACGATCAATATGGTGAACAAGTTTATCCGAATACTCCCGATAAGATACTTGCATTTCCTGATAGTCTTGAAAAAAACCGATTAGGTTTGGCTAAATGGGTGACACAAAAAAACAATCCCTTGTTCGCAAGGGTAACGGTGAATCGCTATTGGAAAAACATTTTCGGAACAGGAATCGTTCGTACGGTTGAAGATTTTGGAAACCAAGGAGAATTACCTAGTCATCCTGCCTTATTAGATTGGTTGGCGGTTCAGTTTATAGAATCGGGTTGGGATGTAAAAGCCTTGCACAAAATTATGGTGATGTCTAACACCTACCGGCAATCTTCTTTATCGACAGCGGAGTTAATGTCAAAGGATAAAGCGAATAGGCTCTTGGCAAGAGGCCCGTCAAGAAGGTTGACTGGGGAAATGTTGCGTAACAATGTCTTATTGGCTTCTGGACTACTAAACCGAAAAATCGGTGGTAAAAGTGTAAAACCCTATCAACCTGCCGGACTTTGGAAGATCAATGGAGCTGCCTATGAAGAAGACAAGGGGGAAAAGTTATATCGAAAAAGCATGTATACGATTTGGAAGCGTTCTGTGCCGCATCCTACCATTGCCACCTTTGATGCTCCAGAGCGTTCGTTTTGTGCTGTACGGCGACAAGAAACAAATACCCCACTGCAGGCTTTGGTATTGATGAACGACCCAACCTATGTGGAAGCTTCCCGTGTTTTAGGTTATCAGATGCTACACTATTCTGATCCCAAGGCGGCAATCGCAGATACATTCAAAAAACTAACTGGTAGAACAATTCAAAATGAGGAATTGGAGCTCTTAGCCGATTTAAGAATGGAAGAGTATGAAAAGTTCAAGACCAACAAGCAGAAAACGGAAGGCTGGTTAAATTCCGGTGAATTCCGGATTTCGAATGACCAAGATGAGGCATTGGTAGCGTCAAACGCCGTAGTGGCAAGCACAATCATCAATTCAGATGCAGCAATAACGAAACGATAATACGAATAACAGATGTGTCATAAACACGATGAAATCTTAAGATCGAACAATAGAGACCTCCAGGAAATAGAACGTCAACTGGATCGCCGCAACTTTTTGACAAAGACTTCTATGGGACTGGGTGCCATTGCATTGGGTTCTTTGTTACAAGCCGATAAGGCTTTTGCCAAAGTCAAAATGGGTGCTATTGATGCTTCAAATGCCGATGCAATCCTAAAGTCATATCATAAAAATCATCTCGGACTTCCACATCATTTGCCCAAAGCCAAGCGAATTGTGTATCTATTTCAAAGTGGTGGGCCTTCGCAACTTGAAATGTGGGATTATAAACCCAAACTAAAAAATATGTTTGGGCAAGACTTACCCGATTCTGTTCGTCAAGGACAACGCCTAACGGCGATGAGCGCCGAACAGACCAGTTTTCCTATGGCACCATCTATTTTTGACTTTAAGCAATATGGACAATCAGGCACTTGGGCGAGTGAGTTATTGCCCTACACTGCAGAGGTGGTTGATGAATTGTGTTTTATCAAATCGATGCAAACCGACCAGATCAATCATGACCCAGCTATTACCTTTATGCAGACTGGAAATCAGCTACCAGGTAGACCTTCTATAGGGGCTTGGTTGAGTTACGGCCTGGGTTCTGACAATGAAAATCTTCCTACTTTCATCACTTTGATTACCAAAAATATGGGCGGACAACCTTTGTATTCGCGATTGTGGGGTAATGGTTTTTTACCTACCGAGCACCAAGGGGTGCAATTCCGTTCTGGCAAAGACCCTGTATTGTACTTGAGTGACCCAGAGAATTATGATGGTAACGACAGAAGGCAAATGTTAGATTATCTTGGAAAATTGAATGATGTACAACACGATGCGTATGGCGACCCTGAAATTCAAGCCCGAATGGCACAGTATGAAATGGCGTTCCGTATGCAAACCTCGGTTCCTGAGGTAACTGATATGTCTGATGAGCCTGAGTATATTTTTGATATGTATGGCGAAGATAGCCGAGACCCAGGTACCTATGCCGCAAACTGCCTTATGGCACGAAAACTCTTAGAAAAAGATGTAAAATTCGTGCAATTGTACCATCAAGGTTGGGACCAGCACAGTTACTGCCCAGGGGGCGTTAAGGCACAATGTCTGCGAACTGACCAAGCCAACGCCGCTTTAATCAAAGATTTAAAACAACGCGGTATGCTTGAGGATACGCTGGTAGTTTGGGGTGGGGAATTTGGTCGTACCGTATACTCACAGGGCCAACTCACACCCGAAAACTACGGCCGCGATCACCACCCAAAAGCTTTTACCATGTGGATGGCAGGAGCTGGAGTTAAACAGGGTTTCACCTATGGGGAGACTGATGATTTTAGCTACAATGTGATTAAAGACCCAGTACACGTACATGATTTTCATGCCACTTTAATGCACCTTTTTGGTATCGACCACGAGCGCCTAACCTTCAAACATCAAGGTCGTCGTTATCGCTTAACCGATGTACACGGCCATGTGGTAAAAGATATATTATCTTAAGTAACTATTTAATTGCTACCCGAAAATGACAACAATGCGGTCGTTAACTAAGCTTTTGACCCTTGTGCTCTTGATATCATTGGGAGACCTGGCAGCACAAGAGCAACCCAATTTTATTTTTATCCTTACCGATGACCAACAGTACGGATTGATGGGTTGTACAGGAAATAGCATCGTTCAAACCCCTAACCTCGATAAATTGGCTTCTGATGGAGTACTTTTTACTAATGCGCATGTTACCAGTGCCATCTGCACTCCTAGTAGGGCGAGCATTTTGACCAGTCAATTCGAACGAAAACATGGGATCAATTTTAACTCAGGTACTAGTATGTCAATAGAAGGATGGAATACCAGTTACCCTGTTGTCATGCGAAAAAATGGATATTTTACGGGTTGGATCGGAAAAAACCATGTTCCGGTTGGAGAAGGAGGCTATTCGAGCGGACTCATGGAAAAGAGTTTTGACTATTGGTATGCGGGTCATGGGCATTTGAGTTTTTATCCAAAAAGTATTCATGAGATTTTTAAAGGAGCTAAATCTGATACGCAGGTCGAAGTTATTGCAGAAGGAATTAAAGATTTTCTTTCCAATGAGGAAACCTTAGAGGGTGCTGTCAAATTTCTTGACCAAAGACCGCCAGACAAACCGTTTATGCTTTCGGTGAGCTTTAATCTCCCTCATGGCAATGGAACTAGCAGCATGCAATTGAAACCTTCCGATGACGAAATTTATCGCAGTCTGTATCGCGATCAAGAGATTCCTCTTCCCAAGAATTATATCGCCAAAGTCGATATAACCACGCCAAAACTACCCCTTGAGATTCATCATTCCAAAGACCGTCAAACTAGTTATAACTGGGTTGACACCCCTAGAGGCTATAGGGAACGTACCGTACGCCAAATGCAAGCCATGACTGGTATAGACCGTTTAATTGGTCAATTACGAAGAATGCTTAAAAAACAGCAATTGGATAAGAATACAATTATCGTTTTTACCTCTGACCATGGGCTTTTTGGGGGTCAATTTGGTCTCGGTGGAAAAGCATTATGCTATGAGATAACAACCCACGTTCCCCTACTAATTTTTGACCCAAAGGCTAGCATGTCAAGTCGGAGAAAAAGCTCTGATGCCTTGGTGCAAAGTATTGATATTGCCCCTACTCTACTTGCCATGGCAGGTATTCCTATTCCGAATAGTTATCAAGGAAAAGATTTGTCAGGGCTATTGCGACAAGAAGAAAATTCGGTACGGTCCTATTTATATACAGAAAACCTATGGTCTACATCTTTTGGAAATCCGAGATGCGAAGCCGTTCAAAATATGGAATGGAAATACATTCGCTACTACAAAAATGAAAATCCGTCAGCATTGCAGCAGATTGAAACGGCCAAGACTTTAGGTATTCCCATTAAAAATATGCTTTACGGGGTACATGACCAACAAATCGTACAGTATCGATTGTTTATCGAAGGTCCTGTTCACGGCGAAGTACCACTTTACGAAGAGCTATTCCATCTTAAAAAAGACCCTGATGAAACGATAAATCTAGCTTCTGACCAAGCGTATCTCGATGTGCTTCAAAAAATGCGGTACGTGTGGAGCAAGGAAATTGCATATGCCCGTGGAGCTGAACCCCCAAAAGTTTTACGATACACTGTCGATAGTGAAGCTGAGCGTAGCCTGCTTATTGAACCCAAATAGTACAAGACGCGAGGTAAAATTCAGTTCGTTCTCGTAATCTTATGTGCATATAAACCATAAAAGGCTACAAATAGTAAACATATCATGGGCAGTATAAACGAAAAGTGAATTTCAGGAATTCCTCCGGTGACTATATCTCCGAAAACCTCTTGTCCGTTTACTTCGTCGCCATAATCCATAATTCTTGCTTGTAACTTTGGCAGCAGGGCACCACCAACGATGGCCATAATAAGTCCTGAGGAAGCTAATTTTGCCTCTTCGCCCATATTACGCAGCGCCAAGCCGTAAATGGTAGGAAACATAATGGACATGAATACCGAAACCAAAACGAGGAATACTACACTCATCAATCCTGTTGAGAATATAACTCCAGCACACATAGTGGCGGCGGCGATACCGAAAATAGCCAGCATTTTGGCCGGATTTATTTTACGCATCAAAGCAGTTCCTATAAATCTTGTTGTCACAAAAGAGATCATTGCTGCTATATTCCACCACGTTGCGTCTATGCCCAAACCAGAAGATTCATTCAAATATTCTACCAATTGAAAAATCGCCGTCCAGCACATAATCTGAGCGCCCACATAAAACATCTGGGCGATTACTCCCATTAGGTATGTTTTACTTTTGAAAATTCTTTTTACTGATTCGCGAATTGAAAGATGGTCGCCCATGCTCATTGCCGGAATTTTTGTCTTCCAAATCACAAAAAACACCAAGGCAACAAACAGTCCCACTGCGATATACGGAACGCTAATTACGCTCAAATCGAAAGCCTTGATTTCTGCTGCTTTTTCAGCACCCAATGCGACAATTTCAGAGCTATCAGCATAAGCTACAGAAAGGAGTCTATCTAAGACTACAAATTTGGCAATCAACATACCCGTTAAAGAACCTATAGGGTTGAACGACTGCGCTAAGTTCAAACGTTGTGTGGCGGTCTTCGCATCTCCCATGGAGAGAATTAATGGATTAGAGGTTGTTTCTAAAAACCCCAAGCCACAGGTGATTACAAAGAGGGAGATCAAAAAGTAACTATAGGAACCATTTTCCGCTGCCGGATAAAATAATATGGCCCCAATGGCATATAGGGCCAAACCAAGCAACAAACCAGATTTATAACTAAATTTCCGTATAAACAAAGCTGCCGGAATGGCCATTACACCGTAGCCAAAGTAAAAAGCGAATTGTACATTGTACGCTTCGGCATTGGAAAGCACCATCACCTTTTTAAAGGCAGCCACCATAGGATTGGTCAAATCATTTGCAAAACCCCATAACGCAAAAATGGAGGTTGCCGCAATAAAGGGCACCAATAGATTTTTGGGTACTACCGGAATCTTCAAGGGTTTGTTCATGATGTCGTTGGTTAAATTAGTTCATCAAAAATTACGAAATACGGTGCATCAATTGCTTCAATTTGATTTAAATACTAAAACAAATGATTTTATTCAGTTAAAAGCGAACGATCTAAATGTACATAACCCCCATCGACCGTAATGAATTGCCCAGTAGTATGGGAAGATCGTTGCGATATTGTAAACATACATACATCTGCTATTTCCTGGGTCGTTGTCATTCGGTTTTCCAATGGGATCTTCTTGACAATGGATTTTAGTTTTTCTGCTCCGTCTGGCAAGGTCTTGATCCAAGTGTCATATGATGGTGTCCAGCTTTCGGCAATGATAATAGCATTTGAACGAATACCTTCTTTAATCAAATCGACCGCCCATTCTCTGGTCAAACCCAATACTCCACCCTTTGCAGCGGCATAGCCTGAGGTTCTCCCCTGGCCCGTTAATGCTACTTTAGAACCAATATTCAAAATATTCCCTTTCGCCTTTTTCAACCATGGTAAGGCGTGTTTTACTACCAAGAAATAACTCACCATATTCAACTTCAAGCTATCCATAAATTCTGCATAGGAAGCATCGAGCCCTACCCCGTCATTGACGCCAACATTGTTAATTACAACATCAATTCTACCGTATTTTGCAGCTATGGTGTCAACTGCATTTTGAATCTGTTCAGGCTTAGTAACATCGGTCTTACAGAAAATTGCATCAATTCCTTGCTGTTTTATTTTGTCAACATAGCCATAACCTCTATCGTTTCTATCAATGACAGCAGGTATAGCCCCCTCGTCAGCCAACGATTGCAATAGGGTATGCCCTATACTTCCTTCTTTGCCCGCAGCACCTGTAATAACTACTATTTTATCTTTTAAACCTAAATCCATGATATCAATTTTTTGAATCTATTTTCATGCCCGGTGCGGTCGAAGGCAACATTGTTAAGAAGCCTTACCACCATACTCAGCCTTACCATTTACAAATTATAAAATGCAACAGCGTTCTCTCCCATTATTGCTTTTTGCTCGGAAGTACTTAACGCCTGAATAAAATCACTAACGATGTTTTTTACGGCGCTATAATTTCCAGCCACCAGACAAACCGGCCAATCAGATCCATACATTAAACGTTCGGCTCCAAAGGCTTCCAAAACCAAATTCATATACGGATGCAATTGCTCTGTAGTCCAGTTATTATAGTCCGCTTCAGTAATCATACCCGACATCTTGCAGTGTACATTTTCATGCTTAGCCACTTCTCTCATCAAAGTAGCCCATCCATAGAAGAAGCCATCTTTGATATAGGGTTTAGCGATATGATCGATAACAAACTTCTGATGTGGAAAGTGTTTAACAAATTCCAAGGTAGCTCCCAATTGGTGCGGAAAAATCAGAATATCATAGGTATACTCGTACTTTTCTAAAAAAGAAATTCCTCTTAGAAAATCAGGGCGTAGCAAGAAGTTATGATCGGGTTCTCCTTGTACCACATGACGCCATCCTTTTAATTTTTTCTCCAAATGATAGCGCTCTAAAACATGATCTATGCGCTCATTTCTCAAATCTGCCCAACCTACAACGCCCTTAATAAAATCATGCTCAGATGAAAGATCTAAAAGAAAATCGGTCTCCGCTAAGGTTTGGTCTGCCTGCACTGCAACACAACCGTCAACCCCGTTTTCAGTATATACCTTTTGTAAATCGGCCGGTAAAAAATCGTCACGTATGACAGCCATCTCATCATCTATCCAGACATGTTTTATTGGTTCATATTTCCAAAAATGCTGATGTGAATCAATTATCATTTGGTAAATTTTTTATAGTTGCAAGCACTCCATTAGTTTCGATTGAAAGGATATTTTGAGAGATTGTTTCTACCATCCCTTCAAATTTAGTTAAGTCTTTTCCCCAAATTGAGGTATTACTCAAAATAATTCCTACTAAAATATTCATTTTCAATTCTTTATTGTCATATTTCTCCCAATTTGACGCAAAGAAATATAAAATTTTAGCATCGTCTTTCAGTTCAATTCGTTCTCCTCCGAATTCGCCTTTATAAAATCGAATGAGCGCTGAAAGTCCGAAAACTATTCGTTGTGGAAGACTTCCAGTAGCTATATAATAATCTGTTAAGCTGGGTAGCAACCTAGCAACAAATTTAGAAGTACTATTCAACGATATACTTATTAATTGATGCTTTAGCAAGGGGTTTCTAAATCTATCTAAAACATCTTCGACGAATTTATTCAAGACGCTTTCAGGAAAGTTTAAGGTCGTGATGCTTTCCCTTCTCAAGAGTGACTCAACGAAGCCGCTAACCACATCATCATCCATAACATCTTTTACCAAACGTAGTCCCGCTAAATATCCTACGGGTACCATTGAAGTATGGGCACCATTCAAAATACGCACCTTCATTTCTCGATAAGGTGTTAAATCATCAACAAAGGCAACATTCAAATCAGTCTGGTCAAAAGGAAGCTCTTTGGCTACTAGCTCCGGGCCTTTAATCACCCAACTGTGATAGTATTCTCCTGCAACCAACAGCTTATCTTCATAGCCCAGTGTAGATTGAATTTTGACGACTCGTTCGGCAGGATAGCCTGAAACTATTCTATCAACTAAGGTGCTGCAAAAGTAATTGGCTGTATATATCCAATTCACAAAATTGCCATCGAGATTCCAATGTGCTGCATATTGCATTATGGCGGCTTTAAGTGCTTCCCCATTGTCTTCAATAAGTTCACACGGTAAAAGAATGCAACCTTTGGAGACATCATTGCCGAAATGTTGAAAACGTTGATACAACCAAATCGTCAGTTTTGCCGGAAATTCTTTAGGCGGCATATCTTCAAATGTATCGGCAGGATCAAACTTTATTCCGGCTTCTGTTGTATTAGATACAACAAAACGAATGTCAGGGTTTTTAGCCAATTCGAGATAGGCATCCCACTCGGAATAGGGATTCACAATTTCTTGAACACAATCGACCAGTGTCATATCTGCTATTGGCATACCCTTTTTAATTCCGTCGAGAATTACGGTAAACAAGCCATCTTGCGATTTTAGCATTTGATAATCACCTCTTTCCGTGGGTTTAACGACCACGACTCCGGCATTGAAATCTGTTTCCTGATTTAAAACATGTACCATCAAATCTACAAAAGCTCGAAGAAAATTGCCTCCACCAAACTGCAGCACTTTGAGAGGCCGTTTTTTTGTATTATTCGTTGCTTGTCGGTTTAAGTTTTTCATGCATAAACATTAGGGTTCAGGATCATGGAGATAAGCTTTACTTCCCGAACCCAAAGATTGACAGCCTCAATGGTGTGTGATACATTGAAGCCCGTATTACTTTATAACGATATTCCCCGTTTCCATGGAATAAAATCATCTTGTGCCAGACGCACAGCAGCAGGAATTACTTCTCCGCTTGCCACCTTGATAATATATGCTAGGAGTTCTTCTCCTTTTGACTCGATAGTATCTTCACCCGTAATAATAGTTCCGGTATTGAAATCAATAATATCTTTCATCTTTTCGCTCAAAACATTGTTGCTAGACATTTTGATTACCGGAGCGACAGGGTTTCCGGTTGGTGTGCCCAGGCCAGTAGTAAAACATATAATATTACAGCCAGAACCGGCAAGACCAGTTGTACTTTCCACATCGTTTCCAGGAGTACACAAAAGATTGAGTCCTTTTTTAGTGCATTTTTCGGTATAGTCTAAAACATCGGTCACCAAAGATGTGCCCCCCTTTTTAGCTGCACCGGCAGATTTCATAGCATCAGTTATAAGTCCATCTTTTATATTTCCAGGTGAGGGATTGTTTTTAAAAGCTGAACCCAAAGCAATGGCCCTAGCAGCATAGGTATCCATGAGATGCGCAAATTTTTCTTTGTTTTCTTTAGATTCACAGCGATTGATTAGTTCTTGCTCTACACCATTCAATTCTGGAAATTCAGACAACACCGTTGTGGCACCCAAGGCAACCAATAAGTCAGAAGCATAGCCTAAAGCGGGGTTAGCCGATATGCCTGAAAAACCGTCAGAACCTCCACATTCAAGACCCAAAGTTAAGTGGTGCAAGGGAGCAGCTTTCCGTTCTGTTTTATTCGCCTCTATTAAACCCAAAAATGTCTTTTTTACCGCCTCTTCTATAAAGTGACGCTCACTCTTACTTTTTTGCTGTTCTAAAATATGTAGTGGCTTTGAGAAGTTTGGGTCACGTTGATTGATACTTTCCAACAAGTTCTTCACCTCGGCATTTTGGCATCCCAAGCTCAAAACAGTCGCTCCGGCAACATTGGAATTGGTAATATAACCAGCCAAAAGACTGGTCAAGGTTTCCGAATCTAAACGAAAGCCGCCACAACCGCCATCATGGGTCAAGAATTTGATTCCATCTATGTTTGGAAAGATCCTATTCTGTTTGATGTCTTCAGGCGTTCTAATGATTTCAGTAGACATCAATTCATCTGTGGAGGCACCATTTTGGTGCGCCTTGATCAAGGTATTCGTATCTACCATAAAATCACTCATGGTATGGTAGCCCAATGATTCTTGCAAGGCAGATTTCAACACCTCAACATTGCGATTTTCACAGAAAACCATGGGAATGATAAGCCATTGATTCGCTGTACCTACGCTGCCATCGGCTCTATGGTAGCCGTTAAAGGTGGTATCTTTCCATTTAGTAACATCGGGTGCCTTCCAACTGTACTGTGTTGAACTCACAGCATACTCCATTGAGGCATGTACACAATTGTCCATCGATATGCTTTGCCCTTGAGCGATGGGCTTTGTAGCCTCCCCCACTAGAACCCCGTACATGACAATTTCGTCTCCTTGGGCAAATTCTTGAAAAGTGAATTTATGTTTCGCAGAAATACGCTCCACAGCCTTAAAAGAATTGCCTTCAAAATAAAGTTCATCTCCTTCCTCAATGTCACGCAACGCTGCTAAAACATTGTCTTTCGGATGGATTCTTAGGAATGTTTGACTCATCTGATATTATTATCTTAAAACGCGTCTGATCAATTAAAAATTGACGGTTGCTTTAATTACCCCAGTTGCCGGATTTAACCAACTACCAAAATTAGCGATCATCTCGGTACAGTCTACATTGTGCGTAATAAAAGAATCCACAGGAAACCTGCCTTTTTCCAATACCGAAATCACATGTTCAAAGTCTTCTAGTGAAGCATTTCGACTGCATAAAATGGACGTTTCTTTAGCATGTATGGCTGGATGGGTAAAGGTCAATTCTCCTTTGTTCAAACCGACTAAAACATAACGCCCGCCATGCGACATGTAGTCAGGACCGCTTTCCAAAGCTCCTTTATGGCCCGTTGCGTCAAAAACTGCTGTAGCCATATCGCCATTGGTAATTTCACTGATATTTTGAAGCGCATCATCCCCTGCTAGAACCATATGGTCAACGCCAATAACATCTTTAGCATATTCCAAACGTTTTTGGTTCATATCTAGCGCTATGACCTTAGCCCCGGCAATTTGGGCAAATTTCATAAGTCCTAATCCAATAGGGCCACAACCAATAACAACAATAGTTTCACCCTCTTCTAGTTGCGCACGTCTAACCGCATGTGCCCCAATGGCAAGTGGTTCAACCAAAGCCATTTGATCATCGTTAAGATTTTTAGCAGGTATCAGAATATCGATGGGCACTGCAATATGTTCTTGCATGCCCCCATCAGTATGTATGCCTAAAACTTCCAAACTGATGCAACAATTTGTTTTTCCCTTTCTGCACGCTACACATTTTCCACAGCTGAGGTAAGGCATTGCTACAACATTGTCGCCCGTTTTAAGTCCCTTGTCGTTTTCACCTATCTCTTCTATTCTAGTCGCCAACTCGTGCCCAAGGATCCTTGGATAGGTAAAAAAGGCCTGATTGCCTGCAAAGGCATGTAAATCAGTTCCACAAATGCCTACTTTGGTAACTTTCAATAGTGCTTCATCTTTCTTTTTTATTGGAGTATCCTTTTCTTTAAGAACAAACTCTCCTGGCTTTTCGCAAATTATATATCTCACAGTTCTTTTTTATGGAAGTCTAAATTTAAGTATTTGTTTTCTATCTTAACTTCAGAAAAATGTTAGAAAAAAGCGCACCATAGGTTAGACAGACCGTGGCACGCTTAAATCAAGTACTAACTACTTGCACTAACTATTTTGAAAGAGGGTTACAAGCTAATTTCAATAACATGGGCAAAGTCTCCTGTTTTTTCACCCATATCGGTAATCGATAGTACCTCCTCTTTTTGACTAAACTTCAGTTTGGCGTCACTTCCTAAAAGTCGCACCCCCTTGATTTCAATATTTTTGGCATGTTCGCTTGTACTTCCTAAAGCTTTTACATTGACTTTTCCGTCTACAGGCCAAGCTAATACTATCGCATACAACTTATCACCTTTATGTGTAAAGCGAATATCTTTTGAGGTAAAAAAGCCTTGTACATCGTGTTCAGACATATACCCACCCTTTTGTTTTGTGGGTCCCTCACCAAAAATTTTCCAATATTTGGTATTGTAAATAGCTTCTCCATTCACCGCTAACCACTTACCAATTTGCAATAAGGTTTCCTTCTGGTCTTCGGGAATTGTACCATCAGGTCGAGGCCCGACATTCAATAAAAGATTCCCGTTTTTTGAAACTATATCAACAAGGTCATCGACCAATTCATTTGCCGTTTTCGGTTCTTCATTGGTTACATACCCCCATGACCTCTTTCCAATAGACGTATCGGTCTGCCAAGGTAACTCACGAATACCAGGAAGCTTTCCCCGTTCCAAATCATAGATCACGCTTCCTTCAGGAAAGGCTTCGTGAAAAAGGTTTTTATCATTGATAACCACTTCTTTTCCCCATTCAATACCCTTATTATAATAATAAGCAGCGATCTTTGGTCTGTACTCCTCATAATCGGGAATGTCTAAATAGAAATCAAACCAGAGGATCTCGGGTTTGTAATTATCAATCAAATCGGTTGTTCTATCCCACCACATTTGCTTAAACTCTTCTGACACAGGGGCGGTTATATCCTTTCCTTTGGGGGAGTACAAATCAGCATACGCTGGGTCTACCGTATCAAAATGATCTTTTTTATTATAAAAAGACCAATTAAACGCATAATGCGATGAAGCGCCCATAACCAGACCTTGTTTGCGCCCTTCTTCAAAAAGTTCACCTAATATGTCGCGCTTGGGGCCCATATTCGCTGCATTCCATTTGGTAGTTTTTGAAGCAAACATGGCAAAACCATCGTGGTGGTCCGCAACGGGCACAACATACTTTGCTCCAGCCTTTTTAAAGAGGTCTATCCACTCGACCGCATTAAACTTCTCTGCTTTAAACAATGGGATAAAATCTTTGTAACCAAATTGCTTCTGATCACCCCACTTTTCCTTATGATACAAATAGGTTTCGTTTGGGCCTTCCTTTTGTAACTTTAATTGAGCCGTAAAAGTTGCGGTATCCATGTACATTCTTCTTGGGTACCATTCTGAACCGTGCGCTGGGACAGAATAAACGCCCCAATGAATAAATATGCCAAACTTTTTCTGGTTAAACCATTCAGGGTCCTTGTAATTTTTAAGGATAGATTCCCAATTTGCCTCAAAATGGGTGATCGAATCATTCGTAAAGTTTTCAGTAACTTTCTTATCTGCTTTTGACCCACAAGACGAAAAAATGGAAGCTATTAAAAGGAAAATACTCAATCTCTGTATTAAAATCATGCGCTGAAGGTTGGTTATCACGGCAATATAGCCTTAGTGCTACCGCTAAATTGAAACTTTTAGGATAAACCATAAATATCTCATGTCTCAATAAATACAACAAATGGTTATTCGCTATTTTTGAGAAGCATTTTACCTTTGAATCAATAAAAATCAAGCTTTTTTACAGCGAAAAGCCCATAAAAAAAAGAATAATGGAAGCGATACAAGATTTAGCAGACATACATCAAATGGTGACACGTCTGTTTAAGCTTCCAAAGTCTTCAGAAGAATGGGATCAATATCGACTAAGTAAAGAACAGCTATCCTATTTTCAGGAGTATGGTTACATCTCGGGCATCAAACTTTTGAACGAAGATCAAGTCGAGATATTACGCCAAGAACTGGCAGAAATCGTAGACCCCAAGCATCCCGCACATGAATTGTTTTATGAATTTCATAGCAATGAATCTGAAGATCCTAACTCGGTTTTGTTTCATTCCTTAGGCCATTGGCGCATTGCTCCTGGCTTTCATGATGTATTGTTTAATCCTGCCTTTCTTATGGCTGCCCACCAATTATTGGAGAACAAGCCTGTTCGGTTTTGGCACGATCAGTTGTTTTGTAAGCCAGCGATGCATGGAGGCGTTGTAGCTTGGCATCAAGATTATTCTTACTGGACGCGCACTATTGCTATGCAGCATTTGACTTGTTGGACAGGTCTCGATGATGCTACCACTGCCAATGGATGCCTGCACTACATTCCCAAAAGTCATAAATGGGGATTGCTTGATGCCCCTTCCCTTTCTGGAGATATGGATGGGCTCATGCACTACCTATCTGAAAAACAAAAAAAAGAGTTCAATCCGATTCCCATAGCATTGCAATCTGGATATGCCACTTTTCACCATCCGCTGATGGTACATGGTTCGTATGAAAACAAATCTGCAATGAGTCGAAGGGCTTTTGTATTGAACGTTTTTGCAGATGGTACCCTAAGCAATACCAATGATGAGCTTTTGGCTGGAGTACCGCCTATTGCAAAGGGTAATAAGATTGAAGGGAAGTTTTTTCCGCTGTTGTTTGAAGGAATTCAATGAAAATGCAACATAAATACAATGAATGTACAGAATGTTAACAATTAAAATAGCTTTTAAAAATATGAAAAACTACGGCGTTATTTTGTTTTTAGTCTTCATCCTAATTGCATGTAAGAAAGTTAAGAAAGAAAGTGTAAAACCTACAGAAGCGGAAACTGAAATTGTAAAAGAATCTAATATTTCATCTGACTTCTCCATTGAGATTTTAGATGATGCAGCGTTAGAAATAATTGATCCAGTAACACCTATTGAAGTATTAGCCAGCGGTTTTGAATGGACCGAAGGCCCACTTTGGGTTGAAGATGGAAAGTATCTTTTGTTCTCTGACATCCCCAACAACAAGGTATATAAACTAGACAGTCAAAACGACACCATTACCTACCTCCACCCTTCTGGTTTTTCAGGTGAGAATTTTACTGGAAAAGAACCCGGATCAAATGGTTTGTTATTGAGCCCTAAGGGTGATCTGATTCTTATGCAACATGGTGATCGAAGCGTTTCTAAAATGGATGCACCTTTACATGCGCAGGCAGCAACCTATGCTCCTTTAATCGACAACTATAAGGGCAAAAGACTAAATAGCCCGAACGATGGGGTCTTCGATTCCATGGGAAACCTATATTTTACAGACCCTCCTTATGGTCTACCGGAACGCTTGAACGACCCAGAAAGAGAACTTGATTTTCAAGGAGTCTATTGTTTATTAACCTCTGGGGAATTGGTTTTGGTAGATTCTAAGATTAAATTTCCAAATGGCATCGGTCTATCTCCAGACGGTAGAGCGCTTTATGTTGCAGAATCAAACCCTGAAAAGGCTGTTTGGTACGCCTATCATCTCGTTGCTCCTGGTAAAACAAAAAACAGAACCTTGTTGGCAGACGCCACCCATTTGGTGGGTAAGGAAGGACAAGATGGGCTTCCAGATGGTTTAAAAGTTCATTCTAACGGAACGCTGTTTGCTACAGGGCCTGGGGGAGTATGGATTTTCGATCCAAGAGGGAAAATATTGGCCAGAATTAACACCGGGCAAAAAACAGCAAACTGCGCATTGACAACTGATGAAAAAACCCTTTTTATGACAGCAGATGATTACATCTTATCGGTGGCATTAAAATAGCTCAAAAATTTTCCATTTGGGTAATGGCCTCATCTACGGTTTTTACGGGTAATTTACAGGTACTGTTTTGACATACATAGATAAAGGTCTCGTCTTCAATATAGCGGTCTTTAAACAAAGCTGCTTCACTTGCAGAGGTACTGCCAACAATCAATGCATTTGGAATATGTTTTTCTTGAAGTTGTTTTATCAACCGTTCGGCGTCGTTACCTACAACCGCTATTTCAAAATAAGGATATGTTGTCTTTGCTAAAAGTTGATTCCAATGAGCATAACCGTCAGGGTATTCATTTACTCTGGGGAGCATGGTGGTCAGCATCGTTTTGGCCTTGTCTAAGTAGACTGTATTATACATAATATGACCAAGCTTTAAAAGATTATGCGCCATCACTGCATTTGCCGAAGGAATGTCACCATCATTGGTCTTGATAATTTTTGAAATTAGCTCCTGTTGCTTAGTGAATGTGTACATACCGGTTGATATATCCTCAAAATCTCGTTCTACAAGCTCAGTTAACTCTTGCGAAAAGTTTAGATATTTTATATCTGAGGTAGCACTATACAACTCCAAACTCGCATCGGCTAAAAACGTATAATCTTCCAAAAAACTTGCACGTTGTTTGCTTCCTTCCTTGTAGGAATGCAGTAATTCTCCACTTGAATAGCTTTTTGATTTTATAAAGTCATAGGCAGTTATTGCGTTATTTAAGAATGAAGCTTCTCCAAAGGTTCCATAGGCTTGTGCCAATCCTTTGATTAATAATGCATTCCAAGAAGTTAAAACTTTATCGTCGGTATTTGGGCGTATCCTATTTTGTCGCTCTTTTAAAAGCTTAGCTTGCCATTTTGATTTTAACTGCTTGAAATCTGTTTGAGAAATTCCATTTTCAGTTAAGAAACCTTTTTCGTCTCCAGAGGTATACAAAATATACTTGTCATCTTCCCAAGCATTGGGTTCTTGAATATTAAAGTAGTTGCGAAAAAGATCAAAATCATTTCCTATTGCAGACTTTAATTCTGCTATTGTCCAGACATAGAATTTTCCTTCTTCCCCATCGCTATCTGCATCTAAGGTGGCATAATAGCCTCCTTGGGAGTTTTTCATTTCACGATTTAAAAAAGTGACCGTTTCTGACACGATTTCTTTATAAGAAGGTTCTCCAAAAATGGCATAGGCATTCGAGTATAGTCCAATGGCTTGTGCATTGTCATACAGCATTTTTTCAAAGTGAGGCACTTTCCATTGCGGATCTGTACTGTATCTAAAAAACCCACCTCCGATATGATCGTAAATACCACCATTAGCCATTTTGTCTAAGGTATTTTTGACGTGTTTCAAGGTTTCTTCATCTTGTGTCAATACGGCATAATCCAATAAAAAATCCAATGCGTTAAAAGACATGAACTTTTCACGCCCCTTGTTTCCGCCAAGTTCCAAATCCCAATTGGGTTTCCAGTTTGATATACTCGTTTCCAAGGATTCTTGTGTCAGGTTTTCGAATTCAGAGGATACCTCTAAAAGATTGGTCTCTTGAATTCCTTGCGATAAATTGTCGGCATAAGAATTGGCCTGCTCCCGATTCTCTCGATAAAGGGCATCAATTTTCAGAAGTACTTCGCTCCATTGCTCCTTTGGAAGATAGGTTCCTAAATAAAGAGGCTTGCCATTTGGAAGCGTAATGGCGTTCAAAGGCCAACCACCGTTTTGACCTAATAACTGTATGGCGGTTTGGTATACCTGATCCACATCTGGTCGTTCTTCGCGATCTACCTTTATACTTATGTAATTTTCATTCATCATTTGAGCCACTGCCTCATCTTCGAAAGTCTCTCGTTCCATGACATGGCACCAGTGGCAAGAAGAATAACCAATACTTACCAATACCAATTTATCTTCCTTTTGAGCTTCCTCAAATATTTCAGGGCTCCACGCTCGCCAATCTACGGGGTTATGCGCATGCTGCAATAGGTATGGGCTAGTCTCATGAATTAAATCATTTGTATACGCATGTTGGGCGTCATCCTTACGGGTTTGCTTACAAGAATACACAAGACATACGAGTACTAATACCACCATTTGTGCCCAATACCGACCTTGTTCTAAAACCTTCATAAATTATACATCTTTGAGTATGGTGCTAAAGTACTACAATGCACTAAAATAGAAATCACTTCTACTTTTATAATTTTAAGATACCAGACCAGATAAAAAAGTTAATCAAAATAGACTTACTGGACTTGTAACAAATAACAGCAATATGTGTTTACACAACATTTATGTAAGAATTAACAACATTTTATTTCATTATTTGTAAGAAATATCCGATTTTTGGACTTTGGTTATAAGCGTTAAGCTATACTTTATAGTTAGCTTGCGTTCAATTTGGTTGAATAGGTGAAATTCGAAGGGACATGAATTTCAAACGAAAAGAGGGCTTTGCCCTCTTTTCTATTTCGCTAACTATGGCAACAGTCTAGTGTTGTGAGACTCACAGGGCTGGTCATAGCGGGGTAAAACCCAGACGCCGTATTCGTAAGAATGCGGCGTTTTTATAACATAATCTTAAGCCTTCATCATACACGCACCAGTAAGCGAATAAGTGGGTTTGGGCCTTTCAATTGTCTTTTGGGAAAAAGACTGGTGGACACCTGCTAAATATAGATTTTACAAAGGTGCAGTTCCAATAGCAGTAAAATCGTAGATTCATTCTTTACGCTCTATATTCAGAGAGTGAATAGCCCAGAAAAATGGAAATGTATTGCCGTAGCATTAGCAGAATACTGCAATGGGGACTTCCAAAGATGGCACCAAGCACTTATTTGCAACATAGAAACATCATACAGGCTCCTAACCCACAACATGCGCTTCTAAAGCTTCAAATACTTGTGTTGGACGTATGACCTCTGTTAACTTTGAAGTTGGGTTATTGGTAATAAAAATAGGATAATCAACGGTATCGTCAGGAATTCTTCCATGAGATCCCTTTATCAAGGTGGCGTCTATAGGTATAATATTCATTACGGTTCTAAAGCCCAGTTTCTTTCCAATCAGCTTGGCAATAACTTTTGGCATTACAAACAAATCTTTCGGGTCTGTAAGCATTTCAACCGGATCATAGCCCGGTTTTTTATGAATATCAACCATGCGTGCATAATCTGGTGCCTTGCTGTCATCCAACCAAAAATAATAGGTAAACCACGAACGAGAATCGGCTACGACTACCAAATCGCCACAACGATCATGACCTATATGATACTCCTTTAATGCTTGACCAGAAAGTACGTTTTCAACTCCTTCTATGCCTTCAAGTAGCTTTTTTATCTGCGGTGCCAACGATTTGTCGTTCAAATAGATATGTGCTATTTGATGATCAGCCACAGCAAACGCCTTACTCGCGCCTGCATCTAAAAGTTCAAGCCCGCGTTCTGTTCTAATATTGAGATAACCTTCCTTGCGAAATACACGGTTCAAATGAATAGGACGGTCAACATTTGTAATACCGTATTCGGACAGTAAAATAACATGCGCGTTCTGTTGCTCATAGTAGTCTACCAATTGTTTTACTACCCCGTCTATTTCTTCAAGATCTTTTGAAATTTTATTGAAATCCAATCCGAAACGCTGCAGGTTGTAGTCTAGATGCGGTAAATAAATCAGTGTAAGGGTAGGATCATGTAATTTATCTGTTTTGATACTCGCATCTGCAATCCATTGCGATGATTTAATAGTTGTTTTTGGGCCCCAGAAATGAAATAAAGGAAAGGTTCCCAGTTCTTCTTGCAATACATCACGTAATTCGGCAGGCTGCGAATAGCAATCAGGAATCTTTCTACCATCGGCTAAATAATTTGGGCGTGGCGTAACACTGAAATCTGCTGTTGAATACATATTGTACCACCAAAACATGTTGGCGCAGCTAAATTTCTTATTGCTACTTTTAAGCTTATCCCATATTTTTTCACTTTCAACCAGTTTGTTCGATTGCCTCCAAAACTTTATTTCGCACTCATCTTTAAAATACCATCCATTGCCAACGATACCATGTTCATCAGGATACTTACCGGTTAAATAGGTTGACTGGGCGGAACAAGTTACTGCAGGGAGCACTGGAGTTATGTACGAAGCCTTCCCTTTTTCAAGAAACGATTTTATAAAAGGTGTATGCGCACCAATTAGGCGCTTGGTCAATCCTACAACATTGATAACAACAGTCTTATGCATTAGCTTACACCTTTTCTTTTAACCAATTGATTTCGCGAACAATAGATTCTGACAAATCTCTTTTTAGTTCTTTTGGAAGCACATCCCAAGTATAGGTTTCTATTTCCAAATGTTCGGAAATCTTATTGATTTTCAGATAATCGATTACCTTGACGATATGGTCTTGGGTAGAAAACAATTCACCAAATTTTTCCAAAAAAATCGGAACATGAAAATGTGCACGTAGCTCAGAGAAGGTATTTCGCTGTTCTAAAACCACCGGCAAATCGCTATATGTTTTTACCTGATCAGTTGTTTTCTCGGTTACCTGATGCAAATAGGTCGGTTCATCAAACCGAGTTAAAGACTCCCAAATTGCGTCTTTTCTTGCCTCGTTATATATAATTTTTAATGCCGCGCTCACTTGAATCTTACCCACACGAATTCCAGCATTTGCAAACTCAAGAAAAGTGGTTTCGGGTTCTTCGTACGCTAAAGAAAAATGACAAATGTCATAACACACCGTTATGTAACGCTTTATCAAAAGTTCCGCTTCTGCGGCCTCAAGGTTTAGTTTTTCGTATAAAATTTTAGTTCCAATCGGCACTAAATAATCTTTGTAAAAATGCAATACCTCTTCCGTATTTTCTAGGAGTCCATCTGGTTCGGGCTCTATGTCTAGATGCAAATATTTTTTTGAGTTGTGTTCAATATGATGCAATTGCAATACAATTTGCACAAAATTCCTTCCCGCTATTTCAAATGTCTTATGCCGATCATCTTCGGACGGATGCCAGTATTTATAGCTGATTGGGGAGGTGGAAATACCGCCTTCTATTCCCTCAGGAATCAAGGAAGCAAGCTGATCAAAAAGCCGCTTGGTATAATCAACACGTTCATTGGTCGTCCAATCTGGAGCGTGTACATTATCTTTTACACGAACGTCATGAAAGTTTCCGTATGGAAAACCGTTCATAGTAAAAACATAGACCCCGTTTTTTTGTAACCACTCCTTGAATTCAGCCAAATGATTGCCTTCATTTAGTTCTTCGCTCGCGATATTGGAGAGTCTTAATCCAAGTCCGAAAGGTACATCATGCGCAACTTCACGTTTTATGCCTGGGACAAATTCTTGCAAACTATTAAATGTACTTTCCCAATTTGAGCCTGGGTGTATGTTGGTACAATAAGTAAGGTGATAGGAATTGTTGACTAACATTTTAAAGTTGGGTTGCTTGGCAAAATTCGTTTAACGCAGTGACCGCATTTTTCATAACGCCCTTGTCTATGCTATTTACATCGTGTTTCTCTCCTATTGCCGTAATGAGCGTAATACAAAGTTCTCCTCCTAAGTGCTCTTGAAATTCTTGAATGCCCACCAACAGATCCTCAATTTTCTCGTCGGTCTCCACTGGAATTTGCAGATCAAACCCCACTTCTAGTAACACTTGCAAAATACGTGTTCGCGTGACCTCGGTAATCAAACCGCTTAAGCTCGAATAGGTTACATCGAGCGCAATACCCTTGGCAACGGCCTCACCATGTCGTAGGGCGTAATTCGACATATGTTCCAATCTGTGAGCGGCCCAATGACCAAAATCAAGGGGTCTAGAAGATCCACTTTCGAAAGGATCTCCGCCCTGCGCGATATGATGCATATGCATTTCAGCACATTTATAGATTACATATTGCATGGGTTCCAAAAGGCGTTCTTTTAGCTTTTCGGCATTTTTCTCAAGAAAATAGAAGAAATCAGCATCTTTTATCAAAGCTACTTTCACAGCTTCAGCGATTCCAGAAATCCAATCACGCTGTTCTAAAGTACGAAGAAAACCAGCATCATTGATAATGGCATATGGCGGGGCAAAAGTACCCAAGAAATTTTTCTTGTCGAATATGTTAAAACTATTTTTTACGCCGACAGCAGAATCATTCTGCGAAAGTACGGTAGTCGGAATTCGGATGAGTTTAACCCCACGATGCGCTATTGAAGCGGCATAACCAACCATATCAATTAAGGCTCCTCCACCTACGCCGACAACGAAAGAATGTCGGTCTATATGTTGTTCGTTAATTCCCTGTAAAACCCGTTCTACGCTCTCATAATTGTTTTTACATTCTTCACCTCCTGCAAGCACAATACTTTCGGTATGTTGAATATGCTTTGGGTAAGCACTACAATAGGTACGTATGTCATCTAACAAATTTGGATGATTCGTACTCACCCCATCATCGATTACGAATAGCAGTTTAATTCTTTTCCCTTTTTTGTACCCGTCAAAAATAGTCGCAAACAAGGGATTGTTGCTATCGAAGAGACGTTCCGTAAAATGCAATTTATACGTATAAGCAACGGAAAAAGATTGTTCTATAGGTTTCAATGGCTTCAACTTGTGGATTAGGTAACGGCAAAAAGTTTTGACAAAAATATGGACAATGGAAGCAATAACAATAACAATATGCCATACCACCATACAGAAAATCCTACGGCCATGGCAGCATCTAAAACGATTAACGAAAGTACGCCGGCTACGACCGCTTTTTTTATTCGCTCGGGTGAATTCAATTGGTAGGCTTTTAGCAAGGGCTTAAATACCAAAAATGCAAAAAGCAATAGAAATGGTATGGTTTGCCAAAAATTTGTTGTTTCCTTCATTACAATAGTAACAACGGCTGAAATCACCGTTGCGTATAATATGCCCGCCCAGATAATATGGATCTTATTGTTGCCATGAACCTCTCCCCTGCTAATTAGGGTTATGGCAAAGATATAGGTTAGCGGTATTAGCGCGTAGTACCAATGGTTGATTTCGCCCAAAATTGACATTCCCAATATCAAATTTAGTCCGCGACAGAGTCCCATATTCAGCGGACCTAAAAAACCATTTTTCTTTGAGTATCCGTCGTAGAGTACAATGGCAAAAGCAAGGCCTAAAGCAATAAACCCACTTCTTTGATTGACTAAAAATGCCAAAACAATACCAATAACCAACAAAACTATTCCAAAGAATGCTGCAGATTTCAAAGGAATCAATCCACTTGGTATGGGTCTTTCTGGGCGTTCTAGTTGATCAACTTCAAGATCAAAAACATCATTTAAGACCACACCACCAGCATATAAAAAAACTGAAGCAAAAACTAAGCATACCAAGAAACCCACTGGAATAGAAGCCGTTAAGACTCCCGCTAAAGCGGCACCAGCAAAAATATCGGCAGCAGCTGTGGGTAAATTTGCAGGTCGCATTAGTTGCAAATAACCCTTTAGAACACTCCGCATTAGTGAATTTTATCAGTCTTCTCCACTTTAGGGTCTTGCCCCCTTAAGACACTATTATTATTAAAAAGTTCGGTTTGATCAACACCTTTGGCATTCAACCAATCTGATTCTTTCATTTTTCCATTTTTCCCAAAGGCATCCAGCGCATTTTGATAACAAGTTTTTACTACATGTTCTTTGGCAATTCCACTCTTTAGCATTAGGGCAGCAGTTTTAGGAACAGCAAGAGGATCACTGACACCCCAATCTGCCGAACTATCAACGATAATGTCGGTGCTCCCATACTTTTTCACTACCTCCACCATGCGTTCATTTCCCATTTTGGTATTAGGGTAAATGGTAAATGCAGCTAAAAATCCCCTATTCAATACTTCTTCGACGGTCTCTTCATTATTATGGTCGATAATAACCCTTGATGGATCTAAACCATGTTCAAGGCATACCTCCATACTCCTAATAGTACCGGCTTTTTTATCACGGTGAGGCGTATGTACTTGAACAACCATACCCAACTCTTTTGCCAGCTCTAATTGAATTCTAAAGTACTTGTCTTCGGCAGCGGTTTGATCGTCATACCCAATTTCTCCAATGGCAACAACATTTTCCTTATGTACATAAAGAGGTAATAATTCGATGACCTGCTCCGCCAAGGCCTCATTGTTTGCTTCTTTAGAATTCAACCCTATGGTGCAATAATGTTGAATACCAAACTGACTCGCACGAAAAGGCTCCCAACCAACCAAACTACTGTAATAATCTTGAAAAGAACCCACCTTTGTACGGGGCTGACCCAACCAAAACGAAGGTTCAATAAGTGCAACTATTCCGGCATTTGCCATTGCCTCATAGTCATCAGTTGTTCGCGAACTCATATGAACATGAGGGTCAATAAACATCATTTTTTCTTCCATTATGCTTCTTTTAGGGTTTCCCAACTTAGCTCTTTATCCTCTATTTGTTGTAACAATTTTTCTTGTCCTCTCAATAGTTCTTTGGCAGCAGGGTTTTCTGAATAATAACAACATAAAGCTCCTGCTCTATTTTCAAACGGATTCTCGCTACCAAGCAAACGTTCCATATCTTTTAAAAGTGAGCTGCCTATGAATTTTGGTATTGGTCGCCAAAAATCAGGGTCGATTTCTCGCCCCGCGGCCCATCTTTCATGGGCGTAATCTGAAATAATTCGGGCTAAATCTTCGTTCGCCCTTTTATCAATGTCAGATATGGCCCCTAAGTCTCCCTGCATAAAAGCGGTTTTGAGATACATTTGGTTCCATTGATGGTCATCAAAAAACAGCGAAGGATACGGGTTATTGTATGCAATAGCGTTGAAAACGGTCGAGATATTTGTTCGCAGGGCTTCCACTGCGCTTGCCTTAAAATCTTCCGCATTCGGCAACACTATCAAAAACTTTAAAAAAGTTTCCATTTCACTTGTATCCGCTACCTCTATAATTTTGGCAACTTTTGAGGTAAAAAATGTTTTATTGGCTTCCAATACCCTACTTAACAAATAAATTCGCGCAATTTGGTGGCTATTGGCGCTTTGAACAACGAGATATTTTTCTAAATCTGAATTTGAAGGTGAAAGGTTTAAGTTCGCTACCAAATCAATTTTGGATGGAATCAAACTATAGGTTAAGTACAAGTCTTTAGCAGATTGATTGCTCACGATTAGTTTGATTTTTTCTTCTAACCAATCTCTTGATTCGTTAACGACATGGCCATTCAGAATCTCTGCTAAAATCTGGCCAGGGTTTTCTAGTTGCATTGTACGATAGTTTGATTGTAAAATCAGCGAAACAAGTGTAAATTCAAGTATTTCTGACTAAAAACTTTATCAAAAATAAAGCTAATTCTTAAATAACGAAAAGAAGAATAAATTCGTACTTAGCAAGACGTATGAATACGATATGAAATTGGCATTTTACCTCATAGGGTTCTCAGCAAACAGCTTTGCGAAATCTCAAAACCGAGAACAAATTAGATCACACTCGAAATACCCGTTCAAAGTAACTGCCTATCTCTTCGACGAGCTCCTCTTTGTTTTGGTCAATCTCAATGCCAGAAATTATGTTTGCCAAGCGCTTTTTGTATTCGAGTTGCATCATTCTACCTATCTGAATGCGCTGTGCTTGAGGAGAGCCAGCGCCATGCATGCTTTCTGTAAGATACCCTACAGCATTTCTTCCCATGGTCATATTTTCGATCAAACGAAGTGTTCGAATTCTATCTTCGGTATCTACATCTACTTTCCCTCGAAGGTATTTCTTTAATAATTTCCCTATTACCGGATGATTCAGATCTTTTTCAGAGGGTAAGGTAGAAACCAATCCACCGCCCAAATCTTGAGCCATCCTACTTATTTCAAACGGAAGTTTGGTCACATGGTGCTTGCATACATTTGCCAGCATATCATCAGATATAAAATTTCCTGATTTGGTTTGGTACCCTTGATAGGAAGCTGCAATTCCTGTTCCGTAAACCGTTTCATTGAGGTGTGTCATTTCCACCAGTTTGTCTTTGATATGCGATACCTTGGTCAAACCGTTCATCTCGGCAATCGCAGCAGCGGCACCGATAAGCACATCTCCTACGCCCGACTTGCACACGTAGCTTCTTCTGTGATAATTGGTAAAACGCTCTACTAACAGGGCCGCATATTGGTATTCTCCATCCATAAAAATCAAATCATTAGGAATGAATACCTGCTCGAAAATAACCATTGCTTCTTGTCCGCCATACTGAGAATTTCCAACATCAATAGTTCCATCTTCACTTCGGGTATCACAAGACTGCCTGCCGTAAACATAGGTAATGCCTTTAGCTTCGACCGGCACAGCTCCAACCACGGCATAGTCAGTATCGTTTTCACTCAATCGCATCGTGGGCATGACCATCATATAATGTGAATTGATACAACCCGTTTGATGTGCCTTAGCTCCCGTAATATAAACCCCTTCATCAGTGCGTTTTGTGATATGCACAAACATATCCTTATCTGCCTGTTGATGTGGCGCAAGACTTCGATCTCCTTTTACATCGGTCATAGCCCCCCCAACCACATAGTTGTAGGTGTGCATAGTTTTTAAGAATTCCTTCATTTTAGAATGATAGGTCGTGCCCAACGCTTCATCCATTTCGAAAGTGACCGAATACAATGCGTTAAAAGCATCCATACCAACACAACGTTGAAAACACGTTCCGGTAAGTTGCCCTAGCTTGCGCTGCATTTTGTTTTGTTTCACCAAATCTTCCGCGCTCAAACACACATGTAAAAAACGACTCACAGGTTCGCCGGTAAAAGGAGAAATCACCGAAGCCAATTCAGGATTGCTGACCGCCAGATCATAGGTTTTTGCCAATGCATTTATCGAAGGTCGAATGATTTTATTGTCAACGGGCTCCTCAACTTCCTCACCGAAGAGATAAACCTGTAGACCTCTATTGCGGAGAGAGTTTATGTAATCTTCTCCGGAAATTATTTTTTTGGGATTGTTCTCGTTTGCCATGGTCACCTAAAAGTAGTTACACCTTTCTAAGTTCTTTTTTAAGAATTTTTCCCGTTGCGCTCATCGGAAGCGCATCAGTTATCTCTATAATTCTTGGATATTTATACGCCGCAATATTTGCTTTCGTGTATTCCGATAGCTCCGCTACGCTTGTATGGTGACCTTCATTCAATACAATGAAAGCCTTAATCTCTTCTCCCTTTTCAGCATCTGGAACTCCGATCACTGCCGCCATAGATACTGCAGGGTGCTTCATCATGACCTCTTCTACTTCTCTAGGATAGACATTTAGCCCACCACGAATTATCATGTCTTTGGTGCGATCGACAATATAAAAGAAGCCATCTTCATCTTGTACAGCAATATCACCAGAGTGCAACCAGCCATTTGCTATGGTCTTGGACGTCGCTTCAGGATTTTTGTAATATCCCTTCGTTACATTATGTCCTTTATATAATAGTTCTCCTTTTTCACCAACAGGAACCACCTCACCATCTTCATTGACCAACTTTACTTTCACCCCCCATACCGGAGTACCTACAGAGCCGATTTTTCTTCCGACATCCAATTGATTAAACGTCACCACGGGAGAACCTTCCGACATACCGTAACCCTCTAAAATGGTAAGATCAAAGCGTTCTTCAAATTTTTCAAGCACCGGAACGGGTAAAGAAGCTCCACCTGAAATACACATTCTCAAATTGGATGTGATATTCGAGATATCAAATTCATGCGTATCTAGATAGCTGTTGAGCCCCCAATACATAGTGGGTACGCCTGCAAATAAACTTATTTTGTGTTTATCCAGTAAATTCAAAACCGTCGCTGCATCAAAACGCGGAAGCAGCACTGATGACGAGCCCCTGAGCAGAGCAACGTTCATCAACACCGTCATTGCAAAAATGTGAAATAATGGCAATACTATTAGATTTACGTCTTCAGGTTTACAATCAAACATGTCGGCACATACGACAGCGTTTATAAATAGGTTGGAATGCGTCAATTCGGCGCCTTTCGGTCTCCCTGTAGTACCAGAAGTATATATGATTACCGCCGTCTCTGAAGATTTGGTTTCCACCGTATCGAAACTGGAAGGCTGGCCCTGCATTAGGCCACCAAGGGTTTGTATGCCATCTATTGTTGGTGGCATATCACTTTTGGGCATGATCATGATGAAATGCTCGCAAGATTTGGTTTTTTGAAACCCTTCGTGGCCCATTTTTCCCATGGGCAGCTCTTCGGTTCCGGTAAAACAGAAATAGGCCTTGGCATCGCTATTTTCTAGATGATAATTGATTTCATCTGCCTTCAACAAGACACTTAACGGCACCACTATAGCTCCAGTTTTTAGAATTCCGTTGTAGATTATCGGAAAGTAGGGTAGATTAAAACAACTGAGCGCAACTTTGTCTCCTGGCTGAATACCCAAGGCAATCAATCCATTTGCAACCTGATTGGCAGCACCGTTGATTTGGGTAAAACTGAGACTGGTGTGCATAAAAGTAAATGCTATTTTATCGGCATACTTCTGGGCACTATTTTCTAATAATGTAGCAAGGTTTAACATTTATTGGGTATTAAGTTTGGTTTTTGAGTGAACAACAATGTATCAATTCGACGGCTATTGACCAAATCAAATCGCTATTCGCTATTTGCCATACACAGTTCTTTAGTACTATTTAGCCTATAGCAAACAACTACATTTCGAGAAAGAACCATGACAGTTTTCAAAGCGACAAGCATTTCCTGCTTCCTAACCGTAAGGCCTTTTCTCTTTTCTAAGATAAAATACCTACCGAAGCCGATTACCGTTGCTGTCGCATCAAACCTTCTTGTGCCACTGAGGCAACCAAAACACCTTTCCTGTCAAACACGCTTCCCCTTGCAAATCCTCTAGAATTTGATGCGCTGGGGCTATCCATACTATATAACAGCCAATTTTGAATATCAAAGTCTCGGTGAAACCAAATGGCGTGATCTAAACTGGCATAAAAGGTCTTACCCTTATTAAGCTGCTCACGATGTGGTAGCGTTGCCGTAGTTAAAAGGTTATAATCAGAAGCATAGGCCAACAATTGATGTTGCATTCTCAAATCGATGTCCGCCTTTTCCGCTGTTCGCAACCAAGTATTGAAAAACGGTGAGCCATTTTTCGCCAACTGGGTCGTGAATTTTTCTACAGGTTTGAAATTAAACACCCTAGGTTGTATGGCCTTCAATCTTTGATATGCGCTTGGGAAGGCTTCCCTTATCTCTTCCAATTGCTCAAGACTGGTGGTGAGCTTTTCTGGGGGAATTAAATTCGGCATCGGAATCTGATGATCAACACCATCAGCCCTTAGCTGAAAAGATGCCGCCATATTGAAAATAGCCTTCCCGTTCTGTTTCGCCACCACCCTTCTTGTAGTAAAGCTTCCTCCGTTTCTAATGGTGTCAACCTCATACCGTATTGGGTACTGTAAATCGCCCCCTAAAATAAAATAGCCATGAAGAGAATGTGCAATCCGTTCTTCCGGAACGGTTTGGTAAGCAGCGTGCAAGGCTTGTCCTAATACCTGACCCCCAAAAACCCTGCCCCAGGGAGCTTGGTAATTTTCTCCTTCAAAAATGGTCTCGTCAATTTTTTTAAGGGTCAACAACCCTAGCAAATCTGTAATTGTCTGCATGCGAAATTTCTGTTTTTGAGGTTAGCATTGAAGTATTAAAAGTACAACTTAACTAATGCTAAAACTAAAGCGGGACAAAAATTACCATCAGTGACTGCAAAATAAAATAGAGAATAAACGGCACTACCAAATACCCCATTACATCTCTCGCTTGAATCTTAATACCCGCACCCATCACCGGCAACACCAAAAGCAAATAGAAAGGTTGAAGTAAGTTGGTCAAACTTTCGCCATAAGCAATTGATAACGAGGCTCTCGACGTTATTGCGGTCATTTCCTCGGCAGTAGCTCCCGTCGCGATATTTTGAACGGCTTCGATAACACTTGGTCCGATGACTGCAAACTCACCCCCTCCCGAAGGGATGGCGAAATTGACAATTCCGCCCAGCAAATATGCAAAAAAGGGATAGGTATCAATCGTTGCTACTGAAGCAATTAATAAGGCTAATTCTTCGCCCAAACCGGTATAGGTCATAATGCCCATAATACCAGCATAAAAGGGAAACTGAAAAAGGATACCCGAAACATTTACACTCGCCCGTTTCATTGATATGCTATATCGAATAGGAGTCTTATGTAAAATTAGGCCAAGTACCAAGAAGATGAATATCATAATATTCAAATTCAAACTAAAGCCCTTGGTACCAAAATGATAAATAATATAGGAAAGACCCAGAATCGCGACTATTAATTGTAGCAGCATGCTATTGTTCAAGCGATCAGAAAGTACCTTTTTTGGCAGCTTTAGGTCAGCCGCTTCTTGCGCAATAGTCTGTTCTTCTTCCTTGTTTTTGGATGAAAGCATATGGCCAAGCTCTTTTACTTTTCCTTTTTTTGGAATCAGCAATAGCATCAATAATGGCGTCACCACCACATACAAAACAATCATAGCGATATTCAAGATAGACCCCAAGGTATAAGAGGTCGGAATGGTGCTGGTCAATATTCCTGCCTCTATCATGTAATTGTTCTCGGTATTCAAAAGCAATGGTATGGAACTTGAAAGACCCGTCACCCAGCTGTTGTTAGAAAAATAAACACAAGCTATTAGAAACGGATAATTGACACCTGCTACACGCAATGCCAGTTCACGCGCCAAAACAGCAGCAATTACAATCCACCCATAACTTACCATGGATAGCAAAATTCCAATTATTATGGAAAAAAAATACACCTGAGCTGGTGTTTTTATGAAGTTAGTGAGTCTATCAATTCCTTTGTTAACTAAGGGAGAAAGGGCAATGCTATAGCCGGTAATAATGAGCAAAACCATTTGCATTCCGAACTCCAATAAGGTCCAAAATCCATCATACCAAGATTGTAATATTTGAATAGCAGTAGCTTCAACCCAAAAAAAAGCAAGGACTGCGGTAATCAGTGTTAAAATCAATGCAAACACATAGGCATCGGGCATATTTCGCTGAAAAATATCCGTAAACTTTTCTCCTATTTTGGTAAGCATGCGGTGGATTTTTTGGTGTACAGCGGGAAAGTAGCTTTATGAATCAGAAAACACAAATTATTCCAATCAAAACGTATTTTACTTTGCTGTCCAACCACCATCTACGGTGAGCATAGAGCCTACGACATAGCTACCCGCCTCACTGGCAAGAAACATGGCGGCACCTTGAATCTCTTTCAACTCGCCCCAGCGGGCAAGCGCCGTAGCACCAACAATAAATTTTTTGGCTTCTTCGGTACCCGCAATTGGTATATTCATTTCGGTTAAAAAAGGTCCGGGGCAGATAGCGTTTACGGTTATGCCAAAGGATGCGAGTTCAAGGCCCAGTGCCCGTGTCATTTGAACCACTGCGCCCTTACTGGTAGCATAGGGAGTACGATTTGCCAAACCTACTAAGCCCAAGGTGCTGGCCATATTTATAATACGACCCCATCCGTTCTTTTTCATCTGGGGCACTACAGCTCTAGAAGCCAACCAAATGCCATCTACATTTACTTTCATTACCTTATTGAACTCTTCGTGCGAAAGCTCGTCAATTGCCCCTCGAATATTTATTCCAGCACTATTTATCAAAATATCAATACTACCTAAATCGTGCTGTGCAGCTGCCACCGCACTATTGATTTCGCTTTCGTTGGTTACATCGGCACTATAGGCCTTGGCCTCTATCTCATAGGTTATCGCCAGTGATTCAGCCGCGGCTTGACCCTCTGCCAAATTTCTATTAACCAATGCTATATTTGCCCCAGCGGATGCCAAACCAGCTGCCATGGCAAGACCAAGGCCTTTGGACCCACCGGTGATTAGTGCATTTCTTCCTTTTAGGTTAAAAAGTTCAACGCCTGGTAATTTTGTATCAATCATATTTCTATTTTAAGTGGGTCTTCAGCTAAAGCCGTAATTTCTTTTGGCGAATAGCGCTGAAATCTTGTTATTATGAATTTCTAGTGCCAACTGTTCATCTACAGACTTATCGGAAATCAGTGGTAAGGCACCTTCTGAATTGTGCTTTTTCAATTTACTGAGGAAAACGGCAAGTTCTGTGGCGGAAATTTTATCAAAAGTGGCCCAGTATTCTTTGGTTAAGTAGGGTATTTTTAAAGGGTCTCTTGTAATCATTTCCAGATTAAAGCGAATAGCAGGATTGTGTTTACGAAGCACCGCGATCATACCTTTTATATCAAGAAACCCATCACCCAGATTGACTTCTGATAAAAGAAATCCGTCTTCGTATTCAGCAACCGCCATATCCTTCAAATGCACCGTAAAAGCGTAGGGTGCTAGTGCTCTAACAACTTCCATAGGATCTTCCAAAAGGGCGATATTATTACCCGTATCTAAGGTCACTCCTATCCACTCACTATCGAGATGCGTCAAGATTTCCAAGAACTCCTCGGTACGCCAATCTTTATGATTCTCTACAGCAAGTTTCATTCGATGCTTTCTCATAATGGGTTCGGCAAGTTGCAGCGACTTTTCCGATGCAGCTCTAAACTCCTGAAATGCTTCCAGAGTTTTGAAATTTTGGTAACGTCTTCCAGAAAGGCAAACAGTTCGTATGATATCCACATCCATCGCTTTAGTCTCTTGCACTTGTCGCTCGAACCGAGGAATGTCGTTCACATTTTGTGGCAGTTTAATCTGTCCCTCCATAAAGAAATCTAGCGCTTTGCGGCGTTTCAGTATTTGCTTGGCTAACTTAGAATCCATGCTATGCATGGTCAATTGAGCGCCACCAAAGCCAAGAGAATCAAAGTGTTCTATCATTTCCAAGGCATCGCGATACTGAGGGTACTTTGCGCTCTCAAGTTTACGGTATCTGCGTAGCATAAAAGAAGCTTCCGCCACACCAAACCTTGTATCTTCAAGAGCAGCGGGTATGACAGGAAACAGGGGCATACCCATTGCCATAACTCCGGCTGCAGATTGTTTAATAAAGTTTCTTCTTTCCATCTGATCGCTTGAACCAAATTCTAAAATAGTGATTTTTATGTTTGATTTCTGTTTGATTCCAAAACAAAATTGTTGTAAAACTTAAGTTTGGGCAGTTTAGGTCAAAAAGGTTTTTGCGAACCATCGGAAAGATGTTTACTTTAATAGACTTATTCGGACCCGGTATATTTATGAAAGAAAAGAACAAAAATAAATTGCGCAGTGCAGATTGGTTTAGTCCGGTCGACCCAAAATCAGCTTTTATTCATCGCTCTTGGTTGCGCAACCAAGGTTACCCCGATGACTATTTTAGAAGTAGGCCTGTTATTGGTATTTGTAATACTTGGTCAGATCTTACCCCATGCAATGGTCACCTGCGTGAATTTGCGGAATTCGTAAAACGCGGGGTTTTAGAAGCTGGTGGCGTGCCTTTCGAGTTTCCCGTAACTAGTTTAGGTGAAATTTTAATGCGCCCGACAGCGATGCTTTTTCGCAATCTAGCCGCAATGGATACTGAGGAAACTATCAGAGCAAATCCGCTAGACGGCGTGGTGTTACTCACGGGTTGTGACAAAACTACACCTTCAACTGTGATGGGCGCTTGTAGCGTAGACCTTCCAACTATTGTTGTGCCTGGAGGCCCTATGCTAAATGGCAAGTACAAAGGTGAGCGGATAGGTTCAGGTACCTTTGTATGGCAACTCAAAGATAAGATCAAAAACGAGGGCTTCACTCCAGAAGACCAGATTGAAGCTGAAATATGCTCTGCTCGAAGTTCAGGACACTGCATGACCATGGGAACGGCCTCAACGATGGCCTGCATGGTGGAGTCTTTAGGCTTGACTTTGCCAGGTGCAGCAGCAATTCCTGCAGTAGACTCCAGAAAAAAAGTACTCGCTCAGTTATCGGGTAGGCGTATTGTGGAAATGGTTCGGGAAGATTTAAAACTTTCCAAAATATTGACACGAGAAGCTTTTGAAAATGCGATTAAGATTAATGCTGCCGTGGGTGGTTCCACTAATTTTATCATTCATCTTACCGCAATTGCTGGAAGAATCGGAGTGAAACTAGATTTAAAGGATTTTGATGATTTAGGGAGTAAAATTCCTTTGTTGGTAAATTTAATGCCCTCAGGTAAGTTCTTAATGGAGGACTTTTTCGATGCCGGAGGATTGCCAGTTGTCATTAATGAAATGAAAACGCATTTGCATAATGATGCGCTTACCGTAAACGGAAAGTCGATAGGTGAAAATAATAAAAATGCCGAATGTTATAATCAAGACGTTATTTTTCCCATTGACAAACCCCTTATAGCAGAAGCAGGTATTGCCGTGCTCTATGGCAATTTATGCGAAAATGGAGCGGTTATTAAACCCTCGGCGGCGACTCCAAAATTGATGTCACACAGAGGAAAAGCTGTTGTTTTTGAAACCATCGAAGAATTCTTGGGTACGGTCGATGATCCGAATCTTGATATTGATGAGAACAGTGTGATGGTGCTGAAAGGAGTAGGTCCCGTCGGTTATCCTGGGATGCCGGAAGTGGGTAATATGGAACTACCTGAAAAACTCCTTAAAAAAGGGATCAAGGATATGGTTCGTATTTCAGATGGTAGAATGAGTGGTACCGCTTTTGGTACTGTCGTACTTCACGTTTCACCTGAATCTTCAATTGGCGGCGTATTAGGTCTTGTAAAATCTGGCGATTACATTGTACTCGATGTACCCAATCGAAAATTACATTTAGAAGTGGATGACACCGAACTAGAGAAAAGAAAGTCAGAGTGGGTGGCTCCTAAACCAGTTCTTGAGAGAGGCTATGTCAACTTATATACTAGTACGGTTCAACAATCACATTTGGGTGCCGATCTTGACTTTCTTGTAGGCAAATCAGGTGCTGAAGTAACCCGTGATGCACATTAAACTAAATCAACCAAACCATGATAGCGATACTCTTATTATTACTTAGTGTTTTACTGATTATACTTTTAACCGTAAAGTTAAAAGTGCACCCTTTCTTAGCACTTTTGGCAGCCGCGCTTTTCTTTGCCCTCTTTTCAGGGATGTCATTAGATAATGTAGTGAAATTTGTCAATGACGGGTTTGGCATAACCTTAGGAAAAATTGGAATCGTTATTGTACTTGGCGTTATTATTGGGGCCTTTTTAGAGCATTCGGGCGGCGCTTACAAATTAGCTGAAGTTGTTTTAAGGATAATAGGTAAAAAAAGAGTGCACGAGGCCATGGGCATAGTGGGTTTTATAGTTTCCATACCTGTATTTGCCGATAGTGGATTCATCATTTTGAATCCGTTAAATAAAAGTTTGACGAAAAGAGCTGGCCTTTCGATTGTAGGAACTGCGACCGCCTTGATTCTAGGGTTGATGATTACCCATGTGTTGGTGCCTCCAACCCCTGGACCCATTGCCGCAGCCGGAATTATTGGCGCAGATGTAGGGCTTGTTATGCTCGTAGGCTTGATCATTGGATTGCTCTCTTTAGTAGTTGCCATTATTTATTGCAAAAAAATGGGGTCAAAGACTTTTATAGATCCTAATCCTGAAATTACCGAGGAGGTGATTGAAGAAAAGATGAAAGAAGCACCCAGTGCATTTAAGTCGTTCTTACCCATTTTAATCCCTATTTTATTGATTGTTGGAAAATCGATTATGGAGTTCAACTTGGTAGAAGGTCAAGAACCCGCTGCACTTGTCAAATTTGTATCCTTTATTGGGTCTCCTATTATTGCATTGATCATAGGTATGTTATTCGCTTTTTTATTACCTAAAAAGTGGGATAATGAAATGTTGGCCACCTCAGGTTGGGTAGGTAAGGCATTAGCAGACGCATCAAATATTATCTTAATAACTGGAGCTGGTGGTGTTTTTGGTACCATTCTACAAAAAAGCGGAATCGCAGAGGTGCTTGCAGACGCCCTTTCTGGAGCAAATTTGGGAATTTGGCTACCCTTTTTACTTTGTGCAGCCATAAAGACCGCGCAGGGCTCATCTACCGTAGCTTTGATCACAACAGCATCGATTATCGCCCCTTTGCTACTGACCATGGGATTTTCTACGGAAATCGACAAAGCCCTTGTTGTGTCTGCCATTGGTGCAGGAGCCATGGTCGTATCACACGCAAACGATAGTGGTTTTTGGATATTGACCCAGTTTTCAGGAATCGATGTTAAAACCGGTTATCGCGTGTATACTTTAGGCACCTTGGTAGTTGGAGTCTTTGCAGCTCTCTGTGTTTATATCGCAAGTTTTATCTTTTAAAATCATGAACTGTGAACGTTTTAAAATAGGAGGTATTGGATCACTACTAATATGCTGCTTATTTGCGTCGTTCTATGGTTGCGAAAAACCTGTTTCACCACCCCTGTCACCCGATCAAGCTTTGAAGACTTTTCAATTGGCCGACGAGCAGCTAAAAATAGAGTTAGTCGCCTCCGAGCCCTTGGTGCAAGACCCAGTAGCTATTGCATTCGATGAAGGCGGTAGGCTATGGGTTGCCGAAATGCTGGGTTTTATGCAAGATATTGATGGTACTGGTGAAGAAGATAAAATCGGTAGAATCTCTGTTTTATTTGATGATGATGGCGATGGTAAAATGGACCGTAGGCAAACTTTTTTAGATAGCCTAGTACTTCCCAGGGCATTGGCGGTTGTCAAGGGGGGTGCTTTGATTGCCGAAAATATGCCCCTATGGTATGTTTCAGACACTGATGGAGATTATAAAGCCGACACTAAAGTCCTTATCGACTCACTCTATGGAGGCTTGGGTGTTCCAGAGCACTCTGCTAATGGCCTATTACGTGGAATGGATAACTGGTTCTATAATGCCAAATCAAAATACCGTTACAAGATGGTAGATGGCAAATGGATCAAAGATGAAACAGAATTTCGTGGGCAATGGGGTATTTGTCATGATGATGCAGGCCGATTGTTTTACAACTACAATTGGTCTCAATTACATGTTGACTTGGTACCTCCAAATGCTTTGCTCAAAAATAAAAATCACAAGCCCAGTAGCGGTACTGATCATGGTTTGATTTTAGACAGAAGAGTATATCCGATTCGGAGCAATACGGCTATCAATAGAGGCTACGTTCCGGGTACATTAGACGAAAATGGAAGCATACTTGAATTTGCATCTGCTTGTGGTCCGTTGATTAATCGTGGTCATGCCCTCCCACCAGGATATTACGGTGATGCCTTTGTATGCGAACCCACGGCCAACCTCATCAAACAAAATGAGATAATCGCAGCAGGTTTTATGTTGCGGGCTGAGAACACCTATAAAAACAAAGAGTTCCTAGCCTCTACCGATGAACGCTTTCGCCCCATATCGCTAGCTTCGGGTCCAGATGGGGCTTTGTATGTGGTCGATATGTACAAAGGTATTATACAGCATGCCCCATACATGACCGAATACCTCAGAGAAGAAACCCTAAAGCGCGGTTTGGACCAACCCATTCATATGGGACGAATTTGGCGAATTACTTCTAAAAAAGATACCACAGATAGGCTCCAAGATCTTTCCGAAATGAACGTATCACAATTGGTAGCACAACTCTATAATACAAACGGCTGGACCAGAGATACGGCACAACGTTTATTAATCGAAAAAAATGATCTTAGCGTTATATCACAATTAGTAGCTGTACTCAATGGAAACAATGCCTTGGCAAAACTACATGCGCTATGGGTACTTGAAGGTCTAGCATATGATGAGCCCGACCTTTTGTTTACTGCCATGCGTTCAAAAGATCCCTTGGTTGCACAAGCCGCTTTGCGCCTAGTAGCGCAGCGTGCAAAGCTAAACGCTGATATTGCAAAAGAACTTGAAGGCTACATACAAGAAAATTATGATCAAGCTGATCCTTCCTTAAAGATGCAGATGGTGCTCTCGAGTGACCTCATCGGCGAAGGTATCGCTTTGGACATCTCTAGGAAGTTTATATCGAAATACGGCCAGTTACCTGTTGCGCGCGATATCGTTATAAGCGCTATGCACGGAAGGGAATCTGCAATGTTGGCCCATCTTTTGGCTCATGAAAACCGAGGGATGTATAATCAAAATCTTGAAATATTCTTTGAAATGCTTGCCACTGCCATTACAAATTCTCAATCTGAAAAAGCAATTGAACAATTACAAGGCATCGTAGAAACCGCAAAAGATTCAGCACAAGTTTGGATTAAAAATGCCATTATAAACGGAATGAGCAATGCTACCCACAGCAATTCAACAATAGCCTCCGCCAATACGCTAACACATATTGACCAAAAAGTATTCGCCGCCGGGCGTCAAAATTACATTAACCTATGTGCGAGTTGTCACGGAACGCAAGGTGAGGGCATGAAACGTTTTGCACCGCCCTTAAAACAATCGGAATGGGTGACCGGAGATGAAAAAAAATTGGCAATGTTGTTATTGCATGGTATGCAGGGGCCAGTGGAAGTCAATGGCAAGAAATATGATTCACCAGATATCCTTCCTGAAATGCCCTCCTTTTCAACACTTCAGAATGAAGAAATCGCTGCCATTGCAACCTACATTCGAAACGCCTGGGGAAATGTGGAACCCGAGGTCACCAGCAGAACAGTAGGTAGTATTCGCTTTCGCACCCAAGGAAAAATTAGCCCCTGGACCGCTACCGAATTAGACACGCTTGTGTTTGATTTGGAGTTGTAGTGCCAAATCCGTTCGTTATCTGAAGTTGAATAGCACTGCACCTACAGTTTTGAATGTTCAATACTTTTCATGATACGTTTTTAATGTTCTGATCAAAATACATCTGTATCAATTGACTGCTTTAGAATCTACATTAGATGATTTAAATAGATTTATGACCGACGAGATGAATTAACATAGCTCAAATAGGATAGGTTTCTATTTGTAATGCAAAGCAATCTGACCCAATTGACCTATAATCTTAATCGAATCTTTCATCGACAATTTTGAACCGTCTGCATGAATCCATCGTTTTAGCGGTTGTTCACAAATCATATTTTTGGCATTCTTCTTACCATAATGCTTACGCATTCGCATAAAAATTTCAACGTCAAATAACCATTTCGTTCTAAACTTATTTTTGAACATCAAAGAAGCAATTTCCTTATCCATAACTTTGGCTCCACATTGGGTATCCTTAAATGGCATACCAAGTATGCTTTGAATAATAAGGTTAATGGTCTTACTGATAATTTTTCGGGCAGATTCCTTAGCAATGTTTGCGCCCATACGTGTTATACGAGATCCACTAACAATTTTAAAATCAGAATTGCCAATTGTTTTTACCAAATCGTCAAAATCTCTAAAGTCTGTGGAAAGATCAGCATCCAAATATCCAATAAAATCAAAATCATTCTGTTGAGACAGGTAGTGAATGCCTTGTCTTACGGCTTCTGCTTTCCCTCCATTTTTTTCACAATTTACAATCGAAATGCTTGCTTTATTTCCCTTTCTAAGCTTTTCGAGCACTTCCAAAGTATGGTCAGTACTGCCGTCATTTACAAAACACAAATGGTAACCTACGTTCTTGTCTATAAAATCTTGGAACAAGGCACTTGATAATCGATTTCCTTCATTGTAACAAGGAATTACTACTCCTACCCCGTACTGACCAATGATCTTCGTATCAACATTGGTTTCGGTATAGTGTTGGACAAAATTATTACCTAAAATTCTATTGATTCGGGCTTCCATTTCGTCTAAACTCACAGGCTTTTTCATGTAATCATCGATACCGAGATTATAACTCTCTAAAATGATTTTTTCATTGGTATTTCCCGACATCACCAGAATGGGTATTTCAAGCTTTCGAACCATTCTAATATGCTGAATTACTTCTATTCCGGTTAAGTCGGGCATATTGATATCTACAATTACCATATCGGGGTCAAAAGTATCAATAGCTGCAATGCCTGCGGTACCGCTATTGGCAGTTTTTACCTCATAACCCAAATCGGTTAAACGTTTTTCAACGGAGAGTAAAATCAATTGTTGGTCATCAATGGTTAGAATTTTCATAGGTTAAGTTTTAATTAGATTTTTCTTAATACGTGGTTTTATTAAAACTATTTTAACCAAATGTATCTTGATTAGATGTGCAATTTAAACCCAAAGCGTCGAGAAACGATTTTCAATAGGTGAAATACGCTTTTAGTACGACGGTTGATTCATTGGTTTCAGCACAATATTTATACCTTTATTTTGTTATAAATTCCTACAATGGAAGCTCTTAGAAAGACTAACACTTTATTGATTTTGGCCCTGATCATCGGCCTTGCTTTTCATGGCTCAAGTATATTCTTTACCCTTGAATATACCTATGATGCCTTAATACATCTTTTTTTTTCTAGTCATTATGCTGCCGATTGGTTTGAACCATGGGATTATAGCTGGTATACGGGCTTTACCGTACAATCATACCCCCCTTTGATTCATCAGACTATTGGGCTGTTATCATATCTAGGTGGGCTAAAATTCGGAATGTTTACTGTAGCCATTATAAGTGTTATTCTCTTTATTACCGGAGTATATCGCTTTGCGGCCTTGATGACCGGTAATAAAAGAGTTGCTGGTTATACCGCACTATTAGCAGTTTTTTCATCAACTTTCATTGAAACACTACACATTTTTGGCCAGTTGCCGAGTGTATGCGCACTATCAATTTTGCTACACGCGATGTCTGAAATCTATCTTTGGACGAAAACAGGTAAGCGTCGCTATTTATTATCATCACTTTCACTCATAGCGGTAACGGTAACTTCACATCATGTAACGCCTATTTTTGGAATGGTTTTCTTCATATTTCCGCTGCTGGGGATGGCCGTTATGGATGCCGCACGAGAGGAGGTAGGTACTATAAAAAATGTTTCCTTCAAGATATTCTTTAAGGCATTCAAGAAAAGCTTTTGGAGAATAGTGATTTTCGGAGGATGTTCTTTGATTTTGATCATTACATGCATACTTCCGTATTGGTATAATTCAAAAAGAAACCCGATAACACAAGTTCCTATTCCGCATGGGTCAAGAGACAATTTTTTAGAAGTGACTTCTTCAGGGCTTGTTTTCTTTATAATTCCTTGGGGTATTTTGCTTTTCATCTTACCCTATATTTTTTATCGTTTTTTTAGTAAACGGTATATGTTTTTTGGTATGTCATTTACTATACTTACCATTTTAGGTTCGGGAGGAACGACTCCTATACCACTTAAATTATTGGGGGAAACGGCTTTTAATATTTTAACTCTAGATCGATTTACTTTATGGGCTACCATTATGGCCCTACCAATTTTCGGGGAGTTTGCTTATCGGATGACCGAAGGTGATCTCAAAGTACGTATTCAAGCTATGCTAGGTAGAGTTTACCACCGTTTACTAGGTGGATTAATGGCTGGCGGCTTGTTACTAATGGTGGGGTTTACTATGACTCTTGGTTATTTTAGGCCCTCGCAACCAGCTAAGATAAAAATGTTGCCTATAGTGAACTTTTTGAGTCAAGATTCGCATGATTCTTGGCGCTATTTACCATTGGGTTTTGGTGACCAAATGGCATGGCTTAGTGCACAGACCAAGGCCATGACGGTCGATGGAAACTACCATTCTGCTCGGCGCTTACCAGAGCTTACTACGAGAGCCATTGAACGTTTGGAAAATTCCAAATTTAGGGGTGTAGAAGGCATCGGTTCATTGCAGCAGTTTCTTACCGTGCCCGAAAAGTATAATTTGAAATACATTTTTTCTAACGACAAATTTTACGATCCAATCTTATACTTCTGTGGATGGCAACGTTTACAGCAATTGGAAAATGGAATTATGGTTTGGGAAAAACTTAATGTCCCTCCTCTTCCCGAAATATTGCCTAAACAAGAAACTCCAATATTTTTAAACATCATGTGGGGAGTAATCCCTGTTCTTACTGTACTATTAGCCTTTGTAGTTAATATAATGATGCTTTGGATAAGAAAACTCAGGGCTCGACAGGGCGAAGCACCAAGTTTTATGAATCTTTCGATAGCTTATGATACCTTCTCGAAAAGACTTATTGTTATCAACCATATTTGGGCCATAATAATCTTAGTCTGTCTGATATATGGGGGTTATATTTTCTATCTTAAAAATACCGCTCAAATTTTGCCCAAAAACGTGGTAGAATCGTACTATGACGCCTTGGACTTTAAAGAATTTGAGCGTGCGCACTCCTATCTTGACCCTCAATCAGAAATAAAAATCGACCAATATATGCTCGAAGTATCGGTCACTGATGGAATTTTGAGTTCTTATGCAAAACTAGATTCTATAGGCATCGAAATCTTGGATTTATCAGATACTGGAGCTAAGGCAAAAGTTGCGACTACTTGGATAACACCTTTGGAAAAGGTTAAGAAAAACTATTTTCATGAGCTGATCAAAAAATCAGGTAAATGGTACATTAAACCAGAGAAAAAGGATAGTGACATTCCCCCAGACCAATTGTTCACGGCGAATACCACCACCTTTTACAATCATGGTCGGCGTAAAATTACGACACAACAAACGCATCATGAAGATGTATTGAAACAACCCATACTTGAAATACTAACAGCAAAACTGGTAAAATACCAAGGGCAGTATAGCATTATTGGTGAATTACAGAATGTCGATGACGTACCAGCTGACGTTGTTATCAAAGCCACTTTGTACAATGATGTTGATAAGGAATTGGCCATTTATAATTCAAAATTTCATATGAAGCATAAACTCATGCCCAAAGAGACAACCCCTTTTAAAATAAACTTTGAGGGTATTGCCTGGTCTTCTACCAAAGATACCATGCCTCCTACTTTTGATCCTGATCAATTTACGCCTATTGCGCTTGAAGAACAGCCTGTGAAATTCAACTTACAATCGGCAGGAAACGTTGCGAATACTGATTTATTTAAAAGTGTTGCCCTACAAAACCTTGAATTTACAGAACAAGGTATTAATGGCACATTGTACAATGGGGGCATTCAAGAAGTGACCATTCCCCAATTGTTGATCTCTTACTATGATGACAAACACGAACTGCTATGGGTTGATCACCAATTTCTAGATGAAGGTATACGTGTGCAGCGCAAGCAATATTTCAATTATAACCCATTAAACATAGAGAATCTATGTGTAATAGTAAGTAGTTTAGAAAACTGTTTTGTAAATGGTTTGCCTAATGCCTCAATTACCAAAAAAGTATTCCCAGACCGCGATAATAGTCATCGTCAAGCGCAACTTCAACCGTTAGTTGGGAATGGATACTCGTATCTGAAGTTTGATATGAATAGTTATATCGGAAATCCTAAATAAAATGAGAGCCATATTTCTACTCCTTTTTTTCGTATTTCTGACATCTTGTACTACCGAGAAAGATGACAAGGCCACAAGAAATCAGGTTATAGTAAAGCATCTCAATAAAAAAGAAAGTTACGTAGCTGACGAGACTATCAATTTGGTGTTTGAAACCGACGACATGCTGAATTACAAATTAATACTCTCAAACGCTTATGGAAGTTCAGTGTTGGCAGCAGCTGAAGAAATGGATAAATTAATATTTACAATTCCTCAAAACTATAGTCGCAAAGCAGGAGTATGTCACTGGTTTCTAATAGCTAATGGAGAAACATACTCTCAAGGCCAATTGAACATTTTACCAAAAGTAAATAGCAAACCAACGCTCGAAACCTACTTTGGCCCACGAAGCATAACCGCCGGATTTGACGATTATTCTATGCTAGTAAACGTTACCACAGATGCTTATGATAATGTGTTCCCTATAGGAACCGAGGTGGCCTTCAAATCACAGTTTTTAAATTCCATTTCCACAGATATGGTTGCTTCTCAAGATTTAATTTCTTGGAAAAATATTTACAGCACCAAGAAATCTGGTAGAATTTTCGTAAATACTTCATTTAACGCGACTACATCTAAAGAATTGACAACCGTGGTCTTTCCCTCCTTAGCGGAAACTTTTGAAATAGCGGTCGAAAGAAATCATGATTACGCTGATGGAAATCAAATCATGCAACTCCGTACCGATGTCATAAAAGATAAGTACGAAAATATTATCAGTGATGGAACAATCGTAAATTTTATCATCGAAAATTCACAAGCTGCGATTTTGAATACTATGGGAGCTACTATAAACGGTATTGCGAAAGCAACCATTTTGCACCCATCCGAAAAGGAAAACTGGACCATTAATGCCTATGTAACCGGTGCCGCGAAAAGTAATACGCTTGCCTTAATGTTTCATACTGCCATCAATGATTTTGATGTTGTATTTTCAAATAATAACAGAGAGATTACTATTGGGCCGCTACGAAGTTATATGAATCAACTAATTCCTAATGGAATACTTGTTCAAATAGATGTATATAATAAATCAGGAATCTTTTTAGAAAGTAAAAAATTAGGATCTGTTAAAGGTTTTGGAAGAATTTCAATGCTTAAAGAATATTACCCCGAAGACGCCTATAATTTGAGGATTAAGGTAGCAGGTATTACAAAAGAATTTGATGTCACCTTTGATGAAGAATAAACTAAATAGAACTATCTATCGTATAATCTTGATTGCTTCTTTTCTTGTAATCAATGGACTGATAATTTCAGGTATTGGTGCCGTTTTCTCTTATTTAAATACTGGTGCTGATAAGGCCTCTATACTGAACTTAGAAGTGCCTTTGGAAAAAGTATACACACCTAAAGTTATATGGAGTAATCTTGAGAACCCAGGTCGACCAATTGAAAAACAAACTTTGCAAGAAATCGAAAGGGACTACCTTAAGGCTTGGCATGTGCGCAATATCGCCCTAAAAGACAATGATAGATATGGTATTTCTGACTTTTATACCGACAGTGCTCGCTTACGTATTTTCGAACATATAGATTTCAACATCAAAAATGACACCTATATTAAAGCTACTACCTTAAAACATAACCTAGAACTTGACTTTTACAGCGAAGATGGAACACTGGTTGTTTTTAAAGATAAAAACGTAGAACGATATCAAGAGACTTACTACAAAGATTCACTTTTCTTTTGCCACAAAGACACCTTGAACTATCAATTAATGATGCTGCTTGAAGATGGGTTTTGGAGAATTCGTCATCTACAACAGATGGAAGTCAAAAAAAGGAATAGCAAAAAAGCTGAAAGAAACATCGACTCGATTTTACAAACTATTAACCGTTTAAAAGGAATAAATTATTACCCGAAAAATACACCCTGGGATACTTTTGGAAAGCACTATAATGATTCCATTATCAACAATGATTTTGAGGTTATTGAGGCTATGAATTTGAATACCATTCGAGTGTTTGTACAATACGAAGATTTTGGAAAAGCTGATGTGGTATTGGAAAAACTAAACCGCCTTAAAGAGACACTTGATATAGCTGAAAAGCATGGTCTAAAAGTGATAGTTACTTTATTCGATTTTTATGGTGATTATGATGTAATTAATTGGACACTTACGCAAAGACATGCTGAGACCATTATAGGAGCATTGAAAAATCATCAAGCTTTATTGGGCTGGGATCTTAAGAACGAACCAGATTTAGACTTTGATTCGCGAGGAAAGCAACGCGTGCTATCATGGCTGAAAGAAATGATTGAAAAAATAAAAGAATGGGATCCAAATCATCCGGTGACCATTGGGTGGTCAAGTCCTGAAACGGCAATTCATTTAGCCGATAAAGTAGACTTTGTTTCTTATCATTTTTATCGTAAACCAAAGGAATTTATAGATGCACATAATACACTAAAATCCGAAGTTAAGAATAAACCAATTGTCTTACAGGAGTACGGTTATTCTTCATATGACGGCTTCTGGAATCTCTATTTGGGCAGTGATGACAAGCAAACAGCGTATTATAGAAATATGCAGAAAGTATTGTTAGATAATAAGGTGCCATTCCTATTTTGGACCCTCTATGATTTTGAAGAAGTTCCAACTGAAGTTGCGGGAAGTTTACCTTGGCGGACAAGAAAACAACACTATTTCGGTTTGTTTGATACAGAGAATCGTCAAAAGCCGGCATACCAAGTTTTGGCACAAGAAAAATAAAGAGAGGCAGTTAACCAGACTGCCTCCCTTCAACCTAACCTGGAAAACTACACTTTTTGTTCTATATCTTCTTCAACGATATCTAATTTCCAACCGATCGATTTGGCAAGTTGTATCGCTTTAAAGTAATCCATATACATTTGGGTAATTGCTGACATTGGCAACGAGCAGGCTGCTTTGTAGTTGGTCATTCCCAAATGAATTCTATACGAATCATATTTCAAAATATTTTGCAATGCAACCGCTAAGGAGGCGGGGCAATCTGGCTCGAAGAATTCTCCTTTGTAACCTTCCTCTTTTACCAATATACTTAGGTCTCCCAAATCTGGAAGGGCTACAGCTTTTCCATAACTTCCGGCTTGGTGCAATACTCCAGAACTTCCGGTGGTAGAGGTGTATGGAAAAACTACTACAGCACTCTCTTCAAAAATTACCGGTACGTCCTCCTCGGCCACATAGCCCGTAAATCGTAACTGCTTTACATGGGCGTACTTCGCCTTTACAGATGCCAAGTAACCGGGCGCATTCGCGCTATCAGTACCCGCTATTACTATTTCAATATTCTCGTTAGTTCGTTCTCGGATCAATTCTACCGCTTCGATTACTATTTCCACTTTTTTATAGGTGCCGAATTTTCCAAAAGCTAATATCTGTTTTGGTCCGTCTGCCAACCTATACGAAGGTTCTGGTGGTGTTTCGAAAGCACCATGTGGAATAAGGGCTACATTTCTTGACCTATACTTTTCTTCCAAAATGGTCTTATACTTACTTATGGTTACGGCTATTACATCGGAAGCAAGAACAGATTTGGTCAAGGTACTACCAATAAAATTATAGACTCGTTGGAGCCATTTGTTCGCGGTTATACCTGCATTTGCTAGGTCTACTTGCTCTAGTATATTATGCAATAACGAAATCGTAGGTATTCCCTTAAGTCTGCATAATAAGGGTAACATAAGCCCTAATGCTGCTGGAATCTTTTTATCTCCGAATTTTAGAAATTGAAGATTGAAGAGTACCGCATCTGGTTTGGTTTTTGAAATGGCCCTGTTTATTTTCAAGATATTGGTGTAATCATTGAAATTCCAACATTCCTGTACCGAAATTTTGCATCCTTCTTCTTCAAATGACAATTCTTTTTCTCCTTCCGTTTTATCGGTAATCAAAATAATTTCAGATACTTCTTTTTGAAGTCTAAAGTGTTTTACCAGGTGATATCCGTATTCTGTAAGCGTTACTTTACTTGGTGGATAGGCGGTTACAATTGCGAGTCTCATAGGTTAAATTTTCAATTAGGTTAGCTTAACTATTTGACACAAATATCCTTCAAAACCCCAATAAATTTAGATGTTTTACGGTGGGTGGAAAATTGCTGTAGACGAACGGAAGATTGAGAAAGATGAACCAATTCTGACGAAAGTACCGCTATAAAACTGCAGTGTGTAGGCGAAATATGGCTCAACGCTCTTAATGAAAAACCCGAGAACTTGATGTACTCGGGTCAATCAACCTCTAAATTACAAAAGCAGGTTTATGCTTTTATGCTCCTTTGAGCGAAATAAATCAATTGGGCAATCAACAAAGTTATCATGGCGATTATTTGTACCTGAACTACCAGGGTCAAACTACTATGGAATAGCATTATGAGTACGATTTGAGAAATTCCCAAGAGGCCGGAAACGATGACCGGCTTATATTGATCCAACGACAAAAAGTAGTAGGCAAAGATGTTTGATATGGCGAATAAGGAAGTGGCCAAAGCATATTGCCACAATAGGGGCGCCATGGCCAAATAGGCTTCCCCGAACATGATTTGTATGATCAATTCTGGAACTAAGGCACAGGCTGCAATTATGGTCATCGACAATACACCGATATACGCCGCATACTTAAAAAGCACGGGGGCCGTGGGTTCTCCGTTTTTTTGTTTTTCAACTACCGTAGGCAACAGCAACATTACGAACATCCATGCGACAAAGTAGACCACCCTACCAATAAGGGCTAACGAAGCGTACAGTCCGGCCTCTTTAGGATCAAAATAATGTTTGACCAAAAGCACGTCACTATTGTTAATGATAATCTGGGTAAGCTCGTAGCAGGCGGTCAATACGATAAACTGAACTACACGTTTTTTCTTTTGAGCTTCAAGAGCGATTTTCTTGAACATCTTTTTTACATCGAATTTCGACGGAATCAGACCAAAGACGAAGGACAAGGCGATACCTAAAGCCACTATAAAAGCAGGTGACAATGGAACAAGCCAAAGTAGGGCTAAAGTTAATAGCAATCGGCTCCACATTTCCGTTTGGTAGGTAATCGAAAGTTTTGTGAAGTCTTGTCTACCTTGATACTTTCCTCTATTGACCGACATAAAAAAATACAAAGGCACGGCAACGGCAAATGTTTTAAATAACAAAGCGGACTCCGTTTGAAAAATCACACTTAGGTTTTCAGCAAATGCAAAAAGTAAGACTCCCACAAGCAAGCCAAAGCCCAGGGCATATTTATACATCAGTTGTTGAAAGGCAGTCCAGTCATTCCCAGAGAAAAGCACCGCAAATTTAGCCGTCGCCAATTGAAAGGTCATTCCCAAAAAGGACACAACCAAAAGTAAGGTCACTAGAAGCGCTGCGTCTGCAAACACTTCAGGCCCTAGCAATCTTCCTAACAGTAAGTTGTACAGGTAGTTACCTCCGTTGACCAGAAGCACGCTACCCATAAACAACTTTTCGGGGGAAATTTTCTTTTGAAAAATTCTAAATGCGATCATCACTAAAGATAAATGAGGTCTTGGTTTTTTGAAGTACCCCTAAAATGTTGGAATTGCTTAAACCGACTATCGATAAAACGCTATTGTCTCTCATAGCACTGTAATACATTTCTCGAAGCATATGAGCAGCAGTAACATCCAATTTTCTTACTCTTTCTAAATTCAAGATTACTGGATCTGATTTGCTCAGAAAGCGTTGCATATGTCTCGCTAAAATATTGGCGTTAGCACTATTTAATTCTCCAAAAACGGAAAACATTCCTCTAGTTTCGGTTATTTGTAAAGCCATAGTTTTCAAATTATAGGTTAAGTTTTTCTTTAGGTTACAAGGCAAATATCTATTGTTTATCTGCTTAATTAGTTCAATTTGGGTTGGATTACTCGTTGGCATAGATCAATGGCCATTTTCTGTCTTTAATCGTTTTTCAATACCTCTTCAGTTGTTACCTTTTCTTCTATTTTCTTTTTTTCGATTTCAAACGGAAAACCATTGGACTTAGAAATTTGGATAGCCTTGAAATAGTCAATATACTTTTTAGTAATTTCTGACATGGGTAAAGAACATGCGGCCTTATAATTGGCCTTCCCTAAGGCTATTCGATATGAATCATCGGTTACTATCTTTTGTATTGCATTGGCCAAGGAATCAACATCAGAAGCGTTAAAAAATTCACCGACATAACCCTCTTCTCTAACGAGAATGCTCAAATCGCCTAAATCTGGCAAGGCAACTGCATTACCATAACTTCCGGCTTGGTGAAGAACCCCTGAACTACCAGTAGTTGATGTATAGGGAAAAACGCTAACAGCACTTTCGGAAAATATCTTGGAAACATCCTCTTCTGCTACGTATCCTGTAAATCTTATTTGGGGAACATGTTTGTATTTCTCTTTTACGGTATCTAAATAACCTGGCGTATTCGGACTATCTGTACCAGCAATAACAATCTGAATATCTAATGCTGTGCGCTGTCTTATGATTTCAACGGCCTCAATTAAAATCTCCACTTTCTTGTAGGTGCCGAATTTACCAAAAGCCATAACCTGTTTCGGTCCTTCAGGTAGCTGGTAAGTAGGTTCAGGTGGCGTTTCGAAAGAACCGTGAGGGATTAGGGCGATGTTTCTAGCATTGTATTTTTTCTCTAAAATATTGACATATTTACTGATGGTAACAGCCAAGACATCTGAACTTAGAACAAATCGGGTGAGGCTTGTTCCTATGAAATTATAAACTGCTTGAAGCATCTTATTTTTGGTAAACCCTGCATTTTCTAAATCTACTTGTTCCAAAATATTATGCAACAATGAAATGGTAGGTATACCCTTAAATCGGCAATAGGCCGGCAAAACAAGGCCTAAGGCTGCCGGAATCTTTTTGTCTCCAAATTTTAAAAATTGCAGGTTGAAAAGGATAGCATCTGGTTTTATCGATGCTATCGTTTGCGCAAGGTTGAAAAAGTTGGTATAGCTATTGAATGACCAACATTCTTTAACGACTATGTTGCAACCAGGCTCTTCAAAGTCCAAATCCTTGGGTGCGCTGGTATAATCTGATAAAATATACAATTCAGTTATTTCCTTCTGAAGTCTAAAGTGCTTTACCAAATAGTATCCATACTCGGTCAAGGTAACCTTACTTGGCGGATAGGCCGTAACTATAGCTAATTTCATACTATGCTTTTTAAGTTTAAATCGTATGTAGAAATGTATTACTTGTAGGCAATGGCAATCTTGGCAAGTTGACCTACAATTTTCATGGAGTCTTTCATGGAGAGTTTAGAACCATCGGCGTGAATCCAACGTTTCAAAGGTTGTTCGCAGATGTATTTCCGCACCTCTTGCTTACCGTAAAACTTGCGCATGCGCATAAAAATCTCGACATCGAACAACCACTTGGTGATAAATGGTTTGGTAAAGAGCGTTTTTACAATACCTCGCTCCATAATTTTTGCCCCACACTGGGTATCATTAAAGGGCATTTTAAGTATGGTTCGAATAATCAGATTGATGGTCATACTGATAATCTTCCGAGCTGATTCTTTTGTGATATCTGCCCCCATGCGGCTCATTCTAGAACCACTGACGATTTTAAACTCAGAACTCTCTAGGGTTTGCACGAGTTCATCAAAATCGCGAAAATCGGTGGACAGGTCTGCATCTAAAAATCCGATATAGTCCAGCTGTGGATCTTTTTCCAAATGCAGCATTCCCTGTCGCACTGCCTCGGCTTTACCACCATTTTTAGCACAGTCATAAATGCTAATGTTTTCCTCATTGCCTGCTTTTAATCCCTCCAAAACTCGTAGGGTATCATCTGTACTACCATCATTTACGAAACACAAATGGTAACCTAAATTCTTATGGGCAAAGTCTTTAAATTCTTTACTAGACAATCGCTCTTCCTCATTGTAACAAGGTATGACCACACCAACACAATGTTTTTGCAGCATACGTGCTTCTCCACTCTGAGGGGCTTTTTGAATTTCTGGGCTTCCAATCAATCGCTTTATTCTGGCGACCATTTCGTTCAAACTGACCGGCTTCTTCATATAGTCATCGACACCTAAATCAAACCCCTGCATGATGACATCCTCGTTTGTATTTCCTGACATCACCAAAATTGGGGTCTTTTTTTCTTCAATACGTCTGATTTGCTTTACAACTTCCAAACCATCCATATCGGGCATATTGATATCTACCAGAACCAGATCGGGTTGGAAGGTATTGAAGGTTGCAATACCTTCTTTTCCGCTAGCAGCGGTCTTAACAATATATCCCATTTCTTGCAACCTTTTCTCAACAGATAAAAGGATCAAAGTTTGGTCGTCAATGGTTAGAATTTTCATAGGTAGGTTTTAAGATTAAGGTATTGTTTTCGTTTTCGATCAAAAACTATATTTGTAGGTTTATTCTTACTATAACTTAATTTTTGGCCAGATATTGTTTCTTCAGTCACGCCTTTGACCCAGGCCAAGCGGTTTGACGGGGTGACTTTCGGCTTATCTCAAAGGGATAACTCGTCGCTTTTGCCACTTTTTGTGCCATGTTATCGACCAGTTGCAATTTGCTGTAGACGTTCGGTAGGTTATCATCCGATTGAAATTGTAAAGGGGGGTCGTAACTTTACTTTAATGAGCACACCAATAAAACGAAACCTTTTGCGTTCTTTATCTGTAATATTTTACCTACAAAAATGAATAGACTGTTTTACGTTCTTGTTTTCGTTTTAGTTACGGTTCCCATTTTGGGGCAAGAACAGCTTCAAAAAGGCTTTAGGCTTTTAGAAAATGGAAATTTTGCAGCAGCAGAAACTTTTTTCGAAAACACCTTAAAAACCGAGCCTACAAACAAAACAGCTCAGATCTGTTATGGGCGCGCTGTAGGGTTAAGCGGAGAACCGAAAAAGGCAACCGCCTTGTTTGCTGGATTATTGGAAACCTACCCAAATGATTTTGAAATCGCCTTAAACTATAACGAGTCTTTTTTATGGGATAAGCAATACGAAGCAGCCAAACCCTTATATGCTACAATGGTGGCTGAGCACCCTAAAGAATTTGGAGCAGTCTTAGGCTATGCAAATACCTTAAGCAACTTAAAAGAATACGAAAAAGCCCTAAAGTGGATAGCAAAAGCTTTGGAAATCGAACCCGAAAACCCCAGTGCTAAAGTCTCAAGAAAATTTATGCGCTTGGGTTATGCCAACCAATATGTCATCGATCAAGCCTATGACCGTGGTGAGGCTTTACTCAAGGAAATTTTTGTAGACTTTCCTAAAGATAAAGATGCCTTATTGAATCTGGCCAACCTGTATCTGATTACGAAACAAACAGAAAAGGCCAAAACCATGTACGCGAGCTATGTGACCTCACCTATCGATTCTATTACTGCATTGAACGGAATTAGTTTGGCCGAACATATTGCCGAGAACGACAAAGAGGCCTTAGCCATTGCTACATCTTCCATGAGTAAAGTCGCTCGTTTTGATGATTTCGAACTGACCGAGCGTACCTATGACCGCTATGTACAGGCCTTGATTTGGAACCGAAAGTTCGGCAAAGCCAAAAAGCAAATCGATAGTCTAGAAGGCGCATACCCAAACCGAAACTGGATTCATGCCCTCAAAGCCACTTTAGGACTCTATACCGGAGATGCAAAAATGAGTGTACAAAAGTACGATGCCATCTTGGCCAATGACAGCACTTCTTTTGATGGTAACCTCGGAAAAGCCAACGCGCTCTTTGCTTCTGACAAAATTATACCCGCCTATAAAGCTGCCTATCAAACTTTGGCGATTTACAATAACCAGAAAGACGCCAAAAGTTTCCTGGAAAAATTAGATGCTATGTACACTCCAAGTATAGAGGAGCACGCGGCATATACTTTTGACAATGGCAATAATGTAGCCTATTATACAAATACGACGGCCGACTTGCCTTTATCTACCAAGTTCAAAACTACGGTTTCATATTTCTACCGAACTACCGAAAATACAGTGACCGGAAACCAAGCCAATTCGCATGTATTTTTAGCGGGACTACAATACAAACTTCTTCCAAAGACCGCCTTAAAAACGGTTTTAGGTTTGAATAATTCCCGTTTTATGACAGAGGCCTATACCCAACCGGTGTTAGATGTCAGTCTGCAATTGCAACCTTTAAAATTGCAAAACCTGACCTTAGGCTATCAGCGCGAGGTGCAGAATTTTAATGCCGATCTTATTGAACGTGAAATTGTACAAAACCACTACGGACTCAATTACAATCTAGGCACCAACTTTAATTTGGGTTGGTATACGCAATTGATGCATACGCAACAGAGCGATGCCAATATCCGAAACTTATTGTTCACTTCTCTTTATTATACCTTGATGCAAAAACCTGCTTTAAAAATGGGAGTCAACTACCAATATATCACCTTTAAAGAGCAATTACCAGCCATTTACTTTAGCCCAGAGCAATACAAAGCCTTGGAACTTTTCGCCGATATACGTGGTCGATTTTCAGAGAAAACCAGCTATGGCGCTAGCGCCGCCACGGGATACCAACAAGTAGAAAACGACCCAAATACCCCTATCTTTAGAGCAGAAGCTGACTTAAAGCATCAATTTTCAAAACGCTTGAGCACGAACCTCTATGGCAAATACAGCAACATTGCTTCAGCCACAGCAGCAGGTTTTGAGTTTACTGAGATTGGGCTAAAATTAAAATGGTTGTTTTTGGAAAAGCCATTATTTGCGGTGCAGGGAAATTAAAAGGGGGACTCCGCTGCAATTTCATGATGTAATCGTTAGCGAGAACTATTGTGAGTGCACTAGGCCAATATTGTAAAAGGAGAATTTCGCACTAAGCAATTCCCTCACAATGATCTATAGGCGTTATTACCTACCGTTTTGTAATCTTATACAAGAGGTTCGGTCTAAAATTCCCCTTCTAACTATCTAATTCCGATAGCTACTGTCGACTTAACAATGGCATCCCACTATTGGATGCTGAAATTTTTCATTCCGATTGCTAATAGATCCTATTTTCTTAATTGAAAAAGAATATTCATAATTTCAATATTCGGAGCTTCACTAATCGCATAAGCTTCGGGAATACTTTTGGCTAAATCGGATTCTTTATAAGATAGTAGTGATTCTGGGGAGTCCCAAACATAAATACCTCCGTATTCTTCAGGCACACTGGTTCTTACATAGTATTTCTGAATGAGCCCTGGGATGGCCTTAAATAGAGGTTCTCTTTCCCTCGCTTTCTTTAATAATTCTTCTTCAGGAAGCTTCGATTTCAATTTTATAACTTGTAAAATCACATGAATGCTTTTAATGGTTTATAGAGATTTGCGTATGTTTAGTAGTGGAGTGATCCGTGGGATTATTCCGCCAATGAAATATACGAAGATTGTGCAGAGTCGTGCCTAAATTAAAAGTTACAATGAACAATACGAGTTGTTGTATACCCGTTTTTTATTCCGCTTTAGTCATTTCAACTTCCAGTATAATTCCTTTTTTCACTTTTTCTATAGCTGATAATGGTAGTTGAAACCAAAACTCATTCCGGTTTTATCATAGTAGCTAAAAGTAAACTCATTTTCCGATCCATCAAATCCGCCACAATAATGTTCCGTTTGGAATTGGTCAGCACTTTCCATCTGGTTCCATTCCTTTGCGCTTAGATTTTCCTTTAAAATCTGTTGACAAATTGAAATAAACTCAGAATCAATTTTACGAATTACGCTCATTCCCAAATGGTGTACAACAATGGCATATACTGACTTGAAATGATACTACTATTTTGTCAATACGTACATAAATTAAGTTGGCCTTACTGCGTCAAAACAAAATTAACCGTTTTGCTGAAATAAAAAGAACAACCCTACAATAAAGTAAGATTGTCCTTGATTTGGTGCACGCCCTCCGTCCCAAATTTAAAAAGGAAGTGCATGGGTTTCGAGCCCATATATAATTGGAAGAATTAGCTTTTACAACAAGCCAGCAATGGCAAAGGCAACGCCCACGATAGTGGTACTTATTACCGTCTTAAGTCCGGTAACCATAATCTTCAAAATAGATACAAGAATAATTGTTTTCATAATATTTAGATTTAGGGTTAAACATCAATCTATACCCCAAATATAGGATGGTTTGCTTTATTGTTGCACCGAGAATAGATGGGCGATCATTTACTGTAGACGAGTGGTAGAATACTATGGAAGAACGTATTACAGTAAATTTAGTCTTCGCATTAACTCTGGTCTATTCGAGCGACTAATAGGAATCACATTCTTTTCTATGAGCACACTATTATCCTCTATATCTATAATTTTAGTAAAGTTGATAATGTAGGAACGATGAATCTGAAGAAACAGTTTTTCAGGAAGCTTTGCTTTAATTTTCTTTAAGGTGGTATGAACGCGGTAGTCTTCCTTCTCCGTTTTAATATCTATATAGTCACCCTTGGCCTCGATGACCATGATTTCATTTAATTTCAATTTGATGAGTCTTCTATCGATATTGATATACAAATCTTCATCTGTCTCCGTGGAAGATGTCTCATCTTCAATAACTTTGGGTTGCTGAGTCAAAGAATTTTTGACCTTTTCAACGCACTTCTCAAAACGCTCGGGTGTTATAGGTTTTACCAAATAATCTACAATCGCCTCATACTCGTAGGATGCTATAGCAAATTCAGTATCAGAAGTCGTCATGACAATTTTAGGAGGATTTTTCAAGGTCTGTACAAAATCTACCCCACTGAACCCAGGCATATGAATATCGAGAAAAACCACATCAATCAAATGCTGGTTTAAAAATTTCATGGCATCGATAGCATTGTCGAATTCTTCGATGACTTCTAAATCTGGAATCTTGGAACAGAGCTGGTTTACAATTGCTCTGGCAGCTGCTTCGTCATCAATAATGATACAGTTCATCTTATATGGTATTTAGGTAGTTTTTTATGGTTTCCAATATGCTTCGGAAGCCTGCATCGCCTTTCGTGCCCCCTGCCCGTAGTTCCTCTTCGTATTGAATTGCGTATTCATAAGCTTCTGACATACTCAAAATGTTGAATTTGTGCTTTAGTTTATGAACCAATTCGCCGGCCATACGTGGCTCATCGCGTTCAATGTGATCAATGTAGGTTCGCTGTTCTACAGGAAATTCATCTTTTAAAATCTGTATAAACTTTTGCTCAAAGGTCTTATCATCACCTGAGAGTTCTTTGATATAATTTAGATTCGGGGTTTCTTGCATACTATTTTTTTAAGGTAAAATGAAAAGTAGTTCCCTTACCAACTTCACTATCCAACCAGATTTTTCCTTGGTAGAGATCAATTATTTTTTTTACGATAGAAAGTCCAATTCCTGTGGAACGTTCGTTATTGCCTATGGATTGAAATACCTTGAATATTTTCTCATGATATTCCTTAGGAATACCTACTCCGTTATCGGCAACACTAAATTCCCAATGTGACTTATTTTCCTTGGAACTTATTTCAACAAGGCCGACTTCGCGTTCAATATTCACAACCGCGTTACTGATCAGGTTTTGAAAAAGTTGATGAATTTTGGTTTTATCTACTTTAATACTTGGTAAGGGATTCATAATGTTGATATTCACATGATCGGGCACAAAAATTATTTCACGTATCTCATCAATTACCTCATTGAGGTCAACGACCATATTATCTAAATTGTCATCATTAATACTTGAATATCTAAGTATGCCATCGATTAGGCGATCCATTCCTTCTATCTTCTCTTGAATTTGTTGTAGGTTAAATTTTCCGCTATCATCCAATTTATCACTGTAATCTTCGGTCAACCAAGTAGCCAAGGCACTTATACTACGCAAAGGAGACTTTAAGTCATGTGATACAATATGAGCATACTCTTGTAAACCTTCGTTACTCTTTTCAAGATCTTTTAAAAGCTTCTCTTTCTGTAACTCTAGCTGTTTCTGATTTGTTATATCTAAATGAATACCGATAGATCCAACTACATTTTTGGCATTGTCATAACGAGGTGCGCCGCTGATAAGCCAGTGTCTAAGCTCTCCATTTTTATTTAATACTTCAACTTCGTATGAATCTGACTTACCTGTTACGCGTTTTTCTTGTTTTTCTTCAAAGATATTTTTGTTCCTTACGTTAAGGATATCGGATGCCTTTTTTCCAACTAGCTTATTTTCATCAAAACCACTCATGGTACAAAAACTTTGATTGACCATCTGAATTACATCTTGGTTATCAACCTCAATAAGCCCTAAGTTCATATTCGCTATGATACTGCTATATTTTTCTCTTTCATTTTTCAGTCGTTCTTCCGCCTCTTTTTCCTTTGTAATATCCTCGACCAATGCCACCTGATAATCTATATTTCCTGCTTCATCTTTTACCGCGCTAACTAAGGTTCTAGCAAGCAAATAACTACCATCCTTTTTAAAGTAATTTTTTGTGACTGAGAACTTATCCAATTCTCCACTGTTCATCTTGGCCATTAATTGCTCTGAGTCTTCAAGGTCTTCTGGTGAAGAAATGTTTCTCACATTGTTTTGTATCAATTCATTTTGCGTATATCCTAAAAGTTGTGCAAAAGTGCTATTTACCTTAACCATCTTATCATCTACCACAAGAACAATACCTAATGGAGAGTTTTCAACAATAATATCTAACTGCTTTTTCTGCTCAGAAAGTAATTGTTTAATCTCCATTTCCTGAGTGATATCTCTAACTATACCTTGAGCTGCTATGGGTTTTCGCTCTGCATCATAGATAAGACTGCTGTTTATAAGCACCCATTTTTCCGTTTTGTTCTTTGTCAATATTTTCGCCTGGTAATTTTTTAGTGTACCTACCTCAACAAGTGATTTAAATGATTGAACGGTATATTCTACGAAGTCTTTATGGACGATTCTAGCCAAATTCAGGTTTTCTTTAGCATGATCATATCCTAGAAATTCTTTGGCGGAACTATTCATGTTAATAACATTGAAGTTTAAATCCATCACAACATAGGGGTCTATGATGTTGATAAATACGCCGTCGAGTTCAGATGCTTTTTCACTAAGTAAGTTTTCTAACTTACTATTTGTTTCCTGTAAATGATGGGTAACATCATAAAGCTCCTTAGACTTTTCCTCTAAAATATGTTCGGCCTGTTGACGAGCCTTCTTCTGTCTTTCAAGCGCCTTTTTTAAGAGTACTATTTCTTTGCTATCCATGTTGGACAATATCAAATTTTACTTCGGTGCCGTCTTCCGATAGCAATTGATAGGAAATATCTGCTTTACCATTAAAATGTTCAAATGCCTTTTCCATTAAACCATGGGCTAATCTATATAATCCTCTTGAAGAGGAATATATCATCGAAATAGAAGTATCTGTTTTTTCCAGAATCTTGAAGGTTGGCAGCTCCGCATCAGGATATAACTTTTTTACATGCACATGAATATGATCTTCGATAGAGTATATTAAAGCCAAAGGAGAGGTATAGCTCTGTATAACTTCTGGATGCGCTTTACCCAAACTAGTAAATAGATATAAGCCAAAAGCATAAATCAAATCGCCTGCCGGTAAGTCAACCTCTTCACTAAGACCCGTAATAAGACTTACCATCTCGTTGAATTCATAGGTACCCACTGAAGTGTATATTCCTTCGGAAGGCAAATCAGATTTCTCGATAATATTATCAACGGTTTCGAGACCAAACTCAGCCTCTACCATTTCCAAAAACTCTGTAAAAACAATTCCTTTCATTGATATCTTATTTGCAATAAAAGTAGGAAATGTGTTACAAGGAAAAGAAAAAATGTTGTGAAATGCTTTTTTTTGTTAGCCTTTTACCAACTCGTTCACTTCCCAATAGGCAAGAACTTTTGACAACTTTTCTTGATAGTCCTCGTATTTCAAAGGTTTTATTACGTAGCCTGCTATTCCAATTCTATAGCATTCCAGTAAATCTGCTCTATTTTCAGATGTGGTGAGCACAATTATGGGCAGGTATTTTAGAGTACTATCTTCTTTTAGTATTTGTAAAAATTCTATACCACTCATTCGTGGCATATTCAAATCTAGCAATACAATATCTGGCAAGAGATTTCCCGACCTGAGTTGTTCTAGGGCTTGTTCTCCATTATTTGCTTCTATAATCTTATGGTTCAACGCAAGTTTTGCAACCGTGCGCTGAAGCTTCATAATTTCTATGTTGTCATCTTCAATGAGCAGTATATTCATCACCTGATTATTTCAATTGTGCTCCGCAAAGGTCGCCAATTTTTTAGGCATTAGCACATAAGGTGTAGACGAATGGAATTGAAGTATAGATGAATGCAGCTTATATACAGTTCAATGGAAAAACTTTCCCTTGACCCAGGCCAAACCGGAATGGAATAAATATTTAATCAAATGATAAGCACGGTGACAGATAGCGCAATAGCCAGCAAATGTTAAGGTGTATTGTACATAGCACAGTTGAACTAAACGAATTCAAGAAGACTAGCGTACCCTCTTTTTGAGTTAAAAACTATTTATTTCTAAGGCTACTTTCTTAAAGTTATTCTTGGGCGCATCACAAACCGGACAGTGGTAAGATTCGAATACATCTTTAAAAATAGTACCTGCGGATATACCCGCTTTGGCGTCTCCATATAATTTGTCATATACTGTAAAACAAGATTGGCACTGATACACCAACTGGGTATGCTTTTCACCTTTCTTTTTGGTGGGTTCTTCCTTCGTTACTATTTTACCTAATTGTTCAAAATAGTTTTTACTGAGTTCCATCAAAAGACCCGGAAGTTCAATCTTGTCTACATCTTGTGCATAGGCAAGGTATTTTTGAGTATTTGGATCAAAGTTCTCAAAGTGTAGTACGTTATATGTGGGTCGCACTTCAAAGTCTTTTACAATTGCGGGTGCTGCATTCTTCTCAATAATTACAGAAGCAAAATGTGAACGTTTACCAACATCATTACTGATACCAAAAGTGAGTCCGTAGGTGCTGATATCATTTTGATCAAAACTACGCACCAAGAATTTTTTGAGTTCTAAGGCTTCTATATCATCTACAGGTACATGCCAATTCATTTCCAACTGCGAGTGACGCACGTTTATACCCCATTGCCCTAAAAAGCGTTCAAGTTCTAAACGACTGTCTTTTTTTATTCCTTTTACCACAAAAGATTTCCATGGTGTTATGCATATTTTACCAATACTATTGTCCAAACAAAAACCGCAAAACTCCTTTAAAAAGTCGAGATCGTAGTTGTTGTTGCGCCAATACAAACCCAACCAATACTGGTCAAGCCCCATGCGGTTCATTCCTTCGTAATACGGAAAGGTTGTATACGCAATTTTCAATTCTTTTTCAATGGCTTTGTTATTGGTATCTAGCTTTTTACTAAGTACAAAAAAGAGTTCCTCGACATCTTGAATATCTTCGTATATGGTCTCAATAGCTTGAGAAATTTTGGCAATGTCCCAGGTGTAAATCAATACCGGATAATAGGCCGAACTCTTCCATTGGGGAAGCTTAACATTCAGATACCAATAATCTTCACTTTCAGATGCAACGAAATTTAAATCTCCGCTAAAAATGGGTACTAGTCTTTGTTTTGGATCGGTAATATTGATTTTTAGTTTCGGGTTGTAATCAAAACCTTCAAGAATATAGAGATAAGTAGACCCTTTTAACCAATAGGTCATATCGAATATATCTGCAGAAACATAACTGCAAACAATATTCTGATACTTGCGTTCACCAACAATATCAGTATTGAATTGCGAAATACTTTTCAACTGTGTTTCGTCTGTGGCATTCATTGGAAAAAGTAAATCTTGTCGTGAGCCAAAATGAACTTCCTTCAAACCAGCTGTTTCTAGCATTGAAATGATATCTTTCAATTCGCCAGGTGAGGTAACTCCGCCTCGTATTAATATCCGATGTAAGTCTTCGTTCATAGTTTCGTTTATGCCGGTAGGTTATTCGTTTTCTAAACATTCTCCAGTGCGCCATGGATGCGTTCAGGATTTACTCAGCTTGTAAAGACTATATATGATTAGGCCTCCACTTGGATGAGATTGACTTCCTGCCGTGGTATTGTATTCCCATCTAGCCACATACTTTATCCCTACTATTTTTAATTCAATTGCAGCTGTCCATCTAGTAAGGCTTTCACCTCGGGCTTACAACTGCCACAACCCAAACCAGCTCCAGTTGCGGAGCATAGTTTATTAAAGTCATCACAGCCAGAGGCAATAGCATCTAATACATTACCCTTTCCTACCTGACTACACGAACAAATCAATTTTCCTTTTAGGGGAATTGTATTTGAAGCGCCGCGTAAAAGTTCATTCCTTTTTTCGGAGAGTTCAATTTCTTCTTCTATCAACCGTTTGAATTCTGCAAATTCGTTTTTATCTCCCATTAAAATTGCTCCCTTTAAGGTATCGTCTTTGACAATACATTTCTTATAAAAACGCTTACTGACATCCATTAATAGTATTTCCTCATACGTATTATCGCCATTTGGTGCATTCACCATACCAATACTACATAAGTCTAGATTCTCAAATTTTAGGATATTCATTAATACAGAACCGCTATAGATGCTACTAAAATCACCCAAAATATAATTGGCGGCAATATCTGCCTGCTGTTCTGCGGCGGAAGTAATTCCGAAAAGGGCGTTTTCAAACTCTGCAATTTCACCCAAAGCAAATATTGAAGGGTTGCTTGTTTGTAAATATGAATTGACCGTTACACCACGTCGGGTCTCGAGATTCGATTGTTTCGCTAATTCAATATTGGGTCGGGTGCCAATAGCATAGACGATAGCATTACATTGTATGGTACGCCCTGTTTTAAGGTTGACAAGTAAGGAACTAGCACTTTCCTTTTCTTCAAAAACAGTGCTTACTTCATTATCGAAATAGATATTGATTCCTCGTTCGATAACATCCTCCGCCAACAAGCGACTCGCTACGTTATCTAATTGTCGCTCCATCAATCGGGGAGCGCGTTGTACAATACTGATATTGATGTTTATTTTCTTTAATGCAGCTGCGAGTTCCAGGCCTAATAGTCCTCCTCCAACAATGACTACATGCTGCTCCTCTGCAGCCAACCCAGTTTCTTGTAAATAGTACTTTAGCTTGTCCGCATCACCGCGCTCACGCATCGTAAAACGTCCGGGCATGTCCATTTTTACTTCGCTGGGTACAAAAGCGCGACTTCCCGTAGCCATAACCAACAGGTCATAACTGTGTTCATTTCCATCCGTGTCGGTTACCTTTTTTCCTAGTTCATCAACCTTCGTTATTCCGATACCGGGATGCAAAACAACATTCAACTTTTGAAGTTCTCCTTGTTTTAGTTTTTCAAGAGATTGCCACGACAATTCATCACTCACATATTCTGGTAGCAATACACGATTGTAAAAAGGATCTCTCTCTTTTGAAAAGACATGCAAAGCATCTTTTTGATTTTTCTCGCGATACGATTGTATAAAACGATAGGACGCTGCACCAGCCCCAATGACTATTATTTTCTGTTCTGGCTTTACAAACTTTTCTACCTGAACCGCACAATATTTAAAATCAGGTTCTTTGGAAACTGGGTCGACTCGATCATTCGTAATATTGTTAGCCCGACCAAAATCGTTGTTCAATACTTTACCCCAATGCATTGGGAGAAAAACCATACCATCTCTGATATCGCTAGTGACGTTTACCTTCACCTGCACTTCTCCTCTACGGCTTTTGATCACCGCTATATCACCATCTTTTAGCTTTCGTAGGTAAGCATCAACCTTGTTCATTTCAAGGTAGGGTTGTGGAACATGGGTCAATAGTCGTTTCACCTTACCCGTCTTCGTACGTGTATGCCATTGGTCTCTAACTCTTCCTGTGTTTAAAACCAATGGAAAATCGATGCTCGTAGCTTCAGATGCGTTGTATAGCGTTACTGGCGCATTAAAATGTGCTTGGCCATCATTGGTATGAAAAATAGCGTCAGTAAACAAGCGGGGGGTACCTGGGTGATCGGCATGCGGTACGGGCCATTGAAAACTTCCTTCATTCTTAAGCCGCTCATAGTTGAGCCCGGAAATATCAATATTGGTGCCTTTGGTTAACAAGCAGTGCTCGTCATACACTTCGCTTGCGTTTTTGTAATCAAAACCTTCAAAACCCATGGCTTGTGCAAACCGCCAAAGAATTTCAACGTCTGGTAGTGCTTCAGCTGGTGGGTCAATAACCTTAGGCAAATAGCTGATACGGCGTTCTGAATTGGTCATCGTTCCTTCTTTCTCTAACCAACCTGCGGCTGGTAAGAGTAAGTCTGCGAATTTGGTGGTTTCGGAATTGTGTGATATATCTTGAACCACAACAAACGCTGCATTTTTCAAAGCCCGCTCTACTTTGTGCACATTGGGCATACTTACCACGGGATTTGTACAGATAATCCAAATGGCTTTGAGTTTGCCTTTTTCTAAGGCATCGAACATTTCGGTGGCGGTATACCCAGGCTCAGCCTGAATTTCCTTTCCTCCCCAAAAATCAGAGACTTCTTTTCTATGAATGGGGTTCCCTAAATCTTTGTGGGCTGCCAGTAAGCTGGCCATCCCTCCTACTTCACGACCGCCCATGGCATTGGGTTGCCCAGTAAGTGAAAAGGGGCCACAACCCGCTTTTCCAATTTGACCAGTTAAAAGCGAAATATTTAGAAGAGAGAGATTCTTGGCTACTCCAATTACACTTTGATTGAGCCCCATCGTCCACATACTCAAAAACTTACTGGCTTCACCAATGTACTGCGCTGCCTTACGGATCTCAGATGCCGGAATACCGCACTTTTCAGCTGCTTGACGAATGGAAAGCGAAAAAGCCATTTCTCTCACTGCTTCATAATTTACCGTATGCCTTTTGATAAAATTCTTATCAGTCTTTCGTTTTTCGATTAACCAACGTGCAATGGCATTGAACAGAATCACATCGGTACCCGGCAGAATCTGCAAATGCAAGTCTGCAGCGGCAGCGGTTTGTGTTCTTCGTGGGTCTATAACAATGACTTTTACTTGTGGGTTATCCGCTTTTCGTTGCTCTAAGCGACGATACAAGATGGGGTGACACCATGCAGGGTTGGCTCCTGCGATTAAAAAAGTATCGGCGACTTCAATATCTTCATAGGATATTGGTACAGCATCTTCTCCCACTGTTTTTTTATAACCCACCACTGCCGAACTCATACACAATCGAGAATTGGTATCAATATTATTTGTGCCAATAAAGCCCTTGGTAATTTTATTCGCGAGGTAGTATTCTTCAGTCAAACATTGACCAGACACATAGAACCCCACGCTATCAGGACCATGTTTGGCAATGATACTTTTAAACACGGCGGCTGCACGTTCAAAAGCCGTATCCCACGAAACTCTTTGAAGTGGGTGGTTTCTGCTCCACCGCATTTCAGGGTGTACAATGCGGTCACTGGTATCTTGTACAACATAATTTAAATTGCGCCCTTTAGAGCACAACTTGCCTTTATTCACAGGGTAGTCTTTATCGCCCGTTACCGCAATGGACCCTTTGGTATCGACAGCAACTTCAATACCACAACCCACACCACAATAGGAACAAATAGTCTTTTCTGTTTTCTTTTTTTGCATAACTTACCCTTCGATGTTTCCATCAAATATGAATAAGCAAATTAGAAAAATACGTACAATTACTTAGTTAGAATTTCGTAATAGTAGGCATATATTTTGGGGGAATGATAATTATTTCAGTTTAGAATTGGCGTTTAAGAAATTGCAATAGCCAGGCTGATATGTAATATGGTCTAAACTAGATTAAACTCTTGCGCCTTTTTAGAAAGGTCCATCAAATTTTTGACTTCCATTTTACGCATTAAATTAAAGCGGTGTGTTTCTACCGTGCGTTTGCTGTTTTGTAATTTTTCGGAGATTTGTTTATTGGTAAGACCAGATAAGACCAACTCCAACACCTGAATTTCTTTATTGGTCAGATCAAAGGGTTTGCTGGTTCGGGTATCACTTTTTGGGCTTTCGGTACTTTTCTTAGTCGGGTTCAATAGGTTATTGACCAATACATTAGAGATATCTCCGCTATAATATTTACCGCCCTCTTGTACCGCATGAATGGCTTTGATGAATTCTACCTTACCAGTATCTTTTAGCAAATAGCCTTTGGCGCCAGCTGCCACAGACTGCAGAATATATTCCTCTGAATCATGCATTGAGAGTATGATACATTTCACGGCTGCATTTTCAGCACTTAGCTTTTCTACTGTTTCAATGCCCGTCATGTTCGGCATACGAATGTCAATGATCAGAATATCAGGGTTTTTCTCATGTACTAGCTTGACTGCTTCTAAACCATCGGCCCCTTCGCCAATAACCTCTAAATCAGCCTCACTTTCTAACAAGGCACATATACCATCGCGTACCAAAGAGTGATCGTCTACTAAAACTATGCCGATTTTGTTCAAAATTTATAGAAATATAAGTAGTTATACGTACAAAGATAGGGTTTGAAGTTGGAAGTTTGATGCAGGAGGCACGAAGTTAAGTGTTCGGTGTACCTAAGTTCTCGACTCCGCTCCAACGACAGTACGGATATTGTAGCGTGACAGATGAAGTAAGACAGAAGTTGAATTTGTACTAGAGTTTGAACTTCAAAGGCTACCACAACCCCCACGGGTCATGATAGCCAATCGAAGCAAAGCGCTAAAACTATCTTACTTCTTGGGAGTAGTATTTAGAAACTTTGGTTTCATCGTTAGCTGAACCCACGCCCAGTTTTGCGTGCCTGCAGCTAAATCTTCCGAAACGCCTTTCAATTCGTACATGCCATCATTCGCGAACATTTGTGAATAGCCTATGGCGAGTGCGTAGCCTTTGAATTTTTTAGTGAATACCAAATCTATTTCCGTTCCCAGCGATTTTTCTCCACTTGCCAATTCTTGCTCCCCACTAAAATTCAGTACTTTGACCAAAAGACTTGATGTTTCACCAAGGGTAAACTTGGCACTGGCATGAATATCGAATAAGCCAATGGAATTGGCGTGATTACCCACATAAAAATAATCCATAAAGCCATTGAACTTATGATTGGTACCAAATAGGGGAAAGAATGCTCCTGTTTCACTTGCAGCGCCGTCATTACCGCTGATCACTTCCACACCAAGGCCAAAATTGACCTTTGAGGTTGCCGCATAGTTTACATCAAGCCCCATTAAATAAGCCCCTTTTACATCTACCTGACCTTGTCGTTCACCTGTTTGGATAAACGCATTTAAGGTAGCTCCAAAACTCCCTTTCTTAAAATTCAAATGTGTTCCTATGGTTTGCAAATTGCTTACCCCATCGGCCACGCGGGCATCACCTTCTCCTGTAAAATTCTGAAAGCCATTGTTCAACAGCAATAGGCTTCCAGACAGATTACTCCATTGCTGTTTCAAATAGGCATACTGCATGGTTTTATAAGTAAAAAAACCACTGGTGTTGTAGGCGGTACCTATAGATTGAAATCCGGTTGGATTATCAAAATCTTGACTGAAAGCCAGACCAATATCTAGCATGAATTTATCTTTTTTATATTTTAAAAGTCCGGCATCATGGTTACGTGCTTGTTGCGCCCAATCTAGTCCGCCAAAAATACGTTGGTCATCATAGGAAAGTACTTGGCGTCCTAACTTTGTTGACCATCCTTTTCCAAGATTGATATTTGCCCAAGCCTCGAAAACCGCAAAGGAATCGTTTTGGTCATCGGGCAGAATTTGTCTATTTTCTCCCCAGACCAGTACATCTTGTAGACTCACATAAAACTGATACGAGTCAAAAGTATAGCCAGTGTTTAACCTTACCCTTGTAGACACAGCAAAACCCGCGTCTGCGGCATCGGGAATAATACTACCAAAACCATTGCGATATTCGGTTCTTGGCTTGAATTGGCCATCTAATGTGAATTGTGCGAAGGTGAATGTAGTGCATAGCAAGGCTAGAACAACTACAAAGTGTTGTTTTTTCATAATCTAAGTTTTTACTAAAGAATTTGTGTTAAACTTGGTTTTTAATGTTCTAAAAAGTCAATCAAGTGTTTTCTATAGGCATAGTAATTGTCGTGTTCCAACACTGCTTTTCTGCTCCTCGGACGTTCAAATTTGATATCTAGAATATCTCCAATTTTCGCTCGTGGGCCACTAGTCATCATTACAACACGATCTGCCAAAAAAATAGCTTCATCAACATCATGGGTAATCATTACGGCGGTAATTTTTTCCTTGTTCCAGATTTCTATCAGAATGTCTTGCAGTTCTCCACGGGTTAAAGAATCTAACATTCCAAAAGGTTCATCGAGTAACAAGACTTTTGGCTTAATTGCAAAGGCTCTGGCAATGCCAACACGTTGCTGCATGCCCTGCGATAATTCGATGGCTTTTTTATCAAAGGCACCATCAAGGCCAACTTTATGTAAGTAGTATTTAGCAATATCTTTACGCTCCGATTTTGTAGCGTGCGGAAAAACCTGGTTCACACCCAACAAGACATTTTCTAAAGCAGTCATCCAAGGCATTAAACTAGGAGATTGAAAAATCACTCCTCTATCGGGTCCGGGGCCTTTAACCGGGTTTCCTAAAACGGCAATATTACCTCCTGAAATCGGATTCAATCCTGCAATCATAGAAAGCATGGTCGTCTTGCCACAACCAGAATGCCCAATAATAGTTACGAATTCTTCCTTCATTATCTGAAGATTTAAATCTTCAAGCACAACATAATCGCCTTTTGGTGTAGGATACACCTTCTTTAATTTTGACAAATCTAACATCACTTTAGAGGGGAATAGGATTCCGTTTTCTGAAGCTGTTTTTTCTATAGTTGCAGTACTCATGATTTTCTTTTTTATTAGGCTACAAAACTTTTCGGTGCTATATCAGGAAGCACGTATTCCTCACGGGAAACCGATTTGCGCGATTCGCCAATATCCATCAGGTATTCAATTATGGCATTCCGTGTCTTCTTGAAATTCGGATTGTCATTCAAAGCCGTCTTATCTCTAGGCCGGTCAATGTCAATTTTAAACTCCGGACCAAGTGTTGCGTTCGGCCCAGGTTTTAAAGGAATAATACGGTCAGCCATGTAAATACCTTCATCGACATCATTCGTAATCAACAAAGCCGTACGCTGGTCTTTACTCCAAATATTCAAAATCTCATCTTGTAGATTACCCCGTGTTAAGGCATCTAAAGCACCCAAAGGCTCATCCATTATTATCATCTCAGGGTTCATCGCTAGCGCCCTTGCCACGGCCACCCGCTGACGCATTCCTCCAGACAATTCTTTAGGCCTTTTGTTCATCGCTGGGGTTAAACTTACCATATCGACATAGTCTCGCACCCTTTGTTGTAGCGCCTTTTTACCCTCTTTTGGAAAAGCTTCTTTGACCGCCATATAAACGTTCTGCCCAACGGTTAACCAGGGCAACAACGAATAGTTTTGAAAAATTACCCCTCTTTCATGACTGGTGTCAACAACAGGTTCTCCTTTAAACAGAACCGCTCCACTGGTTGGCTTTAGCAACCCGTTTATCAGATTGACTAAAGTTGTTTTACCACTACCGGTAAAGCCAACTATAGCAACGAATTCTCCTTCCTCGATCTTGAGATTGATATCAGAAAGTACCTCGGTAGCGTGCTCTCCTTCACCGTAAGTTTTATTTATGTTATTTAGTTCTAAGTATGCCATTATGCTGCGTATGAGTTCAGAGTAGTATAGTTCATTTCCTGGTATTATTTCGTGTTTCGCACTTTTTCAAACGCCTTCATTTTTATTAAAGGAAACCATATTCTGAACAGTTAGCATCAGTCTATCTAGTAAGAAACCTATAATACCGATAATGAACATTGCTACAATAATCTTAGCGTTCGAATCGTTGGCTCCGTTTTGAAATTCCTCCCAAACAAAAAGCCCTAAGCCTTGGCTTTGGGCAAGAAGTTCAATGGCAATTAAAACCATCCAAGCAACCGAAAGGGTAATTCGCAATCCAGTAAAAATCAATGGTAAAGAAGAAGGTAAAATCACCTTAAACACCTTTTGAAAGGTGCCTAGTTTTAAAACTTTGGCAACATTAATATAATCTTTGTCTACCGAAGAAACGCCCATTGCTGTATTGACGAGTGTGGCCCACATGGCACATAAGCCTACGCTTATAAACGAAATCACAAAGGCATTGTCTGAACTATCGCCGATATACAAAGTCTTTACAATCATAAATACCAACAAGTACCAGACAACGGGAGATACCGGTTTAAAAACTTGAATAAACCAGTTAAATGCACTGCGTAAAGAGGGACTCAAACCAATTATGATTCCGATAGGAACAGCTATTAATAATGCCAATAAAAAGCCCGCGAACACCGTTTTGATACTTGTTAAAACAATATCAACGAAAGAAGCACGACCGGTATAGACAATTGCCGCTTTACCTTGCGCAACTAACTTTGAATTTGTTTCAGCCATCTTTTCGGCGAAGGCCGCCTTGTCTGCTGTAATTACTTTATGGTCTGCAATCAGTGATTTTAATGAACGCCACACTTGAGCCGGAGAAGGCAGTGTATTCGGCTGACAACTACTGTCACCCGATTCGATACAAGCTCGTTCTGCTTCGGCAGCTGCCTGCCCTTGCTCGCTTAGCGCCTTTTCAATCTTATAGTCCGCTTCTTTGTTATAAAGCGCTTCAGAGCCCAAGTGCCATAAACCTAAGAACAACAAGATGGAGACTATAGTAATTCCTGTTTTCTTTAGGGAGTGCAGCATATCTTCCTTTTGAAACTTTGGTGTAAGTTTCGTTATGAAAGGCTTTAAAAATGCCAACCCTTGCCCCTCTTTCTTTAATGTGATTTCTTGTTCCATGCTAGTTCGTTTTGCTTCGATTAGGATAGTAGGTTTTCTTAGTCTTTATTGCCGATGGAAAAACTATTGATATAACCAATAGGATCTTTAGCATCAAAGGGCGTACCGTCAATGAAATCAGTTGTAGCGGGCTTATACCCATCTGTATCAGGAATATCGGTTGTGGGAATTTGTCCTTCAGCTACTAAAAGATCTGCAGCCTTTTTCCAAATATCTGGGCGGTAAATATCTTTAATAGTTTCACCATACCAATCTGCTGTTTTAGTCTCCGGAATTTGGCCCCATCTACGCATTTGGGTTAAGAACCAAATACCATCAGAATAGAAAGGATAGGTTGCATTGTATTTATAAAAGACATTGAAATCGGGCATTTGACGCTTATCGCCTTTTTCGAATTCGAAAGTTCCTGTCATAGAATTGGCCAATACTTCTTCAGGAGCCCCAACATATTGTGACATCGAAAGAATCTTAACCGCCTCTGCGCGATTTGTTGGTTCATCTAACCATTTACCCGCGCGAATTAAAGCTTTGGTTACTGCAATGGCTGTATTCGGATTGTCGTCGACAAATTTTTTCGTCATTACAAAAACCTTTTCCGGATTGTTTTTCCAGATATCATAATTTGTAGTTACTGGAACTCCAATACCTTTAAAGACCGCTTGTTGATTCCAAGGCTCACCAACACAATACCCATAGATCGTACCTGACTCTAAAGTGGCAGGCATTTGAGGAGGAGGGGTAACTGAAAGCAAAACTTCGGCATCTATTTGACCTTGAACATTTGCAGCAGTATACATACCGGGGTGAATTCCTGCAGCAGCTAACCAATAGCGAATTTCATAGTTGTGTGTTGAAACAGGAAATACCATGCCCATTTTAAAGGGTCTACCGCTATTTTTATATTCTGTAATTACGGGTTTTAAGGCATCTGCCTTAATGGGATGTATGGGTTTCCCATCTTCTCCTTTCGGTACATTGGGTTTCATTTTAGCCCAAACGTCATTGGAAACGGTAATCCCATTTCCGTTTAAATCCATAGAAAAAGGAGTTACCAATTGTGCCTGTCGTCCAAATCCAGCGCCAGCGGCAATAGGCTGTCCGGCCAGCATATGCGAACCATCTAATTGCCCATCAATCACACGGTCTAAAACATTCTTCCAATTCGACTGGGCTTCAACAGATACAAAAAGCCCCTCGTCTTCAAAGAAACCTTTTTCCTTGGCAATCGCCAAAGGAGCCATATCTGTAAGTTTTATAAAACCAAATTTCAATTGCGGTTTTTCTATATCTAGTTTTTTGGTTTTTGAAGCAACCGTTTCCGTAGTTGCTTCCGTTGTTTTTTTGGTATCCTTGCCACCACAAGCCACCATGAAAAGGGCTATCGATAGAAAAATAGATGTTTTAAAGATTAGTTTCATATGCTATAAGTTTATATGGTTATACTTGTTCTAACAATTCAAAAGTACGTACAAATACGTATTTATACGTATTTACAACGCTAATTATGTGTTAGCATACGTATTTTTATGAGGATGAGACTAAGTATCATCTAAAAATTGTGAATTGCGAAAAAAGAGCTAGTGAAATTGAAGAATTCAAATTTTCTTAGGAAATAAAAGGAATGACTTTAGCGCTAACGTCACTTCACTATATATTAAAGTAAGGTCTTCTTTACCTATAAGCCAGAATGAAGCACACGCTGTACTTCTTCGTCAAAAAAGGAAGGGTGTTCAGCGACCACATTTCCAATAACTACAATTCCTGGTTGAGTGATATCGATACTATTGCGATACCTATTTATTGTACTTAAGGTAGCGACTGTGCAGCATTCGTTTTTCAGGGTTCCGTTTTGAATGACTGCTATAGGTGTTTCCGAGCTCCTATATTCACTGACCTTAGCAACGATTTCTTGAAGCTTTCGAATACCCATTAAAACAACCATTGTTGCAGCAGATTGAGAGGCATATTTTAAATCTGTAGAAAAAGTACCGTCGCGTTTTGTAGCTGTCATTACCCAAAAACTACTGCTTACTCCCCGACCCGTCATCGGTATTCCCTGACTAGACGGAACCGCCAATGCACTTGATATTCCCGGTACAACTGATACAGGAATTCCGAAAGACTCAACATATTCGATCTCTTCTTGCGCTCTGCCAAACACAAATGGATCTCCTCCCTTTAGGCGCACTACATGCCCGTATTTAAATGCCATTTCTACAATTAATATATTGATGTCGGTTTGTTTAAACGAATGCTGGCCATATCGTTTTCCTACGTATATTCTGGGTATTGCATCATCAACTTGCGAAAGCAACTCTTTACTTACCAGAGCGTCATGAAGTATGATATCAGCTGATTTCAGTACCCTCAAACCCCTTATTGTTATTAGGTCTTCGCTTCCTGGCCCCGCTCCCACTAGGCTCACTTTTGATTTAATTCCTCGCTGCATATCGATATCCTATTTATTGTCTGATTATCAAATTCACAACAAGAGTACGTATTTATTTTCATATAAGCATATAAAAAATACGTATTTATACTTATTTTTGTTTTTCTAAATCGAAGCATATGCAAACTATAATAGTTGTTGGAAACGGTATGGTTGGTTATAAGTTCTGCGAGAAATTTGTAGCTCAAGCCGATAGCACAAGATTCAAACTCGTCGTTTTCGGAGAAGAACCAAGAGTTGCCTATGACCGCGTTCACCTGAGTGAATTTTTTGAGGATGGCGATGCGGAGCGTTTAAGTCTAGCTCCGAAAAGCTGGTATACAGAAAATAGTATTGAACTATTTACCAATGAGAGGGTTTCTGAAATCAATAGAGCAACTAAAACGATTACTACCACCAAAGACAGGACCATGATATATGACCGATTGGTATTAGCCACCGGTTCTGTTCCCTTTGTACCTCCTATACGTGGTGTAGAAAAGCAAGGTGTTTTTGTATACCGTACCATTGAAGATTTGGAGGAGACCTCAGCCTACGCAGATACAGTGAAAGGAGGGAAAGCTGCCATTCTTGGAGGTGGACTATTAGGCTTGGAAGCAGCTAAGGCCGTAATGGATATGGGCCTTGAGCCCCATGTAGTGGAATTTGCACCAAAATTAATGCCGCGTCAATTAGATAGCAGAAGTAGTAAAGTGCTACAGGGAAAATTGGAATCAATGGGTATCAACATACACTTAAGCAAAGCCACCAATCAAATTCTTGGGAACGAAAAAATTACTGGAATGGAATTCGGCGAAGACGATACTCTAGCGGTAGATATGCTGGTCATTTCAGCAGGAATACGCCCCCGCGATGAATTGGGAAAAAGTGCGGGATTAGAAATGGGCACACGTGGTGGTATTGTCGTCAATAATAAAATGGAGACTTCAGACCCCAATATTCTAGCAATTGGTGAGGTTGCTCTATACAATCAAATGATTTATGGTTTGGTCGCTCCTGGCTACGAAATGGCACAGGTAGCGGTTGATCAAATTCTGGGAAAAGAGGAAACTAAAATGGCAAGTGAAATAGACATGTCTACCAAGTTAAAACTTATCGGCGTTGATGTAGCGAGCTTCGGAACGCCCTTTATGCCCGCCGATAAAGGACATTCTATCATTTTTGAAAACAAGACAGAGAGCCTCTATAAACGCATAAATGTTTCACACGATGGAAAAAAGTTATTGGGAGGAATTCTAGTTGGAGAGGCCAATGATTATAATATGTTGCTTCAAATGTATCAGAATGAGATGCCCTTACCTGAGCATCCGGAAGCCTTAATTATTGGCAGTCGCGGAGAAGGCGATGCATCTTTTGGTAACGCAATGGATTTACCAGACACTGCGGTTGTATGCTCTTGTGAGGCGGTTTCAAAAGGTGCTATTTGTTGTTCCGTTTTGGAAGATGGAAATGAAAATCTCAAAGCTGTAGCCAAAGCCACCAAAGCCGCCACCGGATGCGGTGGTTGCAAACCTATGGTCGAAGACTTAATTACCGAGAGTTTGAAAACTTTAGGAAAAACAGTTAAAGTGCAGATTTGTGAACACTTTGCATATTCGCGCCAAGAACTTTTCGATATCGTAAAGCTAAGAGGTGTTCAAGATTATAATGCATTACTAGACCTGGTAGGAACGGGACACGGTTGTGAAGTTTGTAAACCCGCTGTTGCGGCCATTTTTGCCAGTATTTACAACGAAACTGCGAACAAACAAAATACCATTCAAGATACCAATGACCGTTATTTAGCAAACATACAGCGCAACGGAACCTATTCGGTTGTACCCCGGGTTGCAGGTGGTGAAATTACTCCGAAACAACTCATGGCCATGGGAAGAATTGCTCAGAAATATGATCTTTACACCAAAATTACTGGCGGTCAGCGAATTGATATGTTCGGGGCGAAATTGCATGAGCTTCCTTTAATTTGGGAAGAACTCATCAAAGAAGGCTTTGAAACTGGTCAAGCCTATGGAAAATCACTACGCACGGTTAAAAGCTGCGTAGGTTCCACCTGGTGCCGTTACGGAATGGATGAAAGTGTCAGTTTTGCGGTAGAAATCGAAAACCGTTACAAAGGCATTCGTTCACCACATAAATTCAAAGGAGGCGTTTCGGGTTGTATCCGCGAATGTGCCGAAGCAAGAGGAAAAGATTTTGGTTTTATTGCTGTAGAAGGCGGATGGAATGTGTACGTGGGTGGTAATGGAGGAGCAAATCCGAAACACGCCATCTTGCTTGCCGAAAAGGTAGATAAGGCTACCGCCATCAAATATGTAGATCGCTTTATTATGTTCTATATTAAAACAGCACTCCCCCTTCAACGAACCGCTCCATGGCTAGAAAAATTAGAAGGTGGCATTACCTATTTACAAAATGTAATCATTAATGACTCCCTCGGAATCGTTGAGGCACTAGATACCGAAATGCAGGCCTTGGTAGATTCTTACCAATGCGAATGGAAAGAAGCAGTAGAAACTCCCGAAATACGCGAACGTTACACCCATTTCGTTAATTCGGAAGAACCTGATGACAACATAGAATTTGTATCACTTAGAGCCCAAAAAATGCCGAAAGAATGGGTGTAAAAACAAAGAAATTGCAGCATTTAGACCCTTCTAAGGAAGTGGTTATAAATCGCATAAAACTCAAAAATGACAACACTACATCTAAACACATACGAAACTGTAAAAACAGCAGACGTAAAAGTCTGGTTTAAGGCCGCGGAAGCATCTAAATTCCCTAAAAATGGAGGTGCTTGTATCAAATACAAAGACAAACAAATAGCCATTTTCAATTTTACCCGAGAAGGCAGATGGTATGCCTGTCAAAATCTTTGCCCCCATAAAATGGAAATGGTGTTGTCGAGAGGAATGATTGGCGATGAAAACTTAGAACCAAAGGTAGCTTGCCCCTTGCACAAGAACAACTTCTCTTTAAAAACCGGGCAACATCTCAACGGAGACTTAAAGGCTATTGCTACCTACCCAGTTAAAACCTTAGATGGTTTTGTGTATATAGGCTTTTCTGAATAGCTTTGACCAAATTCCTATCGCATGGCAACCGCTCATAACATTAAGCGCGCATTTCAACTTTTTGACAATGCCAATCGAGAAGACCCGAATACAGAAGTGTTTGAAGGCAAAACACATGCAAAAGAACTATTGTATGCCCAACGAATGACGGAACGCTTAAGCATTTTTGCTCCTGATGCTTCCGAGGCTTTACAACTAACAGCGCGTTGCCAACATATTTGTCGCTGGGAGATCGCTCGAGATACCTATGACATGAATCGAGAAGGGTATCTGCGATGGCGACAGGCATTGAAAAAATTCCATGCTGCGAAAGCAGCTAGCATTTTAGAAAAAGTAGGCTATTCAAAAGAAGTAATCAATCAAGTGCAATTTCTGCTAGAAAAGAAGCATTTAAAAAAGAATGAGGAAACTCAAACTTTGGAAGATGTTATTTGTTTGGTGTTTTTAGAATATTATTTTGAACCATTTGCTGCGAAACATCCTGAAGAAAAAACCATCGCTATTTTACGAAAAACATGGCGAAAGATGTCTGATAAGGGCCAAACAGCTGCGCTGAAGCTACCCCTTTCCGAAAGCGCTCTTCAACTCGTATCTAGGGCGATTAATGCTTTATAAATTACCTTAGCAAAAAGCAATTAAAACCATGCCGAAAAGCAGCCATCAAAAACCACTTGATACCAGTACCTTTCTTCGGGTTCGGAAGTGGTATCTCTTCGCCTTGGCGGGCATCGCATTGACTATAATTATTGCTCAGATTTTAATTCAGACCCATTTAAATTCTCAATTAAGCGATTCTCGTGTAATCAATGTTGCTGGTCGCCAGCGCGCATTCAGTCAGAAATTGGTCAAAGAAGTATTGCTGCTCAATGATATCGCTTCCCCAGAGAAAAAACAAGAGATTATTTTCGAAATAGAACACACTTTAGCGATCTGGAAATCATCTCACAAAGGACTTCAGGTAGGTGATGAAACCTTGAAGTTACCTCCTGAAAAGGATGCAGATATTCTAAGCCTTTTTCAAAATTTAGAGCCACATCACCAAGCTATGGTGGGTGCTACGGAAGAAATTTTATCTAAAGAAAGCGTAACAGCGGTTGATTTTCTCAAACAGAAAGCGATTCTTTTAGAAAATGAACGGTCGTTCTTAAAATTAATGGACAACATTGTAAACAAGTACGATGCCCGTAGTAATGCTCAGCTTCAAAATTTAAAACAGAAAGAATATTGGCTATTGGCTTTTTCTCTTTTGATTTTGCTGCTGGAGATGCTTTTTATTTTTAGACCCCTATCGCTGCAAATTCGCAAAACCATTTCTAACTTGATGCAAATTCAGTTGGAATCTGATACCAATACCAAAAAAATAGAGACCTTACTAACTGAAAAGGAAAAATCATTACGAGAATTACAAGAACTAAATTTTGTAATTGATAATGCCGCGCTCTTTGCTAGTGCCCGTAAAGATGGTAGTGTTGTGTTTATTAGTAAGAAGTTCTTGAAACTATTGGGGCTCAAAAAAGAGCAACTGAACACCCCTTTGTCCGAACTCCTAACAACAGATGAGGGGCAACAACAATACTTGAAAGAAGTACTTAAGAGCAATCGAAAGAATAATATACGTAGTGAAGAGATACAAATTACTACAGGAGATGGGCATCAAATTTGGTTAGATATTTCTATTATTCCAATGCATCAAGCAAGTAAGCAACAGAGTATCTTGATTTTATGCTCCGACATCACCGAAAGAAAACAAAATCAATTGAAAGTAGAGCAATTGACCCAACAAAATTTTGAGGAGCGTATGCTGCAGAAGAAGCAACAAGCCAGCCAAATTGTAGAAGGTCAAGAAGAAGAGCGCAAACGTATTGCCAAAGATATTCATGACGGCATCGGACAGATGCTAACCGCTTTGAAATTTAACATCGAATCCATCAATTTGGAGAATATAGAAAAGTCGGGAGAGAAAATATCTTATTTAAAAGATTTAACTGCTGATTTAATAAAAGGGGTTCGCACAGCGACTTTCAATCTCACGCCACCAGAATTAAGCGACCATGGAATTTTTCCAGCGCTTCATAAAATGACCGTTGAGTTGTCAAAACTTACCGGAAAAACTATTCTTTTTGAGAATAAAACAGAAGAACACATCCGTTTTGATTCTTTGGCTGAGACCAATATCTACAGGGTTACGCAAGAAGCAGTAAACAATGCTATAAAATATGCGCAAGCCAACTATATTTTGGTCACCATTAATTTCAACGATGATATTTTGAGTATTGTTATTGACGACGATGGCAATGGTTTCGATGCGACCATTTTAAATGAGGTACCTAAAAATAACAGCGAAGGCGGAATGGGTCTATTCTTTATGAAAGAACGGATTAGCTATATCAACGGACGCCTTTTTATCCATTCTGAAGTGGGTAAAGGAACACGGGTCACTATTAATTATAAAACCGACAAAAAAGAAGAGCTACATGGAGCGTAACGAACTTTATCCAGTTTTCCTAAAAGTGTCACAATTGCCTATTTTGATTGTGGGAGGCGGTATGGTTGCTGAGGAAAAATTGACATTCCTTATAAAGTCGAGTCCGAATGCCCAGGTAGAAATGGTCTCGCCTATGTATCGGGAAGCGACCCTTGCCCTTGCTGAAAAGTTTGGGGTTAAGATGCATATAGCCGAGTATAATTCCAATTACTTATTAGGAATGCACATGGTAATTGCAACAACAGATAGCATTTTGGTGAATGAGCAAGTTTATCATGATTGTCGCAGCCGGAACATTTTGGTCAACGTGGCAGACAACCCTCCGTATTGCGATTTTTACATGGGCGGAATTGTAACTAAAGGGAATGTAAAAGTGGCCATTTCCACTAATGGGAAGTCACCAACCACAGCCAAACGCTTGCGCCAATTTTTTGAGGATGTACTTCCAGCAAATATTGATGATTTAGTCAAAAATCTGAACGAATTTAGGAAAACTATCAAAGGTGATTTCGAAGAAAAAGTAGATACCCTAAATGAATTCACCAAAGGTTTGGTTGAAAAGAAAGTAAAAGATGAAAATTAGAATTCGAGGAAATTCAATCCGTTATCGGTTGACCAGATCAGAAGTCGAAGCCTTTTGTACTACAGGTCGATTTGAAGAAACCACCAATTTTGGTGATGTTCTTTTCACCTATGCTTTGCAAGCAAAAGAAGGCATTGAGACCCTGGACGCAAAATTTCATGACAATACCATAACCGTTTTTTTAGAAAAAAATGCTAGTAAAGATTGGTTTGAGACAAATCAAATTGGTTTTAGTGGCAGCATTCAAAAAACAAATGGCACCGCACTCAAACTTTTAGTAGAAAAGGATTTTGTATGTATGGACGAGACCGTTGAAGACCAGTCTGACAATTATCCAAATCCGAAGATAAGCGCGATAGAACCTTAATTTAATCAATCGTTTCTATTGTTGGATGACATCAAATAGTTTAATTATCAATAGGTTACACTGCGGCTAAGGAACTATACTCTGTATTGCAATTTAGATTGTAATTACAAACAATTTCTGACATTGTTTAAAGGAAAGCTAATTAATCAGTGTACTGAAAACCCAGCTGCTTAAGCTTGGTTTACCACCTAGAAAAAATGACACAATTTCATTAACTTAGACTCAGGGGTAAAAGTGTTCTCAGCAGCGCCTTCACTTGGGCTAAAGTAAACAGACATTTTTCGCAACCAATTTAGCCCAACCCTTAGCAGCAAAAAAAAATCAAAATGAAAGACATCTCTGGAATCGATGAAGATGGCAATCTTAAAAATGGCCCTTTTAAGCTGTATTTCAAAAACGGCTTGGTCTCTTGCCAGGGTGAGTTCGACAACGGAAAGAAATCAGGAATGTGGACGTACTTTCTCAACAATGGCCAGATGCAATCGTGCGGTAAATACAAAGACGGAAAGATCTTTGGTACCTGGAAATGGTACTTCAAGACCGGCGAACCCCGAGGAACGGGCGGCTTCGACGATGAAGGGCGGAAACACGGTTTATGGAAGCGATACCATACCAATGGCCAACTCTGGGACGAAGGTAAGTTCGAAAACGGTAAAAAGACAGGCACTTGGAAGGTCTATAATGAGGCTGGCGAGCTTCTAAAGACTCAACGGTTCAAGTAGCGGAATGGGCCTTTCTTTTTTTAGCTCTAAGCTCTTCTCAAGTCTTTTGTTTTGAACGCTCTCCTAAAAAAAAGCTGCATGTTCAGGTGAAAATTTTTCAATGGACTTAATTTTTATATCCTTAAAAAATAATTCTGCCGCTTCACTTTGTAATTGTATTTTTCCTTTGGTCATTGGAATCTCCTCGCCAATTTCATTTATATACCTTGAATTTTTTAAAACCATAACCACCTCTCCGTTGACGATATGTAGGCTCTTGCCATTGAAACAAATTAAATCTAAGGTATTCCACTCATGCGGCTTTTTCTCATAATTATTACTTCTCAGACAATAATTGCCAGCCTCTCCTCCTTCCCCAAAACTCAAAAAGTCTTGACTTTCATGTGCCATCGGATTTAAACCTGATTCTGATGCGTAAGCACGAATGTCTATTGCGGAGGTAGCCTGGCTCCAAAAATCACCGGTATGCGCTTCCATAATCTGAAATTCTTGTGACATCATCCATGAGCGCCAGTGCTCCGCCCCAAAAGGACCGATTGAATGGTACAAAATACCAGAATCTTTTAGACGATCTAATCTTGGAATCCATTTTTTGTCTCCCCATTTAAACTTCAACTGGAGGTGATAATTTTCATACTCTTTTTTACTGATTAGACAGCCGTAATATTCACCACTTACTTTAATAAGCACTTCATTGTTTTCTGTTATCGTTGAGAAAACACCAAAACCGGGTTTATTCAATCCGATAGGTGCTATCTCATTTCCTGATTCATCAAGAGGAGGGGTTCCGTCATATCCCACTTGATGCTTGAAACTTAAATATGAATCCCATTCATTGAGGTTTTCATCAATTAGCTGTGTCCATTCAGAATCGTCTGCGGGAATTTGCTTTGATTTATCGGAACACGAATGGCTGAATGTAAGAATGAATATTGAAATAATTATTTTGCTAATCTGCCTTGTGAATTTAATAATCATCTGATATGCGCTTAATTATGTTTGTAGTTGGTCGTAACAATTGTAAAGTTTACTTCGTCTGAATTGGTTCTTACTATCCTATATGGCCGGGCTATGATTAGCACGTGCAGAAACTCGTTTGATTTTAAGTTACGCACAAACTACAGGGCTTTGTGCGTTGATAAATATACATAGACCTTGCAGTATAAACTACAATTCCCTATTGATTATATAATTTTATATGACGTATTTCCGCCTTAATGGATCACAATAGATTGAAAAAGAAACAATTGAAAACTATTTTTTATTATCTAAAAAGACCCGTGAAAAGAGGCAATCAAAATACCGTATGCACAAGAAAACCGGAAGAGGCACTATTTTGATAAATAACTACAAATCGATAAGGTGAATGAATTTTTATCTTCTAAAGCAGAATTTGTTCTCGACATTTGAATGTCGAAGATCGAAATAGCTTATCATCCTAGTGCTCCTAATTCGAGATTACTACCCTATAAAAACCTTTCCATATAATTTGGGACTATGTTATATTCAGTTGAACCATGGAGGTAGAGAATTGAAAAAAAATTATTTTTTTCTAATTCTTTTGTAAGTGGATACATTTGTATACGACTGTTCGAATATTAAAATGAAAAAAGAGAATATACATAGAGCTTTGGAGACCGGGGTCAAGATTTTGAGCCAGAAAGGATATCACAATCTTGGGCTTAGGGAGTTTTTGGAAAACGCTGAGATTCCCAGTGGTTCTTTCTACTACTATTTTAAGAGCAAGGAAGACTTTGCCGCCAAGGTGCTGGAATACTATGGCGATAAGGTTGCGGCTTATTATACTGCAAGCTTGCTGCAAAGTGAGGCACCCTATACAAAGCGGTTGGAGACCGTTTTTAATGAGGAATTACAGCGCTTAGACGCTACGGAATGTAAGGAAGGTTGTATGATGGGCAGCCTTACAAGTGAAATTGCAGGACAGAACGAGCACATTCAAAAGGTAGCCGACCGTAATTACAAAAAATGGCAAGACATATTTGAGCGGTTTTTCCTTGAAGGTCAGGAGAATGGCGCCTTTTCAAAAGATTTTATAGCTGCAGAAATGGCAGTTCTTTTTCTCACCGGCAGACAGGGGGTGCTGACCCGTATGAAGGCTTCAGGAAAAGATGAGCCCTACCGTCTGTTCAAATCTTTTATGATGAAAATCATTGAATATTAATTTTTTTTAATTTTTTATATACGAACGTTCTAATATTAAATAGTAATACAATTATAAACAATAAGTAAAAATGGAAACAATTAAAGAATTGACAAAAGAAACACAAGCAGATGAAGCTCAAAACTTCAAGGAGTACAAAGAAGTAGAAAAAGCACTACAAATCTATATCGACAGTGCAAAGTCTGGAGACGGGAAATCAGGCCGTAGGGCTTTTTATGATCATGCTCATATCTTAGGTGCTATAGGAGGACAACTCTATAATATGACGGCTGATGAATTTGAGGGAGCAGTATCACAAGGAGGCGCATCGCCCGACGTAAAGAGCCATATCGCATGGATAGATATTTCTGGCCCAGCTGCAGCAGCCAAGGTAGAGTTTATCAATTGGGGCGGACTTAGGTTCACCGATTTCTTTGTCCTTTATAAAGAGAACGGGGTGTGGAAGCTCAGTGGCAAGGTCTACGATTCACACGCTAATAATTAAATAATTCTTAAAATTAAAAATCAGATGAAGACACTAACTGTAGTATTTTTATCTCTTATTGCTCTTAACGGGTTTGCGCAGGAGGTAGTTAACCAAGACAAAAAAAGTTTTGATGCATACCAAGAGGTAGTGAAGGCTTTGCATCCCTACATACAGAGTGCCAAGACGGGCGATGGCAAGTTGAGCCGTTCGGCATTCTATGCCCATGCCCATGTGGTCGGTTCGGTAGACGGAACAGTTTATGACTTGACCGCAGACCAATTTGAAGGTATTGTTGATGAAGGCGGGCCTTCCGAGAATGTGAGACACCACATCGCATGGATCGATATTTCAGGACCCGCTGCAGCGGCCAAAGTTGAATTCTATGACTGGAGCGGATTCCGGTTCACCGACTTTTTTGTCTTGTACAAGAAGAACGGAAAATGGAAAATCAGTGGCAAGGTGTATGATTCGCACTCTCGTAATTAATGAAGAGCAACACTAACCTTAAATAAATAAAAGCCTGAGCGACGACATATGTCACTTGGGCTTTTTGTTTTCTTATGACCGTAAGGCCATATATTTATCAGGTTGCGCCAATTGAACGCAGACGTATTGCTAAAAAAGTTATCTTCAGCTTAGCATATTGTTGCTTGGATGAATCAGAACAACGAATTTTAGTCCAGCACACGATAATAGTTGAAAAAACAGAAATCGATGAGCAAGTACAAGGAAATATTAGACCATATAGCCAAATATGTTGAATTATCAGATAGTGAAATAGCCGAGTTTACTAGTATATTGAAAATCACTAGAGTTAAAAAAAGGCAATTTATAATTCAGCCGGGTTTTGTATGTGAATATCGCAACTATATCGTAAAAGGTGCGGTACGCGTTTTTTACCTAGATGACTTTGGAAAAGAACATACCGTAAGCATAGGAGTGGAAGATTGGTTTTTCACCGATTTTCACAGTTATCTAAATAGAACTCCTGCGGAATATTTTGCTGAAGCTTTAGAAGACTCCATAATTATACAAATGAAGTACGACGATGTAGAGGAAGTCTGCGGAAGGATACATGCTTTATGTCAATACTTTAGACTGTATATAGAAAAAGCCCTATCTCATTCCAATCAAAGAGTCATTACCAATATTAGTAAAACCTCAGAAGAAAGATATTGGGACTATGTCAATAAATATCCTCAAATTGCGAACAGAGTGCCGCAATATGTCTTAGCCTCTTATTTGGGCATTACTCCAGAATCTATCAGTAGAATCCGTTCGAAATCTTAAAAAATTGATTTAGATCAATTTTAAAGCATGACTTAAGTCAAGCTTTTTTCTTAACACACATCATAGTTATCGCTTCGTGTATGACGCAACTTTGCCATGTCGATAAGTGACGAATCTGTGATACGTCTTATTCGACCCATATTTCTTTAAAACTTAATACGATTTTTTAAACCTAAAAATTTAAACATTATGAAGGCAGTAGTATACAAGGAAAGAGCGAAAATAGAGGTGGTGGATCTACCGAAACCCCAATTGATAAAAGACGATGATGTTATCGTGCGAATCACACTTGCGGGTGTTTGCGGAGCAGACTTGGAATTCACCCAAAACGGACCTGAAATGGGTTTATTTGAAGGAATGCGAATTGGTCATGAATTTGTGGGGGTAGTAGACCAAGTGGGCAAGGACATTCATACCCTAAAAGTTGGAGACCGTGTAATAGCCTCCGCCATGTTTGTTGACGGAGATTGTTACTATTGTAAGCGTGACATACCATCGGCATGCGACCATGGGGGTCTATTTGGAACACCGCTTTTTGCCCAGCACGGGGGTGATGATATTCAAGGAGGACAAGCGGAATTTATACGTGTTCCTTATGGAAATTCCACATTGTTCAAGCTTCCAGAAAGTTTATCTGGAGATGAGTATGATACCAAGGTTCTTCCATTGGGAGACAATTTTGCCACAGGGTATCACGGGGCATTGAATGCGAATATCAAAATAGGGGAAACTGTTGTGGTCATTGGCGACGGTGCGGTAGGCCTTAGTGCGGTAATGGCCGCTACCTTATTTGGTCCCTCGACTATTATTCTGGTTGGGCGTCACGATAGTAGATTGGAATTGGCAAAAACCATTGGAGCAACCCATGTAGTGAACTCTAAACATGAAGACCCGGTAGCTTTTGTCAAGTCACTTACTGCGGGAAGAGGAGCAAATTCCGTTATCGATTCTGTAGGAAACAAGGCCGCAATTGCGCAGGGCATGGAAATAACTCAAGCTGGAGCATCGATAAGTGTTCTAGGGTTTGGTCATCTGTATGAAACCGTCGAGCAGCCCTATTCATCGGCCTTGTTTAGAAATATAACAATTCATACGGGTGTTGTAAATGTAGCTGCCTATATGAAAAAATTACTTCCAATTGTAGAGAGGGGTGTTATTGATCCAAGCAAGATCTTTACAGATATTTTACCCTTGTCAGAGGCAGAGAAGGGATATGATTTGATGCGAGATCGAACATCGGGAACACTTAAAGTGGCTTTGCGCCCCTAATTCTTTTTGAATTAAAAACTCAAAACAATAACAAAATTGATGTGTCGAAAAAGGTTTGAAACAGCGTCTTTTTTGACACATTTAAGTTACAAGAATCAATTCGTCTGAACGTTTGAACGAAAATTAAAGTAGTATCATCATGTATAAATATATACTTCCGGTTATTGCCATTTTCATTGGTGTAAGCATTACAATTATTGCCAAAAAACAAAAAACAACAGGTACTAAACTCTTAGTGTCATTCAGTGGTGCATTCTTATTGGCATTAGCGCTTTTTGAGTTATTGCCAGAAGTATATCACCATTTAGATACAGAGCAAACCGTTCTATTTATCCTATTAGGCATTTTACTTCAAATTGTTTTAGAATTCTTCTCTAAAGGAATTGAGCATGGTCATACCCAGATACATAATGAAGGTAAAAAACTTCCATGGGTATTATTTGTCAGTCTTTGTATCCATAGTTTTTTAGAAGGATTTCCTATTCACCAACATAATGATATGGTGTATGGTGTATTGATTCATAAAATACCTATTGCAGCTTTAATAACTTCATTTTTATTACAATACAACTATAGCAAAATTCAGGTCTTTGGTTTCTTGCTTGTATTTGCGGTAATGACACCCTTAGGTACTTATATTTCAAATAATACCATCTTGGCTACAGAATATATCAATATCGTAAATGCCATCATGATTGGTGTCTTTTTACATATTGCTACAACCGTTCTATTTCAAATTAATAAAAACCTTAAGTTCAATTTATCCAAGCTGGTGGTACTATGTTTGGGTATATCAATCGCCTATTTTATCTAAATGCGCTCAAACGATGGGTTGAGATAGTTGTCTAAAAGTTAAAGACTAGCCTTGAGTGCCTATTTCCAAGAAAATGACAGTTTTACAGTACTGCTTTGTACACCGAATTGCATACTGGAAAAGTGTTTTCAAACGATATTTTACGAACGAAATAAAAAGCACGGTCAACCATTTAGTTAACAGTGCTTTGATGCCACTTAAAAAGTGCTTCGTCGAGATGACAGGATTTAAATAATCCTAATTAACCCTTTGCTGCAAATGGAAAAGTGAAGCTGTTGCTTCTACCTTTTTTGTTTCCGAGCTCTTACCAAAACTAGGTCTTGGTCATTCTCGAAAACAAAAAAGTGATTTGCAAATGCAAATCACTTTTCCGCTTGGTCGGGATGACAGGATTTGAACCTGCGACCACTCGACCCCCAGCCGAGTGCGCTACCGGACTGCGCTACATCCCGCGATACGACTAAAGCCGTAAATGCTAAAAAACAAAATTCCAAAGTCCAACGTTTTGGAGTCTAGAATTGGAATGCAAAAATAAACAGTTCGGTAGTTATATTATAACTTTTCGCTTTAAAAATACTGTAAAATAAAGAAGGCCCTTACTTTGGGTAATAAGGACCTTCTCAAAGCAACAAATACCTAGTTTTGAAGCAGTTGCTGAAAGCTTTGTAATTCCCTTTCAAGAACCATAGTGTAATCACTTCCCATATATTTTTTAAAGTTCCCCGAGGAAAGTCCTTTATACCACACCTCAGCCATGATCTTTGCACCAGTTTCAGTAGCCGCCAAAGTACGTTTCAAGTAAATGGTACCTGAAGATAGTTTATGGCGTAAAGTATACTGTTCTCCTTCTACAAAATCAACAATTTGAAAGTCTACCACTTGAGAGTTTGCCGTTACTAAACTACCTCTTGATTTATCTTTAAAATCTTCTGATAATCTGGCATCAACAATATGGCTGTTCCATTCTTTCCACATAGCGACATTCGACAATAAGCCCCAAGCATCATCTACCGAGCTGGTTATTTCGATTTCTTTTGTATAGTTTTTCTTTGAGTGCTCACCTTGGGCAAGCATTGTGATGGAGATCAAAAAAAATAAGCTAAATACTACTGTTCTCATAATGTTAGTTTTGTTTTAGTTTTCTAGCAGGGCAAAACGCCTTTCTATAACTAAAGTTCTTGAATTTTAAACCCAACAACTGTGTCAAATGACACACTAACAAAATTTTAAGAAATAGGATTTTAGGCTAGAATTAGGCAAAAATATTTTTTTTGCGAATACGATGTAGCGTTTCTCTAGAGGTACCTAAATACGATGCAATGTCTCTAACAGAGGCATTTTGAATTATCAAAGGTTTATTTTTTACCAATTCTAAGTACCGCTGTTCAATTGACTTTGTGGATACCACCTTTAATTGATCTAACATCTTGATCAATGTTTTCGCAATAATGTCTTTGGCGATATGAGCCCATTTCAAATTGGTGTTTATCAAGGCATCATACTTATCTTTGGTAAGTACATAGAGTGTACTATCTGTAAGCGTCACGCAAGCGTCTTTGGATTTTTTTACTTCTGAAAAGCTTTCCAAATCGGTACAAAAACAAGGGCCATCATGTAATTCTAGGGTTACCTTTTCTCCCTCTTGATTAAAATTATAGTGGTGTAACACCCCCTCGGCAATAAAATAGACCGAATCAACTACCTCCCCTTGCTCAAAAAGAACCGTCCCCTTTGGTACAGAGACCTTTTCAAAATGATCTGCAATAAAGGTAAGATCATCAGACGAAAGCTGGTGAGATTCTTTAAAGAAAAGCTGTAAGGCATTCATATTTAGATTTTACCTTAAAATTAGGTAAAAACTGGGTTTTGCAAGGTATTTCTATGTTAAACTGTCATATTGTAGTTTGAGTTGACAAATATCATTCTAGGCTGTCAATCCAATCAATCATACGAGCTGTCCAACCAGACAAATGAGGGTCTTTCAAAGCCAGTGAAAATCCATGCCCCCCTTTGGGGTAAATGTGCATTGCGACCGATACCCCTTTGTCTTTTAATGCGGTATAGAACAGCAAACTATTCTCCACAGCGACGGCCTCATCATCAGTGGCGTGAAACAAAAAGGTTGGGGGTGTGTTTTCGCTCACCTGATTTTCGTTCGAGAAATGATGCACCATTTCGGGCTTAGGGTTCTCCCCTATTAGATTTTTCCTTGAACCACCATGTGATACAGGTCCAAGGGAAATGACAGGGTATCCCAAGGCCATAAAATCGGGGCGTGCACTAAGTCGATCTGCAGGGTCAACTGGGTCATATACTTTTTCCTCAAAGTGCGTACCCAAGGTAGATGCCAAATGACCTCCTGCCGAAAACCCAAGGATTCCAATTTTGGTAGCATCTATATGAAACTCCGCTGCCATACTCCGCACCAAACGCATCGCACGTTGTGCATCTATAAGTGGAACATTGTGCTTATCGGTCTGTGATTTTGAGGAAGGCAAACGGTACTTGACTACAATTCCGGCAATGCCCTTGCCATTCAAATATTTTGCGATATCAGTTCCTTCCCAGTCGTAAGCTAAAATGCCATATCCCCCACCGGGTAAAATCAACATTGCCTTGCCAGTGGCGTTCGATTGTGCAGGTAAATACACCTCTATCGTCGGTTCTTGAACAGCGCTGATACGAAGTATACCATTGCGTTTGTGTATTTCTTTTTCATCACTCGCTATTCTATTTGGAATCTTGTCTTTAGGCCAAAGTGAGATAATAGTATCCTGGGCCAAAATGTTATTCGCAAATAGAACTAGTAACACTACAATTAAATATCTCATTTTTATATGGCTTTATTATTCGCACTCCCATTTAAAATTCGCAATCGGATCTTTATGGGCACCTTGTAAATTGTAGTGCCACCACTCTGTTCTTGTAGACCAAAACCCGTGTTTTTCCATGGTTTCTTTTAGCAGCTTTCGGTTATCCAAAATCTCTTTGGGTAAGTCTAAATTATCGTGATAAGCACGTTTTCCAAAGAAATCGAAGTCCGTCCCCATATCGAGCTCTTCTCCGTCTAAAGTGACCAAAGTAATATCTACTGCTCCGCCCTTATTGTGTATGGAGCCCTTTACAGGGTTAGCTACATACTGCGGGTTCGGAACTATCTTCCACATTTTGTGTTGCACCGCATTCGGGCGATAGCAATCGAAGAATTTGATTTTAACACCCTTGGTCTTAAACTCCTTGTTAGCTTCCAAAAGTGCTTTTACCGTTTTTACCCGGGTGTAGCATTCCGCACAGTCATAAACCTTTGCCTTTAGAAAATTGTTTTCCGTAGCATAGCGCATATCATAAGCAAAGCCGTCACTAAAATCAGTCAATCGCACGAAGGTGGAATCAGCCAAACCTACAAGTGATTTAAAGGTTTTATCAGACATAGAGTCCAAGGGCGTATCTACTTTTTCCTTAGCATTATCTACCTGTTTTTCAGCTGACAATCTTTCTTTGCATGAATAGATCAAGACCGTTAGGAATAAGATAATTGCCGCGGTAACACATTTTGTTGGTATTTGATAGTGCATCGAAATATTTAAGTTTTTGTGCCTTTGAAGATAAACAGATTTTGGTTCCAGACAAAATGACCTTGAAATCTTGGAAATTACAGTTTATATCATTTTTTTTTAAGACTTTTAGAGCCTATCTTTTCCTAGTTCAATGACCAATAAAGTTGTTATGCCAAAGCGTCTTTCATTCCTTATAGTTTGCCTATTGCTACTATTGTGTTCTTGTAAACAAGAATCCAAAAACGAAAGTTCAGAAAATGATGAAGCCCTGAAAAGGCCAAATATTGTTCTTATTTTGGCCGATGATCAAGGGTGGGGTGATTTGAGTATGAATGGAAATGTCGATATCAACACCCCTAACATAGATGCCTTAGCTAAAAATGGGGCTTCTTTCGAGAATTTTTATGTGCAGCCAGTATGCTCGCCTACCCGAGCAGAATTACTAACTGGAAGACATTTTACCAGAACGGGAGTCTACAAAACCTCAGCCGGTGGCGAGCGCATGAACCCCGGTGAAACTACACTAGCTGATCTACTCAAAAAATCTGGATATGCTACGGCAGCCTATGGAAAATGGCATAACGGTATGCAGCCTCCATACCACCCAAATGCAAGAGGTTTTGACGACTACTATGGCTTCGCCTCTGGGCATTGGGGTAATTATTTTAGTCCGATGCTCGAACACAATGGAAGAATTGTAAAAGGAGACGGGTTTTTGGTAGATGATTTGATTGATCATGGTATGGAATTTATGACTAAGCATAAAGACAAGCCCTTCTTTTTGTACCTCCCTTTGAATACCCCACATAGCCCAATGCAGGTTCCAGATGAGTTTTGGAATCGCTTTAAAGATAAAGCGCTGTCTTTGAATTATGTGGGTAAAGAAGCTACAGCCATTGAACACACTAAAGCCGCCTTAGCCATGGTAGAAAATATCGACTACAATGTAGGTCGTGTGCTGCATAAATTAAAGGAACTAGAATTAGAAGAAAATACCATCGTCGTTTATCTCTCCGATAATGGGCCTAACGGCTGGCGGTGGAATGGCAATATGCGCGGAAGAAAAGGTTCTACAGATGAAGGCGGGGTACGATCACCCTTGCTACTACAATGGAAGGGTACAATAGCAGCACATAAAACCATATCGCAAATCGGGAGCGCCATCGATATATCGCCAACGTTGTTAGATCTTGCAGCGGTAAATCAAAAGACTCAAAAGCCAATAGATGGCAAAAGCTTAGCTCCATTGCTGTTAGAATCAAATGTAGCATGGGAGGATCGTTTGCTATTCAATCATTGGAACGGTAAGACAAGTGTCAGAACACAAAACTATCGTTTAGACAGTGAAGATAGACTATACGATATGGTTGCCGATAGAGCCCAAAAAACTGATATTTCGAAGCAATTTCCAAAAATTGTTGATTCGCTTAAAAAATCTAAAATTGACTGGCTTACCAAAATCGAGCCAATGACCTCAGTAACCGATGACCGCCCAATCACACTAGGACATCCCGATTTCGAATATACTCAGATACCTGCTCGCGACGGTATTGCGCACGGAAATATTAAACGAAGCAACCGTCACCCAAACGATACCTTTTTTACCAACTGGAAAAGTGTCAAAGATTCTATAACTTGGGATATCGAAGTGCTGGAAGATGGAAAATTCGAGGTAGAGCTGTACTATACCCTTGCACATGATAATGCGGGTGTAGCCGTTCAATTAACATACGGAAAAAGCATGTTAGTTAGCCGAATTAACGATGCTCATGACCCGCCACTAAGCGGTATGGAAAATGACCGAGACCCCCGTATAGAGTCGTATGTCAAAGATTTCAGACCAAAGCGTTTGGGAGAAATAAACCTAAGAAAAGGAAGAAGAACGATGAGTCTAAAAGCACCCTATATGGATGGTAAAGGAGCAATGGATGTTCGCCTGCTAATGTTTCGACGACTGTAATAATATTAAGAGTTAATTCGATTCTAGTACTTCGCTGTCTGCATATCCTATGCGTTCAGCTTTGGCTTCAAATAATGTACCCTTAGGCAATGGCTCCATGTAGATATTCCAAAGTGAATCATTTGGTTGTCGCCACAGAATGGTAGCATCTGTTACCTTAGAAAGCAATCGAATTTCATCATTTTTATCTTCCATCTCAAGGGGGGGTAGCTGTTCTTGCTTACCGTTCGGAAGCCATTTTGCAAGAAGTTCTTCTTCAGGAATTCTACCTAAGTCATTGGTTTCTTGAATCCAATCATTCAATACCTTTCTATAGTGTATCAAGGTATCTTGCATTTCTGCTAAGTTGGCCAAATTATGAAGCTCATAAGGATCATTTTGCAAATCATACAATTCCTCTTCAGGTTTTGTGGGATGCAACCAAAGCGCTTGTTCTTTAGTAAGTTTTCCAGCCTTGTATAAGCGCCTCAACTCTCGCATCATGGGCATTTGCTCCCGATAAGAAACCGGTAGCCCGTGACTTTTGGTGGTGTCAAAACTTTTGATGTATTTGTATCGCTCAGAGCGTACGGCACGCAATCTATCATAAATAGCGTCAAATCGATCTGCAGAGTGAAAGCTGTACTTTGGCTTGTTGGCAACTTCAAACTTTCCGAAATGTGCAACACCCTGCATAACTTTAGGTGGTTCTATACCCGCTAGAGAAAGAACTGTAGGAGCCAAATCTATAAAACTAATAAAGCGGTCGTCTGTACTACCGGCTTTATCATAATTAGGAAATTTAATAACCATTGGGACTTTGGTTCCCGTTTCGTACACTGCTCTTTTATGTCTCGGGAATGGGCCACCATGGTCACCATAAAAGAAAATAATACTATTATCATAAAGTCCATCAGCCTTAAGGCCATTGATGATTTGACCTATTTGATTATCTAATCGCTTTAGGTTGCTATAATTGACTGCCAAATCATGTCGAATGATTTCATTATCAGGAAAATAAGGAGGAACTTGCACTTTAGAGGGTGATAGAAAAAGTTGTTCTTTTCCCCTAGCCCAAATCTGCGACTCATGACAGACTGAAAAATTAAAGACCGAGAAGAAAGGTTGCCCTTCTTTTCTATTACTCCAATGATGTTCTTTACCACTATCGTCCCACGCAGATGCCAATTTCTTAAAATTGTAATCTTCCTTTGGCCCATTCGAAGTATAGTATCCCTTCTCTCTAAGATATTGCGTAAACATTTTAACACCGTCAGGTACAACCGGTGAATAACTAGGAATATCAAGCGTTTTATATGGCTTTTTCCCCGGCACACCACGCCATGGAGCATGAGTTCTCATATTATGTGTACCTAGGGTGGTTGGATACATACCAGTTATTATAGCGCTTCTTGCTGGGGCACATACCGGAACAGGCGAATATGCATTCGTAAAAAGCACTCCATCTTTAGCCAAAGATTCAATATATGGCAATCGCATTGTACTATCTCCGTACATCGGAAACCAGTTTGGCGATTGGTCTTCAGCCACCAACCAAATAATATTGGGAAGTAATTCTTGGGCAGCTTTTTCAGTTTCTTTTTTCTCTACACAACTAAGCAGCGCGAACACTATAAGTATCAAAAAGGTATTCGTTGCTAATGGTAACTTCTTCATTCTTATCAAATGGTATTACTCTGCTAAACTTTTTAAAAACGCTATACTTTTAGGGGTTTGGTCGATAACCTTTGAGGATTCATCTTCAATAAAGAGGTATTCGATTCCGATCTTTTTGGCTTGGGCAACAATGCCGGCAATATCTATTTGGCCCGTACCCAAAACAACATTTGTTTCAACATCCGATTGTCCATTTTGATTTCCCTTGGTTCCCTTTTGACAATCCTTCAAATGCATTAACTTGAATTCCTCTGGATACTTTTGCAACCAAGCCACAGGGTCTTCCCCTGGATGGGCAAACCAATACACATCCATCTCAAAATCAAAGTGTTCAGAGTTCTTGATCAAGTAATCGATTAACAATTCACCCTTATAAGGTCTGAACTCATACCCGTGGGGATGATAGGTTAGAGTGACGCCATTATTTGATAAGAACTCACCTGCCTTGTTGAAGACCTCCAAGGCCTTGATAGTATCGTTAAGGGTAAAAGTATTGCCATTATGGGGAATCCAAAAACAGACCACATATTTAGCATCATAATTCTTGGCTCTGGCTAACACGGTTTCTGGCGAATCTCGTAACTCTTCAAAAGGAGCACTTACACTTACTATTTTTAAATCGTTAGCTGCTAACATGGCGTTATATTCCTTTTGGGTATACCCATAGGTACCATCATTGCCATCTTCCAAATTGTGAATGCCCCATGCCTTGATTTTAGCAAAAGTAGCGGGTACATCTTTTGGAAATTCGTTTCTAAGACTATAGAGCTGCAATCCTAATTCTTGCCCATACAAAAACTCCGTAGCAAACGGAGATAGCATCATACTAATGATAAGAATCACTAACGATTTAGGCATTTCTGCGTCGTATTATAAAAAAGAAGTTATGGCTTATCTAAACTTTTTAACCAGGCTAAACTCTGCGGAACTTGCTCAACCACCCTTGAAGACTCATCTTCGATAAACATGTACTCAATACCCAATTTTTTGGCTTCCGCCACCACACCAGCCATATCAACTTGACCCGTACCCAAAACAACGTTGGTCTCTACGTCTTCATGCCCAGTATTGTTCCCCTTAACACCATGTTCCATGTCTTTTAGGTGCATCAGGGTCATTTTCTTCGGATACTTTTTCATTAAGGCTAAAGGATCTCCTCCTCCGTGATGCGCCCAATAAACGTCTAATTCAAAGGTAAAATCTGTAGCATTTTCAGCCATATAATCGAATAAGGTACCGTCTTTATACGGCCGGAATTCATAACCATGCGCATGATACGCTAATGTTAATCCGTTTTCTTTCAATAATTTACCTGCCTTATTAAAAACTTCAGTTGCATGTTGGGTTTCTTCCAAATCCCATTTATTATCATCGTGAGGCACCCAGGCGCACATTACATATTTGGCTCCAAAGGCCTTGGCATTATCGATGACTTTCTGAGGGTTTTTTTCTAGATCAGCAAAACCTGCACCCACACTCACCACTTCCAAATTACGAGATGTCAATTCCTTCTGAAAATCTTCCATTGACATGCCATACGTACCACCACCTTCCAGCTTGGTGATTCCCCAAGATTGAATGATATCGAGACTTCCGCTAACATCTGTTTTGAATTGATTTCTAAGGCTGTACAATTGAAGACCCACTTCTTGTGCCGAAAGGGGTATCGCCATCATAGCGAACAATGCTATTGCTATTATTTTTTTCATAATATATTCCTTTATATGCTTACTATGCTATGTCAACAGGTTTCCATTTTCATCCCAGGTGGCAATGGTACCTCTTGTACTCTGGTCTATGCACTTGGCTATCCATTCTGGGTCGTAGGCAACCCCATGCTGATCAAGTACATCTTGAGGAACACCGTCCCAGACATTGGGCTGATTACCTTTATAGCCCAAATCGGCTATGCCTACTTTTGAAGTATAGTATCCAGTTACCGTAAGACCACGCATCATGTAGAAAAATTGAATTTCCAAGGCTTGCTTGTCTAAAGGAACTTCGATATCGTGCCAGCAAATTTGATCGCAAATCTGCTTTTTCTGCTCCAAGGTAGCCGATTTGAATTCAGTGCCAAATTCTGTATTACTTTTATGATCTAACCACATTAACCCTCCCAACAAAGTCGGTGCCATAGTAGGTATATCCTTCCCCATGAATTCCACAAGTTCAGGAACCCCAGCCTCTATAGGCCCACCGTGGGGTTCTTTTGGCGGAAGAATGACCACACTAAGTGCAGCAATGGTCTCCATTTCGTGAGCATTAAACAATTCTTCAGCATTCAATTTTTCAATACGCTCCAGTTCTTTTGGCGTACGACCGAAATACTTCGCACTAGATTCGGCAACCGCTTCATCAATAGTTTCTGTCTTGCAGGAGTTGAATACTACGCCTGAGCTAACCGCAGCTCCTCCGAGAATCATCGTCTGTAAACTTTTCCTTCTATCCATAACTTATATGTTCTGCGCTTTAAGTTGTTCAATAATATAATCTGAAGCTCTCCAAGAAAGCGCCATAATCGTCCAAGTACAATTCTTGTCCGCTTGTGAGACAAACGGACCTGCATCAACAATAAAAACATTATCTGCGTCATGCAGCTGCTGATACTTGTTCGTTACCGAGGTTTTCGGGTCATCACCCATTCTAGTCGTACCCACTTCATGAATAATTTGACCTGGAGTGTGGAGCCCATAATCTTGATCCTTTCCAGGTTTTTCGTTTAAGGGAATACCGCCCATATTATGAATCAATTCTTCAAAGGTATCTTGCATATGTTTGGCCTGATTTATTTCAAAATCTGACCATTTGTAATTAAACTTTAACACAGGAATACCAAACTGATCAACCGTAGTTGGGTCAATTTCGCAATAGTTATCTTTACGTGCAACAGCCTCTCCCCGACCACCAAAACCGATGACGGAACCATAGTATTTCTTTACATCGTCGCGCAGACTTTCTCCGTAACCCCCAACTTTCAGCCCAAAGTACTTGTTCATTCCATTCGGATCCCAGCCAAAACCGTAATTGGGTTGGCCCATTCCACCCCATACTTCAATATGATATCCTCGAGGAAAATCGAGCTTGGAATTATCGCCCCACCAAGGAGAATATACATGCATACCTCCTACACCATCTTCATTATAAGATACCTTACGATTCATTAAACCTGGAATAACTCCAGCCGCACTAGCACCCGTAGAATCGTGTAAATACTTACCAACAACATCACTACTATTGCCTAAGCCATTAGGATGTTGCTTGCTTTTTGAGTTCAATAGAATACGTGCAGAACTACATGCAGATGCCGCTAATACCACCACCTTTGCTCGAAGCTTGTACTCTTTTCTGTCTTCCTTATTTATATAAGAAACTCCTGTTGCTCTTCCTTCTTCATTGGTGGTCACTTCACGTACCATAGCATTCACGAAGATTTTTACTCTCCCTCCGCTTTTCTGAGCCGGAAAGATCAAGCAGCTCCCAGCAGAGAAGTCAGCATATACCGAGCACGAACGCCCGCACTGACCACAATAAAAGCAAACCCCACGATCATTATTTATTTTTTTAGTCAACATCGACAACCTTCCCGGAATTACCGGAATATTCGATTTCTTAGCACCATCAATATAGAAAAGCTCATGCAATCTCGGTTTTGGGGGTGGAAGGAAAAACCCATCAGGGTCATTTTCACGGCCTTCATTGGTTCCAAAAACACCAATCAATTTATCCAACTTATCGTAATAAGGTTTTACATCATCGTAAGTAATAGGCCAATTGTCACCAAGCCCGTCAACATCTTTATGTTTAAAATCTTTCGGGCCAAATCGCAATGAGATACGACCCCAGTGGTTGGTACGCCCGCCCAACATTCTGGCGCGCCACCACATAAAATTGGTTCCTTCTTCTTGGGTATAGGGCTCACCATCAACTTCCCAGTCGCCCCAAGACATATCCCATTCTCCAAAAGCTCGATCTGTACCAGCTCCTCTTCTGGGTGATTCATAAGGCCATTTTAATTGCGTTTGGGTTACCGGATCGGCCGGATCGAAAAATGGACCGGCCTCTACAATAGCAACATTTAAGCCTGCATCTGCCAACTGTTTTGTAGCCATACCACCACCAGCACCTGAACCCACAATAATGACATCATAAACTTCTGACGATTCCTTTATCTGCATAGTCTGTTTTTTTATTCGTCCTAATTTAAGATTTTTTTAAAATTTAGTTGCATTTATTTATACGAACAACAAGGGAATTCACATGAATCGACACTAAATGTTATGAAGTCCACAAAAATCAACCGATCTGTATGAAATCATTTATTATCTTAAGGCGGAAATTCACCGTGATATCGTGTATCTAAAACAGCCTAAAAAATGAAAACCGAAACCTTTTATTTCAATCGAAGAAAATTTATAAAAAGTACCTCAGCTGCCCTTGCTTTAAGTTCAATGGGAGCGTACGGATTCGAATCGATCTATCGTGATAAACCCTGGCGCGTAGGTCTTATAGGTTGTGGTTGGTATGGCACCAGTGACCTTTTTAAATTGATACAGGTGGCAGATGTTGATGTGATATCGGTCTGTGATGTAGATAGCAAGTTTATGGACAGCACTGCAACTCAGGTGGCCGAACGGCAAAAATCAGGCAAAAAACCAAAAATGTATGGAGATTATAAGAAACTCCTAGCGGAAAGCAAATTGGATATTGTGCTCATCGGGTCACCTGACCATTGGCACGCCTTACAATGTATAGATGCCTTAAAAGCAGGTGCTCATGTATATGTGCAAAAACCCATAAGTGTAGATGTGATAGAAGGGGAAGCCATGGTGGCTGCAGCCCGCAAATACAATAAAGTAGTGCAGGTTGGTACGCAACGTAAAAGTACGCCCCACCTCATCGATGCTAAAAAGACCATTGTTGATGCTGGGCTATTGGGAAAAATCAAGCATGTTGAGATGTGCTGCTATTTTCATATGCGCGCCAACGGTAATCCGCCCTTGCAAGAAGTACCTGATTTTTTGGACTATGATATGTGGACTGGGCCCGCGCCACTACGACCATATGATGGTCTCCCCCACCGAAGATGGTGGCGTACCTTTATGGAATATGGCAATGGTATAACCGGAGATATGTGTGTTCATATGTATGATACGGTGCGTTGGTTGTTGCAATTGGGCTGGCCGAAAAAAATAACAGCCACTGGGGGAATTTACGTTCAGACCGAGGGCAAATCGAACATTGCCGATACACAAACCGCAATTTTCGAACATGATGATCTGAATTGTGTATGGCAACATCGCACATGGGGAACCCCAGCTGACCCCGAATATCCTTGGTCTTTCAAGCTATTTGGTGAGAAGGGAACCCTCTCTGGAAGCACCATGCAGGCTGATTTTGTACCTTATGATAAAAATGTTGAGCCAATTCATTTCGACGTGCTCTACGAAAAAGAAAAATATCCTGAAGATCTGGTTGAAAAAGACAATGAATTGAATGCCGCTCCGGCAACACGACGTCATATGCTAGATTTCCTAAATGCCATAAACAATAATTCTAGACCCATTGCAGATATTGAAGAAGGGCATATTTCAACTGCTAGTTGCATTTTAGCCAATTTATCTATGGATCTAGGCCGTTCTTTAAGATATGATCCAACTACACGTACGGTGCTCGATGACCCCGAAGCCACAAAACTGTTAACAAGATCCTATCGGGAGGGTTATACGCATCCGTTGCCGATTCATTTTGAATAAATTACGGGTACATTGGCTTAGCCCCATACTGCGTTAATAATGAAGTAGAAAATAGAGGGACAAAGCAAACAGCCTAAGCCAGTGGAAAAAGTGGCCGTCAAAGCACCATAAGGAACCAATTTCGGGTCGGTAGCAGCTAGTCCGGCCGCCACGCCACTTGTGGTTCCCATTAAGCCACCAAAGACAACAGCAGAATGCGGGTTATCTAGACCAATTTTTTTTGCGATTATAGGCGTACCTATGGTGGTAACAATTACTTTGACCACTCCAGTAGCAATACTTATGGCAATTACATCAGAACTGGCCCCTAGGGCCGACCCGGTCACGGGTCCGACAATATAGGTGCAAGCTCCCGCTCCTATAGTAGTCAAGCTAACCGCGTCAGTATATCCTAAAATCGATGCTAAAAAAACGCCTAAAAAAAAAGAAAAAATAACACCCACAAATAATCCTATTGTGCCGGCAAGACCAGCTTGCTTGATTTTGTTCAGGTCTGCACCCATCGCTGTGGAGACTACAGTAAAATCGCGCAACATTGAACCCCCAAGTAAAGCCATACCACTAAAAAGAGAGATATCGGCAATTCCTTTTTTATCACCAAAAAAAGCCAGCATCAAGCCCACAATAATGGCAATTGCTACTCCCGGAATCTTTTTGCGCAGTACGTTTTTAGAAACCCAATAAGATGTCCACATTATGACTCCAACCACCAGAAAGGCAAAAATCAATCCGTTTTTATCAATCAACTTCTCAAGGATCTCCATAGCTAGTCGTTTTGTTTTTTTCTTCCAATCTTGGAAATCAAGGGCACTAGAAAAAAGCCGGTCACAGTAACCAACACTCCAACAATAATAGCTATGGGGCCTTCAGATATAGCTGCTTTTACGTTTTGTGTGGCTGACATCGCCACTACTACAGGAATATACATCGAACTCCAAAACAGAATTCCCTTTTCGGTAAGTGGTGCAAGCAAACCTTTTCTTTTGAGGTACAAATTGCCTAAAATAAGCAGCAACATTCCGAAACCAACTCCGCCTACATCGCCATTAATGCCTATTAAAGCCCCAAGCAGATTGCCTATAAACTTGCCTAATAAAAAACAAAAAGCCAGAAGGGCCACACCGTAAATCTTCATATCTGGTTCGGATCAGTTGGTAAATAGTTTTTGAAGCTCTTTTTTGGTCACTTTACCCATTACATTTCTAGGTAAATCCTTTTGAAAAATATACTTTCTGGGCATTTTATAACCGGGTAACTTGTCTTTCAACCAGTCTTTAAGGGCATCCAAATCAATTTCGTTGGAAGATAGGATTAGACTTGCACCAATAATCTCGCCCCATTCCGCATCGGGAATGCCCACTACCCCACATTCTTTTATTTGTGGATGCTTGCGAAGTATTTCCTCAATTTCCAGGGCCGAAATTTTATAGCCACCAGACTTGATAATGTCTACTGAATTTCTGCCCAAAATGCGATAGCAGCCATTTTCAAAGACGGCTATATCACCAGTCTTAAACCACCCATCTTCGGTAAAAGTTTGGGCAGTAGCTTCAGGCTTTCCCCAATATTCTTTAAAGACATTAGGGCCTTTTACTTGAATTTCTCCTTGACTACCTACTGCAACTTCAGTATTCTGCTCATCAGCTATTCGAACAGTGACCTTATGAAGCGGCAAACCAATATAACCTGGCATCCGCTGTTCACGATACGAGTTGCTAATTGCCATTCCCATTTCAGTCATACCATATCGTTCTAACAGGGTATGCCCACTTATAACTTTCCATTCCTCAAGTACAGAAACGGGAAGCGCAGCCGAACCAGAAACCATTAATCGAAAGTCTTTTAAGGCCTCCGATATTTCATTTTGCCCCTCCTTGTCAAGCTCCTTATAGTGCGCTATTAATTTGTAATAAATAGTAGGCACCGCCATAAAAATATTGACCTCTTTTCTACCGAATATTTCGAATATTTTATCTGCATCAAATTTGGGTAAAAACTCACAACAAGCCCCGGTCCAAAGGGCGCAAGACATGACATTGATAATACCGTGAACATGATGTAAAGGCAAGACATTTAGAATATGGTCGTCTTTATGCCATTCCCACGAAGTGGTTAAGGCCGTAATTTGAGTTTCAATATTATCATGGGTGGTAACAACTCCTTTAGGGTTTCCCGTAGTGCCACTGGTGTACAAAATCATCGCTCGCCGATGCATCGCAATGTCGGGAAGATTAGCCTGCGTTTCAGGAAAGGACTCGGATGTTAAGAATCGAATTTCAGCGGTATTTCTCAATGGTGAAAGCAGTTCTTCGAAATCCGGAGAACAAATAACTACCGCAGCAGAAGTGTCGTCAATAACATATTTTATTGATGAAAATGGATGTTTTACACATAGGGGAACAGCAATTCCTCCAGCACGCCAGATACCCCATTGAATGGCGGTGTACTTGAAACCGGGCTGGACTAAAAAGGCAATACGTTTTTCCTCCAAATCGTCTTTACCTTGTAATAATTCAATGGCGATATTCTTGGAAGCTTCTAGTAGTTGCTGATAGGTGTATGATTTTCCCCCGCTTTTTATAGCAATTCTTTGCAGGTGGTTTTCAGCGTTTTGTACTAAGTTTATCATGGAGTTCGGTAACTATTCAAATATAGCGTTCTATTTGGATACTTTCTATAGGGTGCAATCTACTTGTGAAATTAATCTGTGTGGTGTTTAATGAGTGCATCACACGATTTTCGAAAAGCGCTTAACTTGTGCAAATACGCAGGGTCTGATGCCAGGTTTTGTGTTTCCTTCGGATCCTCTTTAAGATGGTATAATTCCTCAAACGATTTGTCATTTACATAGCGGAAGTATTTCCAATCTTTGGTGCGTATTCCTTCACTTGGCGGTATATGTTCAAAATCCCAAAGATGTTCGATTAAAACCGTATCACGTGCTAAAGAACGATCACCGCGCTCTACTATGGGCATTAAACTTTTACCATGCCAGCTATTGGGTGGTCTCACCCCTGCCAAGTCAAGAATCGTATTAGGAATGTCTATATTTAGGGCCATTTCATTACTGTCATAATGCTTCTTTACCCGAGGATCATATACTATTAGAGGCACTCTTACAGACTTATCATAGAGCAGCCATTTACCTGCCAACTGACGTTCTCCCAAGAAATAGCCATTATCACCCATTAGTATGATTACCGTATTTTTATGTAATCCTTTCTTCTGAAGTGCTTCCCGAATTTTTCCAATTTCACGATCAATACCCGAAATCATTCGATAATATCCCTTCACGCTATGTTGGTATTTTTCGGGGGTATCATAACGCCAGTACCAGCGTGCACGATTGAAACCATCACGCACGAACTGCGGTTGTTCCATAAAAACGTCTTCCCCTGCCAGTTCAGGACCCGGCATATCGACTCCTTGTAGTAAGGAATCAGATTCCTCTTGCCAAAAATATTGATCCTCAGCATTATCATGGGCATGCGGTGCGCTAAAACTAAGCGAAAGACTAAAAGGCTTTCCCTTTTCTGCAGCATTAATATAATCAAGCGCTTTTTGCCCAGTATATCTAGTTAGATGCACTGAATCTTTGCCCAGGGTTTTATAGTAATACCCCCGTCTATCGGGAAATTTACCATTGCGATCATAGGATTCGTAAATATCAAATTGCTTTTCAAGACTATCGTATTTGACTCCGTATTTGCCGTAAAATGCAGTTCGGTATCCGTTCTCCTTTAGCATAGTAGGATACGAATTTTCCATATAAGCGGCATTAATTTTTCCTGACGTAAAAGTATAGCCGTGGGTGCGTTCGTATAGTCCGGTTAAAATACTCGCACGACTTGCGGCACAGATGGGCGTAGTTACCATGGCGTGGTGAAAATAAGTGCCAGATTTCGCCAATTCGTCCATTTCGGGGGTATGAATTAAGGTGTTACCGGCATAACCGATAGCGTCAAAACGTTGATCATCTGTTAGGATAAAGATGATGTTGGGCTTTTCAACAGAGGTGATGGGGAAATTTAATTCTCTTTTTTGCTTACAAGCATTACAGAACAGCAAGCTGAATACCAGACTGAAAAGAAATAATTTATACATTACATCAAATTTCAAGGTGCAAGAGACACCCGTTAAATGTAACATTAAAACACATGTCAAAAAAAAAATACTTCCAATTCCTCATACTTTTAATGCTGGTAATTCCCAAAGGTTTAGCGCAAGAGGAGTTGGTATATAAAAAAATAGATACTACCGAACTGGTAATGGAAGTTTACAGCCCAAAAAGTATGGATGCTACCAAAAAATACCCAGCCATGGTTTTCTTTTTTGGCGGGGGTTGGAAAGGTGGTAATATAAAGCAATTTGAGCATCATGCGAAGTATTTTTCAAAAAGAGGGGTCGTCTGTTTTTTGGTAGATTACAGGGTCGAGGCCAGGCAAAAAACGACACCTTTCGAGTCGTTAAAAGATGCTAAGTCGGCCATTCGTTTTGTGCGAGCAAATGCCTTGAAGTTTCAAGTTGACACAGAGAGAATTGTGGCATCTGGAGGTTCTGCCGGTGGGCATCTCGCCGCGGCAACGGCTTCGATAGAAGCGTATAACGAACTGACTGATGACTTAACGATCAGCTGCGTGCCGAATGCCTTGGTACTGTACAACCCGGTTATTGACAATGGGCCTGGCGGATATGGATATGATCGAGTTGGAGATGCATACAAAGACTTTTCACCACTACACAACATCAAAAAAAATGTGCCGCCAACTATTATTTTCCTAGGAACGGCAGATCATTTGATTCCTGTAGAAACCGCTAAATACTATAAAACAGTTATGGAAAAAGTGGGCAGTAGATGTGAATTGAATTTATACGAAGATGAGCCACATGGGTTTTTCAATTACACTAATTTTGAGAATTATAAAAAGACCCTAAGCTCCACTGATGTGTTTCTACAATCTTTGGACTATTTGAGCAAAACACCAGAAGTGGGTATTGAATAGCTACAGTTTTTTCAATCGTATATTTCGGTAGGCAACTTTCATCGGAGGCCCGACATGCACCTGCAATCCTAATTTACCCGACATTTTTCTATTGATGCTATCTTCGTCGTGAACCTCACTCATCAAAATGTCATTCACAAAATGCTTCATTTGATTTCCTTGAACAATCAAATGCATCTCATTCCAATCTTCAAATTTTATTTTGGTTTTTAGGAAATCTGATTCACCTAATTGAAACACCACTTCTCTACTCTGCCAGCAATTGTTTTGCACATTTGATTTTAGCGAACCAGGTTCATCTGGATTATTTTGTGTTGAAACAAGTACTTTTTCTCCACGATAGGCCAAGGTAGTGCGCTTGCGTTCCTCATAATTCTGACCCGTGTATCTAATTTTTCCATCAATATCAGCTTGATAACCACGTAGCGCAAACGGAATGCTCTCTAGAACATCACTTCTATAGTTGATTCCACTATTGCCAGCCTCAGTTATTCTGAACTCCAACTTTAGTTCAAAATCAGAGGGCTCTCCACCTTCCCAAACAATAAATGTGTTATTTTTTAAAAGCGTCGATGGGGTTACTTCGCCAATCAAACTACCATTTTCAACCCTCCAGTAGTTCTGATCCCCATTCCAGCCTTGTAGCGATTTACCGTCAAAAATCTGAACAAAACCTTCCGTTTCAGTGCTGGTAATTGGAGCCTTTTCGCTAGCTGTTGGCGGTGGTTTTACTTCTTTACACGATTGCAAGCTGAAACTCAAAAAAACCCCAAAACAGATGCTTAAAAGTTTACGATCAAAATGACTTATTGTATGGCTGCTAACACTAGACATATTTTTCCATTTTTTTAAACACCTATAATTTACGAGACAAAATGCAAACTACATCCTGACAGATCGAAAATCTTGCAAAAAATGATAAAATATGACCTGTTTTGGGTAACTCCCTGCAGTATTTGTAACATGCGCTGAGGTAACTTTAAGACTGCATAAGTAAACCATAAATACAACAGATTGAGACAACTGTACTAGCTGTTAATGCATGCATTATTTAATTTTAAAATAAATCGAGCGCTTTATGAAAAATACATTTCTATTATTATTCTTCACCATTTCAATTTCCACTCAAGCACAGGTAAAAGTCTATGAGGGAACAGAAGTCATACCAACTTATAAAATAGGGCAAGATGAAACGAGCCCCTTATTCTATACAGGACGCAGCGTTCAAGGTGCACAAGGTAAGGTGTACCCGTACCCCTCCCAAACCAAATTAGGCGATTCGTTAGTTGACCTTAATTATGAAATGGTGTATTTGGAAAATGAATACATTAAGGTAAAAGTGCTTCCGGCCTTCGGTGGTCGCTTATTCTCGGCCATTGATAAAACTAATGGACATGAGCTTTTTCATACGAATAGTGTTATCAAACCTGATTTAATAGGAACCTTAGGTGCTTGGGTTTCTGGTGGAATCGAATGGTGTTTTCCACACCATCATCGAACATCCACCATGATGAAGAGCGATTATCGCATGATTGAGAATACTGATGGCAGTGCTACGGTTTGGATAGGAGAGACTGAAAAAACAAGAGATTTGCGTGGTGTTATCGGAATGACACTAAGGCCGGGCCGATCGTACATCGAAGTAGATTACCGAATTAACAATACTAATACACTGACCACTACCTTCCTCTTTTGGGCCAATGTTGCCATAACAGCGAACGATGACTTTCGTACATTTTGGCCTCCTAGTCAGGAGATTGGGGTATTTCATAACAATAGAAATTTTGTACAATGGCCTATCTCCAAGGAGACTCCAAGCTACGGTCGAACGAGTTACAAAGCTGGAACAGATCTTAGCTGGTGGAAAAACCACCCCAACCCGGTGTCTTTCTTTATGTGGGATATCAAGGAGGGGTTTATTGGTGGATACGACTATGGCCAAAAAGCAGGTACCGTACATGTAGGAGACCTGTATGAAAATAATGCCTCCAAACTTTGGCAATTCGGGCCGGGCTTACAAGGCCAAAACGCCAGAAGGAAGCTGACCGATGACGGCAAGGCCTATGTAGAATTGATGACAGGAACTTTCTCAAACAACCAACCAGATTACAGTTGGATCCTACCTCATTCTGTAAAAGATGCAAAAAACTATTGGTATCCCATTCGAGATTTAGAGATTGTCAAGAATTCGACTACAGATGCCTCTGTTACCTTACAGATGCGTAATGCCAAAACGGTATTCTACGGATTCAATACTACTGCTACTTTTGAAAATGCCAAGGTTATTTTAAAGTCGGGAGATGCAGTTTTAGTCGAAAAAACTATCGATATCGATCCGGCCCATCCGTTTACGGCAACCTACAAGAGCCGAAAACCCTTAGATGAATATCAGTTGCATGTTGCTATTCAAGACCAAAAGGGAAGAGAATTAGTTTCCTATCGACCATACAAATTGAAACACCCAAAATTACCGGAAGTACAAGAAAGAGTAAAGGACCCAGATGAAATAAAAACCGTAGAAGATCTCTATCTCACTGGGCGTTTTGTAGAGCAGTTTAGTCGCCCAGGAAAAGAGCCTGACGATTACTATTTGGCAGCGCTCAAACAATCACCCAATGACTACCGCACCAATATTGCCTTAGGCCAACGCCGTTTGGGGCAAATGAAATATAAAGAAGCCCTTACTTATCTGCAGAAAGCAGCCGACAAGTTAAAAATCAAATATTACCAACCTAAGGAAGGGGAGCTCTATTATTATATGGGCATGGCGCACAAAGCCTTAGGGCAACTAGAAGAGGCCAAAGCAAATCTCGCAAGGGCTACCTGGTATTATCAATGGTATTCCGCCGCAAACCATCAATTGGCCCAAATCGAAAGTATAAAAGGGAACTATGAGAAAGCCCTTGAGTATATCAAAGAAGCGTATTCAACAAACAATCGCGATGGCCGAATCGTAAGCTTTTACGCCAGCCTTTTACGTCAATCAGGCCTGAAAGAAAAGGCGGTTACCCTCCTCAATGATCTGCTGGAATATGATCCCATAAACTTTACGGCACTCTATGAGAAAGGTCTTTTAGAAGGAGATACTTCTCTGGCCAAATGGCACAAGAACATGCAAGATGTAGACAACAACTATCTAGAAATCGCTACTTATTATATGAATATAGGTTTCTATGAGGATGGATTGGCTCTACTATCGGCCTTGAAAAACCCAAAAAACCCCTTAATAGGGTACTACATTTCTTATTTTCAAAGCCAATCAGGAAACAAGATCGCTGCCAAAAACACGCTGCAAGCTCACAATAAGCCGTCTCTTGATTATGCTTTTCCGTATCGCCAAGAAACGGAAACGGTACTGAATAAATCAATCGAATTAAATCCGCAAGATGTTACCGCCTATTACCTATTAGGCAATCTCTTATTTGACCACCGACCAAACGATGCTATGGAAGCCTGGAGAAAAGCAGGAGCAATTGATAATAGCATCCCAATGGTTTCTAGAAATATGGCGTTTGGGGCCTTCTACACTGATAAAAATCCAAACCAAGCCATTGAATATATTACGCAAGCCATATCGCTTGACAATTCGAACCCGCTGTGGTATGCCGAACTGTCAAAGTATTACGATGAATCAGATGCTGATTTCAAGGAAAACCTAGACATTCTAAGAAAGAATCTAGACATTGTCAAAAACGATGTGACCGCTCCTAAAACCTATGTTGAGCTATTAAATCTCAACGGTGACTATGATGAAGCTATCCAATTCTTAGATGAACATCATTTCAGAACCTGGGAAGGTGGTAGAGAAACGTACTGGCATTACGTGGACGCTCATACCCTGAAAGCAAAAGAGCTTCTTAAGAAAGAAGATTATCAAAAGGCAATCAGCCATTTGGAAAGAGCTCTAGAATACCCAGAAAATCTAGAAGTCGGTAAGCCAACCCATGATGAGAAAAATGCCATGATTTACTATTATATGGGGACTGTTTATTCGAAAATGGGGAATAGCAAAAAAGCGAAAGAAGCGTTCCAAAAAAGTATAAAAGCCGAAAATGGTCGTAATATGTACGACCTTCTATTCTATCAAGCAAAGTCAAACGAGCAATTAGGACAGCTTGATAAAGCCCAAAAAATGTTCAATAATTTAATCGAACGTGCTCGTAAACAACGAGATAAGGGAACTAATAACACACTCGTAGCAGTGGAAGAAGCATCTGCCACCAATAATAAGGCAATTTCAAATTCGTACTACCTCGAAGCTTTGGGCACTATGGGATTAAAGCAACAAGACAAAGCTCAAGAATTGCTCCAAGAGGCGCTCAAAGTGTATAAAAACCATTTGTGGGCTAAAAATATGATGACTTTGTAAAAAAGCAATAATGACTGGATTGCGCATTTGTTTTTTGTTTTTCTTAGCACTGGGTAGTTCTGCTGTCTCCTCTCAGGATGGCAAAAAGCTTTCCCTTGGAGAGCAGCCTATTTTCAAAGTATCTAAAGCAAAGGAAGAGATTGTTGTTGACGGTATAATGCAAGAAGAAATCTGGGCTAATACAGAATCGAGAACCTTCGATAATTTTTATCGTATCAACCAAGCTAATGACCAACAAAAAACTACCTTTCGAATGCTTTGGGATGAAAAAAATCTGTATTTGTTTTACCAAATGGAAGATAAATATCTAACCGCTAGGGAAACCAAGCGCGATGGAGAGCCCTATCTAGATGATTGTGCTGAAATTTTTTTTATTACCGTGCCCGATAGCTTAGATACGCATATTGGTTATGAATTAAACCTGTACAAAGCATCAAACGATTTTGTTTATTTTAATGATTTTTACCAAGGCCAGCATGGTATTCTAAAGACTTTTAATCCTGATTTTGATGTGGAGGTTAGCTACGAAGGAACCGTAAATGACAATTCTGATGTTGATGTAGGATGGACCATGGAACTGGCCATTCCCATCTCTAATTTTGATGGTTTGGGCACATTTGTTCCGGTTCAATCCGGAAATAAATGGGCCTTTCTTGCAATTCGTCAAGACCGCAACGATGCTGAAGGTAATCGCAGGGCTACCTCAACCATTTTTCCTATTTATGACATCTCCAAAAATGTACATCAGGCCAATCGATTTGGTCTAATGGAATTCGTTGATTGATCTATACCAGATTAATTCAAGAACATAAGCATCTGGAAAATGGCACATTTAGTTGGCAACAAAAGGCCTTGTCTAATTTTTTACAATTCGAAAGAACGAATTAATTTTATTACAGTATGAAAAGAAAAGAAGATATTAGATCCTACCTTGTTTGGAGGTGTTGTATCCTTGTAACATTCCTCTTCTCATTCACAAGCCATGGTTTCGGCCAAGGTACGGACTCGATACTTGAAAGTGAAGAAAGCGAATCAAGAGCAAGGGTCACGGGCCTAAGATTTATAAGCATTCATGTGCTCGAACTAGAGAAAAGCCTGAAGCTATACAGGGAAATTCTCGGATTCAAAATGGAGGACGCTGAGGTGCTCCACGGTCCGGGTCTCGAAGGAATGCTGGTCATGAAATTGAGAGCAGACGACTTGACCATCGGGCTATCGGTCACCGCACCTGAATTTAAACACACCATAGGTCCGATTGGGAATACCAACCATAATCACTTCATGCTAAAGGTCAATGACATTGGCCCTATTGGTGACAAATTAAAAGAAGAGGGATATGAACTAGAAAATGAAAACTATATTCAAGATAAATACACATTTTTTGTGGGGCCAAACGGCGAGATTATTGGCCTTTCTTCTTGGGAGGACTAATGTGAACGGAAATCATCAACTTCGTTCACCTAGTCTAAAATGATGACGATAGTAATAGCGGGTCGATCGCTACTAGGTACCAATTCGTATAGTTCTAAAAAATGAGTAGCATGTCAACCGTATTGTACTAATGAATTTTGTTGAATTGCAAAATGATTGTCCTTAACTTCTAAAAATTAATTATGAAAAAGTGCATCTTTCTATTTGGTATTCTAAGCATAGTTTTTTCTTGCGGCGATTCTGAAAAAAGAGGTGTAGTAGATGATTTTCCGACTGGCTTTCCATATGGAAATATTCCGAGAGAGAAACCTAAAACCCCATTAAGTAAAGCCTTCAATCGAGTCTATGATAATTCTTATGGTGGACTGGAAGCCGCTACGAATGAATTGTTTTCTAATTTCAAATACACGCCACTTAAGGGTTTTGATTATCACAATCACGATGGTACGGTGTCTAGACGTGATGCTAGCAAGGTGCTCAAGATCAATGGAAAGTATTACGTTTGGTATACCCACAGAGAAACAAGTGTGCCACCCATAGATGGTAAAATGGGGAATGATACCATACCAAACAAAGATTGGGATCTTGCTGAAATATGGTATGCCACCAGTGATGACGGATTTACTTGGAAAGAACAAGGAGTTGCCGTACCGCGCACTGAAAAACCAAATCCGGGTTGGCGATCTGTTTCAACGCCCGATATCTTAGTTTATAAAGGCAACTATTATCTATACTACCAAGCATATACGGCAATGCCGGGAGGAGAAAATTCGAAGGGTACAGGCGGTGACGATTGCCCAGTGGCAGCATCGGTTTCTGACTCGCCAGATGGACCATGGATACCCTCAAATAAAGTAGTGCTTGATAATGGACCCGAAGGCACATGGGACCAATATGTCATTCATGATCCGTATCCACTTGTATACCGTGATAAAATCTATATTTATTACAAGGGTGAAATGGGAGGAAGCCCAAATGTGAGGGCTCAGGGACTTGCAATTTCGGAGGACCCTTTCGGGCCTTTTGAGAAACATCCTTTGAATCCGGTAATTAATTCTGGTCACGAAACCTCACTATTCCCTTTTAAGGAAGGATTGGCGGCCCTGGTTAGTAGGCATGGGCTTGAACACAATACCATTCAATATGCCCCAGACGGTGTAAACTTTGAAATAGCATCCATTACAGTCTTAATGCCAATAGCACCTGGTGCACATATTCCAGATGCGTTTGAAGACAATGGAAATGGCCGGGGAATTACATGGGGGCTCTGCCATTTTCGCAACATTGGACGGTCAGAAGGCAAAAGTCATAGTATGCTGGCGAGGTTTGATTGCGACCTTAGTCTTGATATTCATGATCCTTTGATGAAAGAAACCGATATTTTCAATGATTCCTCTATCAATTTCAAGTTCGGACTTACAGAGGCACAATTAAAACGCATCAAGGAAGCCACAAAATAGGTCTTTCGTAACCTTAGTATACAATCTTTTTTTCCTTTAAACATTCTACTTCCTTGCAGAAGGCGGAACAGAAGGTCTTACTTCAAGCTTACTGGGTAAAGTTCTAGGATTCATTCGAAATAAATCAGCTACCATTTGCCCAATATCCTCTGGTTGAATTTTCCAATCATCCTTCTCAGAAGGTGTTTGCCCGTTAATAAAAGTGGCTACCGAACCTGGCATAATAGTCGTTACTTTAATTTCGTAAGGTCTTAAATCGAGCATAATTGCCTGAGAAAAACCAACTAGACCAAATTTACTGGCATTATAAGCCGCTCCGGCTTGGAAAAAATTAGTTCCTGCCAAACTCGCCATGGTAATAATGTAGCCCTTGGATTTTTTAAGTGCTGGTATACAAGCTTTAACGGTATGAAATACCCCAGTCAAATTTATATCAACCACTGCATTCCAATCTTCAACCGTCATTTCATCAATGGCACTAAATTTTCCTATTCCCGCATTGGCAATACAGTAATCTAACCGACCCCATGTAGCAACTACTTTTTGAATCGCACTTTCTTCATTAGCTAAGTTTCTCACATCTGATTGGATGACGATAACTTCTCCTTTTCCTATTGCTTTTAGATGTTCTTCGGCGGTCTTTAAGTCACTTTGGGTTCTTGCCGAAATGGCAACGTTGATACCTTCTTTCAATAGAACCTGGGCTATTCCTAATCCAATACCCTTTGACCCTCCTGTGATGTATGCTGTTTTGTTCATTATTTAGCGTTGTTTAATGGTAAAAATCAATAAGAAAACACCTTACTTATCCGTCCAATAGTCCATAACCAAAACATCACCTATTATCGGACCTATTGTATTAACCAAGGCAATATGTGCTTCGTGAAATAAATAAATTTCTCTGCCGTGATAGTCATTGAAGGTCAGCGTAAACGTATGGGTTAAACCTTTGCTGGCACCTTCTTTACTATCGTTAACTCCCCATTCTATATGCTCAATTTCTGGGATTTCGTTTTTAAGATCTAGAAAAGCTTTTACCGCTTCTTCAACTTGGGTTTCGGTGGCATTTTCCTTATACTTTAGGTTTACAATATGCCTTAAAACTTGATCGCTCCTATTAATTTTTGGAGAAAGCTTGTAGGCCGCCACCTTTTTTAAATCAAATCTGTTAGAGCCTGCTATTAAAAAGTTGACATCCGCTACTTTATGGGCCCGTAAGCCATAATATATGGAGAAGCCTGTTTCCAGATAATTTAAGGGCGTAAGTGTTCCGTATTCATCTAATTTGATCAGTTGAATACTAGCATCGTCTCTGGTTCCAACAGCTAATATCGCCTCATTGGTATTTACCGAAACAATTTCAATTCTTGTTTGCCCCTGCAACTTGGTGCGTTCATCATCTTTTAAAACAAAATGCGGTTGCAAAGCTCCTTGCTTATTTACTTTGAAAACACTAACGCCATCGCCATGGTAAACAAAGTCGGGATTTTTAATAAAACCACTTCCTCTCTTGTAATATTTATGATGTCTATGACCTACTACCACATAATAATTCTCAGCTAGTTGTACTCCAGTTACTGGATAGGCTCCCGTTAAATACCTATTGGTTGTATTATCTCCAATGTTGTTGATATTTTTAAACGAACCGTTGTTATAAACCCTAAAACTACTTACACCATTGTCTTGAAATCCTCCGGTATATAAGAATGTTTTTCCTTTTATTTTATGTATAGACATCCCGATAATGCCATCGGTAAAGATTTTTTCATCATCTTTCATAGATTGCACATGACTTAGTTTTCCGTCATCTTCTATCTTAAAACTACTTAGGCCAGGAGTTTCTTCTAAACCTCCAATAAATAGGTAGGATGCTTGCTTCATATGAACAACCTGCAAGGTTATGGCTATACCGAGGTGAGTTTCATCAGTATCCATGGTTAAGGAAACCTGTTCCAGTAGTCCATGCTCCAAAATCTTAAATGTTTCAATGGCGTTACCGTGCTTATTTGCTACAAATAAAAAGTCTGAACCGTTAATATTGTCAGCAACCATTCCCCTTGCAGGTCCTTCTTTCTTATAAAGCGCCTGGCTACCAATTGGCGTTAGCTTTCCTTCTTTATCTAAGCTGAATATATCAATACCTCCAAATCCCCCGGCATATACATAATGATTTCCGTCCTTTTCATAACTGGTAATGGTTACCGTATTGTTTGCAGATAGGCTTTTAAAATCTTGCAGATAAGGCATTAAATCATCTGTAGCTTGAGACCAGCAGCATTGTGATATTAGCACTAGAACAAAAACAAAGTGTATTTTTAGATTACTCATAATTTTATGCTTTATTCATTTTAGAGACTATTCTATAATCGCATTGGCACCGGCAGTTGCAATTTCATGGTCTTGTTCAATGGTTCCGCCACTTACCCCAATAGCCCCGATTATTTTGCCTTCCTCATTTTTTAGAGGAACACCGCCAGGAAAGGTAATGAGGCCGCCATTGGAAAGTTCAATATTATAGATAATTCCACCGGGTTGGGAAAGCTTGCCCAAATCACCCGTATCAATATCAAAATATCGCGATGTTTTCGCTTTTTTTATGGCTATGTCTATACTTCCTAAAAAAGAATCGTCCATGCGAATAAAAGCTTTTAAGTTCGCCCCTGCATCGACGACGGCAATATTGACCAAGACATCTAATTCTTCCGCTTTTTCCTTTGCGGCCAAAACGGCCTGTAAGCCTTCTTCGTGTGAAATATCGGCAGCGCTTTGCGCAAAAACAGCAGCGGTATTGAGAAGAATAAATACCATTAAGTAGCTAATACTTGCTGGAAATATAATGTTGTTTTTCATCACTATTTACAATTTTAGATTTGTAAATATCTTGAATGAACGTCTATTAAAAGTTGAACTAGTTCAACTCCGATAAATTAATTTGAACTTTTTTTAATCTTACTTAAAAATTCATGACGAATACCTAAATATGCGGCTATTTGTTTATCGGTAATCTTAGATGAGATTTCTGGATATGTTTCTACAAAATGATAATAGCGCTCTTTTGCTGTAGAAGAATGATTACGTACTAAGCGCCTTTGCCATGAAACCAACCCTTTTTGAAACATAATACGGAAGAGCTTTTCTACTACCGGAAGAGATTCATATAAGGCAATTTTATTGCTTCTGCTAATTAAAAGCACCTTACTGTCTTCTAAAGCCTGCATATTCAAATCGGACGCGGTTTGATTCATAAAACTATCAATATCCATCAACCACCAATCTTTAGCCGCAAAATATAGGGTATTTTCGTTGCCATTTTTGTCCAAAGTAAAAACCCTAAAACATCCTTCTACCACAAAGCCTTCGAATTTACAGATGCTTCCTTGAGTTAATAAAAATTCCTTCTTTTTTATACTATTGGGTTTGAAATAATTGCAAACAACATCAAGTTCTTCGGCAGAGAGGTTTACATTTTTCTTTATGTTTTGTTGTAGCAAATCGTAGGACATTGCTATCTACAATTTTGTTACCCATATCACCCAATCTTTATCCCTTTCTTTTTTTACCGGAGCAAGCCCAAGCGATTGCATACCAGAACCTGAAACCGTTTTCTTTTTTCCTTTTTGTAGTTCACCTCCTGTTCTAGGGTTGTACCATGAAATGTCAAATACCGCATCTGAGTCCCCTAAATCCAAATTTGACTCCCCACCATTTTTAAGATACACCACGTAACTACTTCCTTCATTGGCCAAAACATAATCGCCTTCAGAAGAAATCAATCCATCGTTAGATTTCATTTCCCCAACAGGAATTTTGTTATCCTTAAAAAAGTCTAGACAAATTTTTCCTTGTTCCCACCATAGGTCACGAGAACGATAGTCTTGTAGCGTCAAATCAGAATGAGGATGTTCATAGCCAAAATACCATTCGGTACCCCATGCACCGGCCATCATAGCGCCCCATAAAGCATTTTTTCTTGGGATGTCATGAGATGGATCTTCAGCATCAGGAAGTAGTGAATGCCTGTGATCACCCGGTTCATCTACAGCAACCGCCCAAACTTTACCGGCGTCTTTAGCTTCTTTCAATACTTTTAAGGTCCAGGGATGGACATTGATAAACTTTTCATTATTTGTTTGCAACGAAGCTCCTGTAAATTTTGTGTTTGGCCCATAAATCGGGTCGAACCATGCACCATTATGAATGACCAAATGATGTTTGTACGGATCAATTGAAGAAACATATGCTGCCAAGCGAATCCGTTCCGTAGCATCCAAAGGGAATGTAGGTGGCGTTTCTGTCCAGTCACCGGTTTCTTCCGCTAGATTCCAGTTCAAAGCCAAATGATGTCCGAATCTAGCGACCAATTCTCGATAATACAGTTTTGTAAATAAACCGGTTCCGCCGTTATCTAATAGTCCCTGATTTTCGTGCTCCAAGGTTTTGAAATGAAGAAACATCCCCAACGTATCGGCATGTTCGAAAAGTATTTCCCACTGGTCCAATTTTGAAGTATCAAATCGATCCCAAGTATCGTAATCTACATAAGGGAAAACATTTTGGTCATCTCCGGCAATGTTCATGGTCAAAAATGAAAATGCATTCATTCCTTTCGACGCTAAGTAATTGATTGCCCCAATAATTTCTTTACCCTTTCCAGATGCCCAGGTTGGATCGCCTTCCTTCCAATCTTTCAGATGTGGTGACCACGACTTGACCAAATCATCTTTGTGACCGTCGTTTTGAAATGTGCCATCAAATTGGTCGTAGGCTAGAAAGTTTTCTGGAGCATCAGCACCGCACTTTAAAAAGTACTCTCCATTTGAAAATTTTAAATAACGTTCGCCAACATAGTGCAACCTCCCTTTTCCTCTAAAATCCTTTCCAGATTTATCAGAATCGGCAATGGCAATTTTTCCCGTTACACCATCCATAAACTCAGCACTCTTTATTTTTTCAGAAACCCGTACAGCTGCCCATTTTCCTTTTTTGAAAGCCACCGTATAGGTCCATTCACCTGTTTTATTTGGAGCAAAATGTACTTTCCAAACATTTCCTGATTCCGCTCCAGTATGGGCAGCATTACCATCTGCTGCATAATAACCAGGAACAGTGAATACTTCCTGTGTACCTAAATGTGTAAAGGTCACATTCAGTTGATAATTCAAAAATGGATTCTCATCTGCTTGTTCTGAAGTCTCCGGACCTTCAAATACTAAAGTAACCTTGTGCCATTGTTTTAACTCTCCTTGAATTTCTTGCGCTGGCATACTGTGATACCCCAAAAGCATTTGAAAAGCAATAAGTACTACAATTGATTTTTTCATTTTCATATTGTATTAAAAAATTAGGTCAAACTTTTGCTATAAGCTATAATAACTATGCCGATAATCATACACGCCAAACCGCCATATAGAGCCAAACGTGCCTTTGAAGAAGCCTTTACCCATTCTTTGGTTATCAATCCGCTTACAATAGCTGTTGCAACAGCTGATGTATTAAAAATAGCATAACCTACGGTATTTCCAGCCGCTCCCAATTTCGAAGCCGCATAACCGAATAAGGCTGATGCCGCATAGTGAAAGACGGCCATGATCAGAATTAAAAAGAAGTTTTTCCCGAAAGAGCTTGTCTTGAAATCTCCCCAGGCATTTTTAGCACTCAATTGCCAAAGAAAATACGCTGCCATGACTATTCCACCGCTGATAAAAATAGGAAACATAACGGCCACTCCCGTAACCCAGTCGGGGTTATCATAGTGCTTTAAAGCTTCGTGCAAATAGGTTGCTCCCGCGGCATTTGCGTAGCTAAACCCTGTAGCTAGTAAGCCCCCAATTACAGCTATTAAAATACCCGTAGTCATTGACTTTTTATTCTTTTCCTCAGCATCTCCCCCTTGCTTTTCCTCATCTTTTTCACGTATGAGTCCAGCTTTTCCATTTAGTATAACCCCAATGAGTACAATGACAATTCCGAGTAGAATAAACAACAAAACATTGTTTTGCGGTAGCCCATCAACAATAAAAGGAAGTAGTGACCCTACTAGAATCACGGTGCCAATAAACAATGAAAACCCCAGAGAAAGGCCAATATGATTAATTGCTTTACTCCACATCATCACACCAATTCCCCAAAGGAAACTTGTTAATGCCATTTTAATCCAAATAGCTGTGGGCATATTTCCAAAGACATCTGAAAAACCGTTTATGAACGTAACTGAGGCGATAATCGGAACCACGAACATGGTCAACAAAAAGAAGAGACTCCACGTATTCTCATATTTGAAATCTTTTGTAAACTTTTCCGGAAGGGCATAAAGTCCCAACATGAGACCTGCAAAAATGGCAAGCAATATTCCAATGGTCATAATTCTTCTTGTTCAGTCAACATTTATATGGATTCAATTTCTCCCAATCGAATTCAACTCCAATTCCCGGAGTATTGGGGGCAACAGCATGATGATTTTCTACTTCCAGCGGTTTTTTAGTGTATTGGTCAATTGGAAAGCTGTGTACTTCTAGCCAACCCGAATTGGGTTGAGCCGATACCAAACTTACATGCAATTCTTGCATGCCATGAGAACATGCAGGTATGTTGTATTTGTTGGCTAATTGTGCCGCCTTCAACCAACCCGTGATTCCGCCACAGTTTGAGGCATCTGGTTGCAAAAACGATAATTTGGCTTGTTCCATTGCATATTCAAACTCGTATATGGTGTGTAGGTTTTCTCCCATTGCCAAGGGAAAACCAGTAGCATCTGAAATTGCCGCGTAGCCTTTGTAATTATCAGGAAGTATAGGTTCTTCGAACCAGGTGATATCGTATAATCTAAATTGCTCAATGGCCGCTATGGCTTTTTCGACCGACATGGAATAATTGGCATCTACCATAAAAGTCACATCAGAACCTATAAAATCGCGTACTGCTTTTATACGTTCGATATCTTCATCTAAATTATCTCGGCCAATCTTGATTTTGACTGCATTGAAACCAGCTTTCAAATAGCCATCGATATCCTTCAATAATTTCGGAATCGGGAACTGCAAATCAATTCCGCCGCGATAGGCTTTGCAAGTATTTCCAGCTCCACCAGCCATTTTCCAAAGCGGTTGATTTGCCTTTTTACATTTGATATCCCATAAGGCAATATCAATAGCTGAGGCGGCAAAGGAGACAACTCCGCCTCTTCCCACATAGTGCATGTGCCATTCTATAAAATCATAAACGGCTTCAATATCAGCGCCATTCTGTCCAATTAATGCCGGAGCAATGTCATATTCCACAAGGGCTTTGATAGCATGTCCACCTTTTCCACCAGTATAGGTATACCCGGTACCGTGGCTTCCATCTTCCAGTTCGATTGTTGTAGTAACCAGTTCGAAATGCGTATGATCGCCATGTTTGGCATCGTTCAACACTTCGGGTAGCGGAACCTGAAATAGTTTGCAATTTACGTGTCGAATCTTTGTGCTCATTTATGCCTTAAATCTAACGTAAGAAGTCTTTTTATCTAGGTATTGTTCCATTCCATATCTGCCATCTTCACCGCCGGTACCGCTTAACTTTAGTCCGTTATGAAACCCTTGGTGCTGTTCGCCATGTCCTCTGTTAATATAAATTTCCCCAAATTCCAATGCATCGCTCAGACGCATTATTTTATTCATATCATTGGTAAATACCATGGCCGCTAAGCCGAATTCAGAATCGTTGGCATAACCGATAACCTCATCAAAGTTTTTAAACTTAATTACTGGCAGAACGGGTCCAAAGATTTCCTCATGAACAATATTCATTTCTTGGGTACAATCAGCAATTATAGTGGGTTCAAACCAATAGCCTTTTTCAAACTGTGCACCAGATGGTCGTTTTCCTCCGACCAATACTTTTCCTCCCTCATGAACCGTTTCACTGACGAGTTTTTCGATATGTTCTAGTGACCCTTTAGTTGTTAGCGGTCCGATATCTGTAGAGAGTTCGGTCGGATCAGCTAGCTTCAGCTGGTTAACTTTTCCGAGAAATTGCTCCATAAAAACATCGTAAATAGCTTCATGTACGTACATGCGCTCGTTGCAGGTACATACCTGTCCTGCGTTGTCAAAACGGGAATGCAATGCTCCCGCCACAGCTATGTCGATATCGGCATCTTCAAAAATGATACAAGGGGCTTTTCCTCCCAATTCAAGTTGCACCTGCGTAAGATTGGTTGCCGCAGATTTCATTATGGCTTGTCCGGTTGGAGTACTTCCAGTCATGGTTACCATTTTGGTAATTGGGTTTTCCACTAAAGCCTTCCCAACTTCAACACCGCCAGTAACCATATTGATAACCCCATCAGGAATTCCCGCTTTTTGTGCTAAATCACATAATGCAAGTGTCGAAAGTGGAGCATCGGGAGTAGGTTTGAGCACTAGGGTGTTGCCCGTAACCAATGCCGGACCCAATTTTCTTCCGGCCAATGCTAAGGGAAAATTCCAGGCGGTAATGGCCACCACAACGCCTTTAGGAACTTTGTTAATCCATATTTGTTCATTTGGATTATCTGATGGGATGATATCACCCTCAATTTGGCGAGCCCATTCACAAGCGTATTCGATAAAGGTACAGGTGACCTCAACCTCAAATTTTGCCACCTTCAAAAGTTTTCCTTGTTCAGCAGTAATTAATTTTGCGAGCTCTTCCTTGTTTTTTCTGATTTCCGAGGTAAAGGCCCGAAGTTTTTCTGCTCGTGTTCTTGACGGAAGCCTGCGCCAAGCTAGCTGAGCTTTTTCTGCTGCTTCTAAAGCGCTTACAACATCCAATTCAGAGGCTTTTTGAACCGTGCCCACTGCCTCTTCATTGGCTGGGTTCAGAATTGTATCGGTGTCTACGGTGCCAGAATTGACCCAGTTTCCATTTATGAATAGTTTATAGTCTGTGGCGAGCATAAGTATTTGTATTGCTTAATTTATTGTAGAGTTTACACCTCTTAGTTCCTCCTTGATAGGAGGGAAAGTATTAACGCCCCATCCAGCCGCCATCGACTAGCATGGTTCCACCGTGCATGTAATCGGAAGCTTCCGAACAAAGGAATACTATAGGCCCTTTAAAGTCTTCAGGTTGTCCCCAGCGACCTGCCGGAATTCTAGCTAAAATAGACTCATTCCTTTCCTGATTATTCCGTAAAGCTTCCGTATTATCGGTACTAATATACCCAGGGGCTATGGCATTTACGTTAACCCCTTTACCGGCCCATTCATTGGCAAAGGCCATGGTCATTTGCCCAATAGCACCTTTACTTGCAGCATAACCAGGAACAGTAATTCCTCCTTGAAAAGTCAGCAAGGAAGCGGTAAAAACAATTTTACCTTCGCCTCTTGCTACCATTTCCTTTCCGATTTCTCTAGTTAAGACAAATTGAGCGGTTTGGTTCACCTCAATGACCTTGTCCCAATACGCATCAGAATGCTCAATGGCAGGAGCACGAAGTATAGTTCCTGCGTTGTTTACTAGAATATCGATTTTAGGGAAATCATCTTTTAGCTGCTTTACGAATTCATAAAGGGCTTCGCGCTTACTAAAATCACATTGGTAGGCCATAAATTTTCGCCCAATACCCTCTACCTCTTGTTCGACCATACTACCGTATTCTTCTAGTGAAGCACTTACACCGATTATATCCGCACCGGCCTCCGCCAAAGCAATGGCCATGGCCTTACCGATTCCGCGCTTGCAACCTGTGACCAAAGCTGTCTTTCCCTTTAAACTAAATTGATTTAATATGCTCATTATTTAGATGCTGTTTATTTTCATTTCCATAACAATGGAAATCTGTTTTGAACTTGACTCTTAAACTTAATTCTGACAATCCATCAACACCTTCATACCATCAGGATTGTTATCAATATTTTCAAATACCTGTTGAATATTGGTCAGTGGTTGTACATCGGTTATCATTTTTTCAAAAGGAAGTTCATTTTTCGTAATTAGATCAATGGCAACTTCATAGTCTTCTTTCTCGTAAACCCTTGCTCCAATTAGTTTTAACTCTTTCCAAAAGAATTTAAATAGGTCTACTTCTCTTTTTTGCCCGTGAATGGCAACCATTAAAATTCGTCCACGAATTCCTGCCACTTCGGTCATTACATCTAAGGCTGGTTGCACCCCCGCCACTTCGAACACCACATCAGCTCTCCTGTTATCGGTCTGTTCTTTGACATATTCCACCAAATCGATTTGGGTAGGGTTCACGGCATTCAGTCCTAATTCCTTTGCTTTTTCTATTCTTTTCGGATTGACTTCAGAAACAATCACCTTGGCCCCAGTTTCCTTGGCAACCATGGCTACTAGAAGTCCTATTGGACCCCCACCTAAAACAACTGCCGTCTCCCCTGCCTGTAATTCACTCAAGCGCACATCGTGAACGGCTACGGAAAGGGGTTCTATTAACGCGGCTAATTTTAAGTCGGTTTCAGCTTTGAGTTTGTGCAGGGTAAAAGCAGGAACGTTCCAATATTGCTGCATGGAACCTGGGCTGTCAATTCCAATAAACTTTAAATCTTCACAGATATGATTAAAGCCTTTATCCGAGGGTTTGACACCGCTATCATCTAACGGCCGTACAACCACTTTCTCTCCCTCAGAAAATCCGGAAACTCCTTCTCCCAAAGCATCAATTATTCCTGACATCTCATGGCCTATGGTCACAGGAATATTAACCCGTTTGTCCATCATGCCATGGTAAATATGCATGTCGGTGCCACAAACGCCGGAGTAGGCCACCTTAATTCGTACTTCGCCCCTTAATGGGTTTTCCTTTTCTTTTTCGATTACCGAAAAAGTCTTATTTCCTTGATATCGTGTTGCTCTCAATGGTACCGTTTTAAATTATTTTATTTTACCCCTTTCGCCTTATGTGTGGTTCTTCGTTTTGACGTAAAACGCATAATACTCTGCTCATCATAGTTATTGTACATATGGGTCAACCCCCAACGCAATATCTCGGTAGGTTCTTTTTCATTATCCGCCGTTCGGTTCAACCCTATAGCATGTGACGCACCTTTTATAGAAGACATGATTTCAAAATTGATTCCGTCAGGGGACCATTGAATGGTATTTTTTTCTGGCCCATCGGTAGTAATTAAAGATGCTATACCTCCATTATAAGGCCATACACAAATTTCATGTCCGCTATTGCTAATCGGATTATAAGGAGATTTTACATACGGTCCTTTTGGATTATCTGCAATGGCAACTCCATGTCGAATCTGACGCCCACCAAAGGTGATTTCTTCACCCATTTGTTCACCCTTATAGTATAAATAGAACTTTCCCTTGTACGGAAGTATGCAGGGATCATGAACTTTATGGCTGTCAAAGTCTCCTTTTTTCTCAACCATAAACCGGTTTTGCTCCTCTCCCTTCCAAACCCCATTATCAGCTGGGCTCAAGATGGGTTCTTTGCTTTTGGTCCATGGACCATTCGGAGAATCGGCCCAAGCTAATCCTACTTGGTTCTTCACCCGAACGTTGTAAGGAGATTTTACCGTCTGGTAGCAGAGGTAATATTTGCCTTCCCATTTCATAATTTCGACCGTAAAAACAGAACGGTCATCGTAGGCTCCTTTTTCCCCTCTTGGTACGGCCATACCTTCCTCTTTCCAGGTAATACCATCTTCCGATGTGGCATACCAAATATCACATCGATCCCACGGGAAGACCTTTTCATTTTCAATATCACCTCCAAAACCTTGGGTTTTACCTATACTTTTTGAATACCAAACATAATACTTGCCATTTTCTTTAATCATTGCGCTCGGGTCTCTTCTCACTACTCCTGGTTCGTGAGCCAAATCTCCTTTTAGTGACTGTGGCCCGCTAAATTCGATAAACCATTCGTTTCCTAAATTGGTAGGCCATTGCAATGCCCGCTTAGATGCTGCGCTTAGGTATTCTCTGTTTGTAATACCTAATTTATCCATTTGTTGATCTGATATTTCGATGGATTTTTTAGCCATTTTTTCATTTGATTTGGTTGCTATTGAATCTGTGCATGCTGTTAAAATCACAACAAGAACTACTGCATTTAAAATCTTAAACCTATTTTTCATTAGTGTTGTGCTTTGTCATTTTTGGAATCGATTCTGAAAAAATCATGCGTATCATTATTGTTAACAACTACGACTGTCTTTTGTTTGTCTGTTTGTGTAAGTATCATATTTCGAACATCTTTATCTGCAAAAAATCCAGATTCTAAATTGGTAACATATTGGAAATCACCATTGCCATTTCCCTTTAAAAAAGACCCTATTCCCGCATCAGATCTAGTTGTTTCAACTTCTGACTGGTGATTGTTTCCGGCCAATAGAAGGTCTTTTATTCCGTCACCATCGAAATCAGAAAACAAAATACTATTGATTGGTGATTGTTGCACTCGGTTTTCAAAGGGTTCAAAAGAAAAGCCCTTCGCTCCATTGTTTTTAAAAATACCAGAGCGAAACTCGGTAGCTTCGTAGTGAAGGGCCGATTCAATACCTTGGCCTACAATACTTTTTAAGTCCTTGCTAGCGAAATCATTGTATGTAGGTATTGTTTTTGATAAATAGGGTAACTGTTGTGTCATACAGGTTTTTCCACGAATAGGTACTTGTTTCCCCTGGTACTCTTTAGCAAGAATGATATCTTCAGAACCGTTATAATCAAAATCGGAAGTATAAATTTCAAAGGGTTTTTCATAGGAAGCGTGAAACTTATAATTCAGCCCCAAGTTACCTGCAATAATATCTTTATCACCATCATTATCAATATCCGCCACTAGTAATTCATTCCACCATCCAACTGCTTTTGATAATGCGTTGTAGCCATCAGCCCTGACCAGTTGGTTGTTTTGATTCAAGAATATTTGCACTCCCATCCATTCACCCGTAATTATCAAATCGATTTTATTGTCATTGTTGATGTCTATCCATTCGGCATCCGTTACAAGTCCGACACCATTGAGTTCTGGAGCCAATTTATCATTCTGGAAAGTAAATTTGCCGCTTTCATTTACAAGCAACAAGCTACTTGCTGGATACGGATATTTACCAGTTATTACCCTACCTCCAAGAAAAAGGTCTATATCGCCATCATTGTCAAAATCAGAAGGTACAACTATAGAACCGGCAATTCCTACTTCAGGAATAGCATTGGTATCTTTCGTGAAATTTCCTTTACCATCGTTTACATACAATCGATCTACGAGTAATCGCGGATTTTCCATGAATTCATAACTGCCACTGACCACATACAGATCATTGTCACCATCATTATCCGCATCGAAGAAAGTGGCTCCTACATCTTCATTTTGTTTATCGGCCGACAGCGCAGTGCTTTTAAGGAGGGTGAACGTACCGTTGGCCCTTCCTAAAAGTAGTAGTCCGCTTTGCATATGACCTCCACCTATAAAAAGATCGTCAATTCCATCTCCATTAATATCGGCTTTGGCTACCCCTGGACCAGTTTGAGACAATTTGTGAGGTAAAAGTATTTGAATAGCATAGTCATTGAAATAGGGATCTTTGTGGGCAATTTTAGAATCGAATTTCTGAAAAATTTGCTTTTCAGAAGTATTGGTTGAATCTATTCTTTCTTCAGCAAATTGATGATTCATATATAACCATTGATTGGCCATAACATCATTTAGCTCTTGAACTTTGCCATCTGGCCAAATAATTTCCATTTTCTTTACCCTAAGGTTTTTACCCATCCCGAAATGCAAGTTGTTGGAAACCGATGATAAGAAACCCTTAGTATTAACAAGGTTTCTTACCTGAACCGAATCATTTTCAAAATGTAGTTTTACCGTGGCACCTACACCAAATTGGTTATATCTTGGTCCATCTAAACTTACTCTGAGGTAATAATTTCTCTCGTAAGGATTCATTTTGTGATTTTCAAGGAGGGTGACCTTATCGTTAATATTATTTACCACAATATCTAAATCTCCATCATTGTCAAGATCGGCATATACCGCCCCATTCGAAAAAGTAGGAGTAGTGTCAGTCCATTCCGTGCTTACGTCCTTGAAAGTTCTATCGCCATTATTCTTAAAAAAGTAATTTTTTAATTTTTGCTGAGGGAGCATTTTGGCAAATTGAAGGAAATCCTCGTCCGTAGGTTTGCGTTGATTGGATTTTAAAATATCTAAAGTTTCAGCAAGTTTATCACGATCCATAACATCGCGATAGACGCCATTCGTTATGAATATATCGTTGAAGCCATCCAAATCGAAATCGGCTGAGAGAATAGACCAACTCCAATCAGTATCGGCCATTCCCGCCATTTTACTTACTTCGCTAAATGAACTGTTGCCATTGTTCACGTGCAACATATTGTGCATGTATTGTTGATGATACCCTTTATTGACCATAAGTTCGAATTGGTCAATAGAAGTCATGGCCATTGTGGTCTTAGATCGAACATAATCGGAAGGATTCATATCTAAGGTCATCAAGTCGAGTAGGCCATCATTATCGATATCGGCCATGTCACTGCCCATACTATTGAATGACATATGCTTGAAAAGTTCATCTCTTGATTCTGTAAAAGTTCCATCGCGGTTGTTGATATAAACCAAATCAGGAACATTAAAATCATTGCAAACGTACACATCTGGCCAACCGTCATTATTCAGATCACCTACTTGTGGATTAAGACCAAAACCAATATCAAATTGTAAGCCTGCTTTTTTTGAGACATCTGTAAAATGACCACTGCCATCATTTTGATATAATCGATCACTACCTTTTAGTTCAAGGGTTTTCGGGTCTTTTTGAATCTTTTCTAAATCAAGAACTTCCGTTCTACTTGTTATATCTGGGGTATTTGAAACATATGCATCTAAATCGCCATCTTTATCAAAATCAAAAAATGTGGTCTGTATGGTGCGATTTGTATCTGCTAAACCCATTTCTTTAGCCCTTTCGGTAAAAGTTTCGTCTCCATTGTTGATATAGAGTAGGTTGGCAAATTTGTCGTTGTCGTCTTTCCATCCGCCTCTCGACACGTATATATCCAACTTACCATCGTTGTTTGCATCAACCATGGTGACTCCGGTATTAAACCCATCATTTTTTGTAATACCAGCTTTCTCGCTGATATCGGTGAATTCTAGCCCTCCTCTGTTTAGATATAGCTTATCTTCTCCAGTATTTGAGGTAAAATATAAATCTACCAACCCATCCTCATTAATATCTCCAACCGCTACCCCACCGCCAATATAGGTGTACATATATTGGTAATAATTTGACTCAATGGTTTCTTCTAAAACGTTCACGAAGTCTATGTTTGACCATTCTGAAGAAACTTCAGTAAACATTTTCTTCGCAGTTTTTGTTTCTTCAGTAGCTTTGGGTGTATCACATGATTGAAAAAGAAAAAGAACTGTAAAAAAGGAAGTGAATAGTATTTTTGGATTGGGCCTCATACTGTAATTGAGTATCGAAATAAAATCTGAATAAGTAACTCTAAAATACGAATATTAAAATGATGCAATGCATTCAGCAGCCTTTATTATACCACGGTTTGCATAGAAAAGTAAAGCGGTAAAGTGCCGATACCTTACCGCTGAACTACTTAAAAACAAACTAACTCAACTTTTTATTAATTCGCCAAATTCGGCAAGCGTTCGACCTCCGCTTGCGGAAGTGGAGCAAAATAATTACTAGAAGATAAACCTCCCAAAATGGGGTTAGATGGTGCAGTCAAAGGCGTAGGAGTTGGATTTCCATCTCCGTCAAAGACCGTTCCGATGGAGACTTGTGGGTCTCTAGCAGTGCCCCCTAAAGCTGCTTCTACTTGTTCTCTGCGAACTAAATCATTCCATCGAAGATATTCTCCCGCTAATTCCCATTTGCGTTCTTGAAAAGCAAGGTCTTGAATCGTACCATCTGCAGCGCTTACGTCTGGAAGACCCGCTCTCGAGCGTACTGCATTTAAGGCAGCCCACGCTTCCGCTCCTGCCGTTCCGGCTTCTCCTGATGCTTCTGCAAAAATCAGCAACACTTCTGCATATCTCATAAAGTAATCATTTCGATCACTTTGAAAGCCTTGCCAGGTTCCTTCTTCAAATGGTCCAACGATTTTTCTGAAAACAGGATTCTGTTGATCCTTAAACTCTGTCCAAGGAAGCGAATCGACAGGTGTGGTTGACGCGTCTGCGATGATATTGCCATCGGCATCCAAAGGCATAGCATCGTGATAGGTCGCATCTTTTCTCGGACCTTCTGGGAAATCTTCGTAAAAGCGGATTTCTGCAAAAGTTTCTTGCCAGCCGTTGGTTGGAGCGCCACTAGGGAGTCCTAATTTACCGTGCTTACGGTTTGGAAGACCACAGGATGCACAATAAGCAATGGTGAACACTGACTCTGTGTTGAATCTGCCAGCTACAGTATACAAGGTTGACATATCAGGAACAAGTTCAAAGCCATGGCCTCCGTTCATTACAGATTGGGCGCTACTTGCCGCGGCAGCATATTTCGAATTGTCATTGACAGGAAACCCTGCCCAATCTAAATACAGACGTGCTAAGATTGCCCTTGCGGAACCCTTACTAGGTTTAGCAGCTCCTACCGCAGTGGAAGTTGGTAATAATGCTTCAGCTTGTAATAAATCGCTCTCAATTTGCTCATAAACCTCAACTTGCGACGCCAAGCCTATTTCAGGATCTACTTCAATGGTTAAGGGTAGCGGAATTCTACCATGAACACGAGCCATTTGATAGAACATCAAACCTCTTAAAAAGTAGGTTTCACCAGTTAATACATCTTGAGCCGCCTTTTCAGTTAATTCAACTCCTTCTAAGTTAGTCAACACTGTATTTGCAGCCAATATCATAGAATACACCCCGCGCCAATTTACGGCAGTACGGCCGTTAGACTGTACTACATTTCTTTGGTCATATTCTCTAAAATCTGCTTTATTACTTGCTCTGTGTGTAGTTATGTCATCACCAGACCAACCATTTACGTAAAAGGTGGTCATCCAAGCGGCCTTATTTAACTGTCCGTAAATTCCGGTTACAGCAAGGTCTAATTCCGCAAGATTAGTATAAGGCACAACCGCCAATAGGGATTGAGTTGGATCTTCTTCCAAATCAAATTGCTCGCAACTATTAATCGTCATGGAGAAAGCTAGAACCGCTGTGATCCAGAGCTTTACTTTCAATGATTTATTAAATTTCATAGTTTTCATATTTTGTATTTTTTTTCTAAAGATATATTAAAATCCAACTTTTAACCCTACTGAAAGTGTTCTCGGATTGGGATAGGCACCAATATTAATACCGGCCGCAGCATCTGCATTACCTTGATTATTTGTTCTTCTAGAGGTGGCCTCTGGATCGTAACCTGAGTAATCAGTGATCAATAGTAAATTTTGTCCGCTGATATAGATTTTAGCGGTGGTTCCATCCAATCCAGCGACATCTGAAAGCGTGTAACCTAATGCTAAATTGCTCAATCGAATGAAGTCTCCTTTTTCTACATAACGAGAAGATCCGTATAGATGAGCGAATGCAGGAATATCAGTTTCATTGGAAGCGGTCCATGCATTAACCTGATCACTAGCTAGGAAACTTCTAGAATCTCCTGCTCCACCTGTGATACCTCCCTGTTGAATATTATATACATCAAACCCGTGAACACCCTGAACAAAAACATTCAGATCCCAGTTTTTGTAGTTCACTGAGTTATTCCAGCCCCAGGTCGTAGTTGGCGTACCATTACCGATAGCCCCAAAAACGATTTCATTGTTCTCATCTAGTAGATACTTTGCAGCACCTGGAACAGCAACCGGGTTGCCTTCTGAATTTACAGGAATATTGTCAGTACTTTTCCAAGTGCCCAAGAAGGTCGCGCCAAAGAATTGACCTATGGGTTGCCCAACTTCAATTCCATTCAAAATGTTCCCTTGACCACCTGGGGCGGTAAATCTACCCTCGATACGTTCTAAACCATCATATAATGAGGTTACCTCGTTCTTCACATAAGATAGTGTGAAGTTCGAATTCCAATTTAGATTATCTGTATCGATGATATCATAACCCAAGGTAAGGTCAATACCGCTATTGTCCATCTCACCGACATTACGGGCAACTGTAATTTGTGAATTGTTACCACCAAAGGTATCTGGCAAGGCAACAGGTAAAAGAATGTCTGTTGTTGTTTTCTTAAAGGCCTCTAGCGTTAGATTTCCACGGCCATTATTAAAGCCTAGATCCACACCAAAGTTAAACTGACTTGTAGTTTCCCAAGTCAAATCTGGGTTTCCTACCGTATTCAATCGTGTTCCTGCTTGAGCGGAACTGCCGTCAAAAGCATAACTATTAAATGCTGGTGTTGTGAAGGTATCAAAAGGGTCTACATTTTGATTACCCACTTGGCCCCATCCGGCTCTTAACTTCAAACTACTTATTGCTTCAGAATCTCCAAGGATGTCATTAAGACTATATGCTAGCGCTACGGACGGGAAAAAACCCCATCTGTTTTCTTCCCTAAAAACTGAAGAGGCGTCATAACGTCCGGTCGCCGTGAGAAATAAATTATTATCTAAAATATACTCCGCACGAAGCATAAAAGAGGATAATTCTCTTGGCAAGAAATTGTTATTCACCGTTTGCCCCGAATTAGGAGCCAATTCAGCAAAATAGAAATTCTTCCCATCTAAACTTAAATCATTTGCATTGTATCCGTTAATAATACGTTTCGCGTTGGTATATTCTTGAACACCGGTTAATTTGATATCATGCTTACCAAACTCCTTTTGCCAAGTAAGTATGTTCGTTAGTTGGAAAGAGGTGAATTTATTGTTACTAAACGAGGTATGAGGTAATTGATCATCACCCACTTCTACTGCATACCGCTGTACATTGAAATTATTTACCTGTGCCCCTAAGGTCATTGCATAAGATAAATTATTCGTAATATTCCACTGCACATTGAGTGCTCCGTTCAAGCGCTCATTGATATCTCTAATATCTGTTTCGTTCAAGGTTCGAACCGGGTTATCGTTAAGTGAAGCAATACCCTTAATAGAGCGAAGATTGTAATTCCCGTCAGCATCAAAAACTGGTGTGGTCGGATCCCAAGTCAATGCTTTGTACATAAAACTACCTTGTCCGTTACCTAACCTTTGTACGTTGTTTTTTGCCTCGCCTCTAACCGCAAAAATATTTAGGCCTACTTTAAGTTTATCAGAAACTTGTGCATCGATGTTTGATCTTACTGAGAGTTGTTTTAATCCGGTATTAATAACTACACCTTCTTCGTCTCTATAGTTTCCTGATAAGAAATAGCTCAATTTACCTTCAGAACCACTAGTGGAAATCTGCAAGTTCTCGCTAATTCCTGTTCTTAATAATTCATCTTGATAATTGGTGCCGCCATTGGCTGCTAAACTTGCAATCTCTGCATCTGAAAAAATCGGGCTACCTCCTGTTTGAGTCCTTCTCAAGTTTTCAATTCTCGCGAATTCATCTGGATTGTCAGCTAAGGTTGGTAAAAAATCTGGCACACTTGAGAACGTAGTAAAAAAGTCGACCGCTACCCTACCTTTTCCAGTACCTCTTTTGGTTGTAATTATAATTACACCATTTGAACCTCTAACCCCATATATGGCAGTTGCAGATGCGTCCTTTAATATATCCATCGTAGCGATGTCATTCGGATTGATCGTAGTCAGATCTGCGCCCTGAACACCATCAATAACGACCAAGGGGCTATTGTCACCGTCTAAGGAGTTAACACCTCTAATACGCACTTTGATAGCACCACCTGGTTGTCCGTTTGCGCGAGCAACCGTTACACCGGCCGCCCTTCCTTGCAAGGCTTCTTCCACTCTGGTTACTGGCTGATCTTCAAAAGCTTCAGTAGTCACCCGAGATACCGCCCCGGTAAGATCACTTTTCTTAGCCGTACCATAACCAATTACGATAACTTCGTCTAATTGGCTAGCATCTTCTACGAGTTGTACGTTTATGGTAGTTTGAGTTCCAACAGTCACATTTTGTGTTGCATAACCCAAATAAGAAATCACAAGTACGTCATCTGATGTGGCTTCAATGGTAAAATTACCATCAAAATCAGTTTGTGTACCATTAGTAGTACCCTGTACCAGTATGTTCGCCCCTGGTACCGGGCCACCGGTTTCATCCGTTATCGTTCCCGAAACCGTTTGCTGTGCAAAGGCATATTGCATACCCATTAACACAAAAAACAGTCCCGTAAGGAAGCATTTTTTTAAAAGTTTAAAGAGTTGTTTTTTCATAATCATTGGTTTAAGTTGAGTAAAGATTTATTATTTAAATTTTCATATTGTGCCAAAAACAGATTTTAGAATACAAAGTCTGAAAACATCTTCGTTCCAAAGATTCACAATCCTCTTATAGCATCAAACAACATATGATTTGAACTCTACAACAAATGATTTTAGACCTGAAACATTGTCTATCAAATCTTTTGAAACAGCGTACAAACTAGTTAAGCTCGATTTTTAGCCATCTTGGCAAGCATATACGTCGTTTAAATCTTGTTATTAAAATTATCGGGTATTCTCCTTTTAAAATATGCGAGCATTAACCATTAATGGCACTATTTTAACTCTGTGGTAATATTGAGGAAACTAAGAAGGATAAAATAGCATAGTTCCTAGGAACGGAATGACTATGACAGTTCGAAAAGCAATTCGCTAACCTAAATAGTGTAATAAAAGCACCATAAGACCTCCTGCCAATGCTACTACAGCCGACAAAACGCTAAATGATTTCAAAACTTTGGTTGTAGATAAATCGTGAACTTCCTTAAACAACCAGAAAAAGCTACTGTTCACGTGAATAACACCCAATGAACCCGCGCCGATTGCTGCGGCGGTCAACTCGGCAGGTAAACTTCCATTGGTAACCATAGGGGCCATAAGCGAAGCCGTAGTTATTAAAGAAACGGTAATGGAGCCCGTTACTGTTGTAAACATAAAACTTAGGAGAAATGGGAGGATAATTCCAAAAGCTGCTAGTCCTCCCGCCTCGGGTAATAAAGAACTTACGATTTCTGTATCCTTAATGACTTGCCCGAAGGCACCACCCGTACCGGTTATCAAAATGACTGTAGCTGATTTTGCACCTGCTGTTTGAAAATAGTCATTTAGATTCTTCGAAAAATCCTTTCTTGAAAGCAGGGGTAGCGCAAAAACAACTCCAATGAGCAATGCCCAAACCGGATTTTTAATTAAAGCTATTACAGGCTGCTCACTTGAGAAGAAGTTTCCCATTCCCATTAGAACCAATGGACTTAATAAGGCTACGAAGGGAAGTATACGCTTGAAACCAAGAATGGTTGTTTTATCTTCTTCTATTTGCACTACTTCTTTAGAAAGTGGAATCGACAAGTTCTTTTGGTTAAATTTTATCCAGATTAAACCTCCGATAACAGCGACTAATCCTATGGTAACATTAAAAGGTATCATTCCGCCGACATCAGTTTCAAGAATGGCGGCCACTGCTAATGGGCCAGGTGTAGGCGGAATTAAAGCATGTGCAACGGTCAGACTACTGGCCAACGAAAGGCCTAAAACAAGTACAGAATGCCCCGAATTTCTTGATAAGGCAACCACAGTTGGCAAAAGAGTTAGGTAAGCAACATCAACAAAAACAGGAATGCCGACCAAAAAACCAATAACGGCCATAGCCATCGGCAGCCGTTTGATGCCAAAGACCTTGATGACACTCTCAGCGATCACATCAGCACCACCCGTTACGGCTAAGATTTCCCCTAGCAAGGTTCCAAAAAGTATGACGAGGCCAATCCACTTTAGGGTATTTCCAAACCCGCTTAACAGACTTTCAGTAACTGCTTCTACCGAACTTCCAGAAGATAACCCTAAAACTAAGCCAGCAATCAATAGCGCTGGAATCGGGTGTACCTTCAAAATTGTAATCGCCACGATGAGCAATACAATACATCCGACTAAAACAGCGAGGCCAGTCATCTATTTTCTATTTGAGTTCGAGTTGTTCTACCTCGGTATTTTCGGTTCCCCGAACTGCTTCGTAAGCAGCAATCATTTCCCGTAGCTTTTCAGGATTACTTTTAGCAAGATTGTTTTGCTGCCCAATATCCTCTTTCAAATTGTACAATAAATATTCGTCTGAATTGGCCAATTCAATATTCACTTGTTTGTTTATAGCCGGACCGTCATAAGGAGGAATCATGGCCCAATCTCCTTTTCGAAAGGCTGTTCTCGACGTCGCTTCTATAACCATTTGGTCACGGCCATCTTGGCTTTTTCCTAGAAGTAGATTCAATAATTGCTTACTGTCATTTGTACTTTCACTACTATTAACCAGTGCCGCAAGCGAAGAAAACAGATCTAGTTGAGATACCATGGCATCTGAGGTACCAGCGGTAATTTTTCCCTTCCAGTAAGAAATGAACGGCACACGCGTACCCGCTTCGAAAAGACTATATTTTCCACCACGTAGAGCTCCTGCAGGTTGGTGACTTCCAAGTTTTTCCACTGAGTCATCGTAATAACCATCATTAACTACTGGTCCGTTATCACTTGAAAATATAATGAGGGTGTTTTCCAATAGTCCTTCAGCTTCTAAAGTATTGATGAACTCGCCAACCATCCAGTCAGCCTCCACAATGACATCACCTCTCGGGCCCATACCGGAAGAACCTACAAAACGGGCATGTGGTGTTCGCGGTACGTGTGGTTGCTGTAAGGCGTAGTATAAAAAGAAAGGTTCGTTTTTATGTTTTGTTACATAGTCTTGCGCCTCGGCCAAAAAGTAATCTGCCATGTCTTCATCTATCCACTTCGCAGCTTCACCCCCCTTCATAAAACCGATACGGGGAATTCCGTTTACGATACTGTTGTTGTGTCCGTGATGCCATTTCATTTTCAACATCTCAGGATTCTCCAAGCCTGTTGGCTCTCCTTCAAAATTCTCTTTATAGTTGACTTCAATCGGATCATTTGAATCGAGATTTACGACATGTCCGTCTTCAATGTAGACAGTTGGAACGCGATCTTGGGTAGCCGCCAAAATATGGCTATAATCAAAGCCCACTTCGTTCGGACCGGGACTTATACGCTCGTTCCAATTTACATTTCCAGAACCAAGACCCAAATGCCATTTTCCAACGATTCCGGTGTGATATCCTTGTTTTTTGAGCATTTTAGGGATGGTAGTTTGAGCGGTGTCTATAATTAAAGGAGCTGTTCCCGGAAGTATTTTTGCGCGTTTATTTCTCCATGGGTATACCCCCGTCAACAAGGCGTACCGGCTTGGTGTACAAGTGGCTGAGGAGGCGTAGCCATTTGTAAAGCGCATTCCGCCATTTGCCAGTATATCTAGATTAGGCGTTTTCAGTGCTGTTGCTCCGTAGGCTCCTAATTCACCATACCCCAAATCATCGGCATAGATGATCACGATATTGGGCTTGTTTTGTACTTCCGATGTTACAACCTCTTTTGGTTCTTCCTTACACGAAACCAATACTATTATGAAACATAAGGAAATTAGAAATTCGAAATTGATACTTTTTTTCATTTTCATCAGTTTAAGTTAGTTCTCGGAGTTGATAAAATCAAGACGTCGGTTTACTAAGTCTCCTTCTTTATCATACCATTCTTCACGAAACATGGTTTTGGGAATATTAAGTTTAAGTTCAGAATTCTCGGTTTTTACTAAGGCAATACTATTCAATATCAAATTGGTCTCCGCTTCAGATTTTGCATTTTCTAAGATTTCCAATATTAAATCTGTCGGTACATTTTGTAGGTGTAACAATAAGAATTCAACAGCCCGTAACCTAACCAAATTGTTTTTATCATATTTTGACAACTGAACGCCCATTTTAAAAAACGGATAGGACTCCTTTCCAAAGTAACTACAAACTATTAAACCCCAATATCTTTTCCATGGATCTTCTGATTTTAACGCATTCTCAAGATCCGTTTTAACCTCCTCGAATGGTTTTAGACTAAGGTCGGCAATATCGATTAGTTCAGCGATTTCGGTCTTGTTTTGTTGTCCGAATGCAACGGGGTTCACTAGCCCGGCTTCGAGGAAGTAAGGTTCTGGGTAAAAACTAAGATCAGGCAAGGCCTTTACTTGGTTCTGCAAACTAGACCGAAGTTCTCTTAAAATGGATTGCTGTGATGGGTCGGCTGCTAGATTATGAATTTCATGTGGGTCGTTTTCTAGGTCGTACAAGGCTTCAGCAGCTCGTGGTTTAAAAAATTGTTCTTGTGCCTCATTTAATTTTCCATTTGTATAAAGCTCTTCCCATTCTTTATAGGCCAACATCTTGTATCTATAGAAGTTGTAGAGCGCATCAACATTGAAAGGTTGATAATTTCTAATGTACTTGAATTTTCCCTTTCGAATAGAGCGTACCAAGTCATATTTTTCATCAAATCTATCTGCATAACCAAAAGCCGTATTTCGCTGGTGAAAATTTTCTTTATTTACAGAGTCCCCTAAAAATGGGTCACCATCGATTTGTGTTGGTATAGCGAGACCCGCTAAGTTTAAAACCGTTGGAGCCAAATCAACAAATTGCACAAAGGCATCTGTTCTGGTTCCCATTTCGACGGGTGCCAAATGATTCCACTTTTCGGGAACATAGACCACCATCGGTACATGAAGACCACTCTCATAAACATAGCCTTTGCTTCTTGGAAGTACCCCTCCATGGTCACCGTAATAGAAGATTATCGTATCCTCCATTAAATCCTCTTTTTCCAACTGATTGAGGAAATCTCCAATTTCTGAATCCACTTTTTGATGCAAATCTCTATAGTAGGCATTGGTGTATTGATAGGTCGGTGTATCTGGGTGATATGGAAAAACGGCAACATTTTCTGTTGGGGTCTTAGTAGGAATACTGTCCATTTGGTCTTCGCTAAAATGCAATTGCCCTTCATGGGTGCTATGGAAATTCTGAACATGAAAAAAAGGTTGCCCAGGTTTGCGATTTTTATAGCTTGCCTTCTTTGAGGATTCGTCCCAAACACTATCGGATTTTATGAAATTATAATCTTCTTTGGCATTGTTCGTAGCATAATATCCAGCTTCCCTTAAATACTCAGGAAACATCTTCAAACCTTCAGGCATTGGAGCCAATTGCATTCTGCGATGGTATTGCGTGCCCACCCTGGGAGCATAACAACCTGCAATTATTGTGCTGCGAGCCACAGAACAAACCGGAGCGTTGGAAAAGGCGTTGTTAAAAACGACACCTTTTTTTGCTAAAGCTTCTACGTTAGGCATCGATGCTCCGCCTTCATCATATAGTTTTAAATAATGCTTCGAATTGTCTTCACTAACAAGCCATATGATATTTGGAACTTCCTTCATTTCTTGTTTTTCCTCACAAGAAAAGAGCAAAACTAAAAACACGGACCAGGGCACTATTTTTTTGTATAACATCATAGTATTTATCTAAAAGTGAACGGTATGGCTTCCATTTTCAAGTATAAAATATTGATTTGCTTTTAGTTCTTGATCTAAGCTTCTGCCATCGATTGAAATCCTTGTGGCTCCTCCTCCTAGCAAGCTTTTCAAATCAAGTCTAATTTTCATATTTCCCGGAACTTGCAGTTGCAGTGATTTTACTCCTTTTTTAATTACATCCCATTTGACAAATAAATTACCTTCTGGAGTGGGAATATTGGCTTCAAGCTGCTGAATTCTTGATTTCGTACGTCTGATTTCTATCTCTTTCATTCCGGGTTTTGTAGGCTTGATTCCCAGAAGGTAATTCGCAAATAACGCCGGAGGGAAAGCACTTTCGGTCTGTGCATCGCTACGTGTTTTTCGGTCATCAAATTCTCCTGTGCGACCCGTACCATTCAACCACCACTCCTCCCAAAGGGTACCATTAGTGGCCGGTGTAAGCATCTTGTTAAAACGCGAACGGAACATTTCAAATGATTGGTCTATAAATCCATACTCACATAGCCCTTTGTGCAAATAATAAGACATTGCAGGCGTCACCATAACAAGTCCTGACGCTCTTTTGATGTAATTATGCCGGTCGTTTTCTACTAATTGTTCAGCAATTTTGGTTGCCTGTTCTTGCGTGGCAATGTTTAAGGCAAGTGCCGTGCTATTCGAATGCTCACTAAACATTTCAGATTGTTCACCATTTATGAGCGCATCGGTAAAAAGCTCTCTTTCCTTATTCCACAGTTTGGTTTGTAACGAAGTTCGAAGCAGTGCTGCTTTTTTCCGATAGTATTCACTTTCTGGTTTTTCAAGCCATTCCAAAATCTTTGCAAAATCTTCTAAAGCTCCTAAATAATGTCCGTTAAGGTTGAGATTGGCCCCACGTCGGTCTAACATTGCATGATCTAGCCAATACGGGTAAGGGGGACTATCTATCATTCCCATTTCATTTGTAAAACCAGCAAGCGCTTCCATTAGCTTTGAGGCACTGGCAAATAGTGCTCTCACGGTCGTAAAGTCACCAGAATATAACAGGTAATCGTGAAGACTTCGAATCCACAGACAATTGGAATCTAGAATGACCATGTAGTCGTCACTTCCTGCAGGTGCATAGGCCGGCATAATTCCGTTGGGTTCTTGCTCTTGGGAGGTTTGTATAAGATAGCGACGTTGGAGGGCGGTATCGCCAAAAAGGTAGTAATTACCCAAGGCTGCATAATATCCTGTTTGGGCGTATTGCCTGCGTTCGCGATAATTGTCTGTAAAAGCATCTGTTGTACATACCTCAATGGTTTTGGCAGTTGCATTCATATAGTTTTCAACCCACGGGGCTTTTTTCGCTATCATATTCCCCTGTTTTTCAAAGGGATATGTTAAGCTTCTAGTACCTACAGAATATAGTTTTACAGGGGCTTCGAAATTGTGCACCATCAAACCCATATATCGAAAAGGTTTAAAATAGGTTGCTTCCCAATGATCTTTTTTACCAGACAAGACAACTTTATCTCTAAATTCTGAATCTACAACTTTGTAGGTAAACTTGTTATCTATGGCATAGGGTGCTCCAACAATTTCAATAACAGTTCCTGATGGTCCTTGAATTACCAAATTTGGTGTGCCGTTCAAAACTTTTCCTAAGTCAAATAATAAAAACCATTTCTTACCCTTCTCTACTTTAGGAATTTCAAGGGGTGAATTTTTAGAAATATGCCTTTTGATTGCATGGCTAAAATCTTTTGGCAATTGTCTCGAAATGCGAATAGGTTCAATAAACTCATCTCCATTTACTTGTGCAGCATGGATCAAATTTTGTGCTCCAACCTGTCCCTCATTTAAATATGGAATGTCTCTTGGAACCAAACTTGTCCATGGCGTGGTCAGTTCATTGGGTGTGTCATTTTTCTGAACCGCAGGCCAGCCACTATTTCGATAAAGTGGACTTGCTTTTTGCCATTGTGAATCATCAAAATCGATCTGGTCCCAATGTTGTATATATTTTCTCATGTCTACCCTATCGTTCACAACTTGTTGAAACCGATTTATGGTTGAAGATGTATTGTCCCATGACGGCTCTGATGAGACCTTCCAGTCGGAGTTTGAGGATAGTGTCTCTAATTTTCCTTTCGAACTGAGGTCTAGTTGCGCTAGCAATCCACCTCGTTGCTCAAAGTGATATGAATACTTGTTTTGTTGACGATGCACACGAACTGCTATTGAATTCTTTCCAAGGGTAAGCCATTTAGAAATATCGAACATATCGAAAGATTGATGATGGGGAGCACTTCTTGCAGGCCCACGTCGCACATATTTCCCGTTTAAAAAAAGTTGGTATTGCGAACTTGCCGTAATTCTCAAAATTGCAGTATCAGGAAGTTCTGTAATGTCAAAGGTCTTTCTAGCTAACAAAGCATTGGAAGAAATTGAATCGTTCATCCAAATCCATTGGGCTTTCCAAGGTGCAATATCCAGTGGTTGTGCTGGCTGTTGCCAAATTCCTTTGAGCCCATTGCCAAGGTCTTGAGCCTGTGCAACACTAGTGTTGTAACAAGCTAGAAAACCAAGAAGCAAAAACCAAACCTTCATAGGTGAAACTTATTTTTTGGACAAGAAATTAATCATATTGAATAGAATTTTATCAGCCACAGGGTCTTTGCCTAAATTTTCGACCAAGCGTAATTGCGAAATTAAATAGCGTCCTTTTCCAGAATGAACGATTGCCAATTCAGAACCCCACCAAGATGCACCAGGGCCTGAATAGTTCATTTTATGTTCTTTCGAAAACCAATCAAAGGCAACCGTGCCGACTATGACCTCAATTTTAGTTTCTTCCTTAGCTCTTAAATCGCGCAGGGTGGTCATTGGCCAAACATTTTCATAGACATTTCGCATCATTCCTTTTGTGGGAAGTCCCTGAAAAATAGGATGTTCATGTACTATATGCCCCATGCAAGTCCATAATCCTACCGCTGGGTGTGCGTTTGCGGCAAAAGGAAATAGACTATTGGAGTGGTCAGTATCTTCTTTGGTGCCATCAATGTAAACAACAGTTCCTCCTTTTTTGACAAAAGCGTCAAGGGCAGTGAACCTTCTTTTATCTAATGCAGTTTTCGGTAATGCTTTGGTGACGAATACGGGCACCGTAATATCGGTGTATTTTGAAAAGTTGGTAGTTTTGATTCTAGATTGCTTTAAGAACGGAGATAGGGTTTTATCGCTATCTAGTACTGCAACTTTCGTTGCTGTGGTAGTTAGTGCGTTCGTATTAAAAACATCAAAATCAGTTGTGTTTTGGTTCAAAACGGTACCATCGGTTGAAGTGACTTCTGCTGATACCAAATAGCTACCAGACCAATCTGAGGTATTGATCTTCTGCTCGAGAAGTTTTGAAACACCCGAAGCCCAATCAATATTCATTTGTTGTTCAAAGACTGTTTTCCCTCTAAGGTCGCTTATTTTTATTCGTAAGTTGGCGGTTACACTTTCCAAATCATTGATACCATTAATGCTTAGGTCAATTCCATTTTTGGAATAGGTATTACGAGGTTCCGCCCGAATTGATAATAACTGTGGTTGGTTGGCCGCTTTGGTCGCTTCGTACGCGTATGACTTCGGATTTCTCCAGAGGTCAATGAGTCCCGCGCCTAAAATCCAGTCTCCAGCTGCCAAGGCGTGAATGCAATAGCCATCGACCTTAGGATTTGACCGCACCGCTTCTATCATGCGTTTGTTCGCAGCTCCGTGAATTTGTTGCTGCTCTAAATAAAATTGCTGCATATCAGGATAGAGCTTCTTAAATCCACTTTCTTCCAAAAGCGCTTCCTGTTCCTTGGCCAAACGCATGTGATAACGATAGGCGGGCGTTAGCGGATTTCCATCTTTTTCGAACTTTTGATTGTTAGTCGTCAAATCAGGAAGGCTTCCATAGCCCAATTCCGAAACAAAAGACATTAATCCCGGAACAACATTTCTACCCGGTGTTTTTGCTTTATACCCTCTGGCTTCCTTCTCTTCTTCCGTTAGGCCAATCGATAAATAACCGTCATACTTGGCTTTTGTAATAAATGGTCCGGGATAATTGTGAATATCATTAAATTTCGTTGGCTCGAATTCATTGGGCAAATACATATTTGCTCCAAACGCCCATCCACCGGACTCGTCTAGAATTAAACGCGTCGGGTCAAGAGTTCTAGTGACCATGGCCATTGGTCGCATCAATTGTTTTAGAACGGGTCGATGTAATTCATTAAAGAGTTCCCATTGTACGATACTGGCTCTATTTCTATCACGCAGAATGGTTTGTGTTACTTCATTTTCAACTCTTTTCGATAAATACGGAGTCGATAAAGGCAATTGCATGCATTCCAAGGCAGGACTCCCGACCACAAGTACACCCATTTCATCAGCCAAATCTAACCACATAGGCGTCGGTGGATGTCGCCAAGGTCGAATCATATTGAAGCCAGCTTCCTTAGCCAACTGAATTTCCCTTATCGCCATTTCTTTAGAGTCTGGGTAAGCTATTCCATTGGGATAGAGTCCCTCAAAAAATGTGGCTTTGATATATATAGGCTTTCCATTGAGATAATAATCTTTGTCTTTGATCGTAAGTTCGCGTAAGCCGAAACGATCACTCCATGTATCTGAAACTGCTCCGTTGGCCGTTACGCTAAGTTCGGCCCTATACAGATTTGGGTGCTCAGGAGACCAATACGTTGAACTAGGAATTTCTAAGGTGTAGTTCTTTTTGTTTTTCCCAGGATGGACTTCCCAATCTTCTTTTATGCTGGCAATAGTATTGGTCGTATCGGTCTGTGAAGTGATGTTAATTTCAATCGCTGCAGTTATTCCCTTAATGGCTGTTTGGTCTAATGCTACATGAAAGGTCGCCGTATTATCGCTGATTCTCGGTTCGATAAAAACGTCGTCCACATAAATTTCATTGGTGGCAACTAGTTTCACTTCTTGCCATATTCCACCTGAAATGCCGCCCCGCCATTGTGGAGTCTCCAAGGGTTTCACACCATCTACCTCTTTGTCTGACAATAAGATAGGGCCTACGACCCGAACAGTAAGTACATTCTTTCCTCCAACATTTAGCAACTCATCTACGCGAAATTCAAAAGGTGTAAATCCTCCTTCATGGAAACCGACTACTTCATCGTTTAGCCAAAATTCAGATAGGTAATTGACCGCGCCAAAATGCAAGCGAACTACTTTATTCTTCCAGTCTACAGGTACGCGAAATTCATGGCGATAAAAACCAACTCCTTCGTAATCTTGCCGTATCAATTCCCAACTGCTTGGTACTTGAATTTGCTGTATGTTCGGATGGTTTTGAAATATGGAATCTCTTTGCCAGCCGGCAGACCTTCCCTCATTGGTTTCATCAAAAATAATTTCCCATTGGCCGTTAAGAGAAAGTTCAGTCTGAGCAAAACAAAATGCTTGTATACCTAAGAGAAATAGCAGCACAAAAGCATTTTTAGATTTCATAAACTATAGTTTAACGAACCACGCGGCCAGAGGCATTGCCTCCCATCAATCGTTCAACCTCGGCTCTAGTAGAATAATTGAAATCTCCTTTTATAGAATGCTTTAAACATGAGGCTGCAACTGCATAGTTTACAGCAGTTTGTGTTTCTTTTAATTCAGGAGTAATAGAAGCAAATATCAATCCCCCTGCGAAGGAATCACCACCACCAACGCGATCAACTATATTCTTAATCTGATAGGGTTTATAATTTCCATTTTCATCCAATGGCGCAAAAGAAGGCGTATCTGTCGCGGCATCAAACAGCATCGCTCCCCAATTGTTATGGCTAGCCGAGAGACTTTCACGCAGGGTGATGGCTACTTTGCTTACATTGGGAAATTGTTGCACTACTTGCCGTGCTACATCTGGGTATCGAGAAGTATCTAATGCACCTGAATGCACATCAGTATCTCCAGCTTGAATGCCCAAAACATCATGGCAATCTTCTTCATTGCCCACGACTACGTCAATGAAAGGCAAGATATCGCGCATGGTTTTTTGCGCCAGTTCTTTGGCAGAATAATTGGCATCCCATTTCCAAAGTTTCCCTCTAAAGTTTAAATCGATAGAAACTGAAGCCCCTGCAGCCTTGGCTTTTTGCGCCGCAACAAGTGTTGCTTCTGCAGCAATTTTCGAAAGTGCTGGGGTAATTCCACTCAAATGCAACCATTGTGCATCTTTAAAGATATGCTCCCAGTCATAGGCGCTAGCCGGTGTAATGGATACCGCCGATTCAGCCCTATCGTAAATTACATTACTAGGCCTTTGGTTTGCGCCTGTTTCCAAAAAGTATAACCCCAGCCGACCAGTATCGGTTCTCAATATATAATCGGTGTCAATACCAACTGCCCGTACGGAGTCCATTGTGGCTTCAGCCAAGGCGTGTTTGGGTAAGGCTGTTATATAACGGGCTTCTCCTCCAAAATTGCAAATGGATGCAGCTACGCTAGCTTCGGCGCCAGCATAAGTGACTTCCAAATTTCTGGTCTGTCTTAAACGCAAATTTGCTGGTGAGGCAAAGCGCCCCATAATCTCTCCAAAGGTTACTACTTTCTTCATATGTTTAGATACGTGGTTCTATGACCTGATTTTTGTGATTAGGCTTCTAATTTCTTTTGCGTTGTTGGTAATCGTACTCCAATCTTCAGATTGAATCAAGTTTCTTTTCGCCACCCATGTTCCGCCAATAGCGGTTATCAAACTAGATTCCAAATAGGTAGGAGCATTACTTAAATTACACCCTCCTAAGGGAATAAACTTTAATCCCAGATAATTATAAGGTGCCGACATACTCTCCAAATGTTTTATTCCTCCCGAAGTTGCCGCCGGGAAAAATTTCAGAATGCGACACCCTTCTTGAATTGCAATTTCGATGTCTGACGGTGTCATTATGCCAGGTGCGAATGATAAGCCTTGCCTATGGGCTTCGGCTATAATTTTTGGATTGCAACCCGGCGAAACCGCGAAATCTGCGCCTACATCTACCACTGCTTTTACTTGGTCAACGGTCAAAACGGTTCCGAATCCTAAGGTTATTTCAGGCACTTCTTTTTTAATGATTTTGGCCGCAGCTAATGCTGCCGGAGTACGAAGCGTTAACTCAATGGTATCTACACCACCCGCTAAGAGTGCATTGGCCAAGGGAACGGCATGGGTTACGTCATCGACAATCAATACCGCAATGATTCCTGCCTGGTCTATTTTTTGTATCAAATCAGGCGACATGGCCTGTTGGGAAATCTGTTCCATACTTTGGTTTTCGGTTTTAAACTTGAATTTGCAAATACTGTTCGAAGATAGTATTGCCACAACAAATTAATAAAACCAATGAACATAATTAGAGGCGAAATGGTTTTAGTACATCAGATCGCCATCGAAATTCGTTTTTTTATCAAATAATCATCCAAGGCCAAATGCGAACAATCGTGACCAATACCACTATTCTTTATCCCCCCATGAGGTAGATATATAGCATACTTCACACCATTGATTTGTATTTCACCAAATTGTAGCTCTCTTGAAAAACGTTCGATTCGTTTGTGATCATTGGTGAAAATATAAGAAGCCAATCCGTATTCTGTGTCATTTGCCAGGTCTAAAACTTCATCATCTGTTTCAAAGGACATTAAAGAACCTATGGGGCCAAAAGTTTCTTTTCGAAACACCTCCATATCTGGTGTCACTCCAGAGAGTACAGTAGGTTCTAACCAGTTGCCCTTCTCTTTACCTTCTGGAATATGGCCACCGTATTCTAGTATGGCTCCCTTAGCAACAGCGTCTTTGATAAGTGCAAACATTCGGTCACGGTCTTTTCTAGAAACCATGGGTCCCATATCCGCCTCAGCATCCACGCCATGACCTAATTTCAGTTCAGAAGCTCTTTTAACATAGGCCGCCAAAAACTTATCATATATATTTTTATGTACAAAGATGCGATTTGCGGCCACACAAACTTGACCTGTATTACCATATTTTAAGGCAATTCCTAATTCCAATGCTTTTTCGAAATCGGCATCTTCGAAAACAATAAAGGGAGCGTTCCCTCCCAACTCCATACCCAGTTTTTTTATTGACGTTGTACTGTCAGCAATGACTTTTTGACCCGTAGCAGTAGAACCAATCATGGTTAATACAGCGGGAATTGTACTTGTGGTCATGGTATGCGCAACCTCACTACTAGGACCGCAAAGAATATTCACCACCCCCGCAGGAAAATCAATAGTATGTAAGATTTCACCCATTAAATAAGCCGACATGGGCGAAGCTGCAGAGGGTTTTATTATCAGAGAACAGCCAGATGCCAAAGCTGGGCCCATCTTGAACCCAACGTTCAGAAGAGGAAAATTCCATGCCAAATAGGCGACCGCAACCCCAGCGGGTTGATGTACCATCTTGTGGGTATGGGTATTTTCGTAATCGGGTATTTGCTCATCTCGCATATTCTTCATCGCTGCGGGATACCATTCCAAAGCGTTGATTACAGCCTCAATATCTTCCCAAGCGCCAGCATAGGTTTTGCCCATCTCGTAAACCATTGCTGAACGCAAGTCGTGCTCTCTTTCTAAAACGGCAGTTCTTAGTTTACGCATCCATTCGGTACGCTCTGCCAAAGACAATTTCGACCAATATGCAAAACCTTTTTGGGCAGCCGCTAATGCCAACTCTGCATCTTTGACCCCCGCCCACGCAATTTCAGCGGTCTTCTCCTCATTTGCCGGACAAATTACCGAATGACGCTTTCCATCATGGGCATCAACCAATTTTCCATCGATATACAATTTTAGATATCCGAAATCCATTGCTTATTGCTTATTGCTTATTGCTTTGCTTAAATTAAGATTTCAGTTGCATAGTGGCGTACCACATCTTCTTTAATTTCAATACCCAAACCTGGGCTATGAGGTACATCAATATAGCCGTCTTGCATCTGTATTGCAGGAGCTGTTAATGCTTCTCGAATACCATTTTCAGTTCTATCGTACTCGATATAAAGGTCTGGAGGGTATAATCTTCCCGGAATTGGTTCTAAATTAGCAATAAAATGTAGGGCTGCATGAAAGGCAATTCCAGTGCCCCAAACATGAGGAATGACTTCTACTCCCCTTGTACTTGCCAAGGTGGCAATTCGTTTTGCTTCCGTTAGGCCCCCTGCAGCACAAATATCAACCTGTAAAATATCTACCGAGTCATTTTGCAGCAATTGCTGAAATCCGTATCGTAAATATTCGCACTCGCCTCCTGCGATGGGTATGCTGGTCTTACTTCTTAATTCGCGATACTGATGGTAAAACTCAGGGGAAACAGGTTCCTCGAACCATTCGATATCATAGCCTTCTAACTTTCTGGCCAATTCAGCCGCTTCTCGCAGGCTATAGGCATGATTAGAATCTATCATTAGTTTGATATCCTTCCCTAATGCTTCCCGCACTGCCTGTACATGTTCAACATCGGCAGCAATTGAAAAACCAACTTTCATCTTTATAGCTTTGAAGCCTTGGGCAACATAATTTTTTGCCTCATCTGCTAAATCTTGGGTAAGTTTATTCGATTTAGAAAAATACAAACCTGTAGCATAAGGAACTACCTTTTGCCGATGTTGCCCTCCCATAAGAACGCTTACGGGTTGCTGTAAGACTTTCCCTTTCAAATCCCACAAGGCAACATCAACGGCACTTATAGACGCCGATAAAACGCCTCTTCGAGCATAATCTAAAGTTTTTCGGTACATTTCAAACCAAAGCGTTTCCTGCTCTATGGGGTTCTTTCCTATTAATAGAGGGGTTATTAGTTCTATTCCTGCCTTTATGACATCTGCCGGACCATAGCCCTCACCCCAACCACAGATACCGTCGTCAGTGGTTACTTTTACAATGCAAATGCGCCTTTCACTGTATTCCCATTGTGAAAAGAAAAAGCTTTCTTGAAGCTTATCAGATAAAACAAATGCCTCTACTTTACTGATTTTCATATGATTATTGGTTGGTTCATACTATTTGAATCGAGTATTAAATTTAGGAAAGGTATTACAAAAAAATAGTTGGCAATTATCTAGGATTGACCCTATTTTAACCCAGACCGAAAGGATTCATCAGATAAGCTAGCAGAATACGGTCTAGTCAATACCTATTTCGCACATAAAACTAAGAAATAAGTTCAAGGTTTTGCCGTCTGAAACTACTATAACCGTCTCTAAAACTACTGGGAGAAGTTCCTTTGAAATTTTTAAATGTTCTGTTGAAATTTGTCAGCGAAGAAAAACCAACGTCGTAACATATCTGTTTGATCGGTGCTTCGCCATTAATTAAAAGTTGACAAGCCTTACTAATTCTTACTTCATTCAAAAACAAAGAAAAGGTCTTGTTGGTTCGGGTTTTAAAAAATCTACAAAATGCTGGAGGTGTCATTGCCGCAACAGTTGCTATTTCTTCTAGGTAAATATTCTGTGCATAGTTTGCCGAAATATAATTGATAACCTTGTGCAATCGATTTTCACCACCAACTTCTTTCGGAATAGAAAAATTAGGACTTGATAAGGTCTTATGGTCTTGGCTTTTTGATAAGGTTTGCAATATGCCTAGAAAGGAAATCAGCTTTTGGGCGGACGAAGCTTTGCACAGCTTTAACATGGATTTATGCACCAGTGCCTGAATTTTTCCGGAAAATAGAAGTCCCCGATTCGACTCTTTTAAAAGCGCTTTGATATGGGTTAGTTCTGGCAACGAAAAAAGGTCGACACCGTCAAGCACTTTCGGAAATTTTACCACAATAAAATCCACCACTTCATCTTTGGTGGTACGCTCATCGTTGCGCCATAAATGAGGTAACCATTCACCCACTAGTACGAGTTCCCCTTTTTGAAAGTTGGAGATATGATCACCAACAATACGCATACCATGACCTTTTAAAAAGTATATCAGTTCGAACTCTTTATGAAAATGCCAATCGCCACCTACATAAGGCCTATGCACTCTCCTTGCTACAATTGAGCTAAGAGCATCTTGTTCCGAAGGTTTAAATTGCAGTTTCATCTGCTGAATTTTACTTTTTAGTCGGCCAGATGTAGTTCGCCCATAGCACTTTCGTTGCGTGCTAAAGAAGTTATTTGGCTCATTTCACAGCTTTAAACTAGTTAATAATTAACCCTTTTACAAATCCTATTCATTAAATAGTGTTAAAAAACAGTAAGGAGTCTTTTATATGCGCTTGCCAATAGGACCATTCATGCGCACCTGGAAATTCCTGATAAATATGTTCTATTTGTGAATTTTTTAGATGTCCGTGCAAAGCGCGATTGGCCTCCAGTAAATCATCGTCAAGGCCACAATCAAATCGAATTTTTGGCAAGTTTGAATTTTGATTGCTCAACATTGCGATAAGGGAATTTTCCTGTTCTGGAATTTGCCTGTAGTTTTCTGTGGCTTCTTCAACGAACAAGGGCATTTGTTCAATATCGGTTATCGCTGAATGTGCAGAAATAGCCTTAAACTTTTCGAAATACTTAATACCCAAACGAAGTGCTCCAAAACCTCCCATAGACAATCCTGAAATAAACCAATTTGATGTCGAACTCACTTGTGCGATGTTCTGCTGAACCGCTAAAGGTACATCTTCAACAATCCATTTTTCAAAATCGTTTTGACGGTGCGGAAGATAGGCTGAGCCATCACCCCATAAACCGTCAGATGGCATTGCGATGACCATGGGTTGTATCGTTCCTTTTTGTATCATTTCCCAGGCCGTTCGATGAACCCCCGCTTTTTGCGACCAGACCCAGGCACTTCCATATACACCATGCAGTAAAATCACTAAGGGCAGGTTAGCCACATTTTCAATAGGAGGAACAAACACGCAAATATCACCCCGGCCTTTTAAATTATTGGTTTTAACCGTAATAAACCGAAGATTATCACTTTCAAATCGCGGGTCTGATATTTCCGTAGTTCTAAATGCTTTTTCCATCATTAAAATACGATTACACCTTTGGCATTTTTTCCTGATAACATGTCGCCAAAAGCTTGTTCCAATTGGTCTAAAGAATAGGTTCTGGTTATCATTTCTTCTAGCTTTAATTTTCCCGATTGGAAATGAGTAATAATATTAGGAAAGTCTTTTTCAGGATTACAACCGCCGTATAAGGGATTAATATACACCTTATCCCATTCAAACAGATTCATATCAACGGTGATTTCTTGCTCTATTCCACTGACTTGAACCGCCGTTCCCGCATTTCGTACCATTGCCAATGGCGCTGCCCCCAATTCTGGAACTGCGGTGCACTCAAAAGCATAGTCGGCCCCTCGGTTTTCTGTAAGCTTTTTGACTTCTTGAGCCGCCTGTAATAATCCTTTATCATTTTTATCTGCCAAAATGGTATGCGTGGCACCAAACTTTTTTGCCAATGTTAAACGATTTGCGTTGATATCTATGGCAATAATTTTACCCGCCTCGCTGACTTTTGCTCCTTGAATAACGCTGAGGCCAACCCCGCCAGTACCTAATACTACAACCGAACTGTTTTGCTTAACTTTAGCAGAATTTACCACCGATCCATAACCCGTCATTACCCCGCAACTTATGATGCTGGCTGCTTCAAAAGACATTGCTGAAGCCGTATTTTTTACTACTGCAGAAGCTTTCACTAAGGTATACTCAGAAAGGGTACCGATATTAAAGGAACGTTCAATAGGTTGTCTGCGATAGATAGTACCTTCTAAATGGGCATGGCCTTCGGTATATCCATTACCTCCGGCTACTACCGGAGAATTCTTTTCACAAATATGTTCATTACCACGAATACATTGAAAACAAGTTCTACATGGAGTCGCCCAATTCAATATGACCGAATCTCCTACAGTGACATTGCTTACATTAGTGCCGATTGCTTCTACAATTCCAGAACCCTCATGGCCCATCACTATCGGTTTTCCCCAATGCAGTGAATCATGGTCTGTATGGCAAAGTCCAGCTGCCATTATTTTTACCAAAACTTCATCCGCCTTGGGTTCTGCAACGATTACCGAATCGATGACAAAAGTTCCGTCGCCTTTTGCAATTGCAGCTTTTGAAGTTATTGACATGTCTGTATTTCTTTTTTACGCATCTAAAATGAGATTTACGGGTTTTAAAGGAACAGCTGTATTAGAAAGTTTAACCTTAGCAATCAATGCGCTACTTTTAATAAGTTTTGTGCCAACTACATAAGCTTTTGCATTGTTGATGGCATCAACAGAGAGCAAGTTGTTGCCCCTAAAATACCAAATTGAGAAACACGGTTGTTCTTTTTCTTCTTTTCGAACTATGATGTTATCATATCCTTCAGCAAGTCCCACAATTTGAAGTTTGATGTCGTATTGATCAGACCAAAACCAGGGTATGGCATCATAGCGGACGTCTTTTCCGCAGATGGCCGCAGCTGCGATCTTTGATTGGTCAACTGCATTTTGAACCGATTCCAATCGAACATAGCGGTTATAATGCAGATTATGGTGATAGCTACAATCGCCAATGGCATAAATATCATCATTACTGGTCTTTGCCGTTGCGTCTACCTTGATTCCGTTTTCGATGGTTAATATGGCCTGTTCGGCAAGCTCTTTGTTGATGTGAATGCCCACTCCAATAATAATAATATCAGCGGTATACTCTGAACCATCGGAACAGATGATACCACTTGCACTGGCCTTTTGCTCAACCGCTGTTATCTTTTTACCGGTATGAATTTCAACTCCGTTATTAGTATGTAATTCTTGAAAGAAGTCTGACATTTCAGGAGCGGTAACTCGAGCTAAAACTCGATCTTCCCTTTCTAGAACGGTAACCTCAGCACCCAGTACTTTTAAAGAGGATGCAATTTCAAGGCCTATATATCCTCCACCGATTACTACCACCTTCTTTTTAGGATTTCCGTCTAAAACTTTTCGAATTCCCTCTACATCAGCTGCAGTTCGAAGCGGAAAAACAGCATTTGCATCAGCCAAGCCTGGGATCATTGGAAAAATGGGTCTGGCGCCAGTTGCCAACACTAGGGTATCATACCTTTTAATGGAACCATCTTCGAATTCAATTTGCTTTTCATCAGCATCTAGTGATACCACTTTGTGACCCAATTTCAATTGAATCTGTTCTCTTACATAACTATCTCTTGATTTTAAAGGTATTGCGCCAGACGCTGTAGTATTGGTCAAATATGTTTTAGATAAGGGAGGTCGGTGATATGGCAGTTCAGTATCTGCATCATACAACACGATTTCACCCTCCCAACCTTCTTTTCGCAACGCAAAAGCGCAATTTACACCAGCGTGGCTTGCACCAATAACGACACAAGTTGAACGATCTGACATAGCTCCTTATTTCGCAACTTTCAATACAACACCGTCAAGGATGGCACTAACTTCTAGTTGACACGACAAACGACTATACGCATCGGCATTATCATCGAGCTCAAGCATATCGGTTTCTATTTCACTTGCGGAACCCGTTTTTTCCATATCTTCAGGTCGAACATGAACATGACAGGTGGCGCAGGAGCATACACCTCCACAATCGCCATCGATTCCTTTAACGTTATGCTCAACCGCCAATTCCATTACAGAACCAGAAGCTGCTTCTAATACTATAGTTTCGTTGTCGTTGGTGATAAATGTTATTTTGGCCATACTATTTGGTAATTGGATTAAACTTCACATTGATATATTCGTAACCCACCTTGCGTTGGAACTCTTCTAGGTCTTCGATGTTTTCTTTACAGTCGAACAATTCGATGCTAGCCACCTTTTCGGATAGCGTGCTCAATAATACGTTCATAATTTGACGGGCATGAGAAGCTCCCAAACAATTATGGTGACTAAAACCAAAGCCAACATGCGGATTGATTTTACGGTCGACTACAAGTTCATTCGGATTTTCAAAGACAGAGGCATCACGATTGGCAGAAGCCCAACAAAGTGAAACCCTTGTATCTGCTTTTATGGCATGTTCACATACCTGGGTGTTTTCAGTAACCACACGACCCATTTGGGTCAAGGGCGAAAAGTAGCGAATCATTTCTTCAACTGCTTTCCTGATGATTTCGGGTTCCTTTCGCAAACGTTCTAACGACTCTTGATGCTCCGATAAATACGCAATTGCATTCGTAACTGCATTGATAATGGTATCACGACCTCCCGCAAAGGTCAAAACCATAACACCTTTAACTTCTTCCTTAGTCAGTTTTTTGCCGTCTACTTCTGAGGCCAAAAGCATGGAGTACAAATCCTCTCCGGGCCTTTCAATGGCACGCTCAATTTGCTTATCGATATAATCATATAAAATATTCGCCTTATCGGCATCTAAAGCGGTGTCTTCACTGCGGAATACGTGTGTTCCCCAAGATATCCAAGTTTCTGCTTCTTCATATGGAATATTCAATAGCAAGGTTAAGGCACGTGATTGTATAACAAGTGCGAATTCTTCGATCACTTCAACTTTATCTTTTTGCAAGGCCTCATCGACCAATGCCGAGATTTGGGCTTTTAGTTTTTCAGTATATTCCACCTGCAAGGGTCTTTTGAACCAAGGAGCTACCAAGGCACGATAAATACCGTGAATTGGTGGGTCTAACTCGAAAGGAATCTGGCGCGTTTCACGAATATTCACTTCGGACGGTACAACAATACGGCCCGGCTTAGCGCCCGACTTAAAGGTTTTATAGTTGTGGGCGGTTTTACGAACGTCTTTATGACGCAGTATCATTTTTACCGCATCATTCTGGTCATTCAAGTCGCCCAGCCCTTTCTCTAGACGCGCATTTTCGAAGGGGTCGGGTAATGCACTTTTTTCCATCGCAATTGAATTTATCTGGATTCCTATTTCCTACCACACAAAAATTAGGATAAAATTTCAAAAAGAAATACTCAATTTTGATCAATAAATATACTATTCTGTATTAAATTGACCTATTTTTACTTTTTTTTGTTAAAATAGAGTATGAAACCGTATTTAGAACCGATACCCTTAGGGAAGGAAAAAACCATTTTGGGGTTTGAATATAAAGCCGATAATTTTGAAACGCCTTGGCATTTTCATCCACAACACGAACTAACCTATATTGAAGAAAGCGTTGGCACCAAATTTATTGGTGATTTTGTAGGCCCTTATGAACCCGGAGAATTGGTTCTGGTTCGTTCAAACCTTCCGCATTGCTGGAAAAATGTACAAAATGAACCGGGTCAATCGAAATCTGTAGTGGTGCAATGGAACAAAGGTATATTTCCAAAAGTACCCGAACTGCAGCTTGTTTTTGACCTGCTGCGTACGGCGACAAAAGGAATTCTCTTTGATAGGAAGGAAACAGAAAAATTGATTCCGTCTATTAAAAATTTGGCCATCCTTGATGGGCATGAACTTTACATTCAATTGCTGCATCTACTTTCCCAGCTTGCAAAATGCTCGTATCAAACCTTATCTGAAGCAAGTTTTATTGACGACCTACCTACAGAATACGGAAGTCGCATGTCTAAAGTTCACGAGTTCATTTCTGATAATTTCAGTCGTAAAATATACCTCAAGGAAGTCGCTGATAAGGTCAATCTTTCTGAACAATCGTTTTCTAGATTTTTTTCTAAAATGATGGGGCGTTCCTTCATTACTTTTCTAAATGAGTATCGCATTAACATGGCTGTTCGTATGTTATTAGATACCGATAGTTCAGTTGCCCAAATCGGATATGCCTGCGGATATGAGTCATTGCCCTTTTTCCATAAGCAATTTAACAAGTTTAAAAGGTGCTCCCCACTGGTTTATCAAAAAAAGTATAGGTACAATTGATTTAGACTTTACATCAATTTGCTAAATTGTCCTTCCAACCTGCCTGCAATTGAGTAGTCAATTCAGATACCAATTCAGGATGTTCATCAGCAATATTTTGCGTCTCATGAGGATCAGTCTGGTGGTCGTACAATTCCACATCAATAGGCATCGCAGCAGCATTGGTTCTGTCTTTCCAAGCCACAAAGCGATATCTTTTTGTGCGCATCGAATACCCCATTAAATTATGCTCAAAAAAGTCGCGATCCCATTGGTCGCCTTGTTGCCTAATTATTCGACCTTCTACCTCCTCAATCAAAGGTCCAAAATAAGTTTCTCTCATTGCTGCGGTAAGTGGGTTTGCTGCCCATTCGCGCAGCGCTGGACTCGGAAATTGACTAAAAACGGCTTTTTTCCATTCTTGTTTTGGGTTTTCAAGTAAGGGTGCAAAACTCTGCCCCTCCAAATGCTCGGGAAGTTCAAGTCCTGCCAATTCAGTTAGGGTTGGATACATATCAATAAGCTCTACCAACGCCTCTGTTCTTTTTCCTTTACTTGCTTCGGGCATATTGGGTGTACAAATCATCATTGGTACTCTAGTGGCTATTTCATAATTCGTAGCTTTTCCCCAAACGCCCATATCTCCGAGGTGCCATCCATGGTCGCTCCATAAAATGATGATGGTATTTTCGCGTTGCCCTGCTGCTTCCAAAGCCGAGATCATTTTCCCAATCTGAGCATCGACGTAACTTACAGAAGCTAAATACGCATGTTTTAAAGTTCTGGCCAATTCCCCTGCTATAGGTCCACTCTTCGGAATGCCGTGGCGTACGCGCAGTTCAAATGAAGCGTGCAATCCCATGGCTGCTCCATCTTTGGGTGCATCAACATATGCTGCCATGGGAATTTTCTCCCGCTCATATAAATCCCAATATTTTTTTGGGGCATTCCAATCTAAATGCGGGAGGCGAAAGCCTAAACCGAGAAAAAAAGGCTTGTCATTCTTTTCGACCATCTCTTGCATAGTAGCGATGGCGAGTGCTGTATGATAGCCATCAATGTATTCATGGTCTTCTACATCAGCCATTTCATAGGCCGGACCACGACCAAGCGCATAATGGTCAGCCTTACTGTACTTGGCCCTTATTTCCGCCTGATTCTTTTTATAAATCTCTTGGTTTTCCTTTGTGGCGTAGCCTCCTGGATAATCTGGTCTCTTAAACTTAAGCCTTTCAACGGCAGGTTTACGACTCCAAGATAAGGTTGTGTCGGTAAATTTCCCATGATAAATTTTACCGGTATAAACCGTTTCATAACCATTGCTCTTAAAATGTTGTGGCAGCGTAATAATATCAGGGTTTTCATCCCTAAAATAGGTGTAGTTTTCAAATACTCCTATAGTTTCTGGGCGGGCACCGGTCATCAAACTGGCGCGTGAGGGACTGCAAATTGCTTGTTGGCAGTAGGCATTTTCAAACAATAAACCTTGGCTGGCTAGCTTGTCAATATTTGGGGTGATAGCGATATCCGAACCGTAGGCACCTAATTCTGGCCGAAGGTCATCTACCGCTATAAACAGTATATTGGGTTTTTTAATCGACATTTCCTTGACATTTTGTTCTTGACAAGAAAATAGCAGTGACAAAACCATAAAAACAAGGACAACTTTTTTCATAATCTTCGCGTACAGGGTTATATTTCTTTTTGCGGAGCCAGTGCCATTTGTACTTCTTCAATGGTCATGTTTTTGGTTTCTTTCAAATACTTAAAAAGAATGACCAGGCCAACAGCTACCGTGCTGGCATAAAAAAGTAGGGTATAACTAATACCCATATTCGACAATTGCCACGGAAAAAATGTTTGGACGAATGAACTTGTGATACTGGTAACAAACACAAAAAACGGAATGGCCATTCCGCGATTGGAAATAGGAAATATCTCTGAAAACAATACCCACATTACGGGTCCGACAGTGCTTTGAAATGCTGCTATAAAACTTAAAATTCCAATTAAAATAAGTAGGCCATGGATATTCGCCGCTTTTTGTATCAAAGCGCTTGAATATGCTTTGGCATCTGCCTCACCCAAAGTTTCAGTCAACGCATTTTTGAAATCGATATCGCTTTCAAAGGATGTGCCGACGAGCACATCTAATCGCTCTGCATTTGGAATGACTGTCAACTCAGTTACATGCGCTTCACTCATCGTATAGTTAGCCGTTTGAAAACCGTAGAAGCAAATTCCCAAACTAAGAATAATCCACATCATTCCACCAAGAATCATGGGCCGGCGACCAATTTTATCTACTGCCATTAGTCCTAGAATCGTAAAGACAACGCTAATAACACCAATCCAAATAGCCTGCGAAAATGCCGCATCTGTACCCATCCCCAGTTGTTCAAACACCGTTGGGGCATAAAATAATATCGCGTTTATTCCAGTGGCTTGTTGAGCAATTGCCAAGGTAATGGCAATAATAAAGGTGATGCGTATGGGTTTGCTAAAAACTTCTTTTAATTGTGCCCAATCGGAGCGATCCACATCTTTGCCCTGCAAAGATTCCTGCATTTCAACAATCTGGGTCTCCACTGCATTCTCAGGAATTACTTTTCGCAAGGTATCTTTGGCTTCGCCTATTCTTTCTTTGAGTACTAGCCAGACTGGGCTTTTTGGAATAAAGAATAAAAGTACAAACCAGAGCAGCGCAAATAAGATTTCCGAACCTAGCATCCAACGCCAAGTGTTCGTATCGATACCCAAAGCGCTCACCCATTCAGCTCCCGAATTGGCTAAATTTTGAACCATATAGTTCATGAAATAGGCTGCCGATAGGCCTACAACAATATTGATTTGAATCATTGAAGCGAGCTTTCCGCGCCATTGAGGCGGGGCTATTTCACCAATATACATCGAAGCCATAGAGATGGAACTGAACGCAAGTCCGCCTAGAAATCGAGCGGCAACCAAAGTCCAATAATTGGGTGCGAATGCCGAACCAAGTGCTGAAATCAAATAGACCGCCGCCGATATTTGAAGTGTTTTTTTTCTTCCTAGTTTGTTACAGGCGTAACCGACGAATAGCAGGGCCAATAAAACACCCCATGCTGGTGCGCCAACTGCTGTACCAAGTTCAATATCTGAAAGTTGGAACTCATCGGTAATAAAATTAACCGTTCCTGAAATCAACGCTGCATCAATACCGAATACAAAACCACCCATGGCCACAATTGTCGCGTATTTGAATGCATTTTTTTTATGTGAGGCCATAAGGATTACGAATTGGTTGGTTATGAATAGTTGTTAATTCCAGATTACCGGCATAAAAACGGTCATTTCACCCTGTCCGCGATTACTCCAAGTGAAATATGGAATCAATTGAGTCGAATACGTTTCCAATGTAGGCTTGCTTACTTCATTGTACATGCCTTTTAGTTCATCTTTGCGGATATGCAAATCGGTTTCTATCGTAGTTATTCCTCCCAACAACTTCGGTTTATGCACGGCTTTCATTTTGGCACTGCCGGAAATATAAACGTCAGTAATATCTGTTCCTTTGGGAAGATCTGGCGATTCTAAGGCGTATACAACAGGACCTCTTTTTACCGCAACTTGATTCCTGACTTCCTCAATTCTAGGATGACCTTCGATAAACTTCGTTTGCATAGGCATGTTTAGGGATACTTTATCGCCCGTTGACCATTCTCGTTCGATTTTAGCAAAACTTCCTGGAACGATATTTTCGACAGTCACCCCATTTACATTTAAAGTACTTCCTTTAGCCCAGGCAGGAATACGCAATAACACTTCAAACGATTCTGACTTACTTTCCTCAATGGTTATTTCAACCAAACCATCCCAAGGGTAATTGCTTTTTTGGGAAATTTTGATGTTTGAACCATCTACCAAAGTGGTCTCTAATTCATTACCTCCGTAGAGATTCACAGCGATACCATTTTCAGTTTTGCTATAGGCCCAAGCCGGAGATTTGGCTATGGTACGCACCAAGTTCGGCGGACAACAGAAACATTTTAAATACGGTTGTCGTTCTGGAAACTCCACATTCATATTTTCGTAATCCAAGGCGGCATCAATTTTTCTCAGGGGGTTGGAGTAGTAATAATCTTTACCTCCGAGACCGATTCCAGATATTCCGCTGTTGTGTAAGACCAATTCCATGATGTCACCATGTTTAGCATCACCCGTTAGGGTCAACATACGATAGTTGAACATCGAATTGCAGATGTTTGCACAGGTTTCATTGTAGGCGGTCATATTCGGCATCATGTACTCATCGATAAAACCTTCCTCAATTTTATCGAGGCGTGAAGATCGTCCATAATGCGTTTGACCAACGGCCCCTGTGACATACATTTTTTTATTGGTCACATTGTTCCAAAGACGATCCAAAGCCTCAATTAAAGCTTTTTCTCCTGTTTCAGCATAAACATCAGCTGCCCCTGCATAATAGTACAATGCCAAAACCGCATGACCAACGGCTTCGGTTTCTTTTCGAAGGGGCACACGCTCTTGTACCATATCACCTATAGGATAGCCTTTGGTCGCTTCAGTGTCGTTAATTTCATAGGTGCCACGTAGATTAATGAATTGTTCAGCTAACGTCAAGTAGCGTTTGTCTTGAACCGTACGGTACAATTCTACTAGACCCATGATTTGGGTTTGGTTAAATCCGAAACGTTCCAATTCTGGACTAATAGGCACAAAAAGGTCATACAAGTAATCGGCATGTTTGATGGCAATGTCTAAAAAATTGGTTTTGCCGGTCACACGGTGATGTATACAGGCACTAGTCAATAAATGTCCACTGTTGTACAATTCATGATATCTCCTATTGGAAAAAGGTGCCAAGTCATCACGGATTATTATTGGCGTTGAGAGGTATCCATTTTCTTGTTGAGCCTTGCCGATGATTTCAATAATTTCGTCCATTTCTTGAACGATTTTCTCGTTCTGGTTAACGGCATAAATGTACATGCTAGCTTCCATCCACTTGTAGAAATCACCATCATGCCACCACCAACCTTTATGCTCGCCGTCTTTGAGCCCGGCAGCGATTTTAAAATTATTTAATCCATGACCTATATCGCCTTTCAATAAGCTTCCCATGTAGGGTACCATCGTTTCTTCGGCCTGTTTCCATTTCTCAGCCCAGAAGCCCTCTGTCCATTGGCAATCACCGATGTCGATACTTTTCAATTTGACATACGGACTATTCGTATTGTTAATAACACCGCGAGCATTGTCTTTGATCATGGCAATGGTTTTTTGTTTTTTTTGATTTTGAGCTTTTGCTTCAGAATGCTCACAAGATGAAATTGTGACCGCACAACCAACTATAGCTAAGGTCAACCTAATTGCTTTATTCTTTTTCATAAGTAGTCTATTCTGAGTCCTTTTTAGGCCAAAACTTATCCATACGTTGCACATCGCGCCACTCGTATTCTTTTTTTAACAACCATCTAGGACGCTCTAAAGTTGCTTCCCAGGCAAAAAGTTCCTTGTACATTTGAAGATATCGGGCTGGTTCTTTGGCAGCTAAATCGTTCAATTCACCTTCATCATCAGGTAGGTAAAAGAGCTCTGCAGGTCTATCAGGAAAACGAATTAACTTCCAATCTCCTTTGCGCATCGCCGCTCGTGCATCACGCTTCCAAAAGAGGGTTTCATGCGGGGGCTCTGAATTTTGCCCATTTACATAAGGAAGTAAATCAACTCCATCGATATCTTTTAGATTTTGTAGGTCTCCCCCCGCTGCCTTGTAAAAAGTAGGAAGCAAATCAAAAGTGCTTATGGGTTTCGTATAAGTTGAATTAGGGCTTAACTGACCTGGCCACTTCATCAAAAAAGGAACGCGAAGTCCACCTTCTAAGTGCGTCGCTTTGATACCACTCAATGGGAGGTTACTTGAGGCATTCGCATCAGTAGGGCCACCATTGTCGTTGGTAAAAACTACAATGGTATTCTCATCGATGCCTAATTCCTTAAGCTTGTTTAAAACCTTTCCAGTAGCCCTGTCTAAGGCTAGGCCCATGGCTGCAACTATTTTTCTTTTTCCTTCCAAATTGGGAAATTTTGCCAAATCTTCAGGTTGGGCATCCATTGGGGTATGTACGGCATTAAACGAAATAAAGGCAAAAAAGGGGGTACGAGATTTTGCATTTTTTTCAATAAACAGGTTAGCTTCCTCCGCTAAGGCATCCGTGAGATATCCTGTGTGTTCTTCAAAGTTGCCAAAGCCACGCTCCATTTTGTTTAAGGGCTCTTTGGGTTCTTCAGTATATTCAAAATAACTCCTTGCGCCTCCACGGAAACCGTAGAATTCATCAAATCCTCTTTTGGTAGGGTGAAATCTATCAGCACCACCCAAATGCCATTTTCCATACACTGCGGTGGCATATCCTTGTTTTTTTAAGTAATCTGCCATGGTCACCTCATCTACCGGAAGGCCCATTTCAGCGCCGTCAACAGCTGAAACTTCGCTCATATAAGTGGGTACATTGTTCTCTTCGTATCCGAATCGATATTGTGATTTTCCAGTGATGAGTCCGGCTCTTGAAGGTCCACAAGTGGGATGTGTCACATAAGCCTGTGTAAATCGTACGCCCTCCGAAGCTAGCTTATCTAGATTAGGAGTAAGCATTTCCTTGCTTCCCTGAAACCCAAAATCGGCATAACCAGCATCATCGGCAAAGAGTAAAATGATGTTGGGTTGTTCTTGAGTGCTGGCATTATTTTGTTGTGCCGCGCATCCAATCGGAATGTAAACAGTGAACAGTATGATTATAAATTTTTTCATTTTAAGCGATTGCATTTGTTCAAAAATACCTGATTTGATGCTGCAATAATTTGCAGAATTTATCTTGTGCTAGCTTTATTTTAACCCGAAATGCATACTCAAAGTTATTTGGGGTTAATATTTGGACTCTTAGTACTTATTCTATACTTTTCTTGATCCGGGCTTCTTTTTGTTTTTCACTGAGGCCTTGTCTGAAATATACATCGGGTGAATGGTTTACACGATGCTGTTTCATTTCAAGATCATGCATATCTAGGCTCAGGTCACAATCGAAACGAACGAGTTTCGAGCTAAACTTGTCCCAATTGCCAGTTACATTAATGAAATGTGCTAGGCCCCATGAAATTCCCCTCCCATCCTGTGTATTGGTAAAGGCGTCGGGTACATATGGAGCTGCCGCATAAGGCATTAACTCGGTAATGGAAGCGATTTCAAAATTTATCCAATCATCAGCATACTGTACCGTATTATGTTCGGGGCCATCTTTATATACCAAAGCGGCAACACCTTGCTTAAACGGAAATAGTGATGTTTCATGACCTGATGTTATTACAGGATTCAAGGCATGTTTTGTAAACGGACCTAGCGGATTATCAGCAATTGCCAAGCCTTGCATGCGTACAAGTTCGGGTCTTTCTCCGAAATCCGATTTGTAGTACAAATAGATTTTTCCATCATGTACCAAGGGATAAGGGTCGTGAATGGAATTCTGATCCCATTCACCCTCTGCTCCATTCGGAATCACAATTTTGTTCGTTGGAGTCCATGGACCTTCTGGAGAATCAGCGTATGACACGGCAACAGGACAGTCATCACCTCCATTCTTACCTGACGCCACTGAAAAGGCTTGGTAGTACAAATAGAACTTCCCCTTCCATTGTAAAATGTCTGTTGTGGTTACCGAGCGATGGCCCACATTGGGTGCTGCGGGTCTTGGTATGGCCACCCCTTGTTCCTCCCATGTAAAACCATCTTTGGAAGTGGCATAATAAATATCCGCAAGATCCCAATCTGAAGACGGAATGGTGTCGTTCGATAAATGAGCATTGGGTATACCTACGGGTGGAACAACTGTTTCGCGATGTGTATACCAAACATAGTATTTGCCATCGTGCAAAAGTATTTTCGAAGGGTCACGGCGTGATATGGTTCCGTCATGGTCGTTGTAATCAAAACCTTCAAGCTCGGTATATTTAAATTGACTAAACAATTCGTTGTTCTGCGGTCTTGGCGAACTGTAATCGGTGTAGATACGTTCCATAGCGGAGCTCAAGGCTCTGTTTGGTTTTTCCTCAGGCAGATGAAAAGGGAAACCGTTTTGGTTCTCGACGACTTCTTGTTGGGGAGTATTTTCCTCTTGTTTGCAGGAATGCAAAATCAGTAAGAATAAAAGAAGTAATGTTATTGGTTTTCTCATGAGATGGTTTCAAAAGATTGCTATTTTTTTGTGCCATTTTCTTTTTGATCAAAGTCCTGTTGAAAATACACTTCGGGCTTATGCCAAACCGTACTTTTTTTAAAGACTTTTGGATTATCATATTCAAGGCTCAAATCACAATCAAATCGAGCCATAATCGAATGTTGTTTGCCTGCGGCACCGGCATTGATAAAATGACAAAGCCCCCAGGTAAATCCTTTGCCATTGTCCGTATTGGTAAAGGCATCGGCGAGATAGGGCGCTGCAGCGATTGGGGTTAACGAAAGGCTAGAGGCAATTTCAAAATTGACACCATCTTCTGCGTATTGTATGGTTTCTCGTTCATTTCCGTCTCGAATGACTAGAGCGGCGACCCCTTCTCTAAAGGGAAAATAGGTGGTCTCATGCCCTGAGGTCATCACCGGATTTAATGGATGTTTCTCAAACGGACCTAAGGGGTGATCAGCTATGACCAATCCGTGACCCACTGCATATTGGTCTCTAATATCAGGCCATTTGTTAAAAGCTGCCTTATAGTACATATAGATTTTATCATTAAACACTATCGGATGTGGATCGTGTGTCGCATCTTGATCCCATTCTCCTTTTTTTCCAAAAGGAATTACCACATCGCCCCCATGTTTCCATGGCCCATCAGGAGAATCTGCATAGGAAACTGAAACCGGGCACCAATCGCCACGAAGCCCGCTTGGCTCGCTAAATGCTTGATAATAGAGGTAGTACTTTCCCTCCCAAATCAAAATATCTGGGGTGGCAACAGAACGCCATCCTGACTGCGGCTTTTTTGGTCTGGCAATTGCTACTCCTTGTTCTTCCCAAGTGATTCCATCTTCGCTCGTTGCATACCAAATTTCGCATAGATCCCAATCGGTTGACGGAATTTCATCGGTGGTCATACTTGCATTTTTCGCTCCAATGGGAGGAACTGCGGTATGCCTTTTAGTATAGTAGCTATAGTATTTGCCATTTACCTTAATGGGTCTTGAAGGATCTCGCCTTGATATGGTTCCGTCACCATTATTATAATCGAAACCTTTCAGCTGGGTATATTTGAATTGGGAAAACAGTTCGTTGTCATGTATGCCTTTAGCTGGGTAATCGAACATCCGTTCTGTTGCAGCGCTCATAGGAAAGTCTGGTTTTCTATCAGGCATTTTATGTGGAAAAATCGCGTCTGCTTTCACCTCGGAAACTGGTCGAGATTTCGATTCTGAATCTCCACAAGAAAACAAGAACAATGCAATTGGCATGTATAGTATGAACCTGAATGGTTTCATTGTTGGTCTGTTTTAGCTATCACTAGAAATCTTCGAGAAATTCCTTGGCCAAATAGGCGTAAGTCTGACTTTCCGAATTTGAAAATTCAAATAGGTTGTTTCGTATTTTCGAGGGTAACGCTTCGCTATGCGACAAGTGTATTAAATAGTTTTTAAGTTGATTTTTGCTCATAACACCCAATTTTTCGGAAAGTACGTGAGGCACAAAATCAGGTGCCTCATCTACATATTTCATCATCAAACTTCTGCTGCTCGCATCCACTACATCAAAAGCTTCCCAAAAGGGAAGTTGCAAATCGGGTGCATTTTTAAACTTAGCGGTTAGTCGTTTTATAATAATACTGCGAACAAGCGGCGTGCTGGTTCTGAAGACGTGTACGAGCTGTTTACAATGTTTTTTGTAATCGGCAGTATCCATATTTTCCATAGCAAAAATCTGATATTCTTGATTGATGCTATACAGCATATTCAAGGTCATTTGCTTATCTAAAATCGATAGGGTATGCGCTTTCAATTGTTCTTGAATATCACCGTGTACCAAGTGCCAGGCAGTGTAACACGAATAGAGTGCGCCTGAGACAACCGATTCCTTAACTCTTGCAATTGTAGCACCAGATACCGCATCGACTCCGTTTACGGTTCTCATTTTGGGTTTTTCTACCAATTGGTCAATTCGCCTTTGACCCATTAGATTTTTGTCATCGGCCAACAAACTGTGCAGTTTTTGATAGTCTTCTGCACCAAATTCATCATGGTCATGTTTGGTTAAGGGCATCATCGGATAGCGATCGAAGCCTGCATATTCTCCTAAGAGCGTCCAATAGAATTTAATGTTCATCAACTTACACTCGCCATCGGCACATACGGGCGTGGCGATATCGGCGGTATATAAAACAGGTACCTTCCTTTCATTTACCAGGGCAAGAACATCTTGCTCGCCTATAGAATCGACTTCGATAAAAAAATCGGTACGCTCAGAATGCAATTGGGTTCCTTCTTTCCATTGCAAAACAAAATATTCTGGGGGGTGGTCCATAACATTTTCTCGGAACGCGTTTTCCAAAAAAAGATAAAGTAGGCATACCACAGAAAATACAATTCTCATTTTTTCGTTTCTGGAATTTTCTCAAATTTTTGCTCCTCAATCAAGGCCAAATATTCGTCCAAATAGCCCGTATAAATTTCTCTAGGATTTACATCATACTTTTTACACAATGCTGCTGCAAATCCGACTGCAGCACCCATTTGACCCGTAGTTCGCATCACTCGTGGGCCGCCCAAACCTGCATGAGAACAACTGAAATTTCTACCTGCCATAAACAGGTTCGAAATGTTCTTGGAATACAAGCTGCGGTACGGAATGTAATACTCTGGTGTTTTGTAAAACAATGCCTCAGAAATGAAATCGGGATTCTTTTCATCTTCCAAAACGGTTTGGTAGTGAATATCAACATCACGAATCTCAATGACCACGCCATCTGGGAATTTTCGCCCTTCTTTGGCATCATTAAAGGTAAAAATATGATCGCCTACCAACCTCCTTGATTCGCGCTTACCAACTAAGGAAGAGACCCACTCTAATTTACGATTGGCATTTTCAGGGTCTTTTTTAGCATTGGCGAATGACCCGTAAATAGCCCGTAACATATGATCGCGAATATCTTCGGCATCATCAATTTGGTTATGGTCAGGGCTACTGAATTCCCATTGCCATTCACCGGCGACCCGGGCATATTCTTTGGCAACCGGCATGGCCCAAGGTACTTCTGGAAATTCTTGAACGGCATCTGTTTCTTTAGAGCCCCATAAAACGGAAGAACCCATGACTGCATCATCGGGTTCGGTGGGTGTCCAAAGTTCGCCATGTTCTTCCCAAATCTCGCCATAGGTTTCCGAACTCTCACGACCATAATTGAATGTTGCTCCTGCCCAGTAGCCTATCCAACCATCGCCAGTAGAATCTACAAAACGAGGAGCGGTAAAACGTATTCTATCACCTGTTGATGTATGCCTTGCGTCTACATATTGAATGCTGTTATTTTCGGCTTGCGCGCCATAGGCCCTATGGTTTAGAAACAAATCAATATTCTTGTAACTTTTTACATTAGCATCGCGCTTTTTCTGGTCTAATTTTGCATCTGCACTTCCATTCGGATAATGTTCTGTATCGATTTTTTTGAGGATACGCTCAAAGTTGCCATAGATGCCTAAGGTGTGGACTCGAATTTCTTCACTTGCGTTTCCACCAAGCACAGGGCGATCATGAATCAAAGCAACCTTAAGCCCTTGCTCAGCTGCCGCAATAGATGCCGCGCAACCCGCCAGCCCCCCTCCTACTACCACAAGATCATAGGATTTGGTTTGAGGAGGTGCATTCGGTTCAGACTTCAGTTCTTTTCGCCATACGGCTAATTTCTTGGAAGCCGACGGAGGTTCTTTAGCTGTAGTCGAAAAATAAATGGCATCGCATCTTCCGTCGAACCCGGTCAGATCGACTAATTCTATAACCACTTCCGTATCAGCAATTGCTACTTTATCAACATATTCCCAGCCCCAGCCAGAACGGAGGCCCAAGCTTTTGTCAATGGTTTGCCCAGCCACTTTTAGTTGAAATCTTCCAGGGGCCTTCCATTTGCCGGGTACCCAGTTTTTCGTGCGAACCCAAACGTGATAGTCGCCCACAGATTCAAATTTTACGTTGGTACTCGCATTTTTAACTGGCTCTCCTATTCCGTGGGCCAACAGATAGGGAGAACCCATTTGTTGTTCGAATTGAGGGTCAACGGTCCAGCCACCTGGGTTATCAAAACCTTCAGCCTCGATTAATACATCTTGTGCATAGCACCCACTAAAGAGGAGCAATAAAATAATGAATGTCAGACCATTTTTCATATTCCAAGGAAATAATTATGTTTCGTTCTTATATTTTCTAAACACCTATGTTAGCCAGTGGTAATGCTATAAATATTCCTAAAAATAAGCATCTATTGCTATACCATATTTGCGCTTATTATCAAGTAGTACTCCTATTTTAACTTCTCTCTGCTAATCGACAAAGCACGCCTTACATTTTAAAATGTAGCGACCTAATCATTCCAATGGGCATCTATCACCGCTTGAATGTGTGGATAATTCGCATCGGTCTCATTCAAATTCTCACGCATCTCAATTAGTTGTTGCTTCAATTCGGCAATGGTCTCTTGGTATACAGGGTCTTTATACGCATTATGCATCTCTTTGGGGTCTTTGGTCAGGTCATAAAATTCCCAGGCAGGGGGTGTATGATGGCTGAAGTCATTTCCCCAACTCGCTTTATTCCACTCGGCATTCGGGTCATCGGTGTCTACCCAATATTTCCCATAATAGAAAATGAGCTTATGCTCTTTGGTGCGAATTCCAAAATGCGCAGGGTTTTGATGTCTGTGTGCCAGATGCATCCAATAGCGATAGTATGTTGCTTGCTGCCAATCTGATGGTTCAATGCCTGTTTCCAATACGGATTTAAAACTTTTCCCCTGCATATAATCTGGGGTGGTACCGCCTGCCAATTCAATCATTGTAGGTGCAAAATCGGTATTATTGATAATAGCATCGGTGCGACTTCCCGCCTTAATTTTCTCAGGATAACGCACAAAGAAGGGCATCCGCATCGCTTCGTCATACATCCATCGCTTATCGATATAGTCATGCTCACCTAACATAAATCCCTGATCGCCCGTATAGACTAGTATGGTGTTTTCAAGCAATCCTTCAGCTTCTAAATAATCGAGCAAACGTTTGATATTGTCATCGACACCTTTAACACAGCGCAAATACTTTTTGAGATAATCTTGGTAGACCTTGCTGGTGTATTCTTTTTCCTCAACATCTAGTTCCCATTTAACCAATTCCTCTTGGCCAATATCCTTGGCATTACGGTATTGTTTGTAAATGGTACTATCATTCCAATAGATGTTCATCGCTTGATTACGAATCAGATTTCGGTGGGAAACCGAAGAGCCTATAATTCTCGTCAAAGAATCATTTTTTCCGCGTATGGCTTCAGAGCCATGGTTACCGATGTCATACAGACTTGCGGGTTCAGGAATAAAGGTATCTGCCATATAATCCTCATAGCGCGGGGCATATTCAAAATCATCATGAGGTGCTTTGAAATGGTGCATCAGGAAAAAGGGTTTGTTGGGGTCTCTCTTGGTTTTTAGATAGTCTAAGGTGGCATCCATGATCATATCTGAAGAATGCCCCGTAGTTTGTATCGTATTCTCGGGCCATGGCTTTTCACCTTGCACCCTGAACTCTGGATCGTAATATTTTCCTTGCCCTGGCAATACCTGATAATAATCAAAAGCCGCAGGTTCGTGATGTAGGTGCCATTTACCGACTATGGCAGTTTGATAGCCCAATTTTTTCATTTCTATGGGTAGGAATTGTTTTTCTGGTACTATGCTCCCTTCCAAATCGATGACCCCGTTCGTTTGAGCACGTTGCCCTGTAATGATAGCGGCCCTACTGGGCACACAAATAGAATTGTTTACAAAAGCATTGTCGAAAATCATGCCCTCTCTGGCCAATTTATCAAGATTTGGCGTCGGGCTTAATTCGGCCAATCGACTACCGTATATACCAAAAGCTTGAGTGGTATGGTCATCTGACATGATGTAGATGATATTGGGTTTTGAGGTTGTTTGTTTTGCTTTTTTATCGCTACAAGACAGTAGGGTGCACAAAGAAACAATAATAGAAATCCTTAAAAGGTTGGTAATTCGTAAGTTTTTCATATTCAAAGCGTTCGCAAACTTTTCTTACTTAGCTGTTTGCTAAGAAAAGTACTTTAAATATAAGAAATGTATCTTGGTGCCTTCAGTATTTAAACTAGACCTTCTATAAACAAGACCATATGTGGTATAAAATTTTTTAACTATTTGCAGGAATGGAGGGTATTTTCATTTCACCGTAAACAACATGCTTTCCGATTTATTTTACCTGCTGCACAAAAACACGCAGTGTCAAGAAATTTTTATTGGTTTTAAAATCTTTTTGCTTTCTAAAATGCAAATGCGCTATTTCTCCTAGGTTATTCTTTTGCTCTACCACGTAAATAGTTTTTAATAAGTCGGTAAAATTCCCTTCTAGGGTAAAGTCAAAAGTATGTATAGGGCTACCGTTGTTCTCAAAAATATGTGGATCATTAAAATCCATGACCTTCATATTTCGACCTTCAGCTTGTAAATTTAGTATTCGAAGCAAATTATTTTCCATTGAGCTACTGCCGAGATTCATTTTAAGTAGGATTGAGTCGTATTCTTGTTGTCGACGCAATAGATTGGAAATTTGTTTTGGGCTATTCTGGTAAAGCTGATCCTCCTTTACTAGATCGCTATACGTCGCCTTCAGCATTAATGTAGGCGAAATTGCAAATTTGTAGACCAAAAACAGAAAGAAAGCAAATCCGGTTGCGAGTACTATGTTTTTAGTTCCACTCTTCATTAAATTCAATTTTTAGTGCAAAATTGGACGTGTTATCATTTGCGTAATCGTAATCTATTGTTTCTATTTTTTCTATCCACGACTGTTCTTCCAACTCCTCGACCCACTCATAATACTCCTTGCTTTCCCTGGCTTGTCCTGATACTATCATCGTGTAATACAGAACCTCGACTTCCTTGGTTTCCCGTAAAGGTTTTATCAAAGGTTGATACCTAAAATCGGACAAGATTATCGAAAATGGCATTTTTTTGACCAATTCATTCATTATAAAAGATGATCTAGAATTGGAAGTAGAAAAAATTGCTTGAACTCTATCCTCTTTCTTTAGGACCTCCTTTCGCAATTTTATCAACTGATTTTTGTTTGTATTGTTAATTCCCACAGTCTCTTGAAGCCTATTTACTTTGCCGAAATAGTGGTTATAAATTAAAAAATTGACCAGCAAAATTGCCAAAGTGATTAGTAAAGAGGCTCTGAGTAATACCATAAAATAGCGCCTATTTTTAAACTCTTTTTTAAGGTCGAATGTGTAGTCTGAAAAATTCGAAACACTATCATCTCTCTTTAAGAGATGCCTCAGGATGGTTGAAAAACTTAACAGGAAGTAACTCTTAACCAAAATTCCGTTAATATTATATTCCGAACTTTTCTGGTTTTCTTCGGTAGATAAGGGAGTGACTTTTACTAATGTCTTATCCTTCAGTAGCAACTGAGAATTGGAAACACTGATAATACCATCATGAAGATAGTCTGTGATAGAGGTAATAGCGGAGATACCTAAAGAAAAATGTACCACATTTACTTTCAATGCATGAAGTCTGTTAAGAAACTTATCCACAATTACTTTTTGACAGATAGAAATCGGCGAACCCGTAATAGACCTCGTCAATTCATAGTAAAAGGTCTTGAAATCAAGGTTTGGAAACGCGTTATGTACCAACACTTCGTCAGATGCAGATTTTGAGGGTTCAATTATCTTCGTCAATACCTGACTACTATTGACGACCACAAATACTGGAGCATTTTTCTTTAGTTGATTTCCAGCCTCTTCAAGCGATTTGTGCGTTTCTTCTCGCGCAATAAAAAGCTCTTGTTTTTTTCTTTGTATTTCGAGCACATAAAAGCTTAAGCCGGCCTGGTTTTCTGAAATCTCCAAGCCATAGTACAAAGTACCCTCATTTAAATATGTAAAAAGATCTTTAAGCACTAGTAAATTACTGTAGGTTTAATTAGAACAGTCAACTTTTGTTTGGTGTCTTCTCTCTTTCTTTTACTGAATAACCATTTAATTACAGGTATTCTCGCCAAAAAAGGAACGCCATTCCCAGTATCGTTTTTAATTTTTTCCTCTAAGCCTCCAAGAACTGCAAGGTCTTGGTCTTGCATACGGATAATCGAACTGAATTCTCTTGAAGTTAAGCCTGGTGGAGCTTCATCTTCAATACGTTCTCCACTGAAATCGGATTGTATCACATTGATATCTAAGGTGACCTGACCATCGCCTGACACCAAGGGTTTTATGCTTATTGCAAGCTCGGCATCTATTGGGTGATAGTTGCGTACCTCGGAAGTAGTAGGAATTTGAGAACCAAAGAAATTTTGATTGGTTACCACGTAATAGGTAGTCTCACCAATCGACATATTCGCTCTATGACCGTTTAGGGTAGATAGTTTAGGAGTAGATCGAATTTTCAAATTTCCGTTAGCTTCCATGGCCTTTATCGTCGCAAAAAACTCAGGCACCACCTTGCCAATATTAAAAGAACCAAAACCGTCGAACCCTCCAATAATCTTGTTCACCGTATTCGCTCCAAGGGTGAGATCCGCTTCAGGGAAAAGTTTCCCAGAAGTATTTACTGGCTCATTTCCAATTCCCCAGCTGATTCCAGTTTCAACAGAGGCCGATTTTTTTACCTCGATCAACATAACCTCGATTAGAATGACAGGTACGGGTTTATCAATCTCCGCAATAAATCTCTTGAATCTATTAATATTGGTCGCAGGGCCACTCACCAAAAAACTATTCAATTCAAAATCCATCTTAATATCAAGATCGGCCTTAATATCTTCAGGGAGAATATTTACCAAGGCCTCTGCCTCTGAGTCGTAATTTCCAAAATTATTTGATCGTGTATTTAAGCGTTGCGATTGGCCCAAAACTTGATTGGCTCCAAAACCTTGATTGGCTCCAAAACCTTGATTGTTTTGAAATCCGTTTTGAAACCCGGTTCCTGCGCCTAAATAATTTACATTACCATTGACGGTTCTACCGGCCGACCGACCTCCGCCTTGATACGGTGTTGGATCAGCCAACAGTTCCACAGATCTGTGCATTAGTTGCACTACCTCCGTTTTACGAACACTTATTTGGTCAGCAGTTCCAAAAAAATAAATATCGTCTTCTTTTTTGAAGGTGAATTTAATGGGAGTGTTCTGGGCAATCGTAGCTTGTCGCCGTCCTACTTGATTCAGTGCCCTATTTTGATTCGCTGTTGTACTATTTTGAAACGAACTAGAGTTTACAGTACCCGTAGATCTGTCCTTGCTATCAAAAATACGCTCTAACAGCTCATCATAATAGATTTGTTTGGCCCTAAAACTGACTGAGCCTGCCTCGTTTAAAGGGGTGGCGGTATAAATATCCAAGCCTAGATCATAGCTTATCTCATGAATAATGTCAGTTACTAAAACATTCTCAAAATCAACGGTAAGTATTCTATTCGTCGAATCAATGACCTGATAATAAAAATTATTGCCTCTGGGCCTTTTTGATCTGTTGCGAATACTTTTTGAAGCCCCTTCGGGCACCGCAGTTTGCGATTCAAATTGGTCGAAAAGGTAAAAACCATCCCGAGATTTGGAATAGGACAGGTTATTGGCCTCTGCCATGCGTTTCATAGCCACTTCAAAAGGTACTTTAGTAAGATAAAGAGAAACTGGAATGTTCTCCATTCCACTATTGTAAAGTAGGTTTTGCCCTGAAATATCAACGATCTTCCTAAAAACTTCTTTCAGTTGCGAATTATTGAAATCCAATGAGATCATATTCGCTGTAGGATCAAAATCGACCACTATTCCCTTTTCAACAATTTCAGGCAATGCCGGCTCATAGCGCTTTATGGAGAGAATGTTTCCGGTAAAGGTGATATCCAATTCGTATTCCTTACATAGAAAAACCAATAGATCAGCAATAGCAACATTTGAAAAGTTGTTTACGATTTTTATTCCCTGCAACCCTGAGTCAATGTTAATATTTAGTTTATGCACTTTAGAAATGGCAAGAAGAAAGTTAGGCAAGGTTGTAGTAGTAACATTAATATCTAGCTTCAGACTTTCTGAAAGCCCTGAATTATCTAAAGAAAGGGCCTCTAAGTTGTTTTTGATATTCTGTATTCTGCCTTCCTCCTGTCCAAAACATTGGATGCAACAAAGTAAAAAGACAAGACATGCTAATTTTTTCATTTCTTCTAACGGGTTAGTAGCGAATACACTTCTTCAATAGCAGTTTCACCATTTTGTATCATTTGTAGCGCATTTTGTTTAAGGGTAACAATTTTATTTTCCTCTATATAATCGTCAATTTCCGTGACGTTATTCTTAATGCGAAATACCAATTCTTTGGTTATTGGGATAATCTCATAGATGGCTTTCCGGCCATGGTAACCTGTATGATGGCATCTGGCACAGCCTGTTGCTTTGAAGTGTTGGGTTAAGCTGGGAGGCAATTTAAATCCATCAGGAAACAAATCGGTTGCTACTTTTTCTTCACGCTTACACTTCGAGCAAAGCTTGCGAACCAATCTTTGCGCCACGCTTAAATTGAGGGTAGTCGCAATAAGGAATGAAGGTATTCCCATATCGATAAGACGAGAAATCGTTGCCCAAGCTGAATTGGTATGAATGGTAGACAGTACCAACCGACCAATCAGAGCAGTTCTAATAGCCATGTTGGCCGTTTTTACATCTCTGATTTCACCTACCATGATAATGTTGGGGTCTTGTCTCAGAAAGGTACGTAAGGCCTTAGAGAAATCAAGTCCGATACTTTCTTTGAGTTGTACTTGATTGATGCCCTCTAGCGTATATTCTATGGGGTCTTCAATAGTAAGTATGTTGGTATCAACTGAATTCATCAACTTCAAAGTAGCGTATAGCGTCGTAGTTTTTCCAGAACCCGTGGGACCTGAAATTAGCACAATGCCACTAGGTTTGCGTATGGCCTCCTTATATATTCTTAATTCTTGCTTTGTGAACCCAAGATCCGCAATATCAATAGAAGCAGCATCTTTACTCAAGATTCTTAAAACAATTTTTTCTCCGAAAAGGGTTGGCAAGGAAGATACACGAATATCAAATTCTTCAGCATCCGATTTCATGGTAATTCGACCGTCTTGTGGCAGTCGCTTTTCAGAAATATCCAAATCGGCCCTGATTTTTATTTTGTTAATGATAACGGGATATTCATGAATGGGAATATTAAACTGTTCGACCAGTTTTCCGTCTATACGAAAGCGAATCCTACATCTAGTCTCATAGGGTTCAAAATGAATATCACTACTACCAATTTCTTTAGCCGTAATCAATATTTTTTCTAGAAAATCTGGGGTATAATTTAGGTTTCCTTTATTAGCCTTCTTCGCTTGTCTGTAATTTGCAGTAAGGTAATTTTGTAACTCTTGCTTTTTACATGTTTCCAGCCGCACCTTGCTATCCAATACTATAGTTAATTCTTTAAGTAAGGCATCAACATCATCACTATCGGTTTTAAAGGTTAAGGTGCCATTTTCTTCCTTAACGGGCACTATTCGATAATGAAAGGCCTGGTCAGAGCTTACACGCTGCTGAAGTTGGGTTGAAATACTATAATCGTTCGGCATGCCTATAGAATATAAAGTGATGGTAAACCATAAATGACATCCAACATAAGGACGGCACTCAGAAAAAGCGACATTAATCCGGCTAGAGGAACCGTTTTTACCCTCATGCTGCTTTTAAATAAGAGATAGGTGAAAAGCGAAAAGAAAAGAGAGCATGCAAACAAAATAATAAAGGTCATTGTTGGAAAACCTGCTCCCATGACAAAGAAAAAAAGTACATCTCCAAGACCAATGCTATGGTTCATAAACCTTTTTTTTGCGATCAATTTTGAATAGAGATATAAGAGCAGAATGATGATCGAAATAAGTATAAAATTTATAGGTAAGCTCCAATAAAAAAAAGAGGCTACCACTTTTAAATAATGTACTATTCCGAGTGTTACCGCTAAAAACGGAAATACGAACCAAAGAACAGCTCTATACTTAAAATCTTGATAACAAATTATTGTTAAACAGATTAGCGAGGCAACTAGTAAGACCAAAATCAATCTTTAACAGTTTGCTTTGGTGTGCCCGTTTCGTCGACCTCCCAAACGTTTAAAATTCCATCTCCATCGAAATCAGTAATTGCCTCTGCGCGAGCCTTGAAAGTGGCATTATCGGCACTGATGATTTCATACACGTAGTTAGCCGTACCGTTATCTTTTACTGTTTTCGGAATTTCGAAATCAAGTGCTTTAAAATCAATACTGTACTTGCTATGCATATATCGATGTGTGGTTTGAGCGTTATAAATAGCCTTGAGTTGTATTTGAGCCTCTACACTTTTGGCCTTGGTGATCAATGGCATTAAATTGGGTAAAGCCAGCAGTAGTAGTATGCCTATTATCGCCAATACAATTAACATTTCTTGCAGGTTAATGGCTGGAATTTTTGTTAGTCTCATCTCCTATTCTTTCAAAGGTTAATGTTACCAACCAACAATAAGTTACCCTCAAAACAGCTTAATTTTCGAAACTTTGAATTTCGACTTTCAACAAATAAAATAATAAGCTCAATTTGGGGGTAAGGCTGAATCGATGGAACTCACTTTGGAGCCTGCATAAGTGAAGTTTCAGTAGACCAAGCGGAAAATTTGAAGTATCGTTAAGAAGTGGAGTCTAACGATTTAGTTCATTCTGTAAAATCTGGGCATTTCTTTTGTGCACCCCATCATAATTAACAAGATTTTCGAGGGTACTTTTGGCTTGGTCGAACTGCTCAAGCTTTATGTATGAGAGGGCCAAATACCACAACGCATCTTCATAATTCGTACTGCCCTCTGTAATGCTTTGAAAGGTGCTAATAGCCTTTTCAGCCTGACCTGTTTGCAACAAAGCATTACCCAAATAGATTTTAAAACGGGAATTTTCTGGATTTTCAGCACAGAACTCAGTCAAGAGCGGCACTACTTTTTCGTAGTTTTCCTGAGTATAATACTTCAAAATCTGCTGCGCACCACTTTGGTCGGTACCACGTATTGCATCTTCAACCGGATATACTTTGTAATATGTATCGAAAAGGGAAACATTGCCAGTTTGCATTTGCAGCCACAAGAAAATTGTAGTCCCAAGCAGCGTTAAAACGATGGCTGCATAGCGCCAAAGAGGAGTTTTCTTTTTTCTTTTATTTCTTAAATCACTCGCAATACCTTCAAGTTTTTTTCTGAATTCCAAACTATCGGTATCGCTCATTTCTATATGCAATGAACGGTGTAACTCTAGTTCTTTTTTTAAATCGAGATTAGCATCTACCTCCTTCTCAAATTGCTTACGTTCCTCGGAAGTTAGACTATGGCTCAGATAGCGCTCGATGCTCTCAAATAGTTCTTGATTGCGTTCCATTAGCTAACTTTTAAGATTTTTTAAAGGGACGTTAGGCTCTTCATCTTTAGCCCTTAACTCTTTGTACATGGGGTCTACCTCGATCAATTGCAAGAGTTTCTTTTTACATTCAAACTTCTTTTTTCTAGAATATCCTTCAGAATATCCCATCAGATTTGCAATATCAGCCATGCTTTTTCCATTGAAGAAATGTAGCAAAAGTTGCTGACAAGAAGCTCCTAACTGTCTAAAATATTTTTGATAAAGCAGTTGCTTATCCTTTGTATTTATAGTATCTATAATCGATTTTTCTGTCGATTCAGATATATTCAAAAGCTCATTTTGAGGTCGTATCTTTTTTCTCTTGCGAAGGGCATTCATCCATAAGTTTCTGCTCACCGCAAAAACATAGGTAGACAAAGAACAATCTAATTTTAATTCACCTCGCCTAACCTTTTGATAAGTGATTACCAAAGCATCATGAAAAATATCTTCTGCATCAGTCTCATTACCTGAGTTTTTTCGAATGTAACTTGTGATGATTGGAAGGTTCTTTTGATAGAAATCGGCAATAATACGCGAATTCCCTTTTTCAATTCCCTTTAAAACGTCGTCATCGTTCAGATCGCTCATTAATTAATGTAGATAGTTCTAAAACCGTTACCTAGAAATACATTGAATCTAATACTAAAGATAGAAAATTCAATTGGATTCTTATGCTTATGGCAATATATCATTAGGTTCAAAAAATTCCCTATTTATTCTTGTTACATTTTTTGAAATACTGGCTTTTCGCACATTGTTATAAGTAAAAGTAACATATTATGTCAACAAAAGATTATACTAGAACTATATAAACCAAAAGTTATTTTATATGTTTGTTATTGGCAGATTTAAAAAATAAGGCTTTCGCCAAGGCATTTAAATACCAAACGATTCACATCAAGATATTCGTATTTTGTGGCCATATGGTGTTATTATTAAAATGCTGGAAACAACAATTATCTTGTTTAACTCCCCCAATATCAAGATAAGTGCCAATGCCTATGAACATACTTACTAACAATTTGACATTCTATACAACCGAACACCGTTACTTATGGCAAAGATTACATTTTATGCCCTGAATAATTTAATTTTAATGTGTATCCTTCTAACCGTTTCAGAGGGGCGTAGTCAGAGCAGTAAAGATGCTTCTATAACTACAGAAATAATCAAAATTGATTCCCTTATCGATGTAAGGGCTTACGATGCGGCAATAGTTTTGATAAAAGAAGCCGTTTCTACCAAAGCAGAAACCGCTCATGAAGAATTAGCTCAACTATACAACAAGTTGTCTTTCTGCCAATTAAGTACTAATAAATTCGACTTTGGTAAGGAAAGTGCTGAAAAGGCCATGAAACTTAGTACTGTCAATAAGATTCTTCACAAACAGGAGGCTGAAGCATATTTTAATCTTGGCTTTTATTATGAATTGATTTCTAAAACAAAAGAGGCCACAACATTTTTAAAAAAAAGTTTGACCACCTATTCCAGAATTGGAAACAACAGCAATCATGAGAAAGGAAAAATTCATTTAAAATTGGCCAAGGTTTTTGGACAGTCATTTGATCTTAAGCTGACGGCCGTACATTTAGATACTGCCTATACTTTTTTAGAACAAGTAGCCCCGCCGGATTTTGCTAGTTTAGCGAGTTATCATTCCGAATTAGGACGTTTAGAGTATATAAAAGGGTCTTTGGAGAAAGGATTAGAAAACTATACCAAAGCTATGGATATATTATTGCGGCAACCAAATATGGATCAGAAAGCAATAGCTACCACCCATAGTAGTATGGCAGCCATGTATTTAAATTTTTGGGAAGATGAAAAGGCCTTGCATCATTTATCAAAATCACAAGAAATATACCTAGAGCAGTTTGGTGAGAATTACTTAGGTCACGCATTCAACTATCAAATGTTCGGCATGATTAATTCTGTTATAGGTCAATATGGAAAATCAATTGATTACTTGGAAAGAGCGTTGAATCTTTTTAAAGATGCATATGGTGAATTTCACCCACGAGTTGGTCTAACATATCACCTTATGGCTAACACCCATCTCGAGATGCAAAAGAATGAACAAGCGATAAAAATCTTCAAAAAGGGTCTAGCGATCAATGAGAAAACACTGGGTGAAAATCACAACTATGTATTCGCTGCTTATGCGGCCCTTGGTACGACCTACTTTAAATTAGAAAATTATCAAGAAGCTTTGAAATATCTCAAAGTAGCCCTTAAAAAAGGAACCATAGTCTATGGTGCGGACAATTTACTGCTTTCTTCACTGTATTTGGCCATGGGGAATACCTTAGGTGCCATGAACGAAGATAAAGATGCGCTTGAAATGTATGAAAAAGCGCTTTCGATAGCCCTTAAATTCGGTGATGATAAGAGTAGAAAGGCTATAGCCGTATACCTAGGAATGGCCAATTTTTATCTTGAAAATCAGCAATTCGATGCGTCTTCAAACTATTACGACAAAGTGATAAACTTATTTGAAGCTGAGATAACGGAATTTATTGAAACAGGTAACCATACGGTTGAATTCAATATTTTACCCGGAATATTGGCCGCAGTAAAAGGAAAGGGGAAATGCCTATTATTGAAATATACAAAGAACGGCGACCCTAAAGATTTGACGGCGTCCAATACCTTATTTGACAAAAGTGAGCTTTTTCTAGAAAAAGTAAGAAGAAATATAGTTGAACCCACGGATAGAATAAACTTTATCGCCAAGAATCAGGATATTCGATTGGGTTCGGTCGAAACTTCGATTTTACTTAATGAACATGATAAGAATCAGCATCATTTAGAAATTGCATTTTTAGGGTCTGAGCGAAATAAAGCGGGTTCCCTTCAAGATCTTATCTATCGCAGTTCCATTCTAAAATCGGATATAGATCTAAAAGAAACAAGAAAATTCGAAACATCCCTTAAACGAGAGAAAGCCACAATTCTATCGAACCTAAAAACGAAAAAGACAAATTCTGAAAAAGATACGACGCGATTGGAGACCTACGAAAACCGGCTTTTTCAAATTAGTTTAAGAAACGATTCGCTACTGGCCGAAATTCAAAAAAACCATCCCAAATACTATGCTATTGAATATGATAACAAACCTCTTACGGTTCATGATGTTCAGATCAAGTTAGATGCGAATACCACTCTAATCGAATACTTCGAAGGTGACAGCACACTATACGCCTTTGTCATAACAAAAAATTCGTTTACGGTTTCAGAATTTTCCTCAAGTGGACTTACTTCTGATATCGAGGAGTTTAGAACAGCCATTCATAACAAGAATCTAGAGCGATTCAAAATAACTTCTGGTAAATTATATAAGAACCTAGTCGCACCCTTTGAGACCGAATTAATCGGAAATAAGCTTATTGTGATACCTGATGGCGCTATATGGCATCTTAATTTTGATCTTTTACTTACGGAACAAAGTGCATCAAAAAACCCTAAAGAATTACCCTATTTGTTAAGAGACTACGCCATAAGTTATTCGAATTCTGCATCTTATTTATATGGCTTACCAGGCCAAAACATGGAGTTGCCCAAAGAATGTTTAGCCTTTTCATATTCAGACTCCTTACCTATTAGTACGGCGGAGAGTATTAGCTTGAGTACACTGAGGAATTCCAAAAAAGACCTCCCAGGGTCTCGTTTGGAAATCACCGAAATAGCAAAAATCATAGAAGGTGACTATTACTATGGTTCAAAGGCCAGCGAGTCTAATTTTAAGAAAAATGCCAATAAATATGGCATTTTACATTTGGCTGTTCATGGAGAGGTGAATGAACAAGAACCAGAAAACTCCAGATTGTATTTTACCAAGAGTAACGATTCGATAGAGGATGGTTTCCTCTACGGACATGAACTCTTTGCTATGAATTTACCGGCTGAACTAACCGTATTGAGTGCCTGTAGTACGGGCATCGGAGAAATCGCTCCGGGTGAAGGCATGATGAGTTTAGGTAGCGCTTTTCAATATGCTGGTTCAAAAAGTCTTTTGATGACCCATTGGGAGGTTTCTGACGAAATCGCACCACAAATCATGAAGTTATTTTACACTAACCTCAAAAATGGTATGGATAAAGCTACCGCATTGCAACAAGCGAAAATCGGTTACCTCAAAACTTCTGACGTTTTCCGCTCCAATCCTTTTTATTGGGGTAGTTTTTATATTGTAGGTGATACCGCACCCATTTCTTTAAACTCCTCAAATATCTGGGTTTACCTGGTTTTGGGAGTGCTCCTTGCAATATTGGGAGTTTTCTTTTTTAAAAGGTTCAAACTAGAACGTAAATAAGCAATTGAATTGACCTCTTTAAAATTAAGTAGGCACTTAAACTTCAAATACAAAATCTCCATTAATACCCGCCTAAAAGGCAACATCACTTTTTTCTAAGTCCACTTAACTTTCGCTTATTCGGGGGGGGGCACGCTTATCATGCAAAGCGCTATCTAGCTGTGCATCTTAGGCATGTTGATAGATGGCTCGGATGTACCCATGAAATTTTGTAGTATGTCATTATGAGCGTTCATTGATCACTTAACTTCCTACAACCTACCTATTTACTTACCTGCAATATTTTCTTACTAAAAAAACAGAAATTTTAGGGTAACAATGCGGGCCTTTGAAACATTTATATATGAAGAACACGTGAAATCGAATTACAAAAAGTGCTTTCGATAGGTGTTTTTTTAAACCTTATTACAAAACCAACCTAAGATGAGAGCAAATCTATTGACACCCTTTTTCTGCACTATATCTATTGCACCTGCACAAAACAATTTCCGCGACCCGACTTTGGAAGCAAGAAATGAACATGCCTCAAGTTTCTTCTAAGATGTTGCCCATTCTAAACACCAATATGAACACCAAAGAAATTCTAAAATTAATCTCTAACACGATTTAAAAACCAATTAAAAAAGCAATGTCTTCATTCAACAAAAACGTATTAGAAGCTCTTAATACTATACCAACAATCAATTTCAACTATAAAATCAGACCTATGATAAATATACCTGCCTTTTTGTTAATGTTGGTAAAAACCCCAACGCCAAATTCATTGGCAGTCATGGCATTTCTTTTTGTGTCAACTATAGGATTGGCACAATCTCAAGAGATTTTAATACCAATTCACGATGCGTATTTGGAAAATGGTGTACGTAAAAATGACGAGACGTTACGAGTTGAAAATGGAAGCAGAGTAAGGGAGACTTACCTAATGTTCGACTTATCAGGAATTAATGGAATCATTACCGATCTTAATTTAGCGCTGACGGTCTACACGGATCCCGGATCTGGTACGATAAATGTTTATAAGGGTATTGGCAACAACTGGACCGAGAATAATCTTTCTAGTACCAACAAACCAACAACTAGCGGTACACCATTGGGATCTTTTACGGGATCTCATACTAACAATTCGATCAAGACCTTGGTGTTGAACCCTAGTATTTTAGATGATGACTTCTTATCCCTAGTTCTAAAGCATACCACCAATTCCGATGTGGCCTTCGCCTCGACCGGACCTGAGACATCAAGTATATTTGACCAAGCCCCATCATCTAAATGGCCCAAGCTAACAGTAACATTCACGCCTACTACGGATACACAAGATCCCACTGCACCTACGAATTTAACCAACCCTTCCATAGCAGACAATAAAGCCACATTGAATTGGACGGGGTCTACCGATAATGTAGGCGTGATTGGCTATAATATATACAATCAAGGGGTATTCTTTGCAAATGCAGGGAATGCTGCAAGCTACGAAACCACCACTTTGACCGAAGGGGCAACCTATCAATTTACGGTAGTGGCATACGATGCAGCCAACAATCTAAGTAACCCAAGTAACACAGTATCGGTTACAATACCCACTTCTTCATCAGGTGGTGACTTTTGGTCTCAAACGGGTACAGCCGTCTATTACGAGGGAGGCAATGTAGGTATCGGTACCTCTAGCCCCGACCAGGCACTCGCGGTGAAGGGTAAAATACATACCCAAGAGGTCATCGTCGACCTACAAGGGGCTGTGGCCCCAGACTACGTTTTTTACAAAGACTACCCCTTACGCTCTCTGGAAGCGGTGCAAAAACACATAGATGAACATGGCCATTTACCGAACATCCCATCAGCACAAGAGATGCAAGACAATGGAATCGAGCTCAAGGAAATGAATCTCAAATTGTTAGAGAAGGTTGAGGAACTGACGCTTTACATTTTAGAACAAAACAAACGGATTGATCAACTGGAAAGTCAGATTAATTCTAGTCAAAGGTAGTTGAACATTTAGAAAAAAATAACAGCGGCCAATGCGATCTCTAATCTCCTTAACGTCGCCAATTCAATTAAAACCATAAAACAACTAGTATGAAAAACAGGTATACGCTTACACTCCTAGTCGCTCTTTTTTGGGGCGTGCAAATCACCAATGCCCAACTTTTTACAAAAAGAATCAACTGTGGTAGTGCCACAGCCTTCACCCACAATGGCGACACCTTTGACGCAGATACTTCGGTAGCCGGTATTGTCACCTTCGACGGGGAAATAACCGGAAGTTTTAATCTTACCCTTCCCGAACATCTAAAAAGCATGCGGTATACCAAAAATGCAAACAGAGAAATGTTCTATAACATCACTGTACCGCAAGCAGGAGATTATCAGGTAATTCTTCATTTTGCTGAACCGTATTGGGGTGTTTTTTCCTCAGGAAATGGTCATGGTGTTCGTGTCTTTGATGTATTCGTCGAGGGCTTTTTGGTCAGGGAAAATATGGATGTTGTTCAAGAAGTTGGACCACATCAGGATCTTATTGTCACTCATGTGGCCAATGTTCAAGATGGAGTGCTTACCCTTGAATTCGATGCTTCTGCCAATGACCCGATCATCAATGCCATCGAGGTACTAGAGATTGACAATTCAGACAATCAAAACCCCACGCCGCCAACCTTATCAAGTTCAGGGGTAACTGCCAATGCAGCAGACCTTAGCTGGAGTGGTGCAAGTGATAATATTGGGGTAACCGGCTATAAAATCTACAAAGATGGTACTCTAGAAACCACAGTAGGTGTGGTTTCTACCTATCAAGTAACAGGTCTTACGGAGGCTACGAGCTATGACTTCACAGTTACTGCCTTAGACGCTGCCGCCAACGAAAGTGCTGCAAGTAATGTAGAGAGCATTACCACAGGTTCTTCAGGTGGGGGAAGTACGGTATGGAATACTTCAGGTAGTGATATCAACTACACCGCTGGAAACGTTGGCATTGGAATCAGCGCTCAAACCAATTACGCTTTAGCGGTTGGTGGAAATATCATTGGGGAAGAAGTAACCGTAAAGCTTCAGAACAACTGGCCCGATTATGTTTTTACAGAAAAACATGCCCTTCCAACCCTCGATGAGGTTAGAAAACACATTGCTGAAAAAGGTAGGTTAATGAACATTCCATCTGCTCAAGAAGTAGCGGCTAGCGGTATTGAACTTGGCGAAATGAACCGGCTACTCCTGGAAAAAATAGAGGAGTTGACACTCTATATTTTGGAATTGAAACAAGAGAATACACAAATCAAAAAGCAAGTCAATGCACTTCAAAAAGGCCTTAAATAAAATATCAAAAATGAAAAAATTAACTATTCTCGGTTTCAGTATACCTGGTATTCTAAGCTGCTTATTGTGTCTGCTATGTTATTCGTTTGACCTTACTGCCCAGCAGTCGTCAATGGATTTGCCTAATTATCATCCAGTTTCCCCAAATGCTGCCAGTTTAGGGAACTATGGGTTATACCCCGTCAACAAGAATTTAGGTAGTGCCGGGGTCACCATTCCTATTTACACCCTTACCGAAAAGAACATCACTGTACCTATCAACCTAAATTACAACATGTCAGGAATTCGTTTGAATGATTTGGCATCATGGGTTGGCCTGGGTTGGTCTTTAAATGCTGGAGGCGTCATAATTCGAAATACAAAAGGACTGCCAGACCTGTCATTTTTAAGCACTATCCCAAATCTGCAAAACTTTGCTTTTAACCAATCGAATTGGAACTATTTATTTGGAGCGACCTTGGGTGCAAAGGATACAGCTCCAGACGAGTATGCTTTCAATGCATTAGGAATAAGCGGATCCTTTTATTTCGATCGAGATAGTGGTGAAGCAATTTTCGACGACGCAACACAGGTCAAGATTATTCCAATTTCTGAGGACGAAATTCAAGCGTTATTGCCAGATGGAACTTTACTTGTTTTCGGAAAAGGTTTTGATAATAGCATAGCCACAGAACGCACAGATTCTAATTTGTCTAATCTATACAATTCCAACCCAATGGGATTCATATCCGCTTGGATGCTAACTGAGATAATTTCAAAAGACCGTCAACATAGTGTTTCTTTTAAATACAAAAGTACTGGAATGCAGGAAGAGTATTCTAGGGCGGCATCTGAAAGTGTAGTTGTTGGTACTCCAACTGTTACTCCTGCAAATGCCACAAGTCAATTGAGTACAGGGTTTTACGAGCTTTCTACGATAAGTAAACAGTACCTCGATCAAATTGTTTTCGACAATGGTTATATACAATTTGAATCATCTTTAAATCGGCCCGATTTAGCAGATGATTATCAATTAGATGCGGTCAAAGTTTATACTTACGATAACGCCGATATTCCGCAATTAGTAGATCAGTTCCATTTCACCTATGGCACTTTCTTACGCAGCATGGCGAATTATTCAAAAGACTACGACCACACTGGTTCTAATTTTGACCTAGCTAGGCAACAGAATAGTAGGGAGCTTTCCTTAAAATTAACATCGGTTTATCGCGGTGCTACGGCTAGCAAAGACACCAAACATACATTTGAGTACAATGAGAGAATATCCTTGCCTTGGAGGGGAACTACTGCTCAGGATTCATGGGGTTATGCAAACACAAATTTAGGAACACTTCTTCCAGAAACTACAACGTCTGTCGCTGGAATCAATGAAGTACCCTTTACTCTTGGAAATGGTGACCGAAGTCCGAACGAAAATATGATGAAGGCTGCAGTGCTAGAAAAAATCATCTATCCCACGGGTGGATATACGGTATTTGAACAAGAAGCTAATAGATTTGCGGCCACCGATTTCGTTACCGAATCAAAAACAGCACGAGCGGATGCTTTTGGCAATGAATGTGGCAATACCACAGAGTTTCCGAACTTAGACACCTCCAATTTTATTATTCCAGCAGGTGCCACAAATATAAAACTGAATATTCATATGAGTCCTGTCACAAATCAGGCAGGAGCTCAATCTTATGTATCTGTTGATGGGTTTAAATTTTACCGCCCAACTCCTGATAGTATGGGCGGGCCCAGTGATAGTTCTGATGGAAGAACAGAAACCATAGATCTATTTTTTGGCTACGATTTTGAATTCGCCAATATCAATGCTACACAAATATTTAACCCGGGGGCACATACGATCGAAGCCTTTGATAGCGGTGTAGGAGCTTTTGGCGCCTATAATTGTTCGTTTAATCGCATTTGGATTACATGGGATGAACCAACGGGAGAAACTCAACAGATAGAGCAACTGGTTGGTGGATTGAGAATAAAAAGCATTAGCAATTATGATGGGCGATCTAATACTCCTGTTAGCATAAAAAAATATGAATACGAGGACGCAAATTTGATTCAGCCTGAGAGGAATAGAGGGTATGTTCGAAGATTCATTCAAAACGTTTCAGATGGAATAGGCTTGCTTGCTGCCGTCTCCGTTTCACCTAATTTCAACAACAACCTTGGTGGAGAGCCTACCATTGAATATGGAAAGGTTACGGAAATTGAATTTGATTTTGTAAATCAAAAAGATAATGGTAAAACTATTTCCTATTTCGAAAACATCGGAGCTACTAGAACCGTAAATTCTGTTATTCCTGCCTATATTTTTAAACACCCTCAATATTCCTTTATATATCCATATGACCCTAGTCATCCAAATGACCCTTATTGGACAATTGCAAATTGGCAATTGCTTTTTCAAAAAGCACTATATGGCGTTGATGAGCTTACCTATTATGAGACTACCTCATGGAAAAGAGGTTTCTTAGCTAGGGAAGAGACGTACAAGCGAGAAAGTGATAACACCTATACGCTGGTGGCTGAAGTTGACAATACCTATGAGACCATAAAGTCTCTTAAATTCTTTGATAATTACGTCTACTCTCCTTTTCAGACCAACATTAACGATTTTTGGTATGTAGATGATTTACCAGCCTACGATCAAAATAAGGATTTCAACAGTGCAACATTGTGCTATCAAATCGGGGAAGTTCAGGTGGGTAGGAAATCATTAAAACAAAGCATTTCGACCCAATATGATCTATCAGGGCAAAACCCAATCTCCACAACAACCGATTATTTTTATGATAATCTCGAACATCTGCAACTTACGAGAACCGAAAGTACGAACAGTAAGGGCGAGAACATCCAAACCAAAACCTTTTTTGCAGATGATGTAATTGCGAATAATTCTTTAGGGCTCCCAACATTGACGGTTCCTGAAAAAATATCAATCGATAGACTCAAAAAGAACGACCTGCATCGCATATCTGAGCCTATACAGGTAGAAACAACGGTAAACGGGGAAACAACCATTCAGCGAACCAATTACAAAGATTGGTACAATAATACAGATCCAAATGACCCTACTTTTCATCTAGTTCTGCCTGAATTGATGTTAACGCTTAAAGGTAACTATGACGCCGTTGACAATCCAATACAGAATCGTATTGTGTATCAAGACTATGATACCAACGGTGACCCAAGACAGTTGGCAAAAGCAGATGGCCCATCAGTATCCTATATCTGGGGTTATAACAAAACATACCCCATAGCAAAGATTGAAAATGCTACCTATAGTCAGATTGCAAGTTTTGAAGCCAATTTGCAGGCTTTGTCAGACAGTGATGATGATAGAACCATAGGTTCTTCTGGTAGTGAAGGGGCTTTAAGAACTGCTCAAAATAATTTGCGTATTGCCCTGCCGAACGCCATGGTTTCTACATATACCTATGATCCTTTAGTAGGCGTAACAAGTATGACCGATCCTAAAGGATATACCATGTACTATAACTACGACGAGCATAACAGACTTAAGGAGGTTCGAGATTCCAATAATAATATCATTACCGATTACAAGTATCACTTTAAAGGCCAAGACCAATAATAATTACTGACAATGAAGATCAAAATAATCAATAACAGTTCTTTACAAATATTCATACTATTAGCAGTGGCCTTACTTCTTTTCGGAGTACAAGGTATCTCGGCGCAATCAATTACTGGCCCCCCAAGCGTTGCGGTTGGCGATGAGGAGGGGTATACGCTTAGCGGCGCGTCAGCAACCTCTTGGGCCGTACCTGCAGGTACCCAAATATTGTCACAAACCAGTTCTACGGTAGTGGTCCGTTTTAATACAGCCGGATCATCATTTGTTAGGGCTTTGCATAATGTGGGACCAGGATTCACGGTACTTAATATCACAGTAACAGGAGGTCCGCCTCCTACTCCGAACAATCCCACCGTTCTTAGTAACAGCTGCGGTTCGTCAACACTTCAAAGGACGAGTAACCCAGGTTCAGGAATCAGCTGGTTTTGGCAAGGAAAAAATGCGTTCGGAACAAATATGAGTTCTGGAAATAATGCGGTCAATAACAACTATGTAGCCAATCAAGGTTCAGGACGCTATTATATTCGAGCAAGACAAAATGGGCAATGGAGCACTAATTCAGGCTTCGTTGATGTTACCATTACGGAAACTCCAACAGCGCCTACGGTGAATACTGTTCCGCCCAGTTGTGGTGGAGTGGTAACTCTAAGTGTCAGCAATCCAGATAGTGCATATGACTATCGGTGGTACAATGCCTCGGGTAGCGCATGGATAGGTACAGGTACTTCTTTTACAACGGATCCGTTGACCTCTAGCATAGATTTTTTGGTAAGGGCTGTAACCAAAAGTCCTAACCCCATATGTGTGAGTCCGGCGTCAACTGTTTCGGTAACGGTAAGTAGCCCACCCAAACCTGCTGGCAACCAAACCGTAACCAGTACTTGCAATAGCCCTGATATTGAATTGACAGCATCGAACACTACCTTTCCAGACAATAGTACCGAGATAGAACATCGCTGGTACTTTACCGCGGGGGGTACTGGTGCAGGAAGTTACATTTTGGGTACTCCCGTTCCAGGTGCAGGTTTTAGAACCAAAATTGTAGTCTCGGGCATTACTCAAGATACCACGTATTGGGTTGCAGCCGTTGTAGACGGTTGCGAAAGTGAACGACACCCAATTACCGCAGACTATGAAGAAAATATTGAACCCACATTAGCTGTGATAAACATTACGGGACCTCAATGTGGCCCTAGTGCCAATTTTACCTTGAATGCAACAGTAGTTGGAGGCAATGCCAACTTTAGTTGGTATGATGCTGAA
>NZ_JBDWJN010000011.1:0-38793 GCF_039974175.1 Maribacter sp.
GTTGGCGACAGCTTTTTATACGGTTGGTTCCGGTCAGCGAATGCTTCTAGGAAGCCTAGATATACCTGCCGACTATTTCACGGGCAGGACCATCGGAGGCGATAGCATGAGTTTCGCCGGTATCTATGCGAGCCATAGAAATGGTACAGAGTTCACAACGAACTTTGATAGCTTCAGTGTGCAATATGTAAATGTTGTATCAGGGTTAAAGGCTGTTTTGTTGCCAGAACCATCGTTATCACTATTTCCTGTTCCAGCTAAAGATGTACTAAATATTGAGTTTTATTTTCCCCAAATTGAATCTGGAGAAATAGAGCTTTCGATTTTCGACAACATTGGAAGGCAGATTATGAATAGAAAAATGGATGAACTTGATTTTGATGGTGTAGTTGACGTTTCTGAATTGTCTGAAGGGGTGTATGTGTTAAAACTGGTCAAGAGTGAACACGTACTAGTAAGTAGATTCATGGTGAGGCGCTAAATGACGCACGTAAAAAAGCCTCTGTATAAACAGAGGCCTTTAGTTTTTGATTAGTAGGGGTTCTCAGTGCGAAATCCCTATAAGAATTTGTATGGTTTGTTCGATGAATAAACTCCTATCCTTTTGAAATATCTCCTGATCCAGAAGCTTTCGTATCTACTTTTTCAGGGTTCCCTCGGTAACTAATGTCCCCAGAACCAGAGACTCTTGCTTTTAGCATTTTGTTGGCAGTAACCTTAATATCAGCCGACCCAGATACGGTTGCATCTACGTTATCGGCTTCTAAACCATATGCCTTAATATCTCCACTGCCTGAAATGGTTGCTTCAAAATCTCTAGTGCTACCATTTAAGGTGATATCTCCAGAGCCTGACATAGAGGCATCGATGCTGCTTGCCTCAACGTCTAAGGTAATATCTCCTGAACCAGACATAGCTGTCTTAAAATTATCGGTTTTAATGGTGGTCTTTCCAACAATGTCACCAGAACCGGAAAGCGCTATTGAATTTACACTTTCTACAGGCACTGTAATTCTGATACCATCTTCCCATGAGGAAGGTTTCAGATTGTATCCTTTTTCTACCTTGATAGATAACTTTCCGTTTTTTACCTCGGTTTTTATGTATTCCAATAGGTTTGATTCACCTTCCAATATGATTTCACCTTCATTTCCGGCGACCAAATCCAAGTCAAACCACCCTGACAGCCCTATGGCATCATATTCTCCCACGTTGCGTTCGATAGTGGTTACGTTTCCATTTCCTTTAACTCTTTTTCCCCATTGCGCTGTGCAAGAGGCGGTAAATAATAGTACTAAACTTAGGCTCAATAATTTTTTCATGATGTAATGATTTAAATGACATCTCCCGAGAGGAAGAATCTGTTGTTTATGGCCCGTCTTCTCATGCTGTGTGCAGTAGAAGCCATGCGCCCGATTGATTGATTAATTAATTTTTGTAAAATGATACTCCTCCGTAATCACTAGTAATATACACAGAGTTTCCGCTATTTGAAGACCCATAATGGCCTTTGTAGTATTTGCTGGTATTCTTTACTTCGCTAATACTCATCTCAAAATCATCTTTCCCACTAACGCCGGCGTACGAAGTTTTGATTTCAAAATTGAAATGGTATGCCGGATCATATCCTACTTTAATGCCGGTATAATCACTTCGTATCTGTAAGTTTCCAGCATCTGAGGCCATTTCAGCTATCTTGACCGAACCATAATCTGCAGTTACATCAACATTGCCATGAATGGTACCCAGTTTAACGGTAATATAATCTCCTGTACCCTGCACGTTTCCAGCTTCGCCGATCTCTATTTTCCCATAGTCGCAGTTATAATCGAGATTTTCCATCGCCTCTACCGTGGAGTTCGTGTAATCAGCTTTAATGGTCAAATCTCCCGCTTTTTCGATCGAAAACCCTGAATAGTCAGCATTGATCGTTCCACTGTTCATAAAGTCTATAGTAGATTTTGACGTATAATCAAATGACAGTTGATTGTTTCTTCCACGGAGTTCGCCTATCTCTAACCGACCATAATCACAGCTTATTTTTGCATGCCCGTCCACACGATCTAAAATAATGCTTCCGTAATCATTATTCAAGTTAACGCTGTTTTTTGTAGGTAATTTGATGGTATAGTTGATCTGCATATTTACATTATTGTTTTTTCCCCAATTCCAACCCCAACTACTTTTGTTGTCATTGAAAATGGTTCTGGCAGAAACCGTACTACTACTTCCTTCAAATTCAACTGAAATTTCATCTAGTTTTTTCTGTACCTTCTCCTCATTATTACCGTTGGTTTTAATGTGCACTTCGATAACCACTCTGTTTTCATTCCAAGAAGTGATGTTCAGGTTGCCGTAGCTATTTTTTACTTTTAAGAGCGCATCAGCGTTTACATCGTACTCCTTTTTAATGGTTTTTTCTTTGGTGTACTTACCTTTTAGTTTGCCGTCACCCGCCGAAAGTAGCATGGGAAGCACTAAAAGCACTACTAGGGGAAATTTAAATAGTATAGTTTTCATCATTATAATTTTTTAAGTTTTTAATATTTTCTACTTGATCAAGTACTTCCTGTAATAGATCAATTCGTGTTTGAAAGTTGGTTATCATGGCACTCAATATCAATTTGCTATTGCCACCGTTTAAAAGGTCTTGCTCCAATACTTTATAATTGGTATCTAGCTTTTTTAATTGAACCATAGTGTCATCGATGATTTTCTCTGTCTCTGGTGTGCTTTCACTTTCCAGTTGCCGCACCTGTTCTTCGATAAGGCTGGCAAAGTAAAATTGTGTTTGCGATACTTCGGGTGAAATTTCGGCAACTTGCTGCTCAATGGTCGGGGAAGTATTGAACATACTAAAACCTATTGCCAGAAGGATAACTGCCGATGCTGCAATTGACAACGGTCTCCACCAAGTGTTTTTCTTCTTTTGAATTGATACAATGCCCTGAGACGCTTGTAATTTTTCTAAGAACCTTTGCTGGTGTCCTCCTGCGGGTTCTTCCGTATCAAAAGTACCTTGGAGTTTATCAAACAGCTGATTTATATTATCTTTTTTCATCTGTGCATTAATATTTTTTGAAATGGGTCATATGCAATTTGCTTTTCAACATCTTGTATGCTGTGAAATTCTTAGAACTCATTTCATTCGTATGCAATTGTTAATTTATTTCTCAAACTTTCCTTTGCCCTTGAGATTGTTGTTCTACAGTTGGCATAACTGATATCCATTATTTGACTTATTTCTTCATAATCGTACCCTTCTATTAAATGTAAGGTCAAAGAAACTCTGTAATTGTCTTTCAACAGCTTCATGGTCTCCATCACTTTTTGAGCCTTCAGTTCGGTCAACGCATGATCTGAAACAACTCCGTCATTATCTTCGACCTTGTACATTACATCATCCAGATCAACTTCATTTTTCTTCTGTTGTTTTCTGTAATGATAGATACTGTTGTTTATCACAATGCGCTTGAGCCAAGACCCGAAAGTCACCTCTCCTTTAAATGTGTGCAGTTTCGTAAACGCGTTTAAAAACGATTCTTGCATCACATCCTCAGCCTCTGCGCTGTTTTTTACAATCCGCACCGATGTGTTGTACATGGCTTTGTAATAGCGGTTGTAAATCTCCAATTGTGCACTTTGTTTTCCTTGCAAACACAATTGAACTAAAACTTCAGTATTTTCTTTTTTGTGGCTCAAAAAATGAATGGTTTGTTATAGAGATAAGGGAAGTTACGGATTGTTACAGTTTGTGTTAAAAAAATCTATTAGAAAGGCTTTCTTGAATTTAAGAAGGAATGGCATAACAATTGTCTTTATTTGTATGAACGGAAGGCCGATTTGATGATAACACAATGATAGTAAGGCTTTTCAATACTTTAATAATATAAAATAAAGGAGCATTCGTTACCAATATAGTGACAGAATGTCTTAAATGTACATATGGGAAATTCTAAGTTTACCAATTTTGACAATATGTCTTTGCATTCTATTGAAGAAGATGCGGAGTTAATACCACTGTTGACCCCCGAGGATGAGGAACAAATGAATAGCGAAAGCTTGCCAGCTACACTTTCGATTCTGCCTTTGCGCAATACGGTTTTGTTTCCTGGTGTAGTTATTCCTATTACTGCAGGGCGTGACAAATCAATTAAACTTATCAAAGATGCCAATAATGGCAATAAGGTTATCGGGGTAGTTTCGCAGAAAGACGAGGAAACCGAAAACCCTGAGGTAAAAGATATCAATACCCTAGGTACCGTTGCCAAAATTCTTAGGGTGCTGCAAATGCCTGATGGTAATACAACCGTTATTATTCAAGGGAAAAAACGTTTTGAGGTTGCAGAAGTGTTGACCCAAGATCCGTATATCACCGCAACGGTAAGAGAGACTGGGGAGGAAAGACCGGCAAAAGATGATACCGAATTTTTGGCAATAATTGAATCAATAAAGGATTTGTCGTTAAAAATAATTGCCAACAATCCGAATATACCAAGCGAGGCGTCTTTCGCCATAAAAAATATTGAAAGTAACTCATTCTTGATCAATTTTATTTCGTCTAATCTGAACCTAGACGTCAAGGCGAAACAAGAATTGCTTGAAATACGAAACCTTCAAGAAAGAGCGTTGGCCACCTTGAAGTACATGAACGTAGAATTACAAAAATTAGAATTGAAGAATGATATTCAATCTAAGGTTCGTAGTGATATGGACCAGCAGCAACGTGAATACTTCTTGCATCAGCAAATGAAAACCATTCAAGAGGAACTGGGTGGAGTATCCTATGACGAGGAAATTCAAGAGATGCAATCACGAGCAAAGAAGAAAAAATGGAATAAAAAAATAGGAGAGCATTTTGAAAAAGAACTATCGAAAATACAAAGAATGAATCCGCAGGTTGCCGAGTATTCTATCCAAAGAAATTATTTGGATCTGTTTTTAGACCTCCCCTGGGATGAATTCTCTAAAGATAAATTCGACTTAAAAAGAGCTCAAAAGATTTTAGACAGAGACCATTACGGTCTTGAGGATGTAAAGCGAAGAATAATAGAATATCTAGCGGTACTGAAACTTCGAAATGATATGAAATCGCCAATTCTTTGTCTATATGGTCCTCCAGGAGTTGGTAAAACTTCCTTGGGAAAATCAGTTGCTGAGGCCTTAGGAAGGGAATATGTTCGTATTTCTTTAGGTGGATTGCGTGATGAAGCCGAAATTCGAGGACATCGCAAGACCTATATAGGTGCTATGCCAGGTCGAATCGTTCAGAGTTTGAAAAAAGCTGGGAAATCGAACCCTGTTTTTATTTTAGATGAGATCGACAAGCTTTCTAGCAGCCATCAAGGAGATCCATCTTCTGCAATGCTAGAGGTTTTGGACCCCGAACAGAACAATGAGTTTTATGACAATTTCCTAGAAATGGGTTACGACCTTTCTAAAGTGATGTTCATCGCCACAGCCAATAATTTATCGACAATTCAGCCTGCATTGCGCGATCGTATGGAAATTATCAATGTCACTGGATATACCATAGAGGAAAAGGTAGAGATTGCTAGACGCCACCTACTACCAAAGCAATTAAAGGAACACGGACTAGAAACCAAACATTTAAAAATTGGCAAACCACAATTGGAAAAAATTGTTGAGGGCTATACTCGTGAATCGGGAGTTCGTTCTTTGGAAAAGCAGATTGCTAAAATGGTACGTTATGCGGCAAAATCTATAGCAACAGAGGAGGAGTACGAGGTAAAGGTGAGTAATGAAGATGTTGAAAAGGTTTTAGGTCCTGCACGGATGGAACGAGACAAATATGAAAACAATGATGTCGCAGGAGTCGTCACAGGATTGGCGTGGACAAGTGTTGGCGGAGATATTCTTTTTATTGAATCGATCTTATCAAAAGGAAAAGGCAATCTGAATATAACCGGAAACCTGGGTAAGGTCATGAAGGAGTCTGCAACAATTGCTATGGAATACATTAAGTCAAATGCCGATCGTTTTGGCATTGATGCAACGCTCTTTGAGAAATACAATGTTCATATTCATGTTCCAGAAGGGGCAACTCCTAAAGATGGACCAAGCGCGGGTATTACCATGTTAACTTCTTTAGTTTCTCTATTTACCCAAAGAAAAGTGAAGAAGAGTTTAGCCATGACGGGAGAGATAACACTTAGAGGAAAAGTGCTTCCCGTAGGCGGAATCAAAGAAAAGATATTGGCTGCTAAGCGCGCTCGCATTAAAGAGATTATTCTTTGTAAAGAAAACGAGCGTGACATCCTTGAAATCAAACAAGACTATCTAAAGGGTTTGACTTTTCACTATGTCAGCGATATGCATGAAGTAGTTGATATCGCTATTACGAATCAAAAGGTTAAAGACGCCAAGAAATTTAATGACAAATAGCCGTTCGTTTGAAGGCAGTGGAGAACTTTTTCTGATTATTTTTACGATATGGGAAAAATAACCATAGCTATTGACGGCTACTCCTCCACAGGAAAAAGTACGATTGCAAAACAACTGGCAAAAGCTTTGGGTTACGTTTATGTAGATACAGGTGCCATGTACCGTGCAGTAACCCTGTTTGCTATGCGCAATGGTTTTATCGCTGAACAGCATAAAGATGTAGCTGCCTTAGAAAATTCCCTGAAGGAAATCGAATTAGACTTTCACTATAATAAAGAATTGGGATTTTCCGAAATGTACCTCAATAGTGAAAATGTGGAAAAGGAAATCAGAACCTTAGAAGTATCTCAATACGTAAGCAGTATTGCTGAGATTGAAGCTGTTCGGATTAAACTGGTTGCTATGCAGCAAAAAATGGGAAAGGCAAAAGGTATAGTAATGGATGGTCGAGATATTGGCACGGTTGTTTTCCCCGATGCGGAATTAAAGATTTTTATGAGTGCATCTCCTGAAAAAAGAGCATATCGCCGTTATAAAGAATTGTTGGATAAAGGAGAAGAAGTAGATTATGATGAAGTACTTAAAAATGTTTTGCACCGTGATGCTGTAGATTCCAACCGTGAATTTTCACCCTTGCGAAAGGCAGAGGATGCAATTGAATTTGATAACAGTGATATGGGGCTCGAAGAGCAATTTGAACGTATGTACAATTTTTCACTCCGTATTATTGCAAAGCAAAAGGATAGTTAGAAGAAGATCTACAGGAGTCTAAGATTTCCAAATTCTAGAAAAAAGGAAATAAAAATTCCGTTGCAGTTCACTACAACGGAATTTTAGTTTCTAAAACTTCTTACGTTTTACAGATTAGGAATAATCAAAACTTGATCTGGATGAATTACATCTGGATTTTTAAGGATATTGGTATTCGCTGCAAAAATCTGCTTGTATTTCATGGCATCGCCATAGTAATGCTTTGCTATTTTACTTAGCGATTCTCCACTGGAAACCGTATGTCTATGATAGATAGAAGTGTCTGCCACAGTTATGTTCGCTTTGATATCTGAAGCATTCTCACCACCTAGTTCTTTGATTTTGTCCCATAGCATATCTTTCTCGTAAGGTGTATTCGCCTCACCTTTTATTTTAAGAACGCCACCTTCTTCGGTTACGTTGCCATCTTTAATCCCTAATTGCTCACCAAGGTTCAAAACGCCTTGATACTTTGCTTTAACGCTCATTTGTTATTATTTAACGGTTAATATTTAAGTGCTCAAGATAGTAATAAATGTACTATTTTTCGATAATTTCGACGAAATACTGAATGCGCCTTCGTAGCTTTTGACAATAGGGTTGGTTTACTAAAATAAAAGATGTATTTTTGCAGCCCTTTTTAACGAAACTGTCAAGAGGAAAAAGGGAGGAGAAAAAAATTACTTAATCGCTTCTACATGAATCGTTTAACTCTTGTGCCGATGTAGAATACAAATAGTTAAGCTGTAAAATGGCTGAAGACAAAAAAGCTCAAGTAGAGGAAACTACTGAAGCAACCCCAGAAACTGCAGAAGCAGTTCAAGAAGCAACCGAAACGGTTGCAGAAGTAAAAGAGCAGGTTCCTGTTCAAGATCCAAAAGAATTTTTAGAAAACTTTAATTGGGAAAAATACGAGCAAGGTATTGAACGTGTTGAAGATTCAAAATTAGAAGAGTTCGAAAAATTAGTAGCTGAGAACTTTGTAGATACGGCAGATGCAGAGGTGGTTGAAGGAACTGTGGTTTACTTGACCGATCGGGAAGCGATTATTGACATCAACGCAAAATCTGAAGGTGTTATTTCTTTAAACGAATTCCGTTACAATCCTGATTTAAAAGTTGGTGATAAAGTGGAGGTGTTGATTGATATCCGCGAAGATAAAAGCGGGCAATTGGTACTTTCTCATAGAAAAGCAAGAACCATTATGGCTTGGGATCGCGTTAATGCGGCTCATGACAAAGAAGAGGTGGTCAGTGGTTTCGTGAAATGCAGAACCAAAGGTGGTATGATTGTCGACGTTTTTGGAATCGAAGCTTTCCTTCCAGGTTCTCAAATCGATGTGAAGCCAATTCGTGACTACGATCAGTATGTAAACAAAACAATGGAATTCAAAGTGGTAAAAATTAACCACGAATTCAAAAACGTTGTAGTATCGCACAAAGCATTGATCGAAGCTGATATTGAAGAACAGAAAAAAGAAATAATCAGTCAACTTGAAAAAGGCCAGGTACTTGAAGGTGTTGTTAAAAACATTACTTCCTATGGGGTCTTTATCGATTTAGGTGGCGTTGATGGATTGGTTCACATTACCGATCTTTCTTGGAGTAGAATCAACCACCCGAATGAGGTTGTTGAATTAGACCAGAAATTGAATGTTGTTATCCTTGATTTTGATGAAAACAAATCGAGAATTCAATTAGGATTAAAACAATTGGAGAAGCACCCATGGGATGCCTTATCTGAAGATATCAAAATCGGTGACAAAGTGAAAGGTAAGGTAGTTGTCATTGCTGACTACGGTGCATTCATTGAAGTTGTTGAAGGTGTTGAAGGATTGATTCACGTTTCTGAAATGTCATGGTCTACCCACTTGCGATCTGCGCAAGATTTCGTAAAAGTTGGTGATGCTGTAGAAGCTGTAGTACTTACACTTGACAGAGAAGATCGAAAGATGTCTCTCGGTATTAAGCAAATGACTCCAGACCCATGGACGGATATTACTACAAAATACCCAGTAGGATCTAGGCATAAAGGTATTGTAAGAAACTTTACGAACTTTGGTGTATTTGTAGAATTGGAAGAGGGTATTGACGGATTGATTTACATCTCAGACCTATCTTGGACGAAGAAAATTAAGCACCCTTCAGAGTTTACCGCTGTTGGTGAAACTTTGGAAGTTGAAGTGTTGGAATTGGATGTTGAAGGACGTAAGTTAAGTTTAGGTCATAAGCAGACCACTGATAACCCTTGGGATAAATATGAGAATGAGTTTGGTTTAGATACCGTTCATAAAGCAGCGATCACCGAGATTGTTGATAAAGGAGCCATTATCGAATTCAACGAAGACATTACGGCATTCGTACCGCAACGTCATTTGGAGAAAGAAGACGGTAAGAAACTCGGAAAAGGAGAAGAAGCTGAATTCAAGATCATCGAATTCAACAAAGACTTTAAACGTGTGGTAGCAAGTCATACTGCGATCTTTAGAGAAGAAGAGAAACGTAATGTAAAAGCTGCAGTCAAAAGACAGAAAGCTGCTTCTGATGAAGTGAAACCTACTTTAGGTGACGCGAATGAAGCTTTGCAAGCGTTGAAAGATAAGATGGAAGCTGGTAAGAAATAGTAGCTTCTAAATCTTAGGATAATAAAAACCCTGGCCATTTTGGTCAGGGTTTTTTTGTAGCTAGTGAATTGGCGCAGGTTCATTTCACTTGTTCCAATATCCAATCGGAAACAACTTTCAAAGCTTCCGGAGCGATTGTCTGTTCAATAGTTCCATACTCATTTGGCGCACCGGTTACACTTTCTTGGAATAAATGGTTTAAGCCAGGAAGTGCTATTGTGGTTACCTTGGTATTTCCAGACTCTGTCAAGCTAGTTTTTATTGCCTTAAGATTTTGTTTGGCAGGTACTTGCAGATCATTTTCTCCATTTATGGCCAAAACAGGACATTTTACCTTTTCTAAAACTGTTGCAGGATCATGCTTCATAAAGTAGACCATCCAAGGTGTCGTTAATTGATCTACCTGAGCTTTAATACTGGCTTCATCTCTACGCATTCCTATAGGAAGTTCTGCATCCGAAAGCTTGTTCACTTCAACTGTCATATAGGCGTTAACATCTTTTTTTAAATCCTCAGATGCTACAGAATTTACGATCATAGCAAAAACTTCAGTGCTAAGCTTCTTGGAAATTTCGAGTTGGGTTTCTGACATACCCATGGCCCTCCCAATTAGTTCTTGCTGCAGTAGCAAGAGTTGGTCTCCGCGAATACCTGTACCTGCTAGCAAAACAATATAACGTACATCATCTGATTTGGTAGCAACCATTGGCGCAATAATACCACCTTCGCTATGACCTACCAATCCAATTTTGGAGGTGTCGACCTCTTGTCTAGATTTTAAGTAATGCAAAGCGCTAAGAACATCTGTAGCAAAATCTGCTGAAGTTGCTCCGCTAAATGTACCTTTTGACTTTCCTACACCTCTATCGTCAAAACGAAGAACTCCGATATCGTTTCTTGTTAAGTAATCTGAAATGATTAGAAACGGCTTATGACCTAGTAGTTCTTCGTTTCGGTCTTGAGGTCCGCTGCCCGAAATTAAAACGACGACTGGAAATTTACCTTCTTTTTTGGGCAAGGTTAAGGTACCGGCTAAACTTATGTCGGCTGCAGGGTTTTCGAAGGTCACATCTTCTACATAGTACGGAAATGGTTCCTTAGGCTCCTGCGGTCTGTTTGGTTTTGGTTTTTCCGGTTCTTCCCTTCGCAAAATCAAAGGAATAATAAATCCACCTTGCCGAAAAGTACCTTTAAATGTATTATCGATAAATTCTCCTGAATAGCTAATTCCGAGATTTGGTGCTTCGAGCTTGAGTGTATCATTTACAAAAACGGTTGTTTGAACTGGAATACCGGTGGCTCCTTGATCTGGACTGTCTAAGGTGGAGCCGTATCCTTTATCTGTTTTGGTGATATGCACAACCAAGCGCAAGTTCATTTCCTTTAACAGGCCGTTCCATTGTCCGGTAATGTCTTGGGCACATAGAACTGTTAATTGACTCAACGTGAACACAAGCAGTACTAATTTTTTCATATTATCGAATTCAAAATTCTATTGTATCGCTTTAGTTATCTCGCACAAATTTCACACTTCTAATTAGGCCGTCTCGTACTTCATAAATCGATACGTATTTTGTGTTGCTACCATTTTCCGTTACGATTTCATGATTAATCACAAAATTTCCATTATGCATTTGACTGACAATTTCAACCTGAATAGATCGCTCAGCAAACTTTGGCTTAAATATAGAAGTGATATTGTCTGCACCTGTTCCTAATAACTTATCGGGGTAGGTGTAGATTTTGACATCGTCGGCATAGAGCCTGATAAATTCAGCAAAGTTGTGCTGATTGTATAAAGCCATTCTTTTGTTTACAACTTCAAGAGGTGTAAGATTCGAATGCTCGTTCTGAACGCCTTGTTTGCTGACGGAGTCTGGTTTGCATCCGAACAAAGTGGAGGCCATTAAAATTGACAAGATTAGATTTCGCATAGTAGCGTATTTAGAAGTTCACATCTGATTTGACCTCCAAGCTATTGAATTGTTACAACTTTGGTGTTTTTTAAAGACCAAAAAAGGCAACAATACGATTTCGCCTAGATTTTGAGTAGAATTCCGTATTTTTGTAACACAAAAGGATTCACGTCCACTATGAGTCAAAAAGTACTTCTTTCGGCAACCGAAATAAACATCATTCTTCACCGCTTGGCTTGTCAACTTCTTGAAAATCATTTAGACTTTGCGAATACTGTGCTTATCGGAATACAACCGAGAGGAACCTTTGTAGCTAAAAGGCTAACCAAGATTTTAAAGGAGGAATACAAGGTCAAACATATTGATCTTGGGTTTTTAGATATTACGTTTTATCGTGATGATTTTCGCAGGGGAGATAAAACACTGGAGGCTACGGCAACAAGTATCGATTTCTTAATTGAGGACAAAAATGTGGTACTTATAGATGATGTGCTGTATACCGGCCGAAGTATTAATGCCGCTCTTACTGCGTTGCAATCTTTTGGCAGACCGAAAGACGTCGAATTATTGACTTTGATCGACAGAAGATTTAGTAGACATTTACCCATTCAACCCAACTATAGAGGAAGACAGGTAGATGCCATAAATGAAGAAAAGGTAAAAGTGATGTGGAAAGAGAATGATGGTAAAGATGTTATTTATTTAATTGACCGCTAATAAATGAAACAAAAGGTGAGCAACGAATTAAGTGTCAAGCACTTATTGGGAATAAAATATCTGAATGAATCGGATATTCAGCTCATTTTTGAAACCGCTGACCACTTTAAGGAAGTTATCAATAGATCTATAAAGAAAGTACCTTCATTACGCGATATTACCATTGCCAATATTTTCTTTGAGAATAGCACGAGAACCAAACTATCTTTTGAATTAGCTGAAAAACGTTTGTCAGCCGATGTTATCAACTTTTCCGCAGGGCAATCCTCTGTTAAAAAAGGAGAGACACTTATCGATACGGTGAACAATATTCTTTCTATGAAGGTGGATATGGTGGTTATGCGACATCCAAATCCCGGAGCGGGTATTTTCTTGTCTAAGCATGTCAATGCTGCTATTGTCAATGCAGGCGACGGGGCTCATGAGCATCCAACCCAGGCTTTGCTTGATTCCTATTCCATTCGCGAAAAGTTAGGCGATGTGGCTGGTAAAAATGTGGTCATAGTAGGTGATATCTTGCATTCACGTGTGGCCTTATCGAACATTTTCGCTTTGAAATTACAAGGTGCGAACGTAAAGGTTTGCGGGCCTAAAACACTACTTCCAAAACATGTCGAATCGCTTGGCGTAGAAGTGGAAACTGATTTGCGAAAAGCATTGAACTGGTGCGACGTTGCCAATATGTTGCGCATACAGAACGAGCGACTAGACATCAGCTATTTTCCAACTACAAGAGAGTATACGCAACAATTCGGAGTGAACAAAGCCTTGCTTGAAAGTTTAGACAAAGAAATTGTGATTATGCACCCGGGTCCTATAAACAGGGGAGTTGAAATAACCAGTGATGTCGCTGATTCCAATCAATCGATTATCTTAAATCAGGTTGAGAATGGGGTGGCGATTCGTATGGCGGTGATTTATTTATTGGCTTCAAAAATAAAATAAGCACTATGATTTTTGATAAAAAAGGAACCACAACCACGGTTTTTCAGGAAAATATCGCGTTGCCGATGTTTTTAGATAATCTAAACAAAAAGTACCCAGATATCAAGAATGACCATCTGATAATAAATCTGTTTTCATTTTCAAAATTGAATGCTGGAGACGTACTAGAATTTTTGCAACTCTCCAACACACATAGAAATGCAAAAAAGTCATTCGTTTTGGTTACCAATAAAGTATCTTACGATGATGTGCCTGAAGAGATATGTGTCGTGCCAACCCTTCAAGAAGCTCGTGATATCATCGAAATGGAAGAGATAGAAAGAGACTTAGGCCTATGAATACATATCATTTAGCTCAAGTCAATATCGCAAGAATGTTGGCGCCGATTGACAGTGAGGTGATGACAGATTTTGTGGCGAATCTAGATAGAATTAATCAATTGGCTGAAAAAAGTGACGGTTTCGTTTGGCGTTTAAAAGATGAAAATGACAACGCGACATCTTTACAGGTTTTTGAAGATGAGTTTATTATTGTAAATATGTCGGTCTGGAATTCCAAGAAGTCACTTTTTGAGTTTACCTATAATTCGGCCCATCTTGAAGTTTTTAAGCGAAAGAAAGAGTGGTTCAGTAAGATGCGTGATATGCACATGGCACTTTGGTGGGTTCCTATTGGTGTTGAACCCAAAGCTGAGGATGCGAAAGAGCGTTTGAAATACTTGAATGCCAAGGGAGAAACACCCTTCGCTTTTAGCTTTAAAAGTGACTTTTCGGCCGCGGAGGCTGAACAATACAAACCGTAAATAGCTGCCTTAATGAAACTTCATATACTTGGTTGCTATGCGGCCACCCCACGTACTTTGACCAATCCAACCGCTCAAATACTCGAGATTAAAAACCATATGTTTTTAATTGACTGTGGCGAAGGTACTCAAGTTCAATTGCGAAAGAGCAAAGTAAAGTTCTCTAGAATCAAACATATTTTTATTTCGCATCTTCATGGCGATCATTTTTTCGGCTTGCCAGGCTTGATTTCCACTTTTCGGCTTTTAGGAAGAGATAGCGAAATGCATGTTTACGGACCAAAAGGAATTAAAGAAGCTATTACACTGCTTTTGAAACTAGGAGATGCATGGACAAATTTTCCACTGGTTTTTCATGAGCTGACCGCTAAGGAAACCGAAGTGATTTATGAAGATGATAGCGTAAGTGTGGAAACAATTCCCTTAAATCATCGCGTATACACTAACGGGTTTCTGTTCAAAGAGAAATTAGGGGAGCGGAAGCTCAATATTGAGGCTACGGAAAACCATAAAATTGATAGATCTGAGTATCAGAATATTAAAAATGGCAAAGACATCACTTTAGATAATGGGCAAGTAATTGCCAATTTTGAATTGAGCTTTGACCCGCCCAAGCCGAAATCCTATGCATATTGTAGTGATACCGCTTATAAACCGGAAATTATTCCGCAGATAAAAGACGCAGATGTTTTATATCATGAATCCACTTTTTTAGATTCGGAAGAGCATCTTTCTGGCAAAACCAAACATTCGACAGCCAAAGAAGCTGCAACCATTGCAAAAGATGCCGATATTGGCACCTTGATTTTAGGGCATTATTCTACCCGATATAAATCCATTGAGCTTTTCAAAGAAGAAGCTCAAACTATTTTTGATAATGTAGAACTTGCCGATGATGGTAAAGTTTTCGAATTCTAAGTGTTTTGCTTCTCGACGAAAGCCTTGAATTGATCAAGCCATTTTTGTACTTGTTTTTTAAACATTCCGGGAAATAATTTGGCCATCAATTTAATTACAAACCCATTGAATTTAATGTAATGTATTTCCTGTTCAAGTCGCGTTTTATTGGAATCAATCTTTTTAAACCTGCATGACATGGTGTTCACCATGTGCTTATGCTCATAGTTGGCCTTAAATTCTTCTGGTAATTGATTGCGAATAATGGTCTCTACAAGTTCTAATTTTTCGTAGGTAAGTTTCGATTTAGATCCAACCTCACCAGGCGTACCGCTAAGTGGAACAAAACTAAGAAAGCCATCCTGCCATTCTTTCAAATTATCAGGATTTTCAAACAATTCTACCACCTTATCTATAGGTGCGTTGATATCTGTATGACACGTAAACCTCATATCGAATTCATTTCGTGAATGTTAGCTGTAAAATACTAAAAAAACCTTTCATTCTTTAGGCTTGTAGCAAAATGATCAAAAGCAAACTAAGAATGAACACCTGCAAAAAAAATATTACGGAATAACACTTCAAATGGATGGACAAAATCTCGTAAATTGCAGTATAAAAGAACGCTATGCAAAAGGACTTGGGTCATTACAGAAAATCATACGAAAAGAGCGCTTTGATAGAGGATGCTATTTCTGAAAATCCAATGGAACTTTTTCAAAAGTGGTTTTATGAAGTTGAAGCTTCTGAGGGTATTGACGAGCCCAATGCGATGACAATTTCCACCATTGGCGTAGATGGATTTCCTAAAAATCGCGTAGTGCTTTTGAAGAAATACACCTATGAAGGTTTTATATTTTATACCAATTATAACAGTGAAAAAGGTAAGGCAATAGCTTCTAATCCAAATGTTTCCATTTCCTTTTTTTGGCCGAATCTTGAACGTCAGATCATTATAAAAGGAAAGGCGGAAAAAATTGCCGAGAACCTTTCGGATGGTTATTTTGAATCTCGCCCAAATGGAAGCAAACTTGGTGCGGTAGTGTCTGATCAAAGTAGTGTAATTGCCTCTAGAGAAGTTTTGGAAGAAAAACTAACAGCTCTTGAAAAAGAATATAGCGGCAAAGAAATCAAACGCCCTGATTGGTGGGGTGGTTATATTGTAAAACCAGTTTCAATGGAGTTTTGGCAGGGACGACCGAATCGACTTCATGATCGAATACGCTATTCATTAGAGGATGTCGATTGGAAAGTAGAACGTCTAGCGCCCTGATCTCAGCCTTATTTATAAAGGACATTGCGTTAAGTTAAACATATTAATTTCCCCCAATACTATGTATTAAGGATGAAGACACTTATACTAGTCCGTCATGGTAAATCCTCCTGGGATTATTCAGTAGGAGACAAAGATCGACCCTTGTTGCAAAGGGGCATAAATGATGCGCATTTAGTATCGCAAAATTTTAATGAGCTATCAATTCCTATCGATGCTACTTTTTCCAGTCCCGCAAATCGAGCATTGCATACCAGTATGATTTTTATACGGCAATTGTATTTTCCTTTAGATAAGTTTCGTGTAGTCAACGAGTTGTATGATTTTTCTGGAGAATACGTCTTGCAGTTTGTAAAGGAACTTGATACCGATTTAAATACGGTACTCATTTTTGGGCATAATCACGCCTTTACCCACATTGCCAATTCCCTCGGAAATACCTATATTGACAACGTTCCCACAAGTGGACTAGTGCAGTTAGAATTTGACACAAAAGATTGGACGTCCATCACAAAAGGAGTTACCAAGAAGACTATTTTTCCAAAGCAATTAAGAGGATGATAAAAGCCAAAAATCAATATGTAAACCGTGAAATCAGTTGGTTATGGTTTAATGAACGTGTATTGCAAGAGAGTACAGATACAAATGTTCCGCTAATTGAGAGGCTTCGATTTTTAGGAATATACTCGAACAATCTAGATGAATTCTTCAAAGTACGGTACGCCACCGTAAAGCGAATCGTAGAAGCAGGAAAAAAAGGTAAGAGTGTTTTAGGCGGAGAGATTGCCAAAGATCTTTTAGAGGAAATCACCAAAATTGTGATAGACCAGCAGGCCAGAAGTGTAAATATCTTAAAGGAAATACAAGAGGAATTAGAAGGTCAAAATATTTTCATCATCAAAGAAACCGAACTGAGCGAGAGCCAACGTGACTTTGTAAAAAACTATTTTCTTCAGAATGTGAGTCCGCAGTTAATGACGATTATTCTAAACGATCTAACGGAGTTCCCTACCCTGAAGGATACTGCTGCATATTTGGCTGTAAAAATGATTATCATAGGCGATCAAATTGCCGAAAAAAAAGAGAAACGATATGCCTTGATTGAGATTCCTAAGGGCATCGATCGCTTTGTAGTGCTGCCAAAGGAGGGCGATAAGAACTACATCATTATTTTAGATGACCTTATTCGATACTGCCTGCGTAGCATTTTTACCATGTTCGAATATGAATCGATATCTGCTCATATGATCAAGATCACCCGTGATGCCGAACTGGATATGGACAATGATCTTAGTAAAAGCTTTATTGCCAAGATATCATCGAGTGTAGAGCATCGCAAAGTTGGAGATCCGGTACGCTTCGTTTATGACAAAAGAATAGCAAAAGATACGCTTAGCTTTCTCAAAGAGAAAATGAATATTGAGGATACTGACAGTGTGATTCCGGGTGGGCGTTATCATAACCGTCGTGATTATATGGGTTTCCCTAGTTTGGGTAGACAAGATTTGATGTATGACAAGATAGAACCCTTAGCGGTAAAAGGCTTTAGCATGGAAGGGAGCCTCTTGGAGCAAATTGCCAATAAAGACTACCTGCAGTATACGCCCTATCATACGTTTTCTTATGTAATTAAGTTTCTAAGGGAAGCGGCCTTAGATCCGAAGGTTCGAACGATTAAGATTACCGTTTATAGGCTCGCGAGCAATTCTCAGGTAGCTGCATCATTAATCAATGCAGTCAAAAATGGGAAGCAGGTAACGGTTCAAATCGAACTGCAAGCGCGTTTTGATGAGCAAGCGAATATAGAATATGCCGAACAACTTCAGGCAGAAGGAGTAAAATTGATTTTCGGTGTTCCTGGGCTAAAGGTACACAGTAAAGTTTGCGTAATTGAACGTGAGGAGGAAACCGGAACGAAACGGTATGGATTCATTAGTACGGGCAACTTTAGTGAAGCCACAGCGCGCATCTACACAGATTACACCTTATTCACGGCTCATGAAGGCATTCTCAAGGAATTAAACAAAGTCTTTGCATTCTTTGAGACTACTTACAAAATCAATAAATACAAACATCTTATTGTTTCTCCTCATTATACGAAAAGCACCTTTCTTAAACTAATTGATAATGAAATAGCTTGTGCCTTGGTAGGCAAAGAAGCTTATATTAAGATCAAAATGAACAGCTTTACCAGCTACAAAATGATTGATAAGCTGTATGAGGCCAGTAGGGCAGGGGTGAAAATACAACTAATTATTAGGGGGATCTGCTGTTTGGTTCCTGGAGTCAAAGGCATGAGTGAAAATATTGAGGCTGTTAGTATCGTAGATAAGTTTTTAGAACACCCGCGTATTTTCATCTTTGGCAATGAGGGTGACTCAAAAGTCTATATCTCTTCCGCCGATTGGATGACGCGAAATCTTGACAATCGTGTTGAAGTTGGTTGCCCAATATATGATGAAGATATCAAGCAAGAATTACTAGATACTTTTGAAATATCGTGGCGTGATAATGTGAAAGCACGGGTCTTCAACGAGTCGCAAGACAATACCTACCGCAAAAATGGGAATGCCAAAATCCGATCACAGTTTGCCATGTATGATTATTATTTAGAGAAGTTAGGAAAAAAGGAGTAAGTGGTTGTCTCAGTGTGCTGTGAGAAGTAAAACGTTATAATTATCCTCAAAACTGCATACTACAGCCTTCGGCTAAATACGCTTTCACCCATGAATACTACCGCTTTTGCTTAAACTCTTCATGATTTTCGCCTCGTAATCTAATAAGGCTTGCCACTTTTTATCGACCTCTTGGCGGTCACCATATTGCCTTGCAAATTTTAAGAACATGGTATAATGACTGGCTTCACTAACCATTAATTTATGATAAAAATTGGCCAACTCTTTATCTTCCAGCTCTTCCGATAGCAGTCGAAACCGTTCGCAGCTTCTGGCCTCAATCAAAGCGGCATACAAAAGTCGATGAACCAACTGTGTTGTTCTGCTACCGCCTTTGGGAAAGAATTTTACTAGCTGCAATACATATTCATCTTTTCGGTCTCTTCCCAAGGTTTTCCCCCTGGCAACAATGCGATCATGCACCATTTTAAAATGCCCCATTTCTTCACGAGAAAGTGCTATCATTTCTTCGATCAAGGTCGTATATTCTGGAAAACTTACAATCAACGAAATAGCAGTACTTGCAGCTTTCTGTTCGCAATACGCGTGATCGGTTAGTATTTCATCAATGTTCTTTTCTACGATATTTACCCATCGAGGATCGGTCGGAAGTTTTAAACCCAGCATAGCCTTTTTCTTTAGAACAAAAATAGCAAGAAAACGGGAATGAGTTTTTGCATATAAAAAATGACAAATATCATAGTGTTTTTGCAGACTAGATTGGTATTTTAGGACTTGAAATAAATATATCTGACCATGAATACCATTTTTAAAGTTTTTGCCCTTGTTTTTGGAATTTTGTTTTTAGTATCCGCCGGATTACAGTACAACGACCCAGACTCATTAGTTTGGATGATTGTTTGGGGTTTTGCAGGAATTATCGCTATTGCCTTTGCATTCAACCGCATTTTCTTTAGTGTGCCACTAGTAGCAGGCATTCTTTCTTTGGTCGGATTCTTTTATACTTACCCTGAGAAATTTGAAGGTTTTGAAATAGGTGCGGGCGATATCAAAAACGTAGAAGAAGGACGGGAAGCATTCGGACTCTTAATTATTGCAGTGGTAATGCTGATACTGGCATTGCGTGGTTGGGTTGTTCAGAAATCAAAGGTCTAAATCGAACTCTTTTCGCAATAAATCTATAGCCGGGTTCTTTTCACGTAACTTTTGATATTTTTCTTCAGGTGTAAAAGCAAATTTTTTGGCCGTAGCTTCATTCACACTAATTTGTAACGAAATAAAATGATTGTTCAGTTTTGATTTGAGGTACTCCATCAAATCATACTGCTCTCGCTCTATTTCTTTTTTCATTGTGCCATTGGGCAGCTCGATAAAGATGGTGGTTTCATTTCTCAACTTCGGAATATCGGCATTTAAGTTAGAAGCCAAAATTTTTCTTCCAGCTTCGTCTAGTTTGTGAACGAAATCGGCCCAATGTGATTGCATGACTTCTTCGCTAAAGGCCATATTCGGTAGTTGACTTTCGTCAATTGCATCATCTTTTCGATTCTGTTCGTGAACTTTCTTGGCTTTTAAACTGGATATTGAAAGTGCAGAAACCCTTTTTTCCGCGAGACTAATGTTGATTTTAGGCGTTGCTACGGCTTTCTCTTCAACCAAAGGTTCTTCTACTGTTACCGTGGTTGCTGAAACTAAAACATCCGATTCATTGACTAGAGTTTTTTCAGCCGTAAAAGAGTCTTTTATTGCTTCCGCGGAGGCTACTTCAACATTCGGTTTAGTGTGGATTGATACAGGCTCAGAGGGTGTGTTTTGTAATACTTGAGCCGTCACTTCAGACTCCGAAATGGGTACTTCATATGATGAAACACTTGTCTTTGAGATAGCTGAACTAGTCTCAGTAACGATCACTTCTTTAGCAGGCTCCAATGTTTCTACAGGGCCTTCTATAGGAGCTTTTTCAGAAGTGTCCAAAACGGGTTTGGAAGGAGTAATTGCCATTGCCTGATAAAAAGAAGCAGGTGCAATAAATTCAATGGTGCTTTCTGACAGCGCTAAGGATTCAGGATTTTTTTTTTCACCATCAAAATCGATGGATGCAAGCTTCATTAAGGTCAGTTCCACCAGAAGACGTTGATTTTTGCTGGTTTTATATTTTAAGTCACAATCGTTTGCTAATTGCAGCGCTTTCAATAAAAAAGAATTTGAAGTCTTTTTTGATTGCTCTAAATAACTCTGTTTTGCACCATCACCCACTTCTAAGAGATTGATAGTACTCTGGTGTTGGCACACCATCAAATCTCTAAAGTGTGACGCCAGCCCGCTTATGAAATGGTGCCCATCAAATCCTAAGGCTAAAGTGCCATTGAATAAAAGGAGTAAGTTCGGAATATTGTGTTCGAGAATATGGTTGGTAGCTTCGAAATAGGTTTCGTAGTCGAGAACATTTAGATTTTCGGTTACTGCTTTTCTCGTCAACTGCTTTCCAGAAAAACTGACCACTCTATCAAATATTGAGAGCGCATCTCGCATTGCACCATCTGCTTTTTGAGCAATAATATGAAGTGCGTCATCCTCTGCCTCAATACCTTGGCTCTCAGCAATATACTTTAAGTAATTTGCCGCATCTTTTACGGTAATACGTTTAAAATCAAATATTTGACATCGAGAAAGTATGGTGGGTATGATTTTGTGCTTTTCCGTTGTGGCTAAAATAAATATGGCATGTTTCGGAGGCTCTTCTAAGGTCTTTAAGAAGGCATTGAATGCTGATGCCGAAAGCATATGCACCTCGTCAATGATATATACCTTATACTTACCTACTTGCGGTGGAATACGTACTTGGTCAATTAGATTCCGAATATCGTCTACACTATTATTGGAGGCGGCATCAAGCTCAAAAATGTTAAAGGCAAAATCTTCATCTTTACTTTGCGTACCATCTTGGTTGATTTGCTTGGCAAGAATACGTGCACAAGTAGTTTTGCCGACTCCTCTTGGACCACAAAACAAAAGCGCTTGTGCCAAATGGTTATTTTCTATAGCATTCAGCAGCGTATTGGTAATCGCCTGTTGCCCTACAACATCATTAAATGTTTGAGGTCTATATTTTCGAGCTGATACTATAAAGGGTTCCAAATCGGCACTATTTTGAGTCAAAAATGAATGGTCTACAAATATAGAAATAGCACCATACTATCAAAGGAGATTCTCTTTCTTTAAGTGAATTTTTATCAACAATTCAGGCTTATTGCGCTACCTTTGCGGCCAGCAGGTCACCTTATCACGGCTCGCTGCGGCGAGACGAGGAAAGTCCGGACACCATAGTGCAGCATAATGGGTAACACCCATCGTTCGTCATTTGGCGAATAGGACCAGTGCAACAGAAAGCAAGTACAGTTCGGCTGTAGTGAAATCAGGTAAACTCTATGCGGTGAAACGTCATGTAAACCGGTGTTTGAGGGCTGCACGCCCGAGCCGAAGGGTAGGCGGTTAGAACTTTCGGGTAACTGAAAGTCTAGATAAATGATAAGGAGACCCTGAAATAAATTCGGGGGCGAACAGAATCCGGCTTATGACCTGCTTTTTTAATTGGGTATGCGAAAAAGGCAAAAGGCTTTTATATTGGGTTGTATTTAATTTCTTTTAAATAGCTTCCCAAACTTGCTTGGCAATTCTTGTTCAATATACATTCTTTTTTCAGTTACCGGATGGATAAATGCTAAGGAATGGGCATGCAAATACATTCCTTTACCTTTTAAAATTAAACCTGCTTTACCATAGATTGCGTCGCCAAGAATGGGATTCCCATTGGCTGAAAGATGCTTTCTCAATTGATGTCTTCTTCCTGTTTCTGGAGCTAACTTTACTAAATTCAAACACTGAAACCGTTCCGATACGATGGTTTCTACTACCTCAAAATTCGAAATGGCCTCCTTGCCATCCACTGGAAATGTTAGGGTACCTTGCTTTAGCATTTTTCCAATGGTGACAGAGAAATAGGTTTTTTCTACTAGTTTTTGTTCAAATAGCTTGTTCAAAACTAAAAGTGAAGCCTTTGTTTTTCCGATAAGTAAGAGTCCCGTGGTGGCAAAATCCAACCGATGCGCAGCTTGTGGTTTGATAGCATCAGGTTGAATACTCCTTTTTAGGTTTTGTTCAAGCGCGTTTGCTATAGTTTTAAAAGAGTTACCGCTTACTAGAATTCCTGCGGGCTTGTTGATAATGGCAATATGTTCATCTTCATAAAGAACTTTTAATTGGAGAATTAACTTCCTTTGACCAGTTTTTTCATCTAAGGGGTAAAATGTAATAAGTTCATTTCCATATATGAAGGTAGAGGTCTTTCCTAGTTTGCCATCTACAAAAATATGCTTCTTCTTTAAGGCTTTCTTTAGGGCAGATTTGGTGGATAGGGTGGGAAAGATGCCAACCCCATAGTCTTGTAAACGTATCGCTTTAACTTGGGGAACAGCAACATGGGTTTGCATTTCTTTTCCCAACACAATTAAAGTTCAAAGTTCATATCTAAAGTTCGATTGTAAGGTAAGCTATTCCATTCGGCCATTAAAACCACCAATTCGTTTTGCATTGAATGCACTTTTTCGTGCGTTGGGTTCTCAGGAAATGCTAGTCTATTTTCGCTTAATATATTTTCCAAGGTTTTTGAAACTTCCATTTGGTTCTCCGATTGCACGAAATCAATTGTCAATAAATTGACAAGATGTTCAGTTGCTAATGACTCAGGGGGTAGGTTCTCAGGTTGCAATGCCTCTGGGCGTTCTTTTTTGGGAAGCATAAAATCATTGATTTGATACCCTTGACAGAGCAAGCCGTAGAAGGCATTTTTCAATTGTAGTTGCTGCTCTACAACATAATGCGCTATATCGTGAATTTCGAAATCTACCTGTAGCTTAGCATAGGTAATCGAGCCGTCTTCTCGCGTGCATGAAAGCGTAGAAGGTTTGTTATGCTCTTTTTTTATTTTGATTTGAAGCTTCATCTTAAGACAAAGATACTACGCTTCAAAAAAACTAAAAACACTCCCTCCATACTTTCGCTGATTGCTGAAATTTGGAAGATGTGAAAGATCAGTTTGTTTTGCATGCTCAATTATTAAAACTCCATCTTGGAGAAGTAATTCATTTTTAAAAATCAAGCTTGCGATTTGTTCAAAATCCTCTTGAGGTATGTCATATGGAGGGTCGGCAAAAACAATATCCGATTTTAGATGCGTCTTTTCCAGAAAGGAAAACACATCGCTTTTCAGGGTAGTAATGCTTAAATCAAGTTCCGCAGCCGTTTTGTTGATGAATTGTACACAACCGAAGTTTCCGTCTACCGCAGTGATTTGCTCGCAGCCACGTGAAGCAAATTCATAACTTATGTTTCCTGTGCCAGCAAAGAGATCTATGAAGGAGACCTCATCAAAATAGTAGCGGTTATTCAAAATATTGAAGAGTGCTTCTTTTGCCATATCGGTAGTAGGACGAACTGGCAATTTACTTGGTGCTATTATACGTCGACTTTTATACTTCCCTGAAATAATACGCATTAAAGGGTCTTTAAAACGGTAAAGTCAATGGCATCTTTCTTAATATCCATTGGGTACGAAGATACAGAAGGAACAAATATGGAAAGGTTCTTTACGTACTCATAACAGATGTCATAAATAGGATCGCCTTCTTCTATAGCCCCAAATAGCTTTAGTTTGGTAAACTCGGTATCTAACTTCAGTTGTTCTAAGGTAAAGAGCAGATAGTAGATAAAATCTTCTTTGGTAACGAAGTCGAAGCTATTGTACAGTAATAGCTTCCTTTGTGAAATTACAGTAACTTCCATTTGCCGGTCGGCTACGTGAACATAACAAGTAGGTTCTTTTGCAATGCTTTGACCACTTAGGAGTGACTCTACCATTACGGTACCACTATGCTTGTATACAAATTCTCCAAAAAGCTCATAAACGTAATTATTGACATTTACAAACGGTACATATACATTGATCATATCATGATTCTCCACTTTGTCATAAGCAATATGATCGTTAGCTAATATTTTGGTGTTAAACTTTAAATAGTTGGCCATCTCATTTTCATCAAAGAGTGACTGTGGAACCAAGCTAAATAGCTTATTGCGGTGTACAACGATGATTTCGCTGAATTGCTGTTGCGGAATTGAATGTTTATTGAAAAGAGAAACCAAGCCTTTTTGCAGCCCGTATGGGGTGCGTTCTTTTTCAAAAACAATACGGTCAGCGTTTAATACGGTATTGCCAATAGTATCTACAATGCAAAAAGAAAGTCCATTCAAGCTAACTTGAATGGACAGTTTATTGAATTCTTTTGAAATAGCTACAGCTTCTTTAATTGTCACCTTTTCTATCATATATGGGCGGCCAGTTTCCACTTGTACTCACCTGCACCAAAGAACCAACGGTTATATGGGTTCCATTAACCTCTTCAACGCTTACCTGTGCATTCTCACGAGATAAGAGGTCTTTTGGCTGATCCGCTAAAATATCGCTCTTGGCCACGGTTACTTCATAAACAGGAGCTTTGTAACCACCTTTATCGATGATGTCGGCTTTCATTTCAAAAGTCTTGCCTGGTACGCCAGGCACGTTCATCATATTTTTATACCGAGTGTCTTTTTTGAAAAGCGAATCTCTAACTGCCCGTGTACCCAAAGTATCGATAATAACTGTGTCAACTGGCATATCAATGCCAAAAGCTTTGTTAAAACGCATAAACGATGAATCTTTCTGGGTAGTTATTGTATATTCCGCTCCATCTACAAAGCTTACAAGACTCTTGAAGTCATTCGCGTATTTTCCGGTAACACTTTTATGGGCTTCCTGAGAAAGTCTTATGTCTTTCAAGGTATTGATGACCTTTGCGAAGCGCTCTTCTTTTACCTCTTGAAACCGAATAGGACCTGTAATAGATTCATAGATAAGATAAGCGAAAAGAAGCGATAACAATCCTAGTACAATAGAAATAATAGGCTTCATCTTCTGTGGCAAAAATTTGTCTATCAACATCACCATTAAAACAGTAAAGACAACTATTCCTATTATAATCAATATTAGTGTTACCATAAAATAAATTTTTAAAAGTTTGGCTTATTGACAAATTTACATTTTTTTTTCAATCGCAAAAGTTTTTCTACTAAAAATCCTGTTTATCTTAGCAGCCCTATGAAAACCCTTACAGACGCTTCTTTTTATGCTATTTTAAAGGACAAATTTCCACACGAACCTACCTTGAAGCAGTCCGTAGCTTTACAAAAAATATCGACCTATATTTTAAGCAACAAAAAGGATACCGTTTTTTTGCTAAAAGGGTTTGCAGGTACGGGAAAAACCACACTTGTAGGTACTTTAGTAAATAGTTTGTGGCAGACTGGTATGAAAGCGGTTTTGATGGCGCCTACCGGGCGAGCGGCCAAAGTCATGTCTAATTATTCGAATACTCAGGCATTTACAATCCATAGAAAAATATACTTTCCCAAGAAACAGAGTGGAGGGGGCGTACAATTTGTTCTTGCCCCGAATAAGCATCGCAATACGGTGTTTATTGTCGATGAGGCATCGATGATACCCGATACCCCAGCTGATTCTAAACTCTTTGAAAATGGTTCGTTGTTAGATGATTTGTTGATGTTCATTTACTCAGGCCATAATTGCAAACTAATGCTAATCGGAGATACGGCACAACTTCCCCCGGTACATTTAAATTTGAGCCCGGCCTTAGATGCGGATAAACTGGAATTGAATTATAATAAGGATGTTATCCGATTGGAGTTGGATGAGGTAGTGCGGCAGGCTGAGGATTCTGGAATTTTAGTAAATGCAACCATGCTACGAGAGCAATTGCAAACTGAATTTTTTGAAGCATTTCAATTTGACGTGCATCCTTTTAAGGATATTGTTCGGTTGATTGAAGGCCAAGAAATCTTAGATGCCATTGATAATTCGTATTCGGAAAATGGCAAAGAAGAAACCAGTTTTATTGTTCGGTCTAATAAAAGGGCCAATTTGTACAACGAAAACATTCGAAGTAGAATTCTGTATTTAGAAAACGAGATTGCTGTAGGTGATTTTATGATGGTGGTAAAGAACAACTACTTTTGGCTCGATACAAAATCGGAAGCAGGTTTTATTGCCAATGGTGATATCATTGAAGTGCTTGAAATCTATGCAATAAAGGAACTCTACTCCTTCAAGTTTGCGGAGGTGAAAGTGAAGATGGTCGACTATCCAAATATGAAACCTTTTGAAACGGTACTACTGCTAGATACCATTCAGGCGGTCACACCTTCCTTGTCTTATGAAGATGGAAACCGACTCTATCAAAAGGTAATGGAAGACTATGCCGATGAAAAGTCAAAGTATAAAAGATTCTTAGGTGTGAAAGGGAACAAATATTTTAACGCCTTACAGGTAAAATTTTCATATGCAATAACCTGCCATAAGTCTCAGGGCGGACAGTGGAATACTGTTTTCGTCGAGCAGCCCTATCTACCCAACGGCGTAGATAAAGAATACCTCCGTTGGCTCTATACAGCTGTCACTAGGGCTAAAAAACAGCTTTTCTTAATCGGATTCAAGAACGATTTTTTTCTTGATGGGGAATAGGTTAAATTTGGCTAGATGCTGCATTGTAAATTATACCAATCAGCTGAGAGCCAGAAATAGACCAATGAAAAGAATCAATAGATAATGACTTCCGAAACCGTAATCAGTATATTTTTAGGAGTAGGCTTAGCGGCCTCCGTTGGCTTTCGAGTGTTCCTGCCTTTATTTGCACTGAGCCTTGCGGCCTATTTCAATGTTTGGGAATTAAATGATAGTTGGCAATGGATTGGCAGTCTTGCTGCCGTAATTACGTTAGGTGTTGCTACTGTAATTGAGGTTTTTGCTTATTTCATTCCTTGGGTAGATAACCTATTGGATAGTATGGCTGTACCTTTGGCAGCTATTGCAGGTACGGCCGTAATGGTAAGTACTGTTGCGGGCTTGGATCCGGTAGTGACTTGGTCATTGGCAATAATAGCGGGTGGCGGAACGGCCACGGCTATCAAAGGAGCTGGTGCTGCTGGTAGATTGGCCTCTACAGCAACCACAGGCGGGGCAGCTAACCCAATTGTTTCTACTGTGGAGACCGGCACTGCGGTGGCAGTAACAACGGCGTCTATTTTTGCGCCCATGATCGCAATAGTTTTAGTAATCGTTATTCTATTTATCATTTTTAGGATATATAGAAAACTTCGCCCTCGAGCGAAATCATAAAATTAAAGTGCAAGAAAAGTGAAAATAATCGCGATGATACCCGCTCGTTACGCGGCGTCAAGATTTCCGGCAAAACTGATGCAAGACCTTTCGGGTAAACCGGTTATTCTTAGAACCTACGAAGCTGCCAAAAATACCAAGCTGTTTGAAGAAGTATACGTAGTTACTGACAGTAATGTTATATACGATACGATTACGGAAGCTGGAGGGAAAGCAATCATGAGTATCAAAGAACACGACTGTGGCAGTGATCGAATTGCCGAGGCTATCGTTGATATGGATGTAGATATCATTGTAAATGTTCAAGGTGATGAACCCTTTACAGACAAGGAAAGCCTAAGCGGTGTGCTTGATGTTTTTAGATCTGATATTGAGGAGGAAATCGATTTGGCTTCCTTAATGGTTCGTATTACCGATAAGGCGGAAATAAAGAATCCGAATACAGTTAAAGTAATTGTCGACAACCGCAATTTTGCTTTGTATTTTTCAAGGTCTCCAATTCCTTATCCCAGAGCAACAGATGTCGAACACCTATATTATAAGCATAAGGGTATTTATGCGTTTCGCAAGCGGGCGCTTATGGATTTCCAACGTTTGCCAATGCTTGCTTTAGAAGCTACAGAGAAGATAGAGGCCATTCGCTATTTGGAATATGGTAAGAAAATAAAGATGGTTGAGACTACGGTGAGTGGAATTGAAATAGATACCCCAGAAGATTTAAAGCGAGCACAGGAAGCATGGAGATAGATTACAGTGCTGTAAAAGTTATTGGCTTTGATGCAGACGATACCCTTTGGGTCAACGAAACCTATTTTCGAGAGGCTGAGGAAACCTTTGCCAGTCTGTTAGATGGTTTTGAAACCAAAAACAAAATTGATCAGGAGCTCTTCAAAATGGAAATGAAAAATTTAGAGCTCTATGGATATGGAATAAAAGGTTTTATGCTCTCAATGGTAGAGTCTGCCTTAGAACTTTCAAATAATACGGTTTCACAGGCAACTATTACCGAATTGTTGAATCTAGGTAAAAAGATGATTTCACACCCCGTAGAACTTCTAGAAGGCGTAAAGGAAGTGTTGGACGGATTAAGAGATAAATACCGGTTGATCGTTTTGACCAAGGGCGATTTGCTAGATCAAGAACGTAAAATTGAACGATCTGGTTTGTCGAAATATTTTCATCATATTGAGGTTTTAAGCGATAAGAAAGAAGAAAACTATCTAAATTTGCTCTCACATTTAGAGATTAATGTTAAAGAGTTTTTGATGATTGGGAATTCTCTAAAATCAGATGTTTTGCCCTTATTGAATATTGGGGCGCAGGCGGTTCACGTCCCTTTTCATACCACCTGGAAGCACGAAGAAGTTACCGTTGAAGATAATGATTTTAAGTATTTGAAAATTAAGAAGTTATCAGATATTTTGAAGCATTTGTAAATTGAATTATGGATACTAAAAATGAAATGGGGTTACCCAAGGCATCCGATGCCACAGCCCAAACTTATCGTAACTTTCCGATGGTACCAAGAGTGGTATTTGGAAGAGGAAGTTTCGATCAATTAGGAGGCATATTGTTACCCAAAAGAAGACACTCTGATGCCCCATTTATTTTTTTGGTTGATGATGTTTTCGAAGGAACAGATGTCGTCTCAAGAATCCCAATCATTTTTAATGATCAGATTGTTTTTATTTCTGCAGATGAAGAACCAAAGACCTCGCAGGTAGATACCTTGGTTCAAGAAATTTTGGCGGAATACACAGAAATTCCATCTGGTATCGTCGGTATTGGTGGCGGAACGCTACTAGATTTGGCAAAAGCAGTGTCAATAATGTTAACCAATAAAGGTGGTTCAGCAGCATACCAAGGATGGGACTTGGTACAAAAGCCTTCTATATATCATGTCGGTATTCCAACGATTAGTGGAACAGGAGCAGAAGTTTCAAGAACTACGGTACTTTTAGGGCCTGAGAAAAAACTGGGTATTAATTCTGACTACACCACATTTGACCAGGTAATTCTAGATCCTAATTTGACAAAAGGCGTTTGTAAAGAGCAATGGTTCTATACCGGAATGGATTGCTTCATACATTGTATAGAATCTCTTAATGGTACCTATTTGAATGCTTTTAGTCAAAGCTACGGTGAAAAGGCACTTGAGCTTTGTAAGGAAGTGTATCTAGGAGACTTAACTTCTGAGGAATCACGAGACAAGTTGATGATGGCATCTTGGCACGGAGGTATGAGTATTGCCTATTCTCAAGTGGGCGTTGCGCATGCCATGAGTTATGGTTTGGGATATGTATTGGGGGTAAAACACGGTATTGGAAACTGTTTGGTTTTTCAACACTTAGAGGAGTTTTATCCAGAAGGCGTGAAGCTCTTTAATCAAATGAAAGAAAAACAAGGCGTGATTTTGCCACAAAACATTTGTACAGGGTTGAGCGATAAGGATTTTGATACCATGATTGAGGTGGCCATGGCGATGCAACCGCTTTGGGAGAATGCCTTGGGAGCGGATTGGAGAAGTATTGTGACTCCAGAAAAACTAAGGTTCCTCTACGAAAAAATATAAACCTTATTGTTTAACGGCATGGAACCCCTTTTTGGTTGGTGCTCTTACAAGAATCAATCAAAAACGTTTATTTCAAATCCATGCAAAAACTTGCCCAATTTATTTACTTTAAAATCCTAGGCTGGAAGGTTGTTGGAGCATTTCCTTCGGCCTTGAAAAAATGCGTGATTATAGTGGTTCCACATACCAGTAATATGGATTTCTTTTTGGGATTACTTGTTCGAAAAATGTGGAATGAAGAAATTAATTGGATTGGTAAAAAAAGCCTTTTTCGTGCGCCCTACGGCTGGTTTTTTAGATGGGTTGGTGGGGCTCCGATTGATCGCACTAAAAACAACGACACGGTTAGTGCTACTGCTGCCCTTTTTAACGAAAGAGAAAAGTTTAGATTGACGATCGCTCCTGAAGGCACCCGAAAGAAGGTAGATAAATGGAAAACAGGTTTCTATTATATCGCAAAAGCCGCGCAGGTTCCTGTGGTAATGGTGGCTTTTGATTTTGGTAATAAGCGAGTCAAAGTTTCAGCGCCTTACCATACGTCAGAGGATAAGGAAGTTGATTTCAAAATTTATGAGGATTTTTTCAAAGGAATAAAAGGTAAGGTTCCCGAAAATAGTTACTAACCTCTTTCGATTAATTTCTTTTCCTTTGGATTCTCTTTTTTCTTTGTGTTACCAGGAAAAACAAGACTAGTACTGGAGTAGGTGGTGCCGAATGTTGCACTTGCCGCATACACTTGATCTATGGCATCCAACACCTGATGATCTGCCAATTCCTTTAAGGGATGAATAAAAACCGACCAGATCACTTCATCGCTTAAAGCATATTTAACATCAAGCGCTGAGTGAAAGTTAGCCACAAGCATGTTGAGTAGTTGCTCCTCCTCCAAATCTTTCGTTTCAACAATAGGGGTGATGATTCGCATGCGATTGGCGTTTTCATCATATACACAGATCAAGGGCCTTTCCTTATACATGAATTGGATGGTATTTCCATTGGTTACAGTAGTATCAGCCACCTGAGCAATAAGCTCTGATAGTTTTTCAGCGTTCATTTCTTGTGCACTGGCCCTATGTAGCGTAAAAAAACAAAATAGAGCAATTAGGTAAAACGCGTTTCTCATGTCTGGTTTTTTAAATAGGTCGCATTTCTGCACCTATATTTACAAAACTATATAAATCGTTAAAAATTGCTTTTTCGTTTGATTGCCTTATTCAAGAGCAAATGTTGGTTGTCAAATGTGAGTGCTGCAAATGATAAAGCCGTACTGTTTATTTCCATTTTCCAATTTTGTAGGAAGCATTGACGTTGTGAAAAATAGATGACTTCTGATTATTATCCTATAAATTCAGTTGAACGCAACAAGAATCGTGCAAGCACTTAGGGGTGTGGCCGACATAGGCTAGAGTTCTGTAATTCAGGCAGTAAGGCTTGATTTTGTTGTCGTAGATTGTTCTTAGATCACTACTTGTACCTTTGCAGGCTTATGATCTAGTATTTTGGCGAAATTAAGCATGTATTAATCGATAAATAGAAATAGGTAAATTCTGACAGCTTATATTTGGTAACCTAACACACACCACTATATGTCAAAAATTTACTCAAAAAACCCACTGTTTTTAGTTGTAGTCCTTTTTTTACTATCATTTTTTAATACAGTTGCTCAAGAAGCCGTCTTTCGCATTAATACCGGAGGTGTAGCGTCTGATTATAACGGTGAACAGTTCATAACAGACAACTATTTCGATACAGGTTCTACCTTAGATAGACCCCAAACCGGTCTCCCTGAACCTTATCAATCTTTTCGTTTTAGCCGTTCTCAACAAATGGGATATGATATTCCGTTGACTGATGGCGAGTATACCATACACCTGTATTTCGCAGAACTTTGGTTTGGAGCTACGGGTGGCGGTTCTGGTGGTATAGGTAGTCGTGTATTTGATGTTATCATTGAAGGGCAATTGGAAGAAGATAACTTAGACATATTTGCTGAGGTTGGGGCCGATGCGATGCTAATGAAATCGTATACAGTAGCAGTAACAGGAGGGATATTGGATATTGATTTCGATTCACGTGACGTGGTTGGAGGTGAACGCCACCCCGTCATTAATGCAATTGAGGTATTCTCTAATAGTATTCAGACTCCTAGAATAAGCATAGACCCTATTGCGGATCAATCGAATGAAATAAATGACACGGTTAATGTAAATGTATTGGCTTCGGGTGGTGACTCTAATGCTGCTTTTGTATATCGTATTTCGGGCCAACCCTTAGGAATATCAATTAACGAAACTACCGGCTTGATCTCTGGTATGGTTGACCCAAGCGCTGTCACTGGTGGCCCTAACAACAACGGTATTCATCAAGTAAGGGTGGTGGTAAGCAAGGCTGGGTTGGAAGATGCAAGTGAAACGTTTGATTGGTCAATATCCCATTCTTCTTGTATTTGGAATTCCCTTTCCGATGCAAATATCGAACGTTACGAGGCCGTAAGTCAAAAAATAGGAGATAAATTATATGTCTTGGGCGGTTTTAAGCCTGGTATTTTGGTAGTCGCAGAAACCGAGATATACGATACAACGAATGACATTTGGACATTAGGAGCATTGATGCCAGTTCCTGTTACCCATACGGCCGCAGTGGCTGTTGGCAGTGATATTTGGATTATTGGTGGTTTTGCGGGCGATAACCCCGGAGTTGCAACCAATGTAGTCCAAATCTATGATACCCTAACGGATAGTTGGAGTGTAGGACCAGCCTTACCGAATGCTGTAGGATCAGGGGCTGCTGCGCTGAACGGAAATAAAATTTATTTTGTAGGTGGATTGGAACCAGATAGACAAACCGATGTTGCCGACCACTTGGTCTTAGACCTCCAAAATATCGCTGCTGGGTGGACTCTTGCTGCCCCGATGCCGAACCCTCGAAATCATCATAGTTATATAAGCGTAAACGGACTTATTTATGCCATTGGAGGGCAGTATGGGCATGATGGCCCTAAGCAAGATACCAAACTCGTACACGCCTACGACCCTAATTCTGACGAATGGACACGAATGGCAGACCTTGCTCGTACGCGCTCTCATTTTAAGGCAGCAACCACAATTCACAATGGAAAAATCATTATTGTTGGTGGTATAGACAACGGCCCCATAGTAAATGATATCTCGGTTTACGATCCACAGTTGAATCTATGGTCATTGCTTTGCACACTTGACGGTGAAGGACTCGATGAACCTTCTGCGCAAGCTTTTGGAGATCGGTTAATTGTTTCAGGGGGTAGGCCTATTCGCGATTCAAATATCATGCTTAAAGAAACAAAATGGTTACAGCTTGAAGCCAGTACGTCGCAGGCACCGATCGCTGATACCGGCCAAGATCAAAGTATTACATTACCGACAAATACTGCAACAATTAACGGTTCTGGATCAGACCCTGACGGAGGTACCGTTACCTTTTTATGGACGCAGGAAAGCGGACCGAGCGCAGCGTTATTATCAGGTGTCGGTACTTCAACCTTGACTGCCAATAATTTAATAGCAGGTGATTATATCTTTAGACTTACGGTGACCGATGATGAGAATGAAACTAATTTCGATGAAGTTACCATTACAGTGAATACCGAAATTGTACTACCTGATTTTGCACTTCGCATTAATGCTGGAGGTACCGCAGCAAACTATGAGGGAGAAGATTTTATAGCAGATCAATACCATGATACGGGCAATACATTGGATAGACCTCAAACAGGGTTGCCAGAACCATATCAGACTTTTAGATTTAGTCGCTCACAGCAAATGAGCTATGATATTCCATTGGAAGATGGGGAATATATCGTAAACCTGTACTTCGCTGAGTTATGGTTCGGCGCCACAGGAGGTGGACCGGGTGGAGTAGGTAGTCGTGTTTTTGATATCAGTATTGAAGGGCAATTGGCCGAAGATGATTTAGATGTCTTTGCCGAAGTAGGGGCAGATGCAATGTTGATGAAATCGCATAGGGTAACGGTTACTGGGGGTGTGTTAAATATTGACTTTAATTCTACAGATGCCGTAGGAGGCGAACGCCACCCGATTATCAATGCTATAGAGATTTTAGGTGTCGAGCCCTTAGATGAAAGACCTTTTATTACCACTTGGAAAACTGATAATCCTGGAGTTTCTGAAGATAATCAGATAACTATTCCAACCTATCCGGGAGAGACCTACAACTATTCAGTGGATTGGGGTGATGGCACTATAGATTCTGCCGTTACAGAGGACATTACCCATACGTATTCGACACCTGGAACATATGAGGTTTCTATTACTGGTGACTTTCCAAGGATTTACTTCTATAATGAGGAAGTCGACCGATTGAAGATACTTAGTGTTAAACAGTGGGGAGATATTTCTTGGAAGTCATTTGGGCAAGCATTTTTCGCTTGTTATAACATGGATGTTACTACGACTGATTTTCCAGACTTTTCGAATGTAAGTGGCCTATCAGGAATGTTTTCTTCTTGTGAGTCAATGGTTGGGAACTCTAGTTTTGAAAATTGGGATGTAAGCAACATAACGGCCATGGAGTACATGTTTAGTAATACACCCTTTAATCAGAATATTTCAAATTGGGATGTTAGTAACGTGACCTACATGGATGGAATGTTTCAAAAATCCTCGTTCAATCAAGATATCAGTGCTTGGAATATGAGTCGAGTTTCAAGGTTGCCTTTTATGTTCAGAAATAGCGCGTTTAATCAGCCAATAGGTGATTGGGATCTAGGCAACGCTGGAATAATGAACTCAATGTTCGAAGGAGCGATAGATTTCAATCAAGGACTGGGAAATTGGAATGTCGCCTCGGTTACGAGAATGGAGGATATGTTCAAGAACTCTGCGTTATCACTAGAAAACTATGATAATACATTAATAGGCTGGAGTACTCAACAAATTCGAAACGGAGTAACTTTTGACGGAGGCAACAGCCAATTCTGTCAAGGCGAAGAAGCCCGCCAAAAACTAATCGATGACTTTGGTTGGACGATTACCGATGCGGGAAAAACTTCTGATTGCCCCGACACATCATCTTTTATAACCACTTGGAAAACAGATAACCCTGGTATTTCTAATGACAACCAAATTACGATTCAGACCGTATCAGGTGAAATATATAATTACGAAATTGATTGGGGTGATGGCACTTCAGATTCAGGAGTTAACGGCAACATTGTTCATACCTATACTACTCCGGGGGTGTACCAAGTCTCGATAACAGGAGTATTTCCTCGAATAGATTTTCACAATACCAGTGACGGCATTAATGAACGTGAGAAGATACTATCCATTGACCAATGGGGTGACATCGCTTGGAGTTCTATGGAGAATGCGTTTGTGGCCTGTAGTAATTTAGACGTTCTAGCCACCGATATTCCAAATTTCTCCTCAGTAACTAGTACGAGGGCCATGTTCGGAGGATGCGCTTCATTAATAGGTAATGAATCTATGAGTAATTGGAATGTTAGTACTATACTCGATATGCAAGGCATGTTCAGTAGTACAACAGTTTTTAACCAAGACATAGGAGGCTGGGATGTGAGTAATGTAAGAAACATGCTAGGGATGTTTAACGGGGCCTCAAGTTTTAATCAAGATATAGGTGACTGGAATGTTGGCAATGTTCAAAATATGAGGGTAATGTTTGCCGCTGCCTCCAGTTTTAACAAAGACGTAAGCCGTTGGGATGTCAGTAAGGTATTCGATATGGGTTCCATGTTTTCAAATGCCAAAGAGTTTAATCAACAAATTGGTCTTTGGAATGTTAGTAGTGTTACCAATATGAGTTGGATGTTCTCAGGAGCAAGCAAATTCAATCAAGATTTGAACGGCTGGAATGTAGGAAATGTTCAGGACATGAAATATATGTTCCAAGGTACAATGTTCAACAAAGATATTGGCCAATGGAATGTAGGGCAGGTAAACGACATGACTAATATGTTTCGATTGAACACCAGCTTTAATCAAGATATAGGCAATTGGGACGTAAGTAGTGTTACCACAATGAATAGCATGTTCTATGAGGTGCCTACTTTTGATCAAGATTTGAGTAATTGGAATGTAGCTAATGTAGTGGATATGCGAAATATGTTTATTAGGGCAGGGCTATCCAACGCCAATTATGATAGCACCCTTCAAGGCTGGAATAGTCTTCCAAGTTTGCAGGAGGGCGTTGAATTTACAGCCAGTTTCAGTCAATACTGCTTAGGCGCAGCGGCACGTCAGAACTTAATTGACCAGTATGGATGGATTATTTTTGATGCCGGTGAAAACTGTACCACGGTACCTGATGGTATTTGGTTGGAAGCGGAGTGCGCAATAGTAGGTGATAACTGGAGTGTCGTCAATGATGCGGACGCATCAGGTGGTCAATATTTGCTTCCACCTGCCGGCTTCAATTCCTTTCCTACCTCGGATGCCAAATCGATAGTTTCTTTTAATGTTCCCATAACTGAAGCGGGTATATATTCAATTTTTGTTTTGTTGAATGCACCGACATCTTCGAACGATAGTTTCTGGATCCGTATCAATGGTAATGGTTGGTTGCGCTGGAATAATATACCCAAAAGCACAGAATTCGAATGGAATCAGATTCATGACCGAGAAATTGTTAGTGCTCCATTGACCTTTGATTTGGAAATAGGCGTTAATACAGTTGAATTTGGACATCGAGAAACGTCAGTCGGACTTGATAAAATCCATGTTACAAATACAGCATCAGTTCCCGTTGGCCTAGGTGAAGCCGATGAGACCTGTAATTCAAGCAGTAGCGGTAAAAGAGCAATTACAAATAGCACTACCCTATCACCAAATCCGGCAGGTACAACAACAATACTGAGTTTTGAAAAACCAGTTGAACTGACAACTATTCAAGTATTCGATACTATGGGTAGACTAGTACATACTTATAGTGGACCAGAAGTTGCTGAGGATGACGCTTATTTACTTAATGTTAATTTGCTACCGACGGGGACCTATTTTATAAAGTCTCAAGACACCCATGGAGAACACTACCAAAAACAGATGGTAATTAAGAAGTAAACCTACCTCCATTATTGACAAAATAGGAGGGCAACCTGAATTTTATGGTGCTTTTGTGCAATTAATCGGTTTTTTGTTCATACGCTTTACTAATTGGATAATTTTTGATATTTTCGAGGCTTGATGATGTAGAGTTTAAGAGGTTTCTCTATTGACTTTCAATTTTAAGTAAAAAATGCTCACCTCCCCTTTTTTTATTGTGAATTATAATCGTGTACAGAAAAATTTGTTTTGTATGAATTTATATTGAAAAAATATACCCAATCATGGGTATTATTTTGTTTATAATTAAAATTTATTTTTCCAATTCAGCTGTGCCCCACACTTACCTGAAAAACCCTTTTGACTTGGTAGTAAACTAAATTAAAACCAAAGCTTTATGGGGAATTTTACTTTTTATTCTTTTCATGTTTTTAAATGTGCTTTTCTTTCGAAAAGGACTAAGCGTGCGATCGGCCTCTTGGCCTTTTGTTTGCCAATACTCACATACGGTCAAACACCATGCGCCCCTATTAGTACATTAGATTGTGACGATATCGCTGTTGTGCTTCCTTACAGTTTGGATTTTAGTGCCTCAACCCCTAATACCCTAGCAGATGCTGCGGTTAACGGAACTGGTTTTACCATGTCATTAGATCATTCAGAGGCTAGGCGTAGTAGTGATTTGCCAATATCGAATCCACTTGCGAATGGGTATGAGCCCTCTTTATTGTCTTTAGGTGGTGGCTCATTGCAGCTTTTGTCTCAAGGTGGTATCGCCTATCTAGATCCTCCTGCGAGCAATAATAACAATAATCAGGTCAACACCTTGGGTGTAGGTATCACCGATATGGCATCTTCTTTCATTGTCAAGTCAACCCTTTTGAATATCGTTACTGGTGGGGGAGGTGCA
>NZ_JBDWJN010000012.1:0-240633 GCF_039974175.1 Maribacter sp.
TCAGGACAGTTTTTTTCATCCTTAAGAAACAGCAAAAGAGCACAGTGGGCTCAGTACAGAAATTTTAATCGCTAAAACCTATTGGAAAGAAAATAATTACAATTGAGTCTTTAAAAACCACAACTCAGTAATTTCAATTTCCTTTCCCAAACAAATCAAAGCATTTTTGTACCAACATTAAACAACAAACAATTTTAAAAACATAGAAATTATGAAAGCAGCAATCAACAGAACAGCAACAGAAGCAAAATCAGGACAGTTTTTTTCATCCTTAAGAAGCAGCAAAAGAGCACAATGGGCACAGTACAGAAACTTTAACCGCTAATCACGGTTAGATATAATTAAGACCAACATTTAAAAAACAACATCATGAAAGCATCAATCAACAGAACAGCAACAGAAGCAAAATCAGGACAGTTTTTTTCATCCTTGAGAAGCAGCAAAAGAGCACAATGGGCTCAATACAGAAACTTTAACCGCTAATCACGGTTAGATACAATTAAGACCAACATTTAAAAAACAACATCATGAAAGCATCAATCAACAGAACAGCAACAGAAGCAAAATCAGGACAGTTTTTTTCATCCTTGAGAAGTAGCAAAAGAGCCCAATGGGCACAGTACAGAAACTTTAACCGCTAATCACGGTCTAGGAGTACATCATCATCAAACGAACAACGTCACTAAAACGACAATCATCAATCAAGCAGCAGCAGCGATAAGGTTCCCCCATTTTTTCTACTTCCAAAGACCATGAACCAAAACCTCGAGCCGCGGCCTGTAGCAAAACGAATTTAAAAAAGGGATAGACCTTCATCAAAGTCTATCTCTTTTTGATATATACCATCGCAACTGAAGGCCGTATTGCTTGATTCAAAACCGAAACTATGCAGGTTCTTTCATGCCTTTATTAACCAAAACTTTTATGATCACCCTTTTTATGAATCTATACACCAAATAATAAAATACCATGGGAACCAGAAATTGCTTTAGATCCGATAAGTTAAAGTTGATGGCATGGGTACTGTAAATCTCTTGCGCGTAATGATACAGGTTTTTGGGAAAATATAAAACCGAATCAATATCGTAAAAAAGCACGGATATAATATAAAATAAGATGAGGAAATTATTGACAAAGCCGTAACAAAGCAAAAAGACCATTTTCGGACTATAAGTATAGCTGTTGCCTTGGCACAAGCTTTTAAACCATTCCAGGAGATGTCTACTTGATTTTTTACTCAGATTTGGTGTGCCCAAAGCATCTGATAACACCCAATACCCATCATTGCGAATAAATGGCAAGAGGTTATAGAGCGAGTGCAAAAAAACGATAAATGCCATTACGCCTAAATACGAATTGGAAATCAACAACGAAAGCACACATAAAAAACTGCAAAATAATAACTCGAAATATACTCCTGCTACATTAACCATGATCCGTTGATTTACAGGAAGTCGCCATATATCGGTCACATCAGCATAATAGACTGGTGTAAATAAATAGAAGCCGCCACCAATTCCACCATGTCTAGCCCCATAGAACTTCGCTGCTGAAACATGTCCTATTTCATGAAAAGTAACGCTCAAAAACATAATGCCAAAAAAACATAGTACTGCTTCTGTAGTAGGAATGAACATATAAAAAAATTCTTTGATTTCTTCAAAATTGAGCCAGAGTGTTCCAAGGCAAATAGCAGCTGAAGCGATAAAAAAGAGTTTGATTAACCTAGGGACAAACAAAAATGCAAACAAGGGGGTAATGCCATCTAATGTTTTTGCGTCAACAAGGGTAAAACTAAGTTTAAGATAGTCGGGCTTTTCAATGTATTTTGCCAAATCGGAAGTATTTGTGAGTAGGCCATATTTAACCAGCTTCTTGAAAAAAAGGGTATAGGGCAGCTCTGCTGTGATCGCCTGCTTATACCTTGCGTTGTATTCGTCTGTAATCAATTGAAAGCTTTTTTTGCCATCGATCAACTCAAGCAATTGATACACCGCTTTGGATACTTTTACATAATGCCCATATTTTTTCTGATGCAACAAATAGGCACTATTAGAAAATTTTTGAATATGCAATTCAGGTGCTAGTATCGGCACAATATTGGCTATATCCTGTACTATGAATTGTCTGTCTATAGTAGAAATCATGGTGGTCTATTTTTGGAGAAAATCTAGGTTCTTCTGGAGTTGATTTTAATTACGTGCTATTGTTTGTGCTTACTTATTTCAATTTTCCTAGTGTACTTAATATTTGTTGTTGTTCTTTGAGAGGTAAAATGCCGTTCAATCTCGCCCAGTCCTCGGTATGATATTTTACCTTTAGTTTGCGCAAAGACTTCCCCTTTTTTAGACGTATCATTTGCACTTTTTCGGGGCAATTAAGCAAGGTTTTGGTGGTCAAGTAAAGTTGCTCTGAAACAAACTGATGTTTCATTGAACCATCGGTACTTACCAAAATACCTTTCCCTTTTTGATAAATGCGATTCAAGTAGTATTTACCTCCTATTTTCCGGTAATCATATTCAAGAAAAGCACCTTGCAAATAGCCGTTAAATTCGATTTTCTTACCGTCAATACGAATGGTTTGATTGTTATATTTATGCTCAAGTCCATCTGTTAAACTGTTCTGCAGAACTTTTATAATAGCGTAGTCGTAAATATTAATGGTTAAGGTCGATAGGGTTTTAGTATTTTCATCTTCCACAATGGCCTCTATTAGGTCAGAAGTAATCCAATTATAATCTACAATCGACCCCGCCTTTAGTAAATCTGCTGCAGTAGCTCTTAAAAGCCCTATAATTCCGCCGGATCGCATATTGATATAAGAGGTAATTAGATTATCTGTTTTTCGTAAGCCCTTGATAAATACCTCTGGGGTTTCAACACTAGATAAATACGTAACCAGACCTGTGGCTTCCAAATAATTTACGTAAGCTCCATTTTCCCTTAAAAATTGCTTGTAAAAAAACGCATCACAATCTGGATTGGAGTCATAATTTTTGTTGAGACTCGAAAGGATTTTATTTTTTAAATCGTCGGTGTCAATTAAAACTATCTCATCTAATTCGTAAGCTTTGGGAGAAAGATAAATGGTATCGCTCAACGCCATGGAATTCAATCGCAACTCTTTGTAACCAATGTGGGAGATAGTTATATGAACGCTATCTGACGAATTAAGAAACAACTCATACCTGCCTTCCTCATTGGCGATTGCCCCTTGGCTACTGTTCCAACTAAGCGCCGCATAGCGCAACGGCTCTTTAGTTACTGAATCGAGGATTATACCCCTATTATCTTCTTGACAAGTCAATGTGAGGCCACTATATAATAGCATGGCTATCAGTACGTTTTTCATAAGTTCAGAGTTAAGGTGCCAGAATATATCATAAAAATCAAGTGATAAGCTGCTACTTCACTTTTAAGGCAATCTAGTATTGCGATATGAAATTAAAACATATTTGGCACCTAAAACTTCGCCGCTGGGGTTGAAATCTAAAGGATTATTTCTCCTGGCAATCGTTTTCGTTACCAACACAAATGTCGGCCTTTACTCTCCAGCCCATCTCGAATCTTTGTTCCAATTCTTCAGAATTGAATAATTCTAACATGTCATTTTTCATAATATTTGGTTTATGTTATCACCTACTCTATTCAAAGGCTTTTCGGCTTCCTCCTTTTGGTATTTAAATTTTACGCTTCTTTACAATTCCTATCCGAACAAATTTTTATTGGCAGCCCAGCCCCATCTCCTATCGTTGCACCAGTTCTTCGTTGGTGCATAATGCTACTACCGCGTCTTTAATTTGACGTTCAATTGCGTCGCTATCGCATTGCCTTTGTAGTTCCAATCAAAGTCTCGGCTTCCTTGTTTTTCTATTGTAAAAGTACTTTCCTTCACTGCACCAAGCTTGCAGAAGGCCAGTGTTTCTGTAGAATTGGATACCATAACCCTGATTTTCGGTTTTGGATGTGACTATTAGAACCCGAACCATCAAAATTTAAAAGGGCCCAAAATATTTCGGGCCCCTATTTTTCCAAGTTGTACTAAAAACTATGCAATAGCAGGGTAGTCATCGGTATCAAAATCGTTGTATTTATTTTTACTCCACCCCATTTCAAAACGTCTTTCAAGTTCTTCTACTTGAAAGTTTACCAGCATTTCATTTTCTTGATTCATGATCTCGTAATTTTAAATTAGTAGTATGACCTTCTTTTTTGTAGTACTGGCCTCAGTAGTTTCCAGAGTATTGCATTTTGAGTTGCAATGCCTATTCGTATAATCTATTTATTCAGCAATCGATAAGGCCTTTAAGCAGAATGCGGTTGTCAGTGTTTTGCTTTTATAGGGCTCCTGTGTTTTGGGCTTTATAAAGTCGGTGGCCTCCCAGTGTCCTTCAGTACGTTGATTTGCTTTTAGAAAGGCTACAGCATTTTTGATCGAACTATGACTTGTATTTAAGAAGAAGCTTAGCGATAAGACTGCGAAGGCGGTGGAAAGGGCATCGGATACCTTATCGTTGGTCATTGAAAATCCGCCATCGGTAAGCTGTTGATCTAATAGATATTCCAAAGCTTTTTGAATAGCGAGCGCACACTCAGCAGCAGATGAATGCAATACGCGTAAACACACATAGGTGCCATAATAGTTTCCATAATACCATCTACTCTGCCAAAACCCAAGCGCGTTTTGATGATCTAGAATATAGGCTGTCGCATTTGCTATCGTCGCTGCATATAAGGTTGCATTATGCAGCGATAGCGCATATACAAAATTTGCGACCACCTCAACATCAGGACCCTTGCCCCATTTTGTACTATTAAATAGTTCTTGCTTTTCCTGCAGACTAGTTCTATCTACCTTGGGTATGATCCAGGTTTCTATGCCGCCAGATGAGTGCACCCTATCGGATAACGCCAAGTCGATTGCAGCTTGACAATAGTCTTGTACAAAATGGCTATTATCAGATTTGATAAACAGCTGCATGATTTGGCCCAAATCATCAATATCTGCGGCTATCTCTTTCACCGAAGGAAAATAAGACCATCCACCAATCTCATCTGTATTGCGCTGGCGAATTAAATACTGGCATTCGTTATCAAAAAAATCGGAAAAATCAAGCTTGTATTTTTCACAAATAGCTATAAGACAATCGTTGAGCATTGCACGCTGAAAAACGTCAGTCACATGAATATCTTCTCTGTTTTCAAAACCCTCACGATCACTTAAATACATAATGTGTTTCAAATCTGAATAGTTATTCAGGTAGCAGCCTTTCAAATAGTGTAGGCCAAGCTTCACCTCTTTACACTGTAGTTCGGCATAATCTATAAAAATGTAGAAGCCAGAGGTATTCTCTTTAATTTTTATGCGCTGCTCAATAGTTTTCACGTAACCCACGGTAATATCAAGATAATTGGCAAGGGTTCCTTTCATTTCTTCAATAACCCCCTTCCACTCACTTTCAACCTTCAGGCTTCCAAGAATATCAACAGCTATTTGGAAAAATGAAATAGCCGTGCTCATTACTTTTTGAGCTGTTCCATGTATAAAAAGTAGTTTGTGCAAGATTTCGATATCGGCTTTAAAATCTTCATAGTAACCCGCTCTTCGCAGCTCATAAATGGCCCAATTGAACTGTCCTTTTTCGAAATCTTCCCTAAAATCTTTTACATCATCGTACAACTGGAAGCCAATGGAAAAATAATGATGGCTTCTTAACAATACCTGATATAGCTTTTCATCTTTTTTATTCGATAAGAGGTAAAGACAATCAATCGCCACCTTTCCGAAAGCTGCTTTTTTATCAGCTAAATCTTTATAGGTAGCTAGGGTTACTTCTGCATCGTAGTTCAGTTTTTTTTCAATTTTTACCGCTTCAAAATAATCTTCCCTACGGGCATTCCAATACTTCCAAAATTCAGATTTCATACCATAGATATCGGTAAGCATCTTTATGGTCTCTTCCTGTAGCATTGTGATGATGGGAAAATTGGAAAATTTCCTATCGTCAATCAAGGCATCGCTTAAAAGCGTCGCGTGATAATAAAGATACCCCGCCTTCGAAAGTTGTACTACCTTAGCCGCATCGACCCCTTCAAAATAGCTATAAAACAAGCGGGGATAACGCTTATAAAATTCTGGTGATCCATCGTTTTCAAAAAAAGTATTTGGTATCATAGTTGTTGTTTGAATACGTTTTCATTTTATATCATATGTTTTTCGCTATGCGTGCTTTGTAAAGACCTAATTCAGGTAAGATAGCTAACACCAAAAATCTCTTTGGTAAGGTCATCGTGATTGATTTGAACCGATATGCTTACTTTGAATTGAAAGTCATCGCCATAGTAATAGGTTCTTCTACCACGGTCATAACAGATACAAGCATCGAACTCCTTGAACTGTTCAATCAAATTATAAACCATACGCTCACTTATGTGCATTCGTTTAGCCAACTCTTTTGGAGAACCGGTAGCTTCCTGCTCTATGAGCTGGTGCAATCGTTGCAGGCGTTCTAGGTTTTTAATGGAGTTCAAATCGTGGTCCGTTGGTTTTTATTTCATGCTTGTCAAAGCAATGAAACACATTTTGCTGGAACCAAAGTGCAACAGAAAACTAATATTTACAACCCCTTATTCCCCTGATTTATAAATGATTGCTTTGATTTATTAATCGTCGGGAAATAGAGCGTCAAACGGGCACTTTTGCCAGCTCTTCGGCTCTATTGACACAATACAATCCACTGTCCAAATTGATTCGTGCGTAGCAATCGGAAAGGCATAATCAGTTTGGTGATAGCGTTATAATTGAAAGGTATAGGTGTACTTCAATTGAATACTTTGATAATTGGTGGTGGGTAAAAAAGGTTGAACCCGGCCAAGGTCTTGGTTAAAATCTCCATTGTAGACCAGGAAGAAGTCGTTGCCTTCTTTTGGATTATACCGCAATCTGAAATTGCCAGCATAGGTCTTACTTAAGCTGTTGTATTGCAGCTGAGAACTCAACGTTAACTTAGTGCTAAAGGTGTACAAGAGTTTGAGGCTAGCCAGGGTGATATCTGTATTACTATTCGTATTGTCAAATGATAAGTTGTTATAAGACAGACTTCCTTGTACAATAAAATCAGGTGTGATATTCATAAAAGGAGCTACGCTAATGGTAGTTTTTCTTCCATCATAAAAATTTCCTATATCAACCGATGTGGCGTATGATAGGCGTTGCGCTACCGGACTTACTAGCGATGCACTTAGGGAGTTGAAATTATATACCCCTGTATTTAGGGTAATACCTCCAGCCAATTGCAAGGCTTCCAATAGAAGCTCTTTATTATTATTCAAAGAAATCGTGTAATTCCATCCAAGCTTGGTCAGCAATTGAAACCCCAGTTCATTGTTTCTTGATTCTAATGCTTTGGAGGTATTCCCCCAGATAGAAATGCTGTTGACATAGGGCCCGTATTGAACAATTTTCGAATCAGAACCCGGAAAAAAATTATAGGCCAACTGGGTTCCCAATTGGCTATAATCTAATCTCCTTTCGAAACCCATCTTTGGGAGGTAGTCTTTGCCAGTTCTGGCATAGTTAAGGGTGTAAACAACTCCTTTCTGAGATCTTTTGTTCATTTGAATGAAATATTTTGAATTGTCGGTTTCCTCGGTATTCAGCTTGGTATCATAACTTTGTGCCCAACGTGCAGACAGGTAATTATCACCAAATAGTTTAATATTCGTATCAATACCATATACAGTATTGTTGTTTCCCCTTAAGTCTGTACGATTGGTCGCAATCAGCCCAAAATAAGAGTTCTCATTTAGTATCCTTCTTCGTATTCGAAATACGCCAAAATTCTCAGAGGCGATATCATCTTGAGCCGCGGTCTGCATGTTTATGAACCCCGCTTCCCACTTTCCAAATTTCGCTACGGTGCGCAAACCTCCATAAATTCTAGTTTGGCGTCCATTTACAATTCCTATTTGTCTACTGTAAAAGACTTTATCGAATGCTCCGAAATTAAAATCGAATAAGCTGGCTCTCTCTTGAAAGAACAGTCTTTTCTCTGGAAAGAATAAATTGAATCGACTTAAGTTTACTTGCTGATCATCTACCTCTACTTGGGCAAAATCGGTATTCAATGTGATATCGGCAATTACATTACTACCAAGACCAATTTTGGCGTCCAAACCAATTTCACGCTTGAAGGTCTCCTCTAACTCGTATGCTTGTTCATCTTCAGAGAGGGTGTTATTGCTTTCCCCGCCCGTTAAAACATAAGGGGCAATTCGAAATGGCTTTTTTTCATCAATGTCTTCGAAAACAAATCGCTGGGTCAATGAGGGTCTAAAAGAACTGCCTGTACTAAGATCTCTTGGCGGGAAAATATCGGTTTCATCATTCCGTGCAAGATACCGCCAGGTAGTTATGCCCATAACGGTTTTGCCATCTACAGCCTCAAATGGAAGGCTTGAAAAAGGAATTCTGATTTCGGCAAACCACCCATCTTCTGTTATTTTTGACGCGCCATCCCAGAAGGTATTCCAGCTCAAATTAAATGCATTCGGGCCTACAATGTCATTCGACAAAGCCATATCTAGTCTTGCTCCAGTGGGGGTAACGAAGAATGCAAGCGCATTCTCTCGGTCATTATAGGTATCTATAAGCAGGCCACACCATTCTGTATTTTCGGTAAGATCATCGCGCCTTTTCGTATTCGTATTTATCTTATCGGGCTCATTGTCGAAAAGTCTTCCTGATAGATAGAGGTACTTTTCGTCGTAGGCAATTCTAATTTCGGTTTTTTGCGTTGGCTCGTCTCCAGCATTGGGTACCTTTTGTGTACTATGTAATGGTTCAATGGTTTCCCAAAATGGTTCATTCACTACCCCATCTATGATTACCTTGTCGGTAATTTTCACGATTTTTTTGATCGAAGTAAAATCATGCCCCTTTCGCGTATTCTTTTTGGAGTTTGTTTGCTGCTCCAATTGCGAAACATCTTGACTATAAGAAACCGACATTCCCATAAAGTATAGCGCAGTCAATACGTATAGGACAGGCCTTGTCTTTGCATCATGATTTTTAAATTTTGTTGCGTATACTTGATGACTTCTTCTTTTAGTACTTAATATACGTATAATCATAATATGAAGCTTTTGTTGTTTATTACTTCAAAATTAGACCGTATACATTTATATTATATTAATAATATAAGGCCATATATATTTAAAAATTAATTATATAATGTTAACGTTAATGTTTTAATTATTTTATTTGTTTAGCCTATTTATATCAAGTAATTATCTATAATATCCGTGAAAAAAATGGCAAATACTCCATAATTCTAAATATTTGAAGTATCTTTACCTATAGAATAAGGTATTATGCAAATAGATAAATTGAATTGGGCCATTCTCACAGCCTTGCAAAAAGATGCTAGAATTGCCGTTAAGGATATTGCCAAAACTGTCGGACTATCGTCGCCCGCGGTTTCAGAACGTATTCAGAAACTAGAAGATTTGGGAATTATAAAGGGCTATACAGCCAAGATCAATATTGAAGCTTTAGGATATCCGTTAGAAGTTATTATCTCTATTAAAGTACGCTATGGGCAGACACAAAATTTTATGGACTTTATCAATACCGTTCCTGAAATCTTCGAGTGTCAACAGCTAACGGGTCGCGATTGCATGCAGATGAAGGGTTATGTAAAAAACCCCAGTCACCTTCAAAACCTCAATAGCAGGTTGGCCGCTTACGGAGAGATGACGACATCATTGGTTTTATCTTCGGTGATTTCCGATAAAGTATTGGATGGGGAAATGCCATTTGCTGGATAATCTGGCTAGTAGTGCCGCACGACAGCACTTATAAATTAAAATCCTCCTTTCCACTTCAACATACAATAAGTGCCCCCAAGGCGCAACACCTAGCAACATCATAGCAACTTCCAAAGACGGTTCAACACCTCATCTGTAGTCTTGAATAGTTGATGTTGGTGTTAAGTTATCGATAAGATCTTCAGAGAATAGAGATAAATTATCGATATAAAACTATTTTAGTAGCTCCAAAGTCAAAACAAATGAAAGTACGACGGCATTCTGGTTCATTAGCCATAATACTATTGATAGTAGGGCTAATAGTAAATCAAGAATTGGTGCACGGGCAATCGCATGCAGCGGATGGGCATACCCATTATGAGGAACAAGATCGGGTTATTTCGCATAAATTGATTTTTCCTTCGAAGACTCCAGATCGTATTATAGCGAATCTAACAGCTGACCCAACCCATAGTTTTGCGGTCAATTGGCGAACAAATCAACAAATCGATTCAGGCTTTGTTGAGATTGCCATAGCTACAGATGGACCTGAATTTTTATTGAATGATATACGCAAAGTGAAGGCCGTTTCACAACTATTTGAAAATCAAAATAGCAGGGAGCCTTTGGTCAAGGCTAGCTATCACTCCGCAGTTATTTCAGACCTTAAACCCAATACTGCCTATGTGTATCGTGTTGGAAATGGATCTGAAGCGAATAGCTATTGGAGTGAATGGTACCAGATTACCACAGCAGACGATGACTTCGACACCCCCTTTAGTTTTATTTATTTCGGAGATGCCCAAAACGATGTGAAATCATTGTGGTCTAGGGTTATTCGAAACTCTTATCGGCAGTTCCCCGAGGCAGACTTTATGTTGCATGCAGGAGACCTAATTAACGATAGAGATGCTAATTTGGAATGGGGCGAATGGTTTCATGCCGGCAGCTTTATTCACGCTACAATTCCGAGCATTATGACACCGGGCAATCATGAATATCGAGAAGGTGTATTGTCTTCGTTGTGGAAGCCGCAATTTACCTTGCCTGAAAACGGACCCTTAGACGAATTGAAAGAGACCTGTTATGCCATCGATTATCAAAATATGAAATTGATATCTATCGATGCGGAAGGCTTTTATGCAAGCCAAGAGGGGCGCCTGGCTCAAGTCAAATGGCTCGATTCGGTCTTAGTCAATAACAAAAAAAAATGGACCACTATCACCTTGCATTTCCCGATTTTCTCCACAGCCGTTGGTAGAGACAACAAAGAATTACGAGAGGCCCTTAACCCTTTGATGGACAAATACAAGGTTGATTTGGTATTGCAAGGCCATGACCATACCTACGCCAGGGGATTTGTAGAAAATGAAGGAAAAGGACTTACCGTGGTAAAGGATGCCGGAACCATTTACGCAGTTTCGGTAAGCGGACCTAAAATGTACGAGTCAAAAGACCAAGATTGGATGGTGAGAAGGGGAGAATACACTCAGCTCTTTCAAATTATTTCGGTTTCTAAAGATAGGATAAGCTATGGAGCCTACACTCCTATTGGAACCCTTTACGACGCTTTTGAATTGGTAAAGAAAAATGGTAAAAAGAAGTTAATCAACAAAGTACCCGATACCCCCATTCGATTGCGAAAAGACTTTATAAAAGAGGAATAGCTTATCAAGCAAAAGGGGTTCTTTAGGCTAAGCCAAAAAAGGATTCTCGCTCAATAGGTTACTTTAAAAATACTACCGCCAAAATCATCTGCGATATATAATGCACCATCGGGGCCCTGTGCCAATCCGCATGGACGATGTTTTAATCCAGCACCTTCCGCTGGGTTCGCCAAATCCATACCAGCAAAGTTATCTAAGAATATCTCCCATTCGCCATCGGGCTTGCCATTCTTAAAAGGCACAAAGGCCACAAAAAAGCCTTTTTTAAGCTCTTTCGATTGGTTGTGAAAAGCAATAAATGCGCCATTCTTATACTTTTCAGGAAACATATCTCCGCTATAAAACAGTACATCATTCGGGCCTAAGTGTGCCGGAAAGGCTACAATCGGATCAACGAATTTTTCTTCACTTACTTTTTCGCCATCACCGCCGTATTCAGGCGATAAGACCCTCTTATTCTTTTGATGATCATAATAGGTCGATGGCCAACCTGCATCATCGTTTTCTTTTAATTCGTAAAAGGTTTCTGCCGGCAATTCATCATTTTGTTTTTTGGTGAATACCTCCGGATAAAAATTACTCAAACCACCACGGCCATGATCAGTCGCAAATAGAGAGTTGGTTCTAAAATTCCATGTGATCCCGACCGTATTTTTAAGGCCCGTGGCATATCGCGAACCGTCTGCATAGGTCTGATTCAGTTTATCAGCCTTGAATTTCCAAATTCCCCCTGCAGAATCTAGGATGGTACAGGGTATCATACCCGTATTCGTTTCTTGGTCTCTACAGGCATCGTTCCAAGAACCTATGGTCACATATAGGTTATCTTCTGTGTCGATGGCAAAAGGTTTTGCATTGTCACGCCCCATATCGATGAGACCTTCCACAATGGTTTCTGGATTATCGGTATCAATAATTTCGTGACGCTCATTCATCGCATAGCGATTCACTCCTGAATTTGTTGCCGCATAGAGGTAATTCCCTTTGACTAACATACCTGTTCCAGGAAGATCAGCAAACTCTTTTTGGTCATCTATGACCCCGTCTTCATCTTTATCCCAGAGCATAACAATGCCCTTTGCTCCATCTTTAACTACAGAACGATTCGCATAAATAGCACCATTTTTGGCAATGGTAAGATGACGAACTGCGCCCAATTCTTTTCCTATTTCTGCAACTGAAAATCCCTCGGGAGCTTTTAAGATGGTTTTATTGACCGCTACTTTGATCTCTTTTTTGGGTTCACTTTTACACTGTAAGCATACTAACGCCAGTAGCATCGCGGCTGCACATAATGTTAAGTTTCGCGGAGTGGTTGCGCTTTTCATAAATTGGTTATAAGAGGTTATCGATGGTTAAAGTTACTATTTCAAGATCATTTTGACTTCCTGTTCGACATAAAATATGTACCCACCCCAGTGGCTACAAAAAGCAACCCTATTGCACTTTCTTTGGGTCGTTCGAAGAGCATATAGCCCAATATCCAAACACTAAAAAGCACAAAAGCGATTTGAAGAACTGGTTTAAACGGACTCTTATAAGCGCCCTTCCTTCCTTTAAGCCAAAAAGCGGAAGCTATCGTTAAAGTGCCCATGAGTTGCAATACAAAACTGGCGTAGAGCAGCACTTGCTCAAAAGTGCCTGTTAAGGTAAATACGATGCTAATAGCAGCCTGTAACCAAAGGGCTCGTACGGGTATGCCATTGCTATTCTTTATCGCGATACTATGCCATAACGAATGGTCTTTGGCCATGGCAAAGGTCACTCTAGACCCGATCCATAAATACCCACTTACGGTGGCGATGAGCTGAATCGCAATAAAATAGCTAACCCAATTGCCCCCTTCAGGGCCGAATAGGTTTTCGAAGGCTATAAAGGCCACTTCCACTTTGCCCGATAGTTGATCTACAGAGGCATGCTTTAAGAAGATTATTTGCATTAACACGAACAAGATGGTCACAAAGGCGGTACCCACAATGAGGGCCCTGGGCAAATTACGCCGTACATCATTGATTTCATCTACAATATAAGCCGCTGTGTTCCAGCCGGTATAGGCATAAGTGACATACAATAAGGCGACAGCAAAACCGGGCAACCAAATTTCATCTTGCCAGCCCATGCTCCAATCCATGGCGTTTTCTTGTACGGGGAGATAACTGAACCCGAGACCAAGTAGCAGGAGAATAAAGGCAATTTTTATGGCCGTAGAAACATTGTGGAATTTTTCGCTTTGCCCAATACTTATAGAATGTATGCCCGCCAAAACCAAAATGACCCCTACCCCAAACCAGTCATTGAACAGTGAGGGGTTTATCGGACTCAAATAACTCTTCATCGCCATCACCGAAATCGCAATGGGAGCAGTAAAACCTACCGTCAACGATATCCAAGCGTAGACATAGCCCACCAAAGGATGTATCAATTTGGAAAGAAAAATATAGTCGCCGCCCGATTCATCAAAATTGGTGCCCAGCTCGGCATAGGTAAAGGCCCCAATAAGCGCAAAGACCCCACCTAAGACCCAAATCAAAATAATGCTCCAAGTATTTTGAATGTCGGTCAACTGAAAGCCTAAACTGGTAAACACCCCGGTACCGATCATACTGGAGATCACCAAAGCGGCTGCCGTTTTCCACCCTATTTTTTGATTTTGGTTCATGCAGCTAGCAAGCTACCTAAAAAAGTAACCCCTTGCAAAATGCTGATTTTGCAAGGGGTTACTTTTTTGAAAGGTTGCACAGAGCAGGCTAAAACCATAGGTAAAATTAGTAGCCTATACAGAGCTACATTCCTAATCGGCGGGTTTGATATTTTGATTGATATGAAAGAAATTAGTGGGATCATAGGTTGTTTTGATTTGCACCAATCGTTCATAATTGCCTTTGTAACTTATCTTTACACGATCTTGCCCTTCTTGCATCATAAAATTGACATAGGCGCCTCCCTCAGCATAAGACGCGACCCCTTCATGGTATGCCTTGCACCAATTTGTAATTTTATCCGCTTCCGAAGGGTCAGGAGAAACCCCTACAATGACCTGCACCCATCTCATATCTCTATTTGCCCAAGCGGTATCTTCCTGTGCTGTTTCATGTACTTTACCATCAATAGGATAAAAATGTGTTGTAGAGTGGAAATTGGGTACGGCAGAACCGTGCTTTATGTTTTCTTGAATGCATTCAGGGCTAAGTTCTTTGAGGTAATGCGCCCTCCAATACCATTGCATCCCTGTAGGATATAAATCATCGAACATTCCATTAAGTGCAGGCATCGGCATTTCACTTACCCAATCGAGAATTGGTGGTCCAAACGCACGAATGGGCGCGAAAATTTCTTCGGCTTTTTCAATGGGTCCGGTATAACACCATACCACTCCGCATACTTTTTTATTATGCAACTCCTTAGGGAATGGGTCGGCTGGCGGGACCATCAAAAAAGCAAAGAAACCATAGAAGTCATTGGAGGCATTTTTAGTTAGCTCATCATAAAATTTCATAGCTTCTTCAGCTTGCTCCATGGGCCAGAACATAGGGCCTGCATACACATTTTTGATGGGCAACAAATTGAATGTAAATGAGGTGACCACACCAAAATTTCCACCACCACCGCGCAATGCCCAGAATAAATCTGGATGTGAAATAGCATTCGCCGTGACCAACTCCCCAGAGGCCAATACCACTTCCGCCTCCAACAGATTATCTATTGCAAGACCCCCCTTCCGACTCAAGTAACCCAAACCTCCACCAAGGGTAAGCCCCGCTACTCCGGTAGTGCCATTTATACCTACTGGCAATGCCAAACCATATTCATGAGTAGCCTTATCTAAATCACCTAGAGTATTGCCTGGTTGTAGTTTGGCAGTTTTTTTCTCGGGGTTTACTTTGATCTCCTTCATCGTAGACAAATCGATGACAAGTCCGTCTTCAACCAAGGCCAATCCGGCCCCATTATGACCCCCGCTCCGTATGGAAACTTCCAAACCATTTTCTCTTGCAAAATTCACGGCCATGATAACATCATCTACATCTTTACATTTAAAAATTAGCGCAGGATGTTTATCGATCATAGCGTTATAAATTGTTCTGGCCTCGTCGTATTTTTTATCTGTGGGTAGAATAATTTCACCGCTTGCGCGTCCTTTTAATTCGGCTATGTTGCTTTTCATATCTAGTACTATTTTATTTTATGGGTTTGAGCGATTTTCGCTCTTACAGATTCATTGAGTTCTTTCATTTTTGCTGCCCGGCTAAACTCCATTATCCTTTTGGGTACATTAGTAATTGGCGTGCTATAGCACATTTATAGGATCCAAGGGGAGTGATGTTCGTGAACAATTTTCCATCCATCGGTTGTTCGTACAAATAACAAGGATATTTGTTCATTAATTATGGCTAAATCTTGTCCAAATTTCAAGTGAAAATCAGATTGAAAAGTCACATTAGCTACCTCACCATAAACCGCAACTTTGAAATCTTCTGTATCAAATTTTACTACTTCGGTTACTGCACCAAAAGCAGCTCGTTCGTAAGCTTCGTTTGCTTCAGCATTCTTTACCGCTTCTCCATTTGTATATTCAGTAAATTTCGGACTATAGCCGTGAAATTCAATGAGTTGATCGATATCACCAGCTCTAAGGCTTTGTACGATGGCATCCCAGGTTTCGACCACTTCTTGTTTCGCTTCTGGAAATTCAGTAGTAATTAGGTCAATTGGAACGGTTTCAAAAGTTTTTTTAGGGTCATCAGACTTACATCCTGAAATACATGATACTCCTATTATAAGTGCTGTAATGGTCAATTTAGCTTGCATAACTTTACATTTAATTGATTAATGGTTGGTTAACAGCTTATGAACTTCGGTTCTCATAAAGTGTTAAAACGATGATGTAAAACTAGAATGTCACTAGCTTCTACGATGTAAGTTTTGTTCCAAAAGCTGAAACAAATTCGACATTTGGGGACTTAAAAAAGTAAATTTGGGAATTCGTCTTATTTGAAATTCGCCATCAATGTAGGAAGTACGTTAAACCTGTTCCGAAATACTCGTGTAAAATAGGTCGGACTATTAAACCCCGAATCATAGGCTATTTCAGAAACGGTCTTATCGCCCTTTCTTAAGGCTCTAGCCGCATGTACCAAACGTAATTCAGAGAGTAATTTATTAGGTGGAATGCCAAATAAGGCCGATATTTTTCGATAGGTTTGGGTCTTGCTAAGACCTAACTCCTTGCTGAGGGCATCACTATTAAACGCGGAATTATTCAAATTCTTAAGCAGTACACGATCTAAATTTTCTATTTCAGCATATGAGGTTCGATCTACAACGGTAATGGTGGTGCTATCTATTTTGGAAACACCTGTACTCTTAGCTGCAGCGAGTTTGGTATCTAAATCCATACATAATTCTAATTGTAACCCGAGTCTGGACAGAACATGTACTTTTTTCTTCGTTTCTTCGAACAAATCTTTCCCATGCGCGTCAACTGGTTTTCCGGTGGCCAGACCAATACTGAATATCGTTTTGCCCTTTAAAGGTTGGAATTTTGTAGCAATTTCAAGACCACAGGCAACCGCATCATAGGCATCTATAAAAGAAGCCATCAACTTTTCACTAGGTATCTTGACAAGATTTCCGTTGTGGTTTTTGATATCATCTAAAATCTTCGCAGCCATCGAAGCATGACCTTCCTCTAATGCTAAAAAGTCTACCAACATAAGCGTTCGAAAGCCACTATCGATTGCTCCTGATACGGTCAAGGCCAAATCCATTTCGTTCTGACCCCCCTCGCCCATAAAGGGAATAAATTCATTATCACGTGATACCTCTATTACATTGCATGCGCCAATACCATGAGCCTCTTTATGGCTTTCCATACAGGCTTCTTTATTAGGGCTCTCCATTAAACAAAAAGCTGTTTTCTGTTGAAGATTTAGATAGTACTTCCTATAGATTAAACCGTGTTTATTCTGAACTGCCACATCTTTTAAATGTGCTCGATACATATCTTCTTCTGTAATTGCATCCCCATCGATTTGGTGAAAGTCCATGAATAATGGCATAAGTATATTTTAGAAAGCTTGATTTTAGATCAAAGTATAGCTAGGGGGAAAGCACTAATATACAATTTTTACAAAGGTATTTTAATTGGAAAACGATGGTATTCTTGTACACGAGATGACCAAAGCGGCTGCAGTTTTCAAATCGATTTCTTGGTTTTGTATTCGTAAGTGGTGCAAGCTACTCTAAAAATCATTGTACTTGCTGTTTTTTAACTTTGCAAAGAATCAACTCTTTACAGCAAGCAACTTCGGCCTAGAGTTAAAAAGCTCAAGTTGACTTTAAACAGTATCAAAAACTACTTTCAACAAAAAAAATTCAAAATAAAATGTCCCCAAATTTCAATGTGCCTGATTAACCAATGAACCACAAAACACATTGAAATGAACTTAGGTAAAAATCTCTTCAAAAAAGACCAGTCGATTTGGGGCAAACCCCTAATCGCCTATGACGACAGCAAAATGGATCAGCTGTTTTCAGAAATTCAACAAACTGAAAGCAGCGAGACAATCACTACCGTAGCTTCCAACAGCCCAGGTATTTCTTTAGAAACCGAGTTGTACCTCATGCTACATTCGTAACCGCTGGCACGCAACATCTAGCATCAAACATCACGCATCATGGTATTTTCAAATCAAGAGCTAAAAAATATGGCCTACCGTTCAGCGAACCTGGGTATGCTACCGTCGGAAGATTTTATTCTCGACGAAAAGAAGATCATCAACGGCTATAAAACCAAAAAGTATGGTCTGAACGAACGGATAGGCGAATTGGGCGAATCCTTATCTGACCATATACGTAAAATGGAAATCGTAAAAGGGCAATTGTCTAAAGAAGTGGTGGCACTCAACAAATCGAACACGGCCGCTATTGAACAAGAAATCATTCATCAAAAAGGGCTCATCACCCAACAAAAAACGGACATCAAAAACCATATTCGTCGTTGTCAACTCAATGGCGATACCCTAGAAAGTAAGTTCAACGTAGACGAAATTAATAGTGCCGAAGATTTCGAACCGTCAAAGGAGCAACCGAAACCAAAAACAAAAGCAACGAATGGCCCCAAAAGAATTCCGATATGGCTGCTCTATGTCATAGAAGTCATTTTTATTTTTGGAGAGGGTATTTTGTTTTACAACATACTCACCGAAACGCATGACCTGCCGGAGATCATCTTACGAAGCGTCTTTTTTATTCCTATTGTCTTTGCGGCCAGTTTTCTGACCTCTCGAAAGATTCCGCTGCGATGGGTATGGTTGCCAACACTGTTAATTCTCAGTGTATATGCCATTCTTTCCTTTACTGTGGCTGAATGGTTCTTTGAATCACAGGCCTTAGACGAAACCTTGACCTTTACCGATTTCTTTATCAAAAACGGCTTCCTGATTCTCGGGGCGGTCATGATGGTAACCCTGGCGCTCTTTTTATCTAATGCCGTAAAGAGCATTTACAATCGAGCTGATGGTAAAACCGGACGAAAGAAAAAACAAAAACCCATAGTGATAGTCGAAGAAGAGCCCGTTGAAAAGTCGCCCCAACAATTGGATCTGGACTTAAAATTTCACGAACTCAAGGGGTCGTACAAACGTCTGAAAAAGCTGGAAAATCAGCTCATGGAATCACATGATGCGGGAAAAAACGAATTCAAGCGCATCTTGGGTGACGTTTCCGTCTTGGAACAGAAGGCTGCAGGCATCTCCGAAAAAATTGGGGAGTGCGAAAAAGAACTGAGCACCCTAGAAATCAACTCCTTCGAAGAACTCAGCAAATACCGCGAGCATTTCGAGAATTACTGCGATAGCAACCAGGTCGTACGCTGGAAGAATTATGATTTTATGAAGATATAAAGGGGTAGGCAAGGAGAAGCTCGAAGTCGGAGAATAAATGTAGCCGAAACCCAAATAGTGAAAAGCAAATGCTCCGATTTCAAACAAATAAAAAACACAAGAAAATGAAAAAAACAACAATCATATGCAGCTTGGTCGTAGTGCTAGCATTCTTCAGCAGCTGCGAAACGGAATGCAAAACCGTTATGACCAAAAATATTACGGTGCTTGTTGATGCAACCGACTCGACACTTATCGATAAGGCCAAGTACGAGTTGCGCAAGGAGAACTTTGAACAGCTGATCAGTCAGGAGTTGGATTTGGAGGATAACCCAAAATGCTTTACGGTTAACTATGATTTCGGCATCATTTCTACCCACAGTTACTACAATCCGACTTCCACAGCACTTTCTCATACCGATTGGGGACAGGCTCGAAATAAATTGGTCATAGGTTGGCGAGATTTTTATGCTTCCCATGAGGAAAATCTAAAAAGTCTAGATTCTATCAACCAAATGGAAAGCACCTCACTCTTTCCTACCTTAATGAAAGCCATCAACAAAACAGACGGCACCATCATTGTAGTCAGTGATTTGATCGAGAACAATCCTGTGGTGAACTTTTATAAAAATCCGCCATCGACGCCCGAGCAGATGGAAAAGACCTATAATGAAATGGTCGGCTATTACTTGCCCGATAGTGTACGAAAAGGCGCAGAACGTGAGGTGGTCTTTATCGTGATGTCAGAACCGAAAAATTCGGGCGTAGTGCATAAAGCAAGGGCCTTTTGGAAATACGCCCTCGAAGAACATCTGGGGCTTAATGTAACCTTTGCCGACGGAATCTCAACCATTTAAACATGCCCGCTATAGTCGTATATCTCTTGCTAATTGTATTGGCCTTGGTCGTCTGTGTCTTTTTCTATATTCCGAGAAAGAACTGGTTTAAGCTACAGGTAGCCAAAGAAGAGGGCTGGGGCACCTTAAAGGTCTTAATTATTGGTATGGCCACCAGTTTGCTGTGTTTTGTCTTTAGCAAACTTCTTTTTTCGGCTTTGTGTCTGAGCATATCATCTAGCATTATCGAATACAACATTTTGATGAACAATGTGTATTGGTTGGGGTCTGATTTGCTCTCGCCACTAGCGAATCTCAAATACCCTATTTCCTATTTCGGCCTGCATGCAGTTTCCTATTTCTCAGGCTTATATGCCGTGCTGTTTTGCCTTAGCAAATTGAATATTACCTCGAGCTATAATCTATCGCATGACCGTTTGAAGCTGCAGTTGATGTGCTTAGGCTTATTTATGTTTTTTGAAACCTTATTGTATGTCTCCTACCCCTTTCAAACATTTGATAGTGGCTGGCGTATCTTCCATAATTTCTTTGCGGTATTTATCGCCAGGTTACATTTCACAGCCTGTTTGTTTATCGCAGCATGGTTGCATTTTCATTATACGTGGGTTAAAATGGCCCTCGAATCAAAAGTATTGTCTGTTCGATTTTACTGGCTGTCTGGTGTCTTCGAATCGACCAAGAATATGGTCGTCTTTTTTGTAGCCTTGGGGGCGCTGTTCTTGTTACCAGCTTATATACGTATGTATGCTCCATCCAATCTTGGGCTCATCATCTCCTTGCTTTTTAACGGTAGCCTTCTCGTTGTTTTTTGGAGATGGGTGAGCCCCGCCATCTATCACCTCATTAAATTTATTTCTGATTTTGAAAAACGAAAAGTAGCATGAACGACTGGTTAAAAGCGATAAAAATTGTAGGCGGAGTTTTCTTGGCGCTTATTCTCTTTCATGTGATTTGGCCGTCGAAAATGAAGTTGGAGCCCAATGCCAATTTTATTTCTTCGGTGCGTGATGAAGATCATAAACTCTTGGCAGTTTTTGGGGAAAACACCGTACTCAATAATCAGTTGAAAACGGAGGAATTGCAAGAACTCAATCGAAAGGGGGCCTTGAATAAATTTCCTATTGTTCCGATACTTTCCTATGAAGAACTTCCCGAGAGCTATGTCTATTTTTTGACCAAGGTAGAGAGTAAGAATTTCTTCGGCTTCGGAAAGGACAATGCCTATGGAATGTCTTTTTCAGGGATTGCCAGATTGTTTAAGGGAAAGGCAGACGGCGGTTCGAACATTCCCCAACAATTACTAAAAAACGCCATCCATAAAAAAGAAGGAATAGGCACCATTTACCTCTCCCGGAAGTACGGCGAGCAGTTAGCGGCCTTTCAAATGGTAAAGTCAGCCACGCCCGAAGAAATACTCATGGCCTATACCAACTACTCCGGAAACTTCTTTTACGAACGCGACTTCTCTGGACTCATTCTAGCTTCTTATGCCATTTTTAATCGGGCGCCACATGATTTGAACGATTTGGAAATGCTGCTGACCATCAAAACCTTAAAGGGCGCCAGTGAACTCAAAGCACTTTGCAATGACCGCTTTGCCAATCAAAAAGAAATCAAGGAAAATATACTCGGGTATTTCGAGCTCATTGCAGAAGAGGATATAGATAAAAAGAAATTGGCTGCCATGCGAACGATGGAATTGCGCTTTGCTCAACGCAACAGTCTTCGAAAGACAACCGCTTTTACCAACTTTCTAAAGGCGACCCGTGGTAAATCGAAAGAACGCTTTGCCACCCAGTATGTTTCCTCGATTACGAAGGCGAATCAGGAGAAACTGGCAGAAGCCTTGGCGCTTTTTACGAAATACAACCGTTCTCGCCTATCAGTAAAAGGCTATGATTTGGAAGCCTCCCTTATCGCCATAGATATCAAAACGGGGCACATTGAAGCCACATTGGGTAATCGTAAGAACAGTGGCGCCATGGCAAATTTTGTCGACTACGGTGACGGTTTCCAATGTGGTTCAGTACTCAAACCCTTGGTTTTTCTGGAGTTATTTGAAAATCATGATTTTGATGCCAACACCAGGCTGTTTAATGGCGATTTAAAGGAATACAAATACAATCCCGGTAATACAGGCAAAAAGTTGTTGAATAAGGAGGTAGTTGTGGGCGATGTACTCAAATACAGCCTGAACAAGGCAGCGGTCAACTATCGAGTACATGCGAACCCTTTAAAGGTGGCTCGAAAAGTGGAACAGCAGTTGCAGAAGTTAGATATTTCTTCAAATCCCTCATATAGCATAGGTGAATCTTACATTTTAGGCACCAAAACCATGACTCCATGGGAGGTGGCCCAGGCCTATCAAATGCTTTTCAATAAGGGCCAGGCAATTCCCTTAACGCCCTGGAAATACATTATTGACCCTCACCTGCAAGATACTATTTTCGATGGCAGCTCAAGAAAACGTAGAACGCTATACGCTACGAAAAGTGCCAACAGCATTAAAAGCTTGTTGCCCCTCGCTTTTGAGGCTGGCGGCACTTGTCATCGATTACTCCCCTTTCTACCAAAAGAACGCTCCTACTACGGCAAAACAGGTACCACTGGCAAAGCCAAAGATGGCTGGACAGTGCTTAGTGACGGAAAAAAATTAGTGGTGGTTTGGGTAGGCTATGTAAAAAATGACGAGGGTGTTTTGACTCGAAAAGGTGCTCCCGCCATTCCCTCGAAGTCAGGGGCAGGTTCCGCAGGAATTCTAGCCGCCATGGCCTACTCCAAATTGTATAAGTAGGAATAATTGGGTATTTTTATAGTACAGACCAACTATTAAAGAATTAATATTCGAAAAAACACTACTTGCCAAGTGTTAGTAACATTGTTGCTACAACTGAAATTCCTTCTATACTTTTACCACCAAACCTTGAATAATAGTACTGTTCAAAACAGGCTATCGTACCTTTGCAAGTAGATATAAATCACATAGAGCGTACCATCGATGAACGATTTAAGCAAAAAGGAAGCAACACCTAAGGAGGATAAGGCAACAACAAAGGAGAACTCCTTGTTGCAAAAAAAGCTCGAGAGTTATCTTTTGCTTAGCTATCAAGCCTATTTAAAAGGCGAGACGGTTCTTGCCCCTGAAATACGTACTGCGTTCTTGAGTAGGGTAAAACAAAACGAAGAGCTAGCGTTTAAAGTGCGTATGCTGCAACTCGATTACCTGCATTTGGAAAATCTGGTCTTGGAAGGCCCTTGGGATGAGCTTACCGAATTACTCTTTCCTAAAATTGAGGCCCTTGACAAACCGCTCGAGGAAGGTCGACAACATACGCTCGACGAGTATAGCGATACCATTCTTGCATTGTTAAACTCATCGAGCTAGCTTCGTTCTCAGGCCTAACAAATACTTTTCAATGAGTCGCGGATCGATTTTTTTGCTGATCGGCAAGCGGTGAAATTCGATAAAGGCAGGCAGTAGAATTTCTGCAATGATAGCCGCTATTTTTTTACCCTGTCTACAAGCCCATTTTCGCTGTGCTTCAAAAACGCTACGGTCAACATCCCTTAAAATCTCGGGGAATTTTCGCCCTTCGATAAAGCGTTTTCGTAACACCTCTCTTTTAGCGCGTGCAAAGCCTGAAAACTCAATAAATTCTTTGATATGGCGGCTCATTTCGGTCAACACCATATTCTTGTGTTCACCCCACAGCGAATCGAATACCCCGACTTCCGCCTCCAAATCAAGCGCTGATGGGTCTTCCGTAAAATGGGTTTCGCTTCGTAGCACTTTGATATAATCTAGGCAGAGGTTCTTAATCACCGGAAAGTAATAGGTGGTGATTTTGGCTGTACACTTTTCACGTACCAACTTCCCAGAGCGGTAGCGTTTCAGTTCTTTGAGAAAAAGGTCTGAGAAAATACTCTTGGCATGCCCCTCAAGGTCATCTTTTAAACCCAATCGAAGCAACCAATGCTTGATAATGGGTTCTACAGCAGTATAGAAGTGTTGATGTTTTATACGGTTACCCGGATCGTTCAAATAATCGTAGACGGTATTCCACGAAGTGTTATATAGTGTTTTGTGCCCCATAATTAAAATTTGGTCAGAAATGCGTCTCGAATGCAGATTCTAAAGTAAAAGTGCTATATAACTAGGAATTTATAGGGCTATGTTATTATAACGGAGGTTTTGGCTACTTATTTTAACAAAACCTTGAAAAATCGCTAAAAAAGTGGGGCATAAGGCTATCCTAATTTTTCTTTGAAAAAATCGACGGTTCTGCTCCATGCCAATGTTGCCGCTTCGCGGTCATAGCGCGGGGTGGTATCGTTGTGAAAACCGTGATTGGCATTCTCATACATATGAGCCTCGTATGCTTTGCCATGCTCCTTTAAAGCAGCTTCATAAGCTGGCCAGCCGGCATTTACACGCTTATCTAAGTCCCCGAAATGAAGTAGAAGTGGGGCTTTTATTTTGTCAATATCTTCTTTGGGCTGTCCGCCATAGAATGGTACGGCAGCACTTAGGTCAGGCACCCTTACCGCCATCATATTTGAAATCCATCCGCCGAAACAAAAACCGACTACCCCAACTTTTCCAGAACAGTCTGGGTGCTTTTTTAGAAACTCAAAAGCAGCGATAAAATCTTCCAACATCTCGTTGCGGTCACGCTGTCGTTGCAAGGTACGGCCCTCGTCGTCCGTTCCCGGATACCCCCCTAAAGGCGTCAAAGCATCAGGTGCTAATGATACAAAACCGGCTAAACCAGCACGTCTTCCCACATCTTCAATATGCGGATTCAACCCACGGTTCTCATGCACAACAACAATACCCGGAAGTTTTCCTTTGACATCTTTGGGTCTTGAAAGCAGCCCCTTCATCGAACCCCCGCCTTTTGGTGAATCATAATTGATGAATTCCGATCGCAAGCGTGAATCATCTTGTTGTATTTGAATCTTTTTGACGTAATCTGGAGAAATAAAGCTTAGCAAGGAAGAAACGGTAAGCCCCCCAACAGCATAGGTTGATAATTTATCTAAAAACAGTCTTCTACTCACCCTATCATGGGCATAATCATCATAAAGGTCAAATACCTCTTGTGTGATGTCTTCTTTTTTTAGCTTTTTCATGATGGTATGTTTTAATCAATTGTATATTCAAAGCTACGCTCGCGCTGCCTCAAAGCAGATTATTTTAAAACGTGCTTCATAAACCGCTCCTTAAAGGCCCGACCTATGGGTATCTTCGTTTGGTCATCTAAACGCACTTGGTTACCGATAATCTTTTCGATTTTCGAGATATTTAAGATAAAAGATTTATGAGTTCGAACAAATTTTTTCGAATCGAGCTGTTCTTCCCAAAAACGCAGCGGTTCTTGTGACAGGTATTTCTTTTCCGCAGTACTGATTTCAGTATAATCAGAATCGGAGGCTATATAAAAGATATCGGCAACGTCAATTTTGATATGTTCATAGCCCGATTTAATAAAAATCATATCTGACAAAGCGGTGTTCTCCATTTGATTTTCGCCTTTTACCTCTTGAGATATCGGTGATTTGACTTTAGAAATTGCCAGTACAAATCGTTCGAAAGAGAAAGGTTTTAACAGATAGTCTACTACATCATATTCATAACTTTCCAAGGCATAATCAGGAAAAGCCGTAGTCAAAATTATGTGCGGCTTCTCTGCCAATACTTTTAGGAAATCGATGCCCGAAATCTTCGGTAAATGAATATCTAAAAAAATAAGGTCTACAGTTTCTGCTTTTAGGAAGTCGATCGCCTGAAGTGCATCTGCAAAGGTGGCCAACAACTCCATATTGCCCATATCATTGATATACTTCTGTAGTACTCTTTGCGCTGGTGGCTGGTCTTCGATGATAATGCAACGTATCATGCCGGGTCCTTTTTTAATTGCATCTTCAAATATACCGTAAATAGGTCATCAATAACCTGAATGGCCAGTTCATGGGCATCAGGATACAAGAGTTGCAAGCGTTTTTTGACATTCTGAAGCCCTATTCCACTAGAGAGGTTGTCGACATTGGTAAGTTGTTGGAACGAATTTCTACATTCGAATGCAAGCATGCCACTATCTGTCACCTTAATCGCTACGTCGACGGTGATACCCTTTGATTGACTTGCCGTACTGTGCTTGAATGCATTTTCGATAAAGACGGTTAAGATTAAAGGCGCAATGCGATAGCCCGATTTGATATTTTTCGTTTCGAAGCTCACCGTGCCGCGTTCCTCGATTTGCAGCTCGTTCAATTTGGTGAAATTTTTTAAGTGTTCGATTTCCTTGTGTAATGCAACGTATTGCTCCTTGCAGTCATACAGCATATAGCGGAGTACCGAGGAAAGTTCCAAAATGATAGACGGTGTTTTTGCAGATTGCACCATAGCATAGGAATACAAATTGTTCAGGTTATTGAATAAAAAATGGGGGTTAATCTGCGATTTTAAAAACTGTAGCTCACTTTCTTTGACCGATGAGCGAAGCTCGTCAACTTCCAACTGCTTTTTCGAGGCATCCCATGCAAACTTAAAACCAGACAGTATCATAATCACAGGCATAACATCTAAGAGACTAAAGACAATACCTGGAAAATGTTTTCCGCGAGTGTCGGGGTAATAGATCACCTCAAGCACCATCTCTTCGATCATAATATTTGCCGTGATTATCACCGTTACGGAGAGAAAGAAAAGTAAGTATTTCTTGGTGTAGAAAAAACGGGGCAACAAAATGTAATTGATAACGAAAGCGCCAAACGCATAGTTTAAAAACGCCATTATTTTATATTCTTGAATCGAGGGTTCGTTCTTGTCGAAGGAGAAAAACAAGAAAAGCACAATATGAAGCAACAGCTGAAACACCACCTCTTTGGAAGTGCTATTTAAGAACGATAGTTTCGATGCCATATTCCAAAAGTAAACTATTATGCCAAGTGACCTTGTTTAAAACTGCCATCGACCGATTTAGCACCGTAAACGTCTATTTAAGCCAAGGGTGTTGTTTAAGGGGCAATCCCTGTCGTTCACAGAATATAGTCTATTGCTCTAAAATAAAAGTCCAACTTTGAGGTATCAATAAAAACGAATTCACTCATGATACATAAACTGTGCTATGGCCTACTTCTTGCGTTCCTATTTTTTACTATGGATGTGGTATTGGCCCAATCCAAGACCACTACCATTACTGGTAAAGTACTCGAGGAAACCAGCCAACAACCTATTGCCTTTGCGACTGTTATGGTGGGCGATAATGAAACCAAAAAGCCCATTGACGGCACCACAACCGCAGATGATGGCACTTTTGTTCTGGAAACAGATGCCACTGATTTCTTTATCGAAATTAGTTTTCTAGGTTTCGAAACCAAGACGTTTGGACAACCCCCTGCCCCAGGTGAAAAAATCGACCTAGGCAATGTCACTCTTTCGGAAGATGCCGAGCAATTGCAGGAAGTTGTGGTAGAGGGTGAAATTTCTCGTACTGAATTCAAATTAGACAAACGCGTTTTTAATGTGGGCAAGGATTTGAGCTCTACGGGTGCCAGTGCCTTAGAAGTTTTGAACAACGTACCCTCAGTAAACGTCGACATTGAAGGGTCGATTAGTTTGCGCGGAAGTCAAGGGGTGCAAATTTTGATCAATGGTAAACCTTCGGTAATCGCCAGTGAACAAGGCAATACCCTAGGCACACTTACTGCCGATATGATCGACCGGGTAGAAGTGATTACCAACCCCTCTGCGAAATATGATGCTGAAGGCACTTCGGGTATTATCAATATCGTAATTAAGAAAGAACAACGCAAAGGGCTGAACGGTTCGGTATCGGTAAATACAGGAGCGCCTGATGCGCATAGTATTGGCGTTAGTCTCAATCGACGTGGCGAAAAATTTAATTTGTTTAGCCAACTCGGCTTTGGTATTCGCGAACTACCCGATGACCGCATAAATCGGAATGTTGATTTGGTAAACAACACCACAGTACTTTCAACCGGAACGGAGTTTCGCAATGAAACCTATTACAATTTTGTGCTGGGCACCGACTATTACATCAATGAAAATAATATTCTGACACTTTCCGGAAATTTTTCGTTGGAATTGGAAGACCAGCCCTCCGCAACCAATTTCACCACACTTGATGCTGCAAACGAATTGGTATCTGAATGGCAACGTACCGAAGTTACAGAAGCCAGAAATCCGAAATTCCAATATGAATTACAGTACAAGAAGGAATTTAAAGATGATGAAGATCACACCTTACTGTTCAGTGGATTGGGGAGATACTTTGGTAAGGACCAATCTTCGGAATTTATAAATTCAACGATTTCGGGCATCGATAACGATGCTACCCAAGAAACCAGAACCGACTTCAAGGAAGCGGTTTATACCTTTAAATTAGATTATACTCGGCCCTTTGCAAAAAAGTGGAAATTGGAGTCTGGAGCCCAGTTTGTATTGAATGACGTTGCGAACGATTTTGAAGTCAATAATCTTATCAACGGAAGTTTTGTAAATGACCCCGGTTTGACCAACATTTTTGAATTCAACCAAGATGTATTGGGCCTCTATAGTACAACTGCCTATGAGGGAGAAAAATGGGGAGTGAAGGCGGGCCTACGTTTGGAGCAAACTAATCTCAATACCCTGCTGGCAACTACCAATGAGGTGAATGATCAGCGCTATACCAATCTATTTCCAAGCATGCATTCCTCCTATAAGTTTTCAGATAAGATTTCTATACAAGCAGGCTATTCAAAACGCGTTTACCGGCCTAGAATGTGGGATTTGAATCCGTTTTTCAATATTCGCAACAACTTTAGTATTCGGCAAGGAAATCCGAATCTACAACCCGAATTCACCGATTCTTATGAAATTACCAGCATTTATATTTTGGGAAACGCATCCTTAAATTTTGGCGTGTATTATAGATATACTACTGATGTCATTGAACGGGTATCGATCTTTGAAAACAACGTGAATACGGTAAGGCCCGAAAACATCGGTGTGAATACAATCACCGGACTTGAATTTAATGGCAAATATAGTCCGTTCAAATGGGTGACTTTAAACGGTGATTTCAATTATAGCCAATTCGCTCGTGAGGGTACTTTTGAAGCAACAGTTTTCGACTTTACAGGCGATCAATGGTCGTCAAAACTAATGGCAAAGTTTAAGTTGCCGGCCGATTTCGAATTTGAAACTACCGGAAACTATCGGTCGCGGGTACGAACGGTTCAGGGCATCAGAAGTGACTTTCTATATATGGATTTGGGTATACGAAAAGACATCATGAAAGGGAAAGCGGTATTGAATTTAAGTGTTCGTGATCTGTTTGCTTCGCGCGTCAATGAAAATTTGATCGCCCAAGAAGATTTTGAGGTGTATAGTCGCAGGTTGCGTGGTACTTTTGTGGCTTTTGGTTTTAGTTATGGCTTCGGCAAAGGCGAGGCCATGCAGTATTCAGGTCAGCGTAGACGATTTTAAAAGAATTTCTAAATAAAGAGCGATTGCTGTTGGAGCTAGTAAGAGAATCCCCAAGATGATTACAACGACCATCAGAAAGAATATTGATGCTTGCAAGCCTCAATGAGGGCTAATTTGATGAATAACATTGTTGTTCATGCCTAAAAACCAACCGTACTAAAATAGTATCTTGTTCCTCTAAAACTACATACTCCATGGAGAATACCAAAAAGTTCAGAAGCTTACCATTCCTTTTAGCCCTTATTTTTACGATCTCAAATTTGACTGCCCAAGTGGCCGAAGGGCAAGGCGATTACAAGCTTATCGTGAGTGCATATGACTGGGGCCCCGGTGTGAATAAAGTTGTTTTACCTGTGGAGAAAGAAGTCACCGAGGCAAAAGCAGCTGAATTTTCAGTTCGTGTCGAGCGAAGTGCAGCAGGGGTAGCAATGAGACCCGATGAAGCTGAAGGCGATAGAAAGGTGGTGTATGCCTATGTTTCAGATAACAAGGGAAACAGAACTTCTAAGGGAAATCATATTACCCTTGTTTTGTTTGTTAGTCCAGATGATGCGCTTACCTCCCCCATCAAATATGTTTTTCAAAATGGCCGCGGAAGCAATCAATGGATTGATTATAAATTAGTCATTAGCCATGTTTCAGGAAGCGTTTGGAATACCGAAGCGGCACGTATTGTATCCGAGATTGACAAGTTTGACTTGAGCGGAAGGCATACTCAAAATGGCATCACTTTGACCTATGGATCCTTTGAACCGAAAAGTGCAGACGAAAAATCTCCTTTGCTAATTTGGCTTCATGGGGGTGGCGAAGGAGGAACCGACCCAAGTATTGCGCTAATTGCCAACAAGGCAACGAATTATGCCTCTGAAGAAATACAGTCTATTTTTGGTGGAGCTTATGTTTTAGTTCCGCAAACACCCACTTTTTGGATGCAGCAAGCGAACGGTACCTATACCCGCGGAAAGGAAAACGATATTTATAATGAGGCATTGATGGGCTTGATCAAAAAATATGTAGCTGACCATCCTAAAGTAGATAAAGATAGAATTTATATCGGGGGTTGTTCTAACGGAGGTTATATGAGCTTAAAATTGTTGCTGTTGCATTCAGAGTATTTTGCTGCGGCCTATATCAGTGCTCTGGCCTACCACGAGCAATACATTACTGATGCCCATATCGCTAGCATCAAGAACAAACCCATATGGTTCGTGCATTCCAAAGATGATCCGGTAACCAAAGCTGATGAAACCGTGGTGCCATTGTACCATCGATTAATAGCAGCGGGCGCACCCAACATTCATTTTTCGTACTACGATCATGTTACCGACCTCAGTGGGGTATATGGAGGAAAAGACTATCATTTCAACGGCCACTGGTCGTGGATATATTCGCATGCCAATCATGCCGATTTTGACTTTAATGGTAAGCCTGTGATGTTTGACGCTACGCCGGTAACTTTAATGGAGTGGATGGCCAAGCAAAGTCGGTAAGATATCAAATGGCAAACTTCTGAAATCAAAAAACCGATGTCTCCACACCGGTTTTAACCAACTAACTCAAACCAAACCACCTCCGATAAGGTGAGTGGCAAAGTTCTGGCACAATAGTAATTCTTAGGTTATCTAAGCTTTAAGTTAATATTATCTCTGCGTTCTTATTCCTTAAAAATTGGTAAAGGTTTCCCAACCATAGCCGTACTTATCTTTTGCAATTCTAAAATTTTAGCTATGGTGGGTGCAATTTGGTTGCTGTGCAATTGTTCGTTTGTGCTCACTTCCCCGTCAGCTTTAATGCCACTTCCGAATAGAATAAGCCAGACGCTTCCCGCATCTTTTACCTTACTCCCATGGCCTGTCCATGTCTTAAGATCAATCGCTCCTCTTCCGTGATCTGTAGAAATTATAAAAACCGTATGATCTTTGTAAAAGGGGTCTTGTTGAGTAAAGTCCCACAGTGTTTTAATAAAAGAATCGGTAGTGTTTGCCGATTTTAGGTAGGCATCATAATGGCCTTCATGTGCAAAATCATCAGTTTCCCCATAGGCGATATACACTAGTTCAGGATGGTTTTTTTTCATATGCTCCAGGGCATAATTATGGGTAAAAGCATCTAGACGAACAGTGCTCCAAGGGCTTGGCACGGTGGGTTGTAATTCATTCAAGAACTTTTCGCCTGCTGTCAAATCATTACCTATGGCCAATTCAAAACCTGCATTTACGGGAACCCCAGAGCGTTCTTCGTTTATGATGTAGGGAAAGACATCCCAGCTACCAAAAGCGGCGACTTTGCCCTTATAGCGTTGGTCTTTGTTGGCGATTTCTAAAATGGTGGTGTTGGGGTTATTAATTTTGTCATTGCTATCTATTCTTGAGTCGTCTGCTTTTCCAGATAGAATTTCGTTATAACCTGGGTAGGAAAACCATTTGGTATTGGTCAAGTCTACCTTACTACCCAAATGTCTATTTCCGTGAATTTGTCCCATTTTTGATACTTCCTTCCATAGAAATGGAAATAGTAACTCGCGACGTTCTTGAGGTGAATCTCGCCAAAAACGTTTCTTCAATGCCGTAGTATCACTTACATATTCTTCATGGTTTATTAAAAGTGGGTCAGCGCCCGAAAAGAGTTCTTGCCAGCGTAAACCGTCTAAAGTAATCAACACCACTTTCATAGATGATGCTTCTTGTGCCATGGAAAGCGATGTAATAAAGCACACCATTAGGGCAATGGAAAAAGGAAAAATACGTCTCATACGGCTGAGTTTTTATCAATTTTGAGAAATCAAAAGAATAAAAGCAATAAATTTATGACTCATCTTAAGTTCACAACGCTAAAATTAAGACTTAACACCTAGAAATAATGCTAAAGACCCTTTTTTATATCTGTTGTTTGTTGCTATTAACCCAATGTAAGGAGGCTCCAAAAGAAATAGAATCTGAACCCCTGGCAGAGGAAGAAAAGGCCGATTTAATCTGGCAATCTGTAGTTTCAAAAGATGAAAGCAAACCCGTGCAGCGCCATGAAGCCGCTTTTGTTCGCGTTGGCCAGAAGTTCTATTTGTTGGGCGGTAGAAGCATTCGACCAGTGAGTATTTATGATACACAAACGGGCAGCTGGACGGAAGGCGCTGAACCACCCATTGAAATGCACCATTTTCAACCCGTGGTTTATAAAAATAAAATCTATTGTATTTCTGCAATGACGGGAGGGTGGCCCGATGAAACGCCGACTACACACGTATACATTTACGACCCGGCTACCGATGCTTGGAGTACAGGCCATGAGATTCCTGAAGAACGAAGAAGAGGTTCAACTGGCAATGTGTTGCACAATGGAAAGATTTATGTTGCTTGCGGCATCAAAAACGGACATATAGGCGACCACAAAACTTGGATGGATGTATACGATCCTGTTACGGGGAAATGGGAAGTCTTGGCCGACGCCCCACGGGCGAGAGATCATTTTCAGGCGGTTTTGGTCAATGGAAAAATTGTTGCCCCAGCCGGAAGAAATACTGGAATAGTACCCGATGAACCTTTTGGAGGAACAATTGCTGAGGTGGATGTTTATGATATCGCTTCAAATACTTGGGAAACCTTACCAAATAATATTCCCACAAAGCGGGCAGGCAACGCTGCTATTCTCTTCGAGGAGGAGATTGTAGTGGTTGGCGGAGAATCAACTACCCAAGAAAAAGCCCATGCCGAGGTAGAGGCACTAAATTTAGAAACCAATATATGGCGAACACTTCCTTCGCTTATCGAAGGGCGTCATGGTTCTGGCCTATTGGAATATGAAGGTGCTATTTATATTGCTTCTGGCTGTGGTAATCGCGGTGGTAATCCTGAGCTTTTTACCATGGAGAAATATGGCAATTAAACCGCTTAGAGGCCATTGTAAATGAAGCAGCATATTGCGCATATCGCCTTGGTTGTCAAAGAATACGATGAGGCGATTCAATTTTATACAGAGCAATTGGATTTTACGCTCCTTGAAGACACCCAATTAAGTGAAAATAAGAGATGGGTGGTAGTAGCTCCTCCGGGAGCAAATGAATGCGGTCTCTTATTGGCCAAAGCGGCAAACGAAAAACAAGCTCAAAGCATCGGAAATCAAACGGGAGGAAGGGTATTCCTTTTTCTTTTTACAGATGACTTTTGGCGCGATTATAACAAGATGCTCGCTAAGGGAATCAACTTTGTCAGACCGCCAAAAGAAGAATCGTACGGAATAGTTGCCGTTTTTGAAGATTTGTACGGGAATATGTGGGACTTACTAGAACCCAAAGAAAATAAGAGAGTAATTCGAAATTGAGCGATGTAAGAGCAGCCCTTATTCCTTCCCGTCCTCTTTAATCGAAATATCTTTCCGAAACGGAATAAATAGTGGATCTACATCTTCCGTTTCCCCTACAACGGCTTCAATTTCTCTTTTCAAATAGTTCAGGTGGGCAATGGTGAGTCTATCAGTCATGACGGGAATGGTTCTTTTAATTTTCCCTTGAAGGTTTAAGAGATTGTCTAGCGCCAAAGAACGAACATCGGTATTTGAAGTATATCCTTTCGAAAGTTCCGCTAAAAGTCCCTCAACAAAACCTTCGGTCACATCGGGTTTGTACAGCGCAATCATATTGGAAACATATGATTTCTGCAATTTTCTTCTATAGGCATTCGTCTGATAAAATACGTTCATGTCTCCCCACACCAACTGGTTTAAGTCATCGATATAATCTTCAGGCCGATACGGATTTTCATCTTCATACCGCTCAGCGATAAAGGTCATTCTACTAAGTCTGCTGCCTCCTAGCAAGTTTATCATCACGCTCTCCATCGTCTTGGTCACTGATTCTTTAGATCGTGGTGACTGTATCGCATTCAAAATATCGTTCCGCATCAACCATTTGGGTTCTTGAAAAATATAGTTGTTCAAAAATACCAACGCCTGTTTTTGGGTTTGAATATCTATTGGTCGATAAACTTCACCTTGCTCTCCCATTGTTTTCGGAGTTACGTAGATACCCCCAATATTTTTGGTCACGTGAAAAATGTAGTCGCTATATTGATTGACCAAATCGCTATAAATCTGATCAAGATTGGAGTAATCATCACTGTCACTTTCTTTCACCCAGTCTTTTATACAAGGTGCTATTCGCTGCAGGTTTAAAATACCATACATACTAGCCTCCATGGCATTATCCCCTAAGTCTTCTGTCTGTGATCTAGGGTCAAAATCACGCCCCTCACCACCAAACCACAATCTGCGGTTATTGCTTACGCTATCAACGATCATTTGACTTAACAGCTCTCGCTCTTCATTACGGTCAAGCGCTTCGCTACATCTTGCGTAACCCCATTGAATGGCCCATTTGTCATAGTCTCCAATACGTGGCATAAGATCTTCAACCGGAATATTATCTTCGGGCTGGGCAACATAATTGAAGCGTGCGTAGTCCATTATAGAACTCGTGTGACCGTTCTTTTTCAACCATGCAGCATCTCTCAATTTTTCTACCGGAGTTGCCGAACTTGCGCCCATATTATGACGAAGTCCTAGGGTATGCCCAACTTCATGTGAGCTTACAAAGCGAATAAGGTTCCCCATAAGGTCGGTATCGAATTCCATTTTTTGGGCTCGTTCATCAACCGCCCCCGCCTGCACCATGTACCAGCTATGCAACAAATTCATAAGGTTGTGATACCATCCGATATGACTTTCTAAAATTTCACCACTTCGTGGATCGACGATATTTGGCCCGTACGCATTCTTTGAGGGAGAGGCAAAATATCGCAGTACAGAAAAACGGGCATCCTCCAAACTCATGGTCGGATCATTTTCGGGCCATTCCATACCTATTATAGCATTTTTGAAACCAGCTTGTTCAAAAGCAATTTGCCAATCATTGATACCTTGAATCAAATAGGGTCTCCATTTTTTGGGCGTAGCCGGATCGATATAATATACAATGGGTTTTTTAGGCTCCACCAATTCGCCACCTTTCCATTTTTCGAGATCTTCTTCATTAGGTTCAAGTCTCCAACGATGAATGTAGGTGTTTCGATCTACCTTTTGCTGATCATCTCCATATTCTAAATAGGAACTGGCAAAATAGCCCACACGTGCATCGGCATACCGTTTTCGCATGGGCTCCTTAGGCAATAAGATAAAGGAATTGTTGATTTCTAGGGTAACTACCCCAGCAACAACGGCCGCCGGAAGTTGTTTTTTTCGTTTTCCGGTGGTTGATTTTGCCTTATAGGTTTTAACCGTTTTGATTTCGGTATTTATGGGAAAAGAATTGATGGCCTTGATATACGACTTGTCTTTTTCGATTCCTAAAAGTTTGTACGCATCTTTTTGAGGGCTGCTAAGCGCTAAAAGCGGGTTTTCACTATTTAAAAATGAGGTGACTTCAATCAAATGGGATGCTTTCTTTTCGTGAGAAGCCTTTATATCAAACGCCTCTAAAATAGGCGTAATATTCGAATTGTTGACCGCTTTTGAAATGGCATCATTTTCATCGGCAGCACTTACCAAGGTAGCAATGCGAAGAAAGACATTGTTGGTTGGACCTCTTTCAAAAACAATGGTGTTCTCTGAAATTTTTTCTCCCCCATAGTTACCCGCTCCAGATGGGGTTTTAATAAACCGAGTTACCACTAGAATTTCTCTATTGAACAGACTATCTGGAATTTCGAAATAGTACTTTTCACCTACCCTATGTACATCAAAAAGGCCTATTTGTGTAATGGCTTCCTTTGTAATAATACGGTCGTAAGCCTTGGTTTTACTAACAATTTGACTGGCAGAATCGCTAGATGTATTCTTTTTGTCAAAAATATTCAAAGAACTACAAGAAGTATTTAACAATAACAAACCAATAAGTAGGACAACAGGTCTCATATGTAGCGAACGTGTCAATTTTTAGTTTCGTATGAAGTAGTTGGGTCGGGGTATCTATTTAACATAATTGTATGTGAACAATACGTTATAAGTGACATAGATAGATTACTAAGATACAATTATTGACCCAAAATGGTGGTTTATCTAAATAAAAAGGCCTACGTACCCAGTAGCAATTCTATGTGTAAAATTCAACTGTAAGCTGCGGTAACAGTTCAGCTTGATAATGTGAACTTGAAAGAATTTCTAACACAAAATGAATGACAAAGCCCTGAAATGTTGTATTTTAGCCCTCCCTAGTTTATCAAACTATTGCCAGACTATTGATGAATCTTTGCTAGACCTGTTCCATTTAAAATAAAGACGCCATGGCCAAGAAAAACGACACTATGTTTAAGCTCGAAGATAAAATCGAAAGCTCAGTCTCTAAAATTGACGTTATCAAAAACCTGATTTTCGGCGAAACGATGCAGGCCTATGATACTGAGTTTGAAGCACTCAAGAAAGATATTCTTAAGAAAAAGAAAGTTTTGGAAGATCTCATTGAGGAAGTTCGAACTGATCTAAATACTACCATAGACAATGTATCGACTGATGCGAATATACGCATCACCGAATTGGAGAAGAACCTAGAGACAAAATTAGAAGACCTTGGTGAAGAAAGTGTCAACAAAAAGATTCTTGGGAAACTTCTGGTCGAGCTGGGCGAAAAAATCGGCTCTAAATAATTATTGTCATGTATCCTAAAATGGATGAAAAAGACAAGTTAGAAATCTTAAAGGATATTCTTCTGGCTGACGAGCATGAATTCGAGGCTAAGATTTCTCGTCGCATCGAACAGCTAGAACAAACAGTAAATGAACGTGAAAAGCTGTCTGAAAAAGTAGATCCTATTATTGCTTTTCAACTTCAGGAATTTAAAGAGAGTATTCCAGAAAATTTAGGACCTACAATTACCGAAACACTTAGAAAAGAAATAAAAATCAACAAAGATGTTGTGGTAGATGCATTGTATCCAATTTTGGGTAAAATGATAAAAAAGTATGTAGCACAAGAAATGAAGCTGCTTTCAGATAAAATGAATAATCAGCTAAGTTTCTTATCCATTGGTAAAAGAAAGTTCAGGTCATTTTTTACAGGAAAAAAAGAGGAAGAACTTATGATGGATGATTTGGCTACGGCTAGAATTCAGCAAGTACTTCTAATTGAAAAAGACTCTGGTATTTTAAAGGCAAGTTTCTCTCAGTCTGACGCAATGGATGAAGAAATGGTCTCGGGAATGCTCACTGCGATCAAATCTTTTGTTGAAGATGCCTTTAATCAAAGAGATCAGAACCTAGAACTTATAGAATACGAATTATATCGAATTCATTTACAGAGTTTCGCTACGCACTATGTTGCGGTTGTAATATCAGGTAATTTTGTGCTGAGTGCTAAAAACAAACTGCAAGATATCATCTTTGATTTCTACAACAGTTTTATGGCCATGAACCTTGATTTGGTCTTTGAAACGAACAATGCGCAAAAAAGTATCGTCCCAGTTCCCAAATCTCGAGTAGAAAGGGAATTGGCTAAATATTTTGGTAATGCAAAGCTCTAAAAAAGTTGTTGTTTTAGGGCACTTTGGTGTAGGCAAAACTTCTTTAATTCGCAGGTTTGTAACCGACACTTTTTCGGATAATTATAAGGTTACTATAGGAGTTCATATCACCAAAAAAGTGGTGGAAATAGCTGTTGATAGCACAATTTCTTTAATACTTTGGGATTTAGAAGGCACCGATGATATCCAATCAATAAGACAATCCTATTTGTTAGGCACCCACGGTGCTGTTTTTGTATTCGATATTTCTAGGCCATCAACCTTTCAACATTTGAATGAGGATTTACAACTTGTTGCTGAAAAAATGCCCGAAGTTCCACTCATGGTGGTTGGCAATAAGTCTGATTTAGTCGAAGATGCTGAATTGAAAAATCTATTGCAAGCACAAGAGCTAACGGTCGACTTTCTTACGAGTGCTAAAACAGGTAGTGCGGTCAATGAGCTGTTTTTAAAGCTGGCAACCATACTTTCTTCTGATGCTTAAAGAATTCAGACAACAATATACCAGTACAAATGAACAATTTGTTCTTACAGATAAAACAGGTCTGGTTCTTGAAAGTGAACAAACACTCTTCCATATTAAAAAAGGGAGTTCGATTTTTGAATTTCATCTCTTTTTTGAGAGTCTAGTACCCCTATTGGAAGGCATAGCGGATGAGGAAACCAGTTTTCATTGTATTCATATTGAACATGATGGTCAGTTATACATCGTTGACATTCTGGCTGTAGTGAAGAAAGCGGGTTTGCTGCTGATTATCAAAAACCTTACTGACCACTATAACGCCTATCAGAACGTTACCCAAACCCGCAATGAGTCGGTCATTAAAACAGAGTTGACGGTGCTAAAGAATCTCGAACTGCAAGAAAGAGAACGCTTTAAGAATCGATTCATACAGAATTTTAGTCATGAGTTGAGAAATCCGTTGACCAGTATTATGGGCATTACCGAATTGCTTGGTGATACCAAAATGAGCGATAATCAACAGAAAATGCTCGATTTTCTAAAAGAATCAAATACGAACTTGCGGTTGATGTTAGAAGACACCCTCAGCATTGGAATGATCGATGCTGGAAAGTTAGAAATTAAGCAAAAACTATTCGGGTTACAGCGACTATTTGAATTAATTCAATTTACTTATAATGCCAAGGCCAAGAGTAAAGCGTTGAATTTTGATTGCTCTTGGGATGTCAAAATACCCGAATTTGTGGAAGGTGATCGCTTAAGACTTTTTCAGGTTGTAACGAATTTACTAGATAATGCTATCAAATACACGGAAAAAGGAACAGTCTCTTTTAGCGTACAATTAAACCAAAAAAGAGCGAATACCGCAAGCATTCGATTTCGTGTGACCGATACGGGATTGGGTATTTCTAAGGAAAATCAAGAAGTAATTTTCGAAAGCTTTTATCGTTCAGATGGGAGTGAGAAAACCAAAGGTACCGGATTGGGACTTACCATTACAAAGAGGTTATTGGAACTTATGGGAAGTAAAATCAGGTTAAAATCGGAGTTGGATAAGGGATCGGAATTTTATTTTGATATGGTTTTTAAATACCCTTTACTTTCTTCATTGGAAACCAAATCACTACATACTGATCAAGAATCGTCAATTACATCAAACGGGAAAGAGCAACGCAAGTTCAAAATTTTATTGGTTGATGATGATGCGTATGTTCAAACTACCTTGTTCAAAATGCTATTAAATACCAATAGATTTAAAATTGACCTTGCTTATGACGGAGCCATGGTGTTTCAAGAAGTAGTTAGTAATAATTATGATCTGATTTTGATGGACGTTAACCTTCCCAATCTTAATGGAATTCAAATTACCAAGCTTATCAAAGATTTTCCTTTTAATAATATTAAAAACATACCAATAATTGGCATAACGGCAAATGCCTATCAAGAAAATATAGACCAATGTCTAAAGGCAGGTATGCGCAAGGTTTTGATCAAACCCTTTGAAAAAGAAGAGCTTCTCCAGACGCTTTACAAGGTGTTACTTTAAGCATATTCGTAGGAAAAAGATTATAAATATGTATTTTATCGATAAAACTTGCTGTTTATCGACACTCTAAATTAAAAATCTCATTCTTCTTTCAAATAGCCATTGACTGTATAGTTTTGGAGTACAAGGAAACTATAAGGCATGAATATTTTAGACACCCCATTTATTGCAGAATTTTTTTTCGTTCTCAGCACTACAGTATTCGCGATAACATTATACGCCATATTACCCGCTTTAATTTACGATAAAGCAACGCTTTCAAAGCCGTCTATGATCAATAGGTTGTGGCGTAGGTTTATGAGTACAAGAATTTCTAGTATGCCTTAATTGAAGTGATAAAAAAATGAACCTAATAATGACGATAATAAACAGTTGCAGGAACTATACTAACACTAACCATTAAGTTATGTTCCAGTACCAACAATGAGAATAGCTCAAAGCTAAGTTTACAACAAAATGGCGACGTTTTAATTGCTTGAAAAAAACTGTCGCAGGTAGTTCCCCCTTGCGATAAGTTGGGTTTGAATTTGAATAGTTGGTTGTAAAAGGCTCTGTAAATCAGGGCCTTTTTTCTAGAGTAAGCACAAGAGGAAAATTGAAAAACCCAATCAAAGAAAAATTTGCATAACCGTAAAGAAACATCAACAAAAGCGATACAAAAATTGGTATTTGGCTTTTCAAACAGCGCACTTAAGTTAAAGAAGAAATGATTTCAGAGTTCAAGAAATTCTATTGCCCCAAGAGACATCTTTTGGCATCATCGGTGATCTTGAACTATCATCCTGGAAGATCTCGATTATTAATTAGTTTGGTTGGATACAAAGGTCCACGGGGAATGGGCCTTTTTCTTCCCAAAATAATATTGAATATCTCTAAGCAGGAGGTAAACACTTCACAAAAATAGTAACACAAACAAGTATTAATTAACACTAACAATTATGAAACGAGTACTTTTTTTATGCGCGACTATGGTCGCAACACTAGGTATGGCCCAAGACCTACCAACCAACCCAGAACCAGGTAAATGTTATGTGCGTTGTACTACGCCCGACGTTTACGTTAATGAGACCCTGTCAATTACAGTAAAACCTGCCTATAAGGTTTTAAAAACCGTTCCAGCAACCTACAAAACCGTTACGGAACGGGTTATGGTTAAAGCAGAAGGGAAAAAATTAACGATCGTTCCTGCAAAGTGGGGTACTGAGACGGTAACCTATGTTTCCAAAGAAGGAGCGAATAGCTTAAAAGTAATTCCAGCTTCTTTCTCCTCCAGTTCACAAACAATCGAAGTGAAGCCGGCCTATGCCCAATGGGAGTTGGGAGCTGCCGCCCCCGATTGTGCATCTGGCAACCCAGATGATTGTAGGTATTGGTGTTATAAGGGCTATCCAGCCGAATTCGCCACCTATTCTGGTCAGGAGTTGGCACAAGACGCCTCGGTGAGTAGATCTCCAATCGCATCGCAAAACGGCTCGTATACCAAGGCGGTTATGCTAGAACCAGCTAAGGTATTGGAGGAAGTTATACCAGCTCAATACAAAGAAATAACCAAAACAGTTTTAGACAAAGACGCGTATACCACTGAAGAAACGATACCCGCTCAAACTAAAACAGTAACCAGAGAGGTATTAAAGGAAAAAGGTGGATTAACCACTTGGAAAGAAGTAGAGTGTTCATTAGTTGAATACCAAGCACTTCCTATCAATTGGAATACAGGTAGCGCTACTTTAACTGCTGCCGCGAAGTCAATCATTGATACACGCCTAATGCCAGTTTTAGCTCAGAACCCAGGCGTAAAAGTGGAGCTTGCTTCTCACACTGATGTTAGAGGAGGTGCATCTTCTAACCAAGCCCTATCTGAACGTAGAGCTAAGGCCGTTGCCGATTATCTAATTAGCAAGGGAGTGAACTCAAGTTTACTGGTAGCTAACGGCTATGGAGAGACCAAGACCAAAAATAGATGTAAAGAAGGCGTGTCTTGTACAGAAAGAGAGCACGCTGTAAACCGAAGAACTGAGTTTAGATTGATAAATAACTAAGACACTTACCTAAGTTCTCAGGATTGCCAATAGCAAATAGGCTACTCCGGTTCCTTACCGCTATTGGCTCAATTCCTAGGTGTAGAAAAAATGGGACAAAAATACATAGCAAATTGGTTTAGGGCCTATTATACATTTGTTTGTGTTTCCCTAGGGGGCATATTGAGAGTAATTTCACATGCCCCTTTTTATTGAGATGTTAAGACACTATAAATTATCAAATACTATACAGATGGAAAAACCATTTTTCCCTCTTCTCTTAGCCGGCTTACTGCTGCTTTTCACGATGATAAGTATTCTCTTGTTGATCTTTTCGTAAACAATGCGTAAAGAGACGCGGAAAGTACGAACAAAAAGAGGAGTTAAAATATCAATAGGTAGTATTACAATAGTAAATAAAGTCGCCCTAAAATCTCATATACAAATAGGAAGCCCTTGTCGGCAAACAACATCTTTGAATTGTTGCATTGGAGAAACGCATCACATACCAAGACAGAGAGCAAAAACAACCTTAGTAGTTTAAATCAATTAGGTTGCTCCTAAAGCTAAGATTCAAACAACCTTTTAATTCAATTATTAATTAATTTTTAAACCAATACAAAATGCTCAAAGAATTTAAGAATTTTATTATGACGGGCAATGTGATCGACTTTGCCGTTGCGGTTATTATGGCAACAGCACTTGGAGCCGTAATTACTGGATTCGTCGAAAATGTTGCAATGCCATTTGTTGGATATTTTTCAGGCGGAGCCGATTTCGCAAATATGTTTACAGCCATGGATGGGAAGGAATATGCAACTCTCGATGCAGCCCGTGAGGCAGGAGGTGCCGTCATTGCATGGGGAGCATGGATAAATACCATTGTGAACCTATTAATTGTTGGGCTGGTAATGTTTATGATTGTAAAAGCCTACAATAAAACAAAAGCTCCTGAACCAGAGGCGGCTCCAGCAGGACCAACGGCAGAAGAATTGCTAGCAGAGATTAGAGATGCATTGAAAAAGTAATGCAGTAAAGCAGTTTTACCAATTAAAAGCCTAGAATTAATTTCTAGGCTTTTTCTATTATTACCCTTTGAGAGCTACTTCGATAGATTTTGCAAACTTGTATACATGAGTATTTTCTTGAATAGTTAGCATACTGTGATTTATATGCATTTTAGAACGCAGCGCAAACGCCACAAAACCGATTTTAGTTGGTATTTTTTCTGAGCATTCGGGCAATTGTACATTATAAATACGCAGGAATAAACCTACTTATATGCCGTTTATCTGTAAAATTTGCTGTTCATCGACATGAAAAATTAAAATCATGCGCTTTCTTTTCAATCGCAGCTCACTTTTTAGTTTTGCGCAAAGCCAGTCCCCTAATCAGGCATGGCTACATGAATGGCTTTTTGAAAATAGAATCAGTTAATGAACATTTTAGACATTCCATTTGTTATTGAGATTTTTTTTGTCATTAGCACCCTAGTATTTGCGCTAGCCTTATATGCTATTTTACCGGTGTTCCTTTACAAAAAAATAAAAATTTACAAACCGTCTTTTATAAGTTCATTGTGGCATAAATATGTGAAAAATATCTTTTTCGGTGTTGGAAAAACATCCTTTCCACCGAAGTAAAAAGAAATTAAAAATTTGTTCTTGACTAGCTATAAGGGTTAAGATATTGAAATTGTGATATAAGACAGCACAGGGCTATACGAAACACTAACCGTTATGTATTACCCCATGTCCAACTAAGGTAAAAACCGAGTTTGATTTGTTGTAAGCTAGGGGCTTTTTTTACTCAAGCGAAGAAAACTCTCGTGGGTTTAGTACACCCACTCTTGGTTGTGGTTTTTACAAGTTGGACTCAAAAGCCTTGATTTTCAGGGCTTTTAAAAACTTGCCTTCCAATTCAACTGATATCAAATGATATCGGTTGAAGATAGGCTTTACATAGGATGGTTGCCAGTTTGGTTTTAATTATAAAAAGGGTTTCGTTAGTCCCACATTTCGAATATTCATTTTTATATAAAACCTTCCCTCAGCTGGCAGGTAATCCTCCTTTGGCTTCCAAAGTGAATCTTATTTGAAGAAAATAACGATGGCCCCTAAGGCCGTGAGTACCAAAATCATCTTGCGATAGAAATCATCTTTGATTTGTTTTACCACCTTTATTCCCACGATAATCCCTAAAATAATTCCTGGAATCAACTTTAAGTCAAACAACAGCGTCTCTGTAGAAATGGTCTCCCATATAAAAATGTGGAAGGGTAGTTTAATGATGTTTATGATCAAGAAAAGCCAGGCCGCTGTACCTATAAATTCGTTTTTAGGTACCCGCATAGCCAGAAAGTAGATGTTGCTAAAAGCACCACCTAGATTACCGATCATGGTTGTTATACCCGCTATGGTTCCTACCGTTCCAGCAAAAAGCCAGTGTGTTGGTACTGTTTTTGATTTCCTTTTATCCCACCAATACATCATCCCAACACTCACTAAAATGATAATGGCCATGCCTATTTTAAAGGCCTGCTCATCCAAATCATTTCCTAACAAAACACCTATAAGGATTCCAAAAATCATCCAGGGCAAAAATCGAATGATGTACGACCACTGTGCATGCCTATTGTAGTAAATAACCGCAAAAACATCTCCAAAAATCAATAAGGGAACTACAATACCTGTTGATTCTTTTGCTTCGAAGGCCAGTGCCATCAACGTGACATTAACAATAGCAATACCCTTGATTCCAGCTTTCGAAAGTCCAATTACAATAGCAGCAGAAATCGCTAATGCCCAGGCAGAAATTGAAATAGTAGAAGCTTCAAATATGGTCACAAGTAAGGTTTAACGACAAAAGTATTCTAATTTATTTTATCTTTAAACATTAACAACGAACCAAACGACCCAACTATGGAATTAAGCTCGCTCGATTATGGCTTTATAATTGTATTCTTCTCAATTGTCTTAGGAATTGGAATTTATGTTTCCAAAAAGTCAGGCGAAAGCTCCTCTGAATTTTTTCTTTCCGGCAGAACCATGCCATGGTGGTTGTTAGGGCTTTCAATGGTAGCTACTACCTTTTCTACAGATACGCCAAATTTAGTAACCGATTTGGTAAGAACAACCGGGGTTTCGGGTAACTGGGGCTGGTGGTGTTTCTTACTGACTGGAATGCTCACCGTTTTTGTGTACGCCAAACTATGGCGGAAATCAAATGTAAAAACCGATCTGGAGTTTTATGAATTACGGTATGGAGGCAAACCTGCTAGTTTTTTGAGAAAGTTTAGAGCCGTCTATTTAGGTGTCTTATTTAATGTGATAACCATGTCAGCCGTTACTTTGGCCGCCATTAAAATAGGTGGAATTATGCTAGGCTTAGAACCCTGGGAAACTGTAGTAGGGGCAGGACTAATCACGGTTGTATTCAGTGCTTTGGGCGGATTTAAAGGTGTGGTTTATACCGATTTCCTTTTATTCTTTGTAGCGATGGCAGGTGCTATCGGAGCGGCCTTTTATTTGGTGAATATTCCTGAAGTGGGGGGCTTACAAGCCGTAATAGAAAACGAGGCTGTAAAAAATAAGATGGATATTCTACCTGATTTAAGCGATACGAAAATGGTGATTACCATATTGGTAATTCCGTTGGCGGTGCAATGGTGGAGTTCTTGGTACCCTGGAGGTGAGCCTGGGGGTGGAGGTTATATTGCGCAGCGAATGTTAGCGGCTAAAAATGAAAATCACGCCATTGGCGCTACCTTCTTTTTTAACATCATGCACTACGCATTACGGCCTTGGCCCTGGATTTTAGTGGCGCTGGCTTCTTTGGTTGTTTATCCAGATGTCGCAAGCATTGCAGAGGCATTTCCAAATGTTCCCGCTGATAAATTAGGCCATGATTTAGCCTATTCAGCCATGTTGACCAAACTACCCAGCGGGTTACTCGGCGTTGTGCTTGCCTCTTTGATTGCCGCCTATATGAGTACCATTTCGACCCAATTGAACTGGGGTTCTTCGTATTTGGTGTTTGATTTTTACAAGCAACAAATCAACCCAAACGCCACAGAAAAACAAATGGTAACTTTTGGAAGATTATCAACCGTTTTGTTAATGGTATTAAGTGCAATTTTGGCGTTATTAATGCAAAATGCAATGGACGTATTCAACCTGCTCTTATCTTTCGGCGCTGGTACCGGACTGATTTTTATTCTGAGATGGTTTTGGTGGCGCATCAATGCTTGGAGTGAAATTTCTGCGATGTTTGCATCGGGAATATTATCGATTCTTATCGCAACAACCTCTTTGAAATCTTTCCTTTTTGATGCTGAAACCGGACTTTTACCCGAATGGGGAGAGCTGCCTTTTATTATGGTCACAACTACTATAATTTGGGTGTTTGCCACATTTGTAACACAGGCAGAATCAAAAGAGGTGCTTCGTAGTTTCTATCGTAAAATTCAACCGGGAGGACCTGGTTGGGCCAAAGTAGTTGAAGAGGCAAAAACCGACAATGTTGACATCGTAAATTCCAATGAAAAATGGAGCGTTCCGTCGGGCATTACTGCTATGATATTAGGGGTGGTACTTATCTACTCCATCATGTTTGCTACGGGCTATTGGATTTATGGCCGAACCACTTCGGCTGCCATCTTGACTGCGGTGGCAGCGCTTTCTGGGTTCCTTCTAATCAAAGCCTGGAATCGAATGAAAGAAAATATCCTGTAAAGTGTTGACCAAAAAATAAAAAGAATTCCGTCTTCACTGGAATCACCATAAAACATTTTATCATGAAAGACAGAATCTTATCCGTAGATATTTTCAGAGGGGCGACCATCGTTTTGATGATTTTGGTAAATACCCCAGGCACTTGGTCTGCAGTCTTTCCCCCCTTACGACATGCCGAGTGGGATGGTTATACCCCTACAGACCTTGTATTTCCTTTCTTTTTGTTTATCGTGGGCACCTCAATTGTATTTGCCTACCAGCATAAGGTAGTCAATCAAGGCACCTATCGAAAGATTACGGTTCGAGCGCTAAAATTAATCGGCCTTGGACTTTTTCTTGGGGCATTTACGCTTAGCTTTCCGTTTTTCAAAGATTTCGCCGATATCCGTTTCCCGGGAGTTTTGCAGCGTATTGGTGTAGTTTTCTTTTTTGCGTCTATACTGTTCCTAAATTTTAATTGGAAAACCTTAATAGGCATTGCGGTTTTTTTCTTGATTGGATATTGGTTGTTGATGACGCTAGTTCCGGTAGAAGGGGTGGCCTCAACCTTGGAGCGGGCCCCTAACAATTTGGCGAATTGGTTAGATGTCAAAGTATTTGGAACACACAACTATAAAGCAGATTACGACCCAGAAGGTCTTTTAAGCACCATTCCTGCTATTGCGAGTTCGCTACTTGGAATTTTTACAGGACTTATTTTGACATCAAAACAAGAGAAAAAAGCCACTATTTTAATGGGCATTGGTGGTGCAATGCTAATCATAGGTCATTTTTGGGATGTCTTCTTCCCAATCAATAAAGCCCTTTGGACAAGTAGTTTCGTTTTGGTTACCGCTGGATGGGCCAATTTAATTTTGGCATTGATTTACTATATGACAGATGTAAAAGGAATCCAATTCGGAAGCATATTCCGATATGCAGGTGCCAATGCAATCATACTCTATTTTCTGTCAAGTTTTATCAGCAAGGTAATGGGCATGATTAAGGTAGGCGAGACCTCGTTACACGGGTGGCTTTTTGATACCGTTTATACGCATGATTTTATATCAATGCAACTGTCTTCTCTACTTTACGGATTAACAGTGGTTGGCTTTTATATACTATTGGCACACGTTTTGTACCAAAGAAGGATATTCTTTAAGGTATAACTATGTACAAAGTCTTCCGCTTAGCGGGATTTCTGCTCACATTGACTTTATTAGCCTTGCCGTTGCAAAGCGCAGCTCAAAATGACGCTCAAGAGGGGTATGTGGTAACCTCTGCCAATGACACTTTATATGGTTTGCTACGAGACCGAAAAACTGGTGCTTTTAGCAAACTATACAAGAAAGTCAAATTTAAAGGGAAAAGAGGAAAATCGAGATATGGACCTAAAGAAATTAAATCATACACCATAGGGAGTAGTACTTTCGAAAGCCTTCAAATCATTCAAACTGGTGGCTTTTTAGACGATGAATATACCGAATCTGCTGCAGGTGATTTTCAATTCTTAAAAGTTGTTGCAAAAGGATCTCTATGCTATTACCTAATGGAATTTGAAGATGCGGATTCAGGATATATAGACACTATTGCTTTTTTTAAAAAAGAAGATGGCCATACCTTGGTTCGGGTGAACCAAGGCTTATTTGGTTTAAAGCGAAAGAAACTAGCGCTATTTTTATCAGATTGCCCTGAGCTAGCACAAAACATTATAAATAAGCGCATCAAACACCCCATGGAAATAGTTCGTTTTTACAACAATTGGAAACACAAAGATTTGTAAAAGAGTACGGGCTAAAACCGTTATCAATGGGTTTGCTGCATCAATTTAGCCACATATTTTCCAATTACATCAAACTCTAGGTTAACCACAGTTCCAACCTTATAGCTGTTGAATCGGGTATGCTCATAGGTATATGGTATGATGGCTACACTAAATGTATTCTTGCCAGAGTCAACCACCGTCAGACTGGTTCCGTCAATAGTAATTGAGCCTTTTTCTATAGTTGGGTTGTTGGTAGATACATCATATTCAAAAGAAAATAACCAACTCCCCTCTTCTTCTCGCACAGCAGTACATACTCCGGTTTGGTCGACATGACCTTGAACAATATGGCCATCTAGACGACTTCCCAAAATCATGGCACGTTCTAAATTGACTTTATCTCCAACTTCAAGATGGCCTAGACTTGACTTTTGAAGTGTTTCTGATATAGCCGTAACGGTATACGAATTCTCTTGCAAGGATACTACGGTCAAACATACCCCATTGTGCGCCACACTTTGGTCAATTTTCAATTCTTGGGTAATAGCAGAATTGACGGTAATATGCAGATTGCTCCCGTCTTGTTCCAATTTGGTGATTTCCCCCAAAGTTTCAATTATTCCCGTAAACATCTTCCGTTTAAATTAAGTAGTTTTGTAAATTCAACCCTCGCGCAAAGGTAAAAAATAAGATGGACGAAAACAGAAAAATAACGCTGGGCATTTCCATTGGGGACTTGAACGGAATAGGGTGCGAGGTAGCCCTTAAAACCTTTCAAGATTCAAGAATGCTCGATTTCTGTACTCCTGTTTTTTTTGCGTCTAACAAGACCATTGCGGCGCAAACAAAGGCACTCAGAATGGATATCAAGTACAATGGTATTCAAGAGGCGTCAAAAGCGATTGATGGGAAAATCAATGTTGTAAATGTTTGGAAAGAAATACCAAACCTCCAATTCGGTGAAGCCACTGAAGAAGCAGGATCCTACGCCATACAATCGCTAAAGGCGGCCGTAGAAGCACTTAAAAACAATGAAATCGACGTATTGGTCACTGCTCCCATCAACAAAAACAATATTCAATCTGAAGACTTTAAGTTTCCTGGCCATACCGATTATCTAGCACAAGAACTGGAAGGTGAAAGCCTGATGTTTATGGTTACTGACGGGCTTAAAGTGGGCTTGCTTACAGATCATGTGGCCGTCAAAGATGCCCCTGCTGCCATCAACCCCATATTAATACGAACCAAAGTGCGAACGGTTGAAAAATCACTACGGGCAGACTTTGGTATTCGCAGTCCGAAAATAGCATTGCTAGGTATTAACCCCCATAGCGGAGATAATGGCACTATTGGGAAAGAGGACGACGAAATATTGAAACCTGTCATCAAAGAAATGTCAGATGCTGGTCATTTCGTTTTTGGGCCTTATGCAGCCGACAGTTTTTTTGGTTCAGAATCACATAAGAATTTTGATGCCATATTGGCAGCGTATCACGATCAGGGGTTGATACCCTTTAAGACGCTTTCTTTCGGCAAGGGGGTGAACTATACTGCTGGTCTAAGCAAAGTGAGAACCTCTCCAGACCATGGCACGGCTTATGAAATTGCCGGAAAAGGGGAGGCAGATTTTGGCTCATTTAAAGAAGCCGTTTTTACAGCACTTCGTATATTTAAGAATAGGAAAGAATATGAAGGGCTAACTGAGAATATTTTGCAAAAACAAAGGGTACGACGTTAGAAACACAACGCCTTGTCACCCTTAGTTTAAGAGTATATTTTTTCGCGTTTTCGCTGTTGTCTATTATTAAAATAATAGTATCTTTGCAGCCGCCTTTCATACAGGTGCAGCGTTATAAACAACTGGGTTATGATGAAAAAAAAGGAGTTTAGCATTCCTTTTTCAGGATTGAAGCAAGGAAAACACAAGTTTGAATACGCAGTAAATAATGAGTTCTTTGAATCTTTTGGATACACTGATTTCAACGATGCAAAATTAGATCTGCAGGTTTTACTCCATAAAACGAGTACGATGCTGGAGTTTGAATTGAAAGCAGACGGGCTGGTTAATGTAGATTGCGATAGTACGAGCGAACCCTACGATCAACCCATTTCCACAGCGCTGGAGTTGGTGGTGAAGTTTGGTGAAGCTTACAATGATGAGGATGATGAAATATTGATCATTCCACATGGTGAGCATCAAGTGAACCTTGCACAGTACGTATATGAAATGATTGTGCTGGCTGTTCCTCAAAAGCGAATTCACCCCGGAGTTTTAGATGGGTCATTGGATTCTGAAGCTCTAAAAAAGCTTGAAGAACTCCAACCAAAAGAAAGAAAAGACAATACAAAAGATACGGATCCCCGATGGGATGCTTTAAAAAAGTTAATAACGGATAAATAAGTTGTAAAATGGCACATCCTAAGAGAAAAATTTCCAAAACTAGAAGAGACAAAAGAAGAACGCACTACAAAGCTGTAGCGCCAACTTTGGCCACCGATTCTACTACTGGTGAAATGCACTTGTACCACAGAGCACACTGGCACGAAGGTAAATTATACTACAAAGGTCAAGTTTTGATCGATAAAACAGAGGAAGCCGAAGCTTAGGCCGTATGCTGAGAAAAGTAAAAATAGAACTCCCGCTTTAAGTTGGGAGTTTTTTAGTGAAAAAGGGTTTCAAAAACAAACCAAACCCATTATTTTAAGTGGGAAAGCGCAATTTTTAAAAAAAAAGCTTTTTGTGCAAAATGTCATGAAAAATGAGTAATTTTCACCGTTTTTTAACCTTTTTTGAAGATTTTTTGACAAAAACCGCTTCAGTATGAGCAAAGTAACGGCAGCTATAACGGCTGTGGGATCGTATGTTCCCAAATTTGTTATGACCAACAAGTTGTTGGAGGAATTGGTCGAAACCAATGATGAGTGGATAACGACCAGAACAGGAATCAAGGAAAGAAGAATCTTAAAAAAAGATGAAGGAGAGGGGTCTTCTTATTTGGCAATTCAAGCGGCTACTGATTTACTTCAAAAAAGAAACCTAAATCCATCTGAAATAGACTTGATTATTGTGGCTACAGCTACACCAGATAGTATGGTAGCCTCTACAGCTGCCTTTGTAGCCTCTGAAATTGGGGCAACAAACGCTTTTGCATACGATTTGCTGGCAGCATGCTCAAGTTTTCTTTTCGGCATGTCGACCGCTGCAAGCTATATTGAATCGGGCAGATACAAGAAAATATTGCTAATCGGTGCTGATAAAATGTCATCTATAATAGACTATACAGACCGAACTACCTGTATTATTTTTGGTGATGGGGCTGGAGCCGTGCTTTTCGAACCAAATACGGAAGGTTTGGGCTTTCAAGATGAATATTTAAGAGCAGATGGATCAGGAAGGAAGTTTTTGGGTATGGAAGCAGGAGGTTCTTTGTTACCTGCAACTCATGAGACCGTAGATGCCGGACAACATTTCATCTTTCAAGACGGTAAATCAGTATTCAAGTTCGCCGTTTCAAATATGGCGGATGTAGCGGAGAAAATTATGATACGCAACAAGCTTACCGACGCTGATGTTGCTTGGTTAGTGCCACATCAAGCCAATAAACGTATTATTGATGCTACTGCCAATCGAATGGGCTTAGATTCAGAACGAGTGATGATGAACATTCAAAAGTACGGCAATACAACCTCGGCTACTTTGCCATTGCTTTTGTCAGACTACGAAAGTCAACTAAAAAAAGGAGATAACTTGGTTTTCGCCGCTTTCGGTGGAGGCTTTACTTGGGGCTCAATTTATTTGAAATGGGCTTATAACTAAAACGATACAGAACTTAAACCGAAATCTATATGGACATTAAAGAAATTCAGAGTCTCATCAAGTTTGTGGCAAAGTCAGGAGCCAGCGAAGTAAAGCTTGAAACCGATGATATTAAAATAACAATTAGAACAGGAGCCATTGGTAATGCGCCAGAGACCACCTATGTTCAACAATTGCCTGTAGCCCAGGCTACCATACCTCAAGTGATGGCCCCTCCTCCAATCGAGGCTGCAAGTACTCCCGCTGAAACTGCTGCTACAGATGCAGCGGAGGATGATTCGAAATATATCACTATTAAATCACCTATAATTGGTACCTTTTATCGCAAACCCGCTCCTGATAAACCTTCGTTTGTTGAAGTTGGTTCTGATATTGCAAAAGGAGATGTGCTATGTGTTATTGAAGCTATGAAGCTTTTCAATGATATTGAATCTGAGGTTTCCGGTAAAATCGTTAAGATTTTAGTTGATGATTCATCTCCGGTGGAGTTTGACCAACCCCTATTTTTAGTAGATCCATCATAAGTTAAATCCCAAATTCCAAAAAACAAATTCCAAAAGGAGCGTTTGTAATTTGGTACTTGATCCCGAAACATCGGGAGAAATTAATCTAATGATATGTTTAAAAAAATATTAATTGCGAATAGGGGAGAAATAGCACTTCGAGTGATTCGAACCTGCAAGGAGATGAGTATAAAGACGGTAGCGGTCTACTCCAAGGCCGATGAAGAGAGTTTGCATGTTCGTTTTGCTGATGAAGCGGTTTGCATTGGGCCTGCACCGAGTAGCGAATCATACTTGAAAATACCGAATATCATTGCGGCCGCTGAAATTACAAACGCTGACGCAATACACCCAGGGTACGGATTTTTATCTGAAAACTCCAAATTCTCTAAGATCTGTGCAGAACATGATATCAAGTTTATTGGTGCATCTGGTGAGCATATTGACAAAATGGGAGATAAGGCCACAGCTAAAGCAACCATGAAAAAAGCGGGTGTGCCCTGCGTACCAGGATCCGATGGAATTTTAAAAGATGTAGCCGAAGCGAAAAAGGTTGCGAAGAAAATGGGTTATCCGGTCATGATTAAGGCGACTGCCGGAGGTGGTGGAAAAGGAATGCGAGCGGTTTGGTCAGAAGATGCAATGGAAGACCTTTACGATAGTGCGGTAAAAGAAGCCACAGCAGCTTTTGGTAATGGCGGCATGTATATGGAGAAACTGATTGAAGAACCACGCCATATCGAAATTCAGGTCGTAGGTGACCAATATGGTAAAGCTTGTCATCTATCGGAAAGAGACTGTTCTGTACAACGAAGACATCAGAAATTGACAGAAGAGACACCTTCTCCCTTCATGACTGACAAACTTCGTGAGGAGATGGGTGCAGCGGCTATAAAGGCTGCGGAATTTATTAAATACGAAGGCGCGGGTACAGTAGAGTTTTTAGTTGATAAACATCGCAATTTCTATTTTATGGAAATGAATACGCGTATTCAAGTAGAACACCCTATAACTGAGCAGGTAGTTGATTACGATCTGATACGCGAGCAGATATTGGTGGCCGGGGGCGTTCCTATTTCAGGTAAAAACTATCTCCCGAAGCTACATTCTATAGAATGTCGTATTAATGCCGAAGATCCTTATAATAACTTTAGACCCTCCCCAGGAAGGATAACAACTTTGCATACCCCTGGTGGTCATGGGGTGCGTATGGATACCCATGTTTACAGCGGGTATACTATTCCTCCTAATTACGATTCAATGATCGCCAAGTTGATAACCACAGCTCAAACCCGAGAAGAGGCTATAAATAAGATGAAAAGAGCCTTAGACGAGTTTGTAATAGAAGGCATAAAAACAACGATTCCATTCCATAGGCAATTGATGGATCATCCAGATTATTTGGCCGGAAATTATACCACCAAATTCATGGAAGATTTTGAAATGGAGCCCGAAACCGAATAATATAAAAAACCCTCGATAAATTCGAGGGTTTTTTTGTGGCTTACATCAAAATTAAGTGTGGTCTTAAAAGTCTTAAAACCAACCCCGGAGTTGGTTGTGCAAGCATTTGATCGATCACTATCATAAGAATTGGTGCTTCATCGATAAAATACATCACAAAAACACAGTATTCACAAAGAGAAAGCGACTATTATTTGCTTAATAACAGACTGATTAGTCTGTTCAAGGGCCAGAATGAACATATAGACAAACCGCAAAAAGCGCGCTAAAAACACAGTGCTTTTATCATTCCTTTTGTTTGTATTTTAGTAGCATGAACCTCAGTTATTGGGAATACCAAACCTGGCTTTCCAACATCGATTTTACGGTTGTTGGAAGCGGTATTGTTGGGCTTAATTGTGCGCTATATCTTAAAAAGATGTATCCTGCGGCAAAAATATTGGTTTTGGAAAAAGGACCGCTTCCTCAGGGTGCCAGCACCAAAAATGCAGGTTTTGCCTGTTTTGGAAGTATTTCAGAGATTTTAGCCGACCTCAAACTTCATGCGGCGGATGAAGTGAAAGAACTAGTTCAAAAACGTTGGAATGGCATTCAACTCCTGCGAGAAAATCTTGGAGATATCAATATCGATTTTCAACAACACGGCGGACATGAATTGTTTCTAGAAACGCATAATATCCTTTATCAAAGGTGTTTAGATACTTTAGACGAAGTAAATAGGTTGTTGCTCCCGGTTTTTGGTGCAAAGGCATTTGAACCCCATGAGAACAGCTTCAATTTCAAAAATATCCAAGAAAAGTATATCACCAATCGTTTTGAAGCTCAAATAGATACAGGCAAGATGATGTCGGGCTTGCTGCGGTTGGCCCTAAAAAGCGGCATTACCATCTTAAATTCTATTAGCGTGGAGGAATTTGTTGAAAACCAAGATACTGTTGTTGTGAAAACGAAGCAGTTCGAATTTCACACCAGAAAACTATACGTTGCAACCAACGGTTTTGCTTCACAGCTGCTAAAAGAAAAGATAAAACCCGCTCGGGCACAGGTTTTAATCACCAAACCTATAAAGAACCTGCATATCAAAGGCACATTTCATTTAGACGAGGGGTACTACTATTTTAGAAATATAGATGATCGTATTCTATTCGGAGGAGGTAGAAATCTTGACTTTAAAGGTGAAGAAACCACCAAATTTGGAGCAACTGAATTGATTCAAAACCAATTGGAAACCATCTTGAGCGAAAGTATTTTGCCAAACACACCCCATGAAATCGAAAGAAGATGGAGTGGTATTATGGGAATGGGCCATCAAAAGAAGCCCATTGTCAAGCAGCTTTCCAACAACGTATACTGTGGCGTACGATTAGGTGGTATGGGTATTGCAATAGGGAGTTTGGTTGGCAAAGAACTTGCAGAGCTCATGTAGCAAACCATAGGAGTAGCTTCCTTTGAGATGTATGGTTGCAAAAGGCAATGATAATCTCCTTAATATTGTATAAATAGCTGACAATAAGCATATTGTAATTCCCTTTTTTCGAATATTCTAAAAAGGAGGTGTTTTTATTGCTACCAATTCCTTTTTATCGCTATATTGTCGTCCCCCGAAACAGCAGAATTCAGCCCTGAGTCCTGTGTTTTAGTAGAACTCAACCTTTCTTCCGATGTGAAATCATACATGTGGTCTTGTGCAATTGATGGTGCAGCATAGCAATAAAAAGGTCTAGAACAACCTGTTTATTGGCTGTGTAGTATTGTAACGAGAACACTATATATGAAAAACGGATTTGACCTATTTCAAAGGGGGTTTCTTTTGCTGCTATTTTTAGTTTGCAGCCCACTTTTCTCTCAAGAAAATGAGGGTTTATATGCAAGTGCAGAACAAACTAGTGTTCTTGTTTTAGAGCCTTCATACCGAAGTTCAAAAACCAATAAATCATTCGGAAAGAAATATCATTATCTCGTAGCTCGAGCCTATTTCAAATTACTTGCTGAAGCCCAAAAGTCTGAAAGAAAACTTAGAACAGAATTTGAGCGCTACACTTTTGAAAATGAAAAGTTCGATCGAGACGGAAATATTGCTTTTCAAAAAAAACTGAACCTTGCCTACACCAAGTATAAGGCGCATAGTGCTATGTTGTCTGGGTTAAAATCGTGGAATCTTTTCAGCGAGAATAGAACCGGAGATATGTTTTATTTCATGGCAGAAAACGAGGATCGTATTTTTCAAATGTACAAGGGAAAATTGGCAGAAGATAAAATGGTCAAATATTTAATCTATAAATTGGCCGACCTCTATCATCTTGAAGGAGAGAAATGACTATCTTCCCCCTCAATGAATGTAAAACAAGAACTTTCCGAGTTTTGCCAAGAATATGTCAATAGCAGAACCCTACGTATTCAAGACAGTATTAAGCGTATTCAAGAGTCGCTAAATGCCGAAACCAAAAGCAGTGCAGGCGACAAACACGAAACGGGTAGAGCCATGTTGCAGCTAGAAAGAGAGAAGCTTGGGCAGCAGCTACTTGAAGTTGAAAGAATGGCTATCATTCTTTCGCGGATTTCAATTGCAATTAAGACCAACGCCGTGGTTCTAGGCAGCTGGGTTAAAACTTCAAAAAGAGATTATTTTTTAGCTATTTCGGCAGGGGCTTTTGAAGGTACCACCAAGCCTATTTATTGTATCTCAAGAGCAACGCCAATCGGAAAATTATTGTTAGGGAAGTCTATTGGTGACGTAGTAGACTTTAATGGAGAGAAAATCAGAATATCAGAAATAGTATAAGAAACCTTTTCTTTGAAACGCTGTTGAATAATTTTTTATATCTTAGTAAGTGAGTACTCACTATTTTGAATGACAGACAAAAAAGAACAAATCTTATTTGTAGCCTTAGAGCTATTTGCTAATGAAGGCTTCAAAGGAGTTCCTACAAGCAAGATCGCGAAGCAAGCAGGGGTTTCTGAAGGGTTAATTTTTCGACATTTTACAAATAAACAAGGGCTTTTAGAAGCAATACTAGGTCTTGCCGTAGAAAAAACGAAAACCATATTTAAGCCCATCATAGCTGAAATGGATCCAAAAAAAGTACTTGAAAAAACGATTTTGTTTCCCTTTAGTATCAAAAAAGACGAATATCATTTTTGGAAACTACAGTTCAAATTAAAATGGGAGCTCGAGCTTTCTGGGAAAGAAAAAATGCAGCCGCTAATCGATAAACTAGCTTGGGCGTTTAGAGAATTGAACTATAAAAATTCAGAGCAGGAAGCAGTAATGCTAAACCACATCATCGAAAGCGTATCTGGAGGAATTCTAAAGGAAGGTTTGGAAACCCAACTTGCGTTAAAAGACTTTTTATTGAACAAATATGATATCACCCCTAAAAACTAGAACCGCATGAGTAAGTCAGTACTGTCTTTTTTAATCACGGTGCTCATCGTTGGAGGAGTCGTTTTTGCCTTAAACTATTCAAGTACGGAGTCAAATTATGTCCCTATGGCGCAAGTGACCGCTGTGGCCGAGCATGACGCCTACAACAAAATGATGGATGTTTTGATGAGTCCGAGATGTATTAACTGCCACCCAAATGACCATATCCCCAAACAGGCAGATGATGGTCATCCACATTATTTTGGAATGTCAAGAGGCGTAAATAATTTGGGCTATCAGGCTACAAAATGCACTACCTGTCACCAAACAGAAAATAATGATTATTCTGGCGTTCCAGGAGCTCCTGAGTGGTCTCTGGCACCCGATAAAATGAAATGGGAAGGATTGACTAGAAGTCAAATCGCACGCTCAATGCTTAACAAAGCGAACAATGGAAATCGCAGTCTAGAAGAACTTGAGCATCATTTGACCGAACATGAACTCGTACTTTGGGCTTGGAATCCCGGAGTGAATGCAGATGGCGTTCCACGAGAGCCACCACCTGTTCCTTTAGCCGAATATAAAGCCGCTGTTAAAGAATGGATTGAACATGGTGCTATCGTACCTGAAGATTAAAAATAGCTATATAGTATGAAAATATCATTCTTTATTAACGGCACTTCACAATCGGTTGAGATTGCAGACGAGAACACGCCATTACTTTGGGTAGTGCGCGATATACTTGACCTCAAAGGAACAAAATTTGGCTGTGGAAAAGCCGCTTGTGGCGCATGTACGATTCAGGTCGATGGTGCGGCAGTTCGTTCGTGTTCGTATGCGGTGAAGTTTGCTGAGGGCAAGCGAATTACAACCATAGAAGGGCTTGGCACCAAAGACAATCCGCATCCAGTACAACAGGCGTGGATTGAAGAAATCGTTCCCCAATGCGGGTACTGCCAACCTGGATTTATGATGGCAACGGCTGCTTTGTTAGAACAGAACCCAAAGCCTACCGATGAAGATATTGACAAGGATATCATCAATGTATGTCGTTGTGGCACGTACTATCGTATGAGAAAAGCGATTCACCGAGCGGCTGAAATCACCCAAACAAATTTAAATACCGAAGAAAATGGCTAAGGAAAAAAAGAAAGTCTCCAGAAGAAAGTTTTTGGTTCGAGGTGGCTTAGGAACGGTTGGCGTTTTAGCGGTAGGTTCCTATATTTTCAGAAATCCAATACGAAGGTCGCTATTGGCCATGGCGAACACCTTGGATGTGGCGTATATGGGTGATACTAGTCATCCGATGTTGTGGTTTGAATTGACCAAAGACAATAGGATCATATTACACTCTCCAAAGGTGGAAATGGGGCAGGGCTCCTTTACAAGTATGGCACAAATGGCCGCAGATGAACTTGAAATTGCCATTAATAAAATAGAGGTAGTTCACGCAGCTACCGCTACAGGTAATATTGATGGAATGAGCACCGGAGGCAGCACTTCCGTGTCTGGGCTCTGGCAACCTTTACGCGAAATTGCAGCAACCTTTCGCGAGATGCTTAAGAACGAGGCTGCTAATAAAATGGGAGTTGAAGCATCAACTTTGACAGTAAAACATGGCACTTTTACAGCGAATAGCAAGCAACTTACTTTTGCGGAAGTAGCTGAAGGTGTTACCGAATGGGAAATTCCAGACACGCCAATCCTTAAAGATATCAAAGACTATAAATACATTGGAAAACCCATTCCGCGAGTAGATTTAAACGCGAAAGTTTATGGCGAACCGATTTTTGGTATGGACGCAACGATGCCCAATATGCTATTTGGTACCGTGGTTAGACCAACCAAAATCGGAGCAAAGTTCATAAGTGCTGATGTTTCTAAGGCTGAGACTATGCCCGGGGTTGTAAAAGTTATTCAAGAGGATGATTTTGTAGGCGTTGTTGCGCATTCCTTGATCGAAGCCGAAAATGCCAAGAAAGCCATAGTAGTAACATGGGATAGTTTGACAAATCTTCAAACAGAAGATATTACTTCGGTAATGACTGTGGGTAATGGAAAATCGACGATAATTCAAAAGGAGGGTGATGAAGTGGATGAGGATGGTTTGGTATCTATGGAGTTTAGAAGCCCTATTGGCGCACATGCACAGATAGAACCCAATGGCGTATTAGCATCAGTAGAAGGTACCACAGCCACCATTATAATCTCCACTCAGGTCATTGGTATTACGCGTAGAGAAGTAGCCGATAGGTTGGGCCTAGAGGAAGAAGATGTAAACGTTATTCCCACCTATTTAGGCGGTGGTTTTGGACGTCGTTTGCATACACCGCATGCCGTTCAGGCAGCGGTAATGTCAAAAGCCGTAGGCAAACCCGTCAAGTATTTTTTTAGTAGAAAAGAAGAATTTCAGCATGATATGTTCCGCCCTCCTACGCATCATGTAATGAAGGGAAAATTAAATGCAAACGGGCTATTAGAACATCTCGAACATCATTTCGTTAGTGGTGATGTGGGAAATAATTCCGCTATGATTCCAAGTATGCTCCCTACCATTATCGGTGCCGATGTCGGAGCTATACGGGGGGGATTTATTCAATACGGCAAAATTCCCAACTATAGGTCGGTCTACTGGCATGTAGATTTACCCTTCGCGACAAGCTGGTGGCGTAGTCTGGGCCTTTTGGCCAATACATTTGCGATAGAAAGTTTTATGGATGAAATGGCGTTGCGTGCACAAAAGAATCCCGTTGAATTTCGATTAGCTCATATTCAAGACGATGAGGCTGGTACGCGATTGCGCCAGGTCATACGAGCTGCTGCCGACAAAGCTGGCTATACAGATGAGGTGATAAACGGGCGAGCCATGGGATTTGCAGCTTCTACAGATGCAAACACACCTTGCGCCCAGGTAGCTGAGGTTTCAATCGAGGGTAATGAAATTAGAGTGCATAAAGTAACGCTTGCAATGGATCCGGGAATTTCCGTAAATCCAGATCAAGTAAAAGCCCAATGTGAAGGATGCGTTATTATGGGCATGAGTGCCGCTATGTTTGAACAAATGCATGTTAGTGATGGCGAACTCAGCCCAACCATCTACGGCCCCTATAACATGGCTTTAATGAAGCATGCTCCTAAAGAAATCGATGTGGTTTTACTACAGGGTACGGATAAACCAGGAGCGGTAGGTGAGCCTCCTTTAGGACCAATCGGAGCAGCAGTGGCGAATGCTGTTTTTAGACTTACAGGAAAACGATTGCAAAATATGCCATTACAACTTAGCTAAAAATACAATCCTATATGAGCAAACAGTTTGGCGGAAAGGTGACCAAAGCCTTGGAAAATAGTTATGGTCGATCCGAACATTGGGATGGTAAGAAATTCCTAAACATAGAGGAAACTAGCATGAACATTAGCCCCAGTAAGATTCCAAAACTCTTTTACAAACAGTTTTTCGAAAAATCAGGTAGAGCTCCCAAAAAAAAACTCCCTATCCTTCCTTTTGAACAAGATGCCTTTCTTAGTCCTTCCGAAAGAACAAAAATTATTTGGTACGGGCACTCCGTTGCTTTACTGCGCATAGCTGGCAAGACCATATTAATAGACCCCATGCTCGGGCCAAATGCTGCGCCGATTTCTCCTTTTCCAATCCGCCGGTTTTCCGAAAACACCTTGAATTTGATCAACAGCTTTCCTGAAATTGATCTGGTTCTAATGACGCATGACCACTACGATCATTTAGATCTGGCAAGCATAGCAATGCTAAAGCCCAAAGTGAAGCAATATTTCGTGGCGCTAGGAACTTCTAGACACTTAGAATCATGGGGTATTTCTAAAGACATCATTCAAGAATTTGACTGGTGGAATACGGCAAACTTTGAAGACATTGAAATTACCTTCACCCCTACCAGACATTTTTCGGGAAGGGGTTTAACCGATCGGGCAAAATGCCTATGGGGTGGTTGGGTCTTGAAATACCAAACAGAAAATATATATTTCAGCGGCGATAGCGGCTATGGCCAACACTTCAAGGAAGTTGGATCAAAATTGGGTCCATTTGATTTAGGCCTTATGGAATGTGGACAATACAACGAAAATTGGCATCAAATACATATGTTTCCTGAAGAAGCGGTACAAGCCGCTCGCGATGCCAAGGCGCAAACGATTATGCCTGTGCATTGGGCCGGTTTTGCACTTGCGCAGCACCCTTGGAAAGACCCCTTTGAACGATTCATCAAGGCCTGCGCTGATGCGCAACAAGCGTTTATCGTGCCGAGACTAGGCGAATTGGTCAACTTGAATATACTTACAGATTCAACGGAATATTGGAAGGCATTGGAATAAACCCGATTCATTATTCCAAATCAGGCTTGGTACGATTGGCTTTTTTCAGTGCCGCCTTTTTCTTGTGCATCAACCTTTTTTCAACCGATGCCTTAGATGGTTTCGTTGCCTTTCTCTTTTTTGGAACTTTTAAGGCAGCTGCTATTAGTTCTAAAAAACGCTTGATAACAAGTGCTTTGTTTTTATGTTGGCTACGACTTTCATCGCCTTGAAGATGCAAAATATTTTCTTTGGTAAGGCGATGCCCCAATTTCAATACAATGCGTTCCTTTTCAGTATCAGAAAGCGCATCGGACGCATTCAGGTCAAAAGACAATTCGATTTTGGTAGCAACCTTATTGACATGTTGGCCACCTGCTCCACTACTTCGTACTGCTTTAAATTTGAGTTCCTGAATGATTTTCGATCTATCCATGCCTAGGAGTTACCCATTCGTTGGTTGATGGTTTCTATCGAGATATTTAGAAAAACTTCCTTCCCATCTTCCAAAGCTTCGTTGTGGTTAAAATATACATCCTTCCCTTCATAGGTGCCCACAATTAAATATTGCCCTCCCATATAGTAAGACCCCTTAACAGTGGCAGGGAGACCCGACTTGGCAGACACCTTGAATTCATGGGCATAAACAATGATCTGGCGTTTGGTATCGGCATAAGATTTTACAATATTGATAGGGATTTTATTGGCTTCCCCAAAAAGAGACGCAACGTAAAGGTCTTTTGGGTTTCGATATAAATTTTCAGGACTGTCTTTGGCTATAATTCGCTTGTCACGCAGTACTATAACACGATCTGCAAATGGAAGCATGTCATTATGGTCATGTGTTGCTGTCAAAACTGTAATATGCTGTTTTCTCAGATATGCGAAAAGATTTCTTCGCATGCTATTCTTTCTAAAGTTGTCAATATGACTAAAAGGCTCATCAAGCAATAGCAAGCGGGGTTCTTGTGCCAAGACTCTTGCCAAGGCCACGCGCTGCTGCTGCCCACCACTTAAAAAACGCACCTTGGTTTGCGCGAGATCTGTCATTTCAATCATCGCTAACAACTCATTGGTTCGCTCCTCTAGAAGTTCGGGTTCAAGAACAGAAAGGTATTGGCTTACATTTTCATAAACCGTGGTATACGGCATGAGGTCAAAGTCTTGCGAAAGGTATTTCATGTAAGGCTCCCCTGGAACAAGATTATATAACGGCCCTAAAACTTGCGAGTCGTTCCAATACACTTCTCCAGTTTTTATTTGAAGTAGCCCATAAATTATTTTGAGAAGGGTGCTTTTTCCACAGCCACTCTCCCCGATTACACAAACGTGTTCTCCTTGATTTACCTTTAGATTGATATCTTCCAAAACGAGGGTCTCGTCATATGCAAAAGAAACATGATCTACTTGAAGCATGATATAGGCAGAAATTTGATTGAATGTACTCTTTATTCGTTACGGAAATAAAGGTATTCTCTTAAGCAAGAGTCGGGGCCATACATTTAAAAGTACGGCTCTATCAAAGAAACGGACTTTAACATTAAATATTGAAGTTACTCTTTAAATTCTTTTAAAACTGCTTGGTTAGGTAACTCCTTAAACCCCATGTTGTGCAGTGTAAACCCAAAAATATCAGCATATTGTTCAATGGTTTTGCTCACAGGAGTACCTGCTCCATGCCCGGCGTTGGTTTCGATGCGGATCAAAGTGGGGTTTTTTCCCTCTTGTTTTTCCTGCAATTCGGCCGCGAATTTAAAACTATGCGCAGGTACAACGCGATCATCGTGGTCTCCTGTTGTTATCAAGGTTGCTGGGTATGCTACCCCTGCTTTCACATTGTGAACCGGAGAATATCCTTTTAAATAGTCAAACATTTCCTTGCTATCTTCTGAAGTGCCGTAATCGTAGGCCCATCCGGCGCCCGCAGTAAATGTATGATATCGCAACATGTCAAGCACCCCCACGGCCGGCAACGCCACTTTCATCAAATCTGGGCGTTGTGTCATAGTGGCTCCAACAAGCAAGCCACCATTACTACCTCCACGTATCGCCAAATAATCAGAAGAAGTATACTTGTTTGCAATTAAATACTCGCCTGCCGCTATAAAATCGTCGAATACATTTTGCTTTTGCATCTTGGTGCCTGCATCATGCCATTTTTTGCCGTACTCTCCCCCTCCGCGAATGTTAGGTACTGCATAAATACCGCCTTGCTCCATCCAAATCGAATTTACAATGCTGAACGACGGGGTGATACTGATATTAAAACCCCCATATGCATACAGAATTGTTGGATTCTTTCCATTCAATTCAATGCCCTTTTTGTGCGTGATCATCATTGGAATTTTAGTACCATCTTTAGACTCATAGAAAATCTGGTTACTCTCATATTCTTCGGGATTAAAGTCAATTTCGGGTTTCCAATAGGATTGGTATTCGCCTGTTTCTACATTGTATTTATAGGATGAACCAGGAATAATATAGTTCGTAAAATAGAAGTAAAACTCCTTGTCTTCCTTTTTACCTCCAAAGCCAGAAGCGCTTCCCAAGCCGGGAAGCTTTACCTCTCGAATCAACTTTCCATTATAATCGTATTGCAATATTTTAGAAAGCGCATCGACCATATATTCAGCAAAAAAGTATCCGCCGCCTGTATTTGGCGTAAGCACGTTTTCCGTTTCAGCAATAAAATCGACCCAATGCTCAGGGGCAGGGTTTTCAGCATCAACGGTAACTATTTTAGTGTTAGGGGCATTTCTATCTGTGACGATGAACAGTTTTGAGCCCACATTTTCAATGATCGTATTATCAGATTCAGTGTCTTCTACAACCGGAATCAGAAGGGCGTTAGGGTCTTTTAAATTTTGAATGAAAAGTTTATTCCCCGAGGTAGAAGTAGCCGCTGAAAGTACCAAATAGTTTTGATCTTCGGTTACACTAGCACCGATATAACGGTGTTTTTCATCAGGCCTGCCCCCAAAAACAAGTTCATCTTGATCTTGTGAGGTTCCAAGTTTATGAAAATACACCTTGTGTTGGTCGGTCTTGGCCGAAAGTTCACTCCCTTTGGGTTTGTCATAGCTTGAGTAATAAAACCCCTCATTTCCCCTCCAAGAAAGTCCGCTGAACTTGATATCAACAAGGGTGTCTCCTTTAATTTCTTTGGTCTCTGTATCAATTACAATGGCCTTTCGCCAGTCGCTTCCTCCTTCAGAAATGAGATAGGCTGCCATAGTACCATCTTTGGTAAAACTCAAGCCCGCTAACGAGGTCGTTCCGTCTTCTGAAAAGGTGTTTGGGTCTAAAAAGACCTCCGCTTCACCTTCGCCCTTTTTCCGGTAAACTACATATTGGTTTTGGAGTCCATCATTCTTATAGAAATAAGTGTAGTTGCCTTCTTCAAAAGGAGCCGTAATCTTTTCATAATTCCACAGTTTTTCCAATCGATTTTTGAGGTCATTTCGAAACGGAATTTGCTCTAAGTACCCGAAGGTTGTTCTGTTTTGGGTTTTTACCCATGCCTCGGTTTCAGGGCTGCGATCGTCCTCTAACCAGCGGTAAGGGTCTTTGACTTCAGTTCCGAAATACGTGTCAATGGTGTCGGCTTTGGCGGTAGTAGGATAATTCACGGCAATAGGTTCTTTTTTGGTTTGTGTTTGACAGGCGAACAGGAAAAGGGCAAGTGGCGATAAAAGGGCTATTTTCTTCATTACGAATTCATATTGATACACTCTAAAAATACCATAAAAAAACCTTTGACAACCAACTTGTGCCAAAGGTTTTAACATTCTTTAACGCATTCTAGTTAAGATGCGAAAACTTCGTAATGCTGTACGTTTTCTGAAAATTCTAGTAGAAAGTCGACATCCTCCGGATAATACTTTGCCTTTTCCATATCATCTCCTGCGAACTGCTTTATGACCTCTAAACTCTCCCAATAGGTAATCAAGGTGAAATGACCTTCTTTATCATTTGGTTGTCTTAGGAAACTAAGATTCACGAAGCCTGGTGTCTTTTGATAATCTGGAATTGCCCTGGCTTTTAAGAATGCAGTGTAGGCCTCCATATGCTCGATTTTAGTTCTTCCCTTCCAAATTCTGGCTATCATAATATGACGTTTACCGTTGCTATACCCGAATGCCTAAACAAGCAACCTATGACTCCCTACTACGGTTTTATACCAGTGCGTTTTCAACCAAATATTCGGCAATCTGCACCGCATTGGTAGCTGCGCCTTTACGCAAATTATCAGATACAACCCACATGTTCAAGGTATTGCGCTGGGTTTCATCTCTGCGAATGCGCCCTACAAAAACCTCATCCTTGTCATGTGCGTAAATTGGCATTGGATAAGTATTCGTATCTGGATTGTCTTGAACCGTTACCCCGGTGGTCTCGTTTAGAATTCGACGAACCTCATTAAGTTCAAAATCAGTATGAAATTCAACATTTACCGATTCTGAATGCCCCCCAGCCGTTGGAATGCGTACTGCGGTTGCGCTTACTGAAAAGGTTCTGTCATCTAGTATTTTTTGGGGCTCGCGAGCTAATTTCATCTCTTCTTTGGTATACCCGTTTTCTAAAAACACATCACAGTGTGGCAAGGCGTTTCTACTAATAGGATAAGGATAGGCCATCTCTCCTTGAATACCCGCCATCTCATTTTCAAGCTGTTTTACCGCTTTGACACCTGTTCCAGATACTGATTGATATGTTGAAATGACTACACGTTTCATTTGATACTTTTTATGCAGCGGAGCCAGGGCCATCACCAATTGAATCGTAGAGCAATTGGGGTTAGCAATAATTTTATCATCGGCAGTCAATAGGTCTGCGTTAATCTCAGGAACCACCAGCTTTTTAGAGGGATCCATTCGCCAGGCCGATGAATTGTCAATCACAGTAGTACCCACCTCAGCAAACTTTGGTGCCCATTCTAGGGAGGTATCACCTCCTGCTGAAAATATGGCAATGTCTGCCTGTGATCTTACCGCTTCTGAAAGACCAATGATGGTATGTTCGACTCCTTGATACGATAACTTTTTACCAATAGAACGTTCAGATGCTACCAATAGCAACTCTGTAATCGGAAAATTACGTTCCGCCAATACTTTCAACATAACTTCGCCAACCATTCCGGTGGCACCTACAACGGCTACTTTCACTTTTGTATGCGTTTAGAATTCGAGAGGTCAAAGGTAGCCAATGTCTTGAACTGTACAAGCACCAACATCAAGAATAATTAAAATATAACAAAATGTTATACATATCACAATAAATACTCTTAAAGGTCATCCTGAGTGCCTGCCTGACATGGTCGTTCAGGTATGCGAAGAGGTTGAAAGTTATAGGCTTATTGCGCTGAGGATGACATTTGGGTATAAAAAACCGCCAAACTCTTTAATAATAAGGAGATTGACGGTTAAAGGTTGGTTAGTATAGGGTGGTTATCCTAAAACAATTAGGACAAATATTCCTATTACTTTCTTAATGAATCGCGAATTTCGGTAAGCAATTCTTCTGCAGTAGGTCCTGACGGCGCAGCCTCTGGCTCAGGTGCTTTTGTTTTGTTATAGGCCTTAACAATTATGAACATTACAAATCCTACAATTAACAAATTAACAATAGTATTTACCCATGCGCCCCATCGAATAGCATTTTCAGCCACATAACCATCTGCGCCTTCTACTCCTTGGGCTTCGGTAAGTACAACCTTTAAATTCGCAAAGTCTACTCCTCCTGCAAAATGACCTACCACAGGCATAATAATATCGGCAACAAAACCATTAATAACAAGACCTATAGCTCCTGCCATAATAACCGCCACGGCAAAGTCAATGACGTTGCCTGTCATAATAAAATTCTTAAATTCCTTTAACATGATAAATAGTGTTTTAGTTGGTAAATTGTACTATTTGCAAATCAATGCAATGCAATGTAAGAAAAAAAAACATTCCTAACGAAATGTTAAATAATAAATTTATAGCTCTGTGTATACGCGTTTTACGCGTTGTGAAATACCTGTCAAGAGTTCGTAGGAGATTGTATTTGTGGTAGCTGCAAATTCTTCAGCGGTGGGATTTTCGCCGAAAACAACAACCTCATCACCTTCTTTACAATCAATATTTGTAATATCGATCATGATCATATCCATACAAACATTACCTATAAGAGGAGCCTTTTGTCCATTGACACTGACAAAAGTTTTGCCGTTGCCGTATTGCCTACCAATACCATCAGCGTGCCCTATAGGCAGCGTAGCGGTTATTTGGTAGCCGTTTGAAACAAATGCCCTATTATACCCCACGGTTTCACCGGGTTCGATTTTGTGAATTTGCGAGATGATGGTTTTCAAAGTTGCAACGGGTTTGAGTTCGGCATCAATATGAGGGTTATTACCAAATCCGTAGAGACCAATTCCACTGCGCACCATGTCGAACTGCGCTTCTGCATAATTGATTATTCCAGAGGTATTTAAAAGGTGTTTGAAAGCGCTATGAGCTATCTTCTCATCAAATTCGCGAGCTATTTTCTTGAAATTATCGATTTGGGATTGTGTAAATGATTTTTCGTTCAAATCTTCCGAAGCGGCCAAATGTGAGAATAGTGAAGTTACCTTAATCTCGTTTCGGCCATCAATTTTTTCCTTGATATAGTCTATATCGTTTTCCCAAAACCCTAAGCGATTTAGGCCGGTGTTGAATTTGATATGACAGGGATAATTTACCTGTTCAAGTTTTTTCGCCACCTTCAGAAACTCCCTTAAAATTTTGGGAGAATACAAGCTGGGTTCCAAACCACGCTCAATAAGTACCTCAAAATTGGTTGCCTGTGGGTGCAACACTAAAATCGGGGTTTTGATTCCAGCATCACGAAGTTGTACCCCTTCTTTTACATAAGCTACTGCAAAATAATCAATTCCCAATTGCTCTAATTTCTGGGCGATTTTGACCGCATCGCTGCCATAGGCAAACGCTTTTACCACTCCGAGAAACTTGGTTTCTTCTTTTAGCTTTCCCTTTAAATAGCGGAAGTTATGTTCTAAATGGTTAAGGTTGATTTCTAAAACAGTCTCTGCGGCTTTAGGCATTGGCGTCCTTTTTGGTTGAAGTGATTTCTTCAGAATCAACTTTCATTTCTTTCACCTTTTCTTTGAGCATGGCTTTATAAAAAGCTGCTCTGCTTAGGGGCTCGTATTCTTCGGTTTCTCCTAACATCACCAAATCGTCATTGTTCGATTTTCGAAAACTGTAGCTGGCCAAATTCCCTGTTCTTGTACAAATGGCATGCACCTTCGTAACATATTCAGCGGTTGCCATCAAGGCCGGCATGGGGCCGAAAGGATTTCCCTTAAAATCCATATCAAGTCCCGCAACCACAACTCGAACTCCTTTGTTAGCCAAATCGTTGCAAACCGTTACAATCTCATCGTCAAAAAATTGGGCTTCATCTATACCAACCACGTCGCAGGTATCTCCTAAAATTCGAATATTCGCAGCGGCCGGAACCGGTGTGGAACGGATCTCATTCGCATCGTGTGACACGACCATATCTTCATCGTAACGAACATCGACCATCGGTTTAAAGATTTCAACTTTTTGTTTGGCGAATTGCGCGCGTTTAAGACGACGAATCAATTCCTCGGTTTTACCAGAAAACATGGAGCCGCAGATAACTTCTATCCAGCCGAATTGTTCTTTGTGATTAACGGTATTTTCGAGAAACATTTTGTAATTTTAGTGACTTCGATGCAATCTTAAGGTAAACTTGAAATATCTAGAATTACCTAAAAATTTCAACGAAGTTATGTGCTAAATGAGACATAAAAAAGCAATTGAACCATTTTAAAACAGTCTCTTAAACTAAAATAGGGTGTTTTTTCGTTCTGTTTATACAGAACTTCAAGATTTCCTAAAGAAAGGCATGGGTTTTGCTAAATAAATTAAAGGAAAGCATTCCGATTTTTTAAAATAAGGCCAGATGAAACGAAAATTAAAAGAAGAGTTGGTAAAACTATCTACGGATATTATCACCTCTCGCGATATGAACGAGATAACCGATATGTACGAGGCGGCCAAAACCTTGTATGAGAAGCTGGCGGTCTTAAAGTTTATTGATGAGAAATTGACAGATATAGAAATAGATGTTTCTAAAAATGTTATTGCAGCCAAGTTTGAAAAAATGGCCAACGCGGTACTAAATGCCAATTCTACAGTACCTGAGAGCAATCCGCATGAAGAAGATATCGTGATTCCCGGTATGGATACCATAAAAGATATGGTTTCCGAAATGCCGACGGAAGCACCTGTTGATGAGGTTTTGGCAGACTTTTTAGGGAAACCAGATTTGATGAAAAACGACAAAGAGCTTTTTATGCCAACCAAGGAAGCTGGCCTTAAGAAAGAAACAGCGACCAAGTCACTCAACGACAAATTAAACAGCAAAGAAATAAAGGTAGATTTGAACAACCGTCTGGCTTTTGTAAAACACCTATTCAACGGAAGTACCGAAGATTACAATCGCGTACTGTCACAATTAAGTACAATCGATACTGAAGAACGTTCGATTGCATTTATTGAGAATATGGTGAAGCCCGATTACAATCATTGGGAAGGTAAAGAAGAATACGCCGAACGATTAATGGAATTAATCGAACGCAGGTTCAATTAAAGTAAACCACATAAATTTCAAGACCCTTCTCCGAATAGGACGAAGGGTTTTTTTACGCTCAAATTTATTTGCTTTCACTACCTTGGTACTTCACAAAAATAATAGGTGTATGAAAACGCAAAAGATTTTGTATTGGATAGCTACAGCTTTGTTATCTCTTATGTTTTTAGGTTCGGCTACTATGTATTTTGTCAAGAATGCCGATGTAACCTTAGTTTTCGAGAATTTGGGTTTTCCCACTTGGATAATTTACCCTTTGGCCATTTGTAAAATTGGTGCCGTTGCCGTGATCTTAAGTAATAAAGGAGGGGCCTTAAAGCAATGGGCTTATGCCGGACTCTTTTTTAATACCACCTTAGCCTTTTTTGCTCATTATATGGTTGGTGATGGTGAAGAAATAGGGGCGTTGATAGCAATGGTCCTTCTGCTTTCCTCCTACTTTTTAGGTAAAAACGTACGCCCTTAACGAAAGAAATACAGTTTCATGGGGAAATTATTTTTGGTTCCTACACCAATAGGCAATTTGGAGGACATCACTTTACGCGCCATTCGCATTTTAAAGGAAGCTGATGTAATCTTAGCGGAAGACACGCGCACTAGCGGGAAGTTGTTGCAGCACTTCGAAATAACAACGCCTATGCAGCGTCACCATATGCACAATGAACATAAAACGGTTGATGCTTTGGTAAAACGAATGTTGGCAGGAGCAACCTTTGCACTAATCTCTGATGCCGGTACCCCAGCGATCTCCGACCCCGGATTTCTATTGACCCGTGCTTGTGTTGCAAAGGGTATCGAAGTTGAATGTTTGCCAGGGGCAACAGCGTTTGTTCCTGCCTTGGTGAATAGTGGGCTTCCCAATGATAAGTTCGTTTTCGAGGGGTTTCTTCCTGTTAAAAAGGGAAGACAAACGCGTTTGACCTTTTTAGCCGAAGAAACGCGCACCATGGTTTTCTATGAATCACCGCATAAACTACTAAAAACATTGGAGCATTTTGTGGCGTATTTCGGCGCTGATAGGCCGATATCTGTATCACGGGAGTTGAGCAAACTTTACGAAGAAACAATTCGCGGAACTGTTAGCGAAGTACTCCAGCACTATATTGAAAAACCGCCTAAGGGAGAAATTGTAATTGTGGTAGGAGGCAAAAAATGACTACACTTTTGACTGTCAGTACTTTCACTATGCTACGACTAAACCTCTAAAAACCAACACCTCGTGGTCAAGAAGCTTCTTCCAGAAATTGATAAGGTTTACTTTATCGACAGCTATACGCTACTACATATCCTTAAGGGAACGGGAAATATACAAGTTGATTTTGAAAACTATTTTGATTGGCAAGACAAGGCCATTTACCTTGAGAAGGGCCAATACATCAAATTTTTATCAGATGATTTTGTAGTGCGTAAAATAGAGTTCCCTGATGAAACAATGTTCAGGAACAAAGACGTTCGTGTTCTTTTTAAACATCTAATATCTTTAGGATACATTGATTTTGCAGCATGTTCTGATTGCAAGCGTTTTTTAGATAACTCTATTTTTTCAGAAGATACCAAAGAGATTATCGATATTTCTTCCAAACAATGGTATTGGCAAAACCCCTTTAAAGCCAGCAAAAGCGAATACCAAATTATTTTCGATGTCAAGGAAGTGATTGATGAACAGTTTTCCAACAACCTGACCAATACTGACTTGGTCAAGTTGATTAATGAAAACGGGGTGGACGCGCAAGCATTGGTAAATAAAAAAGTTGGCTTGTCAATCAACAAATTATTGGGTAAAAAAAGATTGGTAGAGAGCAAACGCAAAATCGCTTTTACCGATAAGAACATACAGGAGATTTCCTATGAAACGGGTTTTAAAGACGTTGCATATTTTAACAGAGTATTTAAAAACACCACCGGAAATACACCTTCTGAGTTTCGATTGAATTTCGATTTTAAGGAACGAGATACTTTTGTTCAAGATATCATTAGTCTTATAAAAGCCTATCACACCGAGCAACGCTCATTGGAGTTCTATGCCGATAAAATGAACCTAGCGGTAAAGACCCTATCTAAAAAAACCCGAGATAAACTGAACACTTCCTTGGGGCAATTGATTCGAGCTGAACTGATAAGTTCTTCGAAGATTAGACTGGCAGAAGGTATGCCGATTCAGGAGATCGCATATCAAATGGGTTTTGAGGAATCCAATCATTTTTCGAACTTTTTTAAACATTACACAGGCATAACCCCTACAGAATTCAACTCAGAAAAGTACAATTCTTAGCGCCTTTTTTGTAGCATTTAAACTTCGCTCTTCCTTCATCTTTGCAGTGTAAAAATTCACTAAAAATTATAAAGATGAATATTAAAGCACAAGTAACAAAAATGGATGCTATAGTAGCTCAAGGAGCTATTGTTGAAGCCGTAAAAGAATTTTTTGCTGACCATGCCATTACATCAGACTACGGAAATGGCGAAACAAACGGAAAGCCCGAAATGATCAATAAGATGGAAGGTTTTGCCGGAGCGATTGCCCAGGTAAATGGTATTACACATCATCATTCTATTGTTGATGGGCATGTATCCGCCTCAGAATTCACATTCGATTTTGACATGAAAGATGGCAGTAAAATTTACTGGCACGAAATCATTCGACGTGTATGGAATGACGAAGGGAAAGTAATTCAAGAAGAATATTTTAACGCAGCATAGTTAGCATAAAAACATCTAATAATGAAAACAATAAAATCAACATTTGTATTAATCACATTCGTTTTTGCCAGCATCGTATCTGCCCAAGATAAGATGGCGAACAATATTGATAATAGTAATATAGCCCTTGAAGGGTATAGCCCAGTATCCTATTTAGATTTAGGGCTAGCACAAAGAGGAAGCAAAGAATTTAAGTCTGAGCATAATAAGGTGACGTACTACCTGACCTCTGCAGAGCAGAAAGCCACTTTTGACAAAAACCCAGCCAGGTACTTACCTCAATATGGTGGGTTCTGTGCTTTTGGAGCATATGCAGGCGCTAAATTTAGAGTAGACCCCAATAAGTTTATCGTTAAAGACGGAAAGTACTACTTGTACTTGAACAATGTCGAATTAGATGCAAAGCAACTATGGCTGCAAGAAAATAACCATGGCAAGTTAAAACGTATAGCCGATACGAACTGGGAAAAGTTGAGTAAGACACACAATTAAAATTCTTTTTATAAATTTTTAATACTAAAATCATGAAATTCATAACCAAGAGAATACACGCATTTTTAGATTACCCCGTTGCCCTTGCGCTGATAGCCCTTCCCTTCTTGTTGGGTCTAGGGAGCTCAAATCCATTGGCCTTACAGCTTTCAGTTGCTACGGGAATAGCAGCACTTATTTTGACCCTGCTAACCAATCATCACTTAGGCGTACTTAAGGTTATTCCTTATACGTTTCACCTAGCTGTTGACTTTTTGGTCGCTATCGTATTCATTTTAGCACCTTTTATTTTTTCCTTCGAAGGAATAGATGCCTATTACTATTGGATTAACGGTATCGCCGTACTTGTTGTTGTAAGCTTACACAAGTCAGAAGTGGCCGTATAGCATAGCATAATAGCGGCAAATAGAAGTTTGGTTGGTTATGGCACTGGGCATGTCAATCTTATGATTGATGTGCTTGGGGTCTTAGCCAGTATTTAAAAAACTCAAAATGAAAGTGGTTTTAATCTAAAATAACAGCAAAGAAAAAATGGGAGAACTTCTTTTAAGAACCCAAGCTCGCAATGGTGAATGGATTGAATTTAAGCAAAGTAGGTATTCAATTCACAGAATACTACATGCCGAAGACGGAATAAAGTTAATGGTGATAGGTGTTCGCCAGGCTTTTTCATACATTTAAGGAAACAGGTTGGATGAAAAAATTACTCTCTGAAATTAGAGCTTGCGAAGTTTGCAAAGCACATTTGCCCTTAGGACCAAGACCTATCGTCACCGCGCATTCCGAAGCCAAAATCATAATAATAGGTCAAGCACCGGGCACCAAAGTTCACGAAACGGGAGTGCCATGGGATGATCCCAGCGGGAGACAATTGCGAAAATGGCTCGGTGTTACGGATGAAGTATTCTATGATGAACGTAAAATTGCGTTAGTCCCAATGGGATTTTGCTACCCTGGAAAAGGAAAAGGTGGTGATTTACCGCCACGAACTGAGTGTGCCCCTTTATGGCATCAAAAACTATGGCATGAGATGCCGAATTTAGAACTAATCGTTCTCATTGGCACCTATGCACAGAAGTACTACTTAAAGGAAGAAATGAAAAAGAACTTGACCGAAACGGTCAAGGCCTATCAAAACTATTTGCCCAAATATTTTCCCTTGCCGCATCCATCTCCTAGAAACAGATTTTGGTTAGGAAAGAACCCTTGGTTTGAAACCGAGGTGCTACCTCATCTCATAGCACAGACCCAAAAAATTCTAATAACTGACTGATGCGCGTAATCTACTAAAGGTCTCAGGTTTCATATTGAGGTACGAGGCCAAATATTTCTGAGGTATTATCTTCAATTCGTCAGGACAGCGTTTCATAAATGAGATATAGCGATCTTGAGCATTTAGCGTCAGCAGCTCTACCTCTCGAGAAAGTCGCCCTAAAAGCACGGCTTTAAAAAACTCGTGCCCCCATTCATGAAATTTTGGATAGTGCTGAAAAAGACGTTGATAGTTTGTATAGCTGATAGCTAATAATTTAGAAGGCTTTAAGGCTTCTAAAAACAAGGTGGCAGGTTTTCTGTTTACGAAAGAATCGAAAACGCCTGATGGGCTTCCACTATATGAAAAGCCCAATACTACTTTTTCGCCTTTTTCATTTACTAGATACACCGCTTGAACACCCTCTAAGACATAATAAAAGAAGTTTTCTATACGCCCTGCTTCAGTGATTAGATCGTATTGTTTGAACGTCTTTATTTGCCATAAATCGCGAAAATAGTGTTCAGATTCACCAGAGAAATCATTCTGAGGGAAAAACTGAAGAAGCTTTGAAAATTCCGAATCGGTCATTGAGATAAAGTTACCGATTTCAATACTATGTTTTATAGCACACCCTTTTGAATTATTTCATCAATTTGAAGCATATGACGTTCGATATGCGCCAGTAGAAATTCAAAGCATTCGGGTAAATAGAAGGATACAATAGGACCAATCGCTGAACTAATTTTGAGTTTAGAACTATTTTTTGAACGACTTTCTACTATGGCATTTTTCAAATGTAAATGCAGTTTTTCAAATCGCTCAAAAATGGCTTCCATAGCGTCTTGGTCAAGTTTCGCTATTTCTAAAACCGGTTCAAACCTTTTTAGGGTTTTCATTTTCATCTTTCGCTTATTATTCTTTGGTCGCGTACTGTCAATGACGAAACGCTGCCACCATCTTACCTTAAATGAGGTGTCGGTATTTTCTTTGCATGGAAGATTAACCAGGGTAGTATCGATTTTGTCTATATAAAGTTGGTAGGCGATATTCAAATGTTCGATAGTTTCTACTACCGACCATGCCTTTGAATTCGGAGGGGTCATCAGCTGGTGATTATCCAAAAGTCTAAGCTCATTAACCTTATGCAGAACTGAATTTAGTCGTTGAATTTGATTCTCAGGAGTCACTATGAAGCTCGCCATAACTGTTCGTTTTTGATGTTACCAAAGTTCCAGTATTTGAGAGTGATAAATGTTGATTTGCATCAAGAAATTATAGTGCTGCTATTAACATAGTAAATGGGTTTAACAATGTAAGAATCTAATAGCGAGACCCATCATGCTTCCCTTTCTCCCAACCGTGCTTTCCTAAATATTGGTCGCCACTCTCAACAGCGCCATCTTCGATTGAGGTTCCCATTGAATCATTCCATCGATTCAGATATCCAAAGAGTGAAATTACCCCTAGCATTTCTACAATTTCACCTTCATTCCAGTGCTCATATAAACGCGCTTTGATGTCGGCATCAACGCCGTTGGGTACTTGAGAAGCTTGTAGCGAAAAATCTAAAGCCGCACGTTCTGCTTCAGAGAAGGCAGGATGCGTTCTGTATTCCCAAATATTATCCAATTGTTCCTGCTCAGCTCCGTAACGCTCTGCAGCTCGAATGGCGTGCGCTTGGCAATAACGGCACCCGGTCGAATTACTACTTACCCAGGCTATCATACGCTTTAAGGCTGAGGTCACTCGCCCTTCATTGGCCATAACGGCTTTATTTAAGTTGATGAAAGCTTTTGAAATTGCAGGACGATGTTGCATTGTCAACACCGAATTGGGGCAAAAGCCAAGGGTTTCATTAAAAAATTTTGCCAGCTCTGCAGTTTCTGGACTATGACTAGGATCAAGCGGGTTTACTAAAGGCATATGCTAAAGTTAGAAGTTAGTATTACAAGGCACGAAAGCAAAAACGAACCATTTTCTAAGGCTCCAAATTATCGTACATTTATCGCTCACAAGAAACGAAAATTTATGGCGACTACAAATCATATCACTACGAAATGGCTGGGCAATATGGCCTTTGAAAGTAACAACCCCTCAGGGCATAACTTAACTATCGACATTGCAAAAGAAGACGGCGGTGATAGTAGCGGTTTAAGGCCAAAAGCGTTGATGCTAAGTTCGCTTGCTGGTTGCTCTGGTCTTGATGTGGCATCACTGATGAAGAAAATGAAACTAGAAGTAGATGAATTTACCATCGAAACCATTGCCAATCTTACTGATGAACATCCAAAATTCTACGACAAGGTAGTTGTGGAATACCATTTTCACGGAAAAAAACTACAAGAAAAAAAGCTGCATAAAGCGGTTGACTTATCTATAGAAAAATACTGTGGTGTAATGGAGATGTTTCGGCAGTTTGCGGAACTTGATATCAAAACTATTTTTCATCATAAATAGGTAAATGAAATTTATAAGCACCCCTTCAGAACGCTTTGAAAATTTGCCGGGTTTCAGTTTTAAAGAAAACTACGTGCAATTTCAGGATATGAAAATGCACTATATAGATGAAGGAGCAGGAGAGATCATATTGGCGCTTCATGGAGAACCGAGTTGGTGTTATTTGTATCGAAAATTCGTACCCGTATTAGGAGCATATCGCTTCATTGCTCCTGATTTTTTTGGTTTTGGAAAATCGGACAAACCCACTCAAACAAAGGACTATTCGTATGAATTTCATTTAGAAACCTTGATTCATTTCTGCAAGCAACTTGCACTTCGAGATATTACCTTAGTTGTTCAAGATTGGGGAGGCTTATTAGGCCTCGGGCTGCTTGGTCAACAGCCCGAGTTGTTTAAGCGAGTGGTTATTATGAACACTTTTTTGCCTGTTGGAAAAAGTTTGAAATTTCCCTTTAAGATGTGGCAGTGGTTTGCCAAATACCACCCTTCAATTCCGGTTGGTGGTGTTATTCAGTTTGCCAGTCACCGCACCATATCAAAAGATATTTTAAAAGCCTATGACGCCCCTTTTCCAAGCAGAAAATACAAGGCTGGCGCGCGAATTTTTCCGTCATTAGTACCAGGTAAGAAGAATGACCCTGCAGTGCCGTATCTTAAAATGGCACGAGAAGTATTGTCAAAATGGAACAAACCCGCATTGGTTCTTTTTTCAGATAAAGACAAAGTGCTGGGAGGCCTTGAAAAGTTCTTTTATAAACTAATCCCTACCGCCAAAGACCAACGGAAGATCTTGATTGCCGACGCCGGCCACTTTTTACAGGAAGAAAAAGGAGAGGAGATCGCCAGGTATATTGATGCGTTTGTAAAAGGGGAATTGGAGATTAAGGCTTAATCTCGTGAAATTTTGAACGTGACACTTGAACTTGAATTTTAACCCATGCGCTGGACCATAAAACCCAAACCAGAACAAAACGAAATCGACCGACTAGCCGCTGAGCTCAAGGTCGATCAACTGGTTGCGCATTTGTTGTTACAACGTGGCATCACTACTTATGACGAAGCCAAAAAGTTCTTTCGACCTCAACTGTCTGATCTACACGACCCCTTTTTAATGAAGGATATGGATGTAGCTGTTGCCCGCATCGAAAGAGCCATTTCCAACAGCGAAAACATTCTGATTTTCGGTGATTACGATGTCGACGGAACCACCTCAGTCGCTTTAGTGTCTTCCTATTTGTTGCGCTCCTACCCCAATGTGGCTACGTATATTCCTGATCGTTATGAGGAAGGATACGGAGTTTCCTACCAGGGCATTGACTTTGCTGAAGACAATGGTTTTTCGCTCATTATCGCTTTAGACTGTGGTGTAAAAGCCATTGACAAAATAGCCTACGCCAAGGAAAAAGGCATTGAATTTATCATTTGCGATCATCACCGCCCAGGTGACAATTTACCAGAAGCTATTGCGGTATTAGACCCCAAAAGGGCAGACTGTGCATACCCCTACGATGAGCTATGTGGTTGTGGGGTTGGTTTTAAATTGATACAGGCCTTGGCTTCGCAAAAAGGGGAAACCATCGACGATTTGATTCCCTATTTAGATTTGGTGGCGACCGCCATAGGCGCAGATATTGTTCCCATAACCGGAGAGAATCGGGTATTGGCCTACCACGGGCTGCAGCTCATCAATTCGAATCCAAGAATAGGCTTTAAAGCTATTATAAGTCAACTAAATAAAACGGTACTCACGATTACCGATGTGGTATTTATTATTGCCCCACGTATCAATGCGGCAGGCCGCATGAAACACGGGCAGCACGCGGTTAATCTATTGACCGAAACCAATTTGGAAGTAGCTCAAAAATTTGCGGCTGAAATTGAAAAATTCAATGTAGACCGTCGAAGTCTTGATAAGGAAATCACTCAGGAAGCCCTGAAGCAGATTCAAGAAAATAATGAAGAAAAGCGGTTTACCTCTGTTGTTTATAAAGATTCGTGGCACAAGGGAGTAATAGGTATTGTTGCATCTCGCTTAACGGAAACCTATTATAGGCCAACATTGGTTTTTACCAAAAGTGGCGATAAACTCGCAGCCTCGGCACGTTCGGTAAAAGGTTTTGATGTCTACAATGCACTGCAAGCTTGCTCAGATTGTATCGAACAATTTGGCGGGCATAAATATGCTGCAGGCCTAACACTGCTTGAAGAGCAGTACGAAGCGTTCAAAACCCAATTTGAAAAAGTGGTTTCAGAAACAATAGACCCTAATTTATTGACCCCCGAAATTACGATTGATACGCGTATTGAGATCAAGGATATTACCCCTAAATTAATGCGGATTATGCGCCAATTTGCTCCATTTGGACCTGGTAATATGACCCCTGTTTTTATGGCCGAAAGCCTTCAAGATTCAGGCTATGCAAAAGGGGTTGGGCAAGAAGGGGCACATCTCAAACTTGCGGTTACCCAAGATGGTTATGGCCCATTGGGTGGCATTGGTTTCAATTTAGGAGATAAACTACCATTGGTCATTAATAGAAATACATTTGACGCTGTTTTTTCCTTGGATGAAAACGAATGGCAAGGGAAGGTAAGCCTACAGTTGAAGTTAAAAGACTTAAAATGAGGATTGAACATATTGCCATTTGGGTGTCAGATATAGAACGTATGCGAACGTTTTACGAACACTATTTTGCCGCTAAATCGGGAAAAAAGTATGTAAATTCTAGCAAGAATTTTACTTCATACTTTCTAAGTTTTGAGGCAGGCACCCGCCTAGAATTGATGCACAAACCTGAAATAGTATCTTTAGATAATGCGGAAAAAGAACATCTTGGGTACATTCATTTTGCTATCTCTGTAGGTTCAAAAGAGAAGGTAGATTCGCTCTCAGAAAAACTTAGAAAAGATGGATTCACCATTGCTGGTGAGGCAAGAACTACAGGCGACGGCTATTACGAAAGTGTAGTTTTGGATCCGGAAGGCAACCGAATTGAAATCACCATTTAATGTCGAAATCTGTTGACCCTTATGCTGCTCTAAGATTTCGAGAATTCAATATCTTTTTAGTAGCTCGCTTTGCCATGGTATTTGCTTGGTCAATGCAATTCATTGTTATAGAATGGCAGGTATATTCTATGACAAAAGACCCCTGGTCTTTAGGCATTATCGGACTCATGGAAGTCATTCCTGCCGTATCAACTGCTTTGATTGCAGGTCATATTGTAGACCAAAAGGAAAAAAGAAACTTGCTCCTTAAATGCATTATTGGGTTCACTCTTATTGGTTTTGGCTTGTTCTTACTGAGCTCACCAACCATCTCTCTTGAAATGGGGTCAAAGGTAATTCTATATGCCATTTATGTCTTAGTTTTTCTGGGAGGAATTGTGCGCGCATTTTTAGGGCCCACTATTTTTTCGTTGATCGCTTTGATTGTACCCAAAAAGGCATATCCGAATGCAGCCACATGGAGCAGTACTACTTGGCAGATGGCAGCGGTTCTAGGGCCTGCAATGGCAGGCTTATGTATTAGTTGGATTGGAGTACAGTGGTCGATGCTGGTCATTATCGCATTTTCCATCACTGCCTTGTTAATCGTTTTTAACATTTCGCAAAAGCCCATTTTAAACACAAAAATAGGAGAACCTATGCTTCAAAGTTTAACGGAAGGATTGCGATTTGTATTTCGTTCGAAAGCTATTTTCGGAGCCCTTACCCTTGATATGATCGCTGTTTTATTTGGCGGTGCGGTGGCTTTGCTTCCTGTTTTTGCGCAAGACATTTTACAAGTGGGGTCAGAAGGCTTTGGCATACTAAGGGCAGCTCCTGCAGTAGGGGCAGCAATTACAATGATAGGGTCTACGCGCTTCCCTATTCATAAATATGCAGGCAAAAAACTCCTGTGGGCTGTATTCGGTTTTGGCATCAGCATTATCGTATTCGGCCTTTCAACTTCCTTCTGGCTATCGGTATTTGCATTGTTTATGAGTGGTGCTTTAGATGGCATTTCGATGGTCATTCGGCAAACCATACTACAACTGAAAACTCCAGATGAAATGCGGGGTCGAGTAGCTTCAGTTAACTCGATGTTTGTAGGCTCTTCGAACGAACTAGGTGCCTTCGAAAGCGGTGCGACAGCCAAACTTATGGGAACGGTGACCGCAGTGGTTTTTGGCGGCACCATGACGTTGTTGACGGTTGGTATTACGGCATTCGTTTCGCCAACGTTCAGAAAACTTGATTTACAAACAGCGGTAGCCGAGCATGAGGCTACTAGTCAGTGATATATTTTTCTAAGGAAAGCCGTTCACCATCAAAGACGGCATAGGTAAAATATGTGATCCAATCACCAAGATTGGTGTACCTTGATTTTCGGTTTAAATCAATTTCTAAAGGAAGGTGGCGATGACCGAAAACGAAGTGGTCGTAGTGCTGGGTTTCTAGTTTTCGTTTGGCATATTGCACCAGCCATTCTTTATCTTCCCCTAAAAACTGTGCATCTTCGTCACCAGAAATTAACTTGTTCTTTACCGAAAAATACTGTGCTAAGCGAACACCCCAATCTGGATGCAACCATCGGTATAACCATTTAGAAACCGGATTGGTAAAGACTTTTTTCATTCGTTTGTACCCCTTGTCGTGTGGCCCCAAACCATCGCCATGTCCTATAAAGAATGATACCCCGTTGATTTCGTATTGCTGAGGTTTATGAAAAACGGGGATATTGAGTTCTTCCTCAAAGTATCCATCCATCCAAAGATCATGATTACCTACGAAATAATAAATAGGAATTCCAGAATCTGAAATTTCTGCAAGTTTCCCTAGTGTTCGGGTAAATCCTTTTGGAATAACGGTTTTGTATTCCATCCAGAAATCAAAAAGATCGCCCAAAAGAAAAATAGCTCCGGCATCATCTTTTATTTCATCTAACCAAGCCACAAATTTCTTTTCGCGCGGGGCGCTCGCTTGCCTTGTGGGGGCGCCCAAGTGATTGTCGCTAGCGAAATAGACCTTCTTACCTTGAGGAATGTTGATGCTTGTCATTTGGTTATAAAGATAGGAAAAAGCAAAGCTGACTTAATTATCTGAAGCATACCACTCTGCAAATGAAGTTTCAGTTTCCTGCAGTTTTAAGGAATGCAATTCAATATTGTTAGGCAATCGCGCTTTTATTTTCGCCGCGAAATCAATGACCATATTCTCGCTCGTAGGCTGATAATCGGCCAAGATTACGTTGTGACCCCGTTCTGTTAATTCTTTGGCCAACTCCACATGCGGCGTATTTTTATTAAAGACCGTGGCATGATCAAATTGACTTACGATTTCTTCTTTTACGATTTTCTTTAGGTCGCCAAAGTCGATTACCATACCTAATTTCACATGAGAAGTGTCTGTAATGGGATTACCTATAACGGTTACCGAAAGTTTATAACTGTGCCCATGCACATTTCTGCACTTACCGTCATAACCAAATAAGGCATGGCCAGTTTCGAAATTAAATTGCTTGGTGATTCTGATGTTACTCATTTGTGTTTTTTGCCTTGCAAAGGTAACTATTTACACGATAATCGAACTTTGAATGTACGGTGGCTTAGCTAAATTTTAGCCGCCTTTTCTTCTACCTTATCAGAGATTGCTAAGAGGCGAGTTAATCATCTCTAAGCACAGGTTGTGTCCAGGCCATTTCATACAACATACTTTCAATCGGATTAGCTTGCAATTTTGAAGAGGTAATTCGAGCACGTACAAAATGGAGGTCATCGGTGAGTTCAAAATCGGCTTTTGTTCCCTTTATAGACCGCAACTCTTCTGTTGCTGAGGCTCCCTTTCGAAGCCCAATGAACGTTATGGTATAGGCAACACCCTCTTCCTTAGCTACTTCAATAGCTAGCTTATTGTTTTCGTGTTTTATGCTCTTCAAGGCGGTTCCGGTACTGGCATAAAACTGCCCTGCTTCTAATGCCTTGATTAGGGAAGAGGCAGAGAGGGTATCTGATTGTACCATGACCCATCCTCGGCCCGCATTGCTCCATTCGCTACCTGATTTATGGTAATGATGCGAGTCATCTGTGGCTAGACCATACATGATAGGCTTGTTATTTTCCAAATAGGAAATATTGATCAGATCCCACATCGTTTCAGTTGAAATATGTGTTGAATCACCCATGTTATGTACCATTGGATGACCATTATATAGCTCAAAAAAACGCTCACCGCTTAGAGAAATCATATCATTCAGGGCGATGCCATACCCGAAATTAGGATGGTTAATATGCGGTAGTATGGGCGCCTCTGTTTGCTGTCTTTGCTGTAGTACTTGATTGATATTATTTTGCAGCACTTGTGACACGCTATTACCACCCTGAGGTTCAATTTTGGTTTGAATATTTGTGGCGTTCATATGCAAGGGTTTGCCCTCAAAGTCATCGGTAATTTCTTCTGCTTGAATAACCAAGAAGCGCCCTTCCTCTTCTGAACGGCTCTTGTACTCGGCATAGGTTTTTAGCTTCACCAGAGTTCGCCCCGAATCTACTTTGTGGTTTACCCAATCTGGCCCAAAGTCTTCAAGATACCTTTGAAACGCTCTTTGATATATCGAATCTGCCGAAATCTCAATCCATTTTTCACCTTCGGCCAAGGTATTGTGATCTGACAGGGCTATAAAATGATAGCCTTGAGATTTATACCAATTCAATATCACTTCGGGAAATTCATCACCATCGCTCCAGTAGGAATGTGTATGTAGATTTCCCTTGTACCATTTTTGTGATAGCTCCTTTTCTTTGGAAGCCTGTTTGTTTTCTTTACAGCTAACCGCTGCTAGAAAAACCAACAAAATCACAACCTTAGCGGTTTTGAAGATGCTCATGGGTTTTAAGAATTGCGTTGAAAGCTAAAGGTAGGAAATTTTGAAGCTGGCCGTTAGGGTTGTACCTAATTGATACTGATATTGGTATCTCCTATGGCGATATTAACATGGCAGCAATCGGTATCAATGACGTATTCGGCCTCCGCAACTTTTTCCTCATTAATAAAGCCCCTGAAAACAAGGTTTCTTTTGGTGTTCTGGTTGGTAGCAACAAAAGAGTCGTCATATAAAGGATATTGGCCACTTCGCCTTGCCATTTGAAAAGCATCAAAAGTAATATCTAGGGTAATATTTTCAGAAGTTTTTAGATCGACTACCTCAAAACGATCGAGGGGTATCAATGCACCATCGGCATCGGTTACTGTCACGATTAAGGTGACAAATTGTTCGGTACAAGCAACTACCGAACAGTCTACTGCAATAGGATCAATTGGATTGCTGTCGTCACAATTCGCTAAAAACAAGAAAAGAAAACAGAAAAGAAGCAGCTTTTTCATAGGTGTACATCTTGATAATTATCTATACGAAAGATGCGATTTACTGCGAGCGTTGCGTAAACATTTTAAATTTAACGTTTGAACTTACGTCTTGTACGAACGCGGTTTACGAAATAAATAACCACCACAAAAAGCGCTAGAATAGGAAAGACCAGGTCTCCGTTAAGAAAATTTAAAATATCCATAGTACTACAAATCGCATTAGGCAACTAGAACGTAAAATACAGGCGCTTATTATTTTTTAAATTTGGAGAGTGCATTTCTCGTAAATTCAGAAAGTACTAATCTTCCTGTAATGGCAGCGCGATCGATTAATAAGGTATCCCAATGGGCAGTGTCTTTCCAAAGCACTTTTTTCCATTCCTCCAAAGCTTCTGCATTATAGGCTGATAGTTTTTCTACAAAGAATTCTAACTCCTTATCAAGCGCTTTCATGCTGTCGAAGACTTTTGAATACAAACCTTTCTCTTGCGCCCAATAAGCGTTTTTCCATTCTGATGGAGAAAGTGAAAGTTCGGAAATTGCTGCCGTTCCAATTTTGCGTTCTACTGCTGGTTCGATCACCAATGGAGCGATACCGATAGTCAATTCTGATAAGCGAATGGAGGCATCTTCGGAGGCAAACACGTAATCACAGGCTGAGGCCAAACCGACACCCCCCCCTACGGTTTTACCCTGAACTCGGCCTACAATCACTTTTTTACAGCTTCTCATGGCATTGATAACGTTTGCAAATCCGCTAAAGAATACTTTCCCTTCTTCCAAATTGGAAACCGCCATCAACTCATCAAAAGAAGCTCCGGCACAAAAGGCGCGGTCTCCTTCAGATTTCAAAACGACCACCGAGATAGCTGAATTATCAGAAAGGGTGTTGAATTCTGCGGTTAGTCTATCTAAAAGTTCTGCTACAAATGAATTGCTAGCCGGGTGACCGAATTCAACCGTGGCGATTTTGCCGTCAATTTTGGTATATAAGCTTCCGTTTGCTCTGCTCGTAGGCATATTGAAAAAATGTTTGGGGTAAAGGTAGAATTTTATTAGAAAACTAAGGCTGTTTTCAGCGGACTGTCAGCTTGCATGCAGTCGAAATACTTCGGAACACCAAAAGGCTACCTTTGCATACAGAATGACATCAGCCATAAGGTCACTATCAAGAAAGCAAGGGTCGAAACTTGCTTCGAAACTTCCAGACCAGCGCCAAACCACGAATCAACATCCAAACGGTAAAGGCAATCCAGATACCGTAAAGCCCCCAATTCAAATACTTTCCCAAAAAAAGAACGGGAATAAAACCAAGAAAGGTAGCCGTTAGCAGCGTATTTCTAAGGTATTTCATCTCCCCCAGCCCTTTGAACAGCCCATCTAAAACAAAGGCCATGGTATTCATGGGCCATCCTAAAATCACAATAAAAAAGATAGCGTAAAAGGTTTGCAACACCACGGTCTCATTGGAGAACAAACGTCCGATAGGGTAATAAAACAAGAATCCGAAGAGCACCAAAACGAGACTTACGAGTAATCCGTACAACAGTATCCTTTTGGCCAAAAACCAGAGGCCATTGTAATCTTTTGCTCCTAAGAGTCGTCCGCCCATAATATTTCCTGCGGCACCATAGCCATCGATAAAGAAGGCAGAGAACAACCAAATGTTCAGGGCTATGGTATGAGCGGCTATGTATTTGTCACCCAAGGCGGTGGCCTCACGAACTGCTAGTATCAATGCTGTGTTTAAGGCAATTGCTCGAACAAATAGGTTGAGACTCATGATGACCAGTCTTCCCAATTCATCGTGAAGTGGAAATTTCAGTTTCAGGCTAATATTTGTTTTGGTAAGCAATAGCACAAAAGCCATAATTGCCATGATCGCTTGTGCAATAAGGCTAGCCCAGGCGGCTCCCTCTAGATACATGGGTGCTATAACACCCTCTATACCGTATACTAGTATCACATCAAGGAGTACGTTTAAAAGCGCTCCAACCAGAGCGATCATCATGGGCCAATAGGTGTTTTGGAGTCCGCGGAAAATACCCATCACCGCAAACACAAATAAGGTCAACGGAAAGCCCCAAACGCGAATAGCATAGTACGAAATACAATACTGCAGTATTTTACCAGAAGCATTGAGAAGCTTAAAGATATCCTCCACAATAAATATGGTCGACAGCAAAATTAGAATGCTCAGACTGATATTCAGAAAAATAGCTTGGGCCGGAAGTGTTTGTACTTTGTCAAGTTTTCCTGCCCCTAAATATTGAGAAATTATGGCAGAAATCGCACTTCGTGTTTGGCCAAGAATCCAGATCAGCATTGATAAAAAAGAGCCTACGATTCCTGCGGCGGCCAGCGATTCAACCCCGTCTACGGGAATATTCCCTACAATCGCCGTATCGGTAATTGACAGCAGCGGCTCTGCAATGCCGGCAATGGTTGCAGGAATGGCCAGTTTGTTGATTGTCTTAAAATTGATTGCCGTTTTTTGAACGCTCATGGGCTAAAAGACGAGTTCATAACAATGAAACGGATGTTCGCTCTGCTTTGGATAGTAAATATCTTCAAGGCGCTGGTAGCCTCTTTTTTCATAGAACCGTTGATTGCGTTTGTTTTGGCTAAAGGTATCGAGGCGTACTGAAACAAAACCCTGTTCCTTGGCCCGATTTTCGGCAAAATCCATGAGCTTTTGGGCATAACCACTACCCTGTTGGTCAGGGTCAATTGACAGGCGGTGAATATAGACGTTCTGCTCATTTGGTGTTAGCCATTTCACGGGTTTATATTCTTCATCTACAAGGGTAGATACCACTACAGTTCCAATAATTTTCTTATCGACCTCAAGTACAAACAGTTCGTCTCTTTCAATGTCTTTTTCAAAGGCAGCGGCAGACGGATAATGTTCGTTCCATTGGTAGATTCCGTTCGAAATCATGTATGCTGCGCAGGCTTTGCAAATAGTAATAATCTCGGGTATTTCCGATATCTTTGCATGTCGAATCATTCGTACAGTTGAATTTAATTGTAAATTTAGAATATTAATCAACATTCTTTTCCATGAAAAACATTCTTGTTCCTATTGGCACTTCCAATACTGGCGAAACGCTGCAATATGCAGTTGATTTCGCATCCGAATTTTCAGCACAGGTTTTTGTAATGGATGTTTTTACCGTATCGGCAAAGGCTGGTAGTTTGGCCAATATTTCGGAAAAAGTAGCAAAAAGCGCCAAAGAACGTTTAAAAGAAGTCATTGACAAAGTCGACGCAAAGGGTGCAGCGATTAAAATTGCCACTTATAATGGGGAGATTACTGACGGGCTGAAGGAAATAGACCGTGAATTGGGTATTGATTTGATCATTGTTGCACCGAGAAGTAACGATATCAAAGAGGAACTCTATTTGGGAAATACCACCGGTAAAATCATAAAGAAGACTGATATACCTGCACTTATCGTACCCAGGGGCACAGTTTTCGCACCTTTCAAAACGGTTTTGACAGCCTTTAAATCGGGTATTTTAAAGAAAAAGCGCATGTTGGAGCCGCTACTATCTATACAAAACAAATTCGGCACTAAAGTGAATTTACTTTTGGTAAAAACACCTGGTTACGACACTGATGATTTAAAGGTGAATCCGGCTCTGATGGATATCAGTGAACAATTGACACTGACGGAAAATGCAACTACCTACCAAGGGGTGCTAGAACATTTTCAATCGCAGCATCCTGATTTGCTTTGTGTTTTTCGACGAAAGAGAGGTTTCTTCAAAAAGCTTTGGGAAAAGAACACGATTTTGAAATCAGAGTTCTTTGTCAAAATACCTGTTTTGATGCTTCGTGTGAAGAAGGACTAAATAACAGCCGAATTACAGCGGGTTACATTTTGATACTTATACTAAAAGTATTTTCTTTGCCTCAGCCAAAATGGGGGATTAGCTCAGCTGGCTAGAGCGCTTGCCTGGCAGGCAAGAGGTCACCGGTTCGACTCCGGTATTCTCCACCAATATTTAAAGGCCTTCACAGATGTGGGGGCTTTTTCGTTTTTTAGCAATGCACAGTTTGTGCACACTTTTGAAATTTTCTTCTTTTTCAGTTAAGATTTAACATAAATAGACTGAATTCAAGTCGAATGAGTGCAACCAAAAGTACAATAATACCTTCGTTTTACGTTTCTGGACATTCTTAAATGATAGGATCCAGAAATTCCCTTTAAAAAAACTCTGAAGCCAAGGTTATTGTTTGATGGAAGTGATTTTACATAAGAGAACTATTCGAAAAATTACTAAGTTTGTTGTTGAATGAAAAAAATCTTAGAACGTTTTAGTGCTGTTCTTTTAATCGGCTTACTGCTGATCAAGGTTTCTGCGTTCCATGTTTATGAGCATCACGATTCTTTAGACGATTCAAACGATCATTGTGAGCTCTGTGTATTGACAATCGAAGGACAACAGTCGGAAAGCTTGACACCCCCATTGACAGTTGTCGTACACTCACCGTTACAATTTCCTTCTCTGCCCAAAATCCACTCCTTAGAGGAAGGATATGTTCAGACTATTGTAAAGGGCAATCTCTTCGCTAGACCCCCGCCACAGCAGTTGGCTTAAGAAGCCACTCTATTATTTTTCTACACTTTCAGAACTATTCAGCTTCTGATTGTACTTCCATTCTTAATTGGGTTTTCCGTACTTATTACGGAGCATTGTGACTTAAAAACCCAATTTTAGCCGGGAGTAAATCAAACAATATTTTATAATTAATTCTATATACTAGCGATGCGCAAGATTAAATTTTTATCACTATTAGCTTTAACCGGATTTCTTTTTATGGGCTGTTCAGAAGACGATAACGGCCCCGAACCTATTAATGAAGAAGAAGTGATTACTACAATACAGGTAACATTAAACCCAGACAGCGGGGGAACAGTTATCACCTTATCGTCTCAAGACCTCGACGGTGATGGGCCAGATGCCCCTGTGGTTGAAGTTTCAGGAAACATGGTTGCCGGAACAACTTATACTGGCAACATATTGCTATTAAACGAAACCGAGACCCCACCGGAAAACATTACCGCCGAAGTCGAAGAAGAAGATGATGAGCACCAATTCTTTTATACGGTAGGTGCTGGTCTTGACCTCACTACAGAATATGTCAATTTTGATGGTGATGGCAATCCATTGGGTACACAAATACGAGTAACTGCTGGCGCCCCCAGTACGGGAACGCTAACGTTCACCTTACGACACGAGCCCAAGAAACCGAATGACGGTACTTTAACCGATGCAGGCGGGGAAACCGATATCGCCCAGATATTTACCATAACCGTCGAATAAGGATTGAACTACATTTAAACATAAAATAGGGAGTGGATATACTCCCCTCCCTTTTTCTTATGAGCGCGGAAAAGACAAAAAAAAAGTTTGGAATACTATTGGCAACGATTCTATTGTTTCAGTTGTCATACCATACTGTGCATGTCTTTACGCAACATAGCTCAGATAATCATATCGAGCATAGTACTCACGATACCCAAATCGATACAGCCTCTGTAACCTGCGAACTATGCGCCAAATTATTGGGTCACACCCAATACTTTACGGTATATCCCACTGTTCTTTTAGGTATATATTTCCCTTTGCTTCACTTCAATCTAGGCGAATCCATTGGTACGCTAGGAGTGAAAAAAAATCATCTTCTTAGAGGACCTCCCTCGCATTTTGTTCGGTAACATTTTCAATGTACAAGGCGGTATGTTTTGAGCATTCAACCTCAACACTTTGTATTAAAACTTTAGTTTGCAAAGTGATTGTTGCAGCCGATTTGGAAACATTCCTTCAATTTCAAGACTTGCATCATTTGCAATACAAAGAAAGCAGTGCTGCCCTACTGGGGTCTTGATGGGCTTTGGGGAAATTGGACTTTTAGCAGTACTCATCTTTTTGACTGGGTTCTTCAACATAAATAAAAAATCTAACACGAATCAATAATGAGATATACATTATATTTTTCTGTGCTATCCATAATCAAGCATCGATTGAACACAATTGCTTTAGCAACAATGCTATCAATTGGTCATTACGTTCAGGCACAACAAACCGACAACTTCCCGCCCCCTGAAACACCGGTAAGCATTTCCGCATTCAAAACAAATAGCGCCATAACCATTGATGGGCAATTGAACGAAGCGGATTGGAATTTGGCCGTACCCGTTACCAACTTTTTCAGGGTTGAGCCAGTACAGGGAGGTAGCATTAAGAATCCTACCGAGGTGCGCATCTTGTTTGATGACAAAAACTTGTATTTTGGGATTTTTGCTCAAGACTCATTGGGTAAAAAAGGCATTCGAATGCAAGATTTAAGTAGAGATTTCAATGGACTTGAAAATGATGTCTTCGGGATTCAAATCGATGCCCAGAATACCAAACAATATGCGGTTTCCTTTCAAACAACCCCTTATGGAAACCAGCAAGACGTACAGAGCTTTAACGACAATAACCGGGATGAGGATTGGAATGCCTTATGGCGTGTTCGCACTGAGCGCACCGATAAGGGCTACTATGCAGAATTTGCCATCCCATTCAAATCCATTCGCTATGACAAACCCATAGAGGGTGTTCCTGTGGAATGGGGCATCACTTTTTTTCGATTGGCACGTAAAGACTATGAAAAAACGGTTTTCCCCGCTATTCCACAATCCTTTTCTGAAAACCGGATGACTTATGCCGCCAAACTAATAGGATTGGAAGTTCCCCCACCATCGGCGAACATCAGAATAGAACCGTATGCACTATATCAATATAGCGAAAACAAAACGGGTGATCTCGTGACCGATAAATTAAATGAGCCAAAGATCGGAGGCGACGTCAAATGGGCCATCAACCCAAACGCTGTACTCGACTTGACCATAAATACAGATTTTGCGCAGGCTGATGTAGATCGAGCGGTAAACAACTTGGAACGCTTTAATATCTTCTTTCCAGAACGGCGGCAGTTCTTTTTAGAAAATTCTGGTATTTGGGCAGGTGCAGGTGGCTCTAGGGTACGGCCATTTTTCAGTCGCACCATTGGTCTCTCTAATAGCTTTAATGCTTCTCCCGCACCTTTGGATGCCGGTGCCCGGTATACTGATAGAGACGAAAACCGAACCATAGCCGTATTGGCCGTTCGCCAACGAGAAACAGATGACAGCCCGGGAAGCACTTTTGGTGTGGCGCGCTATACCAAGAATTATGGTGCGGAAAATAATATGGGGGCCATGGTTACGTATCGGTTGGATGATTCTTTAAATGATTTGGGTGTTGAAAGCCAGAATAATACCACGATTTCAATTGATGGATTGATTCGTCCAAAACCAGATCTTACATTCACCTATCTGCTATCTACTTCACTTGATAGTGAGACAGAAGATAATGGTTTTGCCGGAAGAATAGGGATAACATCAAGAACAAACAAGTATTATATGGGTTACATCACTGATTTTGTAAGTCGTGATTACGCTCCAGATATGGGATTTGTTGCCCAAAAAGATTTCATGCTTCATAGTCCGGGAGGGTATGCCATTCTAAGGCCCAAATGGTTACCTTTTGTGCGCCGTTGGGATCCAGGAGTCTTTTTTAATTACTTTCATGATTTTGAGGATTTTGGGAAATTTCAACAATCGAATCTCTATATTTTCCCGATCTACACTTGGTTTAAGGACAACAGCTTTGTAGAAGCTTCCTTTACACCCACATGGCAGAACATCAATTTCGACTTTGCTCCTCTGGGGCTTCAAATCGCCCAGGGCGATTATAGTTACACCCGATACCTCTTACGATACAACACCGATCAATCTAAGAAATTTTCAGGATCTATCAGCTATGATTTTGGCAACTTTTATGACGGCACTAGAAATACCCTAACGGGTGGCCTGAGATATGCACCCTTACCCCATATCTCGTTGACCGCAGACTATGAGTATAATAACATAAATGGGGTGGGTGTAGCAAATGATAACTTGGATACCCAACTATACACGGGAGGTCTTCGCGTAGCGCTCAACCCAAGGGTGCAACTTTCTACCTTTTACCAATACAATAGTTTTGACGAGCAAGGACGGTGGAACGTGCGCTTTAGTTGGGAATATATGCCCTTATCGTTTATCTATTTGGTATTTAATGATACACAAACCAATGTTTTCGACCCGGTGCAACAAAGCACCCAGTTTATCAGTAAGATAACTTTCTTAAAACAGTTTTAAATGAAGCCCAACAAACGAAACTATCTGGTAGTCCTACTGCTGCCGGCTTCATGTCAAAAGAAGGCCCTGAAAGGCTACGATGATTCGGTTATCGACCGGGAGGAATTTATGATTTCGGAAGGGGCGCCATATATCATAAAAGGGCTTCCTATTGGGCAATTGAATATTCAACTAGAACTTGTCGGTGCTGACGGCAATCTAGTTTCAGATTCATTTAATAAGGTGAAGCGCATCGCTACACTTAAACCATACGTATTTAATTCTTATTTCAAAATACCACTAATTATATGAAAGCAATTACAAAATTGAGTGACCACCCCAATATATGGGGTAGTTTTGCTAGCGGATTATGCCTTGCACATTGTGTGGCTACCCCTTTTCTATTCGCAGCACACACGGGGCATGTTCAAGGGCATCATTCGCATCCTCAGTGGTGGGGGTTCATAGATATATTATTTATGGTTATATCTTTCTTGGCTGTGTTTTGGTCCGTAAGAAATACCTCAAAATATTCGATGAAGGTTGCTCTGTGGATTTCTTGGGCTCTATTGGCAATGACAATCGTAAATGAAAAACTAGAGTTGATTGGGCTTATCGAGGCATTTATATACATTCCCTCTATGGCACTAATTGTATTACATCTTTACAATCGCAAGTATTGTCAGTGCGAGAAAGAATGTTGCGCTAGTACAAACTAACTTTTTTACCCTTCTGGATGCATAAATATTTTTAATTCAGGATGCAATAAAAGCATATAGTTGCGCTACGCATATACAACTTAATTCTTGGCATTATATACCATAAAGTTGCTTATTAGGTAGCACCGCTTGAAGAATATTGTCACTTAAAACGGTCGTTTTAAGTGACAATATTATGGAATGAATCAACCCGTTTTATCTGAGTCTCATTCGTGTTCTCTTTTAATAGTTTCGTAACACATAGTTTTTTAAGATACCTCTGCACAGCGAGGTAAGTCTTTGAAATGGGTCTTATCGTAATTTGTACTTGCTACGGAGACTATTCTACGATTAATCTTCCAGCGCGCAACAATTGCTGTTGTTTCCCTCGATTTTTGCCTCCCTTTCATGCAACTTATGAAAACTTATTTTGTCTTTGGATATGTTATGTAATAGTTAGGGAGCTTAGAACACAATATAAAAAATTGAATAGAACAATACTAGACTTTGCGATGATTGCAAGTACGCTCATCGGATATTTTTTAAGTATCGCACTGCTTACAACTTCCTTTTATAGGAGCCGTGCCAACAACTATCTCTCCTTCACATTATTCTTAATAGCGAGCCTCACCTTTTTAGAGTGGTATGGCCTTAGTACCGCTCATAGATTGATACAAATTTTTGACAGTCTCAAGTTAGATTTTCTAATAGCCGCTACTTTATTTACCTATTTTTTGTTTCAGATTAAGCATCCTCTTCTAAATGGTCATCAATACAAATGGATCTACCTGCCTTTCTTAGGCTCTGTTATTATAGAAATAGCACTATATCTCTTTAATCTTTATGGGTCATATTTCGATATTCTAATATGGTACAGTAAAGATGTCTTGTCGATGGTCTTTAATGTGTTTTTAATTTTTTCGGGAAGACACTTCATACGAAAAGCGGAAACTATTTCTGAAGAGAAAAGACGTTGGTTACTGCAATTAAACCTGTTTATAATAGGTATTATTATCTGCTGGATTTTGTCGCGAGTAGAATTTTACCTTATGAATTCATTATTTACGTATTACACCCTTTGGTTACTACTGTGTTTGTTCTTATGGTGGGTATTGTATCATGGTATATTTAAACTACGGGTTATCACACACCAAAAAGAACTACATGCGTATTTAGTTTCAACAAAGCATGGGGCTATCAAGACGACATCACACTCAAAACGACGAAAGGGTACCGCTGTTTCTGAATTAATTTCTGAATTATATAGGGTAATGGAAGAGGAAGAGCTGTACAAAGACCCGCTTTTAAGCAGGCTAGATTTAGCCACCCGATTGGGAACCAGCGAAGGTTATTTATCACAGATTATTAATCAAGAAATCAATAAAAGTGTCATTCAATTTGTGAACGACTACCGTGTTGAAGCTGCCAAAAAACTATTGCATACACCTTCATTTAATAAATACGCTGTAGAAGCAATTGGCCTAGAATCTGGGTTCAAATCCAAGAGTGCATTTTACGCTGTTTTTAAGTCTAGCCTTTCTATGTCACCAGGTGCTTATAGAAAGCTCCAATATCCGTCCTGATTCGTTTATTTATGCTGTTTCAGCACCTCTCCAGCACTAAAATTACCCTTTTATTTTTTCGACGGGAATACTTTTACCGCATTAAATAAAAATAATATTTCAATGAAAAAAGTATTCTTAAAAATGACAAATTCACAGCCTTTTTATTTCCGTACCCATATCATGCTTATTGCATTCTTAGCGCTTCTAACGAGCGGCTGTTCTAATGATGACAACCAGCCTACCATTACCCCAGAAGAACCTGCAGTGGCTATTACCGAAATAGCAGATGACATTAAAGAGTTAATTTATTTCCAAGGAGATGAAAAAGCCGCTACAGTACTGATTGCTGTGCCAGGCGGACCAAGTACAGTATTCGCTACCGATGTGGTAGACGAATTTTTCCCCGTACTTAATCCAAAGAATATATTAACTGTTACTGTACATCAGGCGCAAACCTTAGATTCTACTATAGTAAAAAGCGCTGATATCACTTTAGAACAGGCCGTTAACTATAATGCCGAAACTATAGATATGCTTGATAAAGTGACTTCGTATTTCAAGAATCAAGGCCGAGCCGTATATGTTTTGGGATTTTCCTTCGGGGCCTTTGTAACACAAGAACTTATTGCAAAGAAAGGAATAGATAGCGCTGATAAGTACCTTATTATGACAGGGCGATTAGATATGAATGCTGTTATATGGCAAGGGGCTGCCGAAGGAAGAAATGGATTTTTCGAAAATGGTGTAACTCCCAATGTAGAGCCAGACCCAGACCCAGAGGTGAAAGAAAGAAACCTCAATAGAATAAGTGCCGGCTTCTCAATGAACAGGTACACACAACTTTTTAGTACCATTTCAGACTTATCTAGCATAACATACATTTATGGGGCTACAGATCAAGCTGTCGGGAGTCTTACCGATAATGAAGTACAGTTCTTAGCGTCAAAAAACACCACTATTATTGCTGGCAGTGGAGATCATGGTGCCACTTTGGAAAATTTAATAGTGCAGGGTTTTAAAGATGCTTTTGGAATTGATTTAAAATAGTAAATAACAATACCGCAATTGAAAAACATGAAAAAATATACGCTTATATTTCTGCTTATCAGTGCCCTACAACTGAAAGGCCAAGACAAGATCGATGCTTCTACCTTTTTAGCTAAAACAGAATTCAAAATTGGATATTCTGGAACTATTCTATGGAGCAACGGCTTTCTGGTTGGAGCTGAATACCTCTTAAAAGAGCTCGATAAAACCAAAGAAAGAAGAGGAGCAAAACGTACGAATACGCATCAATTTCTTTTCAATGGAAATCTAAGTTTTATGACGAACTTTTCTTCAAAAACTGATACGGGAGGTTATGCAAACTTTGGACTTACTTGGAGACGTACCAATAAAAAAGGAAAGCAGTTTAGTATCGATTTAAATCCACTTGGGTATTATCGCTCCTTCCTACCAGAGACTTATAAAGTGAACGGAGACCGTGTAGATAAGGTGTTTCTGCCAGGACGTGGATACTATAGCCCTTCTATTTCTGTTGGCATTGGTAAAAGGCGCAAAGGAAAAGTACGCTCTGGTAGTTATGTAAACATCACCTATAGTCCACGGTTTAATTACAATGCAGGAACGCTACCAACATTTTCAATTCAATACGGTTTCCGTTTTAATTTTAAAAACAAAAAATAATGAAACAGTTTAATACAATCTTCTTAAAAATTGCATTCGTCTCAATTACCATATGTTTGGCAAGCGCTTGCTCAAACGACTTCGAACTTGACAACTTAGATGAAACGCTATATGTACGACATAAGAATGCAGATATGCCTGCCTATATACGAGGCAATAGCAGTGAAAAGGTATTCTTAATTACCTTACATGGTGGTCCTGGTGGTACAGGATTAGGATTTACAGGCAAAGCCTTTGATGCTATAGAAAATCAGTTCGGCCTTGTTTATTTTGACCAACGCGGATCTGGAAATTCACAAGGACATTATTCTGAAGATGATGTAAGTATTGATCTTATGGCCGAAGACGTATTGGCCCTTGTAAAAGTACTACAACGCAAATTTGGAAGCGATTCACGTTTCTTTTTATTAGGTGGCAGCTGGGGAGGAACATTAGGAACCGCTACTTTGCTAAAAAATCAAAGCTTTTTCAAAGGGTGGATAGAGGTAGCTGGAGCAAACAATCCGGCTGGACTATACGATTGGTACATAGAAACCTTTACGACTACCGCCAACAACCAAATAGCGCTGGGTAATAGTGTTGATTTTTGGGAATCTGTTTTAGAGCTTGTAGCTCAAGTAGGTGCTGTAAATAATTTGGATGATTTCTTAGATCTCAATGGAAAAGCTTTTGAGGCCGAGGAAAAATTATTTGAAGATGGCTTTATAGATGCTGTTGAAAATGGTATCGGAGGTAATGAGACATTCTTCACCTATAATTTCTTAACCAGAGGATGGAATAATAGTCAAATTGCTTCGATACTCGATAACCAAGGGTTATTTCAAACAACTGACTTTACAAGTCAACTTTCAGAAATAAGAATACCATCCTTATTTATATCTGGACGATACGACATGGTCGTACCAATGGTTTCGGCTCAAACTGCCTTTGATGCTATAGGTTCAACATCGAAAGAATTAGAAGTATTTGAAAGGTCAGGTCACGGCCCGATGTTTAGTGAGCCCGAGCTTTTTGCAGAGAAAGTAATTGAATTTATGAATGCACATAAGTAATTGGTTTTCTAATTTTCCTATCAAGGTTATTTTACCCAAAAAAGTTGTTTTCAGCCAAACCAAATTGCCAGACTAAAAGTATTATCTGCAATACAGTGTTAAAACGGTGTGCTTTTAACACCGTTTTTTTGGCTGAGGACTGAAATCAGAATTTGTCAGCTATAACATATTCGTCAGGAGAGCTCGTTGACATATTTTGTGCTATTGCCTAACGCCTTGTAGGTTTATTAGTTGCTCTTTAAAGATAAATAATATGGCCTGTTTTTAAACTTCTAAGGGCCTTCAATTGCTATAACAAACCGCAATTGCCTGCCATTCACACATAATTTCGATCCAAATATGAAAATAAGGTTTCCTTTGAACTGAAGGTTGTCTATCTTATGGTATCTATCTCGAATATGCAAGTAGCAATTCTTATTCCTTGTATAGGTTTCCTCCATGATGCTTTGTACATATTGAATAACTTAAAGTTATAGGCCATGAAAAAACAGTGCGTAAGCTATTGGTACCCCATCTGCTTCCTAGCCATGTGGTGCATACTATCATGTTCTAAAAGCAGTGATGCTCAAGAACCGGAAATCGAACCGCCAGTAGGTGTTATAGACGCAGCTTTGGTAGGCACTTGGACAGGCACCCTCAATGGTAGTTTTGGGGAAGCCGACATGTCGATGATGCTCACCGACAAGGGCGTTATGTCTGCCGAAGGATCAACCTCTTTGTACTGCCCCATAAATGCAACATGGGAGGTTATCGGAGGCAAATTCAAGGCCAAAGGTAATGATGAATGTGACGGTACGGCCGTAACTTTTGATGCCCCTTATTCCAAAACAAAGTTAGTCGGCTCATGGAATGCAAACAGTGGAAATAGCGGGACTTTTACCGCCGAGAAGCAATAAATCTTAAGGTGGTTGGCATCAGTGCAACTTAACTACGATTTCAATAGCAATCGTTTTTGAACCTTTCAATTTACAGCGTATTATTTTTAGAATAGCCAGGGGGTTGAATACCCTTCATGCGTAAATACGTAATGGCCTGGGCCCTGTGATGTGCTGTATGACTTTCACCTCTTAAAATAAGGTCTAGGTTCGAATGACCTTCTAGGTACCAAGGCTTCTCTTTAGTTTTCCCTTGCGTTAACACAGCATCACTTAGGTTCTCTAAACTCGAAATCGCATAATCAAAGGTATCGATCACATAGTTGGCTACCAGGCCTTTATTGGTATTCGCATCTCTTTGCTTCAAAAAGTCTGGTTGAAACAGGTTTATTGGGTCTGGGCGCTCGAGGAAGAAAGGTGCGTCTTTAAGAGCGTCATAATCTGGGTAGGTTTTGGCATCAACCAATACCCCTATAAAAGCATTGTTGGTATAGCCTAGGTGCATGAAGTGTTGGGCAAAAGTCATTTGTTCTTTTGAGGGGCTATATTCCAAATGGTCTGCAGGCATAGCCTCGAATACGGCTAAGGTATACGCCTTAGACTGTTTCCATCTTTTAATTAGGTTTTGAACAATGGAGTCAGCGGAAGGAATTTTAGCAGCAATCAATGTTAAAGGGCTTAGCCCTATCAAACTCAATATTAGTCTTCGGTTCATCGCATTCTTTTTAGAGGTTACACGCAGTATAAATGTATTCTATAAAAGATCAAGCCCGAAGCATACCAAATTGAATTTTTGCCAAAGACCTAAAAATCAGACGGGACTAGTACTTTTTTAGCTCGTTTACAACTAGTGTTTCTTTAAAAGGAAGCTGCACTAAGTCGTTGACCAAAGTTGCGATCATGGTATCGATGCAACCAAAACGTAAAACTTAAATTGATGGTCCGCCATCGGTTACGGCTTCTATAACAGCTTCGATACCATCGGGAATATTTTCAAAGAGATCATAGCCTGTTAGGTTTTCTATGTCATCAACCGTGGTAATGAATTGTGCCCAATCGGTACTAATGGCCTGATCATTGGGTACGTTTATGGCGATAACGCGAGTGCTGGTGGTTACACGACCAATATCATTGCCGCCGTTTGGCAAAATTAAAGCTACTTTCCAGAAAGAATCTGGCACGTTTATTTTGCCATTATTAATGGTATTTGCCGCGCCATTACTACCCGTACCTCCTGTACCAACTACACCGGCTACTATATATAATTCCATTCCTTCATCGGTAAGGCTTCGTAAGTAGTTTTCAAAATACGCCCAAGAACGTCTATTGTTATCTGGCGCTTGCGGAGCGACATTGGTCATGTAATAGGTATTTCTATTGGAATCTTCGGTACCATTGCGATCGGCAGAGGCACAAAGGTGACCGCGATCAAAACCAGAATTGGTGTAATGACTTTTGGCCGCCTTATAAAAGGAGCTTGGCAAATCTTGGTCGGTTCTAAAACAGTTGCACCTAGGAACGTCACCCAACCATGCGCTACTCAAATGCCAGCTCACCCAATTCGCAGTGCCGTCACTGTTGTTGTACGATAAGCTAAAGTCTGGCTTATCTAAAAAGTAATTGTTTGCATCTGAGGCAGCGTCAGAAGGGTTGCCAAAGGTGATGTTGCTGTCTGTTGTCGGGTCATTACCAGCTGAAGAAACAACAATTTCTACATTATCTATATTGATACGATTAGAGCCCCCTGTTAGTTTTACTACACCATATCGTACGGGTTGCGTATCGTTTACATCAAAGGTTACTGTATTTAAGGTGGTTTGGTTTGAGGTGACCGTAGCACCTACATCATACCAGGTTACGCCCTGATCATAAGACAATACCAGTTTCCAAGTAGAGTTGCCGTTGGTTCCATACACCGCATGGCGTATACTGATACTTTCGGCACCGTTGTCCATATCAAAATCCATCAATAGGGTTCCCGTATTTCGTATTCGAATTGACTTGTTACCGTATTTGCGATCGTTGGCTAGTGAACCCGCTAAGGCATCATCGAGAAACCAAATACCCGTGGTTGCAGTAAGGTCTATAGTACCAGCCGCATAGCTGCCTTTTACTGCCGATTCAAAGGTTTCAATAAAGCCCGAAGCCTTTGAAGTTTTGGTATTCTTGTGTTTGTGAACCCCATGATTGTCATAAAAGTGGGTAGGAACATCTATTTTGCCCGAAATGGTTAATTCATTGTCGGCAATAGCAAGGCTATTGTCAATTAGAAGATCATCTTGTTGGCTACAGCTTAACAAAACTAGGGCGCTCGTAAGCACTGCTACGCTTGCATTTGAAAATAGTTTCATAAATAATGGTTTTAGGGGGTGAAGTGTGTTATCAAATATATGTAATATTTTACTTACATTTAACGTAATCCCAAATTTATGATACACTCATTCAAATGCTTGAGTTTCAAATATTAGAATCAATAAAGATTTTCCAATTGCCGTTCGCGTCTTTTTTCCAAACTAGTATATATTTTCCATTATAGCTGCCGCTGCACTGCCCAATTTCAAAGGCGAAGTTCGCGTTTACTACCCTTAATGTTAAGGGGTGTAGCTGAAGCGAATAATTTTCATTATTCATATAGGCATACTCCTTTATCAAGTCTTCCATACCTCTTACCAATGGTTTGTGATTGAAATATATGGTATTGGGGCTGTAGAGTGCAATGACCAGCTTTTCGGCATCATGCGCATTGCAAAGCTGCATCCATAATTTTCTGCTATGGGCTATCTCGGTGGTATCTACGTTCACAGCTGCTGCATTACTTGCCTCGGCAAACTCAAATTCTCGAATGGCCTTATTCGCTTCTTTTTTCCAAATTACAAGCTGAACATATTCTTGAAGGCTATCGGTCTCATAGCGAAGCAATTCATAATGTATACCCCGTTCTTCGTTTGCCTCTACTTTAAACAAGGTTTCAAGAGCGGTAATTTTATTTTTGCGCATCGTGTAATACTTGGCTATTTGCGCTGAACCATTGCATACGCTGTCAGCCGTAATCACAGCAATGGCATGAGCGGCATAGTTCTTTTCTAAAGCCTTGGTGTTCTTGTCGTTTATGGCATCGACCCAATCAATACTATTAGCGGCAATCTTTTTAGAGCGAACTACATCGGTCTTTGCATCGGGCATTTTTTCTCTTTTGCCCTCCGCTTGCTTACAGGCAACGATGGTCAAGAGCACGAGTAACAGCAACAAGGTTTTTAATTTCATTTGTATTTTCTTAATGATGATTCATTTGTTTAGGGGTAGCTCCTAATTCGAAGCGACTATTTGAATTTATATGGGCTATGGGCTCATCTTGGTTAACTTCAGGTATTCTTTTGCCCTAAAAATAATTCGAAATAGCGAGGGGCCATCTCCACTTTTTAGCTCAAGCGCGATATGCGAAAGCGTGTCTGCTTCAAATTCAATTAAATTTGAAGAACACCAATCAATTTTTGCCTGAACGGTATGTTTGCCCGTGGGAACATCCAATTCGAGTTGCTCGCCATTCTTAATGGTTGCAACTATCTTTCCATCAAGGTTTATTTGAATTTTCCTTGCCCGGTTTTCAAATTCTGAAATGCGTTTTATGCTTAGTTTTGGCATTGCTTTTGAAGCTTATATTTGCTCGGAGTCTAATTTTTTTAGCAAGCGATTCAAGGCTCTTGCAGTTATTCCCAAATAACTTGAAATATCACTTTTTATCAATCTTACCTTGGTGTCTTTTGACAGCATCATCAAATTTTTCAAGGTTTTTTCGGTGGAGTAGGTTTGTTGATACGAAGCCCTGATGGCCGTATCTTTTAATTTTACGGCAAGGGCCTTTGATAAAAGCACATTAAAGTGCGGATACGCTGCTTTTACCTCAGCGAATGCCAATCTTGAAATTTTTAGCGCGCTCACTTTGCTGAGTGCGATGACACTGCAAAAGCTTAGGCCACCAAGTAACAGTTCGATCTCTCCGACCAGTTGGCCTTTTCCGAGGAACTCTTGCACGAATTCTTTTCCATTCTCCTCGGTAACGAAGCATTTTGTCAACCCATCTCTGATCAAAAAAATATCATTTCCCATTTGCCCCTGTTGAATGATGCTATCACCAGCACCAAAAGATAGCTCAGAAACTCCGGGCAATTCTAGGAATCCTTTTGTATGCTCAAGGAAGTTCAAAATCTCGGAACCCGTTCGTATTATCGTGTTCGTTGAGACAATTGTCCTTTCAGAACTAAACATATTTATTTTTCTTTGAATATAATTAATAATTCACCATGAAAAAACTGATAATCGACACCGACCCTGGTATAGATGACGCCATGGCAATTCAGATGGCTTTGAACGCTCAAGAACTTGATATTATGGGTTTAACCACTGTCTTCGGGAATGTCAATATTGACCTTACTACGAGCAATGCCCTACGAATACTTGATCTTGCCGGAAGAAACGACATTGCCGTGGCAAAGGGAGCCGAGCACCCTTTAAAGACTAAGTTTGCCGGCGGTGTTCCGTTTGTTCATGGTGATGATGGGCAGGGCAATACCTATAAGCCAGCCAGCAAGAGTTCAGCAGTGGAGCTTTCCGCTTCGGCATTCTTAGTCGAACATATTCTAAGGTATCCTGGAGAAGTGACCATAGCGGCGCTGGGGCCTTTGACCAATCTGGCAATGGCCTTACAAATGGAACCTCAGATACAGCAGCTTGTAAAAGAGATCGTCATTATGGGCGGCAATGCTTTTTGCGCTGGCAATGCCACCCCTGCTGCCGAGGCGAATATGTATTCCGATCCGGAGGCAGCAGATATCGTATTTGGTGCTGATTGGTCATTGACAATGGTCGGGCTTGATGTTACCCATAAAACCGTACTCTCAAAGCACGATATTGCTGAAATTTCTACCTCGAAGACGCCCTTGAATCGCCATGTGATGGAGGCCTATAAATTCTATCAAGACTTTTTCAAGAAAGCCAATAAAATGGACGGAACATATCTTCATGATGCTTCGGTAATTGCCTACCTACTAGATCGTAGTCTGTACCAAACCGCCGCCTACCCCATACGTGTTGAAACTAGCGATTGCCTCGGAAAGGGTAAGGTTTGGCCATCTGATGGAGCCTCAGATCAGGAAGAAAGACCCGCTTTGCGCCCATGGCGAAACCGGCCTTTGGTGAATGTATGTGTTGATGTGAACGCCAAGGAGGTCATCGACTTGGTGAAAAGTAAGCTGATGCTATAATACCCTGTTCAACGCCTGAGCGGCATATAGAGGTGCCGCACTTTTAATCTTTGATCAGCTTGTCGCTAAGTATTTTGTTTTGCACGTCAAAACGGTATTCAAAGGTATACTTGCCTTCGGCTAGGGGCGTTTCACCTACGTAATCAATAGGTATCCAACCGTAGGCCTCACCATCAATGGTAATACTGACACTCCCATAATGATAGGCCCCTTTAAAAAGTCTGTATTCCGATTTTTCATTGGGCGCCAAGTTGCCAAAATTCTCACCGTTAAAGGTGGCGTCTTCAAAGGCAACCGTACTGGTATTGGCTAACCTGATCTGCACCTCGGTGTTAGCATCACCGCCATCGTCGGTATCGGAACATGATACCAACAAGCAGACGGAAAGTATAAAAAAAACAGTTCGAATAACCATATCAGTTTATTGATAAGATTCGGATTTGCTTTAGGGGTTGCGTCTTTGTGTAAGAATCTTAATAGTTGCATGTTTATTAAAGCCTAATAAATTTAACCATTATACTTTAGCGCATCGATATAAGGCTATTCTGAGCGCTTTTGTTCGCCCGTTTTGTTTTCAAAAAAGCGCATTTCCTTATCGAGATGAACTAATACCCACCAAACTCCATATAATAAATAGTCCGATTAATCCTATTCGTGCATACCCAAGGAAGGCACTTAGCAATAGTAAAAGACTTAGAATCATTACTATGGTTTTTATGCCTTTACCGAGTTTTCCTTTCGGCTTAGCGGTCTTGTTATTACGATGTAGTCGATTTAAGAAAATTTCATCCGATCTTTTGAGATAGTGGTCTATTTCAGATTCCTCAAACCCGTTCTCTTTCATTTTCTTTTTTATCGCATTAGCATCAAAACCTTTTTCTCTCAACGAAATACTATATTCTAATTTTTTCATAACCCGATTGATTGTTACTACGGTCTAGGCTTGTATATCAGTGCGTGCTGTGTTTTTACTTATTTGAGTTCCAATGCATTTATCTGGGCCGCTACTTCTTCAACTTGGGTTCTATTACCATCGGTTTGAAATCTATTTCCAAAAACCATTTGATATGTTCTCCCAAGATACAACGAGAATGCATTGTAATCTAGCTCTCCTTCTTTATAAGCTTGGTATATTTTGCTAAAATGCTTTTTTCTTGCTGCTATAGAATTTGAATGATGAATAATGGCCCATGGAGCCATAAATGCTTTAGTTCCGTGTTTATTTTTACTTGGATAGCCGTGTTTCAGAAGATACCCGTCGATTTTGATGAAATTTAAGGAATCAAGTCTCACGAACTTCTTTGAAAACTCAATATCTTCCTTTGAATTCCGACCAAATTCAAGAACGATTTTTGAACTTTGGTTTTGTCTCAATCTTTGATCTTCGTCTGCTAAAAATTCAAGATACTCCTTTTGTGATTGGAAGGTTGTTAATTTGTCAATGTTTGAGTTAATCCTTGCTAAATCAAATTCCGAATTTTGCCTACATCCAAGCAGAATGCATAGAAAGGCAATAACGATATTCAATTTTTTGATTTTAAGCCAAAGAAATACCCGCGCTTTTAAAGCGCTATTAAAAATATCCATTATTTGAACTTCACTATTCTTAATTGCAATGTTTTTCTATAAACTCATTCGCGTCAGAATCTCCCAACTGTATAGCTCTTTTGAAGTCGATACAAGCCTGTGAATTTTGTTTTAGTTCAATTCTTGATTTGCCCCGGTTGCGATATGAAAAGGCATAATTCGGATCGAGTTCAATTGCCTTATCAAAATCATCCATTGATTCCCTAAAATAACCTAGATTATACTTGGAAAGACCACGATTGTTATATGGTAATGCCATATTAGGAGCCATTTGAATTGCTTTTGTAAAATCTTTTATAGAACCCTTATAATCTTTTCGATTACTTCTTACCCGGGCAACTCCTCTATTGATATAAGGTATGGGGTAACTAGGATCGACTTTAATTGCTTTAGTGTGGTCCTTTATAGCACTTCTAAAATCATTTTGTTTACTCCTTAAGTTACCTCTATTGGTGTAAGAAATTGCATGCTTGGGGTCAATTTTAATTGCTCGATTATAATCCGATAGCGCACCGGAAGGATTTTTAAGACTTTCCTTCAGTAAACCTCTATTGCAATAAAAAGGCGCGTGATTAGGATTAATTGAAAGAGCCTGATTATAATCATCCATCGCACCCTCATAATCTCCTAAATGAAACTTAGACCTACCTCTACCACCGAAAACTAAATCACTTCTCAAACCTAATTGAAAAGCCTTATTTAAATCATCCAATGCTTTTTCATAATTCTTCAAATCGTTTTTGGCCGTACCTCGACTAGAATATGCCTCACTGTAATCTGACTTTAGGGTAATGGCCTCAGAAAAGTCTTCAATTGCATTTTCGAAGTTCTTAAGCCTTGCTTTGGCAAGACCTCTTTGGTAATATGCTTCGGGAAATTTGGGGCGAAGTTCCAATGCTGTGGTAAAATCCACAATTGCAGATTCATAGTTCTTGAGATGTAACTTACCTTGCCCAATGTTAAAATATGCTCCAGGGGAATCGCCTTCATTCTTAATGACCTTTTTAAAATTCCTTATAGATTGTTTGAACTTCCCCTTGGCAAGAAGGAATTGTGCGTTTTTATATAATTTACTATCGGTTTGACCTTGTGAAGGAATACAGGCACATAAAAAACAAAGTGTTATAATAAATGGTTTCATTGGTTGGGATTACTTATTAATATTAATTTAATTTTTGATGAGTAATTAGTATTATCTATAATTTAGAGCTATTCATCGTTTAACTGAACTTTAAATGGAGGTGTCTCCAGTCTGAATCAATTTTTTGAATTCATTTAATTTGGAATCGCTTGCTCCTATCCAGAACTTTAATTTTTCATCCATGGAGTTTTGATTGATAAATACCATCTGATGAAGATAAAACGGGATGCCTAATAACCGTATTCTTGTAGATGTCGACTCGATTGACTTTATCTTCTGTATTTTAACTCTCCTGTTTTCATGTTTGCTTTTTAAATATAAAAAATCAGAGTCGTAAAAGAAGTTGAATGTAGTAGAATCAATTTTCTTAAGCCAGAAATATGATAGTCCACTTACGCTGACCAAAGCACAAAGTAACCAATAGTAGTCGTTTCTTAAAAAGACATAGGATAGGAGAAATCCAATTAATCCAAAAATTATTGGAGTAGACATCCGTATGTTTCGATTATTTGCTGAAAGTTCCTTCACAAATTGTTATCCTTTATTTGAACTTTGGTTATGCTTACTAAAATAGGCATATCAATTAATCTTTAAAGAACAGAACTATAGCTTTTCATATGAGGTTTTGTTAGCAACCGTTATTTTACCTTCAATAATCGTTGCCGAGCAATATTCCTAAATCCTGTCCAAGCATTTACTGAGTCAAATGGTAAATCCATTTCAATTTGGTTATCGGTGAACCTTGTTTTCCAATTTCCTCCTTTAGAAATTCCATTGTTAGAGGTCAGTTCAGAGACATTTCCGAGAATCCCATACAATCCATAAATGTTTGCTCCCAAAGCCATTGCTTCGCATGTTGCAATTCCACATCTACTTTTCTTAATTTTCGTTTTGGCTTTTGAATGGAATTCTGTTGTATTATATAAGTAATTGTACTTCTTTAATGTTTTTTTATTTTCTCTCCAATTAGAATCAATTCCATTAGGAAAATTTGAGCCCCGTCCGGCGATTAATTCCCATTCATTTTTGTTCGGTAAAATGTATTCAGGAACTAATATATTTTCTTTGGATATTATCCAGTCGTAATTACCGTTTATATATTTTTCTATTGTAAAATAATTGTCCTTTGTATAAGTGAATTCGGGTTTAATCAGACCCTTTCTAATTAGTAATATTTCAGCAACCCTATCCGTTCTCCATTTACTAAATAATTCTGCCTGTTTAAGAGAAATTCCAACAACAGGATACTCAGCAAAATGTGGTTGGGTAAAATACTGTTCATTTAATTTGCCAGAAAATTCGGTGTTATCCCAAATCGATTTATCCAACTGTATTTGTTTAAATTCAATAGAGTTTTTTCCAAATATTTCTTCAGTCCAATCTATAAATTCTAGGTACATTACATTGGTGGTTTCTGTTTCGTCGGCATAGAGATTTTCATTAATAAATATAAGCCCCGGTCCAGTAACAACTTCATATTGTTGATTGTCAATCATCAAATATTTGGTTGTATCACAGGATGATAAAAGGATAAAAAAAAGAATTAATGTAATTCTATAAATCATTTATTAATGGTTGCTAACGGTTGGGCTCGCATGTTAAATTATCCTTTATTAAACTTTAGAAAACTTTTAAACGGCTTTGTAAAAGACACCTTAAAGCTTAAGCTTGCTTGCCAAAACTACACATAAACATATAGCGGTGAAACTATTCGTTTTTCTCCATTCCTTTCGGTCATCGCTAGCTTAGCCGGGTCAGCATTAGGCAATACCACAGTCTTAGTTGTAGTAGCGATATCGGTATACGTTAATTGAAATTTAGGTTTGATAATTCCTAAGGGTATTGCAAATTCGCTGGTCAGTTGCCATGCGTTCTGGCCATTTGCAAGGGTGGTTTCTACTGCTTTGCTAAAGGGTATGTCAGCAGCACCGTCAATAGATCGAATATTCAATTGCGAAATACCATGGCCAAATATATGATATTGCCAAAGCGTGTGTCTAGTTTCGAAGCGAATTTCAAATTGACCAGGGCTATTGGTATCAAAAGATGCCTTCATGCTGGCACTAGCAATTTGTAATGTACCCAGCTTAAGTGCATCTGGCTGATCAACAAATCGAGGATGGAGCGTTACACTTTCATTGTTGCTTTGGTTGAGTTCATCTTCACTTGCATAAACCAAAAGCCCCTGAAAATCTGTGGGAAGCTTGGTATAATTGAAAAAATTGGGGTCGGTGCTTGCGATATTAAAATCAAGTGGCGCCCTCTCATCGAAATAGGCATCATAAGAAGCTTCGGTTTCGGCATAAAGTTGAACCCCGTTTTGCACCTGCCTCAGAATAAAAGCATGCCTGGCAAGCAATGCAATTGTAGCTTGGCTGGGGCTACATCGTAAAAAAGAATGCGGCTTATTTTCAAAATAGGCATGCCGTGCTTGCATTGAAAACAAGAGTTTGTAATTCGTTCTGTTCATTGTTTCGCTTGATTGATTTAGTGATAGTTCTTCATCGTTGAATTGGACTTTAATTCTATTCAAGAATTGAAACGGTAAGCTGGAGACACCACTTTAAAGCCATCCTCATAAGTTTCACCTCTTTCATTCAGACTTCAGGTTCGCACCCTTACCCTAAGTTGGTATACTTTTATTTTTGTTGGTTCAGGTTTTCATCGCTATCAAGTCTTTCATTAAAGGCATTATTTTGCTGAAGTATCTTTTTTTGTTGCATTCCTCTAATCAAAAAAGAAATTCCCGAAAATGTAATTATAGCACCGAATAATAGAGAAAGAAATAGCAGCACAAAAACTCCTGAGATCATTAAAAAGATACCGTAATTAATGTTTTTCTTAGGATGCAGAGAACCCTTTTGAGATTGGGCATTTCCAGCGGCATCAAGTTTAAGATTTAACTTTCTATCAGCTTCTTTTTCATCTTTCAAGAATAGCTCACAGCTATCTTCAAAGTCAGGTTTTTCATTGGTTAAGGCACAAAGCAGCCCTTTTTCGAAATCAATCTTTCTATTTTGACAAATGGTACAAAATACGAGTCTTTCATTTAATGTCATTAGAATGTTTTTAGCGTTTCTTTGAACTTTTGAGTTAGAATCGAAAACCAACCCCAATTTTTAGCAGGTTGATGTTGGTGTTGAATTTGAGGTCGGGAGCACCGTCAACTGGTGAAAGCTTGATAATATCATAGTGTAGGAGAGCGAAAAATCTGGAGCTGAAATTGATCGATAATCCAGCGTTTGCATTAAATCCGCTTTGGTTCTGATTTAAATCGGCACTATCTAATAAAAATGAATTTGCCCTAAAATTCACAAAAGTATACCCTATACCCAAGGAGGGTGTGATTTTTTGCAAACCAGGCAAGTGTAACGCTCCAAAAATACCTGGTTGAATAAATAAAGCCTTAACCGTACTTGATTGAGGAACTAAATCATTGTCAAAAACCAGGTAACTCCCATTGGCTGATGCGCCTATTTTCACAATACCCGTATCAACAAAACGGTACTGTACCCCCATATCTGCAACTCCCGTATAATTTTCACCTATAAAATTCTTATCAATAGGCAAGGGGTAGGATAGGGTTACACTAAATTTAGTGTCTTGCGCATAACTGACGGAAACAAAAAGAAAACAAACTATAGGTACTAGATATTTCAAAGTTTAGAGCAAATTGGATTTGATAGCCAAAATTAGCGGTTTTCTAAACTTTTCAACCTAAATTTCGTCAAAACACATAGGATTGCCCCAATACGAATCTTGACGTCTTGGCAGTTTGGGTTCTCCGGAGGTAAGTAGAGCTTTCTAAATTTTACCTCGACCCTGGCACTTTTATTTATTGTCATATGATCCGCGTTTTAAGCTCATGAGCACGCGCCAAAATCAAGCTGAGCCTTTGCTATTTTGTGCGTTTTATCGATAATCACGAATTACTGTGGCTTTTTTTATTATTTTACTTACTCTAATACCAACCACTTCCCTATTTGCGGTGATATACCCAAAGTATCAACCCTTGTATAATATTAATTGTGGTTCGGTGTACCTAAAAACTGAAGATGCCTATTATTCGTTAGTATTTTGAGTTAAAAGATTTATAGAAGTCTTTAGGAATAAGGACAGAACTTAAATTGGAAATGAAAAGGTCTGCTGATAATGTGTTTGCCGAAGATTTATTACTTAAAATAATATTTTTGTCAGTTCAAGAGCATATGACAGTAGGCATCAATCTTAATTTAACATTCTTGTTGAAGTAAATAATTGACTAAAACCTATTGAATGTGGAAAACTAATCTCATTTGGGTTATTTTATATATTGCATTTGTACCACCAATATTTGGTCAAGACAGTTTTGAGGACAAAACACTGGAGGAAATTGACAAACTAACCCTTGCTGCTTGGCGAAATGGTGATATACAAAAGAGCCGGATTTATGCAGATTATCAAATAGAAAAAGCTAAAAAATTGAAAGATAGTTTAGCTATAGCGTTTGCCTTTTATACTTACATGTATTCCGAAAATTTTGAAGAAGCATTAAACTATTGCGATTCCACAATAATCTTTACAAAAAATTCAAAGAACAAATTTTACCCTACGTTAGGATACTTAGTAAAAGGCAAAATATATAAGCAGAAAAAAATGTTTAAGCTTGCTTTAGACAATTTACTTATTGCAGATAGTTTAGCAAAAGTAAAGCAAAATATCGCCCAACAGTCTTCAGTTAAGCAAGTTATTGCCAATATTTATAGTCATTTAGGCAAATATGAGGAAGCCCTTGAAATGCATAAGAAATATTACTTGCAAAAGTCTGAATATGGTGGTGAAAATTGGGAAATAAGTCGGAACCATACTATAGCACTTTACAATCTATCTTTATCATACCTCAAGGTAAAGAAAAGAGACTCCGCCCGTCTTTTTTATCAGTATGCTGCAAACAAAGCAGAGCAAGCAAACTTCCATGATTTCTATACCAGCAAACTTGTTAGCATCCATGCTCAAATCGATTTTTACGACAAAAGATACGATAGTGCCCTAGATACTTTAAGGAAATATAGGTTTGATAATTCCGGCAACTGGTTGGCTAATAACTATTATTATTCAGGTAAAATCCACAGATTTAAAAATAACAATGACAAGGCGATTGAGTTCTTTACCAAAATGGATTCAATGCTCACAGCTGATAAGGAGCCCTTTTTTCATGCAAAAGATGGTTTGGCTGAACTTTCAAACATTTTTAAAGAACTAGGAGACTCCGAGAACCAGCTAAAATATATTAACAGATATCTATGGGTTGACAGTATTCTTATTGAGCAAAAAGAAACCATTGACCCACTTATTGTTAACAAATATCAGAAGCCAATTATGCTTGAAGAAAAGCGGAAACTTCTTGACCAAGCTTCAAGGAAGCAAGTACTTTTAAATTACCTCTATGTTACCTTAGGTGCCTTTGTGAGTGTAGGGGTTTACTTTGGGATCAAATCACGAGAACATTCCAGAAGAATTCAGTACCTCATTGAAAACGGAATCCCAACTTCAAGTGCGTCATCTATTAGAAACAAAACACCCAATTCAATCCCCGAAGAAGTTGCGGAACTTTTAACAAGAGGGCTTGACGAATTTGAAAACGCTAAACTATTCTTGGACAAAGAACTTACCCTATCAAATTTGGCGAAACAATTTGATACCAATTCAACTTATTTATCAAAATACATTAATGAGAAAAAAGGGGAAAATTTTCCTAGTTATATAAAAGGTTTAAGAATAAAATATGCCATAGAAGCACTTAAAGAAAATCCCGGCTTACTTAAATTCAATATTAAAGGTCTGGCCTCAGAATTTGGATTCCAAACACCTGATGCCTTCTCACGGGCATTTCAAAAAGAAACCAATGTGAAGCCGTCACAGTTTATTAAACAACTTCGAAAACTCTAATTAAGCGACGATTTGCAAATGAAAAGCAAGGAGAATTTTTTTTGGAATTTGCTGCTCAAAAAATAGTAGTGAGGCCGGTGCTCCGGATTAAAATTAATAGTTTAGTTGTCGTAACTAAATATTTAGTTATATTTATATCGTGACGAACATTAAATTAACCAAGGCGGAAGAATCGGTTCTCAAAATTCTTTGGGAAAAAGAAAAAGCCTTTATCAAAGAAATCATAGCAGAAATACCGGGCAAAAAACCGGCATACTCTACCGTTTCTACCATTGTACGTATACTAGAACGCAAAGGCTATGTCGCCTATGAAAGTTTTGGAAAAAGCCACCGGTATTACCCCTTGATACAACGCGAAGACTATACCAAGGGCGTACTTTCTCATATGATGAATACCTATTTCGGGGGTGATTTTAAACAAATCGTAAGTTTTATGTCGAACTCCAACAACATTTCGATCGCAGAACTTGATGAAATTTTGTCTGAACTAAAAAAAGAAAAGCTAAATGGTACTTGATAGCAATGCCATTCTTATCACAGTGGGTATCACCGGCCTCGGGCTGCTGCTTTATGAGGTGTTGTTAAAATATGCTGTACCCACAAAGGGTATTCGATTGTACTTCTATTTCCTTTTTGCGCTTCATATCGTGGCCTTTCTAGACCTTGATATCCTTAACGAATTACACTTTGCTGGCGGTTTGACCACTTTGCATTTAGAAACCTATATCAAGCCTATTGACCTTGATGCACCAATAGGAAATCGCTTAGAAAATACGGTGGTACTCCTTTATGTTTCGGGGGTAGCTTTCGGCTTGCTCAAAATGACGCTCGGCATTGTCAAGCTGATCAAGCTAATACGCATGTCCTCCGCCGGAAAACACAAATTTGAAAGATTGGTGCCGGTTTCCAATTTTCAACCTTGCACTTTTTTCAACTACATCTTAATGCCGACCGATCTTCCAAAAACCCTCTATGATACGGTATATCAACATGAACGTTATCATGTGCGTCAGTTACATACGCTTGATATGGTGTTATGGCGTTTGTTAAGTGTGCTCTTTTGGTTTAATCCGTTCGTGCATATCATTCGATCAAGGCAGTCACAAAATTTAGAGTACGACACTGATGCCTATATCACCCAATCAATTCCGAAAGACTACTACTGTGCACAATTGTTGCGTTCGACCTTTAATTCGCGAAAAATTGATTTTTTCCCCATGTTTAACCGATCTAATGTTTATCGTAGAATTAAAAGGCTACAGCAGTATCGCGACCGAAAAAGACCTTGGTCTAACTTGACTTTACTGCTTGCTGTCGTACTACTTTTTACAGGTACCATGATGTCAAAAGCCAGTTTGTTACCGCAGACGCGAACGGGTATGGCCAATACTATCTCAAAACCTGAATTTCCACCTGAGGGCCTAGGGTATTATATAGACTCGGTCTTGCAAGCCCGTATCGGAGATACATTCGATGACATAAATACAAGTTATAGGTTGCAGCTCTTCTTAGACATCACTATTGATGAAAAAGGAAAGGTCATCAAGGTGCGTACTGATGATAGCCAATCTAAACAAGCAGGTGATACCAATACCAACTACGTTATAAGCAAGCTGTTACTAGAAACTATAGCAAATATGCCCCCTTGGATACCCGCTAAACAAAACAACAGGGCGGTTAGATCAACCATACATGAAGAATTTCTTTTTACAGGTGAAAGCGAATAACAAAGAGGCCTCGAGACTCTGAACCATATAGAAAGAACCCGCCGTTTTTAGTTGCCTTTCGGTTATGACATATTCAATGTGCACTATTTCAATGACCATAGCAGCCTTAAAACGCGCATCACTAATTTAAAAATGATACGATGAACACGCTAAAGAAAACAACTGCTTTATTAATGGTATGCTGCTCACTTTCATTGGCGCATGCCCAATACGAAATCAAACCCTCAGCAGACTACACGCCCCATATTGGTGTATTGGTGAGTATGCTTGAAGATTTAAAAGGTAGAATAACCGAACAGGTAAAAGATTTAGACCAATCACAAACCGACTTTTTATATGACGAAGACGCCAACAGCATTGGGTCGTTGGTGATGCATTTGGTGTCGACAGAAGCCTATTACCAAATAGAAACCTTGGAGGGAAGGCCATGGACTGATGCCGAGCAAAAGCGATTGGGTGTGGCTGGCGGACTTAATGATGAAACAAAAAAATTACTTCGAGGAAAACCGATACAGCACTATTTGGATTTGTGGGATGAGGTACGCCAAAAAACCCTTGCCGGATTGAAAACCAAAGACGATGCATGGTTCGCATCGAATATCGAAGAGGGTATTAACTACCACTGGGTTTGGTTTCATGTTATGGAGCATTCGGCCAATCATATGGGCCAAATAGGCACCATCAAGAACCGATTGCCAAAGTAAGCTGGTAAAACTCAACTATAGGAACGATCTGAAATCATTACCCTTGATAAGCGATTCGTAATGATGTGAGGTCAATGCCCCCTCCTTTCTTTTGATAGCACTTTTGTTCTTGGCTATGCTATCGTTTTCGTTTTGGTAATGCAAGGAGCATTTCGGATACTGAAATTGAGTAATTAAGAGGAACGCACTTACCTAGTCGCTCAGTGTACAAATCACCCACTTTTCCAATTACTTACTAAATTGTAGAATAAATAAAATATTTCTTTATATATTTGTTCTACATTCTAGGAGTATATAAGCACCTTATCCCGTATTCAAAATGAAAGAAGCACGTTTAGGAGAGTTTGAAGAGATCATATTATTATTGGTGGGCATTCTTGAAGAGCAGGCCTACGCCTTTAAAATTGCCGAAGAATTTGAAGCTCAAACCGGAAAATCTGTTTCTATTGGAGCCACCCACTCCACCCTAGACCGATTGTGCAAAAAAGGATTCTTAAGCTCTGAATTAAGCAGGCCGACTGCCGTACGAGGAGGTCGTAGAAAACGCATATACACCATCTCGGCCAGCGGTCAACGGGCACTTACAGCATCGAAAGAGCTGCGAATGTCTTTATGGAACCAATACCCGGCATTTACAAAATTTACCTTTCAAGCATAAAAATGGCAGAGCGAAAACACATACCCCCAAAAATGGCCAAGCGCCTGCTAAAATGGTTTGTCAAAGAAGCCTTGGCCGAAGAAGTGCTGGGTGATTTAGAGGAGAAGTTTTATGCAGATGCAGAGAAAAAAACCACGCTGTCTATAAAGCTCAACTACTGGTACCAGGTTCTTAACTATTTGCGCCCTTTTGCGCTACGAAAATCACTAGCAATCACATCAATCAACTACGGCATGTATAAAAATCATTTTAAAATCGGGTATCGCAATCTGCTTTCTGACAAGTGGCATTCATTTTTTAATATTATCGGTCTTGCCATGGGAATGGCCGCAACCCTACTCATGGGTATTTGGGTTTTCGATGAGCTTTCCTATAATAAAGGCTTTGAAAATTATGATGCCATCGCACAGGCAATGCAGACCCAAACCTTTAACGGAGAAGTACAAACAGCTGTTAATCAACCCATGCAGTTGGCGCCAGAACTCCGGGCGCTTTACAAAGATCATTTTAAGCATGTGGTGACCAGTTCGTTTATAGACAATGAGCTCTTAACCGTAGGAGACACCAAAGTATCTCGCCCGGGTAACTTTATGGAACCCGGCATTGCCCATATGTTGTCACTTCAGATGATAAGCGGAAGCCGAGATGCCCTGCAAGACCCTACATCTATGCTACTATCTGAATCGACAGCAAATGCCCTCTTCGGCAATGCAGACCCCATGGGTCAAAACGTGGAAATTGGCAGCGGTATGAAAGCTCAAGTAGCTGGGGTATACCAAGATCTTCCCAAAAATTCAGACTTTGCCAACCTCAGCTTTATCGCACCTTGGCAGTTGCTGAATACCACCGCAAATTTTGAAGCACGGGTAGGCTGGGGCAACAATTGGTTTCAAACCTTCGTGCAATTAGCAGACGGTGCTGATCTTACCGAGGTATCTTCCTTAATAGCCGATGTAAAATACGATAACATAAAAAATGAGGGTAATCCTCGCGGGGTAAAAACCAAACCGGTCATTCATTTGCACCCCATGAAAAAGTGGCATTTGTATTCGCGTTTTGAAAATGGAATCAGTACCGGTGGGGCCATAGAACGTGTCTGGCTGTTTGGTACCATCGGCATTTTTATACTGCTTTTGGCCTGTATCAATTTTATGAACCTTTCTACCGCGAAATCGGTAAAAAGGGCAAAAGAAGTGGGTATTCGCAAGACTATTGGTTCGGTCAAAAATCAATTGATCTTCCAATTTTTGAACGAATCTTTTTTGGTAGTAGCGCTGGCCTTCGTGATTTCACTTTTCTTAGTTTTATTGGCACTACCATTTTTCAACGGCCTTACAGATAAAACCATGACAATTCCTTATGCCAAGCCTGTATTTTGGTTAAGTTGCCTGTTGTTCATCTTATGCACCGGCATAGTGGCTGGAAGTTACCCCGCTTTTTACCTTTCATCTTTCAATCCTGTTAAAGTATTAAAAGGCACTTTCAACAGCGGACAGGGCGCATCTAATTTACGTAGGGCGCTTGTGGTGTTCCAGTTTACGATCTCTGTAGTGCTCATTATTGGTACCATTACCATTTACAGGCAGATACAATACGTAAAGGATAGACCGCTAGGTTACGACAAAGAGCAGATGCTCTATGTTCCCATAAATGGCCCAGCAGTGCGCCATAGTTTTGAAACCATACGAAACGAACTTTTACTTTCCAATGCTATCAAAGACGTAGCAGCCTCAGATGTTCTCGTAACGGGTACCTTCGTTACCAATAGTGGTTTTGACTGGAAAGGCAAGGACCCCGAGATGAGTGAAGAATTCAATACGCTGCGGGCTACCCATGGCTTTGGAGCAATGATTGATTGGGAAATTAAGGAGGGTCGCGACTTTTTACGTGACTTTAGAAGTGATTCCTTAGCCTTGATCATCAACGAAACAGCAGCGCGCTATATGGGACTTGAAAAGCCCGTAGGAGAATCAGTAAAATGGGGAGACATGGGGCCATTCAAAATAATTGGTGTCGCCAAAGATATGGTGACGCGTTCGCCCTACGATCAAGTGCGACCTACAATTTTTAGCTTGCACAATGGTAATTTTCTAAATTTTGTGAACATAAAAATTGGTCAAGAGGCACCTATGGGCGAGGCATTGACCCATATCGAAAAAGTGTTTCACAAACACGACCCCAAAAGCCTGTTCACCTATAATTTTTTAGATGATGATTACGCACGTAATTTCATTGATGAAGAACGCACGGGTAAATTGGCAAGCTTTTTTGCGTTTTTGGCTATCTGCATCAGTTGCTTGGGCATCTTCGGGCTTTCGGCCTTTGTGGCAGAACAACGCACCAAGGAAATAGGCGTACGCAAAGTACTTGGCGCCTCGGTCATGAGCCTATGGAAATTACTCTCCAAAGATTTTGTATTCATGGTCATCTTATCTTGCTTTATCGCTATACCCATCGGCCATTATTATATGAACCTATGGATTCAAGACTATAGCTATCGCACCGAACTGAACTGGTGGATTTTTGCCATCGCCACCTTAGGTGCTTTGGCCATCACGCTGTTGACCGTAAGTTTCCAAGCGATCAAAGCAGCGGTGCATAACCCCGTTAAAAGTTTAAGAGCAGAATAACCTCTTGATGCACCCTTAGGTCGATGTAGCAAACAAAAAACCCTTCAATTTCTTGAAGGATTAATCATTACTATTGTGGACCCCCTAATTATAAGTCAGAAAATAATTGTTTTCAATACTCCTATTCTTTACTATTCCTTCCAATTGGAAGGATAGAGAGGAGAAAAGATATATATGTTTTTAGGTATTTACTATTCACTCGTAACTAGACTTATTAAAATACTCTTGTTTTATGCAACTCTTAACACTACACCTTTCGAACATGGCTTCAGGAGTGTAATTGTCGCCCATAAAAAATACCACAAAGAAGTATATCTCTTTGCAAAATTCGCTTTATGTAAAGAGTTTAAAGTCATCCTTCATTTGAATGTTAAGTAAATTGAGTTAAACTATTTCTAGTCTTTCCTTCCAATCTAATTCTTCAGGTAATGGTTTATCACAAAACTCAAGATGAATTACCCTTCTGTTGCTATGACCCGACGCTTTACTTGATGCATGAAAGGTAAGTGGCCTCATTAACATTATACCGCCTGATTTCACTTCACAGGTAAACTCTTTGCTATTTTGCGAGCGTTCTTCCGTCCTAACTACTCCGTTTAAATGTGATTCTGGGACAACCCTTAATGCTCCATTAGTTTCATCAGTATCATCTAGATGAATTCGTATTGTAATTGTTCTATCTAAATACTCTGTTGGAGGTTGAACTCCAATTTGGCCTCTCTTATTAGTCCAATTTTTGAACCCTTCTATTTGCTTTTGTTCAATTACATTGATTGTTAAGTCTTGATGATATGCTACGAACCAATTTGAACCTTCGAGCTTGTCAAAATAGATGGCTTTGCTTAAGAACAATTTACCTTCCTGATGAAGTTTAACTAATAGTCTTCTTAGATTTTTATTAAATAATACTCTTGCCAGTTCTGGAATCTCATTTACTAATTCCCTAATCGCAAAAAGGTCTTTCGACTTTGAAATCGAATTGCTATCCAATTCTTTTTCAGCTATCACTTTAGTTATTTCGAATATCTCAGACTCAGAATAGACATTAGGAATAATTGAGTAACCCTTATTATTCAGTTGTGATATATGTTCATTCACTTTCATCATTTATTTGAACTCTAGTTTAGCATTCAATTAATTATCCGTTTGCTGGAGCTGCCATTTTATCTCTTTATCATTTAGGTTTGGATATCTATCACTTACTTGAAAATCAACAGAGTCAAACATAAAATTGGCAATGTCGAAAATATGCTTGTCATTTGAATTTAATACAAATTTCAGCATCTCAGAAACCGACGCCGCGGCATTAAGTGCCAAAAATCCAATCAATTCGCCATAATCTTCGGTATCTGGAGTAACAGATTTTATCTTCAGAATTAAATCGTTGATTTCTTTTTCTGAGAATTTGGACTTCTCATATTTTCGACAAACATCGATACCCTTTTCAAGTAATTCAGGGTTTCCAAAGTCATTTAGTTCGTAAAACTTTAAGTATTCGGGATAAATCCGTTCACAAATTTGAATGGCAAAATTCAGCTTCCTTTTGAAGGAAATCTTTTGGAGGTTATTTCGTAACTGAATATGATATTTAATCAAATTTTCTATGATTTATTTGAACTTTGATTTCATCATATCGGCTTAAAATGAACTTCGACATTTGGTATTCCAGGAGGGTCATTTTCACCAGATACAAGAATCAATATTAATTTGCTTTCATCAATTGATTTAATCCTAGATGTAATCTTATCTTTTATTGAAAGTTCGACATACTTATTTTCAGGAAAATATTTCCAAATTCCACTCTCATTATTGCCATCTTTTCGAATCAAGTCATATTTACCATCTGAAATAAATTTGAAATCAAAGTCGGCTGCTCCTGGCATCTGTTTGATTTTCATTCCACCCATTAAGGCATATTCAATTTGCCACTGCTTACATAAAACTGTTTCTAACTGTGTTTTACTTAAACCAATATCTTGGGCGGATAGGCCATTACTCAGTCCCACTAAAAACCCAAAAATTAAGAGTATTCCTTTCATATATTTTAATCCTTTATTTGAACTTTTATTAACTAAACAGTCTAGCAAAAAAACCTTTCTTCTTTTTCTTAATCACCCAAATCAATTCATTTGGATGTCGTTTGGTTAAATTATTAGGTCCAAATTTCCCCCAAGCAAATCCATCTTTATTCTTTGCTTTTCTCATATCCGCAACTACCCACTCGTTTCCTTCAAATTCGCTCAGAAACTTATTAAATTCTTTGTTGCTAAGTACAAAGGCCTCTTTTTCAAAAATAGAACCGCCGCTTGACCAAATGTCAAATACAACTTTGTCATGTATTTCGTTCAGATAGTTTTCTGATGGAGATTCATAAAACTCAATCAAACCGTTTAGAAACTCATTTAGAGTATCTGAATACTTTACAAAAACAGCTGGGTCATGACATGCATAGTATACTTGCCCAAGGGTTCCGTCGTCCAAAATATCTAGTATCCAAAAATTACCAAATCCATCATGGCCAAGAGTTATAGAGTTTGGAGATAATTCTAAAAATCCGAATTGACCTATTGATGAAAAATCAACTTGCTCCAAACCGTATCCTTCCCATCCTCTTGTCTCCTTCAATATCTCGACAAGCTCGATATCAATAATGTTGCTTGGAAATAAGTTTGAAAGGTCTTTAACTTCAGAATCAGTTAATCCTGCTTGGAAGTCGAGATCGTATTCTTCCCCATCTTCATCCGTAAAGGTTGCTCCTCTTAACTTTTTAATGATTTCGAGATTTTTCATCTATTAATTTGGCTAATTATTGTCCTATCCTTGATTTTCGTGTCTTCAGCTAACATGAATGCCTTACTTAAAATGACCGATAGGGTAGTATCTCCTTCAAAAGGCAAGAATACATTATCCTTACTCTTAGATCTATCAGCTACAATACACAAATATTGATCATTTGGCTTCATTAAGATATTACCACTACCCATATGAATTTTGTAAATTCTTAAACTCCCCTTTACAACAAGAAAATTGCCTTCGAAAGAGCATTGACCAGCAATCTTTAGTTTGGGAATAATATTTTCAAGAAGTTTCTTTCTCTCCTTTCCACTAATGGCAAGATCTCCAAATGAAAAGTCAGACCAATATCCATGAAATCTTTCTTCTCCGCCATCTCTCCAGTTCGGGTCCGCACCAATGCTTGTAACACCAACAAAGAGGTCAACATCTCTCATTGCTTCTGAAAAAACAATAGCTGGAACATTAGCCATATCGACTTGACTTTCTTCATCATAAAACCGTACTTGATCCGTTTGCAAATAATTGAAAATAGCTGATTCATTTGCAGATCCTTCAACACCATCTGCCCAAAATTCTATGCTATATTTCCAAGCAGGTATTTTTAAAGTAGGCGTATTATGAGAGTCCCACTGACCTTGAAGGGTATACCCCCATCCACGCTCTCTACAAAGGGCGATAAAAATATGCTGTCTTAAAATATGTGCAGCAAACCGATTAGAATAACTGTTTGTGTTTTTCTCTGCATCGGTGACAATATATAGTTCACGGTGTGCTTGCTTGAATGGCTGTTTTACTTCATTCGTCTCTAACCAGTTCCGCCAAGATTGGACTTCTTCTACTGAAGCGTTTACCGGGTGCCATAATTCAACTTTGGCGTTTTCAAAACTTTCTAAGATTACTCCATTATAGCTTACAAACTCATTGCTTCTAAAAATAGCGCTGGTAGTCTTGTTGTCTATCGTAAAACTCCAAATCAGTTTCGTGCCAAAAAAACCTAAAAGCTTATTTTCTATATAGAGTTTTTTCCATTGGTCATACTCCCATTCTCGTTTGCCTAAAAAAATCTTTTCTATTCTGCTTTTTTGGGCAGTTAGATTTGATTGAATGTCTTTTATTTTTTTCTTAAAATCTTTTAATTCCTCAGGATAATTATCCTTTACATATTTGGGAATCGACTTAATTTGTTTGCCTTTATCGTTTTGCCATAGTAAACTAAAAGTAGAGCTATTTACAATTACTCCTAACCCTATGTAATTACCAAAATTTTGAATTAATTGGTAGTTGGCATCTAAGCCAAAATCTTGAACGGCAAGTTCTTCAATCTCATCCATGGTTTTTCCCTCGGCTTTGGCGACTCTGCCGATAGCCTTACCAATGGTGTTTCTTACCGATGGGTATTTGATTTTCATTCTAAATTTTGTGAGTCGAGAGATGCCATCTTGGTACGGTAGTTTTGAAAAAGCATAAATACAACCATTACCAAGTTTTACACTGACTGCACCGTGACCTGATAGTTTTTTAAAGCTCCATAATCCTAAATCTTCAATAGATTGATTTAAATCTTTATCATTAATAAGAGCTCCACTCCAAACTGCCGCCCTTAATAATTGAAGGTTCTCATCAGAAACAAAACGAAATTCGTAGCTCCTATCCTTATGTATCTTTTGGAATATGCCGATGATTGCTTCAATCCATAAAATGAAATTTTTTGACAATTCTTTCTTACCAATATTTTCTATTTGTGTATCAGAAGACTTTAGCCAAGAAATGGTAGGTGTACTTTTTTCGCTTCCCTTTGCGAAATGCTTTAAAAGGTTTTGAAAGAGAAGTTGCTTATCTGTTTTAAAAGAACGAATCGTGCTATCAATACTTTTTCCTAATTTATCTCTTGTATCAATAGAGAATTCGGTAGGTTTTTGTCTAATGCTCTTTATGCGCTTAAGAATTTTTTGTTCATCAGAATAGATATAGTTCCGTTTTGAAATTGCGCTTTTAATTACAACTAAACATTGATTTAAGGTAGAATTAAGTCCTTCTTCTTGAGACCTTTGTTGTATTTTACTAAGAATTGGATTAAACGGCCATTCAGAAATATGAAAATAACCTCTTTTCTTAGAGACAAATCCCTTAACAAGATCTAGCAACTCTTCATCGCTAAAACTTAATTCAGAAGACCTTACCGACAGACTCAATGTTCTAGACCATATATCTTTTACCCAATAGGAAGAATTTGCCCATGGCCCGCCGTCATTTGCAAGTCCGTTTTTATTATTGATTAATGCAAAAATGAATTCTTTTTTAAACTCTTCTGGTTTGTTTTTAAGTTCCTTGTACTTAGTTACCCTAGTTAGTTTTACACTATAGTCCTCCCTCTTTTCAAGGGCCTCTTCGGTAAAATCTTTTAAAAATTTACGTACGTCATCACTCACATGGAAAGTAGCCTTTTGCTCTTTTTCATACCCAAATAATTTTTTAAAAGCATCTAACATAGACTATCCTCCAACTAATTGCGTAAGTTTTACAAAACTAATCGCTGTTGTTTTACCTACTAAAACCTCTTGTTCTAAGTCTTCAGCTTGTTGATTATTTATAAGTATGAAATACCCATTCTTTTGAAAGGCATCTAAAGCAGTCCAGATTTGTTTTTCTACATCGATTTTCTTTTCCCTTCTCTTTAGCCGAAACCCATTTAAAGTCTTCTCCGCTTCAGAAGGTTGAATAAGTCCTTTAAAATATTCAGGTAGTTTTTCATTGTAGGATTTCACCTCAGAAGCTACACGGGCGGCAATAAGGTCTTTGACCGTGGTACGTTCGTTTTGAACTGCAATCTCTATTTCATTTAAAATATCTCCTGAGAAGGTGGCATCTTTTATAGTAATAACCATATCATATTTTTCTTGAATGTATTCATTTTTTGACTTTCTACGATAATTTCTCGATGAGATTAATTTAAATCCTAGTAATTGACAGCTTTTACCAATTTCTTTGTAATTCGTTTTAAAATCAAAACTTCAAACTCCCAACCTCAAGTTCATCTTCTTCTTTGTCAAGTCTTACAACCGTTATTTTACGTTCTTCATTTGGCCTGCCGTAATTGGTAAACATTGTAACCTTTAGGAAGGTTGGACCTGATATTTTTTGAACATTATCCGCGTAATAGTCTATCAGAACTTTGTACTGACCATTTGGTGCGTTCTTTAGCATAAATTCCTCTGGTCCATAACCATCCATCATATCTTCTGACATATGACCACCTATATCAGTTTCTGTGTTACTGTAATCTGCTTTTTCGCCTTTCGGATCTTCGACCCATAAATCTATATCCGTGTCGTTATGATTCCAATCGATTACAACTCTAACATCCATGGGAAGGTCTTTAAACTTCTCTTTTTCGGCCTTGTTTAGTTTAAGTCGTTTTCCATATTTATTGACGAGCCTTGTAAGTTCGACAAAGGCAATTTGTTCTATTCCATAGAAACGTTCGTCTTCATCCTTTTCCAATAAATCACCTTTATACAATTTGTTTAGCAAATCATAACTCTTTTGTATTTCACCAGACTGCTCATACGCCAAAGCCAAATCTCTGTACGACTGAGGTTCTTCTGGCCGCAACTCTAATACTTTCTCATACACAATTACAGCAAGTTCATACTGTCTGAAATATTCCAGCTTATACGCTAAAGCCTTCATGATTTCGTGATTGTTCAATTCAACTTCCATTAGATTGGTAAGAATTGTAATGGCTATATTGTATTTTTCTTTTTTCTCAAAAAAGTCAGATACGTCAAGATAAAATGAAGGGCTGTTGGAATAATCATCTCTGATGTCCAGATACTTTTTATAAGCTGATTCAGCGGTTGCCTCTTTTTCTAGAATCTTAATATAGGGAGTATCTGGATTCCATGATTTTAGTTCTATCTTATTCGTTATTTCTTGATTCAATTGCTCTATCGCTTCTTGATTGGATTCTAAGCCTTCCTTTGTGGTTATAATTATAACTCCATTAGAAGCTCTAGCTCCATAAATTGCTGCAGCACTTAACGCTTTCAAAACCTGGATCTCTTCAATATCTTCTGGATTTAAGTCCTGCATCGGATTATTTGCTGCTATTTGCCCGTCCACTATATAAAGTGGATTGCTATTATTAGACATTGAATTCACTCCCCTTACTACAACAGTTGTATTTGAACCTGGCTCTCCAGAATTTTGAGTGATTTGAACCCCTGCTGCCTTGCCTTGTAAGGCTTGAGAAACAACCGAGGTCAATGAACTGGTCATATTTTGCACTCTTTGAACACCATACCCTACAACCACTACCTCTTCTAAATGTGCGGCATCTTCTTCCAATGAAATTGAAATGCTATCGGCATTTCCGATAACAGCATTTGTCGTCGTAAATCCGATATAGGAGAAAACAAGTTCATCACCTTCTTCTGCATTGATGCTGAAATTACCATCAAAGTCAGTTGTTGTTCCGGTCGTAGTTCCTTTTACTAACACATTCGCTGCCGGTAATGGTTCTCCATCAACATCCAAAACTGTACCCGAAATTATTCCTCTAGTTGAATCAATATTGATATTTATTCTAGTGGATGAAGTATGGCTCCTAATACTTTCAGTTGCCATGGTAGTGTCCACATTAGCAGTATTAATTCTTGGTGTGGAAGTATCTTCATTATTTGATGTTTCCTTTCTAGTTTGTTTTACTTTCTTCTTTGGATACTTAGTAGCGTACCATTCCAAAATAGCTGTGTAATCATCAAACAAATCTTCTTTTCTGTCATTTAAGTCTTCAAGCTTATCAACTTCCTCTTCTTCTAAATTTTTAATCCGTTCCTTATATTCAGCTTTCAATTCCTGAGGTGGCTCAATACGATAACGCACATAATCTTCAATTCTATCTAAAATCAACATTGAGGTATAATCTGTTATCAAATGATGGCTTTTTGCAAGTGAAACTATTTTCCCTTTATTTTCCCCTTTGCTCGTATTCAAATGCTTTAGTTTTTGTTTGGCCCATAGTCTTTTGACCAACGCTGTACCATGAGATTTTCTAATTGGAATCTTGATTCGCTCAGTTACTTTTTCACCATAGCCGAATAACAGTTCTATGGAGGTTTCTTCTGAAAATCTCCCTGAAATGGAAAAATCTTTGGAAACGTATGTTTTATTCTTTGGATATACTTCCCAGACCGTACTGTTATGTTTTGCTCCTAAAAATTGAAAGGTCTCTTGTTTTAAAGAATTTATGGCTTCAGTTTGAGGTAATCGAACTAGATTGATATAAGTGCCGCCAGATGAAGTAGCTATTTCTCTTAGCAATTCATGATTTGCAGAAGTTGTCGAATTGATTGTATAAATGGCTTGCTTATTCGTAATAGAGAAATCGCCTAGATTTGCTAATCCATCCGTGAACATAAGTGTTTCGCCCGACTTCTTGAGTAGTGATTTGAACAAATTCATAGATGTGCCCCCATCATAAACAGCTTCTTTCAGTGCTTTTTCCAGTCCTTCCCAATTACCATTCTGAACCTTGAAAACATTGTTTTTATGTATAGAATTACTAAAGGAAATATAATGTACTTCAACGTCTCCGAGGTATTCTAAATATTCACCTAAAATCGATAGCTCTTTACTTACATTTCTATTTCTTAATGAATAAGACGTATCCCACAGCAAGTTGATTTTTTTAGGTTTTTGTTTTAGTCTAGTGTTCGGTTCGAGCTTCTGATTTACATAGAAATAATCTCTGAAGCTTAATATAGTTTCTGTATTGCTTGTATTTGGTAGTTCTACTAGCACAGGGGAAGTTGGAGCATGATTTTGTCTCTCTAAATTTGCAGTGAAAACAGCATTCTTCTTTTTAAAAAAGAAGTTTTCGTAGCTACTACTTTTTATTTTTGGCAGCATCTCTCCATTAAAAACTTGCATTTGTATTGAAAAATTATCTAAAGCTGCCTTTATACCCAATGGCAGTTCAAAGGTTTTATACTCGTTCGATGTTGACAATTCTTGCTCAAAAGTCAAAACAACTTGTTTATGCTTTCTTGGTAATATGGGATATACTCTTGCCTTATAGTTGTTTCCCTCCGTTTTTTCCAATAGGCCTGGGTCAATGTTCTGTCTTACCGTACTTTCAAAAGCAACACGAGCCAATTCCTTTTCCACAATGACTGCGTCACGAAGTTTGCCGTTAACATCCATAGCAAATTGAGAAACTGACTGACCCTCTCCTAAAGGAAATACCAATTCTCCTTCTAAAGTTCTATCTAGTTCGTTATAGAACTTCATATCGTAGGTAGTAGTGGCAAAATTACCAACGATACTTACATCTATTTTTAGATTAGTCAATTTTAATCTACTAGAATCTTTTAACACTATTTCCAAAGACTCTTGGGCAAAAAACTGGGAGCATACGGACAAAAAAAGAAGTGAAATTAGCTTTTTCATGGTTGGTCTGTTTTATTGTTTAATGTAAAACTGGCTCGAAATTATCTTTTATAAAACAGGCATTGAGGGAAAGCTTACTTTGGCTTAGGGAAGTGTAAAACTAACTTTTACTATACAGACTGACAGCTTTTTCCAATTTCTTAGCAATTCGCTTACGAAGTCTTTCTGGTTGAATTACTTCAATAGCATCACCAAAACCTAAAATCAAACGTTCCAATTCAAAGTTGATTTTCACTTTGATATTCACTTCAACACTTCCATCCTCATTTTCTTTTTCAATCACCTGTGAATGATGCAAAGGTTTGGTGATGACATAAGGAGCATTGTATTTGTCAATCCATAATTTGATATTGGAAGCCCGTTCCCCTTGGTTAACGGTCACACCTACTACGTCTTTATAAAAGCTGTCTGCATCAAATTCATAGTTGGAATATGGAGTTGTGAAATGATAGTCAATCGAAATGATTCGGTCAAGGGCAAGATTAACTATGCCTTTGTTCCTATTTCCCATTCCTATCAGGAACCATCGGTTATTAAACTCCTTCAATAAGCACGGATGAAAAGTAATTACATTAGCGGTAGCAGCTTTAAAAGACTTGTACTCCACTTTCAAGACTACTTTTTTCTGAATAGCTTGATACAATTCATCTAACCAATGGAGCCCCTTTAAGTTTTCATTTTTATCCAAATGGATGATTGAAGATTTATGTGTTTTCTCAGTATATACTTTATCTTCTAACCGCTGAATAATTCCACCCAGTTCTGAAAACAAAGAAAAGTCTTTAAACTGCTTTAGCATTTCTACAGTTTCGGAAAGCACATTCATATCATTTTCCGTTATTGGAATATCAGTAATCGAATAATCCTCATCTTCGTATTTGTAATACTTTCTATCATAAGCAACAATTGGAGCATTGTAACCTAGCTTATCACTTCGCATCAACTGAATATCGAGTTGCACTGTTCGTTTGCTTACATTCACTTCCCTACCCTCGTATTCGTATAAGGCATCTGAACAGGCTTCTATCAAATCATTCAGCGTCCATTGACGATAGTTGTTTTGAAGGCACTTGTCAATAGTTTTGTAGCGGATAAGGGCGTTTTTGTTTAGGGCCATCTAGCAGTATTTTTAATGAAAGTAAAAATATAATTTTACTACGCAAAATAATTGCGCACATGAGTCGCAAGTTTGTTCCGGAATCATAAAGAAGCCGGTTCACCGACTTCATGTAGCGCCCCGCCGAACGCTGGAGTCGGTGGGGCTAATTAAAGAAAACTAATGGAACAAAAAGCAACAATTACCGGAAAAGAATTAATCGCCATGGGCTTTAAATCAGGAAAATGGATTCCTGAAGCCTTGGCACATATCAACACCAACCAATTGCAGGGAAATGCCCTTTTAAACTACTTGGAGCAATTCCGTCCAGGACCCATTGTGGATTTACATTCGGAAACAATGACGTACTCAGTGAATATCAAAGCAGAAAACGAATTGGAGGAAAACAATGTAAAGTCGGTTCTTGAATCTATGGATATTTTGATGCGTACGCCTACCCTAGTTAATGGCGCAGTGATGCCTGATGCTTGTCCGGCTGGACCTAAAGGAACGATTCCTGTTGGTGGAGTTGTTGCTGCTAAGAATGCCATTCACCCAGGTATGCACAGCGCGGATATCTGCTGCTCAGTGATGTTGACGGATTTTGGTTCAGCTGACCCAAAGGATGTCTTGAATGCCGCACATGCCAGTACGCATTTTGGTCCTGGTGGACGAGATAGAAATGCCCAGTATCGATTTCCTACTGAATTGTTAGAAGCATTTGAAAGCAATTATTTCCTTAGAGATAATCAAATGATTCAAATTGCGAGAACGCATCTGGGAACACAAGGTGATGGAAACCATTTCTTATTTGTTGGAATTTCCAAAGAAACTGGAAATACCATGTTGATTACCCATCACGGTTCACGTGGTCCTGGTGCTCGTTTGTATACTAAGGGGATGAAAATTGCCGAACGTTTCCGACAAGAGCTTTCTCCGGAAACCTTAAAGCAAAATGCGTGGATTCCCTTTGATACAGAAGAAGGTGAAAACTATTGGCATGCTTTACAAATCATAAGAGCATGGACAAAGAAAAACCATGAAGTTATTCATGATGCCACTTTGGATGCTTTGGGGGTCAAAATTGAAAACCGTTTTTGGAACGAACATAATTTTGTATTCCAAGATGATGATATCTTCTATCATGCAAAAGGAGCTACACCTTTGGATGCCAAGTTTATGCCTGATATTACGGGTCCAAGATTGATTCCTTTGAACATGGCCGAGCCTGTATTAATAGTTGATGGAAATACCACAGCAAAGAATTTAGGTTTTGCGCCTCACGGAGCAGGTCGAAACATGAGTAGAACACAGCATAAGAAAAACAAAGCTGAGTTCACTAATGAAGAAGTATTCTTTGAGGAAACCAAAGGATTGGATGTGCGTTTCTTCTCGAATGAGATTGACGTTTCAGAATTGCCTAGTGCCTATAAAAATGCAGCTACTGTTCGTGACCAAATGAATGAATTTGGTTTGGGTACGGTTCAGGATGAAGTGATGCCTTATGGATGTATCATGGCCGGGGATTGGATGAAGAATGCGCCTTGGAAGAAGAGAAAAAGGGACAGGAATAAAAGAAAAGAATAAAATGGAACTATACTGTAAAAAATGTAACCAAAAATTAACTAAGGGGCCTCTTTCGCAAGCTAAGGTATCTTCAATAAATCATGGTGATGAAAAAGATTTAGTACCTCTTCACCAATATGTTTTTTTGGCTGAAGCAGAATACAACTTTGAAATTCCAATAGATTTTCTTGTTAACAATAAGAGTTTAAACCTTGATAACCATACGGAATCTATAAGATTACAGGGGTGTTGCGGCCCTAGTGAATTTGGTCAATTAAATCAAATCTGTCCAAACTGTAAATCTGAAATAGGCTTGTTAATCGATGATTGCTGGACACCTCGTTTTATAGCAATAGATTCAAACAAAATATCTAAAAAACCTTTGTGGTAGTTCATGCAAAATAAAAAAGTATTATGTTTTTTTATCTAAGCTAACAACCTAACATCGGAATTTTTTGAAAATTCAAGATATTAGTAACATCTTTGCACCAGTTCATTGAAATCGTTCTTTTGAAAAATTTTATCGGATATGCACATCAATAGTGATTTGCATAACTTTTAAAATTTAAAATATGAATTGGAAAATTCAAAAATTACTTGATGGTGAGACCATCATTTCAAAAGAACCCGGTAATTCTATGTTGCCTTTACTTAAATCAAAACAACCGGTGCGCCTTGCGCCCATAAGTTGGGAAGATTGTAAAGTAGGTGACATTGTGTTCTGTAAAGTACGTGGAAACGTCTTTACGCATCTCGTAAAAGGGAAAAGCGACAAACGTGGTTTACTTATTGGTAACAATCACGGTAGAATTAACGGATGGACCAAAAATGTGTATGGTAAAGTAATAGAGATATTATAGGCATCATGCCGCATTTTAACCTTTGAATTTTAAAAGTAAATTATAAAAATATAGTACATGCCAGATTATTTAAATCACATACCGGACGCTGAAAAGCTAGGATTGCATCAAATTGATGGGTAGATACTATTGAAAAAAGATACATAACTAGAGCGTCCAAGAAATTGGGCGCTTTTTTTTGTAAATTTTTTAGAGAATTCTCAAAATTCTAAAAGAATGCCATTTGAAAGCTAAGCATTTGAAAAACAGCAAATTGATAAAATATGCTGCTATCTGTTGAATAACGGACAGGAATACTCATGTTCAAATATTATCATAACTAATTGATAATCAATTAATTATATTGTATTTTTCTTGCGTAATCTAAAAATCCGTTTTAGCTTTGCACCGCAATACAGCAACAAAATTTATTAACTGAAGTATATATGACTTTTTCAAACACATATCAGAAAACACTAAAAGCACCAGGTGCTTTATTAGTGTCGCTTCAGGACTTCTACAATACATAAAGCTACCATAGCTTAATATAGAAAGTCCGAAGCCCTAACGTTTCGGACTTTTTTTATGCCCAAATTTTTCGCGGCAGAACTTTCCGGGATTTACTCAAGTATCATTTAAAACAAAATCAATGCAATTACGCAGACGATTTTGGCATCCAGAGATGCGTCAAAATGACTTAAAAATTTGTAAAACCAAAAATGAATGTGTAGTGAAACCACCACATATCAAATGTAAAAGACAAAAAGAAATTCGTCGTATCCGAAAGAGACAGCGTCAAATATGGGCAGAAAAACGTGCATTGGGGTTTATAGAATTAAGGAAACCTATTCGACATGGTTGGTTTAAAGAAATTGTCATTACTCATCGTGTGGAGAACTATAAAAATAGAGCCGCTATACGAGAGGTGTATGATAAAGTTGAAAAAATATTCTGGGGAAAAACTAAGGAAGAAGCAGAAAGAAAATGGCTTCATGAGACCTCAAAATATCTAATCAACAAGGAGATTCCAACTATCAGTAGGAAACAATACAATCGATTGAGTCATAAAGCAAAATCTTTATGTGTGCCTTTCTACTATATGATTGAAAGTAGAAAGCTGAAGCTTAGATACTATGTGAAAATTCCAAAAGGGGCATATAGAATAAAATTTACAAAAGCTTATATCACTCATAGCAAGCGTATTGACCCAAAATTGGAAAGTGAATGTGCTTTGTTAGAACAACAAACATTGAAACATGGATACTTTGAAGCAAGTGAAAAATTAGATAAATGGAAAGATTGGTGGAAAGTAGAAGAGACTAAAAAGAGAGAGCGAGAAACAAAGCAGAATCTCCTTGGGCTTAGAAATTATTCTATCAATCAATTACTAAAAGATGAAATATCATGGGAAAGAAATTAAGCGGAAAGGACCTAATCAAATTAGGTTTTCCAAAGAACAATAGTATCAATATTACATTAGGTCAAATCAATCGATATCACAAAAGAAAAAAGAAAGAACAGGTATTGATGGAGGCCAAAAAAGTATTGTTGCATCCTGAAAACTATAAAGGTGATGGAGTTTGGGGAAAGATAGCAGAAAGCTTGTTAGATCCAGTTGTGGTCAAAAAACAAGCGCTGAATTCGGCAAGAGCACCTTTCCAAATCTATGGCGAGAACGAAATAGAGGAACAAGCGAAATACCAATTGTATGATGCTTTAAAACTTCCGATTTCTGTTGCTGGGGCTTTAATGCCCGATGCGCATAGTGGTTATGGATTGCCTATCGGGGGTGTCTTGGCCACTAAGAATGCGGTTATTCCATATGGAGTTGGTGTTGATATCGGTTGCCGAATGTGTTTGACTATTTATCCGATTCCGGTTTCTTACCTCAAAGGAAAGAAACATCAATTGGCAAATATGCTCTCGGAGCATACCAAGTTCGGAATGCGGGAAACCCATAAGATAAAGCATGACCACAAAATCTTTGAGCGTGATGAATTCAAAAACATTCCGCTGGTAAAAAGATTAAAGGACAAAGCGTACAAGCAATTAGGAACCTCAGGTGGTGGAAATCACTTTGTAGAATTCGGAAAGGTCACTATTACAGATGACAAGAACAAATGGGGTTTGAAATTGGGCGAATATCTGGGTGTGCTTTCCCATAGTGGTTCAAGAGGATTAGGTGCAAACATTGCAAAACATTACACCTATTTGGCAACAAAGCAATGTCCGTTACCCAAACATGTACAGCATTTGGCATGGTTGGATTTGAATACACATGACGGACAAGAGTATTGGCTCGCTATGAATTTAGCGGGTGACTACGCAAAGGCATGTCATGATGATATTCACGCAAGACTTGCCAAGCTTTTAGGAGCAAAGCCTGTGGTTAAAATAGAGAACCATCACAATTTTGCATGGAAACAGGACGTAAATGGTGCCGAGTGTATTGTGCATAGAAAGGGAGCAACTCCCGCCGCTAAAGGCGAGTTGGGAATTATTCCAGGGTCAATGACAGCACCGGGTTACATCGTAAAAGGTTTGGGCAATACAGAGAGTTTAAACTCTGCTTCCCATGGTGCTGGACGGCTTTTTTCAAGGCGAAAATGTAAAGAAACGTTTACACGAAGCGAAATTAAAAAGCAATTAGAGGCAAACGAAGTAACACTAATTGATGGAGGAATTGACGAAGCACCCATGGCCTACAAAAACATTGAAAAGGTCATGTCAAATCAACAAGAATTGGTTGAAGTACTCGGAACCTTTACACCCAAAATAGTACGAATGGATAAATAACAGATAGTAGTTAGCGACGGTATTCATAAAGCATATTGAAAACCTAAGATTATTGGAATACCAACGCTAGCTGCTTCTTTTAAAGAAATAAAATGGAAAAGATAATTCAAATAACAGCAGGTAGAGGCCCAGCGGAATGTAGCTGGGTCGTTGCCCAAGTACTCAAGCGATTTTTGGAAGAGACCAAATCGGGAGGATTTAAACATAGTATCCTCCATCGAGAAACAGGAAGCCAAAACGGAACAGTACAATCAGTGACTATCCGCTTGACAGGAAAAAATATGGAAGCATTTTTAGCAACTTGGTTGGGTACTATTCAGTGGATAGGCGTTTCAACATTTCGAAAATACCATAAACGAAAGAATTGGTTTATCGGGGCTTTCGAATTGAAACAAACGCAAACTACGAAAGTGGATGAGCAAGATATTTCGTTTCAAACCATGCGGAGCACCGGTCCTGGCGGCCAGAATATCAACAAGGTTAATTCTGCTGTTCGGGCAATTCATACCCCCACAGGGGTACAAGTAGTTGCCATGGATAGTCGTTCGCAACATCAAAACAAAAAACTTGCGATAGCCCGATTAAAAGAAAAAGTAAACGAGGCTAACATAGAAAAGCTGAAAGAACGGATGACGGACCAATGGGAAAATCATCTGAATATAGAACGCGGAAATCCGGTTCGGGTTTTTAAGGGAAAGGATTTCAAATATAAAAAAGAAAGCAAAAGCTTTAAACCAAAACGGCAAAAGCTAAAAAACGATTTAAAACAACAAAAATGGGACTAACAATAGCCGACACTTATTATTTAAAAGCAAAGGCAGCATCTGGTTACGATTGGGACGAAGTTTGTGAATCACTGAACTACGCCCTATCATACAATGAAAATCATTGTGCCGCCCTTTGTCTTCTAGGTAAAGTATATGCAGGAAACTTGAATCAGTATACTGAAGCTTTCGATTGCTTTGACAAAGTAATTGCTATTGATAGTCAGTATATGGATGTTTATCCTGTCTACGCAAAATATCTTATTTGGGCTGATGAAATTGAAAGAGCAACTAAACTAATTGCTTTTGCTCTCACCATAAAAGGCATATCAAAAGGAAGTTTATTTTGGCTTTCCGCGTATGCATCTGAAACCAAGGAAGCCTATAAAGATGCGCTGAAGCAGCTTAAGAAAGCTAAAAAGTATTCATACAATGATGACTATTTCTCATTTATTGAGGATGAAGAGAATAGAATTAAGAAAAAGTTGAAATTGGATAAATCCAAATCAAAAAAGAAGAAATCATCATCTAAAAAAAGGAAGAAAAAGAATAAATAGTAGTAACAAAACGTTTAAAAATAACATCTTTGTAAAACAAATGACACCGAGAAAGTTACATATCATCCAACAAATAGAGCTTTGGCTCTGCGATTTTCGCTCAGAATATAGTGAGCGAAACGGGCGCTATGTGACTTTATCCAACAGTTGATTCTATGAAATAACTCGATTAAGCGATAAAATGAAAGCGTCCAATTGTAATTGGACGCTTTTTTTGTGGAATTTTTTAAAGTAAAATGTGAAAAGTAGTAAACTAATAAAATAGCATAGTTGAAACAGAAAACAATTGGTAGACAGACAGTTGTAATAAATGTTCAAAGTCCGCAATATGACGGACAGGGATTCTATTATTCATATTTTAATGTAACTATCTGATTATCAATAAATTAAATTAATTTTTTCTTGTATAATTTAAAAATCGTTTTCATCTTTGCACCGTCATAAATTATAAACCCATACAAATGGAATCTTTAAAAAGACATATACAATTATTGGAACTACATCTCTGTTCGCCGAAATGGTTTGAACGGTTTTATAGTGATCAACTGTCCATTTGTAAACAAAGGAGAAATACGTGTATCATGTGTTGACGTCATAGACAACATTCACATATGTATAGAGCATCTCCGATAAAGAGATGCTTTTTTTATGCGCGTTAGATTTTGAGAAAAGGAAGAGCAAGCCAAAGGGCGGTGGCCACCCTCTTGGCCCGAGCTGGGCTAGCGAATAAATGAAAAACGTTCTAAAATAAAAAATATGAATAAAAGCATTAGTAGATAATGGCTCATAAAGATTCTTTTCGAATCTAGCAAATTGAGACCCCCACGGCTGAAGCAACTGGAGGGTAGGCAAATATTGGTTTGTTGCGCTCGCCTGCTAAGCGAGTCTGCTTAAGGCAGTGAAGGTTCAATTCCTTTGCCCTCCGCCAAATTGACAAGGTGGCTGAATGGTTAAGGCAATGGTCTGCAAAATCATTTTTTATGAGTTCGAATCTCATCCTTGTCTCTAAATATTATGGAAGTATTGAGCAATTGGCTGGCTCGCCTGACTGAAATGAGTTTACGAATTCAACGAGACAAATAAAAACAATAGAAATGAACGAGTTAAAATCAGGTTCAGAAATGACATGTAGGTTCGAGTCCTGCTGCTTCCACAACGCGTCTGTGGTGTAATGGTAGCATCTGGGTCTCCAAAACCTATGATTGAGGTTCGAATCCTTACGGACGCGCAAAGTACCGTAGTTCAAAGGCTAGAGCGCCCGACTGTCTATCGGGAAGGTACGGGTTCGAGTCCCGTCGGTACTGCGAAACTGGGAAGATAACGGTGGTTAGTTTACCCGCTTTGGAAGCGGGAGGTCGCAAGTTCGAATCTTGCTTCTCAGACTTTTGCTCTGTTCGTATAATGGTAGTACGCCTGACTTTCTATCAGGAAACAGGGGTTCGATTCCCCTACAGAGTACAAAATGAGGTATAACTCAGTTGGTAGAGTACCGTGCTTTTAACACGGGAGTCTTAGGTTCGAATCCTAATGCCTCAACGATTTGCAGGGATGGCCAAAATGGTAAAGGCGCCTGACTTAGAATCAGGTATTTGAGAGTTCGAATCTCTCTCCCTGTACGAATACCCCACTAGCCCAACTGGCAGAGAGTGGCGAGAAGAAACACGGTTTCTGCGAAGGTACCGAACGGAGTTCTGGACTTAAAATCCTTAAAGTCCAAGTTCGAATCTTGGGTGGGGTACATAATAAGCTTATGGTGTAATGGATAGCACGCAGGATTTCTAACCCTGAGGTATGAGTTCAAATCTTGTTAGGCTTACAAATAGACCCGTGATGTAATGGTTAGCATACAAGGTTTTGATCCTTGTCGTAAAGGTTCAAGTCCTTTCGGGTTTTCAAATGGTGTCTCTAGCTTATTTGGTAAAGCGCCCCGCTGTGAACGGGAAGAATAGGGTTCGAGTCCCGGAGTACACCCAAAAGGGAACAGTAGCAAAGATGGTCAATGCGGCGGATTGAAGATCCGACGATACAGGTTCGAGTCCTGTCTGTTCCACAACAGGAGTGTAGTTCAATTGGACAGAACGCTGGGCTACGAACCTAGAAATGCGAGTTCGAGTCTTGCTACTCCTACTAAAATAAAAGAAATTTTAGCTACGCATAATCATTGCGCAGTTGTGTTTCAGCTTTGCAGGGTAATTAAAAACAAACGAATTGGAAAACATAGTTTGTGATAGTGCCTCGCTTTAACAAGGAGTAAAGCGAGGCTTAAAAAAGTTCATTGAAAAGAAATTTCTGCTTAGGCAGAATTAACAATATCAAGCTGGTCTTGTTGGGTGTTTCTGTATAGCACTATTGTGTGAAGTTTTACTGAGAAGTATTAGGTCTTCATATGCAACTTGACTTGAAGGTTTTGGCTGTTTTCCAAAAAATAGTCACTACTCTGTAGGACATGGGTTCGATTCCCATTCTCGTTTTTGACGAGGTAGTTCAGTGGTAAGAACAACAGACGTAGGTGTCGCGGGTTCGATTCCCGTCAGGTATAAAAACCTGTAGCTCAGTGGGTAGAGCACTACACTTTTAATGTAGGTTATGGACTCAAAATCCATTTTCAAGAAGAAGGTCACTTGTAAAAAGACCACCGGACGGTCACTCCGTATAATTGACAAAAAGCCGTAGGTATAGGTCGGTTGGTTTTTCTTCGGATGAATCAACAGTCTTGAAACTACTTTGAAATACTGAATTTTTGATGTGAAAGGCAATTTCTTTTTTGAATATCCTTCCCTCGGAAAAACCAATAAATAGTATTGGAGACCGACTGAAGCATACTAAAAAACAAATTGTAAAGAACTTCGAAAACCAATATTTCCGTATCGAATAGATGAGTTATAGTTGCGGTTTTTTAAAAGAGAAAAACAAATTAATAATAAATGAAAATAGTTTAACCCGTTCGTCCGTCAATCGACTGGCGGACACAAATTTTAAGTAATGAAAAGAGTAAGAATCAATGCAGGAAAAGTAGGTTTGGTCTTCAAAAGAGGCGATTACCAAAAAGTTATTACCCAAGGTACACACTGGGTAGGTTTTCAAAATATGGTTAAGGTCTATGACCTTACCAAAGCCTTTGTCGCTCCTATAGCATTAGAAATCTTGCTAAAGGACCAAGGATTGGAAGCTATGTTGCATATCATCGAAGTTAAGGATGCCGAATTGGCCTTGGTTTCTGAAAACGGAAACTTGAAACAAGTCCTTACCGCTGGTAAGTACGCTTTCTGGAAAGGTCTGATAAACTTCGAGTTCGTTATGGCGGACTTGAGTAAGATCTATATCACAGAAGCTATCAGCAAAGCAATGCTGAGCCATCCTCAGTTGCGAGCGTATGTTCGTACTTTGGAAGTTGCGGCATATGAGAAAGCTGTCCTCTTGGTTGATGATGTTTATGTCAAAACACTGGAAAGTGGTACCTACCATTTCTGGAAGAACGACATTTCCATCAAAATCGCCAGAGCGGATATGCGTCAATTGCAATTGGAAATTTCTGGTCAAGAATTGTTGACTAAAGACAAGGCCGCTATTCGTATCAACTTCTATACACAGTATAAAGTTGTTGATATCGAAAAGGCTTTGCTAGGTAGCAAAGACTATGAAAAGCAATTGTACATTGCTATGCAGCTGGTATTGCGCGCCTATATTGGCACCTATACCCTGGATGAGCTTCTAGAGCGAAAAGAAAGCATCGCAGAAGCGGTATTTGCAGATATCAAAACGACTGCTATCCAATTGGGTGTTGAAGTTTTGAGTTGCGGTATTCGTGATGTAATCTTGACTGGTGAAATGAAAGACATCATGAACCAGGTTTTGGTTGCCCAAAAGAGAGCTCAGGCGAATATCATTACTCGACGTGAAGAGACTGCGTCTACCAGAAGCTTGCTGAACACCGCAAAGTTGATGGAAGACAACGAAATGCTCTTCAAGCTGAAGGAAATGGAATACGTTGAAAAGATCGCCGAAAAAATCGGTGAGATTACCGTCTCTGGTAACGGAGGTATGGTAAAACAATTGAAGGAGATTTTCTCCGTCAATAAGTAGGTTGGTTAGAATGCGTCAATGTGAGTTGGCGCATTTTTTATTTCCATTTTTCTTCAAGTCGATTAGCCAGTTCTTCTATTTGTTTTGTCATTACTAAACCATCAAGCCAATTTTCGGGAAACGATTCATAGCCATAATAAATACCAGCCAATCCACCAGTAATTGCAGCTGTAGTATCAGTATCTTCTCCTAGATTCACGGCTTTTAAAATACAGTCTTTATAGTTTTCACTCTTCAAAAAACACCATAAAGAAGCCTCCAAGCTATCAACTGCATAACCACTTGATTTAATTTCATTCCTATCTAAATCTTGAATATTGTTTGTAATAATTCTATCAAATTGTTGTGTTTCTCTTGTAACGATTTCACGTTCTTGAAAGAATTTATTAATTCGTGTTCTTGTATTAAAATAGGCTGTCGCTTTTTCTCTTTCTTCCAGTAACTCATCTACTAAAACTAAATATATTAAGCAGGATATCGCTGCCCTGATATGACCGTGTGTTAATGCAGAAACTTCCCATATAATTTCAAATCCTTTTTCAACACCTTCGCCCTTTAAAACATGATAAAGCGGAAGTATTCGCATAAGCGAACCATTTCCATTTGTGAATTCATCTACTTCATACCTTAAGTATTTCAGGCTTTCCCAATCCTTATCTTGATTGATTTGAATTAATTGATTTATGGCTTTCATTGTTTGAATACCTATATCAAAAACTTCATCATGCGCTGTCCATTTAGCATTGAGTTTCCATGCGATAAACTGCTTCGCAATATCAGCTAAATCAAAACCGTCACATAAGCTATCGGCTAAACAAAAAGTAAGTGAGCTATCATCTGACCAAGTTCCTGGTGGTTGATGGTGAGTACCGAATCCTCGCATGTCGGTAACTGGGCTTTTATCCAGCACAACTCGAGAATGAAATTCAACAGGCACTCCAATGGCGTCCCCAATGGCTAAACCTAAAATTCCATCCTTAATAGTTTTCATAATTTAGATTATCAGGTTAGCCTTTTCTTTTGCTACTCCTATTTCAACGATACTTCCTGAATTAAAGTTCAAAAAATCAGATTCAATTCCATCACTAAAAATCACTCCTTTAGTTGGCATCTTAGATTCAATTTTTAAAGATTTTCCTCTTTTAATAGTTCCATAACCCAAGTCAATCTGGGACATTTTACTAAGGAATGGCTCACGAACCACAAATAACAACTTATCATCTTCCCAATCCAATCCAGAATCAAACTCTCTCTTCTGATTATAAAAATAGCTGTTAATATTGTTCGTCATATTAAAGACAGAACTAATCCAACCCGTAGAACCGGCACCTGTTGAAACCAAAATACCACTGGAAGATTGGCTTTCCCTTTTTCCTCCAAATTCAAGACTATATCGAGAAGATATATGCGAAGCGGCCCCAATATAAAAATCGTTAAATGCTAAAAGAGATTGTCCATCATTCATTGTTGCCTTTGCCATAGTTACCATTTTCGATTTATGATTTCCATGAACAAAACTATTTATTGCTGTTAGAAAAGTCTCTGGGTTATGAGGTAATAAAACACCATCATAACGTTCTGCATCTGGGTTAACGGCCACTATTGGTAAGCCGTTTACATACTTGGCTGTATTGGCAACCAATCCGTCTTGTCCTATAACAACAATTAAATCTCCATCCGCGAACATATAGGTTGGTAAAAATGAGCGGAATAAGACCTTATGCTTGAACAAAGGGGAGATAGATTTTTCCACTTGACTTAGTGAAGCGTAAAACGTATCATGTTCGTTTTCATAGAAACCGAAATCTTCTCCCGATCGCTCTAGATAAAACTTGGCTTGAGCTTTTGAGTTGAAACGCTCTATGAGCTGCTCTAGCCTTGTTTTATCTCTAACGACTATTACCTTATCTAGTTCCATATTACTTGGTCTTGGTGCTCATTATAGACTCCAATAATTCTGGTGAAATATTTAGGTTGCCAATTTTATCGGCATTCTCGGCCAATTCTCTAAACGCAAGAGCAATGTGGTTTCTTGGGTCCACACCTTCTGAATTGATTGCCATAAGCGTTTTCCAATCCAGTTCTTTATAAGGACGAAGATTAGCGTGCAAGACATACTCTTTGACATCAGCTTCTTTTTTCTCGTTTTCCACCTTTATTTCGATTAACTTCTGTTTGCTATCCTCAAGTGAAATGTTGGAAGCCATATCCATTTCTTTAAGCTTCTGCTCATTTTCTTGTTTCACCACTTCCGTTTCCATTTGCTTTTCAGCAATCTGTTTTTGTTTCTCCTCAATAGCAATTTCAGTATTCAATTCGGTTTCCTTAATAATACGCTCCTGTTCAACCGCAAAGTTTCGTCGTTCATAGATAGCTTGATCCGCTTCTTTTTGAAGAGACTCTCGCATTTGGGCTTCCAATGCTCTAGCCATCTCGGGATTCGGTGTTACCCCTAAAACATTCACACTCAAGATTTCAAGTCCGAGCATATTCACAGTTTTAGAATTTTGAACACTGTCCATAATCTGTGTTTCTATTTGCTGCAGTTGACGCAGTGCTTCTTTCAAGCTCAATTTTTGTATAACTCCGGCACTAGCAGTTTGGGCTTCATTAATAATACGTTGTTGAATTTTCTCATTATCATCTTTTACATAATAACCCTTACTATCTACTGTAAAGTCAAGAACTTCTGCTAATTGCTTCGGGTCTTTTACCTTATAGGTTATTTGCCCTTGAATAGAAACTTCTTGGTAGTCTTTCGTTGTTTCGTTAAAAATGAACTGAAAATCTTTACTCTCCATAGGAATAGAAACTATGGAAGAGTTAGGAGCAAAGTAGAAAAAAGATAATCCCCTTCCCTCATTCTTAGTTTTTCCATTTTTAAAATGGATAACATAATTCATTGAATCGAATTTGATATAGTTTATTCCGAACATAATATATAGTTTTAAAAATTAATTTGTGTATTTATTACGCAAATATAAAATGTGTTTTTGAATAACACAAGATATTTTGTGTTTTTTTTACGCAAATTAAAATTCAGAGCTTGTAGATAAGGCTATATTTCGAAGATGATACCTTCCTTTTTCAGTTGGAAATAGCGTTTCTTATTAAAGCTAAAAAGGCTGGCAGGCCTACCTCTTCCTATAGAAACCTTCTCGTCTAATTCATCTAAAACTTTCAGGCTAGTAATTTTCTTTTTGAAATTTCTTCTGTCAATTTCACGATCCAGCAGGGTGGTATAAAGTTTTTCTAAATCGGAAAAAGGGAACTTTTTATCGAGTAACTCAAATCCGATAGGCTCATAAGTAATTTTTCCTTGTAGTCTTTCAATAGCAATTTTTAAAATTTTCTTGTGGTCAAAAGCCAACTTAGGCAACTTTTTGATATCGAACCATTCTGCTTTTTTTGCATCAGTAGACGCGGTCAACTTGAAGGCGTTTGGTTTGACCAATCCGAAGTAAGCTACTGAGACTACTCTACCCCTTGGGTCTCGCCCTAAATCTCCAAAGGTGTATAATTGTTCCAAGTAGTTAATTCTAGCACCCGTCTCTTCCGACAATTCTCTTTGAACTGCTTGCTCTAAATCTTCATTTTCCAATACAAAGCCTCCTGGCAAAGCCCAACCATCTTTGAAGGGTTCGTATTTACGTTTAACCAGAAGCACAGATATATTCCCCGAATCATAACCAAATACTACTGCGTCTACGGTAAGTTTAATTTTGTTTTTCAAGATATGTGTATATTATACACAAATATAAATTAAAATCTCAAGCTATAGAGACTCTTGTTCAAATCTAGTTTACTACAAATCTATATTTACAGGTCATTTATTTTATTGGCTTGACTTTAGAACGGCACCTCCATATCTTCATTTTTGAAATTTTCTCGAATGTATTCCTTTTCACATTCTAACAAATAGCGCCTCAGTTTTCGTGATAGCTACTTTGAGAAATAAAAGTGAATTGGTCTACCCATCAGAAAAAAGAAAGCCTCTCGATTTCTCAAAAGGCTTGAAATTAAATGTGGTCCCACATGGGCTCGAACCATGGACCCCCTGATTATGAGTCAGAAAGTAATTGTTTTTAATGCTTTCTATTCTTTTCTATTCTCTCCATACTGATTGATTTACAGTTAATTAAGCTTTTATTTAGTTCTATAGAGTTTCTGAAATTTCTATAAATGTTCGACCCATGTTCGACCCAACACTAAATTATGGCTAGTATAAAGTTCAAGCTGAAAAACAAAGAATATGCAAATGGAGAGTATCCAATTGTATTACAAATTATCAAAAATAGAAAGACCAAAATTATAAGTCTTGGCTTCTTTGCTCAACCAAAAAACTGGGATTCTAAGGGAGGTTTATTTAAATCAAACCACTCTAATGCTATTGTTTTAAATACAGCTTTAGAAAAAATTAAGCTTAAAGCCCATTTAATCTTACTCGGATTTGAAGAAGATAATCTCAATTTTACCTTGAAGGAGTTTGAAGACAAATTTAGAACATCATCAAACCAACATCTTTCCGTTTTCGATTTTTGGGAAGAAATTATAACTGAAATGGAAAACTCTAACAGAATCGGAAATGCTAGAGTTAATAAAGAAACTTCGAAGTCCATTAAAAAGTTTTATGGGAGCAACGAATTGACTTTTGGACAAGTTAATGTCAGCTTCCTTGAAAAATATGAAGTCTTTCTAAGGAAAAACGGCGGTTCAAATGGAGGTGTTGGGGTACGAATGAGAGCATTAAGAGCCCTATATAATAATGCTATTCGTAGGGGCCTCATTAAAAAAAGCAAATATCCTTTTATGGATTATAAAATCTCAAAACTGAAAAGTAATCCTTTTAAAAGAGCATTATCAATAGATGTAATTAAGAGAATTGAAGGGTTAAGTAATTTAGAAGCAAATAGATTAATTAATGCGAGGAACTATTTCTTATTCAGCTTCTATACCCGAGGGATGAATTTCGCCGATATGATCCATTTAAAATGGAGTAATATCTCCGAAAACAACATCTATTATACAAGAGCTAAAACGAAGGTTAGTTTTGTTATTAAAATATTACCTCCAATTCAAGATATACTTGAACATTATAAAATTTATGGAAATCAAACAGATTATATATTTCCGATTCTTTTTAGAGAAGATTATACTCCAAATCAAATTCAAAATAGGAAGAAAAAAATGCTGTCAGAATACAACCAAGATCTTAGGCATATTGCGCGGCTTTGCAATATAGATTATGCATTTACCAGTTATGCTGCTCGTCATAGCTTTGCTAATTGTCTAAAACAAAAAGGAATTTCAACGGATATAATTAGTGAATCAATGGGTCATCAAACTCTAACGGTTACTCAGTCTTATCTAAAAACGTTAGGCAATACAACACTTGATGATGCTTGTGAATCACTCTTAGAGTAGAATTCTTTAAACCTTTCTAATTAAAAACAAATATGAATTTTAGAAATTCATGGTAGCAGATACTTACAATTATTCTAACTATTGGATTTTCTTTATACATGCAATCCCTTGATAAAATCGACCTTTAGTAAATTACTCACGAACAAGTAACCAAAATCATGTATTCAATAAAGTTGAGAATATTCTGACGAAGTTATTTAGATATATTCCAAATAGCATAGAATATCATAATATTTTTGTTAAAATTTAACAATATTCTTATTTTAAAGGCTTCCAAAATTAATATCTAAGATTTATGGCAAACGTACTATGGTTACAAGGAGGTGCATGTAGTGGCAACACGATGTCCTTTTTGAATGCCGAAGAACCAACGGTAGTAGAGCTTATTACCGATTTCGGATTAAACATTTTATGGCACCCAACAACCGGTTTACAGATTGGGGACCAAGTTCAAGACTTATTAAGAGATATCCTAGACGGAAAGGTGCAAATGGACATTCTTGTTTTTGAAGGTTCAATAATTCAGGGTCCTAACAATACAGGTACCATGAATTTATTTGCAGATCGTCCGCAGATGGACTGGATCAACGATCTTTCGAAAGTGGCAGGTTATGTGGTCGCCATTGGCGATTGTGCAACATGGGGTGGTATTCCTGCGGTTCCTCCGAACCCTAGTGAATCTACCGGAATGCAATTTCATAAAAAGAATAAGGGTGGTTTCTTAGGAGCCGACTTTGTATCGAAAGGTGGCTTGCCCGTAATCAATATTCCCGGTTGCCCGGCGCACCCCGATTGGATTACACAAATACTTGTAGCGATTTCAGTTGGAAGAATTGGAGATGTACTAATTGATGATTACCATAGACCAAAAACTTTCTTTACTGACTTCGTTCAAGATGGCTGTACCAACGTGACTAATTTTGCACAAAAGGTAGATGGTGGCTTTGGTCGCCGAGGCGGATGTCTCTTCTATGAAGTAGGTTGCAGAGGCCCCATGACACGGGCAAGTTGTAATAATATTCTTTGGAATAGGCAATCGAGTAAGACTCGATCAAATCATCCTTGTTTAGGATGTACCGAGCCAGGTTTTCCGCATAACGACCTTAAAAAGGGAAGTGTTTTGAAAACTATGAAGCACTTAGGGGTATTTCCTAAAGAAGTACCAGAAGGTAGAAGTAAGTTAGCCTATTATATGGAGGCAGGTTTTCAAAAAGTCATGCCTACAAATAAGAGAGTAATGGAAACTTCTAAATAATAGAACCTTAAAGAAAAAGAAATGTCAGTTACAGAATTAAATATATCTCCTGTAGGTCGTGTTGAAGGCGATTTAGATGTGAAAGTCTATATCGACAACGGCAAAGTGACTCGCGCACATACGCAAGCAGCAATGTTTAGGGGTTTCGAGAAAATCATGGCAGGCAAAGACCCACAATCGGGACTCATTGTTACGCCTAGAATTTGTGGTATTTGCGGAGGCTCGCACTTATATTGTGCTTCATCTGCATTGGATACAGCATGGGGAACCAAGTTGACTCCCAACGCACTTTTATTAAGGGCAATTGGTCAAGCTTCGGAAACACTTCAAAGTATTCCAAGATGGTACTATGCAATTTTCGCTACGGATTTGGCAAATAAAAAATACGCCGATAAACCTTTATATAAGGAAGTCGTAAAACGCTGGTCTGCTTATGTTGGAGAAACGTTCCAAAAAGGATTGACCGCAAGTGGATTGCCTGTTCAGATTTATGCCTTGTTTGGTGGTCAATGGCCGCATTCAAGTTATATGGTGCCAGGTGGTGTTATGTGTGCTCCAACCCTAAAAGATATTACAAGAGCGCATGCGATTTTAGCACAGTTCAAAAACGATTGGCTTGAACCAATTTGGTTGGGCTGCTCTATTGAGCGTTATATGGAAATCAAATCTTGGGACGATATGCTGGCCTGGGTAGATGAGAATGAATCACAACGAAATAGTGATTTAGGATTATTGATTCGAGCAGGACTTGAATTCGGATTGGATAAATTCGGGCAAGGTGTTGGAAAATTCTTGGCAACAGGAACATACCTGCATAAAGACATGTACAACAACCCGACGATTGAGGGAAGAAATGCAGCTTTGATTTCATCTAGTGGATTCTTTGATGGTGAAAACTATCATGAGTTTGACCATATGAAAGTGAGCGAGCATGTGAAACATTCTTGGTATGACAATCAGGAAGACGGACTTCACCCTTGGGACGAGCCGCTACCAACTCCTGCAAAATCTCAGACTTTACACGATAGTGATTTTGATGGACAATATAGTTGGGCGAAATCGCCTCGTTATGATGGACATGCTGCTGAAGCAGGGCCGCTAGCGAGAGTGGTAATGAATGCCAACCCAAACAATAAAGAACATCAAATCAGAGACCCTTTATTTGGGGATATCATCAAAAAGCTTGGGCCTAGCGTATTCACTAGAGTATTGGCTAGAGTTCATGAAGCGCCAAGAATCTATAAGTTCATTGAGCAATGGTTATCTGAAATTGATTTAGATGGCGAGTTCTATGTGAAGCCTGTAGAAAAAGACGGTAAAGGTTTCGGTGCTACCGAAGCTGCCCGTGGTGCTTTGGCACATTGGATAGAAATTAAAGATGGTGTTATCAAAAACTACCAAGTAATGGCTCCAACAACATGGAATGTTGGTCCGCAAGATGGTAATGATAATCCTGGGCCTATTGAAACGGCGCTTTTGGGTACAACTATAGAAGACCCTTTAGACCCAGTAGAAGTAGGTATAGTAGCTCGTTCGTTTGACTCATGTCTGGTATGTACCGTACATGCCCATGATGCGGAGAGCGGTGTTGAGCTATCACGATTTAAACTATAACTTCTGACATATAGTTTTATCAAGACTTTCCTGAGGGCAACCTCGGGAAAGTTTTTTACTTTAACTGGAAATTAAAAAGATATGAAGACGGCAATAATGGGATTTGGAAATCCAGTGCGAAGTGATGATGCGGTAGGCATTTATGTGATTGAACAGCTACGTGAAAAACTTCCAGAATCAGAGGATATTAGTATTTTCGATATGGGCACGGCGGCGTTCGAAGTGCTCTTCGGATTAAAAGGTCATGACAAAATAATTTTGGCCGATGCGGTTTTGAATAGCAATGAGCCTGTAGGTACTTTGTTTAAAGTCCCCGCAGAAGAAGTGATGAAAGCTCCTCAAGATGACCCTTTGGTTTTTCTCCATGGAATGAAATGGGATCAAGCCTTATCATATACCAAGAAGATATTACAGGATGATTATCCGGAAGATATTCAAGTGTATTTGGTAGCGATAGAAAACACCAAATTGGAAGTTGATTTGAGTGACATTGTAAAAGAAGCAGGAGACAAAGTGGTACGGTACATTCTGGAAGATTTAAACCTATCGATACCTACGTGAGTGCTAAAATCACCCTGAAGACTTCTCATATTTATTTGGATAATGAATTGATTGAACCCATTTTCGGAGAAATTCATTATGCCTACATCACCTATGTGGAAGAACAGGGAAAAATTCTAATCACGCCCGTTTCAAGTCAATGGTTTGTTAAAATGTATAAGCCGACACAATTTTTATTAAAATCGCGTAACTTAAAAGGAGATAAAACCCTGGCTATTCGTGAAATTTTAATTGACAACGATTTAGATATGACGGATAGGGAATTAGAATATGAAATCATTGAAAAAACGAATCTCATAAAGGTGAGTATTTAGATTAAAACAATGGCGAAACAAGAAAACGACTGGCTTTTAGATGCGGAGGTACAGTACAAAGTAACTCCGGTCAAAGGCCGTTGGGAAGTTTCGCTTATATTTATCAATACTAAAGACCCAAACCAAGTCTTAATTCAAACTATAGGCGATTATCGCACCGAACGACTGGCCGAAATTTATGGCAGAAGCATGCAGCAAACTGCAGCAAAAGACCCAAGGGGCAACCAAAAAGTAGACAAAGATGCTTACGATATTAACAACAACTAATGACCATAACAAAGTTCAAGAGGCTATTGCCTCTGTAGACCGATTAGATGAATTGGTCACTATTACTGAGGATTCAGAGACTATAAAAGACTTAAAAACTTTGGTTGTGGATACTGATGAAATTTCAATTCCGTTGGATTGGTATGATATGGAACCACCATATGCATTTCCCACTACTCCATTTAACAGAGAAAACTTGCTCGCATTAGTATTCTATAAGCTGGGGAATCAACAGAAATCGTTTGAGTTTGTTTCTGAAGAATATCCAATATATCATCACCTTTTGATTGCAACTCATTTGCAATTCGGATATGAGATTTCGACAGGTATGGTCGACTTCTGTTACAATACTTCACCTCATAATCATGCGATTTTAAATTATTATGGGGTTGTTGAAAATCCCTTAAACCACGAAGAACTTAAAAATCTTTTTTCGCATGCAGTTGCTAAAGCTGAAAATGATGAGATAAGAGTATTTTCCGCAAAGCACTATTTGAATTTACTTTTGGATGCTGGTGAACTACAGACAGCTAAAGAATTAGCGGAAGAACAAGCTGCAATTGTCATTTCTGAGGATGCAAAAAACGCTATGAACACCCATTTAGCTGGAGTTCTAATGGCGCAATTACAAGTGCCTTACAGCAATGAAAAACTAGATAAAGTTCATGACTTACAACTACAATCTATTGCGCACTATGAAGCAAAAGGTCAAAAGATACAAGCAGGAATGCTATTAGTCGACGCTGCTGAAGTCGCCAATTTCAAAGAAGATTTTATAGCCTCTAAAGAACTCATTAATAGAGCCATTCAATATTTTAAGCAAGAAGATATCCCCGATTTTTTAGGTGAAGCTGGCTTCAAGAAAGCAATCCTTTTATACACTTGGTCAAAAAATGGGAGTCCGCAATATTACAAAGCTGCTATCAATGCTTTTCAGGATGTGTTGAAAGTATTCAAGCGGGATACCCATCCAAAGAAATTTGCAGATGTACATCACAATTTGGCCTTGATTTATTCTGAAATTCCTGTAGGAGCTGAAGAAAAACCAATGTGGACAGCCTTTTGTGCCTCGTCCTTCAAAGAGGTATTGGCATTTTATACGAAAGACGAATATCCGTATGAGAATGCTATGGCAAGTCATAATTATGCTACTGCATTAATGCATTTTCCTCCTGCAAAAATTCATAATAATTTAGAAAAGGCATCCGGATTATTTGAAGAGGCACTTGAAGTACGCACAGCAGAAGCTTATCCGTTTGAGCGTGCACTAACCCTGATGAATCAATTAGAACTAGGTTGGCTTACCCACAATGAGACTAGTAAGGAGGAGTTAAAAAAGTATGAAGATATGAAGGCGAAAGCTGAGGAAGTTAAAACCTTAGTTTCAGATGTAGGCTTGATAGAACAGGCAGATAAGCACCTTCAAGAATTAGAAAAAGTTAAGAGCTTAATATAATGCATGAAACCTCCATTGTAAATAGTATTATGCGTACCCTTGAACAAGAGTTTGAGGCGGAGAAATTGAATAAAATGAATGCCATTCATCTAAAGGTGGGTATTCTTTCAAATATTGAACCCCGCCTTTTATATAATGCTTATGAAGCATTTCATATGACCAATCCTGGGTATCAACATGTGAAGCTAAAAATTGAAATGACGGATTTAAAAATTCAATGTGAAGTTTGCGACCATATTACCGATGTGCAGAAATACCGATTTATTTGTGATAATTGTGAACGGCCGAGTAAAAATGTGATTCAAGGAGAAGAAATGTTGATTCACAAAGTAGAATTCAACGACTAGCAGGAAGATTGATTAAAAGAAGAAAAGACTATGGTAGATAAATCAACAAAAGCAGCACGGGGTACCGTGCAATGCGAGAACACAAATATCAATTTGCTCAAGGCAAATGATTTTGTTGCGGATATAATTAAGAAGGAGATGGCAAAAACCAAAACCCTTCTCATTAATGTGACGTCCTCCGCTGGTAGTGGCAAGACTACTTTAATGCAAAAAACCGCACAGAAACTAAAGGATAAAATTACCATGGCGGTTATGGTTGGCGATTTGGAAACCGAGCGCGATGCTGACCGTATTCGTGAAACGGGCATTCAAGCCTTGCAAATTGTAACTGGAGGTATTTGTCATCTGGAAGCACAAATGATACATCAAGTACTTGACCAATTCGACCTGGAGAATATCGATTTACTATTCATTGAAAATGTCGGAAATCTAGTTTGCCCGTCTTCTTTTGACTTAGGCGAAGACTACCGGGTAACACTAATGGCAACGACTGAAGGTGATGATAAGCCAAAAAAATATCCAAAAATGTTTTTGACAAGCGATATGATGTTGGTTTCAAAGGCAGATTTATTGCCCTATGTGCCCTTCTCTGTAGAGGCAGTTACCAAAGATGCCCGCGAAGTAAATCATGAATTAGAAGTCATTCAACTTTCAGCACTTTCGGATGAGGGTATTGATGAATGGTGCGATTGGTTGCTTGGAAAAATCCAACAGAAGAAAGGTTAATGTTTAAATGCAACAAACCTTTGAAATCAAAATTTCAGGACAAGTACAAGGGGTGGGCTTCCGCCCTTTTGTGTTTGGTTTAGCAAAACAATTTGAGCTCAATGGTTCTGTTTGCAATAATCAAGATGGCGTATTAATTCATATAAACTCATCAGAAGAAAAAGGGATTATTTTTTTAGAGAAACTACTTAATAACGCTCCCGTAATTTCAATAATTCAATCGCATTCTATTTCAGAAATTCCCTTTCGAGGATATGACGAATTCAGGATTGTTTCTTCGGAAACAAATCATCAAATCAATATTCCATTAACCCCTGATTTCGCGATTTGCGAATCTTGCAAAGAAGATATTAGAGACTTAAGCAACAGACGGTATGGATATGCTTTTACTACTTGTACAAACTGTGGCCCTAGATATGCGGTGACAACAAAATTTCCTTTTGAGCGGGCAAATACAACGGTTTCTGAGTTTGAAATGTGCAATGCATGTCAAACGGAATACGCAAACCCAGATGACAGACGATTTCATTCGCAAACGAATAGCTGCTCAGATTGCGGAATTCAACTCCAATTAAATGATACCGATGGTAGAGAGTTAAATGAAACTCAAAGTAATATTATTAAAAAAGCCGCTACTTTACTTTCAGGTGGAAGCATATTGGCTATAAAAAACACCAATGGTTATTTGCTCTGCTGCGATGCCAACAACAAGGAAGCAATCGAACGATTGCGACAAAAAAAGCAGCGTCCAGCAAAACCTTTTGCACTACTCTATCCATCTATTGAAAAAGTCAAGAAAGATTTTGAAGTAAGCGCGCCGGAGGAAAAAGCACTTACTTCTTCTATTGCACCAATTGTCATCCTAAATCCGAAAAAGACTATTTCTGATTTAGAACAGGAAAGCATTGCTCCCAACTTAAATCAATTGGGCATTATGCTTCCATCATCTGCATTATTAACCCTTTTGATGGACGAACTCAAAACCCCCATTATTGCGACGAGTGGCAACATTCATGGCTCCCCGATTATTTCAGAAAAAGATGATGCCATTGAAAAGTTAATTGGGGTGACAGATTATTTCTTGCATCACGATTTAGCTATTTCTTTTCCGCAAGATGATTCTGTAGTTCGTTTTGCTGGTGACCATCAAATTACACTGAGACGGTCTCGTGGTTTAGCACCAAATTACTTGAACAGCAATCAAACAAACAAAAAGAAAATATTGGCGATGGGTGCGCACTTAAAAAGCACCTTCACGTTTACACCCAATTCGCATTCGTATGTGAGTCCGTATTTCGGGAATTTAGATAGCTATGATGTTTCGGAACGCTATCTGGATAGTATAAAGAAGTACGAAGACCTCTTTGATACCAAAGCGGAAACTATTTTAATAGACAATCATCCGCAGTATCAGAGCAGTATTTTGGGCAGAGAGCTTGCGGAGAAATGGAATACAGAACTCGTTTCAATTCAACATCATAAAGCACATTTTGCAAGCGTGTTGGGAGAACATCAGCTATTTGATTTCGAAGAAAAAATTCTCGGTGTAGTTTGGGATGGCACCGGATTCGGAGAGGACAATGCCATCTGGGGCGGTGAATTTTTTACCTATGACAATAACAAAATAGAGCGATTGACCCATTTCGAATACGTAGATTGGATTGCTGCAGATAAGATGGCTAAAGAACCGCGATTGTCCTTGTTGAGTATGCTTCAAGAAACTGAAAAGGATATCGCAAAAACCAAATTTTCTGAAACAGAGTGGAAAGTTTACACCAAAATGCTGCTAAGCAATTCGTTAAAAACTTCTTCCGTAGGTAGGCTCCTTGATGCGGTTGCTTCCCTATTACTTGATATTGACAATACTTCTTATGAGGGTGAAGCTGCGATGCGTTTAGAAAATGAAGCTAGAAATTATAAAGGTGCGGATTATATTGATTTTTTATGCGGAGTAGAATATCAGACCATCCCCATAAAAACTATAATCCATAACATTCAAAAAGCAATTCTAAATGGCCTTCCAAAAGCACAGATTGCAAATAGCTTTATTCATACTTTGGCTTTGGTCATTATCAAGATAGCTGAGCAAAACAATTTTAGCTGTGTTGCGTGTAGCGGAGGAGTTTTTCAAAATGCAATTTTGGTCGAAAAACTGCTTGAAATGGCTGAAAAGACTCCGATTGAATTAAAATTTAATCGTATATTGTCTAGTAACGATGAGAACATTTCGTTAGGTCAGTTATGGTATCATCAACATATTAAAAATTGAGTTATGTGTTTAGCAATTCCAGGAAAAATTAAGAGTGTTGAAATGCAATACGACGGTAAAGTGCGTATGGCTAAAGTTTTATTTGGAGGTATTACCAAAGAAGCAAGTTTAGAGATGTTACCTGATGCGGATATTGGTGATTATGTTTTGGTTCATGTTGGTGTTGCAATTAGTAAGGTTAACGAAGAAGAAGCACAAAAAACATTTAAATATTTAGAAGAAATAGGTGAATTGGGAGACCTAACCGATGTTGATGAATATTTGCCAAAAACCAATTAAATAAGGCACCATGAAATACATGTCAGAATACCGCGACCCCGAGTTGGCGAAAAAATATTTAGAAGAAATCAAAAACACCGTTTCTCGACCTTGGTCGATTATGGAGGTTTGTGGTGGACAAACACACAGTTTGGTAAAGAATGGTATCATCGAGATGTTACCTGATTCTGTGACCATGATTCACGGCCCTGGTTGTCCGGTTTGTGTAACTCCACTGAACTTAATTGACAAGGCAGTGTATTTGGCGGCTGAAAAAGGCGTTATTCTTTGTTCTTTCGGAGATATGCTACGTGTGCCAGGTTCTCAAAAAAGTCTTTTGGAAGCCAAAGCTGAAGGAGCCGATGTTCGCATTCTATACTCTCCTTTAGAAGCTGTAAAAATTGCAGAAGATAATCCTGATAGAGAAGTTGTTTTCTTTGCTGTTGGATTTGAAACTACAGCTCCAGCCAACGCCTTATCTGTTGTGCACGCGCATCGCAGAGGTGTGAAAAATTATTCCATTTTAGCATCACATGTTTTAGTTCCACCAGCAATAAAGGCGGTGATTGACGATGAAGAAAGTAAGATAGATGGATTTCTAGCTGCAGGTCACGTGTGCACCATAATGGGTAATACAGAATATCACCCTATATCTGCTGAATATAAAGTGCCTATTGTGGTAACTGGTTTTGAGCCGTTAGATGTTCTTCAAGGTATTTTGATGGTCATCCGTCAGTTAGAACAGAGTAAGTCAGAAGTTGAAAACCAATATGCCCGCATTGTTCGTGAAGATGGGAATCCTGATGCACAAAAAGTTATCAATGAGGTTTTTGAAATAAGAAATCAAATGTGGCGTGGTATTGGGGAAATTCCTGAAAGCGGTTATGCCGTTCGAGAAAAGTATGCTGACTTTGATGCAACCAAAAAATATAATGTCACAATTGAGGAGGCACCAGAAAACCCAGATTGTATTTCAGGTCAGATTATGAAAGGGATTAAAAAACCTTTCGAGTGCTCACAATTTGGTAAAACATGTAAACCTACAAATCCACTTGGCGCTCCAATGGTAAGTAGTGAAGGGGCTTGTGCGGCCTACTATCACTTTTCTGGACTAGTGGAGGCTTAATCAGAAATTCATGTCGGAAAACAACAAAATACGCATGCAGCTGCAATGCCCCATGCCTAAACTTGACTTTGATGTCATCACATTAGGTCATGGAAGCGGTGGAGTACTCACCAACAAACTTTTAGATAGTGGTGTTTTCGACCTGCTTAGCAATGATATTCTTGATGAACGCCATGATGGTGCTTTTCTAGAATTGAACGGGAAAACTGCTTTTTCTACGGATAGCTTTTTGGTGTCTCCTATCTTTTTTCCAGGAGGAAATATTGGGGAATTAGCCGTCAACGGAACGGTCAATGACTTGGCCATGTGCGGTGCTACTCCCAAATACCTTTCTTTAAGTTTTATTATTGAAGAAGGACTTCCTGTTAAAGAGTTCTGGGATATTCTAGTAGCTATCAAATTCGCATGTGAAAAAGCAGGTGTACAAATCGTAACGGGAGACACCAAAGTTGTTGAAAAGGGAAAAGGCGATAAGATTTTCGTGAATACTTCAGGGGTTGGACCCATTCATCCCAAGGCAAAAATCAGTGCCAAAAACATTGCTGTAGGTGATAAAATTATTATCAGCGGAAATGTCGCATCCCACGGTATGGCCATTATGTCTGTTCGCGAAGGTTTAGAATTTGATTCTGAAATCCAAAGTGATACTACCAACCTCAATCATACGATACTAAGTTTGATTGAGCAATTTGGTGAAAACCTTCATTTATTAACTGACCCAACTAGAGGCGGAGTTGCGACTGTTCTCAAAGAAATAGCACAATCTTCAGAAATAGGAATTGACTTAATTCAAAGAGATTTTCCCATGGATGAACAAGTAGCAAGCGCATGTGAATTACTAGGCTTAGACCCTTTGTATGTGGCTAATGAAGGATTATTTGTTGCTTTTGTTGCTGAGTCAGAGGCTAATGCTGTTTTAGCAGCTTTACAACAAGATGAAAATGGTAAAAATGCTCATATTATCGGAAGCGTTGTTTCAGGACACCCCAAGCAGGTAATAATGGAAAGTGCTATTGGAGGCAAGCGAGTTATCAGCATGTTGCCAGGAGAACAATTGCCTAGAATCTGTTAGTATGAATTTTGAAACCCTCGGTCCTCACGTTACCAATTCTTATGTTTTTAAGGGTTCTGAAAAGATGCCTTTTTTAGCGCCAAGAGGAGTCTTTACAGCTAACAATCATCTCTTCATTTCTGATACGGGACGTAATCGGGTTTTTATTTGGAATAACATCCCTACTTCAGAATATCAAGAACCCGATGTGGTTCTTGGTCAATTGGAAATTGAAGATACTGGAAGAAATTCAGGAGGTAGCGTTACTGCTAGCACATTGCATTATCCTTCTGGTATATGGAGCAACGGAAAAGTTTTAATTGTTGGAGACGCTTGGAATCATCGTGTGCTTATTTGGAATACCTTACCCACCAAAAATGGGCAAGCAGCTGATGTAGTTTTAGGGCAAGCAGATTTTAAATCGAACCTAACTAATTACAAGGGCATCGGGAATGACCCCTCATCACAGACCTTAAATTGGCCCTACGGTGTCTTCTCGGATGGACAATGTCTCTGGATAGCTGATACAGGAAATCGGAGGATATTGTTCTATAATGAAATTCCCAAATCAAATTTTGCGAAGGCGGACAAAGTAATTGGAAAGCCAGATTTTACAACCCGTGATTATGAGAACAATGAACCCATTTGGCCCTATTCCGTAAAGATTAATTCCAAAAAGCAAATGGTCGTAGCCGATACGCAATTCTATCGCAACCTTATTTGGAACAATGCGGACGAAGCATTTTCAAAACCAGCAGACATTCTTATTGGTCAAACCGATTTTGATGCAAGCGGACAAAACCAATTTGGCTTATTCCCTTCTTCAAAATCATTAAATTGGACGTATGACGCCTGTTTCTATAAAGATGGATTGCTGGTGAACGATACAGGAAACAGTAGAATATTGTGGTTTGATAAAATTCCGACAAATCATAATGTGCAAGCTACAGCGGTCATCGGAAAACGAGATTTCAAAACTGGAAGTGAAAACAAGGAAACATTAAATGGTACTTCAAGCTCATTATATTGGCCTTTTTCAATCACTACAGATGAAAATAACCTCATAATCGCCGACACCGGAAATCACCGAGTTGTTATTACCGAGCTGAAAGTTTAGAAGCTTAAATACAACCAATATATCCCAATTGCAATTGCGAAAATCCCTCCCGAGAGACGAATAGTTCTAAAAAGAGATTTATTGTTTCGTTCTTTAGAATAGTTCGCAATTTTTCCCAATAAGAAAGTGTAAATGGTCATGGCCAAAACAGTCCCCAAGCCAAAGCCAACGATGTATTGAATACTGTCAAATTGATTTTCAAATCCTAAAACAGGAAGTAATAAAATGAAATGAGCAATTCCCGCTAGGCCATGTAGAACACCAATCCCAAAAGAAGACCAAAGATTTTGTTTGACTTTCTTATCGTGCGCATGCGAATGTTCTAGTTTGCTTTTATCATGCTCGTGTTCATGCACATGAATATAGGGTTCTTCTCCATCATGCACATGCGGATGTTTGTGGTTTTTACTTTTGTAAAAGATGCTGAATAAAGCCCATAGACCGACGGCAATTAGAACAACTCCAACTAGTTGCTCACTATATTCCGAAATTTTTTCAAGTGGGATGTATTCTCTAAATAAAAGAAAAAGCAATCCAATGAGGAGCATTCCAATCAGATGTCCAAATCCCCAAAACAAACCTATTTTCCATACTTTGCGTCTAGTTTCTATAGCCAAAGGAGTAACAGCAGCCAAATGGTCTGGCCCTGATACTACATGTAATACTGAGGCAGCAACACCTGCTAACAAAGGAAAATTAATCATTGATTTTATTAAAGGCACAATGTAATAAAATTCCACATTATTATGGATTTTATAGAACGGCGGTTTTATGTGACAAAAATTTACGAGTATTAAACTTTCTCTTGAAGTGTCTTAAATACAGTCTTTTTTAGTCTTTCATAGGACACTTTTGAACTCTTTACAAAAAGCGGATTTTGTGAAGAGTTTTACTTTTTTGAGGTCTATTTCAGAGAGTTCAATTACAATTCTGAAAACATCTTAGAAAGGTGTAATGTAAAGAGTCTTATTCAATTTATTTGGTCAAGAAGCTTCAAGGTTTTAAAGCATCGTTATTCTAAAAAGAATAGAAAGAAATTTCTTATTGATTATGTTTGATAAAAAGTTATTTTAGTAACAAATTCTTACAACCAAAAAAAGCCAGTCTTCAGTTGACATGATTCAATCAGTAGTGGTTACATAATCATTTACCTTTTTTTGTTGCCAATATTAGGGAATGGACAGTGCTTTTTCGAGTAAGATAAAATAAGTGATACTTATTAAAAACTCATAATGATAAACAATAAAAAATTTGGATTAAGTTTAAGTGGTGGAGGTTATAGGGCAATGGTTTATCATTTAGGAACTTTCAAAAAATTAAAAGAGCTAAACTTGCTAGATAAAGTAGACGTCATTTCTTCAAATTCAGGAGGTTCAATCACAGGAGCGACATATGCATTGCATCTGAAAAATTATAATGAATTTGAAAAAATAATATTGCACGGTGCTAAGCGAAGTGTTATTAAGTTCACATTGACTTCTTTAAGGATTTTGATTCCTACAATACTCTTTTTTGGCTTAATAATTGGAAGTATTTGGCTACTATTTAGGGGACTAGATTTATTTGGTTTGTTGGGAATATTAAGCTTTATGTTACTGATTCTGTTTTTTCAGTTCAGGGTATTTCCATTAAGCGCCATGAATGAAAGAGCATACAATAGATTTTTTCTTAAAAACGCACTACTTTCAGATATTTCTCCTGATGTAGAATTAGCAATAAACTCCACAAATCTAGAAACAGGAAGACTTTTTGTATTCAATAACACTAGTATGGGTGATTCAAAATATACCTACGATGAAGAATTACCCCAAATAAATTATAAAGCATCTAATTTTCCATTAGCTCGGGCGGTGGCGGCTTCTACAGCTGTTCCAGGTGTTTTTACACCCGTTAGAATCAAAAAGAAGTTTTATAATAACCAAGAAGACTATAAGCTTATCAAACCTAGACTTGTAGATGGTGGCGTTTATGACAACCAAGGGCTGCATAAATTGACTCAAACATCCAGTAAATATGGCTGTTATCACATTTTAGTTAGTGATGCTGGTAATGAAATGCCCTTCAAAAACAAATATTGGAACTCTTTTGCCTTACTGTTTAGGACCTCAAACGTTTTTATGAATCGAATTAAGAATTTACAAATGGCTCATGAGCTATTTCAAGTTGGGACACATCAAGAGCATGAGGTAGCCTATCAATCTTTAGGGTGGAATTTTGAGGAATCAATACCTGAGTTTATCAAAGCTTTAAAAAAGGGACAAATAAAAGAACATGTCTGGAAATCGCACGACATTACTGATGCTGATATTGACACAAAAAAATGGGAAGTAATAAAAAACAAATTAAAAATAAGCGTTGATTATTCTACAATTATTAAAGAGCTACAACCCGACACTGAGCTGAAGCTTGCTAGAAACGTTGGAACTAACCTTGTTTCATTAACCGATAATCAAATAAATGCACTTATTTCACATGCTTCTATTATGACTGAAATTCAGTTGAAGCTTTACTGTCCAAGTTTTTTTGTTTCCTAATCTTCGAATCTTAATAGTTTATGGATTAGGAAAAAAATATGCGATCACCAATATAAAATGAATTATGAAAATTAAATTTTTAAAATCTGGAAACGGAGATGCCATTGTAATAAGCGTTACTGATGAGAACGGGCAACCTAAGAATATTCTAGTGGATGGCGGTAGAGAAGCTACCTATTTTGACAGAATAAGAAGAAAGGGCATATTAAAAAAAGAAATAGACGCCATTAAACTTAAAAATGAAGTCATTGATTTACTAATTCTATCTCACATAGATAATGATCATATTGAAGGGTTACTGAAGTGGTTTGAGCTCGACAAGAATGCACCAAAATTTATAAATGAAGTTTGGTTCAACTCAGGCGAATTAATTGCCAGTAGTCTTAACAAATCAAAAAACCAAGACTTAAACATATTCTTAGCAGATGGCTCAAATGTGTTTACCGGTGTTGACGAAGGTATAGAGTTTCAAGAATTTTTAAAAAAGCATGGCTTATCCCAAGATAGCTTAATTAAAAAAGGTTACCGCTGGGAAGGCCATGGATTATCTTTTGATATACTTACCCCTACTCAGAAGCAGTTGGAAGATTTGCTTGAACTCTACCACGAAGATACAGGTGATATAAAATATACTGCTGCAAAAAATGACTGGTCAACAAATCTGAGCGACATTATTTCAGCAGAGAACAAACCATCATTTCGTTTTAGACAAGATAGAAGTGAGAAAAATGGGAGTAGTATTACAAGTTTAGTGACTTACAAAAACAAGAGATTTTTACTGTTAGCCGATTCACATCCAAAGGCAGTATGCAATGCACTAAAAGACTTAGGGTATACAGAGGAAAATCCTGTAAGGGTAGAGTTTATGCAAGTATCTCATCATGGTAGTAAGGCAAATAATAATAAGGAACTTTTTGATTTGATAGACACTGAAAACTACATTATAAGCACAGATAGTACTGGTCATGGTCATCCACATAAGATTACAATCGCTAGAATAGCGGCAAAAAATCCAAACGCAACTATTTATTCAAATTATGAAGTAGTAGTAGATAATCTTCTTACGGAACAAGACAAAGCTGAATTTCCAGATCTCGAAGTCAAACTAATTTCAGAGTTTAACATAAAATAATGAGCGCGAATAATTTAAAAAGGCATACCGTAAAAATTGGTTCTGGAAGTGGATGTGTTTTTCAGCCTATGGATGATACGAGTACTTATATACTTACCGCTAAGCACCTTTTTCAAAATGAAAATCAAGAGACTAAGCAGTTAGAATATGTTGGCGACAATACCGAAACATCGCTGACATTTTTAGAATATGATGGCGATAGTTGGGATGATGCTACTGAAACATTTACGGTTCAGCTTGGTGAAAATTATTTTCCACATCAAAATGCAGACGCTGCTATTCTAAAAATCTCTTATCGTAAAGGCTTCGAAAACATCCATATCAGGAAAAAACGCTTAGAAAATTACTACTGGCTTTGTGGTTTTCCTGGTAGGCTTCAGCATCAAGATGGTATAGGGAATGATTACTCTAGCTTTATGATTGCAAATTTTAAACAGTCGGGTAATTTCTTTGACGTTGCAAAATTAAATAATGATATTCTAACGAAACAAGACATCGAAGGTACTTCGGGCGGTGGTATTATGACTTTTGATGGATTATCAAATATTTTCGTGACGGGGATTCAAAGCAGAATGGCAACTGATGTGGACCTACCTTTTGGTGAGGTTGGGTTTGTGCCAATAAAATATTTTGAAGAAATTGTTGAAGAGTATTACGCAGATGGTAGACTTGCGAGACTGTTACCGGTTTTCTTAAAATCATTTGTGTCACTTATTGGCGAAACATTCCAAATGGGTAAGGCGCCTTTACATAAAGAAGAAGCCGCACTTTCAGGGCTTCTAACAGCAAAGGCTCAATTAATACGGGAAAGCGATTTAACACCATTGGGCTTGAAGAGTTTCATGGGTGATAAGCGTCTTTTGATAAATTATAAAGATAACATTGAGCTTCGACGCAAAAAAGTATGGACTTTTTGGTTAGAGTTACTAGTTATTTTGAATATTGCAAAAGACAAGGTGCATAACACTGCAGATTTGAAAGTTCTAACTCAAAAAATTAGGTTTTTCTATTCCAATACGGATAGTTATTTCCTTGATGAGCATTTACAGGATTTATGGAAAATAGACTATACAAATTTGGAGGATGGTGGTCTTGTAGTATTTACGTCTAACAAACAGAGCCAAAACCCAAAAACAAAAGGCATTCATAAACTATGTGATATTGTTCCAGATATATCTTCTACAGCGCGCATCGAATTTACAAATATGCAAAATGAAGCATTGGCATCTGGGTTAATAGATATTGCTGAAGTTCGAGAGTTCCCATTTGACCGCTTTAAATATGCAAGTATCTCAACTTTTAAAGAAGATGCAGCTCTTGCCCTAAATGAAAACTTCGTGAATATGAAACCAGTGGATTGTTATCCATTACTAAAAGAATTGTATGAAGGACTCTTATCATAATATCACAGCTACATTTAAAGAAGACTTTTCAAGGGTAGTTTTGGAAAAGAGAATTGTCGATTTAGAAAAAGGCAAGGCTCACTGTCTTCTATTAAAAATACCAGATGAAAATTTTTTACTAGATAACTGGAAGCGCATCACAAACAGTGTAGCATTGAATTATCAAAATCATCTTGAAACGAGTTTTGAGAAATGGAACATATATTTATTCTTTTTGATGTCTGAAGCACTAGAAGATATGAATCTAAAATATACAATTGAAAATAATACTTTTTCTAGCCGTAAAATAGTGGAAGAAGCTGGGATTTCAGCCGAGGACCTAATCAAAAAACATGTCAATAATGAGTTGACTTTAGAGGATAATGAGATTAGAACCGAGTCAGTTGACTACTCGTATAATCCTCTAATTTATAATGTGCTAAAGGACAAAAAGATAAAGAAAAAGAATATTTTGCCCGAGCAATTAAATCTGGCTTATGACGAATTAATAACAAAATTTAGAGAAGAAGAGGAATGAAATTCAATTCAGTAGAGATATCTGGTTTTAGGATATATGACCATCCAGAGGATGCTAACTTCAATTTTGTAACAGAAGATGGCGAAACCGCAGATTTCGTTTCGCTGTTCGCGCCTAATGGTTTTGGCAAGACATCATTCTATGATGCGGTTGAGTGGGCCGTAACTAATAACATAGAGCGTTTTTGGGTAAATAGTTACAACACCAAGAGCTCACTGTCAATGCTCAGACAGTTGAATCCAAAGCAAATTAAACTTCTAAAAAACTACAATACTACCAATGACGTGTGGGTAAAGATTATGGATTCAAACAATGAAGAATTCCAAAATCGAGATCTTAAAGTCCCAGGTCAAAGGCATTATGACATCAATAAAGATGGACAAGGTAAGGAAAATGTAGATTTTTTGAGTGTCATTCTATCTCAAGAATGGATTTCGAGATTTTTAAAGGAGGCCAATGGACATCTACGATATCAAAAATTTATGGAAAGTAATCCAAGTCTCAACAAAATTGACTTGTACTACCAAAATGTTATTGCGCTTTCCAATGCCAATGATAGAAATATAGCATCCATTGAAAAGAATATTACAGAGTTTCAGGAAAGAATTAAAGAAACTTCAGAAGAAGATTTGTTAACTACCATAAACAACCAGATAGACAATGTCAACAAGTTTGAGCTCAGTGTGGCCCTTAACAAAATTGAAGTCGTCACTACCAAAAAAGAAATAACCGATTTTCGAGATGCGCTGTCAGATATTATTGCCGATGATTCCGAGGTGAACAGGTTAGAAAAATTGTTATCGCACATAACTTTAGCGCAGAACGGCACCACCGATTTTCTTTCGTGTAAGCAATACTTTGAAGCCATAAAAAACTTAACTGCTGTTGTAAAACAAAAAAAAGCAATAAATAACAACCTACTCGATTTCAAAAAACTCGAAGCCACAAATAATGAAATTGACCAAAAAGAAAAGTCAAAAGTTGAAAAGACAGTACAGTTAAAAGAACTGAGGGATATTCAAAAATTAGTTCCTGCTTTTAATGAAGCATTGTCAAAAATCATATCAAAAAATGAACTTAAGAATAAACATCAAGAACAACTAAAAAAACTTAAAACTGATATTGAAGAAAGCAATCGGCAACTAATAGAAGATGAAGGCGCAAGCAAAAAGTTTGAAAGGCAACGTCTCGAAGTCACTGAAGGATTAGGTAAAATTCCTCAACTCAAGAAAAATCTTGCCGCCCTTGAAAAAACAATAAAGAGTTTAAATGAAAAACTAGATTCTCAACGTACGAAGACTGCCAAGTCCCAAACTTCGTATTCTAAGTTTGAAGTTGAAATAGATGAGTTGGTAAAGGTTATTCAAGAATTTGATTTAGGGCAATATTCTGAAATCAGCCTTGGGAAAAACCAAGAACAAATCAAGAATCTTAAACTACTTGAAACTCTTGAAGAAGAAGGATTGCAGCTTAAGAAAGAGTTAAAGTCCGTGCAACAAAGTATAGACTCACAAGAATCACTGAATAAATCATTGAATGAGTTCATCGCCTCTGGTCTTGACATTGTTAACGAGCAAGAAACCAATACCTGTCCACTCTGCGAACAAGCGTATGAGAATTACCAAACTTTAGCAGATAGGGTTATGAACAATGATGCCCTTTCAGCTTCAATAAAATCGCTGTTGGAAGAACGCACAAAAAAGCAGAATGAAATAGACAATAATCGTGATTCAAAGAATAAACCCTCCGAAGAAATTCAGCAATTCTATACCGATAGACTTGATGATTTGCAAAGTCAGTTAAAACTTTTGGGTGAGCTGAAAGAAGATGACCAAAATCTGCTTAATGAAATCACCAAGCAGTTGAATACAGAAAGTGAAAAGCTTCTGGATTTGAAATCCGATTTTCAGGAAGATACCATAGATGCATTTGAGAAAGGGATGAAGATAGAATTGGATGTTATTCTGGCTTCTAAAAAATCCAGTGAAGAACAAATTGTCAAAAACGAAATAGTCCACCAAAAATTAGAGTCTGACAGGAATGAACTTTCAGGTAAGATTACGCTTTTAGATAGGGAAATTAAGGAGTTGAGAAATGATAAAGACTATAACAAAGTTGATGAATGGTTGGACTTCAATAAACAAAGCAAAGAAAATTTAGTCGATTTTTTCAATTCTAAAGTTGGCAATAACGAGGATGAGTCTAAGGCTTTGGATGATGCACTTGCTAATCTCCAGAATGATTTAAAAGCGTTAACTGAGAAACTCAAAAAACTAAAAGAAAAACAACTGAAGGAAGACTTGACAGAGATTGATAGCAAACTTCAGGAAATGGAATCCCTAATCTCGATATATCAGAATCATCTCAAAGAAAATCTATCCATATCTCCAGAAGGTTTAACGAGTGAAGTTTTAAATAGTACTCTGAAGGATAAGGGAATTGAAATGAAAGATAAATTGGGACAATATCAAAAATCTATTATTGAAATCAAGAAGCTTAAAGGATACTCTGAAAACATCGTGCCCTATCTGCAATCTGAGCAGGCAAAGTTAAAATTGGCTATATCGAAGGAAGAATTGAAATTTTTGAAAGATAGAGTCAAAGAATCTCTTGGTGCTGAGATTGAAAAGACTAAGAGCCATTTGGACGAGAGAATCAAAGCGTTCTTCTATGAAAATTTGATAAATGAGATTTATAGTAAGATTGACCCTCATCCAAGCTTTAAAAAGGTAGAATTCATAGTTACATTTGACAATGAAAACCCAAGTTTGGATGTTATTTTAAAAGGGAGTCAAGATGATAACAGTGAAGATAATATTATACCAAATCTCTATTTTAGTACAGCTCAGATAAATATTTTGAGCCTGAGTATTTTTCTTGCCTCCGCCCTTAATTCCAAAACTTATGACTGTATTTTTATAGATGATCCTATTCAGTCAATGGATAGTATAAATGTACTTTCGACTATAGATTTGTTGAGGAGTATCGTGGTAAACAATAAAAAACAAATTATTTTGTCTACACACGACGAGAATTTTCACAATCTTCTAAAAATGAAGATTCCTTCTAAACTTTTTAAATCAAAATTTTTAGAATTAGAGAGTTTTGGAAAATTAAAATCAAGTCCACCAACTAACACCGCGGTGATGGCGTAATCTTTCCCTTTAGAAAATAGCTTATAAGTAACATGACAGATGAACAACATTTAAGTCACCTATCCAAGGTTGAAATCTACTGTCAAATTTTACTGGGTATTTTAAGATATACGAATCTTAAGACTTATCCGACCGAAGAAGAGCATAAAAAACAGTTAACTAAAAAGTTGAAATTTCAAAATGCACATGACTTTGATTTGTATAGGGCATGTATTGATCAAATGGAAGATGCACAATATGCGATTAATGAGTTCATAGAAAATGGTTTATATATAAATGAAAATAGACAAGGAGAAATGTACCTTAGATTATATGGCGTTTTAAATGCTTGTTATTTACAAACTGGAGTTATGATAGATTTAGTAAGACTTTTCAACTTTCAAAATCAAAAAGAAATTCGAGAGGAATTGAAAAAATTAGATGCAATTGATTTGCGCAATAAAATTGCATCACATACCACAAACTACCGAGATGAAAATAATTATTCCAGTTATTTTAAAGTTGCTCAATCATCTTTAGATAAAAAGGCGAATAGAATATTAGTTGTCAAAAGAGATGAAGAAGCCAACTACATTAATTTATTAGACTATGTGATTGAATTTACGAAGACAATTGAACTATACTTAGATCAAATAATTGACAAGGAGTTGTATTCAAGGACTTTCAAAAAGGAATCATTTGTTTGGATGAAATCTAGACATGATTACATAAAAAACCGTAGCTAAAAGTATATCGTCTGTGATTTTAGTGGATTCTACTTAGCCAGAATCTACTGAGAATCGACAATGATTGTTCTAATAAATATTATCTGATAATTTAGCTAAGTGAAAATTATGGGTTTTTTAAAGTTTAAGTGAATGACAAACTCTTTACAAATTGCACCTTTTGTAAAGAATATATAAAATGGAATGAATTTCAGTAACTTCTCCAAAAGTTCAGATAAAGAGTAGTTTGCGACCAATGATCAATTAAGAATATATGAGCAAAAAAAAGGATGAGTTAGAGAATTGGAAGGATTTAATTGATTCAAGAAACCTTACTGACAAGGAAAAAATTGAAGAAAGACTAGCGATTCGTAAGGCGCGTGCAGCGAGAGGTGGCAAAGGGGCTAGTAATGATACAAAAGCCTGAATAGACACTAACACTTTGAATATTTCACCTTCTGTAAAGAGTTTACTACCTAGCATTAATTTTGCTATCTTCCTTCAAAGTTCAAAAAAAAGATGAAATTAATAAAGAAATGGTGGGCCAGATTAATTTATAAACAAAAGATAACTTTGAGTTATGCCTAAAGAATCAAGAAAATATGATTTTGGGAGTCTTTTCGTAGAAGCAGGCGCTACGGCCAATAAGCTGCATGTTGTTTGGAGGGATAATAAATGGTACTTGATACGGGAAGACAAGATTCGCCCAATATATCATGGCATATCTAAAACTCGTGTGTTGTGCAAGGCATTAGACTTTTTTCTTAGAATGGATTTAGATGCTCTAGTTGTACATAATCATGACGGTTCAGTAGAAGAAATGATTCCAATTGAAGATATTAGAGGAATGATTAAAACCACAACTACAAATAAGAGAACAAATCTTCGTTTGGAATGAATTAGAGATGCAGTTTGTGAAACGGGTGTTATAGGTGACCCTACCAAAGTTCAAATGAAGAATCAGATCAGTCAACTTTTGACAGAATAAGTTAAAGATTCAATTCTTTTTTTCGAAGCGTCGCCACTCACCACGGGAATAATAGTAATAATATGCATTGTGTTCAAAGTTCAGGTTTCTAGATACTAATGCATGAAGTGTTTTCTCCAATTTTTCAGGCTCTTTTATATATCTTTTTAAATGACCGTGTTTGTAAAGCATAGCTTTTCCTTTCGATACAGAAATGTAGTCACGTCCGGAGTTAGATACCTTGAAATTTCCCTCGAAATAAACAGCTTGCCTTATCCAAAGGGATATTAATCCTTCATGTATATTAAAATATTCGGACATATTCCAAATTTATGGATATAATCCATTTTATCTAATTTTAATTATATTTATATAAATTGTAAATCATGTGCTACTCAACATCAAATAAAGAAAAATCAATAGCCCAAATGGAGCGAGAGCTAGAAGCACAAAAAAAAGCTAGTTTAAATTACCGGCCTCATTACTGGATGACTGGCTTTGCTCATGAAACCATCTATGCAGTAACCCAAGAAAACCCGAATATTATTGACGAAATGACTTGGGGCATTGTAGAACCCTGGACCAATGATGTGAGTGAAAGGTGGAAAAAGCTTGCAGGCAAATCTTTAAATACCCAAGCAGAATATGTCTTTGAGAACAACAGGAGTGAAGAAGCTATTTTAAGACGTAGATGTATTATTCCCGTTACGGGATATTTTGAGCCCTATAAGATAAAGTCGGCCTCATATCCCCATCTTGTGCAACCAGTACATGAAACATACTTGGGCTTATTGGGTGTTTACAACACCATTAATGGTATCAATTATACCAGTATCTTGACTGCACCAGCCAATTCATTTATGGAAATGGTTCATAATGGAAAAAAGCGCCAACCGATTATGCTAGACCCAAATTATTGGAAGGAATGGGTTTCCAATGATTTGAGTGATGGGCAAATTAGAAACATGATGTTTCAGTGTGATACAGAGCAGGAACTCGAAGCTTTTACTGTTCTCCGTACGGCGACTAATGCTAGAGCTGACAATAACACCCCGGAAATACTCGAAAAGCAATATTTCCCGGAAGTAGTTGAGCAACAAAAATATGATATTCGTCAAGCGGATGTTTACAACGAAAATTGGGATAATCTAAATAGTGGAAACCTAAACCCCAGTAGTCTATTTGGATAAATTGTATTTCATCAAAATATTGTTCTTGATAAAAGTAAGATGTAATAATATATTCATTGATTTAAATAGATTAAGCGAGCATAATTTAATTTAATTTGCTCCGCTTTAGAAAGGTATTTCCATCTCTTCATTTTTGTAATTTTCTTGGAAGTCTTTCTTTTTAAATTCTAATAAATAACACCTTAGCTTACGAGGTAAATATTTGGAGAAATCAAGCTCTAATTTATAATAACCATAATCCATACCTTTTACAATTAACCCTAGAGAATCATATTTATCAAGGATTTTCTGTTTCTCAGTACGGTTTAAATGGTTAAGTTTCCCAAAATCAATAGTTCTATCCGGATTCTTAACAAGGCCAAGTAATACATGACATTCTTCAATACTTAATTTTTCCCACGCACGAATTTGTATTGCACGATTTAATTTCTGCTTCCGGGTAGCAATATGTCTTTTTCTTAGCTCTGCACTGCGTCTCTTATTATTTTCATTAATAATGTTCTGGCATGCATCGCAAAAGTTGCTAGATCGAAAATGTAAAAGAAATTTTGTTTGAGATTTAACTTTATAGAAAAGTTGCTTTGCACACTGATAGCAATAATCGGTTACATACCCAGAAGAGTGTTTTTGAATAATCTTGATTAAAGGCGTATAATCAAGACAAAACTCTTTACCTATTTTGCCTATTTGTTCTTGAAATTCACTTCCATCGAATTTCCAGTATCTATTCAGGATTTCCTTGGTTTCTGAATCAATGTCTTTATCTATAATAACTTGAAATTCTTTTGATTTATTCTGCATAAAAAAGCGTGGAACCGAACTTGAAGATTTCGAAGGTATCGCCAGACACCCCATAGCCAAACAAGAACAGCCCACGCCAGAGCGTGGGCATCAGTCTTGATTTTGGCTATTTCTATTAAAACTGGCGATTTTATCGAAACCAAATCAAAAGCAAATGCTTTCGTATTTTATAATTCTTTTATGTTCCTTATTTCATTTGTTTAAATCAAATTTAGGAAAATATAATACAATTTAATGTTTACCTAAATACTCTCGGATGGCCGTAGTAATTATTTCTTTTATACTATGTCCGTCTTCCAAAGCTCTAAACTTTAATCGTTTTTTTAAATCAGGATGGATGTCAAAATTACATTGTACCATTTCCTTGTTAATACTCTCGATAATCGGATTAACCTCTTGAAGGGCCATAGGATATTTTTTATTCTGTAATTCTTTAACTAAGTCTCGTATGTTCTTTTTTTTATCCATAGTAATATAGTTTTATAGTAGGGTAGGATTATAGAAACCTACATTTCTAGATTTGTATCTATAGTAACCTTATTAGAATTTCTTTGGTTAAATTATTTATTTGGCCTTGTGCTTTGATATGATGCCGAACACCTTGCAGAGCTACGGACCTTGTGAAGGCAACTAAATCGCTAATCTTCGTGCGAGCAACTGGAATTTCAAATGGTTTAACCAGTTCCATAATATTCTTAGTAAGTGTCGTGTTGGGTTTAATCATATTAAAGACTATAAGAGCTTTAGAATCCATTTTCTCTCTCTTTACCAAGTCCAAGGTGCTTTTGATTGCCAATACGTCTAAAATCCCTGCTTTTGTTGGTATAACAATCAAATCTGAGACTTGAATTAAATTTGGTAATGCGTTGGAAAGATATGGTGGGGTATCTATGATGATGAAATCATATTCGATATTGTTAGAAATTATTTGCTCGTCATTTGTAATGTAGATTCCATCAATCTTTTCATGCAGTTGTAATAAGCTACCCTGATGGTCCATGTCTAGTATTGCTACCTTTGAACTATCGGAAAGGTTTAGTGCAAGGTTAAGGGCTATAGTAGATTTACCTACACCGCCTTTTTGATGTACACATAGAATTAGTTTGGTCATATTTTTCACCTAGAGTATAACCCCTTTGAGCTTTGTAATTATTTTTTGCTGTTGCATAATATATAGCGATAGCTGTTCATCAATAGCGTCAGATACATTCATAGGAATAATGTTTTGCAATCTTAGTTCATTAAGGTGGCGAGCTATTTGATTTATGTTCACACCAACCCTGTTAACTTCTAGCGAAAGATTTTTTATATCATTAAGGAACTCGACCGGATTTAGATGTCTAGGTTTGTAGTTTTCTAGGATGATACTATATCTCATATATTCGGAAATATATTTATGCCCGGCATCCTTAGTTCTGGTTTTTAAAATCTCTAATTCATATGCGTTTAAATACAGATATATGCGTTTTCTCTTATCGTGATGATTAAGTTTTTTTCTTCCTGAAATTGTTCTTTTTTTTTGATCCATAAACAAAGTATTTGTGTTGGTTTTTATCCACGGTAGTGGCAAGAGGTTTTCGGACTCCTCAATTTTGAGGGGGCGGAAAACACATCTTGCAAAGTAAAAGTCGCAAACACTTCTAATTAAAATTCCTTTGCAAATTTTCGCTGCTGGCTAAAGGAAAAATAACATTCATCTTCTACTCTTTCCCGTTACGTTCAATGGCACTAGGTTGAACATTTCGTAAAAGCGGTCTTCAACTCTTGGGCCGTATCTTTTCCGAATTTCCTCTAGGGTAAGATTACAGGTAATATGAGTTTTTACACCTTTATCTACGAATTGATTATAACGAGCTTCAAGTATTCTGATGAATATGTCTTCCTTTCCAAAAACAAAAACATTCTGAGCGGTAGTTTCCGCTCCAAGTTCGTCGAACATAAAGTTACCTTTGGAATAGTTTTTTATTATTGAGTCTTTGTTTTTATCTGAGTTAAATTTGTTCACTACCTCTTGAGTTTCGATAAAGGGAAACCATAATTGTTTTAGGTTGTATTTTTGAGAAATACTTTGAATAATTTTAAAACTGGTAGTTTTTCCACTTCCAGAATTTCCATAGACAAAAAGCCCTTTGTTCAAATCACCTTCATGGTCAATTTCAAATAAGGAATCCCTTGAAAAGTACTTGCAGATTTGATTGAAATATTTTTTATTATCGGTGTCAACCTGAAATTCTCTGTTTCTTTTTTCTCGGTAAAATAATCTCGCTTCTCTTGCAAAAATTCTTTTCATTTGATTTAAATCGATTGATGACTGCATTTTTAAAACTTTGTTATTACTGTTGTTTAATTTCGAAAAGAATTCGCTTAAGACTCTTTTCGCTGGTATCGATTTACTCATTTTTTTCTTTTTATTTTAGGGGCGATCGATTACTTTTTGATGTATTTAATTTTTCTTTTAAAGAATAATCTTGTTTTATAATTGGTTTTATATGTTGGACATTTTCGTCATTGCTGCCTAGACATTTTTGTCTAGGCTGAATAGAAGCTTGTGTCATGGCTGCTTCGCCCGTTGTAAAGTTTATAATCATACAACTTCTTAAGTACCTTTTTCTGCCGTCAAAGCCATATTCTTCAATCCAACCAATTTCCTTTAATTGAGTCAAATACCGAGAAACTTGACGTTCCGATATTTGAAGAAACTTGGCCATATATTCATTCGACATATAGCACTCTTTTCCGTTAGCAGTAAAACTGTGAATTTCAACCGCTAGAATTTTTGCAGGCCACTTCATATCGGTATTTAGATAAATTACCTTAGGAATAAATACGCCTGTAAACTGTCTTAAATTTTTTTCCATTTTTAACGCGCAGGTGATTATGCCAATCCAATTAAATGATTTACGTCTTAGTACTAATTGAAGAATAGAAAGCAAAACGTTCTCTACACTAGGCTTTTTTATTCTTAAATAAGTGATTGTTTACCAAGCTATCGACTTCTTGGTTTGATGGAGAGCTATTACTTAGTAGCCATTCTTCAATTTTTAGCCTATCAAAGAAAAGTGATCCTCGTGTAGGCTTAGTGAATGGAATAAGGTTTAAGGAGGTCAAGCGATAAATATTTTTATCACTCCATCCTGTATAGGTCATAAGATCCTTCAGATTGAAAACTCTTTTCTGAGCTAACAAAGAATCTTTAAAAATTAACTTCAGCTCTTCAGCTGTAATAGATAGTTTACTCATTCTAAAATATTTAGATTATTAACTAGAGTAAACGACGTCGTTTATGTTTTGAATTCGTTTCTAATTTATTCTAATTGTTTTCAGCATTTTTAAAAAATGATTATTTCTAAACGTTTTTATCGATTAAACGTCTAATATAATCGTCGAACTGCAGAAGATTCTCGTGAAAAAAGTACTCTTCATTTTTCTTGTTGCGACTATTTTTCGCGGTATTAAATGAATCAATTTTCATATACGATCCTTTTTTTGTTTTAAATAGCTTTTTTCTAACTGCTAATGCAGGAGAAAAAGAACTAGAATATCTACTCATAATTTCAAAAATCAAACCCGTTTGGCTTAATGTAATATTCCATTGGACATAATCTTCATGTCCAAAATCCGACATAAAGACTTTTTGGAATGATTCAAAAGATGTTTTTGATTTGAGAAACTCAAATTCTTTCATTTTCTCAAATATTCCTTTTAATTGCCCTACAGTAAAATTAAAGCCCAAATTAGTACATAGTTGTTCTCTCACTTTTCGAACAGGTATTCTAATTAAAAACTCATCGGATAAATCAATTTTAGGGTCTTTAGTAATTTTGAAAAGTGCAAAGGAGCAAAAGAATGTGCTAGCAAGAAATAAAATGAAAAGGAAAAATGAAGCGAAAATATTTTCAAATCTATTTATAAAGGCCAAACAAATAAAACCTATTACTAAACTAGTGCCGTTATAGTAAAATTTTAAACCGATACTATCTCTGGTATATGGCTTAGAATTAAACAATAATATTTCCAACTTTATAGCCCTTCGAATAATTTCTGTAAAAAGATTATCTAATCGTCTATGATCTATCATTATTCCCAATTTTTCTATAAATTAGTAATAATTAGAACTAAATAAAAATCAATTGTTCGACCTATGTTCGACCCATTTAAAAAAACAAAACCCTTCAATTTCTTGAAGGGCCTGTTGGCATTAATGTGGTCCCACATGGGCTCGAACCATGGACCCCCTGATTATGAGTCAGGTGCTCTAACCAGCTGAGCTATAGGACCGAAAATCGGACTGCAATATTACTATTTATTTTCTAGGGCTGCAAGCATTTCACAACCCAAAAAACACTCCTTTTTGAGAATTACGGCTGCCTTTTTATGGCGGGTTACGCAGGGGCCTCTTGGCACAGCTCTACCAAAACCCCATTGGCGGTCTTTGGGTGCACAAAGGCAACCAGCTTATTGTCTGCCCCTTTTTTGGGCGTTTCGTTCAATACCTGAAACCCTTCTTTTTTTAAGCGTTTGATTTCGGCCACGATATCATCAACAGCGAAGGCGATATGGTGTACGCCTTCTCCCCTTTTTTCGATATACTTGGCTATGGGGCTAGCGGCACTGGTGGCGGCTAGCAATTCAATCTTATTTGGGCCTGATTTGAAAAAAGAGGTGTTGACCCCCTCTGAAAGTACCTCTTCCATTTTGTAATTCGGTACCCCCAACAGCTTCTCAAACAGCTCGTTCGAAACTTCCAAATCTTTGACCGCAATACCAATATGTTCTATTTTGTTCACCTGTACCCAATTTTATATCCGCAGCTATTAGCGTAGATGCTTGCTTAATATTACAAAAATACGGAGATTACTACGTATTTTTGCCTCATGGAAACACAGCGGCAGAAAAAAATTGCAGGGGTCATTCAAAAAGATATCGTTGATATTCTACAACGAGCGGCTATAGACGGCGGATTGAAAGGCACCCTTATTTCTGCATCGAAAGTAGCCGTCACCACAGATCTTTCAATCGCCAAGGTATACCTCAGTATCTTTCCCACTAAAAATGCCCAAGAACTCTTGGAGGGCATTCAATCGAATCAACCCTTAATCAAACACGAGTTGTCACAACGCACGCGAAATCAATTGCGCCGTGTACCCGAACTCTTGTTTTTCCTTGACGATTCTTTAGACTATATCGAGAATATCGAAAAGTCACTTAAGGGCGAAGAAAATCCTGTGAAAAACCCCGATCTTTTGGAGAAAAGAAAGAAGTCTTAATTTGAACTTTCCCTTTTACATAGCGAAGCGGTATGTGCGTTCAAAGAGCACTCAAAATGCCGTGAACGTTATTAATTTTATCACCTTTCTGGTGATCGTCATAGGCTCAGCGGCCTTGTTTATTGTACTTTCTGCCTTCGCAGGCCTAAAAACATATAGCCTTTCGTTTACGAATGCTTTTGACCCCGATCTTAAAGCGGTTCCGACCAGCGGAAAGTTTTTTTCCGTTTCGCCCGAACAAGAACAACAACTTTCTGAAATCGAAGGCCTAGCCATTTTTTCTAAGGAAATCGAAGAACGCGTGTATCTACGACATCGCGAAAGAGACGATATTGCCAGTATAAAAGGCGTAGATGCCAACTACAACCAAACTACGGGAATTGACAGCACGCTTTATTACGGAGAATGGAGTATTGGTCCGCAACAAGGGGTTGCCGGTATCGGTATCGTCAACAAATTGGGAGTGACCATAAACCAGGTTAGAAACCCCTTGCGTATTCTAGCTCCAAAACCAGGCAAGGGATCTATTTCAATGCAATCACCTGCAACCGCCAACCAACTATATAACGAGCTGCCTTTAGTGATTAGCGGGGTCTTTCAAGTAGAAGAAAATCTAGACAACAAATACATATTTATCGACCTTGAACTAGCACAAGCTCTCCTTGAGAAAAGCGATACACAGGTATCGGGTATCAACTTCAAATTCACGGCTGAAGCGAATGCACTACGCCTACGTGACCAAATCACAGCCGTTCTTGGAAATACGGTTACGCTAAAAAATAGGCAACAACTGCACGGTACGCTGTATCGTATGTTAAACACCGAACAAGTGGCCACTTACCTTATTTTTACCTTGGTCTTGATCATAGCCCTCTTCAATGTGGTAGGTGCTATCATTATGATGATTTTAGACAAGCAGCAGAATTCAAGAACCTTATATAATTTAGGGGTTACCGTCAAAGAACTGCGTCGCATTTACTTTGTGCAAGGTGTTTTGGTAACAACTGCTGGCGGTATAATCGGTATCCTTTTAGGAGTGTGTTTGGTGGGCCTTCAACTTCTTTTTGGATTTGTGCCTATTGGATCTATTGAATACCCCGTGGAACTCAACTTTTTAAATGTCTTGATTGTGCTGGCCACTATCGTGGTACTAGGCATCATCGCTTCTAAGATTGCCAGTAGCCGTATAAATACCAAGTTGGTATCTGCCTAGTTGGCGAATTCGTAATCTCCAAACTTTTCCAAAACCTCATCAAAGGCAGCAAATACATCAGCCGATTCATCGCTGGTTACCATCTTCATACGATAGGGTTTAAAGTCGGGAATTCCCTTAAAATAATTGGTGTAGTGCCTGCGCGTTTCAAAAACACCCAATTTTTCACCTTTCCAGTCGATAGCCATTTGCAAATGACGCCTTGCGGCCGTTACCCGTTCCTGCATCGTAGGTGGTGCTAGGTGTGTGCCTGTAGCAAAAAAGTGTTTCACCTCTTTAAAAAACCAAGGATACCCTATACTAGCACGGCCAATCATCGCGCCATCAAGACCATAGTCATCGCGCATTCGCATGGCCGCTTCAGGACTATCAATATCGCCATTTCCAAAAACAGGTATATGCATTCTGGGGTTGTTCTTTACCGCTGCAATAGGTTTCCAATCTGCCGACCCTTTGTACATCTGGGCTCTTGTACGACCATGAATTGCAATGGCCTTACAGCCTACATCTTGCAAACGTTCGGCAACTTCAACAATCATGATTGAATTTTCATCCCATCCCAGGCGGGTCTTCACCGTGACCGGAAGTTTGGTATGTTCCACCATGGCCTTGGTCAAATAAACCATCAAATCAATGTCTTTTAAGATGCCCGCCCCGGCTCCCTTACTCACCACTTTCTTCACTGGGCACCCAAAATTAATATCGATAATATCAGGATTCGATTTTTCAACAATCTCAACAGACTGCAACATAGAGTCTAAATTCGCCCCAAAAATCTGAATGCCAACCGGACGCTCCTTTTCATAAATATCAAGCTTCATTACGCTTTTTGCGGCATCGCGAATCAAGCCTTCAGAAGAGATAAATTCAGTGTAAACCACATCTGCCCCCTGCTCTTTGCATAAGGCACGAAATGGGGGGTCACTTACATCCTCCATGGGTGCAAGTAACAAGGGAAAATCAGGCAATTGTATGTCTCCTATTTTGGGCAAAACTTCTGATTTTAGAGTGCAAAAATAACCAAAAGCTTCTAAATTGAATTATTCGTCTTTTTGAAGACGATCACGTTCCTGTTTGTCAATTGCTTTTTCAGTATCGCCCAGCCTGAAGTTTCCAAAATTATACGTGAAGCCCAATCGAACAAATTGGGTTTCTAAAACAGGTCGAAAGGAGTTGTTTTGATTTAAATATCTCGAAGTATATCTAGGATTGGCTTTGCCCAATAGATCTTCCACCCTCAAGCTTATTATCGCTTTTTTGTTCCACAAAGACTTTGTGAGCCCCATATTTAATACCGTTGTTGGATCTGATTGTACATAAGAGCCAAAGACAAAAGTAGATAGGTAATCAAGACTCAACTCGCCACTAAAAGTGCCGTCTTTAGACAGGCTAAGATAATTGTTCAAGGAAGCATAGAACCCTTCTACCTTGTTCGTGACCAACTGATTATTGCTTTCCAAGGCCAAAAATGTTTCCGATTCTGAAAACAAGGAGGTGTATGCATAGAGGTACCAAGTCTTAGAAATAGAGGTGCTGATTGTAAAATCAAGCCCATAAGAAATACTTGCATTCACGTTTTGATTGATTTGTCTTAAATTTTGCGCTTCATTATCTTGAAAGCTCAATGAACTGATGTATTCGCCATTGTCTCGGTAATAAAAATCAAAGAAGTAGGTGTCCTTCAGTGAATAATTCAGATTGAAATTATGGCTGAAGTTAGGTGTAAGGTTGGGGTTGCCCTCGTTAAAATCGTTTTCATTTAAAAAAAGTCGGAAGGGATTTAGATCTTGGTAATCGGGCCGCTGTAATTTTCTAGCATAATCAAAGGAAAGGCTACTTTCTTCCGTAAGATTATGCAAGAGATTGAAAGACGGAAATAGTTCAAAATAGTTTTGATTGGTGTTGTTGCTAAGCGCTAAGGAGAGCCCGCGAACATCGGTCTGCTCTCCTCGAAGTCCGGCTTTTAAGGTCCACTTTTTCCAGTTTCGCGCAAGACTCACATAGCCTGCATATACCAGTTCGGTATACTCAAAATTATCAGATAAAGTTGTATTCTGAGTGGCTACACCTGCTTCGATATCGAAAAAATTATAGGTGTTCGCCGAGTTGATTCGAGAAATCTTAGCGCCCGTTTCAAAGGATGCTTTTCCGATTGGGGAAACAAAATCAAGCTGGCCCGTATAAATAGCGATGTCTTGGTCAGATACGGTTGAAAAATCCAATCCGTTTAAGAAGCCACCGGTAGGGTCTGAATATCTACTAGCGACCCCTTGTTCTCCATTGTCGGAGTATTTTGTAAAGTGAATATTAGCGGTCAATTTGCGCCCTTCCTTTTTAAATTGATGCGCATAGGTGGCATCTATACCCAAGTTACTGTTATCGTTACCTATACTACTGGTAGTAGCCAGAGTAGAATCTAACTGTTGCGATGCATTTAACATTGTTGTAGCCACCCTATTGGCGGTTCTTTTGTTGGGTGAAAGCCCCAAATTTGCGGTAACATTTACCGAATTGTTTTCATTAATCGTATAGTCTAAAATAAGATTTGCATTCTGCCCTAAGGATTTGGTCGTTTTTTCCAAATCAGAATCCCAGGTCGCAAAAACCAAGTTGGAAGGATCAAAAAACGCAATATCACTGTTTACCCTCTTAAAGTCTTTTCTCGGATTTATGGTATAGTTGGCAAAAAGGCTGAAATTGTCTGTTTTATAATAATGGCTCGTACCAAGACTATATTTGGCAAAAACCGATTGCGCGTAATTTGCTTGTACGCTTCCTTTATAACCCGGTACAAGATTTTTGGCTGTTACAATATTCAGTATTGGGCCACCCTCCGCATCGTAATTGGCCGGCGGACTTGGAATTACCTCAATAGATTTGATATTCACCCCCGATAAGCTTTCCAAAAAAGACTTGGTCTCCTCTGTTGACAGCCGTAATTTTCTATCGTTAAGATATATGGTGGCGCCTTGCCCCTTTATTTGCAATCCATTTTGAGCATTGATAACTCCCGGCGTGTTTCTAATAATATCCCAAGAATTGCTTTGTGATATTGATGTGTTTTCTACATTGAATACGATTCGATCTGCTTGCCGTTCTAAGGTGGGTCGCGCTGCGGTAACCGTCACCTCATCTAAAGCTTCGGCACTTTTTTCCATTACCAAAGCTCCGATATTGATGTCCTTTTTTATATCAAGTGAAACGAGGTTCGACTCAGCGCCAAAATAGCTGGCTTTGAGCAAATACAGCCCTTCATTTATGGCTGTCAAAACAAAATACCCGTTTTCATCGGCAGAAGCTCCTTTCACTAACGTAAAATCATCGGGGCTTAACAAAAAAACATTGGCAAAGGGCAAAACCTTAGCATCTTGGGTTTTCACATATCCTGATAATCGATATTGTTGTGAAAATAATACCAAAGGGGCTAGAAGGAAAAGTATTCCTATGAGGTTGGTTAGCTTCATTGATCTAGGGTCAATATCCAAATCTATGAAAATAATTACGTAAAAAGCAGCTTATTTTCTCTCAAAACAGTCGCTAACTTTCTTTCCTATATTCCTAAAAATATCAGAATGTTATTTCAAAAGACACTTTCGCACCCTTCCGATCGACCACAACATTGGTGGTATTGCCTTCTTCAAAAGTAGAAAGTGCCCGCATATAACTCATCATATCAGTTACGGTGCTATCTCCTAATTGAATAACAACATCGCCTTTTTGAAGTCCTGCTCGTTGGGCTGGTTTGTCTTCACTTACACCGTCGATTCGCATGCCTTTGCCATCGAAAAGATAATCAGGTACCACCCCTAAAGCGACTTTAAAACGCGGTACTTCCTCGCTTTCGTTTTTTGTCTTCTTAAATTTGAGTTTGGCTTTATCATCCAACTCCTTTATAACAGCATAAATATAGGCTGAAATCATTTCCATGCCGGTATAATTCAATTTTTCGGAGTCATCGGAAGGTTTGTGGTAATCTTCGTGTTGGCCGGTGAAAAAGTGTAAAACCGGTATATCGTGCAGGTAAAATGAGGTGTGGTCAGATGGGCCTACCCCCGATTCTTGCAATACCAGTTTGAACCCAGGGTTGGTACTATTCAAAACCTGAGGCCAAATAGGCGTGGTTCCGGTGCCACTAATAGACAAGGTTTTATCTTCACGCAGCCTGCCCACCATGTCCATATTGATCATATAGTTCGCCGTAGATAGTGCTACGGTTGGGTTTTTGGTAAAGTAATTGCTTCCTAACAATCCCATTTCCTCGCCAGAAAAAGCCATAAAAAGATAGTTGCTTCCGTGAAGCGTGTCTTTTAGTTTCTGAGCGAGCTGCAGCATCACACTTACACCACTTGCATTGTCATCTGCTCCGTTGTGAACGGCTTCCCCTTCACGGTACAAAGAACCTTGGCCGCCCATTCCCAGATGGTCATAGTGGGCGCCAATAATTATGGTTTTCTCCGCCTTATTGTCGATATAACCCAGCACGTTAGTACCCGTTATGGTACTATCACCCCCACCGAATTGTACCTCTGAATGCGGATCGGTTTTTGGTTTGAAGGTAAAGGTTTGATAATAGGTTCCGGCATTTCCTTTGGGCAGAAGCCCCAAACCCTGCATGCGCTCTTGAATGTATGCTGCCGCAATACGCTCTTCAGCCGTTCCGGTTTCGCGGCCGCCTAAACTATCGCTAGCCAAAAAACTTACGTCTTCTTCTAAAGAAACTATTTTTTGTTTTTCTGTTTTACAGCCTACCAGGGCCAAGAAAAAAAAGAAAAGGATACTATTCTTCATCATTTTTAGGGTTTGAACCGCTTTAAAAACCTCCTAACGAGCAAAAAATTAGCTAATTTTCGCTACACTCCAAAAAGTTTAAACTTGTTTGTAGTTTTACGTAAAATTAAGCATCCTATGAAGAAACTGTTAACGATACTGGTACTAATCGCCTTTGTTAATTGCAAGAGCGAGCCAAAAAAAATGGAGCCGGTTACAAAAAAAGAAACCTCCTTAATGGCTGCAAGCGATACCCTTATCTATGCTGAGGAAAAATATTTTAAGAGTATTCGACAAATTACTTTCGGGGGCGACAACGCGGAGGCCTACTGGAGTTGGGATGATAAACAAATGATTTTTCAGTCGAACAACACCGCTTGGGGAATGCACTGTGACCAGATGTTTTTGATGCAGAATGAAGAGCAGTTCGAAGATCAAAAACCGCCTATGATCAGCACCGGAATGGGACGTACCACTTGTGCCTACTTCTTGCCTGACAACAAACATTTTGTCTATGGGTCGACCCATTTGGCAGACAAAGAATGCCCTGAAGTGCCGTTGCGTAAAAACGGCAACTACGTTTGGCCGGTATATGACTCTTTTGACATTTTCGTTGCTGATTTAGACGGAAATATCACAGCCCAATTGACTGATGAAAAAGGGTATGACGCCGAGGCAACGGTTTCGCCCAAAGGCGACAAAATCGTTTTTACTTCTGATCGAAGTGGCGACCTTGAGCTCTATACCATGAACTTAGATGGTTCTGATGTCAAACAAATCACCGATGAATTGGGTTATGACGGCGGGGCATTTTTCTCTCCCGACGGCACCAAATTGATTTTTAGGGCATCGCGCCCAAAGACCGCAGCTGAAATCAAAAAGTACAAAGATCTCTTAGCCGATGGCTTGGTTGAACCTACCGAAATGGAGCTGTTTATTTGCAATGCCGATGGTTCTGACTTGAAACAGCTCACCTTTTTAGGCAATGCCAACTGGAGTCCGTTTTTTCATCCTTCTGGGAAGAAAATATTGTTCTCTAGTAATTTTGAAGCGGAAAAAGGATTTCCATTTAACCTCTATTTCATCGATATCGATGGGAAAAACCTAGAGCGTGTAACGCATGGAAAAACCTTTGATGCTTTTCCGGTTTTTTCAAACGATGGCAAGTATTTGGCCTTTTCAAGCAACCGCAATAACGGAGGTACACGCGATACGAACTTATTTATTGCCGAATGGCAGGAGGCCACCCCTAAGCCTGGCAAAGGAGGAGAATGATATGCTATTATGCTCCATTCCTTTTGAACCAATACTGTTTGGCATAAAATTAAACATACACCTGATACTTGAATATCTGGCGTTCTTTATCGCTTTTAGGTATTATGTCTTAATTCGGAGAAAAAGTACCGATACCATCTCTTCCAACAACCGCCTTTCCATTATTATTGGTGCCGTTTTTGGTGCGCTTTTTTTTTCGCGCCTGATCGCTTTTTTTGAAAATCCGGTACTTCATTATGCCCAAGGGTGGCTGGCCATTTTAAACAACAAAACCATAATGGGAGGTTTGTTTGGTGGGCTTCTTGGTGTTGAACTCGCCAAAAAGATCATCGGTGAAAAACAATCTTCTGGAGATTTATTCACGCTTCCTATTATACTCGGAATTATCATTGGTCGTCTGGGCTGCTTTTTAGCCGGAATCAAGGAGTTTACCTATGGTATTGAAACCACTTCTTTTTTGGGTTTGAATTTGGGCGATGGTCTTCAAAGGCACCCAATTGCTTTGTACGAAATGCTGTTTTTGGGCTTGCTTTTCTTTTTCGTAAAACGGCTTCAAAAAGAACCAAACCGCTTGGAAAACGGAATGCACTTCAAAATTTTCATGCTTTCGTATTTCAGTTTTCGGTTCTTCATTGAGTTTCTAAAACCCAATACCTTTTTTGTACTCGGGCTAAGTAGCATCCAATATTTATGCCTAATTTGTTTGCTGTATTATATCAAAACCCTCCGAAAAGGAATCGTTTATGCCCGAAAGAAACTACACCTATTATGATTTTACCCTAAGTCTATGCCCTGATTGTTTGCGTCGTGTAGATGCCAAAATCATTTTCGAAAACGACAAGGTGTATATGTTGAAAAACTGCAAGGAACATGGGCGTTCGAAAGTTTTGATCGCCGATGATATCGAATACTATAAGAACATACGCAACTACAATAAAGCATCAGAATACCCGAAGACCTTCAATACCAAAACTGACTATGGCTGCCCATACGATTGCGGGCTTTGCCCCGACCACGAGCAGCACTCTTGCTTAACCGTAGTTGAAGTCACTGATCGCTGTAATCTCACCTGCCCTACCTGCTACGCAGGTTCTTCTCCAACCTACGGCCGGCACAGAACCTTGGCCGAAATCAAAAAGATGTTAGATGCTATAGTCAAAAATGAAGGAGAGCCCGACGTGGTGCAAATTAGCGGTGGTGAACCTACCATTCATCCACAATTTTTTGAAATTCTAAATTATGCCAAGTCCTTGCCGATTCGGCATTTGATGGTCAATACCAATGGAATCAAAATCGCCAAAGATTTCGCTTTTGCAGAAAAGCTCGCAACCTATGCTCCAGACTTTGAAATCTACCTGCAATTCGATTCTTTAGATAATTCAGTTTTGCAAACCCTTAGGGGAGCTGATTTGGCAGATACGCGTTTAAAAGCCATTGAAAACCTGAATAAGCTGAATCTTTCAACCACTCTGGTGGTCACTCTTCAAAAAGGATTGAATGACCATGAAATGGGTAAAACCATTGATTTTGCCTTACAACAGCAATGTATTCGTGGGGTGACTTTTCAACCTACTCAAATTGCGGGGCGTTTGGAAAATTTCGAAGTAGACGAAAATCGAATTACACTTACAGAAGTACGTAGAAATATTTTAGAGCAATCGCCTATATTTGAGGCTGACGATCTTATTCCGGTACCCTGTAACCCTGATGCTTTGGTGATGGCCTATGCCTTGAAGTTAGGAGATGAAGTGAGTCCGTTAACACGCTATATCAACCCTGATGATTTACTGAATGAAGGGAAAAATACGATTATTTACGAGCAAGACGAACAGTTGCATGGCAAGATGATCGAACTATTCAGCACGGGGAATTCTGTTGAAAAGGCCTCTGAAAATTTAAAGAGCATTATGTGCTGCCTGCCAGAAATCGATGCGCCTGAATTGGGCTATGACAATCTGTTTCGAATTATTATTATGCAATTTATCGATGCGCATAATTTTGACGTTCGCGCTATTAAAAAATCATGCGTGCACATTGTGAACAAAGACTATAAAATCATCCCTTTTGAGACCATGAATTTGTTTTATAGAGATGATAAGGTCGAACGATTGAAAGAACTACAAAACGAACTGATATGAGCATTATTTCTTTAGAAGTTGGTGATTTAAGCGGACTCGTATTTTTAATTGTACTGATCATGTTTGGCCCAGCGCTATTGTTTTTAGTAATAGGTCTAATAGCGAGAAAAAAGAATCAGAAAGCAGCTAAGATTTTCTATATTTTGGCTGGCGTTTATCTTCTTATAAGTCTAGGCATTTGTGGCAGTCTAATGGCCTAATCGTAAGCTAGCAATTATGGCAAACATACTTTTATTCAATCAGGGAAATGCAAATGGGTATTTGATTCTTGCCATTGTCGTTATTTTACTACTGCTTTCACCGGCTATTGTACTTTGCATCATAGGGTTGGTGCTGAGAAAAAAGAAACCTAAAACCAGTAAAACTTTGTTTATTATCGCGGGGGTCTATCTTTTGATTGGTCTCGGTATTTGCGGGGGCGCCACCTTATTCGGCTAATAAAAAACTTTCTTAAATTCTCCTGCGTTCTTCTACACGTTTTGATTTTTTATTTCCTTTTATACGCACGTTTCCAAATTTGTATCTGAACCCAACTGTTAGTAGGCGATTTTCAGGTCGGTGTAAGGTTGAATTGTTTTGGTTGAGATACCTGCGCGAAGTGAACCTGGTTCCTTGGTTAAAGATGTCTTCAACACCCAAAGAAATACTAGCCTTCTTATTCAAAATGGTCTTTCTAAATCGTAAATTCAATCGGTTATAAGAAGCGCTCCTAGCATTGCCAAAAGTTCTTGGGGCATAGTAGGCAAAATTTAAATCCGCTACCAGGCTTCTATCACTGAGCAGCGTAAAACTATTGTTAAAACGAACAAAGCCGCTCCATAAGTTATTGCTCAAAACTTGACCCGAATCCAAATCGGTAAAGCGTTCTTCATTGCCATAAAAAGATAGGAACAAATAGAACCCATATGCTTTCGAAATGTTTTTGTTTATTGTAAAATCAATGCCATAGCCTACGTTCGAGGATAGGTTTGTGCTAATAAAGCGCAGCAAATTATTTTCATTGTCTTGAAAGGTTTGCTGCCGATACGGATTTTTCCATTTTAAATAAAAGAATGCAATCGTATAATCGCGGTCATAGGTATATTCAGCAGAAACCCAGTTACGAGTTCCGGGCAATAAATCGGGATTGCCCTCTACTACCGTATTATTGCTTTGAAAGTATTGAAAGGGGTTGATTCTATTGTAGCGGGGTCTTTCTATGCGTCGAAAATAAGAGATTTGATATTGATGTTTTTTGCTAGGCGTAAATTGTAAGGCGAAAGAGGGAAAGAATTCCAAATACGAGGTTTCCTTTGGGCCAATGCCTGTATTTAAAGCTCCCATAGTTTCGGTATACTCGGCCCGAAGCCCTGTTTTTAAATTCCACAAATCCCATTTTCCATCATAACTTGCATAGGCCGCGTAAATTGATTCATCATAAGTGAACACCCCAGCTTCTGTAGGGTTAATTCCAGGTTGGTTGCGATCAAACCCTTCTTGAGAAATGGTGCTTTCAGAGTTGATACCAGCATATCGGAGTCCGGCTTCCAAACGAGTAGCTTCTCCTAAAGGAGCCATAAAATCAGCTTCCAAACTATACAAATTGATTTTTTGATCTGACTGTGTAGTGAAATCGTTATCTCCGACCGGGTTTTGATTCATGTCAAAAAAATCAGTGTCTAGATCTTGCCCCCGCTTGGAGTCATAAAACGTATAATGACTGCCGATAGTAATTTCAGCCCCCTTTTGGTTTAGTTTGTGCACCCAATCTGCATAGAAAGATGTGTTTATCTGTTCTTGACCAGAGTCGTTAACCGTATTAAAACTTGAAAGGAGACCACCCTCCATATCTGTCTGCACTGTTTCACTAAAAGAAAACCGATTCACCCGCGGATTAAAAACATTTATGGTTGATATACTCAAAGCGTTTTTGTCATCAATATCATAATCAAAAAAAGCACTTAAATTGTGCCTTTTTCGCTTTGTAGTCAAGTCTTGATCTGCCTTCCAAATAGTTGTTGGAACTCCATTTTCAGAAAAGTTAGTAATATCAGTATATCTAGAAATTCTTTTGACATTTCCAAAACTATAATTGACTGAAAAGCTTGTTTTCTTTCCTTTAAAAAAGTGATCAGTGCCCGTGGTGTTTTTGGCGAAAACTCCTTGTGTAAAATTGTTGTATACCGCGCCATTATAGCCTGCAACCAAGTTCTTTTTCATTTTTATATCGATCAACATTCCGCCTTCAGCGCTATACTTTAGTGGCGGGTTGGTAATCACCTCAACGGCCTCGACATTGCTTGCCGAAGAGCCAGAAAGCAAATTGATGATATCCGATTCTGGTATATTCACTTTACGCCCGTTGATCAGTATTCCAATGTTCCTATTGCCCTTGATGGTCAGCACTCCCTGCACTACATTTACTGTTGGGGTTTGTTGAAGCAATTCCCAGATATTGCCATCGGCAAGCGCAGTGTTCTCAACGTTGAAAACCAAGCGGTCTACCTTCCGCTCGAGCTTTGGTTTTTCATAGGTGACCACTACCTCATCTAGCTGCTGCGATTCTCTAATAGTCAATACCCCTACATCAACATCAGTAGCCACATTGATAAACTTGATTTCGGAAAGATTTTCAATGTAACTGGCTTTTAACAAATAGCTGCCTGCAGCAATGTTGTTGAATACAAACACACCTTTATCATCTGTCGAAGTACCGTTTACGATTGTAGAGTCGGTCGTTTTTAACAAAAGCACATTAGCGAATACTATGGGGCTTTCATTCGCATCGGTAACGCTTCCAGTAACCCTATAATCTTGTGAAAATGACATGGTTGAAATACAACCAAATGAGAAAAGAAATAGGAAGCATTTTTTCATCAAAGGGACTATAATCCTCAAATGTAACATTTTAATGTCGAAATATCCTACGAAAATTGTGCAGTTTATCTATTTTTTTGTACTGGCAAACCTCTTGCCGACTTGTATTTACTTCATATCAAATTCCTTTTGAAATTACATTATCTTTGCAGCGCTAAATACCTATGGTTTTTAGGATTTCCGAGGAAGAGAATTTATGAAGCACATTAGAAATTTCTGTATCATCGCCCATATTGACCATGGTAAAAGTACCTTGGCAGACCGTCTATTAGATTTTACTGGAGCCGTTACAGACCGTGAGAAGAAAGAGCAGTTACTTGATAGTATGGATTTGGAGCGTGAACGTGGTATCACCATAAAGAGTCACGCCATTCAAATGGAATACACTTACCAAGGTCAAGAATATGTTTTAAACCTAATCGATACCCCAGGTCATGTTGATTTCTCTTATGAGGTGTCGCGTTCCATCGCCGCTTGTGAGGGCGCCCTTTTGGTAGTTGATGCAGCTCAAAGCATTCAAGCCCAGACGATTTCTAATTTGTATCTGGCCCTTGAGAACGATTTGGAAATCATTCCGGTTTTGAACAAAGTCGATTTGCCAAGTGCCAATCCGGAGGAAGTTACCGATGATATTGTTGACCTTTTGGGCTGTGATGCGGAGGAAGTAATACCGGCAAGTGCAAAGACGGGTATTGGCATTGAAGACATACTAAATGCGATTATCGAGCGTATTCCTGCACCAGTAGGTAATATTGATGAGTCTTTGCAGGCACTTGTTTTTGATTCAGTATACAACCCTTTTCGAGGGGTGGAAACCTATTTTCGAGTAATCAATGGAGAAATCAAAAAGGGACAAAAAATTAAGTTCGTTGCTACCGACAATGACTATTTTGCCGATGAGGTCGGAACGCTAAAGTTGACACAACAGCCCAAACAAAGTATCAAAGCAGGTGATGTGGGCTATTTGATTACTGGAATTAAAGATGCAAGGGAGGTCAAAGTAGGCGATACCATTACCGACGCTGCACACCCGACTGAAAATGCAATTGAAGGTTTTGAAGATGTAAAACCAATGGTTTTCGCGGGAATATATCCGGTTGATACCGAAGATTTCGAAGAATTACGCTCCTCTATGGAGAAACTTCAACTAAACGATGCCTCTTTGGTGTTCACTCCAGAAAGCAGTGCCGCCCTTGGCTTCGGCTTTCGATGTGGTTTTTTAGGTATGCTCCATATGGAAATCATTCAAGAACGTTTAGAGCGTGAATTCAATATGACGGTAATCACCACGGTGCCTAATGTGAGTTACCACGCCTTTACACGAAAAAATCCGGATACGGCATTAATCGTAAATAACCCAACAGACCTTCCTGATCCTTCTAGTATTGATCGGGTTGAAGAACCATACATTAAAGCTACCATAATTACCAAAGCCGACTTTGTGGGTAATGTAATGTCGTTGTGTATTGAAAAGAGAGGGCAGATTACCAATCAAACCTACTTGACTACCGAGCGTGTCGAATTGAATTTCGATATGCCTTTGGCAGAAATCGTTTTTGATTTTTACGACCGTTTGAAAACAGTTTCGAAAGGTTACGCCTCTTTTGACTATGCACCTATAGGAATGCGAAAATCGAAATTGGTACGGGTTGATATCTTACTAAATGCGCAGCCGGTTGATGCCTTGTCGGCCCTAATTCATGCTGACAATGCCGTTACAATCGGCAAAAAAATGTGTGAAAAATTGAAAGAGCTTATCCCAAGACAGCAATTCGATATTCCGATTCAGGCAGCCATTGGTGCGAAAATCATTTCTCGTGAAACTACAAAAGCTCTTCGAAAAGATGTTACCGCCAAATGTTATGGGGGCGATATTTCTCGTAAGAGAAAACTGCTTGAAAAGCAAAAGAAAGGTAAAAAACGTATGCGCCAAGTAGGTAACGTTGAAGTACCACAAGAAGCTTTTATGGCAGTGCTGAAGTTGAATGACTAAGGCGTATCTCAGGGTCATATATCAACTGTTGAAATCATTCGCTATAGGGTAATTATTAGCCGCATTTCCAATAGGCTAACGCTTCTTTTGCTATATTAGATAACTAATTCGTCTACAATGCCTTATGGGAATACGCGGGTCGATACTAACCATAATACAAATTGCGTTTTGTGCCTTTGGGCTATTGTGCTTCGAAACTTCGAAGGCTCAAAATCAGGTTAGTTTCAGACAACTTTCAGTAAAAGAAGGCCTTTCACAAAACAGCGCTATTTCAATTGTTCAAGACAGTACCGGGTATCTTTGGATCGCAACCCAAGATGGTCTAAACAAATACGATGGGAAGGAATTCACTGTTTTTCCATACTCCTTTAAAGATATTACCAGACCAGATTACAGTCATCTTGGGAGTGTATACTCCGACAACGACGGGGGTTTGTGGATGCTACCTTTAGACGGTATTCCGTACAGGTTTGATGTAGGTACTCAGACTTTTGAACCCGTATCTGATATTGACCAGGTAAGTGTTGTCTTTCAAGACAGTAAATTCAATACTTGGTTTGGAACCTATGACAACGGCTTGTTTCTCTTAGATAAAAAGACCCAAAAACCCGAGTTGATCGTTCCGTATTCGCAGATAAATGGAACAGTATACAAAATGGTTGAATCTCCTTCAGGAGAGCTCATGTTAACAACCGATAAACAAATCGTACTGATTCATCCTGAAAAATTTGAAACCAGTTTCTTATTTCCTAAAACCATTGACGGCGTGACAATTGCGGAAAATTTCAGTGATATCGTTTTTGACAAAGCGGGCGGGCAATGGGTTGCAACTTTTGGAAACGGACTTTATTTTCGGGAACAGCACGAGGATGTATTTAGCAGAATTTCAGATCTGCCCTTTTTAGATTACTTGCCCACAAATCTCAATATTCTAGATTTACATATCGACACCCACAATCGATTGTGGGTTGCTACCTATGGTAGTGGTCTATATATGATCGATCTTGAGGGAAATAAGATCTCTCATTTCAATGTCGAAAAGCACAATCCGAGAGCGCTTCACTACAAAGATGTATTGTGCATTTATGAGGATCATTCTGGTACCATGTGGTTTGGAACAGATGGTGCCGGCATTAGCTATTATGACGAGTATCTCGAAAAATTTAACTCCTTAACCATTTTTCAAACTCCAGAAAACATAAGTGTTGACGTAATTAGAGCTATCGTTGAGGCAGATGACGAATCAATATGGCTTGGAACTTCAGGAAAGGGGCTTACACAATACGACCCAAAAAATAATAGCTGGCGTACGTTTACTACGGGCGAAAGAAGTCAGGGTATTTCCTCAGACCGCGTGATGAGTCTGCTCATCGATGAGCAAGATAATCTGTTCATTGGCACCCAAGGAAATGGGCTAGACATTCTTTCGAAAAACGGTAAATTTCAAAACTATTCAAATACTACAAAATTACCTTTATCAGCCAATACGATATGGAATATTTTTAAAGATTCTAAAAACCGAATTTGGTTGGGAACCAGAGAGGAAGGCCTGATTCAGTTCGATAAATCACTTGGGGAAATACAAAAATTCACTCATGATCCAAAAGTATCAGCAAGCCTACCCAGTAACAACATCAGAATAATTACAGAGGATAGCAAGGGGAACCTCTGGATCGGCACCGAAGCCGACGGAATAGCTCATTTTAATGTTGAAAGTAAAACCTTCACTACCTATACCAGTAGTGCTGAATCCAATGCTATTTCAAGTAACAATATTAAATCGCTCTATGACGATGGCAAAGGTGTGCTTTGGATTGGAACCAATGGAGGGGGTCTTAATGCCTTTGACCTTGAAAAACAGCATTTTTATACCTATACCGATGCTGACGGCTTGGCCAACAACGTCATCTATGCCATACTGCCAGATGATCGGGGAAACCTGTGGTTGAGTTCTAACCGGGGATTAACAAAATTCACCATTCCCCAAAATCAACTTGATGTAGTACCCAAAGTGGTTAACTATGATAATTACGATGGCCTGACTACAGAATTCAATACAGGGGCTTATTATAGAAATGATACGGGCACGCTTTATTTTGGAGGGCTTGAAGGTTTTTATTGGTTCTCACCAGATGAAATACAGGAAAATAAAGTGCTTCCTAAAACTGTGATTACTGGTTTACAGGTTTTCGATGAGGGCAAGCCCTTGTCACCAAATACCATTTTTGCCCATGATGAAAACACGCTCTCATTTACCTTTTCAAGTCTTCAATATTCGCTTCCCGAAAAAAATCAATATCAATACAAACTTGCTAATTACGATACCGATTGGGTTCATTCTGGCAACACCAATTTCGCTAGATACTCACATCTCGCCCCAGGCGACTACGAATTCATGGTAAAATCAAGCAATTATGATGGGGTGTGGAACCCAGAAACCGTCTCCTTTAAGTTTTCAATTGCCTCACCATGGTATTTAACAGCATTTGCAAAAACCATGTATGTTCTCCTATTTATTGCTGCCGCTTTCGGTGTTTACAGCTATCTGAAATGGCGCTGGAGAATGCGACTAGACCTGAAATTAAAGGAAGAAGAAGCCATTAGACTTCAGAAGCTGAACGACTTTAAATCTAAATTATATGCCAACATATCGCATGAGTTTAGAACCCCTTTGACCTTGATCTCGGGTCCTGTTGATGCAAAATTAGGTGAGGGGGGGCTATCTGATACTGATTTCACCAATTTTTCAATGATTAAGCGCAATACCAATCGTTTGATCGCCCTAGTAGATCAGTTACTGCACTTAGCCAAACTTGAAAAAGGCAAACAAAAACTAAAGATAGCTAAGGGTGATTTAGATCTATTTCTAGAAATGATTGCCAGTTCATTTCAATATAAGGCTGGGTTAAAAAAAATAGACTTCAAGATTGCTATTGCACCCTTGAAAAATGAATGGTTTGACGCAGATGCATTAGAAAAAATAGTGTCCAATTTGCTTTCCAATGCCATGAAATATGGCAAAGATGGTGGTATTTGCGAACTTGAAGCTACAAAAATTGATGGCGCGCTGCAGCTAATTGTTAGTAATACTATACCAGGATCTTCTGAGATCGAAGTAGACAAGTTATTCACCAGATTTTATCAACATGATCAGTATGCCGAAGGAGCGGGTGTTGGTCTTGCACTTGTCAAAGAATTGGTACAGCTATATCAAGGTCAGGTAGATGTAAAGATTGACTCCAATGACATGATACACTTTAAAATTTCGATACCCCTTGAACGAAGTTCCCTAAAAAATGTAGCAATTGAAGAAGACAATGGTGAAGCTAACAAATCGATTGTAGCGGGTATTTCTGATGCGGTTCAGTTAGCGGAAGAAACTACTGACAGCGATGCTGTAGAAGACCTGCCTTTGGTTCTTTTGGTTGAGGATCAAAAGCAAGTGCGCGATTTCCTAGTTTCAGTTTGGAAATACCGATACAATGTATTCGAGGCTAAAAATGGCCAAGAGGGCATAGAAAAAGCGCTGGAAGTTGTTCCCGACCTTATACTAACAGATGTACGAATGCCGGTATGCGACGGTATTGAACTATGTAATACCTTAAAAACAGATGAACGTACCAGTCATATTCCTATAATTTTACTTACTGCAGGCATTGGAGAGGAACAGGAATTAAAGGGCCTGCAATCGGGCGCGGATGATTTTATTACCAAGCCATTCAAGTTGCCCATATTAGAAAAAAGGGTAGAGAACCTCATAGAAACCCGAAAAGCTTTACGTAGTCGTTACAGCCAAGAAATGGTGCTGAAAGCCAAAGACATAGCAATAACTCCAACAGATGCCATTTTTTTGAATAAATTACAAGATGTACTCGATGAACATTTGGCTAATCCTGAATTCAGTCCTAGGTACTTCTGCAAGGAATTGGGTATGAGCAGAATGCAGTTGCACAGAAAATTGTTGGCCTTTACTGGCCTGTCGACAACGGCATTTATTCGTTCTCAACGTTTAAAACAAGCGCTACATATTTTGCAAACTTCAGATGCTACCGTAAACGAAGTTGCCTATACTGTTGGTTTCAACACCCCCTCCTATTTTATTAAATGCTTTAAGGAAAAATACAAAAAAACACCTTCTCAGTATCTTCAAAATGAAGCTAAATAAGCATTTTGAAATACTGTTACATTTCTTGTATACTTTGTTACATACCTCCTATTTGTAGGAAAATATCTCAAGTATTTTTGGTCTCAAACAACTGGAGCGTAGATAACGCTTTGTATCAAAACCATGAAAACAAACGTATTCTTTATCACCATTTTTTTTAGTGGGCTGCTGCTATTCGCCGCTCAAGAACGCAGTACAACCGGAATGAAAATTATCGTAGTGGTCGATGCGAAAGCTAATGTGATTTCCAACATAACCCCCTTAGATACCTTCCAAAAAATGATGGTTTCTGAAGTCCACGAGCAATTCCCCGGATGTCATTTTTATATCGGGAGTTTAAAAGGCAACTACGATTTAACCGATACAGAGGTCATTCCGGCAGAGAATGCAACGGTTGTCATGTATACCGAACGGGAGTTTTTTAGGTCTGGAGATTTTCTTGATGCCAAAACCTTAGGTAAGGGTGATAATTTTAGATTAGGTAAAGTAATGTCAATAGTTACCTCTAATAAAAAGGGTGAGCTTTGCCTTAAAATAGAACAATCTTGAGGCTTTGCTACGGTAGCACGAAACCACCCAAATGTAAATTTTAACACCATATTTTTAAAAAATGTGATATTTGGATTACTTTTATAGTAGTATAATCAACCACAAAAGTCTCAAACCAAATGACCACTTACATCGCCCAATTTACGGCGAAGCACCGTGTTATTCAGATTGAACAGAACTCTATTTTTACTTGGCGGCAAGAAAGTGGGGAAATTGACAATGCTTTGCTAGAAGATAAAATCAAAAGAGAGTCCGCTGTTCATTTTTATCAATTGGTAACCGGCAAAGATTACCCTGTTGTTCAAGAAGATATACAAGTGACTGTATGGAAGACATTGCCATTTAATGGCTAACTATACCTAAATGTTGTACTTGACAGCAGTTAACGCTAGTGCAGGCCCGTCTCAACATGCGCCAACAGTTCGAAACGAAACCTTATTTTCTATTACAGCGAATGCCGTCTAGATCGGGATCGTCGTTTGGGTTTAATTCAATGGCTCGAATGAAATCTTGCAGAGAAACATCGTTAGGGTTATCAATTGTTTCACCATCCACAACAAACTTTCCGCCTTCTTCGCAAACATCGATTGATTCGGTTGCAGTACTGCATTCATAGCAATTGGAATCGCTGTCTCCGTTTACATCACTTTTACTACAGGATTCGATGAGGGTCATAGTCAGCATAAGGGTTAAAAAGCATATTCCTTTTTTCATAATTCTAGATTTTTTAGGTTAAAATTCCTAGAATCGGATAACAGCCCAAAATTCTAGTAAATCATTGAAATAAAGGTATATAGCGAATGAATATTAGGAAATACCCAGAAGATTGTATTTTTAACTACTGGTTTTCCTTTAGGTAGTTTCTAATCGTTTTTCGTTATAGAGAAATGAAGGGTTAGGTATACCAGGGGTTTTGAAAACTATTATTTTTCTTTTTCAATAGCTGCGGTTTCGACAGTCAATGCTTCGACATCAAAAGCTTTGCCCAAATACACCAATTTGAAACCCTCTTGAATATCATTGAATCCTGTACTATAGGAACTGATTATCTTTAAATCGCCTTTTCCATCCTTTAGGAAGAGTGGAATAATTTCCTCATCGGTGTTGGTGATTTCAATAAGATCTTGGTAGTGTTTGACGCCATTCAATTCAATTTCATGAATTGCAGGATACTTTCTGGTGGTCTCCATCAATTTCATATAATCATCAGTATGGGAAAATAAACCCTCCTTGGGGTTATTTTCAGGGTCATTCATTTCATCTGAACTGACCAAACGAAACGAACCGTGCTCACCAAATTGTTTTTTAAACTTATTGATTGCATAATTGTTGATGTCTGCATTTCCGGTAAGTGACATCAAATACCCAATATCGCTTAGCTCAATATTATCTTCTAAGGCGTCAGAATAAATATTTGCTGAAAAGGCCTCCAACCCCAAATTCTTGGCCATAGCAACGTTATTTTGATTGCTGTCTACCAGCACAACATGCCGATTGTTCTTCTGCAGATAATCGCCCATTAAACGTGAAAATTTAGAGGCTCCAATGATCAGAATACCCTCAGATTTATTTAAAAATACCCCCACCATCTTGGCAAAAAATCGTGCTGTTGTTGCATTTAATAAGACGGTTCCCAATACAATCATAAAAACCAAAGGGGTAATATATTCCGCACCGACTTCGCCTTGTTTCAGTAACTTCGATCCGAATAGCGAGGCAATTCCCGCCGCTACAATACCTCTTGGGCCTACCCATCCTATAAAAAGTTTTTCATTGAATTTTAAATTCGATTTTGTCGAACATAGAAATACGCCCAACGGACGTATGATAAAAACAATTACCCCAAATAATAAGGCGGTGTTCCAGTTAAAAATCAACTCAAGATCACTCATGTTAATATTCGCGGCCAACAAAATAAAAAGGATGGAAATAAGTAAAATGCTCAGCGATTCCTTAAAATAGAGCAGCTCTTTTATATTTGGAAGTTCTGTATTACCCATGACCATTCCCATAACAACAACGGCCAAAAGACCAGATTCATGGGCAAAAGCGTCTGACATCACAAACACTAAAAGAACAGTTGAAAGCGAGGCCACATTGAGTAAATAATGCGGTATGAAGTTCTTCTTGATTAAAAATGCAAGTGCGTGAGCGAAAGTGAATCCGAAAGTGAATCCGAAAAGCAAGATTTTTCCGAATTCCACCAATGCGGTTATGGTATAGGCTTTTCCTTCTCCTACGCTTATAAACTCAAAGACCAAAACCGCAGCCAATGCGCCAATAGGGTCGATTAAGATTCCTTCCCATTTTAATACCGCTGAAACATCTTTTTTAAGCGGAATATTTCGCAATATTGGTGTAATTACCGTCGGACCAGTAACAATAATCAAAGCAGAAAATAAAAAAGAAATCTGCCAGCTCAGTCCGAAAATATAGTGTGCAGCAATACCGGCGCCAAAGAAAGTAACCAACGAACCTAGCGTTATTAGTTTCGTAATCACCGGCCCTACATTGCGAATCTCAGACCGTTTCAAAGTGAGGCCACCTTCAAAAAGTATAATACTAATAGCCAGAGAAACGAAGTAATACAGTGCATCGCCAGGAAAAAGCCCCTTTTCGCCATTCCAAACCGGCTCAATCAACTTGTGACCATCTTCAGTATACATCGATGCAACGGGGCCAACCAGCAACCCAATTAGAATCAATGGAAGAATCGCAGGCAATTTCAAACGCCATGCAAACCACTGTGCTACGATTCCTAAAATTATTATTCCGGCTAACTCGACCATATATCGCTCTTTTAACGAAAAATAATCATTTTTAAACTAAAATTTATAATCGTAAACGCTAAGTTTTCTTAATTAATATTATACTATCTTTCCGTCCTCTTTATGGCTAGCATCATCCAAGCTTTTAAAACCATATCGTTTGGCTTTGCATTTTCTCTTTCGCTTCAGGTCAATGTATTTGAAGCTACCCCAGTTGCTGCTTTTTTTGAGGCAAAACTGCTGTTTCTAGATGTTGAAGAAAAAAATGCCGCCAAAGAGAAATAGATTCAAAACATCTGAAGTGAAACCGAAAAATCAAGATTTAGAAATTGAATGACTAATACGCTTTGGCTTGCGAAAATCTTTTAAGATTTTCAGTTTGCCGGGTATATGCAAAGTAAGTTACTAAAATCCACAGCGCAACAATGCACAAAAACCCAAGGCGTCAAGAACAAAATAAATGCGTATAGTTTTAATATGAGTATATGTTACAAATCATTGGTCTACATTCAATTTTCTCAGGAGTTAAACAAGCTCACATAACACATGAATTAAGCAGTATGAAACAATTGACCTGTTTTATCTTCAAAATCTTATGTGATTAAACCCAAATAGTTAAATAAATGGAAAGTACACCAAAAAAAGGGTTCAAGGGTTTAATTGAAAATTGGCAAAGTGATTTAATAGCAGCGGTGAGTGTCTCACTCATTGCTTTACCGCTTTCATTAGGTATCGCTTTAGCAGCGGGTGCACCGGCAATGTCAGGTATCATTTCCGCTATTGTGGGTGGTGTGGTAACAACCCTTTATAGGGGCGGACATATCTCAGTCAACGGACCAGCCAAAGGAGTCATTGGGGTCATACTTTTGGGTATCACATTGATGGATGACGGTTCAGGGCAAGCCTTTAATTACGTATTAGCCGCAGTGGTTGTCTCAGGCGCAATTCAAGTGCTATTGGGGTTGCTGAAATTGGGTCGCCTAGCAGATATCTTTCATTCTTCGGTGATTCACGGCATTCTGGCTGCAATTGGAATTATCATTTTTGCCAAACAAATACACGTGGCTATGGGAACGCATTCCGATAGTCCGAGTATCATACAAAACCTTGTCGATGCCGTTACACTCTTACCGCAAGCGAATCCTTTTGTGGTGATTATTGCCCTAGCGGGCTTGCTTTTATTATTGTTTCATTCTAAAATCAGTAATCGGTTTTTCCATATTCTACCAGCGCCCATGTGGGTGATTGCACTATCCATTCCCTTTGTATATTTTTTCAATTTCTTTGACCAACACACGCTTTCATTCTTTGGAAAAGCGTATGAAGTAGGGCCTAGTCTATTACTAGATATTCCCGATAATATTATGGATTCTATTATGCATCCAAATTTTAGCAAAATAAATACAATTGAATTCTGGACAACCGTATTATCGATTTTAATCATAACCAGTATTGAATCATTGGCCATTGCCAAAGCAGTTGACAAAATTGATCCTTACAAACGAAAGACCGATCTAAATAAGGATTTGACAGGAATTGGATTGAGTACGATGGCGGCTGGTTTGATTGGAGGTTTACCCATAATTGCCGTGATTATTCGCAGTACTGTAAACATTCATAATGGCGCGAAGACCAAATGGTCTAATCTGTATCAAGGACTACTGTTGTTGCTTTTTATTGTGGTATTAAGCCCAATAATGCGTCAAGTGCCGCTATGTGCCTTTGCTATTTTACTCGTTTATACCGGGTTTAAATTGGCTTCCCCTGCTGTCTTTAAACAAGTTTATGGCCAAGGAACCGAGCAGCTCATATTCTTTGTTGGTACGATGATTCTAACCCTTTACACGAATTTGTTAATTGGATTGCTTGGTGGTTTATTGTTGGCCTTAGTGAGTCACATGCTATTGGCCAGAGTATCGATACCTCGATTTTTCAAAATGGTGTATAAGTCCGGTTCGAATTTGATTGCGAAACCAGATGGCAGCTACGACCTAAAAATAAAAGGAATTGCGAATTTTTTAGGCATCTTAAAAGTAGACAAATTGGTGGCTCAAATTCCTTCAGGAGCCGATGTGAATATTGATTTGTCGGAAACAAGATTGGTCGGCATGACCTATATGGATTACTTGGTAGACTACTTAAAAATACAAAAGAACACAGGGGGTCAAGTCATCATCAATGGATTAGATTCGCATGTTTCATCTTCTGGTCATAATCGAGCTCTAAAAATTTCTTTAAACAGTTCTGCTGCCAAATTATCGCCCAGACAAACTCGATTGCAAAATTTAGCAAATGAAAAAGATTATCAATACACGAATCAAGTAGATTGGGATACGAAGTACCTGAAGAATTTTCACTTTTTTGAAATTAGACCTATTGAGCGCAAATCAAACTGTCTCAAAGGAACTTTTAAAGGTTTGGACATGTCTTGGGAAATTGCCGATGTGACTTTCAGTGAGGGCGCAGCTTTTACGGCAGAGACCTTTAATACAACGCTCATGGTCTTAAAATTGAATAAAGAAATACCTGTTTTCACTATGGAAAAAGAAGGCGTATTGGAAAGACTTTTTGACCGCGTGATGGCCTATACCGGTTATAAAGATATTGATTTTGAGATGTATCCAGATTTTTCCAAAAAATTTCTAATTATGGGAAATAAGGAGTCGGAAATTCAATCATTTTTTACAGATGAAGTCATTCGGTTTTTCGAGAATCATCAGATTTATCATTTAGAAAGTAATGGCGAAGCCCTGGTCATTTTTGATAAGATCAAATTGGCAAGGACCGATGAAACCATGGCGTTTCTAGATTATGGTAAAGAACTAGCCACCCTTATAGATGAAATGAAGTAGGAGATCAACATTGAAAAATAAACCATAACACGCCATACATAAAGCAATACCCTACATCACAATAGACTGCTAAAAAGATTTCATCTCTCATTGCTTATGCTTAATTTGCCCCGAAGAAATAGCGTCTATGAAACTCTATCCCATAGAAACCGGAAATTTTAAACTTGACGGTGGAGCCATGTTCGGTGTTGTGCCAAAGACACTCTGGCAAAGAACGAATGCAGCAGATGCCAACAATATGATTGACATGGCCGCCCGAAGCCTCTTGATCGAAGATGGCAAGCGTCTAATTTTGATTGATACGGGTTTGGGCAACAAACAATCTGAGAAATTTTTTGGCTATTACTATCAATGGGGCGACCATACCTTGGATAGGTCTCTTGAAAAAAACGGTTTTCATCGTGACGATATTACCGATGTTTTTATGACCCATTTGCATTTCGACCATTGTGGGGGTAGCATTGAATGGAACAAAGATCGAACGGGTTACCAGACTGCTTTTAAGAACGCTACGTTCTGGACAAACGAAAATCATTGGCAATGGGCCACCCAGCCCAATGTACGCGAGAAGGCATCGTTCTTAATGGAAAACCTACTGCCTATGCAGGAAAGTGGTCAATTGAAATTTGTTGCCCAAAGAAATTCTTCGTGGATTGCGAATTCTGAATTGGGTTTCGATATTTTGTTTGTAGACGGCCATACCGAAAAAATGATGCTTCCACACATTACCTATAAAGGTAAAACTTTGGTTTTTGCAGCCGACTTGGTGCCTACAGCCGGGCATATTCCTGTGCCCTACATAATGGGTTACGATACCCGGCCCCTATTGACTATGGATGAAAAAGCTGTATTTCTCGATACTGCGGTTGCCAATGATTATTTGCTATTTTTTGAACACGATGCCCACAATGAAATTTGTACCTTGCAGCGAACTGAAAAAGGGGTACGGCTTGATAAAATCTTTACTTTCAATGAAATTTTCTCCTAACATCATACACAAAATACTATTTGGTATATTTTGTTTGTCTACCCTATTCTCCTGCAATTCCCAACAGCTGCGAAGCGTTGATTTTACTCCTGAAAACGGCTTTACAAATGGCATCGAAGGTCCGGCTGTAGACTTCGCCGGAAACCTCTATGCTGTTAATTTTGCGGAGCAAGGAACCATTGGGAAGGTCGATTCTAATGGAAAAGGGGAAATCTATGTAAGGCTTCCAGATGCAAGTATAGGTAATGGTATTCGTTTTGATCAAAAAGGAGATATGTATATCGCCGATTACGTCGGTCACAATGTATACCAAATAAAGAAGGGCACAAAGCAACCTATAGTTTGGGCCCACAATCCTAAAATGAGCCAGCCCAATGATTTGGCTATAGCTCCGAACGGCACGATATATCTCAGCGATCCAAATTGGGCGGAGAGTTCGGGTCGCATTTGGATGGTTAATCGCAAAAGGGAAATCATCCTTCTTGAAGAAAACATGGGAACTACCAATGGCATTGAAGTAAGTCCTGATGGAAAGAAGTTATATGTCAACGAATCAGTTCAGCGCACTATTTGGCAATATGATATTCAGGCTGACGGAGGCGTAAGCAACAAATCGAAATTTGCTAATTTTGACGATTTTGGAATGGATGGTATGCGCTGCGATGCGGAAGGCAACTTGTATGTAACACGTTACGAAAAAGGTACGGTTGTTGTACTATCGCCAGCAGGGCAACCTCTAAATGAAATTCAACTCAAAGGAAAAAAACCCTCGAATATAACCTTCGGTGGCACTGATGGAAAAACTTGTTTTGTCACCCTCGCAGATCGGGGTTGTGTCGAAACTTTTCGAGCTAAAAATCCTGGAGCTTTTTATAAAAGAATACACTAACGCTAATATGAACTATATGACACCTATTTTCAACCGATTGTTTTTCGGATTTTCAACAGCCCTGTTATGCCTGGGTTGTGGCGCCACCACCCTGATATCTACACCTATTGAAAACATTGATGCAATGCCTTCTAAAATTGCAGACCTCACTGATGCACAGAAAAAGAACTGGGGCCATTTAGATTTGGTTACCGATACGATTCCCGGCATGAGCGTTGATAAGGCCTATGCTGAAATCATTGGAACTAAAAAAGGTCAAAAGGTAATTGTAGCTGTCTTAGATTCTGGTATTGATCTCAAACACGAGGATCTTGACGGAGTGCTCTGGACCAACAAGGGTGAACGGCCAGGAGATGGCAAAGACAATGATAAGAACGGATATGTCGATGACATTCATGGCTATAACTTTTTAGGTGAATCGTACAATGAGCAGCTAGAAGCGGCACGAATCGTGAAGCTAAAATTAGGTGATGCAACGATGCAAGCCAAGGCGAAGGCAAAAGTAGACGAAGAATATGCTAAAGCGGTTCAGAACAAACAACAATATGAACAAATTCTACAAGCTGTTAAAAATGCAGATGCAGCCGTCAAAAAGGAATTGGGCAAACAAGCCTATACCAAAAAGGAGGTTGCAGGAATCAAACCCAAAGATCAGGCCATGCAACAGCACATAAACGTATTGATGCAGATGTACACTTTCGCTGATGATATTCCCACTGTTTTTGATGAACTTGAAGGAGGTATCAAGCATTTTTCCGATCAAGCCAATTACAATTACAATGTCAATTTTGATGGAAGAAAGATCGTTGGTGACAACCCATACGACTTTAATGACAATAACTACGGCAACGGCAATCCACAAAACCGGGTAGATGACGAAAGCCATGGCACCCATGTTGCGGGCATCATTGCAGCAGAGCGCAACAATGGCAAAGGTGCAAACGGGGTAGCTAATAACGTTGCAATTATGAGTATTCGTGCCGTACCCAACGGAGACGAGTATGACAAAGATATCGCATTGGGTATTCGATATGCTGTTGATAATGGGGCTAAAATTATTAATGGGAGCTTCGGGAAATCATTTTCGCCAAATGCAGCATGGGTGTATGATGCCATAAAATATGCAGCGGCAAAAGATGTGTTGATTGTTCACGCAGCCGGTAATGATGGTGCAAATTTAGATGATCCCAATGAACCTAACTTTCCCAACGATGCTATTAACAACGGTCCGGAAATAGCAGACAACCTAATCACCGTAGGTGCTTTAAACCCAGATTACGGCGGTGAACTGCTTGCGGAATATTCCAATTACGGTAAAATCAATGTAGATATTTTTGCCCCAGGTACAGCGATCTATTCAACCTACCCAAATAACGAATACGAGTATTCTCCAGGTACGTCAATGGCTGCTCCAGGCGTCGCGGGAATAGCGGCTCTGATTCGATCGCAATACCCTAAGTTGACGGCGTCGCAGGTCAAAAAGATTATTATGGAATCTGGATTAGCCGTAAAGACAAAAGTAGCTTTGGGTGGTGATGCCAGCAAGGCAGCAAACTTGAATGAAATATCGACTTCTGGAAAAATGGCCAATGCCTACAACGCCTTAATTATGGCCGAAAGTGTTAACAAAGGTAAAATTCAATTATAATATACTATGCAGTATAAAAATTTCAATGCTTTAGTTCTTTTATTTCTTTTGTTCGGATGTACCGGCTTGACAACAGCACAAAACTCCACCAATTATTGGCAACAACATGTTGATTATACAATGGAGGTAGACATGAATGTGGAGAATTTTCAGTACACCGGAACCCAAAAATTGATCTATACCAATAATTCTCCCGATGCGTTAAGCCGGGTTTACTATCATCTTTATTTTAACGCTTTCCAGCCCGGAAGCGAAATGGACATGCGCCTGCAACACATTGCAGACCCCGATGGAAGAATGACAACCCCTGAAAAGAAAAGTAGAATTGCTTCTTTAACGGAAACCGAAATTGGCTATTTACATGCGATTTCCTTAACGCAAGATGGTGCTGCCGTTAATTTCAGCGAGGAAGGTACTGTTTTGGTTGTTGATTTAGCAAAGCCCATTCCGACCGGTGGCCAAACTACTTTCGAAATGGAATTTAAGGGCCAGGTGCCGGTTCAAATTCGACGTTCTGGAAGAAACAACAAAGATGGTGTAGCGCTCTCGATGAGCCAATGGTATCCAAAATTAGCCGAATATGACTTTGAAGGTTGGCATGCCGACCCTTACATCGCACGTGAATTTCATGGCGTTTGGGGTGATTTCGATTTAAAATTAACCATCGACAAGACCTATGTTGTTGGTGGCACTGGATACTTACAAAACCCTCAAGAAATAGGTCACGGCTATGAAGCGCCGGGTACCAAGGTCAAAAAACCAAGAGGTAAAACCTTAACCTGGCATTTTAAGGCGCCGATGGTACATGATTTTATGTGGGCAGCAGATCCTGAGTATGTGCATGATACATTGCAAATGGAAGATGGGCCTACGCTCCATTTTCTTTACAAAAACGACTCGATTTATAGGGATACCTGGACCAAAGTGCAGCCCTTGACCGAAAAAGCAATGCGATTTTTCAATAAAAATATTGGAGCGTACCCCTATAAACAATACTCGGTCATTCAAGGCGGAGATGGTGGTATGGAATATGCCATGGCAACCTTAATTACTGGCGGAGACAAGCCAGGAAGTGTCATCGGCACAATGATTCACGAATTGGCTCACTCCTGGTTTCAACACGTATTGGCTACCAATGAAGCCAAGCACGAATGGATGGATGAAGGGTTTACCTCATTCGTTTCGGCGCTTTGCAGCAACGAGATTCGAGAACAGAACAAACAAAATCCATTCGAGAATTCCTATAAGGGGTATTACTACTTGGTGAATTCTGGCAAAGAACAACCGCAAGGAACCCATGCTGATCGTTACGATTCAAATACTCCCTATGGAATTTCGGCCTATAGCAAAGGGGCTATCTTCTTATCACAACTGGGCTATGTAATTGGGCAAGATAAATTGATGGAATCGCTTCGGAAATATTATGCCGACTTTAAATTTAAGCATCCTGTACCTAACGATATCAAACGTACCGCAGAGAAGGTTTCGGGTATCGAATTGGATTGGTATCTGACCGATTGGACGCAAACTACAAACACCATCGATTATGGAATCAAGGAAGTAGCGGCTGATGGTGAAAAGACGAAAATCAAGCTCGAGCGTATCGGATTGATGCCCATGCCTATAGATATTTTGGTGGTTTACAATGATGGTACTCAAGAAACCTTCTATGCGCCACTACAAATGATGCGGGGCGAAAAAGAGAATCCATATCCACAATTAAAAAGAACGGTTTTGGCAGATTGGACCTGGGCAAACCCTTCCTTTGGTTTTAGCGTAGACCGCCCTTTGGAAGATATCAAAGCGGTTATGATTGATCCGTCTCAATTGATGGCCGATATGAATCAAGAAAACAATACTTGGCAACCTCAGCCTATGCCTAAAAACTAGTACCAAGGCGTATTCCGATACATTTCGTTTTTTGCTGCACGCTCTCTATTGTGCATAATGATTTGCGTTTTATCAACTTGGCGATTTCGATATCCGAGGAGATGAAAGAAAGATTTTGTAAAATAACGCGCTACAGAAAGATTCACCAACAGACTTTCTTTGGTTGTGCTGCTCCAAGAAATTCCCGGCAGAAGGCACAATAGACGATCGAATTTCGATTTGCGGAATAAGGTCGATATTTTCAAAGCCCATTTCGGTGTTTTCTTAATAAGGAAAAAGCCTTCTGCGCCCTGTTTTTGATATAGGGGCATAAACAAAATCGAATTTTCTTTGGCTAAAATCTTTTTTCTATTCTGTATGGCCATAAACGTACCCTTTGTTACTTTTTGAAAACTGGTGTACCCATTGAGCATGCTGAAATCATCTCTTTTACGCAGTTCATGTCTGTAGGTCACCTCGTAAAAATTCGAGTCTTCGTTGGCAGAAGACCGAAGCTCTTCATAGTAGCTGTCAAAATGCAAAACGTCTTGTTTAGGTAGCGCACCAGCAAAAACCAAAGTCAACCACAAGAAGGCAATACTATTTTTCACAGCTGATTCTGCTACATGCTGACCAGACTCAAACCCCAAAGACACATACCCTAACTTATTCATTCGGCTCAACAACGGGCCCTCTAGAAATTCTTCAATACCTAGAATAATAGGCAAAGGAAACTGTTGCGAAAATTTTCGATTGATCAATGCATCATTAATAGTTATAAACGGGAGCGTCTTACTTGATGTAGTGTGAAAATCAATAAAGTAAAACGGGGGCTCATATGCAATTAGTATTTCGCCAATCAACTGTTCGAGCTCTAGAAGCTCCATTTCTTCTCGTTCGCGCTCGGCGCTGGGTTTGGCCTTTATTTCTGCCATCTTTTCTTCAGTCCAAAGACGATTTAGATCTTGGTCTAAAAATCGCTTTCCCTGTAACAATGCAGGTAGGTTCGCTCGAATTCCGACTAAGGTTCCGCGAATCTTAAAAACGTTTTTTTCAAGCGTATTGAAAAGATGCTCTAGCGCCTTAACTCCCGCTGGTTCATTGCCGTGAATTCCTCCAAAAAAAATAAGGCTTGGTCCTTTTTCTTCGCCAACCACCTGCCCTATAAAGCGACTGATATGTTGTACGCGCCGTAGGGGGTCAAAAGATTCCAACATTCCTTAAAAGTCGTTGGTTGTAATGATGCCCACGAGCTTTTTTCCTTTGATTACGGGTAGACAATTGATCTGGTGAAGCTGCATCGTTTCTTTTGCTTCCAGCATCGCTATATCTGCAGTAGCCGTTATCAACTTTGTCTTCATTATGCTCTTTACCGACTTCTTCAGCGCCTCTGGCTTATGCTGGTAGTTTTTGACATCTTCCCAGGTCAACAAGCCGACCAAATTAAAGTGAATATCCATTATAGGAACATGATGTATGTTCCGCCATTGCATCATTTTGAGCACTAAATCTGCACTATCGTTTTCTTGAGCAGTTACAATTTTTGTGTTCATATAATGGCGCAATTGTTTTTGATCTTCCTCGGGTACATATTCATTTCCGCGTGCCAATCTCCAAGCATCTACCGTATATCCTTTTTGTTCGTGTTCATAGATGCTGGCGGTCAAAATGCGCAAGGCATCTGCGGTTTTATGTTCCTTCTTGAGCTCTCTAAAGCTCTGTATTGTCCAGCGAGCTCCGTTCTTATTTTTTATACGATTTTCTATCACGGCCAAATACTTTTCAGCATCTCTAGGTAAAACATTCATGCTGTACAAACCTCTATACGCCATAGGTAAAAAATGGTCAAGTAATAGTTCCTTACAAGGAATTAATTTTCCTTCCCAATAAAATTGAGCGGCGGTTCCATAACGGGCGGCATTATAAAAATTTCCCTTGGCATCTTTAAAATCCATTTTTTCATGGATATTATCTAAATGTCTGGGCCTACCACACATGATTCCTGCCCAAAACATAAAATTGGCGATTTCGTCTGTTGTTGTAGGACCCGAAGGCATATATCGATTCTCGATGCGTACGTGGGGTTTTCCTTTGGTAACACCATAACAAAGGCGATTCCATTTATATACCGTTCCATTGTGAAGTTGTAGGGCTTGTAGTTTGGGAATTTTCCCTTGCTTCAATTCAAGTAAGCTATCTGTTGAGAAATTAGCGCTTAGTAAGCTTCTAAAGTTCACAATGCTATCTTTATAAAAATCAACGATCGAACCCCTTGCCCAATCGTTTCCAAACCCCACTCTAGCATCACGCTCATTCAGCAAAAAATTACTGGCTCTTGTGTCAACGCTTTGCGTAAAAAGAGCAATTCGGGTTTCTTGCCATAATTCTCTTCCCATTAAAATGGGTGAATTGGCACAAATCGACAATACGGGGCCAGCAATGGCTTGCGCCCAATTGTAACCTGCTGCAAAATCAGTGGCGTCTAGCTGCAAATGTGCTTGAAAACTAGTATTGCATCCTTCAAAAAGAATAGAGTCGTGATGTAAATTCAATTCGTCAACACCCTTGATGTGTAGTTCAAGATCATCACCACGTAAGTCACGAATGGTTTCGTCAAGAACCTGATATCTCTCAACAGGAGTCATAAAGGACGTATGCAAATGTCGAGAATCAATCGTTGGCAAGATTCCGGTAAGAATTACTTTTAGGTTTTGTTTTGCGGCCACTGTCTTTGCCTTTGCTAGTAAGTCGTTAAGCTGCTCGTGTAATTTTGCGAAACAATCTTCGGTAAGCAACAAGGGGTCAAGATTTGCCTCAAGATTATAAAGCGCTATTTCATTTGTAAAATGCGGGTCATTCAGCGCTTTTAGCACCTCCATTGCCTTATTTGAAGGTTCCCATTGTTCGTTAACCAAACAAAATTCTTGCTCCGCACCTATATGAATGTCGGTATCAAACATTCGCTGGTCAAGCATCTGTTCTATGGCTTCCAAATCACCTAATAATTGTGAAATGTACTTCTCCTTTAGGGTACTTCCTACTAAGCGCTCAACGTCTAACTCGCCCATGGGTCTTGTATTTTGGGTTAACCTGATTATAGTATATGAACCTCAACGAATTTAATGTCTTCGGTTAATGACAACTATGACAATTATCATAAATCAAAACCAGCCTATATTGTTTACTTTTATGCCCATATGAAGTTTACGTTTCCCAGAAAAGAAAAACTGAAAAGTAAAAAGTTAATTGAGCGGCTTTTTACAGAAGGGAAGAGCGTTTCAAATTATCCGATAAAACTTATATATCTTAAAACAGCGCTGCCTTTTGATGTGCCCATTCAAACGGGAGTTACAGTTCCAAAAAAAAACTTCAAAAGCGCAGTAAAACGCAACCGTATTAAACGTTTAATGCGTGAAAGTTATCGGCTCAATAAAGCCCTAGTTTTTAACAATAGTAAAGGCACTTTTGCGTTTCTATTTTTATATCTTGGTAAAGAGATGCCCGACTATTCACTTGTAGAACAGAATTTGAAAGCGGCGCTTCATAAATTCAAAAAGAAAATCGACGATGAATAAATTGCTTAAAAAAAAGATTTTAATCCCTGTTTTTGCAGTCGTAATATTGATAACAGGCAGTAGTTTTAAAGGTGATTTTTTCGAAATCGCCAAGCAAATTGAAATTTTCACCACCCTTTTCAAAGAGTTAAACATGAACTACGTGGATGAGACCAACCCTGCTGAACTAATGGATACTGCCATTAAAAATATGTTAGATGAGTTAGACCCGTATACCAAGTTCTTAAATGAGCAAGATGTAGAGGCCTACAAAATCAACAATGCCGGGGAATACTCTGGTATTGGAGCCACGGTTCGATCTTACCAAGATAAATTAGTGATAATTGAACCTTACAAGGGCTATCCTGCAGACAAAGCCGGGCTAAAAGCAGGTGACCAAATCATTAATATAGGAGATATCAACATTGGCGACTTCGACGATAACGGAAGTGAGCTTCTAAAAGGTGCCAACAACACTTCGGTAACTGTTACCTACAAGAGGCAGGGTGAAACCAAAACCGCTACCATTACCAGAGCTGGCGTTGAGGTAGATGCCGTACCTTTTTACAAAATGGTAGACGATAAAACAGGTTATATTGTTTTGGCGAAGTTTAATGCAAAAGCCTCAAGCCAAACCAAAGCTGCACTCATAGACCTGCAAGGAAAAGGCGCCAAGAAAATCATCTTAGATCTTCGCGGAAATCCGGGTGGATTACTCTCGGAAGCTATAAACGTAACCAATCTTTTTATAGATAAAGGGGAGCTTATTGTAACGACGAAATCAAAAGTCAAAAAGTTTAACCGTGAGTACAAGACCAAAAACAAAGCCGTAGATACAGAAATTCCATTGGTAGTTTTGGTAAATGGAAGTAGTGCTTCGGCAAGCGAAATAGTCTCAGGAAGCCTGCAAGATTTAGATCGTGCTGTGGTTATGGGAGCGAGAAGTTTTGGCAAAGGTTTGGTGCAACGCCCACTAAGACTTACCTATGGAACACAGTTGAAAGTTACCATTTCAAGATATTTCACGCCATCTGGAAGATGTATTCAGTCGCTAGATTATTGGAACAGAGATGAAAACAATAATGCTATTCGCAATACAACCTTTAATGAATTCAAAACCAGAAATGGAAGAAAGGTTGAAGACGGTGGGGGCGTATTGCCTGATATAGAGATTGAAGCAGTAAAAGCGAATCCTTTGACGACTGCATTGTTGAACAACAACGTGATATTCGACTTCGCGACGGATTATTACTATAAAAACCAACTAGCCGAAGTAAGTAATTTCAAATTTTCAGATGGTGATTTTCAGAATTTCAAAGCCTTCGTTTCGCAAAGTGATTTTTCGTTTGAAACCAAAACAGAAAAGGCGATCAAAGAGGCCATGAGCAATAAAGATGACGTTATCTTCAACGCTGCAGTAGCAGAGGATTTTAAAACCTTGTTACTGGATATTGAGAAGAGCAAAACGGCGGCTTTGGAAACACACCAAAAGGAAATTCAAAGCAAGTTGGAAGATGAAATCGTCAAGCGTTATTTCTATCGTGAAGGACTTTATGAGTACTATCTGCAAAATGACGATGCGATCTTGGCCGCCACAGAGCTTTTGGGGAATACTGAAAAGTATGAGGGAATTTTGAAGTAAATGTCAATTTGAAATACCTGATATAAAAAATTGGACGAAATCAAAATTCCATTAAGTAAGTCTAAGATCGGTCTCCTGTTGATAGCGGCTTTGCTTTTTGTAGTTTTCGGATTTTGGACGGTTATAACACCGCAAAGATTTGTTTCTCCTCGGTTCTCCGAAAGTATGGTCTTGGTAGCCGGAATTGTGGCAATATTATTTTTCGGCTTATGCGCTATTTTCATTGCTAAAAAAGTCTTTAGTAAGAAATTTGGGCTGGTCATAAATGATATGGGAATAATTGACAACTCTGGAGCAACAAGTGTTGGGCTCATCGAATGGGCTGACATCACTGGAATGTCAAAATTGGAAATCGCATCTTCTAAAATTTTGATGATCTATACTTCTGATGCTGAAAAATATATCAACCGTGCCCGAAATAAAATTGCTAAAAAAGCAATGGCCGCAAATCACAAAATGTACGGTTCTCCGCTATCGATAACATCAAATTCTCTAAAAATAAAATTTTCGGAATTGGAACTCTTGCTTGCCGAACAAATCGAAAAGCGTTAGCATAGAAGCCTTCAGGTTTACTTAAAAAAGCTACCAGGTATACTCAGGCGGCTCAACACCATTCATCCGCAAATACAAATTCGACTTCGCACGATGGTTGGCCATATGGTCTTGCGTAAAAAATAGTGCAAATGCCCTACTTACTACATTTCCGCTATGGTACATCTTACAGGTTTCATCTAACTGCTGCTGTTCGATCGTTTGTATTATTTGAGTGGTGAAATCAAAACTCTCTTGCATCATGGCCAAGATCTCCGCCTTTGTAAATTTAGAAGCATCAGGCGTATTTGGCTCCACCTTCATCCCCAAAACATAGCGTCTGGTGATCAACTTATTTGCTGCAGCGATATGCACCATTTGTTCCGCAAAGGTTTTACTCACTACTGTTGGTTTGTAACCGTACTTCTCCTCTGGCATTGCCTTAGCAACTTCTAAGCAATGTTCGGTAGCTTCTATCCATACTGGCAGATACATTTTAGTAAAGGCCGTTTTCGGAATTGTGTCATTTTGCGCATTTGCTATTTGAATACAACAAACTGCTATTAATATGGTAAAAACCTTTTGCATAATCTTATCTTTAAATATCATTTTTAGACACCATAATGTCCAAAATTATTTCGAATAAAGCTAATTTGTTGTTAGACGTCAAAGCAACTTTGGGAGAAGGTCCGGTATGGGATTGGAAAAAAAAGCTCCTCTTTTGGGTTGATATCGAAGGCTGTATTTTGTATTGCTACCATATGGTAAACGGAGAAAATCAACGCTGGACTTTTGACAACATGATAGGGGCCGCAGTTCCTACAAAATCTGGGAAAATACTCCTCGCTTTTGAATCAGGATTGGCGAGCTTTGACTTGAAAGAAGAAAGGTTGAACTGGCACTATGTATTGGAAAACAATGACCGCAGTATGCGCTTTAACGATGGCAAGGTTAGCCCTGCTGGTAATTTTTGGATTGGGAGCATGCACAAACAGTTTCATCTTAAAACGGGAAATTTATATAGGGTAACCCCAAATTTTCGAACGACCATTAAAATACCAAAAACTACCATCTCCAATGGAATGGCTTGGACATCCGACCACAAGAAATTTTTTTTTGTAGACTCTCCTACTTATCAGGTCTGTTCTTACGATTATGATATCAAAACAGGGCAAATCTCCAATAAAAAGACGGCTGTAGTCATTCCCGAGGATTATGGCACTCCCGATGGAATGTGCATCGATGCTGAAGACATGCTGTGGATTGCTCATTGGGGTGGAGGTTGTGTTCGGAGATGGAACCCTCTAACAGCTCAGGTTTTAGAGGAAATTCATGTTGCTGCGCCGCATGTGACCTCTTGTTGTTTTGGTGGAGAAGATTTAAAGACTTTGTATATTACCACCGCAAGAAGCGGTTTAAACAAAATGCAACTCAAAAATTTTCCGCTAAGCGGCGGACTTTTTGAACACCGCCTCGAAGTGTCGGGAAAACAAATAACCTATTTCAAAGATTGATGTCGTACTCAGGTATAAAAGACAAAGTGGCCATTGTTACAGGTGCGGGAGAAGGCATCGGCTTTGCGGTAGCGCAGCTATTGGCTGCCCATGGCGCCAAAGTTATTCTTAATGATATTGACACCACAAAGGCAAATGAGGCGGCTGAAGAAATCAATAGCGCGTACGCTGATATGTGTTTGCCTTTCTCAGGAGATGCTGGTGCCATTTCGGTAATCAATGAAATGGTTGATTTTACAATTTCCAACTTTGGTAAAGTAAATTTCATTATTCCCAATGCGGGCATTACCCTTTTCGGTGATTTTTTAGAATTCACCCCTGATTCCTTTCAAAAGGTCATGAACCTCAACTTGCACGGTGCCTTTTTTTTAGCGCAAAGAGCGGCCAAGCAAATGATAAAACAAGGTGACCGCGGCAGCATGGTTTTCATGTCATCTCAGGTGGGTATTCAAGCCTATCAACATCTTACCGCTTATGGCATGACCAAAGCAGCGCTCCGCATGATGGCCAAGAACTTGGCCTATGTACTCGGCAAACACAAAATCACCGCGAACGCCGTTGCCCCTGGAGCCACCCTAACGGAACGTACGCAGCAAGAACAACCCGACTACGAAGGAATATGGGGTAAATTGAACCCCAATGCACGTGTTGGCAAACCAGAAGATATAGCCAAAACGGTTCTTTTTCTACTTTCAGAAGAAGCTACGCACATTAATGGGCAAACTATTCCGGTAGACGGTGGTTGGACGGTTGGCGGAAAATATCCTGAGGATTTGATGTAGTTTTAGTTGTACACACAAGAATCAACATCAGAATTGATATAATGCTTGCTATAGTTGGTGGCCTTTGGATTCATACAACCCTTTAGGTTTTTTATTTTGATATTTCGAAAATCAATAGGCTGCCCTTCACTTTGTAAGGCAATGAAGCCCTCTTCTAATAATTGACCGTCAGGTTTCATTTTGGGGTCGTGCCCAGAAACCACTTCACCACCAACCCGTGGTTTGGTATATTCCAAAACGGTCTTCCCGTTGATCATATGGGTAACCAAGGAATCACCTCGAACAATCAAGTCAGCTTGTACCCATTGGTCTCCAAAGTACGTTTTTGACGACGAGCTGATACAATGTCTCGGGTCAATTTTACCCTCATATTCTACATCAGTTCCCGGCGAACACATATTCCCGGTAGGACGTTCTTTTCCTTTTTCCAAACCTCCCAAAAATTGCATTTCTACCGATATCGGCCAGTTTTGTTCCTTCAACATCGTTCTTGGATCTTGCGAATGGAACATAACCCCGCTGTTCTGAACTATAAACACCGGTGCACCCGGGTGCGGTTCACCCACAAAGCGATACTCTAGCGACAAATGAAAATAGGAGTACGGCTCGTCAAAATACAAATGTGAAAAGCGATCGTTAAAATCTCCCTCATATTCATCATACCGTACCTTAATAATGCTGTCCTCCACACGAAACGTATTGCCGTAGTTATCTCCCACTTCATAATGGTGAATTTTGGTTGTCCATCCGCTTAAATCCTTTCCGTTGAAAAGATCTTTCCATTCATCTTCACTTTGTGCAAGACAATGCAAAGATGTGCCTGAGAGTACTAGCAAAGCAATAAAGCATCTCATTGGTTTCATAATGTATTGTGTTAAAATCAAGTTGTCAAGAAAATATACGCTATTTTGTTTTTGGTTCTCCCCAAGGCACGAGGCGCTCAAATAAACAGGAAGGGTTGTTAAACCTTAAAATAGACCTTGTGCTTGTCTAAAAAGTAGGTAATATACCAAAAAATGAAAAGCACAAACAGCGCATTAATTACCATAATCAATTTTTCAGAAAGTCCAAGAGGCGATAGAAGACCCTCGGTCCAAATTTTTCCAAAATCACGAAACCATTGTACACCTACCGTTTCGGCAAAAAGATAAATGAAAATAGAATTTGTACCGACCACAGAAAAAATCCTTAGCCATTTACCATGGTTATTCTTGACATCGATTGCCCAGTAAAATAGCGTTAAAGTTAAAATGGCTATACCTCCGGAAGCTAGTGTAAAAGATGAAGTGGCTATTCTCTTTACTATTGGTGTGATGTTAAGCCAGTCCATAGCAAAACCGAAAATCAAAATAACCGTTCCCCAAATCAAAAAAGCTTTAAGCTTTTCTTTTTGCGATTTATGGCTTAATAAGATCTGTCCGCAAACAACTCCCCAAATCGTGTGTGCTGCGGTTGGTATAAAGTTGACAAAAACCCAATACCCGCCATTTGTTTTTCCCATGGTCAGCATATCTCCCCATGAACCAAAACTTTCATGTCCTTGTGCATAAGGCGCTTCGGGATTATAAAGCCGGTATAGCGCTTCTATAAGCACAAGTAAACCAACTGAGATGCCAATCTGTACTTTATGTGGAAGATGCATTATCGCGTAGGCGATCAAAATGGTAAATGCCAATTGTACGAGTACATTCCATAGTTCCCATACCAAGGCATGGCTATAAACACAATGCAAAAGAACGCCAAACGCAAAGAGCAAAAAGCATCGTCGTAATATGTGTTTGGTCACTTGACCCTTGGTTTGAGTTGTTAAACGTTTCCGAAGTGAAAATGGCATGGCCACCCCAACTATAAACATGAAAAACGGCTGAATCAGATCCCAAAATCTTAGGCCGTTCCAAGGGTGGTGATGTAATTGTTGTGCAAGTGCTGAAAAAGCCGTTCCGTCGGTTAACTCGGTAAAGTTATGATGAAAGCCCGCTGCTTCGGCTACCAGTAAGAACATCGTCAGTCCGCGAAAGACATCCAAAGAAAAGAGGCGTTTTGAAACATTGGCTGCAAGTTGTGACATGCTGAAGGTTTTGATTGGCTATGCTCACTCAATTTAAGCATTAATCTGGCAATTACGACAATCACCCTAAATTCATAAGCGTCAAAATGAAATTTTCTTTACCTTTCATTCCTATTAGAAGGCAAGCCTATGATATCAGCAAAACAAAAATCTTTCTTTGAACAAGAAGGATATTTAGTGGTTGAGAACCTGATTTCCAAGTCTGAGGTAGACTACTATTGCAGTCTATACAATTCGTTTCTCGACAATAGCATAGATGCTTCCCAGTATCGTTCCGATCTTTCAGGTGGCGACGAGGAGAAAGAAAATATAACTCAAATCATGGTGCCAAGTAAACTGGTTCCAGAGTTGTTGCAAAAACCCATTCATCAAGAGTCATTGAGAATAGCTAAGATTTTAATGGGCAACGATATCGAGCTAGATTTTGACATGCTCATCAACAAAGCGCCAAACACAAATACTATTACACCATGGCATCAAGATGCTGCGTATTGGATCAATATGCCAGACAAAAGAGCCGCGAGTTGCTGGGTAGCGATCGACCATGCGTATAAAGAAAATGGATGTATGTGGTACACGCCAAAATCACATCTTTCGCCAATTCTTCCTCATGCGCAAACCGGTAACAAAGGAGCGCTACAATGCGACGGTAGTGAAGATAATTCGGTGTTTATAGAACTTCAGCCTGGCTCGTGTGTCTTTCATCAAGGCGGTACATTGCACTATAGCCGTGGCAATTCTACAACTAGCAACAGAAGAGCCCTGATCACCAATTTTAGGCCAAAGGCCATGATCGTTTTGGAACGCGCTCAAGGTGTAGATCATACCGGGGAAAGAGAAGTTAAAAACAATTAATACGTTATACATGAAATGCCTCAAGTACATTGGTTTGTTATTTACTTTATGGACTTGTTTGCTATCGGCTCAAGAAATCACTTCCTACACTTGGCATGATCCTTTGGAGACTTTGAACAAAATTGAAGGTCAAGGCTGGTCCGATATCGGTTATGCCCGATTGCCTGGTCAAGCGGAAAACCTAGTTAGAAATCCTGTATGGTCGCTCTCAAGACATGCTGCTGGACTCTCTATTCGTTTTAAAACAGATGCAGATAGTCTTCAAATCGAATATGAAGTTGATGGAAATCACGCCATGAACCATATGCCAGCAACAGGAGTTAGTGGCGTAGATTTATATGGGAAAAATGAAGTGAATGATTGGTTATGGTACCGGGGAAGGAGCACCTTCGGTGACATCGTTCAATACCATTTCAAATCAGAAAACAGTCCCAAAGGAGGTCGTGAGTACCAGTTATACCTTCCGCTGTACAACAATTGCAAAAACCTGAAAATTGGCATTCCGAAAGGAAGTGCCATCAAATTTCTGCCACAGCGAAAAGAAAAACCAGTTGTAGTTTACGGAACATCAATTGCTCAGGGCGCCTGTGCTTCAAGGCCAGGTATGGCATGGACAAATATCGTAAGCCGAAAGTTAGATTATCCAGTGGTCAACTTGGGTTTTTCGGGAAACGGTCGCTTAGAACAAGAAGTGCTTGATTTGATTACGGAGATTGACGCCCAAGTGTATGTTTTAGACTGTCTACCCAATTTGAGTCCAAACGAAGAACGTACAGAAGAAGAAATCAAAAAGCGTATTCAAAATAGTGTTCACCATATACGAAACAAAAGACCAAGAGCAAGAATTTTACTCACACATCATGCGGGCTATAGCGATGGTGAAGTAGATCGTTCTCGTAACGAGGTCTATAAGACCCTAAATCGCTGGACAAGTGAGGTTTTTATTGATTTTCAACGCGATAGAATTCGATATCTTTACCTACTGCCAAGAAACAAAATCAATCTTTCGAACGATGCCTTTGTTGATGGCACCCACCCAACAGACTTGGGTATGGAGCAGTATGCAAACGCTTATGGAGAAGTATTAGCTCCTCTTCTCGGAAGGTACAAACAGCACTAAAACCCATGTCTAAAAATTTTGTTTTAATAATTCCTTTGGTGGTAAAAACCGCTTTGAAAGTTCTTGTGCTTCTTTTCGTTTTCGTCAGTTGCACTGAGCGAGTTAACAAAAAGGTTGTGAAAGGGAAAGCCAACGCTATTCAACCCATGCTATCGATTAAGAATGGGGTGTCTTTGGTAGTTTTAGGTACCCTTCAAGACGCCGGATCACCACATATTGCCTGTAAGAAGGAATGTTGTGCAGTTTTGTTTGAAAATCCAAACCCCAGCAGAAAAGTTGTTTCTTTAGGGGTTCTTGACCATCAGAACCGACAAACCTATCTTTTTGAGGCTACGCCCGATATTTCCGAACAGGCTAAACTTTTAAAAAATTTTTGCTCTTGGGAAGCCGATGATTTACCCAGCGGTATTTTCTTGACCCATGCGCATATTGGGCATTATTCAGGACTAATGTTTTTGGGGAAAGAAGCAACCAATGCCAATGCCGTTCCAACCTACGTGATGCCTAAAATGAAGGGGTTTTTAGAAGAGAACGGACCATGGAGTCAGTTGGTTTCTGAAAACAACATTGAACTGCATTCCATTGAAAACAAAAAGGAGGTTTCGCTTACATCAAATCTAAAAGTGGTACCAATGCAAGTACCTCATCGCGATGAATTCTCTGAAACCGTAGGTTATAGAATTCAAGGCCCTAATAAGAGCGCTTTATTCATACCAGATATTGATAAGTGGGAAAAATGGAATAGTGATATTTCAGAAGTCATCAAAACCGTTGATTATGCATTTCTCGACGCCAGCTTTTTTGACGGAAACGAACTGAACACTCGTGATATCTCAAGTATCCCCCATCCTTTCGTGATTGAAAGTATGGCTTTGTTCAAAAACCTTTCCAGTACGGAAAAGGCAAAAATCTACTTTATTCATTTTAATCACACAAACGCCTTGTTAGATTTGGAAAGTGAGCAAGCCAAAACTGTACTTGCAAAAGGATTTAACATAGCGAACTTCAGAGACCAATTTGATCTTTAACCAGTATGGACAAAGACCTAATAGCTCAAATCGAATACCTGCTTTGTATTCGTATTACACGGGTTGAGTCGCTTTCCGGTGGTGATATATCAAAGGCTTTCTTACTAGAATCTGATTCCGAACGCTTTTTCTGCAAATGCAATTCCGATAGTGGTGCTTTTCAATTGTTTCAAGCTGAAAAAGCCGGGCTTGAAGCTATTGCTGAAACTAAAACGATTGCAACACCCAAAGTACTGCTTTGCGAAAAACTAAATGAAGGGGCCTTTCTCTTGCTAGAATATATCGAGCCAAAACAGGCTTCTGCAAACGATATGCAACGTTTGGGACAGCAATTGGCCACCATGCATCAACTGTCTTCCTCAAATGCTTTCGGTTGGAAAACCAACAACTACATCGGGAGTCTTCCACAAGCTAACGAAAAACACACTGATTGGATCGCTTTCTATACCCAAAAACGTTTGCTGCCGCAATTGCAAATGGCTAAAAATAAAGGAGGCCTTTCGCGCGATGAGATTCCATCTGAATTGCAAATTATAAAAACCTGTGAAACCTTATTCCCAAAGGTGAAGCCTTCTTTGCTTCACGGAGATCTATGGAGTGGCAACTATCTGATTGCTAAAGATGGAACACCATATCTTATCGACCCAGCTGTGTATTTTGGGCACCATGAGGTCGATGTTGCCATGACCAAACTTTTTGGAGGGTTTGACCATAGTTTCTACAAAGCCTATGAAGAGCAATTTCCGAAAACAGCGGGTGAACATGAGCGTAATGACCTCTATCAACTCTACTATTTGCTCGTACACCTCAATTTGTTTGGTGCGTCATATAAAACTTCAGTGACTCGTATCTTAAAACGCTATTTCATTTAACTTTAGACTATGAACGACTTTGAAGAACTTTTAAGCGGTGGACATCCGAATTCTTTAGGAAATACCCTTGAGGTTGTTGAAAGCGTACTGCAAAACCCTAGCCGATTTGAAGAACTATTTAATTGTTATTTTAGCTACGATGAGGTGGTTCGCTTAAGAGTTTCTAATGCCATGAAACGTATTTGCAAGGAACGCAAAGACTTGCTTGTTCCCTATCTTGACAAATTTCTAAGCGATATTTCAAACATTGACCAGGCGTCAGCACAATGGACCCTAGCTCAACTATTCCTAAGCTTGGAAAAAGATATGACACCACAACAAATCCAAGCCGCTAAGAACCTGCTCACGCACAATCTTGCCAATTATAATGATTGGATCGTTCTCCATACTACGATGCAAACCCTATCGCATTGGTCTACAAACGATCAAAAATTGAGGTCTTGGCTAATTCCACATTTGGAACGTTTAAGTGCCGATACACGAAAATCGGTTTCTGCAAGAGCGAACAAGCTATTGGCAAAATTTATGTAGTTTTAAAGGAACCATCTATTGTTTAAATGTATTTACGAAAATTTGCTCCTATATTGGTTTCTCTGGCCCTGGTTGGAATACTCCCTTATAATTGCGCTCCAAAGGAAGAAAAGAGCTCGTTCAAAACTGCCTATTCCACATGGTCGTCTTATTTGGGTGATTCTGGTCGTAGCCACTTTTCAACCCTTTCCCAGATCACTCCTGAAAACGTACAGCATCTGAAAGTTGCCTGGTCGTATGAAGCTTCAGACTGGGGGCAAATGCAAATGAACCCCATTGTGGTCGATTCTATTTTATACGGAGTTACCGCGGCTTTGCGTGTAGTCGCTTTACATGCCGAAACCGGAAAAGAAATCTGGCAGTTTGGTGATTCGGTTAAAGTTTGGCATTCTACTTCCCGAGGGGTTTCCTATTGGGAGAAAGGTAATGACAAACGTATTCTTTGCACACGTGGTTCTGACCTTTTTGCCCTAGACGCCTTAACAGGAAAGCCTATTCCTTCTTTTGGAAATAATGGAAAAATAGATATGCGATCGGGCATGCCTGAATCTGCGAAAAACAAATTTGTCATATCGAACACACCGGGTACTGTTTATAAAGACCTTATTGTAATGCCCTTGCGTGTATCAGAAGGTCAGGGTGCTCCTCCCGGAGATATTATGGCCTTCAACCTAATTACCGGAGTGGTGGAATGGGTTTTTCACACCTTGCCTGAAAAGGGGGAAGCGGGTTACGAAACCTGGAGCGAGGATCCTAGGGAAAGTTCGATTGTTGGGGCAGCAAACAACTGGGCCGGAATGGCAGTTGACGAAGAAACCGGAATAATTTATGTGCCAACAGGTTCGGCCGCTCCTGATTTTTACGGTGGTAACCGCTTGGGAAGCAATCTGTACGCCAACAGCCTTTTGGCATTGGATGCCAATACCGGAAAGCGCCTTTGGCACTTTCAATTTACCCATCACGACATTTGGGACCGTGACCCTCCTGCCCCACCGAATCTATTGATGGTCGAACGCCATGGGAAAAAGATTCCTGCCGTAGCACAAGTGACCAAACAGGGTTATGTATATGTATTTCATCGAAAGACAGGTGAACCTTTGTTTGATATTGAAGAGGTGCCCGTTCCTCCTACGACCATTCTCGGAGAAGAAGCATGGCCTACCCAACCGATTCCTGTAAAGCCAAAACCTTTTGCAAGACAAGCCCAAGATTTGACGCAGACCGATATTAGTGCCTTTGCAGAAAACAAAGAGGAGCTGCTGGAAATTTTTAAAACTTCAGATAAACGGCTCTATGCGCCTCCGGCTTTAACACCGAATTTTTTATTTCCCGGTTATGATGGAGCCGCCGAATGGGGAGGTACCGCTGCAGACCCTGATGAAGGGATTATATATGTGAATTCAAACGAAATGGCATGGAATCTACAACTAGGTCTAGCCGATCCTATTGCCAAAGAGATGCCACAGGGAAAAGCCGCTTATCAACAATACTGTGCCAGCTGCCATCAAAATAATCGTGAAGGAATAATAGCAAGTGGGTTTCCTTCCTTATTAGATCTTCAGTTGCGAAAAGAAAAGTCTGAGGTCGCAACTATAATCACCAATGGGAAAGGAATGATGACTGGCTTTCCACAACTTGAAAAAGAGGAGATAGATGCCTTACTTCGATTCCTATTCGAGGAGGAAGTGCAACACAATGTGGTTGAAACATCTATTGAAAGAACCAATGACCCAAGCTACAAACACACGGGATACAATAAATTTTTGGACAATAAGGGCCTTCCGGGAATTTCTCCGCCTTGGGGAACAATGCATGCCATCGATTTAAATACCGGCGAGTATATTTGGTCGATACCCTTCGGAGATACCCCGCAATTAGGTGAAGCAGGTAAAGGAACGGGTTGTGAAAACTACGGGGGCGCTGTGGTAACTGAAAACGGACTCCTATTTATTGCGGCAACCAAGGACGGCTATTTTAGGGTTTTTAATAAACATACGGGTCATATACTTTGGCAATACAAACTTCCTGCTGCTGCTTTTGCTACCCCTGCAATGTATGAGGTGAATGGCAAACAATATATAGCGATTGCCTGTGGAGGTGAAAAACTAGGCACGAAAAAAGGAAATCAGATTATCGCTTTTGCCTTAGAATAGTAGGATGAATTTAAGAGCTTTAATAATTTTTTACCTTTTTAGCACTGTCTTAAGTGCTCAACAATTTGAACCGGGAGTGATAATTGATTCTATACCTGTTGCAAATAGTACCAATGAGTCTTTTGCGCTATATCTTCCGATAGCCTACAACACTGATATACCTTCGCCTGTTCTTATTGTTTTTTCTCCTTCTGGTAACGGTAAAGAGGGCGTTGAGACATTTGTTAAAGCAGCAGAAACCTACAACCATATTATCGTCTGTTCCAACAATTCTAGAAACGGATCTTTAGATCGGAACATTGCGATCGCACAACGTCTTTTTAATCATGTTTTTTCAAATTTCAAAATCAGTGAAAACCGAATTTATCTGGCAGGGTTTTCTGGAGGGTCACGCTTGGCAACAGCTATAGCAACGCAAAGCGATCAAATTACAGGAGTTATAGCCTGCGGAGCAGGGTTTATAGCAAATCCCACTTATATGCCTTCAAAACAGAATTTCGCTTACGCTGGTCTTTGTGGAGACCGAGATATGAATTTTAAAGAAATGGTTGGTGTTCGAAAATATCTAAATCGTTTAAATCTTCGTAACACCCTTTTTACGTTCGACGGCGGTCATAAGTGGCCCCCAATTGAGCAAATTTTAATGGCTTTCGCCTGGCTTGAAATAGAATCTCTAAAAAATGGTCATCTTAAAAAACCCGAAAGCGAAGTCATGAAAGGCTATACAAAGAATCTTGAGGGAGCTGAAATCGCCATCAAAAACAATCAACCTCTTCTTGCTGCAGCATATTATGAACGTGCTGTTAACACTTACGGCTCATTCTTTAACCTAGATTCCGTAAGCCAAAAGCTTCAAAATATTAAAAAAGACAAAGTTTATATTAAAACTCTTAAGTCTCGTGAAAAGGCCTTTAATAAGGAAGATGTTTGGACCCCTATTCTTCTCAAACGTTTTGATAGCGATTATGAAAATCCAAAAAATGCAAACCTCGATTGGTGGGATAGTGTGTTTAAAAAACTAAGCAAGCGAGGTGCTAAGGCAGATTCTGAGATGCTCAACATGATTGAAAGGTTGCGATTTAAAGTATTTGTAGCGGCCTATATGAAAAATAATTCTGATAGCGCTAAGCCAAGGGGAGATCAGCTTGTGTTTTGTAAAGCTTTGGTTTTGCAATTATATCCTAAACCGAACAAAGATGAATTATAACATCGCTGACTGAACAATCGAAACCCATCCTCTACGCGGCACCGAAAAATTAGGAGCTGAAAAGGAAATCATTAGATATGCATCGAAGTCATTCCAAGTTATTGTTCGCAGGGAATCACCCTGAACTTATTTCCTTTTTGAATAGCCATTTGATATTCCTCTATTTTTTTATCCAAATCAAAATTCTGAAAATCGTACTCAGGAGTATATAAGAGTGTGTCCCAATAAATGGTAAGGGGTTCGGTCGCTCTCAAGTCATTGGTTTGCTTCATCCAATTTTTCAATTCCTTTCTTAGGCTTATAACATCAGCCCGATAGGCCTTATTTTCTATTTCATTTTTTAGGTTAAAAGGGTCATTGCTTAAGCGGTATAATTCTTCCGATGGTCGTTTCCCAAAGGCCAATTTAAAATAGTTTTTGTCTGAAAGTTTTCCTTCCATTTTCATGATTAGAAACTTTGAAATGGAATTATCGACATCGCCATATTGCCCAACCGAAATATGGGCATTCGGATCACCAGCTGGCCAACGATCTGGTTCAAAATTCTTGATATACAGAAATTCTTTAGTGCGAATAGCCCTTATTGGATAACTCAAATCGCCCTTGCGCACGTTGGCGTGGCGTTCACGTTCTAAAAAGACTTTAGTCCGGTCAGATTTATTTCCCTGTGAAGTAAAGATTTCGAGCAAACTGCTTCCACTAAAAACTAAGGGAATCTCTAGTTGGGCTGCTTCCAAAAACGTTGGGGCGAAATCAACAAAATTCATAAAGTCTGTAACGATCTTTCCTCCTTCAATATGGTCTTTCCAGTACATCGCTAGCGGCATACGTGTGCCATAATCGTATAATGTTGCCTTTGCCCTCGGAAATGGCATGCCGTTATCACTTGTCATTATTATTAATGTGTTTTCAAGCATTTGGTTTTCCTTCAACTGGGCGATAATGTTACCACACTCCCTATCAAAACGCTCCACTTCATAATAGTAATCGAGGATGTCATTTCTGACGCAAGGTAAGTCAGGAAGAAAACCCGGTACCTCGACCAGACTCAGGTCCATGCCTGTTTTGACGCCGCTATTGGTCTCATAAATCCGATGTGGGTCACTACTGCCGAACCAATAGACAAATGGCTGTTCGTCTTTCTTATTCTTTAAAAACGTTCTAAAGTCGGGGTAATCCCTACCGGCAGGATTATGCTCATAGCCACCTGCCTTAAAATCTCCTGGAGCCCAACCTTTTCGGCTTTTTCCAGAATGATAACCCGCTTCCTTCAATAAGGAAACCCAATTCGGAAATTTATTAGGAATGACCGACCACAAATTTCCAGCACTTTCATTTTGGTGCGGATACCTTCCCAGTAAAATGCTCGCACGTGAAGGTGAACATGACGGGGCGCTACAATAGGCATTTTCAAAAACCGCCCCATTTTCAGCTAGCCAGTCAAAGGTTGGGGTGTGTACTACTTTATCACCATACGCACCTGCATGAGGATACGACCAATCATCGGCGATTAAAAATAGAATGTTAGGCGTTTGGGGTGGATTTTCATTCCATTTCTTCTCAATTGGGCGGGTTACTGAGCAAATCAGGCCCAAAAATATCAAAAGGATAGTGTTTTCCATTTGTTACTTATATTTTCTAACTTGACATAACAAGATAATTAGAATAACCAAACTATGCAGAAAATCAGCGTTTTAGTTGTAGGTTGTGGTAATATGGGCACTTCTCATGCAAGGGCCTATCATCAAATGAAAGATTTCGAAATCGTCGGTCTTGTAAGCCGAAAACCTGCAAGTCGTATGAAATTGTCAAAAGAATTAGGGGGCTATCGCACCTTTGAAAATTTTGAGACAGCTTTGATAGAAACGACTCCGGAGGCAGTTTCAATAAATACCTATCCTGATACGCATTATGAATATGTCAAAGCCGCTTTGAATAGCAATGCGCACGTTTTTATAGAAAAGCCTTTGGCATTAACGGTTAAAGATGCACAAACCTTGGTCGATTTAGCGCATCAAAAAGGCAAAAAAATAGTTGTGGGTTATATTCTTCGAGTACACCCGGCATGGGCAAAATTTGTCGAAGTAGCTCGAACCCTCGGCAAACCCTTGGTCATGCGCATGAACCTCAACCAACAAAGTTCAGGTGCCAATTGGTACACCCACAAACAGCTCATGAATTCTATGTCTCCTATTGTGGATTGCGGCGTGCATTATGTAGATGTAATGTGTTTAATGACACAATCGGAGCCGATAAGTGTCAGTGCAATCGGCGCTAGACTATCAGATGAAATCGATTTGGAAATGTATAACTACGGACAATTACAAGTACGGTTTAAAGATGGTTCTGTAGGTTGGTACGAAGCGGGTTGGGGACCTATGATGAGCGAAACCGCCTTTTTCGTAAAAGACGTCATCGGTCCCAAAGGTTGCGTGTCAATCGTTGATCAGGCTAAGGGTGATTCCGACAGTGTGGATGATCACTCGAAAACTGGAGCCTTAAAACTACATCATAGCGCCACTGATGCATCTGGAAATTTTACAAAACCAGACGAAATCATCGACACTTCAGACGAACCCGACCACGACGCGCTTTGCCGTTTGGAGCAAGAATATTTTCTGAAAGCTATTCAGAATGATTTAAATTTAAGTGATCACTTGCGCGATGCCGTCAATAGTCTGCGCATCGTTTTGGCCGCCGACGAATCTTTCAGAACCGGAAAAACAGTTGTATTATAAACTCTTTACGAAGAAGTATCTTATGGAAAATTAAGCTGTCGGGCTTTGCGAGAAACAGTTTGTTTCACGCTCTCTATTAAACACGCTCAGAATGACCGTTCGCAACAACGATTACTTAAAGAGCGGGGTGCGTTTTAAATCAATCAAATCTTTGTCTTTCTCCCTTAGAATACGTTTTGATCGTAAATATCGATTCAAGTTATACTCGTCAAAATTCTCTGCCTTGCTATCCATGCTGCTCACACGCACTTGGTTCGATGCATGAATGAATTCGTTATTGCCGATCCACATACCCACATGTACTACCTTTTCTTTAGTGGAATCAGTTGCTTTTCTTCCGAAAAATAACAAATCTCCTTTTTCCAAATGCGCAAAGTTTTTATGCTCGTCAATTTGTTTTCCAGTATGTACTTGTTGTGAAGCGTCTCTTGGAATCACCATTCCATTTAAGAAATAAATGGTTTTAGTAAAACCACTACAATCCATGCCTTTGGTAGAAGTGCCACCCCACAAATAGGGCACCCCTACCAAGGTTTTTGAGGTCGCTATCAAAGATTCTCCGGTCGCATTCATTGCAGCTATCCATTGTTCATAAGGTTGTGATTCGTTTTTACTGACATACCCAATTCTACCATCTGGATACTTTACGGCATAATAGTCATTTTGCTCATTCAAAAATTCCAATACGCCGCCAGCGACCAAATCGGTGACCACTTGAGATCTAGCATCGGGTTCCGTATAAGAGTGTCCATAGGTTTTGGTATAAATAATTTTTTCGGCAGATTTCCAACTGTTATGCTCTTCATCCGATAGGGAAATTATTCCTCCATTGTCAACCCAAGACAGGTATTTGTCAGGTGTTTGTACGTAATACCAGTCGCCTTCCCTTTTGTAAATTTGTACCGGTGTACCTAAAGTAGCCTGGGTTGCCAATTCTGCTGAATGCTTGGGATTACTACGAAGGTTGGAAACCGAGTTGTTTATCAATCCATTTGTTTTTCCCTGTACTTCTTGGGAAGGCAAAAGTTGAATACTATCAATAAAAGCTAGGTTTTCGCCATTCAACTTTTCCTTGAGGGCGGTAACAGCATCTGGAAGATTGCTTTCGCCTTTTAAAACCACCAAATCACCTTTCAGTTTGGCTGTCACCTCAAAAAGCGCTACCCTTTTATCAGGGGCGAATTTCGCCTTTACTTCCTGTAAGTGTTCGGCCAATAGATTTTCTTCTTTAGGGGTTTCAACGCAGGCAGTCAATAGCAATAGGGCGACTGCACAGCGTAGACTTATCTTTTTCATCAATCTCAATAATTGGGTTATGTATGGAAATTTAGTTCTTTTTTTTGGCATTCTGTTTCCATCTGAATTCAATTTCCAGCGTCGAGCTCGTTTCAAGTGAGGGTACATAAGATTGGTATACCATAGACACCTCAAATTGATAGGCAAAAGCATCTATAATTTATAAACATGCCCTCATACCTAGCTCTGAGCAGCAAAACGCAATGCAAGATGTTGCGGTCAATAACCATCCATTTTTGGTATTACGCTCTTTACGATATACTTCTTAGTTGCTAAAATCTCAGAGTTCATTCCTATATATCGAGAATTATCGATATATTAGTTGTATGGATCTCAAACGGCTACCGAAACTGGCAAATGTTTGTCTAACATTCCAAGAATTGCATTTTGGAATGGCCGAAAGTGCCAGAAAGAACCTATAGGACTGTCATGATGGAGTTTTTATGACCTACATTTAAGAAAAATCGGGTCCTTCTAAATCTATGATTTCTACTTACTGGTCACATATTGAAAAATGTGGCTTGCTGATTACGACCCGACATGGAAAATGGTCTTAGTTCAAACACAATGAAGAGCTGCTACTGCAATATACCGCGTTTCTGCTCCAAAAAATCTAAAATGAAACATCGAAACATTTAATTATAGCAATTCAACTTAAACGTATAAAAAATGAAAATAGCTGTTATTGGCGGTTCAGGAACTATTGGAAAACACCTCGTATCATTTTTCTCAAAAGACCATCAGGTTCTTGTGGCGGGTCGAAGTTCAAAAGATTATCCGGTTGATATCGCCGATACTACATCTATAAAGCAACTTTTTAGCAAAATAAAAAAAACAGGTGGGGTAGATGCCATTATTTGTGCTGCTGGAGAAGCAAAATGGGCTCCTTTAAAAGATATGTCTGAAGCAGATTTTTATGTTGGTTTGCGCAGTAAATTGATGGGTCAGGTAAATATAGTACGTTATGCACACAACTGCCTAAAACCTGAGGGTTCGATAACACTCACAACAGGAATACTAGCTGATGACCCGGTGTATATGACCACGAGTGCAGCCATGGTAAATGGTGGCATCCATAGTTTTGTAAAAGCAGCGGCTATTGAGATGCCAAAAAAGATTCGGGTTAATGTAGTTTCTTCGGGTGTGGTGATGGATGCTTACGACAAATACGAGGCTTATTTTCCAGGCCACCCTCCTATTCCAATGGATAAAATGTTAATGGGCTACCGCAGAAGTGTACTTGGAAGGGTTTCTGGCGAGGTCATTAGAATATATTCTTAAGCAATTGGCATTTAGGAAATGTAAAATAATTATGATTTGAGCAGAGGCACTTTTACAATTTGAAAATTTTATGATCTACAAATTGGTGATGCGATTTCTACAAATTACCCTTTGAGCATCAGTACGTGTGGAATACCATCTTCTAAGTATTCACCACCTTTTTCAATAAAACCAAGGGAGTTGTAGAAGCGTTTTAAATAGGTTTGTGCTGAAAGTGCTATTGAAGTTTCTTTGAATCTTTCCTCCACTACCTTGATAGAAGCTTTCATAATTTCCAAGCCGTAACCGTGTTGACGTTCTCCAGCGGCAACCGCCACGCGACCAATACTGGCTTGTGCTAAATAGTCACCTCCCTTAAAGATTCTGGTGTAGGCCACAATTTTGTGATCTTTGGTACCAATCACATGCACCGCTTTTTGGTCTTTTCCATCTACATCTTGATAGACACATTCTTGTTCAACCACAAAAATTTCGGAACGCAGTTGTAATAGGCCGTACAACTCGCTAGTGGTTAATTCATCAAAGGTTTTTGTCGAAATCCTGAGCATAACATTATTTTAAAACTTTTACCTCAAACTTGAATACGTTATAATGCTTAAACAAGTGCCTATTAAAATTTTTTTTGTCTAAGAGCACAGCGGTCTTACATCTAATCTTGTACAATTACCTGCTTGCTATCACACTTCCCAAACTCCGGTTGAATATTCACGTGGTTGATACCGTGATTATGATAGACCTCTTCCTCTATTCTTTCTAAAATCGCATCAAATTCAGATAAGCGAATATCCTCATTAAAATCGATATGGGCTTCAAGATGTACTTCGTCTTCATTCAACTGCCAAACATGTACATGATGTACATTTTTTATGGGTTTTATTTTGCCAATGGCTTCAACAATTTCCTGCACCTGTATTGAATTGGGTGTAAACAACATCAATACCCGGGTCGATTGTTTTAACAAATCAAATCCCATAAATATCAAATACACAGCAATAGCCAAAGTCAAAGCAGGGTCGACCCAATACCACTGATAGTATTTCATTAGAATTCCCCCGATCAAGACCGCTACCGACGCCATCATATCAGTTAGTAAGTGCAAATAAGCCGACTTCATATTCATATTGCTATCGGCATCTTTTTTTAGGAGGAGCACACTGAATCCGTTTGCGGCGATTCCTAATATAGACAACCAAATCACTAAATTAGATTCCACCTCTTGCGGATTTTGAAAACGTTCAATTGCTTCAATAATTAAAATCACAGCCACGATCATCAATGTTGCTGCATTGACAAAAGCAGCAATGATTTCAGCGCGTTTGTACCCAAATGTTTTATTAGTAGAAGAAGGTTTCTTTGAAAGGAGATTCGCTATATAGCTCACAATCAAAGAGAGCACATCGCTAAAATTATGTAGTGCATCAGAGAGTAACGAAAGACTTCCTGATATCAACCCCCCCATTACTTGAGATATGGTAATCAAGATGTTCAGGACAATGGAAATAATTAGATTCCGTCCTTTTAAATCTGGGTGATGATGATGATTATGACTATCTGAGTGATTATGGCCCATGTACTTTTTTAGCTTGTATCTATGCAATGAACCGGTTTACAAAAGAGGCCAAACCGCTGCGCTTTGAGAATTAAAAGACTAAATACAATTTTAGTCTTGTTGTTTGACGCTCCAAATCTAGACTAATTTTCACGGACAAGGTATCTTCTCAATACGACGTTCGTGTCTTCCACCTTCGAATTTCGTATCTAAAAACATGTTTACCATTTCCAAAGCCTGAGGTAAAGAAATAAAACGTGCCGGAAGACTTAGAATATTTGCTCCGTTATGTTCTCTTGCTAGTTGCACGATTTCTTTGTTCCAGCATAAAGCGCATCGTACTTTTTGATGTTTGTTCGCAGTCATCGATGCGCCATTACCGCTTCCGCAGATAATGATGCCCCTGTCTACGGCTCCGTCAGCTACATCTTTTGCTACGGGATGCACAAAATCTGGGTAATCGACACTATCTGTTCCATCGGTACCATGATTCGATACCTCAATGTTCTTAGATTTCAATAAACCAATAATGGCTAGTTTGTACTCTGTACCTGCGTGGTCATTTCCGATAGCTATTTTCATCTAGATATTTTATTTTTTAAAGTCAGATGTAATTCGCCAATCATCATAGTAACAAAGGTTAATACGCGTTCATGACTCATTTCATTGGTCTGTCTTTAATAGGTTAGTTAACTGGTGTGGGGAATCGCTATCACAAATGTACAAATAGATGAGTTTCACCACAACTAATAATACCTTCACAACACTTATTTCAATTTTGACAATTTCAGTTGTTTATTTGTTGTTCAAATTCCCTGTGAAAATTGTTGATAACGTTACAACAAAATCTCACTTTTAAGTTTTGTAAAACCATTTAAATAGTCCTTTACAAAACCTGCGGTAGAATCCATAATTTACTTCTCAGAAATTAAGATAAAGATATTAAACCTGCAGATTGAGAAGTTAACACTACCTTTGTAATTACTTATTATAAATTTTGTGTTGATATCACTTATGAAGATAAGTTGATAAAAATGGTAAACAACTGATTTCTAAAACGAATCGCGTTGTACAAAATGTCAATAAATTTTAAAATCGGTTCAAAGCAAATTTTCTTTGAATTTTTTATCTCCCTTATTAACATCCTATCATAACCATCATTTTTATTTAAATTTTAAAAAGAAAAAAGAATATATTGATATATGTGTTCATAACCTTTCTGAATTGTACAAATAAATTCATGTGAACCTGTATCTGAAAAATGCGGTGGGATAAATTTGCAAATTCCACTCCAATTAAGAGAGAAATTAATGTCTAAGAAGAAGAAAAACAAAAAGGCAAAAAACCATAGAAAAAACGAAATAACAAAGGGCATCTTTACAGTACTTGAAAAAGAACCTAAGAAGAGTTTCAATTACAAACAAATTGCTTCAAAGATAGGCGTGACAGAGGCTCACGACCGAAACGTATTGATAAAAAAGTTGGTTCAGCTTAAGGAAAGTAAGCGAATTGTTGAAGAAGGTCGCGGTAGTTATAAGGCAATTCCATCTACAAAAACATACCATACGGGTACTGTTGATATTACAGGAAGAGGTAATGCCTATATTATTGTTGAAGGTAGCGATGATGATGTGTTCGTGCCCTTTAATAAACTAAAAAAAGCATTTCATAACGATACCGTTGAGGTCTACATTTATCCCAGAAGAAAAGGGAAAAAATTGGAAGGTGAAATTACGAAAGTGGTCGAGCGCAACAAAAACGAATTCGTCGGCATTGTAGATATGCAAAAAACTTTTGCATTTATACGTCCTACAGATTTCCGAATGTATACTGATATCTTCGTTTCCCAAGATAAAATTGGAAAAGCTACCGATGGTGATAAAGTCATTGTAGAAATTACGGAATGGCCCGAGAATGCCGATTCTCCATTCGGGAAAATTACCGAGGTGTTAGGAAAGCCGGGAGAACACGATACAGAAATTCATTCCATTTTAGCAGAATACGGATTGCCATATGCGTTTCCGCTGGAAGTAGAGCGCTATGCTAACCAATTAGATACCGCTATAAAGCCCGAAGAAATCGCAAAACGAAGGGATATGCGTAACGTATTAACGTTTACCATTGACCCTAAAGATGCGAAGGATTTTGACGATGCCCTTTCATTTGAAGTTTTGGAAAATGGGAATTACGAAATTGGAATTCATATTGCCGATGTTTCACATTATTTACAGGAAGGAACCGTTCTTGATGACGAAGCTTACAATCGTGCTACCTCGGTATATTTAGTGGATCGCGTAGTGCCTATGCTACCAGAAGTTTTATCGAACAATGCTTGTTCGTTACGACCTAATGAAGAAAAATACACTTTTTCGGCCGTCTTTGAATTGGATGATAAAGCGAATATAAAAAACCAATGGTTTGGTCGAACTGTAATCGATTCTAATGAACGTTTTGCCTACGAGGAAGCGCAATATATCATCGAAAGTGGAAATGGCAAAATACCAGATGATATTTCTATTCGCGGTGCTGCCTATACTGTTTCTAAGGAAGTTGTAAACGCTACGCTAACTTTAGATAGCCTTGCCAAAATCATGCGTGCGGCACGTATGCAACAAGGTGCTATCTCATTTGATAAGGTGGAGGTACGGTTTAATCTGAATGAAAAGGCAGAACCGACTAGCGTGTATTTTAAAGAGGCAAAAGATGCCAATAAACTAATCGAAGAATTTATGTTGTTGGCCAATCGAAAAGTGGCGCAATTCATCGGAAAGCAAAAACCGACTAAGACTTTTGTGTATCGTATTCACGATAATCCGAATGAAGATAAATTAATAGCGCTAAACGGTATTATTTCCCGCTTCGGGCATAAGTTGAACTTTAAAGATAAAAAGTCTATTAGCGCTTCTCTTAACAAGCTTCTCGAGGACGTTAAAGGCAAGAAAGAACAGAATTTAGTAGATACACTTGCCATACGAAGTATGAGTAAGGCAATTTATACCACTGATAATATAGGCCATTACGGATTGGCCTTTGATTATTACTCGCATTTTACATCTCCAATACGCAGGTATCCTGATGTGATGGTACATCGTTTATTACAGCATTATTTAGATGGTGGGGCTTCACCGAAAGCAGAAGTTTATGAAGAAAAGTGTAAGCATTCTTCAGATATGGAGTATTTAGCTGCAAGTGCCGAACGCGATTCGATAAAATACATGCAAATTAAGTTTATGCAAGACCATCAAGACCAGGAATTCGTGGGGGTAATTTCTGGTGTGACTGAATGGGGTATATATGTGGAGATTATCGAAAATAAGTGTGAAGGCATGGTTCGTATTCGTGATATAAAAGGGGATTATTATATATTTGATGAGAAGGAATACGCAATTTATGGTGAGCGCACCAAAAAATCGTATCAATTGGGTGATGAAGTTGTAGTAATGGTGAAGAATACAGACTTGGTAAAACGTCACCTAGATTTTACCCTTATCGGAAAGCATGAATAAATTCGTTCTTACACACGGGTTTGTAAATAACATGCCGAACAACCTAAATACTGATGTAATGAGACAAATACTACTGCTTCTAGTATCGTTTTTTGCACTATACAACTTGCAGTCGCAGGATGAAAGGATAACCAAAGATTTGCAAGCCTTTACCGAAGTAAAAGGCTTTGACGGTTTGTCAATAAACCTTATCAAATCAGATGCTAACAAAGCGGTAATTACTGGTGCAAATACAAATAGGGTTGCCATTGTTAATAGCAATGGAGTATTGAAACTACGTATGAAAATTGACAAACTTTTTAGTGGGTATCGCACGTTTATAGATTTATATTATACTGAAAAATTGATTGTCATTGATGTCAATGAAGATGCTAGAATCACCTCTCAAGAGATCATCAAACAAGATGTTTTAGAATTGAAAGCGCAAGAAGGAGGTGAACTCGACATCAATGCCGAAGTGGAACAACTGCTGATTAAAACCGTTACTGGTGGAATAATTAAGACGTCTGGTACCTCCGATCTACAAGACGTTGCCATCAATACCGGAGGTGTTTATGAGGGCAAGGACTTGAAAACAAAATTTTCTACTGTCAATGTGAATGCTGGTTCACGTGCCGAAATTCATGCTTTTGATTATGTGAAGGCTACTGTAAAAGCTGGTGGAGAGGTTTTGGTTTATGGAGACCCTGCAAAGATGGAGGAGAAAACCGTATTTGGTGGAAAGGTAACTCGGATGCAATGATGCGAAATCATCTAGTACTATTGTTGCTATTAACGGTTTTCTTTGGGTGTAAAAATTCTACAAACCAGAAAACTGCTAGAATTACAGAGCCCAAAACAACCGCAAAACCAACAGTCAGTTTTACATTTGACGACGGAATCACTTATGGTATTGCCGGTTTTAACTTGGCGGAATGGAACGAAATGATATTGTCGCATCTCGAGAAAGAAAATATACAGGCGGTTTTTTTTGTTACAGGTGAGAATAAATTGGATACCAAAGGTCAGTTTCTTCTTAAGAGCTGGAACGACAAGGGACATAAAATAGCAAACCATTCTTTTACGCATCCTAATTTCAATTCCGAAAAAAATTCTTCTCTTTTATTTGAGGAAGAGCTTTTAAAAACCGATTCCGTTATTTCGAAATTTAGCAACGGTATCAAACTATTTCGCTTTCCCTATTTAAAAGAAGGGGGTAATAAACTGAAAGTAGATAGTATTAGAAACCTACTCGCCGAAAATAATTACTTGAATGGCTATGTGACCATTGACGCATCGGATTGGTACATTAACCAGCGTTTAATAGATAGAATTAAGGAAAAAGGGTTTGATAAAGCAGAAATTAATAGGTTTAAAGATTTCTACCTCCAACATCTTATGGAGCGGGCAAACTATTATGAAAAGCTTTCCTTCGCAATGAACCAAAAGCACATTGACCACACGCTATTGCTTCATCACAATTTGACATCTGCCTTATTCTTAGGCGATCTCATTGAAAAATTCAAAAGTGAAGGGTGGAATGTAATAAGTGCAGCTAACGCATATCAAGACGAAGTATTCAACGAAATACCACAGCCTGAGTTTGCTGGAGAAAGTTTAATCTGGTCTAAGGCCAAACAGTCGGGAGCGTTTGAAACCTCTTTGAGATATCCGGCTGAAGATAGTCGATACGAAAAGAAAAAAATGGATATCCTTGGGCTATAGTTAGCCAAGAGACAAGAATACAAACAAAATGTACAAACAATAACCAGTAACGCATACCTAAATGTTAGAAGACGTACAGGCGGCAATTCCACTAGGCTTTTTCTTGAGCTTTATGATCGGGCCTGTTTTTTTTGTACTGCTTGAGACAAGCGCTATTAAAGGTTTTCGAGCGGCCATTGTATTTGATCTAGGGGTTCTTCTAGCGGATGTTCTCTTTATTACGGTGGCCTACTTTAGTAGTTTTCAACTCTTGGAAAACCTGAGTAATCAACCCGGACTTTATGTCTTTGGAGGCGCTATACTTTTGGTATATGGCATTACTACTTTTGCTAAAAAAGACTCAAGGAAAAAAGTTAGGGAAACCGAGGAGAAAGCCGTTAAAATTAGCAAAGGTTATCTGGGTTTGTTTATCAAGGGATTTCTGCTCAATTTTATCAACATTGGCGTCCTTGTTTTTTGGCTGGGCGTGATCATTGTTGTTGGCCCCAGCGTAGATAATGATCCTAGTAGAATCAGAATTTTCTTTGGTTCCATGTTATTGGCCTATTTTATTACCGATGTTTTCAAGATTCTTTTAGCCAAGCAACTCAAACAAAAGCTGACTCCCGAAAGAATTCATTTGATAAAAAAAGGACTTGGTGTTATTTTAGTTATCTGTGGCTTGGTTTTGATTACAAAAGGATTTCTTCCAAAAGATAAATTCAATATTGAAAAAGGAATAGAAGAAATCGAACGGATTCGTGAATAATTCGAAACCTCTTCGCAAGGAACGGAGCAATTTGTTGAATTCTATGAAGTCTCGAACAATTGCATCAGTCAGAAAACCGTTTCACAAAGACAAAACATAAGAATTTCTGTAAGATTCTAAGACCTTGATCGCCCCGATGTTTCGTGGTAAAAGCCTTCAAGAGCAGATTTAAAACAAAAAAAGACCTCATTAAGTATGAAGTCTTTAGAGGCATCGAGCGGATTCGAACCGCTGTACAAGCTTTTGCAGAGCTGTGCCTAGCCACTCGGCCACGATGCCATTTTGTGCAGGCAAAGGTACTATGTTTTTTAACTATCGAAAAGCTTAAGCCTTCCTTTTTTCTTTCAAGACAACGGTTACTTTTTTCACATCACCACCTATAGGGGGGTTGATTTTTGAAACGGACACCTCTACTTTTTTCACATTTGATATTTCGGCAAATATCCGATCTACTATGCGTTTGCCAACATGCTCCAAAAGCTTTGAAGGCACTTTCATCTCTTCCTTTACGATTCGATTGATATGAACATAGTCGACGGTATCTGATAAATCGTCTGATTTGGAAGCTTTTTTTAGATTGGCATCTATGGCCACATCAACTGAATAATCACTACCTATGATTGTTTCTTCCTGCAAACAACCATGATGGGCATATACTCTAATATGTTCAACTTTGATTTTTCCCAAAATGAAGCTTTTGGCAAACTTAAACGAATCTATCGAATATTTAAAGGGTATTCTTGGGAAGTCTTAATACCTTGAAGCTCCTGAAACTATATTTATTTCAGCACGAAGCTTTGGCAGTGTATACTTGCGATTCTTAATAGGTACACCTACAATTACTAACACCTTGGAAAAGATCCACCCCAAGGGTAACAACATGGGTACCCGTACTGTATCCTAAGATTTCATTGAGAATTACCTGATAGGAATATCCGAAGTAAAAATTATTTTTTTTCAACCCAATTATGGGGGCAACATAAAGCGGATCACCGATTTGATCGTTCAGAAAACGGTAGGTTACCCCGGCATAGTAGTAATCTTCAAAATCATACCACCTGAATTTTACATTTAAATCAGTTACAGACCGACCATCACTTTCAAAAAGCTGAAAGAACACGGAAGGTTCGATTTCCAAATCGCTGTTTTTGTTCTTTTTATATCGATACCCAGTGTATACATAGTAATTACGAAGTCTGTTAGGTTCAAAAATCGGATTGAACTTGGTAAGATCTTTATTAATGATATTTGACGCATTTGCACTGAAGTAGAACTTATCGTAGCGGTACATCACACCAACGTCAAAGTTGTGATTTGTTGTTGCCCTATCATCGGTAACGCTAGGATCTAAGGCGTCAAAATTTTCAATATCGATACGAAACTGGTTAAAATTGTACGAAAGACCAAAAGATAAAAATTCATCATCGTAACGGTCTAAGGTCAAATGGTGTGCAAACGAAACACGAGCACCTCGTTGCTTTGTTTCCCCATTGCTATCATTGTACAGCAACATACCCAAACCTGATTTTTCGCCAACCCGCGCATCTGCTGCCAAAGATTGTGTGTCAGGGGCATCTTTAATACCAACCCATTGTGTAAGTCCGTTAATTCGAATTTTCACATGATCTCCGATTCCGGCATATGTTGGTGACATCACAAAAGGATTGTCCGCCAAATATTGCGAAAGCTGAGGAATGGTAAGTTCTTGGCCTTTCACGGCAAAGGCCGACAAGAAGAGCAGTAGAGTTAATAGTTTGTTTCGCATTGCTGTTTAGGTTAAGTATTATCGATAAAGGGTAAAATGTCCAACAAATTCACGGTCGTCATTTGCACCGCGCAGTTTAATTACGTACCAGTAATCGCCGGTAGGAAGTTCGTTTTGATTATAAAGACCATCCCAACCCGGGCTATTAAGGGTCATTCGATATAACTCCCTACCATAACGGTCAAATATGACAGTTAGTATTTCAGGGAAGCCTTCTTGGTTGAGTGGTATCCATACGTCATTGAGCCCATCTCCATCTGGGGTAAAGAAGTTCGGAATCTCTATATCTATGAATTCCATAAATATATTTGCCATAACCTCACAACCATTGGCATCAACCACTCGAACTACATAGGTGTCTGTTCTGTTAATGATAAAGGTGTTGTCAGAACCATTGTTTACATCGCCAAAGTAGAAGGTATAATCTTCAAGTCCGCCGGCCGCAGTTGCTGTTATGGTATTGATACCACTTTGCTCTACAGTAAGTGTTAGCGGTTCGAAGTTTTCGATTTCGAAATCAATTGTTTGAATACATCCGTTGGCATGCGCGATGGCTATATAATGTGAACCTGGAGCCGAATTTCTAAAGTCTGGGTTTAATTGCATATCGGCAGGGTCAGTAGAATCAAGGGCGTAAAGCACATCTCCTATGACCGAAGGGTCTTCTAAAGTGATATTCACGTAGTTATCGGGCGTATCACCTGTACATTCATAAACAGGCTCTACGGTTGCATTTAAATTTGCACCGGGCTCAATGGTAATGCCAACATCGGTCATACAACCGTTCGCATCGCGAACGAAGATGATGTAACCTCCAGCAGACAAATCGGTCAAGATTGTTCTGTCGTCAACAAAATTAGCCTCATCACTAAGTCGGGTGCTGTAGGGTGCTGTACCCCCTTGAATGGTCAAGGTAATTGTGCCGTCTTCATCACCAGCACATACTTCAGGAGTCGCCACGCCTGTAGCCGCCAGCGGGGCAGGCTCTGTGATCGTATAGTCTAACTGAATAAAGCAGCCGTTCTGATCTTGTGCGATTACGGTGTAATCACCAGGGGCGAGATCTACAAAGGTATTTTCGGTATCAAACTGATTCAAGTTGGGCGAAATAGCATATTGATAGCCACCTGCTCCACCAGAAAGCGATACCGTAATGGTTCCGTTTTCATCGCCGAAGCAAAGTGCGTTGGTAAATGAATCGGTATAATCAAGAGGAATTGGCTCTTCAATAATCACCATTTCAGCAGGAGTTGTACAATCTTCACTTGTAACATTTACGTAATAGGTTCCTGAAGTCAAGTTGTTGAACACGCCAGAAGTCTGAGGCCCAGCTATTCTAGATGCCAAGCTCAATGAGACATCGGTGTACAGTTCATACATGTAATTTCCAAGTCCGCCGGTAGCGTCAGCCGAAATGGTGGCCATATCGCCAACACATGCAATGATGGTAGCGTTAACCTCAGTAAATGCAAGAGGCATGATAACATCTTCTGTAATTTCATTGCTTAATACAGAAGCACAAGTATTAATCGCATCTCTAACATAATAGCGATAGGTTCCAGCACCTAAGGGCCCAGGAATGCTAGGGTTAGGAATTGCCGCTGTGCTACCCGTCATAGCAATCCAGTTGATATCGTCAATGCTATATTCATAGGTTCCACTTCCTCCAGCTGCAGAAAGCTCGAACTCAACCCCGGTTGCACATGTCAACGGGCTCGTACGAATCAATTGGGCCACAACTTCAATTGGGTTCACAATTTCAATAACCGCTGTTTCATCAGAACATCCTACATCGTCACTTACGGTAATGCTGTAGAATCCAGCATTTAGTCCGGAGAAGGTGCTTGAAGTTTGCCCCGCTGATGTGGTTACGATGCTTGTACCTGTCCCATCATATCGGTTGATTTGATAGGTGTAAGTTGGGCTGACATTTCTAACATTTACAGATGCCGTTGCCGTCGCGGTATTTCCGTTGAAGCACACTAAGGGCGTTGAAGCTATGGTCGCAACAAGCGCATCAGGAGTAATCAATGTAATGTTATCTGTAACCGGACATGCCTGCGCATCAGTAACGGTTATATCAAAGTTTCCACCAGACAAACCGGTGAATACAAAGGCTTCTACATTGGTTTCTGTATACGTCTGAGTTGTGGTTGTGTTATTCAATACGATGGTGTATGGCCCAACGCCACCTTCTGGATCAACCAAAATCACCCCTTGATCATCGGTACAGCTTGGACTGGCCTGTTCTGTTACCGTTACAGATACTGGAAATTCAGGTGCAATAATGCCAATTGTATTCGAATCATCTTGGCAGAAGGGCATATCCGTTTCTATAATGCGAACGTAATATTCTCCTCCAGGAAGATTAGAAATGACCAAAGGTGTGGTTGTATTTCCCGTTCCTGAGAAACCAGCTCCGACTACTGGGTTATCACTATCGTCGTAGACCTGGTACGAATAATTACCCGTATAGTTGTTAATAGCGATAGCGAAGCTTCCTTCGTCAACTCCGTTGTTCAAACACTCTTCATCGGTAAGCTTGGTTGCAACGACTTCGATAACATCAGGATCAATAACTTCGTGCGTAGTTTGAACAATACAACCCGTATCGAGATTGGTAACTGTGATAGCATAGCTACCCACAGTAAGACCAGTAAACAAACCAGTTGCATTCGTTTGATTGTAAACAACGTTTGTACCTGTTGTTGTGTATTCAAGATTTGGCGTTGCGGTTACTGGGGTAATGGTAACACCTACTTGAATTTCTTCAAGAATGGCTGGGTTACAGCTAATATCTTGTGTAACTGTTACCGTCGGGTTCGTAATCGCTACAAAAGGCAATATAGTTGCATTGGTTGTTCCTACACATCCGTTTTCGTCGTAGACGTTGATGATGTAAGTTCCACCAGCGATGTTGGTTTCGGTATAGCTAGTTGCTGAACCGTCTTGAACGACTACGTCGTCGCCTGTTG
>NZ_JBDWJN010000013.1:0-677478 GCF_039974175.1 Maribacter sp.
CGGTAAAGGTCGGTGCAAGTGCAGTGAGGTCTGTTCCAAAAGGAACACTGATATCTACAGTGTGTCCTACTGCATCGATAACAGCGGGTGCCGACTCCTCGGTCATGCTGAAGGTTACAATATCGTTCTCTGCACTCAATACTACCTGTTCTTCAATACTAAAACTGTCAAAACTGGTATTAAACTGTGGCGCGTTTCTGCTCGTGCTGTAAATACCGGCCAAAGTCAAGTCTCCTGTACCAACAGTTCTTCCGGTGAAATAATCAGCAGGTACTGATAAATTTCCTAATAAGGTCCTTGTACCAGTACCAATGGTGTAATAGGCCTCGGCTGTTAAAGCATTGGGATCCATTACAAGTTCGAGTTCTAAATTTTGACCAGAAATACCGCTCAATATTACCTGTATCTGATTTGCTGCTGTTGAAAGGCCACCAGATTCTACGCGCATTTCTATATTATTGTTGTTATTTACATTGAGCTTTACAAAATTATCTTCGTCGTAACCATACCAGATTCCCGCCTGGGCACCACCAGTGCCAGTTACAACATTTAATAGAGAAGATCTTATCACTATGGGGCTGCTAACATTATCTAAACCAAGACCAAGACTATTTACCTGATTGTTATTATTTGAACTGGCAGGTGGATCTAGATAAGCAATTCCTCTTTGAGAAGACAATTGCAGGGCACCTCCACCCAAAGTTAATAGCGTGGGTTCGTAACCATTAATGTTCGTATCAGATACCGGTAAGTCTCCAGCTCCTCTGGCTTCGGAATGCTCCAATACTGCCGTAAAACCTGTTCCTGATCCAGTTCCATCAAGAAGGGTATTGGCAATGGAACCATTGAAATCTAAGTTCAACGGTAAAGTCACTGCAATGTCATTACAGTCTAAGGTACTAATTGGAGAGCATAGTACGGGGCTACCTAAATCTTCCGAACGTGCCAAAACCAAGGTTGTGGAATTATTGAATGAAATCGTGTTTCCGGCTGCGTCAACTTGTGCACTATTATTTGTGCCGCTCGGATGTTGAATCGACATAAACAGGAAGCGGTAATCTGGTGAAAATGTAATTCCCGTTGGTTCAGAACCTGTAGGAACATTTCCAAAAATCCTAACATTTGGTGCTGCTTGTGTATGTGTGCTACCAACAACCCAAATATAATTTTGCGTTCCCCCATCTTGAAGTACCCACAGATTACCATCTCCATCAAAAGCTAAATTGTCATTTCCGTTACTCCAATTCACTGAAGTCGCACCATTTCCATGCGCAATCGTATAAGAAGTATTGCCGACAAAAGTTTCCATTGTAGGTACAGTAGTTCCTACAAGAGGGTCAGAATCTTGAAAACGATATACTTGGTTTTCATCCTTCACCGCGAAGTAAACCATGCCGTCAGGGCCTATCTCTACATCTTCAATACCACTAAAAACAGTAGCTCCCGCCAAGGCACTTTGGTCGATGGTTGTATTGCGTTCTGCTATTGTGGTATTGTTTAGAAGAATCCAGTTACCGGAGCCATTCTTAGCACCACTGTAAACATAAAGTGAACCACTACTTAAATCTTGTGCAACGTCAGCAACAAATTTGTACAAATAGCCGGGTGTAGAATCTGCCCCTTGGTATACCGTTCGCTCATTTGAATGAATGACTACGTTTTCATGAGCCATATTACCCATTGCCCATAATTTGTTGCCATTTATAACCGTTTTAGTAACGGGGTCTATTTCAATATTCCAACCGAAATCATTATACCCATCGGCATTAAGATCTACAAATGGGTTGTTCACTTCTTCACTTGAAATAATGGTTCCCCAAGGGGTAACCGTACCAGAACAATTCGCTATTGTATTTGCTACACCACTAAAATCAACTGCTTCTGATGCCGTTGTTTGCCATAAGTTGGTGGTGCTATTGTAATTCATATCCAAAATACTGACACCCCCCGGGGCGGTCTCCGCATTAATACTCAAGTAACCGTTTTCACTACTTCCTCCAATAGGAACGTAGCCAGCAAAATCGTTGTTGGCAGGAAGTACTCCCCCTTGTGTAAGCGGGTCTCCCGATTCAATAATTACCTGAAAAGAGTGGGTAGATGGGATAACGAAATCGCTATTTTGGGCAGCAGGAGTAATCGAGATGAAATCTCCTATTTCCTGTGCTTTTACCTTTTCCATTGAAAAAATGAAAAAACAAAGTAAAACAAATGATAATTGAGTAATTTTTTTCATATTCGGTTCGGTCTTGATTGAAACAGCTGAATCAATGTGTATTTAAAAATACTTTTTGGGGAGAAGTACTGGTATTGAAATTGCCCTCTTTTGTAAAGAATGACGAGCCGAAAGTTATTAAAACCTCTTGTATCCAATTAGTTCTAGATACCATATTTGATAAAAGGTTGTATTTAATCGATTAAGTGTAGAAAATATTGATCAAGTAAGAGGTAGTCAGGGCAAATATTAGAAGGGTTTTACTATTGAATATGGTGTGTTCAAAATCGTTCGAAAACGACAATTAACATAAAAACTAATCACTAAAAACCACGAACTCTACACGCCTATTTTCACGATGCAAGGCTGCATCACAAACGGCGGTTTCGTCACATTTGTTTTTAGGTCTATTTTCCCCAAAAGATTCTATGTAGATTCTATTTTCGGAGACTTTACCTTTTATTAAAAAACGTTTCACTATTTCCGCCCTCTTTTCCGACAGTTTCTGGTTGTATAATACGGTTCCCTTAGTATCAGAATGAGCAACAACTAAGATTTCAAAAGTTGGATGGTTATCAAGAATTTGAACCAGCTTATTTAGTTTGAATTCGTTTCTTTTGTCTAATTCAAACGATCCAGAATCAAAATATATGTTTCCGATGTCGGATACCATTTTTTCCACAGCGTAATTGACAGAGTATTGCATCAAAGAATCTTTGGAACGCGATACTGTCTCTTGACCAAATAAATCACCTGAAAAAACTAAACAGAGGCATATTGCCACTATAAATGCTAAAACTTTCATTTCGTATCAGAAATTGGTGAGCAGTCAAAACTACACTGAATTAGGGCAAATCACGAAAAAATAGCATCAGATGATAGTATTTATCGTCGAAAAACATAAACTTGGTTGTTAAAACAAGAACACTACTTTCGCTTGTTATAAAATCTAGCACTGTTTACAATGGAATCAAAATTTATGCAATTGATCGTTTAATTAACGAATTCACCGATACGAAATTCTTGCTTTTACCAGTTCAAATTTGCCATGTTTTGATCGTATATCTGATTTTTAACTACTTCTAACTAATATCAGATGATCAAGTATTGTGATTTCAATATTTATTGTATACTTACGGCAACCAAACCATATTTTTTGAATGACAAGTTCGATTATCTTAAATATAAATGAGCGAAAGTTCATTTTGTTAGTGGGAGATTTATTGATAATAGGATTGGCTCTTAGTCTTTTTGTGAATAGAGCGGTTGACAAGGAATTTTTAGAGTTAACTACGCAAGTAGTTCTTTTTATTATGGGTTTTGTGTTGTATCTGGGTTACGCCTATATACTAGAAAGCTATGATATAGAAAAGGCAAACCTGAATGCGGGTTTGACCACCATGAAATCGATAGTAACCTCACTCCTTTTTGTTGTGTCTTTGGTGGTTTTTTCAATAATCGTATTCGACCTGAGTTTTTGGAGAAAATCGTTACTTGCTTTTTTACTGTTTACGCCCTTACAGTTTTTTATCTGGAGATTACTTTTTGAGTCAGTTTTTAAGATAGTTCATCTTACCAAAAATGTAGTTTATATATATGATAAAGAGACTAGTGAAAATATACAGGGTGATGTGCAGAAGATTAATGGTGAAGACTTCCAAACGTATTATAATGTGGTAGAAACGTTTTCAATTGAAAACGATCTGCCGCAATTTAACGATAAGATATTAAGAATAGATAATCAAATTAATGCGTGGATTGTTAACATTAAAGATTATAATGAACTGCCATTGCCGTTGGAGAGTAAATTATTGAATTCAATTATTGAAGGAAAGGATTTATTAACTTTCACCTCCTTTTATGAAAATGTATATGAAGCATTGCCCATAAAATCGAGAAACGATAGTTTCTATGAGATTTTGAATTTTCAAAGCATTCGAATACGCTACCTGCAAGCCATAATGAGCTTCCTTTTAAATTTCATTTTGTCGGTTGTAGTGGGATTTGTATTTCTGCTTGTATCTCCTCTGGTTTTTATCTTAAATCTTATGTTTAACAAAGGCCCATTGTTTTATTCCCAACATAGGGTGGGCAAGTACGGTAAGGATTTTAAAATATATAAATTCAGATCAATGGTGGTAAATGCAGAGCAAGATGGGGCAAAAATGGCAACAAAGGGAGATGCTAGAGTAACAGCTTTTGGTCGTATTTTAAGAAAATATAGAATTGATGAATTGCCTCAGATTCTATCTGTAATCAAGGGCGATATGCAGTTTATTGGTCCACGGCCGGAACGAAAAATATTTGTTGATCAACTCAAGGAAATGATTCCGATCTACAATGTTAGACATCTTATTAAGCCAGGTATCACAGGTTGGGCACAGGTTAAGTTCAAGTACGGTGAAACACTTCAAGATTCTATTGGTAAACTTGAGTATGACTTGTATTATATAAAAAATAAATCTGTGATATTAGATTTTAAAATTATTTTTAAAACAGTATCCACTGTTCTTTTTTCAAGGGGAATTTAATTTTAGCAACCTCCAAGATTTTTAGGCATTAGACGGTGCAAACAGTTAAATAAAGTATCGCAATTAAGTTGATTCTGTATCAATTTATTTAGAGATTCTAGCGAAAACCAAACAAAAAGCCGGCGCATTTGCTCTGGCCTTTCCGTACTTGAGATGTGACTTGAACCTTTACAGACTAATGTACTTTCAATTTTACGTCCATCTTATTTCATGTCATTTCGGTTCAAAAGAGTTCATAATGCATTGCGTTAAACTAACCAAAGGGCGATTATCTTGGTTTTTAAAAAGGCTAGCTACGCATTCTACGTCATTTGGGATTTATAATTTTCGAAGATTCACTAATGTCAAAATTCCAATTAAGGATACCATTAAAAATAGTGGCAACAACAAAGTAGCCCAACTAAAACCAGAAGATGTCTTATAAAACTTGGCCGAGTGCATTTTCCAATTGATCGAATCTGCCTGATTTTTGTCAAAGACTTTTGGGTAAAAGTTGAGGCGTAAACCTTCGTGAAATTCTGTTAGGTTTTTCAAAAAGTCCAAATGACTTACCATATCCGTACCGGCCAAACTATTGAAACTTAGTTGTGTATGCATTGTTGGGATAAAAAGTGCAACTTTTTCACTTACCTTATTCCGCAGCATTATTTTTTCCATCATTTCCATGCTGGTATCTTCCGCCGTCAAGTCTCCAGCGTGTTGCATGCCATAATACCAAATCCAACTAAATTCGTCTTCAGGAACAGGATATTCTTTATACTGAGGATAGGCCTCAAAAAAAACAGTCATCGTAGCATCTTTCTCCAAGTCCCATTTTTCATGATAGCCATCGCGCTGTTCAACCATAGCTTCAAGCGCTTCGGGCACTTGATATCTATTGAGAACATAGTTGTTAACCGTGGCGGGAATTAAAATCGTTAAAATAACCCAGGTCGAAATTAACGCTAAAGCGTTAAAGCTAGAGTTTTTTTGAAACGACACTATAAACAAGCATAAAATACTCCAAAAGAAGACGTACAAGATACTTTGTAGCAATATGGCCCAAAAATTTTGGTTTATAGAAATGCTAAGAATCCCACCGGCTAGTAGGAATAGGAAAATCAGAACGCCGAATACAAAAAGTATTCTTACACCTAGTTTTTTAAGCAAAAATTGCGCTCTTCCCGAGGTTTGGGCTGCCAAAATTCTCCAAGTTCCCAGTTCTTTCTCTTCGGAATACAAGTTAAAAGTCATGGCAATAATTACCAAGGGGAAAAGATAAATGATGACAAACCCCAAGTCTAAATTCCCCGACATTAATAAGGATGGGTTTTCAAAATCGGTATCGTATTTCTGCCCTTCAAGCCCCCGAATAGTCACTGCCTGTAACAGAGGATTTACATCACTCTGACCAATTGAAATTGCACCAAGGTTGCTAGGTTGCTTTATCAGTGTAAAGCGCAAATAATATAACAATAAGCCCAAATCATCATTGTGGTATTCAATATTTCTTGCAATGCTCTCTTCTTGAAATGCTTGTGCGGCAATTATGGCCTTTTCTTGTTTTACCAAATACTGTTTGCCAATCAAAATACTGATTACCCCAACGGTGACTAACAAGACCAAGCTTATTAAAAATATTTTTGTTCGAAAAAATGATTTAAACAGCAAACTATACATCTAAATGGCTTTGAGGTTAGTAGACATTCTTGACAATCCGAGAAGGGCCAATAGTCCCCATAGTACCAGGGCCAAAATGGAAATATTCTCGTTCTGAACAACCGTGGAAACTGTTAGAAAGCTGTATTCGAAAGGTGGAAATTCCTTCCAATAGCTATTGGAAATCACTTCAGGTCCAGCTTTTACCATATTCGGAATCAAATCCATCTGCAATTGATTCATTTCTTGGGCCAAATGATAACGATAGGCCTCGGCTTTTGCTTTGAAATGCAGAAATGACCTAAAATCCGTTCCGGAAAAAGCCATGGACAAGTTTTTAATTGCCGTATACGGATTTACAAAGGCAGAATAGCGTTCCAAGTCGTTTTGTTTCTGATAGACTTGATACAACCGTTCCTCGTGCTTATTGTAAATTGTAGTACTTAATTTTTCGCCTTGGGCCATGATAAATCCACCGTAGTTAAAAGGTAAGTCTTCCACCTTGTCGACTTGGTGCACCAGTAATACAGAATCTTTCAAGGCTTTAAAATGTGGATCATCTGGATTATGACTATCACCTTGCTGAATTAAATCGTGCTCCACGGAAGTTTCCATTTCTATTTTAGAGGGAGTAGGATATAGATAATACCCCATAGCCTGAAGCGATTTGGGTACGATGATTACAAACAACAACCAAATACCCAAAAGTTTTACCAAGGCGCCCTTAGCTGTTTTACTAAGGGCAGATACCAAGATGGTAATAGCACTTAGAATTGCAAAAAATAGCGCATAGGAAACGAATAACACGACAAACCTCAATACGCTATCGGCGAATAAGCCACCGTGTGATTCTATAAGTACAAAAGAAAAAACAACTATAAAAATCGAAAAAAGAAAAATCATTGATAGTCCGAAAAGACCCAACCATTTGCCGAATGTAATTTCCTTTCTCTTAATACCTTGACCGATTAGTAGTTTGAGTGTGCCATTTTCTCTTTCACGGGCAATGGTCGCAAAACCCAAATAGAAAATTAAAAGCGGTACAATAACCTTCAATAGCATCGCTAAGCTCACTTCACCAAAACGCAACAGCCCGGTAGACATGCTCGCTTCTGAAAAATTAACAGTATTCTGTTTGTGGGCTTCCAAGAATACAGCGTTGCCAACAAAATTTTCCATTCCCAAATCAAAAGCACTCAGTACATGTTTTAGTCGCAAAGCGAACGAACCATAATGGGCCATCCTGTGCGGATGCTTATCAGGATTGTTCTCCCAACTTTCTTGAACCTCATCTTGAATTAGGTCACGACTGTAGTTTTGGTCATGATAGTTTTCCCAACCGCTGTAAGCCGAAAAAACCAACAAAAAGATCATTAGACCCAAAGCAACTTGCATTACTTTTGACCTAAAGGCATCTCTCCATAGTTGGGTACCTAACAAATAGATTACTCTTTTTCGCATTTTTTAAAATTTATAGGTTGCATTTAGCAAGAAATTCCTTGGTGCTCCCGGGCCTAACCTAGAGGGGTTGAGACCACCCAACCAATACGTTTCATCAAATAAATTGTTCAACTTAAGTGTTAATTGAATGCCCGTATTGTCTGGCTTGTAATATACGGCAGCATCAAAAACCGTATAGCTTGGCAATAGCACTCTATCCGTAGCGTAAGTGGGGTTGTACCAAGTAAATCTTTCGTCTACATATTGAGCACCAAGGCCGAATCCAATGCCTTTTAAGGTATTGGTAATGAAATCGTAACGTCCCCAAAAATTTGCCGTATGCTTTGGAGCTCCCCCTATAGGTTCTCCAATGAACGCTTCAATGGCATCTTCTACAATTTCAGCATTAGCAAAGCCATAAGACGCAGTAAGGTTAAAGTTTGGCGTTACATAACCAGAAATATCCATTTCAAAGCCGGTACTTTTTTGCTCTCCTCGGGTTGTTAGGTTATCTAAATCATAGGTGTCACCCAATAATATGTTCTTTTGAGTGATATTAAAAATGGAAAGGTTGGCAAATATTTTTCCGTTTAAGAATTCTCCTTTTGCACCTACCTCAGTTAGGCTACTTTCTAGAGGGTCAAATCTGGCCGGTGAAGCGGCCCAAAAGAAACCTTCAGCCGTTGGGGATAATGAAACTGTATTGGTATGTGGTTGAAACCCTTCCAGATAGGTGGCATATGCGCTTATACTATTTGAAACTTCATAGGTTATACCTATTCTGGGCACAAATGCATTGGTTTTAAATTCTTCTTCATCACCTTTATAATCAAAAATATCTGTGAACGATTCATATCGCAAGTTCAATAAGGCTGAAAATTTACCGACTTTAAATTGGTTTTGAATATAGAAACCGCTTGAAGTATTCAAATTTGCAGGTATTGATAATTCAGAAAGATTGTAATCACTGACATCTCTAGCACCATTAAAAGGACTTTCTAAATTAAAGAAAGCTGCAGCTGGTTTTGGTATCGTAACACCGTCAACTACGATTTGTTCAAAATTATCCGCATTAGCTGGGTCAAAATTAGATTGACCCCCACTGACGGTTAAATATCTTCTGGCACGCAAGAATCCCGCTCCGATTTTTCGTTCCCAACGCGAAGCATCATAGCCAATTAATATTTTATTAGTAACCTTATCACTTTTGATATCATATGTAAAGTAGGTGCTGAAATTATCTGTTTCCCAAAATTGTTGTCTTTCATCATATCGCAACCTTGCCAGGGTAGGAATCACATTACCATCAATATCTACTACGGTACCACCAACTCTATGTTCGGCTAAATCTTCATCCCAAGTTTGTTTCATAAACTGGGCATTGAAACCAAAGTTGTCAGCAAACTTTTTACTGAAATTGGCCATGAAAATAAACTCCTTATTTTTGTAATGGTCACTAGATGCACCAACATTTCTTGTAACAGGGGTACTATTCAAATCAAATTCACCATTGATTGAACCAAAAATAGGTTGTCCTCTATCTAAATTGCCTTCAGCATCACTATAAATCATTTCTACATTCAATGATGTACTTTCATTAGGAATATAGCTTAAAGATGGCGCAAATAGAACCGCATTGTTGTTTACAACATCTCTAAACGAATCTGCCTCTTGAAAAGCAGCATTGAAGCGGTACAAAAGCGTTTTTGACTTATTTAAAGGCCCCGTAAAATCGGCCGTAGCTCTTAAGGTTCCAAAACTTCCTGTCGTTAAAGACACTTCACTGCGTTTTTCCGTCAACGGTTTTTTGGTTACCATATTTACTGTACCTCCTGGATCTGCACTGGAAAAAGTTACCGATGATGGCCCCTTTACTACTTCAACACGCTCTAAATGAGAGGTAATTGGCTGTAGAAAGTAGTATTGGCGGGTTCGCATTCCATTGAGTACTTGACCGTCGTCAGCCTGGGTAATACCACGTATGTTATAATGATTATATAAACCTGTTGCTGTAACATTACTAACCGTCTTAACCGCATCTGGTAGCTGAAAAGCTAATCGGTCTGCTATCAGTTCTTTAGTAACTGAGGTTATTGCTAGTGGCAATTCTTTATTGGCTATGGCCACTTTTGTTGCTGAAAACGAATAGTCACTATTGTAATCAGTTCGGGCTCTACCGATAACTTCGACCGATTGAAGTTGTTCAACGCCTTCTTCCAATACGAGCGTACCTAAATCATAGGTCTGATTTTGGTCAAATGGTTGCTGCAAACGCAATGACCGTAACCCCACATAACTGACATCAATTTGATAATTTCCGCTTTGAGAAAGTTCAAAAGTAAAGCTTCCATCGTCTTGAGATACCGTGCCGTTCCTTGTTCCTGAATCTTGGTTTGTAAATGAAATGGTTGCTCCCAAAATGGACTGACCATCGGTATCGACTATTTTACCCTCAATTGCAATTTGGCCAAATGAGGTATGAATTGTAATTAGTATTATTAGTATTGATATATAGTGTTTCATCTGTTTATTTTTAATGTTTTTTATCTGTCAGATGTAATTCGCCAATAACCATCACGATTAGAATCGAGCATGTTTATGGCTCATTTCATGATTCTAAATAGTTTCTAAGTAAAGTTGATTTAATTGTCCAGCGTCTATGTCACTAGCTTTCAGTTGTTGTGCAAGTACGCCTTCCTTCATTATGCCTATAGTAGTACCCAGTTCTACAGCATTGAAAATATCATGGGTAGCCATAAATATGACCTTGCCCATATTGGCCAATTCCTTGCAGATTTTTGTGAATTCAGAAGTGGCTTTTGGATCTAAACCAGAGGTAGGCTCATCCATAAAAATAACTTCGGCGTTTTTGGCTAGTGCCACTGCAATACCGACTTTCTGCCGCATTCCTTTGGAGTAGGCCGATAGCCTTTTGTGCTGCGCATCTGATTGCAATCCTGTTTTGGTTAGAAATGCCTCTAATTCTGCTGTTGTGTATTTGAATCCCGCCAGACGACTAAAGAAATCGAGGTTTTCTACACCACTAAGATTGCCATAGAGTTGCACCGTCTCAGGTATATACGCCGTGAGTTGGTTGGTATCGTCTTTACCTACTTCTTGGGTGCCAATAAAAGCTTGACCTCCATCCTTATCGATAAAACCAAGAAATATATTGATGGTTGTTGTTTTTCCCGCACCATTCTGTCCGAGTAAGCAGAAAATTTCGCCTTTGGATACTTCAAAGGAAACATCTTTTAAAGCCACTTTTCCCTGGTAGGACTTGCCTATGTTTGTTGCTTTCAACATAAGGTTTATTGAATTTAAATTATTAGTAAATCTTACAAACACCCATACATACTGTGGTTAACAATAATTGGAAGTTTGAACTTGTTGAAGACGAACCCTGCAAAAAGGGAGTAGCCCATAGCATGTCAAATACCTAGAAAACCTTGATAAACCCACAAAGAGGGAGTCACCAAATCATTCAAAGGGTGAGTTAAAAGCACCTATCCCATAAAAGGGAGTAGGGTACTACATTTACAATGGACTATGAGAATTGTGGGGGAGGGCGAGTAAATTGATTACTCGATAAAAATTTGTTATTAAAAACAACCTTGGGAGCTGTACTATTGAGTTTTTGTTCTAATAATAAATGCTCTTTTTGAGGAACAACAGTGGCATCTGATTCAATAAGTGGTATAAAACTAACCGCTGTAGTGATGTGACAAATCTCACAGTGTTGCACATCGGTATCATCATTGTGCGGGGTAAGTGCATGTAAGCCAGCAACCTTGAAGAATAAAATCAAGGCAACATAAAATAGGGCGATATGGTGCTTACTATTTTTAATCACGAGGATAAAAATAGATAATATTTTGAACCCTGATGCAATAAAATACAGCTATTTATTAGCAAGGCTTGAAAAAGCAGAATTTGTTGTAGCTGAATAAAAAAGCCAAGATTCTAAAATCTTGGCTTTCCTTTTGTACTCGAGATGGGACTTGAACCCATACGGACTAATGTCCATTGGATTTTAAGTCCAACGTGTCTACCAATTCCACCACTCGAGCCTCAATGTACTCGCTAGTACATGAATAAAAAAAACGCTGACCAGCAGCGTTTTCTGAGCGAAAAAAGGGATTCGAACCCTCGACCTCCACCTTGGCAAGGTGATGCTCTACCCCTGAGCTACTTTCGCGTATGGTAATTTCAATTTAAAAAGAACTTGCATTAGTGGCTAATGCGGATGCAAATTTAATACATTTCTATAAAATCCAAAGGAATTTCTTTTAAAAAAAGCTTGGCTAGCTTCAACTCGTCGCCTTTTTGTTTTTTGTCAGTAAACGCTTTATTTCATTCAATTTCATCAATGCCTCTACTGGGGTTAGGGTATTGATGTCAAGATGCGTTATCTCCTCTTTTATCTGCTCTAAAAGGGGGTCATCTAAATTGAAGAAACTCAATTGCATTTCGTTTTGTGCAGCATTTAAGGTATCGGTAAGTTCTTCATTGGAATGTGATTTCTCAAGCTTTTTTAAGATCTTATTTGCCTTTGTAATCACGGCCTGGGGCATACCAGCCATTTTAGCGACATGTATTCCAAAACTGTGTTCACTTCCACCTTCGGTAAGCTTGCGCAAGAAGAGCACATTGTCTTTCAATTCCTTTACGGAAACGTTGAAATTCTTGATACGCTCAAAAGTGGCCGCCATTTCGTTCAACTCATGATAGTGCGTAGCAAAAAGGGTTTTCGCGCGTGCAGGATGTTCATGTAAGTATTCCGAAATCGCCCAAGCGATTGAAATGCCGTCATAGGTGCTGGTTCCGCGTCCAATTTCATCGAGCAACACTAAACTTCTTTCTGAGAGATTGTTTAAGATCGATGCGGTTTCGTTCATTTCAACCATAAAGGTTGATTCACCCATTGAAATATTGTCACTTGCACCAACTCTTGTGAATATCTTATCGACGTAACCTATTCGAGCATACTCGGCAGGAACAAAGCTTCCCATTTGAGCCAATAGAACGATAAGGGCCGTTTGTCTCAGAATAGCCGACTTTCCACTCATGTTTGGCCCTGTAATCATAATTATTTGCTGATTGTCACGATTCAAAATAACATCGTTAGCTATGTATGCCTCTCCCAATGGTAATTGCTTTTCAATAACAGGATGTCGACCATTTCGAATTTCGATTTCCGTGGAATCATTTAGAATTGGTTCAGTGTATTTGTTTTCCTTCGCCAATTGGGTAAACCCGCATAGGCAATCGAGTTGTGCAATTTGATGGGCATTGTTTTGTACAGGAGCGATGTATTCTTGCATCCAAACCACCAATTGCGAAAACAATTGTTGTTCAAGACTTAAAATACGTTCCTCAGCACCTAATATTTTTCCTTCGTATTCTTTTAGTTCTTCAGTTATGTATCGCTCTGCATTGACCAAAGTCTGTTTTCGAATCCATTCTTCTGGCACTTTGTCTTTATGGGTATTTCTTACCTCAATATAGTAACCAAATACATTATTGGACGCTATTTTTAAAGAGGTAATACCAGTTCGTTCGGTTTCTCGATCTAACATTTTAGACAAATAATCCTTTCCTGAAAAGGCCAAGGCACGCAAGTCGTCAAGTTCTTCCGAATAACCATCAGCAATCGTTTTTCCTTTTGAAATCTGAATCGGTGCTTCTTCGTTCAGCATCTCCTTTATCTTCGAGCGTAAGCTATCGCAAGAATGCAATTGATCTGCAATTAATTGTAGGGCATCGCTATCTTGCTGTGAAGCCACTTGCTTGATAGGAACAATAGCCTCCAGCGAATTCTTCAACTGAACAACCTCTTTCGGATTAATTTTTCCTGTAGCAACCTTTGAAATTAGACGCTCAAGATCACCCATTTGTTTGATATGGTGTTGCAGTTTTTGTAATACCGGGTCTTCTGTGGTCAAATGCGCAATTACTTGATGTCTTCTCCTGATTTTCTCTACATTCTTCAAGGGGAGTGCCAACCATCGTTTCAACAACCTCCCACCCATAGGCGAAATGGTTTTATCGATAATATCACATAAAGTAACGGCATTTAGGTTGGTGGAATGATACAATTCAAGATTTCGAATTGTAAAACGGTCCATCCAAATATATTCCTCTTCGGCAATCCGTTTTAAAGAACTAATATGCTGAAGTTGTCGGTGCTGAGTTTCAGACAAATAATGCAAAACCACGCCAGAGGCAATGATTCCATAGGTCAAATGATCAACACCAAAACCTTTTAAAGTCTTCGTTTTGAAATGATTTTTAAGGGTTTCTTGGGAATAGTCTTCCTGAAATACCCAGTCTTCTATAAAGAAAGTATGGAAGCGTTTTCCAAAAAAATCTTGAAAGTCTTTTTTGTGCGCTTTGGAAACCAAAACTTCATTTGGGGCAAAGTTCTGAAGCAATTTGTCTATCTGTTCGGCATTGCCTTCAGCGGTTAAAAACTCTCCAGTTGAAATATCAACAAAAGACACCCCAATTAGATTACGACCAAAATGTACAGCAGATAGAAAATTGTTTGTTTTGGTGTCAAGAATATCGTCGATCATCGCTACCCCAGGAGTCACTAATTCTGTTACCCCTCGTTTAACGATTGTTTTCGTCATTTTTGGATCTTCTAGCTGATCACAAATGGCGACGCGTTGCCCGGCTTTCACCAACTTCGGTAGATAGGTGTTTAAAGAATGGTGCGGAAAACCTGCCAGTTCGGTTCTATCGCCGCCATTATTTCTGTGGGTAAGAATGATCCCCAAAATTTTAGATGCCTTAATCGCGTCTTCTCCAAAAGTTTCGTAAAAATCACCAACACGAAACAATAATAAGGCATCAGGATACTTTGTCTTGATGGTATTATATTGTTGCATTAAAGGGGTTACCTTCTTGGGTTTTTGCGTTTTTTTCAACAGACAGTTTTTAAGACGATTTAATGTAAATAGCGCTTAAAACGAATGTACTATTTTTGCTAAGGAATTTACCCAATTGTTGATATTATGGGGATAACTTTTAAAGTTGAAAAGCAAGTGTAAATTCAAAATAATTGTTTCTAACTACGAATCTTTTTCATGCGAAAATTAACGAACGAAGAGTTACCGCGATTGGATGTTGATGCCTTTAGAAAAGAGAAAAAAACGCCTATTGTGATTGTTTTAGATAATATTCGAAGTCTTAATAATATCGGCTCGGTGTTTCGAACTGCTGATGCTTTCTTGATCGAAAAAATATACCTCTGTGGCATTACCGCAATACCTCCCCACAAAGACATTCGGAAAACGGCTTTGGGAGCCACGCAAAGTGTTGCATGGGAATATCGAGAAAACACCCAAGCGCTAATTGAAGAATATAACGCAAAGGAATACGAAACGATAGCGATAGAGCAGGTTGAAAAGGCGATGATGTTAAATGACTTTAAGATCGATGCTTCAAAACGGTATGTTTTGGTTTTTGGCAATGAGGTAAAGGGGGTAGCTCAGGGCGTAGTTGATGTTTGTGGACAAGTCGTTGAAATTCCTCAGTTTGGAACTAAACACTCTTTAAATATATCGGTCAGTGCGGGCGTGGTAATCTGGGATTTTTGGCAGAAATTGAACGCATAAAAAGGCCCGAAACAATCGGGCCTAAGGTATAGTTTGAGTTAGTTAGTTGCGTTTTAGCAATTGCTAATTAAACAAATCCATTGGTTCTATGCAACATTTTCCTTAAAATTAACTTAAAATGGCAGTTGAACCGCGAATTTTAAAATTTGGTCCACGATGCGATCATAGTCATCTGAGTTTTGAACAAAATCCATTTCACCCAAATCGATGACTAAATTATTTTGCTCAGGGTAACTCTTTATGAAATCGAAGTATCCTGAATTGATTTTTTCTAAATATGCGGGTTCAATATTTTGTTCGTACGCTCTACCGCGATTTTTAATGTTCTTTAACAGCTGCTCGGTAGTTTGGTATAAGTAAACGTAAATTTTAGGCTTCTTTACTTCCTTATACATCAAATTGAACAGCTTCCGATAGAGCGCAAATTCTTCCTTTTGTAAGGTGACATGAGCAAAAATCAATGATTTATAGATATCGTAATCGCTGACCATAAAGCTTTTGAATAAATCGTATTGCGAGGTGTCATCGGTAAACTGTTGATATCGATCTGCTAAAAAAGACATTTCCAAAGGGAAGGCATAACGGCTTTGGTCCTCGTAAAATTTCGGTAAAAAGGGGTTGTCGGCAAAACGTTCGAGTACCAATTTGCCGTTGAAATCTGCAGCTATTTTGTTGGCCAAAGTGGTTTTCCCGGCACCAATATTACCCTCGATCGCGACAAAATTAGTGTGGGCAAAGAGATCACTCTTGTCCTTAAAAAGGCGATATGCGGTTTTTTCGAGTTTTCCCTTATCTCTACATTCCTGTAACAGGTTGCGGGTATCTTTACTTAGTACAGGATGATAGAACTGCGGAGCAATGTCGGCCAAAGGCCTCAGTACAAATTTGCGGAAGGGAAGCTCAGGATGTGGAATGACCAAATGCTCATTGAATACCGTTTCTTTATCATAATACAAGATGTCGATATCTATTTTACGGGCTTGGTAACCCTCTTCTTCAAAACGTGCCCTCCCCAAAGTAGTCTCAATTTTCAAGAGGACTTCTAGTAGTGCCTCTGGAGGTAATTCGGTTTGAATTGACATACAGAGGTTGAAAAAATCTTCCGCTTCAAAACCCCAGGCACTCGTTCGATATACGGGTGATATGCGTAGCACCTTACCAGCTTTTTGATGAATCGCAAAGATGGCATCCTGAAGGTTATTCAGTTTGTCGCCAATATTGCTTCCTAAGGAAAGGTATATGGTTTTGGTTGAGTTCATAATCGGGATTAACAAAGTAAATAAAACAAAATCACTTTCATTGAACTCGCTAAGACTTTTTGTTGTGAACCGATATTTTCAGCTCAATGAAGGATTATTCGAACGACATAACCTTAGCTTAGGTTTGAGAATAAGACAAAATTTGTATGCAAAAGGTAAAAATAGAGGTAAAATAAAAAATCAATAGGAGTTCATTATCTTTGAAGGATATTTATAACACAACATTTTTATGAACTTTTTGCGAAATTTTTTGGCAGCCATTTTAGGTTGTCTTGTTGCCTTCGGCATTATTTTCTTTATGTTTTTCTTGTTTGCGAGTTTGCTGAGTAGTTCAGAGGATACCGTTGTGGTTAAGAAAAATTCCGTTTTAGAACTTCAGCTGCAACTCCCTATAACAGATTATGTTGGTGCCAATGCTGACGACCCTTTTGCGAGTTTGTTCAAGGCATCTCAAGGCCTAGATGAAATTCTGAATGCTATTGAAGTGGCCAAAGAAGATGACGATATCAAAGGTATTAGCATAAATAACAATTTTACGCTCGCAGGATATGCCCAAACACATGAAATTCGAAGAGCGCTGCAAGATTTTAAGAAAAGCGGCAAATTCATCTATACCTTCGCCGATTTTTATATGCAGAAAGACTACTATTTGGCAAGTGTTGCTGATTCTATTTTTATTAACCCCGTTGGGGCATTAGATTTTAAAGGTTTAGCTTCTGAAGTCTTATTTTATAAAGATCTTCAGGAAAAAACGGGTGTTAAGATGGAAGTTATACGACACGGAAAATACAAAAGTGCTGTTGAACCGTTTTTGGAAAATGAGATGAGTGATGCCAACCGAACTCAAATTAAAGAATTGATAAGTTCTTTATGGAATTCAATCATTGAAGAGATTTCTGATGAACGCAATATTCTTCCACGAGATTTGAACAGTATCGCTGATACCCTTGGTGGAAGAACTCCGCAAATGGCGAAAACAGCCGGACTTATTGACGAGATTGTTTTCTACGATCAGTATGAACAAAAATTAAAATATGCTGTTGACCCGGTTTTAGATAACGGTTTGAATATTATAACCCTTGAAGATTATTTTGTTCGTTCAAATCGGAAAATGAAAAGAAAGGGAAAAGATAAGATTGCCATTATTTTTGCACAAGGTGAGATCATTTATGGAGAAGGTGGTCCTGACATGATTGGTCAAGGTTTAATGAATGAGGCGATAATCAAGGCAAAGGAAGATGACCAGGTCAAAGCGATAGTTTTGAGGGTAGATTCTCCTGGTGGAAGTGCACTTTCATCCGATATTATTTGGCGAGAGCTCGAATTGGCCAAAGAAAAGAAACCGGTTGTTGTTTCTATGGGTAATGTTGCAGCTTCCGGGGGGTATTACATAGCCGCTGGTGCCGATAAAATTTATGCAGAACCAACCACAATAACCGGTTCAATAGGTGTTTTTGGTACAATTCCGAATATAAGTGAATTGGCTGCGGATATAGGTATTAATGCTGAGCAAGTAGGTACCAATAAAAATTCCGTTGATTATTCGCTTTTTGAACCGATGACCGATGGTTTTAGAAGTACGGTGCAAGAGGGTATTAAAAAAACTTACGATACCTTTCTAGACCGTGTTTCTCAAGGAAGGAATATGTCGATTTCAGAGGTTAATGATGTGGCTCAAGGTAGGGTTTGGAGCGGAGTCGATGCCAAACGTATCGGTTTAGTAGATGAATTGGGCAATCTTAATGATGCCGTTCAAGAAGCTGCTAAAATGGCGGAGATTGAGGAATTTGGAATCAAAAAATATCCTCGGTATAAAACCGGTCTAGAACGTTTCATGGAAGATTTTGGTGGAGCAAGCGCCAAAACAAAAAAGAGCCTTATCGAACAAGAGATAGGGGTAGAGGCTTACACTATCATAAAACAGGTAAAATCTGCAATGGAACAAAAAGGCCCTCAGACAAGAATGCCATTTGTTTTGAATATCAAGTAATTCATGACCCCTGAAAACAAAAAACTGGCTTTTAGAATATACCTCTATCTAGGTGCCTTGTTCATTACCTCCTTAGTGGTGTCAAACCTGATTTTTCAAAAGTTCTTTTACTGGAATCCCTTTGGTGATGTCAAGGTTTTTGGTGCTCCTCTTTTTGAAATATCTGTTGGTATTTTACCCTATCCTATAACCTTTTTGATTACAGATTTGATTTCTGAAATTTTCGGAAAGAAAAAAGCGAATCAAATTATTATAGCAGGGATTTTTGCTTCTGTGTTCTCTATGGGTATTGTTTATGTAGCTTCTGTTGTTCCTGCAACAAGTTGGTCTCCAATTGAGGATGATATATTTCTTGAAGTATTTGGCAAGACTATTTTAGCTGTGGGAGCTTCAATGATCGCTTATTTATTGGCTCAGTTTGTTGATGTTCATTTATTTCATTTTTGGAAAAAACTCACAAAAGGAAAGCACCTATGGCTTCGGAATAACTTTTCAACGTTCTTATCTCAGTTCGTAGATACATTTACTGTTCTGACCTTACTTTGCTATTTTGGTGAAATAGAATGGCAGAGATTTAGCGGCTTACTTGTAGGAGGCTTTTTATTTAAAGTTTTAGTTGCCTTCTTCGACACCCCTTTCCTCTATTTCTTCGTATATCTCTTAAGAAAACGATTTGGTCTTAAAATGGGGGAGGAAATTAACTTGGATATTTGATTCAAGTTTTAAAATATTCTGTCTTCCCGAGAGTTATAGTTATACACTAAATAAGCACGGAGGTATGGGAAAGAAAATCTTAAAAATTTTTGGTGTTCTTTTGTTGTTGGTAATCGGAGTTTTAATCGCTGCACCTTTTATTTTAGAGGCTAAGATTGGCGATATCATCAAGAACAATGTGAACAATAATGTCAATGCTTCTTTAGATTTCTCGAATGCCAGTCTGAGTTTGATACGAAGTTTCCCAGATGCTGAAGTTTCCCTTGAGAACCTTTCTTTGATCAATAAGGCACCATTTGAAGGCGATACACTCTTTGCAGCTCAACAGGTAGATTTAAGAATGGGCATTCGTCAACTTTTAAAAAATGAAAACGAATCTATTGCTATCGAAAGCTTATTTATCGATGGAGCTAATCTTAATATCATAGTAGACGAGACGGAAAGCGCCAATTATGACATCGAGAAAGATTCGGGTGTTCAAGGCCAGGCCAAGGAAGAATCTACCGGATTTCAGCTTGCCATGAAATCCTACGAAATAATTAACTCTTATATTTCGTATCTAGATAAATCTTCAGGAATATCTTTTAAACTTTCCAATCTACAACACGAAGGAACCGGAGACCTTTCACTAGCCGCCTCTCAACTAGATACACATACCGAAGCACTGGTTACCCTTGAAATGGATAGCACGAACTACATGAATGAAAATCGAGTACTGCTAGATGCCATCATCGGAATAGATTTAGCTGAAAGTAAATATAGTTTTCTAAAGAATGAGGCGGTAATTAATCAGTTGCCTTTGGTTTTTGATGGCTATGTCAAAGTAAATGAGAACAGTCAAGAAGTGGATATTAACTTTAAAACTCTTTCTTCAGAATTCAAGAATTTTCTAGCTGTCATTCCTCAAGAGTATTCCCAGAACATTGAAAATGTACAAACGACCGGAAATTTTATAGTTGAAGGAGAATTCAAAGGCATCGTTGATGATTCCTATATTCCAAAATTCAATATCGGTATCAATTCTGAAAATGCTTCTTTTAAATATCCTGATTTGCCAAAGTCGGTACGCAATGTGTTTATCGATGTTGATGTCATCAACAAAACAGGAGTTACCGAAGATACATATGTCGATGTTGGAAAACTCTCTTTTATGATTGACGACGATACCTTCAATATGGTCGCTAAAATCAATGAGTTGATGGGAAATGCCAAGGTGAACGCTCATGTAGATGCGAAGATAAACTTGGCAAATATAGAACAGGCCTATCCTATTCCTGCAGATTTGGATTTAAGGGGTATACTAGAGGCCGATATCACAACAGCTTTCGATATGGCATCGGTTGAAAATCATCAATATGAGCGCACTGAGACAAGCGGTAAGATGAGTCTTAAAGACTTTCAATATGATTCCGAAGAACTGGTGCACCCCATAATATTAAAAGCTACTGCACTTACTTTTAATCCGGAAACGGTAACCTTAAACGAACTAGAAGGGGCTACGGGTAGCACTGACTTCAAGGCAACCGGAACTATAGATAACCTCCTGGGTTATATGTTCAACAAAGAAAAGATAGCAGGCAATTTTGATTTGAAGTCCGACACTTTTGCGCTGAATGATTTCATGGTAGCTGATGAAGACTTTGAAGCGGGTGAGACCAACGAAAATGGAGAACCAATCATTGGAGATGAACAACTCAAAATTCCAGCGTTCTTAGACGCCAATATCAACGCGACCGCTAACACCGTTTTATATGATGATTTGGTTTTGAAAGATGTAAAAGGAAACCTCCGAATAAAAGATGAGAAAGCGATATTAAGTAATATGACTACCGCCGTCTTTGATGGCAAAATGGCTTTTAGTGGAGAAGTATCTACTAAAAGCGAAACACCAACCTTCAATATGAAATTAGGTATGACCCAGTTACAAATTGGGGAAACCTTTAAATCTCTAGAATTGTTCAAAGTACTGGCCCCCGTAGCTGAAATTTTAAAAGGAAAACTCAATTCAGATATTGAACTTTCAGGAGCGCTTAGCGATAACTTCACTCCAGATTTGCTTTCCCTTAGTGGCAACATGCTTGCTAATATTTTCACCAAGAATTTTGAGACGGAGTCATCACCATTAATGACCGCCTTGGCCGGTAAACTAGATTTTATTGATTTAAAGCAATTGAATCTTAACGATTTAAAAACGAAGCTCTCCTTTAAAGACGGTGTGGTGAGTGTAAAACCGTTCACGCTAAACTATAAAGATATTGCTATCAATGTGGATGGCGGCCATACCTTTGACCGTAAAATGAACTATATCGCAACCATGGAAGTACCGGCCAAATATTTGGGAAGCGAGGTAAACAATTTAATCGCTAAAATTGATGATCAGCAATTGCAAAATTTAACGATTCCGGTAATAGCCAATATTGGAGGTGATTACAGTAGTCCTAATGTTACCACCGATTTGACCTCGGGTGTGAAGACGTTGACCTCAAAATTGATCGAAGTTCAAAAACAAAAACTAATCAACACGGGGAAAGATAAAGCCAAAGATTTATTAAATGATGTATTAAGTGGTAATTCATCAGAAGCAGATTCTAGCCGAACTAACGATCCTGCTCAGGATGCTGTAAAAGATGTTTTAGGAGGAGTTTTAGCAAGTGGCAAAAAGGATAGTACGGCAACAAAAACCGATTCTGTTGTTGTGACCTCAGAAGATGATGTAGTAAAGAAGAAGGCCAAAGATATCATAGGTGGATTCCTTGGAAGAAAGAAAAAGAAAGATACGGTTAAGGCTGAGCAAGATTCAATTAACTGATTTAGGAAATCGCTAAACTGACATAATACCCTTCGCTACCGCGAACATTAAAAACGGTATTATCCTCAAAAATCAGATATTGCCCTTTTATCCCTTTGAGAACTCCTTCAAATTCTGGGGTTTTTGACAGGTTCAAGCTTTTCACTTTTTCAGGATACTGCAAAACAGGAAACTCCAAATTAGTCTCGGTATTATTGTCAATAAAGTATGCCGCGGCTTCCTGAGGAACATAAGGTTTGAGTTTATTTCTCCATGCCACCAAATTTTCATCTTCCACTGAATTGGTAAGCATTTTACGCCAATTGGTCTTGTCGCCAATATGATCTTTTAGGGCCACTTCGGTGATACCAGCTAAATAGCGGTTCGGTACTTCAACAATTTCAATTGCTTCGTGTGCCCCCTGGTCTATCCATCGCGTTGGTACCTGCGTCTTACGGGTTACTCCAACTTTGATATTACTAGAATTGGCCAGATACACAATATGAGGTTGCAGCTGTACTTTTTTTTCATATTCCAAATCGCGATCTTCCTTTCCTAAGTGTGCTGTACTAAGTTCTGGACGCATAATCCAATCTCCGGCCGATGGAATTTCATAAAAGCAGCTTTTGCAGAAACCTTGGCGAAAAATAGGCCTGTCATTGCCACAATTCAGACATTGATGTTTGATAAAGGTGATTTTTAGACGCTTGTTGAGCACCTGGTTCACATTTAAAAAATCACCTTCGAAAATCATATAATACTGAATAGGACTACCTATTTCAGTAGGCATTTTTTGTAATACACCTTCGTACTGCATAAAAGTATTTGTAATTTGAAAATGATAACTATTAAACCTATTTTTAGCTTTAAACTTGTACGGTTCAAAGCAAAAAGATGATACAAGTTGTATATAGCCAAAGATACCCAAAATGCCAATACCTTTATTCAATTCAATTGCTTCCTGGTTGCTTAAAAAGCGTTATCATCAAATAGAGCTTTTTTTGAAATACCCAGGCGAGGTACAAGATGAGGTCTTAGAGCAACTATTGGAAATCGCAGAAGACACAGAGATTGGCAAACGCTATGATTTTGAGTCGATTGAAAATTACAACACCTTTCGTGAACGCGTTCCTATTGTATCTTATGAAGACATCGAACCCATGATAGAACGTACCAGACGTGGAGAGCAAAATGTGTTTTGGCCAACTTCAATAAAATGGTTTGCAAAAAGTAGTGGTACCACCAATGCTAAAAGTAAATTTATTCCTGTAAGCGCTGAGGCTTTAGAAGATTGTCACTACAAATCGGGTAAGGATTTGTTATGTCTTTATTTAAACAACAATGAGAATTCGCAACTGTTTACGGGTAAAAGCTTGCGCCTTGGAGGTAGTAAACAACTGTACGAGGATAACGGTTCATTCTTCGGTGACCTTTCCGCAATTTTAATCGACAATATGCCACTTTGGGCAGAATTCAGCAGTACGCCCAGCAACAAGGTTTCCTTAATGAGCGAATGGGAATCAAAGCTGATGGCGATTATTCAAGAAAGTACGCAAGAAAATGTTACCAGTTTAGCGGGTGTGCCATCATGGATGTTGGTGCTTCTAAATAATGTTATCGAAGAAACTGGGAAAGATCACTTATTTCAAGTCTGGGAAAATCTAGAGGTATATTTTCACGGTGGCGTAAGTTTTAATCCGTATAAAGAACAATATCAGAAATTACTTCCAAGGCAACGCTTTAAGTATTATGAGATATATAATGCCTCAGAAGGATTTTTTGCGATTCAAGACCGTAATAATGCCGATGATTTATTGTTGATGCTTGACTACGGTATTTTTTACGAATTTGTTCCTATGGATACTTATGGAACGGAATTGGAGCAGGCGATTCCTCTTTGGGAAGTTAAAACCGATGTCAATTACGCTATTATTATTACTACAAATTCGGGCTTGTGGCGGTACAAAATTGGTGATACGGTACGCTTTACTTCTTTAAACCCTTATCGGATCAAAGTTACCGGACGAACCAAACATCATATCAATGTATTCGGGGAAGAATTGATCATCGAAAATGCAGAAGAGGCATTGCGAAGTGTATGTAGTAAGACCGGTGCAGAAATCAAAGATTATACGGCTGGGCCAATTTTTATGGTAGATACTGAAAAAGGTGCTCACGAGTGGATTATAGAGTTCAGAAAGCCACCTGAAAAGCTAGACTATTTTACAGAAATATTCGATAATGCACTGAAATCGTTGAATTCTGATTACGAAGCAAAGCGTTATAAAAACACTACCCTAAATATGCCGTCGGTGCACATGGCCCGTGAAAATCTTTTTTATGATTGGCTTAAGTCAAAAGACAAATTAGGTGGGCAGCATAAGATTCCAAGATTATCGAACAAGCGCGATTATCTTGAAGAGTTGTTGGCGATGAATGGCTAATACCGATACCTACAAATTTGGACTCGCTTATCGATTGTATTAACACCGGGTAGAAAAGAATGTACTTTAGCGGTTATATAGGTCGTCCAGCCTGCAAAATGCGATCTCCTCAACTATCAGAACCCTTTAGAACCTAATAAATACGCGGTTTATCGGATAAAGAGAACTACATCGAAGAATTCCCTCACATAAACAAATAAATAAGGAATTCGAACGTTTAATGCTCAAATTAGCTGCTCAGCTTGACCGAACAACTAAAATAAACTTAGTATTATGGCAGAAAAACTAGTAATATTATCCGATATGTGGGGTGCAAAAAAAGGCCTTTGGATAACTTCTTACTTAGGATATTTACAACAATACTTTGATATAACCTATTACGATATACAGCAACTTTCGAATCTTGATGTAACGGTACATACTACTGAAAATGTACATAGAGCTTTTGTGGAGGGAGGAATAGATACTGCTGTTGCTCATCTACTCAAAAAAGAATCAGAACCTGCACACTATCTCGGTTTTAGTATGGGAGGTACTATTGCTTGGAAAAGTGGTTTATTGGGGCTACCAATGAAGTCGTTATACACCGTTTCTTCAACTCGTATCAGGGCAGAAGAAACAAAGCCAGATTGCAAAACAATAGCTTTGTTTGGTGATCAAGATGTATACCGCCCTAAATTAGACTGGCATCAAAAAGTAGGTGTGAAGTCTGAACTTATTGAAGGATTCGGGCATACGATGTACGGTGATGAGAAGATTATTGGCAAAGTTTGCCTAGATCTTTTAAATGCAGTTACACAAAAACCAAAAGAGGAAAAAACAATTCAAATCAGAATAGCTTAATTTCTAATAGCTATGCGATATAAAAACTAAAGGCGGTCTTTAAGAGACCGCCTTTAGTTTTTTAATAGTTTCATGAGAGAGTTTATCTTCGGCATACGGTTTGGTTACTTTAAACTCGGTTTCACCAGTACTTGGCATTTCGAACATCGCATCGGTGAAAATAGCTTCACATAACGATCGAAGTCCTCTTGCACCTAATTTATACTCAATTGCCTTCTTTACGATGTATTCCAGAGCCTGATCAGTAATGGTGAAGCTAATACCATCCATATGAAACAGCTTTTCATACTGCTTAATGATTGCATTTTTCGGCTCTGTTAGAATCGCACGTAGTGTTTTTTCATCTAGCGGATTCATATGTGTAAGAACCGGAAGCCTACCTATAATCTCTGGGATTAATCCGAAATCCTTCAAATCCTTAGGAATGATATACTGTAAGATATTGCTCTCATCTAAATTTTCGTCTGCTTTGGAAGCACTATAACCAACAGCCTGCATGTTGAGGCGTTTGGTGATGGCCCTTTCGATTCCGTCGAATGCTCCTCCTGCAATAAATAGTATGTTCTCGGTATTTACCTCAATGAATTTTTGATCTGGATGTTTTCTACCACCTTTGGGTGGTACATTTACTACCGTACCTTCCAAAAGTTTTAGCAAGCCTTGTTGAACTCCTTCACCAGAAACATCTCTCGTAATAGAAGGATTGTCGCTCTTACGGGCAATTTTATCAATTTCGTCAATGAAAACAATACCCCTTTCGGTTTTTTCAAGATTATAATCAGCAGCTTGTAACAAACGCGTTAAGATACTTTCAACATCTTCCCCCACATAACCAGCTTCAGTTAGTACCGTTGCATCTACGATCGCTAACGGAACATTAAGCATTCTGGCAATAGTTTTTGCCATTAGAGTTTTTCCGGTACCCGTTTGCCCCACCATAATGATATTGCTTTTCTGAATTTCAATATCATCTTCTTTGGCTTTTGGCTGCAACAACCTTTTGTAATGATTGTACACTGCCACTGACATTACCTTCTTGGTGCGTTCTTGACCGATAATGAAAGTGTCGAGAAATTCTTTAATCTCCAAAGGTTTTTTTAAAACTAGCTCAGAAGATAGGTCGTTGGTTTTTGTTTGTTTCGATTCTTCAGCTACAATACCATGCGCTTGCTCTATACAACGGTCGCAAATATGGGCATCTAAACCTGCAATCAATAGATTGGTTTCAGGTTTTTTTCTTCCACAAAACGAGCACTCTAAGTTTTCTTTTGCCATAATAGTTGCAGTGGTATTACTAGATACTAACGCTAAAATTCTCTTTTTGGTTTACCAAATACGCGTCAGCTACTTACATTTTTAGGTTTTTGGTCGAGATTAGTCTTTATCTCTTACTAAAATCTCATCAATCATGCCATATTTCTTGGCTTCTTCAGCCTTCATCCAATAATCTCTATCGCTGTCGTCGTGTACTTTATCGACGGTCTGACCAGAATGGCTGGCTATTATTTGATAAAGCTCCTCTTTGAGTTTTAATATTTCACGAGCCGTAATTTCAATATCACTTGCTTGGCCTTGTGCCCCACCCATGGGTTGGTGAATCATCACGCGAGAATGTGTGAGACCACTTCGCTTGCCTTTTTCTCCAGCACATAGCAGAACGGCGCCCATAGATGCTGCCATGCCGGTACAGATTGTTGCCACATCAGGTTTGATGAATTGCATGGTGTCATAGATGCCTAGACCGGCATAAACACTTCCACCAGGGGAGTTGATATAAATCTGTATATCTTTCGCGGCATCTGCGCTTTCTAGAAACAAGAGTTGTGCCTGTACTATATTGGCAACCTGATCATTTATTCCAGTTCCTAGAAAAATAATACGATCCATCATTAGTCTTGAGAAAACATCCATTGCAATAGCATTTAGCTGACGTTCTTCAATAATGTTTGGAGTCATATTCGTAGGGTACATACTGCTCATGATCTTGTCATAATACATGCTATTTATACCCTGATGATTTATAGCGTAATTCTTGAATTCTTTTCCGTAATCCATTTTGGTATTGTTCAATTTTTTAGACAAAAAAGGTGCCGAAAAGAACATTCCCGGCACCGTAAAGATACTTATTATTTTTCGGAAATTATCCGTAGACCTCCTTAACAAAGTTTTCGTAAGTAACCTCTTTCACCTTCAAGTTTGCTTTCTCTTTATACAGATTCAAAAGCTTTTGACTCATCAATTGTTCAGAAAGTCTTTTCACTTCATCTTGGTTGCTCATTACACGCGCGGCGATGTTATCCAATTCTTCTTCCGCAGGATTTAATTGTCCGTATTGGGCCATTTGAGATTTGATGAAACCTTTTGCAAATTCCTTCAATTCATCAAACTGTATTTGAATATCATTATCCTTAATAACTTTTCCTTCAATTAGTTGATAGCGTAATCCTTTTTCCGATTTCTCGTATTCTTCGCTTGCCTGCTCATCAGTTAGCGGATTTTCACCGGTCATTTGAATCCATTTTGTTAGGAAGCCAGTGGGTAAATCAAATTTGGTATTTTCTATAAAATACGTGGTAATGTCATTTAGCAATTTCTGATCTGATTGTTGTTCAAACTGCTTTTCCGAATCTTCTTTAATGCGTGCCTTCAATTCCTTTTCGGAAGTGATTGCATCTGGGCCAAACAATTTATCAAAAAGCTCTTGATCTAATTTTGCAGGCTCTCTTTCATTGATCTCTTCAATTGTGAAAGAAACTTCGATGTTTAATTTTTCAGCCTTTTCTGCGGAAATTCCCAAAACACTTGTAAGGAAGTTGTCTTCTTTACCAAGTCCCTTTGTCTTTAGTAGAACAACATCTCCCACTTTTTTTCCAACCAAGTTATCAATAGCTTTTTTGCTTTTTAGCATGCTGAACTCCAACGTAGCTTTATTGTCAACCTCTTCGTCTTCGTTTTTGAACGTACCAGTAACCTCATCATTCTTGCTGACTTCGGTTTTACTTACAAGTTTTCCGTATTGCTTTTGAATACGTTCTACTTGCTCGTCAACCATTTTTTTATCGGCGACAATATGATAATGGGTAATGGCTTTTTTCGTTTTAAGCGGAACCTCAAAATTTGGAGCTAAACCTAGTTCGAATTCAAAGTCGAATTCTTCCTTGTCCCAATCGAAGCCATCTTGCTGCTTGGGTAGCGGATTGCCTAGAACATCTAATTTTTCTTCCGTCAAGTATTTGTTCAAATTGTCTTGTAGTAATTTGTTTACTTCGTCGACCAAAACAGCCTTACCGTACTGCTTTTTGATAAGACCCATAGGAACTTGACCTTTTCTAAAACCTGGAATGTTTGCCTGTTTCCTATAGTCTTTGAGAATTTTATTTACTTTGTCTTGATAATCATCTTTGGTAATGGCTACTCTCACTACAGCATTTAACTCGTCAATCTGCTCTTTGGTAATATTCATTTCTTACTAGTATTATTGCTTAAATAAATGGGTTGCAAAAGTAGTACAAATTCTATATCCTACCAAGTTTTTAAGTTACTGGAATACAATCGTTTTCTAGCGCTTTTTATCGCTTTTTAAAACGGAAAATAAAATAGATTGGAGTAAAGATAGCAGCAGACTGAATACGATGGCCCATAGCCATCCATCAACGACGAACCCATCAACGAAATGATCTGCCAGCTTTATAATTACGGCGTTGATAACTAATAGGAACAGGCCAAAGGTTACGATGGTGACCGGTAGGGTAAGAATTACTAAGATAGGTTTAACAATAAAGTTTAAAAGACTCAATGCTATGGCTACAATGAGGGCAGTAGTATAGGTGTCAACCGATACGTTGGGAAGTACGTTAGATAATACCACTACGGCAAGTGCACTTAAAAGCAACCTTAGAATGAATTTCATGACCTTTATTTTTAATTGAATACTGATTGATGCAAAAAAGGTACCGAAAAATTTCGATACCTTTTATTAAAATCTTTGATATTTATGCGGCTACTCTATGTAAACCCCTGTAAAGGCCTCTGGTGCGACTTCTGGTAAGGTGGCTCCATATTTGTTTTCTATTTCCTCCATAAATTTGTTTGCTAGCAAAGCGTATCCTCGTGGCGAAGGGTGAACTCCATCAAGAGAGAACCCACCACCGGTACCATATGTCGCAGTAACCGTGGTGCCGTCATCAAGTTGGATTCCAGAAGCATTCAATTCTTGCAAGAAAGCATTGGCATCAACGAATGCCAAATCAAAAGTCGTTGCAGCATCTGCAATGGTTTGGTTGAAGGCAGCTGCGGCCTCAGCTACCATAGCTTGTTCTTCTGGAGTTAAAACCCATTGATCACCTAAAGGAACCCCAACGCCATTTACCGAAGAGGGATTATTAGGATCTGCTAATGTACCAATAAAAGAAAGTCCTGGAAGTACCATTAAATCTTCAGCAGTGGCCTGCCGCATGTTAATCAAAGCCGGGTTAAAAGAGGTAAGATCAGTTAGGTCTTCATCTATAATTACAGCCGCATTTGTCGCGCCTTCGCTAAACGAAATGGTTCTTCTCGCTAGTTCGTCTGCAGAAATTGCACCCGCCATTTGTAATTGCGCCAAACCTCCATTGTAGGCCGCGTAAGCGGCATTAACCGCCCCAGCCGTGGCAGCGTCTAAGGGAATAGGGTTGTGCGGAACCGTGGTAAAGTAAGGAATTGAGGTAACATCAGGAATGTTTGCGACAACACCTTTTGCACCACCAGCGGTCAATGCTTGAAGAATTCCATTGTAAGTTGGTCCGAAGGCTAAAGGAGAAGTAATGTCATTTCCTCCATAAGTACTCGGGTCGGGGTTTAATTTTTGATCAACACCTGCACCTCCGGAAGTGGCAAAACTTAGAATATCGTTGTTTCCAATCCAAAGAGAAAAGAAAGTTGGCGCTTGAGCAGCGGCATCACCTAGTACAGTTGCATTAGGATCTGAAGCAAATCGCGCATAATACGGATTAGCGGCTCCAAGTGCTACGCCAGCGACATTTCCATAACCAGGAGCTAACAAATGAAAGCTTTTGGCACCAGGTACGCCCATATTATTAAAAGGACCGGTTAAAACAGTTGATATCTCCGTAGTGCCAGTGCCACTTACCGCTTCTGGTAAGGGACTGCCTGAGGCGAATGATAGAAACAATCTATTTCCTAAAATGGGCTGTCCTCCTAGGGTTGCTCCGCCTAAATTATCAGCCATTAGCGGAATGGTAAACTCACCACCACCTACTTGCGCAAAACTAGAGGCCATCATATTGGGAAAAGAAGCAGCTTGACCGTCGATAAACAAGGCCCCATCTGAGAAACCTGCTGTTAACGAATTTCCAACAGAAACATATTTTGAAAAATCAGCTTCACCACTGGTATACGTAATAGGAGTTGGAGTCGGGACATTAAAAACGGGAGGTTGCGCATCATCGCTTAGACAAGAAACGAATAGAAAACTTGAAAATGCTAGTAATGCAAGGAACTTTTTCATCTGTAGATTTTTGAGTTTAGTAGAGTTAAGTAATGGTTATTACTGTGTAAATCCAAAATTAACCAAAATTATCAGACGCACAATAATTTGGGCCAAAAAATTATGCATGCATAATAAATTGTATGTTTTTTTACGATTCTATAAAAACCATCGATTTTTCAAAAAACTGCTCCGGATTTTCCGCATGTAACCAATGCCCTGCATTTTCAATTGTTTCCAATGTCGCCTTAGGAAAATTCCTTTTGATTTCGGAAAGGTCAGCAGAGACTACATATTCTGATCGGTCACCTCTTAAAAAAAGTGTAGGGCCATTGTAATTGGACGTAGCGCTTATGTTTTCTCCTATCTCCTCCATTTTAGTGCTCAGCACTTCAAGATTAAACCGTAAGCCTAGCCTCCCCTTTTCTACCCAATACAAGTTTTTTAACAGAAATTGTCGTATACCATAGTCGGTAATATGTCTTGCAAGCTCATCATCAGCTTGACCACGGGATGTTATTTCATCAAAATTTAGGGTGTTCAGGCCATTGATAATTTCATTATGATGTGGCGGATAGTATTTAGGAGCGATATCTGCCACCAATAACTTTTCCGTTAAATCTGGATAGTCGCAAGCGAACTGCATTGCTGTCTTCCCACCCATAGAATGTCCTAAGAGAATGGCATTTTCAATTTGATGGTGCTCGAAATATATTTTTAAATCTTTAGACAAAAGGCTGTAATCAAAGTCTTCTGAGTGAAAACTTCTTCCGTGGTTCCGTTGATCGACGAGGTGTACTTGAAGTCCGTTATCTGCATATTTTCGCCCTAGGGTTTTCCAGTTGTCGCTCATCCCCAGAAAACCATGTAATATGATCATGGGCTTACCCGTACCTAGAATCTTAGCATGTAGTAATGCGCTCATTTCAGTTTATTTAGATACATACTAATAACATTCTCCAAACCAAAATAAAGCGACTCGCAAATAAGGGCATGCCCAATTGATACCTCTAACAAATGAGGTACCTTGTCTTTAAAGTACTTGATGTTGTCTAAACTCAGATCATGGCCCGCATTGATTCCCAAACCTAGGGAATGAGCAACAGTGGCAGCTTCAATAAAAGAAGCTATTCCATCTTGTCTATTGTTTTCATCATAGGCTTTCGCGTAACTTTCTGTATATAATTCAATACGATCGGTACCGGTTGCAGCGGCTCCTTCTACCATTTTAGTAGTTGCATTGACAAAGATCGAAGTTCGAATTCCCTTTGCTTTTAGGGTGGTGATGATATCTTTAAGAAAGTCTTTATGAGTAATCGTATCCCACCCGGCGTTCGACGTTAAGACATCAACAGCATCAGGAACCAAGGTGACCTGTGTAGGCTTTGTCTCCAAAACCAAATCAATAAACTTTGGATTGGGATTGCCTTCTATATTGTATTCTGTCGTTACCACCTTAGTTAAGTCTCTTGCATCTTGATAGCGAATGTGCCTTTCATCTGGTCTTGGGTGTATCGTAATGCCTTCGGCACCAAATCTTTCGATATCTGCTGCGACCTTCAAAAGGTTGGGCATATTGCCCCCACGGGCATTTCGTAGGGTGGCAATTTTGTTAATGTTTACGCTTAAGTGTGTCATAAAATCGTTGTCTTGCTGAGCGCTTGTAAAAATACAAATTAGGCACGCCTTTTGATATTATTAATTAGTATTTTGCGTTATATTTTGAGCTATGCAGATCCATACCCACATATTACCTAATATTCCGGTTTTTAAAGTTGAAGACCCTCTCGAAAAAGTAATTCAGTTTTTCAAGGATCATACATACTCGCATGTTGCTGTTGTTGAGAAGGATAGATTTTTAGGAGTGTTAACTGAAGATGACCTCGAAAATTTTAAAATAGAAGACAAAATAGAGGATTATCGATACAATCTTGAAACCTTTTTTGTTCGTCGTGATACAAATTGGCTAGATGTACTAGAAACTTTTTCTCGCAATGAAGCCAACTTATTACCAATTTTAGGTGCGAATGAATCGGTGATAGGATATTACGATCTAACCGATTTTATGGGTGTTTTTATTGATACCCCTTTCTTTACCGAACCTGGCGGAATATTAGTCGTTTCGAAGGGAGTGAAAGACTATTCCTTTAGTGAAATCGCCCAAATAGTTGAGAGCAACAACGCTAGATTTATTGGTGGATTTATCACCGAAATGCAAAATGATGTTGTACAAGTAACGATTAAGGTCGGAACAACGAATTTCAATGAGATTACACAAACGTTTAGACGTTACAACTACAATATTCTCTTTGGAAACAACGATGATCAATTCCTTGAGGATTTAAAGCAACGTTCTGATTATTTAGATAAATATCTAAACGTTTAAGGGTTATGAAAGTTGCCATCTACGGTCAAGCTTATCAAGATAATGCCATAGACTATGTTTTTGAACTTTTAGACGAGCTTCAAAAAGTCGAAGCCGAAATAGCTATTGAAGAAAGTTTCGCTCAACTATTATCTAAAAGTAGAAATACCAACACCAGTTTAACTTTTACAGATTCTGAGGGGTTGAATTCCTCATTCGATATGCTCGTCAGCTTTGGCGGTGATGGTACCATTTTAAGAGCGACAACTTTCGTAAGAGACACGGGTATACCCATAGTTGGTGTAAATACCGGTAGGCTAGGTTTTTTATCTACTTTCAAAAAAGAAGATGTGCGCAAGGTGGTACAAGAGTTCGTTCAGGGCGCTTATACCATAGTAGAAAGAAGTTTGGTTGAGGTTTCCAAAGATTCGGGTATTCCTGAATTCAACGAATTAAACTTTGCTTTTAATGAGGTGACCGTAAGTAGAAAAGATACTACTTCAATGATTACTGTCGAAACCTACCTAAATGACGAATATTTGACTTCTTATTGGGCAGACGGACTTATCATTTCGACTCCCACCGGTTCAACCGGTTATTCGTTGAGTTGTGGCGGGCCTGTAATTGTTCCTACTGCAAAATCTCTCGTCTTAACGCCCATTGCTCCTCACAATTTGAATGCAAGGCCTTTGGTGATTTCAGACGAAACTGAAATTCGTTTGAAGGTGTCGGGTAGAGAGGAGCATCATTTGGTTTCATTAGATTCTAGAATTGCTTCTGTAGCCAACGGCACGGAGCTTACTATAAGAAAAGCCCCATTTACTATCAAAATGATCGAATATACTTCTGAGAGCTTTTTGAAAACACTTCGCAATAAATTGCTTTGGGGCGAAGACAAGCGTAATTGAACATCCCAAAACAATAAAAATCACTAAATGCTGTTTATCAAGTGAGAACAGTACTATGGCAAATGTACTAGCCCAGGCTATTGCAATAGTTATATTTGCAAACTTTAAAAATTTATGAGAAGTTGTCTCTTTTATATTCTTCTTTTGGTGTGCATGGGCGCGACTGCCCAGACCTATGAGATAGGTGCTTTTGGTGGCGGAACCAATAATATCGGCGATGTAGGTAGAACCAATTTCATATTGCCTTCAAATTATGCTGTTGGCGGTTTGTTTAAATGGAATAAGAGCAAGCGATATGCCTGGAGGGCAAGTGCTATCTATGGTAAGTTTACCGCTGATGACGCTAAATCAAATCTTTCATCGAGGCAACAGCGAGGCTATGTGGTTGATAATTCAATATTGGAAGTATCCGCTGGATTGGAGTTTAACTTTGTAGAATACAATCTTCATAAACTTGGTCCGGCATTCACTCCTTATCTATACACAGGGTTAACCTATTTTAGATACGATTATGACTACTTCGATGCGGGAAGGTTACAAGATGGGCTCAATCAAAGAGACGGTTCTTTCGCTATTCCAATGACGGTCGGTTTTAAATATCGTATCAGTCAACTTTTTATTTTAGGGGCCGAAATTGGCGCCCGGTATACTTTTACTGATAATCTTGATGCCAGTAATCCTGAAAAGTCTACGGTTGCTCAACAGATCAACCCCGCATTTGGAAATATCTTTAGCGATGACTGGTACGTTTTTTCTGGTATTACCTTCACATATACCTTCGGAAGAAAGCCTTGTATGGATTGTTTTGAGTGATTTCTTCGTAATCATTACGCTTCCGTGACCTCTTGTCCAAAATGTCTGCTTATATTTGCACCGCTTTTTATTAGGGAGTAAAAGTAAATTTAGCCTCTCGATTTGTAAGCATAGTCTCAATTCAATTCCTCAGAAACTTTGTGGTTTCTTTTGGAATTTGTTTTTTTGAATTTTGGAATTTGTTCTAAATGAGCACAATAGAAGACATTACGGGTAAAAACCTACCACGACATATTGCTATTATTATGGATGGTAATGGCAGATGGGCAAAACAAAGAGGAAAACTTCGCGTCTTTGGCCATGAAAATGGCGTTAAAACTGTTCGAATAGCTGTAGAAAATTGTGTTCGTCTTGGTATAGAATACCTAACGCTTTACACATTTTCTACTGAAAACTGGAAAAGACCGAAACTTGAGGTGGATACATTGATGCGACTTTTGGTTTCATCTTTGAAGAAAGAACTTAAAACTTTCACAAAAAACGACGTTCGTTTAAACACGATTGGTGATATTGATTCCTTGCCAGAAAAAGCACGAAAGGAGTTAATTGAGGTTATGGAAAAAACCAAAAAAAACACTGGTATGACCCTAACTCTGGCACTTAGCTATGGAGCTCGTGAAGAGCTGAAAAACGCTGTAAAACAGATAAGTATCAAAGTTAAAAATAATATAATTTCTCCCGAAAGTATTGATGAAACCATTATTAATACTCATCTTTACACGCACGATTTGCCTGATGTAGATTTGCTGATACGTACAAGCGGGGAACACAGAATCAGTAATTTTTTACTTTGGCAAATTGCATACGCCGAATTATATTTTATTGACGTATTTTGGCCCGATTTTAGTGAAGAACATTTAGTACAGGCCATTCAAAACTACCAGAACAGAGAAAGACGATTTGGAAAAACTAGCGAACAACTCAACTAGCGGTATGAAAAAATTCATATCTCTTGAACTCTTATTTACCCTCCTACTACTTTTTACCTCCATCAGCTTAAGTGCGCAGGATGACACTTCCTATGAGAATGGTAAAAAATACATTCTAGGAGGACTAGAAGTTACCGGACTTCAAAGTTATAACGAACAAACGGTTAAAACGTATACGGGTTTGCGAGTTGGGCAACCCATCACGATTCCTGGAGACCAGATAAGTGCAGTGCTAAATAAACTTTGGGGCCTAGAGCTTTTTAGCAACCTCGAATTTTATGTTACCAACATTGAGGGTGAGAAGATTTTTCTAGAACTTACAATTACTGAACGACCTACGCTGTCAAAGGTTACCGTATATGGGGTCAAAAAAAGAAAGGTCGATGAGATTCTTGACGATACTGACCTTAAAAAAGGGAAAAAGATTACCGAAAGCTTGATTGCAAATACCAAAAATTACCTTCAAAACAAGTATAAGAAACAAGGCTTCCTCAATGCCAAAGTTAGCATTGCCACTGCGAAAGATACTTCTGAAACCAATGCGCGCAGTATGGTTGTCAATGTCAAAAAAGGAGATAAGGTAAAAATCAATGATATTGTTTTTGAAGGAAATCAAAAATTGCCAAGTAAGAAATTAAGAAGGGCATTGAAGAAAACCAAGAAAAAGCAGTTGGGTCGTTTCTGGAAAAAATCTAAATATATTCAAGATGACTATGACAATGATCTTGATCTTCTGGTAGATAAGTACGCAGAGAATGGTTATAGAGATGCAAGGGTCTTGTCAGATACTATTCTTAATGTTGATGAGAATAATATAGATATTAAAATAAAAGTTGAGGAGGGCAACAAATACTATTTTGGTGATATTGATTTTGTTGGAAATAGTGTATATACCGATCGACAATTGCATGCACTATTAAGAATTAAAAAAGGATCTACTTACAATGGTGTACTCTTAAGAGAACGTATTGCTGATGATTCTAAGCCAGATGCTATTGACGTTACAAGCTTGTATCAAAATAATGGCTACCTTTTTTCTAGTATTAATCCTGTTGAGGTTTCTGCAGAAAACGATACTATCAATTTTGAGATACGGATTATTGAGGGCAAGGAAACCTTTTTAGATCACGTCACCGTTACTGGAAATGACAAAACGAACGACCACGTAATTTATAGAGAACTACGTACACGACCGGGCCAAAAGTATAATAAGTCTGACATTATTCGCAGTATACGTGAATTAGGTCAGTTGGGTTATTTTGATGCAGAACAAATTAAACCAGACATTCAAAACCCTAATCCGAATGAGGGTACGGTAGATTTGGCGTATAGTTTGGTGGAATCAGGCTCTAGCCAAATAGAGCTGCAGGGAGGCTATGGTGGAGGCGGCTTCATTGGTACTTTAGGCCTCTCTTTTAGTAATTTCTCGATTCAGAATATCTTAAAAGGCGAAGCCTATAAGCCAGTACCTATGGGTGATGGGCAAACCTTTGCCCTACGCTTACAAGCAAGTAGAACTTTTCGAGTGTATAGTCTCAACTTTTCTGAACCTTGGTTAGGGGGTAAAAAACCGGTACGCTTCAATTTATCGGTTTCTAGAACACAACAGTTTGGAGTCACCAGAGATGATCGAGGAAGATTTCAACCCAATAAAGATCAGCAGTTTTCTATAACAGGGGCGACTCTGGGCCTTGCAAAACGGGTACAATGGCCTGATGATTTCTTTACAATTTCTCACTCTTTGGGGTATCAACTCTATGACTTTAGGAACTATAATATCGGTTTGTTTAATTTCGGTAACGGTAAATCGAACGCCATATCGTACACGCTTGGTATCTCAAGAAATGCCACTTCAGGGGGTCGTATTTTCCCCAGAGGAGGTTCAAATTTTGAAATAACGGCTAAGTTTACACCACCTTACTCGCTATTTAGTGATAAAGATTTTGAATCGTTGAGAGATCGTAGTGAGGAACTTAATATTAAAAGGGCGAATTTGTCCCAGGGCGAATCTTTGACTACCGAGGAGCTTGCCGAACTTGAAAATTCAGATCAAGAGCGTTTTCGCTGGTTGGAATATTACAAAATAAAATTCAAAGGAGATTGGTATACAACCTTGGTTGGGAGTGCAGATAAATCGTTGGTTCTGCGAACGAATGCAGAATTTGGATTTTTAGGCAATTACAACAATGACGTTGGCGATGTACCTTTCGAAAGATTTTTTGTTGGTGGTACTGGTCTGGGTAATTTTACTTTAGATGGTAGAGATATTGTTCAATTAAGAGGTTACGATGAGCAAACCCTTACACCTATCGATCCACTTACAGGTCAGCAAGAAGGAGCTTTGGTGTACAACAAATTTTCTTTAGAATTAAGATATCCACTGACTTTAAAACCTTCCGCTTCAATTTATGGACTTGCTTTTTTAGAAGCTGGAAACGCTTTCAACAATTTTCAAGAATTTAATCCGTTTCAATTAAAACGATCGGCTGGAGTGGGGCTTCGTATCTTTATGCCTGCATTTGGCTTACTGGGGATTGATTTTGGTTACGGGTTTGATCCTGATAACACAGGTCGAGAGACGGGAGCACATGGATGGGAAACGCACTTCATTATCGGCCAACAGTTTTGATTTAACAGCTTCGTATCAAAATCTAATGCGCTCATTTATATAGTTTTAGTATTTTTGGCACGATATTTTCTATTGGATTAAACGAAATCAAAAATGAAAGCAAAAACACAAGTTCTTATTGTATTGATTGCAGTACTGTTTTCATCGTACACCTTTGCACAAAGGGGAGTCCGAATAGCGTACGTAGACATGGAATATATCTTAGAGAATGTAGAAGAGTACCGTGATGCTACCTCACAATTGGAAACAAAAGTGCAAAAATGGAAGGTTGAGATAGAACAAAAGCAAAGTGAGGTTGAGCAAATGAAGAAAGATCTCATGGCGGAGAAAGTATTGTTGACCGATGAATTGATTACCGAACGTGAAGAGGAGATTCAGATTCTTGAAAAGGAAATGTTCGATTACCAACAAGATCGTTTTGGGCCGCAGGGAGATTTGGTTTTGCAAAAACAACAGTTGATACAACCTATACAAGATCAGGTTTTCAATGAAGTACAGAAAATAGGAAGTAATAAAAAATATGATTTTATTTTCGATAAATCAGCGGATGTTGTAATGTTGTACTCCCAAAAAAGGCACGATATTAGCGACCAGATCTTGAGAGGTATTGCTCGAACGCGAAAAGTGAGTGCTCCAAAGAAAAAAGCACCTAAGAAAAGCCGCTTTGAGGATGTCGAAGGAGAAGAAGTTGAAGCAATTAGTGAGGCGTTAAAAAACCGCAAGGAGCAAGCCGAGCAAGCGCAGGAAGCCAGAAGTAAGTCGGCTGACGAGAAAAGAGCTGAACAGCTCAAATTGAGAGAAGAACGAAAGAAGGCATACGAAGAACGAAGAAAGAAGTTGTTGGAAGAGCGGGAGGCTAAAAAGAAGGCCAAACAAGAGGACCGAAAAAAGAACACAGAGCAGGAAGACGATAATTCAGAAATCTAAAACGTTTCATCCCATGGATTTTCAGATACGGACGACGCAGATTTTTATAGCATATGAACAAATTTTTACTAACATAAATTAACACTCAAATTTTAAAATTAAACTCATGAAACACTTAAAAAAGATAGCTGTAGCACTAGTATTATTCGTAGCGGCATCAAGTTTTGTAAATGCACAGAGTAAAGTGGCACACATTGACGTTCAGAAATTATTATCTGATATGCCAGCAATGAAAGCTGCAGAATCAGAATTGAAAAAACTTTCAGAAACATACCAGGCAGATATTCAGGCTTCAATGACTGAATTGCAAAACAAATATACTTTGTATAAGAACGAGGCTGGAGCTAAATCTGAAGAGGAAAATCAAAAAAGAGCCTTAGAACTTCAAGGTTTTGAAAAAAACATAGGAGAAGCACAACAAGCTGCACAACAGGAAATTCAGAAAAAGCAAGCTGAACTTTTCGGTCCAATCTCCGAAGAGGCGAAAAAAGCTATCGAGAAGGTAGCCGCTGCTCAAGGTTTCGACTATGTACTCGATTCGCAGCCAGGAAGTGCTGCTATCGTAACTAAAGGAAAAGACTTACTTGCCGATGTAAAGCAAGAACTAGGTTTCTAAGAAGCCTCACGATATTGATAAAAGAACATCCTGCCTGTCGGCGGGATGTTTTCGTTTACAAGAGTTTTCTTTTTATGTTTTTCCAACGTAATTTACGAATGAACTGACCTTGTTTTTCGGATACTAAAAAAGAAGCTCTTTCTTTTCTAGCCGTATAGTAACCTTCGAAGTTGTCAAAGAATACTTTCCAATTTTTATGATTTAAAGCCATTTTCGCAGAGGCTATAAACGTAATCCAAAAGCCATAACGCATGGTATACATTGCCTTCCCCTGAAGTAATTTTGCCTTTTCATTATAAGATAGCCCGGTAGGGCGAAGGTGTTTCGCATTCAGACCATCATCTGTAAAGATTTCAAAGCCGTTGTATTGGGCAAGGAGTTCATCTACCGTATCCCATCCCATTGCGTTTTTAAGTCCGCCCATAGCCTTGAAACAGTTCTTTGAATAGGCTTTGAATGCACCGCGTACATGATTTTTGTTCATCGGGTGGTTTCGCTTCCAATGCCCATTTGAATCTTTTTCGCTTAGGAAACCTCCCGCAATGCCCACTTTAGGATTTCCGGTGAAAATATAGGCAATACGTTCAAAGTAATTGTCGGGTAAAATGATATCCGCATCCAACTTTACAAGAAAGTCAAATTCATCATTTAAAACACTTAATCCCTTGTTGAATGCATTTACTACTTTACTTCCAGGCATATGCAAGGTAGAAGATGTAATGTTCAGTTTTTTAAAAATCGAACTTAAGCCTAAAAATGTATCTATTATGGCTTCCGTGCCATCAGTAGAATTGTCATTTACCACCACCACCTGTTCTGGTTGTAGACTTTGCCGCAAAACAGAGTTCAAGGTATCTGCTAAAAATGCTTCCTCGTTATGGGCTGGAATTACTATGTAATATCGCATATTAATGGAGCCAATTTTCGAATGACAAATTCAAATATCCTTTTAGACCGATAATCATTAGAATTTCACTTTTGTATATTTTTTCGTTCCGCGTAAACTATATAGTACCGTGGGGTAAAGCTTCTAAGCAAAGGACGTAGCCCAATTTTTTTTACAGGGTTGGTCCACTTTGCCCGGTCTTTTATGTTCCAACCGGCTTTCTCCAGTAGCCAATCGAATTGCCAGTCTTCGAATTCGTGATAATGTCTATCCCATGGGTCTGTTTTACTCTGATAGGCAGGAGAAAACCACAATCGCATCGGTATACTAGCCACTAGTTTATTCGCTTTGATTTCTCTTAATACATTGAAAGGGGCAATTAAATGTTCAAAAATTTCAAAAGCAGTTACCACTTCCGCATTTGAATTTCGAACCGTAGCAAAGTCCAAATCCAGATCTTCTCCATCAGTATTTGCTACCTTGTATCCATTACCCTCCATAATCTCAGAAAAAGGATTTCTAACCCCTAAATCTAAAATAGATTCATTCGTAACAATATGCTTTTGAAGAAAGGAAAGGGTGTGTTGAAAACGTTTATTCGGAAAAGTCTTTTCGTACATCAGCAAGGTTTCAAGTTTAGGTTGTCAAGTTCAGGCTAACTAAAATCAAGAATATTAAAGCGCGAAACAATAGCCATATGAAACTTTTAAACCCTGTATACAATGGCGTTTATATTCATACCTGCGCCAACACTTGCAAAGATAATAACATCTCCCTTGCGAATAGATTGATTTTCTAATTTTCCATTGCGAACCATATCTAAAAGTGTAGGAATGGTGGCAACAGAACTGTTTCCTAATTTCTCGATATTCATGGGCATAATGCCAGATGGCACCTCCATATCATAAAGACCATAAAAACGTTTTACAATGGCCTCATCCATTTTTTCATTCGCCTGATGTATAAAAATCTTGCGTACCTCGGATATTTCTACACCACTATTCTTTAAACAATTAGCCATGGCTTGGGGAACGCAGGTGACCGCAAACTCATAAATTTTTCGCCCATACATTTTGATGTATTTGGTGTTGTCTTTGGATGGACTTTTATACGATTTTCCAAAAAATAGAAAGTAGGCTTCGTCATGAGCGTATGTTGCAGTTTCGTGAGATAAAATCTGGCCTAAATTTTCGCTCGCTTCAATAACCGTTGCGCCGGCTCCGTCAGAATAAATCATGGAATCTCGGTCATACGGATCTACTATTCGTGAAAGTGTTTCGGCGCCAATAACCAAACACTTTTTGGCAATTCCACTCTTTATAAAAGCGTTTGCCTGAATTACGCCTTCAATCCATCCTGGGCAGCCAAAAATCAGGTCATAAGCAACACATTTCGGATTTTTAATACGCAGATGGTGTTTTACACGGGTAGCCAAACTGGGTAGCGTATCACCTTGATATTGACCATGAGCAACATCGCCGAAATTATGTGCAAGAATTATATAATCTAAGTCTTCTTTGTCAATACCAGAATCTGAGATTGCCTTTTCGGCTGCAAGAAAAGCAATATCGGAAGCATTTAGACTTTCCGCTACATACCGCCTTTCACCAATGCCGGTAATTGCCTTGAACTTTTCAATGATAACCGCATTGTCTTGTTTAAAAATTGAACCATCGGAATTTAGAAACTCTTGTTTTTCAAAATCTTGATTTTCAACTACAGTTTCAGGGATGTAGCTTCCAGTTCCAGTAATTGCAATTCGCATAGACTATGGTTTTTGGTCGAATAAACTTACCCATAATAAAAAGAAATATTATGCATGCATAATATTTAATACGATGCTCAAAAACCCTTTCTTGAACAAGAAATAATTAAAAAAGCCTTTCTCGAAATGAAGAAAGGCTTGAAACTACTGTATTTATTGCTTTTATTCGACTTCTTCGTAGGCTTCAATAGGCGTGCATGTACAGATGAGATTACGGTCGCCATAAGCATCGTCGACACGACGAACAGAAGGCCAAAACTTGTTTTCTGAAATATAGGGTAGTGGAAACGCCGCCTTTTCTCTACTATAGGGAAATTCCCATAAATCGTTCGTTACCATACCCAAGGTATGCGGAGAATTTTTTAAAACATTGTTGCCATCATCTGCTTGGGCCGTATCGATCTCTTCCCTGATGGAAATCATGGCATCACAAAAACGATCCAACTCCTCTAAGCCTTCACTTTCTGTCGGTTCTATCATCATGGTTCCAGCGACGGGAAATGACACTGTTGGGGCGTGAAAACCATAATCCATTAAACGTTTGGCAATATCAGTCACTTCGATACCATGCTGTTTGAAAGGGCGACAATCGATAATCATTTCGTGGGCAGCACGGCCCTTTTCACCAGTGTAGAGTACATTGAATTTGCCTTCCAATCTGTTTTTGATGTAATTGGCGTTCAATATAGCAATTTCGGTAGAGCTTGTTAAGCCGCTTTCGCCTAACATTTTAATATATCCATACGAAATCAAACAAGCTAATGAACTTCCCCAAGGAGCGGCCGAAATAGCACTAATAGCATTTGTACCCCCTGTTTCAATGACTGGATTTCCAGGAAGAAACGGAACCAATTGAGGGGCTACGCAAATGGGCCCAACCCCAGGTCCACCACCGCCATGTGGTATGGCGAAGGTTTTATGTAGATTCAAATGACAAACATCTGCACCAATTGTGGCGGGATTGGTAAGCCCTACTTGAGCATTCATATTGGCACCGTCCATATACACTTGTCCGCCATGATCGTGAATCATTTTGGTGATCTGCTTTATAGACGATTCAAAAACGCCATGTGTTGAAGGATAGGTAACCATCAAAGCGGCCAGATTTTCAGAATGCAGCAGCACCTTTTCTTCTAAATCTACCACATCAATATTACCTCTTTCATCGGTCTTAGTAACTACAACTTTCATACCCGCCATAACTGCAGATGCGGGATTTGTTCCATGTGCAGATGCTGGAATAATACAAATCGAACGATGACCCTCACCTTTGGATTCGTGATAAGCCCTTATTACCATCAAACCTGCGTATTCACCTTGTGCCCCTGAATTTGGTTGCAAAGAAGTAGCCGAAAAACCGGTTATGACACTCAAATCGTTGGCCAATTCTTTTAACACAATTTGATATCCTTCGGCCTGATTTATTGGTACAAAAGGATGAATATTGCCCCAATTGGCCATGCTGAGCGGTAGCATTTCTGAAGCTGCGTTTAATTTCATAGTACAGCTTCCCAATGAAATCATGGAGTGATTTAAGGCCAAATCTTTGCGTTCCAATTTTTTGATGTACCGCATCAATTCGGTTTCAGAATGATAGGAATTGAAGACGCTATCTTCTAGGAACGGAGTTGTTCGCCGTAAACCATCGACTATGGTAGATTTCGAACTGGTATCCGTTATAGCTATTGCGTCTTTTTCCAACGCCTCGGCAAAAATGGAAAGAATTTCTTGAAGATCTTTCAAAGTGGTAGCTTCATTTACCGCAATGGAAACGGTTTGCGCATCCACATATAAAAAGTTCACCTCTCGCGCTTCTGCAATGGGCTTCAACGTGTTGGCATCAATTTTAACAGTTATGGTATCAAAGTAAGATGAATTCACCTGATATAGGCCTAATTGCTCTAGGCTTTCTGAGAGCGTGACCGCTGTGGAATGAACTTTGTCTGCAATATATTTTAGTCCTTTTGGGCCATGATAAGCAGCATACATGCCAGCCATGACAGCTAACAATACCTGAGCGGTACAAATGTTCGAAGTCGCTTTATCTCTTTTGATATGTTGTTCGCGAGTTTGTAGCGCCATGCGCAATGCACGCTTCCCGTCAGTGTCTTTGGTCACCCCAATAATACGGCCTGGAATGTTTCTTTTGTAAGCTTCTTTGGTAGCGAAGAATGCAGCATGTGGTCCGCCATATCCTAACGGAATTCCGAAACGTTGTGTCGTACCTACTACCACATCAACCCCAAACTCTCCCGGAGGTGTTAGGAGTACAAGGCTTAAAATGTCAGCGGCAACTGCCACTTTGATATTGTTCTCTTTAGCATTGGCTACAAAATCTGAATAGTCATGTACTTGTCCATATTTCCCAGGGTATTGTAAAATAGCACCAAAGAAATCATGCTCAAAATTGAAATCTTCATGGTTTCCAATCACCAATTCAATATGCAAGGGGTTTGATCGGGTTTGCAGCAAAGAAAGTGTTTGAGGCAATATCTCCTCTGAAACAAAAAATTTTAAAACTCCGTTTTTCTTTTGTTCTCGACTACGAACATCAAAGAGCATCGTCATGGCTTCAGCTGCCGCCGTACTCTCGTCTAAAAGAGAGGCATTTGCTAATTCCATTCCAGTTAGGTCTGAAACTACGGTTTGAAAATTTAATAACGCTTCTAAACGTCCTTGGGCGATTTCCGCTTGATAGGGGGTATAAGCCGTATACCAGCCTGGGTTCTCAAGAATGTTTCTTTTGATAACCGAGGGAGTTAGGCTTTCATGGTATCCTAAGCCGATATAAGATTTGAATACCTTATTCTTTTTGGCTAATTCTTGAATATGGTTCAAAAACTCATGTTCGCTCATTGGATCATCAAGTTGCAGGCGTTCTTGAAGACGAATATCTTGTGGAATGGTTTCCGAGATGAGTTGTTCTAAATTTTCAACTTCCACCTTTTCCAGCATATGGTGAAGGTTCTCTTCTCGAATGCCAATATGGCGAGTAGCAAACACATCGGTTCTCATAAAGTCATATTCAAATTAGTCAGGCAAAATTAGCGATTAATTGACATAAAATAGTGCTATTGTCGATGAACAGCATGAAAGTTTTTAACTAAAAATGTGGGTTATAAACAGTTTGGCTACTTTTGTTTAATGAAGTGGCTTAAAAGCATTTTTGACTTTTACTTAGATGCTAGCATTCACGTTGCATTCGCCTTGTATGCGCTGCTTCAACTTACCTTCCAAACCTTAAACATTTCTTCTAATTATCATCTGTCTTTTTTTGTCTTTTTCGGGTCGATAAGCTGCTATAATTTCATCAAATATGGTGTAGAAGCTGAAAAATATGTTTTGGTAACCAACCCCTACTACAGAGGAATTCAGTTCTTAAGTATAAGCGCTCTGGGTTTTGCACTCTATCACGGTTATTTTCTAAACTTTGAAGTATGGTCAGGGGTCTTTGCGTTGGTATTTCTAACGGGGCTTTATGCTTTGCCTGTTTTGCCCAAAGCAAAGAACCTGAGAAGTTGGGCAGGAGCCAAAATATTTGTGGTAGCATTAGTCTGGGCGGGAACAACTGTTTTACTACCCGTACTTTCCGCTAAGCAATCTGTTTCTTGGGATGGTGCTGTAGCGATTTTTCAACGTTTTGTATTGACCCTTATTTTACTGATTCCATTCGAAATACGTGATCTTGCCTTTGATAAACCCGAATTAAGAACTATGCCGCAGCGTTATGGAGTTACAAATACCAAAATTTTTGGAGGTTTAGCCACGTTAGTTTTTTTCTTTAGTACTTTTTTGAAAGATGATTTAAGCCTAGAGGAGTTATTGCTAAATGGAATTCTATTCTTGGTGCTGGGGAGTATGATATTTATTACAAAGAGAAATCAATCGAAATACTATGCTTCCTTTTGGGTAGAAGCCATTCCTATTTTTTGGTACGGCCTGGCCCTAGTGTTGGAAAAATCATTCAGTACTTATTCTGAAGTTGCTCTTTCATTTTAAGTTTATCTTGTTCAGAAAGACTTTGCAGGTTCGCTTTTTCGCAGAGTGTAGTTAGTTCCGTATTCTTTTTTGTGAATGCAGAACAGGTCTTGCACATCAAAAGATGGAATTGAAGCTTCAATTTTTCAATGAAAGTAGCTTCTCTATATTGTGTTTTGTTGCAAATTATAGCTGCTTTTTCGCAAGAAATCATAGTTTTAGAACCAATTTTCGTTAAGGCAACCCATCAAAGCAGTTCGTGATCGATGAATCATTACCCAAAGGTTTGACGGATTTATTCCTAGTTCATTACAAATATCTTCAGTACTTACTCCTTGAATGGTCTTCATTTTAAAAACTAGGGCTTGTTTTTTAGGTAATTTAGAAATACACTCTTGAATCGCCATGCCCAATTCCTCATTCTCAATGGGGCTATTTTCCAAGTTACTGAATGGATCCGCAACTTGCTCCTCCAACCAATCGCCTTCTGAATCACTACTTGAACTGTAGCTCATCCGAACCTCTGCTTTTCCTTTTTTGGAATTGATTTTTCGGTAATGATCGATAACCTTTCGCTTTAAAATAGCAATAAGCCAAGTTCGTTCGGCGGCATCTCCCTTATAATTTTTTGCCGACTTTAAGCCTGCAAAAAAAGTTTCCTGTACTAAATCCTTCGCAATTTCCGCATCACTTACGCGAGCGACTGCAAAATTAAATAGATAGTCAGCGTATTGATCTACCCACTTATCCGGATTTAGTTGATGTGTTACCATTTTTTTTGAATCGGTATCAAAAGTAACTGAATTTGATTTAATTACCTTAAAATTTTCTTGCTGTTCGGTGAACTTTAATGCTGCCATAATTTTATCTTTGATTAAACTTCTATGTTATGCGATATCACTTTTTAGTTGCCCTAGTGTTCTTATTTTCAATGGGCTGTGCCCAAAGTAAATCAAAACCTATCACAGAATTTTCACAAAACGATATCAAAAACGGGATATTGATTGATGTAAGAACGCCTGAAGAATATGGCTCAGGTCATATAGATAATGCCATGAACATCAATTGGTATGATGAAAATTTTACGAAACAATTCGAGTCAGTCGATAAAGAAGAAACTATCTATTTATATTGTAAGAAAGGCGGTCGTAGTGCAAAAGCAGCTTATTTGCTAGATTCCTTGGGCTATAAGAACGTTATTGATTTGGAGGGTGGGTACGATGCCTATTCGAATAAATAATTGGGCCTTTTTTTTATCACAATATGTTTATCCGACTTTTAATAAGCCTGCTCTTTCTAACAATGCTTCAACCTTAGGCTCCGCCCCACGGAATCTTTTGTACAAAACCATTGGATTTTCTGTACCCCCTTTTGAAAGTACATATTCCTTAAACTTAGTAGCAACTTGCTTGTTAAAAATTCCCTTTTCTTTGAAATAAGCAAATGCATCAGCGTCCAATACTTCGGCCCATTTATAGCTGTAGTACCCCGAGGAGTACCCACCCTGAAAAATATGGGCAAAAGCCGTACTCATACAAGTTTCAGTCGTGTCAGGATATAAATTTGTACCGGCAAAAGCCTTGACTTCGTGTTCTTTCACATCGGTAATGCCTTTGGGGTTGGCTCCGTGCCATGACATGTCTAATAGCCCGAAACTTAACTGGCGAAGCGTAGCCATTCCCTCTTGGAAGGTGGCAGATTCTTTTATTTTTTGCACCAATTCCATGGGTATTACCGCTCCTGTTTTATAGTGTTTGGCAAAGAGTTCCAAGGCCTCTTTTTCATAACACCAGTTTTCCATAACCTGCGAAGGAAGCTCTACAAAATCCCAGTAAACAGAAGTGCCGGAAAGGCTAGGGTAGGTGGTATTGGCCAGCATACCGTGCAACCCATGTCCGAATTCGTGAAATAAAGTGGTTACTTCGTTAAAGGTTAACAAAGATGGTTTGGTTTCAGTAGACGGAGTGAAGTTGCAAACATTGGAGATATGCGGACGCACATTTACCCCATTTTTTTGGTATTGTGATTTGAAAGAAGTCATCCAGGCACCACCACGTTTTCCGGGGCGTGGGTGGAAATCTGCATAAAATATGGCAATGAAATTCTTCTCTAAATCATAGACCCGGTAGGTTTTGACTTCTTCATGGTACTTGTCAATATCCGATACTTCTTCGAATTGCAAGCCGAATAGCTTTTGCGCAACTTTAAAAACGCCATCTATGACATTTTCCAATTTGAAATAAGGTTTTAACTGCTCGTCGTCTAAACTGAACATTTTTTGTTTTAGTTTTTCAGCGTAATAGCTACCATCCCATTTTTGCAGTTGGTCAATGCCATCTACGTCTTTTGCAAAATCTTCCAATTGTTTGAATTCACGTTCGGCCGCGGGTTTTGCTTTCTCCAACAGTTCGTTCAAAAATGAATAGACCTTTTCTGGGGTTTCCGCCATGCGTTCTTCCAACACGAAATGGGCATGCGTTTTATATCCTAAAAGAGTAGCGCGTTCATGTCTTAAATTGGCAATTTTTAGAACAATTTCTTGATTGTCTAGATTATCTCCTTTGAACGCTTTACTTCCGAAAGCTAGGGAAAGCTCTTTTCTCAATGCTCTATTCTTGGCATATTTCATGAATGGAATATAGCTAGGGTAATCTAATGTCAGTAGCCATCCTGTATCTTTGCCTTTGGATTTTGCCAATTGCGCCGCGGCTTCCTTAGCGCCCTCCGGTAATCCATCTAAATCAGCTTCGTTAGTGATATGCTTTTGAAATTTGTTCGTTTCGGCTAAAACGTTTTCCCCGAATTTTAATTTTAATTTCGAAGATTCAGCATCGATTTCTCTAAGCCGCTTTTTTTTGTCTTCGGATAAATTTGCCCCATTGCGGCTGAAACTTTTATATTTTTTATCGAGAAGGGTCTGTTGTTCTACCGACAGGTTTAAATCACCCTTTTGGTCGTAAATGGTTTTTATCTTAGTAAACAAATCCTCGTTTAAGGTGATATCATTACCAAATTCAGAAAGCAGGGGAGAAACTTCCTGTGCAATCTTTTGAATCTCTTCATTCGTTTCAGCGGAATTTAGATTGAAGAACACACTTGAAATTCGGTCTAGCTGCTGACCCGAAAACTCAAGAGCTTCAATGGTATTCTCAAAAGTAGGAACTTCTGTATTTGAAGTTATGGCATTGATTTCAGCCCGCGCATCTTCAATTCCTTTTAAAAAAGCAGGTTTAAAATGGGCATTCTTGATTTTTGAAAAGGGCGCTAAATCGAATTCTTCTAAAAGCGGGTTGCTCATTGTATATTTATCTATTGAAAATTGATTTTCGACTCGGTTCACACAGGCAGCAATGTGTGCCTTAGGATTTTTACTTTGTACTTCTTACTTTTTTTGCTCCGTCAATGACTTTCTGCTTCAATCCCTCTTTATAAAGAATAACCTTATCAAGAACACATTTGTCTGAAGCTCCGATAATCTGTGCAGCGAGAATACCGGCATTTTTAGCACCATTTAATGCAACAGTTGCAACGGGTACACCTCCGGGCATTTGAAGAATGGAAAGAACAGAGTCCCAACCATCAATGGAATTACTGCTTTTCACCGGAACACCAATTACGGGTAGAGGAGACATTGACGCTACCATGCCAGGTAAATGTGCCGCCCCGCCTGCTCCGGCTATTATAACAGTATAGCCATTGGTATGTGCATTCTTGCTGAAATCGAAAAGCTTTTCAGGCGTGCGGTGCGCCGATACGATATCAACATCAACTTCGATGTCGAAACCTTTTAAAATATCAATGGCGTCCTGCATTACAGGCAGATCGCTTGTGCTTCCCATGACTACGGCTACTTTACTCATAAAATTTCAATTTATACATTCCAATTTCCAATTCTTGACTTTAGAAATTTGCCCCGAGTGCTATCGAGTTAGTTTTATGTTTTATTTGCTAATCACCTGTATTGTTTCTTTTACTTTTTGTGCAATGCTTCTCGCTTTTTCAATGTCCTTGTTTACTATGGTCACATGACCCATTTTGCGAAAAGGGCGGGTCTGGTTTTTTCCGTAAATGTGCGGAGTAACGCCATCCATGGCCATGATTTCAGCAATGTTTTCATAAATCACAGCACCGGTATGACCTTCAGCCCCGACCAGGTTGACCATGATTCCGGCTGCCTTGCTCTCAGTGCTACCCAAAGGTAAATCTAAAATTGCTCGAATATGTTGTTCAAATTGATTGGTGTAACTAGCTTCTATACTATAATGGCCGCTATTGTGAGGTCTGGGAGCTACTTCATTAACCAAAATCTCATCTTCCTGTGTCTGGAACATTTCTACGGCTAAAATACCTACATGCCCAATTTCTTCAGAGACTTTTAAGGCAATCTCAATTGCTTTTTTGGCGACTATCTGATCTATTCGGGCCGGACAAATTACATACTCTACCTGATTTGCTTCAGGATGGAACTCCATTTCAACTACTGGATAGGTACACACTTCACCGCTGGGGTTTCGAACTACGATTACAGCGAGTTCGTTCTTGAACGGAATCATTTTCTCGGCGATGCATTCTCCCGCTGGTAGCGCCTCGATATCATCTATAGAGCGAACCACTTTCACACCTTGACCGTCATAACCAAATTGAGCCGCTTTCCACACAAATGGAAATTCTAATCCACCGTTTTCGACGCTATCCTTGATTTCGCTTGCGTAGGCGAAACGTGAAAAATCTGCCGTGGGAATTCCGTTGTCTGTATAAAATAATTTTTGGGTCGCCTTATTTTGAATAGTTCGAAGTGTTTTTGTTGGCGGATAGACTTTGATACCTTCCTCTTCTAATTTTTCTAAGGCGTCGAGATTAACGTTTTCAATTTCAATAGTTAATACATCGACTTGCTTTCCAAAATTATATACATCGTCAAAATCCATCAAACTCCCTAAGACAAATTCATTGCAAGCAATACGACAGGGTGCTGCTTCCGTGCTCTCCAAAACCTTGGTGTAGATGTCAAATTTTCGGGTTTCGTAGAGAAGCATTTTACCCAATTGACCACCACCTAAAATTCCCAATTTAAAATTAGAAGAAAAGTAGTTATTTCTATTAATCACTGAAGCCTTTTTTTTTGTTCCCACAAAAATACATTTAAATAGTAAAACCAAGGTCATAGCGGTAAAAAAGAGAAATCAAAACGTTATATTTGCCCCTTTATAAATTGAAAGGTGATAAAGCTCCACGACAAATATTTCAAACCTTTTTTGAGTACAGCTGAAATTCAGGCTGCGGTTGAAGGCTTAGCCATAAAGATTGCGGCTGACTACAAAGATGAAACTCCCATTTTTATTGGCGTTTTGAATGGGGCATTTATGTTCGTTTCCGATTTTCTAAAAGCCTATGAACATCCTTGTGAAGTGTCGTTCGTAAAGTTGAGCTCTTATCAAGGTTTGACCTCCACGGGTATAGTCGAAACGCTATTAGATCCACCGGAAAATATAGAAGGCCGAACCGTAATTATTCTCGAAGATATTATAGATACGGGGCGTACTTTGAAAGAGCTTGTACATCTGTTTTCACACACGAACGTCAAAGAGTTCAAAATAGCGACCTTATTCTATAAGGCTGAAATTTATAACGGTGAATATAGTATTGACTACGTGGGCATTGAAATACCAAATAAGTTTATCGTAGGTTATGGGCTTGATTACAATGAACTAGGCAGAAATTTAAAAGAAGTATACCAACTAAACCAAAAACATATGATTAACCTTGTACTATTCGGAAAACCAGGCGCCGGAAAAGGCACTCAGGCCGAATTTTTAAAGGAAAAGTATAATTTAAAGCATATTTCTACCGGAGATCTTTTTCGATACAATATGAAGAATAATACAGAATTGGGGCAATTGGCCAAGTCTTACATCGATAGAGGTGATTTGGTGCCTGATGAGGTTACAATTAAAATGTTGCAAGATGATGTAGAGAATAATCCTGAGGCTAGCGGCTTCATATTCGACGGCTTCCCAAGAACAACCACTCAAGCTGAAGCCTTAGACGCTTTTTTAGCAACAAGAGGAATGAAAATTGACGCTACAATAGCCTTAGAGGCCAATGAAGAAGTCTTAATTCAGCGACTTTTGGAACGCGGAAAGGTAAGCGGTAGATCAGACGACCAAGATGAAGCTAAGATTCGCAATCGCTTCGAAGAATACAACCAAAAAACAGCCCCCTTGCGTTCTTTCTATGAGGCTCAGGGAAAATTTCATAGTGTTGATGGTATAGGTGAAATAGATGATATCACGTTTCGTTTGGGAAAGGTTATCGAGGAATTGTAAGAATGAACTTTGATATTCAACCTGTTCTTGAGGATGATTTGCTGTTGATAAGGCCCTTAAAGAATGAAGATTTTCAAGCGCTGTACAAGGCTGCTTCAGACCCCTTAATCTGGCAGCAACACCAAAACAAAAATCGATATACCATAGAGAATTTTACGAAGTTTTTCGATGAAGGGATAGCGTCAAATGGCGCACTTGCCATTATCGATAAGAAGTCCAAACAACTTATTGGTAGTTCACGATACAAGATGCTAAGTGAAGCAGAAGGAGTCGTAGAAATTGGTTGGTCATTTCTATCTAGGAAGTATTGGGGAGGTCATTACAACAGGGCGTTCAAGAAATTAATGATTAACTATGCATTGCAATATTGTAATCATATCGTTTTCTATGTGAATTCGAAGAACTACAGATCTCAAAAGGCGGTGGAGAAACTTGGGGGAAGGAAAATGAACTATCTTGATAAGCCATGGGTATTGCATACAGATGTTGGCCAAACCTATGTTATAGATAGACCGCTAATAGGATAAAATTCAACTACCTTTGCCCAAATTTTAATATCCTGCAATGACCGAAGGTAATTTTGTAGACTACGTAAAGGTTTTTTTGACCTCTGGTAACGGGGGCAAAGGTTCTGTACATCTACATCGCGAGAAGTATATTACAAAAGGGGGGCCAGATGGTGGAGATGGGGGCCGTGGCGGTCATGTTATACTTCGTGGAAATCAAAACCTATGGACTTTAGTTACCTTTAAATTCAAAAAACATTTTAAGGCAGGGCACGGCGGTCATGGCGCAAAGAGTCGCAGCACAGGTGCCGATGGAGAGGATGTTTATTTAGATGTGCCCTTGGGCACTATTTTGAGGGATGCCGAAACTAACGAAATCATCTTAGAGATTACCGAACACGGTGAAGAAAAAATTGTTGTTGAAGGTGGTATGGGCGGACGTGGAAACTGGCATTTCAAGACCTCAACAAATCAAACACCTAGATATGCTCAGCCTGGGGTTGAAGGCCAAGAAGGTGTTTTTATTTTAGAATTGAAAATTTTGGCTGATGTAGGTTTGGTTGGCTTTCCAAACGCTGGAAAGTCAACATTACTTTCTGTAATCACTTCCGCAAAGCCCAAAATCGCAGATTATGAATTTACTACCCTAAAACCTAATTTAGGGATCGTTGAGTACCGTGATTTTCAAAGTTTTGTTATGGCCGATATCCCCGGAATTATAGAGGGAGCGGCTGAAGGTAAAGGGCTTGGACATTATTTTTTGCGCCATATTGAACGAAACGCCACACTTCTGTTTTTAATTCCTGCTGATAGCAACGATATCAGTAAGGAGTACGAGATTCTTTTAGATGAGTTGCGCCGCTATAATAAGGAGTTATTGGATAAGGAAAGACTAATTGCAATTTCTAAAAGTGATATGCTCGATGACGAATTGATGGCAGAGATGCGCTTAGAACTCGACAAAGATTTGGATGGTACGCCATACATGTTCATCTCTTCCGTTGCTCAACAAGGAATTCAAGAGTTGAAAGATCGCCTATGGCGAATGTTGAATATGTAGTATACTTTCTGCCTTTGCAATATGAACAATTATATTGTTGGTAAGAAGCCCGCTTTTGTTAAAAACTTTCGTTTGCAATAGTGCTAAAATTCCATAATTTGCTTCTGCAAAACAAATGTGCTATTTGTTTTGATACCCAAACCTATCTAGAACATTGTAGTAATAGTGATTAACCTCACTAGCGTTTCTTCAGGTTTTTTAGTAAGCTGTGTTCCGCGCACAAAATAGTTAAACTAGAAAAACAACCTTATGGTAATATGTGCTATGTACTATATTGAAAACCACAAAATTGAAGTGGTAAGTACGTTTTTAGGAAAAGAAAAAATTCTACTGAACGGCAAAACCGTTTCAGAAAAGAGCTCAAGTATTGGCACCTCCCATACGTTTACAATCGGCAAAAACGAATATCGAATTGCACAACGCGATAAAAGCTATAGAAAAAGAGGAAATATTTTCGAAATTAGGAAAAATGGCATGCCAGTTTCCCTAGTAAACATTCGCCCAAAAACTTCAACACAACTACTTTTCTTGGTTATCGTTATGGGGCTTGCCTTTGGTTTTACCCTTGGTGTGCTTTGTTATAATCTATTTTGGCCGGCTATGGGGGTCTAAAAATTCAAGAGTAGGCGTTAATATCCTAGCTTGCCAACGTTCTACGGTGTAACCCGATGTACTTTTCATCTCTTTTCAGCAAATTAGGAACCCAAATTGGTCTGATTGCGCTGATATTCTTTCGTATACATATTGGTTTTGGTCCTTTCAACCGTTTAAGAATTGAATTTTACCGTTCATCATAGGACCTCTAAGTACTCCTACCATTTGCTTTTCGAAATTTACCGTTCATCATAAACTCGTTTCGGACTCAAGCGTTCTGTTTTACTTTTACTTCAGAAATCAATACAAACAATTAAAGCAAGATATCATGAAAGCAACAATGTATAAGGAGAGTATCATACAAAAGGAAATCGTAAAAGCAATTATTTTTCTGGCAGTAGGTCTGGCTTATTTTTTTATTCAGCTAGGCAACCACCTTATAGGTCATCTATAAAATTAGCAGGGGTTGCCGTTCGAGGTAGTAATTTTACCGCTTGTACTATTTTACCTCAAACAGCCTAGATAACAGTATATATTAGACGAGTAATTAATCTTAAAACAAATAATGATGGTAGTACTAGTTAAAGTTGTATTGGCAATAATACTAAGTGTAATTTTTTAAACTGAAGCAGTATGGAGCCAAATGAGCATAATCTGATTGCGATTGAAAGAAAATTAACGAAGGGGCTTGTTCTCTTATTTGTAATTCTTGCCTTGTTAGTTCTGGGTTATTTTTCAGGGCGAGCATTATATGATCTAACACACTAGCAATGTTTTCTATTCGAACTATATTTGAAAATATCTAGCGTCTAAATGAAGAAACAAAAATCAAACACAAATTGGAATCTTGCCTTTTGGTCAGTTCAACTTATCGGATGGGGAGGCATATCCTATTTAGGTTATTTGTTTACGCCGACAGAAGGGGGTTGGAGAGATAGCTCCTATTTTGTATTCGCGATGTGGGCAGGCTTGTTCATCGGACTATGCGTTACCGCACTGTTGAGAGCATATTTAAAGCGAAAAGTATTGCTCGATAATTTTGACTCTAAAGAATTAATAAAGGTCATAAGTGCTGTAGTTGTCGCAACCATTCTTTATGCCGGATTGAGTTATGGTACTGGTTTTTTAAAGGGATATTTTGATTTAGAGAAGGTTGAAGTACCAAAAATGTACGAGAACCTAGGTCTGGGATTTGTCATATTTAATTCTTTGATGACTATTCTTGTATGGACGATGTTTTATATGTCAGTCAAAATTGCATTTAAACTCAATGCAAACCGTTTGGAACGTGCGGAGTTAAACGCTACCCTGCGACAAGCCCAGTTGAATACCTTAAAAGGACAAATAAACCCTCATTTTATGTTTAATAGTTTAAATAACATTCGGGGTCTGATGCTAGAAGATGTTGAGAAGTCTCGCGATATGCTTACCAAACTTTCAGAAATGTTAAGGTATTCTTTAACAAAGAATGATGTCAACGCAATTGATTTAGAGGAGGAACTCGAAATGGTCGACAACTACATCGCACTTTCGAAGATTCAATTTGAAAAGAGACTTGAATTTATAAAGGAAATAGACCAAAAAACCCTTAAAATTCCTATTCCCCCTATGATAGTGCAACTACTCGTAGAGAATGCAGCCAAGCATGGTATTTCCAATCTCAAAGAAGGAGGAACGATAAAATTAATTGCTAAATTGGTAGATAGTAACCTTCAAATCTGTGTTAGTAATTCAGGGAAACTCCTTATTGATAGCCGGTCAACTCAATTAGGACTGAACAATATCAAACAAAGATTACAACTGTTGTATGGCAAAGCAGCTACCTTTTCTCTAGAAGAAAAAAATGATGAAGTGATGGCTAAGATCAAAATTCCTTTAGCATGAAAAATATCAAAGCCATAATTGTAGAGGATTCTCGCTTAGCGCGTAATGAACTCAAGGAACTGATAAAAAAACATCCGGAGATCGAATTAATAGGTGAGGCTGAAAATGTAGATAAGGGCTATGAACTTATTCAAGCCACACAACCTGATTTGCTATTTCTTGATATAAATATGCCCGAAAAAGATGGTTTCGAATTACTGGAAATGCTCGATGAGGTACCAATTACAGTATTTACCACAGCCTTTGATGAATATGCCATAAAATCATTTGAGTACAATGCCTTGGACTATCTTTTAAAACCAATCAATGAAAAGCGCTTTGCATTGGCAATGGAAAAAGTGCAATCTAAATTAGATGATAGTGCGAATGAAAATGATGTGGCTAGAGAACGTTTAACGGGCAATAGTCAAATCTTTATCAAAGACGGCGAAAAATGCTGGTTGATAAAAATTGGTGACATCTCACATTTAGAAATTGTAGGTAACTACACCAGAGTCTTTTTCGAAGAAGAACGCCCTATGCTTTATAAGTCTTTGAATCAAGTAGAAGAAAAACTACCAGAAAAATATTTCTTTCGCGCAAACCGACAACAGATCATAAATACGAATTTCATTCAGAATGTGGTGCCATGGTTTAATGGAAAATTGAAATTGACCATGGTGAATGGCGAAGAAGTAGAGGTCTCAAGAAGGCAGTCTTACCTCTTTAAAGATAAAATGAGCTTATAGCACAAATTAAAAACGCTCTTGTAATTTTACAAGAGCGTTTTTAATTAAGATTACCCTTTATTTAGGCAGCAAGTAATCCGGCATATTTGTCTTTGTATCCAAATAGGACCGCAATATTAAGTACGATTAAGACTAAAGCTCCGGCAATATTAGCAGAATCTAATGTTGCATGAAATAGCACTGCGCAGACCGATACGCTCATCAAAATCAAAGCCATCAACGCCCCAAATTTGTTAAAGATTAGCGCTAGGCCGGCAAGTATTTCAACCACCGCAACAAGTATCAAGGTTTTACTGCTTGCTAGGGCTCCGAAATAGGTCGCTGCATCTCCTGTAGGAGCTTCCATAGGAATAAAATGAAAAAATTTGTTTAGTCCGAAGACCAATACAAAAAGGCCAAGAAATATTCTTAGCACCATAAAAACTTTTGAATTCATGACTATTGGTTTAGTTGTTACTTTTAAATGTAACAAGAAATCTACAAAATCAGAAGCTGTCGGTATGCTTTAACGTTTGGCTGGCGGCTATCAAACTAGCCTTTTTTCACCCTTACTACATAGGTGGCAATGTACGTATCATCGACTTTAATATGAACGTCGTACGAGCCTGTTTTTTCGAAGGAATATTTCAGGGTACATTCATTTTTAACTGATACAATTTGAGGATGAATAGTTTGGTCACTTCCGCTTTTGTTGACTGCTAGACTTATAGTTTCACTTTTTATGTCATTAGGAACCCGGAGTGTAAACGATAATGCTTTATTTTTTTTGGCTTCCAGTTTCATCTTAGCTGGCTGCAAAGGAAAAACTTCGAGCACAAAAGCTTCCTTGTAAATTACCGGTCCCTCAATAAATTGATTGAAGGTCGGTGGTTGAGGTAAAAACGAAGAATTAATTTCGAGTGGGTAATGATTTCGAATGAACAATTCAGGGTCAGCCAAAAAATAACTATCAAAGTAATCAGGTTCAAATTTTGGACCTGCGTCTTCTAAAACAATTCGTCCGGCGGACCAAGTAGGGTCGCATAGGTACCATTTGCCATTTAATTCAACGGCATTCCAAGAATGATTGGGAATGCTATTTTCATTCAAAATCAAGGTGGCTGTTCGACCATAACCGTTGATGATTTTGCAATTGATGTCAGCCAAGTTTGCCAATTCACGAGTCAAAAACGCGTATCCCGTACAAGCTGTTTTACGGTGAGTCACCAATTTTTTAAAAACCTTTGGTGTGAAATTATTGTTCCACTCAGTAAGTGCTTCCTTATTCCCTGATAGTTTTTTTCGTTTTTTTACTGTTTTTTGATAGGCACCGTAATCGTTTTCGATATTGGTGCAGACCCATGTATAGATGGCCCTGAACTTTTCCACGTCAGTGGTTAAATTAGCGGTTAGGTTATAGGTCAACGCGGGTAAGTTTTTTAAGCTAGCTCCTTTGAAGTGTAACGCAATACTATCAGCTTTTTTAAAGCCCGTACCATAGAAGTCGGAACGCTGCCCGTAGCCAAGTGTTCCGACTAGGAATAGTACGATTGGAATGCATTTCATTAGTTGAAGATTCCAATAAGTTTTTGAAAAATCGAACGTTTAGAACTATAAACTCCTTCAACTTCAACAGCTCCCATTAGCGAAATGTCGGAAGCTTGAAAAGTGATGGTAATCTCAATGGATTTAGACTCACTTTTTTGTACTTTATATTCTTTGGGCTTGTAGCCGATGTAGCTGAATATCAAAATATCATCGACCTCAAGGGCCTTTGGGAATTCAAATTTTCCATCTAAATCGGTCACTACACCTTCTTTGGTGCCTTTCAGTACTACATTGACGCCGCCCAAGGGTAAATTATCCTGGTCGCGGACCATGCCTTTAACAGTGTAGGTTTCAAGAATGACCTTCGTCCTCTCTGTTTTTTGGATTTCATTTGATTCAGGCTGAACAATTGAGCTAAGATTGACTACCTCTTGCGCTTTCACATTGGCTATTGAAGCCAGGAAAAGACAAACAGCAATTACCGAAATTCGTGATACATTTTTCATAATTCAATGGTTTAAAGTTACACCCCTAAACTATGTCCTAGCTATTGCTTACAAAACCAGTATTTAGGGTACTACCACTTTCAATACGTAAACCAATACTCCCGATGAGGATAAATATGCAATTTAATAATTTCCTAGTTTACTTGTACCCTGATACCCTCAGAGTGACTGCTAAACTCTGGAGCATACATACTTTGTATTGTTGTTATTCCATTGCTGAAATTTCCAGAATTATTGACTCGCAAGTCATATTCAAAAACGTATACTCCTTTGGGCAAGTAATCGAAAAAGAAGTTGGTGCTTGCATCCTTGGTGCTTTCATAATAACCTAATCCATCTTGCCATTTGTACTTCGAGAGGACATTTATGGCTTCAAATCCAGCGGCCCTCATATCTTTCATGTGGACGAATTGCATAGACCGATCCGCTCTTAATTCAATACGTACTCGAACCAAATCACCAACCTTTAAATCGGTCTTATCGTTGATTTCTGCAATCTCTTCCCCCATATCTGTATTCTTTTTAAGGAAGAGTTTCTTCTTTAGTTTCAGAGGGGTTTCCGCTGTCGTGATTTTATCTAAATTCTCAAAATACTGCCAGTACAAAGTACCCCAAGCAATGCCTTTTCCTTTCTTACTGATTTGCACCTCCGCCATTTTAGGTACTACTTCAGTACCATTCCAAGCCGTTTTGTAGTAGCCCGTACCAGCTTCTACTTTTACACTTTCCAACTTGGAAGGTTCGATTTTTTTACCTCCGACCAGAACATCGACGGCATCAGTCACTGATAGCCAATCGCTGCCTTGCAATAATAGGGCATATACCGCCTCGGAGGTCGCTTTTGTGGTTTTCCATTGGTTGGTCTGCTTTTGCTTTAACAACCAAATTTTGAGGTTATCAACGGTATCAATGTCATCAGGTGTAATTTCCGAAAACGCTTCTATCAGTAAAGATTGTGTTTCGACCGGAGCTTGATACCAGTACCAGGAGCTTGTATTCTCTTTCCAATACATTCCCAGTTCTTCTGAAGTAATACTATTCTCTTTTAGCGCTCTAAGAATCTTACTTGAGGTTGCGCCCTCGTTCATACGATGCATAATTAAAGCCAACATCCCTTGGGAGTATAATCCTCTATCTTTCCAGTACTTCTGGGTCTGACCTTTATAATAAGCTGTTATTTCGTCAACTCTCTTTGAAGTTTTGATACCCTCAAAAAAGCTCCGCATATACAAATAGTGTATTTGCGTACGGCTTAAGTGGTCGTCGTTGAGGTTCGATGCATGTCTTTTCATGTATTCGTACTCTTTGATGAACTCGCTGTCTAAGTATGCAATTGCTTTCTGAATTACATCCTGCATTGCATCTGAGCTTTTGCCAAGTTCAGTCGAGGGACTCGATATAACATTCAGCTTCTTTAAATGTCCTAAACCTGTGATGATGTGTTGGGTTATAAATCGATTGTCGGGCCCTCCATTGAACCATGGCCATGCTCCAGAACCTTTTTGGTTCTGCTTTAGTTTCTGAATAGCTGTTGCCTGTTCATTCTTCATTTTGTTCAAATTGAACAATAATGCAATACGTTTTTTCTGTGCAGTTTCAGACTGTGCATCACGCAGCCATGGGGTTTCCTGAATCAATAGGGATTTCAGTTCGTCGTTTTTCTCTAAGTTACTGATCAAAGCATCTGAATTGGCCCACTGCCTGAAAACCTCCCGAATTCTTGGATTGCTATTTGCGATATGAGTCGCCAATGTATTTGCATAGTATTTCGAAAAGGTCTGCTCATTGCATTCATAAGGATATTCCATTAGGTAAGGAAGCGCCTGAACCGCATACCACGCGGGGTTAGAAGTCATTTCAAGGGTTAGTTTATGGTGTTTGAGCGTGGTCGAAGATGTCGTTTTCAACTTATCTAAACTGAAAGTTTTCGCCTGGTTGCTTCTAACCCACATAGGTAAAGTTTCGGTAACCAGCATTCTATTTGTAAGTACTGGCAATACATTTTGTTCGCCATCACTAAAATCTCCAGCTTTTGCCGTGACGGTGTATTGAATCGCTTGCATACCGTCGGGAATTTTCAATCGCCATGAAACTTGGGTATTGCCCATAGAATCGACCTCAAAAGAGCGAATGCCAATAGCGTTTGGTGTTTCTCCTTGCGGGGTTTCCATTAACTTACCTACAACATCTGCACCAGTGAAAGCATCTACTAATGCTAGCTTTGCCTTTCCGTTGAGTCTACCCTCAGTCAAGTTTGCTATTTTAGTACTGATAATGATCTCATCGCCTTCTCTCAAGAAACGGGGAGCATTCGGAATCACCATCAACTCTTTTTGAGTCACTGCTTGTAGGTTTTGAACCGAACTTTCCAAGTTTTTAGTATGTGCCAATAATTGTACATTCCATTTGGTAAGCGCTTCTGGTGTTGTAAAACTAAAAGACACATTACCTTCTTTGTCTGTGTGTAATTGTGGAAAGAAGAAGGCATTCTCTTTTAGGTTTTTACGAATTTGGACGTCGCCACTGAATTCGTCTTTTTGATCATTTGCTACCCCTTGCTTCTCTGTTTGATCTGCAGCGTATTTCAATAGCAACTTGTTTTCTTCCTTTGGCACGGCTGCGGCCTGCCCAACTATGGTTTTTTCTAGTTCCATGTCAACAGTATCCATTTCCATAGCTGAAGGAGCTGCTACTGGAGCACCCTCCTTTTTCATCATTCGACTGCGACGGAGCCCTCTTCCATAATAGCCGCCGTAACCAAAGTATAATCCATACCAATTAAGCGTATCAAAATATAAACTTGAATGGCTATAACTTTGATTATCTATATATGTATTGAAGGAACTTGTTCCAAAACAATTATAGGCGTTGGCGGTTCGGTTCGTATAATATGTGGGTTTTACCAGCGGATTAAACCCCCAGTAATGCCCGCGAAAAGCATCAAGAGAGGCATCGTACATATTCGCCAAAAGCTCAGCGGCAACCTTGTCACCTCTTGGGCCTTTGATTTTGAAGGACCAGGTTTCGTCCGTTCCGGGTTGAAGTTTATCACGAAAGGTCAGGGTTTCGATTTCCAGTTGCGAACTTGGGTAGGGCACTTGAATATTGATACTATTCGCTTGAAAATAATTATAGGCCGCAAAACTATAGGTAATTGCAAATCCCCCTAAATCATCAGTAGTAACGGGTACAGTAAAGGATTCAGAATTGTTGTTTAAGTGAATCAATTTGGTGTCAATAATCTTATGGTCTTTTTCAAGGTGTACGGTTACATGCATATCTTGGGCGCTTGACAGCAAGGTTACTTTCACTAGTTCACCTATAGCATAACTACTTTTATCGGTCTTAATCTCGAAGAGCTGATTATCAACCAACTTCGTATCATTCTCACTAAATAGAGTGGTTTGAAGTAGGTCTTTAACCGGCTGGCCGAATTTATCTTTAGTTTCCAATTCTAATACATACTGTCCTGACGGCCATTTTTTAGTCTTCCCAAAAGAAAGTTCTTTTGATTTGTTTGTATCAAAACTAGACTGCCAAACCAGTTCTCCTTTTTCCCAAGTGGAGACATCGTGCTCATTAGCGAAAGCATCATTTGGGAACATTTTTTTAAACTCGGCTTTTGACCAGCCCTCATAATCTGGAGCGGCCCAATTTCGCGGTCGATTCACAGTTTCAGGGGCTTTTAACTTGTACATCTTTACCATTCCCTGTGCCGGAACAAATTGGCCATTGAGGTTATTTGTAGCGATGGTGAGTTTATTTTCTTTGGAATCCTTATTAAAGGGATTGGCGATATACATATTCGCGTTCAACGTATGATAACCAACGGTAACAAAAGTTGTTGCACTATGTGTTTCGCCATTGATATCGGTTACATCTGCGGTCACTTCATAACTGAAGGTGGGCAAGTTTTTTTTGTCGACTTGGTTATCTGGTATCGCCTTAAAATCAATTTCATATGTTCCTGAAGCATCGGTGGTGGTTTCGCCATGGCCAATTTCTTGTGGCGAATTGTTAAGGTTTGGATAATACCAATAGCACCATCTTGGATAGTATACCACGCGCTTTACACGATATGAAACTTTGGCATCGGTAATATTACTTCCCGCGTAGGCCTTAGCAGTTCCATTTACGGTTACACTATCATTAACCTTATAAGTTTCCGTGACGGGTTCAAATGAAGTCTCGAATTGTGGACGTTTGTATTCCTCAACAGAAAAATTCGCATATCCGCTCAGTGCAATTTTGTCTGAGCGTACGCTAAGCGAATATTGCCCCGTTAAACCCGTGTTGGGTAATACAAATTCTCCAGAAAAAGAACCATAATCGTTCGTAACGAATGCTGAAGTTTTAACTACTTGTCCGTTTACGTCTTTAAGTTCTAGCGAAACCTTTTCGTTTTCCAAAATGGAGGAAATACCCTTATCTTGTCTTATAGCAATTCCCTTGAAATACAAGGGTTGGCCTGGGCGATAAATACTTCTATCTGTAAATAGGAAGCAAGAATAGCTGATGGCATTTTCATTCTGGTAGTACCTTCTGTTTACATAATAATCCTTAAAGTATGCGCTGTCTTTTGCATTGGAAATGGTAATGCTTAGCTCGCTCCAATTTTCATTGTTCAAAGCAATAGCAATGTTCCCCATCGTATCGGCAACAAAGTTTTTGCTCAAACGAGGGCCGTCATAATTCATTCGGTAGCGAAAAGTAAGTTTGGCCCCAGCAATAGGTTTTCCGTTGTGTCGATCAACCACTTGAAAAGTGTGATGTGTATTCGTACGGGTTTCTGCAAGAGCCAAATTGGTTACCTGAACCGAGCTATAGGCAAACGTTTTGTTCGTTTTATCCTTTATTTCGGCAAGAATAACATACTGTCCGTTATCTAATGGAGGCAGGGCAATCTCGGTGCTGTGCGATTGGTAATCACTTTCATTTTTTAAAGCTGCTTCCCATTCTTGAGCAACCGATAACTTCTTTATGAAGGCTAATTTTTTGTCCTGTTCGTAGATGTCGTTTAGCGTATTTAGCTCGCGCTGAGTCACACGACGCGCTGTTAGGTTTAGCCCGCGAAGGTTTTTATAATTCACAAGAATTAGAGAAGTTGAACGAATAGGAATGTGCCGTTCTAAGGTTAATTGTAAACTTTTCTGAAGTATTTGTGTTTTCAAAGATTTGCATTGTTCGGCACCTCTGCTATCAGCTAATTCTCGTATTACCGATTCACAAACCGCGAGTGCTTCCTTGGTCTTCCATTGGTTTTCTTCTTTGATTTTAGGTTGATAAGTATTTCCCTGACTATTCAATAACCAAGCAATTTGATATTGATACAGGCTCGTGGCCAAACTGCCTTTTTCAGTTGATACCGCATTCTGCAAAACCTCTAGAAATTGCTGCTCCTTGTTTTCAAAAACCGCATTTTCATAGATAAAATTTAAACGCTCAATATCGATTTCAGCATAGGTATAAGGTTTGGTAGTAGGTTGGTGTAACAGGAGTAATTTTTGATAAATACAAAGTGCTTTGGCCTGCAGGGAAGTTTCATCTTCTGTAGCTATCGTTGTATTGATAAAAGCATTGGCATCACACAGTAATTCAGGATCATCAATTTCAAATTTGTCTGCGGGTCGTATAATGTTGTTTTCACTGGTTTTATAAAACCGCAATGCATTATGTGCCAAAAGATCAAAAAGAGTAGGGCGATATTCCTCGGTATCTGCTTGCTGATTTAGAATCGCATCGAATTTTGAAACCAGGGTTTGCTTTAGATCCTTTTCATTTTCTAATGAGGCTTCATAGTGAAGGCTTATCTCTTTGAACAAAGTGTTTAAATCCCATGTTCTGAAATCTGTCGAATCGACTTTTACGTCCGTTTTAGTTCGGTTGTAGAATTGATACCGATTTTGCTGGAAATATTGCCAGAAAAGATTCGCTAAATAACTCTCCAACACATTTTTAGTGGGAAATTCGCCCTTTTCAATTTCGGCTTTGAAATCATTGATAATTTTCAATTGCGCATCTTCCTCTAAGGTCAATGCATACTTTGAGGTATATAGCAGGGCCTTTACAATTTGCGCCGAATTCTTCTCCTTATTCGCTTTTTTGGAAATGGTCGTCACAACTTTTAAGGCAGACTTTGTCAACGCCTCGCTTTCAAGTTTTTCAACCTGCTTCCAGAGTGTTTCGAAAGTAGTATTGTTTTTCTGTGATTGCGCCATTTGTGAAAATAGGATTATCGTTAATAAGATTACGATACGTTTCATTTCTTAATTTTTTCGCGATACCCAATTTTATGATGATTTACCATTATTTTAGGTACGCTATTACAAAATTATTGACAAAGATGATTCCAAACCCCCCTGAAAACAATGAAAAATGAGTAAGTCGGTATTTTCGGTTAGCGAAAGGCCCTTTTTATTTGTATTCTTCCCTGGCCGGACTGAAAACATCCATTAATTTACATGATGTAAGTGCTTTTCCACTATGTGGAATATTGGAGGCAATAGGAACGATATCTCCAGGCAAGTAAATTTTGGTAACACCATCAAGCGTAAATTCAAATTCCCCTTCGATAACATACATAATTTGTTCATGAACATGATGATGTTCAGGTACAACGGCGTCTTTTTCAGCATCCCAAAAAACCAAGCTCATGGTTTCTGTATGCACTAGTTTGCCATGGTAGCCCGGCATAATTTCTTTAGATTGAATATTGGAGAGGTTAAGATTCATAATGTTTCATTTGTTTTACTAAGATAATTATAATGTGGTGGTTTTCGAAGCTAACTGCAATTCCTATCTTTACATTATAATTTCTACTTCATGCAAATTCATTTTATTGCTATTGGCGGCAGTGCAATGCACAATCTGGCTTTGGCGCTTCATCATAAAGGATATATTATCTCCGGCAGCGACGATGTTATTTTCGAACCTTCAAAAAGTCGATTGCACGACAAAGGAATTTTACCAGAGACCTTTGGATGGTTTCCAGAGAAAATTCATAATGATTTAGATGCGGTTATTTTGGGAATGCACGCCAAATCTGACAACCCAGAATTGTTAAAAGCCCAAGAATTAGGTGTCAAAATTTATTCCTATCCAGAATTTCTTTACGAACAATCGAAGAACAAAACAAGAGTGGTAATAGGTGGAAGTCACGGTAAGACTACCATTACATCAATGATTCTGCATGTGCTGAATTATCACGGCAGGCCAGTTGATTATATGGTAGGTGCGCAATTGGAGGGTTTTGACCGAATGGTACACTTGACTGAGGAAAATGATTTTATCGTTTTAGAGGGAGATGAATATTTGTCTTCACCTATTGATAGGAGGCCGAAATTTCATTTATACCAACCAAATATCGCTTTGTTAAGTGGTATCGCTTGGGACCATATCAACGTATTTCCAACTTTTGAAAACTATGTGGAGCAATTCCGGATTTTTGTAGATGGCATAGTGAAAGGTGGAAGCATCACCTATAATGCAGAAGATGAGGAAGTAAAAAAAGTCGTTGAAGCTTCGGAAAATGCTATTCGCAAATTACCATATCGAACTCCCGAATATGCTGTGGAAGATGGGCAAACCCTTTTGGAAACCCCTGAAGGTCCCATGCCAATTGAAGTTTTCGGAAAGCATAATCTTAGCAATTTGGCTGGCGCCAAATGGATTTGCCAAAATATGGGTGTTGATGAAGACGATTTTTATGAGGCGATTACAACCTTTACAGGAGCTTCTAAGCGTTTAGAGAAAATAGCCGAAGGAAAGACGTGTGTAGCTTACAAAGACTTTGCACACTCTCCAAGTAAGGTGGCTGCGACTACCATGGCCGTAAAGGAACAATATCCAGATCGGACTTTGATAGCCTGTTTGGAATTGCATACTTATAGTAGTTTTAATCCGCAATTTTTAAAGGAGTATAAAGGCGCCTTAGACGCTGCCGATATTGCCGTGGTTTTCTATTTACCTGAGTCGGTTGCGATTAAAAACTTGAAGGCTGTCAGCGCCGAACAAATTAAAGAAGCTTTTGAGCGTAACGATCTAGAAATTCATACCAATGCGGATGCATTTAAAAGCTATGTTTTTAGTCAAGATTTTGACAATTCAGTAGTATTGCTAATGAGTTCAGGTAACTATGGTGGTTTGGATTTAGAAGAGGTGAAAGCAAGAATAGAATCTTAAGCCATTGATTTCTAGCTGAATATTTGTCAGGTTGAACATATCTGGAATGTATTTTGACTGTCAGTAAGTATGACCCAGGAGCAAAAAACCACATTTTTGAGATCTATGTATCGATTATTTAGGCGATTTTTTTCACTTTTACTAACCGCAGCAATGCTGGGTGTATCAAACGTTATCTTGGAGGAAGATAGAATGGTGCATGATACTAAGCCTAAAATAGAACATCAAGATGTTCAGTCGGAAGATGACTAACTATACCCCGAATTGGGTCAAGTGATGGTCTAAATGTTTGTACTGCATCTTACCCCATTGATCATGGGTTAATTTTCCAAACAATGGATGAGGATTCCAGTCTTTTCTGGTTTTGCAGTTGTAAAAATCAGTGACCAGTTCTCTTAATTTAGGTTTTTCAACGCTTAAGTTCTTCTCTTCCTTCGTCTTCAGATTTGGCGCCGTTGGTAGGTTCTTTCGAAAAGGTGTATCACTGTACATCTGTTTTTTGAAAAATAGCCTAACAAAAAGGTTTCCATTTCCCTTATTCTTGTTTTTGATGGCTATTAGGAATGGAAATTGACAATGCCAAACCATTTGTGCAACGGTCATTTTACCCCATTGCCGATCTGAATTTTCATTAAGAGCATCGATTCGGGCTAGAATTTGGGTATAGGTAGCTTCTTCGAAGATAGATTTCATGTTATCGTTGTATTCATTAACCTAAGACTTATTCTTTGTTTTTAAATATATGAGATTTATCCTATTTTTAGGAATGCAACAAAAATTAAAGTCCCTTTCCATTAAAAATTGGTCCGACGATGATAAACCAAGGGAAAAGTTGGTCCAAAAGGGTAGGGGTATTTTGTCAGATGCAGAACTAATAGCTATTCTGATCGGTTCAGGAAGTCGGAATGAAAGTGCGGTACAACTTTCCAAACGCATTTTAGCATCGGTGAGCAATAACCTGAACGAACTTGGCAGGCTTTCGATAAAACAATTCATGGAATTCAAGGGAATTGGAGAGGCCAAGGCAGTCACCATTGCAGCGGCCTTAGAAATTGGCAGACGAAGAAGGGGAGAAGATGCTCAAAAAATAACCAAGATTGAAAGTAGCCAAAATGTTTTTGAATTGTTGCAGCCCATTATGGGAGAACTGCATCACGAAGAGTTTTGGATTATTTTTTTGAACAACTCAAACAAAGTACTGCATCGGGCACAGCTAAGCAAAGGGGGTATCACCGGTACTTTGGTCGATGTACGATTGGTCATGAAACAAGCCCTTGAACTTGGCGCTGTAGCATTAATTTTGGCGCACAACCATCCCTCCGGAACACTTCAACCAAGTAAAGCTGATAGGCAAATCACTCAAAAGTTAATAATTGCTGCCGAAGCACTTGATATAAAAGTTTTGGATCATTTGATTATTACCCAAAAGGAATATTTTAGTTTTGCAGACGAAGGCGTTTTGTAAAATCTTACTTTTTTGATTTAAGAAATTCATGCTATTGATCTATACCCATAAAATTACCCCTCGCTTCAGTTATACCATGAAGCAGGTTTTTACTAGAATTTTGGGTATAAAAGTTACGTTTACAACTAAGGTCGAAGATTTTATAAAACACTCGGGCCCGAAAATAACATACACCAAACAGCCATTGCAAAATGAGTTTTTCGTTAGAAGTAATGATTTGTTATTTGAACAGGGTATCAACGATCTTCAAATAAATGTGGGTGAATGGGAAGGCCTTCCTTGTTTCTTTATTGCCGGCGAACGTAGTACCATACCATTTGATATATTTTCCGCCAGTTTTTACTTGCTTAGTAGGTATGAGGAGTATTTACCACATGTAAAGGACTTGCATAGTAGATTTCCGCCTAAAGAAAGCCTTGCCTATCAAAACGGATTTTTACAGCAACCTGTAGTTGATCTGTGGGCATTTAAATTGTTGGAAAAATTAAAAGAACGTTTTCCTGATTTAGCATATAAACAAAGAACCTATAATTATACCTCGATAGTAGATGTAACTACTTCTCATGGATTTGCTCACAGGGGGTTTGTAAGGAGTGTTGCAGGACTATTACTCGATTTAAGTTCATTTAAAATAAGAAGAATTGCCAGGCGAATTGGCGTCTGGTTTAATCCGAGGAAGGACCCCTTTAACAACTATGGCTATTTGATCAATTTGCATAAGAAGTATACGGTAAAAAGCATGTTTTTCTTCCAATTTGCTTCCTATTCTACCTATGACAAAAATGTTTCGCCAAACAACAATAAGTTTAAATTTTTAATTAAATCAATTGCCGATTATAGTACGGTTGCACTTGCGGCTTCTTATAGTTCTTTTAGTGATACTGCGCTCTTGAAGAAAGAGAAAAAAACGCTTGCTGATGTAATCAACCGAGATGTAAATTCCTCGCGAATGCGCTATAACCGTGTTGATGTGCCTAATACTTATCGAAATTTGATAGAAACGGAGTTTACTGATGATTATACAATGGGTTATACGCATGAAATAGGTTTTCGAGCCGGTACTTGCACGCCGTTTTATTTTTATGATATTAATCTTGAGCTACAGCAACCCATACGGGTTCATCCATTTAGTTTTCATGATTACGCTTTGGTGAATATGGCGTCTAAGGAAGAAATATCGGAAAAGATAGGTGCCCTGTATGAAAGGGTTAAAAGTGTAAAAGGAGATTTTGTATCAATTTTTTCTATTGAACTCCTAGGAGGAAGTAAAAAGAAAGATTGGAAAAAGTTATACGCAATGGTCATAGATAGCTATAATGTTTAAGGATTTTGTAACAGATATTTTCTTTGATTTAGATCACACCCTTTGGGATTTTGAAAAAAATTCGGCGCTTACCTTTGCGAAAATATTATCCGAAAACAATATTCCAGTGGCACTTTCTGACTTTTTGGAGGTGTATGTTCCGACCAACCTAACCTATTGGAAGCTATATCGAGAAGAAAAAATCTCTAAAGAAGCCTTACGGTATGAACGGTTAAAATCTGTTTTCGATAGATTAGGTATTTCGATTTCAGATGAAATTATTCATAAGTTATCTGAAGAGTACATATTGTATTTATCATCCTATAACCACCTTTTTCCAAATACCATAGAGGTTTTGCAGTACCTAAAGCCCAAATACAAACTACATATTATTACTAACGGTTTTGAGGAAATTCAAGGAAAAAAACTTCGAAACTCAAATATAGATAGCTATTTTGAACATGTTATTAATTCTGAAATGGCAGGAGTAAAAAAACCAAATCCGATAATTTTCGAGTTGGCTCTTAAAAAGGCAAAGGTCGCTCCAAGAAATGCATTGATGATTGGTGATAGTCTTGAAGCTGATATCTTAGGCGCTAGAGATTCTGGCTTGCATACCTTGCATTTTAACGCTCATAATGATCCTTCCCACGAATTTTGTCCCATGATTCATGATTTAGGTGAAATAAAAATCTTTTTGTAGAGTTATATCTAGTATGGCAAGGGCCTTACTTACGGTCCTTTGACAAAAGGGTTTATTCAATGAAAAGACTACTTCATAGCGTGTTTTTGATTCTGTTGCTCGCTGGCAGTAACCTTTCTTGTACTGAGGATCTCGATTTTACGCAATTCGATGATTTGGAAGCGACCCCCACTTACGAAGCGGGAATTCTTTATCTGGAAACCACCGAGGAATTAATAAATCTTATTTCTGGAACCAATGTGTTCAGTCAAAACTTCAATTTTGATGCTTTTAGCTCCGATGTTTTTGCAGAAAGAGTCCTTGACGGAACGATCACCTTTGTTGTTGAGAATACTACAAGTAAGGAAATAGAGTTAATCGTTGAATTCTTAGATGAAGGCAATACTGTAACTGATAGGGAAGTATTTTTAATACAACCTGCACCATCAGCCATCATAAGACGTGAGATTGCCTATGGCGATACCGGACGAAGTATTGATATCATTAGAACTCTTACGACGATACGTGTCACTGCCACAAACTTAGGTGACAATACCAGCGTGTCGAACCTCCCAAACCCACTTATTACGCTGCAATCTAGTGGTAGGTTCAGAGTCCGTTTAAAATGAGAATTCCCAAGATCTTATACTTTACCATTTTTTGGGTATGCACTGGTGTGTTTGCCCAAAATAAGCAGTTGTTGTATGATTTCACAGAAATTCCCCAGTCATTACTTGTCAATCCCGGGGTAGAAGTTGATTTTAAATGGTATACAGGTATTCCGGTTGCATCGGGTATTTCGTTTGCAGTGGGTTCTAGCGGTGTTTCTGCCTATGATCTTTTTGCTGCCGATGGTGTGGATTTTAACACCAAAGTAAGAGACCTTCTGTTAGGGGGGATGAAGGCCAGAGATGTAATCAGTGCTACGCAACAACTCGAACTTTTCAACATAGGCTTTAGAAGCGTTGATAGTGATCTTTTTTATTCCCTTGGGGTTTACCTTGAAACCGATGCAATTTTGTATTGGCCTGAAGACTACGTTGTTTTGGCAATAGAAGGAAACGTAGACCGACTAAACCAGCGCTTTGATCTGGGAGACCTTAAAACTAGGGGCGAAATGATGAATGTGTTTCACTTCGGAGTCAATAAAAAAATGAACAATAAGCTGACCCTTGGGGCAAGAGCTAAAATTTATTCGAGCATTTTTGACTATAACTCTACTAGAAACAAGGGGTTTTTTATTACCCGACCTGGTCAAAATAATGAACTTGCTAGTACCTTTAATTCCGATATGAAATGGAGAACATCGGGTATAAATGCTTTAAAAGCGGCATCTGACGAAGATAACATTCCTTCGACCATAATTAAGAGAGGATTGTTTGGAGGGAACCTGGGGCTGGGTATTGACTTAGGTTTTACCTATCAATTAAATAAACAAACGGTTTTTACCGCAAGTCTTTTAGATCTAGGATTTATTTATCATACCAATGATGTGGAGAACTTTACTTTAAAAGGTGATATTACCACCGAAGGAGTTGAGGTAATTTTACCTGCAGATCTTTTGAATCCTAATCGTGATTTTTGGCAAGAACTTGTTGACGATATTGAAGAAATTGTTCCTTTTGAAAACAACTTCAAAAATTATATAACTTTTAGGCCTACCAAACTCTATGCTTCCTTACGTTACAATTGGGGAGAGCAGGAACTCAAAGGTGCTGATTGTGAATGTGGCCCAAATGTTTCGGGCAGCAATAGAGTGCCAAAGTATGTTAATGGGGTAGGTGGACAATTGTATATGATAAATAGACCCCGCGGCCCGCAAACGGCGCTAACCGCTTTCTATCAAAGAAGGCTTGGTAATGTAATGGCAATAAAAGCTACCTATACCGCAGATAAGTTTACATATACGAATATTGGTTTCGGGCTCAGTTTGCAGGCTGGTCCTATAAATTTATATGCCATGGCTGATAATCTGCTGGCGTATCGGAACATTGCAGACAGCCGATATGCTTCTTTTCAATTAGGATTAAATATCATATCTTGGGGCAAGAAATGATATGATTTACGAAGCACACCATCTCAATTAATTTCTTCTTTGGCATGCTTTTTTCATATGATATTATAATTAATCAGAAATTGTCTTAACAACGAGCTTTAAGACAGTTTTGAAAAACATAGAATTTTGAAAAGTATTGTTTTATCTATTTTTTTAATGGCAGGTTTTGCTAGTGAGGCACAGGTTAATTTGAATGAGTTCAAATACATTGTTGTACCAAAAAGATTTGATGGCTTTAAAAAAGAAAATCAGCATCAGACCAGTACCTATATAAAATATATGTTCAGTAAAAAGGGTTTTGCAACGGTTTATGACGATAATTTGCCAGCAGATTTGGCAAGCAACAGATGCTTGGGATTATACGTTGATTTGATTAATAATTCTTCAATGTTCACCACAAAGACTGTTCTAGAATTAAAAGACTGTAACAATCAAGAAGTGTTTCTGACGCAAGAAGGTAAGAGCAAGAAAAAAGATTATAAAGATGCTTTCACTGAAGCAATTTCTAAGGCATTTGGCTCTTTTGACACACTCAATTATGTTTATGAACCAAAAGAAGAAGTAAAGGAAGAGCCCGTTACCATTAGTTTCAAGAATGACGTAAAAACTCTTGATGATAAGCCTGAAGTTACAGACGATCACGATCCAATGGTAGCGCAAATCGCTACCGAAGAAGTTCAGTCTTATAAAGATCGTAGACCTGTTGAAACCGATTATAAGAAGGCGAACATCTCAGAAGAAAAGAATATGGTAGAGCAGCAGGCAACCAAGGAAGACCAAAGCTTTAAGAATGTGGAACCCGTTCAAACTGATTATGGCAAAGGGCCTACTGTTTCGGTGTCAAAAGTAACTAGCGAAACCTTGTATGCCCAGGCACTTCCCAATGGATATCAATTGATAGATAGTACCCCAAAAATCCGATTGAAGATTTTCAAAAGTTCTATGCCCAATGTTTACATTGCCAAGGCAGATGGGCAAGATGGGGTAGTGTATTCTTCAGATGGAAAATGGTTTTTTGAGTATTATGAAGGAGATAAGATCATCAAAGAAGAGCTTCGTATTAAGTTTTAGGCTGATACTTGTCTTTCCATCTATTTTTTAGAAATTCTTTAATGGCATTTTCCCGTTGGTTGATTCCTGGTTCGTAGAATGATGTACCAACTAGTTCTTCAGGCAAAAATTCTTCCTCAACAAAATTGTTTTGATAGTTATGGGCGTATTTGTAATCTTCTCCATACCCTAAATCTTTCATTAATTTTGTAGGTGCATTGCGTAAGGGCAAGGGAACCGAAAGATCACCTGTTTGTTTGACCGTTTGCTGAGCTTTGCCTATGGCCATATAACTTGCATTGCTTTTTGGTGAAGTAGCTAAATAAATAGCACATTGGCTTAATATGATTCGAGCTTCGGGATATCCAATAGTGGTAACGGCTTGAAAGGCGGAGTTGGCAATTACCAACGCTGTGGGATTGGCCAAGCCTATATCTTCAGAAGCCGAAATAAGCATTCGACGCGCTATGAATTTTACATCTTCACCACCCTCGATCATACGGGCAAGCCAATATACGGCACCATTTGGGTCGCTGCCTCTTATCGATTTTATAAAAGCAGAAATGATATCGTAATGTTGTTCTCCGGTTTTATCGTAGCGCACAGTATTTTTCTGTACTTTTCCCATAACCAGTTCATCGGTTATGGTTACTGTGTTTGATTGCTCAGAGTTTATGACAAGTTCAAAGATATTGAGCAATTTTCGCCCATCTCCTCCAGATAGTCTTAAAAGAGCTTCTGTTTCTTGAAGCTTGATTTTTTTTTCTTTTAGCAAAGCATCTTGCACCAGCGCCCTTTGTAATAAGGCTTCCAAATCTTCTTTTCCAAAAGCGTCTAAAATGTAAACTTGACATCTTGATAATAGTGCCGGTATAACTTCAAAACTTGGGTTTTCTGTTGTGGCTCCAATCAAAGTAACCCATCCCTTTTCAACTGCAGCCAAAAGTGAATCTTGCTGTGATTTGCTGAAGCGATGAATTTCATCAATAAATAGAATGGGGTTTTTCGAAGTAAACAACCCACCGCTCTGCTTCGCCTTGTCGATTACCTCACGAATGTCTTTAACTCCACTATTTATTGCACTAAGGGCATAAAAAGGCCTTTCGCTTTCATTTGCGATAATATTTGCAAGGGTAGTTTTACCCGTTCCAGGAGGACCCCAAAGAATAAGAGAGGGAATTATTCCTTTTTTGATTTGATGTGTCAACGACCCCTTTTCACCCACCAAATGGTTCTGGCTGATGTATTCTTCCAGCGTTTTGGGGCGTACACGTTCGGCAAGTGGTTCATTCATTTGGTAAAAGTAATGAATAATATAAATGACAATCTTTCCGTTTTTACCATTTTGGCTTGTTTATTGACTTTATGAGTTAATTTTAAGAAAATGTCTGATCAAAACGAATTTAAGTTTTCCAATGCGGTATTAGTGGCGCCCCTTATGGCAGTCTTGCTCATTTGGTTTGTTTTTTGGATGGAACTGCATTTTAAGATCAACCTGAATGATTTCGGACTCTATCCAAGGAGATTTTCAGGTCTACAGGGTATATTCTTTGGGCCGTTTATTCATGGCTCTTTAGAGCATTTGTACAACAATACAATTCCTTTAGCGGTGTTGTTGGCCTCACTCTTCTATTTCTATCGCCAAGTTGCTTTTAAGGTAATACTATTTGGACTGCTTTTTTCAGGATTGATTACCTGGGTAATTGGCAGGCCGTCCTATCATATTGGAGCCAGCGGAATCATCTATCTCTTGGCTAGTTTTATATTTTTTAAAGGCATTTTCACTAAGCATTATCGCCTGGTGGCGCTGTCATTGGTCGTGGTTTTTGTTTATGGAAGTTTATTGTGGTATATCTTTCCGATGAAAGATGGTATTTCTTGGGAAGGTCATTTAGGAGGATTTCTTACAGGTCTTGCTATGGCATTTTTTATGAAAGCCTCTATTCCTCAAACTAAGAAATTCGCTTGGGAACAAGAAGATTACAACGAAAAGGAAGATGAATTTCTACAACATTTTGATGAAGACGGCAACTTTATCGAAACCACTGATCAAGAATCTAAACTGGAAAGTGAATCTTTGAAAGTTACCTACCTCTATAAAAAAGATGCAAAAGATACGAACCAAGACTGATGAGTTCAGCTAGCTCTTCATTCGCTGCCTTAGGGCCTCATATAAGAAAACGCCGCATGCCACTGAAACGTTCAACGATTCGATTTCACCTACAAGGGGTAGTTTGGCTGTACGATCAGAAGCTTTTATAATTGAGGGTGATATACCGCGATCTTCTGCGCCCATTACAATAGCAGATGGTATTTTAAATGACACATCGTATACGGTATGATCTGTCTTCTCCGTGGCGGAGATCACTTGTATACCCGAAGCCTGCAGGTAATAAATAGCATCCTTAATATGATCAACCTTCGCAATGGGCACTTTGAACGCAGCTCCCGCTGAGGTTTTGATGGTGTCGGCCGTTACAGGGGCTGAACCTTTCTTTTGTATGATAATGCCATCAACACCAGTACACTCGGCGGTTCTAATAATGGCTCCAAAGTTTCGTACATCTGAAAGCTGGTCAAGTAATAAAAATAGGGGTAGTTTCTTAGTTTCCATTACCTGTTCTACTAAAGCTTCGAGATCATAAAAAGCAATAGGGGAGATGTTTGCAACAACACCTTGATGATTGTTTTTAGTCAATCGGTTCAGCTTTTCAACGGGTACATATGACACATTGATCTGGTTTTTACGCAGAACATGCTCTAGTTCTTTGAATAAATCGCCTTTAAGTCCTCTTTGAATAAAAACCTTATCAACAGGTTCCTCTGAGTTAATAGCCTCTAAAACGGCTCGTATACCATAAATTTGGGTGATCTTTTGCATTTGGCAAAGGTATATAAAAAACCGCCCTATTGTGGTGGGCGGTTTACAGTATTATAGCTCAGTTGAGCGCTATATAATATAGCGTTCTACTTGGCAATTTTGATGGTAAGGGTTTATTTCTGATCAAGAAATTCGAAAACTTTAACCAAATCGTATTCATTTTTCAGGTTCAAGTTGTTTTCGTTTATATAGTTCTTCACATCTGAAATCATCTCACCGTCGAGTTGCTTCAAAAACTTGCCATTTTTCTGGTGGATTTGGTCTATGCGGTTAACGTCTTTCTTTTTAAAGTAATACTCTGTAAACTGTGTAAATCTGGCTGGTACGGCCGCAACAAAAGAATTTTGTGCATCTTGCCCTTCGGTATATTTGACCATTATGCGTTTATAGAGCTTGTATTCCTTTCCTTTGTATAGTTCTGCCAAGTAACCGTTTAGCGTTCTGTTTTTAGACGTGATGAAGGTATTGAAGGCCAATTTATTGCCTTCTACTAGAATATTGATGTTTTTATCTTTTGCCAAGGCCCGATACCCCTCTTCCGGCGAAAGTGTTTTCTTGACTTCAATTTCCTCGTTTAAGGCGTTATAACGATAATATACGTCACGTACTTTGTCTTCTCCATAGAATAAGGTGGTTGACGCAAATTCATTTGAGGTATATGGAGATCCTTGAATACTGCTCAATTCGAGCTCTTTTCTTTTGTTTTCAGCGTCATCAATAGATCCGAGTAATTGTGCAAATACTCGGGCAGAAACAGAATTGGTTTGACCACCAATAGCAGCCGAATTCGGCACGCCTCCACCTGCGTACTGAGCTTGTAAAGCGCCGCAAGCTAAAATGGATACGAACACAAGGTATAATTTTTTCATAATCTAATTTTTATGGGTTTCACTCATAAGTTACAACATTTATTCTATTCAGAAGGAGCTTACATAAGGTTCTTTTGCGGTAATCAGTAGGTTTCTAACCAAAAAAAACCGCCTCATTCTTTGAGGCGGTTTAATTCAAAATTGTTTTATAAATACTTTAATCAATTCTCGTTTAAAAACTCAAAAGCCTTAACCATATCTGCTTCGTTCTTGATGTTTAAGTCATTCGCCTTTAGAAAAGCTTTGGTCTTCGCTTTAACATCATCATCAAGTAATTTCAAAAGTTTAGTGTTTTTGGCGACCACTTCATCGATTCTATTCACACCTTCTTTTTGATAGTAGTACTCCGTAAATTGAGTAAAGCGAGCAGGTACGGCCGCAACAAATGAATTTTGCGCTGGCGTACCTTCTGTAAATTTAACCAATGTACGTTTGTACAGGTCGTATTCCTTTCCATCTAACAGTTGCGTTAGATAGCCATTAGTCGTTCTCTTTTTGACCGTAATAAAAGTTTTGAAACTCATTTTCTTGCCATTCACACGAATATTCAACTCCTTATCTCTAGCCAAACTGCGTATTAACTCGCCTTCGACATTAGCTTTCATAATTTCAACTTCTTCATTAAGGGCATTATGCCTGTAAAACAGAGAACCGATTTTTTCGTCTTTGTAATACAGCGAGGTGGGAAGAAAACTATTGTTTACGTATGGAGAACCTGAAAATTCACTAGAATCATAATCCCCTTTTTTGGCTCTTGCACTACCTAAGGCCCCATCAATTGTGGCAATCGCTCCAGCAGTTGTAGTAGCACCTACTCCCATATTGGTAGCTATTTCACCAGCTAGTTGTGCATTCATTAGGCCAGCAGTTAAAACTGCAATCGTAAAAGTCAATATATTTTTCATATGGATAAATTAAAATGGGTTCAAATATACAAATTGCACTCTAAAAACGTATTAATTCTCGGTTAAGATATAGGTTTCAACGTTGTCATCATTTTTTCCTACTACAAGTATTTGTTGTTCTGATGTGGTCAGGATTTCAAAACTTTTGACATTTCCCTTCGGGTATAAACCACTTTTCGAGTTCTTTAACGGAATATATGCATCACTTCCATTCGACAGCAAAATAAGGCCAGATATTGCATCTAATCTAGGGGTTTCTACTTCTGTTTCATAGATATTGCCTCCAACGATACAATCTTCAAAACCATCTTTGTTAAAATCAGAAATAGAAATATCAAGAATTGGAAACAGTTGTGCTTCAATAGGTAAGGATTTTTGAACAAAACTGCCATCACCATTGTTGACAAGCATAACAGATTCAAATGTATTTACTTCTTTTGTATAAGAGGCTTTCAGTTTTTCACCGTAAATGTCTGCGAGGGTTGCACTTGCAAAAGAGGTATAGTTAGGAAATTTACTCTTTATAAAGGGCATTTGCTGCGATGAACATTCTCTCCCACGCACAGGAACGTACTCACCCTGATACTTTTTGCTTAGTACAATATCATGGGTGCCGTTTCCGTCAAAATCATCAGCATAAATCTTAAACGGTTTATTTGGGCTTGCCTGATATTTTAAATTAAGTCCGGCGTTTCCAACTATATAATCAGGAGCTCCATCATTATTGATATCGGTTTCTTTAATTGAAAACCACCAACCTTTAGATTTCGCCGTTTTTACTACATTTTCCTTTTTGACGAACTTACCCTTGTTATTTTCTAAAAAACCAATTGAGGTCCATTCTCCAACCACAATAAGATCTTCCCATCCATCACTATTAAAGTCTGTGGCAATAACACTATTGACAATGCCAAATTCTTTTAAAACCGGGGCAATTTTATCACTCACATTTATTAACTCATTCCCGATATTTTCATAAAGAATAGAGGAGCTATGTCTTGGATAATTCTTTGGAATTATTCGATTTCCCACTAGAAGGTCATTGTCGCCATCTTTATCAAAATCTATTGCGGTTACGGTTTTGCCGCTGGCTGCATTTTTCCCTAATACCGTGTTTTCCCATTTAGAGAATTTCGCTTTTCCATCATTTATGTAAAGACGATCGGTATAGTAAGATGAGCCAGTATCAAATGCATTTCCACCGCTGACCACGTACAAATCTAAATCATTGTCGTTATCAAAATCGAAAAATACCGCTTCCATATCCTCATAGCCTGAATCGGTATTGAGCGCTTCTGACTTTATGGGTTTAAAACCATTATTTCTTTGGAGGTATAACTGACCTGATTGACCAGAAGCCCCACCGATGAACATATCTTCTTTTCCATCACCATCAATATCACCTTTTGCAATGAAAGGCCCAAAATTTGATTGTTTGTACGGCAGTAATATCTCACGCTCAAAATCATCATACAGGTTTTCTTTATGACGAAAGTCAAGTCCAAGCGCTACTGGACTGATAGTTTTAAAAACAGAATTTGAGGGTTTTTTTGATATTTTACCTAGTTGAGCATCTTCTTCGTGAAACTCTAGCGTGGTATTTGCGTTTACGACAAATCGTTCTTCAATTTTTCCATTGGGCCACTCAACATGAACGGTATCAATTGTTGTTTCCTTGCCCAGCCCAAAATGAGCTGTGTTATCTTGCGCTGACATATAGCCTCGAACACGTTTGGTTTCGATAAACTGTGATTTGCCTTTGTATGATATTTTGACCTTTGCAAAGGTTTCAGAACTTTTACCGATGGTTTTGACTTTAAGAAAATTACCCAGTTTGTGTTCGATGGCGTTATTTTTATATAAAAATGCATTTTCATCGATGTTGTTAATTACCAAGTCTAGGTCACCGTCATTGTCAAGGTCTCCGGTTGCCGCACCGTTGCTGAAGGAAGGGGTGGCTAATCCCCATTCTTGGGCATAGCTTTCAAAATTCAGATCGCTTTTGTTCTGATACAATATATTTGGCAGTTTTTCCGAAGGCATTTGATCGTAGAGCTGTTGTTTTATTTTCAAGGGAACTTTATTGCCAAATTTCCTTCTCGCTTCAAAGACCTTTAACTGGAGGTCATTGTCGAGAGCATACCTCCTGTATCCGTTGGTAATGAAGATGTCCTTATCTTCATCATTGTCAAAGTCTGAAAGCAAAACCGACCAGCTCCAGTCTGTATTGGCCGTTTTAGTAAGTTGGGCAATATTATTGAAATTCGTATTTCCCATATTGAGTTGTAGGGAATTAAACATGTACTGATGCTGAAAATTTTCTTTATCAACCAAATAGGAAAAGCGATCTGTACTCATAGAGGCCATAAGCGTTTTGGCGCGAAAGTGATCGGTTGAAGCCATGTCTAGGGTGAAAATATCTTGTAATTTGTCGTTATTGATGTCTGCTATGTCAACACCCATTCCATAAAATGAAATTTGACTTATATTGGTCTTTATCTGATCTGTAAATGTTCCATTTTTATTATTTATAAATAGCGCATCGGGTAAGTAATAATCACTAGCAATATAAACATCAAGCCAGCTGTCATTGTTAATATCACTTACACTTAAGCCCAGACCAAAGATGGGTCGTAGTAAACCGGCATCTTTGGTAATATCTTTAAACTTACCGTTATCGTTTCTGTATAGGTGAGAACTGTTGAAATAGGCGGTTTGATCGTCTTTGCCTACCATTTTTTTTAGATTGATGGGGTCAACTCCATACAACTCATTTTCGTTCATTACAATGCAATCTAAATCACCATCTTTATCAAAGTCGAAGAAAGCAGATTGCGTGGAAATACCTTTATCTGCAATACCGTAGGTTTGTGCCATTTCGGTAAAGGTCAAATCGGTATTATTTATGTATAGTAAATTATCGCGGTTATTTCGGTTGTTGGGCCCTCCTTGTGAAACGTAAATATCTTTAAAACCATCGTTATTAATATCTAAAAAGGTAACACCGTTTGACCATTTTTTTCCTTGGTTAATTTTGGCCGTTTCCGAGATATCTTCAAAAACAAGATTTCCTTTGTTTAGGAACAATTTGTTGGGTACTTGATTGCCGCAAAAAAATATGTCTAGAAGGCCATCATTGTTAAAATCTTCAACACCAACGCCGGCTCCATTGTAGAAGTAATCAAAGTTGAATAAATTATCAAGGGTAGCAACATTCTCCTTTATGGCATTGTTAAATTTCAAATTACTTGAATCACTAGAAACGAGCTCAAATAAGGCTTTGCTCTGTTGCTCTGTTGATACGATAACCGCTTTCGTATTCTTTGTTTTTTCCTGAGGGTTACAGGAAAAATTTAGCACTATAAGCACTAAGAGAATTAAGACGCTACGATAGGTCTTTGACGAATGAATATGTAAGAAATTAGGTTTCAAGTTTAAATCAAAATTGTTAGAGAGGTCAAAAATAAAAAAAACTGACCGATGAAGTCATCGGTCAGTTTTAAAATTATACTAGTTGACGGTCGCTTAGCCGTTACAGATGTTTAATACAACTTCTCCAGTTGCTGGCCCAGGTCCATCTTCGATGGCTGTTTCTCCAGTTGGAGCTGTAATTACATAGCTATGCTCTCCTTCAAAGTTACCTGCGATATAGGTGAAAAAGAACTCCGTTGTTCCATCAGGAACATTTACTGTGAATGAAGCTTCACTTCCTGAGGTGAATGTATATTCAGTCACTGTACCGTCTATGGTTGCTGTTAGTTTAGCGCCATCCCATCCGTCACCAAAACTATCAGCTAATTCAAGCTGGTAATCACCAGGTACTGGTGCTGGTGGTATACATTTGATAGTTTGTTGATATTGAAACGGAGATGCAAAGAATGATCCTGTCAGCGTATTGGTGTTTGTATCATTAGAATACGTATTACCATCGGTTAAAGTCAGCTGCAATCTGAATAGGATATAATCACCACCGTCAAATTGACCTTCGACTACCCCCAAAGCAGCGAGTGCTTCCGCGAAAGTAGATGAGAAAGTTGCTCTTGGAAGACCAAAAGGACCTATTTCAAAATCACTTGCTTGGTAAGTTTGCACTAACACCTCTGAAACAGAGGTTTCACCGTTAGCATCAGTATTATCGACAAAGTTTACAAAAACATCAACTTTATCTAAAAGACCACCATCTTCTACATCTTGTTCCTCAAAAGTAACTGAGAAATTAGTCGAAGTATCAAATCGGTTGTACGTGCCTGAAGATTCTATGGTTCTTAAAACCGCTCCACGTTCTGTTGTTGCCAGAATATCATCTATGATTTTATCGCTATCCTCACATGAGGTGATAAAAACACTTGTTAAAGCAACAAGGGCAATAGTTTTAATATTTATTTTCATTGTCTTATCGTTTTATTTTAGTTAGATGCTGGGAATGCAGGTCCTGGAGGGTTTGTATCCCAGAATACTTGAGTATTCATGTCGGTACGCTGCGTTAAATTGGTATTCGTAATAACCTCGTTTTGAGGGTATAGGAATGTTCTTGGAAGTGGACCAGGGTTTTCCTCCCAGTTTGGCGATAAAGTGGTTGGGAAACCTGTTCTTCTATAGAAGTTATAAGATTCCGCACCTCCACCATATAATGCAACCCAATATTGCTCAGCAAAAATGTTCATTTTATCGTCACCAGTTGCTGCTGTATAGTCAGCAATGATTCCATCAACAAAAATAGTTACTGCAGCTTCTGTAGGCTCGAAGGAACCATCAGCACCACCATCTTTGTCAACAAAGCTCTGTACCTTGGCAATTGACTTTTCTATACCTGCTTGTAAGAAAGGTGTTGCATCTCCTCCTGTAGCAATGGCATTTTGTCCTTGCCAGAAATCTATATAGGAAGCTAAAACAATTGGTTCAATACCGGCACCTCCACCGCCAACGCCTAAGCCGACGTTTGCAAAGGTATCGTCATCGAATCGACCTCCGATAGGATATACACCTGACACCGTTCTTAAGAAGTTATCTGGTGGGCCACCTTCATTGTTACCATGAGATCTACCCCAATAGCCTTCTTCTAAATGACAATAGTCAAAACCTGCATAGTGCAAAGGTGGTACTGCAAGTGAACAAACTAAGGTTTGCTCATCAGGACCGTCAGAATCGTCTGCACCTGGAGTTTTAGGTTCTTGGCGATAAAAGTAATATCTAATTCGAGGATCACTTTCACGTTGCATTTGAGCCATCAACCAATTTGATCGATACTGTCTTGCTCCAGTTGGAGTGTATTGAACTTGATAATCTGGGTGACGAAAATCAGGTTGAAGTTCGTTAGTACCAAACTGCCATTCAAAATCATCATCACTATCAGTAATGTAGTTTCCGCCGGCTATAACATTGTTGAAACCTGCTGAATTACCAGTAGTTACATAAGCCTTTAAACGCAAACTGTTTACAAGCTTACCCCACTGATCGGTATCTCCTCCGTAAAAGAAATCATTAGCTCCTTGATCGGCAGGTTCAGCGGCGAACAGCGCCCCCGCTTCATCTAATAACGCTAAAGCACCAGCGTAAACCGTTGCACCATCATCAAGCATTGGTGCAGGAAATTCTGGGTTGTTAGCTTGACTTAAAGCAGCTTCTCCTAAGAAATCAACCATTAACAATAGCATATGTGCTTGCAATGTTTTACCTACCGCTACGTGAAAGGAATAGTCGGTTGTGGTAGTAGCATCAATTTCCTCTAAAGCGGAAACATTCGTGAATATACCAACATCGGTATTTGGGTCACCAATTAAGTTGGTTCCACTACTGTACAATCTATCCCAAGTACCGTTAAAGGTGTTTCCTGGGTAGTTATTAAAGTAGTTTCTACCAAACATATAGTCAATTCGTGTCAATTCGGCACCTCTATTGTTAAAAATTTGAATGTTTGAACCGTAAGCCAATTGAATTGAATTCAAAATTAGATTTGGATCACCTTGCGTAGGCGAGAGTTCATTCGGACTCACCTGTAGATTTAAATCCGTCGTTTCACATGAGTTCAGAAAGGAACCCGTGAATGCGACTAGCATTAAATATTTTACAATTTTTTTCATAATCTTTTGTAGTATTAAAATCTTTAAATTAGAATGATGCTCTTAAACTGATACCGTAACGTCTTGCACTAGGTCCGTTTAAGTAATCAAAACCAGCACTGTTACCTACACCCGCACCTTGTACGTTAGGATCAAAATTCGCCCCATCAGGTGTATTGTAAGCATCATACCACAGGTTAAAGCCTTGTGCCGTAATGGTCAAAGAACCAAATGGAGTTTTGTCTAAGTACTTAGATGGGAATGAATACCCTAGTGAAAGTTCTTGCAGACGTAAAACTGAAGCATCATAAATTTTCAATTCAGCAGGGCCGAAAAGAATGTTGTTGAAGAAATATGTAGAGTTGTTAATCTGTCTGGTATTTGTATTTCCAGTACTTTGACTAACACCAGGTAAGATATATGTATTCTCTCTATCAACCGTTTCTTCGATTATACCTCTACCTAATAGGGTTGCTACCGTATTAGACATGATATCACCTCCTTTGATGTGACTTAACTGGAAACCTAAATTCCAATTCTTGTAAGACATTGAGTTGATAATGTTCATTACATAATCGGGGTTTGGATTACCAATAATTGGAATATTTCCGTCAAGATCTTGCTCTGCAATTACGTAGTCACCACCATCATCAACTAAGTAGTTACCCGCAGCATCACGTCCAATCGCTGTTCCTACAATCACACCAAGTTGTTGACCTTTTATCGCGGCGTTACCTGCACGTGAGAGAAGGCTACTACCTGCATAAATGATTATGTCTTGTTCTTGTTCTGTAACGATGAATTTGTTTGTAGTGAAATTCAATCGGGTATTCCAATTGAAACCATCACTTTCTTGACTTCGAGCCCAATCAACTCCTAAATCAACCTCAACTCCATCTCCTTCAATCTTACCTACGTTACTTTGCGTAAAGGTAAAACCGGTTGAAGGTGATAAAGGCTCTCTAACGATCAAATCTTTAGTTGTACGATCGAAATATGTGAAATCTAAACTTACTCTATTGTTAAGGAATTTAGATTCAAAACCAAATTCGATTTCAGAAAGTAATTCTGGTTTTAAACCAGGATTTGCTCTAAAACCAGCGATTTGGTTTGTAGTAATTTGTCCGGCATCTCCTGCAACTTGAGTATTTTGCTCAACAAAACCTAAAGTAGGATACCCCGTTGGGAATGTTGCCGATTGTCCAATACCAGCACGTAACTTCAAGAAGTTCAGCCCTTTTTCAGACTTGATGCCTGGGAAAGCCGCCGTTGGCAAGAAAGATAAACTTGCACTGGGGTAAGTTTGACTGTTGTTTTCTGAAATCAAGTTAGATACCCAATCCGTTCTGGTTGACAACGTAAGGAAAAGCATGTTGTCATAATCAAATGTTGCTTGACCCAAGACCCCAGCGATATTTCGCTTTTGGTTGAATTGAATTGGAGTTTGGTTAGAGTAATTGAAGTGTCTTTTAACTCCGTATACAATCTGCCCTGTACTTCTAACCCCTTGTTGATCGAATTCAGTTGAACGGGTTGTAGCACCAACGTTAAAGGTCATTCCCAGTTTTTCCGAAAGGTCATAGTTACCATTTAAGGCAAGATAGTGATCCCAAATAGTATTGTTGTTGTCAAACGTATTCAAGAATCCAAAGATAGCATCGTTGAATCGAACCCCACCTTTATTTGACGCTTGCGTATTTCGCTCGTTGTAGAAGTCCATACCACCACGATACGTTACGTTCAAGTTGTCACTAATATCATAGGTTAACGAAGCATTCCAAAAGAAACGATTGGTCAACTGGTTGTTGCTGATATTCTTCTCAATCCATCGTGGGTTGATAATATCATTACCATTTCTATAGTATACACTCGAGTTGTCAATAGGATTTTCAAATGGTAAGCCAAGTAAATCAATACTACGTGGTGTAAAGAAGATGTTGGCGAATAACGAAAGCCCCTCTGTACCATTACCTCTACTCGCTGCAATCGGAGGAGAAGTGTAATCTGATCTAGAGTAGTTCATAGTTGCAGCAACCGTAAACTTATTGGAAAGTTTTGATCTACCACCTACAGACAAGGTAGTTCTACTTAAATTATTACCAGGAACAAAACTGTCATCATCAAGATAACCAAAGTTTACGTTATAACTTGTGTTACCATCAGCCGTCGCTCCGTTTATGTTAATAGAAGTACTTGATGTACCGCCATCTGATAAGTAAGCGTCAAGAGAATCGTAAGGTCTCCAATCGTATCTAGCACCTTGTAATTCAGGAAATGCTGCCCTAGTGGCACCAACACTTGTAGTAGAATAGGGGTGCTCTAGTGTTCCGTTCTCATCAATTAGAGGTTGTCTTCCCCAACCGGCTACTCCACCTTCGTCAAAACTTGGACCCCAGTTACTAAAGAACCAACCAAAGTTTTGATCAAAACCGTTACCGTACTGATTCTGTAAATCGGGAGATGAAGCAAATTGATTCACAAAATAGGACTGATTGATTGTAATTTCAGTCTTTTTTGGTCCAGTAGCTCCTGCAGCTCCTGCTTTGGTAGTTATTAAGATAACTCCGTTCTTTCCTTGAGAACCATAAAGGGTTGCTGCTGCAAGACCTTTAAGTACTTCAACTTTGGCAATGTTGTTTGGATCTAAATCTAAAAACCTTGATGAACCTGTATTACCAGTTCTAAAAGCAGGATTATCAACATCGTTGGCGTCAGTACCATTTGTGCTACCAGCATTGGTGTCACTACTAAATGGAACCCCATCAACAATGAATAAGGCTTGGTTACTGCCACTAAAGGAACTTAAACCTCTAATAACAACGTTTGTTGCAGAACCGGCCATACCACCAGCGGAGGTGATTTGAACCCCAGAGGCTTTACCAGAAAGAACACGCGCAACATCACCTTCTGCTCTCTGTTGCAAGTCTTCCTCACCAACAGAGGAAACAGCAAAACCAAGTGCTTTTTTCTCTCTCTTAATACCTTGTGCAGTTACAACAACCTCTTCCAAGGCTTGTGCATCTTCCTCCATTTGTACATTCATGGTATTCCCTGCACCGATAACTTGTCTCACATCTTTCTGACCAATGTAGGAGAAAAGAAGTGTTTGACCTTCACTACCATTAATGGCGTAGTTTCCGTCAAAATCAGTTTGGGTACCAGTAGTTGTACCTTCTACAACGATATTAACACCAGGTAACGGGAGACCATCTTGATCGGTAACCGTACCGGTAATCGTCTTGTCTTGTGCAAAAGATAAATGCACAACAAACGCCAATAATAGCGTTAAGATTCCATTTAATTTTGTTCTCATTTTTTAATTATTTGAATTAGCTAAGCGCAAAAATCATAATTTCATGTTAATAATCCAAACTAATATTAATAAAACTTTAAGAAAGCAATTCTTTTTTGATGGTTACATATAAAACATTTTCATAATATATCAATGTATTATGTAACAGGCTGCGTTTTTGATGATTTGATAATAAAGCTGATTTTAACACACTTCAAAAATTGAGCTTAGGTCGGCGCAAGATTGCCGAGTAAAATGAGGTAGATTTTTAGACACCATTTAAGCTTTTAATCCACAATTGACTTCTACTGATTTTAAGTTTTTTTGAATGCCTAGCACAGCGCTGAGCTTAGGGGGAGTTTGGATTTAAAAAAAATAAAAGAAATTTAATGGCTAAGGATTTGAAATATTATGAAATAGTATTACATTTGCCAGCCCTTAAACAGGGGTAAAGTTTTATACATATATAAGGTATGCCAACAATTTCACAATTAGTACGAAAAGGAAGAGTCACAATTACTAAGAAGAGTAAATCGGCTGCTTTGGATTCGTGTCCTCAAAGAAGAGGGGTTTGTACGCGTGTTTATACCACTACGCCTAAGAAGCCAAACTCTGCTATGCGTAAAGTAGCAAGGGTAAGGTTGACGAATGGCAAAGAGGTGAATGCTTACATCCCAGGTGAGGGTCACAATTTACAAGAGCACTCGATAGTATTAGTAAGAGGCGGAAGGGTAAAAGATTTGCCGGGAGTTAGATATCATATCGTTAGAGGTGCTTTAGATACTGCAGGTGTTGCAGGAAGAACCCAGCGAAGATCTAAATACGGAGCAAAACGCCCTAAGAAGTAATCATAACTTTGTAAAGAAGCAGTAATGAGAAAAAAGCAGGCAAAGAAAAGGCCATTATTACCAGACCCGAGATTTAACGATCAGCTAGTTACACGTTTTGTGAACATGATGATGTGGGATGGTAAAAAATCGGTAGCCTTCAGTGTATTCTACGATGCCATTGATATTGTAGAGGAAAAGAAAACAGACGAGGAGAAAACAGCTCTTGAGCTTTGGAAGGATGCATTATCTAATGTAATGCCCCACGTTGAAGTAAGAAGTAGACGTGTAGGTGGAGCGACCTTTCAGATTCCAATGCAGATAAGACCAGACCGAAAAATTTCAACAGCTATGAAGTGGTTGATCAGTTATGCAAGAAAGCGTAACGAAAAAGGAATGGCGCAAAAATTAGCAGCTGAGGTTCTAGCGGCTTCTAAAGAAGAAGGTGCTGCTGTTAAGAAAAGAGTCGATACTCACAAAATGGCTGAGGCCAACAAAGCATTCTCTCACTTCAGATTTTAATCAAAAATGGCAAGAGATTTAAAATTTACAAGAAATATTGGTATTGCAGCGCATATTGATGCTGGAAAAACCACTACGACTGAACGTATATTGTTCTACACAGGGGTTAGTCACAAGATTGGTGAAGTGCATGATGGTGCAGCAACAATGGACTGGATGGAGCAGGAGCAAGAGCGTGGTATTACAATTACCTCCGCTGCAACTACTTGTGAGTGGCAGTTTCCAACAGAAAATGGAAAACCTACAGCAGATGCAAAGGGCTACCACTTTAATATTATAGATACCCCAGGTCACGTAGATTTTACCGTTGAGGTAAATAGGTCGTTACGTGTACTTGATGGCTTGGTATTCCTTTTTAGTGCAGTTGATGGCGTTGAGCCACAATCTGAAACAAATTGGAGACTTGCTGATAACTATAAGGTGCCGCGCATCGGTTTTGTAAACAAAATGGACCGTCAGGGTTCTAACTTCTTGATGGTTTGTAAGCAGGTCAAAGAGATGTTAGGTTCAAATGCAGTACCTATTGTATTGCCAATTGGTGAGGAAGCTGATTTCAAGGGAATCGTTGATCTGGCAAAAAACAGAGCTATCGTATGGCATGATGATAATTTCGGTTCTACATTTGACGTAGTAGATATTCCTGAGGAAATGAAGGCTGAGGTTAAGGAATATAGAGCAGCTTTGATCGAGGCGGTAGCAGAGTATGATGAGGAGTTAATGGAGAAATTCTTCGAAGATGAAGAATCTATTACAGAAGAAGAAGTACATGCTGCTTTAAGAGCTGCGGTTATGGACAGAGCTATAATTCCAATGATTTGTGGTTCTTCGTTTAAGAATAAAGGAGTTCAGTTTTTGTTAGATGCGGTATGTAGATATTTGCCTTCTCCAATTGATAAAGATGCAATTGTAGGTACCGATCCTAATACTGGCGATGAAATAAGCAGAAAGCCAGATGTTAAGGAGCCTTTTTCTGCATTGGCATTCAAAATTGCCACTGATCCATTTGTTGGTCGTTTGGCATTCTTTAGAACATATTCTGGTCGTCTAGATGCTGGTTCTTACATCTTGAACAACCGTTCAGGCAAGAAAGAACGTATTTCACGTATCTATCAGATGCATTCCAATAAGCAAAATGCAATTGATTTCATCGAAGCTGGAGATATTGGGGCTGCCGTAGGATTTAAGGATATTAAGACAGGTGATACCATGTCATCTGAAAAGCATCCTATTATTTTGGAAAGTATGGACTTTCCTGATCCGGTAATTGGTATCGCTGTTGAACCTAAAACTAAGGTTGATGTGGATAAATTGGGAATGGCTTTGGCTAAATTGGCTGAAGAAGACCCTACTTTTCAGGTAAAAACAGACGAAGCATCAGGTCAGACCATTATTTCTGGTATGGGTGAGCTTCACTTAGATATTATTGTTGACCGTTTAAGACGTGAATTCAAAGTTGAGGTGAACCAAGGTGAGCCGCAAGTTGAATATAAAGAGGCGCTTACAAAGATGGCTGCTCATAGAGAGACGTATAAGAAGCAATCTGGTGGTCGTGGAAAATTTGGTGATATTGTCTTTGAAATGGGGCCTGCTGATGAGGATTTCGAAGGAACTGGATTGCAGTTTGTAGATGAAATCAAAGGGGGTAGAATTCCAAAAGAATTTATTCCTTCTGTAGAGAAAGGATTTAAGACTGCCATGCAAAATGGACCATTAGCTGGTTACGAAATGGATACAATGAAAGTTGTATTGAAAGACGGATCGTTCCACCCAGTGGATTCAGATGCTCTTTCTTTCGAATTGGCTGCCAAAATGGGTTACAAAGCTGCTGGAAAAGCTGCTGGTGCCGTAATAATGGAACCAATTATGAAGCTTGAAGTGCTTACTCCTGAGGAGAATATGGGTGACATTGTCGGTGATTTGAATAGAAGACGTGGAACCATAAGTGATATGAGCGATAGGGCAGGTGCCAAAGTTGTAAAAGGTACGGTGCCACTTTCGGAAATGTTCGGATATGTTACTTCATTGAGAACATTGTCGTCAGGTAGAGCAACTTCGACCATGGAGTTTTCACATTATGCCGAAACTCCATCTGGTATTTCTGAAGAAGTAATCAAGGCCGCTAAAGGTGTAACCGCTTAATTTTTAGAAGATGAGTCAAAAAATTAGAATAAAACTAAAATCTTACGATCACAATCTAGTGGACAAGTCTGCTGAGAAAATCGTAAAGACGGTAAAGACAACCGGAGCGGTAGTAACTGGCCCTATTCCTTTGCCAACACATAAAAAAATATTTACGGTTTTGCGTTCACCTCACGTGAATAAGAAATCTAGAGAGCAGTTTCAATTGAGTTCTTATAAAAGACTCTTGGATATTTATAGCTCTTCATCGAAAACCATTGACGCACTTATGAAGCTTGAGCTTCCAAGTGGGGTTGAGGTTGAGATAAAAGTATAAGTGCAAAACCTATTCGAATAGGATAGGTGACATGTCCTGAGCCGCGAGCAAGGGAAAAACGGAAGAAAACAAAATTCAGGGTTGAATTAGTTTTTGACCCTGTTTTTTTGTGTCTAGTTTAAGAGTAATACGAATTAAATATAAACGGAAGGAAGATTTAGTATTAAATCGGAAATCCAAAATCTAAAATCAAATGTCTGGGTTAATAGGAAAAAAAGTAGGTATGACCAGTATTTTTGACGAGAATGGAAAGAATATTCCATGTACCGTTATTGAAGCTGGGCCATGCGTAGTTACCCAAGTCAGAACCGAAGAGGTTGACGGGTATAGTGCCCTTCAGCTTGGTTTCGATGACAAGGCAGAGAAACGTGCTAATAAGGCTCAATCGGGTCACTTTAAGAAGGCAGGTACATCTCCCAAGAAAAAAGTCGTAGAATTCCAAGATTTTGAAGGTGAGTTTAAATTAGGTGATACCCTTGGGGTTGATCTTTTTGAAGAAGGTGAGTTTGTTGACGTAGTTGGTACGTCTAAAGGCAAAGGTTTTCAGGGGGTTGTTAAAAGACACGGGTTCGCTGGTGTCGGTCAGGCGACTCACGGTCAACACAACAGACTTAGAGCTCCTGGTTCTATTGGTGCCGCTTCGTATCCTGCGAGAGTTTTCAAGGGAATGAAAATGGCCGGTAGAATGGGTGGTGGTCAAGTGACTGTTCAAAACCTTAGAGTTTTAAAAATAGTTCCAGAGAAAAACCTTTTGGTGGTAAAAGGATGTGTACCTGGTCATAAGAATGCTTACGTAACTATTCAGAAGTAATGAAAGTAGCAGTTTTAGATATCAAAGGAAAAGAAACAGGTAGAAAGGCAGACCTTTCTGATGCTGTTTTCGGAATAGAGCCCAACAATCATGCGGTTTACTTAGATGTGAAACAATATCTGGCACATCAACGACAAGGAACGCATAAGTCTAAAGAAAGAGGTGAGATTGCGGGTAGTACTAGAAAGATAAAGAAACAAAAAGGTACAGGTACGGCGCGTGCTGGTAGTATCAAATCGCCAATCTTTAGAGGTGGTGGACGAATTTTTGGCCCAAGACCTAAAGACTATACACAAAAATTAAACAAAAACTTGAAGCGTTTGGCACGTAAATCAGCCTTAAGTATCAAGTCAAATGAGAAGGCGATTTTGGTGGTTGAAGACTTCAATTTTGAGTCGCCAAAAACAAAAGATTTTGTACAAGTTTTAAAGTCTTTGGGGCTAGAAGACAAAAAGTCTTTGTTTGTGTTGGGCGATTCAAATAATGGTGTATATTTGTCTTCGCGTAATTTGAAGCGCTCTGAAGTTGTAACTAGCTCAGAATTAAGTACTTACAAAATATTAAACGCAAACAATATTGTACTGTTGGAAGGTTCATTAGAAGGAATCGTATCGAACTTAAATAAATAAGAAAACCATGAGTGTGTTGATAAAACCAATTATAACGGAAAAGATGACTGCTGATAGCGAGTTGCACAACCGTTATGGTTTCATTGTTGACCCAAAGGCCAACAAGATTCAGATCAAGGAAGCTGTAGAATCGGCTTATGGAGTTTCTGTTAAGAAAGTTCGTACCATGAATTATGGTCCAACAAGAAAATCGCGGTATACCAAAACTGGTATTCAGCACGGCAAGACCAACGCTATTAAGAAAGCGATAGTTGATGTTGCCGAAGGAGATATTATTGATTTTTACAGTAATCTATAAAGACAAACAATGTCAGTTAGAAAATTAAAACCAGTAACTCCTGGACAGCGTTTTAGAGTCGTAAATGGGTTTGACGCCATTACGACTGATAAGCCGGAGAAGAGCTTGCTCGCTCCGTTAAAAAAGTCCGGAGGTAGAAACAGTCAAGGAAAGATGACCATGCGCCAGAAAGGTGGAGGTCACAAAAGGAGATATCGTGTAATCGATTTTAAAAGAGATAAGCAAGATGTTGCTGCAACGGTAAAATCAATTCAATACGACCCTAACAGAACGGCTTTTATCGCATTGTTGGAGTATACTGATGGTGAGAAAAGATATATTATCGCTCAAAATGGATTACAAGTAGATCAATCGGTAACGTCTGGTAAGAATGCAACACCAGAGATTGGTAATGCACTTCCTTTAAGCGATATTCCTTTGGGAACCATCATTTCTTGTATTGAGTTGCGTCCGGGTCAAGGAGCTGTAATGGCAAGAAGTGCAGGTACTTTTGCTCAGTTAATGGCAAAAGAAGGGAAGTTTGCAACCGTCAAGATGCCTTCTGGAGAAACAAGATTGATTCTTTCAGCTTGTTTGGCAACCATTGGTGCTGTTTCTAACTCAGATCATCAATTATTGGTATCTGGTAAGGCGGGTAGGAGTAGATGGTTGGGAAGAAGACCTAGAACTAGACCAGTAGCGATGAACCCTGTCGATCACCCAATGGGTGGTGGTGAAGGTAGAGCCTCGGGTGGTCACCCAAGATCTAGAAATGGTATTCCGGCCAAGGGTTTTAGAACTCGTCAGAAAACCAAGAGCACAAATAAGTATATTTTAGAACGTAGAAAGAAATAAAAAGAAGAAAAAATGGCACGTTCACTAAAAAAAGGACCTTACGTTCACTATAGCTTGGAGAAGAAAATCCAGCAAAATGCATCTTCTGGAAAGAAGAGCGTTATAAAAACATGGTCAAGAGCTTCTATGATAACGCCTGATTTTGTAGGCCTTACGATAGCTGTACACAACGGGAGACAATTTGTTCCTGTATTCGTTACGGAGAATATGGTAGGACACAAATTAGGGGAGTTTTCTCCGACACGATCTTTTAGGGGTCATGCGGGAGCAAAGAATAAAGGTAAAAAGTAAGCTATGGGAGTTCGAAAAAAACAGATGGCCGAAAGAATTAAGGCTGAAAAGAAACAATTAGCGTTCGCAAAGTTGAACAACTGCCCTACTTCTCCTAGAAAAATGCGCATTGTTGCGGATTTGGTAAGAGGTGTTGAAGTAGAAAAGGCTTTGGCGATTTTAAGATTTAATCCGAAGGAGGCTTCTCGTAAGTTAGAAAAGCTTTTGCTTTCTGCCTTGGCGAATTGGCAAGCTAAGAACGAGGATGCTAGTCTTGAAGATGCAGATCTCATTGTAAAAGAGATTCGTGTTGATAGCGCAGCCATGTTGAAAAGATTGCGTCCGGCTCCGCAGGGTAGAGCGCACAGAATTAGAAAACGTTCCAACCATGTAACATTGGTTTTGGGGTCTAACAATAATATAGCAAGCTAGAATGGGACAGAAAACAAATCCGATAGGAAATCGTCTAGGAATTATCAGAGGATGGGAATCTAACTGGTACGGTGGAAACGATTATGGTGACAAACTAGCTGAGGATAGTAAAATCCGCAAGTACGTTCATGCACGTTTGGCAAAGGCGAGCGTATCAAGAGTTATTATCGAACGTACATTGAAACTGATAACAGTAACTATTACTACAGCCAGACCGGGTATCATTATTGGTAAAGGAGGTCAAGAAGTAGATAAGCTTAAAGAGGAGCTTAAGAAGATTACTGGAAAAGAGGTTCAGATCAATATCTATGAGATCAAAAGGCCTGAATTAGATGCCAATTTGGTAGCGGCGAGTGTAGCGCGTCAAATTGAAAGTAGAATCTCCTTCAGACGTGCAATCAAAATGGCTATTGCCGCCGCCATGCGTATGAATGCAGAGGGTATTAAAATTCAAATTTCTGGTCGTTTGAACGGCGCTGAAATGGCACGTTCAGAATCTTATAAAGACGGTAGAATTCCATTATCTACTTTCCGAGCAGACATTGATTATGCATTGCATGAGGCTCAAACTACCTATGGGAAGTTGGGAATCAAAGTTTGGATAATGAAAGGTGAGGTATACGGAAAGAGAGAGCTTTCTCCATTAGTTGGTATGACCAAAGGTCAAGGCGATAAAGGTGGAAAAGGTGATGGTCAGAGAAAACAACGCCGTAGAAAGTAATTTTTTAAAGAAGTAAAAAATGTTACAACCGAAAAGACAAAAGTTTCGTAAGATGCAAAAAGGCCGGATGAAAGGTATTTCCGGTAGAGGACACCTGCTTTCTAATGGTATGTTTGGTCTTAAATCTTTGGAAACTCGTTTTATAACAGCACGTCAAATAGAGGCCGCTCGTATCGCTGCCACTAGATACATGAAAAGGGAAGGACAATTGTGGATTAAAATATTTCCAGACAAGCCTATAACCAAAAAGCCATTGGAAGTACGTATGGGTAAAGGTAAGGGTGCTCCTGAATATTTTGTAGCTCGTGTTTTGCCAGGAAGAATTATGTTTGAAGTTGCCGGAGTACCTATGGACATTGCGAAGGAAGCATTGCGATTAGCGGCCCAAAAGTTACCGGTTAAGACAAAATTTATTGTTGCCAGAGATTATACCGCTGTTGACTAATTGAAGGAAATCATGAAAAAAAAGGAAATAAAAGAATTATCTGTTGAAGAGCTAAAATTGAAGTATGCTGAGTTTAAAAAGGAGCATGCTGATTTAAAAATGGCCCACTTTGTAACTCCTTTGGAGAATCCTCTTCAAATTAGAAAGGTGAGAAGAACAGTAGCGCGATTGGCAACGGAATTAACTAATAGGGAAAACCAATAACTGGTTCTGCTTTATGGAAGAAAAAAGAAACTTAAGAAAAGAGAGAATAGGGGTTGTTACCAGCAACAAAATGGAGAAATCTATTGTGGTTGCAGAGGTAAAAAGAGTAAAGCACCCTATGTACGGTAAGTTCGTTTTAAAAACGAAAAAGTACGTTGCACACGACGAACAGAACGATTGCAAGGAAGGCGATACCGTAAAAATTATGGAAACCCGTCCTTTGAGCAAAACCAAATGTTGGAGGTTAGTAGAAATCTTAGAAAGAGCTAAATAATTATGTTACAGCAAGAATCAAGATTAAAAGTAGCGGACAATACAGGCGCAAAGGAAGTTTTAACCATTCGTGTTTTGGGTGGAACAAAAAGAAGATATGCTTCCATTGGTGACAAAATTGTTGTTACGGTCAAAGAAGCAACTCCTAACGGAGGTATCAAAAAGGGAGCTGTATCTACCGCGGTTGTAGTGCGAACCAAAAAAGAAGTAAGAAGACCTGATGGTTCTTACATCCGATTTGATGACAATGCATGTGTTTTGCTAAATCCAACGGGTGAAATGAGAGGAACACGTGTTTTCGGACCGGTTGCTAGAGAGCTTCGTGATAAGCAATTCATGAAAATTGTTTCATTGGCCCCGGAGGTACTATAATTTATAGCAAAGAATGAAAAAGTTAAAAATAAAAACAGGAGATCAGGTGCGTGTTATCGCTGGAGACCACAAGGGTTCCGAGGGTAAAGTAATGCGTGTCGATATAGCGAAGAATAAAGCTATTGTTGAGGGTGTGAACATGGTTTCGAAACACGAGAAGCCAAGTGCAAAAAATCCTCAAGGTGGTATTGTTCAAAAGGAAGCTTTGTTACATGTTTCCAATTTGTCGTTGATTGATGCTAAATCTGGTGATACTACCAGAATTGGTTATGAAGTGAGAGATGGAAAAAAGGTTAGAGTTTCTAAAAAATCCAATGAAGTAATTTAGTTATGGCTTACGTTGCAAGATTAAAGAAAGAATATGGTGAACGCATTGTTGGTGCGTTGACTGAGGAATTTGGTTACAAGAATGTAATGCAAGTACCTAAGCTACAGAAGATAGTTGTAAGCCGAGGTGTTGGTGCTGCAGTTGCTGATAAGAAGCTGATTGACCATGCTGTTGATGAGATGACAATGATAACTGGGCAGAAAGCAGTTGCGACAATATCTAAAAAGGATGTTGCTACCTTTAAATTACGTAAGGGGATGCCGATTGGTGCCAAAGTTACACTTCGCGGTGAGCGTATGTATGAGTTCTTAGATCGCTTGGTAACAAGTGCCCTTCCACGAGTTCGTGATTTTCAAGGCATCAAAGCTACTGGTTTTGATGGCAGAGGAAATTATAGCTTGGGCGTTACGGAACAAATCATTTTTCCTGAAATAAATATTGACAAGATCAATAGAATTAACGGAATGGATATCACTTTCGTAACTACGGCTCAAACCGATAAGGAAGCGAAGTCATTATTAACAGAACTAGGATTACCTTTTAAAAAGAAATAGTATGGCTAAAGAATCAATGAAAGCCCGTGAAAGAAAAAGGGCGGCGACCGTAGCTAAATACGCTGAAAAGAGAAAGGCTTTGAAAGAAGCTGGAGACTATGAAGGCCTGCAGAAATTGCCAAAGAATGCTTCACCGGTTCGTATGCACAACAGATGTAAGATTACCGGAAGACCTAAAGGTTACATGAGAACTTTTGGTATCTCAAGGGTTACTTTCAGAGAGATGGCGAATCAAGGATTGATTCCAGGTGTTAAAAAGGCCAGCTGGTAGGATAAAATTGAATAACTGGTTTCAGGTCTGGCAACAATGCTAGAAACCGTTACCGAAATAGATAAGAATGGTTACAGATACTATAGCAGATTACTTAACAAGACTCAGAAACGCAAATAGCGCAGGTCATAGAGTTGTTGAGATTCCTTCATCAAAAGTGAAGAAAGAAATAACTAAAATATTGTTCGATCAGGGCTATATTTTAAGTTACAAGTTCGAAGAAGATAAAGTTCAGGGTAGCATCAAAATTGCCTTGAAATATGACAAGTTCACGAAGGATCCTGTTATCAAGAAGTTGCAGAGAGTGAGTAAGCCTGGTTTACGTAAATATACCGGAGCTGATAGTCTGCCAAGAGTTTTGAACGGATTAGGCATTGCGATCGTTTCTACATCTCACGGTGTAATGACAAGTAAGCAAGCCAAAAATGAAAATGTAGGTGGCGAGGTTCTTTGCTACGTATATTAATCAGTATAAAGATTTAGAAAATGTCTAGAATAGGTAATAATCCGGTAGCGATTCCTGAGGGAGTTACGATAGAGGTAAATGAGAATGTAATTACCGTAAAGGGTAAGTTGGGAGAATTGACCCAAGAGTTTTCAGGAGTATCTGTAAAGGTAGAAGACGGGCAGGCTTTTGTAACGAGACCTTCTGATTCAAAAGAGCATAAAGCAAAACATGGTCTGTATAGATCTTTGATTTTGAATATGGTAGAAGGGGTTTCTAAAGGCTGGACCAAAGAATTGGAATTGGTAGGTGTAGGGTACAGAGCCAGTAATCAAGGTCAGAAATTAGATTTGGCATTGGGATACTCGCACAACATCGTTTTGAATCTGGCACCAGAAGTTAAGGTCGAGACCATTTCTGAAAAAGGAAAGAATCCAATAGTAAAACTGACTTCTTTTGATAAGCAGTTGGTTGGTCAGGTAGCGGCAAAGATCAGATCTTTCCGCAAACCAGAGCCGTATAAAGGAAAAGGAATCAAGTTCGTTGGCGAGCAATTGAGAAGAAAAGCAGGTAAATCCGCATAATATAGTAGTGTTATGAAATTATCGAAGACACAAAGAAAATTAAGAATTAGAAGGAGAATACGTAAAGTATCTGCCGGAACTGCAGAAAGACCAAGACTGTCGGTATTCAGAAGTAATAAAGAAATTTATGCTCAAGTAATTGATGACGTTCAAGGAAAAACTCTAGTGGCTGTTTCTTCAAGAGATAAAGATCTAGCAAAAGCTAAAGGAACTAAAAGCGAGATCGCTGCGCTTGTAGGCAAAACAATAGCTGAGAGATCTACCAAAGTCGGTATTGAAAAAGTAGCTTTTGATAGAGGTGGTAACTTGTACCACGGAAGAGTAAAAGCACTGGCTGAAGGAGCAAGAGAAGCAGGATTAAAATTCTAAAATAAGAGCATGTACCAGAAATACAAAAACGTAGAAACTGTTAAGCCGGGAGGTTTAGATTTAAAAGATAGATTGGTCGGTATCCAAAGAGTTACTAAAGTAACTAAAGGTGGACGTGCCTTTGGATTCTCTGCAATTGTTGTTGTAGGTGATGAAAATGGAGTTGTAGGTCACGGTTTGGGTAAATCCAAGGAAGTGGCTACTGCTATCGCTAAAGCTATTGAAGATGCTAAGAAGAATTTGATTCGTATTCCTTTGAATAAAGCTACTTTGCCGCATGAGCAAAAAGGTAAGTATGGAGGAGCACGTGTTTATATTCAACCTGCATCACATGGTACAGGGGTTATTGCCGGTGGGGCCGTGAGAGCCGTATTGGAAGCCGTTGGTGTGCACGATGTATTATCGAAATCACAAGGTTCTTCTAACCCTCACAATGTTGTAAAAGCTACTTTCGATGCCCTTTTACAATTGAGAGGAGCACATACGATTGCAAAACAAAGAGGTGTTTCCTTAGAGAAAGTTTTTAAAGGATAATTCAAGCAGACAATGGCAAAGATCAGAGTAAAACAGTTAAAGAGTGCTATCAAGAGACCACAAAACCAAAAGAGAACTTTAGAGGCTCTTGGTTTGAAAAGAATTGGTCAGGTTGTAGAACATGAAGCTACAGCCAGTATTGTTGGTATGGTAAATAAAGTTAAACATTTAGTTTCTACAGAAGAAGCTTAACACATATACTGTAATGAATTTAAGTAATCTAAAACCAGCTGAGGGATCTGTCAATAGAGACGGAAAGCGCTTGGGAAGAGGCCAAGGGTCAGGTAAAGGTGGAACAGCTGCAAGAGGACATAAAGGTGCTAAGTCAAGATCGGGTTATTCTAAGAAAATCGGTTTTGAAGGTGGTCAAATGCCATTGCAAAGACGTGTACCCAAATTTGGGTTTACGAACATAAACCGAAAAGAATACCAAGGTATCAATCTCTCTAAATTACAGGAGTTAGTTGATAAGAAGGTTGTTAAGGATACAATCACCTTAGAGACGCTTGTAGAAAACAGATTGGCGCGTAAAACCGACTTGGTGAAAATATTGGGTGGTGGAGAATTAAAGGCATCCTTAAAAATTTCTGTGCATAAATTTACTGCTACAGCAAAAGCGGCAATTGAAGCTGCGGGTGGAGAAGCAATAAGTTTATAAGCAAAACAAACTATGAAGAATTTTTTCGAAACAATATCCAATATTTGGAAAATAGAAGAGCTAAGGAACAGAATTGGTGTTACCCTAGGTCTTCTTTTGGTATACCGTTTTGGTTGTCAAATTGTTCTTCCAGGTATTGATACATCGCAATTAGGTGCTTTGGTTGATGGTACTGATCAAGGTATATTTGGTTTATTAAATGCATTTACTGGAGGAGCTTTTGCGAATGCTTCCATTTTTGCTTTGGGAATTATGCCATATATATCTGCATCGATTGTTGTTCAGTTGATGGGTATTGCTATTCCTTATCTTCAGAAGTTGCAGAAAGAAGGCGAAAGCGGTCGAAAAACCATTAACCAAATTACAAGATGGCTAACCATTGGCATCTGTATTGTGCAGGCACCGGCTTATTTATATGGCTTAGAAGCTTTCGGTGTACGTGATAGTGCATTCTTACTAGGTAAGGGTATTGACTTCATGGTTCCTGCAGTAATCATTTTGGTAACAGGTTGTGTTTTTGCCATGTGGTTGGGAGAAAAAATTACAGATAAAGGAATAGGTAACGGTATTTCACTATTGATTATGATAGGTATTATCGCGACCCTTCCGCAATCATTTGCCCAAGAAGTTGTTTCAAGACTTGACGGTGTTGGTGGGCCGATGTTGATCTTAGTTGAGGTCATCGTTTGGTTCTTGGTTATTCTTGCCAGTGTACTTTTGGTAATGGCTACGCGCCAGATTCCAGTTCAGTATGCCAGAAGGACTGCTTCAGGAGGTTATGAAAAAAATGTGATGGGATCTAGACAATATATTCCATTAAAATTAAATGCATCGGGGGTAATGCCTATTATCTTTGCACAGGCAATTATGTTTGTACCTGGGTTGATAGGTGGCGCTATTGAAGGCGAAGTGGGAACTTGGATTCAAACACAATTCTCTGATATTTTTGGATTGGCCTACAACTTATTGTTTGCCTTTCTAATTATCATCTTTACCTATTTCTACACGGCGATTACAGTTCCGACGAACAAGATGGCCGATGATTTGAAGCGTAGTGGAGGTTTTATTCCAGGCATACGCCCAGGTAAAGAAACGGGAGATTTCTTAGACAAAATCATGTCGTTAATTACCTTGCCGGGCTCAATTTTCTTGGCACTATTGGCTGTGTTGCCTGCAATAGTGGTGAAATTGTTAGATGTGCAGGCAGGATGGGCATTGTTCTTTGGAGGCACTTCACTTTTGATTATGGTAGGTGTGGCCATTGATACGGTGCAACAGGTAAACGCATATCTATTGAACCGTCATTACGATGGTTTGATGAAAACAGGAAAAAACAGAAAAGTAGCATAGATTATGGCTAAGCAAGCAGCGATAGAGCAAGATGGATCCATAATTGAAGCATTGTCGAATGCAATGTTTCGGGTCGAATTAGAAAACGGTCACGTGGTGACAGCACATATCTCAGGGAAGATGCGTATGCATTACATTAAATTACTACCTGGTGATAAGGTGAAGTTAGAAATGAGTCCGTACGATTTGACAAAAGCAAGAATTACTTATAGATATTAAGATAGACTAGAGTTGAAACCGATATTTTATTAGAATCTTTATTTTGTAAGATTATTAAAAATTAAGGTTACATGTGACGGTTAGACGTCAATAAACAAGTATCACATGAAAGTTAGAGCATCAGTTAAGAAAAGAAGTGCCGACTGCAAGATTGTTCGCAGAAAAGGTAGGTTGTACGTAATCAACAAAAAGAATCCTAGATTTAAACAAAGACAAGGGTAATTATGGCAAGAATTGCAGGTATAGACATACCAAAACAAAAAAGAGGCGTCATAGCGCTAACCTATATTTTTGGAATTGGTAAGAGTAGAGCTAAAGAAATTTTGGCAACCGCAAAGGTGAGTGAAGACACTAAGGTTTCAGATTGGAACGATGATGAAATTGGTCGTATTCGTGAGTCAGTTGCTGGTTATACAATAGAGGGTGAATTGCGTTCTGAAACACAATTGAACATCAAACGCTTGATGGACATCGGATGTTACAGGGGTATTCGCCACAGATCTGGTCTTCCGTTAAGAGGACAACGTACAAAGAACAACTCTAGAACGAGAAAAGGAAAACGTAAAACTGTTGCTAACAAGAAAAAGGCAACTAAATAATAATTTGATAGTAGTCATTAGTATTTAGACGTTAGAAGAATCTGTTCGAAATGTAAAAGTTTAGGATTCCAATAACTAAGAGCTAACACTAGAAACTAAAAAAATATGGCAAAGACAAGTACTAAAACAGCAAAGAAACGTAAGGTTGTTATAGAATCTGTTGGTGAGGCTCACGTAACAGCATCTTTTAATAATATCATCATTTCATTAACGAACAAAAAAGGAGATGTCATCTCTTGGTCGTCTGCTGGAAAAATGGGTTTTAGGGGTTCTAAGAAAAACACACCTTACGCTGCACAAGTTGCGGCTGAAGACTGTTCTAAAGTAGCTCATGAAGCCGGACTTAGAAAAGTAAAGGTTTATGTAAAGGGGCCTGGTAATGGAAGAGAATCAGCAATACGAGCAATCCATAACTCAGGAATTGAAGTAACCGAAATCATTGATGTTACTCCAATGCCGCACAACGGCTGTAGACCTCCTAAAAGAAGAAGAGTTTAATAAATCACTATATAATTTCAAATTTCACAGAAGTGTATTTCAAGATTATCGAAGGAGGAAGCCTTAATTCATAATCACACTTCAAACTAAAAGAAAATGGCAAGATACACAGGACCAAAAAGTAAAATCGCCCGTAAGTTCGGAGAAGCGATTTTCGGAGACGATAAGTCTTTCGAAAAAAAGAATTACCCACCAGGACAACACGGAAACGCTAGACGTCGTGGCAAAAAATCTGAATATTCTGTTCAGTTAATGGAGAAGCAAAAAGCAAAATACACCTATGGTATTTTAGAAAAGCAGTTCCGTAACCTATTTACCAAAGCAAATAGAAGTAAAGGTGTAACTGGTGAGGTGCTACTTCAATTATGTGAAGCTCGTTTAGATAATGTAGTTTACAGAATGGGTATCTCCCCCACAAGAAGTGGTGCTAGACAATTAGTTTCTCACAGACACATTACAGTTAATGGTGAGTTGGTTAATATTCCGTCGTATTCTTTAAAAGCAGGAGATGTTGTCGGTGTACGTGAAAAATCAAAGTCTTTACAGGCTATTCAAGATGCTCTTGCTGCCAGTAGTAGCGTTTACGAATGGATCACATGGAATAGCGAAAAGAAGGAAGGAACTTTTGTTTCAATTCCAGAAAGAATGCAAATTCCTGAGAACATCAAAGAACAATTAATCGTCGAGTTATACTCTAAATAAACAACACCAATCCAATTATGGCATTATTTAATTTTCAGAAGCCCGATAAAGTAATAATGATCGATTCCTCAGATTTCGAAGGGAAGTTTGAATTCCGTCCTTTGGAGCCTGGTTATGGATTAACTGTTGGGAACGCCTTACGAAGAGTATTGCTTTCTTCATTAGAAGGTCATGCAATTACTTCGGTAAGAATTGATAAAGTAGAACACGAATTCTCTGTGATTCCAGGTGTTGTTGAAGATGTTACTGAAATCATTTTGAATTTGAAACAAGTACGTTTCAAAAAGCAAATTGAAGATTCGGAAGCGGAAACGGTTTCTGTTTCTGTAAGTGGCAAAGATCAGTTGACCGCTGGAGATTTTCAAAAATTCATTTCTGGGTATCAAGTATTGAACCCCGATTTGGTGATTTGTAACATGGAGTCAAAAGTTAGCATCAATATGGAGCTAGTTATTGACAAGGGTAGGGGTTATGTTCCTGCAGAAGAGAACAAGAAATCGGGTATGCCAATGGGTACCATTGCTATCGATTCAATCTTTACACCTATCAAAAATGTGAAGTATAGCATTGAGAATTTCCGTGTAGAACAAAAAACAGATTACGAGAAGCTGGTTTTCGAAATCGTAACGGATGGTTCAATTCATCCCAAAGATGCATTGACAGAAGGTGCCAAAGTTTTAATTCACCACTTCATGTTGTTCTCTGACGAGCGCATCACGCTAGAGGCTGATGAAATTGCACAAACTGAAACTTATGATGAAGAATCTCTTCACATGCGTCAGTTATTGAAAACCAAATTAGTTGATATGGATCTTTCTGTTCGTGCATTGAACTGTTTGAAAGCTGCCGAAGTAGACACCTTAGGTGACTTGGTTTCTTTCAATAAGAATGATTTGATGAAATTTAGAAATTTCGGTAAGAAGTCATTGACCGAACTTGAAGAGTTGGTCATTAACAAAGGTTTGAGCTTCGGCATGGATCTTTCAAAATACAAATTAGATAAAGATTAAGTAATCATATTTTGCTCCTCGGTCGAACGAGTTTGGTAGCAAGATGATAAATCAGAAACATGAGACACGGAAAAAAAATAAACCATTTAGGTCGTAAAACAGCGCATAGAAAAGCGATGTTAGCCAATATGGCTTGCTCGTTAATCGAGCACAAGAGAATCAATACTACAGTTGCCAAAGCCAAGGCCTTGAAGCAATTCGTTGAGCCTTTAATAACAAAATCTAAGGCTGAGAACAATCAATCGGCGGAAAAAGGTACGCACAATCGACGTGTTGTATTTAAAAGCTTGAGAGATAAAAACGCAATCACTGAGTTATTTAGTGTAGTATCTGAGAAGGTCGGTGATCGGCCTGGAGGTTATACTAGAATTATCAAGTTGGGTAACCGTTTAGGTGACAACGCTGATATGGCAATGATAGAACTGGTAGATTTCAACGAGCTGTATAATGCCGATAAGCCAAAGAAGAAAACTACTAGAAGAAGTAGAAGAGGCGGTGGAGCTAAAACAGAAACACCACCAGTAGCGGTAGAAGCGAAAACAGAATCTCAAACTGATGCAGAAGTAACAGCAGATGATTCAGAAGAATAAAATTGTTAAGAGATTTTAATAATTGAAAAAGGATAGACTTTAAGTCTATCCTTTTTTTATGTTTATTTGTCAAATTAAAAATTCGAGCGTATCACATGAAGTATCAATCTAGAAAAAGAGCATTTATTTTATTGGCAGACGGCACCATCTTTCATGGCAAAGTAGTTGGTGAAAAGGAAGGAACAGCTTTTGGCGAAGTTTGTTTTAACACGGGAATGACTGGGTATCAAGAGATATTCACAGACCCTTCGTATTTTGGACAATTGATGGTTACCACCAATGCACATATTGGTAATTATGGTACCAATGAGAATGAAGTAGAATCGGAATCCGTTAAAATTGCGGGGCTCATTTGCAAAAATTTCAGTTATAATTATTCTAGAGATGATGCGAATGAGAGTTTAGAAGAATTTTTAGCAAAAAATGATTTATTTGCTATTTCTGATGTAGACACTAGAGCGCTCGTAAGTTATATACGTGACAACGGTGCTATGAATGCTGTAATATCTACTGATGTTGACAACATTGAAAAATTGAAAGAAGAATTAGCCGAGTTTCCAAGTATGGAAGGATTGGAGCTTTCGTCAAAAGTATCTACAAAAGAACCTTATTACTATGGTAATGAAAATGCCAAATATAAAATTGCCGCTTTGGATATAGGAATCAAAAAGAACATTCTAAGAAACCTTGCAAAGCGCGATGCCTATATCAAAGTATATCCTTACGATGCCACTTTTGAGGAACTCAAAACATGGGAGCCCGATGCCTATTTTATCTCTAACGGACCCGGTGACCCAGAACCTTTGACACAAGCCATTGCAACTGCTAAAGACATTATTGCAAGTGATGCTCCGCTATTTGGAATTTGTTTAGGTCATCAGGTTATTGCGTTGGCAAACGGTGTTTCAACCTACAAAATGCACAATGGTCACCGAGGCATTAACCATCCTATTAAAAATTTGCTTACGGGAAAAGGTGAAATTACATCTCAAAATCATGGCTTCGCGATAAATAGAGCCGAGACAGAAGCCAATCCTGAATTGGAAATTACGCATGTGCATTTGAATGATCAGACTGTTGCGGGTATCCGTATGAAGAGTAAAAACGTCTTTTCGGTCCAGTACCACCCCGAGGCTAGTCCGGGGCCACATGATGCCGAGTATTTGTTTGACCAGTTTTTTGAGAATATCGCAAAATCGAGCAAGAAAGCCATCTCAATTTAACAAATCGTTATATTTTGTCAATCCATTCATTTTCAGAGGGCAAACAATAGGCGCTTTCGTATATTTGTGGGCTTAAATCAAATAGTAATAAAATAGTTAATAATGAGTATAATCTTAAGCGTTCACGCAAGACAAATATTAGATTCAAGAGGAAACCCGACCGTAGAAGTTGATGTAATTACTGAAAATGGGGTAATGGGGAGAGCAGCTGTACCTTCAGGAGCTTCTACCGGTGAGCATGAGGCCGTAGAGTTACGTGACGGTGGCGATGCCTTTATGGGCAAAGCCGTTACCAAAGCAGTTTCAAATGTAAATTCAGTTATTGCCGAGGAGATTTTAGGAATGAACGTTTTCGAGCAAAACCTTATCGATCAAATGATGATTGATTTAGATGGTACTCCAAATAAATCAAAATTGGGAGCGAACGCTATTTTGGGTGTTTCTCTTGCAGCTGCTAAAGCTGCGGCCAATGAGTTAGGACTATCATTGTTTAGATATGTGGGCGGTGTTAGTGCGAACACGCTTCCTGTTCCTATGATGAATATCATCAATGGAGGCTCCCACTCTGACGCCCCGATTGCATTTCAAGAATTCATGGTAATGCCCGTAAAGGCAAAAAGTTTTTCGCACTCCATGCAAATGGGAACAGAGATATTTCACAATTTGAAAAAGGTATTGCATGACCGCGGACTAAGCACTGCAGTTGGTGATGAGGGTGGATTCGCGCCTAATCTAGAAGGAGGTACAGAAGATGCACTAGACACCATTGCCAAAGCGGTTGATAAAGCAGGATACAAGCTTGGTGACGATGTAATGATCGCTTTGGATTGTGCAGCAGCAGAATTCTTTGTTAACGGAAAGTATGATTACACGAAATTTGAAGGTGAAACCGGTGTTATAAGAACATCTGAGGAACAGGCGCAATATTTGGCTGAACTATCAGCAAATTATCCTATCATTTCAATTGAAGATGGAATGGATGAAAACGATTGGGATGGTTGGAAGTCGCTAACTGAAAAAATCGGAGATAAGGTGCAGTTGGTAGGCGATGATTTATTTGTCACCAATGTAGAAAGATTATCGAAAGGTATTGAAAATGGTATTGCGAATTCTATCTTGATAAAGGTAAATCAGATAGGAACGCTAACAGAAACTATCGCGGCGGTCAATATGGCCAAGAACGCAGGGTATACTTCTGTAATGTCGCATCGATCTGGCGAGACTGAAGATAATACCATTGCCGATTTGGCTGTTGCCTTAAATACGGGTCAGATTAAAACTGGTTCTGCTTCCCGGTCTGATCGTATGGCAAAATACAATCAGCTACTTCGTATTGAAGAAGAGTTGGGTGATACGGCCTATTATCCACAAGAAAAAGCATTCAAAGTCAAATAGTGCGATTTGTAACAAAAGCCTTTCTAACTAGAAAGGCTTTTTTTTGGCTTCATCATCAAGAATACCTATCTTTTTAACACATAAATCCAAATACCATACCTTATATGAATAATTTCCTCTTTGTTGCTGCTGAAAATGATGCTATCGCGAATTGTAAAGCAGGAGGAATGGGCGATGTGGTGCGAGACGTTCCAAGACAGATTTCAGAACGGGGAGATAAAGCCCATGTAGTGGTTCCGTCGTATTCACGCTTACATCAGAATGGGACCTTCAAAACAAATTTGAACTTTAAACTTAGAGGTACCACCTATACTGCAGAATTATACGAGGTAATTCCCAAAAAGGAATTTAAGAACGTACATCATTACGTTATACATCATCCAGAGATTGAAGCCGGGGGAATTGCACATATTTATCATGATGACCCCACGGAGCCTTTCTTTTCCGATTTTATAAAGTACGTCATTTTCTGTGCTGCCGTTGCTGAAGCGATTAAGAAAGGTGCATTTGGAAAATTAGATGTGGTACACATGCACGACTGGCATTCTAGTTTGGTGCTTTTTCTGAAACAATATCATCCGGCATACAGGTCGCTAAAAAAAATGCGGTACGTTTATAGCATTCATAATTTGGCGATACAAGGTATACGTCCATTTGATGCCAACTATTCATCATTAACAAACTGGTTCCCTGATATTCCGTTGGATCATAAAGGACTTATGGACTACCGCTACCAAGACTGTGTGAATCTTATGGCTGTAGGCATTCGCTTGGCTGATGCGGTTCATACCGTATCTCCATCTTATAAAGAAGATGTGTTAAAACCGAGTTCACCCCCAGAGTTTATAGGAGGAGAAGGTTTGGAAAAAGATTTGCAACAAGCCGATAATGAAGGCCGCTTATTTGGTATTCTCAATGGTTCAAATTATGCCAATATTAGGGCAGCTGATAAAGGACATTTGTATAGGAATACTGTGAAGGCATTATTTAGATGGCTTCAGGAAGAATCAAAAAATTATAAGGCAGATTTTTTGGCCCATACGGGAGAGAAAATCATGCAATATGTAGATGAGCGACCAAAATTTATTGTGTCTAGCGTTGCCCGCTTGACCGAACAAAAGTTTTACTTTTTCAAACGTTCTCCAGATGCCTTTGTTGAGATCTTGAAGAAGCTTGAAAAGATTGACGGCATTTTCATGCTTTTGGGTACTGGGGCTCCAGAATATGAAGAACTATTTCGTCAAATGAGTTATGATCATCACAATTTTATTTTTACAAATGGCCAATCGGAAGACCTCATAGATTCTATATATCTAGAATCTGATCTTTATTTTATGCCAAGCCTTTTTGAACCCTGTGGTATTAGCCAAATGTTGGCTATGAGAAATGGAAACCCCTGTTTGGTTCATCATACTGGTGGACTCATTGATACTGTAGAACACATGAAAACAGGTTTTGCATTCCGCGGGAAAACCTATGATGAAAAAATCAGTAATATGCTTGCTAGTTTTGACGAGGTAATTGAGATTTATGAGAACGACAAACCGAAATGGAAAAAGATTCAAAGCAACGCAAAAAAAGTACGTTTTACCTGGAAGAAATTTGTAGACGAATACTATAAAGTACTCTACTTACTGTAGGTTGATTTCAACCCCATGTCAAGGTCTTTCCCGTAGTTAATATATCTTTAAATAGAAGGCAGGAATTGTTAACGTGCCTTGTTTTTCTTAAATTTGCCATTCACTCTAATTTATAGCAATACATACCAATGTCAGACAAAGCAACTCTACAATATAACGGTCAGAATTACGAATTTCCAGTCATAAAAGGCTCTGAAGATGAGCTAGCAATTGACATTAAAACCTTACGGGGTGCTACAGGTGGTTTAACTACAATCGACCCGGGTTATAAAAATACAGGGTCATGTGAAAGTGCGATTACTTTCTTAGACGGGGAAAAGGGTATTTTACGGTATCGCGGGTATTCGATCGAGGAATTAGCGGAAAAAGCAGATTTCCTAGAAGTTGCCTATTTGTTAATTTTTGGCGAATTACCAAACAAAGAGCAACTTTCGGCTTTTCATATTGACATAAAAAACGAATCTCACGTTGATGAGGAAATGAAAAAGATTTTAGATGCTTTTCCCAAATCGGCGCACCCCATGGGGGTTCTTTCTTCCTTAACCAGTGCCTTGATTGCTTTCAATCCGGTGTCTGTAAATGTGACTTCCGCCGATGAAATGTACGGTGCGATTGTACGTATATTGGCCAAATTTCCGGTATTGGTAGCTTGGACGATGCGAAAGCAAAAAGGTCTGCCTTTAGATTATGGAGATGATAGCTTAGGTTATGTTGAGAACATTCATAAAATGATGTTTAAAAAGCCAAGCAAGGAGTATGTTCCAAATAAGATTGTCATTGAAGCACTCGATAAGCTTTTGATTTTACATGCAGACCATGAGCAAAACTGTTCAACTTCTACAGTGCGCATTGTAGGTTCATCGCATGCAGGCTTGTTTGCTTCGCTATCCGCCGGAATTTCTGCACTTTGGGGCCCACTTCACGGGGGTGCGAATCAAGCCGTTCTTGAAATGTTGGAAGCGATTGTGGCCGATGGCGGGGATACTAAAAAATATATGGCCAAAGCAAAAGATAAAAGCGACCCGTTCAGATTAATGGGTTTCGGACACCGCGTATATAAAAACTTTGATCCTAGAGCTAAAATCATCAAAAAAGCAGCAGATGAGATTTTGGCTGATTTAGGAATCGAAGATCCCATATTAGATGTAGCCAAAGGTCTCGAAAAGGAGGCTTTGGAGGATCAATACTTTGTCGATAGAAAATTATATCCAAACGTCGATTTCTACTCGGGCGTAATTTATCGCGCATTGGGTATACCAACAGAAATGTTTACTGTAATGTTCGCTTTAGGAAGACTACCTGGCTGGATTGCCCAATGGAGAGAGATGAGACTGCGCAATGAACCTATCGGTAGACCAAGACAAGTGTATATCGGAGAAAACCAACGTCCTTTTGTCGACGTTGACTTGAGGTAGATTGCTACCTTAAAAAAAAACAATACAAACTCTTTTAAATTTTTAGAAGGGTTTTTTTTATACCTAAAGCGTTTGGTAATTATCAAAATAGAAGTGCATGTTGAGTTTGAATGTTAATGATGAAATCGCACCCTTAAAGGCTGTGGTTCTAGGAACCGCGAGGAGTTGTGGCCCGACTCCTAAGGCTGAGGAAGCGTATGACCCAAAATCATTAGAGCATATCATAGCGGGAACCTATCCGAAAGAAGAAGATATGATCAAAGAGATGGAAGCCTTTGCCGCTGTTTTCAAAAAGTACGGTGTTGAAGTGTTTCGCCCTGTAGTGCTGGAAGATTGCAACCAGATTTTTTCTAGAGATATAGCCTTCGTTATTGAAAACAAACTTATCAAGGCAAACATACTTCCAGATCGCGAAAAGGAGTTTGAAGCTATTTTACATGTTTTGGAGTATATTGACCCACGGCATATTATTAACGCTCCTGATGAGGTGCATGTTGAGGGCGGTGACGTTATGCCCTGGAATGATTATATTTTTGTTGGTACCTACACTGCTGCAGACTATCCAGATTGGATAACAGCCCGCACGAATAAAGCAGCAGTTGAATTTCTCAAAGAACAATTTCCACATAAAGAAGTAAAGTCTTTTGAATTGCGAAAATCGACAAATGCCAGAGAGAATGCGCTACACTTAGATTGTTGCTTTCAACCCTTAGGGAAGGGGAAAGCCATTTTGCATAGAAATGGTTTTTTAGTCGAGGGTGAATACCAATGGCTGGTAGATTTTTTTGGCCAGGAAAACATTTTTGAAATAACTTCTGATGAAATGTACCATATGTTTAGCAATGTATTTTCTATTTCGCCAGAGGTCGTAGTTTCCGAGCAGAACTTTACACGATTAAATGAGTGGCTTCGAGAGCAGGGCTTTACAGTAGAAGAAATCCCGTATGCTGAAATAGCTAAACAAGAGGGTTTATTACGATGTAGTACATTGCCCTTAGTAAGAGAATAAGAAAAAAGTTATGCAGATTACCAATACCATTTTAATGATTCGCCCCGTCAACTTTCGCATGAATGAGCAGACGGCGGTAAACAACTACTTTCAAGAAGAAGTTGATGGCTCAACTACGGCAATAAATCAAAAAGCCCAACAAGAGTTCGATGCCTTTGTCAAAGTTTTAGGCGCCAAAGGTGTAAACGTTATTGTTGTAGAAGACACGAAGCAACCTGATACCCCAGACAGTATTTTTCCGAATAACTGGATCTCATTTCACAAGAGCGGCACCGTTGCAGTGTACCCCATGTTTGCGATCAATAGAAGGCATGAACGGCGTGAGGATATTTTTGATATTCTTGAAGAAAACGGTTTTGTAATTAAGGATGTCGTCGATTACACTTCAGCGGAGGACGAAGGTATTTTTTTAGAAGGTACCGGAAGTATTTTAAAAGATCGTGTTAATCAAAAAGCATATTGTGCATTATCAGAGCGTGCTCATGAAGAATTGTTTATCGAGTTTTGTGAGGATTTTGATTGCTTCCCTGTAATTTTTACAGCAAATCAAACAGTGAATGGTGCACGAAAACCGATTTATCATACCAATGTGATGATGGCAATGGCAGAAAACTTTGCCGTTATTTGCTTGGATACCATTGATGACAAAAAGGAACGTAAAAATGTGATTGCACATTTGAAAAAAGACGGAAAGGAAATTATTTCCATAACCGAAGCGCAAATGCATGCTTTTGCGGGCAATATGCTCCAAGTCATTGGTGCACATGATAAGCGCTATATGGTAATGAGTTCAGCGGCATATCATAGTCTGCGTGATGATCAAATAAAAGCAATAGAAAAGTATTGTGAAATTATACATAGTTCACTTGAAACGATTGAAACCTGCGGTGGAGGAAGTGCGCGTTGCATGATGGCAGAGGTGTTTTTACCGAGAGCTTAGTACAAATCGCAATAAGGCATACACGACTTCCGTTATTTATAGGAAGTACCGTCTTATGAAACCTATTTATTTCATTCTAACATTCCTTTTATTGGTCTCATGTTCTAAAGATGAGAGCCTTAAGCAAGATCAGGAGCAAGAAGCCGCAACTCGTTCGTTTTATATGGGTTTTACGGCCTTCCCGTATGACTTGACCGTTGAGGCACAGCTAGATACATATGAGAAAGTGGCAGGCCTAAGCGATATTTTTTTAACGCACTTAGATCATGGTGTACCCTGGGATGAAGCTTTGAATGATTTGCCTTTTCCGACAGAAGTGCAGCAAACCTTAGCTGCTACTAAAACAGGTTTGGCCCCAAACACCAAAGTGTTATTAACTGCTACTCCAACTGACCAATACAGGGAAAATCTGAATACCTACTGGAATAACAACGGCAGTCACCAACCCCTGCCTCCGTTTTGGCAGCAGAAGACTTTCGATGACCCAGATGTCATTTCAGCCTATATAAAGTACTGCAAACGGATTATTGACGCCGTGGAGCCTGATTATTTTGCATATGCAATAGAATCCAATGCTGCTTTTAGAAAAGAAGATGTTGCATTTACGAAGTTTTTGAGTCTAGCGGAGGCTGTATATATAAGTCTGAAAAGTGCTTATCCAAATCTTCCTATTTTTCTTACCCTACAAGATCGGTCTTTTGAGAATTCGTACAAGGAGCTTTTGGAAACTTCCAAGATCTTATTGCAATACTCTGACTATATTGCCATGAGTTCGTATCCATTTTTAGACTACAATAATCTAAATAGGGATGCCAATCCTGAGCTATTTGAAGACAATTGGCTTCAAGACTTTAGAAATCTCGATGCGGCTAAGCCCTTCGCTATTTCGGAAACAGGTTTTTGTGCCGAAGATCTGGTCATTGCAAATTTGGGCGTTAATGTGAAAGCATCTGAGGCCTGGCAAAATGATTATATGATCAAACTCTTCGATAGCGCCAATACCCTAGAGGCTGAATTCATAGCTTGGTTTGTTTTTAGAGATTATGACCAGTTGTATGATAAAACTCCGAATCCTCCAGATATTTTAAAGGTTTGGCGTGATAATGGACTTTTAGATGGGCAAGGCAATCAGCGCCCTGCCTATCAAAAATGGCAAGAATGGAAGGCGTTGTCTAAAGATTAACATTCTACATATTCTCCTTGTTGCTATAATCGATTGTTTTCGTCATCTCCAGAAGACTTACGTTGGTAATTGCTCTTTTTTAATTTTCCGAAATTGTAGGTCGCCACGAATCTAAAATTTTGAGTATTATAAACGCGATCAAAAAAGATGCGCGTATCTCCCAGTCTATAATTTCCATCTGGTTTATTAGTGTGAAAAATATCGTTAGCGACAATTTGCAACTTTAAGGATTTTTTGAGAAACTCCTTTTCAATTCCAATTGTTACATCGGCTTGATTCTTTCTAAAATAAATGCCGTCATAGCGGTCGCTCAGATACCAAGCCAGAAGTTGAATTTTGAAGCCTTGACTAATGCTAAACTTATTGTTGGTATAGAGATAAGCTTGTGGCCTGGTCACATTGAACCCGAACGATGAACGGGTATCAACAATTTTACGGTAACTAACAGTAAAAGTGTTGGTGGAAGTCCACCAGTTCGTGTTTAAGGGTGCCGACAGGCTTGCAAAAATATGATGTTCCGCATCACTGTTGAGTCTTTGAAGAATATAGCTTTTGGGGTTTTCTCCCTGAACCGCACCTCCAGTAATGGGGTCGATGGTATGGGTATAACCTAGTTTTACGGTTAGTTTTTTCAAATTTACACCAAGTTCAAAGGCATGAATCTTCTCAGGAACAATGTTTGGGTTTCCTTGTATAGAAGTAAACGCATCTTGATATACTATAGTAGGGTTTAGTGATTGATATCGCGGCCTAAATATCCTTGACGAATACGAAGCAAACAGTGATTTATCATCGTCAATCGAAGTATTAAAGGAAAAATTAGGGAACAAATTGGTATAGTTTTTTTCAAGTAAACCACTGTTTTCGGCATCTGAACTTAGGTTATATGTCGTGTACTCTGTACGAAGACCAACAGCATAATTGAATTTATTCTCAACCGCTTTGCTGTAATTCATATAGGCCCCATATATATTCTCATTATATTCAAAGTCACGAGATAGATTGGTATCGAAAATGAATTCTCGGTTATCGGTGGCGGTTAAAAACTGAGACGAAGAAGTATTCGAAACTGTACTAAGTTTTAGTCCCATCTCTATCTGGCTTTGATCTGCAAAGACTTTGGTGTAGTCTCCTTGTGCACTCAAAATGGGAATGCTACGTTTCACTAGATTTTTCAAGGTACGACCACGCGTTTGGTTTTCAGCCGTAGCTATCTCATCTATAAGGTCATTTATGGTAGTTTTGTTTAGCGAATATTGACCTCCAATATAGAGAGAGGAACCGAGGGTGTCTAATACCTTAGATAGGTTCAATGCGAGAGCATGTTGGCTGGTTAAATCGTCTTTATTTACGATACTTTGAAAATCTTCCATCTCAGAATTTGCTATTATGGTATTATTACTTGTTTCAGTACCACCTAAATCATTGGTAAGTCCGTTGTAAGCAATTGATAAATAGCTGCCCTCATTAAAATTATGCTGTACACCTAAACCATAGTTTGCAAAATACTTTTGTTTCCATTCCCAATCTGTAGTAATATCGGAGTTGAAAAAATCGCCTTCAGCTGAACGGGTTCTCGTGGTGTTAAGAATGAATCGAGACGGCCCCATTTCTACTCCATAGTTTCCTCGTATCGACATTTTTTTCTTTCGGTAGTCTAAGCTAAGATTTGTGTTTGACAACGGGGAGGCAAAATCAGATACCGTAATATTCTGTTGTAGCAATCCTTTTACTCCTTCTAATGCTTTTTTTATGGTAACAATATGTATAACCGCTTCACCTTCAGCATCGTATTTTGCCGAGGGATTGGTAATAATATCAATACGTTTAATTTCAGAGGGTTGTATGTTGGCAAGTTGCTCATTGAGAATACGCTGCCCATTGAGGTAGATTATAGCTGAGCCTTTGCCAAAGATGGCTATGCCATCGTCTTCAACGATTACATTTGGAGACCGTGATAATATTTCTTCCACCGAAGTGCTTGTTGCAAGCACGGTATTTTCAACATTTACTTGAACACTGCCATCACTTTTGGTCTGAATAGGGGGAATATTTGATACAAGTACTACTTCGTCTAAGGTAGTCACGGCTTCATTGGTAACGATGTTTCCTAAGTCTATTTCCGATTTTCCCTGGTATTCGATAACGCTATAGTAATCCTGAAATTCTAAAGAAGTCAGTTTCAGTAGTACTTTTTGTTCGTTGATATCAATAAGTTCAAACTTGCCTTCGAAAAAACTGGTCCCTTTTAGAATGGTAGAATCTTGCAAGGAAAGAAGAAGGGCATTTCCCAACATAACCTCATTTTTCGCGTTGATGACATTTCCTTTAATAGAAACTATAGATTGCCCTTTTACCAATAAACAAAGATGTAAGCATAGCGCCAGGCTGAAATATTTTAGACAGTTTTTCATAGTTTGCATTTTGATTAAATCAAAAGTAAAGGCCATGATTCCCGACTTTTTAAAAAGTAGACCAATGCCATACTTTTCGCTATGGAAAAGTATTTAGGCGTTGGTAGGTGATTTAGGGTGATTCATAGACCAAAGTGGTGGTTTGGTATACTATCGAATTTGTGAATGGATTTTAAAAGCTATTTTTAGTACCGATGCAAAGTATCTTAACATATTTCAACACCTCTTTTTTTAAACATCTATTGTTCTGGGTGGTGGTATTTTTATACTTTATATTATCGGTAGGTAATCTAAGTATTTACGCTAGTTACAAGCATTTACTAGAGTCTTACGGTATGATAGTCTTGGTGCAGATGATAATGGCATATTGCTGTATTTATGTTTTGGTGCCAAGGTTTCTCGAACGGAAGAAAATTGGTCTTTTCATTTTTTGGATGCTAATTCTATTCATGGCTGTTTTTATCCTGTATCAAGCGGTTAAACTGCTGTATTTTGATGTGGAGTACTTTGATTTTTATGGTGAAGCTCAAAGAAAATATGCAGTAGAACCTTTATTTAAGCGACTGTCCTATCCTTCACTTTGGTTAAGTAAAAGTGTCTTATATCTGACGCCCACAGCAATTTTATTGATGTATCGCTTTTATAGAGATCAACGGAAGTTGTTAAAAATCAATGAACAAAAAAAGATAGCTGAACTAAGTGCCTTAAAGCGGCAATTGAACCCGCATTTTCTATTCAATACGTTGAATAATTTATACGCCTTGGCTTTAGAAAAATCGGAAAAGACTGCAGAGGTAATAGAAAGGCTTTCCGATATGCTTGATTATATGTTATACCGTACCAATAGCAAATTCGTATTGCTACAAAAAGAGATCGAACTTATTGAGAATTACCTGGCCCTAGAAAAAATACGGTACGGAAATCGTGTTGCTGTTACCTTTGACTACGAGGCACCAAATGACGTCAAAATTGCTCCATTGCTTCTGTTGACTTTTATTGAGAATGCTTTTAAGCACGGGGTACGACAAGAGTTAAAAAAAGCTTCAATAGATATATCATTACATTTAATGAAAGAAGATATACTTTTCAAGATTAAAAACACCAAGCCTATGGCAGCAGTGGAAAACAAGAATAGGGAGGAAGCCTTAGGATTGAACAATGTAAAGCGACAAATGGAATTATTATATCCAAATGCCTATGAATTGCAATTGCACAATGAAGAATCTAGCTACGCGGTACAACTAAAACTTCAACAAAAATGATGTATAACTGTGTTGTCGTCGACGATGAAGATTTGGCGAGAAGACTTATTGAAAATCACCTTTCACAATTAGAAAACTTCAAAGTCATAGCTTCCTGTCAAAGCGCTATTGAAGCTAGCAAGATTTTGAAAAGCGAAAAAATCGATTTACTCTTTTTGGATATTGAAATGCCAGTTTTGACGGGAACAGATTTTTTTGCTAACCTGGTACAAAAACCCAAGGTCATCTTTACTACGGCATATCGTGACTATGCTTTAGATGGGTTTGAACTTAACGCCGTCGACTATCTCTTAAAACCAATAACTTTTGGTCGCTTTTTCAAGGCCGTCGAGAAATTCTTAGAGCAACATCAGGCGACAACGGCACTTCCAAAAGAATCAAACGATGTACGCAACGACTATGTTTTTGTTCGCAAAGACCGGAAACAGGTTAAGGTATTCCTTGCAGATATGCTGTATATAGAGAGTGTAAAAGACTATATCAAGATTGTAACAGATACGGAGAATCATTTGGTAAAACATAGTATCACAGCTTTTGAAGAGCTTCTCGATAATAGGTTTGTTCGTACACATCGGTCATACATTATCAACTTAGACAAGGTTACTGCTTACACCCATCTAGATGTTGAAATTGGAAAGATTGAAATACCAATAAGCGATACTTATCGCACCAAAGTACAAGGGCTTCTGGCGGGTTAAATTATGCCGAGTCGCTTGAGCCAACGCGATTCGAGTAGCCCCGTTCTGACTATCTGAAAATGTAAAGATTTTAAGGTAGCTCATTAATCATCTGAACAAGTTTGAGCCTACTATTGATTCCAATCTTTGAGTAGATTCTATGGGTATGGTCTTTTACAGTCTGTAAACTTATGAAAAGGTCATCGGCAATTTGTTGGTTTGTATTGCCTTCACATATCTTATTGATGATTTCCTTTTCGCGTTTCGTTATTCGGTATGTTTTAAACAAGAGCTCCTTTTTCTCTTCATTGGGTTGTTCGGCATGTACGGGTGTGAAAATTAAATCTGACTTTAGTCTTAGATAAAAAATTGGAATGAAGTTGGTCAAAAAATATAGCAGTAGAAGCAGTGCCAATACCCACATGTTTACCTCATGAAATATAAGAACGCATACCCTTAAAAGAAGACCCAAAATCATTAATTGAACAAACTGAGTCAGTACCGTTTTATTCTTTTTATTGCGCCTTTTTGACCCGTACAAAACTAGGCTTGCAAACCATAGTATATAGACGAATTCAATGATAAGCAGTATGCTTATTTCAAAATAGAAAAGGTGTTCTCCGAAAAGCGGATGATCCTTGCCCAAAACCACCAGCATGGTTCCAACTAGGGCGACCACGGTAAAAAGGATAGGAGCATGAATTAATAGCTCCTTTCTTTTGGCAACCACTTGCGCTAAATAGTATCCCATCTTGGGTAGCATTATCCACGAAATCATAAGAAAAGGAATTCCTAGAACAGGCAAGAAATTAGCGACCATTTGCACCGTTTCACTATCAGTTTTCATAGCGGAAAGAAAAGATCGCATTAAAATTTGTCCCCAAATGCCATAAAACCCAAATCCAAAAGTAGTAATAAGGTAGTAAAAATAGGTCTTGTGAAACTTTGTGTTATAGGTCGAAATAAACTGATATGAAATCCAAGTACCTGCAACGGCAATAGCCAAACAGAAGACAAATACAATTATTAAAGTAAGACTTAACAAGTGAAGTGGTTTAATAGGTTAAAAGTAGCTAAATCGCTTTAAAAGCGGTAAATACCTTAGTAGTGATTTTTGAAAACACTACTTAAGTTGGAAGTATTTCATTTGATATGCAGCTATATTTACGCAAATTATAATCCTCAAGAATTATGGAAATCGTAGATGAAAAGAAACCCAAGACAACCATCTCAGGCAGTTATGGATATGGTTGGCAGCAGATGAAAAAGAACTTTCTTTATTTCTTCTTAATCCTATTGATTGTTGGTATAGCAGAGTCTCCTGCTTCCTTGGCGCGTGAATCGGAGTTGGACAATTCTGCCATACGAATGCTCTTGCAAGTACTCTCCGCAACATATGCTTTGCTCATACTTCCCGTTTTTACTTATGGCGGCAATCTTTTGTATTTAAGAGGAATTAGGAATGAAGAAATTGATTTTTCAGAGTTGTTTGTCGGCTTTAGGGAAAAATACGTCAATATTGTTCTTGCGAATTTACTAAAGTTTGCCATCGTAGGAATTGGTCTTGTTTTTCTAATTATTCCTGGAATTATTCTCCTCTGTAGGTTGGCATTTGTATCGCTTTTGGTAATGGACAAAGATTTAGATCCAATTGCAGCGATAGAGAAGAGCTGGCAGATGACTAGAGGACACGGTTGGCGGATTTTTGGTATGGCACTGTTGGCGGTGCCTCTATTTATTGCAGGGCTGATTTGCTTTCTTGTGGGTGCTGTTGTTGCGGTTATGTGGATTTCCGCTGCCTTTACCGCCTTGTATCATGCCATTGACCTAGAAGAAAAAAAGCTACTGGAAGGCTAACTATTTAATAGGTTACATCTGGAAACTCAAAAGGAGATGCCTAATTCAATTTAGGTTTTGGCAATGTTTCGAATCATCCCGCCGAAGATAAAATAATGAAAAGGAACGATACTGTACCAATACAAACGCCCACGCAAACCCCGGGGGCGGAAGGTTGCCGTTTGATGCAATACATTGTTATCATCAATCTTGAATTCTAACCAAGCTTCTCCCGGAAGTTTCATTTCGGCAAACAATAAGAGTCGTTTTCCATTTTTATCGGCTAAGAGTACCCGCCAAAAATCAAGTGCGTCACCTGGATATAATTTATCGGGATGTGTACGCCCCCTACGTAAACCTACTCCGCCTGACAGTTTGTCTAAAAATCCGCGGATCTTCCAGAGCCAATTTCCATAATACCAACCTTTCTCCCCACCAATACTCCAAATATTCTCTAAAACCATTTCTTGGTTTGTAATGCTTCGTTTTTGTTCATCTTTTAAAACGCCGTATTTGGGTACTTGTATGTGCTTTTCCAAATCTTGGCGAAAACGACCGCTAACCATACTATCCTTCCAGCTACTTACAACCTGATTTTGAGCAATCTTTTTAAATGCCATGTCAATGGCTTCTGCGTAGGTGTGCGTTTTTACACCTAGCAATTCTTGCAATCGATGGTCTTTTGCAACAACTTCTATTTTCATACTGTCCACTAAGTTTAGCGCGAGTTTAAATGAGGTTGAGGTTACAAAATATAACCAGTACGATGATAACTTTGGGGTCATTATGGGTACGGTTAGGATCCAGTTTTTGAATCCCCTTGCCTTGGCATATTGCTGTAGCATCTGTTTGTAGGTCAGCACATTTGGTCCGGCAATATCGAAAGAATTGCTGAGTGTATTTTCGTTACCCAAAACGCCAACCAAAAAGTTCATGACATCACGGATGGCAATGGGCTGCGTTCTCGTTAAGACCCATTTCGGAGTAATCATAAAAGGGAGTTTCTCACACAAATCACGAATGATTTCGAAGGACGAACTGCCAGAACCCACAATAATTCCGGCCTTAAGAACGGTAAGTTTGAATGGGCCATCAGATAATATCTGCTCAACGTTTTTTCGTGACCACAGGTGTTTCGATAGGTTTTCATCGTTGACAATACCACTCAAATAGATGACCTGTTTTACTGACGTTTCTTCTAGGTAACTATTGAAGTTTCTAGCGGTTATGGCTTCCATTTCATCAAAATCCTTTGTAGAACTGCTCATTGAATGAATAAGAAAATAAGCGGCTTCAATATCGCTAGGAATCCTTCCCTGAATGGGGTCTTCTAGGAAGTCTATTTCTAAAACTTGAATCTTTGCTCTCGTTTCGTTGTCTATTGACAAGCGTTCTGCATCTCGAACCGTACAGGTCACTTCGTGGCCAAGTTCGAGCAGCATGGGAAGCAACCGCATGCCGATATAACCGTTAGCGCCTGTGAGGAGTATTTTCATAAATCTTCAATCGACGTTGGTGTATTGTCAGCTTTGTAATCTAGCATTTTACGAAAGTATTTTTGAATGGCTTTGGTGTCTGCTGTTACTTTAATAAAATGGTGGTCAATAAAAATAGAATATGCGGCCAAGTCTCCCTTGTAAACAGTTAATTTATAATATGGTATTACCAGAGCAAAGGTCTCTAACAAGGAACGAAACCTAACAATGATACCCGTAGGTCTCATTTCGATATTACAAGAATCCGTATTGTTGTCTAGAATAAGGAGGTTTTGAATTTCGACGCTTGTTTCAGTAATGAAAAGCCTAGGTGAGCCTATGCCGCTCATTTTCCAGCGCTCTTTCAAAGTAAAAGGTTTGCCTACAGCGTCATCTACTTTGCGGGTAATAGCTTTATTATTATAGGATACGTTTACGAGCATATTTAAAGGTTCTCTCCAAATTTTATCATATTTCCATCCTCATCTAAAATGGCAAACTCTCTGATTCTCCAAGGTTGGTCTCTCAGCGCTCCGTTCGGATGCACAACTCCAGCTTTCTTCATTTCTGCGTAAAGTCCGTCTACATCCTTCACTCGTATATAACAACTGGTATGCTCAGGGTGAATCTTATCATTACATTTCCAAAAATGGATTTCGATTTTATCTCTTGCGATTACGGCATAGTCCTTATCCTTCCAACCTATGCGGTCGAAGCCCAGATTTTCGTGATAGAATTTGACCGTTCTATCAATGTCAAGGGAAGCAAGTACCGGAATGGCTATTTGTAAGTGTTCCATTCAACAATTCTTTTCCATAAAGTTAACGAAAAGCGATGGCATTACTACCTATGCTTGCTTCAAAAGCACAAAAATTGCTTAGTTTTGCAGGCTTAGAAACCAGATTGTAATGAGTATTCAAATTTTATTGGAAACCAAAGTAAAAGAAGGGGTACGTTCGTTATTTGACACGGAATTACCATCGGTAGAATTTCAGCCTACGCGAAAAGATTTCGAAGGTGATATCACTGTGGTTGTTTTTCCGATGTTACGCGTTGTGAAAGGAAACCCTGTGCAGATAGGTGAACAACTCGGTGCTTTCTTGAAGAGTGAAGTTGATTCAATTTCCAGTTATAATGTTGTCAAGGGGTTTCTGAATCTTGTAGTTAGTGATTCGTTTTACATCGATTTCTTTAATGGAATAAAAAATGAATCAAACTACGGCTTGGTAGAAGAGAGTGTTACTGATGCCGTTATGGTCGAATATTCTTCACCCAATACAAACAAACCGTTACATCTGGGCCATATTCGTAATAACCTCTTGGGATATGCTGTAGCTGAGATTATCAAAGCTTCTGGAAAGAAAGTCTATAAAACACAGATTATCAATGATAGAGGTATACATATATGTAAGAGTATGGTAGCTTGGGTGAAGTTTGGAAATGGCGAAACACCCGAAAGTACCGGATTGAAAGGTGATAAATTGGTAGGGAATTACTATGTAGCTTTTGATAAGGTCTATAAAGAAGAAATTGCCAAAATGGTGGCCGATGGAATTGATCAAAAAGTAGCGGCCAAGGAAGCCCCGATTTTACTGGAAGCACAAGAAATGCTTATAAAATGGGAATCTGGAGATAAAGAAGTAGTTTCTCTTTGGAAAAAAATGAATAGTTGGGTATACAAAGGGTTTGATGAAACCTATAAGACTATGGGTGTTGATTTTGATAAGCTCTACTATGAAAGTGATACCTATTTGTTGGGTAAGGACTTTGTTGCAGACGGACTCGAAAAAGGGGTATTCTATAAAAAAGAAGATGGCAGCGTTTGGATAGACCTTACTGATGATGGGCTCGATGAGAAGATTGTGCTGCGTTCTGACGGTACTGCCGTTTATATGACACAGGATATTGGAACAGCGATACAGCGTGTAAAAGACTATCCAGATATCAAAGGAATGGTCTATACTGTAGGTAATGAACAAGACTACCATTTCAAGGTCTTATTCCTCATTTTAAAGAAACTTGGTTTTTCATGGGCGGAACAACTGCATCACCTAAGTTATGGAATGGTAGACCTACCTAGTGGAAAAATGAAGAGCCGCGAAGGTACCGTTGTAGATGCCGATGACTTGATGGTCGATATGACAGCTACTGCCCGCGAATTATCTGAGGAGCTGGGTAAACTTGAGGAGTATTCTCAAGCAGAAAAGCAAGAGCTTTACAAAATGGTAGGGCTTGGTGCCTTGAAATACTATATTCTAAAAGTTGATCCTAAAAAGCGAATCCTTTTTAACCCAGAGGAGTCGGTTGATTTTCAAGGAAATACGGGTCCATTTATTCAATATACCTATGCGCGTATTCAGTCGATATTGCGAAAAGCCAATGCTACGGAAGTTGACTGGTCGAGTGCTGTCGATACCTCTTTTGAATTGCACCCCAAAGAAAAGGAATTGATAAAGCAACTACAGCTCTTCCCCGAAACGATTCAGTTGGCAGCTGTGAATTTTAGTCCGGCACTGATTGCCAATTATGTATACGACTTGGTCAAGGAATTCAATTCCTTCTATCAGCAAGTTTCCATACTTGGAGAGACTGGTGAGCAAAAGAAAGTACTTCGTATTCAACTTTCGAATAAGGTAAGCGAGGTTATCGAATCTGGCTTCAAACTTCTGGGTATACAGGTGCCCGAGCGCATGTGATCGAATTTTAGGCAATTTATGACTGTTTCAAGAGTTTTAAACCTATGCAGTTATGGGATGTTCTGAAATATTTAGCTCCTGTTTATATCGTTGGTCATGCCTTGTATCTGGTGTACTATGCGATTGACCTATATCAATTGAATCCTTTTGTGAAGTTAAAACCCTTATCACCAAAGGAGGAAAACTTTGTTTCGTATAACTTTCCCATATACAAGGAGCTTACAGCTGAACAAAAGAAGCGGTGCAAAGAACGCATTGTTTGGTTTCGAAGTAAAAAACACTTTGTTTTCTATGGGGCTATTGATCAAAAGGAAGAATTACGACTACTTCTAAGCGCTACCTCGGTTATCTTGACCTTGGGTCTACCCCAATACCGCATGATGCGCTCTTTGCTTCGAGTAATCGTGTATCCGACCCAATATTATTCAAGAATTAATCGCAAGCATCATTTGGGAGAATATAATCCCAATTTTAAGACAATCGTACTTTCTGCCGACAAAATCTGGGAGGGATTTGAAGACTTATCAGACAATAGGAATCTAGCAATGCATGAGTTCGCCCATGCCCTTAGTTTTGAAATGATAAAAACCGGTACATGGCAAGCGCGGAAGTTTCGAGTTGGATTACGGCGTATTAAAAAATTATTTGAGCAAGAAGATTTTTTAATCAAATTCGCGGCCTCGGAGTACTTTCGGGAATACGGACTTACTAATTTACAAGAGTTCTTTTCTGTAGCGGTAGAAAACTACTTCGAAACACCTGCCATTTTTAAGAACGACTTCCCTGAATTGTTCGAAGCGTTGCAAGAAATGCTGAACATGAATTTTCACTACAACAAAAAAGGGCGGACTTTTAGAACTTCACTCGAAAGCTGAAGTTAGGTGTAATTCCTAACGAAAAACTCTCCACAGTTTCAATGGTATTGGCTTCGTTCACCTGAAAATAGGTATTCAAAATATTTTCACGATCTGTAAAGTTTAAGACAGAGATTCCGGCTGAAGCTTTCACATTACTCCCAAGGTCGAAATTATAAATTGCTGAAGCATCAGCTCTCAAGTACTCTGAAAGACGTTGGCTATTGGGCTCTTGATAGTTGATCAGACCAGGAAAAAAGGTAGTGTCTATAGGATTATCAGGGTCTGGCTCTGTAAATGGCTTTCCGGTGCGGTAGTTTAGTCCGATACCGATTTTAAACTTGTTGAAAGTAAGTGTACCTGCAAAAGTGGCCGTGTGCCGTATGTCTAAATTGTTAGGAAAAGTTGGGGGCACAATGGCATCGAAGGTATAGTTGTTAAAATTGTAGGTATAACTGGCCCAAATACTATAGTTTGATGTTTTTCTGTTGATTAAAAATTCAACCCCTTTAATATCATATTTACCGATTTCACTGCCAAACTGATTTTGATTTTGAAACCCTTGGGTGGTTGTATTAATACCCTTCACTTCTTTGTAAAATCCTTCAATTCCAACGTATAGATTTTTCGCATCATAATTAATACCCAAAGAAAGCTGTTTGCTTTTTATAACTGGAAGATTAGTGCCATCAGATAGTATCCAACGCCGCTTTTCGATACCTAAAAAGTTTTGTTCTAAATCTAGAATTTGATTAACACCCTGACTTTTAAATTCTCCCAGTAGAATTGCCTTCAATTCTCTGGTTATCGCATAGTTGAGGTTGAGGCGTGGTTCAAGCACAAATTCGGTAAACGTATCGGGATTATCAAAATAATTAATCCGAGCACCTCCTCTTGCGTGTAGTTTTTGATTGGGTGATGTATAACCGAGTTCTGAAAATAGAGAATGTACTTTAATAATATCCTTGACCTTACTGCCAAAGGCAGGTTGGGTAACTTGAGTTTCATTGGTTATACTTGTTTCGGTTAGTTGATATCCATTTAGCCAGTGCAAATTGTTTTTGAGTTGATAATTCGTGTTGAGTTTGAATGCCTTTTCAATAACGGTATTGTTTTGTAAAAGTATTTGTTGTCCCAATGCATTACTGTTGCTAGCGTCAAGATTGTAATTGCTATAATAGCTATTCAGAAAAGTGGAGAACTTTTTTGACCAGTTGCTTTCAAGGCTTCCACCAAAGGAATAGTTGGTCTGGTCTAATGCACTTTGGGTCTCACGATTAATACTGGGAATACGTTCGTTATAGTCTAAAAAGTTATTGATATTTATAAAGCTGAATCTCAATTTTTGATTCTCGTTGATATCATATAATACCTTTCCGGTAAAATCATAAAAGTAGAACTTGTCTTCTCTTTCTATACCAACATCTTGAGCGATGCCATCCTTGATTTGATTATTTAAAAATGCTTTGGTAAATAGATTATCGAACGTACTGGTAGCAAAGAAATCGGTAAGAGATCTTCTTCCTGAGAATTGAAAGGCAACCTTTTCTCCCAAAGGAACTTGTCCATATAAATCACCGCTAATTAGGTTAAACCCGGCGCCGCCATAATAATTCTCGGTAAGTTTATTGTTTGTACGCATATCGATAATACCGCTTACGCCATCACCGTATTGAGCACTTGTTCCATTTTTGATCAGGGTAACTTTATCCGTTAAAAAGGGATTAAAAGCGGAAATCAGTCCAAAAAAATGTCCAGATTGATACATTTTAATTCCATCCCATAAGATGAGGTTTTGGTCATTGCTACCGCCACGGATGTTGATGTCTGAAACCGTTTCATCAATACTTTTGATTCCGGGAAGCGCTTGAATGGTCTGTAATACGTCAGGTTCTATCAACCCTGGAAGTATTCCGAATTCGTCGGTATTCATTTGAATACTTCCGTCAAGCTGTTTTACCAAACCTTTTGTTAAGAATTCATAAACAACGACTTCTTCTAGTTTTTGGTAGAATTGCGCCAGCAATAAGGTTTGACATGGGGCGGTATGCTGTAAGCGCTTGGCATCGATAAAAAGTGTTCTAAAACCAATATGTTTTATTTGAATTTTGGCATCTATAGGAACATTTTCAAGCGTGAAATTTCCAAGTATATCAGTAACCACTGCTTTGTCGGTTCCCAAGATTTCAACGGTAGCACCTGAAACAGTATTTTGTTGAAAATTATCGAGTACGACCCCGCAAATGGAAATGGTATTGGTGTTTACAATAGTGTAGTATCGCTCGCTGAGCTTCTTGATTTGAAGTTTGGTTTGAATTCTGAGGTGATTGAGAATCTCGTCTAAGACCTCCGATTCGGGAATGGTAATCTGAACAGACCCAATACCGGCATCTGCGTAGGAAAATTTGACTTCGAATCTAGTTTCAAGTTGTTGTATATACGGAATAAGATTAATTTTCTCCTTGCCCTTTTCTTGGGCATTGCCAACCGAAAAGATAAAGAGTAACCCCAAACATAGGATTGCCAAACATTTACTGCGAGTTCTCGGCATAGAAGAGCACTTTGTTGCCCTCTAATTTAAACTTTATTCGCGAAGGCGTACTAATACTTTGTAACGCCAAATTAGCATCCGTATTGCTAAATGAACCCGTATACAATAGGTTTGTGTCAATATTTTTAGTTTCAACAATAATGTTGTGCTGTCTTTGAAACTCGTCAAGAACATATTTTAAGGGAATACTCTTAAAGGAGCTTTCAGCATTTATCCAAGAAGGTGTTTTCGCAACAGGCGCTTCTTCAGAAATAATTTTACCATCAATGGCCACAAAAGAACTTCCTGCTGGTAGTTTTGTTTCTTTTCCGTTAAAAGAAACACTTACCAATCCTTCAAAACATGTAACTTCAAAGAAGTCTTTTCTATTTTCAACATTAAATTGGGTACCTAATACAGCAACTTCACCTGCGTCAGTAGCTACCGTGAAACGTTTTCCCTTAGCCACTTTGAAGAAGGCTTCTCCTTCTAAAGCTATATTTCGGTTAGTGTCCCAATTCTTCTTGTTATAGGTAACCTTCGAATCTGCATTTAAGACTACCTCAGAATTATCTGGAAGTACAATTTCCTTATTTTCCGCGTATTGGGTAGAAACGGTTGCATCTAACGAATTCACATAAAAATAGGTGCCAGTAAGAAGAATAACAATAGCCGCAGCTACTCTTAAAAACTTCTTGAACGGATTCAATTGAATAACCTTAGTATCTGTAAGCGAACGCTTATTCTTTATGGCCTCTAGGGCTTCATCAGCATTAAAATCGGGGGACTTTAAAGCATTTGAGGCATCAACAATACGCTGATAAGCTGCATACTCATCGGAATTTTTAAATTCCGCAAGTTCCGCCTCAGAGAGCTCGTTGTTCAGCCATTTTGCTAAGTAATTTTCTTGCATGATTTCTATCTTACTGTCTTAATAACAACTAATTAGGTGAAAACCCTACCTGATATCGCTTATTGTTTTCCAATTTATCGATGAGGATGTCAATATTCGCGTTCAAATGAGTAAAATCACCATACTAGTTCATTTTTTGTCACTAAATTCCATCAATTTTTTCGCGAAGCGATTTTAAGGCCAAATGCATCCGCTTTTCAATTGCTTTCACGCTAACCCCTTCCATTTCAGCGATTTCCTTATATTTCTTTCCGTCAATGCGATTTAGTAGGAAGGTGGTTCTCTGATTTTCGGGTAAATCGTTGAGTGCCCTGTCTAACTTGGTTTTAAATTCACTCTCCTCCATCAAGTACTCAGGAGTCTCATGTGTTGTCTTTAAGGTCTTGTCGGCATACTTCAAGCGCACCTTTTCAGCCTTAATCACATTAAGGTACAAATTATTGGCAACGGTATAAACATATGATTTTGCTTTCTCAGGAGCCACTTTGGCACAGTTCTCCCAAAGCTTTACAAAGGCCTCTTGTACAGCATCATACGATTTTTCTTCGTTGCCGAATTTATAATATATGTAATTAAATACCGTTTTAGAATTAGCTTTGAAGATGCTGCTAAAGACCTGCTCGTCGCAAATGTTATCGTTGTTTTTGGTTTCCAAAGAGTCGGTTTTTTCCAAAGATATTTAGAAAAAATTTAAAAAAAGAAGTAGGGTGTTTTTAAAGTGAATTGTTTTAAGACCGTATTAACAAACAAAATTCCAAATCGTTATGAAAAAGTTCTTGAATTTTGCGACATATGCAATCCTACTTGCATTCGCACTAAGTTTTACCGCTTGTTCTACTGAGGAACCATTTGCCGTTCAGTTAGATGAGCAACAGACCCTTACTGCTAACTCAGCAACTTCTAAGTTGATTGAGGCTACCGTTTCAAATGATGGCTCATATGATAATATCGTTGATGGCTCAAGTTGTTTTGATATTCGTTTTCCGTATACCGTTATGGTAAACGGGCTTGAAGTTACTATAGACTCCAAAGATGATTTAGAAATAATAGAAGAGTTATTTGATGCCTTCGATGGCGATGATGATATTCTTGACATCATTTTCCCTATTACCATTACAAAGGCTGATTATACTGAAATTACCATTAATAATATTGCTGATTTGAGAGAACTTGCTGAGCAATGTGTAGAAGGTGGTGATGACGATGATATCGAATGTATCGATGTGATTTACCCAGTTACTTTTTTTACATATGACCGTAATCAAGAACAAACAGGTTCCATTACACTTGAAAGCGATAAGGAAGTTAGAAGGTTCTTTGCCGGATTGGATGAAGAAGATATTATTAGTCTACAGTTTCCAGTAATGTTCGAAATGTATGATGGAACTAAGATTACTGTCAACAATATAGAAGAATTGAGAGATGCTCTAGAAAGTGCAAAAGAGGCTTGCGACGAAGATGATGATAATGATCATAACGACGATGATTTTACCAAAGAGCGTTTAGATAAGCTTTTGGTTGAGTGCCCGTGGTTGGTAAAAGAAATCAAAAGACAAGATCAAAACAGTACAGATTACTATTTTGACTATGCCTTAAATTTTAAGGAAGACGGTACGGTAACTGCTCGTGATAGAGAAGGAAACATGTTAGAAGGAGAATGGGGTACAAGAGTATCAGATTACCGCGTAAAGTTGACCTTAGCATTCGAATTCATAGAAGACTTCACTTTGGAGTGGTTCGTTTATGAAATTGATAAGGATAGAATCAAGTTACATATTATAGGTAGCGATGGTGACAAGATAATTCTAAAAAGAGCTTGTGATGAACCAGATGTAGAATGTGGCGAAGCCTTTATTACTGATACGCTACAAAACTGTGTTTGGGCGGTTTCAAATGGAGAGAGTGCAAGCTTTCTTGATTCGTTGAGAATCGATTTCTCAAATATGAACATTCATGTAAGAAACCCAAATGAGACCGTAGTTGACGAAGGAAACTGGGCGATTTCTGGAACCACTATTACGTTCAACGATCTTAGCGCTGAGCTAGCCAACTATATTGGCGACTGGGAGATTATTGAGTGTAGAGCGGATCGTTTTAAAATGAAGCGAGGTGAAGAGTATTTGGTAGTTGAAAAAGACTGCGAATAGTACCACTTATAATAGCAAAAAAATCTAGTCCCTAACCTTTTTTGCCCCACACTTTTGAAAGAGCATTCATCGCAAGATGGGTGCTCTTTGTTTTTGCACCCACACAAACCCTCGCCAGCACGGTGAGCCGGGGTGGCGACATTTTTTAGACATATCATCCTTCTTTCCTATACTTATTCTTAAATTTGCTTTTCTTCAAAAGATAGCAAGACGATGTTTGATAATTTAAGTGAAAAGCTAGATAAAGCCTTACATGTTCTTAAAGGACACGGGCAGATTACAGAAATTAACGTTGCAGAAACTACCAAAGAAGTGCGCAGGGCTTTGTTAGATGCCGACGTTAACTTTAGAATAGCCAAAGAATTTACTAATCGGGTAAAGGAAAAAGCACTTGGTCAAAACGTATTGACCACTTTGCAACCTGGCCAGTTGATGGTAAAAATTGTAAAGGACGAGCTCACCGCATTAATGGGGGGAGAATCTGAAGGAATCAATCTTTCAGGAAACCCTTCAATCATTTTAATGTCAGGACTCCAAGGTTCGGGTAAAACGACTTTTTCAGGGAAATTGGCCAATTATCTAAAGACGAAGAAGACTAAGAAACCATTATTGGTCGCTTGTGACGTATATCGCCCTGCAGCGATCGACCAATTGCATGTAGTTGGAGAGCAAATAGGTGTTGAGGTCTATTCCGATAGAGAGAACAATGATCCGGTTGCGATATCACAGGCAGCTATTGCACATGCCAAAGCTAACGGACACAATGTGGTTATTATTGATACCGCTGGTCGTTTAGCCGTAGATGAGAAGATGATGGATGAAATTTCAAACATCCACAAAGCAATACAACCGCAGGAGACCCTATTTGTAGTTGATTCTATGACAGGTCAAGATGCTGTAAATACGGCAAAGGCTTTCAACGATATTTTGAATTTCGATGGTGTTATCTTAACGAAGTTGGATGGCGATACCAGAGGTGGTGCGGCTATTTCTATTAAATCGGTTGTTGATAAACCTATTAAATTCATTGGTACCGGCGAGAAGATGGAAGCTATTGACGTTTTCTATCCTGACCGTATGGCCGATCGTATTTTGGGAATGGGCGACGTAATTTCCTTGGTGGAAAGAGCTCAAGACCAATTTGATGAGGAAGAAGCTCGAAAAATCCAAAAGAAAATTGCCAAAAACAAATTCGGCTTTGACGATTTTCTATCGCAAATACAACAAATCAAAAAGATGGGTAACATCAAAGATTTGATGGGGATGATTCCCGGGGCTGGAAAAGCCTTAAAGGGGTTAGATATTGATGATGATGCATTCAAGCATATAGAGGCTATTATTCACTCGATGACCCCTGATGAACGTTCCAACCCTTCCAAACTCAATGCCAGTCGTAAAAAAAGAATCGCCAAAGGTGCGGGCCGCGATGTTAAAGAAGTAAATCAACTACTGAAACAGTTTGATCAGATGAGCAAAATGATGAAGATGATGCAAGGAGGCGGGGGCAAACGAATGATGCAGATGATGGGAGGAATGAAAGGAATGCGTTGATTTAGCTAATTGCCAGATGTGCTACGCAGTACGTATAATTAATAATTTTAGCTGTATTTGAAATGGTAAACGTGCCAATTACAACTGCCAACTGAATATTTAGGAAATATGGAAATACTTGACGGTAAAAAAATATCCAATGACATCAAGGCCGAAATCAAGGCGGAGGTTGATAAAATGAAAGAGCGCGGGGAGAAGGTTCCGCATTTGGCCGCTGTTTTGGTTGGCAATGATGGGGCCAGCCTTACCTACGTTGGTAGTAAGGTCCGCTCATGTCAACGCATAGGTTTTGAATCTACTTTAGTACAGTTGCCAAACACTACCAGCGAGGTGGAACTACTAAAAAAAATAGAAGAGTTGAATGAGAATGATGCTATTGATGGTTTTATAGTTCAATTACCACTGCCTCCACAAATCGATGAGCAGAAGGTATTGCTGGCGGTAAATCCGGATAAAGATGTAGATGGATTTCACCCTATGAACTTCGGTAAAATGGCCTTGGATATGAGCACCTTCATACCGGCTACTCCTTTCGGAATTTTAGAACTTTTAGATCGTTATCAGGTCGAAACACAGGGCAAACACACCGTTGTGATTGGTAGAAGTCATATTGTGGGTAGGCCCATGAGCATTTTGATGGGTAGAAAAGGGTTTCCAGGAAATTCTACGGTTACCCTAACGCACAGCCGAACCAAAAACATCAGTCAAATTACCACTCAGGCCGATATCATTATTTCCGCTCTTGGCGTACCGGGCTTTTTAAAGGCTGAGATGGTCAAAGACGATGTGGTCATTATTGATGTAGGTATTACTAGAGTGCCTGACGAGAGCAGGGAAAAAGGTTACTATATAACAGGAGATGTCGATTTTGAAAATGTAAGTAAAAAGGCTTCTTACATTACCCCGGTTCCTGGAGGTGTAGGACCTATGACCATTGCCATGTTGCTTAAAAATACGCTGCTGGCACGAGAAAGACACAGAAACAAGCAATAGCACTCAAAATATAGAAAAAGCCCGCTTCATAGCGGGTTTTTTTATGGTTACTTTGTTTGCACTATTCCCGTTGCTGTACTATCGATCGGGTTCAGTACATCGATATCATTGCTGTCATCGTAGTTACAGCTGCTCAGTGCTACAATAGATCCAAAGATCACTACTGCAAATATTATCTTTTTCATAACTAGAGATTTAGTAGGTATTTAACCCAGTTAGTCTATAATCAACGTAAAAATCAAGCCAAATATTGCTTAATCGATGGTCACGCTGAACGTAGTGGAGCGACTAGATTGATGTGTTTAAACACCTGCAGATTTGTTTCCTAATCGAAAATGAGTACCTTTTGTGGTAAATCAACCGACATGCAAAAACTATACTACTTTTTGGTGTGCTGTACCATCTTAGGGTGCCAGTCTAATTCAAAATACACATCCACAAACTCCATAAACGTCTCATTTACCGAAGCAGCAAGTGCTGAAGTAAAAGATGGTCGCTTGCTACTAATGCTTTCCACAAGCGATGAGAAAGAACCACGTTTTCAGATCAATGACGGCCCGACCACACAATTGATTTTCGGAATGAACGTAGATGCGATGGCCCCTGAAAAGACTATGACCTTCACTAACGAAATCTTCGGATATCCCTATCCCAGTTTGGCAGAGGTTCCGCCTGGAGAATATCATATGCAAGCCTTATTACACACTTATGAAACATTTAAGCTTTCCACTGGGCATACGGTAAAACTACCAATGGATAATGGGGAAGGACAACGCTGGAATAGGTCACCAGGTAATCTATATAGTAAACCCGTTAAAGTAACGGTTACTAAAAACGGAATTCAAAATGTGAATGTGGTAATGGATCAGGTCATACCTCCCATTGAAGAACCCGAAGACACTGAATGGATCAAACACATTAAGGTCAAGTCTGAAAAACTCTCTGAATTTTGGGGCAGAGATATTTACCTTGGAGCTCATGTGCTATTACCAAAGGGGTTCAACGAACATCAAGAAGCAAAATATCCTTTGATGGTTTTTCACGGACATTTTCCTTCTGATTTTGGAGGATTCCGAACCACACCTCCAGACCCCAGCCTGAAACCAGAATACGCAGCCCGTTTTGATTTAGACGGATATAATATCATTCAACAGCAGGAAGCCTATGATTTCTATAAGCGATGGAACGAACCCGATTTTCCGCGGATGTTGATTATAGAAATACAACATCCAACTCCGTATTACGATGATTCCTATGCGGTAAATTCGGCAAATCAAGGCCCGTATGGCGATGCCATAACCTATGAACTCATTCCTGAAATAGAACGACAATTTCGAGGTATAGGAGAAGGATGGTCTCGTTTTTTATATGGAGGTTCTACCGGCGGTTGGGAGGCCTTAGCTGTTCAAGTAAAGTATCCCGAAGAATATAACGGCTGCTTTGCGGCCTGCCCTGATCCCATCGATTTTAGGGCCTATTGTCTTACCAATATTTATGAAGACAAAAACGCTTATTACTACGATAGTGATCACAAAAAGCTTGAAGTACCCGCCCGTAGAAATTATTTAGGTGATATTCAATCTACTTTACGTTCAGGAAATCATTTGGAACTGGTATTAGGGGATAAATCTCGTTCGGGTCAACAATGGGATATTTGGGAAGCTACCTACTCCCCACAAGGCGATGACGGGTATCCTGTTCGAATTTGGGATAAAATGACAGGCGATATCGATCATCAAGTAGCAGCCTATTGGAAAGAAAACTATGATCTCAAACATATTCTAGAAAGAGATTGGGATAAACTGGGAGAAAACCTGAAAGGGAAAATAAATATTTATTGTGGCGATATGGACAACTATTACCTTAACAATGCCGTCTATTTGATGGAAGAATTTCTTGAAGGTACAACCAACCCATACTATGATGGTGAGGTGCTGTATGGTGATCGTGCTGAACACTGTTGGAATGGAGACCCCGATCAACCCAATGCGATAAGTCGATTGCGCTATAACAGTATGTATGTACCAAAGATTATGAAGCGCATTGCCAAAAGTGCCCCCAAAGGCGCTGATTTAACGAGTTGGAGATACAAATAGCGTATGAAGAATACAACAAATAAAGTAGGGTGGTTTGTTTTCGCTTTTTTGGCAATTGGGGTCGGACTGTATCCGCTTTTATATTTTTTTCTAGATCGTAAGTTTGGTTTGCTAGCTTCTAAAAGTGATGCGCTGTTGGCTGATGTTTTTTGGAATACGGGTTTCTACGGTCATATTCTTTTTGGAGGGTTAGCACTCGCGATTGGATGGGTACAGTTTAGTAAAAAGATCAGGTCTCGGCAACTCAATTTGCATAGAAACTTGGGCAAGGTGTACGTCATTGCCGTTGTTATAAGTGGCATATGTGGCATTTTTATTGCTTTCAATGCTACTGGGGGAATTATCACTATGCTCGGCTTTATGGGGCTTGGCTTGGTGTGGTTGTATACTACCTCGAAAGCGTATTTCGCCATTCGGAAAGCAGATATTCAATTGCATCAAGGATTTATGATTTATAGCTATGCGGCTTGTTTTGCGGCGGTGACCTTACGTATTTGGTTGCCCTTGTTGACTATTGGTTTTGGCGATTTCACTGTGGCCTATCGTATAGTGGCTTGGTTATGTTGGGTGCCAAATATCATTTTTGCCTACTTCTGGGTACGGAGAAAAGGACTGATTATTGGATGAGTCTTTGAACCTAATATTTAAACCTATTTGATGAACTTGAAATATCTTTTTATACCGGTTTTGGCACTTACAGTTTGTTGTGCTGCTTTGGGCCAATCATATGCCACCCAAAAACCTACGAATATACTTTGCATATTGGTCGATGATTTGGGGTATGGCGACTTGTCTTGTCAAGGCGCTACTGACATGCAAACCCCAAACATAGATAGCATATCAGCGGAAGGACTCACCTTTACTAATTTTTATGCGAATTCTACGGTATGCTCTCCTAGTAGGGCATCTCTTTTGACGGGTATGTATCCTGATAAAGTGGGAGTGCCTGGTGTAATTCGACAAAATGAAAAAAACAACTGGGGGTATCTCTCAAAGAGCGCCTTATTGATGCCAAGTGTTTTAAAAGCAACTGGATATCATACCGCTATTATTGGCAAATGGCATTTGGGATTGGAAAGCGAGAATGGCCCAAATGCTAGGGGTTTTGATTACTTCAAAGGTTTTCTGGGCGATATGATGGATGATTACTGGAATCATCGCCGAGGAGGAATAAACTGGATGCGGCATAATGAGGAAGAAATCGATCCTGAAGGTCATGCCACCGATTTATTTACGGAGTGGACAGTTGATTATCTTAAGGAACAAAAGGCTTTGGCAAAACCGTTTTTTCTATACTTAGCTTATAACGCCCCTCATTTTCCGATACAACCGCCACAAGCCTTCCTTGATAAAGTGCGCAAAAGGGAACCTCACCTCTCAGAGAAGAGGGCAAAGAACGTGGCTTTTATCGAGCATTTAGACTTCAACATTGGCATCGTAATGAAAACGCTGCAGGAAAGCGGACTAGACGAAAACACTTTGGTTGTATTCACTTCAGATAACGGGGGAGCACTTCGATATGCCCAAAGCAACGGCAAGCTTAGAGGGGGCAAACAAGATATGTACGAAGGCGGTATTCAGGTGCCTACTTTCTTTTATTGGAAGAATAGAATTAAACCCGGCTCAGTAACCAACAGATTGGGTATGTCAATGGATTTGTTTCCCACCTTTTGCGAAGTTGCCAAGGCTGAAACACCCAAAGGCCTTGATGCTATTAGTCTTCTTCCCACGGTATTAGGAAGAGAACAAGTTACTGATAATCGAACCGTTTTCTGGGTAAGACGTGAAGGAGGGCATTATGGCGGCCAAGCTTATTACGCAGCGCGTTACCAAGATTTTAAAATCCTGCAAAATACACCGCATGAAGCTATTCAATACTTTGATATTGGCAATGACGCATATGAAAAAAGAGCTATTGAACCCGCTGTCGATGATGCGATGTATAACAAACTAAGAACAGCTTTGCAAGAGCATATTCGAGAAGCCGGTGCGGTTCCCTGGCAGAAAACCGAAAAATAGCCGCGGCCCTGTTAGCTTCAAATAAAAGTTCCCAAATCGTACTTTATGAGCTGTCGAAGAAGAAGGAGTACTACTATTTGATAAAAGTTATTTACCTCATGGATACGAAAAAACTAGAAATATATGATGCCCTGGTGGCCCAATGCCCAAGATTTGCACGAAAAGGAAAAACCATGCCCTACACATCGGCCAATGGATATATGTTCTCCCTCTTTAATAAAGCGAATGAAATCGGTATTCGATTCTCAAAAGAGGTTCAAAAGAAATATTTGGAAGAATTCAATACAACACTTTATAAGTCTTACGGCGCCGTGATGCAGGGGTATATCTTAATTCCTGAACGGATGTGGCATGAAGAAGGAACCCTTGTAAATTTGTTAAACGAAAGTTATGATTATGTGATGTCACTTCCGCCGAAATAATCCATCATCATTTCTTATCTTGTTGTTTACTTCAATCAATACTGTAAAAAATGAAAAAAATAGTCTTTGTCTGTATTTTAGGTCTCGCCGTGATGGTGTCCTCTTTTGCACAATCGGGAAAAGTTCATGATAACCTAGCGATGACCAGCAAAATTTTAAAAATGGAACGGAAGTATGCGATTTATCTTCCACCAGACTATGAAACCTCAGCACGTAGTTATCCCGTTTTGTACTTACTGCACGGGGCGACCGACGATCATACCGGTTGGGTGCAATTTGGAGAGGTCTTGCGAATTACCGATAATGCAATCAAAGATGGTACTGCTACACCCATGATTATTGTGATGCCTGATGCCGATACCGGAAAAATGGGATACTTCAACCAAGGAAAGGATTGGCGTTATGAAGATTTCTTTTTCGAGGAACTTATGCCGTATGTAGAGCAGAAATACCGCATCAAGGGAGAAAAGAGGTACCGTGCCGTTGCCGGACTCTCAATGGGTGGCGGCGGATCATTTATGTATGCCTTGCATCATCCAGAATTATTTTCTTCTGCCTGCCCCTTGAGTGCCTATGTTGGGCCTCTTACTGTTGAAGATTTAAAAAAACGTATGCAAAGAAGTGATGTAAAATATTCTGAATCTGACATTCAAGCCTATTTTAAACAGCACAACGCCTTGGAATTATTGAAGACGGTACCGGTGGCAGATGTAAAATCTGTTCGCTGGTATATCGACTGTGGCGACGACGATTTTCTGTTTGAAGGAAATAGTCTGATGCATATAGCTATGAAGAAAAAGGAAATTCCACATGAATATCGCGTTCGCGATGGAGGGCATAGCTGGACGTACTGGCGGGAAGCCCTGCCTACGGTATTAGGTTTTGTTTCCGATGCGTTTCATCAGTATTAGGTCTATTAAAATAGAATTTTCAAATGCAAAAGTTGAATATTAAAAAATATATCAGTGATGGTCTGCTGATCGTATTTAGTGTACTTTTTGCACTGTTTATAAACAAGATAGCGGAGCGGATGGATATGCAAACACGCAAGGAGACCGCTTTGACCAGTATTCGCAGCGAACTGTATCGCAATTCAGGGGTAATTGCAATGTGGAATGAAAAGCATGGCGCAATTCAAAACAGATTGGATAGTTTGATAACTGGAAAGAATGACAGCCTAATGAAAGTTATGTTACAAAATGATTATTTAGACTTGGGTATATTGACAAATCAACAGAGTTTGATTGAGGCTGTACTATCAGATACGGCTTGGGAGAGTGCAAAAGCTGCCGGTATCGTTTCACAATTTGATTTTGATACCACGCAAAAATTAACCAATGTCTACAAGATGCAAACAGTTTTAATGGATGATACCGTTCGCAGTATACTAGACCTCTATTTTAGTAGGGAGTCTCACAAAATGGATGATATGGATGCGACACTGTTTCAGTTTCATCTTAGATTTCATGAACTTGTAGGGCAGGAGATCTTAATGAAACAACTTTACGACGAGGCGATTACGGCAATAGACTAAAATGGATTTAAGAAAAATTGTAATACAAGCTGTAGTTGGTTCTATTTTGTTTACCATCATATCTGTAATTTTAGATGGCAGTTATGGGCGAGAAATATGGATTGAGAAGGGTATAAGAGGACTTGTTTTTGGTGCGCTCTATGGTGTATTTTTGGTGTTGAGGGAAAAATTTATTAAGAAAAAGTAATATATGAAATACAGAAATTTTGGAAGAACTAACTGGCCTATTAGTGAAATTGGATATGGCATGTGGGGCATGGCTGGTTGGACAGAAAGTAGCGATATACAGTCGGCAAAAAGTTTAGATTTGGCAGTGGAAAACGGAGTGACTTTTTTTGACACTGCTTGGGGTTATGGAGAGGGGCATAGTGAGGAACTGCTGGGTCAGCTGGTTCGAAGACACCCCTCAAAAAAACTCTATACGGCTAGTAAAATTCCTCCTAAAAACTTCCAATGGCCGGCAAAACCCGAATATGCGTTTGAAGAATCTTACCCAACTGAGCACGTCATTAAGTATACTGAAAAGACTTTGAAGAATCTAGGCCTAGAACAGCTTGATTTGATGCAGTTTCATACCTGGGATGATGGTTGGAGTCATCGTGAAGAATGGCAGCGCGCCGTTGAAGACCTTAAAACTTCGGGAAAAATTGCTGCAATGGGCATCAGCGTAAATCGTTGGGAACCCGAAAATGGAATCAAAGCCCTTAAAACAGGAATGCTAGATATTGTACAAGTGATTTATAACATCTTTGATCAGAACCCCGAAGATGTACTTTTTCCTTTGTGTGACGAATTGAACATCGGAGTGATTGCTCGAGTCCCTTTTGATGAAGGAACACTGACTGGTAATATTACAAAAGAGACCACTTTTCCGGAAGGAGATTGGCGGGGTACCTATTTTGTGCCTGAGAACCTAAACTCAAGTGTGGATCACGCTGATGCCTTAAGACCCCACATTCCTGAAGGAATGACCATGGCAGAAATGGCACTGCGTTTTATCTTGATGAATAAAACGGTAAGTACCATAATTCCAGGTATGAGAAAAGAACGCAATGTGCTGGCCAATGTTGCAACTAGTGATGGGAAGGGTCTAGCTGTAGAACTGCATCAAGAACTTAAAAAACACCGTTGGGATCGAACCCCTACGGAATGGTCGCAGTAGTTCGTCATGCGATTAGGGTATAGCAATCTTTGAATTCTAAACTCCGCTGGCGATTGGGGCTCTATCTCAATAGTCGCCACAAAGGGCCAATATTGGTGTTACTGATGGAGAATCAGTTGGCAAACAATTGTCCTGCATCTTTAAACGCCTTGAATTCAAGTGCGTTACCAGCAGGGTCTTTGAAGAACATCGTTGCCTGTTCGCCTACTTGTCCTTCAAAACGAATATAGGGTTCAATAATAAATTGAATTCCTTTCGACTTCAATTCTTCCGAAAAAGACTGAAAGGTTTCCCAAGGGAGCACCACGCCATAATGTGGTACTGGTACTTCCTTGCCGTCTACAGCGTTGTGATGTAAATCTGAAGTTGCTGATTTTGCTTTGTAATGAATTACCAGTTGGTGCCCGAATAAATTAAAATCGACCCAATGATCGCTGCTTCTACCTTCTTCACAGTTGAGTACATCACGGTAAAAGTTGCGACATTCCGTAAGATTATGCACTGGAATTGCCACATGAAAAGGGGCTAATTTATTCATAAAAAAAAGTTTGATTAAAATTACTTCTTTTTTACGATTTCAAAAAATCAACAATTTGATCACGTACTTTATCTTGATGAAGTGAATGACCCAACCCCTTGGTGGTTACCAGTTTGCTTCCCTTCCAATTGGCATGTACTTGCTCTGATGACCAATAGGGCGCTATGACGTCCAATTCATCATGAATCAATAAACCTTTTTTAGTGATGTCTTTTACAAACTTTGAGGAGGAAAATTCCGCAAAACGAAATCCAAAGGTATTGATGAAATAGTCCTCTAATAGTTGCATCATTCTACCGTTTAGTCCTAATATGTTCTTATACTGTCGCATAAAATCTGAAAGTTCTGAAGGCGATCCTAGGGTTACCACCTTGTGAACCTTTTCATTGTGCTTGGCGTGTTTAAAAAGATTATACAATAGGGTCATTCCTCCTATAGAATGCCCAATGATGAATTGTGGATTATAGGTGTTTATTACTTTTTGAGCGCATGATGTATAGAGGGGAACGTTCAATATAGCTCCAGAGGAGTTGCCATGTGCTGGAGCATCCATTGCGATAATGTTGTAATTCTCTTTTTGAAGGCGTGGAATAAAATTTCGCCAACGAAATGTATTGCTTTCCCAGCCGTGCATTAGCAAGAGCGTGGGGCCAGTTCCTTTCCAGCGATAGGTTTGAATACTGTTATCTCCTTCTTCTAAAATAAGGTCCTTGGCATCCTCAAGAAACCCTTTTTGCCCCTTTATTACTTTTCCTTTTCGAGGTGTACAAAAGAGAACAAATGCTTTTTTCGCTGTTTTTTTTGGTACAAACAAAGAAGTCAGATTAAAATAGAGTCCCAAGCTGCGCGCAAACAATTTGCTGATCAATTTATACATAGGTGTTTCTTGTCATTTACCAATTTATTAGTAACTCTTTTAAGGGCGCAAAGATAGTCTAAGCTTTAATTGTTTATATCGGATTCGTCGTCTAACATGGTAACAATTAAATTTTGATGATGCTCCGCGTGATAGATGGCGTTATACAACATCTCTCTTAAACTCAGTTTTCCTAGTAGTGGGTGTGGTACACACAAGCTGTCTAGTTCTTCTTCTGAAAACCTTTCGATTAAACCACTTAGTTGGTCGACCAAGATATTTAAGCCATGGCAAAGTTCAGCGGTTTGATAAGGTGATTCAGTAGTAGGAATAAAACGCTTAGGAGCTTTTCCGCCTCCTTTGAGTTTTTCAAAATAGAAACCCTTGATAAACTCATATGATCGGGGAGGATCGTTCGTTGTGCCGTACTGTTCGGCTATAGAGTGCTTTTCCATTTCAAAGACATACACCAGCGGTTTTACACTGAGTACCAAATGACCTAAATGCATAACAGCTGACCACTTCTTGTTTATGCTATATTCTGATGCTTCTTTTGACAACGAACTTGTGAAGGCTGTAAAAGAAGAATAGTTTCGTTTTAAGAATTCGATGAGCTCCTTTTTTTTCATGATGTCTATGTATTAAAAACTCTTTTTTGTCATAAGAAGTTGTTGATTCCAAAAAATTAGTTACTTTTAGTAACCTAGTTTTTATTTATTACCAAAAATACACCTTCTTTTTAGTATTTAAAAGAGGTGAAAGAAACCATATTAAGTATCTCTATGGAAACTATTACTGAAAATCAGAAAGTTAAGGTTGCGAAAAAATTAAAAAAAATGTTCGGTCATGTCGACTTGAGGGATACTACCTTGGCGTGTCCTGTACGCGATGTCATGGCGTTGGCCTCGGATAAGTGGAGTATATTGATTATACTATACCTAGGTTATTTTCCTGTACTGCGATTCAATCAAATCAAGAAGAAAGTTTATGGGATCTCTAATAAGGTGTTGAGTGAACGTCTGAAGCACTTAGAGGGCGATGGCTATCTCAAACGAACCATGTACCCAGAAGTTCCTGTTCGCGTAGAATATAAGCTTACCGATTTTGGTCATTCTTATCTTCAAAAACTCATTGAACTTACCGAGTGGGCAGAGATGCACAAAGAATGTGTGATTTCTAATCGCAATAGATTTCAGGGAGTTGAGGCTTAATGAGTATCATTTCGACTGCGTATAAAACACCACAGTACTTACTCCCATCCTAACATCATGTACTTAATTTTGGCTTTGTCAGGAATTTGTACCGCTTCAATATTCACACTCGAGGCATACCGCAAACTTGAAGGTAGTTCTGCTTTGTCAATCGTAAAGTAGAGATCGCTATTTTTTATAAAAACTACTACGTTATTGGTTGAAGTCAATATCTTGCCAAGCTCATACTTTTCTTTAATCTCTTTAAAAGTACTGTTGAGTCCGATTCCCATTTCAGTTTTGAAACGCGAATCTTGAATACGAACATTCTCAATACTTGGAATACTGTCTGAGTTGGGGGTTAAGGTCAATAGGTGACTGCCTCCCTTTTCGAAAATGTCAATCTTTTTTGCCCCAAAGCCTACCAAAAGTTTGGCCGTGTCTTTAACAATAGAATCTTGTTCGTAAATGATCTCCAAATCTCGAGCAAGACTTGATTTATCCAATTTGCCAATGCTGGTTTTGGTGATTAAAAATGTCGTGTCTTTCGGTTTTTGCTCACATTGTATAGCAACAATCCCCAAACAAAATAATGCTGCAGTTGCCAACTTCCTCATAAACTATCGTAATACTTTTTTTAACACCCCTAGAACGCCTCTAATAAAGGTTGCGCTGGTTAAAACTTTTATTATTGGGTTTTGTCGCGTACTTCTTCTTCTCGATGTGGCTCTGGCTTTTGGTTTTGCCTTTTCCTTCTCGGCTGCCTTTTCAGCCTTTTCAATTTTTTCGTTCAGAATTTCATATGCGCTTTCGCGGTCGATTTCCTCACCATATTTTTTAACCAATTTGGAGCTTTTTATAACGCCTTCCAACTCGGCATCGGTAAGCACATCCATACGGCTCATTGGGGCTCTTAATAGAGTTGCAGCTAGCGGGGTAGGCCTTCCTTTTTCATCGAGTGCCGAAATTAACGCCTCTCCGATTCCTAAGGAAGTCAATACTTCCTTTGTATTGTAATAGGGTGATTCTGGATAGTTTTCCGCTGTCAACTTTATGGCCTTTCTATCTCGAGCTGTAAAGGCCCTTAAGGCATGCTGCACCTTTAAACCAAGTTGAGCCAATACATCGTTAGGAACATCGGTCGGGTTCTGGGTAACGAAGTACAGTCCGATTCCTTTGGAACGAATCAATTTTACTATGCTTTCAATTTGATCTAAAAGGGCTTTTGAAGCCTCATCAAAAATCAAGTGGGCTTCGTCAATGAACAAAATCAATTCTGGTTTATCACTATCACCCTGCTCAGGAAATGTGGAATAGATCTCTGCTAATAAGCTCAGCATAAAGGTTGAAAACAATTTTGGTCGATCTTGAATATCGGTCAAGCGAATGATATTGATATACCCTCTTCCGTTTTTGTCGATACGGGTCAAATCGTCAACTTCAAAAGACTTCTCTCCGAAAAATAAATCAGCACCCTGTTGCTCTAACTCTATTATTTTTCTTAAGATGGTTCCGGTCGAACTAGTAGAAATGCGACCATATTCTTTTGTGAATTCGGGTTTGCCTTCTCCGGTGGCATATTGCAATACTTTTTTGAAATCTTTCAAGTCAAGCAAAGGCAGTTTGTTATCATCACAGTACTTGAAGACGACTGCGACAATACCTTCTTGGGTAACGCTCAAATCAAGAATACGCGATAGGAGGGTAGGTCCGAATTCGGAAACTGTAGCTCTTAGTTTAACTCCATCTTGTTCCGATAGGGACAAAATTTCTACAGGAAAGCCTTTCGCTTCAAAAGGAAGCCCAATTTTATCATGGCGTTCATCTATTTTCGGATGCCCAGGACTCGGTTGTGCAATGCCACTTAAATCACCCTTTAAATCCATTAATAACACTGGAATACCCTTTTCAGATAGGTTTTCCGCCAATACCTGTAGCGTTTTGGTTTTTCCGGTACCTGTAGCCCCGGCAATGAGTCCGTGACGGTTTAAAGTTTTTAATGGAATTTTTACATATGCATTGGTGACCGCTTCTTCATCAAGCATTGCAGCACCCATAGTTATGTAATCGCCTTTGGTGGCATATCCCTTTTCAATATGTGAAAAGAATTCGTCTTTGGTACTCATTGGGTTTAATTTGCCATAAAAATAGGGGATTTTTAGGCAACAGAAAAAGAGATAATGCGAGATAGAGTGAAAAATGTCGTGATTACCGCATTGCAAATTTGATTTGACCTAGTCTTCTATTCCTAGCTTTAGAAATAATCAAACAAGGCAATCACACCATTATAAGAAATTACGCAAGAAAATATAAACGCAAGTGAAAGACCGATATTAATCCAAACATTGGTTTTATAATCCTTCATTAGCTTTTTATTGTTGATGAGCAGCATAATTCCGATGATCACCAAGGGTAATACAAACACATTGAAAATCTGAGAGACGATCTGCATTTCAACCGGATTTGAACCAAAAACAGGAACTATCAAAGCAAATAAACAGGCTATAGCGGTAATAATCTTAAATTGCTTAGAACTGGTATCTAATTTCCCAGACTGATAATCGGCTACTAGTATTGGAGCAATCAACAAAATTGGGAAAATGGACGATAGACCAGCGCTTAGGGTTCCAAAAAAGAAGAGCGTCAAGGCAAATTTACCTGCAACGGGTTCCAGCGTATTGACCATGTCTAAAACCTGGGTCACCGGCTTGCCCTGATGAAATAAGGCCCCAGTTGCAACAGCCATCACAGCTGCACTTATGGAAAAGACAAGAATGGCAGCAATAATTGCATCTTTTTTTTGTTGTGCACGATTTTTGATAGTCCAGCCCTTGCCTTTTACGAATAAAGGGCGCGATAAAAAAGTTGCTGCGGCCATCGTCGTTCCAACGAATGCAGCCACCAACATTTTACCACCTTCAACCTTTGGAATTGTGGGTATAAGCCCTTGTAATACTTCGGAGGGTAAGGGGTACACCAGAAAAAGCGAAATCAGGAAAGAAAGCCCCATAATGGTAACAAAAATTACTAGAATCTTCTCGAAAAAGGTATACTTGCCCACCAAGAGCAGTGCATAAAAAACCGCGGTTACTACTACTGCAATGAGAATTACCGATTCATATTTGTATCGAACAATCTCAGGTACATAAATCGCAAATATTTCATAAATAATATTCGCTGAAATACCCATGATTCCCATTAGAGAATTCCATTGACCAAACGAAATGCCAACGATTATAAGAATGGCTATGAGTTTGCCCCATTTCAGGTGTTTCCGAAATGCATATAGGGCCGTTTCTCCTGAAATCAGTGCGTAGTTTCCGTAGACGTACATTAAGAGGCCTGAAAAAACGCAACTCAATAACAACACCCAAAGTAGCTGCATGCCATAGGTGCTACCGGCAACAATCATAGAGGTAACGCTACCTGTACCAATGGTGTAGCCAATAGCAAATATTCCGGGACCGAAGGCCAAGACAAGGGCCATGAATTTTTTTATAAGCGATGTATTGCCTGTTGAATTCTTTGTAAGTTTATTCATAGTCCTTAATTTATTGAGCGCCTAAAAATCCTGATTTTGTGTTAGAAAAAATTTAGGAACCCTTTGAATGCAACGGTTAACATATAGCAATTGAATATAAAAGTAGCTCCTAGCGCTATATTCATCCAAATGTTGACTTTATACGCCTTCATGACGCTAGATCTGTTGAGTAGTATTAATAAAAAGAGTGTAATCAACGGCATTATAAATGGGCTAAGTGCTTGAGAAGCAATCAAAATCCATACTGGTTTACCTCCCAAGATGGGAACAATTAGCCCAGATAAGGCAACCAATACCACCAACAATTTATAGAGTGGTTTTTTCATATTCCGGGCGGTGCCGCTATAGTCTGCAATCAACCAAGGAAACAACAGGAGATTGGGGAAAATAGAAGATAATCCGGCGCCAATAATTCCCAAAGTAAACAAGCTAAGAGCAAAATCTCCTGCCCATGGGCCTAAAGCGTTCATCATATCGGTAGCATCATCAACGGCCAAACCTTTAAAATAAAGGGTGCCGGTTGCACTGATCATTATGGCAAGACTGATAACAAATGTCATCACCATGGAAGACATGGCATCTCTGCTCTCGGTTTTCAAGTCTTTTACTCCCCAGCCTTGCTCTTGAACTAAAATACTGCGTGAAGCTAAACAAACCCCTGCCATGGTCGTACCCACTATACCTGCGACTACCAGACCAGTAGTATCTCCTTGCGGTAATTGGGGAAAGAAATCAGTAAATGATGTTCCTGCCTCCTTAACAACTACGACACTGGTAATAATAAAAGCAAAGGCCATAAAGCCTACCATGATGCTCATTGCCTTTATGAAATTAGCATGTTTTCCTGTCCAAAAAAGACCAATCAAGAGCGCAATGAAGAAGATGGCAATGATGGGTCTATTAAGAAAGGAAATCGAAGTCCTTACCGATATCCATTCCATGGCCACTTCCGCAACCACACCCATTACTCCTATACAAGACGATACTATGGAAACCAGCAGGGCGGCAATGATGAAAATGGTTACTGGCTTTCCGAAAGACTTTTTAAAATTATACATCAGGGTTTCTCCTGAAACAATAGTCAATTTACTAATGCCGACTAAGAGAAAGTACGTGAAAAAGCATGAAAGCAAAAGTGCCCATGACAGGCTTAGGCCGTAATTGGCACCAGAAACCACCATGGAGGTAACACTACCAGTACCAACTACATATCCGATGATGAAAAAAGCGGGACCATAACTTTTAAGTCCTTTTTTTAATCTTTCGGAAAGTGACATACTAGATGATGTCATAGCTATAAAAATGTTTTGACAACTAGGACCTGAGCTTTGATACCAATGCCAAAGTTTGCGCTACCTTTTGTTTTAGGCCTTCAAAATCTTCATTGGCTAAAATTTCTTTGCTTATCAATTTAGATCCCATACCCACACAAGTAACCCCTGCATCGAACCAAGCTTTAAGATTTGATTCTTCTGTGCTTACACCTCCTGTTGGCATAACATTGGTCCATGGTTGTGGGCCTTTTATGGCTTTTACAAAAGATGGTCCGTAGGTAGAACCTGGAAAGAGTTTGACGATCTCACATCCGAGTTCTTCGGCTTCATTTATTTCAGTCAAGGAACCGCAACCGGGAGACCAAAGTACTTTTCTTCGGTTGCACACCACAGCAATGTCTTTTCGTAAGGAAGGTGTAACTATAAAATTAGCTCCCATCTGCATAAAGAGTGAAGCTGCTGCAGCATCGGTTATCGAACCTACCCCCATAATCATTCCTGGGAGCTCATTGATAGCGTATTTGTTCAATGCTGAAAATACTTCAAAGGCAAAATCTCCTCTAGCGGTAAACTCCAATAATCTGGCCCCGCCATCATAGCATGCTTTTAGAACTTTTTTTCCCAAGTCGATATTGGGATGGTAAAACAAAGGAACCATACCTGATTCCTTCATTACCGTTGCTACTTCTATTCTTGAATATTGTGCCACTTTATCTATTTATCTTGCTACTCTACCAGATGCATCACCACCCATTAATTTTTCCACTTCTGAAACGGTCATCAAATTAGCATCTCCTTTTATGGTGTGCTTTAAACAAGATGCCGCAACTGCAAAATCGAGGGCATTTTGGTCATTTTCTGGATATTTCAATAGTCCGTAGATTAACCCTCCCATAAACGAATCTCCTCCACCAACTCGATCTACGATATCGGTAATTTGATATTGTCGGGTGTCGTACATTTTGGAGCCGTCCCATAATACACCTGCCCAAGTGTTGTGCGATGCAGAAATGGAACCTCGTAGGGTTGTAATTACCTTTTTTGCTTTAGGGAATTTCTTCATCATTTGCTTGCAAACTGAAAGAAAAGCTTCCGCTTTTACATCATGACCATCCTTATGCACATCCAAGCCTTCTGGATGAATGCCGAAGTGTTTTTCGGCATCTTCTTCATTACCCAAAATGATATCGCAATAGGAGGTAAGTTCGGTCATGATTTGCTCTCTATCACCTCCATAATTCCATAGTTTGGCGCGATAGTTTAAATCTGTAGAAATAGTGATGCCCTTTTGATCTGCTGCTTTTACAGCTTCTAGGCAAACATCGGCCGCACCTTGTGAAATGGCAGGGGTAATACCAGTCCAATGAAACCATTGCACGTCTTTGAAAACTTCATCCCAATCGATCATACCCGATTCTATTTCTGCAATTGCCGAATGCGCCCGGTCGTATACGACTTTAGACCCACGTGAAACTGCACCAGTTTCAAGAAAATAGATGCCCAAACGGTCACCACCAAAAACGATCTTGTCAGTGCCCACGCCTCTTTTTCGCATTTCCATTAAGGCGCATTGGCCAATATCGTTATTGGGTAGACGGGTCACGAAATCTACAGGAACACCGTAATTCGCCAAGGAAACGGCCACATTAGATTCTCCACCACCATACACTACATCAAAACTATTTGCCTGAGAAAATCTGAGATATCCTGGAGGTGCCAACCGGAGCATAATTTCTCCGAAGGTTACTACTTTGTTCATTCCTACTTTATTTATTGTTATTCCCCTATTTATACCGATTTCATTTCGGTAGTTAAAGGAATTAATTTTAGATTGATTTTAAAAATTTACAACGGCTTTTATTTTATATTCCTAAACCTTGTCCTCCACCAATTTGGATTGTTTCGGCTGTAATAAAGGATGAATCGGCACTTGCCAAGAAAGAAACAACAGACGCTACATCTTCAGGCTGACCCAATCTACCGAGCATAATGTTATTTTTCCATGAAGCAAAAACTTCAGGTTTGGTAGACTTTATTTGTTTATGAAAATCTGTGTCTATTGTACCAGGTGATACGGCGTTCACTCGAATGCCGTATTCGGCCAAGTCTTTTGCCAATGCTCTAGTTAATGTTTGCACTCCTGCTTTTGATGTGCCATAGATTCCGGCGCCAGGGCCACCCGCATTCCACGCGGCATTTGACACATAGTTTATAATGGTTGGATTTTCTCCTTTTTTGAGGAAAGGTATTGCCGCTCTTGAAGCGAAAAATGCTGAGTCAAGATTTAATGCCATTACAAATCGGTAAAAATCTGTGGTCATGTCTTCAAATCGAGACCTTCCACCTAGTCCACCCGCATTGTTGACCAGCACATCTATTTTTCCATACTTTTCTCCAATGGCTTTGATATTTGAAGTTACTGCCTCTTCCTTGGTAACATCGAAACCATAATACTCGGCAGTGATTCCTTCGGCCGCGAGCTCTTCTATTCTTTTTGCCCCTTGCTCATCTTCAATACCGTTCAAAATTACGGTATATCCATCCTTACCTAGTCTTTTTGCAACTTCAAAACCGATACCTCCGGTTGCTCCGGTTACAATTGCCACTTTTTCTGCTGTACTCATATGATATTAATTTTATTTTTTATTTAAATTTTACTTTTAAGCGGTTCAATTTTAGGACATAATATCCACACACTCGCCGTTGTAATTATAGCTAACGCAGCACCAATGATAAATGCTGGCGTATAATTGCCCCCAGATGTAAGCCACGGCACCAAAGCAGTGAGTCCAAACGCCCCTAACTTAGCGGCCATGCCAGCAAATCCAGCAAGTGTGCCAACCGACTTTCCGCCAAATAAATCGCTTGGTAAGGTCTGTACATTGCCAATAGCTGTTTGAAAACCGAAGAGAATAATAGCCATCAAAAGTACTGCTGTTTCAGGCCCTCCCGGATTTGACATCGCTAGTAATGTCGGTAACATAATGAAACATCCAAGTGTAATTACGAACTTACGTGTCTTGTTTACAGACCAACCCGCTTTGATACGATTTTGAGCTAAAAGTCCGCCAAACCAAGCCCCGATCATTGCTCCGACATAGGGCACCCAGGCATAAAAACCAATTGCTTTTACATCCATACCATAAACCTCATTTAGGTAAATGGGAATCCAAAAGATAAATAACCACCAAATGGGGTCAATTGCTGCTGATGCAATGATAACACCCCAGCTTTCTTTGTGCGATAGCATTTGTCCTGTTTCAGGATTGTAGCCTTCATCAAATTCTCCATCTCCGTCCACATCTTGATTTTGCTGCCCTGTTAAAATGTATTCACGTTCTTTATCGGTGATCCACGGGTGTTTTGAAGGAGGAGATTTTACTAAGACCCACCATGGAATAAGCCATAATATGCCTAGGATACCAACCAATATGAAAATGTATTGCCAGCTGAAATATACAGATAAGATTCCGATGGTTGGAAAGGCAATAATTCCTCCTATAGCGGCACCCGAATTGAAAATACCTTGTGCAAACGCACGTTCTTTGGTTGGAAACCATTCTGCGTTCCCTTTTGCCGCACCGGGCCAGTTGCCAGCTTCTGCAATACCCAGTAACGAACGAAAAATAGAAAGGCTCACCACTCCTCTAGCAAAAGCATGTAATGCGGTTGCAATTGACCAAAAACCAATGGATAGTGCAAAGCCTAACCTTGTTCCAACTCTGTCGAAAATTTTTCCAAAAATAGCTTGACCAAATGCATAAGAGAAAATGAATATGGTTGAGATAATTGCGTAAATTCCTTTGCGTTCATCTGCGGTTTTATCTGGATATAATTCTTCAGCCATATCAGGCCATAGCACAGGTAACGCTTGGCGATCTATATAATTGATAACTGTTGCTAGGGCTATTAAGCCTATAACTCCCCACCTTAACCTTTTGACTTTCATAATTTTTTTGTTTGGCTGTTCAAATATTCTTTGTCTCAAATAGACAATAGCAAACCAGCAAGCAATATGCCTGTCTTTACATTCATACTTAAGTTTTAGCTAAAAATTTCTGGAAGTAATTGGAACTGATATTCAATTACTGCGGAATTTGTATAGTCAAGTTTTAAGTATTAATTCCCTTCATATATTTTAACTAGAAAGACAAAATCGTGCACTTTTATCTTTTCGGTATTCATTTAAATGTTATAGCAATATTGATATAGTGCTTTAAAATGTACTTTCATTTTCTCTTTGGCCAATTGCGGGTCTTGATTTTTGATTGCATCAAATATATCTTGATGTTCTTGAATGCCCATAAAAGCCAAACCTTTGTCGCACACATGATATTCTTCGAATTTCGTAATAATCTCAGGTGTAATGATCAACATAAAAGTGTTCATGGTACTATTACCGCTTGCTTTTGCTATGGCAAGATGAAATAGCAAATCTTCTTGCATTGCATCTTCACCATTCTCAACCTTTTCGCTGTAGGCGTCCAAAGCTTCCTTCATTTGTATTAAATCTTCCTTGGTTCTCCTTTGCGCAGCCAGTCGTACTGTCTTTAGTTCCAATAGAATTCTGGTCTCAACCAAAGACTTAAAATCGGGGTCCTCCAATCGAAGAATATCCTCAATCATACCGTTCATAGCCACTTGGCCAATATCTGCAATGAAAGTACCGCTTTGAGGTTTTGATTTTAAGAGTCCGTAAAACTCAAGCTTCTGAATAGCTTCCCTAACATTGGTTCTGCTCACTTCAAACTTCTCAGACAACATTCTTTCCGAAGGTAGTTTATCTCCAGGCTCAAGATTTTTATAATTAATTAAATCCCGAATTTTGGAAATAATCTTGCTTTGGATTTCTTGATTTTCGTTTTTTGTAAGGATTTCTAGTTTCATATACTATTTAATATCTGTCGCTACTAAAACTGGTTAACCAGATTGGTTTGTTAAATTTATGAAAATTACTCCAACCAAGAAAGGTATTCCAACGTTGTTCGCCCCAAAAGAGCAACCATACAACCAATTAAGTTTGAGTAGTTTTACTGGCCTCGTGAAAGACCAGCAAAACAATATAAAACTAACTCAAACAACTCATATTACAACCGTTAGGAACTAAACTTTCCTGATTTTTCTTAGTGCTTTAATGGGTCACTACTAAATCAAAATAATTAACCGTAGCAGATGCCCCCGCATCTATAGTTTGCAGGTAATTACCTGCCTTAAAATAATTTTCGAATACACCCCATTTTTGCATGTTTATATCATCATAGACTACTGACTCATTTTCATTTAGTATTACTTCCATTCTACCTTCTGTCACTATAACTTCTAATGAAAATTTCTGGTCACCTATTTCTTCAGCAAATACAAAGCCCTCATCACTTTGCCAAGCATCAGTAGTTAATATGTCGTCTCCAGATGCGTTGAGATCTTTTAACACTTTGGTCAGAACTCTTATCTTTCCTTTTTGCCAATAGATTTTCAAAACTGGGGGAGCATTATTATCAGTTGCTCCAATACGGTCTCTTTGTTCATTTGTTAACCTACCATGAATTTGCATTACAATGGTACGGTGATATTCGTTATTCGAATCTTTAGAAATGAAAGGAACCGACAAGCTGCCTTTTATGCGTCCTCCTTCAGCAAATGTCCAATTTGTCGAATTGCTACCCGATACCATCTGTTCTCTAAGTTCTGTTCTCGAATAGGACGAATTTTGGGTAGAAGCAGCTGGATATGTATAAAAAACCAAAGAACCATCTTCGGTATCATTGTACATAAACTCTTTCAACATTTCATTGTTTGTATAATTTAAAATTTCAGGTGGTTCAACTTCAATTGTCTTACCGTTTTCCGCAATTGGTAACGTAACCTTCCAGTGACTTAAATCTATATTACTAACTATACCCGAATCTGTCTCTTCCTCACTTTCTTCCTCATTGGTATTTGAATCGCTGTCATCTACTACCACTTCCTCTTCCGGTACTGATTCTTCTTGATTCAGATCAATGGGCTCGTCACCGCTTTGACATGATACCATAACCAAAATCAGTATAAGACCAAATAGTTGCTTATTCAATGTATAAGGGGTAAACCTCATTATTCAATGCTTTTAATGCGCAACTTCAATCTCATAAAAATTTACTTTTGCAAATGCTCCTTCGTCTCGTGTTTGAAAGTAATTACCTGCTTTGAAGTAGTTTTCAAAAACACCCCATCTTCTTAAGCTTTGATTTTCATATACTTTGAATTCACTTTTATTAAGAGTTACAACCATCTTTCCATCTGAAACTTTCACTTCGATCGTAAATTTTCTAAATCCCACTTCGTCTTCAAAGTTAAACCCCTCGTCATCTGTCCAAGCTTCTTTGTGCAATATTCCAGTAGGGCCGACACCGGCAAATTTGAGTTTCTTGGTCTTCACTCTAATTTTACCGTTCTGCCAATAAATCTTCAATACTGGAGGTGCATTATTATCTTTCTGCCCAATTAAATCTCGTTGCTCATCTGTTAATCTTCCATGAATTTGGAGGATAATAACTTTGTGATATTTACCATTTTTATCTCGAGAAACGTCATTCATTGCAAGCTTTGCCTTCAGTGTTCCTCCTTGCTTAAAAGTCCAGTTTTTGTTATCATCACCCGGAACCATTTGCTCTCGAAGTTCTGTTCTTGAATACTTCGTATTTGCTGTGGTTGCGGAAGTTGGATAGGCATAAAATACCAGGGCACCTTTGGTCGAATCGTTGTACATATAAGGCATTAGGGTCTTATTTGTAGCGTAATTCAAAATTTCTGGAGGCGCAACACTAATAGCTCCTCCTTTTCCTTCACCTTCTGGTATGGTAACCTTCCAATTGCTTAAATCAATTTGAGGTAGTTTTACCTTCTTTTTTCTTTTCTTAGATTTTTCAACCTTTACATCCGATTTTGCAACGCTACTTTTCTTTTTTTGAGCAGTAGCGTTAACAAACAGAGCTATCATGAATAGAAACGCTAATAGTTCTTTTCGGAGGAGGTTTTTCATTAAAAGTTAATTATTGAGCAATTACCTTTACATTATCTACATAGGCATCTTTAGGACTAACGGCATAAAACATTACAGCAACTTCACCACTGCTATTGGCGGTAAATGGAATTTGCACTAATGTTCCAAAATCATTATCGGTATCTGAGAATTTCCCTTCAGCTACAAATCCTTCATTAAACCCTAAATTGTTACCGAGATTATCAACTGCATCGGCTCCATCGTCATAATGCTGATCGAGGATTAAACCTACCACTCTTCTTCCACCTATAGGGTCAGTACCACTATCATCTTTTATAGCATATTGATACTCTAAAACATAATTAGCACCGGGAGTTAAGACCAACTCTTGATAGGCATATCTAGAACTTGAAGATCTAAATTCTCCACCAGATTGACTTGAAGACCACTTAGCGCCTCTGGTTTTCCCTCCGGTATCATTTCCATCATAATCGAAATCAGAACCATCTGAGCTTGAACCAAATGGGTTGGTTTCGCCATCCGTAAAGGTCGTCCATTTCCAGAAATCTTGACCATCTTCAAAATCACCATTTAATATGGTTGCTCCCGTCATTCTGGTCATATAAATATTATCAACGGTGATAGTTGCATGATCATTTGCAGTACCTCCAGTGCCTAATTCAAATAGTATTTCATCAAATTGAGCAACTGCTGGCGAGAAATCTGTAGACAAATCAAAATCAAAACCTACCCATTCTCCATCGATTAAATCTAAATCATCAATGACATGGTTTACAGCATTTGTATTATCAACAAAGGTTATTTTTAACTTATCTATACCCGTTGCAAAATTCGAATGCACATCAAAATGAATATTTGACGATCCAACACCACTATAAAATGCATCTGCAATGACAACTTCATCACTCAATTCCAAAACGCCACTTTCACTATGCAGCCTTGAAAATTCAAGCAGATTGTTCCCAGATTCCAATGCTACCACTTTACCTCCAGAAGCTCCCGATCCAACTGAAGTGACGTCAGTAAAAATATTCAACAAATTATAACGCTTACCTTCAGGCGAAGGCGGGGCGGTTGAAATAGATTCTACCGAATGATTCACTGTAATATCTGCAGTCTTGGTCGTACCGCCGGCAGTTACAGATATCGTATAATCTTCTGATGCGTTAATATTCGGATAATCATAAGTTACGGTTTCTCCCTGCGCACCTGTAATAGGACTGCCATCTCCAAAATCTACCACATAAGAGTCAACCCCAACAGTAATTGGTGTTACCGAAACAACGGTGCCATCACCACTTGTTGCCGTTGAAAAACTAGAAAATACAGCGGCTGTTTCTCCATTAAATGAATCATCTGGGGCAATAGGGATAAAACCCTCATCATCACATGAAATTACGATGCCCATTATTAGCAAGGCGCTCGTTGCTTTTTTTAATAAATTCATAATTGTTTACTTTTTTTATTTTTTATTTCTCTCTGCTCAAATTAGCTCGTTAGAAAAACTTCAAACGTATCAACTCTGTTACTCCATAAAAAATAGTGTAACAGCAATAATGCTTAAAGTCGTTCGATACTAATTTTAGAATATCTACATTCAGTACCATCATATTCAATGTTGAATCTCATATTCTCTGTATCGGCACCGGTCGAAAATGAAACTGAATATTCTACATAAGCACTTGCCTGACTAGTTAATGGAATATCTTCACTTAAAAAGGCATCCTGAGTATCAGCATCTTCAATTAATAGCTGCCCAGCGGAAGTTCCTGTAGTTTTACTTACATACCAGAAAGTTATGCGGTAATTCGCCCCAGCAACCACTCTGATGGTTTGATCAAGAAATTGTGAAGAACTACTGATTTTAGCAGCACCATTTCCTTCAGGTGGAGTTGGAGAACTACTGCCTGAGAATGTACTTGTACCTCTACCACCACCCCAAGGTGTTCTTGGGTCACACAAAAAGTCAGGACATTGAAATGCGGCTACCAATTCATCCACAACTTCTACATCGATAGTAACAGAGGAAGTTTCGCCATTAGCATCACTAGCAGTTAAACTAACAGGATAAATACCTTCTCCAGCCTCAAAAGTATACGTAGGATCTCGTTCTGTCGAGGTAGCTCCTCCACCAAAATCCCAAGCATAGGTATTCGCTTCAGTAGATAAATCAGTAAAATTTATCATTCTAAAATCGTCTTGATCTGCTGTATAATCAAAATTCGCTTCCGGAAATACAGTATCTTCTTTAGACCCTGTATCGGGTAGTTCATCTCTAAAAGCATCGGAACCTACACAACTCACAATACTGGCCATAACAAGACCTAAGAGTATAAATGCGGTTTGACGGAAAAATGTCGCTTTATTTTTCATAGTTAAATTATTTAATTATTAATATCCTGGGTTTTGTGTTAATAGACCACCGCTAAGGTTGATTTCGCTCGCTGGTATTGGCAATAATAATTTTCTAGCATCAAAGGCATAACCGAATTCGGCCGAATATGCACTTAAAACGGACTCGGCTACACCAAATCTGATTAAATCAAAAAAGCGCTGATTTTCAAAGGCTAGCTCTACTCGTCTTTCTAACAAAAGCTCTTCCTGCGTTATAGAAGATACCGCAGCCGTTAAACCGGCTCTATTTCTTACCGCTTGAAAAGAAGCTAAGGCAGCTGCATCAGATGTTGATGCTGCACCTGCCATAATGGCTTCTACATGCATTAACAAAACATCAGCATAGCGTAAGGCAATGTAGTCATTACCAGCATCTCGACCAGCTCCGTAAGTTGGAGGTGTTGTAGTGATGTCAGATCCTTCTGGCAAGAATTTAATCACTTCGTTAGACAAACCAAAAGTAGTATAAGAAAGTGCAGTTCTATCTCCACCCGCTGCAGCAAAGTCTGCAACCAAGTTATCCTCTACAATATTTTGTCCGTCTTCTGCACCAACACGAGTAGATGAAGTAAATTCAGCAGAAAAACCTTGACTTTCTAACTGGTTTCCAGAAATATACTGAACTGCGAATATTACTTCACTATTTGCCGATGCATCATATTCTTCCTCGGTTCCTGAATAAAAAACATTGTTAAAATCAGATTCTAGAGCGTAATCTCCGCTATTAACTATGTCTTCACATAATTGTCGTGCTCCTGTATAATTAGGGTTAGTCTGCGTAAGATAAACCTTTGCCAAAATACCTTGAGCTGCTGCTTTAGAAGCTCTTACTACATTTGAATTATCTAAACCTGCGATTGCCTCTTGCAAATCTGCAATAATTTGAGTGTAAATCTCAGCTTCTGGCGTTCTAATGAAAGGGGTTTCCTTGTCATCAGGTGCTACCACTTCAGTTACTAAAGGCACATCACTATACAATCGAACTAGTTTAAAATATGCATAGGCTCTTAAAAATTTAGCTTCCGCAGCATATTTCGCTTGATTTTCAGCATCTGCAACATCAATGAAGGTTAAGATATTGTTTGCTCTAAAAATTACCTCATACATAGAAGCGTAATAATCTTGAGACTCTACATTATTGGCATTAACAAGATATCTGTGAAAATCAGCCTTTGAACCTTCTGTTGTGGCATTTCTTGTATTATCGGTTCTATGCTCTGTTAAAAGGTGCTCAAATTGCACTCCTCTATTTGTAGTGGCTTCATTTGAATTTGTACCATCATTTACTCCTTGGACGGCATCATAAACTCCCATCAGCCCGGAAAAAACGTCCGCATCTGTTTCAAAGAATGCATCTACTGTAACTACAGTGTCTGGTACCGGATTTAAGAACTCTTCCGTATCACAGGAGATCAAAAATGACCCTGCAACAGCAAAAATTAAATATTTTATATGTTTCATAATCGTTTTCTTTTTTTTAATTAAAAGTCAATATTCATTCCAATAGTAAACGTCTTAAATATTGGAGTACCAGCTCTCTGAGAACCAAAGGCTCTGACATTACCATTATCATCATGCTCTGGGTTGAACCCGTGATAATCATCGGCAGTGATATAAATCAAATTCTGAGCTGTAGCATAAAGCCTTAATCCATCTAAACCTATACGAGATGTTAGATCATTTGAAAAATTGTAACCAAGGTTTATGTTGCGCAAAGAAAAGTAGTCTGAACTTGCGATAACTTCACTCGTAACAACCTTACGTTGAATGAAAGAAACATCAGGCACTAAACCAGCTGCAACTGCCTCTTCAGCTCCAGTACCTCTTGTGGTATTACCAAACCAATTGAAGAAGTATTCATCACCTATATTATTTACTTGACCACCTAACTGACCTTGAACCATAAAAGAAAAGTCAAAATCTCCAAATTTAAATTCATTGGTAAAACTATATATCAAATCTGGGTATGGATCTCCTAAAATGGTTTTGTCTTCATCTGTAATCAAACCATCACCATTTAAATCTTTTACAATAGTAGCCCTAGACTCTCCGTTTATTCTGTTCCATGGCCTATCGACATAAGTTGTTCTAAATTCGGTTTCATCAAAAAGTTCTTCATCTACAACAAAACCCCAAAAAGAGGAAATCGGTTCGCCTACCCTATTGATCCACAATGAATTTCTACCATAAGTATCGGCGATTAAAGCATTGTCAGAATCTGCAAAATCTAGTAATTCATTTTTGTTGGTAGATGCTATAAAGGTTGAGTTCCAATTAAAATTCTCATTTACGATGTTTTTAGTTCGTAATTCAAATTCTACCCCGCTATTTTGAACTTCCCCTAAATTTACAATACCCTGATCAAATCCAGTGATATAAGATACCGGGTTTGAAAGCAATAGATTATCACTAGTTCTTTTGTAATAATCAATTGAACCAGAAATTCTATTATTAGCAAATCCGTAATCCAAACCTATGGTTAATTCTCTTGAAGATTCCCACTGTAGATCAGGATTAGCGATATTAAGTGGAGAAGCACCTTGTGCAGTACCATAGTTCGTAGGTTGGCTTAATGCTAGGTAAGGCCATGCGTTTTCAACAATACTCCCCACATTAAAGTTTTCAGTACCTGTAAAACCATAACTAGCTCTAAACTTCAAGTTGCTAATGAGATCACTATCTATTAGGAAGTTTTCTTTTGCCACATTCCAGCCAATTGATACGGCAGGGAAATTACCCCATTTAGTGTCCGTGCCAAATACAGAACTTCCATCGCGTCTAAACGAAGCATTCAACAAATATTTATCCTTATAGGAATAATTTACACGAGCAAAATAACCTAATTTTCTTTGGTCAGCATTAATCTCAGATACTATAGTATTAGCAGGATCGGCTCCTTGAACGTTTTTAAGTCGATCATCAGTAAATCCACTAGCATTAACCTGACTAATTTCAGTTCTTCTTTTCTGAATCGTTACACCACCTAATAAGTTGAGGTCATGGTCACCAAAATTTTTGGTGTAATTTAACGTATTGTCATTAATCAATCTCGTGCGGTATCTGTTTTGCAAACCATATGCAGAACGACTTGCGCCAGATGCGTGATAATTGGTTCCATCCCACCTAGTTTGCTTTCTTTGGTCTATTGTAACACCCAAAGATGTTTTAGCGGTTAGACCTTCCAATATTTCATAGCTTAAATACGTTGATCCAAATAATTTTGTATTGATATCATAATGCTCTCTCTCTACATATTGCTGATACGGGTTTGAATCACCAGAGGTACGAGGTCTACTGGAGCTTCCATCACCATTTAAATCTAAATTCACCAAATGGTTTTCACGGAAGTAATCACCCACACCAACATCTGGAAAGTTTGCTCTATCAACGAACTGAAGCGATTCTTCAGTATGATAAATAGGCAACCAAGGCGATTGACGTGTAGGATTATGAATTGATGTTGGCAAACGTCGCTGCTTCGTATAAGAAGGGGTTGCACGTATGCCAAACCTTAGCTTATCACCAATTTTTGAATCTACCTTTATGTTACCAGTATATAATTTATAATCATCTGTAATTACAACACCTTCATCGTGAAGATACCTTAAAGACGAGCTAAACTTGGTGTCCTCCGTGCCACCCCTTGCAGAAAGCGAGTGACTTGAAACAAATCCTCCATCAAAGAAAACATCTTGCCAATCTCTGTCTACTCCAGTGGTACTTCTTAATAGGTTAATATATTGTGACTCTTCGGAAAGCGTACCTGTGACCGATTGCTCTAGAGCAAACCACTCGTCGGTATTTTTTCTATAATCATCGCTACCATGCGCTTGCTTGTAGCCTGTATATGCTTGATAACTAAATTTAGTCTTTCCTGCCTTCCCACTTTTCGTAGTAATTAGGATGACACCATTAGCACCTTCACTACCATAAATAGCAGCAGATGCCGCATCTTTAAGTACTTCAAATGATTCGACATCATTCATGTCAATGTTTGCAAGAAATTCTGAACTCATAACAATACCATCAACTACTAAGGCAGGCCCTGAATCAGCAGCAACAGAACCAACACCCCTTATGGTAATGGTTGGCGCACCACCCGCTTCGGCGTTGGTTGCTTGAATGTTTACACCTGATACCTGACCGATAAGGGCATCATCAACCCTTGACACTGCAATTTGATCTAGTTTCTCGTTTGTTACTTTAGATATTGACCCTGTAACGGTAGATTTTTTCTGTGTACCATAACCTACAACAACAACTTCGTCAAGTTGGCTAGCATCCTCTGCTAGGACAATATTTAGGGTTGTCTGCCCATTTACAGCAACTTCCTGTGTAGAATAGCCGATATAGCTAAATACCAAAATAGCGGTATTGTCTATATCGTCTATAGAAAAATTGCCATCGAAATCCGTTTGTGTACCATTTGTGGTTCCTTTAACCACAACACTTGCTCCAGGTAATGGTCCGCTAGAATCAGAAACCGTACCGGATACCGTCTGTGCTGATACAGTGGAGAAACAAATAAATGCTCCAAACAATAGCAGCCGCTTTAGTAACATAATCTTCATAAATTTAAATTTTAGTTAAAATAAGTTAGTCAATTTTGCTTTTTGATCTTTAACATGTTTAGAACCTGTTAAATGAAATTTACCGAAGACATGTATTCTAAAAAACCAAATGTTTATTGTAATTTTGCAGAATATGATATCAATGGTATCATGTGAGTATTACTTCCCTTCAAAATGAAGTAATTTGATTTAAAAGGATGGGCGTGCACCCGTCCTTTTTTCTTTTCTTAAAGTTTTTATTTTTTCATCTTGCTAGTTATAATACTTTAGTTGTTAGACTTTTGAGCGATATTAATTGGTTTTCCATACTGGTTAACCAATTTGGTGAACCAAATATATGTTATTAGAATGTTAAATAAAAATTAAATTCAAATTTTATGATTTGTATTTATGTGGAGTCCGTAATTAAAGGGGTCGTCGTCTAACGGTTTGGCAAAATTTCAACAATTTTCTCATGAAAAGACCAATCCTCCATTAATGTCAACATTGGTTCCTGTCATAAAAGAGGTTGCAGAGGAAGCCAAACAAGCAACGGTGTTTGCTATTTCTTCGGCGGAACCTTGTCTGCGAAGCGGTGTCATACCTTCCACTTTTTTTCTGACTTCATCTGTGGTAAAATCATCATGGAATTTGGTCGCAATCATACCAGGACATAAAGAATTCACCCTTATGTTTTGAGGTCCTACTTCTTTGGCCAATCCTCTAGTGAACGTTATCACAGCTCCTTTGGATGTTGCATATGCCAAAGAACCACCTCCTCCACCATCTCTTCCGGCTTGGGAAGCAATATTTACTATTGAGCCCCCTGAGCCCATAAAAGGCAAAGCCGCTTTTGATACTAAAAAGGTAGAGTTAAGATTTAAGAACATGACTTTATTGAAAAAAGCTTCATCCATTTCTGCTATGGTTTTTCTAGCAACCAATCCGCCGGCATTATTCACCACAATGTCAATTGTGTCGCCAAAAGCTGTTGTCGTTTCTTTAATTAAATGGTCAACATCGGCCTTTTGGGTCATATCACCTTTGATGATAATTCCGGTTCCGCCAACTGCTTCAATGGCCGCCAGGGTTTTTTCAGCGTTTTCCTTATTATTGAAATAATTAGCAACTACCTTTGCCCCCTCCTTTGCCAATTTAATGCTAATTGCTCTACCTATATCTCTGGTTCCACCAGTTACAATGGCTACTTTTCCTTTTAAATCCATAGTTGTCTTTATTATTTTTTTCGTAAAATAAATTCTTCTTTAAGCAACTCTTGTTCTTAATACATCACATATTATACACACCGCCATTGACGTCAAGCGTTGCACCCGTAATAAAACCATCATATTCAGATGCTAAATACAATACCGCTCTTGCCACGTCGCTGGCGTTACCAGCGCGTTGAATCGGAATACCAGCAATGGTGTTTGCGGCAGATTCCTTCGTTGTATGTGTATTATGAAATGAAGTTCCGAGAATAAGACCTGGAGCAACCGCATTGACCCTTGTACCTTGAGGACCCAATTCTGAAGCAAGCGCTCTTGTAAAAGTCAATATGGCTCCTTTGCTTGTGGAATACGCCAAAGAACCTGCATGCCCGCCTTTGCGACCAGCAAGTGAAGCCAAATTCACAATACTGCTATTGTCATTTTCGGTAAGGTGAGAAGCTGCAGCCCGTGTCATGAACATCATAGATGTCATATTGATGTCCATTACGCTATGCCAGAACTCCGCTTCCAATTCGTGCAACCTTTTTCGAGCGACAAGCGAACCTGCGTTGTTAATCAATATATCTAAGCCACCTAAGGCTTCTACACTTTTCTCAACCACTGCATTCGCATCGGATTCTTTCGTTAAGTCACCACTTATGGCCACCGCTTTTTGCCCTTTGCTAATAGCGTATGCTGTCAACTGGTTTGCAGTATCGGCACTTGAAAAGTAGTGGATGGCTACATTGGCACCCTTATCAATAAAGTGTTTCGTGATTGACTCGCCAATTCCTTGGGCTCCTGCGGTGATAAGCACATTTTTTCCAGTAAGTTTACTTTTCATATTGATACGATACTAATTCGGTTACTTGTCGTGAATACTTGATTTTTCATTGTAATGAAATCTTAACGACTTGGATTCGCACCTTTTGTTATGACAGCTTATCTCCAAAATAAGATACCCCATCACCGCTTAAGAAATCTTCTCTTACCGGACTAAAGGTGTCAATTAGCATCCCTTCTTCCAAACATACTGCACTGTGCAATAAATTGGGTTCAATATATACGCCGTCTCCGGCTTCTACAATTTTCTTTTCCCCATCAATTTCAAATTCAAATTTGCCTGAAACGCAATAGGTAGTTTGGGTGTGAAAATGTTGATGAGGAGAACCTAAAGCTCCTTTCTCAAACTTCACTTTTACCATCATGATTTGGTTGTCGTAGCCAAGAAATTTTCTTGAAACTCCACCTCCAAGTTCTTCCCATTCCATTTCTTTTGTGCTGATGTACTTTTCACTAAATCGTTTCATAGTTATAGCTATTTCTATTTCAAATAATATGCAGCTGACCATTGCTGATCAAGTCTGTTTCTATTTTAATTATGTGTACTTATTTTACTCGAATCCGTATTGATTTTCAAATATTTTTGGTCGTCGATAAACACCAACTTTTGGGATATTGCCCAAACGCATAACTGCGAATTTGACAAATGGCTCACCAACGACCAAAGGCATGTTAATGGTCTTACTACCTTTAAAAATACTTTTATTTCGATTCACTTTGCGAAAGACGAAACTGTTAATTTAGTCTTTGCTCGTTTTTGTTCCTAAACCTATTGTAGCATCTCTAAACCATACTTCGGTATAACAACCATTTTCATACTGTTTGGCAATATCACCGTCATAGGTTTCTGCACCGGCGCTCCAGACTATATTTGCTTCAGGACTTTTACCATTGGTTTGGTTGTAAGCACCTTGCTTAAAATAATTCAGCTCCCCACTATAGGCCGTTGCGCGTTCTGTTCCGTCTTGTCCTATGGGCACAAATAGTTGCTGTACTTGTGCTGGTAAATCTGATTTATTTGCGAATTCAGATTGGATTAGATTTTTAGTAAAGGTTTTTGTTTTATGACCTTCACTTTCAAACCTGAGGTACATAATACCATCATACACATTTACCTCATAACTGAATTCTTCGCCCAGTTCGATACCGTCAGTAGGTTCTACAGGAGGTTCATTTTTGCCTGTTCCGACGACAGACATGTCGTGCCCCCATACGGAAGTAGAATAGTCCCATCGTCCAGAATTGTCATCTCCAGCGGTATTAATTTCATAATTCCAGAATACCGATCCTTTTGCATGACCCGGAAATTTCTTGTAGAATATTTTTAATGGTTCATTTTCATGTCCTTCACCACTGTGAATTTGTCCAACCACTGTGGAGTACGAGGCCGCAACTCTGGCATCTCCAGAAGTAGAAACTTGCATTACCTTGCAGGTACCCGTAAGTTTACCTCCTTCTTCGGGCGTCCATTTTCTTTTTTCGTGCAGCTCGGTTCTGGTATTGCTAGAGTTTTTTGAAGTGACACCAGAATTTGGTGTTTTGTATACTACCCAACGCCTTGTACCATCGATTACCGTATAGAAGAAATCTTTGTGTTCGAAGTCGACCAGGTTTTCTACCGTGGTTCCATTGCCCATCAACATTTTAAATTTATCCATAAAGGGAATCACCTCACTTGGATAAACTGTTTTTTCACTTAAACCGTCGTTGGCTTTGAAATAGCCTGCATTTGATATGGCATCATCTGGGATGCTTATACTCGCTGATTTAAACCATACTTCAGCATAATTGCCATCTGCGTACTGTTTTTGAATATCACCACCATGGGTCTCAGCACCTGAACACCAGACTTTGTTTACCTTGGGGTCTTTGCCATTCGTTTGGTTGTAGGTTCCCAATTTAAAAAAGAGCCCTTCGTCGGAATACGCAGTTCTTCGCTCTACACCGTCTTGACCTATTGGTACAAATAAATTTTTGACTTGATCCGGAATAGTTGAGTGCTTTGTATATGATGAGGAAATGAGGTTTTTTGTAAATGTTTTGGTTTCATGCCCTTGACTGGTAAATGTCAGCTGCATCATTCCGTCTTTAATTTCGACCTTATAACTAAATTCTTCCCCTAAAGCTATGCCATCTTCTGGTTCTGGTGGAGCGCTGTTTGCGCTCGTACCTACAATGGAAAAATCATAACCCCAAATAGGATGTGAATAATCCCATCTGCGTGAATTGTCATCACCTGCAGTATTGATTTCATAATTCCAAAAGACTGAACCTTTAGTGTGGCCGGGAAATTTTTTGTAAAATATTTTTAGGGGTTCGTTTTCATGCCCGTCTGCACTATGAATCTGACCAACAACTACTGAGTAAGTAGCTGCAACACGAGCATCTCCGGTGGTTGCCACATTCATCACCTTAAGCGTGGCATTCATTGTGGCTTCGGTCATCGGCGACCATTTTTTTAATTGTGCTAGCTCGGTTCTCGTATTGTTAGAAGTGCCATGGGTATTGCCTGCATTGGGCGACTTAAATACCACCCAATCGCCATGGTCGTCTGTTTTTGTATAGAAGAAATCTTTGTTCTCATAATCAGTTGCCTGACCCACATTCGAACCATCACCTAAAATTAAATTCCAATGTTGGAAAAATGCTATGATGTCGTTAGCCTTAGTCGCTACAGCGGGTTTCTCAGTTTCTTTTGCGACACTTTGCTTTTTATTCATTTCCGCACAACTATTCAGTAATAAAACAACAGCTGCCATTATTGTGTATTGGACAAAAGCTGATTTAGTTATTTTCAAGTTCATGGTATTATTTTGTGTTGGTTATTATTAATTTAATAACAGTGCCCGGCATGGCTTTTCGATGGCCTGTTCCATTTTTAAAATTGGAAAGGAGATCTAGCTGTATAAAAAACAAAGCTGCGTCCAATAGTGAATCGATATTGCAGCAAATTGGTTAACCACTTTGGTTTACCAAAAATACATTTATTTGGAAGATTGACAAATTTTTTGCAAAAAATCGGTAGTTAAAATTCGTATTTAATAATACAAAATGGGTCAAACTGTAATCTTAACGAATTAAAAATTATAACAAGTATTTAGTGAAAATTATTAATCATCGCTTACAAATACTAATTCTTAAGTGTGAACTCCCAGACCTCGCCTGGTGCAATTTCCTTCTTTCTTTTCGTTGCATTTTTGTGTGTGATATTCAAGATCGTATTTTCGGGTCCAAGCGCATGAATGCGAAGTTCGGTATCGATCAGTTCTATAAATAGATCTGTTTCGGAAGATGTCTGAATCTTTAACTTTTCAAATTGCAGGGTACGTACACCAAAACAGTAAAAGCGATTATCCTTGCCAAAACTAATGGCATTGTGTCCAGCTATTTTCAAATCTGTTTTGTTGACTTCCCAATCATAAAATGTGAATTTGTTATTGGTTTCATCTAGTCTGTTGCTGTATCCTCGATATGGATAAATCACTGTTAGGAAGCTAAAATTCTTTTGATTCCGTTTTGAGACCACACTCCAATTTTTTCCTCTTGCCCCAGAACTAACGACAGTGTCTACTTTAGTTAGCTGTAAAATATCATGGCCGCTCGCATCGGCAGCTGTGGCTCGAATGAGGTTGGGGCCATTTTCATAGCTATAATGACCCTGCCAAACTTGTTTGTATTCATGTACCGATTCAGACGAAAAGTTATCTTTCACAATCCAAAAGTTACGGTCTACAAATAGAACCTGTCTTGTATAGGCCACACCCGCATTTTCAAACCCATCATGACCGCCTACGAATAAATCAAAGTCTTCTGTAGTTGACCATGCAATTACGTTAGGACTCGGTAAGCTGCCAAACTTGCCAAAACCACTTCCACCTTTGTTAGACGTCCATTGTTTTCCTTGTAGCTCATTGTCGATTAAGGCGACATTTTTGACCTTTGAGTTTTTGAACAGCTCATAATCCGCTAGGGAATAACGTACTTGATAGTTGGGTAAAATGGCATTTCCGTTGGCTATCGCTTGAATACCTAACATATCGCCATGTTGATGATCGGGTTTCATTTCATCGAGACCAGCACTTATTACCATCATTTTGTCGTTTACATTCCATCCTTCACGCATGACATAATAATGGGTATCTGTGAGTGCTAGTGAGCCATAAGTAGGTTTTTTGCCTTGCATGTTTTCGAGCAATTGAATTTGAGACTGACTTAGAAACCAATACATGCTGTCATCAACCTTGTTGGTAGCAAAATACCCCAACTCAGGATCTTCAAATAGCAAATAACCAAGTGTCATAGCTCCCGAAATGTCGTTTTTTTCTGCCCACGGAATCTCTGTATCGTCCTGAAGTACTGGGGCACTTTTATCAGGATAAGCCACCTTAACAAGTGTTGAGAACAGCCCCCTAAGTTTTAAGGTCCAGTCTTGGGGTACTTGTATTTCGTTTAGTTTGGCCAATTGATAGGCGTAGAAGTAATTGTTTATATCACTCATATGATAGTGTACGGAACGTTCAAACTGAAATCCGTCATCATTGATTTCTCTGTCGAGATGCTCCCCAAGGCGCTGCATCGCCCTTTCGTACCATAAGTCAGTACCTTCAAAATCACTAAAAAGAATAGCGAGCATCACCAATGCAGACATGCCCCTAGTTTGGTGATTACCCCATTTAAAGGTATCATTTCGCTCATAGAGATGTTGCCCGTGCTGTAAAAGCGTTGCTATAGTGGTAAGCTGATCCTTGTCGGCATATTCGGGCTCATTGAGAATCATGTTATGAATCCACAACCAATTGAGTATTCTGTAACCCGACCTGAAGACTTCGTAAACCCCGTTACCATCTTCTATTTTCTCATATTTGCCAGCTTCCAATGCCGCATTAAGCGAACGCATCTGGTTTTCAAAATATCTGATGTATTTCGGGTCTTTTCCTTCATTAAAATATAACAGTATGATATCAGACATCTTATGCTGCCTTGCCAAATGACGAAGTGCATAAGCATTTACTTCTTGACCGTTTTGATAATTGAAAGGTAAGACCCATTGTGTCGAGTCTGCGTATTTTTCCAAATGATCTAGTGCTCTTTTTTTATGGTCGTGCTCATTCTTATAAAGCGCATTGTAGTGCCGCAATCGCTGTTCAATTGTATGGTAATCGTAGAAGAAGCGTTCCGAAAATTTTTCCCTGAAATAGGTTGCAAGCTGTGCCTCCGTTAATTTCCCATCAATTCCTATTTTGTTTTTTACTTCCTTTTTGAGAAAAGCAGGGAGTTCTTCAGTTTTTAAAACTTTGTGAGAGGGTAGTTGCTGTGCACTAAGGCAAAGAAAAAAAGAAAAGCATAGCAAGCATATAGAGACCTTCATTAGTATTACTATGGATTAGTACATCAATTTCAGCGGAAGATTTTCTTCTACCACTAATTCTCCTGAGTTTTGTATGTCATTATTTGAGTGGGTGTTATTTTTTGCTCCCCATAAACGGGCAACCATTTTCACTTTGTTGCCTATGAATTTATTTCCCCTAAGCGCTACGTTGATGATACCATACGTATTGAGCAATATCCCGTTTTCCTCTTTAGCACCACATTGCGTAAAACTACTGTTGGTCACAATTAGGTTACCTCCCACGGTAGATTCATCATAGCCACCTCTATAGTAGTCAATCACATTCTTGCTGACACCATCGAATTGGCAATTGTCAATAAAGACGTTTTCCGCATTATAATCACCACGGTCATCATCTTCTGCTGCCAATTCTATTCCGTTTATACAGTTTTGAATTCGGGTAGATCTTAAGGTTATATATTCTGAAAAAGAGTATTTATAGCCCTTTAGAACAGTGTCGAAATCGGCTATCTCACAATCGATTATGGTTAAATTATAAAGGCTAGACATATTGCTTTGCAAACTGGCAAAGGCATATTGACTTTTTCGGCCTTTTAGCGTAACACCTTCAAGGCTAAGGGCACCTTTGGGGTTCATTTCAAACGCCGGTGTTTGGGCCTCGCCACTATAGGTAATAGTAGCTTTCTTACTATCATTTGCTGAACGTATAGTTAGTTCTTTGGAAATCTTCAAAGCATTTTGAAGTTCGTATTGGTCTGATGTTAATACGATAACATCACCACTATTGGCTTCTTCAACCGCCTTACGCAAATCACTTATAGATGCTGCTGAATGCGTTTTTGAATCTCCTTTATTTTCTCCATCAATATCGTACCAATCTGGACCGTATTTAGACCTGTCCATGAGGTTCGGTTTCTGAGTGCTTGCACCAACTATCGCTCCAACTACATTATTGTTGGTACGTGAATTACCCAGCAAATCTTCTGTTATTTGGTCAAACTCAAAACCCTTATAAAGTTCAAAATCTGCTAAGTCATTATCTGGCACTAGAAGATTCTCTTCCAATTTTGAAAGTGCAAAATCCTTTTGAGTAAATCCTGCATCGTGCGCAAATGAGACTCCTTGATTATTAATTAGATTGCTTTTAAATGATATACCACCTAAAGAATCATGAGCTACAATTGGGTGCTCATCGTCCTTATCATTGTAAAGTAGGTTGTTCGCCACAATTGTACGAATAGGTCTTTCCGACCTGATTTCAGAAGGGGGTAGCACCTCCTTTTGGTCTAGGTTAGACCCTACTCCAAATTGTAATGGTGAACTACAGTTAATCCAAGAATTATGAGCCACAACTACATCAGTTACCTGTATATAACGATTAAGCGGTGATTTCGGAATGCCGTTCATCACAGCAAGCGGGCTTCTAAAAACCTTTCCCTTTAGCCTATAGAAATAATTGTTCGTTACCCAATGCCCGGTGCCTATTAAGCGAATACCACCGATTTGTTCAGAATTGTCATCTCCAATAAAATAATTACCATCTACGATACAATAGTTTCCGTGCCTGGTTACCAAAGAACCCTCACTCTTGTAAAAGACATTGTTTCGAAACTCATTGAAATTCGTTTTACTTGAAATCACTTCTACTTCTCCATTACATCTATCAAAAAAGTTGTTGGCCACAAAGGTATAACTGGGCGACATGGAAGTAAAACTATTGCCGATTTGGATGGTCTCTGCACTAGGTCCTCCTTTAGGAGGTCGAGGTCCAAAATAGTTATTCGTGATTTTATGGTAATTCTTTATGCTCCTATTTCCCGCTAAATCTACCCTGATAGTGGGGCCTCTGTTAGATTTGCCCGAAATATAACAACTATCGAGCTCGTTATAGCGTCCTTTAAACTGTACCCACAGATCGGACTCATTTCTTTGTGGCTTGTTGTAGTCGACTATAACCGTGTTTACAATCTTTGAATGATTGGCCACAGTATCTGCGTTGATAGCAAACTCTATAACCGATCGAGAAGGTGATGCCCCTTCTCTAAAGTACAATCCGTTGACGATCAAATGCTCCCCTCCCAGTTTTAAATCAGATTTTCCTCCAATAGTAACCTGACCCTGTGTTTCCGCGCGCAAGGTTATAGGTTCCTTCTCATTTCCATAACCAATAAATCGAATCTGGATGTCATTCCAATTGCCATTGGCCATTACAATTTCATCTCCGGGAACAGCTTTTGCTATCGCTGCGTTTAATTCAATGCTATTTGTTACGAAGATTTCTTTGTTGGAATTTTCATTGCACGAGTACAATAGAAGTCCTAAGCCTGCTAGTTGGATGTATTTTTTGATCATTTTGATTTTTTTGAGCAAAACAATTGAAGCCCGCAATTGATGGTCGTTCAAATGTGTCAGTAGGTGACTTCGTTTACTTTAATTAAATTGGTTTACCAGTTTGGTTTACCAAAAATACATATATTTGTAAGACAGGCAAGTTTTTAACACAAATTCTATCAACATAACATAATTCAGTACGCAACTATGAAGGAAAATAAAATAGGATGGTCAAGAAGGAATTTCACGAAGATATCCGCTACCGCTATGGGAAGCATACCCATATTAGGGTATGCTAATCCTCTTTTTAAAACGAACCAACTGCCAAATGATGATATCAAGATCAATTTATTCTCAAAACACTTACAATTTCTTGATTATAGTGAGATGTCGGAAGCAGCTGCCGAAATTGGTTTTGATGGTCTTGACCTAACCGTAAGACCTAAAGGTCATGTTTTGCCAGAACGCGTAACTGAAGAATTACCGAATGCCGTGGCAGCAATGAAGAAATTCGGCCTACAAACTACGATGATGACCACCAATATTATCGATGCTAGCGACCCTCAAAGCAAACAGGTATTGGAAACGGCAAGTAGCTTGGGGTTAACACATTACCGTACGGGTTGGTTGACTTATCCTGAAGAAAAAACGATTAAAGAGAGTATTGAAGTCCATGCACAAAAACTAGCAGCTTTGGAGGCATTAAATAAAGAATTGGGCTTGTATGGCGGATATCAGAATCATGCAGGAAATCATGTTGGTGCCCCTATTTGGGATATTCCTCAAATTTTGAAAAACACCTCTTCCTTACATATGGGTTGTCAATACGACATACGGCACGCGATAGTGGAAGGAGGTGGCAGTTGGCAACTTGGGCTTCGCCTTGTTCATTCCTTTATCAATAGTATCGACATCAAAGATTTTAGATGGGGGCAGAAAGATGGAAAATGGCAACCAATAAACGTTCCGCTGGGAGAAGGCATGGTCGATTTTGACACCTATTTCAAACTGCTAAAAAAGTATAAAATTAACGTTCCAGTGTCGCTTCATTTGGAATATGATTTAGGTGGCGCTGAACATGGAGCTTCCAAAATAAGTATCCCTAAAAAGGAAGTATTTGCGCAAATGAAGAAAGACTTGACGTTTTTAAGAGAAACCTGGCAAAAGGCCTAAACCCTGAAGAAAAATAAGAAACATGACCAAGCTATCAGAAAGCACTAGGGAAAAACTGAAAAAATTGAGTACCGCTACGGTGGCTACTTTTCTATTTAAAAAAGGATTGAAAAATCAGTTTATTCAAAGTGTTGTTCCGCTAAAAAAAGGAAGGCCCACCATGGTAGGTGAAGCCTTTACCTTGCGATACATACCCGCGAGAGAAGATTTAAACTCCATCGAAGTTTTCAGAGACCCAAAGCACCCTCAGCGTGTTGCGGTGGAAACCTGTACAGCAGGCTCGGTATTGGTTATCGATAGTAGAAAAGATGCACGGGCAGCTTCTGCAGGTTCTATTTTAGCCACCCGATTAATGGTTCGAGGGGCTGCGGGAATAGTAACCGATGGTGGTTTTCGCGATTCTGCTGAGATAGCGGAGCTCGATTTTTCGGCATACCATAAAACTCCTTCGGCACCAACAAATCTTACCCTGCACCAAGCCATTGCCATAAACGATCCAATCGCTTGTGGTGATGTTGCCGTTTTTCCGGGCGATATACTTTTGGGCGATGACGACGGCGTTATGGTCATCCCGGCTAAGATGGTCGAAGAAGTTGCAGATGAATGTGTACAAATGACTTTGTACGAGGAGTTTGTCATGCAAAGAGTTCGAAGTGGCCAAGAGATTATTGGGCTTTATCCACTTGTCGATGAACAAATCAAAATAGAGTTTGACAAATGGAAGGCAAAATTTGAATAACGAACACAATCGAATTACTTAGAAAAAAAGACTAATTTGTAGGGCATTAATAACAATCAGCAGTGCTATGCCATTATCGCAAATATGGAGTTATTTCTATTCTTTCAGATCAAGTGCAGCAAGAATGGGCAATTATTTATTTTATGCCCTTCTTATAATTTTTCTTTCCAATTGTAATCAGAAGAAACAAGGCGATATATCAAAAGGCAAGGTCAACGCAGACGTCTATGATACATCCGAACTTGCTATTCAACGCGGAATGGTATTGTTCAACCAGCATTGTGCAAGCTGTCATAATTTTAACGAAACGGTAATCGGGCCCAACTTGGCTGGCGTTACCTTAAATGTTTCCAAAGAATGGTTGGCCAATTTTATTAAAAACCCCAAAGAAAGCATTGATAGTGGTGATGAAAGAGCAATGGAGCTGTATGCCAAATACAAGGTATATATGCCATCTTTTCAAACGTTGAAAGAAAACGAAATAGATGATCTTTTAGGTTTTATACACAAGTTTTCAGAAGCCGAAAAGCGCAGTCAGAATAAAAGACCAGGTGGAATTCTAGATCCAATACCTGAAAAAATACCTGATTCAGATTTGACCTTAGTAATTGAAGAGTTTTTAACCGTTCCTCCAAGCTCCGAATCAGCTCCCAAAGCGCGAATAAATAAACTTTCAGCTGTTAAGACAAAAGATGGTGAACGCTTATTCATTTCCGATTTGCGCGGAAAACTCTATGAAGTGGTCGATGCTGAAGTGCATACGTATCTTGACCTTAAAGTAGAAATGGGCGATTTTATTGATAACCCAGGTTGGGGTACGGGATTGGGTAGTTTTGACTTTCATCCTGAATTTGAAAAAAACGGACTGCTTTATACCACCCACACTGAAGAAGCTAAAAAGGCGCCGGCTGATTTTGCCATTCACGACAGTATTAATACGAGGCTGCAATGGGTCTTAACAGAATGGAAAACCAAGGACCCGAAGACGGAAAAATTCTCCGGTACCAATAGGGAAATCTTGCGTGTTGACTTTGTGAGTTATGGGCATGGCTTTCAAGAGCTTACTTTCAACCCACTCGCCATTAAGGGAGATTCTGAATACGGACTTTTGTATTTATGTATTGGTGATGGTTCCGCTGCCTTAAGAGGATACGCATTTCTATGTGATAACCCTGGAAAAATATGGGGCAGTATCATCCGAATTGACCCCTCTGGAAGCGATAGTAAAAATGGAAAATACGGTATTCCAAAAGATAACCCTTTTGTTAATGACGCTGGTAAACTAGGCGAGATTTGGAGTTACGGTTTTCGAAACCCGCATCGTATTTCTTGGGATACGAGCGGTTCGGGTAAGATGTTGGCTACTAATATCGGGCAGCATAGTCTTGAAGAAGTTAATCTTGTAAAAAAGGGAGCCAATTATGGATGGCCAAATAGAGAAGGCACGTTCTTGTACGATGTGAATGCAAATACCGAAATTGTATATGCGCTACCAGAGGATGATTCTGGTTATACTTACCCCGTAGTTCAATTTGATCATGATGAGGGTAATGCTATTTCTGGAGGTTATGCCTACGGGGGTGCTAAAATTCCGCTCCTAAAAAATAAGTACATCTTTGGTGACATTCCCAACGGTACAATTTTTTATGCTAAACTATCAGAAATTATTGAAGGCGAGCAAGCTCCGATGTATAAAATAGGCCTTGAATTAGATGGGAAACAGACCAGTTTCGGCGACATAGTGGCGAATGAACGTGTTGATCTGAGATTCGGTAAAAATGGTACAGGTGAATTGTTCATTTTTACCAAGAGTGACGGCAAGGTTTACAAGATAGTTGGTTGTAAAATTCGCAACGAGTTACTATGAGAAATATACAGCCATTCCTAGTAGCTATTGCAATGGTCTTTTCTATCTTTGCCAAATGGTCAAAGATGATGTTTTAGCATTAGTTGATAATGGTGAAATGCTTCCCTTGATGGAGGAATTTTATACCATTCAAGGCGAAGGTTTTCATAAAGGAACAGCCGCTTACTTCATTCGGGTCGGAGGTTGCGATGTGGGTTGTCACTGGTGCGATGTAAAAGAGAGCTGGAATGCAGAACTGCACCCACCTACAGCCATATCACATATAGTTGCCAATGCGGCAAAGTATTCCGATACCATTGTAGTAACAGGCGGAGAGCCATTGACTTGGAATATGACTCCATTGACCAAAGCCTTAAAAACCAAAAATCTCCAAACGCATATAGAAACTTCTGGGGCCTACCCATTAACTGGAATATGGGATTGGATTTGTCTCTCTCCCAAAAAAAATAAGCTCCCTGTGGGAAACATTTATGACAAGGCCCACGAATTAAAGGTGATTGTGTACAACAAACACGATTTGATTTTTGCCGAGGAGCAGGCAGCAAAAACAAATAAAGACTGCATTTTATATTTACAACCTGAGTGGAGCGTATCTGAAAAGGTTACTCCTCTAATAGTAGACTACGTAATGCAAAACCCGAAATGGAAAGTATCTTTACAGACCCATAAATATTTGAACATACCTTAAGTTTTTAGGGTCTAAGCTGTAGAAGATATAAAAGAAAAGGAAGCTTCTTTAATTAAGAAATTTGACCTCTACAAGTTGCGATTATCAATTGGTGGGCAGAATGACCAGTATGGTCTAACTATTTTCCGTACCGAAAAAGCCATAAATACTTTCAACTGCTCGTGCTAAGCATTACTTGCCACCGTTGGACTTCAAATCCAAAAGGCATTCAGCATCTAAAGGAACAGCATTTATACTTCCCTTTGACGTGCTATGCTCTAACATTTTTAGCACACTTTTTCCGCTGAGCGAGCAACTTGACTTGAGCTCATTTTTAGCGGTCAAATCAAAAGACTTTCCAACAGGGCCAAATTGCAGTTCAGCCCGCATTAAACATCCCGGTACGTTGCAGTGATTTTCGGCATCCGCATCTTCGTGATCATTCACCGGGGTTGTACCTAAATTTACCAACCCAAACAGATGGCCAAACTCATGATTTATAGTTGCTGTTTCAACATCTGCATACGAAATCACAGCACTTAGATCGGCTAGTTTTCTAACCGTAACTTCATGAATAACCATGGTTGTATTTCGATATACAGCTCCTAGTGTAACCAAACCTTCCTCCTCATCATCGTCCTCAGCCGGAGCGTCTGCAAAATAGAGGTAAACACCCAAGGTCTCTCCATCGTTGTAAACCGTTCTGTTTTCAGATTCAAGATCGGCAATCTCTTGAATAGTTAAGGTTTCTTCTCCTGGTGATGGCAGTTCGTTAAACACCATTTCAATATCCTCTTTAAAGGTATGGGTGGTTAGATAGTCTACAAATTCGTTCATCGCTTCTTGCGTGGGTCTAAAACCAGTGACATAGGCGATTTCTACCTTAAGCTTGGTGAATTCGTCATTAGAAAGAATATCATTGGCAGATGCGCCAGCGGCGAGCAGGTTCGCTGATTTATCAACTTGTACGGGGGGTTCTTCAGTAATAGGCTCATCAGAATTTTTAGAACATGCAAAGAAAAGTCCCAAACAAAGCAATGGCAACCAAACACGCAGATGTTTCATCTTCATAGTTTTTTTCTAAAATAACGCAAAAATCATACCTTCTATTATGTTAAGAGGCTTAATCTCGCTAAATAGTCGAAATGTTCGCCCAAACTTACGATTTCACAATTTAAATCGTTGACATATGCCGCTTGTTGCAAGGTGTTTTGATCTAAGTATAACCAAGAAAACGGTTTGCTTTTTGCACCTTTATAGCTCATGGTAAAGCTTACCTCGCCATAGTATTCTTGATCTGCCGGAAGCCATCTGCCCCCATCATCATCTTCCTCGAACATATATATAATATCGCTGGAATCTAGTAAAATTTGTCCCTTTGGTTTGAGCAGTTTTTTTAAATGGGAGAGAAATTTGCCAAGACTCTTGAGTTCCCCTGCAAGGCCGATACCGTTCATGAGTAAAAGGAGTGTATCAAATTGACCTGCTGTAAAATGCATGATGTCTGATTGGATACATTTTTCAATTCCGCGTAGCAGGCAGGTTTCAATGGCTCCTTTCGATTCGTCTAAGGCAGTTACTTCAAAACCTTTGTTTTGTAGGTATAGACTATGGCTTCCAGCCCCACATCCAATATCAAGTATCGTTCCCCTGCATAGTTTCAAAGCTTTTTGCTCCAAAGCGGGCATTGCTTTGAAGTTTCTAAAAAGATAGGGTAGGGGTATTACATCTTCCTCGTCAAGAGAAGAGTTGGTAAGAATATCTTCAGTATATGATCCGCGCTGGTAGTCGAAAAGGGCATCCCCAAAAACATCCATGGAAATATTATTTGTAATTTGTGCAAATGTGGTAATTTTTACCCTTACCCCATAAATCAAGAGAGCTATAAATTTTTTTTTGTCTTTTTTAGTGATTACCGGAAATGGATTATCGCAAAAGATGGGTTTTTCCTCAGAGGTTGCAGTTTATTTGGAACGTAATGGTACCCTAAACCAGTACAGATGTGCCTATGATGCACTCCTAAAAATGTTAGTGAAGCAGTTAAGCACAGACTGCTCTTCAATGACGGAAGGGCAAAAAGAACAAATAAATGTCTTTTAAAATACTGAATTGGGTAAAAAAATTAGTGGAAAACAAGCAATCTTCTCAAAGGCTATTGCAGCGGTTTAGGAATGTTGGCGTGGCGATTTGTATGAAACTGCTATGAGCTTGTTGAAAGAATAAAAATGAAGAAAATCTTAAAAGACCTTCCCGCAAAAGCGAAAGAAAAGCATGCTGAAAACAGAAAGTATTTTGCTAAACTTCGTAAAAAGCCACCAAAACGGCTTGACTATTTGATGCGCGAATTACACGAGGCGGAATTCGAAAGAACAGATTGTCTATCATGCGCGAATTGCTGTAAAACAACCGGGCCCTTATTTATGAATGCCGATGTGGAGCGCATAGCCAAACACTTTAAGCTGAAGCCCCAACAGTTTATTTTAGAATACCTGCAGATTGATGAAGACAATGATTATGTGCTTCAACAAGTTCCTTGCACGTTTCTAGACGCCGACAATTTCTGTTCGATTTACGATGTGCGACCAAAGGCCTGTCGCGAGTTTCCACATACAGATCGAAAGAAGTTCCATCAAATCAGTAACCTAACCTTAAAAAATGTGGCCATTTGTCCTGCTGCCTTTAACATTGTTGAAGAAATGAAGAAAGTAGTAAATAGCAAACGTTAGCAGTGTACACTTTTCATAGCCAAATGGAGCAGTACGGCAGTATTTTTAAACTGCAAAAATTCACAAGTGATGGAAAACTGCATACTGAAAACTATTACTGCCAACTAAAGTTTTTTATATTTAGGGCCTATGGAAGAAATAATTAAATACTTCGAAAGTATTCCCCCCTTACATAGATCTTTGATTTTGGTGGGAGGAATTACCTTTTTTTGGGTTCTTGAAGGCATTTTGCCGCTATTTAGATTTAAATACAAAAAATGGAAGCACGCCTTGCCGAACTTCTTTTTTACCCTTACAACAATTATCGTAAATTTTCCGTTGGCGTATCTATTGCTGAAAACTTCAGATTGGACCATCGCGAATGATTTCGGCATTATTAATTGGCTGCCTCAAATGCCTTTTTGGTTGTATGTTGTATTGGGTCTGATGCTTTTAGACTTTATAGGGGCTTATATGGCTCATTTGGTTGAACACAAGGTTAAACCGCTATGGATGATACATTTGGTGCATCACACAGATCATAATGTTGATACCACCACCGCCAATAGACACCATCCATTAGAAAGTGTGATACGGTATTTGTTTACATTATTTGGAGTTTTTATCGTGGGTGCCCCGATCGGTCTGATTATGCTGTATCAAAGTTTATCTGTGGTATTATCGCAATTCAACCACGCTAATATTCAATTGCCGAGAGCGGTAGACAAGGCATTAAGTTATATTATTGTCTCCCCTGATATGCATAAGGTGCACCACCACTATAAATTACCTTACACCGATTCCAACTACGGTAATATTTTCTCTTTTTGGGATCGATTATTCGGCACCTTTCTATCATTTGACCGAGACAAAATTGTTTATGGGGTAGATACTTTCTTTAATGAGGAGGAGAATGGTAAAATCGGAGTACTTTTAAAACAACCATTTCATAAATACAAGAAACCTACAGGTTATGAGGAAATAACAAATTAGTTATATAGCAAATATTTCTCGCGAACCATTTTAAATTTTTCCAAATCTGTTTGCCATGAGGCTTTGATTTCTTTTTCCGATAATCCTGCCTCAATTTGTTGCTGTAAATTTTTGGTTCCAGCGTGCTTTGTAAATCCTGTTCTGTTGAAGAATTTTGATTTATCGGTTGAATTGTTATAAGCGTCGATTATCCATTGCAGGGTGACGTGGTTCATTCTTGAAATTTTAGACAAGTCTTTACCAAAGCAGATTTTTCCTTTTTCCTTTGGGTTTTTTGAGCCAAAATTAGGTTTAGGCGTATAGGTAAAACTGTATTGCGTACTATCTAAAAACGAGGCGCCATACCGTTGAAATTGAAATTCGGTACCACGGCCTGCATTGGCATTGGTACCTTCAAATAGCCCCAAACTCGGATACAGATTTATGGCCTGATCATTGGGTAAATTGGGCGAAGGGCGTATGGCCAATTGATACGGTGAAGTATAGGTCCAATTTTCAAGTGGAATGATCATAAGGTTTGCCTTTAACCCGTCTTTGAGCCATTTTTCTTCGTTAATCATTTTAGCGTATTCTCCAATCGTCATTCCGTAGACCAAGGGTATTTCATTCATCCCCAAAAAGCCGGTATGTTCAGCTTCCATGGTCGGGCCGTCTACATAATGGGCATTGGGGTTTGGTCGGTCTAAAACCATAATAGGAATATTGTTTTCCGCACAAGCTTCCAATACCAGTTGTAAGGTTGCGATATAGGTATAAAAACGTACTCCAACATCTTGAATGTCAAAGAGCACTATATCCAAACCCTGTAGCTGTTCCGCCGAAGGCTTTCTATTTTTCCCATACAGTGAAATCAAAGGGAGACCGGTTTTTAAATCGACGCCATCTTTCACTTTTTCACCGGCATCAGCTTGTCCTCGAAAACCGTGTTCGGGGGCAAATACTTTTTTAATGTCAACATCTGAAGCGATTAATGAATCTACCAGATGGGTATGTTTATCCGTATCAAAAATTACACTGGTTTGATTGGCAACGATACCCACAGATTTGCCCTTGAGCATCGGAAGGTATTTTTCGGTTCGATTCGCAGCCACCACAATAGGTTTTGGAGCAATAGACGTTTCCTTGGCTTTAGCTATATTCTGATTAGTCTTTTCCATTTTTTGAGGGCTTCCGCAAGCGGATAGGACCAAAAACCAAATGAAAACTGTACTTTTATAACTGGAAAAAAAAGCCATAGATTGAATTTAGAATACTTTATTGCCAAACGACTAATTCGCGGTGGTACCGATAAAATTAGTATTTCCGCGCCAATAATAAAAATAGCTATTGCGGCTATTGCCCTTGGTATTCTAATGATGCTTATTGCCATAGCAACAGGTGATGGCCTAAAGGTGAAAATTCGTGAAAAAGTAACGGCCTTCAACGGGCATATTCAAATTTATAACTACGACAACAACAATTCTGATGTATCAGTGGTGCCCGTATCTTTGGAACAAGATTTCTATCCTGAATTTACTAGCGTCGATGAGGTGGCCCATGTGCAAGCTGTGGCGAGCAAAGCGGGTGTGATTCGTACTGAAAATACCTTTGAAGGCATGATTGCAAAAGGGGTAGGGAAGGACTACAATTGGAAAGTTCTCGAAGAATATCTGGTCGCTGGTCAGTTGCCGAAATACGATGGAGACTTGAATGACCAAGTACTCATGTCGCGAATTATGGCAAGTCGCCTACAATTGAAAACCGGAGATTCATTTTATGCTGTTTTTTTTAAAGATGAGGCAGATAAATTACCAAATCAAAGAAAGTTTGAAATTACAGGTATTTATGACAGTGGTTTTGAAGAAATTGATGGGGTATTGGTATTTGTTGATATTCGGCACATTCAACGAATGAACAAATGGGAGGCCGATCAAGTTGGCAATTTTGAAGTGTTCTTGACCGATTTTGATGCGATTGAGGAGAAGACCAAGGAAATCTACGGTAAAACACTTTCCGATTTAGATACGCAAAACATTCAGAATAAATATTTTAGAATCTTTGAATGGGTTGGTCTTTTTGATTTTAATATTGCTTTGATAATAGGAATTATGATTATTGTTGCTGGTATCAATATGATTACCGCATTGTTGGTTCTGATCTTAGAGCGCACCCAAATGATAGGAATCTTAAAGGCATTGGGTTCTGCCAATTGGAGTATTCGCAAAGTGTTTTTGTACAATGCAACCTACCTCATAGGAATTGGTTTGTTGTGGGGAAATGCAATTGGTCTTGGTATTATCTGGTTGCAGAACAAATACCGATTGTTTAAATTTCCAAACCCCAAAGAATACTATGTTGAATATATACCCGTACATATTGATATTTTTACGGTCATCATATTGAACATCGGTGTTTTATTGCTTTGTTTGTTAATGCTCTTGCTTCCGTCTTATATTATCACGAAAATCACTCCCGTAAGGGCAATCAAGTTTGAATAAAACTTGAAACAATTACCGCCTTCTATATGGTGCAAATCCATAACTTTGCAAGCATATGAAATATGCAGAAAATATCCTTGAGACCATAGGAAATACCCCTTTGGTTAAATTGAACAAACTCACCGCAGAACTACCTTGCTTAGTATTGGCGAAATACGAGACCTTTAACCCAGGTAACTCGGTTAAAGATCGCATGGCCGTGCAAATGATCGAAGATGCTGAGGCGGCAGGAATTCTAAAGCCTGGAGGTACTATTATCGAAGGTACCTCAGGAAATACAGGAATGGGTTTAGCCCTTGGCGCGGTAGTGAAGGGTTACAAAATGATTTGTGTAATTAGCGACAAACAATCAAAGGAAAAAGTAGATATTTTAAAAGCCGTTGGTAGCGAGGTATATGTATGCCCCACCGACGTGGCTCCAGATGATCCAAGGAGTTATTACTCAACGGCCAAAAGACTGGCAAAGGAGATTCCCAATTCTTGGTATGTCAATCAGTATGACAACCCCTCAAATACCAAGGCACATTATATAAGTACCGGGCCTGAGATTTGGGAGCAAACAGAGGGTAAAGTAACGCATTTTGTTGTAGGTGTTGGCACAGGAGGAACCATCTCGGGAGTGGGGCGGTATTTGAAGGAGCAAAATCCAAATGTAAAAGTTTGGGGCATAGATACCTACGGTTCGGTTTTTAAAAAATACCACGAAACAGGCATTTTTGATGAGAACGAAATCTATCCGTATATCACTGAGGGTATAGGAGAGGATATTTTACCTAAGAATGTAAACTTTGATATTATCGACGGTTTTACAAAGGTCACAGATAAGGATGCCGCCATCTACACCCAACGCTTGGCGAAAGAAGAGGGGATGTTCTTAGGTAATTCTGCTGGTGCGGCCATTAAAGGATTACTGCAGCTTAAAGAACATTTTACTAAAGATGATGTGGTAGTTGTACTCTTTCATGATCATGGCAGCCGGTATGTTGGTAAAATGTTTAATGATGATTGGATGCGTGACCGGGGCTTTTTAGATGCTAAGATTACCAAGGCCATAGATTTGATTAAAAATCATATTGAAGAGCCCTTGGTAACCGTGAAAACTGAAGAATTGGTCATGCACGCGATAGAGCGGATGAAGAATTTCAATATATCTCAAATTCCTGTAGAGGATATAGATGGCTTCGTAGGTTCTGTCGATGAGGCTATTTTGTTTCACGCCATTATGGACGATGCTTCCGTATCTACAAAACCCATAAAGGAATTTATGCAGAAACCTTTTCCCATTGTTGATCGCAATACGTCAATCGATCATGTGGCAAAATTGATCAACAAAGATGTGCATGCTGTTTTATTAGATTTAGGCGACGGAAAGCACCATATCATTACCAAATACGACATTATTAGCGGACTGCATTGACTTGATAGGAAATAAATTTGAAATTAGTTTCGTTATCTTAGAGAAAAATTGTTCCATGTTGAAAAAGAGAAACCTGCGACGATTGTCGTCTCGCAGCTATTTGTTTGTATTGGTTTTTTTGGTTATTGTCGCCTCATGCAGTAGTGACAATAATCCTACCGACATTCCAGAAGAAGGTCAACCTGAACCTCCTGTTACCGGTTCAGAACCTGCGCTTACGCGTTTTTCAGTGAATACAAGCAACATTCAAATACCTGATGAACCTAAAATAGACGCAACTCTAACAATTACCGATGATGGGCAAGTAGTACATACTGGCGATATCGGTATCGAATTACGGGGTTCGTCTTCGCTATTCTTTCCAAAAAAATCATACGGCGTGGAAACTTGGGACGCCGAGGGGATGGACATAAACGTTTCTCTCTTAGGAATGCCATCAGAGGAAGATTGGATTTTATACGGCCCGTATAGCGATAAAACTCTTATTCGTAATATGCTGATTTATGATTTGGCTAGAGACATGAACCGTTATGCAAGTCGAACTAAGTTGGTTGAATTGAATATCAATAGCTTATACGTTGGGGTTTACGTTTTTATGGAGAAGTTAAAACGCAATGAACAACGCATTAATATCAGTAGACTAAAACCAGATGAGAACGTCGGTGAAGATCTCACCGGGGGCTATATTATTAAAATAGATAAAAATGATAAAGGCGGATATACTCCGCAAAATTCTTTTGAGTCTGCCTACCCTCCTAATAATGCTACAATGGAGCAAAAAATCAGGTTTTTATATGAATATCCTGACGCCGATGAAATTACCACAGCGCAAAGAGACTACATTTCAACCTATGTAGCGAACTTTGAGAATGCTCTTGCATCTGATAATTTTACAGATCCTGTAAATGGATATGCCGCCCACATTGATGTAGACAGTTTCGTCGATTTTTTCATTTTAAATGAATTATCAAATAACGTAGATGGATATCGCATTAGTACCTATTTAAACAAGGATAAGAATGGAAAATTGAAGATGGGGCCTATTTGGGATTTTAATTTAGCCTTTGGAAATGCAGATTACTGTAGTGGTGGAGAAACTAACGTATGGGCCTATAGGTTCAATGAAAGATGTCCGGGTGATTTTTGGGCGGTACCTTTTTGGTGGGAAAGACTATTAGAAGACCCGGCTTTTGTAACACTTGTACAAGAACGTTGGAACTCTTTAAGGGGGAGCACACTTTCAGATGCTACAATACTAAGTAAGGTCGATGCATACGTAAAGACCTTGAACGATGTAGGTGCCGTAAAATCAAATTTTGATACGTGGCCCATTTTCGGAACTTATGTTTGGCCTAACAATTTTGTGGGTAACGGTTATAATGATGAAATAGGATATCTAAAGCAATGGATTTCTAACCGTACCATATGGTTAGATGATGCCATTGGTAGCCTTTAATTTTTTTTATGGTTTTAAAACTCGGTGCTCAAGTATTGCAGATTGATGCTGGCGAATTAATAGGTTACGAGGTAAACGGACACCAATACATTCACCAAAAAGGAAACCCTGGATGGCGAAACTCCGATACCGAAATGTTTCCGATCATAGGCCCTACAGCCGAAGCTGGTTTTCAAGTAGAAACTCCTAAAGATATTGCCGTTCAAGATCAGCATGGATTGCTACGAGAAATGGATTATGAATTGATTTCCCAAACTGATGTAGAAGCAGTATTTAAGAAAAGTTACACCTCCAGAAGTCCTATTAAAAATTCTAAATTCCCCGAGAAATCGAACAAACAGTTTTTATATTGGACTTATGATTTCGAATTCGAAAAGAAGTTCAAACTCAAAGACGATGGACTCGAAATTTCCTTTGTAGTTTCTGGCGATATAGATACTCCTTTCATGCTGGGGTATCATCCGGCATTTAACCTGGTTACCAAGAACCCGGTGGTAATTGCTGAAGAACACGGCATTACCCTTCGGCAGGTGCTCGCTGTAGGTAGTAAAGCCTTTAAAGTCAAGGGTTATGATGAAGTTGTTTTAAAGGACAAAAACGAACTTCGAATTCGTACTGAAGGATTTGGTAATTTTATGTTATGGACAGAAGTTCCGAATATGATTTGTATTGAGCCTATTACTTTTTATCCTTACGAGGTAGCTCAAACTAACTTGCACGACGGGTTTCAGTATTTACAAGATACTTCCGAGACTTTTAAAGTTCACATCTCCGTTAATGATTAAAATTGCTGTCACCACGGAAATAAAAAAAGATTGCTAATTATGAGAGCGTTGCTAGAGCAACATTATGGATATCTTTTTGAAGATGCGCTATTGGCCGAAATTGAAGCAAGCAGCACGTATAAGCGTATTCCACAAGGGCAGACCATTTTGGATATTGGAGAACCTATCACGCACATGCCTTTACTGCTCAATGGTGCCATTAAGATCTTAAGGGAAGATGATGAAGGCGATGAACTCTTATTATATTTTTTGGAAAAAGGAGATACCTGTGCGATGACCTTTAGCTGCGGAATGGGAAAGACAAAAAGTGAAATTCGTGCGGTAACAGAAAGTGATACAGAACTTTTAATGGTTCCTGCTGCAAAGATGAAAGTATGGATGGCCAAATATCCAACCTGGCAGCAATTCATTTTAGATAGCTACCATACACGAATGATGGAGCTTTTGGAAACAGTTGATACCCTTGCATTCCTCCGAATGGATGAACGCCTCTTAAAGCACTTGCAAGATAAAGCCAAAGTCACGCATGACGATAGCATTTATACTACACATCAAGACATTGCTTATGACCTACACACCTCAAGAGTAGTTATTTCACGCCTACTTAAAAAACTAGAAAAAGAGGGTAGAATAGAAATGCACCGCAATCATATCAAAGTGTTCGATTTATAAATCAAGGTGCTAGTTCCACACTCAGAAGCAACGAGGTGGCAAGTATCAGCTTTCCAGCATATGAAAAAGTGTTGCGCTGTGATAACCCGAACTGCTATTACAACTCCCAAACCAAAATCTTTCTTCGTAATTTAACGCTGAAAACTAAAATCAACCAGATGAAAATGTTCTTTGCAAGTCTAGCTCTTTTACTATCGCTAACCCTACAATCGCAAAACGCTATGAATGATTCTCTACCCTATGCAACAATCCCAGAAGCACACGAAACCTTTACCCCAGGTACTGTAATAGCTCGGGTTATTGACGGACTCGGTTTTCGTTATTATTGGGCGTCTGAAGGATTAACGGAGGATAATTTACACTATGCTCCGGGCAATGAAGGAAGAGACATCAAACAGACTCTAGAACATATCTACGGACTATCGGCAGTCATTCTAAATGCTGCTAAGAAACAACCCAATGATCGTACCACCAGTCCCAAAAAATTGGAACCTATTGCGCAACGCAAGAAAACTTTAGAGAACCTAAAGGAGGCTAGTGAACTGTTTTCAAATTCCACTGACTTAAACGAACATAAGATCATTTTTGAAACTAAAAACGGTACGGCAAACTACCCTTTTTGGAACGGTATCAACGGTCCTATTGAAGATGCCCTCTGGCACGCCGGCCAAATTGTGGTTATGCGTCGTTCCGCAGGTAATCCTATCAACCCGAAAGTAAATGTGTTTTTGGGGAAATTAAATGATTGAGTTGAAATAAAGCCATTATTCATAATACGAAAAGAGTGTTATGACGAGAATCATAAAATGATCTATTGGGTTTAACTATTTTTGTGCAGTTCAAAGCATGCGCATTCTGCTAAAATATATACCAGTTTTAATTTTATTCGTTTTCGTAGCTGGTTGCGGAGAGGATAAATATGTTAAAACCACCAACAGGGTCTCAAAGGTTTCCACGACAATTACAGCCCTTCCCAAAAATGTAAAATTCCCAAAAGACAATCCGCCTTCCGCAGAGAAAGAACGATTAGGCAGGTTTTTGTTTTTCGACCCTATACTTTCAGGTAATAAAGATGTGGCATGTGCCAGCTGTCATCATCCGAATAATGGATACGCTGAGTTTTTAGACATTTCCATCGGAACCAACGCCCATGGTTTTGGTAGCAAAAGAAAGTTTAATTCACCAAATGATATTCCCTTTGTAAAACGTAATGCACAAACCGTTATCAATACGGCTTTCAACGGCATAGACACCCGCGAAAGATACCGTCCTGAAAATGCTCCCATGTTTTGGGATGATCGTGCGAAAAGTCTAGAAATGCAAGCTTTGGAGCCCATTAAAGCATTTGAGGAAATGCGAGGTCATGGTTTTTCGGAGACAGAAATATTGGAGGTGGTAGTGCAGCGCCTAAACGATATTCCTAAATATCAAGAATTGTTTGTTGACGCTTTTGGTAACGATAATCCAATAACTATTGAAAACCTCGGAAAGGCGATTGCTGCGTTTGAACGAACTCTGGTGACCAATAATTCACGCTTTGATAAATATATGCGAGGTGATGCCACGGCCATTCTACTTTCTGAAAAAGATGGGTTCGAGCTATTTAAATCCGTTGGTTGTGTGAATTGTCATAACGGCCCTATGTTTTCTGATTATAAAGTGCACGTTTTAGGGGTTCCAGAAAATAAAAAGCTTCCAGTCGCTGATGCCGGTGTAAAAGATAGTTTTGGTTTTCGCACTCCCACTTTGCGTAATCTTCGTTTTACCGCACCATATATGCATAACGGTAGCCTTAAAAACCTAAAACAGGTGTTGGAATTCTATGAGGATATATCTAATGGAAAGGAAAGAAACAAGCTGGTTTCGAAGGATAGGTATGACCCTTTCGTTCGCGAATTGAATTTGAGTGTAAAAGAAATGTCACTGATTATTTCATTTTTAAACACCTTGAATGATGATAGTTTTGACAAAACCATTCCTAAAGCTGTGCCTAGTGGATTGTCGGTAGGTGGTAACATTCAATAAATACGATGTAGTGCGAGCATCAACTTTAAATACGATAAATGGCTTGAGCCTGAATTTTGAACTTGCGCCAATTAGGCAACTGAGCTTAGTTATTTACACATTTAAACGTAAATTTGAGCAATGCAAAATTTTTTTCCCTTTCTTCAATGGCTAACCAAGTATAATAAAACCTACTTTATAAGAGATTTGGTCGCCGGCCTTATTGTGGGAATCATTTTGATTCCTCAAGGTATGGCCTATGCAATGATTGCTGGTCTTCCACCTGTATACGGATTGTATGCAGCAATTTTTCCGGTATTGGTTTACATGCTTTTGGGTACTTCGAAGCACCTCGGTATAGGGCCGGTAGCGATTGATTCCTTATTGGTAGCGGCTGGCTTGGGCGCCATGGCAATTTCAGGAATTGAAAACTATATCGCTATGGCTATTTTTTTGGCCTTTATGGTTGGCGTAATTCAATTGTTTTTGGGTCTTAGCCGTATGGGTTTCTTGGTTAATTTTTTATCAAAACCCGTAATTAGCGGCTTTACCTCTGCTGCAGCCTTAATCATTATTTTTAGCCAATTGAAGCATTTGTTAGGAGCCAATATTGAGCGGAGTAGTAAATTTCATGAATTGATTTTAAATGCTGTTGCAAAGGTATCTGAAACCAACCTTATTGATTTTGTCATTGGCTTGGTGGGTATTTTGATTATCATAGGTCTGAAAAGGTGGAGTAAAAAGATACCGGCTATACTGTTGGTTGTGGTGTTGGGAATTCTTGCGGTTTACTTTTTGAATCTGGAAAGCTACGGCGTTAAAATCGTGGGCGCAATTCCTACAGGATTGCCTAGTTTTCAAGTCCCGAATATTAGCTTGGAGAATGCATTGGGCATATGGCCAATTGCATTGACTTTGGCCTTGGTTGGGTATTTAGAAGCCATATCTATAGGTAAGGCTTTGGAAGAAAAAGAAGATATAGAAACCGTTGATGCCAACCAAGAGTTGGTTGCTTTAGGAAGCGCGAATATTGTGGGTTCTTTTTTCCAATCGTATGGCACAACAGCAAGTTTCTCGCGCTCAGCAATCAATTTTGAAGCAGGAGTAAAAACAAATTTAGCCGCAGTATTTGCCGTTATTCTCGTAGTGCTTACACTTTTATTTCTAACACCACTATTCTTCTATCTGCCCAAAGCCGTTTTAGCAAGCATTATAATGGTTTCGGTTTTTGGCTTAATCGATTTTTCATATGCCAAAAACCTTTGGAATAATCGTAAAGACGAATTTGTTGTGCTACTAGTTACCTTTTTGGTAACCTTATTTATAGGCATTCCACAAGGCATATTACTTGGGGTTTTATTTTCACTCTTACTAATGGTGTACCGCACGTCAAACCCTCATTTTGCAGTATTGGAAAATATCAAGGGTTCAACCTATTACAGAAATGTAAAACGTTTTGGCAAGGAGGTGATTCCGCGTGAAGATTTGCTCATTGTGCGTTTTGACGCTCAGCTATATTTTGGCAATGCAGGTTTTTTTAAACGACAGTTGTTTAAGGAAATTGATGCAAAGGGAACTGCACTCAAAGGCGTGATCTTAAACGCAGAGGCGATTAACTACATAGACAGCAGTGCAGCGCAAATGCTTATTAAGGTTATCAAGGAATTACGCAGCCGAGATTTACAGTTTTATGTTGCCGGTGCCATTGGGCCAACACGTGATATTATTTTTAGTAGTGGTATTATTGAAGAATTGCGAAAGGAGTACCTTTTTGTAAAGACCAACGAAGCGGTTGCCTACTTTGAAAATCCTGGCTGTCTTTCTGTTTTACAGGAAAAGGTGGCGAATCAAAATCGTACAGTCGGTAACTAAAGTTACCTAAGATGAAGGTTATAAGTCTTATTTTTGTACCGTTAAAGATTAAATTATGAACGTAGAACAAATATATACTGGATGCCTTGCTCAAGGCGCATATTACGTTGAAAGCAATGGCGAAGTAGCTATCATAGACCCACTTCGTGAAGTACAGCCTTATTTGGATCGTGCTGAACGTGATAATGCCAAAATCAAATATATTTTTGAAACTCATTTTCATGCCGATTTTGTTAGCGGACATGTAACACTTTCAAAGCAAAGTGGAGCGCCAATTGTTTATGGGCCAAATGCGAATCCTTCCTTTGAAACTATAATTGCTGAAGACGGGCAAGAATTCAAAGTGGGTGATTTGACCATCAAAGTCTTGCATACACCCGGTCATACTATGGAAAGTACCACATATCTGTTGAAAGATAAGAATGGAAAAGACCACGCAATTTTCTCTGGAGATACGCTGTTTTTGGGAGACGTTGGCAGACCCGATTTGGCCCAAAAGGCTGCGGATACAACTCAGGAGGATTTAGCCGGTATTTTATATCATAGCTTAAGGACTAAGTTAATGCCCCTGGCGGATGATGTTATAGTTTATCCGGCCCATGGTGCAGGTTCGGCTTGCGGTAAGAACATGATGAAAGAGACCGTTGATACCTTAGGGAATCAAAAACAGGTGAACTATGCCCTGCGGGCCGATATGACGAAAGAGGAGTTTATTAAAGAGGTTACAGACGGACTTTTACCTCCCCCCAAATATTTTCCTTTGAATGTGAAGATGAATAAGGAAGGATATGAAGATATCGCGGATGTTTTAGATAGAGGTACTACAGCCTTGTCACCAAATGAATTTGAAGTTGCAGCCAATGAAACTGCTGCCTTGGTATTGGATGTGCGTCACCAGAACGACTTCGTAAAAGGACATATTCCGCGTTCTATTTTTATTGGGTTAAATGGAGATTTTGCGCCTTGGGTTGGGGCGTTAATCGCTGATGTAAAACAGCCTATTTTATTGGTAACTCCTGAGGGAAAGGAAGAAGAAACGATTACGCGTTTATCAAGGGTAGGATTTGACGGAACTATCGGTTATTTAGATGGAGGTTTTGAGGCTTGGACTGTTGCCGGAAAGGAATTCGATACGATTACTTCCCTATCAGCCGAAGAAGTTACGCCTGATATAAATGCAAAGAACGTTGCGGTTTTTGATGTGAGAAAGGAAGGGGAGTTTCAATCAGAGCATATCGCAGAGGCGAATCACACTCCCTTAGGAATGTTAAATGATCATTTGGCTGAATTTCCAAAACAAGAAACCTTCTATGTGCATTGTGCCGGAGGGTATAGATCGGTCATTGCGGCCTCTATCTTAAAGAGTAGAGGTATTCACAATTTGATTGATATTGCCGGAGGTTTTGGAGCACTTAAAAAGTCGGGTGCCGAGGTCACCGACTATGTTTGCCCTTCTACATTGTAGCAATTATACAGCCATAGTATTTCGAAACGCTTTCTCTATTACAGGAAGCGTTTTTTAGTGCCAATTCCTAAAGAACCTCATGATATAAGTCATATTTTAAGGGGTTCAGACCACTTAATTTAGCGTTGTTAAATACATCTAAATTATGAGTAATTACATGCTTCCCTTAGTAGACTGGAGCAATGGTATCATTATGATTGGCATCTTTGCCGCAGTAGTTGTTCTGTTGATCATTGTATTATTGAACCTTATGAATAGCGGTAAGAAGAGATAAATCTATGCTACTATGACCTATAATTAGTGCTATAAAGGGTCTTTTCTTTGTATATACCGCAGTTTTACCCATCTTTTTGAATTAAATATGTAAATGTTAATGAAAACTTAAATTTTCACCAGCCTTCCCGTTAATTTTAACTATCTTTAATAAGAATTGCTTTACGCGCAATGTCAAAAATTGAGCGAACTTAAAAGGCAATTTATCTTCCCCCACCTTGCTAGGTCTCTTGAACTGCCTAAAGTATATGTCGTTATGGATTTGATATTGCTATATTCCATTTTAGTTGGTGCTGCTTTTACTATCTGGCTGGTGTTCATTATACGTATGTATAAAAAACTCAATGATTAGCTGATATCAAAGAATAGGATTTGTTAAAAGAAACTTTTCCTTTTTAGGATTTTTCAACAAATAAGATTGTACTATACGCTGTGTTTCAAGCGTATTTTTTTTGCGAATTAGGAACGTATCTAGGTCTTCATAAGAATGTATGGTTTCTTCTTTCTGCACAAAGCCGTAACCGGCATATCTGCCATTTTCTATCCATATAAAGGCTTGTTCCTCTATAGTTCTACCCCTTTCTTGTACAACAAAATTTTGGTGTTGCCCCTTTAAGTCCGCTATGGCGTCCGCAACCTTGGAATTGTAGCTATCGACTTCTTCTTTTCCTCTGCATATGCCCCCGCAGGTTTGAATATCGTAATGCGAACAGTGTTCAACGCCTTCCTGAAGATGACAGTATTTGGGGCAGAGAGTGAAGGTTTTGCATATTTCCTGAAGTGCGGTGCGACAGTCGGTAGTACTATAATAAATGGTTATAGGATTTGGTGCCGCCTTCAACTTGTTATGCGCTAAATGCAGTATGCCGTTGCGGTCCTCGTAGGAGAAAATAGCATATTGCTGAACAGTTCGCTTTTGGGCCCTATTAAAAGGAGGGTAATGATGCTTGATAGCATCTGATTCCATGAGTAGGGCAACCAGTTCGCTTCCAGAAAGTTCAAAGTCGATATCTGCCGTTTCTTGGCACATTTGTATTTCCTTGGTCGATTTGTCATAAAAATGACTCAATACCCGCTTTTTGATATTGATAGCTTTGCCAACATAGATAATGGCACCTTTTGCATTTTTAAAATAGTAAATGCCTGGCGCTGTCGGAAGACTTTCATAGACCTCGCGTGACAAGGCGGGGGGTAGGGTAGCCTCTTGCGAACGAGAGTTTAAGAATTTTTTAAACACAGCTTCAGACCCATCTGTTCGCAATAGTTTCTGAAATAAAAGTGTAGTTGCATGTGCGTCGCCTCGAGCACGGTGTCTGTCGGTTAAGGGAATATTCAAAGCGGAACACAGCTTCCCTAAGCTATACGAGTTGTATCCAGGAATTAATTTACGCGATAAGCGAACCGTACAAAGTTTTTTCCGAATAAATTCCTTACCCAAATTCTTAAATTCATTTTTAATGACATTGTAGTCAAAATTAACACTGTGTGCTACAAAAATGGTGTCTTTTGTAATTTCTAGAATTTGGTCGGCGATTTCATCAATGGTGGGCGCATCTCGTACCATTTGATTATCAATACCAGTCAAACCCGTAATAAAGTAGGGTATATCACATTCAGGATTGACCAAAGAAGTATATTCTTCAACAATTTCATCGCCATCGTATTTAAAAATGGCAATTTCTGTTATCTTGTTCCCTTTGATACCGTTTCCGGTGGTTTCTATATCAACAATGGTATACAATGGTGTTCTTTGTTGCTGTGGAGGATAAAGATAACTTCTTTTTTCAACTGCTACCAGCTAGTGTTTCAAATTGCTTATTTTTAGATTTCTCAACTGGAATTAAATCTATGAGAACAACAAAATTTTACTATAGTTTCCTTCTATTATCTGGTTTGCTTTTCAATTCTTGCGGAGATCAAGAGGTAGCGCCAAGGGTTGAAAAAAAACTGCCGAACATTATTTACATTTTGGCTGATGATTTGGGCTACGGTGATATCAGTTCGTTTAATGTTGATGGAAAAATAAATACCCCCAACATTGATAAATTAGCCAAAGGCGGAATGAAATTTACAGATGCCCATAGTCCGTCTGCGGTATGCACTCCCACGCGTTATGGCATCCTTACAGGTCGTTATAGCTGGCGAAGCAATTTAAAGCAGGGCGTTCTCACTGGAAAGTCAAAAGCGCTTATTCCAAAAAGTAGAACAACAGTGGCCTCTTTGCTCCGAAAAGCCGACTACCACACGGCCTTTGTTGGTAAATGGCATTTGGGCTGGGATTGGGGTCAAAAAGACACGACAAACTTTGGCGGCGAGGGTTGGAACTCTCAAGATTTCGATAACCTTGATTTTACCAAAACTGTTACCCACACCCCAAATGATTTAGGATTTGATTATGCCTACGGACATTCGGGATCATTAGACATGGCGCCGTATGCCTATGTGGAAAATGGAAAAGTAACCTCGGCCGTGAATCATGTTACCGAAGATACTGGAAAATATACCTGGTGGCGCAAGGGCCCAACGGCGGCTGATTTTGTACACGATGATGTGACTCCAAATTTTTTTAGGAAGTCTATGGCCTATATCAAAGAGAGATCGAAGGAAGATGAACCCTTCTTTTTATACTTGGCGTTGCCTTCACCACATACCCCCATATTACCAACAGCAGAGTGGCTTGGCAAAAGTAGATTAAACCCCTATGGCGATTTTGTGCTTATGATCGATGACTATGTGGGTCGGCTAATGCAAATAGTAGAAGAGCAGGGTCTTACAGAAAACACCCTACTTATTTTTACCAGTGATAATGGTTGTTCCCCTGAAGCTGATTTTGAAGTGCTACTGGAAAGCGGTCATGATCCTAGCGGGAAATTTAGAGGTCATAAGGCAGATATTTATGAAGGGGGTCATCGGGTGCCTTTTATAATGAAGTGGCCAGGAAGAATACAGGCGAATTCGGTTTCCAACCAAACCATTTGCCATACCGATTTATTGGCGACCTGTGCAGATATTGTTGGTCTCGACTTGGCAGACAACGAAGGCGAGGATAGTTTTTCTTTAAGGCCGTTGTTTGATGATCAGGCGCCAACAGCTTACACTAGAGAAGCTACAGTACATCATTCCATAAATGGCAGTTTTGCTGTTAGAAAAGACAATTACAAACTTATCTTTTGTAAGGGTTCTGGCGGATGGAGCTATCCAAAACCTGGCCAAGATGACATGGAGAATCTGCCAAAATTCCAATTGTATGATTTGAACGCAGACCCTTCAGAAGAGCAAAACCTTTTTGATACACATCAGGAAAAAGCAAATGAATTGGCTAGTCTCATGAAGGCATATATCAATGATGGTAGAAGCACACAAGGAACGAAACAAACCAATGCATCATTGGGTTTGACCGGAAAGGAATGGAATCAAATAGCACCTATTTTGTCGCACGAAATTATGAAGAAATAAGATGGAGAAGCTGCGCCTATTGTTAGTCGGATTTGTGTTGATTTTTATGTCATGTCAACCTGAAGAATTGGAGGAACCACCACCAAATATTGTATTGTTTTTGGTAGATGATATGGGATGGCAAGATACTTCAGTTCCTTTTTGGGATGAACGTACGGCTTTTAACGATCTGTATCATACTCCAAATATGGAGCGTTTGGCTAAGGAAGGTATGAAGTTCACCCAGGCCTATGCCACGCCAGTATGTTCGCCGACAAGGGTAAGTCTAATGACAGGTATGAATGCTGCCAGACATCGTGTTACGAATTGGACGCTACGAAAAGATGCTATTCAGCCGATGGAGAAGAACCATCAATATTTAATTTTTCCAGAATGGAATGTGAATGGAATGAGCCCGATTGGAGGAGATGCCAAAGCGGTTCATGCCATGGCGTTGCCTCAAGCTTTACACGATGTAGGATATTTTACCGTTCATGCTGGAAAAGCGCACCTTGGCGCCATAGGAACGCCAGGTGAAAACCCATTAAATTTAGGTTTTGATATCAATATTGCAGGTCATGCAGCTGGAGCGCCCGAAAGCTATTTTGGTACAGAGAACTTCGGAAATGGGAAGGAAGGCAAGGAAGTTTGGGCCGTTCCTGGATTAGAAAAGTACCATGGCAAAGACATCTTTCTTACCGAAGCCATCACCAAGGAAGCCTTAATAGCCCTAGATTCAGCCGTAACAGGTCAGCAACCTTTCTTTTTATACATGTCGCATTACGCTATTCATACACCAATAATGCATGACAAACGCTACTATCAGAAGTATTTGGAAAAAGGAATGGATTCTGTTGAGGCTAAATACGCATCAATGATAGCGGGTATGGATAAGAGCCTAGGAGATATAATGAACTATGTAGAGCAGAAGAATATTGAAGACAATACGATAATTTTATTCATGTCTGATAATGGTGGATTGAGCGCTCATGCTCGGACCGGAGAACCCCATACCCACAATGCGCCATTGTCTAGCGGAAAAGGATCGATGCGTGAAGGAGGTATTCGTGAACCAATGTTGGTCAAGTGGCCAGAGGTAGTAGAGAAAGCTTCCCTAACAAATCATCAAGTAATTATCGAAGATTTCTACCCCACTATTCTTGAAATGGCAGGTATTGATAGCTTAGAGACGATTCAAAAGGTAGATGGAGAAAGCTTTGTGCCCATTTTAAAAGGAGGAAATTACGATGGAGTACGACCTTTATTTTGGCATTACCCTAACGAATGGGGTCCTACCGGGCCTGGTATAGGGGCGGCAAGCACGGTGCGCAAAGGTGACTGGAAATTGATCTATTACCATGCTGACCGAAGTATGGAACTCTTCAATATAAAAGAGGATATTGGGGAAACGAAAAACCTAGCCGATGAAAATGCGGATACGTTAAAAGAATTGGCCACTACCTTGTCTGATTATCTAAAGGGTGTAAATGCCCAAATGCCTATTGATAAGGCAACAGGAGAAGTTGTAGCATATCCAATAGAAATCTTGACAGATGAGAAAGAGTAGCGTTTATTTCTTTCTGTTCATTGTCATGGTTTCTTGTCAGCAAGCTGAACCACCAAATGCTATTGGTCCGGTTCCTACAGAAAGACATCTCGCTTGGCATGAATTGCAGTACTATGCCTTCATTCATTTTAATATGAACACCTTCACCGATATGGAATGGGGTACAGGTGGCGAAAAACCAGCGCAATTTAATCCTACCGAATTAGATGCCCGTCAATGGGCTCGCGTCGCTAAGGAGGCTGGAATGAAGGGCATTATCATTACAGCAAAGCATCATGATGGATTCTGTTTGTGGCCGACCAAAACCACCGAACATTCGGTTAAGAATTCCCCATGGAAAAATGGTAAAGGTGATTTGCTCAAAGATTTATCAGAGGCTTGCAAAGCGTTCGGACTCAAATTCGGAATTTACCTTTCTCCCTGGGATAGAAATCATAAAGACTATGGGAAGCCAAAATATGTAGAAGATTTTCATGAACAACTTCGCGAGCTGCTAAGCAATTACGGAGAAATCTTTGAAGTTTGGTTTGATGGAGCCAATGGCGGTTCTGGTTATTATGGAGGTGCCAATGAAACCCGAAAAATCGATAATAAAACCTATTACCAATGGGATAAAACAACTGAAATCGTGCGCGAATTGCAACCCAAGGCCGTGATTTTTAGTGATGGAGGCCCTGATATTCGATGGGTGGGCACGGAGGAAGGCTGGGCAAATGAAACCAACTGGAGTGTCATGCGACGCGATGAAATTTACCCGGGTTGGCCAAGATATGTGGAACTACGCTCGGGCCATGAAGATGGAACCCATTGGTTGCCCGCCGAAGTGAATACCTCCATTCGACCGGGTTGGTATTATCACCCACGAGAAGACCATCAGGTAAAAACTTTACCGAGACTGGTGCAGACCTATTACGAATCAATAGGCAGAAACGGCAATTTCCTATTGAACCTTCCTGTAGATACAAGAGGTTTAGTACATGAGAATGATAAGAAACAACTACTGGCTTTAAAAAAACAGATTGATGCTGATTTTGAAACAGAATTGGGAAAGGGATTGAAGGTGACGGCCTCCGACGAACGCGACCCAAGTCGAACTTACAGTGCTTCGAAAGTAAATGATGGAGCCAATGACACCTATTGGGCAACAAAGGAAGGCGTAACAACTGCGACCCTCACTTTCGAATTCGATACCCCAACAGAAGTCAATCGCATCGTGCTGCAAGAATATATTCCACTAGGGCAACGGGTTCAAAGCTTTAGCATCGAAGCGGAGATAAATGGGAGGTGGTCAGCATTGGATATGCAAACCACTATTGGTTATAAACGCATTTTAAGATTTGAAACGATCAGCGCAAGCCAAATTCGCATCAACTTTTTAGCGTCAAAAGGCCCATTGGCGATTTCAAATATCGAACTTTATCGAGCGCCTAATTTTTTAGTAGAACCAAAAATGAAACGGAATAAGGAAGGGTTGGTGACACTCTCCGTTCCTGATGAAACTGTTGAAATTTTCTATACCACCGATGGAAGTCAACCATCACCTACTTCCCAGCGCTACACAACTCCCTTTTTGGTAAAAGATCCGACAACGCTAAAGATGGTAAGCTTTGACAGCCTAAGCGGCAAGCAAACTGAATCCGTAAGTCGTGATATTGACATTCCTAAAAGAGATTGGAAAGTAATTGAGGTAAGTACTGGTGAAATTGAGACTGCTGACTTTATGATTGATGAAAACCCAGATACATTCTGGTCGACAAATAAAAATCGTAGCACCCCCCAAGAAGTGGTAATCGATTTGGGCAGTCGTTACAATTTAAAGGGTTTCACCTATTGGCCCATTCAAGAGCGCTATCCCTTTGGCATCATCACCAAATACGAATTTTCTGTTAGTACCAATGCACGAAATTGGAAATCGGTGTCCAAAGGTGAATTTGCTAACATTGTGAATAGTCGCTTGCAACAAAAGGTAGCCTTCCCCACAACCAAAGCGAGGTATATTAAACTAAGGGCTTTACAAGTAGATGGCAAAGATATGCAAGCGTCATTCGCAGAAATTGGTGTGATTACAGAATGAGGCTCTGGTTAACATGCTAAAACCCGTTATGAAAGTCCATTATACGTTGGATAAAAAATATAGCGATTGATAGAATCAAACAGCTAATCACAGCCAATGTTTTTTCTTTATTTAATTCCTTCTTTAGGTTTAGTAAGATGACCTTCATATCGAGTTATTTTAGGCAAAGCTCTTGTTTAAGCAAGCAAAACCTAAAAAAAGTCTTTGAAATACGCTTACTATTAGTTTAAGGGTTGCTACCTAAGCATTGAGCGATAGAAAGTGAGTTTTGACGAGTTTTATGGTGAACTCTTCCAAATACAATTTTGGCATCCTACAGAATGCTAATTTTCAGTTAGAAGTTGGTCCAAATCAGGTCATTGAGGCGCTCTTTATCGATAATAAGCTCGCTCCAACAAAGGCACTTAGCATGGCAATCTTAAAGTATACCGTTTGTACAATTAAACCTACCATTTATACAATACCGTACAAAGGGCCATCTAGGTTTGGTTACATTTAAGAAACCAATTCAGCCCCAAATGAAAAGGTCCCACAACTTTTCCTTATCGCATTCGGCGGCTCAAGTAAAAAAGGGCTGCCAGACAAGGCTCTCAGATATTATGAAGGAGGCCGATGGGGTAAAGAACCTTATTTTGGCCATTTATCTGGTTGAGCAGAAAAACTTTCTCTATTGTAATGAAAACTTTGAAACTTTATTGGGGTCGAAGATGCCCAAGCTCTATGCACAGGGATGGGAGTATTGGTTAACCAATATATGCCCTAAAGAGCGGTTGCTTGTTAAGAATAGGGTAGGTAAGTTTCTTATCGACGCCTATGATGGCAATCCTTTGGTTTTACGGTATCATATCTTGAACAGCAAGGGCGAAAGTATCTATCTTCAACACGAGATGGTACTGCATAAAAAGAGAGGCTTACTTTTTACTTTGAACTACTTTTTTGATATTTCTGGTAAAGAACGTATAGAACATTTTTTGGGTGATCTTTCGAGTAATCTATGGTTTAAAGAGCAACCCAAACCCATTTCTAAGCGTGAAAAGCAAGTTTTGCATCTAATAGCTGATGGATATTCATCTAAAGAAATCGCAGATACACTATTCATAAGCAACCATACCGCAATCTCTCACAGAAAGCACTTGATAGAAAAATTTCAAGTTAAGAATACCGCACAACTTATCAAGAGAGCTTCAAAGATTATCGATCTTTAATTCTACCACTTCTGGCCCGAGTATACAAATGACTGTTACCGAATCGATCAACTTAAGCCGTACTCATTTTAAAGCTATTTTCTTTATTAGTACGGCTAAAGTCACTTTGAGAATTCAAGGATATCTCCTTTCTATCTAAAAGCTTTTATACTTTCGTCTATTGATTGCCAGTTTGTGATCTACCTTTTTCGTGCTAACATTTCGTACAACAAACTTCGGGTACTTTGGTCAGAGGAGAAGTGCGCATAATACGGTGATGTCCTAGCTGATCACTTACCGGACTAGGTTTTCTTGGTACTTGGGCTGCCGCCGTATTTGTACTTTGCCTTGCTCCAAATCTTGTATTGTGCTCTTTGCTAAAGGCCACTCTCTGTTTGTCATCCATCAAATCGACTGCGGCTTTTGCCGTAGTCGGTTTTTGCAAGTCGGTCATATGCTCGAAGATATTGTTTATCTGTGGAAGTGTTTCCACTACTACGATACTTAAAGAGGCATCATCAGGTAGACCACATGTTGCCAACAGCTGTATTACTTCTTGATTGCTCCATACTGTAGTTCCGTATTTGGTGGAACTTTTATTCTTTTTACTGAAATCAACCAATTTTAAGAAGTTGCCGGTCTGTGTTGCTGTGGCCTGACCTTTGAGTGTTTTTAAGGTAATGGCGTTTAAAAGATCTAATTCATTTGCAGAATAGCGTTCAAAAACATTGACCTCCTTTTTGGTTTCTATCTGAACGCGCCAATCTAATGGTCTGTCATCCAAAAGTATATTTCTATAATCCTTATTATCTGCTTGTTTAACCTGTGCGTATAATAAAGCCCACAATTCGGTTCGTGGCGGATTGGCCGTAACGTTTTTGCCATCGTGAACGGCAACCGCGTATGGCGCCGTTACCCATAGTTTATCTTCATCTCTATTGGGCATACAGGTAAGGGTCGGTGCTGGATGCTGAATGCCATTAGACTTCAATCGTCTTCCAAAGCGACCTTGTGCAGTGGCCCATACTTTCTCTGGAAGCGCGCCCTGATTTTCCGGCGGACGTTCAAAATGGCCCACTCGGAATTCGTATGTAAAAAAGCCGAACATTTCGTCACTGTTAGCATGTAATCCCGGTGGTAAGGGTAATATATAGTGACGATCACTCGAGGTACTTTTGATCATGGGTTGCATGGCATTAAGACCAGCCAAATCATTGGTGGAGGCTGGAGAGATAACACGCAGTAGTTCTGGGTCAATCGGTAAGGGCGGTTCATCCGGTGCTACGAACAATGAAGGGTGATTGTTACTTATCAATTGATCTGGTGAATTGGCCAGAACTCTGGCAAAGTAAGTGTCCTGTGAATCTTGTACAGGTTCATCGAACTCAATCCAAAGGAAGCGCTTTCTTGATTCGGAGCTGCTATATTTTTCATCCCGTACATATGGAGACAGCGCCATACCGGCCGAAGCGATTTTTGGAACCTGAGCAGGGGGGGTGGTAATGGGCAATGTCATTGCTAGCACTTCTGGATTATCTTGCTGTACGGCATGATTATCCTTGAACTGTGTTTCCAAAGTATAGCTAAGGTCGATGGTATCTGGAAATACCGGTTGAGGACCTAACTGTTCTTTTTTAGGTTCTACCGCATCGATAAAAATAATACGAGTAGAATTGCGCTGTGATTCGTCTAAGGCTTCAAAAGAAGCGGTTCTAATCATTTTTATACGCCCAATTTCCGCATCAATGGCCTGTTGTTGGTCGTCATGGGTAAAGCCATAAGTTCGTTTTACGATAAAACCATCTGTTTTTAAGGCATCCCACATCCAATCGCGATCAATTTCTAAGCTGACGCAGCAAAGCCAATGATTGATAAGGTCGCTTTTAGAGGCAAACGTTATTGATGATCCGTCGGGGGCTAGGGTATGACGAATTCTGCTCGAACAGGCAAAAACGGCCCTTTTCCCTTTAGGGGCGTTTAAGGTGAGTCCGGTACTTTCCAAATCCAATTGGTCTGCCAGCCGCTGCACATTGTTGAGCGTAGTATTATTTTGTTTGCCGAAAAGTAAGGTGCTTGCCTTGCCATCAAATACTGTTTGCACATCAGGCTGCATATAAATACCCTGTAATTGTGGTACGCCGGGTGTTTGCACCAACAAACCAGTCTCGTCATCGGAAGGTTTATATAATTGAATGCTAAAGGCTTCCCCATAGCGAATATCTAACTGCTTATCTGCTGCGTTGATTACGCCGTAATAGGCATTGGTTTCTCCTTCCGTTTCTTTATCCTCGCATACAGCTCGAATGGTCAAACGTGCCATTCGCGCTGTAGGCAATACCAGCTGAGTTAGATTGTCAATATCATCTGACAGCCCTAAATCTTGGGCCAGGTTTAGTTCATTCCCAAGATTTAAAACTTTATCAGGCCCTTGAACGTCTACATATTCTATTGGGATGTTGAGATTTGCTTCATAGTTGTCTTCATTTCCTTCGATAGCTGGGAAGGCCCTTCTTGTAGTGTACAGATGTACATAATTCTCTTTTCCATTAACGCTATCGAGCATGTCAAGCTTTAAAGTTTCAATTTCTACCACAATTTCTATTGCCATTACATCGGGATCGGCAATTCCGAGCCCCACACGATGTTCCGCATTGGCCAAATCGGGTTGCAATCCAAGATTGGATTGATTCAAAAGACGCTCTATAGGATTTGTATATTTATTGGTATAAACGACTGCGGGATACCCAAGTTTTGGTCTTCTGATATTCAGTTCATTGAGTTCTGAAGGGCCATCGGTACTTAAAATGGGATGTTCCTCATTTTCATCATCGGTTTGGAGCGCCTCTATTTCCTGTATACGGGGTTGAATGGGCGTAATATAACGTTTGAAAGCACAGGTCGCGATGTCGGAGGAAGTTTCGTTGATAGGTTCCAAGTCAATACTGGGTGAACCCCCGCTGATATCTTGCATGCGAACCCTAAATTGATAACTACTTCCGTATCGCAACTGCGAGTTTAAGGCCCCTGCGATGTACATTTGATTTAATTGATTTTGTGCGGCTCCTGTCACACCTGTTCCAGTAGTTCTTTGAATACCATTTTCGTCTAGAACCGGATTACCGTCTTTATCGAAAACGGGCACCCCATACGGATCAATATCTACATTAGTATTGGTCGTCTGATATACCGTTGCGGCATCTGCATTCGGCAAAACCATGCTATGACCATTCCAGTTGGCAAAGTACATCGGTAGCCAATAGGTTTGTTGCTGCCCTGTTACCTGTTCCGTACCATCGAGTTGTGAGGGGTAGACCTGATAAGGCAATTCTCCTTCAAAGTCACCCAGTTCGATGACTTCCCCTGACGGATCTGCGGGATTACGTGCTAGCGTCAGGGGTTGCCTGCTTGTTACCCTGTTCAATGATTCCCATGGATTTTGTGGATCTCCCGCATCTGCTAATTCTCTTACATCTATATGATATCCCCATATACCCAATGGAGCATCCAATCGTTTTGATGCATCGGTTACCGAATCATCTTGCATTAGTTGACGCATATACCATATCAAGATTTGTTCATCGTTCCAAGAGCAATGAATACCGGTCTCTTTGGTAGGATAAGAGCCATCTGCTTCTTCCTCTATGGGATTACGATGCGGCGGTTGGTGGCAATGCACTATTTTTGCGAAACCATCATCGAATTCCGCAGTTTCTTGAAATAGTTCGTCATAATTGCCATCATGTGTAGTTAAAACAGGATATAAGAGCGGTGCAAAAACATGACGTGGTTCTCCCGGTGTTAAAGCCGGAATTCTAGCTGCATAATTTTTAATGAAGTTTGGGTCAGCTGCGTTTTGAGGATTATAACTACTGCTCTCTGCTAAGTCAATATACAAATAGCCACCCTCTGGAAAGGAATCTGCTTCTATTGAAAGGGTAGTGGAGTAAATAAAGCCTGCCGCCCTAGCCAATAAAGGCTGACGTAAAATATGGGCGTAAACCTTGCCCCAGCTTACAATGTCGGAGCTTCTCTTAAAACCCGTGTAGTACTTAGCCGCTTTTACAGCACAGTGATAACTGTCATCGGTCACCGCATTTTTGGTGCGCGGTGTTGTAAAATTAATGGCGTTTCTATAACTTTTTGGTAAATACTTACTTACAGAAACTGCTCTAGGTCTAGCTTCTTGAAATTGTCTTTCCTTCGGAATATTTTGGAGATTAGCATTGGAATTCTCCATATTCGAATCGAAAATTTGCATGTGATTCGCCATGGCCTCAAAAATTTCTCGAGGATTTTCAGGGGAGACCGTACTTAACGGAGTACCAAGATTCAAGGGTTGAGGCTGCGGTAAAGGGTTTGTGCCAAAACCTTGCAGTAACTGTGCCGAAAACGAAAATTCCGCATCGGCAAAAGCAATCTCAGAATCGGGAATTGGTGGATCTCCAGGTTGCGGTGGCGCCCCTCCGATTAGTATCGGATTGAGTGGGTTATGGTCGCGCGGAAGGACCACTATATTCAAGTGTAGTTCGTTTCCATCAAAGAATTGTGGAAATGTCATTATCGATAATCGCTGATTGGGTTGCATAATACATTTCTTTAGTTAAGCGATCTGGCGTTGCTCGGACCAGGATTCTGAAAAACTTATATTAATAATAAAGGCGATGCTGATATCTAGTCCAAAAGTGACTTGACATTCCAGATCGGTACGAGAACCTTCTCCGATGGCCTTCTTGGTATATGTGCCTTTGGCTTCAATGCGTATGGTGATGGCTACAATACCACCTAAGATTTCTGCATGGCCTTCAAACAGCATAAAGGCGGAAACTTCTACAATACCGGCAGCGATGAAAATTTCGGCGCCGACCACAAAGAGAACACTCACGTTACCAGCCACAGGAAGTCCTACCACGATTTGGGCACCAAAGCCAAATTTCATTCTTAGTGACGGACCAATTTTAGTATCTGCTGCTATATCTACATTCGCTTGCCCGATTGCGTAAATCGTTGCAGCGGATATCGAAACACACATGACAGACAAGCGGGCATAGAACCCAAGAGATCCACCAGCGCTGGGCAATAACTCATTGGCATCGGTGGTCACTTTTAGCGCTGCATTGAAATAGGCCTTCAAGTTTAAACCACATTCAAGCTTAAATGGAGTGTTGGGGTCATTGTATACGGCGTCGGGTACGGGGAAACGCAGTACAGGAATCTCTTTGGAGGCTTCGAATTTATACTCCCAACTTCCAGCTTTGTTACTCATCGCGAGTTTTAGACCCTTGCCTATAGCGGCACCATAGTCTCCACTTTGCAGACTTTGTAAAATTTCGAGGAGATCCACCAGAGGTTGTAGTTCGGGTGAAAATTTAAGTTCTGGTTCTGGATAAGTCGCTTCTTCTCCATTTTTTGAATCCCAATTCCCACGAATGGTCATAAGACGTTCGATGCCCGCTAAATCAATAACCAGACCAATATTGTTCATTTTGCTTTTCCAGCTCTTGGCTACGGAATTAATATCAAATTCCAATTCCCCGGCATCTTCTACATTTCCATCATTATCGGTTTTGGCATATTCAATGTAGATTCTAAAATTACCGTCACCCACATCAATAAGTTCAAATTCCGTGGGTAAATCGAAAAGTTCTTCAGGATTATGCAGCAATTGCAAACCCTGCTGCTTGACACTATCAATAGTGTCTTGTATGTCCATAAGTTCAAATACATCTTGACCAAGGTCTTTTAGACTACTGGTATCAAACGGAAATGATCCATTTTTTTTCATGAGAATTGCCTCTCCAATAGTATCATTAACGAAGTTCTCGGCGTCTCCTATGTTGGGAAAAATACCTTTTGAATTCACAATGCGAAAAGCGTCGACAAAAAGGGGTGGGGTTTTACTTAATAACTTCGTATCCCCTTTTTTAAAGGAAGGTGTCAAGAACAACGCTTTTTGTGTATCTGTACTTTGTAAGAATCCGTAGTTTAATGTCGTATCTGTGGGTTGACGCAGCAATTCAGTAGGTTCTGCGATGCGGGTAAGAGCTCCGCCTACAGGCTCTTGTACTTTTACCGTATCATTGACCGTATCTTTAACGATTTTACCTTCCCGGATAACAGGAACACTTAAATCTGAAGGAACCGGACTCACATCTCCGTTGCTGCGTTCATGTTTTACCATGCTCCAGCTACCGTCTTTCGGAAGCAGTACGTTTCCGCGACCCGCAACCGCGAAGGTGGGGTCGATGCCATTATCGGCAAAGGAATTGCTAAAATCAAATCGACTAATGCGCATTTTCTGTGAACTACGCGCAACATCTACTTCGCAATCTAATGGTCCACCTATGGTACCTTGGCGCAGCACAAGGCGTTTTAGGGCCTCCTCGTTTAGCGGCAATCCTTTAGGAGCTAATTGCACAAAGCCCACAATACGTTTTGATGGAACCACATCTTTTTCACCGTCGGCTGTTTTCTTAGTTACAAAACCAGTGGTTGTATGTTCCAATTCGACATCAGCGTCAAAATACAAGGGTTGTAATTTTACATCAAAAATGATATCGCTACCCGTGTTATTGGTTAGTTCCTCACCGTCTTCATCTACATAAAGTTCCCCAGGTGCGATACGAATTTGATCAACGAAAGGTTCAATTTCTACGGTTTCTACTATATTATTTATATTGAATAAACCCTTTACCAAACCTGGGTGTATTTCATAATCAGGAGACCTTTCCGCTGCTATTAATGGAGGAACTGGTGGATTGGCCGGATTTGGCACAAAGACAAAATACCTGAAATCAAACTTGCCATCACTTTCAGCACGCCATCCAGAATCAAATCGGTAGGTATAGCCACTGGCGACTCTAAAAAGGGTGATGGTGCGTACTACTTTTATGGCCCATGGATAAACTATACTCTTCACTTGTATAACTTCATGGGCGCATCTGCCCATAAAAATGTCGAACTTCGCTTGACTGGTTTCCGCCAAGGCCGCTTTTGAATTTAGCCAGTTGCTGAACATATTTGCTCCGTATCCGCTCATATCCATTCTAGTCACAGGTACCCCACGATTCTTCAAAAGGTTAAAAGGGCCAGGCTGAGGATTAAAGAATTCCCCATTAAATATTTCCGTCACACTAGCACCTAATGTGCTATTGCCCGTTACTCCACCGAATAAGTTTAAGATGTTGTTGATTTGCACGGTAGTGCCCATAAACATTTTGCTGTCTCCCTCGCGCAGGGGCATTCCAGCATCCAATCGAAGCTGTAGCCCACTTTCAGTGTTATTTTCAAAGGTTATTGCGTCGCGATTGATATCGGCTCCTTCACGACTTTCACTACCTGTTCCATAAGTTTTTTCCATGGAGGCCAAGGCTTTTAGACCAAAAGGAAGTGTGAAAAACGAAAAAGCCATAAACTCTTCGTCTTCTTCACGATTTTTGACCAAAAATTCGGTAACAGGAAGTGGGGCCAGAGCCACTTGCTTCATACTATTGTTAAGGATATGTGACGGACCGCCATCATTGGGATAATAATTGAAGCCCCAATCTGGGTCGCCCGGAATGGGCCCGGGAGGTGTAAGGTTAAAAACGGGCTCCCAAGATACCTGAGGTACCGTAAAGGCTTTGACATTGGCACCAGTACTAACTACCTCCATACCATCAACCTGCACTGGAAAGAAATTTGCGGTTGCTTCACCACTAGTGTTTACAGTAGTAGATACCCGAAAATCTCGTTGGGTCAATAGATCAAAGCTAATACCGAAGAGATCAGCATTGGTACTTACATCTAGCAAGGCGAAAAGGTCTCTTCTGTAGCGGGATGTCTCTTTGTCCCATTCCGATTCATAGTGTGGAAGATCGGGAAGGTCGGGGTTAAATGCTGCTGCTGCTGTGGTATGTATTGGAGCAGCAACCTTAGTGGTGCTTCGAGAAGAAGAAGGTGTGGTAGTACCTCTAACGGTCTTTGATATATTTTGTATTCCCAAATCAGACGATGGAGCACTGATTTTAGTCAGATTACCTAAGCTTGGCTTAAAACTTACATTGGTATCAGTGGTGGATATAGTTCCAACACTTTCCTCAGATTCCTCCTCCTGAGGGTTGTCAAGGGATACACTGCCGAACGGATTATTGAGCGGTGCAAAATGGAATGATACGGCAACATTGTCGTTTTCAGTAGTATCCGAAGGAGCATCCCAAGCAATTCTACAAACCAACCATGCTGTAAATTGTTGCTGTGAAACTGCTGTAGCACCTACAGATCGGTTGGCATATTTACCTCGTATTTGCCTGTTCAATATTCCTAAATTTGCGGCATAAGGATCGGGCAGGGTTGGTATATAGGCCAATAGGCCAAAGGTGATGAAAAAGAAGCCTTTTTCTACTTTTTGAAGATCCTCTGAAAGCGAACCAAAAAATAAGCAGCCGTTGGGTTGTAGTACTTTGAATAGGGCGTTGGTAATGGCAAAGGCCATTCGGTCTGGTATTGCGGGGTCTTCATTATTGATTTCAGCATCGTCAAGTATCAGGTTGTCATCAAACAAGTAAATAAGCCTATTCGTTTTACTTACTGCAATCAACAAAAGCGAATTTAGAGATCTAATCATTGGAGGTTCTCCATTGACCCTAACTGGTCGGTCTATTTCGAAGTTCGCATTGGTCAAAGCCATCAGCAATTCATTGCCATTGGCATTACTGACATAATAAAATGGCATAAGCGAACCCTGATTTGAAAAGCTGAGTTGCACCTTGGTACCGAATGGATTTAGTTCATCTTTCCATAGGTCTAGTGTCTGACTTGCATGTGGATTTCCGGCCTGAAAATCGATCAGGAAAATTTGTCCCGGGCCTACTAAGAAACCTGGGTTAGACAAAGCAAGACCTCCACCTTCAAGTCCATTCCAAGTAGAATGTATTCCTTGGTCTTTGCAGATGACGTACATTTGTCCGATGCCCTCTGCAGCTATAGGTTGTGATACATCTATGGTTGCGACCGGAAGTAACCATCCACTGCTATTTATAGGGGCCTGACCGTTGAGACGATTGAATTGCGATTCGCTTTTTTGTACAATAAGTTCTTGTGAAGAAGCATTAAAGCCAAAAACAATGCGTTGAAGATTGGCATCGTAATCGGTCTGCAGCGATGCATTCCATTTAAACTGCATCTTCTGTCCGTAAAGCGCCCAATTGGCGTTTGATACTTGATCAATAGTTCTACCGTTTCCTGTGAAATGAAATTTTAAAACGTCTGGCATATTCAGAACCATATTGCGTGCATCCTGCCCATAGGGGCTGTTAGGATCGGAATCGTTCACTTCGGGTTGATTTAATTTTAGATCAACCGAAATTTTTGTGCTGCTGGTAACGGTCAGCTTTCCACCAATATTTTTGGGAATGGAACTCAAGGTAATTTTTCCACCATTAATGCTAAGACCTGTATAGGCATCAGCGGGAGCATTTGGAGCGAGAAATTTGGAGCTTATCCAAATACTTCCATTGGCAAGAGTATAGGTCTTTGTCGGTTTAATTCTCAGAACCGAATCGGAGGTGTCATTAAGGCCTCCGCGTAGCTTTATCTTGAATAACAAAACCGCTTGGGGTTCTCCTTGCATATAGAGCTTTATCAATTTCTCTATCGGGAAAAAGTCATACCAGAATTGACGACCGTCTTTGTTTTTAAAAGGCCCTATGGAGTGATCTACTTTGGCCCCTACTGCCCAGTCGGCAATGGAGTTGTGAAGTAAGTGTTCGCGAATCGGAGCTTCCCTTCTAAATACTTTATATTGTGTTTCACTATTTTTCTTTGTCCTGTTTTTTCTAATGTCTGCAATGACCTTTTTCTGTGTATTTTCAATTTTATTCTCAAAAAAAAGATCTGACTTTTCAAAATTGAATCCGGTTTTAATAGGAGAATGAATTTGGGATTCTAATGAGGATTTGGATAACGATTTACCAAGTTGGCTGAATTGTTTTTTGTCCTTGGGATTATCTAGAACCAAGTGGCCCACAAGACTATGTAGGGTTTCATTAAGTCGCTTTGTTTCCATCCTGTTGTTTTTAAGTTTATGGATGTCCGTACAGATTTGAAGTATGGAACTGAAATACAAAAAGTGTATTTCTTCTTCAGGAGGAAACTTTCAATAATGATCTCTTGATGATGCTATAAAACTATCCAAAATGGGTACAGGGCACAATCCCCATTTTTGGTGATTTTGATTTTAAGAGTAACAACTGAGGTGTGGTTTTGAAGTACTTAATTTCATGAAATTCGATGCGAAGGAAAACCTGTAGAGATCTCCTATTTGAAAAAAATAGAAAAGAGGCCCGTCTTGTAGTTTGTAGTGATTGAGCCGTTCATCTGAAATTCGATAACGCAATGGTCTAGGGCTGTATGAATTACTTCAACATGATTAAAGAAGGCAATAGTATCGAAAATAAAATCTATTTTCCTACATAAACTGTGCATAAAAAGGAACAATCTACACATGATTAGGTACCGCTGATACATATATCCTTGCATGATTTGAGGAATTGTCATAATGTTAAAGAACAAAATCTGTATTAAGCATTTATGCGGTTTTGTAATTGATGTTCCCCGTTGCGATTGTTAGGCCAATTAAGATGACAACGTTATGGCAAATCTTGGGTATTGGGAACGTATGGCGTACTCTCGGAAATTCTATTCCGAGCCTACTCAAAACGTGGTTTATTTTCCTTTTCATCGCACGATCACTTATCGCTTTTTATTTCTTAACAAATTCTTGAATCCTCTAGGTTACTGGAATTCCAACAAAGGAACTCCAATCTTGGGGAGACATTACACTTCCATAATCTTTTAGGTAATGGAGAGCGATTATAAAGTACGCTCGAAAGCATGGGTTTTCTGCGAAATATGACAACCAAGACAAAATATTAAATATTCAAAGCAAGTCATTATGGAAGAGATTTACAAAGACCTGGCCGAACAGGCCTATTCTAATTATTCCAGTGTCCTAGGTGACATTGACCGAATAAAAAACGACATAACCCAAGTGCGACAGGGGAAACTGGAACTGTCAGAAATACAGACTGACGAAGAAAGACTTAACAATAGAATTTCACGTGAAGGAACTGCAGAATTACAAGCACTGGAGCGTATTAATGGAGAAGCTAATTTTCAAGACATCCGTATTATTGAAAGAATAGTGGAGTTGTCAAAAGCGGTAGTACGAATTACTACTACTTCAAGACTTGGAAACACAGGTTATGGAACGGGTTTTTTGATTACACCAAACTTGATGATTACCAACAATCATGTACTTTCTAGCCCTGAGGCGGCCCGCAATTCAACCATTCAATTCAATTATGAGCTAGATCAGCAAGGTAATCCGAACAAGACAGAAAGCTTCAATCTGCTACCCGAAGAATTCTTTATAACCTCGAGTTATAAAAAAGACCCTGACAACCCGTATAGTGGTCTTGATTTTACTGTAGTCGCCATTGAGGAAGTGTCAAAAAGTGGAACAGCAATTACTGATTTTCCTGTTGCCCGTTTAGATAAAAAAGTTGGAAAGATTATCGACGGTGAAAACTGTATTGTGGTACAACATCCCAAAGGAGATTACAAAAAAATTGTCATGAAGGATATTCGGATGTTGGTTCTAAAAGATGATTTTCTCATCTACGAATCTGACACCTTACCTGGTTCTTCGGGCAGTATGGTTCTAGGGCTTGGTACGGGAGAAGTTGTCGCCCTGCACCATAGTGGTGTGCCGAGAAAGAATAGACATGGGCAATGGCTGAGAAAAGATGGATCAGTAGTACAACCAGGAGACCCTGACAACTCGATTGACTGGATTGGCAATGAAGGGATTCGCATTAGCAGTATTTTAAATATGATAGAGCGCATGCCCGTGGCCTCGTCTATGGAAAAGTACAAGGCTACCTTGGTTGGTGTTCAAAGTACCAATACAAATACAATAGCACCAACGACGGAAAATAAAATAAGCTCAACTAATCAATATCAGATGAACCATTCAAATCGTAACAGTTCAAAAACGCTATATTTTGAGATTCAACTTTCTGAGGTCAAGGAAATGCAAAACGACTGGAAAGCAAATGCAAGCAGTTTGGTACCTGGGTTGGTTTTAAGTGAGCCCTTATACCCTATGTCTACAGAAAAGTCGCACCGTAACTTCTTTTACATTCATGTCGAATCTGATAAAAGCCCATGGGAAATTGCGGCCGATCTAGAAGGCCTTCCGCAGATTGAGACTTGCACTCCAGACCTGGAAATGTCTACTGATATAAAACCAGGCCATTATGGCAGATGGACCGGTAATGAAAGTCTTGAATCATTGGACGACGGCACTGCAGATTGGGATAAGAGCGAAGGTGATTTTAAAATTAAATGGGCCAATGCAAGTATGATTAAAAAACATCTTGAGGATGGAGCGCAAGGACGTCAGGCTTATAGAGCTTGGAATAGGGAAGTTGTGAAGGCTACCAACCTTAAGAAGGAGGATTATGTTCAATTAGGTAATACAGCTGCAAACATACGGCTGGTACAACTTGACACGGGTTATACAGATCACTCCAAGGTCTTGGGTGGATACGATCTATTGCAAGATGAAGACTTTATAGATGGTGATGACGCCCGTGACGAAATGAGTGTTGGTATTCTGAAACAACCCGGACATGGTACGCGAACTGCCAGTATCATAGTAGGAAAACAATCCAATGGAACTATCGAAAATGATGGCAATAGGGGTATTGTAATTAATGAGGAAGACAAACCTCTGGTAAAGGTGATACCCTATCGAATTTCCAAATCAGTCATTTTAATCGGTAGAGGCCGTAATCTGTTCAATGCGGTTTCGCAAGCCATAAACTCACAGGCAGATATTATCTTTATGTGCATGGGCAGTTATCCCCGGCCAATGATTTATAGTATTGCCAAAACAGCCTATGAACGTGGCATAATTTGGGTATGTGCGGCAGGTAATATGGTAGAATCAGTAATAGCTCCAGCCGTATATCCTGGTACTATTGCCGTGGCAGCCTCTAACCCTAATAACGAACCTTGGAGACATACTTCATATGGTCCAGCAGTTGACATTACCGCACCGGGGGAGGATGTTTATGTGCCGTTCAAAAGTAAGAAGCAAGAAGACATTATGGTCTTCGGATCTGGAACCAGTTATGCCACTCCACATGTGGCCTCTGCAGCGGCTTTGTGGAAAGCTAAACATATCAACTTCCTAAATCAATACATTAAAGAACCTTGGCAAATCGTCGAACTCTTTCGAGAACATTTGAAGGCTTCTGCAAATACCGATCCCAACGAAAATGGAGGCCATTGGGACCAAGAGCGGTTTGGTGCGGGCATTTTAAATATAGAAAAATTACTTCGTCAAGAAATGCCTAGAACAGAGGTGAAAATCAAAGCCTTATTAGCGGGTTTGAAGCACGCCTACAAGGGCAAGGAAAAACCCGCGCAGTGGGACTTAGGTGTTCGCGAAACTGTACATTTTTTATGGAACACGGCAAGAAAAAAACTCACCCCTGGCTTTGAGAGCGCCACTCTTCATGAATCACTCACTGAGCGGGCACGAATAAGTGTTGCAGCAATGACGGGGCGACCTGTGAATAAGGTGTTTGAAAGCTATGATCAGTTTGACGAAGATCAAACAGAAAGGCTTTTAAAAGTATATTTTGAAAGTTTCAATTAAAAACTGAATATCATGAACAAGAATTACTTCGATCTTCATTTTCACCCATTGGCCAAGAACCATTTAGCGCCACAGTCTAAAGACACCTATAAAGATGGTCATCTGACCAAACCTATAAATATGTCAAAGGCTTTTAAGGATTATACAGAAGAAACCATCCTTAGACGGCTTGAAAGCCAGAGTTGCATCGCTTATTTGAGAGAGGGCCACGTCGGTCTTGGAGTGGCTGCAATAGCAGCTTTGGAGTTTGGTTTGGCAGCAAGTAAAGGATTCGTGGCTGATATATTAGAAAGCAATCTGAAAAAACCTTTTGATCTTGAATATTTTGAAGCTGTAAAGGAAGGGGAACTGTCCTACCTCAATTTGTTCTTGCAGGAAGTCGAATTGTATAGAAAACTTCGCGATGAAGCCATGCCGAAACTGCAACAAGCGGGAAGCTTGAACCTTATAAAACGCTACCCGGATAAGCAAGATCGCAAATCTGATAGCCGTCCAAAATTGGTTTTTGCCATTGAAGGGGGGCATAACCTTTGCATGAAGAAAATAGGAAACACTTTAGAATATGACGAATTCACAAGTTTTAATAATAATTTTTTCGACCCCAGCACTGTCATTTCCCGAGAGCGCAAGGATCCTGCAATGCTACTTCAAAAATTGGTCGGTTCTTTTCGAGAATCCGGCATGGACATTTTATACCTTACGTTGACCCACTTAACACATATTCCTGAACAGCATTTGGCGACTCACGCCTTTGGCTTAAAGACATTGAAACACCCGTCTTTTTATCCATTTGGCAATGGGTTGACCGCATTAGGGAAAGAGGTTATAAAACGTGCCTACGAGCTTAAAATTCAGAATGGGCAACATAAAACGACTTCAAAACAGTCTAACGGTAAAGACACTGACCTTGCGGCCCCCGTTCTAATAGATATTAAACATCTGAGCCTGAAATCACGTGAGGATTTGTACGAATTTCGTAAAAAAAACAAATACAATTCGATTCCGTTGATCGCTTCTCACGTTGGTGTAACTGGCTATTCAATACATGATTGGAAAGACAATTTGATGCTTAAAAAATGTGTAAATCATGTAGATCAGGGTATAAAAACTGTAAAGATTTACACCCAACCCAAAATGGCAGGCTATTGGGGCGGTAATATTAAAAAGGAATTTACATTTAATCCCTGTACCATCAATTTAATGGATGAGGATATTATTGAGGTTGCCAATAGTAAAGGATTGATTGGTTTAACCTTGAATATGGACTTGCTGGGAGATGAATTGAACTCCTCGAAACAAGATGACAATTACGAATTCATGACAACCGCTGATTTTATCTCTTATTTCCCTTATAACAGTCTAAAAGCGCTTGACTATGCAGGCAAAGAAGAAATGCAGGCCGAAGAAGCTTGGTTAAGTCCCCCACGTCGAGATTTACACCCTTTAAATCTTTGTTATAACATTCTACATATCATGGCGGTTATTGGGATGAAAACCATAGGCAATGATAAGCCAGAAAAATTTATTTGTATCGGCAGTGATTTTGATGGCTTTATTGAAACCACTAAAATTTGTAGCGATAGTAGACGTATGAAAGATTTGGAAGCCAGTTTATTAAAATGGCTCCCGGTTGCTGCTGTGAAATATCAAAAAGTAAATGGGGGTACCAAAGACTTGTTTGAATTTACAAAGAAAAAGAAGGTGTTAGACAAGGTGGTTGCAGCCATACTTTATGAAAATGGGAAAAACTTTTTAGAGCAGCAGGGTTTTATGGTGGCGTCTAGTGAAAATTCTGAAACTCCCCAAAGTAGTAAAAAGCAAGCCGTGGCAGCGGTATGATTGAATTGGTTAATCTATAAAAACGCAAAAAGAAATGGCAAATGATAGCATTGAAACTTCACTTACAAATACCAAAGACGGAGTAAACTACGCACCTTATGTTTTGGCTGCTGGGGTTCTTGTGGCCTACGGCTTTTTTGTTTATTATCTGATCGGAAAGGTCAATGCCGAAGATCCTGATTGGAGTAGGCTGATTTATCTGTTTTCTGGCGTTGAAGCCATAGTTTTTGCTGCTGCAGGATTTTTGTTCGGCAAAGAGGTAAACCGAAAACGGGCTGAACGAGCTGAAAAGGATGTAAAGCAAGTTGAGAAACAGAAAGATGTGGCCCAAGAGGAAGCCGTGGAAGAACGAAAGAAAGCACTCATTCTAGGAGCTATGGCCATTCAAGCAGAACAAACCGCTACTATAAATTCTGACCAGGGTTCTTTGGAAATGGCGTCAATCAAAACTCCTGTGAACAATATCGCAGAAAAGGCCAGAAGGCTATATCCCGAACTGGAAAAGTTGTAGACGGTTAAGTTTTGTACCTACAAGGATAATCCTTTATAGTACGTATCCAAACCGTACCGCTTAATTGGTTCTCGTAGTACTCCGTAGAAGAAGTTCACGCTGGGTAATACGAGAACCATTTTTTAGTTGATTCAGATAAGTTTGATGCAGATGCTACTGGGTACTATACTACAACGCCTGCTGTGTGAAAGGGCATTACCAAATGAATGGGAGTTTCGTTAATAGACAGAAGTTCTCCACTCCAAGCCAATTGATAGAGTTGTCTCAAATCTCGTATATCCGCTTCGGTCATGACACTTTTGGCGCCGTAATTCATAATGGAAAAGGGCTTGTGCTCGCCAAAGATTTCAGATGGCCATGCCTTTTCACTAATCTTTGCAAAAAAGTGGCGTAACCCAAAAATATGCCCCAATTCATGCATCATGGTCTCCACTTGCTCTTTTCTTGATTGACTGAACATTTTCGGATAGATTACCAACTGATGTCTTCCGCTGTCTGGGAAAAAGGCACTGGCCAAAACACATCCGTGCGCGTTGCATTTGTCAGAGGAAGCCACATGTATCTGAAAATCGGAATTGTCTTGGTTTTCACAAAAACGCACTGGAACGGCATCTCCCCAACCGAGTAGGGCCTCACCAAATAATTCTCTGATATAGGTTTTAATCCCTTCCGTGTTTTTATAATAATGTAAGGCTACTTCATCAAAAGTCCATCGCAATACTTGATGTTGTGCCCAAAGGGGAATAAACCCTTCACTAGCATCTACAAGTATTTCCAAAGGTGATTTATTGCCGGGTGTTTTGTGACCGGTTCGATCTGTGGTACAGATAAATGATTCACCATATCGGTGTACCCCTGACTCTGAATTTTCTAATAGCTCTTCCTTACTTTTTAAAGCGAACAAATCTGTTGATTTCGTTTTTTTTCCCATGATATTATTTTTTTAAGATTAAACTTTGTTGATACGTATTATTTGCGTTGACTGTTGCACAATTTTACGCTACTTATTACCCCCAGAGGCCAATAGTTTGCTGATTAATGGTATTACAACACCTAGACCACCTAAGGTGCCGACTAGTGTTTCAAAGTCTTTTAATAGTTCTGGTTTGCCCATGGCAATGAAAGCGATGGTGGTTAGAATGATGAGGTAAAATAAAATTCTGGTGCTTCCCCATGAACCTTTACCTCTATTCTTTTTTTCTAGTCGAAGCGCCTCGTTCAACGATACCGATGTGATAATGAAGTTTTTAAAACTAAAGTTGAAAATCGCGGGGCGATCTCTCCATACGATCAAACCTTTTTTCATTAGGGAGAAGAGTGAGTTGCGGTTTTTAATGTTGAGAAAGCCATCTTTGGCCAAATCATAGAGCAGGTAACGTTCTCTTGTCGGTAAGGCGTTCCAGATGTCGTTGTAATAACCATGACCCAGGTTTTGGGTGTGCATCACCATGCGTTGACGGTCTAATTGTTGCCCAGGTTCGTCAGGATTTTCTGTGGTGTACAACGTTTTTGACAATATGATTGGGGCCAATGTTGGCAGAAACTTACTGTGCCCTAATTCCGCTATTAACGGAGCAATGGTGCGTTCAAATTTGGTCGGTTTATCTGTGGGTGTAATTCCTAATATTCGGTATACTTTTTTCTTATTGCTGGTTATGCCGATCAATACCTGCGGGAAGGCACTTAGAATATTTCGCCAGGAGTTAAAATCATCCTCATAACTTCCTAGGGGTAAGTTGTGATCCTCCGGAGGATTTTCGTAAAATGCGAAAATCTGACTCGGGTATACTTCAGATACAAGTATGACCCTTTTCCGCTTGGAAATCAAAAATGAAATGACATTTAGTTTTATGTGATTGGCATCATATGATTTTATATTATGTTCTAGGTGTTCGATGATAAATGCCTCATGCGCTTCCAAGTTGAATTCGTCTCCATTTTTTAGATCGAAGCCGGCCAACACTGCTAAAATATCCGAAATATCTGTGTTGGTATCCACGTTGTCAAGTCGGAGCATAGAAAGGGTGGCGTCTTTGGTATAACCTGCTGTTTTAAGTATTTCTTTTGCAAATACACGTTTCCCTGAAAAGGGCAAACCAATCAATAATAAACCAGAGTTTGACCTTTCATCTAGAAGTATCTGTCCAAATTTTTTGATATAGCCCTTTTCTTTATTGGTGTCAAAATCATTAGGTCTTAAATGTCGAAAGCGGAAGGCAAAGAAGCGATCGACAAAAAAGAGGATTAAAGAAAATAATATGGCAAGTATCAAGAGTATGCCGGTCACCTTTAAGGTTGGAAAACCATAGCCTGTGTTCATAAATTTATTTCCCGTATGACCAGTGACCTGAAATGATACGTCTTTTTCTAGGGAGGACACCGTCAGCGAAAGATGATCCAAATCTTCAACACTACTCCAGGAAGCATCTACGGAGTTTTGGTAGACAAGTGCCTTAAACGAACTGACCTTCTCATCGTAAATAGGGCGCATATTCCAGAGAAATTCTCGCAGAATGGTATCGTTCGCCTTAGTATCTAGGGCTATGTTATCGTTGGTATCTTTAAATTTAATGGCTTTGGGGTAGAGGCCTCCTTCCAAATGTTTTTGGTAAAGTTTTGAATATCGTGCTTCCAATTCTTGAAATGCCGGTAACTTCTTTCGCAGCTTTTTTTCTGTTTCTTCATAGGTCTTTGCCATGTAAATTTGATTGGCTTTGAACCAAACCATATCATTGAGGTCTTGGGCCTTTTCAAAAATCAAATACGCCGGATAGACGGCCGCCAACAACAACCAGCTAAACAGAAAAATTGAATACCAATACCTGTATGCAATATGTATTTTCAAAAAATTGTACTTGCAAATGTTCTTGACTCTAGCTGGTAAAGCGAAAAACTGTCCACGAACAATTATAGCTATGCAGCATAGTTGCAGTAGAATTGCTGTTATATGGAACAGGTAATTTTCAGGATTGATCTTAATCATAATTACGTTTAGAAAAACGATGACTGACAACAGTAGAAAGTCTCGTACCCTGAATTTGATATCTCTTCTATTGCGATAAGGGTGAAGGGTGTAGTATACAATCAGATAGGTCCACATCGCCAACAGAAGAGATATAATGTAGACTTTTGGCGGAGCAACGGGACAAAATGTACCCACAATGATGGCTATCAACAAAATACCCAAAAAGAGTGCGGATAAAAGAATGTAGGTTTCTTTGTTCTCTTTTCTCGGTGTTATAAACTCGAATAGAAATTTGTCGTAGCGATAAAGGCCAAGTTTGGGATTTCTTATAATAAGGGAAAGGACGGTAATCAAAAGCATAAGCAGAAATGCCAGTAAAATTGCCATGCTTGCAAGGGTTAATACCTCTGATACCCTTGTACGAAGAAGGCCAATGTCGTATAGTGCTACAACACTTAAATTGGATCCTGCAATGGGTGCCACATTGAATAATTTACCTTCATCACGATAATTGACCAGCCCATGGGCATTTATTCTTCCAAGTACTGCAGCCTTTAAGTCATCTAATTGCCTGCTAACTTTAAAAAAATTTTCCAAGGTTGCTCTTCCCTCCTCAGAATGAAACCAAACTTCACCACTGTTGTCGATAATGGCAAACTGATATCCAAAGGGTAAGATAGGGTCGTGAATTGCTCTTAGTTGTGAACTACCCACACGATACCCGGGTAGCACATCGGTTTTGTTGTTTAAAATGTAGATGGCCTCTGCGGTTTGATCTTCTATAGAAACCACTGGCCTCATAACGTATTCGGGCACTACATCTGACTTCCAAAGGTTGACTGACTTGTCGAAGTCTTTAAAGTAGCGCCTGCTATCTAAAGTTTTGGTATTCTTAATATTATCCTTGTCGATTAGAGCAATATGGTAGCGGACCTTACCATTGGTTTGATCGATTTTAGAAATGAATTTGAAGTTGTCTATAGCTTCTAAATCCGCTTCTGAAATCTCAAAGTATTGTTGACCCACATTCATATTTAGGGTATCCGCTTTTTCTAAAGAAAGGGAATACAGCTCATTGACATTGGCCTCATTTTCTTGCTCAAACCGATACTTGATATCATTTCCCAATTCGTTCAACTGTTGTGGAACTGTATGGTAATAGTCATAGTAATGCGCCATTAAGGCTAGAAACACCATCATTATTATAGGGGCACCTACTACAACCGATATGCCCGATAAGATGACGTCATTGCTTGAGAGGCGCTCGTCTTCGGCGATAAAGAGCATTTTAAAATAGGGTAGGCCAAAGATCGCGAGCAGTAAGAAGGTGGTCAGTAAGGCAATGATCCAAGAGTCTATTTTTCGAATGCTTTCATTGTAGCGATCTGCCTTGACAAGACCCAGTATCTTAATACGCAGTTTTAGACTGGAATTTAAGGAGGTTTCGTAATCATATTCTCGTCCGAATAGCTGGTACTTGGTGTTTTCTTCGGGAATTGCATAGGCAACACCGATATTAAGCAGACTAGATCTGAATAAACTGTCAGGCGGTTTTATAGCTCCTTTAAGCGAACTTTTATAGATTTCGCTTACCGATTTGGCAGGATCATTTATAACCACAATCAACTCGTCAAAGGCTTGATCTAGTTTGATCGATTTTGTTGATTTTTTCCAGCTTGAATAGATTTCTTTCTTTAATGGAGTGACTTGCTTACGTAGTACTGAATCGCCAGACTGTGGTGTGATATTATTTTGAGCATTATAAGATTGCACATCATTGTTCAGCTGTTTGGAGATGATGTCGAAATGCGCATCTAGACTTTGTAGTTTCGACTCACGAAAGTACTGTTCATTACGCTGGGTATACGAGTAGTAACCTGCCATCAAAAGTCCGATGACGATGAGGGCGACCGTAAGTAGCCCAAATAGCCTTTTGTTAGCGACGAAGGGCTTTTGTATACTGCGCACAAAGGAAGTTGAGGTCGGCATAGGTTCTTTAAAAAGTTTAGAATTTGAGGCTTTCATTTGGCCAACCGCTCGTACTCTAAACTATTGATTAAGCGGGTCGTCATTCAAATGCCAACCAATTCAAGTTTCTTCTCTTGTAGGGAACCTTTGGTTTCGTAAATAATTACGTATGAATGCAATCAGTAAAATCTGAAATTAATGATTTAAAAATGTAGCTCTTAAAGTTTTGTGCAGACTGTATTGAATTTTGTATAAATGACATTTGGAAATAGGCTAAGCATTGCTATACATTGTTTCTAGCTACTACAGTTCGGGTCGCATGAATAGCACTAGGAGCCTCTATTGAGGAATAAAACCCACATGATAGCATCATGTGGGTTTGAAATTACAATGACGTCTTCCTATTCTTCAGGGCCGCTGCCGCCATCGTTGAAATCCTCATCAAAGGATTCTTCTGAAGTGGCTTCTTCCTCAGATGATTGAGATATTGCCTGAATCAGCCATTCTGCTGGTGCGCCAATATCTAAAACTTCAGCTTCTGAATCATCGGTGATGTCAAAATCGTCTAAGTCGCTAGAAGATTCCGCTACATCGCCTGATGGAGCACCTCCATCGGCAACAGACATAGTGTCTTCCGCGCCGGCTTCGGTTTTCAAATCGATTTCACCAGACTTTTCATTAAAATTGATATTTACGTTCATAATTATTCTTTTAAAGATTCGTCAAAAATTTATCGGTTCATAATGGCGTAACGCGCCTCAAACTGCAAAGTGCGGTTGCTGAGGTTTTTGGCCTCAATAAAGTACTTAATTCGAGTACTACTTTGTCTACAGACTTTTATTTTCCACTCCAATTGTGCGGGCCCGTCGCGCACGGGACTTTTAGGAATGCAGTACCAGACCACATGCCATGCCTGTGGCCAGCTGTGGGTAAACCATCTACGTGTGCTATTTGCAGGAACACTGCCAGTGAATTGAACACCTACTCTCATAATATTTCGATTTTATGGAAAGATTCTTTTTTTCAGACCTTCCCGGGTTACTAATTGTTTGTATTGCTTATGATGCCAGTACGCAGTAACGCGCTTGAACATTTACCGGATAGTTCTTAAGGTTCTTTATCTCAATGAAATATTTGATAAGACCAAAAGCTTGTCGGGTAGTTTTTACCTTGAACTCAATTTGCGCAGAACCATCAATGGCTGGTGCGGTAGGCACTACGGTCCAAACTACATGCCAGTGGTCTGGCCAGCTATGGGTAAACCATCTGCGGGTCGCCCCTCGAGGGAGACTGCCCGAAAACTGTACACCACACCAAGGTTGGTGTGAAGCGGTAGCCGCTACCAAAGCCCTCAGATTGGGTCGATTTCCAATGCGTTGCGTTACCGGATTGGCCCCTGCCTGCTGTGGTGAGCCCGTAGAACGTAGCAATTGACGCATTCTACGAGGCGTTAGTAAGGCCCTTCCTGCGGCTTTTTGAATTCCTTGTAAACAGGCAACGGTACCCGTAACAATGGGTGAGGCACTGCTGGTACCACTAAAGAAGTTGGTGTACCATTCGTTCATATTATTTGGATTGGCACCTCTTATCTGCCCATATCCGCAGGTAGTAACTCCACGACCCCAACCTTGGGTATCTACACAAGTACCATAGTTGCTAAAGCCTAAGCGGCTGCGATCGGCACCCCAATTACCACCATTAGTTCCTGGAGGCGGTGCACCAGCACCTACAATTACGCAACCACTGTCATGACCCGCTGTTCTGCGAAACGGATTCCGCCAGCTCGATGGAAATCCAGAAGGCCTGGTATTGTAAATAGCGTCATTTAGATTTTGAGAGCCATTACCAGCTGCTTCGACCACAATGATACCTTTATTGGTTGCATATTGCAATGCTGCAAGATCATCTGGCCACCATTCGATTGCAATAAAACCCAATTGTGTATCTCCTCCCGGATATCTTGGACCGCCCCTATGCAATTCAATGAGCATTACATCACCGGCAGAAAGATTGTCGGCCGCGCGTCGTATTGCCGTTGCAGTACCAACACCAAAGATGGAATACGCTCGTACATTAGCGCTGGGGCAAATTCCTGTAACTCCGAAACTGTTTCTATCCCCAGTCATTTCCCCAAAAACGGCCGTACCGTGATTGAACCATCTCAGATCAGCGGTATTATTATTTCCACCAAGAAGACCACCAACATTTCTGCGTAAGTCTTCATGGCTAAAGTTCCAACCCCCTTCGATATCGATAATACGAACACCGTTACCACGTCCACCGGGCAAAGTCCAAGCATAGCGGGCATCAACACCTTGTGGTGCTGCGTTCAGATAACCTTGGTTGTTCGTAAGGTTTTGCGTAATGGGAGCTTGGTCGCCCTCTGGCATATCGTTTTCGCCATCGTCGCCGAAATAGACTGGAGGCGTACAACCAGGTTTTACGTATGCCCCGTCTACTTCGTCAAGTGCGTTAAGTGAACTAGCCAGTCCTTCCAGATCTGCATCGGCCGGAGCCTCAACTTTGTAGAATTGTCGCATTTTGGAAAGGTCTTCTCCGCCTTCAAAGGCGCTAGCCTTCGAAGCGATTTCCGCCACTTCTTGGTCGGTTTCTCCGAATAACGGAACGAATTGTAGTTTTTGCCCCACTACAAAACCGGCTAAGGTTTTGGCCGACGGTTTCGATTTCGACCTTGCGGCCTTCATCACTTCCTCCGCATGAGGGGCTTCTACACTTTTTGAAACTACGATAAGTTCTGGCGGTGAACCCGAAGGCGAGTCAATGACTTTTTTTCTCCTTTTTGTTGCCATAAGATTGAATTTATAGGTAGAGATTGACCGATGGCCAATTCAACCTGATTAATAATTGATTACTATTTGAAGCGTGAGTGTTGGTACTTGAATTCCGTTGTTAGCATTTCAGCTGAGTTACAACGGAGAATTATTACATCGGAGGAAAGTCGAGGGGTTTTTCGTAAACAGCTTCGATGCTTTTTATTCGCATGAGCTGGGGGATAAGTTCTTTAAGCGGGGCATTGTCACGGATGGTTATATAGTAGTAACATTCCGTGTCGAGTTCGAGCGGTTCTAGTGAGCTAACAGGTTCGAAGGGGGCAAGTAAGGTCTTTATTTTTGGATCTTCCAAAAGGTCTTTTTGACGACAATCTGTTCGAATCACCAATTGCATTACTTACTATTCTTAAAGACGCGTATAGGGTTCTACGCCTCAAAATTATGATTTTACTGCAGTGTAAGTTGCTGGTTTTGTATGCCTTGTTTTATTTTCTGTATAATTGGAAATAATTATCTTACAATATAGTTTAAATGACATCATTTTATTTCAAAATTATAAAGAACCCTAGGGGAGGTTTTTTCCAGACTAGGCCAGAAAATAGCTAATTTGGTAAGAACTGCAAGATTGTAAAAACTCTTAGCAACTACAATCCCCAAAAATGGGGTTTTTGTTTTTTGCAAGTTTAAAAGCTAAAGGTGTCAAAAATTCAAAATGGAAAAGATGTATTAAAGTCATTAGCTTGATGGTCTTTTGTGTAATTGGAAAAGCATTAACCCATGCATTCAAACTAGAATTAGAAATATATGAAAGTGAGTATGAGGAGTGCAAAAGAACTAATTCTCAAATTGTACAAATATCGATAGACGGATCATTTAATTCACTGCATCTCAATCAATACTGTATAAATAAACGATTAGTACCATATTCTTGTTATGCATTCATTGCCGTATAGTATGATGGAATAGAAATATTTTCTTACATTTATTTTAACCCTTCTTACATCCCTCGTTTTAACTTATCATATTCTCTTCCATTAACATAGGTGGTCGTGGCTTATACTATAGCCTAACAAATTTTCTAACCTTAAAACATATAATATGCCAGCAAGAGAAAAGTGGTGGGACGATGTAATTAAATCAGACTTAGCCAATTATTACCAATCGCCAGCGAAAGCCATAGACGATGATGGTACCGACGAGGTTCCTTCAGGTTCAAAAGGGAGATTTATTTGGGGAGACCGGGTTCGAATTTTAGATACAAATGGTGACGCGAAACGGGTTAGTGGAAGAGGAAAGGAATATTGGATAAATACAAGGCATTTGGGCGGTGAACCCCTTCTCGAGGTGTATATCATCGATGTAGGTCAGGGTGATGGAGTGTTGGTGGTAACTCCTGAGGGGCACAATATCATGGTAGATGGCGGCAATACGAGGTCATACCAAAATAGCGGAAAAAATGCCGCTGACTTTGTTGATTGGAAATTCTATAAAGATTATTTATCATTTGATCAAAGAGATAATGAAGTAAAAATTCAATTGGATGCAATGATTGCAACCCATAATGATATTGATCATTTTGGGGGTTTGATGGACTTGATTAATCTTGATGACCCAAAAAACAAAGCAGAACTTGATTGCTCTCAAGTTTCGGTTGAATCGGTCTATCATGCCGGTCTTTCATGGTGGTTCAAACGTTGGGACGGCAATAGTGCCATTAGAACACTTGGACCTATCGAAAATGGCCATTATACAAAGCTCATCGATGATAGGCAGTCTGCACTTCAGGCCATACAGAATTTGGCAAATCCAGACACCGATACGTTGAACGGTGCTTGGGGAAGATTCATTAAAGCTGTTACAGAATTGAAAAAAAACAATGGCGACCCAACTGAGGTTTCAAGACTTTCCAACAAAACTCATGATTTTTTGCCAGGATTTGAATTGAACGGTGACAAATGCTCAATTAGGGTATTAGGACCAATCGAAACAGAAACTTCAAATAAGCCATCGTTAAAAAGATTTCCAGATGGGGATTCTAAAAACACAAATGGTCACAGTGTATTGGTGCGGTTAGACTATGGCGATAGAAGAATTCTTTTGACAGGAGATTTGAACACCCATAGCCAGAACCATATTATGGAAACGTATTCAGCTGGTAATAGTTTTATTGAAGAGTTTAAAAGTGATGTTGCCAAAGGGTGTCATCATGGTTCTCATGATGTCTCCTATAAGTTTTTGAAAGGTCTTAACCCGCTATGCACGGTAATTTCTTCTGGGGATGCCGAATCACACGATCATCCTAGACCAAACATTGTATCTGCCAGTGCAATTACCGGAAGGTTTCTTGAAGAAAATGATAGGTTGGTAAGCCCATTGGTTTATATGACCGAAGTGGCTAGGTCTGTAAAGATTAGCAACATAGGCTCGATGAAAGAGTACAGTGAATCACAGCCCGAGTTCCATAGTGAGGATAGGGCAACTAAAGTTCATGATACAGCGGAGGAGAAATCGAAGTATCGTCTATTTTTGGGAAGTTCACAGTCTTCACCTTTACATCGACCTAGACTTGACAAGGTAAAGGCTGTAAAGGGTCTGCGATATGGTTTGATAAATGTAAGAACCGATGGCAAAAGGTTATACTTCGCCCAAATGGAAGAGTCAGGCAAGGATTGGGCAATAGCGACTCTTTCTGAAGAACAAATTAATCGAGCTGAGTAATAATGCAAATGATTAGAATTAGTATACGCTAGCTATTATTTTCAAATAGACGATAATACCTATTAAATCAATTCAAAATGAAGTACCGGATCATTACAAGTACATCCTAAAAAGCCCTCCGAAGTTTCGAAGTATGAGAAACGTAGGAGGTCGTAGGTGGAGCCGGAGGGACTAGAACTTATTTGAGAAAGCCCAATAAATAGGGTCGTTTCAGTCTTGTGAATTTTTGTACTCACCGAATAGGTGACTTTTTCAATTAAAAATAATATTTGAATGAATAAACTTAATTAATAATGAATCTGTAATTGTTAAAAGTTGTCCCTGTAAGATCTTGAAAGAGGAATGGATGTATTATTAATTAGAATTAATTCTTCTCTATTAATTTGTTTGATAAAATTTGCGTTAACAATATATGATCTATGACATTGGATGAAATTTGGAGGAAGCTCTTCTCTAATTTGCTTTAATTTACCTCTAACAAGGTGACTTTTATTGTCACTTAAAAATATCTTAAGATAATGATCATCGGATTTGATGTATATTAAATCCGATATGTAAATCTTGGTTTTATCTTTGAGTACAACATGGTTTTTTATTACAATACTTTTAAGCTCATCAAGTTTTTGTAATGTTTGATGTTTTTCTTTCTCCAAAACCAAACCTTTTTTTCTATGACGTTTGTATAAAAAGAATATAATTACTAGCACTAAAGAAGTTATACCAAAGATTGGTAATATAGCTAGAAAGTTGTTTTCTAGTTTAATGTTTTCTTTTTCCAACAACTCCAATTCATTCTTCATTATATCAAAATTGTATTTTGCATTTAACTTTCTTATGGCTGCAGCGTTATCAGCTTGTTTCATAAGTCTTGCTAACTTTTCCATTTGTTGAAAATGATAGAGAGCACTGTCATGTTTTTTTAGTCCATAGTAACACTTGTAAAGCCACTCATGTGTGCGCATAATTAAAAAAGGTTCCTTATCTCTATTTAAATCCTTCTTAAAAAAGGTTATGGCTTTTTTGTGGCTACCATTTTTATGAAAATTTATATGCCTATTGTACTCAAGGCCTTTTACTTTGGTTTGAGCAAACCAAAAAGGGATTGACTTGTAAATTTGAGACGCCTTTAGGTTTTGGACGTTGGCCATTTCATAATTTTTTAACCAGTGAGCAAAGTATATTTCTCGCATCTGAAATATAGTTGCAGTTAAAAAATCATTTCCCTTGGCTGTCAAAAAGGAATTTTCGAAAAGTCTGTTTATTTCTTGATGATTTACTTTTTCTACATAATCTTCTGTCATCATATAAGTGTAACCAATGGAGAGGTAGCTATGCCAGAAATCATCTAATTGTGACCAATTTGTATATGCTTCGTACCTTGTGAGAAACTCCTTGGTGGCAATAGTATCTCTTGCTCTGTAGAGCATGTATGTGTTTATTTTTCGTAAAGATTCAGTAATTAGAAGAGTGTCTTTTATTGTTTCAGCAGCATTTAGCGATTTGAAGTACCCACTAAAAATCAAATCGTTATTTTTTGTATCCTTTTCTAAATAAAGTAAATCTGAAATAAGAATCTGTTTTGAAATTAGCTCCTTAGACGAAAGTTTTTTTGTCAATTTCTGCTCTCCCATTTGACTCTCAATCTTTCCAGAGTAGAAATACGAGATCTGTTTAAAGAACAAATTTCGTATTTCTAAGTCTTTTATATTATCTGCATAAATGTTTGCTTCTTCTAGGTTATAGCCTTTAAGTGCCAAAAATGTTTTATCAATGGCATTTTGACCATACCCAGAAATACACTGAAGCAAAAGAAAAAATGTGACTCTTATATACGTTCTCAATTCGGAAATTATTGATTACCACTTATTATTCCTTTGCCATTACACTCGTAACCTCCCCCGGTTACTATTCTCTCGGTATTGGAATTTTCATCATACTCTCCCATAGCGCAAGTTTTTAATAAATGTATATTCTTGCTGGCAGCTACAAAGGAGATGGATACATTATTTTTTACTCTTATTGGAAAGGTTGATGGTTTCACATATTTGGATTGGAATAATTTAGTTGAATCCACTGGGGTTAATCTATAATAGAATAGTAACGAATTTGTACTTTCACTATGTGTTATTAGAATATCATTTAATTGTAGTTCTTTGTTTTTAAATGGTGGATACCCTCTTAAAAGATGAGCTCGCATATCTAAGTTCTGAATTTCATAGATACTATCATTTATTTTTTGGCCTTTAAATTTTCCCACCACCGTGTAGAAAATCTTATTGCATGCTTGAAATTGAAGTGTTTGGTAGTTGGTTGTGTCGTTTATCTTGTAATATATTTCGAATGAATTTGCATCCAAATCTCTGCCAGAGGGCAGTCTTTCACATTTTGAAGACGTGAGACTTATTAGTATTGTAAAAAGTACTAGGGAAAGGGAAGTTTTCATTGTAAAATTGATTAAAGGTTATTAACAATATTATTTTCGTGTACGTGTTAAATTATAAGTCACCGACAAGAAAATGCCTGATTTAAGCTTTGAAACAAGTGGTATGCTTTCAAATTGGGATAGGTTGGCTTCTCCACTGTAGTTAATTCCATCATTTGAAACTTGTTCTGAAAGTTGCTTAGCCTGAGCAAAATTAAGACCTGTCGAAATACTTATGCTTTTATCATTACCGATGGTTCCCGAAATTCCCAGCATATATCTTGGTTTCTCATCCAATAATGAAACTGAGATACCAAATGCTGGCCCAAAAGCAAATGATTCACTCATTTGCCAATCAATATGCATCAAAGCAGCTATCCCCAAGTCTATTTCTGAGCCTTTTTCATTGCCTATGTCGGTATTTATGGAATCTGTTTTTATAAAATAGTAATCCCGAGGTACAATTGAATTGCCTGATAAACCGGTAGAAAAATCCACTTTAAACCTGTTTTTAACAAAAAGATCAAGCTTTTTTATGGCTACCGTATCAGATGGATTGAATCTGTTGATAACATATATCTTGGCAGTTGTTAGATCTTTTTCGGGTAGGTGAGGTGGTGACATGGATTCAAATTTTAAATCCTTTGCCTTTTTGTTAGCTCCTTCAGAAATTGCTGATAGACCTGAAAGAATTGAGGGTGCTACGCGTTTTAAGTTTTTGTAGTAAACTTGTAAATCCGCTAAGATTCTTGCAATTTGTATGTTTGGAGTAGTAGATTTTTCATTCTGATTTTTTAGGTTATCATAGAAAAACAGAACTTCACTAATCTTCAACTCAGTAAATGAAACGAAGTTGGTAGTATTTATTCTCTTAGCTTCAGCGGTAAAATTTTTCTTAAGGACTGAATCAATCCATTTTTCCCTTAACTCTTTACACTTTTCAATAATTTTCGTTGGGTCTTTGCCTACATTACCTACTTCTTTTCTATAAAATCCAATCTCAGAGAAATTTTTAACAAAAACATCTGATGTCTTAATAAGGTCTTCAACATAGCTTTCTTCTAGTGATAGTTCAGCTTTATTGCTTGGAAGTCCTTTAAACAAAGAGCCTAAAGCTTCGGGTGGCTCTGAGATTAAATCAAAATCTTCAAACTTAAAGCCTGCTTTGTAAAGAATTGGATTTAATTCATTTACAGTGACCTTAAAGTATTCTCCTTTTTTAATACCAATTTTCTTCGCTTCTATGTTTTTTTTATCACTTTTAAAATCCAAATTAATTTCTTTTTGTGCGTAGCTATGCATACAACTTAGGCAAAATATAAAAGTAAGTATAAACTTGTTAATGTTTTTGTTTGACATGACGTTTTCGTTTGGTTATTCTACTATGGTTTCGGGCTTTCCAGCACTGTTTGAGCTACTTGTTGCACCTCCACTATTGGATGTAGTATCCCTTTGAGAACGGCGAATGGAATTCGTGTTGGACGTTTTGAATGTTGAGATGTATTTTTCGTAACTGCTCCAATCAGGTATTAAATCAGCTTCAATAAGTTCATTAAGACTTTGACTTTGACCATCGAAAAAATCTAACTCAACCAGCAGTCTTAGTGAATTTAGGCGAACACTATCATTGCTGTTTCTGAGAACAAAGTTCAGAATGTCAAATTTTTGTTGTTTTTCAATACTCTCAATCTTCTCTGAGTTGTTGGGTAAAGTGATGAACCAAAATGTCAATAAAGTTATACTACCTGTAACAAGACTAGTAAGCGTTATACCTCCAAATATTTTGGAGTTGTCTATTTCTAAGACAGTTTCAGAAGATGATTCCGCGTTAAATGTTTTTAGTCGACCTATTTTCATGATTCAAAGTGTTTTCCAATAGTTCCAATTTTTCATTACATCGGCGATGACTTTTACTGCTTCGTTGGGACATCCTCCATATCCATGTACTCCTGCTACCCTTTTGTTGTTTCCCCAAGTTGGACTTCCACTATTTCCCCCACTGGTATCAAACATGTATTTAAACATTCTTTCTGTAGATTCAACTACCTTTCCGGCATCATACCACATAGTGCCTTCAGTTTTGTCTGCCGGATAGCCCGCGTTGTTTAGAATTGGAAGACCATTGAATTGCTCGTATCCGAAATATGCTCCTACTTTATCATACAATGTATTGTCGTTTAATATAATTGCTCCATAATCAAATTCCATTTGCTCATCTTGTGTCCAACCTGTTACACATCTAAAATTCGTACTTAAATCACTTCCGAATGGCGCAATATTCCCATCCATACCTGGTATTACCTCTATTTCTGTAGCCCAGTTGCCATTTGGAAATACAACATGACCGTTTGTAATGATACATCTTGGACCGATGAAGAATCCAGAAGCGACATACCTATTTCCGTCTGACATTGTACCGTATAATTTACATATCATTTTCCAAGGAAAATCAGAAGTGTTTTTAATATTGGTGCGGTCATCTGCTTGACATACGGACTCAGGCACGTTAATGAAACTACTTATCGAAGGGATGGTCAAATAGTCTTTTGCGAATTCTTTGCGCCAAGCTCTCTCAATAAACTTGTAGTTTTCCGGTGACTCGAGTTCATACTTGTTGTGATAGCTTACAAATTCTGGTGTTAACTCTTTACTATTATCCCTGATTTGTCCATCATTTGAAATACTAACATTAGGGTTTAGGTCTTTTATCTTCATAATTAATCGTTTTTGAATTCAACGCTAAACTACCTTACTATCAATCTATTGAACAAAATAATGTCGTGAATAACAAAAGAAATGACGTGAAATACAATTTGGATTTTAGAAGATATTAAAACCTTTATGTAAATGAGACACAACACTAGCAAAAAGAAGAGTGTGTGTGTCTATTTCCTATACTACTCTAAAGACTTTTTATATAATGACCAGAACCTAACTACAAGATCTTAGATAGAATTAGCTTTCCAACGACTTCTATTTTTAGTACTCCACGAATAACTCCATTTTTTAATAAGATTTGATATTAGTTAGTCCAGCATATTTATCGAAAAAAAGAAAAAACTCTATATTTTAAAAATCAAAGAGCCTCAATTTCTTTTACTTGAATTTGACAGTGTATGAGAGGCGGAACGTTTACATTTTTAAGCGAGCTTTTACGAGTGAGAAATGTAAAGCAAGAGGGTAACACGCTAAAGCGGTGTTACGTTTTTTAATTAATTGATTTTCAGAATTTTAAAAAATTTTATCTTTTTTCATAGAAAAAGTTTTGCTGTAAAAACGCTGGAAACCCCAGTAAACATTGAAAAAGTTTGTTGTAAAAAATAGTATTTGTTTCAATTTGTTATTTGTTTGGGCGACCTTTTTTCACGGATTTTATTAGATACAGTTTATTGCCATTTGAAGAATGCAGGGGAATGGAAATGGAAAAAGGAAAAATGATTTCAATATAGCAATTGCGCCCTATTTCGATTTTACTTGACGCCTATTTACAGGAACATTATAAAATCGAAATAGGATCCAGCGCAGGTAAGTTATGGTGGATTTGGGGGCTGCGCTTCTAAGAAAAATTTATCACCATTTGCTTGGAGTTTTTGGACTATTTCCAAACATGATTTGTAGTTCGGGTTAGACTCTTTACATTAAGCGGATTTTGTAAAGAGTTGCCCTTCTTAGAACAATGCTTCATGGAGTGTAAACGAATTAATTAAACTACTGCCAAGAGGTGTAATGTAAAGAATTATTAAAAAGGGAAGCTTAAATAGTCTATTATGGTTTAGCATCATAGACGAATTGAATCAAAGGGCGAAAGTAATTCACTTTACGCTTATCTATAAAATCTGAATGGCATTTTGAGTAATTTCGTTGATATTAAACTACAAAACGAAATGTTCAAAACTTTACTACTTTCTTTATTTGTTTTTTTTCATTTTACTATTTATTCTCAAATTGATACTGTTAACTTGGTTTCATGGAATATTCGTGATTTTGGCAAAACAAAAAGTAGCGATGAACTAGAAAAAATTGCCGAAATAGTTAGAAATACTGATATTCTGGCAATTCAAGAAGTCGTAGCTGGATATGGTGGTGCTCAAGCCGTGGCCAAACTATCTGATATTCTCAATAGAAAAGGTAGTAAATGGGATTATGTGATTAGCAACCCTACCAATAGTTCTAAATATGTTACGGAACGCTATGCCTTCATATGGAAGACAAAAAATATCAAAATAAAGAATAGAGGATGGTTACTTGATGAATTGAATACTCAAATAGATAGAGAACCATTTTTATTGGATTTCTATTTGAACAAGGAAAAATTCACCGTGATTAATTTTCACTCCAGGCCTTATGATAAAAACCCAGAAGATGAGATTAAGGCTTTAAGTAGTTTTATCACGGATTCGCTAAAAACACCGCTAATAATTGCGGGGGATTTTAACGTAGACGAAAAGGAATCCGTTTTTGACCTCTTAAAAAGCAAAGACTACAACTCAACCATCAGTAACCAAAGAACAACTCTAAAAAAGACTTGTAAGCGAGGGAAGTATTTGAACTATCCAATAGATAATATTTTTTATTCAGGCGATGTGAAAAAGATTGATGGAGGCGTTATTGATTTTGTAAAGCTTTGTGACCGATTGGAGCAGGCCAGAAAGCTGTCGGACCATTTGCCAGTTTTTTTAAGGTTTGGGTTGAAATAAATTCAATACTTATATGAAGTATTATCGAAACATTATTTTGCCTCGTACAAAAGTCCATTTAAATTTTTGATTTTCCTGATAATTTAATAAGGCTTTGATAGTCTTCAAATGCATTGGCAAAATCCGCGGAAAACTCATAATTACTAAATTCATACTCCTCATTAACACCAGAATCCGTTGATAATTGAATTTCCCCATATTTTACTACAGGAATTTGGTAATTACCTTTAAAGCGTTTATCTGGGGTTCCGTTCTTATTGACTTTCGCCCAAGTTCTATCAATGACTCTTGAATCTTTAGGAATTTTGCCAGTCTCGGTAAAGCGAACACTTCTATGGAAAAAATCTAATTCTTCAAAACCTATAATTGCAAATTTGTGTTTTGAAGAAAACATCACTATGAAATTAGGATAAAAATATAAGTCTGCTCCATTGGCATTTTTAAAGTACATAGCATCAAAGTCAAATTTAATATCTGGCAAACTTTTAAACCCAAATCTTACTTCTTGTTTTTTTACTAATGTTCCAGCCGACGACCTTGTCTTAACAGTATCTTGTAGACTTGCGTTTGTAATGTCCCAAATTTTATGGCAATTGATCAAATTCTTAAAAGTTTCTAAGAGCTTTTTGTATTTCAAATCAAATTCTTCATCAAAATCTATTTCAAGATTGACGAAACAATTTTGGATTTGATTTTCAAGTTCTGCAATTGCCTCTTTTTGAGCTGAAATATCAGCCTTAATCTTTGCTGGAATTCCTTTACTTACAAGGCCATATATAAATACATAGCTTGCAGTTAATTTTAATCTTGTTGCCGATAGTTTCGTTTTTACTTTATGTAAATCCCTTTTAAGTTCAGTTCTTTGTTGGTGCGCTAATAGAATAGAATCTTTAACGCCCTGCATACCTTGACTTGTAATCTCTTGGACATCTGCACTTATAATCTCCTTATCATCATAAATATGTCGTTCTGATTGTTCGAAAGGCTCAAATTGATTTTGTGGGTCTATACTATTGCCGGATAGTTTTTGTCTTTGGTAAATTCCTGTTCCTGGAATTCCTGTGTTTAAATAAGCTCCTGTCTTTCCAATATTTATATTTGCACCTTTAATGCCAATTGAAGTGCTTATTCCACTTTTACTTAGGTTTAAATGCACTCCAGGAATTATTTTAATTCTTCTTCTAAAACTCCAAGCCATAATTTTTATATTATCAAATACCTTATTCTTATTTGGACTTACTCATTCTTATCTACAAAACATAAAATCCAAAAGATATTTTCTGATTAGGAATGGTCATGTGAGGGCTTTACAGATTTTTTCTAAGCCAATCAGAACATTCTTTGCTAAACCCTGTCCAAGCTCCTTCTCCAGTTAAACATAATATTAAGAGCTCATCGTTAGAATCAATAAATTTTTTCAAATGGTCTCTTATTAATGATGCTGTTGATGAAGATTTTACAATAAAAGTGCTATCTAAGCAATGCCACCAATTTCCTAGTTTTTTAATTTGTTCAATTAAGGTTTTGTAATCTTGACCTGATTTATTCAAATCATAGCCAATTAAATAGCTTTTTTTCATATTTCTGAAGTGTTTATTTTTTTATGGTTCCTATTGACCGTTCCTCTTTGTTTAAAATGAAATTCTGTATCACCTTCTTCATGTTTGAAGGTAAATCTGCTTGTTTTATTTCAAAGCTCTTGACGTTCATATCCTCCAGCCATTTGGTCCAATACATCCTAATCACATCTTCTTCATAGGGATTTTTGACATCAGGATTAATGCCCAGCACCAAAACTTCTAGATTATTGAGGTCGTTGTTTTTAGTTACAAAGCCGAAATCTTGTTGGTCAAATTGGTCTTTCCACCCTGGCTTGTTAAAACCAAAATCTCTTATTTCTTGAGGAGTTAAATACGTAGTCTTATTCCCTTCCCTTATTTTAGTATCCTTATGGTAGATATAACCATCTGTTAAAACCACCAGAATATTTCTGTAGTCATTTTCAATACAATAGTCATTTATTTTGTTCTTGAAAAATCTCCATGTATCTGAACCAACATAATTGTCATCCTTAATTGCAGCTTCATAAATTAGCTTTGAAATACTGTCGTACTTTTTACAAGTTTGTAAAATTTCCTCCCTGGTAACATTGTTTTTATTAAAAGATATTTTTAAAGTGTTAAGCTTTTTGTTCAAGGTATTGTCAGACGGTTCAGGGTCGATAAAAACCTGAATTTTATCATTTATCTTAATCATTTTCTTGTTCATGACATGAGCTTCAAAATTCTCTGCAATTGATTTTAAATACTCCACATCTCTTAAATAGATTTCCATTGCAGGAGATGGGTATTTTTCAGGGTTTATCCTATCAGACAAGTCCAAAAGCACACTGATATTCAAGTTCTCTCGATTGGGTGATAAATTCGGAAAACCATGGTCATGAATGAATTCCTTGGTCTTGGATTCTTCTTTACATGAGCTAAAGACGGTAGATGTCAAAATCAATAATAATAGGGCACGGAAATATTTTTTCATTAGACTAGTTTATCAATTTATATAATCGACCTTCGTAACTTTCGTCTGCTATATCGTGTTCCTCTAGATGCTTTCTTTCTTCTACAGAACATTGTGATAGCAGTTGGTCTCTCCTTTTTAGAGAATCAAAATTGTCCGCTATTGCCAAAAACCAACCTTTAACATATTCTGCATGATAGGTCAAGTAGTGTTTATTGGAAAAAACAAAACCATCAATTGTTCTTTGTAAATCTTTTATTTTTCCCTCAATTCCGGAAATTTCTTCTTTTATGGGGTTGAGCTTTTCACTCTGATTAGCTATTTCCTGTTCCCCGTTTTTAATATCCTCTCTTTTGGACCTTATAAATGTTTTGATTTTGTCGAAATTATCATACTCCTTCATAATAAAATCAAAGACCAATCCCCAAATAATATAGACCACGAAACCTGCGAAAATGATGCCCCAAAACTCCGCTTTCGTGAAGGCTATTTGCACATTGAAATCAGGTGAGTTTAGAGTTTTTTCAATATCATATATTTTTTTTTCTATTTGATAGGCTAGAATTGAATCAAAGATGAAAGTGACGATAAACAAGGTTCCTATCTTCACATATGAAAGCCAGTTTTTATGTTTTTGAAACATATGTACCAAGTAACCTAAGCCCATAAATGCAAATGGAATTGTTGCCACGAATACTCCTTCAAGCCAACCATCATCTATCGCCTTTGTCAAAGCATTTGCATCAAATATTGCATTGGTAAGTTGGTCTGTATTGAATGTTTTGAAAAATGCAGAGTAAGAAGCTGATATGTAGAAAACTAACAAGTAAAAAGTAATGGGGATTAAAACAATTAAACCAAGATAAAATTGAGCCTTTGGTTTTTTATCAACGTCCTCAACATATTTTTCAGGATTGTGTTTCACGTCAGCTATTTCATTTTTAAAGATTGAAATTTTAGCTTCTAAACTTGTAATGCCTTCTTCTATAATGTCTTTGACTGTCTTTCTCTTTTTCAGTTCGATTTCATACTTGCTTTTTTCTTGTACATACGGTTCTTTTAATTCTTTTTGGAGCTTTTCATCTTCTCTGCATTTACCCTTGTAATCCATATATACATCTTGTAAACAAGCCTTGAAAATCATATGGTTTCCTTCTGCCTGTTTTGAGGAACCATAGCCACTTTCAAAAAATGAAAGCTTTATTTTTTTTACATCATCCTCTTTTGGGTTTTCTATTTCTTGTGTCGCACTTTTCTTTATGGAGAATATTTTTTTTAAAGAACTCATATCAGTCTTGCATTTTGGCTATTAATTCTTTTAGTGAGATTTTTACTTTTGCATTTTCTAGAAGAAATTCACAGATATCATCAATATTCTCTTTTAAAAACTCAAATTTTAAACAATACTTTTTCAAGGTATTTATCTCATCTTCGGTAACAATACCATCTGCCCAAATCATTAATGCTAAATCGTACAGATATTCTATTTTTTCGTCTAAAGATTCAGGAATTGCGGATTCTTGCGAAGGGTTCAACAAAATCTCGTTTAATTGACCTTTACTCAATCCTCTTTCTTCTGCAAAATTGTAAAGCATCTTTAATTCCAGAACATCAAAATTGTCATCTGCAAATGCCATTTGATAAAGCCTTAAAAAATGACTTTTTATTTCAATTGAAATATTCATTTCTGCCATTGGTTTAGTTTTCACAAGCTATATTGTCATTGTCTCTATCTAAATTTGAATAGCAGTCTCGGTCGCTATCAAAAGTTGATTGTGCTTCGGCCTGAGTGGAAAAACCCGAACAGTTCTTTGAAGCACAATTGGAATCATTGGTGCAGGAAATAATTACCGTAGATATTATTATGAGCATCAAACCTAAACAACCACCCTTGCTGCCTTTTTTAGATTTTCTCCTTTTTATGCCTTTATTTACAAAATGTCCTTGAACATATGTTCCATCCTTCTTGTAGTACCCTTTTCGGTAGCCCATAATTCTTGTGTTTTAATTGTCTAGGATAAGTCCTCAGTATCAGCAATTGGGGCATCTCTTTTTACAGCATCGATGCCGCCTTTGCAACTTTGTTTTGAATTGTACATTTCGCTTGTCGCGATGATTTCCCCATTACTTTTTGAACGAAGGTTGAAGTAAAATTTACCGTTAGAACTTTTCTTGATTTCAAATTTTGGAAATGCCATGATTTTTAGTTTTAAATTTTTAATGTTTCAAACCTAAATCCATTCAAAGACAATTCCTTACAGATATCCGTAAAGCAAAAAAGAATGCTTAAAAGGCCGTTCTTTTTGGGGGTTTATAGTTTGAATAATGATTAGTCTTCCCACCCGCAAAGTGTTCTGCCCATTTCCTTTGCTTTCTTCAAAGAGACCTCATATACTTTTGTCGAACAACGCGAAAGACCTCTACAAGACTTTGTATAGTGATACTTTTTGCTTCCTTTTCCCTTGCAGATATAAACATCACCATCATTAAAAGAAGCACTTGCAAACGACAGTATACTTATTATAAGCGATATCACTAATTTCATTCGTCAGAATACTTTTAAATAGAAATAGCTCCTAAAGCTGACATAAACAGTAGTATTGCGGCGATTATGGGAATAGCAATTAACCACCAAACTAATGTTGAAGTGTTTGACCTGTTCCTTTCCAATTTTTCATGAATTAATCTTAGTTGACATAATTGCGCTAATTGTATATGCTTCTCTTCCCAATGTTTTTTGTTATCAACAAACTTTTCAAGTGGAGTCGGATTTTTCATTTTGTTATCTTTTTATTGAAAAACAACTTAATTTTTACACCCATTTTTGTTGCAAGTGATTTTGGCACTTGTACTTACCCAATGACCAGGGTGATCCGTTGTATCAAAACCACATCCTGTGGTTCCTCCCTTGTATCCTTTGTGGACTTCTTCAGTTGGTGTGTGCTTAACAGCCATAATAATTTGTTTAAGATTAATAATGACCAAACCTAATGTCATTACAAGACAATCCCTTACGGAATTCTGTAAGAGACTTGAATCTGTTTGAAAATTGAAGTTTTAGGAAAGGTTAAGGCTCAAATTTTACCTTCCTTTGCGAGTTTGAAGAGTAGATTTGTGGTATTCTTGGCTTCGTATTCATCATAAAGCCTGCTTATTCTTTTATCAATGGTACTTTCACTATTAGGTGTTCTATTTTCCTTTTTAAACTTGTCAGAGACTTCTTTCTTGGTAAGACCGTTAGCAAGTTCTTTCAATATAGCACGGTCAAAATGATCCAGTTCAACAGAATTGTTCGCAGAAGTCAAATTTAGTTGTGGCGATACATACGTTCTGTTATGAAATACTTCATGAATGGCATTGACCAACTCAACCATTCCGCTACGACCCTTACACACATACCCGTTAATTTTATGCTCTTTAAAAAGGGCATTGATCTGTATGGGATTGTTTTCCATAGAGTGGACAATAATTTTTAATCCGGGTTGCTGTGCTCTTGCCGCTTTAATGAGTTCCCTGCCAGAAGTGAGCTTTCGGTCGACATGGTCTTTTTCGAAAAACAAATCGGTAATCATTAACTCGAACGGCTCATTGTTTTTTAGGGCCACCTTTAAGCGGGTAAATGCCTTATCGCAATAGAACTCGTTTTGTAATTCTTCAATGGCCAATTTTTCATGCAAGGTTTCAGCGATACCTTGGTTTTCTCCCTGAAAATCTTCTGCTAATACTACTTTTTTGAACATGGCGCACTTTATTACTTAGGAATTCGGATTTCGGCCCGAAAGCCTTTTCCATCTTCTGTATCAAAAGTAATGCTTCCTCCTATGGCTTGAATACGCTTTTCTGTATTCTGAAGTCCATTTTTTCGTAACAATGCTTCTTTTGATGCTCCGATCCCATCATCTTCATAATAAATAAAGAGTTCTTTGTTTTGGTCTTTGAATAAAATTACGGTCTGGTTGGCTTTACTGTGCCGGGCCATATTGATAACCAGTTCTTGCAAGACCTTAAAAAGTATCGTTTTAGTTTGATGACCTACCAATGACCAATCCAGTTCTTTACCGCCATCAAAAGTCATCCCAACTTCAGTCGGTTTCTTATATACCAAAGTTGCTTTAAGGCCCTTCCAAAAATCAGGGCCAGTATCTACGGTATTGATTTCACGGGAAAAATTCCTAATCTGGTCATAGACAGATTCCAATATATCTAAAACCGCTGATTTATCCGCATCACGCTGCACCATTAGCATGGCCTGGTTGAGTTTACCACCATGATCATCATGCAATTTTCGGGAGAGTTCCGTTTCCGTTTCATGAATAGCCTCTAACTTTTCAACTTTGCCATTTTGTTTTAACCGTTTTGTACGTTGTTTAAAACCGAATAAGGAAAGCCCTAAAACCGAAGTAATAAAAAGTAGACCACCCAAATACAAAATCTTCTGATTTCTTTGGTGGCTGGCCTCAAGTTTTTTTTCAGCATTTTCTTTTTCTAAACGAAGAATGGATTCTTGTTTGAGTTTGTCATCATACTTGTACTTGGCAAATTGGGTCTTTACTTTCAGTTCTTGGGCATAGAGACTGTCCTGTAAAAAAACGTAGCGATTGCGAAGATTGACATTCTTGGGTTTTAGTTCCATTAAAAACTTAAGGACATCTTTTTCTGCTCGTGGTATTTTTAAAATTTTGGAAAGTTGAATAACCGAATCAAAATATATCGTTGCTTTTCTTGGATTGGTTTTGCTGTAAAATTCTCCTAAGTGCGTATAGCTGGCTATTTTTCCTCGTCTATCATTTTGGTCTTTTCTAAACTTTAAAGCGGTATTTAAATTACCTAATGTATTTTCTTTTGAACCAATTAACCATTTGCCATAAGTTAGATTGTCTATTACTCTTGCATACTCTCTCGGAATTTCGAGTAATAACGTGTCAGCGCTAATCTTCTCTAATAGATCAATGGCCTTTTCATAGTTTTGGTTATCAATATAGGCGGTGGATAAGTTATTTTGGTAAATCAACCTATCTTTTTTAGAACTGGTCGTTTTAATGGCGCTAACCGAGTATTTAATGGCATCCTGATAATTCAAAAGTTTTCGATGATTAGTGGCTATGGCATTTAGACAAGAAGCTATAAATCTTGTATCTTTTTCTGGATGCATATACGTGATAGCTTCGGTTAAAGTCTCTTTACTTCCAAAAAAGTCATTTTGATTTTTTTGGATAAGCCCCATACTCATCAACCGTCTTCCTACTTGACTACTATCCTGTAAGTTTAGGAAGCTAGTTTTAGAAAAATTATAATAGAAGAACGCACTATCATAAACTTGCCTGGTATCAAAATAATAGGCTAGCGCTTGACTGGCTTTTCCCGTAAAATAGGTGCTTTTTATCTCCTTAGCCATACGTAGTAATAGCAGATCATAATGATATGAACTATCTATTTGTTTTAGTTCGTAGTGAAGGTTGCTTTTGTTATATAAAATAGTAAGTGCTAGGCTATCCAGTTCTATATCGACTGACTGTCGATACGTACTATCTATTAATCTAAGCCTTAGAGATAAATCAAGGTCTTCGTTATTAATCCGCTCCAACAAGCTCTGAATTCTTTTTTGTTGAACTTTGGTTTCATCAATTTTTTGAACTTTGTTGCATCCAAATAAAATTAAAAGAATCAAAGAAGTTATAATGCGAGTATTTATCATATTAGGAAAACCTTGTCTATAAATGTAAGAAAATAAAAAAGCCATATCCGAAGATATGGCCCTTTGAATTCTGATGTAAGACATCTAACCGTTGCCCCTACCATCATTTACATCCCCATCGTCCCCTTCTGTTGCCTGAGTCTCATAAAGAGTATCTGTCTCAGCGATAGTGTCTTTGGTACATGAAAACAAGAATGTATTAAAAACCAGTGCCATTACGGCTATAAATATGCGTTTCATAAAATTTGTTATTAAAAATTTGACATAGGAGTGGCTGTCTGGGATTCTCCCAGATTCATTTTTACCAACCCCGTTTGAGCTTGGAGTACTCCGTTTTTTGGAAAGTGGAAATCTTATGCGGTAGCTTTTAGCTACTTTCCATTTGGCTAAATACTAGCCGCATTATAGATTTCCGTAAGAATGATTTTTCTAGAAATACTATGTTAGCAATGCATAGTGAATCATTCTCTAGGACAAATTTATATGAGGTAAAATGTTATTTTTATAAGTAATTCCAAGAATTCCAATAGTTCCCAAGAATTCGGTAGAAATTCCAAAAATTCCAACCAAGCCATGGAAATAAAGACTAGTGATAGCTATCGGAAAGAGGTATTAGCCAAGTACAGAAAGGAAAAGGGAGGTGAGATGAGTAGTTATCTGACCAAACCCACGCGGAAGCAAATAAGACAAGCTTGTCTATGGTTATTTGACAAGAGGAATTCTAATCATGACCAACATACCTTAAAACGGTTTTTTCAACTCAGAACGGAAGAAGATGGAATGTTAAAAATTCAAAAATTTGATGCGGATAGATTTATACCCGTTGTCAATTTTTTAAAAGGAAATACAAATAGCACAAGTATTGAGAATCTAGAACTTATAAGCTGGCTTATAGATTTTCAACCTAGGCCTTTGCAGGAGTATCTAAAATTCAAAGATTCAATTTCTGAAGAAGATGAATTAGATCCTAAGAAGGAGACAGAAAGGAAGAAACAAGAAGAAGAGGAAGAAGAAAAAAGAAGGAGGAGCAAAAGGATACTAATAGTTTCAATCAGTATCTCTTTTGCAGCTCTTTTACTCATTTTAATTGGATTTAAGTATCCGATGTCTTTTAATGGTAAACCTTCTGAATGCATGACATGGGCGGATTCACTCTATGTTCAAGTTTCTTGTGATAGCGGACCATTTTCCCTATATGGAACCAAGGTAGATACATTAGACCAAATGAAATTGAAAAAAATGAGAAAAGTAGAGGTGGATGTTGCATATAAATTTTTCTCCGATACTGGTGAGCCTTTGATTTGGTACTATAAAAAAAGTATTAAGGAGATCGAATATTATACAGCACCGGGCTTACATCCAACTAATGGAGAAACATTGCGTAAAATAACGCCCTATATTATTGAAACTTATGTGCCTATACATTTCAATAAGGAAAACTCTTTTATAAAGCAATAAAAACAAGAATAGCTACTATTCTATTTCTTACAGAACTCTTTACAAATTGCACCTTCTGTAAAGAGTTTATTGTGAGGTAGGTTTTTTTATCATTGATATCTTAATCAGCATAACTTATCCGCTCTCGAATACCACCACTGGCGCGGTGAATAACGACATCAGCTTTGTGTTTTTTAGCTAAACTTTTGGCTTTGCGTATGGCGGTGCTCTGTTTTCGATGTTTGCTCGTAACACGTTTGTTGCCTTCGCGACGCACTGCCCAACCTTCTTGGTAGGGGACTACATGTTGATGCCAAGTTCGGCCTCGCTTGCTTCTTTGAGAGCTGTTCAAAAAGACTTCTATGAGGTCGAGTAGAGTGCGTAACCAAGATTTGCCGTTAGCCATAGGCAAATTTAAACTTCTTTTGTTGCCTTTTAGGTACTAGCTCGCCAATAGTTTTGGTCTTACTACTTAGTTAAAGCCACTTCTCAAAAGCAACCCTTTAACCCTAACTACATCTAATTAAGGCAAATACATCAATCATGAAAAAATCACTTTCTTATTTTCTGCTTCTGCTGTTGACCCTATTTTTTACAACATGTTCAAATGAAGACACCTCACTGGAAGAGGGGCCAACAAGTTCTGGTACCAATGGTCTCCAAGGCAGTTGGACCTGGGTGGCTTCCACGGGCAGTATTGCCGGACTGACCATCACACCAGAAAGTTCAGGGAAACGCATGCAAGTAGAGTTTACCGATGAAGAGGTCTTTAACAAGTTTGTAGATGGGAAAAAGGTATATACTTCCCCTTACGCCTTGCAGGAAAAAGATAGTATGGTTCAATATACCACTTTAGCCCTTTTCGAAGGAGTAGGTTTGGGTTTCGATCACCAGGTAGAGCAGCAGTTCAAGTTAGAAGGCGGAGACAAGCTCTGGCTTATCGACCCTTGTTGTGATAATTTTTTATTTGAATTTGTACGTTTAAAATAGTCGTAAAAACTTTAAAGGAGCGAAAAGCAAGAAGGGCTTAATTTCATAGCCATAAAAAACGCTTGTTGCGAAACGCAATTCCGGAACCAGATTTCAGGTACCGTTCGAATGCGTATGCTTTTTGTTTATTAGCGAATAATGACAAATAGACCAATTCTACGGGTAGTTTGTCTTTGGTATAGCATACTTCACCTTTTCTATGCGCAACCAACCTATTGGTGATATTAGTTGTGTAGCCCGTATAATATTTTCCATTGGCACATTTCAGAATATATACTGCGTAAGGGAGTTCCATGGTTTGGTGTTGACTTCCAAAACTACGGTGTCTCACTGCAGAAAGTAAGCACCTCCTTTGCATTTGCTTCGCAAAAGCTTTGGAGCACTGGCAATCTCAATTTATGATTTAGGAATGGATCGGCATCCACTGCTCCTACGCTAAAGCTACGGAACACTGGCAGTAATAATTTATGATTTAGGAATGGATCGGTATCCACCGTAGCCCGACTGTTCCGCTGGTTACCTTGGTAACTAGAATTAAAAAGCCCTCCTACGTTTCTCATACTTCGAAACTTCGGAGGGCGTAGGTGGAGCCGGAGGGATTCGAACCCTCGTCCAAACAAGCAATGAAAATGCCTTCTACATGCTTATTTTCTGATTAATTTTCGACGCAAGCCTGACCAGAAAAAGCCTAACTAACGCTTATCTTCTTAAGTTTTAGTGCTACTAACGAAGTACTAGTAACCTTATATCGACATTTATGGTGCTCCTAATTGAATCGCCGTCGACAGAGGCTATTCAGGAACATCTCGCTTCTCTACCTTGTAGAGACGAGGCTAATCTTACTATAATTCAGATTAAGCGGCAAGAGCGTAATTATTATCGCCAATTAAAAGTGTGAAATATGAGATTAACGAGCTATACATCAGCGCTCGACATGCTTACATTGCCATTGGTCTCGCTGTCAAAACCAGTCGGCCCCTTCAATGAGTTCGAATAGCTTTGCTATTCGTAAACGATTTAAATCCTGCGTAGCTCAAACACTGTGCAGAGCGAAGGATGAAAATGCTACTCCGTCACTAAAGCTCTGGAGTACGTTTCTCAATGATTTTTTTCAAAGAACTATCTTGGGCGTTTACCCCTACGCTCTCATTGCAATCGAGCTCCGTGGTATCGGGCTATACGCTGTATTTTTTCAATTGATCACCCTGAGTACTGGTCTACATTCTGTAAAAACCCCTTCGGAGGGTCGCCAATTGAAAAAGATGCCGCTACTATCCCTAACGCACCACCCGTCATTGAATAGACGGGCCGCCAAAGATACCCCAAAAAGTATTCCAAAAAAAGTTTTGACATCGCCCTGTCATCTGTTAAATTTGACACTATTACCACACCAAAAGTTACAAACCCAAGAATATATGAAGTTCGGAATCATCAGAGAACGCAAAAACCCACCAGATAGGCGGGTAGTACTATCACCTGAAGCCTGTCAAAAAGTCTTAGAGAACCATTCAAAAGCAGAAATAATCGTAGAACCTTCGCCCATTCGTGTTTTTAAAAATGCGGAGTACAAAGACTTAGGGCTCGAAGTGGCTTCCAAAATGGAAGCATGTGACGTGCTTCTTGGGGTCAAAGAAGTACCCATCGATGCCTTGATTCCGAACAAGAAATACTTTTTCTTTTCGCATACTATAAAGAAACAACCCTATAACCGTAAATTGCTAAAGGCGATTCTCGCCAAGAATATCGAACTCTACGATCATGAGGTCATTACCAATCAAAAAGAACAACGTGTTGTTGCTTTCGGAAGATATGCCGGAATTGTAGGAGCCTATAACGGATTCAGGGCATTCGGACTCAAATACGCACTTTTCAAGCTCCCCAAAGCGGAAAAGCTGGCTGACCAGCAAGCATTGATTTCGGAACTGAACAAAATCAAACTACCCCATATCAAAATCATGCTGACTGGTAGGGGAAGGGTCGGAAACGGGGCTCGTGAAATGCTCGATGCCATGAACATCAGAAAGGTAACCGTGGGAGCGTATTTGGAAGAAGAATTAAACGAACCGGTGTATTGTCAAATCGATGCTTCTGAATACAATAAACGCAAAGATGGAGTGCGTGGTAATAAGGCCGATTTTTTTGCCAACCCTGAAGCATATAAAACCAACTTTACACGCTTTACACGCGTAACCGATTTCTACATCGCTGGACACTTTTATGGTGATGGCGCCCCTTATTTATATACACGGGAAGATGCAAAACATCCTGACTTTAAGATTAAGGTTGTGGCTGATGTGAGCTGCGATATTGACGGGCCGGTTGCGACCACCATTCGCCCCTCTACCATTGCAAAACCCATTTACGGATACGACCCCAAAACTGAAAAGGAAACCAACTTCAAAAATAAGTCTGCCATCGCCGTGATGGCGGTAGATAATCTGCCTTGTGAGCTTCCACGAGATGCCAGTGTGGGTTTTGGTGCTGCATTTGTAAAGCATGTGATTCCTGCTTTTTTCAATAAAGATGAAGATGGTGTACTCCAACGGGCCCGCATGACCAAAAATGGAAAACTAACCAAACGCTATTCGTATCTGCAAGATTATGTTGATGGTAAGGAATAGATTTGTTGTTCATTCGAAGTTTTGTATTTAGGATAGCTAATACCGTATTTGTTGGAAAATAAAATAGTCTTCATTAGTAGTTTAGGAAAGATTACGTTCTTCTTGATGATTGTTTTCTCGGTATTCCTATGTACAGTAAAGAGTACGAAAAGAAGTTCCAACCGTATCCTTGGCTTCATGCTACTTTTGGTGGCATTTGATTTATCTGGGTTTTTTATTGGTGGGTGGTTTGAAGAACATCTTAGCTTAAATAGCCTTAAAACAGCGTCTTCGCTCTTACAAATGCCAGTATTTTTGTTTTATGTATTATCGGTTTGCTTTTCAAACTTTAGATTTAGACCAGTACATCTGCTACATATAGTTTTGTTCGTTGCTTTTTTTACCCTCTTTAAAATCACCTCTTTATCGAGCGCATCTTTCAGGCTCTATGCCGTATTCGGTGAACTTCAATGGTTTGCTTATATGATTGCAGTTTTTGTAAGTTTAGATAGGTATAAAAGAATTCAGCTAGAAAACAATTCTCAAGCAAATTCCAAGGCCTATCAATGGTTATTTCAGTTTACCGTATTATCATGCGTTGCGCACGGTTTTGTACTTCTGAAGTCGTGTCTTCAATATGTTGGCCTAGACCACCTAGTTTTAGATGTAAATAGTATTATAAGTATTTCGACCTTAGCAATTACAACGTGGTTTGTTTTAAAGGCGCTTTACCATCCACAATTGTTTACGGGTGTTGAAACAAATTTAAGAACTGTAAAATCTTCATTGCGTAAAGGTGACAGCGGCTTAAATCACAAGCTGTTGAAAGCCGAGATTGAAAGACTTCAGGCTTTTATGATAAATGAAAAACCCTATTTAGATTTTGAACTAACGCTGCAAAAGTTAGCGACCCAGTTTGATACGCCAGACAAGGAGTTATCTATTCTTATAAATCATCATATGGGAAAACACTTTTTCGATTTTGTAAATGAATATCGTATTGAAGAGGCTAAAACTATTTTGATCAATCCTGATGAAAAAGACCAGACCATTTTAGAAGTATTATATCAGGTGGGCTTCAACTCTAAATCTTCATTCTATACTGCCTTTAAAAAGCTAACGGGCAAAACACCAACTGTTTTTAGAAAAGAGCGACTGTCTCTTTAAATAATTTCAAAAAAGAGTCCGACTTTCTTTATTCGGACTTTTAAAACGGTTCAATCCTTCACTTTTGTTGCAACTTAAACAGCACAAAATGAAATTTTATAGCGCACTTCTTGCATTACTTTTCACGACAATCACTCTTAGTCAAAAAACAGATGCAAGCTTAAAAGGAATCGATCGTGGTATTACAAACCTTATGCAGCAATATGATGCCATAGGTCTTTCGGTTGCAGTGATACATGATGGTAAGATTATTTATGCAAAAGGTTTTGGCTATCGAGATATTGAAAATAAGTTACCTGTAACCGAAAACACGGTATTTCATATAGCCTCAATGACCAAGGCTTTTACAGGTGCTCTGTTGGGAATTTTAGAGTCTGAAAATAAGTTGTCTCTAAAAGACAAGCCAGCCTTGTATGTGCCCAACTTTCAATTTTGCAATGATAAGATGAACAATTTGATAACTATTGAAGATTTATTGAGTCACAAAAGTGGTTTAGGAAATCATGGTGCCTCTATGGTAATGTTTCCTGATTCAAATAAACTACGAACGGTTCAGCGATTGCAGTATCTAAAACCAGAAACTGAAGTGAAAAACAGTTGGGAGTATAGTAATATTGGGTACACGCTCGCCGGTACTGTTGTAGAACAAGTCACTCGTAAAACTTGGGATACCAATATACTAGAGCAAATTTTTAGACCTTTAAAAATGAATTCTTCATTTACCACTTTGAAAGCAATGAAAGCATCAAATAATTATGCCACTGGTTATGCTATGAACAAAGAGAAAGTGGTCAAAGTACCCTATGAAAATTACTATTCGTATACGCCTGCTGGAGCCATTAAAAGTTCGGTAAAAGACTTGTCAAATTGGATGTCAGTATGGTTGAATAAGGGGAGGTTTGAGGGACATCAAGTGATTCCTGAAAATTATATTTACCAAGCTTCTCGACCTCAAAATCTGAAATACGATGAGGAGTATTCAGAGGATTCATTTTTATTTACCGAAGGTTTCGGTTGGCGCATCCGTTCTTGGAATGGTCACTACCGCTTACGTCATGGAGGGAATACCAATGGGTTTAGCACAATTATGGAATTATTTCCCTTTAAAAAGATTGGTGTGGTTGTTTTATGCAATAAAAGCAATACAACACTTCCCTACATCGTATCTGATTATATTACAAGAAAACTTCTCGACTTATCTCCAGAAAAGGAATATCCCGTGCTAGTACATGATATGTATCAGGGTGATGTAGCAGATAAGCCCTTTAACAAGGCCAAGATGCCAACTCATAAACCAAAGGATTTTATAGGCAATTATGACGCAAAAGGATATGGTAGAATCAAAATTATTAACGAAGAAAATGGTTTGTTTGCCCAATTGCCAACGTTCAAATTTAAATTGGAACATATTGCTTATAATAACTTTTATTTAAAAGGCCTATCTGACTTTAAGGAGTCTTTTAATCCTGAATTCACCGTGAAATTTGTTCATGACACTAAAGGCAATATTGAAGCGCTAGAATTAGTAGCTCAAAAGGAGCCAATACAGTTTAAAAAAGCTTTCGAATGAATACTAGGCTGTTGACTTTATCTTTAACCTTAATAGCTCAAGACTTCGAAAAGAATTTAATTTCGATGAAAAGTGTTACTATTATTCCAAGACTATAAGCCACCAAATCTTGAAGGCTAAAACTATTACCGAAAACCAGATTTGCCCATAGGTTGCCTTTGAGTCTCAACACTTCTAGGAAATTAGTTAACTGCAAAAACTCAATGGTGTATGCAATGACTAGGGTGCATAAAGCAACTACCACCGAATTTGCCTTTATAAAACTTTTAAAGAAGCAGTAGAGTAGTATCACCACCAAAAAGTCTCCGAAAGTATGCCGAATGAAACCGCTTTTTAAATAATAGGCTATTGCTGCTTCAGTTAAGAAGAGAAGGATGAAGAATAAGAAATAGGTTTTGTTGAATCTTAGTTTCATACGGCTTTGCTATTTATGAACGGAGACTTGAGACTCCTTGCGATTTACAGTACGCCCTTTCTCAATGTTCTTTTTTGATCATAGGAATTTTCCGCACTTGCAATGCCGACTGTAATACAGAAAACAATATCCAGAGAAAACCGCCAAAGGCAAAAGTGATCAGCCATACCTTGGGTTCTTTTAGGCTATGTGCAATTTGATACATCAAGCTCAGCGGTTTGGTAGTGATATCCCAAGAGTTGAATCGCAGAAATCGTCCGAGGTATATGCCGTAGCCGCTCAACACACAGACTTTGAACAGGGTGTATTTTGCTACCCGACTGCCATACCGTTGCCGAATAAGGGCAAACATATCCAACATAGATAGCAGTCCTAAAAGCAATCCGTTAAAGGCAAAAACGAATACTAAGAAGAGATCTAGCCAAACCAAACTTGACCGGTCACTGTGCAGGTGAACCAAGTCTGTAATGATGTATGGACTGTTTGGCAGGAACAACAACCAAGTTGCAAATGCTAAAAACTCAACGATTTTTAAGGAACGTAACTTGCTACTCCTTTTGAAAAGCTGGGTTATGGCAAAAGGAATTCCCGCAAGAAAAAGATTCCATACCAAAAAGAGGTAAAACGAACTTTCGGTAATTTTTATTCGGCATAACAATAACAGTAAGGCAAAGCCAATGGAGAGGCTTAGATTAAAATACAAACTGTTGTGATTTAGAGGTGTTCTATTTTTGATTTTCATTTTATTACGGATTTAAAAAATTAATGTAGAGTACTGCAATCGGAAAATTCATCAGCACAATGATAAGGGTCATCACATGCTCATGGATGTCTCTAAAATGGGCCATGGTGTTTACCAGGAGAATAAATAGAATTATAATGGTTTGCAGTAGGTAAAGCACCAGAAATACAATTCCAAAAGTAATGATGAGCTCATTATCTGACATTAAGGCGGTAAGCATCAAAACCGTCCCTATAAGGAAGCTTAGCGAAGCAATACGAACCGCCACACGGTTCCATCGATGTTTGAAAAGCACGATCATTCCGATTCATTTTTAGTGAATTGATAGAGGGAGTATTCTTGCCAGGTTTTTTTAGCTTGTTCTTCTAAAAAGGCAGTATAAGTGTCGCTAATATTCCGTTTCTCAAGGTCGGTCAACCTGATCTTGTTGGCTTCTGCGTAGTGGTAAAGTTGCTCGCTATTGCCTTTTCCTAGACGTATAAGATAGCTAATATCGGGCTGTGCTATGTGTTTTAGATTATACCAGGTAATCATTTTATCCCATGGAATGGCTGCACTGACAATCAAAAAGACAAAGGCGGTCGCAATATTTGTACGTACTAAATAGATGAAATTTTTCACTTGGGCGACTTTGATATAAGCAGTTACCAATCCGGTAAGGGTAAGTAGTAGGTAAACAAATACGCCGATGCGTTTGTAGGTGAGACCTAAGGCTTCAACATAGGTATAATTCTTATAGCAGGTAAAAGCGACCAAGAGCACGTTGAGGCCAATCCATAGATACGTTAGCGATTTGATACGCTTATTTCCCTGAAAAAAATTGAGGTTTCCTCGGAAGAAATACAGAATAAGTGCAATCGCACATACGATGGAAAATAGCAATGCGTAAACACCTTGGTGAACCGATTGCGAGTATTCTGCATTGCTAATGGTAGTCTTCTCAAGCAGATAAACAACATCCGTTATCAGAAAGAAGAGTAGGAGGAGGTTAAGGGCTAAAAAGACCATGCTTCCTAAAGTATGCTCCCCTTCTAAGGTTTTCTTTTCACCGATTAAGACCAGTTCGGTGGGTTTTTCTAGTTCATTTTTCTGTGCTAAATCAAATGCTACTAGTTCCTCTGCATCGAAAGGGCGTAATAAGTGAAGGAAAATAACATACCCCAATAGGGTGAAAAAAAGCCATGGAATGCTTATAAAATCGAGATGTATTTGCGCAATAAGACTCCCAAAGATCGGATTGGCATTGCGATAGAGCATTCCAAAAATGAATAGTAGCGCTATCGCGGCAAATGCCCCTTTAAATCGGTTGCGTAATTTAGGCGAGCTTGCTTTTCGTTCCTTTTTTGCTACCCCTTGTTCACGCTCCTGTTTTTGAACGAAGTTCGCTATCGATGCAACAAGCATGTTGACAATTCCTAGAAACCAGCTCAGATAAATAGAACTTTTCTGGGAAATCGATTTTCCTACAAACACCATAAAGGCCATCAGGTGAACGAAAATGGTAAAAGCGGAGGGATTGAGAAAAACGAATATTGAGGTACCTATATAGGCAGAGGAGTAACCCCAAGAAACGGCTCGGGCCCTGCTCAGGGCAGAGACCAATACAACTACCAAAATGGAAATGAGAAAAAGATTCAGGCCAAAACTTTTGTTATAAAACAACAGGCTAAATGCTAGGGCCGAGACGATTGATTTAATATGAATATTCATGATTTAAAAATTTTAAGAATGGATAAATATGATTTGAGTCGAACGAAAACCAAGACAACTACAAAACCGATTACGAGTATGAATTGCTTGTACATTGTGCTTATATGAAATGGTTTTGGTTTCATTATTTACAGAATTTCTAGATAAAAAATTACGATAGGAATGTTTAGCAGTACTACCAAAATGGTCTTCAAGTGCTCGCGATAATCCTTGAGTGTTCGCATGGTATTAAAGAGTACCAACAACAGGAAGATGGTATTTATTAGGGCAGCGAACAGCGTGTAGAAATAACCGATAGCTACAAAGCCATAGTCGCTGCTGGTTTTAAATAGTAGTAAACATATGGTGCCTAAAACAAAGCTTGTAAAGGCCGTTAGAACAGCCATATAATTAATCGAATGTTTAAATCTGTTTTTCATAATGATCTAGTGAATTAAAAAAGCATCTTTGATACGTGCTATAGGTTGACCCAATAGCTTATAGAAATCAAGCTGATGAAAGGAAAGCGCCGCCTTACCGCAGCTATATTTTGATAAGAATAGCTTGAGAAAATCAGGAAATAGCAAGCTGCCTAAAAAAATGACGGAAAACATATACATACTTCGCTTACCATTACCCAACAAATAGAATTGCATACTAATTTCTTCGGGTACAGTGGTTCCTGTTCCTGTGAGTACGTGAAACACATCATGACTTTCAAGTTTTTCCTGAAGGTCAAAATTGTTGCTTTGCAAAAAGCGACCTGTGTGGTATGCTAAGGTATTTTTAGGATATTGGAGTAGGTCTTCAATACCCAAATCCCAAGCATTATTCTTTTTAAGAGATTGGTATGGCACTAAACTCCATTGATATAATTTTTCTAAAACCACTGCTCTCATATTGTTTTTATAAAGTACTTTGAAATTCAAAGTAAATACTCAAAAAAAAGAGTCAATTACTTTCCAATCAATTTTTCAAGGGCGTCAATGTGTTTTTTAAAGGCTTGTTTGCCCAATTTGCTCGCCGAATAGCGGGTATTTGGTTTTCGACCTATGAATTGCTTTTCTACCAGTATGTATTCTTCTTTTTCAAGCGCTTTCGTGTGACTCGCTAGATTTCCATCGGTAGCTCCCAAGAGTTCTTTCAGCATATTGAAATCGGCATAGTCGTTCACCATCAAGATCGACATAATACCTAGTCGTATACGGTGGTCAAATGCTTTGTTTATATTATTTATTATGCTCATTTATTGCTATCTCCAGTATCATATTTAAAATGCATTAGGGTTCCATATAGTATATGGCATACGCCAAAGCCCAATGCCCAGAATAAAAGTCCGTAGCCGGCAAAGTAGGCCGAAAGCAACCCTAAAATAATTACGGTGATGCCTAAATAGCGTACATCTCGTAAGGTATACTTGCTAGCATTCAAGCATGCCATTCCGTAAAAAATAAGCGTGGAAGGCGCTATCATTACCCAATATTCTAGTCGTATTAATAACAATACGAAAATTCCTCCCGTTAATAAAGGAATTAAAAAGTTGGCCAGCAATCTTTTCGAAGAGGTATCCCAAATATGTTCACCGCTGCGTTTTGCTTTTCTAAAAGTTAATAAGGCAGCGGTAAGCACAGCGAGTATGGCAACTCCGGCTGCAACTGCTATTAGTGCCTCTTGAATAGCTTCATAGGTATCGAACTTCCAATTGCTAGGATAAAGAATTAAATACCCTAGATAAGCTCCTATTAAAGCATACACCCCGGCCATGATGCCTGATAGGCCACTTAACGAGATAAACCGAGACGAGCGGCTCATCATATTCTTGATTTCTGATATGTCGTCTAAGTATTTATTTGAATCCATATAATTATCAATTAAAAGCCTGAATAATTTTCCGAAACATCATACTCCGAAGCTAAGAATTAGCGGAAGAGTATAAAGTACTTTGAAATACAAAGTTAAATTAAATATTTCAATTGATCGCAAAGAAGGATCAAAAAAGTATGAAATTTACTTTTCAACGGAAATTTTCCACTCGACAACGGGCTGCTGTTTTGGCGCAGTAAAGGCTCCCAAAGCTTTTAGTCGTAAATCGATACCCTCCTTCGCTACCAAGGTCTTAATCAATAATTTATAGGTGCCTTGCGCTTCCACAGTAAAAACCGGCGAGCTGTTGTAGAAATTATATTCCATTTGATTTTCAAAGAGAAGGTCGCTACTGGAGTTATTTTCAAGCTCCACTTCCAGCACTTGGGTTTTGGGTAGGTAAGTGGCCTTATTTATTTTTATACTGGCCTGAATCAAAGGAACGAGAAACTCGGGTTTTCCTACCAAAAGTGAATTGTATACGGCAACGGTATTCCCTTGAAAAAGGGCTTCTTGTAAACTTTCAAGGCTCTTTTCTTTGGCGAAGACCAAAGTAAGCGGTCGGTCATTTCCTTTTTCAGTATAATCCCAATCAATGAGTCCGTGAATATCACTTGTACCCATGATGGTGAGGTTTTGATCAAGCGCTAAGGCCAAGGCTTCCTCTGAATAGTCTACTGAATTGATCACTTCGATACCATGCAGTTCACCCTTTCTAATCCGTTCTTTTTGAAAGTTGCTAAGTATAGGATTTCCCTTCGAATTTTGCGCATGCCATGCCGGATGATTCCAGAACACAAAGGCATTTTGCTTTTTAGCTTCCGAGAAGGCCTTGTCGGCTTTGTTGGTCACCAACAGATTCGCATCTGAAATAAAAACAGCATTGTTATGCCCCATGGGAGCCGAGCGCGTAATTTCTGAACCATGCACAATCAATAGCTCGTGTTCTTTGGCCTCTTCCAGCGCCAAATCATAAGATCGGTTTCTATTCGGATGCGGAATGTCATCTTTGTGCGGTTGGTACTCCAAGTGCTCCGTCAGCGATATGGCATCCAAATTTTCACGCAGGGCTTCTTGCACCCGTATCGTAGGCCAGACATTTCCGTCGGAAAAAACGGTGTGAATATGTAAATCGGCTTTTAACGTAAGGTATCCATCGATATTAGGGTAGGTGAGGGCGTGTTGGCTTGAATGCGAATGCTGCGCTTTTAGAACGCAAATACAACAAAGAAAGCAAAATAGGGTGGTTATGTTTTTCATATCAAATAGCGTTGTTTTAAAAGTATGTGGTTCTCCTCTCTGAAATTACAAAATACCTATATGTTTTGATCAAGAAATTGTAAATTTAAATGTGAATCCGGCCGAAAACTACATTTTAACCCAGCCCGAACCTTTTCGCAGTATTTTACTGCATTTGCAATTGGTGATCGAGCATACGATTGCAGAGGTTGATTTGAAATACAAATACCGAATTCCCTTTTATTACCTTAATGGCAAACCATTTTGCTACATGAATCAAAGTAAAGATTATGTGGATTTAGGCTTTTGGAGCGCGGCAAATTTGACGAAACATGTAGCTCTCATGGTCACGGAAAAACGCAAGGTGATGAAATCACTTCGCTACACCTCTTTGGAAGATATCAATGATACGATATTGATCGAAGTGCTGCAAGATGCCTATTCGGTTCGGAATAAGAAATTTTACAAATAGGGTCTAACCCTTAGTTTATAGACTTAAAAATCAACTAGTTTAACTCCTCCTACTGCGCTATCCACCCATTTTCTTTATACACCTGAATGTATTGATTACTCAATTCATCGGAGTCCTTGTACTTTGTTCGCAACTCCTGAAGTTTTGGTTTTAATTTGTCTACCACGCTAGTGTAGGCAGGGTCTCCATAAACATTGTTCATTTCGTTGAGATCCTTTTTGCGGTCGTACAGTTCCCATTCATCCACGTCGTAATAATAGTGAATGAGTTTATATTCTTTGGTGGCAATACCGTAATGACGTTTTACTGCATGTTCTGCAGGGTATTCATAATAGTGATAATACACAGCTTCTCTATCCCATTTTTCCCGTTCTCCGCTTAGCAAAGGAACCAGACTTTCCCCTTGCATATCCTCTGGCGGTACGAGGCCTGCGACTTCCAAAAAGGTCTGTGCAAAATCTAGATTCTGAACCATTTCATCTTCGGTAGTTCCCGGGCTAATCACATTGGGCCATTTGATCAACAGGGGCGTTTTGAATGATTCTTCATACATAAAACGCTTATCGAACCAGCCGTGCTCGCCAAGATAAAACCCTTGGTCGGAAGTATAGATCACAATGGTATTCTCGCTCAGTTTTACTTGGTCGAGATACGCTAATAACCTTCCTACGTTTTCATCCACTGCGGCAATGGTTCCCAAATAATCTTGCATATAGCGCTGATATTTCCATACCATTAAGGTCGAATCACTCATGGAGGGATAGTTCTTTCTAAATGCCGTACTTATTGGCTTATAAATCGAATCCCAAGAAGCGCGTTGCTTTGCTGTCATTCGGGCCAAACGATTCGGTAAGGCCCTATCTTCTATGCCCAAAGCTTCAATGTCGCTTGAATTAACCTTATTGTCGTAGATCAAGGTCATATGCTTGAGAATATTCATTTCGGCACTTTCGGCTGCCTCGCCTCTGGTACTATAATCATCAAACAAGGTTTGGGGAAGCGGGAACGTTTTTTTGGTAAACTCCTGGTAGTGTCTTTTTGCGGGTAGCCAAGAGCGATGCGGAGCTTTATGCAGGTACATGAGCAGAAAAGGTTTTGCGGTATCCCTTCGTTTTTCAAACCAATCAATGGTAAGATCGGTAATGATATCGGTTACATAGCCTGTGATGGTGGTATCTCCTTTTTGTGTATTAAAAACCGGATTGTAATAATCGCCCTGTCCGGGAAGTATTTTGAATTCATCAAACCCTTTGGGATTATTCCCAAAATGAAGTTTGCCAAACATTGCAGTTTCGTAACCGGCTTTTTGAAGTAACTGCGGAAAGGTAACATTGGTGGTATCGAAAGGCGACCGATTATCGATTTTTCCATTGATATGTGAATGTTTCCCCGTAAGAATTACGGCTCTAGAAGGGGCGCATATCGAATTGGTAACCGAGGCGTTTGTGAATAACATGCCTTCATTGGCAATACGGTCTATATGTGGAGTTTGTATGAGCTTGTCATCGTAAGCACTTATGGCCTGATACGCATGGTCGTCAGACATGATAAATACGATATTAGGCCGTGTGGGAAGTTGCTTTTGGTCATTTGTCGTATGGCATGAATGAAGAGCAAGGACTAGAAATAGGAATATACCGTTGAATTTCATGCTAAAGTAGATTTACTTGAAATTCCAAAGTACAAAAAAGAAGTGGATGCTACATTTTCTTTAAAACAACCAAGGAGTTTCTTTGAATATCAGTAACATGTTTAAAAACCTTTTTTAACCCTTCATAGTCAGCCGCTTGTAAGTAGTAACTGTTGAGGGCCAAATCAAATGCGATACCAATTTGATTATTGCTAACTTTTTGATGAAATTTTAATGTAACAAGATTTTCACCCAATTTTACGGCTTGATCTTTTGGAAGTTCTTGTACTTCGTATCCCTCTGGAATAACGATGTTCACATCGTATTTATACCGTCTGGGGTGTCCGAAATCAACGGGATATGTTCGTTCCTCAAGGGTAAAAGGATTTTTGTCAAAAAAGCGAATCAAAAACGGATTAAAGTAAATGACCTCTCCATTAAGAACGTTGTGTACTTCAAATTCAAATCGCTCGGCAACTTGTGAATCGGTAGTTCGTTCCGCTATCATTTTGTATTTCGTAATTTCAAAATCTCCTGCGACATCTTTCTCCCATTCCTCCAAATATTCATCTTCAGAATAGGCATCAAGAATTATTCTTCTATCAACGGCATCATATCCGACACTGATCATATCTAGAACGCCATATGCTTTTTGTTCTTCGAGATTAAATTTGACATACGCCCGAACCTGATCTCTGTTTTTCGTTTCAGCCATGATGTCTTGCCAATAACTTTCGTTTTTAAAGTCCATCACACGACCGTAATGGTTAAGTGCTCGAAACGGCAGCATTCCGAAAGTGAGATATTTGTTGGTGGCATCCAATAGGTAGTCTTTTCCACCAATAGTAACCTTGGCGACTGCATAGTTGAAATCGTTAATGACTGGATGTGTTTTTTTAGGTAAGCCTTGCCCTCTTGTTGATAGCAGCATCAGGTTAGCTTTAATATCGGCAGCATTCAATAAATTGATTAATGACATATTGATTTCAGATACATTCCCTGTTCCCCTTTCAAAGGCTTCTTTTACCCTTGCCTTATTAAAAATTCCATATTCTTCATTCCAATTGTAATGCTTTTGCACAAAGGCATAGATGTTTTTTGCCCTTGTCAATTCGTCTCCTTCTGTTAGTAATTTTTCTGGAACCTGACTTTCGAAAAAACCTTTTTTTGATAGCTGCCTTCCAATATTCTTATCGCTTCTAAACTCCCGGTCAACATCCTTCCAAGTCTTCGTATACTTATCCGTGGTACCGTCGAAACGATTATACTGTGAGAGTTCAAAGTCTAGCCGTGAAATGTAATTTGATGCAGCTAACATAAAGTCCTCTTCCACCTTAAATGCCGGAATGTCTTTCATCGCGTACTTGATTACTTCGCAATCTGCACTCTGCGTAAATCCGTCAATATGAAAGCAATTCTTCTGTAATTTAGAATCGTTGACTTCCAATTTCAAACTTCCAATTAATGCTCGGTTGTAAACGTAGTTGCCTGGTATTTTGGCATTAAACTCACTGTAAAGTTTTGGAATATGTGATTGAAAATCCCACCCTCTAAAATTATAGAAGAACGGTGAAATAATGGTATAACTATATTCTAGTATACTCCCTTTTTGAAGCTTAGGAAAAGTAAAGGTCTTTTCAATTCGGTATTCATTCAAGTCTTTTTCGAAGATCTCGCTGGGTAACACATTGAACTGATTTGCTCCATTATGAGTAACTGCTTTTACCTTTTTTAGCTTTTCTACAAGCATATCACTTTTACGAAGTAGTATCGAAATGGTAGCTTCATCAAAACCCTTCTCGTCAAGTATTTTGATTTTGGTATGATATTCTTTCACCAATCGAATACGGTCGTCAATGACTTTAAAGTAGTTATCACCTCTTTCGTATAAAACCACCGCGTAAGCATCTGGGTCTGTAGCATAAGAGGTCATGTTCTTCTCCGCATCGGTTACCTTTCCAAAATTATCTGGCATTTGAGCATAGGAGAAAGAAAAACTTAATAGTAAAACAAGGAGGAGCGCGTTCTTGGTAGCCATGGTTCGGGTTGGTAAGTACCCTTAAATAACTTGTATTTTGGGGAATTATTGTAAGTTATTTACGGTTTTGCGCAGCAGCGTCAAATTCGTCAATAACTGTTCCAAATGATCTAAATGTAGCATATTGGCACCATCGCTTTTGGCAATAGAAGGATCAAAATGGGTCTCCATAAAGAGTCCGTCAACACCTGTTGCGATGCCCGCTCGAGCTATGGTTTCGATCATATCGGGTCTTCCCCCCGTGACTCCCGCAGCTTGGTTGGGTTGCTGAAGGGAATGGGTTACATCTAAAACAACGGGAGCATATTGTTTCATGGTGGGAATACCACGAAAATCAACAACCATATCTTGATAGCCAAACATGGTGCCGCGATCGGTAATCATCACTTGTTCGTTACCAGAATCGATCACCTTGGTGACGGCGTGTTTCATACTTTCGGGACTCATAAATTGGCCCTTTTTCAAATTGACCACCTTACCCGTTTTCGCAGCGGCTACTACCAAATCAGTTTGTCGGACTAAAAATGCTGGTATTTGGAGCACATCAACATAGGCCGCAGCTTTTTCGGCGTCTGATACTTCGTGAATGTCGGTAACCGTTGGAACCTCAAACGTTTCTGAAACTTTTCTAAGGATTTTTAAGGCTTTCTCATCGCCGATGCCTGTAAAGGAGTCCACACGGCTGCGGTTGGCCTTTTTAAAACTTCCCTTGAAGACATACGGAATCGCTAGTTTGTCAGTAACAGAGACTATTTTCTCGGCTATTCGCAACGCCATTTCTTCACCCTCAATGGCACAGGGTCCGGAGAGGAGAAAAAAGTTATCGCGGTCTGTGTGTTTTATATGAGGGATTCGTGAGAGATTCATATCTTAAAATTTACACAAAGATAGTGTTTCCGTCTGGTTTCCTTTTTAGATTTATTCTTGACAATACGCTGAACAGATGATTAGAAATCTACTTTTTATTACTTTTTTAACCGCTTTTTTTGTGACTTCCGTACTGCGGGGTCAGATACGCGAACAAGGCAAGATGTTTGATCTTGTCAATTTGGAGCGTCATCAGTTTAAATTTAATTTATTCGGCCCCGGACTAAGTTATGAATTGGGTCTTTTTAAGGGCGTAAGTGCTTCCACTAGCTTTGGTCTTGGAATTGCATCCTATCAGGAAGGATATACCTTCGGATTCGCTTGGCATACAAGGTTGAGGTATTATTATAATTTCAAGAGAAGAATTGACATGAGAAAGAATGTTTCCGGAAACTCTTGAGATTACTTTTCTGCCGCACGTTCGATATTCTGGGGTCCGCTACAAATTTCGAATAATTTGGATGGTCCTGACGATTTTGGTTTGGCTTTTTACGGAGCTGTCTATGGTATTCAACGTACCTATCCGAAGGGCTTTAATTTCAATGTCGAACTAGGGGCAGGATATTATAGGGGCGATGGTGTTCTCAACGGATATGGCCCCTTGTTCAATTTTACATTTGGCTGGGTCGCCACTAAAAGAAAATCTAGGAAACCTACTTTCCAATAGCGCCTTAAAACATGATTTTTTTAATAGCATCCATATAACCGCGACTAACTCGCACCACATCACCATTTTGCATTGTCACATCATAGCTCTTTCCATATTTATGTAGCTCTTTAACCTTTTCCAGATTAATGATGGAAGATCGGTGTACTCTCAAAAACGTTTTTGGGTTTAATTTTTCTTCGAGTCCCGAAATTCCATAATTGCTCACTAGGGTAGCCTCTTCAGTATGTAGTTTCGAATAGTCACCATAAGCTTCTATCCATAGGATATCAGTTACCGCGATGGTGATTAGTTTCTTATTTTTTTGCACGAGCACGCGTTCAGGGTAATCTTCGCGTTCCATGATAACGCTTTGAGCCAAGGCCCCTACATCTTTAAACCCGCTTTCCAGACGCTCTATGGCTTTTTGAAAACGTTCTTTCGTATAGGGTTTTAGGAGATAGTCGATCGCATGTACCTCAAAGGCCTGAATCGCATATTGATCATAGGCAGTCGAAAAAATAATCTGCGGAATCTCTTCCAAATGGCCCAATACTTCAAAGCCAGTTTTTCCTGGCATTTGAATATCGAGAAAAACCAAATCAGGTTTGAAACGATTGATTTCTGTAATGGCATCAACACCGTTATTTACTTCGGCAAGTAACACCAAATCAGGAAAACCCTTTAAGTATTCTTTGATCAGTACGCGTCCCGCCTCCTCGTCATCTGCGATCAAGACTTTTTTCATATTGCAAATTTTACGGTCAATCCTTTAGGAGAATTATCCAATAATTCTAAATGACTTTGATACATTTTTTGCAAGCGAAGTTTGGTGTTGGTCAATCCGACTCCTTTGCCAAAAACATTTTGCTTGTTTTGAATGCCAATTCCCGTATCGGAAATTTCGAACTTCAACTTACCCTCTTCCTTAAAAATATAGATAGAGATGGTACCACCCTCGATTAAGCTTGCCAGGCCGTGTTTTACAGAATTTTCAACCAAAGGTTGCAATAGCATAGGGGGTATTTTTTCCTTCATCAGATCTTTAGAAACTTTAATATCAACTTGCAAGCGATCTTTGAACCGCTCTTTCTCAAGGTTTAAATATTTTTTTACGAAGTCCAACTCTTCTTCTAGGGTGACGACATCAGTTTTTGAGGCCCGAAGTTGGTAACGGAACAAATCGGAAAGTTGCGCGATCATATTGCGGGTTTTTTCATTTTCTGCCGGAACGGATGCATTGATCGTGTTAAAGACGTTATACAAGAAATGAGGATTCAGTTGTGCTTTGATGGCCGCCAGTTCACTTTTAAGGGCAGCTTGTCGTAATTCTCCCTCCAAAATCAACTTTCGTTGGTTTTCTTTGTAGTACTCGTAGGCGTGTAGCATTCCGAATTGGATGAGGTAGAACAATGCGGGTATATAAACGTCCCATACAGCCGAAGCCCCTTCTAAGTGCCCAAAACCCAAGGTTTCGGATATAGAATAGTATACCTGTTGTGTTCCGAAAACGAAAATGGGCCAGGTAACCAAATGAATAAGCAAGCGAAAATAGAGCTTTCTTCCACGAAACTGTTGAAATACGAGATACCAAATCGGAACCGTAAACAAGAAGAAGATGAGATACTGTAATCCACAGTTGTCTATAAATCGAATAAGACTGAAAAAACTGCTGTCCGATTTGTCACTGCTTCCCCAATTAATCCACAGGGTAACGTAATATAGGCTTGCAAAAAAGAAATAGAACATTACGAAAGCAATGACTTCCCACTTCTTTAATCTCCAAAAAAACTTCTTTTCCATGGTAAGATTCTTTTGAGAACAAGATAAAAAGATATTGGCATGCTACCTCAAATTTTCAGATGAGTTGACCTATACGCAGTTGAATTGACCGGTCAACTTAGCCCATTATAGGGCGGTTCATCAGGTTCTGGTTTTTAGGAAGGGGCAGAAGTCTCAATTTTGAACCAGTATCAAATATCAAATGGTCATGAAAAATATATGTTTACTTATTTTAAGCTTCTTTAGTCTTTCGTTAAGTGCTCAATCCCTTAAGGGCAAGGTAGTAACTGAAACAAGGGAAACAGTTCCTTATGCTGCCGTTACTTTAAATCGACTAAACGATTCCACGCTGGTAAAAGCTGTTATTACCAACGATTTTGGTCTGTTCGAAATAACGAATGTACCTAAAGGAATGTTTCAGTTGAACATTTCGAGCATAGGCTTTACCCAGTATCAAAAGGAGGTCAACTATACAGGTAGTGATATGAATCTCGGAACTACTGTATTGATGGAAGCTGTTGAAAATCTAGAGGAGGTAACCGTTACCGGTCAAAAACCTATGGTACAGGTAATGGCAGATAAAACCGTATTCAATGTTGAAAGTACGATCAACGCCACAGGTACAAGTGCTTTTGAATTGTTGCGAAAAGCGCCAGGGGTTATTGTCGATAATGGTGGTGGTATTATTGTGGAAGGCAAGTCAGGGGTGCAGATTTTTATCGATGACAAACTCTCTGTTTTGCAGGGCGAAGATCTGACCAATTACTTGGAGAGTCTTCAGGCTACAGATATTGAGGCAGTTGAAATCATAACCCAGCCTTCCTCGAAATATGATGCTGCCGGCAATGCGGGAATTATTAATTTGAAGTTGAAAAAAGACAAGAGCCTAGGTGTTAATGGTTCAATAACAGCTGGTTTAACCGTTGGCGATTTTGCGCGAAATAACACCAGTGGAAATTTTAATGTCAGAGGTAAAAAAGGAAATCTATACGGCACGTACAGCAACCGTTTTGGAAAAAGTACGGGATTTTTGAATCTCTTGAGAACGCAATCTGGTACCTTCTTTGAATCACGTACCAATAGTGTTTTCGATCGCAATAGTAATAATCTTAAGCTGGGATATGACTTTTATGCCACTCCAAAAAGTACTTTGGGAGCCATATTCAATGGAAATTTCAATAATGGGTTCACCGAAAATAACTCGAGAACACCGATACGAAGCGTTGGTGCTGTTACAATTGACAGTATACTGGTAACCAATAGTCAAAACTCAAATACCTCTTATAATCTGAATGCGAATCTAAACTATCGTTATGCGGATACCCTAGGAACAAGTGTTAATGTAGATTTAGATTATGGTAGATACAATAGCGATCGGGCTGCCAGACAACCGAACGTCTATTTCAATGGAGATGAAACTCAGATACTCCGTCAGAACTTTACGAGTCAAAATACCCCAATAGATATTTCAATTGTTACGTTCAAGACCGACTATGAAACCAACCTATTCAATGGAAAGTTGGGTCTAGGAGTAAAGCTTTCATATGTAAATACGGATAATACCTTTGATTTCTTTACACGGATTAATGGAGTTGATTTGCTCAATTCGGAGCAAAGTAATCAATTTGATTATACGGAGCGAATTAATGCGACTTACCTTAATTACAACTACAAATGGACCAAATGGAATCTGCAAGTGGGTTTGCGGGTAGAGAATACAATTTCAGACGGCAATCTGCTTAGCATGCAACAAAACCAAGATTCTAGGGTTGAACGTAATTATACCGATTTTTTCCCATCCGGTGGGTTGACCTATCAGATGAATCGTAAAAACCAATTTGCACTGACCTACAGTAAACGAATTCAACGCCCCAATTATCAGTCTTTAAATCCGTTTGAATATGTCATTGACGAACTATCATTTCGAAAGGGCAACCCTTTTCTACAACCCCAGTATACCAATAATATCAAACTAGCTCATACGTTCAACTATCGTTTAACAACCTCATTGACCTATACCTATATCTCTGATTTTTTTGCTCAGGTCACGGTAGCTGATAGTGGTGGAAGAAATTTCATTACCCAACGGAATGTGGCAGATAATGAGGTGGTAAATTTTGGAATTTCTTATCCAAAGAAGATTAAGGAATGGTGGAATCTTTATTTTAGCTTAAATGCATATATCAGTAATTATAAGGCGAAGAGCCCTGAATTTCTTTCCGTAAAACAAGAAACCCTTAGTTTTTATGCTCAAAACACCTTCACGCTACCGAAAGGATTCAAAATGGAAGTGTCTGGATGGTATAACTCCCCGAGCGTATGGGGCGGCACATATCAAACAGCGGCCTTAGGATCTTTAAATATCGCACTTCAAAAAAAGTTCTTTAAGGAAAAGTTGAATGCAAGATTGGCTTTTAACGATGTTCTCTATACCATCCCGTGGAACGGTACGACTCAATTTGGCAACCTGTTTATTGACGGTAGTGGCGGTAGTGATAGTCGTCAAGTTGCCTTTAGTTTAACCTATGATTTCGGACGTAGCGAAGTCAAGAAAGCGCGTAAACGTAAAACAGGTTTAGAAGATGAACAACAGCGAATAGAGAATTAAAAATTCGAGATACAGGCAGATAAATTGTTTTAAAAGCAAATGTGGAACCACTTCTTAAGATACTAATGCACTATGGAGGTGTAAGTTTCGTTAGCGTATAATGACCAATGATAAAGACATTGGCTGAAAATGATCCCAAATCAATCTGCTATGCATAGAACTATCCTCATTACCCTGCTTTTTAGCAGTATGTTCATAACCGCCCAATTTGGTAAAAACTGTGAGCTTCGACAATTCAAGCTCAATATTGCCAATCCCGGAATTGAATATGAGATGGCCCTAGGGGTCAACACTACTTTTGATATCAAGGCGGGTTTACAAGTGACGATAGACCCATCGGTTTCGGAGATTTATCAAGATTTTGAGTTTTACCCGGCGGTCGCCCTGCAATACCGCTACTACTATAACTTTGAACGGCGCCAGCGAAACCGCAGACCGATATATGGCAATTCGGCAAACTATATCGCTCCGGCAGTTGCCATTTTTGCCCCCGGACCGCGAACTGTAGCAAATGAAGTCGTAAAAGGAGCTTTTGGGTATGCGGGGGTAGCAACGGGTTTACAGCGCAGCTATAATTCAGGTTTCAACTTTTCAGCCGACATTGGTGCAGCCTATTATTTAGGCCCTTTTCAAGGAGGTATTTACCCAATTGCCAATTTGAGTATCGGATGGATCCTAAGTGAGAAACGATGGTGTGTTGGCAAGTAGTAAACTCCCTCAATATCAGTAACATAAAAATAACATAAGTTTGGCTTGCTAAGCCGAAATTAGCAGTATCTTTGCAGGCTGAAAATAGTAGGCACCTACTGTTTTAAATAAAAAATTATGTCAACAACAAAGAATATTGCCATTATTGCCCACGTAGATCACGGTAAAACTACCTTGGTAGACAAGATTATGTATCACTGTCAATTGTTTCGCGACAATGAAAATACAGGTGATTTAATATTGGATAATAACGATTTAGAGCGTGAAAGAGGTATTACGATCACCTCTAAAAATGTTTCTGTGGTGTACAAAGATACCAAGATCAATATTATCGATACCCCGGGTCACGCAGATTTTGGTGGGGAAGTTGAACGGGTACTGAATATGGCAGACGGTGTTTTGTTATTGGTTGATGCCTTTGAAGGCCCCATGCCGCAAACACGTTTTGTATTGCAGAAGGCCATTGATCTGGGTTTAAAACCCTGTGTTGTTATCAATAAAGTAGATAAAGAAAACTGTACTCCCGAGGAGGTTCACGAAAAGGTTTTTGATCTCATGTTCGAATTAGGCGCTGAAGAATGGCAGTTAGATTTCCCTGTGGTTTATGGTTCAGCAAAGAACAACTGGATGAGTGATGACTGGCAGAAAGAGACTGAAAATATCGAACCGCTGTTGGATATGGTCATTGCACATATTCCAACCTTTGAACCGACAGAAGGCAGTACGCAAATGTTGATAACCTCTTTGGATTTTTCTTCGTTCACCGGAAGGATTGCTATCGGAAGACTAACTAGAGGAAGCTTAAAAGAGGGGCAACAAATAGCTTTGGTGAAACGCGATGGAAGTGTAGTAAAATCGAAAATCAAGGAGCTTTTTGTATTTGAAGGTTTAGGCCGTAAAAAGGTACAAGAAGTTGCCACTGGTGATATTTGTGCCTTAGTAGGGGTTGAAGGCTTTGAAATAGGTGATACGGTTGCTGACCTGGAAAACCCTGAAGGCCTTAAAACTATTGCCATTGATGAGCCTACCATGAGTATGTTGTTTACCATTAATGACAGTCCGTTTTTTGGTCAAGATGGTAAGTTTGTTACCTCGCGTCATATCAAAGAGCGATTGGAACGCGAATTGGAAAAGAACTTAGCACTTCGTGTAAACGAGACTGATAGTGCCGATAAATTCCTGGTCTTTGGTCGTGGGGTATTGCACCTTTCGGTATTGATCGAAACTATGCGTCGTGAGGGTTATGAACTACAAATAGGACAACCACAAGTAATTATAAAAGAAATCGATGGGCTGAAGTGTGAGCCCATCGAAAGCTTGACTATTGATTTACCTGAAGAGGTATCTGGCAAGGCGGTAGAAATGGTATCTATCCGGAAGGGAGAGATGACTAGTATGGAAGCTAAGGGTGATCGCATGGTCTGCGAATTTTTGATTCCTTCTCGTGGTATCATCGGTTTAAGAAATCAGTTGTTGACTGCTACTGCTGGTGAGGCTATTATGTCGCACCGCTTTTTGGAGTACCAACCTATGAAGGGTGATATTCCACAACGGCAAAATGGTTCTTTGGTTTCGATGGAAAAGGGAAAAGCAATTCCGTATTCCATTGATAAACTACAAGATCGTGGAAAGTTTTTCGTAGATCCAGGTGAGGATATTTACGAAGGGCAGGTGATAGGTGAAAACTCACGAGGTGATGATATGACCATTAATATTACCAAAACCAAGAAGCTTTCTAACGTACGTTCTTCCGGTGCCGATGATAAGGCGAAGATCGTTCCTGCGATTAAGTTTTCTTTGGAGGAAGCCTTGGAATATATTCAAAAAGACGAATACGTTGAGGTAACCCCGAAGCATCTAAGACTTCGAAAAATCTTCTTGACCGAAGTTGATCGCAAGCGAAATAAGATTGATTAAATAGAGTAATTCAAGATTTATAAGACCTCAGGTGAAAGCCTGGGGTTTTTATTTTTCCTACTTTTTGTCACACTTGCTATCTTTTAATGGTCTAATTTATAGAGACTATGAAAGACACACTAGAAGCACTTGTAGAAAAGGCACAAAATGGAGACCAAAAGTCATTGGAAAGTTTGATTATTGAAATCAAAGATTTGGTGTATAACCTGGCCCTTCGCATGTTGTTATATCCAATGGATGCCCAAGATGCTACCCAAGAGATTTTGGTTAAAATCGTTACACATCTTAGTACATTCAAAGGAGATAGCAAATTTCAAACCTGGGTATACCGTGTAGCTACCAACTATTTGTTGTCGGAGAAAGGTAAAAGAGGTAAGGGCTTTGCGGTGAGTTTTGAGGCTTATGCGCAGCAGTTGATAGATGCTGGTCATTCAGAAACCATAGCCTATACACAAAATAAGGGCGAACAACTTTTGCTTGAGGAAGAGGTGAAAGTCAGCTGTACGCATGGTATGTTGCTTTGCCTGAACGAGTCCAATCGGATGGTATATATTTTGGGTGTCATTTTAGAATTTAATAGCATCGAAGGTTTCCAAATACTTGATATAACTCCAGAAAATTTTAGGAAACAATTGTCTCGTTCAAAAACAAAACTGCGCAATTTTTTAGATGCGAAATGTGGTATAGCGAATTCGAATAACCCTTGTCGTTGTTACAAAAAAGTAGATTACTTAATCAACAGGAAGATAATTGACCCCAAAAACTTGCGATTCGCTACACAAAAGAAACGTAGCATTGAACTTGTAGAAACCATAAAAACGCTTGAAAAATCGGCAGCTATTTATCGTTCAACTCCCCAATATGCAACTCCCGAAACCCTAGTACAAAAAATGAAAGAAACCATAAAGCTATTAGAATCATGAGTGCTACTAAATTAGATACCAAACAATTCATCATAGCTACTGTACTAGTGAATATTTGGGTACAGCTATCTGAAACTATTCGTTATTTGATTTTCGTGGTACCAAAATTAGATGCAAATGCCCATACCGTACCCGAAGCAACAGGGTGGGTACTTCTTATATGGATAGTTTGGGGAACACTGCTTTCGGGCCTAGTCGTGTTTTTATTTTGGATGTGTGTAACTGTTTTTGGCAATTCGATGCAGACCATTTTGAAGTCGACTACCATTTCTTGGGCCTCTGTTTTTGTTCTCTTTTGGGTAGGAGTTTCCAACATGGGGTTCTCAAAATGGGAGCTGTTGTTGACAACCCTTCCGTTGAGCTGGATTGAAATATTTATTGCCACCTATATCGCTTCGAAATTGTACCAGAGGCACCTGAAAACTGAAACGATATGATAAAACCTAAACTTATTCCAATTCCTGAGAAAATGCAAAAATTCTATGGTAAGGGTTTAATGTTACATCCTAAAAGTACCATGGTAATCGAAGTGGTCGAAAATATTCCCAGAGGAAAAGTCATGACGATTCATGAGCTTACAAAACAATTGGCTAAAACTTATGGTGCAGATGTAACTTGCCCCATGCGTACCGGAAATTTATTGAAAAAACTGGCACTAACAGAGGCCAAAATACCTTTTTGGAGAGTTGTCAAAAAAGACCATACGATGATCAAATTCGATAACCATGGGCATTGGGCAACTTTATTAGAACAAGAGGGTTTTGAATTGGAGTTTACAAAATCTAGCCAATTAAAAATAGTGGTCAGCGCCAATCAACTATTGCGATGTACTGAGGCCACTTAATCCTTTGGAGCTTGATGTAAGGCGGCTGCCGCCGCACCAATAATACCTGCGTGATTACGCAGTTCTGCTGGAATGACCGGAGTTTCTATATGGATACAGTCTTTGTATTGATCAAAATCCTTAGATGCACCACCACCCAAGATTACCAGATCTGGTGCAATGATCAATTCTACATACTCCAAGAATTTATTGAAGCGCTTACCCCATTGCTTATACGAAAGTCCTTCGCGTTCTTTGGCTGAGTCAGCTGCCCAAAGTTCTATCTTCTTGTATTTTTTATAGGGAATTTGCCCCAGCTCGAAATTGGGAATCAGCTCCCCATCGAAGAAAGCACCGCTACCTAGCCCAGTGCCAATTGTAATCATGACCACTAAGCCTTTTTTGCCTTTTCCTATTCCATAATTCATAGTGGCATAACCGGCTGCATCAGCATCGTTGACGACGGTAACCGGTAAACCAGTGACTTCACTAAAAAGCTCCTTAACATTTAGGCCGAGCCATTTTTTATGAAGGTTTCCCGGTGATTTGCAGATTCCGTGTTTGATTACGGTTGGAAACCCAACGCCAACGGGGCCTTTATGATCGAAGTGTTTGACGATTTCGGAGACCACTCTAGCCATATCCTTGGGTTTTCGACCTTCGGGGGTAGGTATTCTGTGCCGTTTGGTCAACATTTTACCCGTTACAGAGTTCACTAATGCTCCCTTTATTCCAGAGCCTCCTATATCAATTCCTAATACTTCCATTGGTTGGTTATATGATTCGCGAACAAAAATAACAAAAAACTTTGCTTGGCGTTCGCTAAATCGTTTAGGGCGAATTGTATTCGATTGAATTATAAATACCTGAATTTCCTTTTTCCAGCAAAGGCATTAAATCGGCAACGACCTTCGTATTTTCTGAAGCGATATTTTTGGTCTCATTGGGGTCAATCGAATGGTCATACAATTCAATCGTTGGTTGACCTGATCTGAAGTATTTCGTAAGGCGGTATTGGTCAGTGCGCATTGAGATGCCGTTTTTGAAATAACTGTAGGCTACCGCTTTTTTTTTGGTGTTCGATCCGGTCAAATTTTGGGCAAAACTCTCCCCGTCAATGTTATGACTTAAGGGAATTCCGCAAAGTTCCATCAGCGTAGGATAGATGTCGACACTTTCGACTATAGTGTGTATTTTTTTGCTTTGATTCTCCAGCCTGGGTGAGCTAATAATAAGTGTACTTTTAAGTGCATTTTCGAACAGCGTATGTTTGCCCCAAATACGCTGATCTCCTAAGTGCCAACCATGATCTCCCCAAATGACTACAATGGTGTCTTGGTCTAAGCGAAGGGTCTCTAGTTCTTCAAGAAGTTTTCCTATTTGAGCGTCAATGTAACTGATAGAAGCCAAATACCCTTGCCGTAGCTTTCTGGCGTAGTCGTCGGAAACTGATGCAGACAAACTTGCTTTTTCTTCTCCTAGTGCATATTGATTGAATTCTCCACTTTCATGAAGACTTTGTAAGTGTATGTTTTCAGGAATTCTTGGATTTTCAGAAAGTGGAATGCTATCACCATGATATAAATTCCAATACTTTTTGGGGGCATTGAAGGGCAAATGAGGCTTGAAAAAACCAACTCCCATAAAAAAGGGCTGCCCTTTTTTTTTGAGTTCTTTTAGTTTGCTAAGGGCTAGGTTTGTAGTTAGCCCGTCTGGGTAACCCTCATCATCGACTTCTCCTGCTTCATAGGGTTTTACTTGTTTTTTAAGAGACTGTCGGTTTTCACCGTTAGCATAGGCGAAGAAAGCATTCCAGCCAGTCACCCATTTGCCTGGGTTAAAAAGAAGTTCATCCCAACTATGGGGAAGCTCTCTTATATCAGAAACCGGTTCCTCGTAGCCGTATAACAATCCATCAGCAGAATGCGTGATTTTTCCAATGCCAACGGTATGATATCCATTTCTTCTGAAATGATGTATAAAACTTTCTGGATTTTCGCCCTCGGCCTTACCAGAAATTTCCAATTCAATAGCACTGTTCTTTAAATGCTCCGGTTTCGAGGGTCTCTGACCTGTCATCAACGCATATCTTGACGCACCGCAGGTAGGTGCCTGCACATAATGATTCATAAAAAGAGAACCTTTATTGGCCAGTGCATTCAAATTTGGAGATTTTGCAATACTGCCATAAACGCCCAACTCATTTCTTAAATCGTCAATGGCGATAAATAAGACATTGGGTGGTTTTTTTTGCTGCACTTGCTTTTGGCATCCAATTAAGAAAATCGCAATCAAGAATAATTTGCAATATGTGGGCATGCTTTTCAACAAAGGCAGTTTGTAAAAAAATGAAATTTAGTTTCTTTGAAGATAACACATTCTAAGCTAAATCAAGTCGCCTCTATCTTTCAAGAAATCAAAAATCAGAACATCTACTTCAGCGATTTTATCCTTATCACTGTAGTTCAACCAAGCTATTTCCTCAATCTCTGAATCGGGTTCTAGTTCACCGGTGTAATTGCCAAAATAACAAGTCATCCGCACCAAAATACCCGGTTTGTGCCCATCAGCTTGTGCTTCAAAAATGCCAGCAAATTTTAAGGATGTAGTTTGCAGGGTAACGCTAAGTTCTTCTTTGATTTCTCGTGAAAGTGCCTGCGCGTCGCTTTCATTCAATTCTCTTTTTCCTCCGGGTATATAGAATTTCTCTTTTCCCTTAGTACGCGTGCTTAAGATACGTCCATCGACCAAATGTAACCATGCTAGTTTGTCAATGATTTGTGCCGTTGGCTCGATATAATAATCTATAGAATTCAAAGAATGATTGGGGTCGATCATATCTAAGATTTTATCAATTAACCTACCAGATGCCGTTAGCGTACCAAGTTGCTTATTTCTTCCGATAGCACTTGAAATTGTTTCATCGCGATTGCCAAATTTATAGCCGTGCTTTTTTGTCCACAATACATTGAGCAAATGCGACATCATAACATTACCAAGCTGATCAATAGAGACAGCTATTCGTAATAAGTATGCTCCAATACCTTTTAAACCTTTGGTAAATAAAGACTGAAATAAGCCGTAAACAAAACCTAAGGGGCCAGTAACTGCTAAAAGAACAATGGAAATCAAGAAAAGTAAAATGCCAATAAACGCATTCGCTTTCTTATCAGGTTGATAGACTTGTTTTTTGAGAATCATAGCTATTTGAATTAAACGCGTTTAGCGGTATGCTTTAACTCAAACCGCGCGCTGTATCACTTCAAAAACCTTATTGCCATCACACTTCAAGGTTTTGGAAGGGTATTTTAAGATAAGCGCATAATCATGTGTTGCCATGAGTATGGTACGACCAGCTTTGTTAATGTTTTGTAGCACTTTCATGACCTCAACACTTGTTTGCGGGTCAAGATTACCCGTGGGCTCGTCGGCAAGAATAAGTTCAGGATCGTTGAGCAACGCCCTTGCTATGGCAATTCGTTGCTGTTCACCGCCAGAAAGTTCGTGAGGGAATTTAAATCCTTTGGTTTTCATACCAACCTTTTCAAGAACATCTTGGATTTGCACATCCATTTTAGCGGCATCTTTCCAACCCGTCGCTTTCAAAACAAATCGCAGGTTTTTATTAATCGTACGGTCAGGGAGGAGTTTGAAATCTTGAAAAACAATACCTAGTTTTCTGCGTAAAAAGGGAATGTCTTTTTCACGAAGGGTTTTTAAATCAAAATCTACAATTGTTCCTTCCCCCTTGTTTAACGGCAAGTCGCCATAAAGTGTTTTCATGAAACTACTTTTTCCACTACCTGTTTTTCCGATTAAATAGACGAACTCTCCTTTTTTAACCTCTAGGTTCACATCATTTAGTACTAAACTTTCCTTTTGAAAAATAGAGACATCTTTCAGTTCTAGGATAGTTTCGGGTACCTTGTCTTGCATCGTTTCTGTCATGGGTCTTACTGTCTTTTTTCCTTCTCCTGTAACCACACCCAGTAAATAACATCTCTAAAATCTCGCTGGGCGGCTACTACTAAATCAGGTAGTTGATCAAATTCACCTTTGGCCAAAGTCAATATGGCCTTGCGCGCACTTAAAAGATTCCATTCAGATTGGGCCATTACATGTTTGAGTGTGAGTTTGGAAAGCGCTGAGATTACTGATTTATGTTCCTCAGGGGCATAGTCCGCAACGATTTTCTCGTTGATATCTCGTTTCAGTATAGCAATTTCTTCCGAGCTGTACATCCCTTCGTTGTTGATATAAAAGTAATAAGTTCAATTGGATAACGAATTACCGTTGGTCGAAATATTTTTCCTTTGTATGCAAAGTCGCGCTGCGCTATACGTTAGATTAGGTGTTTTTCGCTCTTTTACCGTAGTGTGCAAAACGTAAAGCGATAAATAGATATACTTTGGCGCAATAATTGCCGTTATCTAGAATAGTAAACAACCTCTGGGCAAACCCTTTTGACACTTTTAAGTAAGACCTTAAAAGATGGTGATGCCCCTTGAAGTAGTTAAATCTCGAGTAGCGAGTAAATAGTTAGAACACTATGTTTAAAAAGTCAATCACCTTAATCCCCTTTTTTCTAGGGATGGTTTTTTTAGGAATTTCCCAAGAGACCAAAATTTACACACACGAAGACAAAGATTATCAAGACGCCTTGGCACTCTACAACAACGAGCAATACCAAGCTGCACAGACCATTTTTTCTAAGGTCAAGAACACCTCTGAAAATCTAGAAACCAGAGCGAATAGCGCTTATTATGAAGCCAACGCTGCTGTGCGGTTAAACCAGCTGGGGGCTGATAATTTGATGGAAGATTTTGTGGAAAAATACCCAACCTCTACCAAAAGAAATTCTGCCTTTGCTGATGTGGCCGAGTACTATTTCGAAACAGGAAAATATCCGTATGCGTTAAAATGGTACAATAAAGTTGACCAAAACGCCCTATCGCGTGGTGAGATGGACAAGTTTAATTTCAACTATGGGTATTCTCTATTTGCTTCTAAAAAAACAAGGGAAGCAGAGCGCTACCTAAACAAGGTTACTGATTCGCCAGTATATGCTAGCCAGGCAAAATACTATTTGGGCTATATCTCCTATCAAGAAGATGATTACGAAGCGGCCAATGAACGTTTCGATGAAATTACCGACCCTGATATTTTAGAAGAGAAGATGAGCTATTACCAAGCCGATATGAATTTCAAACTTGGTAAATTCGAAGAAGCCATTGCCTTAGCAAAAAAACAGATGGCAAAGGGTGATCGCAAGGAAAAATCGGAATTGAGCAAGATCATCGGAGAGAGTTACTTCAATCTAAAGCAGTACCAAAATGCCATACCGTACTTGGAAGATTACAAAGGAAAAAGGGGCAAATGGAATAACACTGATTACTATCTTTTAGGATATAGTTACTACAAGCAAGGTGATTTCGCGAATGCGATTCAGCAGTTCAACAAAATTATCGGAGGAACAAATAGTGTTTCGCAAAATGCCTATTACCACCTAGCAGAATGCTATTTAAAATTAGATAAGAAACAGGAAGCCCTAAACGCTTTCCGCAATGCTTCTCAAATGGATTTTTCTGCAGAAATACAGAAGGATGCCTATTTGAACTATGCGCGATTGAGCTATGAAATCGGTAACCCATATGAACCGGTTCCACAGGTGATTTCTTCCTATTTGGAAAGGTACCCGAACGATGCAAATGCCACGCAAATGAAGGAGCTATTGGTCGATTCGTACATCACCTCAAAAAACTTTCAGGGGGCTATGGAGTTGCTTGAAAATAACAAAGGTTTTGCAAGCAAGACGACCTATCAAAAAGTGGCTTTCTATAGAGGGGTTGAACAATTTATTGATACCGATTATGCCGGGGCCTCCGAAAGTTTTGGCAAGTCGCTTGGTAGTGCTGAAGATGCTTTATTCAAAGCGAGAGCTAGTTATTGGAAAGGTGAATCGGAATACCTCTTAAACCGATTTGATTCGGCATTGAATAGTTTTATGGAATTTCAGCAAAATCCCACGGCCAGATCAACTGATGAATACAAAGATATCGACTACAGTCTAGCCTATACCTATTTTAAACTGAGGAATTATCCTAGCGCGATATCACATTTTACCAGCTTTACCGGTTCAGGCACTAATGATGCACAAAAATTAAATGATGGGTATTTAAGGTTAGGCGATAGTTATTTCGTGACCAGCAAATATTGGCCGGCAATAGAAACCTATAACAAATCGCTGGCGCTAACAGGCCCTGAAAAAGATTATGCCGCATTTCAAAAGGCATTGAGTTACGGGTTTGTAGGTAGAAATGCTTCAAAAATAGAGGGATTGGAAAGTTTCGTTTCCAGCTATCCGCGATCAACATTGAAAGATGATGCCCTTTTTGAATTGGGCAACACCTACATAAGCGGAGGGCAAGAAAATAACGGACTTCAAACCTACGACAAGCTTATTAGTGGATATCGTGGTAGTTCTCTCGTGCCTCAGGCAATAATGAGACAGGGCTTGGTACACTATAATGCAAGTAGAAACGAAGCGGCTCTGGCAAAATTTAAAACTGTTGTTCGTGATTATCCCAAAACTCAAGAGGCGATACAGGCTGTAGCAACCGCGAAATTGGTTTATGTTGATATGGGAAGAGTTGACGAATATGCAGCATGGGTTCGAGATCTTGATTTTGTAGAGGTAACCGATACTGAACTTGACAATGCCACTTTTGAATCTGCCGACAAACAGAATCTTGAGGGAAGGACCGATGCCGCCATACGGGGGTATGAAAGTTACGTCAAGCAATTTCCCAATGGACTACATGCTACCAAGGCAAACTTCAACCTGGCCCAATTGTACTTTGGAAAAGGGCAGAAAGATAAGGCCTTACCCTTCTATAAATATGTTGCCGACCAAGGTGCAAGTGAATATGCAGAGCAGGCCTTAACGCGGGTTTGCGAAGTGTATATCGGCAATAAGAACTATGCGTCAGCATTACCCTATTTGGAACGTTTGGAAAATCAGGCCGATATTCAACAGAATAGAACGTTTGCCCAGTCGAATCTGATGAAAGGTTACTATGAGCAAAAGAATTATGAAAGAACGATTGCCTATGCCGAAAAGGTGTTGAATACACCTTCTATAGATAATCGTATTAAAAGTGATGCCCAGACGATGATCGCCCGCTCAGCGATTAAGACCAATGATGAAACAAGGGCAAAAGAAGCCTATGCAAAGGTTTTGAAAATCGCCTCAGGTTCACTAGCAGCAGAAGCATTATACTACGATGCTTATTTTAAAAACCAAGATCAAAACTATGAGGCATCTAGTGCTTCAGTTCAAAAATTAGCCAAGGATTATTCTAGCTATAAAGAATGGGGAGGTAAGGGTTTAATTATTATGGCGAAGAATTTTTACGCCCTAGGTGACGCGTATCAAGCCACCTATATCTTAGAAAGTGTTACTACGAATTTTAGTCAATATCCTGAGATCGTTGCTGAGGCTAGGGGCGAACTTTCGATTATCAAGGCGAAAGAAGCGAAGAGCAATTCATCGATAAATCCAAACGATAACTAGAGAACAACAAAAAGACACCCGTCTTCGGGGGAATGAAATAGCAAATTAAGAACACAAAATGCAAAAGCAGATACTAACATTTCTTTTTATACTAAGCCTTTTTCAAATGGGATGGGCCCAGGTAAAGGATTCAACGAATATCGGTACCGAAACGGTAACCGTTACCAAGGCGTATACACCGACTATTTCCGATGCCTTCAAAATTAAATCGCTTCCGAATTTGAACGATTCTATTGCACTTCAGAAAAAGAAAATCGACTACAGTATATTTTCAGTACCCGTTGCTTCAACCTTTTCACCTGCAAAGGGTACGGCGTCCAAAGTTAAAAAGACGCCGCCACCGGTTTTATATAATTCCTACGCTTCGGCCGGGGGAGGTAATCCTGCAAACATAATGGCCAAATTTTATACGAGTCGCACCATCGACCGTGAATCAGGTTATACAATTGGACTAGAACACAATTCTTCAAGAGCAGACATCAGCGGTGTGGTCTTAGACAACTTTTATTCGAATAGTGAACTGGAAGGTTCTTATAAAAAAAGAGACCGCGATTACGACTGGGGTATTGATCTTGGTTTTCAACATCAATTATACAATTGGTATGGTACACCAGAGGGGTTATTTTCAAATCCCCCTTTTACTGAAACCTTTAATCAAGTAGACGCGCGTCAGAACTATTTTATGGGTGAAATAGGAGCCCATATCAATCTCGAAGATTCCTATTTCAAAAGAACAGAAATCAAATACCGACGCTTTTGGGATGCGGTGAAGTCAGGTGAAAATAGAGTGGTTTTTATTCCTGAATTTGAGTTTCCTGTTGCTGATGAAACTTTCGGAATAAAATTTAAGGTTGACTATGTAAACGGAAGTTTCGCCAATGCAAGTCTCAATAATGCAGAGAACACCCAGGGTATCGACTATAGCCATTTACAAGTAGGTGTGAACCCTAGTTTGACCATGTTGCGTGACGACTTGACCCTTAACCTAGGAGTGAATTTGGTATATGGTTTGGATGGCGAACGCAGCGATAGTAATTTTTATGTTTATCCTGCGGTGACGGCTTCTTACCGCTTGTTAGACGAAGTGGCCATCGCTTATGGGGGTATCGAAGGAGAGCTAAGACAGAATTCATATTATGGCTTTGTTGAGGAGAACCCCTATGTCTCTCCAACACTTACCATTGCCCCCACCGATAAGCAATACGATGCCTATTTTGGTTTAAGAGGGCAATTATTTCCAAACCTCAGTTACAATGTAAAGGCTTCCTACAAGGCAGAAAATAGAAAACCCCTATTTAAACTGAATCCTCGTAACGACTTCCGATCCGATGACAAACAGTACTATTTGGGCAATTCCTTTGAAGTTTTCTCTATAGATGGTATAACCATTGGTGACGATGTCAGAACATTTGGGGTTTTTGGCGAATTGAATGTCGATGTGAATCGCAATTTTACCTTAGGGGTAAATGCAGAGTACTTCAATTATAGCACTGAGACTGGTAATCCGGCATGGAATTTACCTGATTTAATAGGATCTCTGTTTTTAGATTATCAAATAGGCGAGCAGTGGTATTTGGGAGCAAACTTATTTTATGTTGGCGAACGACAAGACTTTTCAACAACAGTAGTCCAAAATACACTACAACAAGACTTTCCTGCAACCATAATCAATCTAGATAGTTATTTTGATGCCAATGCCCATATTGGGTATCGTATTACAGACCAGCTTTCTGTTTTTGTGCGTGGTGCAAATTTGGCCAACAATAATTATCAACGGTGGGCGAACTTTCGGGTACAAGGACTGCAAGTGTTGGGCGGGGCTACCTATAAGTTTGATTTCTAAACAAAACTTCATCTGTTGCATGGTTAGTTTAGGTGCTAAGGCCAATAAATGGAGTTAGTAGTCGTTTTACTACTAAATAGGCTAAGCGGCGATGCATAAAATCTTTATAAAACACCTTGTAGCAGTATTTCTCCTGGTAATACAATTTAGTTGTAGTACCGATGCTGCACCCGTAATCGAAGGTGAAACCCCTATTGATGCTTCGTGTAGTACTGAAGATGTACTTGACAATTTTGTCGATGAAATTGGTAATGATATTTACATCTATAATGATGGTTCGTTGTATGTGAATTCTAATGGTAATTGTGAATTTCAGTTTCAATATTTTGACCCTGATTTTGAGTCGCAAAGCTATACTACGAATGCTACTGGAACTTTTTTACTTAGTGATTCAGACTTGATTCCCGTTAAAAACAACTTTTTTGAAGATTTTGAAAAGCAAAGGTTTATTGACCTTTTTGTCGATGATGTGAATGATACAGATTTGTACTGGACCAGCTTTACCTTGCAGAGTCCACAGGCAAAAACGGTTTCAGAGTATGTGGCACTAAGCAAATGTATTCTAGAAGAAACCTGTGATTTTTTAGACAATCGAATTGCTATCGTCGAAGACCCAACGAATTCTGCTAATAAGGTGCTTGAATTTTATAGTGTCGCTCCAACTGCCGATATGGTTGTTTCAAAGTGTAGCCTGTCGTCGGTATTAGGTTATTTTAAAAAAGGAGATGATCTATGGTTTGAGGCCAATTACTATATAAAAGAAGGAATGCCTTTTACCTTGGTAGATTTCGAAAACTCCTATTTTGAGGGTTCTCCAGGCCCACGTGTAGTGATTCGCGACAACAAATTAGAGTTTGAAAATAAATTTGGTGCCAAGCTGCGATTTGAATCCAATTCGGCTGCTGCCATTGCTATAGGAGAATGGTTTACGGTTAAACTGCATCTCAAATTCAGCAATACCGAAGAAGGAATTTTGGAACTTTGGCAAGATGGCGTGCAAATCGTATCCGCATCAGGAATTAATCTACCCACCTCAAATGCTATCCAAAATGTTCTTGAGGTAGGTATATCGGCCACAAGTAGCAATACCGTGTTATTGATTGATAATCTTCGTATTTCAGATACCGCATTTTGAAGTAGGGTTTTTAATAGACTAAATGTTTACATGTTTACAAATCTGCAATGCCGTAATGCGCACGAATAGCGATTTTGTTTTGGGCCATTGGTCGATAAATTGGAATTTCTTGACCGGTTTTTATTCGTAAAGTAATATATGAACCTTAATTTTAACCTGCTATAAAAGAAAATTCTTGTTTTATGCCGAAATCTGTTTCTAAGTTGATTGGAGTATGCAGTGCACTTTTCCTATTTACCACGCTATTGATTATATCCTGTAAGTCTGAAGATACGGGCGACAACCCTGTTGTACAATTAGATTCTGATGGCGATGGCATTCTTGATGAACAAGAGCTAGCCAACGGTACGAATAGGAACAATGCCTGTGACCCAGAACAAAGCGCAGGATATACTGGGTATGATGCAAGCAGCACAGTTTGGCTAGCAAGCGATTGTGATAAAGATGGAATTACCAATGGAGACGAACTTGCTGCAGCTACCGATCCGTATGTAGATCAAATAACCGACACAGATGGTGACGGTATCGTAAATAGCGATGAAGTTTTAGCGGGAACAGATGCAAACGATCCCTGCGATCCGAAGCAAGAGTCAGGCTATACCGGGCACAATACTTCAAGTACGTTATGGTCGAATGCCGATTGTGACGCTGATGGTTTCTCAAACGGCGAGGAAATTAGCAATGCAACAGACCCTTATTTTGATGAAACGGTATACCCAACCGCTGAGTTTCTGCCCTTACTTTCTGATTTGAACCTCTTTGAGGGAGATGTAGCGGATTTGAAATTCAATAGAACGGTACACGAATACACTTTGGCAACGCCGTTGTATTCAGATTACTCCTATAAATTACGTTCGATTTCGCTTCCGAAAGATGCAAAAATGACATATACAGGAGAAGGACTATTTGACTTTCCTGATAATACCATTATTTCAAAGACCTTCTATTATTTGAATGACGAAAGAAATCCATCTGCGGGAAGACAGCGTATTGAAACACGTCTCCTAATTAAAAAGAATGGACTCTGGCAATTGGGTAATTATTTGTGGAATACCGAGCAAACGGATGCTTCGTTGAGCATGGACGGACCAATTGTGCCCATAAATTGGATTGATAAAACAGGAGCCGATCGATCGGTTAATTACCAAGTTCCTATTATGATTAATTGTACACAATGTCACAATAGAAATGGCACCACCATCCCAATTGGACCTAAAGCCAGAAATCTGAATTTTGTTCAAAACGGAAGTAATTCCCTGCAGACTTTTATCGATAACGGATTGTTAGATGGAGCTCCGAGTATTTCTGAAATTGAGTCTTTACCAGTATGGTCAGATACCTCTTTTACGCTTACTGAACGTGCGAGGGCTTATATGGATGTCAATTGCGCGCATTGCCACCAACCAGGTGGTTTTCACGATTCCAACGTCGGTACACGGCCTGATCTGCGCTTTGAAACCGATTTTGCCGACAGCAATATTGACCCATTCAAGGCTGATATACGCAATAGGGTCAATACCGATCCTGCCTTCGGGCCATCGATGCCATTGGTCGGCATTACGGTCATACACACTGAGGGCGTTCAATTAATTCATGATTACATTGATTCACTTGATTAAGTGTATGTTACTTAATAGATTAGGTTTCAATAACCTTATGAATTTCGGTACTACAGCTAGAAATAGGCACGTCTTGTCGAAGGTGGGGTTAAATAGTATAAAAACTGCCTTTTAATTTCCTATTTTTAAGGTAGTTATAACACTTTTCCCAATGTATACGCAGCCGCAAAAGCATTTGGTATTTATCGTTGGTATTCTCTTTACGGGTCTTATGACATCTCAGAATGTCGTCAAGAATCCCAGTTTTGAAGAATATGTCAATTGCCCGAAGCATTTGGGCAATTTCGATGCTGATGTTAGTAATTGGTCTACTCCTACTGAAGGTTCTACCGATTATTTTAACGGTTGCAGCACGGCCATGGGAACACCCAAAAACTTTAATGGCACGCAACCGGCCGATTTTGGACAGGGCTATGCTGGTTTGTATTTGTACGCCCCTGATGATTATCGTGAATACTTGCAGGCAGAATTATCTGAACCCCTAGTAAAAGGTGAAAAGTATCAGGTATCGTTTTATGTGAGCCTTGCGGAAAGATCAGACATCGCAATTAAGGAATTCGGTGTTTTGTTTTCTAAGGATAAAATGAATGTTTCTGGCAAAAAAGAACTTTCAAAGAGAAAGATGTACCAGCAAAAAGGCAACGACTACAACTTCATGGAAATAGGATATAGTAATTTCTATGCTGATACGAAAGATTGGATTTTAGTGCATACGCAATTCGTGGCCAAGGGAACGGAAAGGTATCTTAATATGGGCAATTTTAAAAACAATGCCAGAACGCGAATGTTTAAGACGAAACGCAATGCAAAGCAAGGTGCTTATTATTATGTAGATCTGGTACTTGTTGAGCCGGTATCGCAACTAAAGACTTCAAATGGCGATTTGGCAGACAACAAACCGTCAGGGGAGGCTTTTGCACTTGACAAAACACACGTTTTTGAGAATCTTTTGTTTGATTTTGATACCTTCACGCTTCAGGAAAAGGCGAAAAAAGAAATGCTAACGCTCTACAATCACCTAGTAGCAGATACTACCTTACATATTACTATTTCAGGGCATACCGATAGTGTGGGTTCGGATGCCTACAATCAAAAATTATCGTCAAGAAGGGCATTCGCCGTAGCCAACTATCTTCAAAAATTGGGTCTTCCGAAAAATCGAATCTTATGGAAAGGTCATGGTGGCACTCAGCCGATCGCTACGAATGACAATGAAGCAGGCCGCCGGCAAAATAGAAGGGTGGCCTTTGTGATTACTAAAGGCGACCAGATCAACAAGTAACGACTTGATCTTATTTTCTAAATGCCTCCTTGTGACTTAGTTGGTGTTGACTAACAATCTAATACCTAAGGCAAAATTTACGTATTAACTTGTTTTTGCTTATTGTGGCACCATCTTTGAATTAGCCTAGATAATTAATTTAAATTTTAAGTAATGAACAAAGGAACAGTAAAGTTCTTCAATGACACCAAAGGTTTTGGTTTTATCACTGAAGAAGGCGTTGACAAAGATCATTTTGTACACGTATCTGGATTGGTAGACGAAATTCGTGAAGGCGATGCAGTTGAATTCGATCTACAAGAAGGAAAAAAAGGATTAAATGCAGTAAACGTTAAAGTAATTTAATATATACGCCGTAGTTTTTTAAGACTATGCCCCGACCAATTGGTTGGGGCTTTTTTTATGTAATTTAGCGCACTTCTAACTATCTAAATCTTTAAATATCCAGCGAACTGAACGTTCTTCACTTATCAACCCGGCCAAAAGCCCTGTGTTTTACGGCTATGTGGTACTTCTTATCGGAACTATTGGTATTTATTGTAGTATACCCGGGCAAACTATTGGGGTTTCCGTTTTTACTGATCCGGTAAAAGATGCTTTAGGGCTTTCGAGAAATCAATTTAGCAATGCATATATGATCGGAACGATTGCCAGTTCATTACTTATAGGAAGGGCAGGTATATGGTTTGATAAATACGGCGCGCGTTATGTTGCATTCTTTGCCGCTTTGGTTTTGGCCATAGCGCTATTTTTATGTTCCTGGTCGGTGCGCATGAGTGAATTTTTTAAGCATCTTCTCAATCAAGATAGTTGGGCAATTCCTTTTGTTATCATGACCTTTTTGTTCTTCTTGTTGCGCTTTGCAGGTCAAGGTGTTTTGACCATGGCATCGCGAAACGTTATCATGATCTGGTTTGATAAGAATAGGGGAAAGGTCAATGCCTTTAGTAGTGTCGCCTTGTCTTTCGGTTTTTCGTCTTCGCCCCTATGGATAGACGCCCTTATTGAGCGTAGCGGCTGGCAAGGAGCCTGGCAATACTTGGGGTGGGGGTTATTGGCAATGAGTGTATTTATTTTCTTTTTATATAAAAATAAACCTGAAGCGTATGGCCTGCTGCCTGACGGCCTAAAAGAGATTCGCGAATCGGAAGAAAAAACGGTTTTAAACCGAAAGCAGTTCACCTTAAAAGAGGCAACAAAAACCCGCGCTTTTTGGATGTATGCTTTGATCTTGGCTTTCAATAGTTTCTTTATTACAGGGCTTACCTTTCATATTGTTTCCATATTTGCGAGTGAAGGCTTCCCAAAAGAAGATGCAATATCCATCTTTTTACCAGCTTCGGTAGTCGCCGTTTCGATTTCAACGATTGCGAATTTTTTAAGTGATTACCTGCAACTGCGATTGTATTTGTATCTCATGATCGCAGGTGGTATCGTAGCTTCCATAGGGTTTTTGTATTTACCCACAGCCGCAGGCATTCCCTTATTAGTTTCGGGTTTCGGAATGATGAGTGGCTTCTTTGCAGTGTTGAATACCATCGCTTGGCCCCGTTTTTATGGCCGAAATCATTTGGGGGCTATCACCGGAAAAGTGATGTCATTTTTAATATTGGCAAGTGCTCTGGCTCCAACTGTTTTCAGCCTGTGTTTTACCACTTTTGGTTCGTATCAATTGCTGGGTTGGTTGGGCTTGGCCTTTTTGGTTTTCTTGGTTTTCGGGTCTTTAAAGGCTAGGAATCCGCAGTAAAATGGGTTGTGCTTATCGGTAAATAGAACTAAGTAAGTGAAGATAGTTGTCTTCTGTTCTTTTCGATGTAATATTCTCGTAACTTGCAGAAAACCAATTATTGACTATGGATTTAAATCTAGCAGTACTTATTGACGGTGATAACATCCCCTCGGCCTATGTAAAAGAAATGATGGAGGAAATCGCCAAATATGGCAACCCTACCATCAAACGCATTTATGGTGATTGGACCAACCCCCGTCTAAACAAATGGAAAACAGTATTGCTAGAAAACGCTATTACGCCCATACAGCAATACGGTTACACCCAAGGAAAAAATGCGACCGATTCTGCCATGATTATTGATGCGATGGATATTCTTTATTCAGGCAAGGTCAATGGCTTTTGTTTGGTAAGCAGCGACAGTGATTTTACAAGATTGGCAACGCGACTCCGCGAGGCGGGCATGCAAGTATTCGGCATTGGGGAGAAGAAGACCCCAGATCCTTTTATTGTAGCCTGTGATAAATTCATTTATATCGAGATCCTAAAAAACCAGACGCAAGATGATGCCGTCGATTCTGAGGAAAAATCGAAAGAAGCAGACAAATTTGATAAAATTACATCAAAGCAACTGCGTTTGATTGCTACTACAATTGGGGATTTAGCTGACGACGATGGTTGGGCTTTTTTAGGTGATGTAGGTAGCTTGCTGCAAAAGAAACAGCCAAATTTTGACTCTCGAAATTATGGTTTTCAAAAACTAACGCCTCTTTTTCAATCTATAAAAGCTATTGAAGTAGAACGGCGTGAAGATTCAAAAGGTCGCAAGAAACTGATTTATGTCAAGATGAAAGAGCAGAAAAGGCCTCGTTCGCGAAAGTAATTTTGACAGCTCGCTCCTTGAAAAAGGAGAAGGGCTTCGTCTTTCAAATTAACCTAGGTCTTCCAATTTTAGGACAGCGGTAGAATACGCCCTTGTTTTCTTGCATAGCTCTCCGTCTGTTATCAACGACTTGCCATAACAGGGAATCATTTCAGTCAATTTTGATTGCCATTGCTGTGAGTTTAGTTCCTCAGGAAAGCATTTGTGTAGGAGATTCAACATAATCGAAACGGCCGTGGAAGCGCCGGGAGAAGCACCTAATAAAGCGGCAAGAGATTTGTCTGAACTCGCCACTATCTCGGTTCCGAATTGAAGTTTACCGCCCTCCTTTTTATCTTTTTTGATGATTTGAACCCGTTGCCCTGCGGTAATCAATTCCCAATCTTCAAATTTAGCTTCCGGATAGTACCGTAGCAAAGCTTCAAACTTTTCTTCGGGAGATAGTAACACCTGTTCAATCAAATATTTGGTGAGCGAAATATTATTGATTCCTGCTGCGACCATAGGATAGATGTTATGTGCATCTAAGGATAAGGGCAGGTCGAGGTATGAACCGTTTTTAAGGAATTTTGTTGAGAAGCCCGCATACGGTCCAAACAACAATGAACGTTCCCCATTCAACATACGCGTATCTAAGTGAGGTACTGACATGGGTGGCGAACCTTCTTCGGCTTTGCCATATACTTTGGCTTCATGCCGTAAAACGGTTTCAGGGTTGTTGCATTTCAAGAATTGTCCACTGACCGGAAAACCACCATAACCTTCTCCTTCTGGGATATCAGATTTTTCTAGAAGTTTAAGTGCTCCTCCTCCGGCCCCAATAAAAACAAACTTGCTCAGAATGGTTTTCTCTTCGTCGGTACCGAGGTCGGTTAGTGCTATTTCCCAGCAGCCATCATCTCTTTTATTAATATCTTCCACCTGATGACCTAAATGAAGCTCCACATCATCACAACTTTCCAAATATCCGATCATTTTTCGGGTTACAACACCAAAATTTACATCAGTACCAATTGGCATCCGAGTGGCGGCAATTCTTTCATTGGGGTCTCTTCCTTCCATCATTAGGGGAACCCACAAGCTAATTTCTTCAAAATCATCGGAATGAACCATATCAGCAAACATGGCATAATTCGTTAGCGCATCGTATCTTTTTTTTAGAAAAGTTTGATTGTCTTCACCGAAAACAAAACTCATATGATCGATATCGTTAATAAAGGGTATGTTGGTTTCGACAAGGCCCTGTTTTACAAGGTATGCCCAAAACTGCTTTGAGATTTCGAAAGACTCACTAATTCGTAACGCCTTGGAAATATCGATACTTCCCTTTTCATCTTCGGGAGTGTAATTCAGTTCGCAAAAAGCGGAATGCCCGGTACCAGCATTATTCCAGGCGTCTGAGCTTTCAGCAGCTACTTTGTCTAATCGCTCATAGATGGTGATTTTTGCATGGGGTATCAATTGTTTAAGTAATACGCCAAGCGTTGCAGACATAATGCCTGCACCTATTAAGGTAAAATCTTGTTTGCTTGCCATGCTCGGAAATTTAATAGCAAAGCTAACAAACCTTTTCAAAGCAGCTTGCTGAGGTCTGTCAGAGTACTCTAAGTGGTTTGAGGCGAACTTGGCATTGATTTTGTTTTAGACTATTAGCGGTGGTACAGGGCCGACTTTAAAAGCTATACTCGAGAGTTGTGCCTGGCGCCATCAAATAAAATAATTCTTACTTTTACAAATAGATAGACGAACATCCTTTAAAAAAACAAACATGAAAAATTCTACAAAAAAAATAGCTGGGTTTTTGCTAATGGCTTTTGCTCTTATTTGTGCCCCAAACGAAATATGGGCAAATTCAGAAGCTAGCACTACGCCCATTAGCGTTAAAAATGATTTAATCGGCGGTTGGGAGTATACCGTTGCAGGTGCACCTGAAGGTTATGAAAAGGGGTTTTTAATGATAGTTAAACAGGGCGAATCTTATAAAACACAGGTACAGCTTAGTTCAGGTGCTGTAAATGGAGAGAACATTGTAGTAAAAGGAAACAAGATTACATTTACAATCAATGTAGAGGGAGAGACGGTGTCTGTGGCTCTAGAAGCAAAAGGCAGCACGATTTCTGGTACCAGTACTTCACCAAGTAACGGTACGATGCAAATCACAGGAGTTAAAAGTATTTCGCCACAATAAAGAATCGTAGGCACTATTTGGCTTACGTTCAAAAAAAATAGAAATGTCATTCGGGTTACTAGGCTAACTTGAATGACATTTTTTTAGGAAAAAGGGTTTTGTTTAAGCGATTCATTTCCATATTTATTTCCTTATTTTTGGTCGATTCAAAACCGGCCAAAATGAAAAAAATACCAGTACTGCTCGCAGTATTGCTTTTCGCAAGTTGCGAGTTTTTAAAAGAAGAGGTAGACATGGTAGTTGTCAACGCCAATGTGTATACCGTAGATGAGAACTTTTCAAAAGCTCAAGCTTTTGCCGTTAACAAAGGAAAGTTTGTTGCAGTAGGAACATCGGAAGAAATACGAAAGACCTATACAGCAAATCAAATTGTAGATGCAGACGGTAGAACCATTACACCCGGATTAATAGATGCGCATTGTCATTTTTACGGCATGGGGCTGAAACAACAAGAAGTTGATTTGGTGGGTACAAAAAGCTTCGAAGAAGTGTTAGAGCGCGTCCAACAGTTTCAGAGAGAACACCAAAAAGATTTCATCCTTGGTGACGGATGGGACCAAAATGATTGGGAGGTTAAAGAGTTCCCGACCAAAAAAGAATTGGACGAACTTTTTCCTGATACTCCTGTAGCCTTAGAACGCATTGATGGTCATGCCTACTTGGTGAATCAAGCTGCCTTAGATAAGGCTGGAATCAGATGGGACACCAAAGTCGAAGGTGGAGAAATCGTAAAAAAATGGACCGATGGTTATTCAGGTATCACTGGAGTACTTATTGATAATCCTATGCGACTGGTTGATGCTGTTATGCCTGTACCTACTCTTGAAGCCAAAGTACAGGCTTTGAAAGATGCGGAGCGAATCTGTATGAATTATGGTTTGACTACAGTAAACGATGCAGGAATTGATCGCGCAACCATTGAACTTATCGATAGTCTGCAGCAGCGAGGCGAATTAGCTATTCGTGTCTATGCCATGGTAAGTAATACTCCTGAGAATTTAGAACACTATTTATATCAAGGTCCCGTAAAAACAGAAAGACTTAATGTGCGATCGGTTAAAGTTTATGGCGATGGGGCTTTGGGTTCTAGGGGAGCAGTCTTGAAACAACCGTATACCGACAAAAAGGGACATTATGGTGCCATGGTAACTTCGGTAGATGAAATAGAAGATCTGGCTCGCCGTATCGCTATTTCAGAATACCAAATGAATACCCACGCTATTGGAGATTCTGCAAATGCAGTCGTATTGCGAACCTATGCAAAGGCTTTGCAAGGGAGAGAAGACCGGCGTTGGAAAGTGGAACATGCTCAGGTCTTAGATGCTATCGATTTTGATTATTTCAAAAACGGAGTGATTCCATCTATTCAACCCACGCATGCCACTAGCGATATGTATTGGGCTGAAGACCGTTTGGGAGAAGATCGGGTCAAAGATGCATATGCTTTTAAGCGGTTATTAAACAAAGCTGGCAAAGTCGCTTTGGGAACAGATTTTCCGGTGGAGCAAGTGAGCCCGTTTTTGACTTTTTATGCAGCGGTTACTAGAAAAGATACGGAGGCATTTCCCGATGGCGGTTTCCAAATGCAAGATGCCCTTAGCCGCGAGGAAGCCTTGAGGGGCATGACCATTTGGGCAGCCTATTCGAATTTTGAGGAACATGAAAAAGGAAGTATTGAGGTCGGTAAATTTGCCGATTTTACCATTTATGACAAGGACCTAATGACCATTCCGGCCAAAGAAATTCCTACTGTTATGGCCGAACAGACCTATATTGGTGGTGAAGTGCGCTAAGCAATGCATTTGCGCTAAAAACAGATCGATAAAGGAAAAGCCGAAATCACTTTTGATTTCGGCTTTTCTAGTAGTAATAGTAAAGGAATATTACATTGTAATTGGTACGGCAACTCGGGTTTTATCCCAACCCATAACCATATGTACTCCACCATCGACTTCTTTGAACGCTATAGAAAAAGCCTCCAAAGATTTGTCACCTGTGCTAACACCCGCGCTAACGCGAGCTACATCTGAGGCTTCGTCTTTATAGAAATAAGAACCCCATTGGTTCAAGTTGCTATGTAAAATTATCGTCCATTCTTTATCACCAGGTACTGATAACAAGGCATAGGTGCCCGCTTTCACATCCTTGCCGCCAAAGTTAACATCCTTGTAAAATGTGATTTCAGGAGCTTCATTAGCACCAGTTCTCCATACTTTTCCTGCTGGAGCTAGTTCCGCTAAGGCACGTCCTTTAAGCTGCGGGCGACCGTAGGTAATACGTACCACTTTATCAGAAACTTTATAGTCTGAAGGATAAGAAGCATTGTCTAACGGACTTTTATCCATTCCGCTAAAATCTTGTGCTACAGCTTCGGTTGAAAATACCATAGCTATTGCCATAAAGGCAATGGTGAAAACTTTTTTCATAATAGTGTTTATTTATTTAAGTGTTAAAATTAATGAGTAATCCAATGACTCTCTCCTAAAAAGTCGTTAAAATCGGTAGTTCTTACAGAATATTGGTTTCGCTTACGCAAATACATTAAAAACATAGGATTTGTAGAAATTATTTTAATTAATGTAATAATATGTAACTAATAGTGGTATTTATGTTTGATAAGTGAAAGTATAATTCAATATTTGTATTATAAATAAATAATTGTTATATGTGTGGAATTGTTTGTGCATTTGAAGTGAAAGAGAGCACAGAAGTATTGCGACCTCAGTTGTTGGCAATGTCGAAAAAGGTAAGGCATCGTGGTCCGGATTGGAGTGGGATTTATGCAGATGATAAAGCGATACTCGCTCATGAAAGATTGGCCATCGTAGACCCAGCTTCGGGTAAACAGCCTTTGCTGAGTCCGGATGGTAAATTGATACTAGCGGCCAATGGCGAAATCTATAATCATCGTGAATTGAGAAAACAGTTTGAAGGCACTTATGATTTTCAAACCCAATCAGACTGTGAAGTGATCTTGGCCTTATATCAAGCGAAGGGACCTTCTTTTATTGATGAGATGAACGGAATCTTTGGTTTTGCAATCTATGATGCCGAGAAGGATGAATATTTTATAGCTCGAGATCATATGGGTATCATACCCTTGTATATGGGATGGGATCAAAACGGTACTTTCTACGTAGCTTCTGAATTGAAGGCTTTGGAAGGCACTTGTAGCAAGATTGAATTATTCCCTCCGGGACACTATTTGCACAGTTCAGATGGTGAATTAAAGCGGTGGTATGCTCGTGATTGGATGGAATATGATGCCGTAAAAGAAAATGAAACCAGTATTCAAGAGGTCAAAGAAGCGCTAGAAGCGGCCGTGCGTCGTCAATTAATGTCTGATGTGCCGTACGGAGTTTTACTGTCTGGAGGCTTGGATTCGTCGGTAACTTCTGCGATTGCCAAAAAATATGCCCAAAAGCGAATAGAATCAGATGATACTGCCGATGCCTGGTGGCCTCAATTGCATTCTTTTTCGGTAGGATTGGATGGTTCTCCCGATTTGGCTGCCGCACAAAAGGTAGCGGATCATATCGGTACGGTGCATCATGAAATAAAATTTACCATTCAAGAAGGGTTAGACGCCATCAAAGACGTGGTGTACAATTTAGAAACCTATGATATTACTACCATTAGAGCGTCTACCCCCATGTACTTGATGGCTCGTGTTATCAAATCAATGGGTATAAAAATGGTACTTTCTGGAGAAGGGGCAGATGAATTGTTTGGCGGGTACCTTTACTTTCACAAGGCGCCGAATGACAAAGAATTTCACGAAGAAACCGTTCGAAAGTTAAGCAAGTTGCACATGTACGATTGTCTACGTGCCAATAAATCTTTAGCCGCTTGGGGTATTGAAGGTCGCGTACCTTTCTTAGATAAAGAATTTATGGATGTCGCGATGCGTATCAATCCGGAAGATAAAATGATCAATGGTGAACGCATGGAGAAATGGGTAGTTCGAAAGGCCTTTGAAGATATGCTTCCAGCGAGTGTAGCATGGCGTCAAAAGGAACAATTCTCCGATGGCGTGGGGTATAGCTGGATAGATACTTTAAAGGAGGTAGTAGACAGGGAGGTAAGCGATGAGCAATTGAAAAATGCCAACTTTAGATTTCCGATTCAAACACCAACCTCAAAAGAGGAGTATTACTACCGTTCGATATTTGAAGAACATTTTCCCTCAAATGCGGCTGCCTTATGCGTGCCACAAGAAGCATCAGTGGCTTGTAGTACACAAATTGCCTTAGAGTGGGACGAGGCATTCAAAAACATGAATGATCCTTCAGGAAGAGCTGTAGCGAATGTTCATGAAGAGGCCTACTAAATTATAATTGGGATGTGCAAAAACCACATGTCAAGTACGCTAATAGATGCTGTTTCATTACCTGTTTATACAGGTTCAGTTTTTATTTTAATTAGTCAGCTGACCCCGCCCTTTGGCGGGGTCTTTTGTTGGGTAGTTGATCGCTTCAATTTATCCTAATTACGGCACTATACTACAGTGATTTTTCCTTGTATTTTTTCCACAATTATTGTTAATAACTTCAATCTTTAAAAACTGGCAAAACACTATATTCCATAGGGTATTCCGTATATTTGTAAGATTGCAAAATTTTAAATGAATACAACCTAATTTATTTATGAGCGAAGAAGCAAAAAACGAGGCTGAAGAGAACAAAAAACGCCAAGAAGAAGCGCAGGAGAATACCCCGATGAAAAATTATTCTGCCGACAGCATTCAAGCCCTGGAGGGCATGGAACATGTGCGTATGCGGCCATCCATGTATATTGGAGATGTTGGGGTAAGAGGGTTGCACCACTTGGTGTATGAGGTGGTAGATAACTCCATCGATGAGGCTATGGGAGGTCATTGTGACAACATTAGCGTTACCATCAACGAAGATAATTCTATAACGACAAGAGATAATGGTCGAGGTATTCCTGTTGGAATGCATAAAAAGGAAGGTGTTTCTGCCCTTGAGGTAGTCATGACCAAAATTGGGGCTGGGGGTAAATTTGATAAAGATTCTTATAAGGTTTCTGGTGGTCTTCACGGTGTTGGTGTTTCTTGTGTAAATGCCTTGTCGGAACACTTAAAAGCTACTGTTTTTAGAGATGGTAAAATTTGGGAGCAAGAATATGAACGCGGTAAATCCTTATATCCGGTTAAAACGGTGGGTGAAACCACAGATAGAGGTACTGAGGTTACTTTTTTACCCGATACGACCATATTTACCCAAACTATAGAATACAGCTATGAGACGCTTTCCAACAGAATGAGAGAGCTATCCTATCTGAACAAAGGAGTTACCATTTCAATAACTGACAAACGTCAGAAAGATAAGGATAGCGAATCAGGCTTTGTTACTGAAACTTTTTATTCCGATCAAGGTTTGAAGGAATTTGTAAAGTTTTTAGATGGTAACAGAGAGCAGTTGATTCAGAGTGTTATTTCCATGGAAGGTGAAAAGAATGGTATACCTGTTGAGGTTGCCATGGTATATAATACCTCGTATACAGAGAATTTGCATTCCTATGTGAACAACATCAATACACACGAAGGCGGAACCCATTTATCAGGCTTTCGTCGTGGGTTGACAAGCACCTTAAAAAAATACGCCGATAGCTCAGGAATGTTGGATAAACTAAAATTCGATGTGCAGGGTGATGATTTTCGAGAAGGGCTTACGGCAATTATTTCGGTAAAGGTAGCCGAACCACAGTTTGAAGGTCAAACGAAAACCAAGTTGGGTAACCGTGAAGTTTCATCGGCAGTTAGCCAATCGGTTTCTGAAATGTTGACGAACTATTTAGAGGAAAATCCCGATGACGCAAAAGTGATCGTACAAAAGGTTATTCTTGCCGCGCAGGCCAGACATGCAGCTACAAAGGCTCGCGAAATGGTGCAGCGTAAAACGGTAATGAGTATTGGGGGCTTACCTGGTAAACTATCCGATTGTTCGGAACAAGACCCTGCAATTTGTGAAGTTTTCTTGGTTGAGGGTGATTCTGCAGGTGGTACGGCTAAACAAGGGCGTGACAGAAACTTCCAGGCTATTCTTCCACTTCGTGGTAAGATTTTAAACGTAGAGAAGGCCATGCCTCACCGTGTATTTGATAATGAAGAGATTAAGAATATCTATACCGCCCTTGGTGTTACCATTGGTACAGAAGAGGATAGTAAAGCATTGAATCTTGATAAACTACGCTATCATAAAGTGGTAATCATGTGTGATGCCGATGTTGATGGAAGCCACATTGAAACCTTAATTTTAACCTTCTTCTTCCGATATATGCGTGAGTTGATTGAAATGGGGCATGTGTATATTGCGACACCTCCTTTGTATTTAGTTAAAAAGGGTCAGAAAAAGCGGTATGCCTGGAATGATGAAGAACGCGATGAGATAGCAAACAGTTATAGTGGTGGGGTAAGTATTCAGCGCTATAAAGGTTTGGGTGAAATGAACGCAGAGCAACTTTGGGATACGACCATGAACCCAGACTTTAGAACCTTACGTCAAATTACCATAGACAATGCAACCGAAGCAGATCGTATATTTTCGATGCTGATGGGTGATGAAGTACCTCCGAGAAGAGAATTCATTGAGAAGAATGCGGTTTATGCCAACATTGATGCATAGAAAATAGCACTTTCACAACAAAAATTCGTCCGCCAACTGGCGGACGTTTTTATTTGTAGGAATTATTAATATTAACTCCTAAATCAATTTTTTTATGAAAGTAAAGTTATTTACCATGTTGTTCTTCTCAGCTGTGATTTGTTTCGCTCAAGAAGATCTAAAAGAACGTGAGAAGCAAGCAGCATTTGATCCAGCCTACAGTTCGTATTCAAGAAAAAAACCGGCCTATGTTACCCTTAAAAGCGGTGAAAAAGTCGAGGCCGACATTAAAGATGTGGACCGTAAAAAAGGTCAGATCAATGAAATCAAATTCATAAAACCTGATGGCAAAAAACTTCGTGTAAAAGCTGAGGAAATTGTTGATTTATATATGGCGCCATCTGGTTTAGAAAAGTTGTCGCAACAGAGTAACTTTATGAACGACGCTACCAAATGGGGTAAGAGTGATGCTTCAAAATATTTGAACAAAGGGTACACCATGTATACCAATCAAATGGTTTCTTTAAAGAACAAAAAGAAAGAGGCAGAATTTTTGATGCAAGTGATTAACCCTAAATTTAGTCAGTATATTGAGGTATATTCTGATCCCTTTGCCAAACAGACTTCTAGCATCGGTATCGGTGGGATGAAGTTGGCCGGTGGTATTGCTAAATCGTACTACATAAAGAAGGGAGATCAAAAAGTATTGTGGTTGACTAAAAAAGACTTTGATGAACATTTCGAGTCGCTTTTTATGGACAACGATAAGTTCAAGGCAAAGTATGCAGACCACAAATTTAAATGGAGCTTATTAGGCGTGTATATTTTAGATTACACAGAATTCCTTGCAGAAGACGGCAAGCTAGCGAAGTAAGCACTTTTCCTTATAAATTATAAAACCCTGCTCGATACTTCGAGCAGGGTTTTTTAGTAGCGTTAATCGTTTATTATTCGCGTGTGGCCAGGGTGTGACCATCGGTTGCTTTAAGTATGGTTTCGTTGTTAGCTTCAATCATAGTGACCACATCATTCAACCTATTTTCCAATCCAGGATACGAAATGGTATAGACACCATCTTCTTCTTCCCATTTAAAATCGGTCAATACTTCTAGTTGCCCATTGTTATAGCTGTGATATCGTCCAAGGTAAGCATCATTAAATATCCACTCTTGTCGATTACTGCTTTTTTGGGTCTGGCTAACAGATTTTACCTCTAGCCTAGACCAAATTCCAATAACAGGGTCATTGTTTTCTGGAATTCGTGAACAATTGCTTGCGAGTATAATGCCAAGAATTGCTAAAAATGAAAATAACTTTTTCATCGTGTAGGTTTGATTCGGGGTTTGGTGTGATTAGAACGTAACGAGTCGATTAGGTATTGCTAAAATTCGATGTATGGTAAAATATTGTGATTTTCTTCGTTGAAGTGTAATTTTTTTTAACAACAGAGGTATTTCATCGATGTTTTTAGGCACTAAAATGCCCATTTAAAAGTGCATTTCGTCGAGAATTATCCTCTATTAATTTGTATTTTTGGGAAAATTTTAAATCAATTATTAAAACACATAATTTATGAAAGTTACCGTAGTAGGGGCAGGAGCTGTGGGTGCAAGTTGCGCAGAGTACATTGCCATCAAAAATTTTGCCTCGGAAGTCGTTCTTGTTGACATTAAAGAAGGCTATGCCGAAGGAAAGGCGATGGATTTAATGCAAACCGCCTCATTAAACGGATTTGACACAAAAATCACTGGCACTACAGGCGATTATTCGAAAACGGCCGGAAGCGATATTGCGGTAATTACTTCTGGTATTCCAAGAAAACCAGGTATGACACGCGAAGAGTTAATCGGTATCAACGCTGGAATTGTAAAAACAGTTTCTTCAAGCTTAATTGAGCATTCGCCAAACGTAACCCTGATCGTAGTGAGCAACCCAATGGATACCATGACCTATTTGGTGCATAAAACCACCGATCTTCCCAAGAACAAAATAATCGGTATGGGTGGTGCTTTAGATAGTGCGCGTTTCAAATACCGTTTGGCAGAAGCTATGGAAGCCCCAATTTCAGATATTGACGGAATGGTCATTGGCGGACATAGCGATAAGGGAATGGTACCTTTAACATCTCACGCAACAAGAAACAGTATTCGGGTATCTGAATTTTTATCTGCTGAACGTTTAGATCAAGTGGCCGCTGATACCAAGGTAGGAGGGGCAACCTTAACAGGCTTGTTAGGAACTAGCGCCTGGTATGCACCTGGAGCTGCGGTTTCGGCATTGGTACAGGCGATTGCATGTGATCAAAAGAAAATGTTTCCCTGTTCTACCTATCTTGAAGGAGAGTATGGCTTAAATGATATTTGTATAGGGGTTCCGGTGTTGTTGGGTAAAAACGGCATTGAAAAAATAGTGGATGTGCCGCTAAGTGACGCAGAGAAAGCGAAAATGCAAGAAAGCGCTGAAGGAGTTACCAAAACCAATGGCCTTTTAGAGTTGAGTTAACTACCCTAGAAAAAGATAAAGCTAGAGCCTTTGTAAATGAACTACGAAGGCTTTCTCTTTTCTAAGCAAAGGTGCTGAGGATAGATATTGTAAAAAATATACTACCTAGTAAGGCTTTATTTTTATATTTGCCGCATGAATACAAAATGGTACATCAGTACGCTAATAATTATTCTAGCCTTAATAGGGCTAAATCAAGAGCAGGCCAAACTTGCTAATCAGCAAATTGTAGTACAATTTACTGATGTAGAAATGACTTCGGCAACTGCCCATGATGACGTATTGGCTTCAGTTACCAAAAAGTTACAAGCCTTAGGTATTGTCAATATTGAAATTATAGAAAATGACGATGCGAAATTAAGTATACGCTACTATAGTGCTATTGATGCTCTTAGCGTAGGAGAATTTCTTTCCGAGGATAGTGAATTTTCATTGACCTATAGCGATATAGATCAACTGCCGCCTAACTTTCCTAAAGACCAACTTCCAGAAACCTGTAGTCTGGTCATCTCCGATCTTCAGCAACAAACCGATGGTGGATTTGGTGTAAACGGAAAACTTGCATTCGAATTAAATCAAGATTATAAGCGATTTTCTAATCCGGTAATCCTACCGCTGAATGCCTTGACTGGCTTTGAGCACGATGCAATTGTACAAGTGGCCTACAAAGTAAATAGGGTTATTGCCATTGCGCTTGACAATACTTTACGTCCTATTCCAGAAGTTAGGGCAGGTCCTTCTCCATATGGAATAGCTACCTGCTAATTAGCATATTGTCTGTAAATACACAAAGTGCTTTTCTAAGCTTCCTTCCAAAAATAAATAGAGTTACCAAAGAATTCAATCACTTCATATGAAGTAGTAATCTTTGGTTATTCTAGACAAAACATCATAAGCAATATCAATTAATCAGAAACGATATTTATTAGTTTGCAGCTATAGAATATTGTCAAATTAAATACATACTAAAATGCAAAATAAAGGACTTATAAAGCTTTTCGCTTTATTGTTTGGGTTAGTTAGTATCTATCAACTATCCTTTACATTTATTACCAATAAGGTTGAAGATGAGGCGAGAGCACATGTGCTGCGCCAAATTCCCGATGCTGACGACCCTGAAACACGGGCAAAACAAGACCAACTGGTTGCCAGTTACTTAGATTCTGTAGGGCAGACCAAGCAATTTGGTTTCACCACCTACAACGATGCTAAGAAGAAACAATTAAACAAAGGGCTTGACCTTGAAGGGGGTATCAACGTTACCTTGCAAATTTCAATTAAAGACATCTTAAAAGGACTTGCCGATAATTCGAAAAACCCGGTCTTTAACAAAGCTTTGGCCGATGCTGATGAGTTGTCGAAGAATTCTGATGATACGTATCTCAATCTTTTCTTTGAGGCCTTTGATGAAATCAAAGGCGATACCAAACTGGCTTCCCCAGATATTTTTGCGAACAAGGGCTTAAGCGACCAGGTGAATTTTCAAATGAGCGATGATGAGGTAAAACCCATTCTTCGTACCAAAATCGACGAGGCCATAGTTTCTGCTTTTGAAGTATTGCGAGAACGTATCGATGGTTTTGGGGTTACGCAACCGAACATACAACGTTTAGGTACTTCAGGTAGAGTGCTAGTAGAACTACCGGGAGCTAAAGATGTGAAACGGGCAATCACATTGATTTCTCAAACCGCCCAATTGGAGTTTTGGGAAACATACGAATCAAATAATACAAGCTTTAGCACCTTCTTAATTCAGGCGAATGAGAAGCTAAAAACACTTGTTGATACTACTGCTGAACCAGAACCCGTCAAAGAAGCATCGGAATTAGATTCACTACTCTCTGATGTGACCGCAGATTCTCTAGATCTTGCAACTCAAGTGAACCCATTATACGATAAGTTACTTCCAGCAATTCCTGGAAGAAATGCGATGTTTAGGGCCCAAGTAAAAGATACAGCTATCATCAATAGCTATTTGAAAATGCCAGAGATTATTCGTTTGCTTCCTTCTGATATTCAGTTCACGAAGTTCGCTTGGGAACGTCCAGCAACAGAAGATGTAGAGGTTATTGATTTGTACGCACTGAAATCAAATCGTGACAATGCGCCACGAATAAGCGGTGATGTTGTTAGTGACGCACGAGACACTTTTGATCAGTTTGGTAAACCTGCTATTAGCATGAGTATGAACTCTAGAGGTGCTAAATTATGGCAGAAACTAACCAGTGATGCGAATATCAACAATACCGGCATTGCTGTAGTTTTAGATAACAAGGTTTATACTGCACCAGGCTGTTCAGTAGTCGGTGGTATTTCTGGTGGAGGAACTGAAATTACTGGAACCTTTACAGTTGCTGAAACCACTGATATTGCTAATGTACTGCGAGCAGGTAAATTGCCTGCAAGGGCAGAAATCATTCAATCAGAAATTGTAGGGCCATCTTTGGGGCAAGAAGCTATTGATAGTGGTTTGATGTCTTTCATGATTGCCATGGCTATAGTGCTAGTCTGGATGGTTTTTTACTACGGAAAGGCCGGTCTTTTTGCCGATATCGCTTTGCTGTTAAATATTCTACTAATTTTTGGAGTGCTTACAAGCATTGATGCGGTATTAACCCTTCCAGGTATCGCTGGTATTGTTTTGACTATAGGTATGTCAGTTGATGCCAACGTACTGATTTTTGAACGTATTAAAGAAGAGCTGAAAAAGGGAAAAGGAAAGGGGCAAGCAGTTGCTGATGGTTTTGAAAATGCACTTTCTTCTATTCTTGATGCCAACGTTACCACAGGTCTTACGGCCTTGATTTTGTTTGTATTCGGTTCAGGACCAATTAAAGGCTTCGCAACCACCTTACTAATTGGTATCGTAACCTCGCTCTTTACAGCAATCTTTATTACAAGGTTATTAGTAGACTGGTACATTTCAGGAAAAGGTCGAAGACTAGATTTTTCCACTGCCTTAACGAAGAACCTATTTCAGAATATCAATATTAATTTCTTAGGAAAACGAAAAATTGCCTACGTCATTTCCGCCGTTTTGGTGGCTATCGGGTTGTTTTCTCTTTTTACACAGGGACTGCAACAAGGTGTCGATTTTGTAGGAGGACGTTCCTATCAAGTACGTTTTGAGAAGTCAGTAAACCCTTCTGAGATTTCATCGGAATTGAATGATGTGTTTGGAAGCGGTACCAATGTGAAAACCTTTGGTGAAGCGAATCAAATCAAGATTACAACGCCATACAAAGTTGATGTAGAAGGTATTGAGGTTGATGAGGAGATTCAAGATAAACTCTATACTTCATTACAAAAATACTTGCCATCTGAAACCAGCAAAGCCGATTTCATAGTGGGTAGCGATGAGAAAGCTATCGGTATCATGCAATCGGTTAAAGTGGGTCCAACCATTGCCGATGATATTAAGAACAATGCGTTCTTGGCGATCATTGGATCACTTGCGGTTGTATTCCTCTACATCTTAATTCGTTTCCGTAAGTGGCAGTTTTCATTGGGAGCTGTAACAGCGGTATTCCACGATGTATTAATAGTGTTGGGTATCTTCTCGATCTTCGGAACGATTATGCCCTTTAACATGGAAATCGATCAAGCTTTTATCGCTGCAATATTAACGGTAATTGGGTACTCTCTGAACGATACGGTGGTAGTCTTTGACCGCATACGTGAGATAATTGGAGAAAAAGGTTGGCGTTCAGGTGAGAATGTAAATCTAGCCTTGAACAGTACTTTAAGTAGAACCTTAAATACCTCTTTAACGACCTTGGTGGTACTCTTAGCCATCTTCGTTTTCGGAGGTGAATCGTTGAGAGGATTTATGTTTGCCATGATTATCGGTATTATTGTGGGTACATACTCGTCTTTGTTTATTGCAACACCCGTGATGTTTGATAGCTTAAAGAAAAGTGTCAAAACAGGACAGGAAGACAAATAACCAACTCAAAGAGTATGGTCTTAAAGAGAGCTGCATGTTTACATGCGGCTCTTTTTTTTAGCAACTAGATCCTAAAGCAGTAGTCTAAAATACCATCTTGAGCACCCGAATCAGTGTTCATATGGGCAGTTTGTCGTGAGACTAAAACGCTAAAAAGTTAAATAGGGCTTAGCTTCTGCTGATGACATGGCCGGTTGATCCGTTTTCATTCATTTGTAGTTGGTATATGAAATCAGCTTTCAATCCAGGTTCCTTTCTATGCGATACGAAAATGGTAGTTGTATCACTTTCATGGGCAATTTTGTTTACCAATTCCACCAGTAGTCTGGCCGAGGTATCGTCAAGCCCTGCTGTGGGTTCGTCTAGAATAAGAAGTAGCGGGTGTTTGATCATGGCCCTGGTAGTCATAATCAAACGTTTTTCGCCCATTGACAACTCGTGAAAAAGACGATCCTTCTTATCCCATAAGTGAATCAGTTTTAGCCATTCTTTTGCCAATCTCAATTGCGATTCAGTTGGTCTTATATAAAGGCCGATGGAATCATTTAAACCCGAAATCAGCATGTTTTCTACGGTATGATATCCAGTAAATTTCATCGTCATTGCGGGGGTAAAATAGCCGATTTTTTTCTTGATATCCCAGATGCTTTCACCGCTGCCTTTCTTTTTGCCGAAGAGAAAAAGATCTTGTCCGTATCCTTTCGGATTCTCCCCAGTTAGCATAGACAATATGGTGGTTTTTCCACTACCATTCTTACCCGAAAGCTCCCAAAATTCCCCTTTTTTTATAGTCCAGTTTATGTTTCGAAGAATGGTTCTATTCTCGAAACTAACTGTAACATCACGTAGTTCTATAAGCCGCTCATGCTTAAATTCAATTGGTTGAAGAGCGTCAGGAATAGGCCTGGTAAAGGAACTATTTTCCTTAGTTTCAAATAGGTTATTTTGAGCGTCATGAATACACAAGCGGTCTGCATTCAAACTTGCAAAGTTCGATATGAATGGTAGCAAGTCTTCTTTGCGACTTATAATCTGAATGAATGTGGTTTGATGAGATCTATCAGCTAAGGTATTAACTAGCTGCTCCTGTGATTCAACATCTAAATTATCAAATGGATTATCGAGTATGATAAAATCAGTATGTTGGTCAAATAGATAATTAAGAAGTGCTTTTTTCTGTTCACCACTTGACATGGTACGAAGCGATTGGCTTGTTTCTTGGGTAATTATCTTGTTGTCATGGCGGTCTTCTTCATCTATGAATCTTTCCAAGGCCAGTGGCGAGAATAGCATGCCCTGCAAACCATTTAAAAATGAAAACTCGTCAACGGTACCCCCTAATAGTTTACGTACTAGTTTTGATTTATTAGCATCATTCGTAATTTTTATGGCCCAGTGTTGTATACTCATAAACGTATTCTGAAAATATGAGATGGGTTTTCATTATAGACTGTGGTTTTGTCTAGATGCATGCCATTATTTATAGCTACTTTTTGTGAAGGAATATTGTCTACATGAATAATGGAAATTAGCGATGCGGTTAGCCTATGTTCTTGGGCGAAGGCTTTGCATTTTTTTGCGGCTTCTGTTGCATATCCTTGTCTCCAATGCTTGGGAAGAATAGAATATCCTATTTCGAGTTCTTGAATACCATCGACGGTCTGCATCAGCAATCCGCACTGACCGATAAATTCATTGGTTTTTTTATGTACGAGTACATTCATGCCACCTAGCTTATTGTCATAGCGATGAAACGCTTTGTCAAACCATTGTTGGCAAGCAGCCACCGGGTCTTCTGGCAACCCTTCCCAAAACGCAGTGCTCAATGGATCTTGGTGAAACGCCAACCAAGTGTCAAAATCAGTGGGTTCTAGTTTTCGAAACAGCAGCCGTTCTGTTTCCTGCCCAGTAAGAAGATAATCATTCATACCAACGAATCGTTAAAAATCCAATGAAGGTTTTGTTCCCACAGCAGCTCTTTAAAAGCGGTCTTGAAAAAACCAAAGTGCCCCGGTTGCCTTTTCTTTTCTTCTGCATAATGCACTCGTTGTATTTGTGCATTCTTATATTGATCTGCTAACCAATCCACGGTTTTTTCTGGTGCATAAAAATCTTTGGGAAAGCTCCAAGACAAAATTGGTAACTTGATCTTGTCAAACAGAAACTCCGCATTCTTGAAATGCATCATATATGATGACTGCCTTCCCCAGGAAGCCCATTCATATACCATATTCTTGGGCAGGTTTTCAAACAAAGCTAATTTTTTGGATGGAAAGTATCCAAACAACGGGGTGAGAAGGGGAATTAGAACGTACCAAAATAACCACATTTTAGTCTGGTGATATCCTTCAAAATCTTTCCAGTACCCACCTTGAGAGGCAACCATGATTACTTTGTCAATTAATCCGTGATTTGGATTAAACCCAAGAATTTGTCCACCTACACTATGGGTCATAAGTGTCAAGGTTGCATCTGGATGTTCTTCTTTAGCCAAGGCAACAATTGCGGCTTGATCATTTTGGCCCCAACTTATAAGGTTTCCCGTATATTTTTTTAACTCCTTAATTGATGAATTTGATTTGCCGATACCGGCATAATCAAAGGTGTAGACCACAACTCCTTTTGAAGCACAAAAGTTGGCGAAATTTGCATAATACTTTTGTAGCACGCCAGTGGCAGAGGAAATCACCAAGCTGTGTTTGGTAGGTGTATTGCAAAAGAACTTTGAAACGGCAATAGGGTATCCGTTTGAAGTGCGAAGGCGTGATTCTTTTACCTGTACTTCCAAAAGCATTAATTTTTATGATAAGCAATTTTATCACCAACCTCCAAAAGCCATTTTTCTGCAAGACCTGCATTTACCTCTAGCACATATTGAATAGGCACTCTTGAAGAGAGCCCTGTTTCGTTCATGGGTTGAGCATTCTCTTGGAAACTGGCTATGGTTAGATCTGCCTTTAGAAATATAATGTCTAAAGGAATTTCTGTGTTCTTCATATAGAAGGAGTGCATGCGCTCATCGGGAAAGATAAAAAGCATACCCTGATGATCTTCCATGCTTTTACGGTACATCAGGCCGGTTTGGGTTTCATATTCCGACTCGGCAAATTCAATATCCAATGTGGTCAGCAGCGTATCTACCTTTTGCTTGGTGATGGTGAGCTCACCTTCCTTCGTAAAGGCTATCGGTTCTGTTTTAATTACCTTTTTTGGTTCTTCTTTACAAGAAACCAAGAGCATACCAACGATACTTAAAAAAACGATATATTTCACAACTTTCATCTTTATGAATTTAACCGCAGAGGGCGCAAAGAAATCACCAGTTTCGCACAGCGAATAGCATTCGATTGCCCTTAACGGCAACTAGCTACGCAGCACTTTTAGTTGGTCGGAACATAAAGTAAAGGCCAATAATAACGAAAGGAACGCTTAGTAGCTGCCCTATGGTCAGTCCTATATCGGTAAGTATGGATTGATCTAAATCGTTTTGCGTCTCTTTTACAAACTCTATTAAGAAGCGTATTCCCCACAGTAAGACCAAAAATGTACCAAATAAGAAGCCCGATTTGTTTCTTTTGTCGGTTTTCCAATAGATATAATATAGAATTACAAACATGATTATATATCCAACCCCTTCATATAATTGAGCTGGATGTTTGTAAGGCACGTCTTTAAGATATTCAGAGAACTCAGGCTTGTTTACCAAGGCGTCATAAGCCGCGTTCACAGTTTTTTCTTTTGTAATTGACATTGCCTTAGACTGTCCGATGCCATCTCTGACAAAACGGGTGGCAAAAATGAAAGATTCTTCTACTTGTTTTCCAACGATTTCTGAATTAAAAAAGTTGCCTAAACGCACGCAAAAAGTACCCAATGCCGACGCCACAACGGCTCTATCTAAGACCCAAAGCATTTTTAGGTCTTGCTTTCTGGCATAGAGATAAATGCCTATAATCGCTCCAATTGTAGCACCATGACTTGCTAATCCCGTAAAACCAGTGAACTCATAACCATCAATAAAACCAAAGAGCGAACCGCCTGCACTTTCTCGTATCGGCAACAATATTTCCAACAAATGATTTTGATAGTATGCCCAGTCATAAAAGAAAACATGGCCTAAACGAGCTCCTAACATTATCGATACCACACTATAAATAAAAAGCGAATCCAATTGCTCAACCGTTTTCTTTTCGTTGGTAAAAATTCGCTTCATTACAAACCAGCCGATGGCAAAAGCGGCAATCCAAAGTAGGTTGTAATATTTGATTTGCAAGGGTCCGAGGCTAAAAAGGGTTTCATTCGGATTCCAGGTAATTCCTAAAAAGTACATGTAGATTTATTTTGAGGGCTAAGATACTAAAATAGACCAAAGACCGCTGCGGTTTTAGAAGTTAGATAGCAGCGCAAACAATTTATAGCTGTCATCAGCAAATGTTCTGAATTGGAATTTGATTTCATCACCTTGGAATTCAGATTTAAGGAACCGGGTCATATCCTTTTCCACCCCATGGATTACAGCTAAAAATCCGCTTTGCCGATAGCCACCCACCTTTAAAAAGGCCATGCTTTTTTAAGGCTTCCACGGTGTATTGAGAGCAAGTGGGGGAGTAGCGACAAGTTGCCGGGGTATAGGGTGAAATCGCTTGCTGATAGAAACGTACTAGAAAAATAAAAGGAGCTATCAGTATTTTTTTCATTTAAGCTGAACTTGTTTCAGTTTCTTTTGAATTGTTTTTCAATCTGTGATAACAGCTCTTATTGTAAAGATATGGCAGGGTTAAATCTTCACGAAACACTAAATGTGGTACCTTCTTTGCCGTCTTTCAATTGAATGCCCATTGCTGACAATTGGTCTCTAATTTTATCTGAGGTGCTAAAGTCTTTATTGTCTCTTGCATCTTTCCGCAATTGAATCAACAGTTCAACCACAGCTGTTAACTTATCGGAGCCTGTACCCACATCTGTTTTTCGTTCAAGTCCTAAGACGTCGAATATGAATGCACTGAGAACCCCCTTCAAAGTAGATTTATCTGCTGCCGTAATACTTTCATTTCCTTCTTTGATCAAATTTATATGCTTAACGGCATCGAACATTTTTGCGATCAATATTGGGGTGTTGAAATCATCATTCATGGCATCATAACACTCTTGTTGCCAAGAACGAACATCGAAAGTTGACGACTTGCCTGCTTCTAATTTATCAAGGGTATCTAAAGCATCCATCAATCGGTTGTACCCCTTTTCAGAGGCCAAAAGGGCATCATTGCTTAAATCTAAGATACTGGTATAGTGGGCCTGCATCATAAAGAACCGCACTACCGAAGGGGTAAAGGCTTTGCTGAGTATGTCATTTTCTCCGGTAAAGATTTCTCCCGGAAGGATATTGTTACCAGTTGACTTTGCCATTTTTTTGCCGTTCATCGTAAGCATATTGGCATGCAACCAATATCGAACAGGTGCATGGCCATTGCTCGCTTCAGCCTGTGCGATTTCACATTCGTGATGCGGGAATTTTAAATCCATTCCACCACCATGAATATCAAAAGTTTCTCCGAGATATTTGGTACTCATTGCGGTGCATTCTAAGTGCCAACCCGGAAAACCGTCTCCCCAAGGAGAAGGCCATCGCATAATGTGTTGGGGTTCCGCCCTTTTCCAAAGCGCAAAATCTTGCGGACTTTTCTTTTCATCTTGACCGGTAAGCTCGCGGGTATTGGCAATCATATCTTCCAATTTACGGCCGCTTAACTTTCCGTATTCATAGCTTTCGTTGAATTTGGCAACGTCAAAATATACCGAGCCATTCTGCTCGTAGGCATATCCTTTTTCAAGAATGTCTTTGATGATTTCTATTTGCTCAATGATGTGGCCCGTTGCAGTAGGTTCTATGCTCGGAGGTAGAAAATTGAACTTTTGAAGTATATTGTGAAAATCAACGGTATAGCGCTGCACAACTTCCATGGGCTCTAACTGCTCAAGACGTGCTTTTTTGGCAATTTTATCCTCTCCATCTTCCGCATCATCGACCAAATGCCCAGCATCGGTAATATTTCTGACGTATCGCACTTTGTACCCCAGATGTTTGAAGTAGCGGAATATCATGTCAAAAGACATAAACGTGCGGCAATTACCCAAATGTACATTGCTGTAAACCGTTGGGCCACAAACATACATACCGATATGACCTTCGTTCAAGGGTTTGAAAATTTCTTTTTTGCCAGAAAGGGAATTATAAAGCTTGAGCTGTTGGTTTTGGTACAATTGCATTATTGGAGCAAAGGATTAGAAGTTGGTGTCTAAATTCAAGTAATCTAAAAATTCGCGACGCACCGATTCTTCCTTGAATTTTCCGCCGTATTCGGCAGTTACGGTGCTGCTATCTATATCGCGTATTCCTCTAGAGTTTACACAAAGGTGTTTCGCATCAATAACGCAGGCAACATCTTCAGTCTCCAAGACTTTTTGCAATTCGCGAACGATTTGAATATTTAGGCGTTCTTGTACCTGAGGTCGTTTTGCATAGTAATCTACAATACGATTCATTTTAGAAAGTCCAACAACAGTTCCGTTTGAGATATAGGCGATATGCGCTTTCCCCACTATCGGAAGCAAGTGGTGTTCACAGGTGGAATACAACGTAATGTTTTTCTCCACCAGCATTTCACCATACTTGTATTTGTTTTCAAAAGTTGACGATTTGGGCTTTCTGTCGGGGTGAAGACCTCCAAAAATTTCATCAACAAACATTTTCGCAACCCGATTCGGGGTTCCTTTCAAACTATCATCATCAAGGTCAAGGCCAAGAGTTAGCATAATCTCCCTAACATTTTCCTTAATACGTTCGATTTTCTCTTCATCATTCAATAGGAAGGCGTCATCACGCATGGGGGTGTCTTCGGATGAGGAAACGTGACCGTCTCCCATGTCCTCAAAATGCTCTTTCAATGTGCTGTCAATTTTCATTTAATATGACTTTTACGAACAGCAAAGATATACATAATATGGCACTTTATACCTGATTTAGGCTATTACACAACATAAATTGGTGTTAAGAAATGGAGTGGGTTATTTTTATATTTTATGAGGCTTAACCTACAAATGAAGCATCTTAGCATTGTTTTTAGCGCAATCTTTTGTGTTGCCGTCACCAATACCTATGCCCAAGTTTCGCCAGACTGTGGTAATGCCGTACCTATTTGCAACAATACACCAGCAAACGGTGGAACGATCGGATTTGGTGTTGATGATTTCAACGGTGCTGCAACAAGCGGTTGTTTGGAACAAACCATTACCAATGCCATTGAGTCAAATTCGGCCTGGTACCGTTTTAGAACCGGGGCCTCAGGTCAACTTGGCTTTAATCTCGGCATAGATAGTGCCGATGATTGGGATTTTGCTTTGTACAGAGCCAGTGACTGTAATTCTTTAGGAGACCCCATACGTTGTAACTTTTTTGATAATCAAGATCAAGACGCTTTCTTGGGCGTAGGTGAAGATCCAACAGGTAATACTAGTAATATTCAATATGAAGATTGGATCGATGTAACAGCAGGAGAGGATTATTATTTGCTCATCAACAATTTCAGCAACACCAACTCGGGCTTTTCGATTCAATTTTCGGGAAACATTTTTATTACCAATCCTACTGATGCTCTTGATTGTTCTATAGTTAGTAATCTATTAGGACCTCCCGTTTCAGCTTGCGAAGGAGCCCATGTTACCTTAGACGCTACCACAAGCAACGCTGTAACTTATAATTGGTTCACAGATACAGGAGCTGGTTTTCAACCCATTGTAGGGGAGCATGCCGCTATGTTAGCGGTTTCCAGTACAGCGACGTATAGGGTGGAAGTTGTACGACCAGCAGGAAATAATATTATTAGCGATGTCCAGGTCGGATTCTCCGTTATGCCGACGGTTTTTGCGCTGGCAGATGTTGGGGTATGCTCTGCCGATACAACTGTCGATTTATTGGCCAAAGATACGGAGGCCTTGGGAAGTCAAAATCCCGATGATTTTGTCGTTAGTTATCACCCTACATTAGCAGATGCCGATAGCGGGGCCAATGCGCTTCCGAAATTACTGTCTACTCCCGCAGCTTCAATACCTATTTATGTTCGGGTAACTTCAGTGATAAACCCCAATTGTTATGATGCCTCGCAACAATTTCACCTAAACTTGTTGGAAACTCCCGTTTTAGACTTTCCTTCTGAGGTGTTCATCTGTGATGGTGCGGCAGCCATAACCATAGGATCTCTTGTTGCTCTGCCGTTTCATACTTATAGTTGGGACTCTGGTGAAACGACATCTAGTATTGACGTTACTCAAGGAGGTACCTATTCGCTTACAGTTACCAACACACAAAATGGCCTAAGCTGTTCAAATACACAAGCGGTAACTGTCGTGGTATCAATCCCACCAGTGATTGCTAATATTGAGATTGAAGATCTGCAGGAGGAGAATACGGTGAGTGTGTTCACACAACAAGCGGGCGACTGGGAATATAGTCTCGACAATGGCGCGTTTCAATCCTCCTCCATATTTCAGAACGTTTTGCCGGGCTCGCACTCGATTACGGTTAATGATATCAGAGGCTGTGGATCGGTAACCGAACAAATTGTGGTTGTAGGTTTTCCTAAGTTTTTTACCCCCAACGGAGATAATATGCATGATTATTGGCAAATAGACGGCGTTTCGAATTTGGAAAATCCATCCGTTTTTATTTATGATCGTTTTGGTAAACTTTTGGCTCAGTTAACCGCCAATAGCCAAGGCTGGGATGGAACTTTTGCTGGCAAGCCATTACCTTCCTCAGATTATTGGTTTAAACTCACTTATAGTGATACCAACGGGCAAATAACCGAAGCCAAGTATATCAACAATCATTTCTCTCTAAGACGTTGAGCATTGGGCTTGCATGTGCAGTTTATCGATAAACGGCATAAATTCCCGATAAAACATACTAAATCAGGCTTGATGGAGTTATACTCTGTAGAGAATTGTACCCTATTTAGCCCTAAATCTATGCGAACACTTCTTTGTGTCCTCTCTTGCACGCTGCTGTTATCGATATCAGTAAGCGCTCAATCAAACAACTCAGCTGACTGTAGAACGGCTATACCCATATGTGCAGATGGTCTTGTTACTATTATGCCTGATGTGGATGGTCTTGGTGATATTGATGATTTCGATCCGGAAGTCATTCTTCAAACTGGTTGTTTAGAAAAAGGTAGCAATAGCTCTGCAAATATTGAAAACAACACTTCTTGGTTTGTTTTTCGTGCAGGTACTGGCGGCCAGGTAGGTTTTGATATTGAAGCCTTACCTGTATCGGGTACCACAGTGACTTCTGAATGGGATTTTGCGGTCTATGGCCCCGATGTAGATTGTGGTGATATTAGCAATGGAACGGCACAGCCTATTCGTTGTAACTATGAAGTAAATGATACCAACTTTACCGGAATTGGTGTCAATCCCATAAGCGGTGAGGAAGGTGCTCCTTTTGTAACCCAAAGTTTAAATACCTACGATGAGTGGTTAGATGTGCAACCCGGTGAAATTTACTATATACTGATCAACAATTACAATACGAATTTTGACGGTGACCCAGAGTCTTTTATGTTCACATTTACGGGAAGCTCAGTAGACGCTGATCAAGATACGGCTATAGATTGTACGCTAAGAGATGAGTTTTTAGGGCTTGATATTGTAGCCTGTGAAGGTGACCCAGATATTACCTTGAGTGCTTTGAATTCTCCTGCAGGTGCTGATATCGCAAGCGTAGCTTGGACCGTTGATTATGATGATGATGGCACTATTGATGATACCTTAACAGGTACGGGGCCTTTTGGTGCTGAATATGTGGTTACTAGCCCTAATTCAGGCCGCTATTTTGCCGTAATTACTACAACTTCAGGAACCCCTTTAACGGTTGCAGATGAAGGAGGTATATTAATTACCTTTTACGGAATACCAGTGTTGGATCGAGTAGAAATCTTAGAGACGAACCTTTCCATAGACCCTGACCAGAATAACATTGAGTTTTTTGTAGATGGTGACAGTGACTACGAATTTGCCATTAATGGAGGCGAGTTTCAAGATGATCCTGTTTTTCTAGACGTTCCACCAGGATTGAATACCGTTATTATCAATGACAAAAACGGGTGTGGAACTACAGAACCCATTGAATTTTTGGTGGTAGGCTATCCTAAATTTTTCACTCCGAACGGTGATGGAATGCATGAAACTTGGAATGTATTGGGTATAGAAACCCTAGAAGACCCTATGGTGTTCGTTTTTGACCGTTATGGGAAACTCTTAAAACAGCTTGACGCAGTTGGAGGTTGGGATGGTACTTTTAACGGCCGACCTATGCCGTCTTCTGATTATTGGTTCAGGTTTGAATATGGAGAACAAGAAAATGGAGCCCTGGTCGCCAAAACCCGTAAAACCCATTTTACCTTAAAGCGATAAAAGTGTCTTTCGCAGTCTCAGCTTAAGACCAAGTCGGGCGGCTAGTCAAAGGAACATAATACTGAGGAGTCAATGCAATGCACTATGGCCACGCAGTTATCTTTTTTGTTTTATCGTTATAGCAACCTTCGCTAATCCGCCATCAGTAGGCAATTAAAAATTAATGGTATAACTTAAGGTACCGTTCATAGAAACACCATTGACCAAGGCTGGGGTATTTATGCCCGTATCAAACAAACTTTGCGCTACATCGCGTTCCGTTCGATTTAGGGCTAAATCTAATCGGCTGCTACCGAAGTTATACCCAATTCCACCAGAGATTCCTTCCAAATCGCCTATGGTGTTTGCGTTTTCATACGGACTCTCTTCAAAGCGATATCCTGCTCTAAGACTAAATCTTTCAATGCGATATTCTCCTCCTAAGCGAAATGAACTGACCGCCCCAAGTTCGTTGGCGATATCTGTATTAACGGCGGCGAAATTGGCATCACTTGTCGGACTCAATTCTGCTTTTGACATATCTTGGTATCCATAGTCAAAGCTCAATAATCCGTTTTTTCCGAATATTAGCGCCAAGCTTCCCGTAAGCTTTGCAGGTGTTTTTATTCTGTAGGTTGGAAAAATATTGATACGATCAAAATTTATGAAATTAATATTGTCATCTGCCAAATCAGATGAAATGCGCTGGGAAAGCTCATCTTCCAAGCGATACCATGTTGGCGATTGATAGCTGCCACCAACACGAACGAAGTCGCTCAGTTTGGCTATAGCCCCCACGTTAAGTGAAAACCCTGCGCCCTGCGTAAATAATCTATTGTCAAAAGTTGTGCGTTGAATTTCAGAATCGGCATTGTATCCTGTCTCTGTAAACTCATCGTATTGGTTATAGAGAATGCTGTGGAAATTAAGCGATGCCCCTACATATAATCGGTCGTTATACTCTGAGGCAAGATTCAGGGTGAACTTGCTATTATAACCCGAGGTAATTCTTGAAAATTCTTGATTCACGTTGGTATAGCCAGCATTACTGATATAAGCCGTGTTATCGTTTTCATTAACCGCTGGATCGATCAGACCGCCAAAGTATCCTAAGAACGCTTGCTGATCTCCAAAACCTTGGCTTGCCCCGATATCTAGATAGGCATCTTCTATAAATTCTCCTTCTTGAAGTAAAATATCCCCAAAAGGTACCCCTTGAGCAAAGTTCAAAAAGTAGTTGTCAATTCCCTCTGCAGACGTTCCTGAGGCATATATGTTGTCATCAAAGTTTTCAGTGATATCATAGTTGAATGCTAGGGCCACCTTGCTCCATCCTGCGTCTTTGTTGGTACTTTTGAAAACCAAAACAGCACCGGCTTGATTAATTTCAGCATAATTTGGCGAGCTGGCTGTAAGATTCCCGTTATAACTGATTGCATTGTCTCGATTGTAAACCGTTCCGGAAACGGTTCCCAGATTGTTGTTGAATACGGCAGATCCTGCGGGGTTGATATTCAAGGCAGACAAATCACCACCCAGGGCACCAAAGGCACCACCCAATCCTTGAAAGCGAGCCGTTCCTTGTAGGTTTTCTGAACTATAACGGAGGGCATCGGTAATGTTTTGAGCACTAGCGATTGAACATACCAATAGCACGATGAAAGTTAAGTTTCTTTTCATTTTTTTAGTTTTAAACTGTACCTGATTGATTAGGGCTTATTGTCTTCCTCTGCTTGAAGATCTACCACCACCTGAAGATCTAGCTCCTCCAGAAGATCTTGAGGAACCGCCAGAACTTCTATAGCTGCCTGAACTTCTAGAGCTGCTACCTGAACTTCTGTAGCTGCCACTGCTTCTTGAGCCCGAACTACGGCCAGAAGAACGGTAACTGCTACTTCTCGGAGCTGAACTTCTGTATGACTGGTTGCTTCTAGAGCTTCTGCTGTACGAGCCACTGCTTCTGGTTCTACTACCAGAACTCCTGTAAGTAGAGGTTCGCGGTATTGAAGATCGTGTTGTACTTCGGGTGTTGGCCGTACCTCTTTGATAACCGCTTGTACGAGGCGTACTACTTCTGTAGTATTGATTGCTTCTTGAAGAGCTGTTGTATCGAGGAGTTGCTCTGGTGCTTCTGCTCGTTCTGTACGAACGATTTTGATTTACCCCGACTGATCGTCTTGAAGCGATACCACTTCTATTGCTTCTGATACTTCTGTTGGTAGTACTTCTTGCACTTGACCTTCCAGTAGTTCTACTGCTTCTATAGCGAGATGCTGTCGCGCTTCTAGAGGTATTTAAGTTTGATCTACCTCTGAACGCACTACTTGAATTTGTACGTGTTAGCGGTCTGTTATTGTTGTAGTAACCTCGTCGTGAAGAGTTATAGGCATAACCTCTGTTGCCGTAGCCCCAACCTCTGTTGCCATAGCCCCAATTATTGCCCCAGCCCCAGTTGTTCCAGCCCCAGCCACCGTAGCCAGCCCAGCCCCAGTTATTCCAGCCTCCCCAGCCCCATCTATTCCATCGGTTCCAACGATTCCAGCCCCATCCATAGCCGCCGTAACCCCAGCCGTTATTCCATAGCCAAGGATCGTTCCATCCCCATCCAAATCCAGCGCCACCCCAGCCCCAGTTGTTCCATCCATTGTCGTAGATGTTGATGTTAACGCTAGTCGGGTTATCACCCCATCCGCCATTTCCGGCATAGTCGTTGTCGGAGGTGTAATACTGACTGAGATCAACTTCGGAAATACTATCATTTTCTACACCACTAGAGTATGAATCGACATCTGTAAAGATTTCGCCCTCTAAAATTTCACCATACTGATCGGCTTTCTGCCCAAAGTACTCGGAGTACGTATTGTCACCTTTCTTCTGCACTTTTTGAGCCTGCTGACGCGGAGCCCTATCTACAGAAACACGGGTTTCGTTAGATCCGTAAATACCATCATTATCATAATAAGACGCTTGTTGGTATGAGCCACAGGAAACAACTAGAAGACCGACCACAGCGAATAAGGCCGCAGTGCGAAATTTTTGGAGGTGTAGGGATTGTATCATCGTTGTAATTTAAATTGTTGAACATTATAAAAATAGTTAGTTTTACCAACTATTTATGACAAACATTAACACAATATTTGTGCCAAACTTAAGAAATGGGTAAAAATTTAACGACAAGAAAGGAAGATTATTCCAAATGGTACAATGAACTCGTTGTAAAGGCTGATTTAGCCGAAAATTCGGGAGTTCGAGGATGTATGGTGATCAAACCATACGGCTTTGCCATTTGGGAAAAAATGCAAGCAGGTTTGGACAAGATGTTCAAGGAAACAGGTCACGAAAATGCCTATTTCCCACTATTCATTCCGAAATCATATTTGAGCAAGGAGGCAAGTCATGTTGAAGGTTTTGCAAAGGAATGTGCCGTAGTTACGCATTATAGGCTGAAAAATGCAGAAGATGGAAGTGGCATCATCGTTGATCCTGAGGCTAAATTAGAAGAGGAGCTGATCGTAAGGCCAACTTCAGAAACCATAATTTGGGATACCTACAGGAGATGGATTCAGTCTTATCGTGATTTGCCGCTGCTGATCAATCAATGGGCAAATGTCGTACGCTGGGAAATGCGCACACGTCTTTTTCTGCGTACCTCAGAGTTTTTGTGGCAAGAAGGGCATACGGCTCATGCTACCGAAAAGGAGGCTATAGAAGAAGCAGAACAGATGATGCACGTATATGCGGAGTTTGCTGAAAATCACATGGCGGTACCTGTAATTCGAGGAATAAAAACGGAGAGCGAACGCTTTGCAGGAGCCGTTGAGACCTATTGCATCGAAGCCTTGATGCAAGACGGAAAGGCATTGCAAGCGGGTACATCACACTTTTTAGGGCAAAATTTTGCAAAAGCCTTTGATGTGAAATTCGCTAACAAAGAGGGGCAAAAAGAACATGTTTGGGCCACTTCTTGGGGAGTTTCCACAAGATTGATGGGAGCCTTGGTGATGACGCATAGCGACGATAACGGACTCGTACTTCCTCCTAAATTGGCACCTATTCAAGTGGTTATTGTGCCCATTTACAAAGGCTTAGATCAGTTGGATGTAATTTCTGAAAAAGTGAAGCCGCTGGTAAAAGAGTTACGTGCCAAAGGTATTTCGGTAAAATTTGATAATCGCGATACTCACAAACCAGGCTTTAAATTCAATGAATACGAATTGAAAGGCGTGCCCGTACGTTTGGCAATTGGGCAACGTGATTTGCAGAATGGCACCTACGAAATTGCACGTAGAGATACACTTGAAAAAGAAACCGTTGCTACAGATGAGGTCGTTGCTAAAATTGAATTTTTGATGGAGGATATTCAAAAGAACATTTATCAAAAAGCTTTTGATTACAGAGAAGAACATATTACTCCGGTAACTTCCTATGAAGAATTCAAGAAAGTATTAGAGGAAAAAGGAGGATTTATAGCAGCCCATTGGGATGGAACTATCGAAACTGAAGATCGTATAAAAGAGGAGACCAAAGCGACGATACGATGCATTCCTATTGATGTTCGCGAAGAGGCAGGAAGCTGCATGGTGACGGGAAAACCTTCATCACATCGTGTACTTTTTGCCAAAGCATATTAAAAGATGTAAAGAAATTATATCTGGGTGTTGTGATAGTTAAAAATAATTGTATTTTTGCACCCGCCTTTATAATATTTTCAAAGCAATAGTGTAGAGGTTTGACATCATGGCCCGTTCGTCTAGGGGTTAGGACGCCAGGTTTTCATCCTGGTAACAGGGGTTCGATTCCCCTACGGGCTACTTGGTTAATTCAAAATTCAATTTGAGAATTCTGAATTGGTTTAACGGCCCGTTCGTCTAGGGGTTAGGACGCCAGGTTTTCATCCTGGTAACAGGGGTTCGATTCCCCTACGGGCTACAAAAGTTCGAGTGGGATTGGCGAAGAAGGATATTAAAAAATTATAATTTAAGAAATAGAAGATGGCAAATCACAAGTCAGCATTAAAAAGAATCAGAAGAAACGAAGCCGTACGTCTTCGTAACAGGTATCAGCATAAAACAATGCGTAGCGCATTGAAGAAGTTGCGTTCTGAAGAGAAGAAAAAAGATGCTGAGGCTTTGTTACCGAGTGTTGTAAGTATGATCGACCGTTTGGCGAAACGCAATGTTATTCATTCCAACAAGGCGGCCAACTTAAAGAGTAAATTGGCAAAGCATATTGCTGCTATGTAAATTTACCATTGCTAAAATATTTAAATGCCCTAACGAGAGTTAGGGCATTTTTTGTTCAGGAATTTTTTATCAAGTGTCTTCAAACGAAAAATTGCCCTTCATTTGTAGAAAACCCATAATAAAGCACGCATACATGACCACTATAAGCACATAATGTACTTGCCGTAGATAGAACTCCTGATAAAATTCTGGGTCATGCCGTGCTATTAGCATAATTATGGGGAAGAACAAATTGAAAATCAAAAGACCAATACCAATCCATACTAGGGGAAGGTTGTTTTGTTCTATTCTGTATTTAGAATCTATAAGATAGAGTAGAATAGCCATGATCAACACTGCCGACCCAACTGCCAATGCATAGGTCTGCGGGAAGATAATCCAGTTTTCAAAAAATGGATTGATGGCCGTTGCGATTACATATACAAACGCACCATATTTAATCGGTGTCTTGAGATTTCTGACTTTGATTGCTTTGTAGAAAATAGTGTAGAAGTAGAAAAAGAAAACCCAATCATAGATGTTAAAAAAAGCGTTATTAGCATAGGGGTATTCCTCAGAATAATTGATTTGAAAATCTTCAAAATTTGCAATCAAGTAACCTAGCGCCTCGGTCAGGATGGTGTACCCGATAAAGATGGGAAAATATTTCAATACACTATCGAAATACCGCTCGTAACGCACAAGAGCTATCACCAATACCGCGAAGTATAAAAGGAAAAAGTAATTGGTTTTTAAAAAATCCAGAATGACTTGACTCATTGTGACCTAAAATACCAAAAACGATTTAAAGAAGAGAAAAATTGTTTCAGTTCTCTTCTTCTTGAATCGGTTTCATTCGACGCATTCTAAAGAAGCCTATCAAAAAACATATGTACATCAATCCAATTAAGGCCAAATGAATTTCTCTTAAGTTGTATTCTTCATAAGTCGTTGCATCCCAAATCCAATTTGAAATGAGGAAAGGATAAGCTGAGTAAAAAAGTAATAATCCAATACTTATCCAAAATAACAAATTTCTATGATTTTTAAGTTTCACTTTCTTCTTATGCAGTTCGAAAAAATAAAACAAAATGCTTCCAATTAAAACCAATGAACCTATCAAAACTGCGTAAGACTGGGGAAGAATCCGGAGGTCTTGAAAAAAAGGATTTACAATGCTGGCAACTACAAATAAAACCCCTCCGTATTTTATGAACTCCCTACTATTTGAATTGGAATTTGTTTTCCAAAAAACATAGAAAAAGTATAAATAAAAAATAAAATCAAAAATGTTATAAATGAGCGCATTGTAATTTGAAAATTCTTGCCCATAAATGATTTGAAAGGTTTCATAGTCTCTCACCATTACCCCCAAAAGTTCGCATAAAAATGTGTACGCAAGAAGTATGGGAAAATACCTCAGGACCGTATCAAAGTATTTTGGATAATGAACAAGGGAAACTACGAAAGTAATACCGTAAAAAACTAAAAAGTAGTTCTCTTTTAGAAACTCAAACACTTCTATTTTTATGAAGTTATCTATTGATATTGACTTTTTTAATTATAGGGTGGTGGAATACCACCTCCTCTATTCATTGTATAGCTCTTATCATCAAAAAACATTGGAGCCAAATTGGTCTTCGAAGTAGCGATTTCAGGTAAAAAAGAAGCAAAAGACTTTTTATCCTTGTCGTACAAACTGCTTGTTAATTGTATTTTACTTCGCTTGAAATCATCATCTAACAAAATCATTTTTAGTTCGCCTTCGGTGCTTTCCTGACCAAAATAGGCATAATCTCTATCCCCTTTTTTAATTGTAGGAGTAATGAATACAGAGTTCTGCCTTACTCTTGCCGCAGTGTCTTTAGGAAACAAATCTTGCTCCGGATAGTTTGAAAGGTAAAATCGTAAGGTCGATATCTTTACACCTGCTTTTTCTGCTTCTGCCTCTATATACGCCATATATTTTTTAATGGTATCATACTCATAGTAAACATAACGTGTTACATCAAACCGTTTTTGGGCGGCAGCTGCAGCCGATTCGGCCTCATTGGTTTTGTTTTCTATTTTTTGCTGCTGCATCTTATCGTCATAGCCCCTTCTATCAATGGAATCCTCATAGCGTTGAATTAGAGGTACGCGACGTCTTTCGTAAGTATCATACATCTGTTTTGCCTCCTGCACGGTAACAATTTGATCTGGAGCTTCTACTGGCTTTTGATCTTTGGGTTTGTCTTTTTGAACACAGCTTGATAAAGCAAAAATGGAAAGGAATACAAGGCTAAGTGGAAACCACTTTCTTTTAAGGTTTGTCATGACATAGATATTTTAATGGTTGTTGTTTACGCAAAAACTAGGGGGAAGACATACTTTTGCTACCCTAAAGATATTTTAAAATATAAGGAATCGAAAAAAAAAGCAAAATAATAACGGTTTGTGAGTGAATAGGGTATAAAAAATCCCAAAAACCAAAGCACTTTAAACCTTGGAATTTGGGATTTGTTTTTTGGAATATTCCGCGGTAGCGGTTATTGATTCATCGTCATTAAGAATTCTTCGTTATTCTTGGTTTGCTTGAAACGCTGTTCAATGAATTCCATGGCCTCTACGGGGTTCATATCTGCGAGATACTTTCGCATGATCCACATACGTTGAATGATGTCTTTGTCCAATAACAAATCATCTCTACGTGTACTGGAAGAGGTAAGATCGATTGCCGGGAATATTCTTCGGTTCGATATCTTACGATCTAATTGAAGCTCCATATTACCTGTACCTTTGAATTCTTCAAAGATCACCTCGTCCATTTTTGAACCAGTATCCGTTAAGGCGGTAGCGATAATAGATAAAGATCCGCCGCCCTCAATATTTCGAGCAGCACCAAAGAAACGTTTTGGCTTATGTAAGGCATTGGCATCAACACCACCACTCAATACCTTACCCGAGGCAGGTTGAACAGTATTATAGGCCCTGGCCAATCTGGTGATCGAGTCTAATAGGATAACCACATCATGTCCACATTCTACCAACCGTTTTGCTTTTTCAAGTACAATATTTGCTACGCGTACATGTTCAGTGGCTTCCTTATCAAAAGTAGAGGCAACAACCTCGCCTTGAACGTTACGCTGCATGTCGGTAACTTCTTCAGGGCGTTCATCTATTAAAAGAATAATTTGATATACTTCAGGATGATTCGCCGCTATACCATTGGCAATATCTTTCAACAACATCGTCTTACCTGTTTTTGGCTGCGATACGATCATACCTCTTTGCCCTTTACCGATAGGGGAGAACAAATCGATGATTCGTGTTGAAATCGTACTTTGGCGTTCTGCCAAATTAAATTTTTCTTCAGGAAATAAAGGGGTCAAATGCTCAAAAGAAACACGATCACGAACGATCTGCGGGTCGATACCGTTGATTTTGTTCACCTTAATAAGGGGAAAATATTTTTCACCCTCTTTTGGTGGGCGAACATTTCCTAAAACCGTATCACCTGTTTTCAATCCGAACAAACGAATCTGAGATTGGGAAACGTAAATATCATCAGGAGAAGACAAATAATTGTAATCTGAAGAACGCAAGAAGCCATAGCCGTCTTGCATGATGTCAAGTACCCCTTCGCTCTCTATAATGCTATCGAATTCGAATTCAGGTTCTTTATATCGATTCTTTAAATCTTTGTCGAAGTTGTTTTTGTCGTGATTCCCTTTCTGCTGTTGGTGTTGTTGTTTTTTATGCGGGTTATTCTGATTTTTATGTTGACTATTCTTTTGCTGATCTCTTTTTTGGTTACCGTTTTGCTGACGCGGGCGTGGTCTTGGTCTGGGCGTAGTTTCCTCAGTTTCTGCTTTGGCCACGTTTTCCGTTGTTTTACTTTCGGTAACCGCAGCTGCTACTTCCTTTTTTTCCTCCTTTGCCACGCGAGCACGAGGCTTCGGTCTTGGTTTGTCTTCTGTAGTGCCGGTTGCAGCAGGGGCAACTTCAGCAGCAGCTTTAGGGTTGGCCGCTTGTACATCTAAAATTTGGTAAACTAAATCTAATTTTTTTTGCGTTTTGTACTTGGGTACATTTAGCCCTTTCGCTATTTCCTGAAGCTCAGGTAGCTTTTTTGATTTTAAATCTGAAATCTCAAACATTAAGAATGGTATAAATTATACGTTTTGGAAAATATCTAGAAGTATATTGTTAATTGGGTACGGTTGGGGAAAGATATCCCGTCTGGTAAGTGCTGTAACTAATAACGAAACAATATTACAAATTATTTTTAGGAATGCACCTATATTTTTTAAAAAGACGTGTATTTTTGCATTCCGAGTATTGAAAATTAACAATGATTCAGAGAATACAGACCATTTACTTGCTTATCGTCGCTCTTTTAGGTGCTGTGCTACCGTTTTTTCTTTACCTCTGGTTAGACGCTGACGGGCAAGAATTTTTTGCCAAACATCATATTTGGATCGCCACTGCGTTTTACGTCATAGCTGCTTTGGCCGTTATTGCTATTTTTTTATTTAAAAACAGACAAAATCAATTTGTTGCAAACAGATTGAATATGATATTGAATCTTATTTTACTAGGATTTTTCGTTTACCGATCGCTAAACTTATCCGGAGAGACCTTGGTTTCTGAGAAGGGTATTGGGATGCTCATTCCTGTATTTTCTATCGTTTTTTTAGTCCTGGCCAACAGGGCAATAAAGAAGGATGAAGATCTTGTAAAATCTGTTGATCGCTTGCGTTAAACCTAACATCTTAGTTGTATTAGTGCGTGAAACCCGGGGTTGTTCCCGGGTTTTTTATTCCTCCCTAACTAGACGGAAACCAATTGAAAACCCCCATAAATTTGGTTCATGTGTCCTTCTATAATGCGATTGAGCATTTTCAGCTCCAAAATACCAACTTCCACCCCGAATAATTTTTAAAGCACCAGTTGGAGGTCCAGTAAGATTCTTTTCATTTTCTGCCGAATATGGTGCATACCAATTGGAAACCCATTCCCATACGTTGCCATGCATGTCATATAGTCCCCAAGCATTTGGGGCATAGCTTGCTACCGGTGTTGGCTGTCCTATGAAATTTCCCAATGTTGACTTTTTGAATTTTATTTGGGCATTATAATTGGCTAATTCATCTGATATTGAATCACCAAAGTGATAGGCAGTTGTTGTTTTTGCTTTACAGGCGTACTCCCATTCCGCTTCCGTTGGAAGTCTAAATATAACATCGTTTGACCTTGCATTAAGTTTTTCAATAAAGCTTTGAACATCATAAAAGGAAACACTTACCACCGGATAGCGTTGATGTAAGTTCCTAAAGGGTGAGGGTTTATCTGGGTGAATTTCTTCAGTACCCATTATTTCTTGCCACTGTTGTTGGGTTACTTCTGTAACACCCATCCAAAACCCTTTTTCCAAACGAACTTCATGTGGCTTGGTATAAGGTGAATCTGGGTTTTTATTATCTGTAGTACTTCCCATTGTAAATTTTCCCTTGGGAATATATACAAATTCCATCTTCGTAATAGGATCTATCCAATGTGAGTCTTTCGAATCTTTTGTTTGATTACAACTAATTAAAAGCGATATCAAGGCTGGTAGAAAGACTTTTTTGTATGTTTCAGTTAAATTCATCTTTTCCCTAACTCAACTACCTCCAAATCTTTTATATCGGCCCCGTCGATAACGAAGCGCAACATTGTGCGTACATGATGAAAACCATGTTTACCACAAGCCCCCGGGTTCATATGTAAGACACCTAGAGGTTTATCCCACATGACCTTTAGAATATGCGAATGCCCACATATAAAAAGTTTAGGAGGGTTCTCTTTGACCACCTTTCGTGTACGTATGTTGTATTTTGGTGGATATCCTCCAATATGGGTCATCAAAACATCAACACCTTCGCACATAAATCGGTTATCTAATGGAAATTCTTTTTGAATGACATGATTGTCAATGTTTCCGAAAACAGCGCGTAGCGGTTTTATTTTTGCCAAAGTATCGGTTACTGCTAAGTTGCCTATATCACCTGCATGCCATATCTCATCGGCTTGACGGGCATATTTTAAAATGGCTTCATCTATATGCGAATGGGTATCGGAGAGAAGGAGGATTTTGGTCAAATTTCTAAGGGCTAGTGGTTAGGAGTTACGACTAAGAATTAACTGCGAGATTAAAAATACGAACTATGAAATTAGAAATAAAAAAATTGAAACTAAGATGCTTACAGAAGGCGTTATACGACCCATCATGAAACCTTATTCTGATCACGAAACACCTAACCTTAAAATCCTAAACATCACCTATCTTTGTAAAACTTTAGAGATTCTTTTCATTGAGATATTTTGTTCAATTTTCATATTACGGAAAAGCCTACCACGGTTGGCAAAATCAGCCGAACGCTATAACTGTTCAAGAGCTTTTGGAAAAAGCTTTTTCTACGCTCTTGTCAACTACGGTTTCATTAGTAGGGGCCGGTCGTACTGATGCGGGGGTGCATGCCAAGCAAATGTTCGCCCATTTTGAAGTCGGCAAAATTGATAATACAATAGATTTGGTTTACCGACTAAATTCCTTCCTTCCAGATGACATAGCGGTACAAGCTATTTTTGAAGTCTCAGCTAAGGCACATGCTAGATTTGATGCCAGCGAACGCTCCTACGAATATTGGGTGACTCAGCAGAAGAATCCCTTTTATATCGATGCGGCGCATTATGTGAAACATCCCTTGGCAATTCAAAAGATGAACGAGGCCGCGGCCTTGCTTTTAGCAAACAAAGATTTTGAGTGCTTCTCCAAATCGAATACCGATGTACATACGTATTTGTGTGATGTTACCAAAGCGCATTGGAAGCAGCAAGGAGACCTTTTGGTTTTTAGCATAAGTGCCAATCGATTTCTCAGAAATATGGTACGGGCAATTGTCGGAACCCTTTTGGATGTAGGAACTGGAAAGTCGACTGTAGCTGATGTTAAATCAATCATAAATAGTAAAGACAGAAGCGAAGCGGGGTACTCGGTACCGGCAAAAGGATTATATTTGACCCGTATTTACTATCCCAATACCATCACCACAAAACATGGATAAAGATTCAGGCAAAGCATTTGATAAACGTTTGTTCAAACGTTTGTTGGTTCATACGCGTCCGTATAAGCTAACCTTTTATGGTGTCGCTTTAGCCGCAATCTTAATATCAGGATTTGCAATTTTAACACCTTTGCTTTTGCGTGAGATCATCGATGATGCGATTCGGAAAAGCAATGAGGAAAAACTGCTCTGGTTGACCTTAGCGATGCTCGCGGTTCTTTTTGCTCAAGTTGTTTGCCAATTGCTGTTTAACTACTATGCGAATTGGTTGGGTGAATCGGTCATCAAAGATATTCGCATTAACCTTTTCAAGCATATGTTGGGGTTTCGCATGAAGTATTTTGACAATTCTTCACTTGGTGTTTTGGTTACCAGGGCGGTTGCCGATATGCAACGTATAGGTGAGATTTTTAGTCAAGGTTTTTTCGTAATTGTTGCCGACTTGCTGAAAATGTTGGTGGCTGCGGGGGTAATGCTGATTATTAATTGGAAACTTGCCTTGATCGTTTTTGCCATACTACCCATAATTCTTTATGCAACACGTCTCTTTCAAAAAGCCATGAAGGTTGCTTTTATTGAGGTGCGAGCTCAAGTTTCAAATTTGAATTCTTTTGTGCAAGAACGGATTACCGGAATGAAGATCGTTCAACTATTCACTAGAGAAAAGATTGAAAGTGCAAAGTTTCGTGATATCAATGAAAAACACCAAAATGCTTGGTTGAAAACCGTATGGTATAACTCCATCTTTTTCCCTATTGCTGAAATTGTTTCGTCGATTGGAGTAGGACTGATCGTGTGGTATGGGGGACTGCAAAATGTATCTGGCCTTGCACAGGAAGAATTCGGAACCATCTTCGCATTTATTCTCCTTATTGATATGTTGTTCAGGCCCTTACGTCAAATAGCTGACAAGTTCAATACCCTTCAAATGGGAATGGTCGCAGCCAATCGTGTTTTTAAAATATTAGATACCCAAAGCAATATTCAAGATGTTGGTACCCTTATTAAAGACGATATAGCCGGTCGTATCAGATTTTCTGATGTACGTTTTGGGTACCTGGAAGACGAAGAGGTGCTTCATGGAGTTTCATTTGATGTGCAAGCCGGTGAAACGATAGCCATAGTTGGGGCCACGGGAGCTGGTAAATCAACAATTATCAATTTGCTGAATCGATTTTATGAAATAAATTCGGGGGCTATTCTGGTCGACGGTATTGATATCCAAGAATACGCCCTGGCATCGTTGCGGAAGCATATTGCAGTTGTCCTTCAAGATGTTTTTCTATTTGCCGATACCATAGCGAACAACATCAGTTTAAAAGATGAATCGGTGACCCTTGAAATGATTGTGCAAGCTGCCAAACAGATCGGGGTAGATGAATTTATATCAAGTCTTCCGAACGGATATGAATACAATGTAAAAGAACGGGGTAGTATGCTTTCAAGTGGGCAGCGACAGTTGATTGCCTTTCTAAGAGCGTATGTCAGTAACCCAAGCATATTGATTTTAGATGAAGCGACTTCTTCAGTAGATACCTACTCTGAACAGCTTATTCAACGAGCCACTGAAAAAATTACCGAAGGCCGAACTTCCATCATTATAGCTCACCGTTTAGCGACTATAAAAAAAGCGGATAAGATTATCGTTATGGATGCTGGTGAAATTGTAGAGACAGGCACACATAAAGAACTTTTAAAGGCAGGAGGCTATTATAGCAATTTATACGAAGCTCAGTTTTTAGCTGAAGAGGTTGCTTAGTCTTATTTTTTTGGAGCGAAATCTTGAAGTGAAATTTCCCCGGTTGCAAACAAAATCACATAGAAAAAAATAATTACCCCAATATAACCAACTCCCCATAACATGATATAGAGTATCGAACGTGGAATACGGTTGGCGAACTTGTACCTATGCATTCTGTTTACTACATAGATACCGTAAAGCAACATAATCACAATCATAAGCCAAGACAGTGAAAAATATTGGTCTGGGTTAGTTAACAACAATAGCATACTGATCGGAAAAGATACAATACTGAACTGGGCAAGACTGTACATTGCTGTTACAAACTGTTCTGACAAATTGTATTCTCTTTTATTAAATGCTACCCAGCCCGCAAAAGCGAAAACAGGGATATACAATAAAAAGAGGAATGAACTGTAGTCAAATGATAAAGACATTATTTTTTGACCTACCTCATTGTTTAAGTTTTCTCCACCCGCAATTTGCGATAAATCAATGCCGTCTTTGAAAATTTTTCGCATTATAAACATGGTGATACCTGATAGTGTAAGCGCTACCGCCAAATAACTTACAGGGTTTAAATACTTTCTTCGTATGCCATCAACATATCCTCCGATAACAACTTCTGGCTTGACAATTAGATGCCAAAAAGTTTTGAGAAACGTATTGTCTAAATTGAAATACCGTTCGGTAACATCGTACCATAAATTTTTAAGCGTAAGGCGATTACGAATAATTTTAGCTCCGCAGTTTGAGCAATACGTATAATCTGTTCTTAAGGGTAGGGTACAGTTTTTACACTCCATTGTGGAAAATTAAATCAAATCTTCTTTTAGTATTTCAGATAGTTCAGTTAAATCTTTGAATTTAATGAATTCCCCATTTCTTATATAGGAGATATCTCCTGTTTCTTCACTCACAACAATTGCAATAGCGTCGGTCTTTTCGGTGATGCTCACTGCAGCTCTATGGCGAAGGCCATAATGCAAAGGAATATTTCTTTCATTGGAAACGGGTAGAATTACCCGAGTAGCAACTATATAATTGTTTGCTATAACCACTGCACCATCATGTAATGGGCTATTCTTAAAAAAAATACTCTCGATAATAGGCTGGGTAATTTCGATATACATTTTGTCACCCGAAGACTTAATAAAATCAAGAGGATGTTTTTGCTCAATCACTAACAATGCTCCCGTACGGGTTGTCGACATGTTTTGACAAGCGTGTAAAAGGGCATCAACATTAATACTTGTCGAGAGCCCCTCCTGTCTTAAGAATTTAAAGTGTTTGAGAAAGTTGCGTTTGTTGGCAAAGTTGGTCGACCCGATCATGAGTAGAAACTTTCGTATTTCTTGTTGAAAGACAATAATCAAAGCAATTAACCCTACCTGCATGAATGCACCTACCATGCTACTGATCATTTTCATTCCCAGTAGTTCAGTGAGTTTCCAAAACCCCCAGACGATTACGATTCCAATAAAAATATTAATGGCAACCGAACCACGAACCAATTTGTAGATGTAGTAGAGTAGTACAGCAACCAGAACGATGTCGATCAGATCGGTAATCTTAAGATCAATAAAATTTAGGAAATCCAAGTTGGTCGCTGTTTTGGTAAAATTAGGAAATAAGATTTCAATACGTCAAATTAATAATCGATATGTCGAATGAACTACGAACAATTCATTAGACTGCTATAGAGTTTCACACATTCTACTGCTTCTTTAACGTCGTGAACCCTAAGAATATTGGCCCCTTTGGTTAAAGCTACCATATTTAGGGCAGTGGTGCCGTTTAAAGCTCGTTCAGCCGTAATTTCAAGGGTTTTGTATATCATCGACTTTCTACTTAGACCAACCAGCAAGGGTAAATCTAAATTTTGAAATAATTCGAGCTGCTGTAAAAGGCTGTAGTTTTGTTCAAGAGTTTTTGCAAACCCAAATCCGGGATCTACAATTATATCATGAATTCCTAAAGCTCTAGCCGCCATAACTCTTTCCGAAAAATAATACAAAATATCGGTTAAGAGGTCTTGGTATTCCGTTTTTTGCTGCATACTAAAAGGAGTACCTTTCATATGCATCATAATATAAGGAACCTTGTATTGCGCAATAGTAGACAACATGTTTTCGTCTAGCTTTCCGGCCGAAATATCATTGACTAGGGCGGCACCTGCTTCCAAACACTTGATTGCTACTTCGCTTCTAAAAGTATCAATAGATACCACCGCTTGAGGGAACTCTTTAATCAGCAACTGAATAATTGGTAGTATACGCTGAAGTTCCTCTTCTTTAGAAATAGCGTTGGCTCCTGGTCTCGAACTATAGGCTCCAACATCAATAAAAGAGGCTCCCTCATCTAGCATTTTTTCAACTTGCGACAGCACTGACTTTTCATCCTTGTACTTTCCGCCGTCAAAAAAAGAGTCTGGGGTAATATTTAAGACACCCATAATTTTGGGCTCGCTCAAATCGATTAGTGCACCTTTGCAATTAATGGTCATCTGGTTTTCTAAGGCTATATTTTGGGTAATTGGTTTGGTTTAGTCAAGTAATTGAAGTGAACTTTGACATTCACATAATTTTAAACGAAATTTACGCAAATTAGATTGATATTCATGCAGCATACTTCAGAGCAATACGATGACGTCATCAAAGATTGTCGTGATCTGTTCTTAAAAAAGATGACCGATTATGGTTGTGCCTGGCGAATTCTTAGACTTCCATCACTTACCGATCAAATTTTTATAAAAGCCCAGCGTATTCGCGGACTGCAGCAGAATGAGGTGCGCAAAGTTGATGAAGGTCAGCAAGCAGAATTCATCGGTATCATTAACTACGCTATCATGGCGCTGATTCAGTTGGAATTAGGAGTTGCTGAACAGCCTGATCTTCAGACTGAAAATGCGATAGCGCTTTATGATAAACACCTGGCTCAAACAAAAGGTTTGATGGAAGATAAAAACCACGATTATGGCGAGGCTTGGAGAGATATGCGTGTGAGTTCCTTGACCGATTTGATTCTGCAAAAGCTACTTCGTGTAAAGCAAATCGAAGATAATAAGGGTAAGACTCTAGTTAGTGAAGGTATCGATGCCAACTACCAAGATATGATAAATTACGCTGTTTTTGCTATGATTCATCTTAATGAAAGTAACCCCAAATCATGAAATATATAGTTGGTTTTAGCAGGATATTTGTTGGCGTATTATTTATTATTAGTGGCTTCATTAAGCTAAATGACCCCGTAGGTTTCTCATTTAAACTAGAAGAATACTTTAGTCAAGGCGTTTTAGACCTCCCTCTTTTTGAGCCTCATGCACTCACTATTTCCATACTTGTTGTCATTTTTGAAGTGCTGGTTGGGGTGATGTTATTGATCGGATTTCGGACTAAGTTTACGGTTTGGAGTCTCTTACTGATGATTATTGGTTTTACCTTTCTAACATTCTATTCAGCATATTTTAATAAAGTAACCGATTGTGGTTGTTTTGGTGATGCCATTAAACTTACTCCCTGGGAATCATTTACAAAAGATATCGTTCTTCTGGTATTGATTGTCATCTTATTTATAGGAAGAAAATATATACTTCCGGCCTTTAGTGTCAGAACAAATCGACTCGTAGTGTTTTTTGCCCTGGTGCTTTCAGGATTTTATGTATATCATGTTTTAAATCACCTTCCTGTAATTGATTTTAGGCCCTATGAAATTGGTAAGAATATTGAAGACGGTATGAACGTACCCGAAGGTGCCCCGGAAGCTATTTTTGAGTATGCGTGGAAATTTGATGTAAATGGTGAAGAAAAAGTGGTGGTCACCAATGGCGATTACCCTAAGGTTGATGGAAAATTTTTGGATGTTGAGACCACCGAGATTCAGAAGGGTTATGAACCACCTGTACATGATTTTACCATTGAACAAAACGGGGAAGACTTTGCAGCCTCTTTATTACAAGAGCCAAAATTGGTTATGGTTATTGCTTATGATTTGAGAAAGACCAACGAAACCGTTTACGCTGAAGTAAAAAGAGTAACCGATAACGCATTAAAGAAAGGGTACAAGGTTATCGGTATGTCTGCCTCGAATAACACACAGACCGACAAACTGATAAAAGACCATTCCTTAACTTTCGAATTCTATTTTACAGATGAGACTACCCTTAAGACCATAGTACGATCTAATCCCGGGGTTTTGGTTTTGGAGAAAGGTACCATAAAACAAAAAGTACATTATAACGATTTAGACGAATTGGAATTTAAATAGGGATTGCCCTAAAACATTTAACGAACTACAAAATGAGAAGTAAGATAGTTGCCGGAAACTGGAAAATGAATAAAAACCTAGAAGAGACTGAAGCCTTGCTTACCGGGCTTTCGGCCAAACTACCAGATACCCATGCGGAGGTTATGGTAGCGCCGACCTACGTAAATTTAAGCAACTCAGTTCGTCATCTTGAATCCTCAGCCATTCAAGTAATTGCCCAAAATATGCATTTTGCCGAGAATGGCGCTTACACAGGTGAAATCTCGGCTGATATGCTTTTGAATATCGGTATAGATACGGTGATAATTGGTCACTCAGAACGCAGGGCTTATTTTGGAGAAACTGACGAAATCTTAGCTAAAAAAGTGGAGGCCGCTTTAACAAAAGACATGAGGGTGATGTTCTGTTTTGGCGAGGAATTGGAAGATCGAAAATCAGGAAATCATTTTGCCGTAGTAGAAAGTCAATTAAAGAATGCCTTGTTTTCTTTAGATGCAAGCGTATGGCCTAAGATTGTTTTGGCATACGAACCAGTTTGGGCGATTGGAACCGGAGAAACAGCTTCTCCAGAGCAAGCGCAAGAGATGCATGCCTTTATCAGAAAGACGATTGCTGAAGCTTATGACGCTGCAATTGCGGAGCATGTTTCCATCCTCTACGGTGGTAGCGTAAAGCCAGCAAATGCTGAAGAAATTTTCTCAAAACCCGATGTGGATGGCGGATTAATTGGTGGCGCCTCTTTAAATGCCGACGACTTTGTCGCTATCATAAAAGCGATTTAAACCTTTTCTACTTTAAGCTTAAGGCAAGCTTAGATGGCACGAGTTATAGAAGATATGAAGTCTTGCTAGTATTGTTCCGCTTTAGAAAATTGATCCAAAGCCAGGATGTTCTTAGAGCTTGGAAAATAAAATTTGGCAGTACCTTTTTAAAAATCCAATGGCACAGATGTCTAATATCATTTACCTAGAATATACCTTCAAAGTAGACCCACCGCAACCTACATCAGATATACTCATTGCGCAGCTAGGGGAAGCCGGGTTTGAGAGTTTTGTAGAAAATGAGGAGGGTGTTTTGGCCTACATTCAAAAAAAAGACTGGTCTAATGAGTTATTGGAAGCGGTTGCTATTTTGAAAAATGAAAATTTTAAGATCGATTTTCACCTAAAAGAAATTGAGCAAGAAAATTGGAACGCCACTTGGGAATCTAATTTTAACCCTATTCAAGTTGATGACGTATGCGTAGTTCGGGCGCCTTTTCATGAAAAGCCACATGTTACTTATGATATTGTCATTGAGCCGAAAATGAGTTTTGGTACGGGGCATCATGAGACTACTTATATGATGCTACAGCATATTTTAGACCACGATTTTAAGGATAAATCCGTTTTAGATATGGGCAGTGGAACTGGCGTCCTGGCAATTTTGGCCGCAATGAAAGGCGCAAAATCTGTTGATGCTGTAGATATAGACCATTGGTGTTATGTAAATGCGAAGGAAAATGTTACCCGAAATAACTGCGAGCACATTCATGTATTTGAAGGCGATGTAAACACCGTAGAAGGGAAAAAATACGATGTTATAATCGCGAATATTAACAGAAATATTTTGCTATCCGATATTCCGAAATATGCGAAATGCCTGAATGCGAAGGGTATACTGTTTCTTAGTGGGTTTTATGAAGAAGACATTCCTATGATTAACTCTAAATGCGATGAGGTGGCGTTAAAGTTTCAAAAAAACCTGAAAAATAATAATTGGGTAGCCGTAAAATACGTATTTTAGGAGCGATACGAAGTTATTAAACCCTGAATAGCATGAGTACCAAAGAAAAAATATCCGAAGAGCTACTTTTAGATGAGGCGGTTGTAGATCAAAACGAAATCGTTCTTTTTAACGATGAGGTAAATACCTTTGATCATGTTATCGACACCCTGATCGATGTATGTGACCATATTCCCGAACAAGCAGAGCAATGTGCTTTAATTGTGCATCACAATGGAAAATGTACGGTTAAAACAGGAGAATATAGTGATTTAGAACCTCGATGTAGCAGGTTGCTACAGGCAGGATTAAGCGCTGAAATTGTCTAGCTTCGCTCTTCTTCCTTCCCAAAATCAAATTTCCATCTTAAAACCCATTTGGATACTTTTCATATGGGGAATTACTTTTTTGGCCTTTGGTAGATCGGTAGCTGCCCAAGAGCTTCCGCCAATTGAAAATTTCTCACCTGTTGACTATGGTGCTGAAAACCAAAACTGGGGTATTTCCCAATCCAAACAAAAGAACATCTATGTTGCAAATAACGGCGGACTTCTTGAATTCAACGGTGCTGTGTGGAAATTGTACGGGTCTCCTAATGGCTCTACCATTCGATCTGTAAAGGCAATAAAGAATATAGTTTATACAGGTTGTTATATGGAGTTTGGGTATTGGAGAAAGGATGCCATGGGTGACCTTGTCTACAATTCGATAAGTAATGACCTGACTTTTCCTTTGTTGGAGGATGAGGAATTCTGGAATATTGTAGCCTTAGAAGATTGGGTACTCTTCCAAAGTCTTGAACGTATATATATCTACCATACTTCCGATAAGTCTGTAAAGGTCATAGAATCGCCTTCTACGAAAGCACACATGTTTAATTATCAAGGAACTATTTATTTTCATAGCACGGGTAAGGGCCTTTTTAAAATTGAAAATGGAGAATCTGTATTGGTTTCGGACGATTCCGTTCTGAGAGAATCTATGGTTCTCGGAATTTTTTCGAAAGAAAACGGACCTCTTCTTGTAACGGAAAAAGGCGAGTTTTACTTTTTAGAGGATGACGGTTTGGTACAATGGAATATTCCGTTTAACCAAGAATCGGGTTTGATTAATGTGTACAGCAGTCTACAACTTTCAGACAATAGTATGATCTTGGGAACTATCTCGAATGGTATTTATCATATCGATAAAGAGGGGAATACGCTTCAAAGAATCAACCAAGAAAAAGGGCTAAATAACAATACGGTACTCTCGCTTTTTGAAGATGCAGAGCGCAATCTATGGTTAGCTCTTGACAACGGAATTAGTGTGATTAATGTCGACTCTCCTTTCAAAGAATACATTGATAAAAACGGAAAGCTGGGCGTGGTGTATGCCTCCGCAGTCTACAATGATTATTTGTACTTGGGTACGAATCAAGGGCTGTTTCACAAACGCATTGGTTTTGACGGTAACTTTGAATTCATTGCCGGGACCAAAGGACAAGTATGGCTTTTGAAAATTATCGAAGACGTTCTTTTTTGCGGGCATAATAACGGTACGTATATCATAGATCGAGGAAGGGCTCAGCTTGTTTCAGATTTTCCAGGTACTTGGGATCTGAAGCCTATCCCTAATCAAAATACCCTTTTACTTCAAGGAAATTTTAATGGTTTAAGTGTCTTAGAAAAGTCAAACGGGAAATGGGCCTTGAGAAACGTAGTGGATGGGTTTGATATTTCAAGTCGTTTTTTTGAGTTTATTGACGATGAACAGGTGGTTGTAAATCGTGAGCTAAAAGGCATTTACAAGTTACGTTTAGATGGTAAATATACCAAAGTGATAGACCTTAAGAATGAGGCATCAAAAGGCATTGGAGCTAGTTTGGTGACCTATCTTGGTAAGCTGTTGTATACCTGTGAAAATGGTATTTTTAAATATGATAGTGACCAGTCTAAATTTATAGCCGATACCTTGCTTACCAAGGCTTTTTACGGAAACGCTGATAATCCTATTGGTATTTTCATACCCGAAAAACAATCGCAACGTCTATGGTGTTTTACGAACAGCAATATTGCTTATGCGGCTCCGGCAAAGTTCGATGTAGATTCTCAAGTCAATAAAATAGCGATTCCGAAGAATGTTCGGAAAAACCTTGGTGTTTTAGGTTTTGAGAGTTTAACACCTATTGGTGACGAAAAATATCTGATAGGAATTTCAAATGGTTACCTCGTTTTAGATTTGAATAGGTTGACCACAAAAGAATACTCCGTCGGTATCAATGCTATTTCTAGAAAATCAACTGATTCAGCAATAGAAAAAGTCATTACAAACGGCAAGTCGAACTTTGAATTTGCACAGAACAATCTATACTTTTCATTTAATGTTCCTGAGTTTGATAAGTATACCGAGGTCGATTATCAATATCAATTACGGGGCATGTATGACAACTGGAGCGACTGGGAGAATACCTCAAAAGCCTCTTTCGAAAATTTGCCGTTTGGTAACTATAGTTTTAAAGTGAGGGCCAAAATAGGCAATGATCTTTCTACCAATACTGCCTCCTATGACTTCAGAATAGAAAGACCTTGGTACCTCTCAAATCTTGCCATATTTCTTTACACTTCGGGCTTTGTATTGTTGGCACTTCTAGTTCATAGATTGTACAAGAATTATTATAAGAAACAGCGTGAACAGCTTTTGAGGGATAACAAGAAGAAACTAAAGCGTAAAAAGCTTAAGGCTCAGAAAAAAATTGTTCAGCTCAATAACGAAAAGCTCAGAGAAGAAGTGGAAAGTAAGAATAGGGAGCTGGCCATCTCAACTATGAGTATTATCAAAAAGAACGAATTTTTAAATGCTATAAAAGACCAATTGAAAGGAACTGCTGAAAACCCTCAGATAAAATCTGTTATTCGAACCATAGATCGCAATATCAATAATTCGGATGATTGGAAGTTTTTTGAGGACGCTTTCAATAATGCGGATAAAGACTTTTTGAAAAAGGTGAAAACAACGCACCCTGAATTAACAGCGAACGATTTGCGCTTATGTGCCTATTTGCGATTGAATTTGTCTTCAAAGGAGATAGCTCCTTTACTTAACATATCTGTTCGTAGCGTAGAGGTAAAACGCTACCGTTTACGAAAAAAAATGAATCTTCCGCATGAAGATGGTCTTGCAGACTATATCATGGAGATCTAATTACTACAACACCACATCAGTTTACCACAACATTACCTATACAACTCTCTATTTTAACAATAGAATAGCTGATTCACTATGAATTGTCAAAACCATGGCAAAAGCCTTCATTAATTGACGATTTAGCTATTTAAAGTCATTTTTTTTGAATTGTATGTTTTTTGTATGGGTTCTTTTTATGGATTCTTTTCTCTAGTACAATATATTGCAATGCACAGTTCCGACCATTGAATACAACACTTTGTTGGAACGACTATGTTGCTATCTAAAAAGAAACTGAACTAATTTAAAGAAAACAAAAAATGAAAAATTTAAAGTACTTAGTAATTTGTTTGTTCGCAATCACTTTGAGTTGCGAGGAAGACGACAGTCCTGTTGTTTTGCCGTTGGCTAATCTGACGAGCACATCAGCAGTTAGTATGGATGGTTCCGGTACAGTTACCATCAGGGCATCAGCTCAGGGAGCAAAGTCCTATACTTTTGATTTTGGTGATGGCACTACAGGGGCATCACTTACTGGCTACATTGTAAAAACTTATAGCATGACGGGTGACAATACGTATACGGTCACTATTACCGCTGTTGATGAGAGCGGATCAAGTATAACCGAAACCATACAGGTGTCGGTAAGTATAGCAGCGGAAATACCAGCAGAGGTGAATTTATTGACCAATGGCAGTTCAAAAACGTGGTATTTGGCGGCATCGCAGCCAGGGCATCTAGGCGTTGGCCCGGCTCGTGAAGGCATAGATGGAGATTGGTGGTACCCCAAATGGTATTCTGCTCAAGCCTTTGAAAAATGTGGCAGTGAAGAATCTGATTGTTTATGTGATGACGAGCTTAGTTTTTCAGTGAATAGTGCTGGAGAAGTTACGTATGAATTGAATAATAACGGTCAAACCTATTTTAATGCAGGTCATCTTGCCACCGTAGGGGGCACAGGAGATACTGACTTGTGCTATGACTTTGATACCTCAGGATCGAAGTCTGTTGCCATATCTATGGTGTCGGGTAATGTACCTGAAGGAGAAACCACAGGTATTCAAATGGATTTTTCCGATGGAGGATTCATGGGCTACTACGTAGGATCTTCAACCTATGAGATTTTATCAATTACCGAGACTTCTTTACACGTACGAACCTTTGATGCGGCGAACCCTGATTTAGCCTGGTACCACAGATTTAGTTCTGAAGTTGATTCTGGAGGTGGTGATGAAAACCTAGCGACCATATATACCAACTTAGTTTGGGCTGATGAGTTTGATGTTGATGGTGCTCCCGACCCAGCTAACTGGACATATGACCTTGGCGCAGGTGGCTGGGGTAACGGTGAAGCACAGTCGTATACTAGTGATCCTGAAAATGTCAAAGTTGAGGGAGGAATGCTAAAAATTACCGCTATTGGCTCTGGTGATGCAGGCGGCGCTACACACTATTATGACGATGTAACTTTGGTTGCTACTGGCGGGGCTACTGCTACAGTAGAAGATTTCGAAGGTACCGCTCCGGCATTTACCGGTTTTGGTGGCGCATCAACCGATGTCATTGATAATCCAGATGCGACTGGCGACAATACTTCAATGAAGGTTGCACAATCTATAAAACCGGTTGGAGCTGAAGTTTGGGCTGGATCGTTTTTCGATTTAGACACTCCACTTGATTTAACCACCTACACTAGTATGAGTGTTAAGACTTGGTCTCCAGCAGTAGGGGCAGTGGTTAGGTTAAAGCTTGAAAACAAAGCTAATGCTGCAGAATTCGTGGAAGTAGATGCCAATACTACAATGGCAGAGGCATGGGAAACCTTAACTTTTGATCTCAGTGCGGCTCCTGCTTTTACGTATGATAGAGTAGTACTGTTCTTTGATTTTGGAGTAAGTCCTACGGGTGATGCAGCATATACGTCCGCACGAATTAAATCTGAAAACCTATACGAGTTTACTTATGGTAGGGTAGAGGTTCGCGCTAAGCTTCCTTCAGCAGGAGGTACATGGCCTGCCTTATGGGCTTTAGGTGCCAATTTTGATACCGTTGGCTGGCCAACTTGTGGTGAAATAGATATTATGGAGCATGTTGGTAATAACGCCAATGTAGTCTCTAGCGCCCTGCATTACCCCGGTAATTCAGGCGGTACAGCAGTAACAAATTCCACTTCGGTGCCTACAGCAACTTCGGAATTCCATAATTATACCGTGGAATGGACTCCAGATAGTATCAAATTCGTTGTTGACGATGAATTGATACACACGAGTTTTGTGAATACGTCAGATACGCCCTTCAATAGCGATTTCTTTTTTATCATGAATATTGCAATGGGTGGTACTTTAGGTGGAACTATTGACCCAGCATTTACACAAGATACCATGGAAGTAGATTACATCAGGGTCTATGAATAAATTAATTTGAAGTAAATTTAACCTAGGGCCAATGGAATTCTCCCCCCCATTGGCCTTTTTTTCTTCTGTTAACTAGGTTTCATAACGAAAGCTATTAAGAACGTAAAACAGCCTAAATACTAAAAACCAAAAATCCAATCAAATGAGCAAACCAGCAACTGAAATAAAAATGAATAGGTCGTATACCATTCTCATAAGTCTAATTGTCGCCTTGGGCGGATTTTTACTTGGTTTTGATAGCGCTGTTATTTCAGGCGCGGTTAAAGGAATTACCGTTTATTTTGAGATGACGGAATGGATGCTTGGGTTTTCCGTTGGCTGCGTGGTTTTTGGGGCTATGGCAGGAAACCTGATGGCAGGTCCAATGGCAGATAAGTTCGGACGAAAAAGTGTATTGATCTTTGTTGCCGCCCTTTTTGCAATATCGGCGACCTGGTCGGCTTTGGCAACTGGATACACTGAATTTATTATTGCACGAATTATAGGTGGTATCGGTATTGGTGGCGCCATTTTGATCGCACCCATATATATAGCCGAAATTGCTCCGCCAAAACTTCGGGGCAGTCTGGTATCGTTCAACCAACTTAATATCGTTATTGGCATTTCGGTCGCTTATTTTTCAAATTACTTCTTGGTAAACTTGGAAGGAGAAAGCTGGCGTTGGATGTTAGGTGTCGAAGCGATTCCTGCGGTAATCTACTTTCTCTCGCTTTTTGCTGTTCCCAAGAGTCCTAGATGGTTGATTCAAAAAACGGATAATGAAGTGATAGCCCAAAAAACTTTGGCGAAAATAGGGGGTGAAGAATATGCTAAGGCAACAGTTTCGGAAATTCGACGGGGCCTTGCAAAAAAGGAGAGCAAAGGAAGGTTATCTGATTTCTTTAAGAGCAGGTACGCTACGATTATGATCATCGCACTTGGCATTGCATTTTTTCAACAGATAACAGGAATAAATGCGGTTTTTTATTATGCCCCTACCATATTCGAGCAGGCTGGCGGCAGCACCGATTCCTCCTTTTTGCAGGCAATCGTAGTCGGCCTTACCAATCTTGTATTCACTTTGGTCGCCATGTGGTTGATCGATCGTTTGGGAAGAAAACCCTTATTGCTAATTGGCACCACCTTTATGACTATTGCGCTGTTGATGGCAGCATACGCATTTAACAAAGCGACTTATGACTTTAACGGAGATACACTCTCTAAAGTAAACAATAAAGAACTTAAAATTGCATTGAATGACCTTGAAGGCAAGTCCTTTTCTGGTCAAGCAGCACTATTTGAAGCAGTTGAGACTAAATTGAATAGTGATCAGTTCTTAGATTTTAAACGAAACCAGATTACCAATTTTATTCAAATTAATGCCACCTTGGTGCTTATTGCAATACTCTTGTATGTCGCTTCGTTTGCGATATCTTTGGGTCCCGTTATGTGGACACTCCTCTCGGAGATATTCCCAAGTAAAATCAAAGGAATTGCAATATCAGTGGTCGGCTTTTTTAACTCATTGGTAAGTTTTTCAGTAACACAAGTCTTTCCTTGGGAGCTTTCCAATTTAGGCCCAGCAATTACTTTCGCGATTTATGCCTTGCTCTCTTTCTGTGCGATGCTTTTTGTATATAAATTTGTAATCGAGACCAAAGGAAAAACGCTTGAAGAAGTGGAAGAATTATTAATTCGCAAATAAAACCCAAAAATGTTACGATTAGTATTTGTTCTTAATTTCTGTATTTTTTTATCCTGTAAACAAAATACGGAAAGTAAAAAAACAGCACCAGTTACCCAGACAGAATTAAACCCCTCGAAAGTTGAAATTCAACAAGATGGTGGGAAATTCAAATTAATGGTAAATGGAGAGGATTTTTATATAAAGGGTGCCGGACTAGAGTTTGGAAACGTACCAGCATTGGCAAAACACAAGGCAAATTCCTTTAGAACCTGGCGTACCGAAAATGGCAGGAAATCCGCAAAGGAAGTGTTGGATGAAGCTTATGAAAATGGCCTTATGGTTACCATGGGCATTGAAGTAGGGCGTGAACGTCACGGATTTGATTATGATGACCCTGAAATGGTGCAAAAGCAGTTGGTAGCGATCAAGAAACAGGTTTTGTCTTTAAAAGATCATCCTGCCTTGTTGATATGGGGAATCGGTAATGAGCTTAATTTACATTATACCAACCCAAAGGTGTGGGATGCGGTAAACGAAATTTCAAAAATGATTCACCAAGTAGACCCCAACCACCCTACAACAACTAGTTTGGCCGGATTGGCACAGAAAGAAATTGACTATATCAAGGAGCGTTGTACAGATCTTGATATTTTATCAGTACAGATGTATGGAGATTTACCCGACTTACCCAAATTAATTAAAAAATTTGATTGGAAAGGTCCTTATATGGTCACCGAATGGGGTGCAACGGGTCATTGGGAAGTGCCAACCACAAAATGGGGAGCACCAATTGAAGAACACAGCTCTGTTAAGGCGACAAATTATCTGAAGCGTTTCAATGGAGGCATAGCGGCCGATTCGCTGCAGTGTATAGGCTCATATGTCTTTCTTTGGGGAAATAAACAAGAACGTACACCCACCTGGTACGGTATCTTTTTAGAAGATGGAAAGGAAACGGAATCTGTTGACGTAATGCATTATATCTGGAATGGAACTTGGCCCGAAAACCGTACTCCTATTATTGAAGATTTTAAATTGGAGGGGAAAACTGCTTACGAAAATGTGGAGCTCGAAGCAAATAAGCAATATAGCGCTGAAATATTGGTAAAGGATTATGAAGATGATGATATTAAGTACTCATGGGAGATTATGCCTGAAAGTACAGATCTCAAGGATGGTGGTGACGCTGAAGCTCGGCCCGAAGCGATTACGGGCTTGATTGTATCGCAAAATGGGGGTAGTGTAGTATTTAAGTCTCCAGGCGCTGGAGTTTACCGTTTGTTTGTATATGCGGCAGATGGGTATGATCAGGCAGCAGCGGCCAATATACCCTTTAGGGTTAACTAAGTAATTAGTACGAATTCACACAGCAAAAAGACCTCCTGAATTAATCTTTCTTAGAGAGGTCTTTGTATTTCAATAGAATAGTAATATGAGCAAAAGAATATATGTAGGCGATACTGAATTAAAAGTCCAAGGGCGGCAAGTATCGCGCAGCCTAGCCGAAGTAGATGGGGAAAGGTTTTATAAAATTACCAATGTAGATACCATGCGACCTTTTTTTATGAGTGTGGTAAGTGATTCCAATCACTGGATGTTTATTTCAAGTAATGGCGGGCTAAGCACAGGAAGAAAAGATTGCGACATTGCCCTATTTCCTTACTATACAGATGATAAAATAACAGAGTCAGTCGGGGTAACAGGAAGCAAGACCATTCTTCAAATACATCAAAACGATAAGTCATATCTGTGGGAACCATTTTCTGAGAATTATAAAGGCCTGTATGCCACAGCGCAAAACTTGTATAAAAACGAATATGGAAATAAGATTCTTTTTGAAGAAGTTAATCACGATCTCGGACTGAGTTTTAGATACCAATGGAGCACTAGTAATCGATTCGGATTCGTTAAAAAGACTACGTTGATCAACACTACCGAAAGTAAGGTCAATATCACCGTATTAGACGGCCTACAAAATATAATGCCGTATGGTATAAATGCCGATTTGCAAAACAATAGAAGTAATTTGGCCGACGCTTACAAAAAGAGTGAGCTTGAAAAAGATTTGGGTATGGGTATTTATGCGCTAAGTGCCATTATCGTAGATAAGGCCGAGCCGAGTGAAGCCTTGAAAGCCACTATTGCTTGGTGCGTGGGTCTAGAATCTCCCGAATACTTGATTTCCTCACTACAACTCAACAACTTTAGAAAAGGGCTGACGGTAAAAGAGGAGAACGAAATACGGGCTGAAAAATGCGCTTATTTCGTATGTGCTGAACTGGCGATTGATCCCCAGCAAGAAAAAAGCTGGATGATCGTGTCAAACGTAAATCAAGGCCCTTCTGACGTGAACGCGGTTTCAAGTTTATTGCGAAAATCTAAAAACGCTTTGGCTAAAGAAGTGGCTGAAGATATCGCGCTAGGCACTCATAATCTTATCGAGTTGGTCGGTGGTGCTGATGGTCTGCAATTGACTGCAGATGAACTTCAAAATTCGAGGCACTTTTCAAACGTACTTTTTAACATCATGCGGGGAGGTATTTTTGATAATGGATACGAAATCCCGAAAGGTGATTTTATAAAATATATCGGCAATGCGAACAAAGAGGTCTATCAGGAAAATGAAATCTTATGGAGGCAATTACCCGATATATTTTCCCTAGATCATTTAAGGAACATCGCAGCACAAAACGATAACACAGACTTCAAAAGACTTTGCCTTGAGTATATGCCGCTAAAGTTTAGCAGACGACATGGCGATCCAAGCCGACCTTGGAACAAGTTTTCAATCAATACCCGAAGTGAAATAGATGGGTCTAAAGTACTTGATTACGAAGGTAATTGGAGAGATATTTTTCAGAATTGGGAAGCTTTGGCTCATTCTTATCCCGAATTCATTGAAAGTATGATCCATAAGTTTTTGAACGCAACCACCTTCGATGGCTATAACCCGTATCGCGTGACGAAAGACGGTTTCGACTGGGAAGTAATCGAACCCAACGACCCATGGTCCTATATTGGCTATTGGGGAGACCATCAGATTATTTACCTACTCAAGTTTTTAGAATTTATTGAGACTCATTATCCGAATCGTTTGGCGGCTTATTTTGACCAAGAGCTTTTTGTGTATGCGAATGTGCCCTATAAAATAAAAGCCTATGAAGACGTTCTTTTAGACCCTAAAGACACTATTTCTTTTGACCACGATCTTGAAAAGAAGATCATTGTCAACAAAAAACGACTTGGAGCTGACGGGGCATTACTTACCGATAAAAACCACTCCATTTACAAAGTGAATCTGGCAGAAAAATTATTGGCAACTGTTTTGGCCAAAAGTTCCAATTTTATTCCTGAAGGGGGTATATGGTTAAATACGCAACGACCTGAATGGAATGATGCCAACAATGCCTTGGTAGGTAATGGAGTTTCAATGGTTACCTTGTGTTACCTCAGAAGATTTTTAAAGTTTTTCGAAGGTCTTGTAGACCAAATGTCTCTTGAAAAAGTCGAATTGTCTGTGGAGTTAGCCAGTTTTTTTGACGGAATTGTGAGCACTTTAGAGCAGCATCAGCTGTTGCTATCCGATAAACTTTCAGACACGAACCGTAGATTAATCTTAGATGGCTTAGGACAAGCGGGAAGTACGTACAGGGGCACTATATACGAAAATGGCTTTTCAGGAGCAAAGACGGGAATTGCCAAAGAGGCACTCCAGAATTTTTGCGAAATCACGCTAAAGTATCTTGAACATTCTATAGATGCTAATAAGCGAGAAGATGACCTGTTTCATTCGTACAACCTTATGTCCGTTGCTAAGGGTGGACAAATCTCGATAGCATTTTTAAATGAAATGTTAGAAGGGCAGGTGGCTGTTTTAAGTTCTGGCTATCTTTCTTCTGGAGCTTGCCTAAAATTGTTAGACAGCCTTAAAAATAGCGCCTTGTTTCGCAGCGATCAATATAGTTATTTGTTGTACCCCGATAAGAAGCTCAAACGGTTCACAGAAAAAAATATAGTCCCAGCCACTGCAGTTGAAAATTCTGATTTACTGCAACAATTGGTAAAGGATAACAATACACAAATCATTGAAAAAGACGTCGAAGGCAACTATCATTTCAATGGCAATTTCAACAATGCCACAAGTTTGGTAGCTGCTTTGTCTAACGTCTCAACTGAGAAATATGGCGAACTGGTACGAAAAGAAGAAAGTGCACTCCTTGATGTTTTTGAGGAAATGTTCGATCACAAATCCTTTACAGGTAGGTCAGGAACTTTTTTTGGTTACGAAGGCCTGGGTTCTATATACTGGCACATGGTTTCCAAGCTTTTGTTGACTGTACAAGAATGTTGCCTCAAAGCCATCGCAGACAATGAAAATGATGTATTGATTGGAAGACTGTTAGATCATTACTATGAAATCAATGCGGGAATCGGAGTGCATAAATCACCAGAACTTTATGGGGCTTTTACCACAGATCCGTATTCGCATACCCCAGCGAACAAAGGGGCGCAACAACCAGGAATGACGGGCCAAGTGAAAGAAGATATTCTCAGTAGGTTAGGCGAGCTAGGCGTTAGTGTCAAAGATGGAAAACTCGGATTTGGACCTGGCCTTTTGAGAAAGGAAGAATTTTTAAAAGGAGGGCGCCGATTTCAATATACTGACGTTAACGGAAAGCAGACAGCGCTGATGCTTCAAGAAAACTCACTTTGTTTTACCTATTGCCAGATTCCGATAGTATATCGAATAGCTGATCGTTCAAGTCTAGAAATATGCTATGGTAACAATACTGTTGTTCGCGATGTTCTTCAACTCGATAGCGAGACCAGCACTCAAGTTTTCAAAAGAACGGGAGAAATAGATAAAATTATGGTTTCTCTTGATGCCACCGAATTGCATTAATTTAAGGTAGTCTTAGTGCGGTAATCTATTCTTAAGTAAGCCATAAACGAAAGTTCCTAAGGTAGCCGCGGCAATTACCAAAAGCATACTGCTAACTCCGGTGCCCAACAGAATATACATGGGGCCGGGGCAAGCTCCGGCAAGAGCCCAGCCGAGACCGAAGATAGTACCTCCAAGAATATAACGGATAAAACTCCTTTCTTTTGGCGGTAAATTTATCGTATTACCTTCGATGCTTTTTACTTTGAATTTTTTAAAAATCGATAACAGTAGAATACCTAAGAAGACTGCTGAACCAATGATTCCATACATATGAAATGATTGAAATTTGAACATTTCAAAAATGCGATACCACGAAACTGCCTCCGATTTTACCAGAATAATACCAAAGAATACACCAACGAATAAAAATTTTAGAAATTTCATATTAAAAGATAAGGGGTAGTAAAATGTGCGTCATGAGTAAACCTCCTATAAAAAACCCGATTACGGCTATCAATGAAGGTAGTTGAAGATTGCTTAAGCCTGTAATAGCATGACCAGAGGTGCATCCGCCCGCGTACCGTGTGCCGAAACCAACCAGAAAACCAGCCCCAAGTAGAATAGAAAGCCCCTTTAGGGTTAATATACGGTCCCAATCATAAATTTCACCAGGTAGTAATGTTGCACCGGCATTGTCAAAACCTAAGTCTTGTAAATCTGAAATCGTTTCATGATTTAAGGCAATTGTAGAGCCATCTGAAAGAAACTGCACGGCAATAAAACCACCAATAATAGCTCCTAGCACCACAGTAAGGTTCCATTTTTGGGCCTTCCAGTCGAATTTAAAGAAGTCAGCATACTTTCCAGCACCGCCTATACTACATAGGGTTCTGAGATTTGAAGACATGCCAAAGGTTTTTCCAAAGAAAACTAAAACCGCCATAATTAGAGCGATTAACGGGCCAGATACGTACCACGGCCAGGGTTGAAGAATTGCTTCCATTACATAGAATTTGAAACAAAAGTAATTCGAAATTTAAAAGCGCAATGTGATAAAGGTTACATACCTAATTTTTTGTAAAAGCAACACTTTGAAAGCTTGGTAAATCTTCTCCAATTTGTCGGGTTAAGGTATCTCCATTAAGTAGATACAAAGTAGGTTCGAAACTACCATTTAGACTTAATTGATTGTTGGAAAAGGTCCATGTACCTGTACTGGTATCTGCATCACCACAATCGATAAAAAATAGCCCACCAGTAATGCTGGTTACATTGATGCGAATGACATTGAGATTCCAAGAAGTGTCAGCATTTATGCTTAGGGTTCCTGTAATACAGGCTACTTCGTCGAGCAGGTTGGTAGAAGCTGTACCATCTGCATTTGCATCTTGTGCCGGATTCACATTTACAGCAGACAGCGTGTAAGTACCAATAACTTCTGCGCTCTCATCAGGTGGTGTGGGGCCATCATCGCTCGAACAAGAAATGCAAATTATAGTGCATGCAAGAAGGAAAAGGAATGTTTTAACTTGGGTCATAGCTCATTTTTTCGGAAGATAATTATTTTTCGTCAAAAGACGCTATGAAGTCGTATGCTCTTGTCTATTTTTTTCCAATAGGGGAGTCGTCACATTTTAAATCGCCAACAACATATTGCATACCATCTAAAAAGAATTGAAGCAATTCAGGATTGTCCAAACTTTGGGCGTTGTGGCTAGGCGCGCTATAAAACACCCTGCCTTTACCGTGCCTTTTAATCCAAGAAACATAGATGATTTTTTCGGTTACTGCGGCTTTCAACCCTTCGAGCTTATCGACTTCCATATATAGTAAAGGCCTAAAATTATAATCGAAATAAGCATTCTTAAAAAAGTAGGGTTCGTCAATATGGGTAAGGCCTTTGCCCTTAAAGGCTTTAACCATTGGGTGATTTAGATCCACTTCCTTTACTTGTATTTCTTGTTGTTTTGGGTGGTAGTCAAAACTGCCCCCCGTCATTTTACTAAATGCTACAGAATTGTTTTGCACAACAATTCCACCATGCAGTAGCATCAAGCCGCCACCCTTAGCCACATAATTCATAAGATTCTTTTCATATTGAGGAGCTCTCTCCTTAATTTGTTGGTCGCTTAACGAAGAGTTTGCTTTTAAAAGGTCGGAGAACAAGTCGCGATCAGGACCGGCAGGGTTTGGATTGTTCAGAATCAGCGCATCATATTTTTTTAAGTTCTTTTTGGTAAACTGTTCGATATCATAGCCAATATGCACTTCAAAGGCATTCGATTTTTTAGCGAGAATCTTGAGCATTTCAACATTATGAGGAATAGTCCAATGTTTGTACCCTGTTGCCTTCGAGAATACCAAGATCTTCTTTTTAGTAGCTGTAGCTATACTGGTCTTTGATGGTGCCGACTTTTCTATAGATGCCAGCCACGCATCAGAAATCTCCAAAGGTTCCAAACCTTGAGCAGATAGTTTTAGAAAAAACACTATTGCTAAAAAGCTTACCGTTATTTTTTGCATTATTTATAGTTTTTACGTTTCTTCGTTAACGTTAACGAAATATTGATTTTCCTTGCAATATTATCAAAAGTAATTGTAAATTACAGGATTGTTTAGATTTCTGCTTTTAAGATAACATGCCAAATGTAACCATTGTTTCACAATTATCGCAAACCACAAAATGGGCCCTCTGCTTGTTTTGTCTCCTACTTCTTTTTGGTTGTAAGACCGAAAAAGAGGAGCTTTTGCGACTTACTTTTAATAGTCCTATATCGGTAGCTTCGCCAATGTTTTTGGAATTGGATGAGGATTTTTCAGCAACCTTTTCGCTGATGAAAGAAGTAGATAAAGTGACTTCGGAAGTGCCATTTCAAATAGATGGTAATCGACTTTACTTTACCCCAGAGACTCCCTACACAAATCAAAAGGTGTCTTATTATATCGTAAAGGGTAAAGCTCCGTCACCGCATACTGCCATTTCACAAACGAAAGAGAAGGGCGATTTGAGCCTTAGTCAAGCGGGCAAATCCCTATTAACGTATCGGTACGGAATGACTTATCCTCCAGAGGGTGTAGATTCAATCTTTAAAAAATCGGGATATATTCACCCGATTATAACGCCAAAAGGAGATACGTTAACCCGAATTCAACCTCCAGACCATTATCATCATTATGGCATGTGGGGACCTTGGACACACACGCGTATTGATACTGTAAGAGTTGATTTCTGGAATCTTGGTGAGGGCATGGGTACTGTTCTTTTTAAAGCTTTTAAGGATACGAACTCAGGGGGTGTTTTCTCCTCTTTTACGGCTGCTCAAGAACACATAGATTTCAAAACCCCAAAAGCACCCCAGGTAGCACTCAATGAAGATTTGCATGTTCGACTGTGGAACTTGGGCCGCCCCGATCGATATATGTTTGATTATACAACTTCATTCAGTTCCCCTTTGGAGAACGGTATTCTTTTCGAAGCCTATCGTTATGGTGGTGGATTGGGTTTGCGGTTTACAGAACGTTGGAAGGCCGATAATTGCACTGTATTGACGTCTGAAGGAAAAGACCGATTAACAGCAGATGGTTCTAATGCTCGCTGGGCAATCGTCAGTGGAATTTCGACCGATGGTAAGGGTAGTAGTGGAATCCTCTTTATGAGTTATGCTGAAAATCGAATGCACCCCGAACCGATGCGCATATGGCCCATTGATGGTAACAATGGCAGGGGCGATATGTTTTTTGAATTCTGCCCCATTCGGCATGAAGAATGGCAAATTGAACCCAATAAGAAATACGAATTGAAATATAGAATGGTGGTTTTCGACGGTGAATTAACCGCCGTGGAAGCGGAGGCCTATTGGCAAGCTTTCGCGAACCCTCAGAAAGCAAGTGTTAACAAGAAAAGCTCATCCAACTAAAAGCAAACAAAATGCAACGTAGAAAATTTATTAATAAAACCGTTTTAGGTACTGCAGCCGCAGTAGGTTTTCCATCTATTGTTCCTGCAAGTGTATTGGGAAAAAATGCACCTAGCAATAAAATAAACATTGGGCAGATTGGTTGCGGCCGTATAGCAGTCAGCCATGACATGCACGATACTTTGAAATTTGATCAGGCAAGAATAACTGCAGTCTGTGATTTGGATTCGAAAAGAGTTAATAAAGCAAAGATTTTTGTAGATAAAGCCTACCAAGAAAAGACGGGTAAGGCCAACTATATGGATACCAAAACCTACACTGATTATCGTGAAATGCTCTTAAATAAAGATATTGATGCGGTAATGATAAGTACTCCAGACCATTGGCATTCACAGCCTGCAATGGAAGCTGCTCTGGCCGGTAAGGATATTTATTTGCAAAAACCAACCTCATTGACGGTAAGAGAAGGGCAACAATTGCAAGCCGCAGTGCAACAAAAAAATGTAATTCTTCAGGTAGGAACGCAACAGCGGGCGATGCCACAGTTTCGTGTGGCTGCCGAGTTGGTTCGGAATGGCAGAATAGGTAAAGTACATACCGTTAAAATCGGTTTGCCGGGTGATCCTGGTGGGCCAGAAGTTACAGCAATGCCAGTGCCTGAAAATCTAAATTTTGAAATGTGGCTGGGTTCTACTCCAGAAGTTCCTTACAACGAAATTGGGGTTCATCCACAAAACGACTATAGCCGTCCGGGTTGGTTACGACATCGAAATTATGGGGCGGGAATGATCACCGGATGGGGTCAACACCATTACGATTCGGCAGCTTGGGGAATGAATACCGAGCTTACAGGTCCGACTTCTGTAGAGGCCTTATCTGAGTTTCCAAAATCTGGATTTTGGAATGTGCATGGTGACTTCTTGGTAAAGCACGAATACGAAAATGGAATAACGGTTTATACCAGTGGTGGGTATACTAATGGAATAAAATATATTGGCGAAGACGGCTGGATTTTCGTTTCCCGTGGAGCATATCAAGCTTCTGCTTCAGATCCGGTGGATATAGAAAAAAGTGCCAAAGCCTTGAATGCCTCTGACCCAAGTATTCTGACGTCGGTTATAGGCGAAAATGAGATACATCTTGAAAAAATCGATGACCAACACGGCAATTGGTTGGATTGTATCAAGACGCGCAAAGCACCGATTTCACCAATTGAAAAAGGACATAAGGCTTGTGCTATCTGTTTGATCAGTGATATTGCCATGCAGTTTGATAGAAAGCTTGAATGGAATCCTGAAACCGAAGTGTTCGTCAATGACGATGAGGCTAATGCCCTATTACGACGAGATCAACGGAAGCCTTACGGAACAGATAATGTAAAAGTTTGATAAAAAAGGCCAAACTCTTCTTATATACCAGAGACGAGTTGAAGCCACCGTCGTATTAGGCGGGAACAAAAGCTTGAACCCTAATTATTTTTTAGCAAACCATCATTTAGATGAAATATAAATTGATAATCTTACTAACCTTTATTTCCTTTTCCTGTGGAGAAAAAAAGTCTACTGAAAAAAGTACTGAAACACCAACGATGAATACGGTAAAACTCATGACCTTAGACCCGGGTCATTTTCATGCAGCCTTGGTACAAAAAACGATGTATCCGCAGGTCGATTCAACCATCTTCGTTTTCGCACCAGATGGTCCGGAAGTAAAGGATTTTTTAAGTAAAATAGAGCAATATAATTCAAGGAGTGAAAGTCCTACTTCTTGGACCGTAAATAGCAATCTAAGTGATGATTACCTGCAGCAGATGATTACCCAAAAGCCAGGTAATGTAATGGTCGTCGCTGGCAAGAATTCGAAAAAAATCGACTATATTTTGGCAGCAGTAAAAGCAGGTTTGAATGTATATGCCGATAAGCCCCTGGTTATCAACCCTGAAGGCTTTGTGAAACTAAAAGAAGCGTTCAAAGTGGCGGAAGAAAAAGGGGTGTTAATTTATGATATCATGACCGAACGTTTTGAATCAACCACAATGATGCAGAAACTTTTTTCGCAATTACCTCAAGTGTTTGGTGAATTGGTCGATGGTACGCCTGAAGAACCAGCAATTAGCAAAGAAAGCGTGCATCACTTTTTCAAATATGTTTCTGGAAATCCTTTGGTTAGACCAGCCTGGTTCTTTGATATCAATGAAGAGGGCGAGGGCATAGTCGATGTAACCACACATTTGGTAGATTTGGTACAATGGGAAGCCTTTCCGAATCAAATCGTCGATTCTTCCGAAGTGGAAATGTTGCAAGCAAGGCGTTGGCCAACAATACTAAGTCAGGAAGAGTTTACTAGGGTTACCAAGTTGACGGAGTACCCATCGTATTTAGAAAAGGATTTGAAAGACGCTAAGCTCCATACGTATTCCAACGGAGAAATGATTTACAAAATCAAAGGCAAACACGCTAAGGTTTCGGTAATCTGGAATTATCAAGCACCAGAAGGAACAGGCGATACACACTACAGCATTATGCGCGGCACTAAAAGTAATTTGATCATTAAACAGGGTGCTGAGGAAAATTTCAAACCTATTCTATATTTGGAATACAAAGGTGATGCTGAGTTTGAAAATAGTCTATATGCTGCTGTCGATAATGAGATTGCAAAAGAATTTCCGGGTACCTCGGTCGAGAAGGTAGCTGACGGAAAATGGAAAATCAATATTCCCGATCAATTCAAAATCGGTCATGAGGCACACTTTGCCCAGGTCACAGCGAACTATTTAAAGTATTTGGAGGCCGGTGAACTCCCCGAATGGGAAATTCCAAATATGATTACAAAATATTATACAACCGTCGCCGCATATAAAATGGCTGAAGCTAATTAAATGAGTGAACTACTTTCTTTAAAAGATAAATATTTCGCCCTTTCGGGCGGCACAGGAACCTTAGGAGGTTCGATAGCCGAGTACCTAGTGCAAAACGCAGCCTATGTACTTCTGATAGGAAGATCTTTAGACAAACTAGAATCTAAGCAAAAAGAACTAAACGCGATAAGCGAGAACAGCACGCATATTTTTGTGGTGGATGTCATGAATGAGGAGGCTTTAGCCAATTTGAAAAATACAATCGAGAACGACTTTGGACGCCTTGACGGCCTCGTAAATCTTGCTGGCGGAAACATTCCCGGGGCCACTTTAAAACCAGATCAGACGATTCATGATATTGCCGTAAGCGATACACGAAAAGTGGTCGATATTAATTTGTTCGGTACCGTGATTCCGACCATCATGCTAAGTGAGTTGATGGTCAAACAAGGTCATGGCTCCATTGTAAATATCTCTTCTATGGCTTCTAGGCAGTCTATTTCTAGGGTTTTGGGGTATTCAATGGCCAAGGCGGCGGTAGATATTTTTACCAAATGGATGGCCAACGAACTGGCATCTAAACATGGAGATAAAATTAGGGTAAATGCAATTGCCCCAGGCTTTTTTATTGGAAATCAAAATAGAAGACTGTTGACCAATGAAGATGGTTCGTTTACCCCCCGTGGAAATGATATCCTAAAGAATACACCCATGGGTCGTTTTGGTGATGCTTCTGAACTGAATGGCATGGTGCATTATTTGTTAAGTGATGCTTCAAGTTTTGTAACAGGAAGCATTTTTGACGTTGATGGTGGGTTTAGTTCATTTTCAGGAGTTTAGCTAATGGAGTATTTAAAGAAAACATTTCGATGGTTTGGCCCTTCTTTTGGGGTTGGCCTGAATGATATCAAGCAAATTGGTGTAGAAGGTATTGTTGCCGCCTGCCAGGAAATTCCTTTGGGAGACGTTTGGCCACGTGAGACGATAGCATCTCTTAAAAAAGAAATTGAGTCTTACGAACTAGAATGGTCGGTGGTAGAGAGCGTAAATGTTCATACGGCCATTAAATATGGGTTGCCGGAAAGGGATAAATATATTGCGAATTACATTCAGACCTTAAAAAATCTTGCGACCAATGGTATTTATACGGTATGCTATAATTTCATGCAACTGATTGATTGGACCCGTACGGATTTAGATTATATTTTACCTTCTGGTGGTTCTGCATTGCGGTATAGCCCAATAGCGGCGGCTGCCTTTGACCTCTTTATTTTGAAACGTGAAAAGGCGAAGGAAACGTATTCTAATGTGCACTATGAAGAAGCAAAAGACTATTTTGAGAGACTGACGGAAGCGCAAAGAAAAAAGTTGGAGGAATCCATTTTAGCGGGCATGCCGGGTTCACGAAAGCTAATTGCTTTGGAGGAGTTCAAAAAGAATCACGCAACGGTATTGGAGATTAGCAAAGCGCAGCTCCAAGAAAACCTATCCTATTTTTTAAATGCGATTATTCCGGAGGCCGAAAAATTGGGTGTTAAAATGGCCATCCACCCTGATGATCCGCCATTTTCGGTTTTTGGAGTGCCACGAATTGTTTCCAATTATGAAGAGCTTAAATTTTTGCTCGATTGCTGCCCGTCTCCAAGCAATGGGTTGACGTTCTGTTCGGGCTCCTTGGGCGCATCGGCGAACAATGATTTGGTAAAAATCGTGGAGGATTTTGGAGATAGAATCCATTTTATTCACTTAAGAAATGTAGCAAGGAGTGCCGATGGCAGTTTTTACGAAGCAGAACATTTAAGGGGTTCTGTACCAATTGATAAGGTAATGAAAGCCATCGTTAAAGAGCAAAAACGCAGACATGAAAAAGGCGATGAAACAGTTTCCATTCCAATGCGACCCGACCACGGTCATGTTTTATTAGACGATAAAAAAAGACAAAACGATTTCTATTCGGGCTATTCTCTGATCGGCAGGGCTATGGGCTTGGCGCAATTGGCAGGTTTGGAAAAAGGAATCCGAGAAAACTTAATTGAAGCATGACAAAATCAAAAGTTGTTAAGAATGCTATGGTCTTTGGTGTACTGACCCTGCTTTGTTTGTTAGTATCATCGTGCGCTGCCGTAAGCGATACGAAAGTGTTGTATTTCGCCCATTCGCTACCTACTTCGCATCCAGTGCACAAGGGCATTTTAGACATGCAAAGCATTTTGAATGAAAAGTCGGGTGGGAAATTGCAGATCAAAGTTTTTCCTGACGGGCAGCTCGGTTCAGAACGTGAGGTATTGGAACTTTTACAAATCGGCAGCATTGCTATTACTAAGGTAAGCGCCTCAGCCTTGTCGAATTTCGCACCAGAATATCAGGTAACGGTAGTACCCTATTTGTTTCGCGATGATGCCCATTTGTGGCGAAACCTAGAGGGTGAAGTCGGTGAACAACTCTTGTCAAGTGGGAGTGAATATCTGCTTCGGGGATTGTGCTTTTACGATGCAGGAGCGCGAAGTTTCTACACCAAAGAAAAACCGATTAACTCCCCTGATGATTTAACTGGTCTAAAGCTACGGGTGCAAAACGACCAGATGTCGGTTGCGATGGCGAACACTTTAGGAGCTTCGGCAACGCCGATGGCCTTTAGCGAATTGTATACGGCCCTGCAACAAAACGTTGTTGATGGGGCAGAGAATAACATTCCCTCTTTTGTAACTTCAAACCATTTTGAGGTATGCAAATACTACACCTTTGATGAACATACCATGATTCCTGATGTGGTCATCATAGGTACCAAGTTCTGGGATAAATTATCAGCGGAAGAAAAAGAATGGCTTCGTTCGGCTTCCAAGGAAAGTGTCATCAATCAAAAACGCTATTGGAAAGAAACGATTGCCGAACAAATGGAGATGCTTAAAGAAAATGGAGTGCAATTCACCTATCCTGATAAAGCACCCTTTCAGGCGAAATCTAAACCGGTAATGGAGAATTTGATGAAAAACCCGAAAATGAAGGCGATTATTGACAAAATAAATGCAAACTAATGGAGAAGACCTACCAATTTCTGAACAAGGTCATCGAATGGCTTTTGGTGACAATTTTTGCGCTTCTTGTTGTTGATGTGGTCTGGCAAGTAATTTCGCGCTATGTGGTGGGAAAATCGAGTTCCTTTACAGAAGAATTCGCCCGATTCGCGTTGATCTGGCTAACCGTTTTAGGCGCTGCATACATCAATGGTCAGAAAGAGGGACATCTCTCTATGGATTTCCTTTTATCAAAGCTCCCAGAGCACAAAAGGCACGCACGCCAAAAAGTGATTCAAATGCTTATGGCATTTTTTGCCTTAGTCATTATGGTGATCGGCGGAGGCAATTTGGTATATACCACCTTGAGTCTAGGTCAGATTTCCTCAGCACTTAATGTTCCGTTGGGGTATGTGTATTCCATTGTTCCGTTATGCGGACTCATTATCATATTCTTTTCTTTTTACAACATCAAAAAACTAAACTTCGAATAGATGAGTATTGAAATCATAAGTATTGTTGTTCTTTTCGTCAGTTTCTTTGGATTGTTGGCCTATGGGCTCCCAGTTGCATATTCCATTGGTGTATCTACCATGTTTACCCTATTGTTGAATATCGCGTTCTTGCCTGCGATTACTACGGCTAGTCAACGAATGACCACGGGTATTGACAATTTTGCCTTGTTGGCCATCCCCTTTTTCGTATTGGCGGGTGAACTTATGAATCGAGGGGGCATTGCACAACGCCTAATCGATTTCGCTAAATCCTTGATAGGCAGTTTGCCAGGCGGTCTCGCTTTTGTAAACGTGATTTCTGCCATGCTTTTCGGGGCTATTTCTGGGTCGGCCATTGCTGCCGCTTCAGCCATTGGAAGTACTCTCACTGACAAAATGGAAACGGAGGGCTATCCTCGTGAATTTAGCGCTGCAGTAAATATCAGCTCGTCTACTACGGGGCTTTTGATACCTCCGAGCAATGTACTTATTGTTTTTGCTCTTGCAAGTGGCGGAACGGCCTCTGTTGCGGCCTTATTCATAGCTGGATACTTACCTGGTATTTTGGTAGGTCTGGCGATCATGATCATGGTTTATATTTATGCAACTCGCAAAAAACTCCCAAGGGCACCCCGAGTAGGTTTTAAAAAGTTATTTATCGATTTCAAGAATGCAGTTTTGAGTTTGACCCTTTTGATCATTGTAGTTGGGGGTATCGTTGCTGGAATTTTTACAGCAACTGAGGCGGCGGCCATTGCTGTAGTGTATGCTGCCCTGCTTGGTTTCATAAACAAAGAATTAAAGTTCAGCGATCTTAGACCCGTATTGTTGAAAAGTGCCAAAACAACCGCCATAGTGATGTTTTTGATTGCGACCTCCATGGCGATGTCATGGTTGTTTTCTTTTGAGGGGATTCCCCAATTGATGACCGATACGATTTTAGACAATGTGAGTAACCCCATCGTCATCTTTGTGATTATTAACATTGTATTGTTAATCGTGGGCACCTTTATGGATATGACTCCAGCGGTTCTCATTTTTACTCCAATATTTTTACCGGTGGCTATGGCCTTAGGCATGCACCCGGTTCAATTTGGAATGGTCATCGTCTTAAACTTGTGTATCGGTATCTGCACCCCTCCCGTAGGAACCCTCCTGTTTGTTGGAAGCGGGGTTGCAGAAGTGCCTGTAACAAAAGTGATTCGACCCTTATTGTCGCTATTGGCAGCAATGACGGCTGTACTCTTTTTGATTACGTATATTCCGGAGATTTCACTTTGGCTACCACGCTTTTTTGGACTAATAGACTAATGATTGAATAGCCATCCTTATCTTTACATAAAAGCTTGCACTCGGTATCCCTATGAGATTTATAATTGCTGTATTTCTTTCCTGTATTTTGTTTTCTTGCCAGACTTCCTTTGAGGAGCCTAACATCTCTTTGGATGAATACCAAATTGAAGATGGGTTTGAGCTGTCAGTTATTGCTTCCGAACCTTTATTGAAAGCTCCAGTTGCCATTGATTTTGATGCGCAAGGAAGAATCTGGGTTGCCCAGATGCCCGGCTATATGAACGATATGCAAGGCTCTGACGAAGATAAGCCTGTCGGTAGTATTAAAATACTTGAAGACTTAGATAAAGACGGGGTAGTCGACCACGCCAAGACGTTCTTGGATAGCCTAGTGATGCCAAGAGCGTTAGCCCACGTATATGGTGGCTTGCTGTATGCCGAACCGCCTTTCCTTTATTTTGTGGATATTGAAGATGATAAACCGGTAAACCGAATCCTGGTTGATTCGCTTTATGCAGCCGATGGCAATCCCGAACACCAACCCAACGGACTGCTCCTCAACATTGACAACTGGATTTACAACGCCAAATCGAATTTCAGGTACCAACGTAAAAACGGTGTTTGGAAAAAAGAACCGACTACCTTTCGCGGGCAATGGGGTATCGCTAATGACAATTTTGGTCGCTTGTATTACAACAATAATTCACAACAATTACTCGGCGACCACGTTTTGCCGAATCGCTTGATACGCAATAAGCATTTCACGCCCAAAGTTGGCGTAAATCGAAAACTTACGAACGACCAGCGGGTTTATCCTTTACATGCTACCACCGTGAATAGGGGGTATGCACCCGGAGTTTTAAATTCGGATAGCATATTGATAAACGCCACTGCTGCAGCCGGCTTGACCGTTTATAGAGGTGGGATTTTTCCAGAGGATTATGAAGAAAATGTTTTTGTGAGTATACCCGAAGGGAATCTGATTAAACGCAATATACTTTCTTTTATTGGAGATTCAACTACCGCCGAACAAGCTTGGGAAGGCAAAGAATTTTTGGCATCTACCGATGAGGGATTCCGCCCTGTAAGTTTAAATAATGGGCCTGATGGAAGTCTCTATATCGTAGACATGCACCGGGGTATGATTGGGCATCATGCCTATTTGAGTCCGTATTTGAAGAAAAAGACCCAGGGAACTCGACTGGATACGATTGTCAATTTTGGTCGTATTTTAAAAGTGAAAAGTAAATCAAAAACGCAAGAAACTATTCGCGATTTTGATGCTTTAACGGGCCCTGAACTGGTAGCGCTTCTAAAACATAAAAATGGTTGGATACGAAGTCGAGCACAGCATTTCCTCATTTTTAAAGAAAAAATAGAAGTACTTTCTGAATTGAAGGAATTGGCTGTGAAGGGCGATGAACTATCTCAACTTCATGCACTATACGCTCTAGAGGGCTTGAATGTCTTGGAATTCGATTTTCTGGCTGAAGTTGCTAAGGAAAGTCCATCGCAAGTGGGTGCCCACGCCATTGTTTTGATGGAACGGTTGGTATCTCAAGACAATAAGACAAAGGCATTAGACCTTTTTGAAACCTTGATAGGTAAAAACGATGTGGTGCTTGATCTGTATATGGCCGGCACTTTGGGAAGATGGATGGGCATTGATGCCGAAATGTTCTTCAACCCCATGATGACCCTATTCAATAAACGCAAAGGAAATCTTATTTTTGAGGAATCCGTTTTAAGTGGTTTGGAAGGGCAAGAAGGTATGTTCTCGGAGCGTTTACAGGTGATGGCCACTGTTGACGCAACTGATTTTAAGAGGCAGTTAGCAGCGACTATGGAGATGAAAGAAACAGAAACAGTCAATCCTATTTTTTCTCGTAAATTCCTTCAAGAAGATAATAGAACGGTGGGCGGTAAAATGTATCTTCAAATTTGTGCTTCATGCCATGGTGCCAATGGCGAGGGTATTGAAGGGCTCGCACCTCCCTTAATGAACTCAGAACATGTTGCCGATGCGCAAAGATTGGGACTTATCATTCTGCACGGATTACAGGGCCCTGTAGCGGTAAATGGAAAACGGTATGAGTTTAATTTGGCCATGCCTGGGCTCATTCGTAACGAAACCATATCTGATAAAGACATCGCTGACGTGATGGCGTATGTGACCAACGCATTTTCAGATATACCCAAGTTTTTAAGTAAAGAAAAGGTGTCTGAATTACGTGGCTTCAAACCCAAGAGTGGTGCAGAATATACCGAGGAGGAGTTAAAGGAATTTTCCAAGAATAACGGCCCGATAACTTCCGAGTTTAAGGTGTTCTAAACACTTTTAATTAGATTTTTGACTGCTATTAGTTTTACTGCAGGTAACTTATAATTCTCCGCATCTAGCACATAGGCTATGTGAGCTAATCTCGTTGTAAACCGTACCCCTTACGGGCGTTATTTGCACTCAAATTTGCTTTTTGTACTGTTTATACAATCAAATCTTTGCGTATACTTTTTGATGCTAAATAAAAGCAAAGCGCACTAAGCACACTGGCGATTACCGAATTACTAAGTGCCCACCTTAAGGCGTCAACACCTAAGCTCGGTTGAAGGGCATCGCTAATGATACCGCCTACAAAAGGTCCCAAGCCAAGCCCGATAATATTCAAAACAAAAAACAAGATAGCAGAAGCTAGCGCCCGCATTCGAACATTGACGATACCGTGGGTAAGTGCAATACAGGGTGCCAAATACAGTGAATTCAAGAAAGCGGGCAGTATAATGGCAAAGAGCGTCGTATGGGCACCATTAGCGAAAAAGGCCACAAGTGCCAAAGGAATGGCTAATAAAAGTGCCGAAGCGGGTAGCCAAAGGTACCAGCGCATATCTTTTTTCGCAATACGGTCGGTCAAATAGCCACCCATAAAATAACCGATTCCTGTTCCTATACCAAAAATCAGCGAGAGCCAGGTACCGATTTCTCCACTGCTCATACCATGCACCCGGGCCATAAAAGGCGGCAGCCATGAATTTACCGTGTAGCTAACATAGGCTGCTAAGCCAGCACCGACAGCGATATAGCGAAACGATTTTTTTTCACGCAGCAACTTGAATACGTCTTTCATGGAGTGAGGCTGATCCACAGCATCCTTCCCTTTTTCAGATAGGCCGCGAGGAGGTTCTTTTACTGTAAAAAGCAGAATCAAGGCAAACAGGATTCCTGGGATACCGACCACCAGAAAAGCGGTGCGCCATCCGAAATACTGATCTATCCACCCTCCGAGTAGGAAACCCAGTAAGATACCAATGGAGATTCCGGTTGAATAAATTGCCAAGGCGGTTGCCCTTTTTTTAGCAGGATACAAATCAGAGATAATCGAATGCGCTGGCGGGCTTCCCCCAGCTTCCCCGATACCCACTCCGATTCGGGCAAGGAGTAACTGTATAAAGTTTTGAGCGCTTCCCGAAATCGCGGTAAAAGCACTCCAGACCGTCAAGGAGATGGCGATGATATTGCGACGGTTGCCTTTATCAGCTAAGCGTGCAATAGGAAGGCCGAAGGAAACATAGAAAATGGCAAAGGTAAAGCCTGACATTAAACCCAGTTGGGTATCGGAAAGGTTTAACTCTTGTTTTATAGATTCTTGTAAAATCACCAAAATCTGCCGGTCAATAAAATTGAAGACATATACTGCAGTCAATATAAATAGCGTATACCCACGATATTTAATGGCTGAATTTGTAGTTGGGTCGGTCATTGGTTTGTGTGGAGAAGTTGTGCTCACTCCAGGAATCTACTTAAGATACTGTTTTTTATACAGATACCCGTTTTATCGCCTGTTGCAGTTTCTATTCAGATGATGAATTTGACAGTATTTTCACAGGGCTGTGCTCTCAAAATGCCTATATTTAGAGCCCGTGTGGAAATTCAAAACCTTTTTGGTAAATCATGAATGCAACCGAGACTATAGATTATCTGCAGCATTTGAAGAACAAAATCCTTTCGTATACGAAAGTAGACGATATGCATTTAGATTATTGGCTAAAAGTGTATCGAAAAATTGAATTAAAAAAAGGAGAAACCCTGGTTGCACCGGGTCAGTTGGTCAAACAGTTCTACTACGTAGCAAAGGGCTGTATTTACTATTACAAATTGGAAGACGGTGAACAAAAGGTACTTGAATTTTATACCGATGATGTCTTCTTTACCGATCTGCCGGCCTATGTAAAAGGAACCCCCTCGAACTATTACCTAAAAGCGTCTGAAGCTACTACAGTGTATGCGATACAAAAATCAGATGCAGAAAGCTCATTTGAAAAATCACATCAACTTGAGCGTTTCGGTCGCCTATCTATGCAAGAAGCCTTTATGAAAATCTTTACACGAGTCGAACGTTTAAGTAGCAAAAGTAACGAAGAAAGATATTTGAGACTTTTAGAAAAACGGCCCGACTTGATGCAACGTGTCCCGCAGTATTTGATTGCCTCCTATTTAGGATTGACGCCGGTAGGCTTGTCAAAAATCAGAAAAAGATTGGGAAAAGGTTAAATCTCAAGATAAGCTTTCTGACTTCGCTACTTTTCGATTACTCCAATAAATAAAAACTCCCGCAGTTAAGAACATCAAAACGCCATACACTGCAGGCGATATAGCGTAGGCCGTATTACCCAATAGAATAGTTGCAACACTAATACCTAAAGTACCATTTTGAATGCCGCCTTCAATCGTAATGGAGATGCGTTGTTTCAGTGGAAGACTAAAAAGTGACCCTAATACATATCCTATGGTCATGGTTATTAGGTTCAGTGCGATCGCCACGCCACCAGCGGTTTGAATATGTGCTAAAATAGTCGCTCTTTCTTTAAATATTACTGCACATAATACGAGTACAAAAAATACGCCTGATATTTTTTTTACAGGACCTTCCATTCGTTGCGCAAAGTCTTGTTTCTTACGTCGAATGAACATCCCAAGGGCGACAGGTAGAATAACGATAATGAATACTTGAAGAATGGTTTGCAATACATCGAGTTGAATCAAAGTACCTTCGCCCAAAACATGCTGTAAACCCAAGTTGATGATAAATGGAATAGACACTAGGGTAATCAAACTACTAATTGCGGTCAGGGAAACGGACAAGGCTGTATCGCCATTGGCCAAATGTGTGATGAGATTAGATGTGGGTCCGCCAGGGCAGGCTGCCAAAATGATAATTCCTATGGCAATTGCCGGAGGAAGATCAAATATATTGATTAAAGCAAAACCGCTTAGCGGTAATAAAACCAATTGGCAAAGAAGCCCGACTACAATCGCCTTCGGACGAACAAAAACCTGCTTAAAATCCTGTATGGTCAGTGAGAGGCCCATACCGAACATAATAATGATAAGTGACAATGCCAGAATCGCATTTGAGATGTTATCCATGGGTATAGTGGTTTGGTATTGCACTAAATATAGTATTTAAAAAATCGAAAAAATAAGTAACCATCAAGTTCTTGATGAATTATAGTGGCGGTATTTGTTTGCCTCCGATTTTGGATTGACCCCAGCAGACTTACCAAAAATCAGAAAGAGATTAAGAAAAGTTTAGCGCTTCAAAAATAGGTAGTACTTAACATCCCTTCTACGGAGGGATTGCGGGAGGACTTCTTGCCTGTCAAGTTGATTATCAAAAAATTAGAAAGCGCTTGGGTAAGAACTTGTAAAACGTAAGTTTAGTTGTTCGACATTGTTTTATTTAGGAACCCTCAATATCTTGTCCATCTTTCTTCCCCTCGCTAATTCCTCAATCAACTTATCTAAATAGCGACACTGTTTGGTTAAGGGCGTTTCGATGTCTTCAATACGATAACCGCAGATGACCCCTTTAATAAGCTCCGCATTTGGATTCAATGTGGCTCTTTCAAAAAAGGTTTTAAAGCTTACTTTTTCGTCAATCAATTCTTGTATTTTTTTCTCATCAAAACCAGTAAGCCATTCGATGACTTCGTGTAATTCGGCTAGGGTTCTTCCTTTCTTTTTTACTTTATCAACATAGTGCGGGTACACTGAAAAGAATTTCATTTCGGCCACACGTCTGTCGTGTTCAGGGGTGGTGGTTGGCATATCTCGAAGGGTTTATGTTGTTGCCCTAAGTTAATAAATAATAAAGAACTTATAAGGCTAATCACCAAAACCAAGGCAGCACAGCCTTTCGTTTTTTCGGATAATCCTTAAAATTCTCATGGTACCAGGCGTGATGGTTCAGGGCTCTGGGTACCAGGTTACAAATGGTCCATACTGCGAAGCTTAGGGCTGGTAAATTCCAAGCGATTATGGCAAAACCAATCCATTCTATAATTTCACCGAAGTGATTGGGGCACGATATCCATTTGAACAACCATCCTTGGGGAATGACGTAGCCTTCTTTTCCGTTTCGTAGTGCGATCAGTCGAGCATCAGTACCACGATTAATATAGGTACCACCAAAGTATAACAAGAGTCCAATTAGCATGTTGATACTGAATCTAGATGGGTCTTCAGGGGCTAAATACCCCAAGTAATAACCGTTTAAAAAACCATTCACGCCATTAAAGAAGAGCGCACTAAAAACGATGGTCAGCGGCATTTTCTTTCCGCGGGTTCGCAATCGAAAAGGAAAAATCAGGGTTCGATTAACGTAGTGGAAGGTCCAAAGGGCAACGAGCAGCCAGGTGAACCAGTCTTTTTCACGGGGACCAACAAGTACCAATAAGGGAAAAAGAAGAAAAGCGGGGAGTTCCATCCAAAACCAACCCCAGTGATTGGAAATCATCTTCCCCCACTTGTCATTAGCATGGCGACCGTAGGGAGCGCGAATACGAAACAGCAGCAGCGATACGAAAGTGATGACGGCAATTCCCATCCAGATGTAATTGAGTTGGGTGAAGTTTTCCAAATTCATTCCACAATAGTACCAAAGAAAAATTGAATTCGCTCGTGATCACCTTTTTTGTAGGCTTTATAGGGTTCAGATAGTTGAAGCAAAAACCACTTCACTATTCCAGCAAATGGACGGGTAAGAGACCGCTGTACCTTCGGTACTGAGGCCTCAAAGCGTTTGAAATAAGATGCAATATCATCAGATCGAAACTGAAGAATTTCTTCCATCTCGTCTCCATCCACAAAATGCCCGCAATGGAAGTTTTGAGCTGCAAAAGCATAGCTAGGAAAGTTCACCTTTCCCAAACCGAAGGCATTAAATGCCTTGGACAAGAAATCGAAATAGTTAATTCGGCAGGGGGCTCCACCACCCAAATTAAGAACCCGGCCCGTCAATGCTTCTTTGTGGTCTATAGCATTCACAAAGGCTCTTGCCGTATCGCGAAGGGTGCAAATTTCCATGGGCGTCTCTAAAGGCATATGAAACATCAATTTGGAAAGCTTGTGGTTACCAATACCCATGATGGCCGTTAGTCGAAAAATACTCCAATTCAATTGGCTTGATTTAATGAGTCTTTCAGCTTCCACTTTTGTTCGCGCATAGGTATCATGGGCCAAACCTTTGTGTGGATCGCTAGCGCGAATATCAGGGTCTTTTAGACGATCGCCGTAAATGGCGATTGATGAACTATACAATAGCATTGCATCAGGGCATTCCGCTTCCATACTGTTGACCAAATTTTCGGTACCAAGAACATTTACCTTATGCACCAAGGCATCGTTAGTGTTTTCAACCGTTGGTATTACCGCGGCAAGGTGAATGACAACATCTTGAAGTTGCACCGCCTGTTGAACATTATCTCGATTCGTAATGTCACCATATAGCACCTTGATTTTATCGCCAAAGGGTTTTAAAACTCGTTTGGTATGCCTCGAATCTCGGACAAATACCGAAACACCATGAAGTTTATCAGCAGCATCTAATTGTTGGAGCACTTCCAAACCTATAGCCCCCGTTGCTCCTGTAAGCAGGATTTTTTTCATGTTAAATAGCGTGGTGGTGATTTCTAAGGGAATATAGTGAAATGTTCAGAGACCAGCACCTGCACAATTGCTCTCTAACGTTACGCTTCAACGGTCTTCAGCCAAAACTACTTCTGTGGTGCAGGAGGATACCAGCACTAGCAAAGGTACTAGTTCAGTCATCTAGAAATTTAATAGCATAATCGTTATACCAGAATTCGGCCCTTAAGAAAATTTTTTTTCCAAATTCATCGCACCTGTAGCTTTTTCGCCTTTCTGGAAAGATCAGCCCGTCTTGCTCTATAGTGGATTCATTTTCTATTAAGGCATAGGTGGGCTCGTGATATACCATAGAGCTTAAAAAAGCGCCTGTATTCTTGTCGAAATGATACCACCATTCGTCTTGAGTAGAATGATTTTGGTGTTTCTTTGGTTCATAGGTTGCATTAATGGTATGCACGGTGTCGATAGTATTTAGCGTTTGTAACCCTTCATAGCTAAGGACTGTACCTTTATCTAGAAGTTTGAAAGGCATGCCTATAACATAAAGAGCACTGTTCACCGTTGTTTTAATAGAAGCACCCTCATCAATCATACTTCCATTTTTAAACTTTTGAGAAACGGAATCATTGTGTATAATTAAAAAGCTGTCCTTATCTACGACCCATCTTATTTTGATGCTTTTATTAGGCCGTAATTGATAGTGGTGGCGCTGTGTTACTTCAGATTCAATATCGCCATTCTCTAAAAGTAACCTTGATTTTTTTGTATAGGCTAAAGTGGCTATGTTTTGCCATTTTTCCTTTGTTCCGGCGTGATGTATTGCGTTTTGAAGAACCTTTGAAGCGGTTACTTCTTTTGAAGAAGCATTACTATTCTCCTTTTCTTTTGAAAATTTACAGGAGATAAACCCGCTACCAAAGATGCAAATGATTAGTATTAATAGGAATGAGTGCGAACTACTATTTTTCATAAAGTCTTCTTTTTTAAATTTCATATAGATGCTTCCCTCGCAAATTCCTCACCCAGCCTCATACTGGGTACATGTCTGTACAAACCACCTTGTGGTGAAGGTAGCGAAGAGAAAGGGTGGGCGATAAGCATTGATGTTGTAAGCTCAAATCAAACTAAGAATTAAAGTGAATATGCGCCGCGTCCAATAGTTTTTTGTAGGCTTCAATTCTTGCATGAGCGGTTCCGTCAATTAATAAAATGACTACCATCATGGCAATCGTTGTGATGCCAATGGCTCGCCAAGTTGGGGTGTTGCTAAAAAGGATGAGCAAAGCGGCTGCAATAATGATAATCGGAATGGCCTTGAAAACTATGGTTTTGTATTCTTTTAAAGTGCTTTCGGCGCGTGCAATTTCTGAGGTTACAAAGGCAGCCGCATCCGCCTGAAAGGCAGTTTCAAAAGCTGTAATTCTTGCCTTATTGGTAAAAAATAAGCCGAGCCCTATGGTCAACAACAAAGCACCTGCTACCAAAGTGGGTATGATGTAAGCTCTTGCCATATCAGTTTTGCCTAACTGCCAAAACCCTAAACTTGCCGCCATAAATACAACGCCAAATAGTATGAAAAATGGGGTTGAAAAAAGTTCGGCTTTGGCCCAATCGGTGGCTGCTTTTAGGATGTCCATGATGTTTTGTTTTAATGTATGGTATGCTATATACAGTTTGGTGATTCCTAGGGGAAGATAGTAAAATGCTTGAAATACGTATCGAAGCTGTCGGCAGAAACCACTTCAATGGAGTTAAAGGAGGCGAGTAATAGCGCGGGTAAACCCATCTTCTTTATCAGAATAAAAATCCATTGTCTTTAACAGCTTTATTAAACCAGTTTAATGAATTTGGGCAAAATTTCGATTACCTTGAAGCTCCTTAAAAAAAATACTCCTATGGCAAATCAATATGTAGATTTAGAAACACTTAAATTCTTGTTGTACAATGTACAAGGCCTGCAAGAGGTACTTGACCAAGAACGTTATGCAGACTACGATAAAGACTCTATAGAGTTATTATTGAATTCAGTAAAAGACTTTTCTGATAAAGAATTGTTTCCCTACTTCCGTGAGATGGATGAGAAGCCTGCTCATTTCAAAGATGGGGAGATTGTTGTGCATCCGCAAGTGAATAAGTTCATGGCTGCAGGTGGTGAAATGGGTTTGATTGCCAGTCCGTTTTCCTATGAAGATGGAGGCATGCAAATGCCGGCCATGGCCTTACACGCGGCTACGTTTATTCAAGATGCTGCCAATAACCATTTACCTGGCTATATTGGTTTGACGATTGGCTCTGCAGAACTGATTGCCCATTTTGCCAATCAAGAATTGAAAGATACCTATCTACCCAATATGCTAACGGGGCAATGGGGGGGTACCATGTGTTTGACCGAACCGCAAGCGGGGAGTTCGCTATCCGATATAGTGACTGCCGCAACTCCCGATGGCGATGCCTATAAAATTCACGGACAGAAAATATTTATTTCCGGAGGCGATTACCAGGGTGCCGAAAATATCGTGCATTTGGTTTTAGCTCGTATTAAAGGCGCACCAGCAGGTACGAAAGGCATATCCTTATTTGTGGTGCCTAAAAACAGGCCCACCGCTGACGGGGGTTTAGAACGCAATGATGTAACCACGGTTGCCGATTTTGAAAAGATGGGACAAAAAGGCTATTGCACCACCCACTTATTTTTTGGCGATAAAGAGGATTGCCAAGGTTGGCTTGTAGGTGAAGCTAATCAGGGATTAAAATACATGTTCCTGATGATGAATGGCGCACGAATTGGAGTAGGTAGAGGGGCAGCGGCGATTGCCTCTGCAGCCTATCAGGCCTCTTTGAACTATGCGAACGAAAGACCGCAAGGACGTCAACTGACCAGCACAGGTAAGAAAGATGCAAATCAAGAACAGACCTTGATAATCAATCACCCCGACGTACGACGCATGCTGTTACTACAGAAAGTAATTACCGAAGGTTCTCAAAGTTTGGTGCTTCTGACCGCCAAATATCATGATCTTTCGATAGCAAGTGCAGCGGCCGAGGAGCGTGAGCGGTATCGCTTGTTATTGGAAATCATGACGCCTGTTGTAAAAACGTATCCGTCAGAAGCGGGAATTACATCAGTAAATAATGGCGTTCAGGTTTTAGGGGGCTATGGTTTCTGTTCCGAATACATATTACAACAGTATTTAAGAGATATCCGTATATCGGCCATTTATGAAGGTACAACAGGAATACAGTCGCAAGATTTGTTGGGCAGAAAGATTACCATGGAAAACGGGAAGGCCTTACAACTCTTATCCGAAGAAATTAAAAATACCATAAAAGCGAGTATGGCACATGAGTCTCTTACACCCTATGCTAAAAAATTAGGAGCAAAGCTGCAATTGACACAGGAAGTATTGCAATCGCTAATGGGCTTCGCAATGAAAGGAGATTACCAGCGCTTTTTGGCAGATGCAACTCCTTTTATGGAATTCTTTAGCACAATTGTGTTGAGCTGGTTATGGTTAGATATCGGAAGAACAGCTCAGGAAGCCCTGGTAACTGGAAGCAAAGAACATAGCACCGATTTCTACGAAAGTAAAATTCATGCCATGGAGTTCTATTTCAAATACGAGCTGCCGAAAACAACTGGCCTGGCTGAAATCTTGATGGATAATAGGAAGGCCTTGACTATTGGTACCGATAAGGAGGTTTTTGCATAACGCGAACGTCATTCTTAGCGCAATCGAAAGACAACTCGCTTGGAGCGGTTCCACTAGGCACAGAGCGACTTAATAACTAACAACGAGCAACTAAACATATGAGCAACATCAAACAAAAATTCGACCTTACCGGAAAGGTGGCCATCGTAACCGGTTCTAGTAAAGGAATAGGTTTATCCATCGCAAAAGGCTTGGCTGAAAACGGCGCCAAAGTGGTGGTCAGCAGTCGAAAACAAGAGGCGGTAGATGCGGTAGCTGTCGAATTCAATAAAGCCGGACTGGAAGCAGTAGGTATCGCTTGTCACATTGGCCACAGCGAACAACGCCAAGCACTTGTTGCAAAAACGATGGAGAAGTATGGCCGAATTGATATTTTGGTGAATAACGCTGCTATCAACCCTTTTTATGGCCCCTTAGAAACCTCAAATGAGGAAGTCTTTGATAAGATTATGAATGTCAATGTAAAAGCCCCCTGGTTGCTTTCGAATTTGGTACATCCACATATGAAAGAACAAGGTGGTGGAAGCATCATCAATATCGCTTCTGTTGAGGGGGTACATCCTGGTTTTCGATTGGGCTTATACAGCGTGACTAAATCGGCCTTGATAATGCTTACTAAGAATCAGGCAAAAGAATGGGGAAGAAGTGGAATACGCTCCAACGTAGTCTGCCCCGGCCTGATAAAAACTAAATTTAGCGAAGCGTTGTGGTCTAATGAAAAGTTGATTGCGGGCTATGAGCAAATGGTACCATTAAGTAGAATGGCAGATCCCGATGAAATGGCAGGAGTGGTGATGCTTCTAGCTTCCGATGCTGGCTCATACATGACAGGAGGCGTGTATGCTGCTGATGGTGGATATCTGATTTCAGGCTAAGCTTGAAATAGCAAATTAGGGTACTTCTGGTCTTTCGATTGTCATAAAACTGGCCGAGTCGAGTACCTAGAATTACAAAAATTCAATTAATAAAAGCGCACCCATGAACTTCCAATACACAGAAAAATCACTGGCCCTTCAAGAAAAGCTAAAGCAATTTGTTGCAGAATATGTTAGCCCAAAAGAAGAAGAGGTGGAGGCCTTTCATAGCGACCCTGCCAACGCCTGGAAAAGATGGCCAGGTCTTGAACGATTAAAACAAAAGGCTAAAGATGCTGGCTTATGGAATCTTTTTCTTCCAAAAACATATGGCGATTTGAGTCCCGGTTTGACGAATCTTGAATATGCGCCCTTAGCCGAAATCATGGGTCGTATACTATGGTCTTCAGAAATCTTTAATTGCAGCGCTCCTGATACGGGTAATATGGAAGTGCTTGCAAAATATGGTACACCAGAGCAACAAGAGCAATGGTTAAAACCTTTAATGAATGGAGATATTCGTTCGGCCTTCTTAATGACCGAGCCTGATGTGGCCTCTTCAGATGCTACGAATATTGAAACTTCTATTCAGCTAGACGGCGATGCCTATGTCATTAAGGGTACAAAGTGGTGGTCTTCTGGTGCGATGGACCCAAATTGCAAGATTGCCATCGTCATGGGAAAAACCGATTTCGACGCTCCCCGACATCTGCAGCAGAGTATGATATTGGTTCCGATGGACACGCCGGGTTTACAAATCGTAAGACCATTGACCGTTTTCGGTTATAATGATTCTCCAGAAGGGCATGCCGAAATCATATTAGATAATGTTCGTGTACCCAAAGAAAATTTATTGGTAGGCGAAGGTCAAGGATTCGCTATTGCTCAAGGCAGATTAGGGCCGGGTAGAATTCACCATTGTATGCGATTGATTGGTATGGCACAACGTTCTTTGGAGTTGATGTCGGAGCGCACCACTCAACGAACGCCCTTTGGAAGAACTTTAGATACCTATAGTAGCATTCGCCAAGATATAGCAAAGTCTGCTTGTGAGATAGAACAAACCCGTTTACTGGTATTGTCTGCCGCAGACAAGATGGATAGGCTTGGTAACAAAGAAGCCAAAGATTTGATTGCCATGATAAAGATTGTGACCCCCAATATGACCTTAGCTGTAGTCGACAGAGCGATGCAAATTATGGGAGGAAGAGGCGTGAGCAGTGATACCCCTTTAGCTCATTTTTTCGCCGCCGGAAGAATGCTAAGATTGGCCGATGGCCCCGATGAGGTGCATATGAGTCAGTTAGGGAAGAATGTGATCAAAAGATATTCCCAAGGATAGCCATGGTTGAAAATAGGAACACAAAACCAGTACGAGAAGGCGAAGAGCTAAACGAGGGCAACCTCAAGAAATTCCTTCTGCAAAACAACTTGATTACAGATACCAATAGTGCCCTATCTGTTGTTCAATTTGCTAATGGATTTTCAAACCTTACCTATCTACTACAAATTGAAGATAGCGAATACGTTTTACGCCGCCCTCCTTTCGCTGCCCCTAAGAGAGGGCATGATATGGGTAGGGAATACAAGGTAATCCATAACTTAAATTCCGTTTTTGATAAAACCCCCAAAGCATTTGCCTATACCGAAGACTCGGCGATAATTGGGGCTCCCTTTTATATCATGAGCAAGGTCGAAGGAGAAATTTTGACAGCAAAGGCTGCACATAAGCGGCAAGTATCTCCTGAAGAATTCAAAACCATCTCCAATACTTGGCTTGATACTTTTGTGGCTTTTCACAAGATCGATTACAAAGCCGCAGGATTAGCAGATTTAGGCCGCCCAGAGGGTTATGTAGCGCGTCAAGTCAGCAATTGGGGCAAGCAGTATTTGGCCGCAGCTACTGATGATGTGCCAGCGGCAGAAAAGGTTATGGCCTGGATGCAAGGAAACCAACCCCAACATTACGACCATACCCTAATTCACAACGATTTTAAGTATGACAATGTCGTATTCAAGGATGATTCTTGGAAAGAAATCGCTGCGATTCTAGATTGGGAAATGTGTACCCTCGGCGACCCACTTATGGATTTGGGAACCTCCCTCGGGTATTGGACGACGGCTTCAGACCCCGATATTATGAAGCAGGGTTTGCAATCTCCCACCATCATGGAAGGCAATCCGTCACGAACAGAAATCGTACAGCAATACGCTCTAAAAAGTGGACGAAACATAGATAATCTGACCTTTTATTATGCCTACGGATTATTCAAAATTGCGGTCATTGCCCAACAGATTTATTACCGATACAAGCATGGCCATACCAGCGACCCGAAGTTTGCTTACCTAAACAAGGCTGCTGAGCTATGTTGTAATACGGCTTGGCAAGCGATTCAGAAAAACCAAATCGATAATTTATTTTAAGCGCTATGGACAAGCAATCGCATTTGCAAATCAATCAAGAACAATTTAAGGCATTTGTGCAATTGCCTATGGATACTCCTGTGGTGATGTTGAACTTGCTGAGATTTAAAGACCAGGTTCCTGAAACAGGATTGACGGGCGCTGCATCTTATAAAAACTATATGAAGGCGGCGACTCCCTTTTTTACCAAAGCAAAGGCTGAGGTACTATACATGGGAAAACCCCAAATGATGCTTATCGGTCCGGAAGATGAAGATATGTGGGATAAAGTACTATTGGTGAAGTACCATACCATTGCTGATTTTTTAGGCATGATACAATCGCAAGGCTATCCTTCACATCTGAGAGCACAGGCCTTGGAAGATTCAAGGTTAATTCATTGTAAAACCTAAATTGAGAAAATAGTCGATATGAATTTAAAAGATAAAGTGGTCGTAATTACAGGAGCCGGCAGTGGCATCGGTGCAGCCGCGGCCCAACTTTTTGGAATGCAGGGCGCAACGGTTGTAGTCTCCGATATTAATTTGGAAAATGCGCAGCAAGTAGTCGAAGAAATTACGGCTGCTGGAGGCAAAGCCATTGCGATCAAAACGGATGTCACAAAATTTGAAGAAGTAGAACGGCTCGTTACCGATACTGTAAAAGCACATGACCGACTTGATGTCATAGTCAACAATGCGGGTATCGGTGGCGCAAATCAGAAAAAAACCGCCGAACACACCCATGAAGATTGGCACAATGTAATTGCGGTAAATCAGACGGGCGTTTTTTACTGTATGCAGGTAGCGCTTCGACAAATGACCAAGCAAGGGCATGGAAATATTGTGAACGTTGCTTCCCTAGCCGGATTAAAGGCTTCTGGTAATAATCTTTCCTACAGCGCGAGCAAGTTTGCGGTAGTGGGGATGACCAAATCAGCAGCTTTGGAATACGGTCATAAGAACATTCGAGTAAATGCCGTATGCCCGGGATATACCCATTCGGCACTATTAGACCAACTACTTTCTACTAGAGACGATATGGGCGATATCTTAAAGCGCTATATTCCCATGCGAAGATTCGGTGAAGCAAACGAAATTGCCGAGGGTATTTGCTGGCTGGCATCAGATAATTCAAAATTCGTAACGGGTCAAACACTAACCTTAGACGGAGGTACGTCACTATAAGCTATGAACACATTAGAAGTAACCTATAAAGAAGCCTATGCCATAGTTCAAATGAACAGAGGTAAAGTGAACGCCATCAATTTTGAGATGGTACAAGACCTACGGGATATTTTTGCAAAGCTGGAAGCGAACCCTGAGGTGAAGGGGGTAATTCTAACCGGACAGCCGCATTATTTTTCTGCGGGACTAGATTTGATAGAACTATTTCAATACGACAAAACTCAAATGACCGATTTCTTTGTCTCTTTTGGAGCACTGTATTTGGAACTGGTACAGTTTAAAAAACCCTTTATTTCAGCCATCACAGGACATTCTCCTGCTGGAGGTTGTGTTTTGGCCGTTACCTGTGACAATCGTTACATGGCCGATGGAGATAACTATGTTATTGGTTTAAATGAAGTCGCCGTGAACATTCAAATCAGCCAAAATTTGACCGAAGTATATGCCTTCTGGATGGGTGAAGGGCTTGCCAGTAGATACATTATGGAGGGAAAACTACTTTCGGGAAAAGAGGCCTTGGCCGCCGGTTTGGTTGATGAATTAGTACCCTTAGAAAACGTTTTGGAGCGGGCCGAAACTAAGATGCTTCAGTACATGCAAGCAGACCAAGAAATTTTGGTCAATACCAAGGCTAAACTCCGTAAACACCTTTTTAACAAGTTAGATCTGCGAGCAGAGAATTCCCTTAAAGAGGCCAACGAATTGTGGTGGAAGCCCGAAATACGAGCCAAGATGAAGGCCTATGTGGAGAGTTTTTCGAATAAAAAGAAAGTATAGATAGAACATAGATATATAAACATGAACAAGCAACTATTATTTGTAAAAAGACCTGAAGGCGAAGCTGATGCTTCTACCTGGTCGTTAGAGACGCATCCTATTCCTGAAATCAAAGAGGGTGAAGTATTAATTCAACAACATTATGTATCCTTAGATCCGGCGATGCGAGGGTGGATGAACGAAGGAAAATCATATATAGCTCCCATGGAAATTGGTTCCGTGATGCGAGCAGGTTCTGTGGGGCAGGTTATTGAAGCCAAAAATCATCCAGAATTCAAAGTTGGTGATTTTGTTGCCGGCTATGCGGGCGTACAGCAGTATATCGCAACTGACGGAAAAGGTTATTATCAAGTTGACCCCAAGCTCGCACCCTTGCCCATGTACATTGGTACTTTGGGAATGCCGGGTATGACGGCCTATTTTGGGATTACTGAAGTGGGTAAAGTCAAAGAAAGTGATGTCGTTTTGGTTTCCGGAGCTGCTGGTGCCGTGGGGAGTATTGTAGGGCAGGTGGCCAAAATTAAGGGATGTCAGGTAGTCGGCATTGCCGGTGGCCCTGAGAAATGTAAATATGTTGTTGAAGAATTAGGTTTTGATGCCTGTATTGATTACAAAAACGAAGATGTAAAAGAAAGGTTGAAACAAGAATGTCCTAAAGGACTAGACATCTACTTTGATAATGTAGGAGGGGAGATTCTTGATATTGCATTAGGTCGCTTACGTATGCATGCCCGTATTGTAATTTGTGGTGCTATTTCGCAGTACAATAACAAGAAAGCCATGAGAGGGCCGAGCAACTATCTGTCGCTCTTAGTCAACAGAGCCAGTATGACGGGTATGGTTGTTTTTGACTATGCAGACCGATATAAAGAAGGGGCTCAAATTTTAGGCGGATGGATGGCCGCGGGAAAACTAAAGAGCCGCGAAGATGTGTATGAGGGTATAGAGAACTTTCCAGAAACCTACAATCGACTTTTCTCTGGTGATAAAATGGGGAAATTAGTTTTGAAGGTGATTGAAGATTAAGCAGTATAAGATTAGTAGAGAGAGACCATCGTTTCAGGCCTTTCGGCTGCCTTCAAGACGGGCGAAATGGAGCGCCGAGGAGCTGGTCGGCTGTATTTTTTTAGTGTTGAAAAAATTGAATTAAAATAAAAGCCTTATTAAAGAATGTCTATTTACCAAAAAATCGGGGAAGTCGGTTCAAAGTACATTGGAAAGGCAAAGCTTTTTAAGTACGGTTTTAATCTATCACCAATGTATAGAAGGAGCACGGGCAGGATACTGGCTGTTTCAGAGGATTTATTCAATATACAGATTAAGTTGCCCATAAGTTATAAGAACAGAAACTATGTGAATTCAATTTTTGGAGGAAGTATGTTTTCGGCTGTAGATCCAATACCAATGGTGCAACTAATGAACCTGTTAGACACCGATTATGTGGTTTGGGATAAATCTGCAGAGATTTTCTTTAAACGCCCCGCAAAAGAAAACTTGTATGCAGATTTTACATATACCCAGAATGAGATTGACGATATCAAGGAGAAAGTTGCGCTTGATAAGGAGACAGAAATCACCAAGATTACTACCCTGACCAACAGGGATAAATCTGTTGTTTACTGTGAAGTGAAAAAGCGAATCTATATAGCGGACAAGTCCTACTTTAAGAATAAGCGAAAAACTAAAAAATGAAAGCAATACGATGCAAAGCATACGGTCCGCCGTCTTCCCTTATTTTAGAGGAAGTGGAAAATTTGAAGCCAAAGTCCAAGGAGGTTTTGGTGGAAGTAAAAGCCTGTGGATTGAATTTTCCTGATACCCTTATTATTCAAGGCTTGTATCAGTTTAAACCCGACTTACCATTTACACCTGGCAGTGATGTAGCCGGAATTGTAAAGGAAGTAGGGGAAGGGGTATCTCACTTAAAGGTCGGACAAGAAGTTTTTGGTTTTGTGGCACATGGTGCCCTGGCAGAAGAAGTTTTGGTGCCTTCAAACGCCTGTTTTCCAAAACCTCCACAGATGGATTTTCCGATAGCCGCATCTTTTCTCATGGCTTATGGTACTTCTTATCATGCGTTAAAAGATAGAGGGCGTTTGGCCGAAGGAGAAACCCTTTTGGTTTTGGGGGCTTCTGGGGGCGTAGGACTTGCAGCAGTGGAGTTAGGAAAGTTAATGGGGGCCAAGGTGATTGCGGCCGCGTCAACCGATGAAAAATTAGACTTATGTACCGAGTATGGCGCAGATGAAACGATCAATTATACAACTCAAGACTTAAAAGCGACCATAAAAGAATTGACTCAGGGCAAGGGTGTCGATGTGGTCTATGACCCCGTCGGAGGATCATATTCAGAACCAGCCCTTCGAGGCACGGCATGGAACGGAAGATTTTTGGTGGTAGGTTTTGCCGCTGGAGATATTCCTAAAATGCCCTTGAATCTTCCTTTGCTAAAAGGAGCTTCAGTCGTAGGCGTTTTTTGGGGTGCTTTTGCAATGAAAAATCCCAAGGCAAATATGGAGAATACAATGACACTGATGAAATGGCACGCAGCAGGAAAATTAAAACCACATATTCACGCCATCTATGATTTGGCCGATACGCCCAAAGCCTTGGAGGAAATGACCAATAGAAAGGTAAAGGGGAAACTGATTGTGAAGGTTTAGTATTTTTGGAGAGAGACTAGATACCAAAGATTAGAGACAGGAGTGTCGCCCTGAGTGGAGTTGCAGGGCAATAACGCAAAAACTCGAATAGAACCGATTTATTCATTTAAAGAACAACTATCAACCATATAAAATGAGACTAGAAAATAAAATTACAGTAGTAACAGGAGGCTCCCGCGGAATAGGAAAAGCCATTTCTGAATTGTTTGCCAAAGAAGGAGCCACCGTAATCATTGTTGATTTGTTACCGCAGGGGCAAGAGGTCGCAGATGGAATCAATTCTAGAGGGGGAAAAGGAGAATTTCATTCCGTTTCTGTGACCGATAAATCGGCTATTGAAAAACTCTTTGCTGAGGTAAATGCGAAACACGGTAAACTAGATATCCTTATCAATAACGCCGGCATTACTAGAGACAGAACCTTAGAAAAAATGAGCGAAGAGGAATGGGACTCCGTAATCGATGTGAATTTGAAGGGGGTGTTTTTATGTACGCAGGCCGCTGCCCCGTATATGAAAGCAAACAAATACGGTCGTATTGTTAGTGCCGCCTCGAATGTGGGTCTTCGCGGAAATTTTGGTCAAACGAATTATGCAGCTACCAAAGCAGGAGTTATTGCCATGTCAAAAACATGGACCATGGAGTTGGGTAAACATGGCATAACGGCCAATGCTATTGCTCCTGGTTTTACGATGACCGATATGGTCGATAAAATTCCCAAAGAACATTTTGCAGCAATTGAGGCCAGTATTCCATTGAAAACCGTGGCACAACCTGTTGATATCGCTTATGGGTACTTGTACTTGGCTTCTGATGAAGCACGTTTCGTTTCTGGAATATGTCTAACAATTGATGGAGGAACCTCAAGATAAAATTATGGCAAAGCTAGTAGTAGAAAATTTTAATGCGTTTCGCGAATTGGAAGGAAAACCCCTTCCTGAGGGCGATTGGATGACCGTTACCCAAGAAATGATTAACGATTTTGCAAAAGCAACAGGAGACTATCAATGGATTCATGTAGACGTTGAAAAGGCAACCAAATACTCTCCCTTTAAAAAACCAGTAGCGCATGGCTTTATGTCGGTATCCTTACTTTCTAAAATGTTGGAAGAATTAATTCAGGTAAAATCTGCACAAATGGGGGTGAATTATGGCTTGAATAAGGTTCGTTTTCCGAGTCCGGTTTTGGTCGATAGTCGCTTACGCTTGGTAGGAGGTATTTCAAATATCGAGAACTACGGTGATACCGGATTGAAAATTACCTGGAACTGCACTGTTGAAATTGAAGGTTCTGAAAAGCCTGCTTGCGCTGCAGAGTTTTTGAGTTTAATGTTTGAGTGAGTCTGAATATACTTGGTTTCCTTAGGGAAACCTTTCGTATTTTTTGTACATTAAAAGCCTAATCAAAAAATACCAAACTTATGACCAGACTCTTTGACTTGCTGTACCACCAGCTTGAAAAAAATCCACTAGAAAATTCCCTTAATGGACGAGATGCCTCTGGCAAATGGCAAAGTTATAGCTCACAAGAAGTAATAAACGCTGCGGAGCAGGCTGCTTCTGGTCTGCTAAGTTTGGGTTTGCAACGGGGTGATAAGGTTGCCATGGTCATCTATAAAAACAGACCTGAATGGGTGATTATGGACTTCGCCATTCAAATGGCAGGACTGATTAGTATTCCTTTATACGCGACAATCAGCATTGGTGAGTATGAATATATATTAAATGAGGCTGAGGTAAAGGCTGCATTCTGCGGTGGTGGCGATTTATATGCTAAACTTACAGGTGCACAGCCAAACGTATCCGATTTAAAGCATATCTATACTTTTGACCAACATGATGATAGACCATTTTGGAAAGATATATTTAGCACCGAACATACAGAACAGGTAGAAGAAATAAAAAAAGATATCAAAGGGGAAGATTTGTTAACGATAATATACACCTCTGGTACAACAGGAAACCCAAAGGGTGTAATGTTAACGCATGACAATGTTATGCATGTGGTAAAGGAAACCTCTATTTTAATGGCTGCCGATACCGGTGATAATGTTTTAAGTTTTTTACCGCTATGCCACATTTTCGAACGCGCGGTTTCTATGGTGTACTACTATAAAGGATGCGGAGCATATTTTGCAGGAACCGATAATTTAAGTGGCCCTGAAGGTGATTTGGCAGCAGTAAAACCAACTACTTTTAGTACGGTGCCGCGACTTCTTGAAAAAATTTACGAAGCTATTTATAACAAAGGTTTGACTTTAGACGGAGCGAAAAGGAAGCTCTTTTTCTGGGCATTGAACTTGACTGATGACTACGAAATCAATCAAAACTTATCTTTTGTAAATAAACTTAAATGGCGCATTGCAGATAAGTTGATTTTTAGCAAATGGAGAGAAGCTTTGGGAGGTCAGGTAAAAGGTGTTGTTACCGGTTCAGCCCCTTGCCCTGTAAAAGTCATGCGCGTATTCTGCGCGGCCGGTATTCCTATACGAGAAGGATACGGCCTCACGGAAACCTCTCCAACCTTAACGGTAAATACCATGGATGCTGATGGAGTACTATTAGGAACGGTAGGACCCGCAATTGAAGGAGTTGAAATTATGATCGATCGTGAAGGTGGTGACTATAAGGAGGGTGAAGGCGAGGTTTTAGCACATGGACCAAACGTGATGCTCGGGTATTACAAAAAACCAGAAATTAACGCACAGGTATTTACCGAAATAGACGGTAAAAGATGGTTTAGAACAGGTGATATCGGCAAATTGGTTGGTGGCCCGGGAGGCAAACAATTTTTAAAAATTACCGATAGAAAAAAGGAGCTTTTAAAGACCTCTGGCGGTAAGTATGTTGCTCCTGCTCCTATTGAAAATAGGGTGAAGGAAGAGTTTTTGGTAGAGCAGATGATGGTGATAGGTGACAAACAAAAATTTGTCTCTGCCCTTATCGTTCCGGCAGAAGAGGCGTTGAAGAGTTATTGTGCAAAGAAAGACATTCCATGGACGAGCTTGGAAGAAATTATCACGCATAAAAAAGTAATCAAGAGATTTCAAAAAATTGTAAATAAGTATAATCCAGAATTTAGCCATGTCGAGCAAATTAAGAAGTTTTGTTTGCTTCCAAATCAATGGCTACCAGTTCATGAGGATGGTGCTGAAGCCGAATTGACCCCAAAACTCTCGCTAAAAAGAAGGGTTATTCGTGAGAAGTTTAAAAAGCAAATTGAGGAGATTTATGCGGTATAGCTATTTGCTCAATCCGGCATCAGCCATGGTTATCAGCAAGGCTAATTTGATCGCTTTTGCCCCATCTGCATTCATCCACCATTCGCCTAAGGAATGAGCACCACCCCCTTTGCCTCCACGTCCTAAGGTTACAGCTGGTATTCCCATAGCAATAGGGATATTGCCATTTGTAGACCCTCTGGTCAATTTAGGTGTTTCCCCGAAAAATGTGGTAGCCGCTATGGCGCGTTGTACAAGGGGAGTAGTAAGGGGCAATTCTCCCGAAGGACGGTCTCCAATTTTAATAAGTTCAAGTGCAATCTGATCATGCACTCCCGTGGCATTATATTCTTCTACGGCGGTGTTCATCGAAGCTTTAAAAATACTATCCATCTGAACTAATCTGGTGGCATCAACAGAACGCATATCAACTTCCATCCACGATTCAAAGGGAATGGAGTTTACCGAGGTACCCCCGCCAATTCTGCCGATGTTAAAGCTTGTTTTCGCACCGTTATCTGTATACTTTTTTGCCGCCTTAGTGAAATGGCCAATCGCAAAACCTAAAGCGTGATGCGGATTCGCTAGTCCGAATGCCCCCCAAGAATGCCCGCCTTTTCCTTTGAATAGGGCCTTGTAACGGGTAGAGCCTAATCCTGCAGTATTCACCCGCCCAGCTGAACCTCCATCAATAGCTATCCAAGAATCTATCTTAGGTGCACCTTTTCGAAAGAAATGTTTAACCCCGCGCAAATCTCCAAGACCTTCTTCCCCCACAGATCCTACAAACCAGATATCGGCTTGTGGTTTTATTTCGGCTCGTTGCATTGCCTTTGCGATTGCAAGCAGCATGGCTAATCCTCTCGTATCATCACCGATACCCGGTGCATATAGGGTGTCTCCTTTTTGCTTCACGACCACATCGGTTCCCTCCGGAAAGACCGTATCTAGATGTGCGTCAAGCACCACTACACGACTGCCATCTGTACCCTTTTTCAGACCGATGACGTTACCTACTTCGTCTATCCATGATTTATCAATTCCCGTTTTATCTAGCATTGCCTTAAAGACCGCTGCTCTTTTAGATTCTTTGAATGGCGGTGCTTCTATTTCCGTAAGTACGATTAAGTCTTTTGTAGTCTGACTGTCAATTTCATCTAGTACTGCAAAAGCCTTTTGGATCTGATTATTAGCACTGAGCTTCTTGATTTCTTTTTTATAGGATTTATCTGCCTGAGTTGCCAATTGGGCCGTAAGCCCAGAAAAGGAAAATACCAGCGTTATAAAAATAGGGAAGAGGTATGCGCCGTTCGGTTTCATTTTTTAGTTCTTTGATCTATCAATAGAATTTTTATAGGGAAAAGATACTGAAATTGTTGGGAGTTTGATTTAAAAATAGTTGAGGCTAGTCAGGAATGAACCGAGTTGTGCCGTACACATTAAAAATAATAATCGATAACCTCAGGAAAGCTAAAAAAAGCGGCATACCCTTGTCTGCTAAAAAGCTTATGTGTGTTTTAGCTACTGAGCCATAAAATTCTGATTTGGCATACTTAACAACGCCTGTAAGATATTGTTTCTCGAATTTGATCAAAAGCAGTAGCTTATGAAGATTTTAAAAGTATATCAAAAATAATCCTGGCAGCTTCTGTGCTACCTTTTACTGAGGGATGAAATTGATCTGATCCGTAGTAGGAAAAATCATTGGTAGCATCGAAATGGGCTTTCCATATTTGTCCAACAGGGCATAAAATGGCATCATACGCAGATGCGACATCCTTATGGTTTTTTATAACATCATCAAATGTGTCATAATAGGTACGGGAAGGCCAAACCATAAAAATTACCAGTTTGGCGTCGTTTTTTTTACAAATTTCGTCAAAGCGTGCTGCTCCTTCAAACAAGAGTTTTCTTCCTTCGCTTTGAGAAGATGGCCCTTGTTGCACGACAACATAATCGTATTTTTTTGACTCAATTTCATTTTTTGCCTTATTCCCAAAGTCAAGATGGTCAATAATGGCATAATTGGGTTCTGCCACCATTTTGGTACTAATATCCTTTTCTTTGGCTTTGGCATATTCGTAAACCAGTTTTGGTAGATCATTAGAATAGGTCAAACTATTGCCTATAAAAAGAATACTAATTGCCGCTGTATCTTGATCGCCATGCGTGCTGTCAATTGTTGGTGCACTGGCATCTTGATTTTCCTCAGTTTGAATCGAGGTGTCGATCGAGGCAATTTCCATAGTTCTACTTGGATTACAAGAAAGAAATAAGACTAGCGCCAGCATTTTAGAAAAAAGCACCTTCATGGTATAAATTTAGTCTATAACCTCAATAGATGGATTACTCCTGCGTTTTTTAACATTGAAAATATAGGACATACACGGAGATGATATTATTGTCAAATGTCAATTGTCTTTTGACAATGCCTTGAACAATAAATCTCATGTCGCAATTTAAATGAAGTAAAAAGGCATTTCATATGTCAAATCGTTAACCTAGGTACTAGTTGGTATGTGATTGCGATAGGCTATAAAAGGTTGCCTGAGTATAGTCGTCTGGGTCACCAGAGTTATTCTGGTTATATACGCCTGCCTTAAAGTACATGTATTGACCGCCTTCGTCATATCCACTACTGCTCATGTCAACATATTGTTCAATATCTTCCTTGCCTTCACGGGAAATGGTTACCCACATATCGTTTCCTATTACTTTCACTTGGTAACCAAAAACCTCATCTAAAGCAACGCCATCTTCAGGATTCGATGCAGAACTAGATCTACTTCCAATAATCTCAAAATACGTATCATCTCCATTATTTACCTCGTGGGCGATGTAGATAGATCCTAATTCGTTGTTGGGTAATTTTCGATAATAAATGCGTAAAGGCTCATCGTTGTTGGCATGAATCTGACCAACAATGACTCTACCGATTTGACTACTACTACCTGTGATAGTTACGTAATTTACGGCCAAGGTGGCATTTAGCACACCATCGTACCCCGCGGCATCATTTTTATCGCTTTCTGGGGCGCTTCCAAAGACCCAATTGTTTCCATTAACCCCTTGGGTACTAATATCTGTATTTCCCGCACGCAACATTTCACGCAGTTCGGTACGTGTGTACGAGGTATTGGCTGAAGTTTTAAAACCGTCTACAAAGCACTTGAAAACCATTCCCCCATCATCAGCCGTATAAAAGTACGTTGCGTTTTGATAACCGTTATTTAACTCTTGTTCTTTAATCTCGTCTGCAGTACCGCTGCCGTCATTGTCTGTTGGAATACTAATCTTCCATTTTGAAAGATCAAAATTGTCCGACGGCGGGTTATTTATTTCGGGTTCTGGTTCAGGCTCGGGCTCGGGCTCTGGTTCAGGCTCCGGTTCAGGCTCTGGTTCCCCAGTGGTTGCGTCCGGTTCGTTGTCTACTACTATTGGGTCATCAGAAGCACAAGAAAAACTTACCAAAAGTATAATAAGCACAAAACTGTTACCTATAATGTTCATTGTTGATTTGCTCATGCGATGGCGTATAGAAAAATTAGTTTTATCGGTATCGATATATCAAATGTTGTACACGAATCATACCGTTTTAGCTTCAGCTACAATGTAATCTTAAAAACGCTAAAATTACCTTATAGGTATTTTAAAATCGATGAATAGTTAGAATTTTAGTCCAAAAAGTAGCGAAATGACTCTTGACATTCCTCTAAATTAAACAATCGATCATTTTGGTGATGAACTTTCTACTTGCTGTGACCTCGACGGTATTACATCTTTCCTGATAAAGCTCCGCTTTGAAAACCACAAAAGAAAATACGGCGCTATTTTTCAAAAAAGAAGCGAGCTTCATTTAGAAACTCGCTTGCACTTCCACTTTTTTGTGGTTTATTCGTGACCTCGACAGGATTGATTACATCTTTCCTGATAAAGCTCCGCTTTGAAAACCACAAAAGAAAATACGGCGCTATTTTTCAAAAAAGAAGCGAGCTTCATTTAGAAACTCGCTTGTATTTCCACTTTTTTGTGGATTATTCGTGACCTCGACAGGATTCAAACCTGTAACCTTCTGAGCCGTAATCAGATGCGCTATTCAGTTGCGCCACGAGGCCTTTAGTTCCCCTAAAAGGGGCTGCAAATATATTTCTTTTTACTTTTATCGCCAAAATAACTCTGAACAAAAGAAATGGATTTTAATACGTATATACGCGATATCACAGATTTCCCGAAAGAGGGCATCGTTTTCAAAGACATCACTCCACTATTAAAGGATGCTAAGGCCCTAAAGGAAGTGACAAATGCTTTGTTCGAGTTAATCGGAAACCAAAGAATTGATAAGGTCGTAGGAATGGAAAGTAGAGGCTTTTTCTTTGCGCCCCTTTTGGCTTCAAAATTAGAGGCCGGTTTCGTTCCGGTAAGAAAGGCTGGTAAACTGCCCTATAAGACCATTAGTGAAGTGTATACCTTGGAATATGGTGAAGATGTCTTAGAAATGCATGAAGACGCTATTGCAAAAGGAGAACGCATTTTAATACACGATGACGTATTAGCCACAGGGGGTACGGCAAAAGCGGTTTGTAAGCTAGTTGAAAAAATGGGTGGGGAAATCGTGCAGTGCAATTTTTTGATCGAACTGGGTTTCTTAAATGGTAGAGGGAAATTGCAAGGCTATGAAGTGAAATCTCTTTTGCAATATTAATCTAGGGCGTTCGTGGTTACAAAATAACGCCAGCCAATTATAGCTAGTTGTAATTTCGAAGCTTTAGCCAAATCTAATCTCTTTTTGGTATAGGAGGGTAGAAGGATCTTATTCACCCGCGCTAAAAATTTGTAGAATGACGTTTTCATTGGGTTGGTTTTTACAAATATAACAAGTAAAGTCGTACCGTAGAATTGAAAAGACCGCCATACGGCGGTCTCTTTATATAGGCCTATATGATTCTACTTAAGCTATTATCGCGATCAAGGATAACAATAAGAACAATAAAACTTTAGCTAGTGTAATCATAAAAAGGGTTTTTTAGGGTTAATAAATAGTTGCACATAATCGATTATCCAAATAAGATATATTTAAAAAATGTTCAGTTGCAAGTATTTTGACTAAAATCAATACAAGTGAATACACTATTGAAACTAAAATAACGAGATATGTTTTAAATTTTATGACTCGCTCTTGTATAAAGTTTCATATTATAAGTAAAAATTCATTAAAATATTATAAATTGAAATAATTGTAGGGGTGTTTTTGAGTCTTTTTCAACTTGCAAGGGAGATTTTGCATTAAAAAAGGGTTTTTTTAGTGATTTCGTTTCTAGAACGAGAAAACCGACTTTGAAAAAAATCGGTTTTAATACGTCTCATGGTATCCCTAAAAATTGTTTTTTTAATTCTTTTTAGTGTGTATTTCAACTACACCGTCTTTTGCCTTTTTGCCATACTGCTCAATAGCTTTTTCTCCTTTAGAGACATCTATGGATTCAATATCATCAGGATCAAGGCGCTTTACTTTTTTTGCAGTACTTTCTTTACCGTCTATAAGGTATAGCGGTTCTTTGTCTCCATCAGTGTGGGTGAAGAAAAAGCCATTGCCTTTTTTACTGATGACTTTGATATCGTGGTCGTCATCGGAATCTAAATGAACAAAAGCATTGTTTTTATGATTTTTAGATATAAAAACATGCGCATCTTTTTCAATATGAATATCCATATCTTCTAAATCTTCCTCCTTCACTTCTTCTCCGTCTACAATAATGACCCTTTTTCCGTCTTCTTTCTTTATACGAATTTCCTTGTGCTCTTCCCCATCTGAACTAATCCATACATTCGTGTCGTCTGAATCAATGCTGATGCTTCTTGGTGTGTAGTTTCCTTTAGATCCAATAGAGACAAGATTGTGCTCTTGATCAATTAAAACGACCAATGGAGAAATGGGTTCTTCCGAATCTGAAGAATTGTAAGTGCTATTGAACGTTCCGCCGTTTTCGCTTTTTCCTGTGATTTGTATGGCTAGGTCGATGATTTCCTCATTCGCGTTACGCACTACCGTATAAGAAAAATCAATTTCTTGCTTCTTCAAATCATTCTTAATGTCAAGGAGCGTTTCATCGGAGGTCTTCTTGTCAATGGTCAGCTCTATTTTTTTCATTGGGGTAGCTTGCTTCTTGATATATTTTGCCTTGCTCTTTTCTTTCGTATGGCTACTCCCTTTAAAAGCGATTAAACTTTCAGGATTGATGGGCTTGTCCGATTTTAAGATTTCAAAATGCAAATGGGGTCCGGTAGATTTCCCCGTATTCCCTACATGGCCTATTGTCGCTCCCCTGTCGATTTGTTCACCACTTTTAACGCTCCTATCTTTTAAGTGCATATATTTTGTACTATAACCAGATTCATGTTCAACGATGATATAATTTCCATTGGATGCAGTTTGGGAGGAAACTTTTACAGTTCCAGCGCCGCTGGCCATAACTTTGGTTCCGGTCGTGGCTACTAAATCAATTCCATTGTGGAATTTATCTTTTTCAAACTTGTTTTGACCCATACCGAATCCGGCTGATATACGTTTGATATCCTGATGTGCTATAGGGCTTTGAAAATCTAGCATTTCATTGCTGTTTCCGCGTATTGAATTGGCAACTTCAGAAAATTTGATTTCCTCTTTGATATTGAAAGCGACTAAAAAAGTCATTATAAGGGGGAGCACAATAAATAATTTCAAAAAGTTTACTTTTTTGGATTGATTTTGATTTAACATGACTATTCGTTTTTTGATGAGTGAATTAAAAAAGGGGTTCGCGATTGATACTTCGCTAGTACCGATTACTTTTTGTAGTAGTAGATATTGGTAGTGCTTTTTATCGTCTTTGTCGACGCAGGTATATGCATCCGCTAGAAATTCTAAATTTTCCTTGATTGATTTTCTATACAACCAAATGATGGGATTGAACCATTGCAAAATCATAACAAGTTCAGCGAGTAGAATATCAAGTGAATGCAGCTGTGTAGCATGAACTTTCTCATGATTTAGAATGATTTTTAAATCGCTTCTTTTGAATAGCTCTGGATTGTAGAAAATATGTTTGAAAAAGGAGAAAGGTGAAATGGTCTTTTCTGTTTTTACATGCGTTAGCTTATCTTGTTTTACCACGCAGGCGCTATTTTTTATCTTCTTAAGAGCCCACAATTGCATACATAGACGAAAACTAAAAAAAAGAACACCCAAGACATATACGCTTATCAAAAGGGCCAACCCATTAAAAGCCTGCGATGTTTCGGTCACCGTGAAGGTGTTTTCAGTAGGGTAGAATGTACTTGCGGTAAGCGGCTGAGGTGCTACCAGTACCGTTCTTGTAAAGGTGATCAATGGCACTATAAAAGAAGCCATTAAGCCAAGAACCAAAAAAAGTCTATTGCTTGTAAAAAAGGTTTCTTTTTTTAAAAATAAATGATATGTGGTCAAGAATAGCGCTAAAACTGCACCAGACTTTAAAATATAAAGGAGAAAAGCTTCCATTATTTTTTGTTTTCTATCAGGTTAATGATTTCTTTCAATTCATCTACAGATATCTTTTCCTCTTTGGCAAAAAACGAGACCAAACTCTTGTACGAATTATCGTAGTAATCTGCGATGGTAGAATTGATGAACTTCTTTCTATAGCTCTCTTTAGACACTAGCGGATAGTACCGATGCGTATTTCCGAAGGCCTCATGACCAACATATTTTTTGTCTTCAAGATTGCGCACTATGGTCGATAGGGTATTGTAATGCGGTTTATCTCCTTGTAGTTCTGCTCGAATTTCTTTGACAAAAGCTTTCTCAAGCTGCCAAAGAATCTTCATGATCTCCTCTTCTTTATTGGTCAATTTTTGCATAGTGGTTCTAATTTGAATCAAACTTATTACTATTTTTTTAGTTGAACAACTGTTTTTATAGTTATTTAACTATTTATATAGGATTAACTGGGTTTTCTGTCTGGTTGATATCCTTCTTAATCAAAAATCTTCTGCTATATTTGTGAAAACTAACCAATGCAAAATCCCCTGTTGATACTTGCTGGTCTCGTTCTTCTAATCTTAGGGGGCAATTGGCTTTTGAAAGCTGCCGTAGCTTTATCTCTTAAATTAAATATCCCAAAAATTGTTATTGGAATGACCGTGGTCTCTTTTGCCACCTCTGCCCCAGAACTTATTGTTAGTGTTCAAGCTGCTTTAGATGGTTTTCCTGATCTCGCATTGGGCAATGTGGTTGGCTCCAACATCGCAAACCTAGGACTGGTACTGGCAGTTACCATACTGTTGGGGAGTATCGATGTCAATAGGAGTTTTTATATTACAGATTGGCCAGTAATGATGATTGCTTCCTTTCTTTTCTTTGGTTTTATTTATTTTGATGGGGTTATCGTTCAGTATGAAGGTATCATCATGGTGGTTTTTCTCTTTTTATTTTTGGTTTACTTACTCCGATTTCAGAAACCAGCCGTGATTGATGAACTTCCTGAAGACGATGAACCCTTACCCTTGTACAAAACCGTTTTATTTTTGGGTTTGGGCGGACTAGGTCTTTGGGGAGGATCAGAACTGCTTATTAAAGGTGCGGTGGGAATGGCCTCGGCTTATGGCGTAAGCGAACGTATAATAGGAATTACCATAGTGTCAATTGGTACTAGCATTCCAGAGTTGGCAGCCTCGATCATTGCCGTTATCAAAAAGGAAAAGGCAATCTCTTTAGGAAATCTTATAGGCTCCAATATTTTCAATTTGTTGGCAGTATTGGGCATCACCTCCATAATTACACCTATCCGAGTGATGGATGAAGGATTGCTGAGCAATGACATCTTCTGGATGTTAGGTATCTCGTTTTTGATACTTCCGTTGGTATTCATTCCAAAAGGTTTACGATTGGGATGGCGTGATGGCCTAATACTTTTAGGGGTTTACTTCACATTTGTCTATTTCACTATTCAATAGTTGCTAGACAAGCAGATCAATGGTATAATTTTTGTGGGTTTTTACCAGAATTGCTGTAAGGCATTTTCAAGGTAACCAACTGCACAAAATGGAAAGAACACTACTCAAAATTACCTTTTCTGTTTTCCTACTTATAATGTCAAATTCCGCTTGGTCGCAAGAACGAGAGTATATTGCTGGTATTTTGTTGGATGCCAAAACACAAGAACCTGTTGCTTTTGCCAGTATTCGTATCAAAGATAGAGCCTTAGGAATTATTTCAAATACCGATGGCAGCTTCAAAATTCCATTAAAGTACAAAGAGTATGGAGATATTATTGAAATATCTTCTATGGGGTATCAGACTAAAGAAATACCACTATCGCAACTATCGCTTATCACACTCAATACCATCCGTTTGGTCCCTGGTGTTTTAGAACTGGTTGAGGCGGTTGTTAAGGCGAAAAGTCGGAAACGGGGAAAACGAATCAAAAGACTAAAAAAACTGTCCGCCGCTCAAATTGTTAACAAAGCGATACAGGCGATACCTAACAATTATCCGACTAGTACTTTTTCATCTATTGGATATTACAGAGATTATCAATTGAAGAAAGAGAATTATGTTAATCTAAATGAAGCCATTTTAGAGGTGGTTGATGCTGGCTTCGATAATAATGACCATTCAACCACTAAGGTGCGGCTCTATGACTACAGTGGGAATGATGATTTTAATAGAGATCTGCAAGGCCGTTATAAATACGACTATAAACATTATAAAAAATATATTGACAAGGCCTACCTATCTGATTATGGTGGTAACGAGTTTAGTATTCTGCGAATACATGATGCTATTAGAAACCATAAAATCAACGCATATGATTTTGTCAATGTATTGCATACAGATTTTGTCGCCAATCATTTTTTTAAAAAAGAGGATGAAATTCATCGTGACGATGAATGGCTTTATCAAATTAGTTTCGCCAAAATTTTACATCGGTATCGGGCTTTGGGAACCATTTATATTGCCAAGAGAGATTTCGCAATCCATAAGATGGAATATACCCTTTATGACAGAACAAGAACTACAGAAAACAAGCAAAAAGACAAGCATGGGATCGACGAGGAAATAATTTTTACTGTCAACACCGAGTATAGGAGAAAGTATGCTAAAATGTATTTGAATTACATTTCCTTCTTTAATACTTTCCAGGTAAGCCAACCACCCAAATTTATGCTAAAAGAGACGGTGGTCGATCTTCAATGTAAATGTTTTGTCTTAACCTTCAATAATAAGGTGGACCTGCTATACGCCAAAGAAAAAAAGTATTACGATTTTAAATTTAAAGGAAAGAAAATTCAAATTGATAGAATACGTATAGAAAAGGATAATGAGCACCTAGTACTTGTATACCCTGATATGGCTCGAAGCGAATTTTTAAATATTACCAATACATTGAACGTAGCTGAACGAAAAAGGTTGGAGACCTTCGATATGCTTACCATAACATTAACTGGCCTTAGAGATGCTACAGGGGCAGCCAACCTAATAAATGAAATGCAGTACATAACCTACAAGCAGTTTCGTGAATTTTTTGTTCAAGAAATAAAGCCCAACGGGAGTGTCCTAAACGATACCCTTTTTATGAAAAAAGACATCCCCATTTTTAAAGACCAAGCCGTTGTAAAACCAGATAATTTTGATGATTATTGGATGAATACACCCCTTCAAAATATGAAAAACTAAACGTTTTCCGACAATGCAAAAAAGATTACCCATCAACTTGCTTTTGCTATTACTACTGCTAGTATCGAGCTCTGCTTTGTCGCAACAAGGTGAATATATCGTTGGAAAGTTACTGGATGCCAAAACACAAGAACCTGTTGCTTTTGCCAGTATTCGAATCAAAGACAGAGCCTTAGGAATTATTTCTAATATTGATGGAAGTTTCAAAATACCTTTAAAATATAAAGAGTATGGCGATATCATCGAAATATCTTCGATGGGGTATCAGACTAAGGAAATATTGATTTTTGATTTTTCAATATTCGAGCTGAATAATGTGCGATTGCAACCGGCTATCTGGCAACTGCAGGAAGCCATAGTAACCGGCAAAAAGAAAAGAGAACTAAGCGCCAGACAAATAGTGCGCAAGGCGCTAAGGGCAATACCAGACAATTATCCGCTTGAACCATTTTCTATGGTAGGTTATTATCGTGATTACCAATTAGACAGTTTGCAATATGTAAACTTAAACGAAGCTATTTTAGAAGTATACGACCAAGGTTTTGATGCCATGGATTCGGTGACCACCAAAGTAAAAATCTATGACTATTTAGAGAACACTGATTTCAAGCGTGATTCGATGGCCTTACGGTCGTACAATTATAAATTCAAAAAAGGTCGCAAGGTTATTGACAACGCTTTTTTATCTGCTTATGGCGGAAACGAGTTCACCATTTTAAGGGTGCACGATGCGATTCGTAACCATAAGGTCAGTTCCTATTCTTTCGTACATCGACTTAAATCAGATGTGCTTTCTGAGCACCGGTTTAAAAGAATACCCGATACGTATTTTGACGGTGAACCGCTCTACACTATACGCTTTACCAAATTACTTCTAAACTATAGCGCGTATGGTACGATGTATATTTCAAAACGCAATTTTGCAATCCACAAGATGGACTATACCGTTTACGACTTAAAGAAAAAGTTACCCAACGGACTGCGCAACAAACACGAAACAGAAAACGAACTGATATTTGAGATCACCACCTCTTATCAACCCAAAAATGATAAGATGTTTCTCAACTACATCTCTTTTCACAATACATTTCAACTTTGGGATCCACCAAAGTTTGTAATCGATTATATTACTCCTGATTATGTTTCAAAGTGTTTCGTTGTTGGTTTTAATAACAAAGTGAGGCTGCAAGACGCGGTTGCTTTAAAGAATTACGAGGTAAAAGTGAAGGGCAAGATCGTTAGAATGCAAAAAGCAGAGCTAACAGATGCACAAGATGTTGTGCTGTTGTACCCCAAGATGTATCCCAATAAGGCAGAGCAAATGCTAAGGGAAATTGAAATTGCCGCGCGAAAGAAGAAGATTACCAATGAACTGTTTGAAATAAAGCTTACCAATATCAAGGATGTTGATGGCAATGTAATTGACCAGTGGACTTCTAGAGATTACAATCAATTCCGAGAATTTTTTACTCAGGAAGTAAAGCCATTAACACAGGCGCCCTCAGATACGCTCTTCATGAAAAAACAAAGGCCGATTTTTAAAGACCAAGTTGTTGTAAAACCAGATAATTTTGATGATTACTGGATGAACACTCCCCTTCGCAATAAGACGAATTAAAACTAAGGAAAGATGCAAAAAACACTACACTTCAATTTCGTATTTACATTTTTCTTGTTGGTCTTGTGTCAGGCTATTGCTCAGGAGCAAGATTATATTTCTGGAAGACTTTTAGATGCTCAGACCACCGAACCTGTAGTTTTTGCCAATATTAGAATTAAGGATAGGGCTTTAGGTATTATTACAAATGTAGACGGTAGTTTTAGAATTCCCTTGAAGTATAAAGCCTATGGTGATATTATAGAGGTATCATCGATGGGGTATCTAACCAAGGAAATTGCCATAACGCAACTGCTTCAAGATAAGCTCAATATCATAACCCTAGACCCTTCAGCGATAGATTTGCAGGAAGCTGTGGTCAAAGGAAAACGCAAAAGAAATCTTAGTGCTAAGCAAATCGTGCAAAAAGCCATTGATGCCATACCCAGAAACTTTCCTGCAACTTCTTTTTCAACAATTGGGTATTATCGCGATTATCAATTTAAAGATGAGGAGTACCTCAATCTGAACGAAGCCATTTTAGAAGTTTTTGACCAGGGCTTTGATCAATTAGACGATGGTACATCGGAAACAAGGCTGTATAATTTTGGTCTGAATAAAAATTTCAAGCAAGATTCAATAGCACGAATAGCCTATGATTACCGAACCAACAAAAAAATAATAAGAAAGGCGCATCTAGACGCCTATGGAGGCAATGAATTTCGAATTTTAAGAATTCATGATGCCATAAGAAATTACAATGTAGGCGCCTATGATTTTGTAGGCGCACTAAAAACCGATTTGATAGCAAACCATTTTTTCATGAGGAGTAGTGATACGCGTATCAATAACGAAGAACTCTACGTTATTAACTTTAAGACCTTATACCCAAATTATAGTGCGCATGGAAAGATTTACATATCGAAGATGGGTTTTTCGATATATAAATTAGAGTATACCATGTACAACGCAAATAAAAGGAATAAGGATCGCAAGAAAAACAAACATGGGCATCGGCAAAAAGTGATTTTTGATATTACAACAGACTATAGAAAGAAAAGCGATAAAATGTATTTGAATTATATCTCGTTTCACAACAGTTTTGAAATTAGGAAACCGCCGAAGTTTGTTTTAGATTCTACATTTATCAATGCCCCAAAGGGGTATTGTATGTTGTATTTCAACAAACCAATAGACTCCGTATCAGCCAAAAGACTTAAGAATTACGAAGTTATTTTCAAACAAAGAAAGTTTCGTGTCAAGCAGGTTAAGGTAGTACAGGACTCCCTCAAAATTTATCTCGAACCTGATTTTAAAAATGCAATGATGAACGCCAGGTTTGAAATAAATATGTCGATTAAGAAGCAGAAGAGTGCGAATGAATTGTTTGATCTACGCGTAAAGAATATTAAAGACATTGACGGCAATGTGCTCAATGAACCTGAAATTGAAGATTACCTGCAATTCAGAGAATTTTTTGTGCAACGGGTAAAACCTGATTCAAGAGCCCCGCTTGATGATCTTTTTATGAACAAGCGAAAACCCATATTCAAGGAGCAACCGATGACTAAACCAAAAGACTATAAAGAATATTGGATGAATACGCCCTTAATAGAAAATACCCATATTGAATAAGATGCCGAAAAATAGCTTATTGATTCTGATTTTTTTGATTTCAATAAGCTGCCTTTCGCAAGAAGGGGAATACCTATTTGGGAAAGTCATAGACTCATCTCAGCATGACCCTATACCCTTTGTTAGCATCCGAGTTAAGGATAGAGCGCTTGGGGTTATTTCCAATATCGATGGAACTTTTAAAATACCGATGCGGTACAAAGTACTGGGTGAGATATTGGAAATTTCTTGCTTGGGGTATGAGACCAAAGAAATAAACATGCAAGACCTAGATGACGCCCAAAGCAATATTGTCGTTCTAAGGCCAGCTGCGTTTGAGCTTCAAGAGGCCGTTGTTTCTGCGAATATCAAGAAGCTTAGTGCGAGACAAATTGTTAAAATAGCTGTGAATAGTATTCCGCAGAATTATCCTCAATATAATTTTAATATTGTAGGCTATTATAGAGATTACCAGGTTAAAAATAGCAGCTATATTAATTTAAATGAGGCAATAATTAAAGTTTCAGACGAAGGTTTCGGAAAAAGAAACAGTTATTACAATCAACATCAGTTGTTGTCTTATGATAAAAATTTAGATTTCGATGTTGACGACTTTGCTAAGCAACCCTATGACTATGACGGTTATGATAAAATCGTACCAAACGCTAGAATGATCAACGATGGCGGCAACGAGTTTATTATGCTCATTATGCATGACGCCATTCGCAATTATAAAGAAGAGTCTTTTTCATTCGTTAACGACATGAAATCTGATTTTATTGACAACCATAGTTTTCGATTGGTAGGAAAGTCGTATTATAAAAATGAGTTCATATATCAAATCGAAATTGAATTTAGGAATGATCACTACTTGGCAAAGGGCAAGATTTTTATTGACACAAAAGATTTTGCAATATTCAAACTTGACTATGCGGTGCATAAATTGGCAAATCCTTCTAATAGAGCTAAAGAAAGCTTTGATTACGGTATTGTGGATAATGCATCAGAACGTTTTTCTGACGGATTTAAGAAAATGAATTCCGAAGTTTTGTATCATATACATACGGAGTATGTTCGCGATTTAGAGGGAAAAATGTTCCTGAATTATATTTCATTTTACAATAAATTCCTGATTCAAAGGCCTGCCGAATTTTACTCTAAATTCGTAATTAATTTAAATGACAACTCTTTTCGTATAAGGTTAAATAAATTGCCCGCCAACTTGAAGAAAATAAAGAATAATGATTTTAAAATAAGATATAAGAAGGTTTTGGTGCCAATAAAAGATTTTTACTTTTTGGAAGATGAGCGCACCTTTGTAGTTTGCCCTGATTTAGATAGTAAGAAAGCAGAAGGTCTTTTTGAAAACTTCAATTATAGTGTTTCAAATGTGACCTATAACTATAGAATTAGAGATACTGAAGGAAACAAACTCGATGAACGAAAATGGGAATACTTACATCAATATCGAGAATTCTTTACCCAAGAAATTCGGTTAAAAAGCGAAAAAATTGGCCAAAGCCAGTTCATGTTAAAAAACTTGCCTTTAGATAGTCCGCGACAACCCATTCTAAACGAAACAATGAAAGGCGACTATTGGAAAAATACGCCACTACCAACTATTCATAACTAAAAAAACCGCTTTTGAAGCGAATCAAAAGCGGTTTAAATTACAACAATTAATGTCAGCTATACTTTTGCTGATTTAACGGTTTTAACAATTCTTCCTGCAATTTTATACGGGTCACCGTTAGAAGCTGGTCGACGATCTTCCAACCAACCTTTCCATCCGCTTTCTACGGTTGCGATTGGAATACGAATAGAAGCTCCTCTATCTGAGATACCAAAGCTAAATTCATCGATAGATTGTGTCTCGTGATCTCCTGTCAAGCGTTGATCATTAAATTCACCATAAACAGCAATATGTTCTTTGACCACTGGACGGAAAGCCTCACAAATTTTTTCGTAAGTCGCTTTGTCTCCACATGTTCTTAAAGTTGTGTTGGAGAAGTTGGCATGCATACCAGAACCGTTCCAATCCATATCTCTTCCTAGTGGTTTTGGATGGTATTCAATGTAATAGCCATATTTCTCTGTAAGACGATCTAACAAGTAACGAGCCACCCAGATTTCATCTCCAGCTTTCTTTGCACCTTTTGCAAATAGTTGGAATTCCCATTGTCCGGAAGCAACTTCCTGATTGATCCCTTCAAAATTGATTCCAGCAGCGATACATAAATCCGCATGCTCTTCAACCAAATCTCTACCGTGTGTGTTTTTACCACCGACGGAACAATAGTACATGCCCTGTGGTGCAGGATAACCACCCACTGGAAAACCAAGCGGTAATTGGGTTTTGGTATCCATTATAAAGTATTCCTGCTCGAAGCCGAACCAGAAATCGTTGTCATCATCATCAATGGTTGCTCTACCATTTGACTCATGAGGTGTACCGTCTGCGTTTAACACTTCGGTCATTACTAAATATGCATCTTTGCGAGCCGGATCTGGAAAAATAGCTACAGGCTTTAATAGGCAATCTGAAGCTCCACCTTCAGCCTGTCTTGTTGAACTTCCATCGAAAGACCACATCGGGCAATCCTCTAATTTACCACCAAAGTCATTCACCACTTTGGTCTTACTTCGCATATTTTGCGTTGGGAAGTATCCATCCAACCAGATGTACTCTAATTTTGTTTTACTCATAATTTTAGCCGTTAATTATTCCATTTTTAAAAAGACAAACAAAAATAATTTTTTTCATCAATTAACCTACTTTTAAAGGGGGTAATTTTATCAAAAGTTATTATTATTGTCTTTAGCCCTAATTTTTCTAGGGTAAATTGTGAAATATCTATTATTTGATGGTAATTTTGTCATATTATTAAGGAATTACTGATTTTCTAAGAACAAAGATTTATGGCTACAATTCGATTTGAGGCTATTGCGGAAAGCCAAAGCAGAATCCGTATCAATATTGAAGATGAAGGAAGACGTTCAACGCTCTTTGCCAAGAATGTTTTTAATGAGGAGCGTATGCTTCAGTATTTGACTAAAGACGCCTTAGAAAGCGTGCAAAGTGCCATATTTTCGGGCTCTAAAATCGATCGTAAAATTGCCGATCAGGTAGCAGAAGCCATGAAAGGTTGGGCCATTACCATGGGGGCAACGCACTATACTCATTGGTTTCAACCCTTAACGGGTTCTACGGCTGAAAAGCACGATGCCTTTTTAGATTTATTGCCCGACGGTAGAGCACTGGAGAAATTTGGAGGCAGACAGTTGGTACAACAAGAACCCGATGCTTCTAGCTTCCCAAGTGGAGGAATTCGCAATACATTCGAGGCAAGAGGCTATACCGCCTGGGATCCTACCTCACCTGCTTTTATCTATGAAACTACCTTGTGCATTCCAACCATTTTCGTTTCGTATACGGGAGAGGCCTTAGACAATAAAGCGCCGCTTCTTAGAGCATTGCACGCTGTAGATGAAGCGGCAACCGCTGTTGCGAAATATTTTGACAAAAATGTTACCAAAGTCAGCGCCACCTTAGGTTGGGAACAAGAATATTTTTTGCTTGATAAAGCACTAGCTAACTCAAGACCAGATATTAGTCTGACAGGTCGAACCCTAATAGGTCAAACTGCGGCGAAAGGGCAGCAGTTAGATGACCACTATTTTGGAACCATCCCCGGTAGGGTTTTGAGTTTTATGAGTGATTTGGAAAAAGAATGCACCAAATTGGGCATTCCGGTAAAGACACGCCACAACGAGGTGGCGCCAAATCAATTTGAATTGGCCCCTGTTTTTGAAGAAGCTAATTTGGCGGTTGATCACAATCTGCTTTTGATGGATGTGATGGATAAAATTGCAGATAGGCATAGTTTTAAGGTGTTGTTTCACGAAAAGCCTTTTGCAGGTATCAATGGGTCTGGCAAACACAATAACTGGTCTTTGGCTACCGATACCGGAGTGAATTTATTGAGTCCTGGTACTACCCCGATGAAAAATTTACAGTTTTTGACGTTTTTCGTGAATACGATTAAAGCAGTAGATACCTATGAGGAACTATTGCGTTCTTCTATTGCATCTGCCGGAAATGACCATAGGTTGGGCGCAAATGAGGCACCGCCAGCCATTCTATCTATTTTCATTGGAACGCAGTTAAGTCGGGTTTTAGACGAGTTGGAAGGGGTGTCAAAAGGTAAATTGTCACCAGAGGAAAAAACAGAACTAAAATTGAATGTGGTAGGCAAGATTCCTGAAATTCTATTAGACAATACCGATCGGAACCGAACATCACCCTTTGCATTTACGGGTAATAAATTTGAAATACGCGGCGTAGGTTCTAAGACAAATTGCGCCAAACCGATGACTATTTTAAATACCATAGTCGCCAAACAGTTAATCGCCTTTAAAAAAGAGGTTGATGTCTTGATAGACAAGAAAAACTTAAAGAAAGACGAGGCGGTTTTTAATGTGCTTCGAGAGTATATAAAAACTTCCAAGAGAATTCGATTCGATGGCGACGGATACAGCGATGTTTGGGAAAAAGAGGCTAGAAAACGAAAACTTAGCAATAACAAAACCACCCCGGAAGCCCTTAAAGTACTAACCTCAAAAGAGAGTTTAGAGCTTTTCAAGTCGATGAAAGTGATGAGCGAAATTGAGGTGAAAGCGCGCCAAGAAGTAGAGCTGGAAGCGTATATTTTGCATCTGCAAATTGAAGGACGGGTACTTAACGAATTGGTTTATGGGCACATCATACCCGCAGCTATTGAATATCAAAATACGCTTATTCAAAATGTCTTGGGCCTGAAAGAAATTTACGGTGCCGCACATAAAAAACTCTCCGAAGGACAATCGAATATCATTGAGCAAATGGCCGAGTACCTAGTTGCGCTAAAAAAGAATACTGATGCGATGACGGAAACACGAAAAAAGGCAAATAAACTAACCGATAGTCATAAAAAAGCGGTGGCGTATGCCGAAAATGTCAAACCTTATTTTGATGAAATTCGCTACCATTGTGACAAGTTAGAACAGCTGGTAGACGACCAAGTTTGGCCATTAACAAAGTACCGTGAACTTTTGTTTATAAAGTAGGCCCAACTACAACCGCAGATTTCAGCAATTCACTTACTTTTGACACAAAAATCGAAGCATGAGTTCAACCCATAGTGAAAGATATAACCAAAGAGGTGTTTCTGCCTCCAAGGAAGACGTTCACAATGCCATTAAGAATATAGATAAAGGGTTGTTTCCTAAAGCCTTTTGTAAGATTGTACCCGACTATTTGACCAACGATGATGCTTATTGTTTGATAATGCATGCCGATGGTGCCGGAACAAAGTCTTCTTTGGCCTATATGTATTGGAAGGAAACAGGCGACATTTCTGTGTGGAAGGGAATCGCGCAAGACGCCCTGATTATGAATATTGATGATTTAATTTGTGTAGGTGCAACAGATAACATTATGCTTTCCTCCACAATTGGGCGTAACAAGAACTTGATTCCAGGGGAAGTGATTTCTGCTATAATCAATGGTACCGAAGAACTGATTTCCGACCTTAAAAAACATGGAATCACCATTCATTCTACGGGGGGCGAAACTGCCGACGTTGGCGATCTGGTACGTACGATTATCGTTGACTCTACGGTTACAGCACGAATGAAGCGTAGCCAGGTTATCGACAATGCGAATATTCAAGCGGGAGATGTGATTGTTGGTTTGGCATCTTTTGGCCAGTCAACATACGAAACAGCCTACAACGGTGGAATGGGAAGTAACGGACTCACATCGGCCAGGCATGATGTGTTCTCAAAATATTTGGCTGAAAACTATCCGGAAAGTTACGATGCTTCCGTACCTGAAGATTTAGTGTATTCTGGCAAGATCAAGTTAACCGATGCTATCGCCGAATCTCCATTAGATGCTGGTAAGTTGGTATTATCGCCAACACGCACCTATGCTCCCATCGTCAAGAAAATCCTCGAAAAATATACATCCGAAGACATACATGGTATGGTGCATTGTAGCGGAGGTGCACAAACCAAGATTCTTCATTTTATAGACCAAAACCATATTGTAAAAGACAACCTGTTTCCTGTTCCACCCTTGTTCAAATTAATTCAAGAACAGTCGGGCACAGATTGGAAGGAAATGTATCAGGTTTTTAATTGCGGACATCGCCTTGAATTATACGTCAATGATGCTGTGGCACAAGATTTGATTAGCATATCGGGCAGTTTTGGCGTTGATGCCCGAATTATTGGTCGTGTAGAAGAAAATCTTACGAAAAAACTTACGATAAGAAGTGAGTTTGGAACCTTTGTCTATTAGGGCATACGAATCATCCGAATACTGCGTTTTGTATAGTAAATATTGGTACTATGGAAAGAAAGCAGTTTTTACGAACCTTGGGCGCAGGTGCGGCTTTTGCACTTGCTTTTCCTTGTGTTCACGGATGCTCTAAAGATGATTCCCCAAACGGAAACATTGTAGAAGAACCCACAGGGGTAGATTTTACAATCGATTTGACCTCTGCTGAGGCGGCTAATTTGGCAACAAACGGTGGCTTTATACTGAAGAATTTAGTTGTGGTGGCTCGAAATCTTGAAGGGCAGTTGATTGCCGCTAGTCAGGTTTGCAGTCATGAGGCCTACGACCAAGTTAGATTTGTAGATCAACAAGGGGGTATTTTTTATTGTGATGTACATGGTTCACGTTTTGAACAGAATGGAACACCCTTGAATCAAGTAGATGCTAACCCCGCAAAAGCATTAAAAATATATAATATTGAACTTACCGGAGATATGCTTCGGGTCTTTGAATAGTTATGTAACAAATTTGTTTTGAAAATAGTTGCCCCGATACTTAGCCTTTTTTTTTCCATTTTTGCCCTTGGGCAAGACTGGAAAGAAAACTATGCTGATGCCTTGACTTTGTCTGTCGATGAAAACAAACCAATTGTCTTGGTATTTGCTGGATCAGATTGGTGTGCTCCCTGTATAAAGCTCGATAAATCGATTTGGCAATCAGACGAATTTAAAACGTATTCAAGCGCAAATTACATTCTCTACAAAGCTGATTTTCCAAGAAAGAAGGCGAACCGATTGGCTGTCGATCAAACAAAACAGAATGCTGCTTTAGCCGAACGTTTCAATCCCAAGGGCCATTTTCCTTTGGTTGTTGTTTTAGATTCCACAGAAAAAGTCTTGGGCAAGATGGGGTATAAAAAAATTAGCCCGCAAGCGTATATTTCACTTTTAAACAACTGTCTTAAGTGAAAATCCTTATCACGATACTTTTAAGTTTTCTTACCCTCACTGGATATGCACAGGAGCGTGAATTGGTTACCGTAAAGAAGACGCTAAAATTGATGGGGAGCAGATTTAGTATCACCGTAGTTTCACCAAGTGAGGAACTGGGTCACATCAATATTGAGGAGGCTATTGCCGAGATTACGAGAATTGAAAGAATGATCTCGTCTTGGAACACCGATTCGGAAACCTATCTTATCAATAAAAATGCGGGAATTAAACCGGTAAAGGTAAGTCTCGAACTATTCAGGTTGATTGAAAGATGCAAGGTGATTTCTGTACTTACCGACGGCGCTTTTGACATCTCCTATTCTTCGATGGATAAGATTTGGAAATTTGATGGAACGATGACTGAAATGCCAACAGCCGAAAAGATCAAAAAATCTGTTGAGAAAGTGGGTTATGAAAAAATCATACTAAATAGCGAGAAGCAAACCGTTTTTCTAAAGGAAAAGGGAATGAAAATTTCCTTCGGTGCAGTTGGTAAAGGATATGCCGCAGACAAGGCAAAGCAATTTTTGGTCTCCAGGCAGGTTGCAGGTGGTATTATCGATGCGGCCGGAGATCTTTCTACCTGGGGAACTGATGTGACTGGAAAGAAGTGGGTTATTGGCATTGTGAATCCGCTTGCCAAAGACAAAATCGTTTCTTGGTTACCCATTGTAGAATCCTCGGTTGCGACTTCTGGTAACTATGAAAAGTATGTGACCTTTAAGGGCAAACGTTATTCTCATATTATAGATCCAAGAACGGGTTATCCATCTTCGGGTATACGTCAAGTAACTGTTTTTGCAAAAGAGGCGGAGGTATGTGATGCTTTGGCAACTGCGGTATTTATAATGGGAAAGGAAGCCGGACTTTTTCTCATAAATCAGCTTGATGGTGTAGAGGTAATTCTTTTTGATAATTTTAATAAGGCGCACAAGAGCGATGGCATTTTGTTTGATAGAGATCCGTAACTTTATACATATGAAAAAAGTACTTCTTATATTATGTTTGGCTTTAACCTCGGTGTCTTGTGTAGCGGTAAAAGAATACGAAAAAGTGTATCTCAATGATGAGGAAATGCTATTGTCGGCCAAGGGCATGGAGCGTTTTGAAACCAACTTCCAGATTTACCGTGAAGCAGCTGCAGGGGCAAATGGCGGAAAGAGTGGGGGAGGCTGTGGTTGTAACTAACACAAATTGCAAATGTTCTAACTTCAAAAAAGTCTTTTCTAATTTAAGAATCCCATCTTTGAAACAGTTTTTACTTTTTAATTTTCTTTTGATAGCTTTCGCGGGCTTCTCCCAAGAGGATACTGCGTATAAAAAAAGGGTCTTAGAAGCTTCCGAAATAGACTTGTTGTTTAGCTATTATGGTCAAGATGGCCAGAATGCAGCGGTAACCGGTGGGGCAGGCACCGAAGAATTGACCGACGCTACCTCGAGTATAGTAGTGCGAATTCCGATTGGTGAAGATGACATCATAACTGTTGACGCCGGCATATCGGCTTATACTTCTGCATCTTCAAGCAATGTAAATCCGTTTGATGGTGATGCGAATCGCAATGCGAGTCCGTTTAGTGCTTCCTCAGGAGCATCTCGTCAAGACGTACTTGCGCATTTTAGTCCAGCGTACTCGCACAGTTCTGATGACCGCAATTCAATTGTTACGGCTAAGGCTTACGTTTCTGCAGAGTATGATTATTTCTCTGTCGGATTTGGTGGAGGCTATACCCGATTATTTAATGAAAAGAATACCGAACTTTCGATTAATGCCCAAGTGTATTTAGACAAATGGAACCCCCAATACCCCATAGAATTGAGAGATGGATTTTTTGATTCAAGAATTATGGGAAATGGAACCTACGCTCCGAACTTCAACGCTTTTGAAAAAGAAACTAGAAACTCCTATTCCCTGTCTTTAAGTGTTTCTCAAATCTTAGGCAAACGCCTACAAGGAGCTGTTTTTATGGATGTGGTTACCCAAAATGGATTATTGAGCACTCCTTTTCAGCGCGTATATTTTGGTGACACCTCGAACTTTTTTATTGAAGATTTTCAGTTGGCAGACGATGTAGAGCGGCTCCCCGACACCCGTTTTAAAATACCCATCGGTGCACGACTGAATTATTATTTGAGCGATCGATTTATTCTACGAACTTACTATCGCTTCTACACCGATGATTGGGGAATTACGGCACACACGGCCAACCTTGAGATACCCATAAAATTAAGTGACCGGTTTACGATATATCCTGTTTATCGCTATTATACCCAAACTGCTGCCGATTACTTTTATGCCAAAGATGTGGCACAGTCTACCTTTGATTTCTACACTTCAGATTATGACCTGTCGGCATATGATGCCAATCAATACGGAATGGGAATTCGCTATAAAGACATTTTCGCAAAGGCAAAGATTTTTACTTTCGGCTTGAAGACCTTAGACCTGCGCGTTAACAAATACGATCGCAGCGATGGGTTGAATGCATTTATTGTTTCTTTGGGTACTACCTTTGTTGGAGATTAAAATTGATGTATCCCTCATTTTCTAAATCAACTTTTGATTGTATAAATTTTGAAGATCCATTTTTTAATAGATAAATGGTATCGCCTAGATCTAAAATTTCACGATAGAAATGATCCGTAACGAGTATTGCAGATTCTTTTTTCTTTTCCTGAATCATAAGTTTGAACTTTTCTACATATGTAGGTGCTACGAAAGAAAAGGGTTCATCTAAAAGAATTATTTCCTTGCCGGAATTTAGGATAAGATAGGTTTCAACAACGCGAAGCTCACCAGAGGAAAGCTCAGACGTTTTACTATCCGCATAGCTTGAAAAGGAATCAAATTGACCAATAAAATCATGCCAATCCACACGAAATAAAGCGAATGCTTTCCTTACCTTAAGATTGCCCGGCAGCAATTTGTGCTGGGGTAGATATGCAATGCTATTGGTAGTGAACAGTTTTGTTTTTAGATACTTGCCATCTATGCGAATGTTTTTATATTTTGGATTTAGATCTCCGAAGAGAATTCGCAGCAAACAGGTTTTACCACTGCCATTCCTTCCTAGAATCCCTGTTACTTTCCCGGTTTCAGCTTTTAGGTAGACCCCATAAAGAATTTTCTTCTGGTCAAAGCTTAGTTCAACGCTGTCGATTTCTAGTATCAAAATTGGTTTAGCGTTAATACTAGAACAATAGTAATTACGGTATCTAGGAAAAAAGAAGTTATAAATAATATGGTAGAGGAAATTCCGAAGTTTTTATAAAAAATCAATTTTTGTTTTAAGCTGGGTTCGACATGGGAGGCAAACAAAATTCCGATGAGGAAAAATTTCAGGGTGATGATTAATGATAATGACATTTTTAAGAACAGAAAACCGAAGGTGATCAGCAAGAAAGTAATCAGAAACTTTCTGTAAAAATGAAAACCGAGTTGAAGTGTTTTGAAATTGAAAATATGCTGCATCAAATGGTTGCGATATCTTTAAATGTACAAATTTATCGTAAATTCGCACTCCAAGTGACACCAGATTATGATTGACAAATTAAATATTGTAAAGCAGCGTTTTGATGAGGTTTCAGACCTGATTATTCAGCCTGATGTTATCTCAGATCAAAAGCGCTATGTGCAATTGACAAAGGAGTATAGCGATCTGAAAGATCTTGTAGCAAAGCGCGATCAGTATATCGAACTTACCAATAACCTAGAGGAGGCAGAGGAAATCATTGCCGATGGTAGTGACCCTGAAATGATAGAAATGGCCAAGATGCAATTGGAGGAAGCGAAAGAAGGTATCCCAAAATTAGAGGAAGAAATCAAGTTTATGTTGATTCCCAAAGACCCTGAAGATGCCAAGGATGTCGTTATGGAGATACGAGCGGGTACAGGAGGAGACGAAGCAAGTATTTTTGCAGGAGACCTTTTCCGAATGTACACCAAATATTGTGAATCGAGAGGATGGAAAACCAATGTGATCGATTTAAGCGAAGGCACAAGTGGTGGGTACAAAGAAATTCAGTTTGAAGTAAGTGGAGCGGATGTCTATGGAACACTCAAATTCGAAGCTGGGGTTCATCGCGTACAGCGTGTACCTCAAACGGAAACTCAAGGTCGTGTGCATACTAGTGCTGCGACGGTGATGGTGCTTCCTGAAGCTGAGGATTTTGATGTGCAAATCGACCCGAAAGACGTTCGAATTGACTTTTTCTGTTCTTCTGGTCCGGGCGGACAGTCGGTAAACACTACGTATTCTGCGGTTCGGTTGACACACGTTCCTACAGGGTTGGTGGCGCAATGCCAAGATCAAAAATCGCAGCATAAAAACAAAGACAAGGCTTTTAGGGTTTTGCGTTCGCGTTTGTATGATTTAGAACTTGCTAAGAAGCAGGAGGAAGATGCGGCCAAACGAAATTCTCAAGTAAGTAGTGGAGATCGTTCTGCGAAAATTAGAACCTACAACTATGCTCAAGGTAGGGTGACCGACCACCGTATCGGACTTACGCTTTACGATTTGCAGAATATCATAAATGGCGATATTCAAAAAATTGTCGATGAACTTAGTTTGGTAGAAAACACCGAAAAGCTGAAAGAAGCCTCAGAGACATTTTAAATTAATATTACATCAGTTGTTCCGTTCGATTCTCTCGACGGCGCTTAAGGAGACATCTATTTATGACTACAGCGGCCTTAGTAGAACAAATCAATAAAAAACAATCTTTTCTCTGTATTGGTTTAGATACTGATTTGGATAAAATTCCCCCTCATTTACTAGAAGAGGAAGATCCGATTTTTGCTTTCAATAAAGCAATTATTGATGCTACGCACCATTTGTGCGTTGCTTATAAACCAAACACAGCCTTTTACGAAGCTTACGGAATTAAAGGTTGGAGGGCTTTGGAAAAGACAATAGAATACTTGAATACAAATCACCCGAGCATATTTACTATTGCCGACGCAAAGCGCGGAGATATCGGAAACACTTCAACGCGATACGCAAAGGCTTTTTTTGAAGATTTAGAGTTCGACTCGGTAACCATCGCTCCCTATATGGGCAAGGATTCTGTAGAACCATTTTTGGCGTTTAAAAATAAACATACCATACTTCTTGCCTTGACTTCGAATCAAGGGGCCTACGATTATCAAACCAAGATGGTTGGTGAAAAGGAATTGTATAAAACAGTAATAGAAACATCGCAAACATATGCGAATGCTGAAAATTTGATGTATGTAGTTGGTGCTACCAAAGCTAGCTACTTATCTGAAATACGAGAATTGGTTCCCAACAGTTTTTTACTGGTTCCTGGAATTGGAGCGCAAGGCGGTAGTTTAGCGGAGGTATGTAAATACGGAATGAATAGTCATGTAGGATTGCTCATAAATTCCTCTAGGGGAATAATCTACACTTCAAATAACAGCGATTTTGCGGAGGCCGCTGCAGCTAGTGCAAAAAAGATTCAAATGCTAATGGCTGAGGAATTGGGGAAGCTGAAATGATTATACCAGATTCTCTAAAATCTTTTTGATTTTTTGAGCTTTAATTTCAAAATACTCTACAAGTTTTGCGTCGTTGATGCTTGATGCCCTATCCATAAAATTTTGGTATTGATACTCCAAAAGGTGGATGGCCTGTCGTCCGTTGCTGATAGGTGTAACTGCACCTACTCTACAATATTGCTTTTCCATAGTCTTATACTTTGTTCTTATAAAGATACGGGCAGAATACATTTTTAGACGTAAAGGATCGTCATATTTGACTAAAAATCAGTTCTTTTGACGATTTCTTAACACTTTCGCATTGGGCTATTTCATTACAGTTCGTTGATTGTGTTAAATAATCCGTTAAAAGGGAATCGTCTAATAAAAGTTTTTATACCTTGCGATGTTGCCCTTTTTAGCAACAACAGAGAACACTTTGCTAAGCTATACCACATATCTCCACCAAGAATCCAATGTTTGGGTGACTTTCGTGCATGGCGCCGGGGGAAGTTCTTCCATTTGGTTTAAACAAGTGCGCGAGTTTCGAAAGCACTTTAACGTACTACTATTAGATTTGCGTGGGCATGGCAATTCGAAACCTTCACTCAAAGATGCCTTTAACGATCAGTATACCTTCGACTCCATTACAGATGATATTGTTGAGGTCATAGATCATCTTAAAATCAAGAAATCACATTTTATCGGCATTTCCTTAGGTACCATCCTCATTCGAAATATAGCCGAGCGTTATCCTGATATGGTTGAAAGCATGGTTATGGGCGGAGCCATAATGAAGCTTAATTTTAGATCACAGGTTTTGATTCGCTTGGGAATTATTTTCAAGTCAATCGTACCCTATTTATGGCTTTACAAATTTTTTGCTTTCGTGATCATGCCCAATAGCAATCATAAAGAGTCACGACTACTTTTTGTAAGGGAAGCCAAAAAGTTGTATCAGAAAGAATTTATCAGATGGTTCAAATTAACGGCTGAAATAAATCCGTTGCTGCGCTTTTTTAGAACTGCCGATATTAAAATTCCCACACTATATGTGATGGGAGGAGAAGATTACCTCTTTTTGCCATCGATCAAAAAAATAGTAGATAAACATACGCAATCAAGTTTAATCACCATAGAGGATTGTGGACATGTTGTAAATGTTGAACAACCACAGATATTCAATCGTTTGGTTATAAATTATGTAGCTGACATTAGTTGGGAATCCATTCTTGTTCAGAAGACATTGAAACAGCAAAAAGCATTGCTGTCTAAGGTATAGTCTTTTTAAGTTTTCATGTATTTTTAGACACTACAATCCTTACAAAGAGATGTTAAAACACGTACTAATTTTTACTTTTATGTTCTTGAGTCTATTGGTGTCAGCCCAATCAGATTCATGCGCTTGTTGTACAGAGCATCACAAGGCTTTCGATTTTTGGGAGGGCAAATGGGAGGTTACGAATTCCGATGGCACTATAGCTGGAACAAATACCATCGAAAAGATTCAAACGGGCTGCATACTCAAGGAGAATTGGACGGGTTCAAGCGGTTCAACAGGCACAAGCCTGAATTTTTACAATCTACAAACAACACAGTGGGAACAGCTTTGGGTGGATAATTCTGGAAGGCATTTGAAGTTACAGGGAAATAGGGTAGGTAATAAAATGATTCTCTCTTCCGAAGAGTTTACCCATACCAATGGCAAGCAGTATCGCAACAGAATTACATGGACATTGAATGCAGATGGAAGCGTACGTCAACTTTGGGAGATATTGGAACAAGATAACGTAGTCAACATCGCCTTTGACGGTTTGTATAAACGAATTGAATAAGCCACCGCAGGATTAAAAAAAAGCGACCAGTTCAATTGAACTGGTCGCTTTTTTTTAATAAGATTTGAATTTAATTGTACCCTGGGTTTTGTTCTAACAAAGGATTTCTATCACGTGCAGATTGTGGAATAGGAAATACCAACTTGTTGTCATCCCAAGAAAGCGTTCCAATATTGCGTTGTGTTCTTTTGTAATCGTGCAGTGTAAAGCCTTCAAAAGCCAATTCCAATTCTCTTTCGTTTAAAATCAAATCAAGGGTCAGCGCACCTAATGCTGGGGCAGAAGATCTTGCACGAAGTGCGTTGATTTCGTCTAAGGGTGCTAGCCCCACTGATGAATTCAATCTGAAATTACACTCTGCACGAATCAAATGCATTTCGGCAATTCGAACTGGAGTTGCATTTGCAAACTGTCTAACATGTTTCGATGTTAATAACAAACCGGTACTCACACCTTCTCCGGGATAGGTGAAATTTCTTCTTTGATCTGCATCAGAATCAAACTTGTCGAGATATGCCTGTGTAATGGCAATATCTCCTCCACGACCTCCAAGAGCCTCAGTGGCATAATGCGTATTTGAAATATTGGTACCTTCTTGTTGTGTAATCACCCAAGAGTAAATTGTCTCCGAAGGATTGTCATCTGTATCGAATGCTTCGGCAAAGGTAGCGGTTAAACTGTGTCCACTGTTTTGCAATATGTTGTCAGCGGCATCTCTTGCCCCGGTGTAATTGCCTTGTTGTAAATATACTCTTGCCAAGATCGCCTGTGCGGCGTATTTATCTGCGCGAGCGCCATTGTCATCTGGTAATTTGGCAAAGGCATCGGTAAGGTCGGAAATTACTTGGGTATAAACCTCCTCAACAGTGTTTCGTTCGATTCTGATGCTTACATCAGGCGGTGTAAGTATGATAGGAACTCCTAGTTGCGAATTGTTGCCCGCAGGGTTATATTGCTGCCCAAAAAAGCGAACCATATCAAAATATACAATTCCTCTTAAGAATTTCGCTTCGCCCTCCACACGATCTCTTTCTGCAGCGTCATCAAACTTATCTAGATTGGCTAAGACTGTATTTACATGTCCCATAATCGCATAGCTATCGCTGTATATATTCAAGGCTCCGGTGTTATTGTTGATCAGTGCCTTATTGAATATATCCCTTAGATAATCGAAGGTACCGTTCCAACTTACTTGATCGGTATTTCCTAGTAACTCAGAAGAGATATTTAGATAGCCGCTATAATTACCATTGTAGAGCGGGGCTAGGTTATCTGGGCTTGTATTTCTACCAATATCATAGGCCGCTAACAAAATCCCGTTTATGTTTTCAGGTGTTGCGGTGGCCGCATCAATGCCAATGCTCTGTTGCGGCTGTAAGTCTAGTTCCTTTTCGCAGGATGCAAAAACCAGTAAAAGGAGTAATGAGATTGAAAATTTTATATGTTTCATTTGTTTTATTTTTTGTTTAGAATGAGAGATTGAGCCCTAAGGTATAGACCTTTGCCGGTGGAGAAGAATAAAAGGTGCTTCCCACGTTGGTATTGGTATTGCCATCATCGTTGGATGATTCAGGATCATACCCTCTATAATCGGTTATGGTAAGTAGGTTTAAACCGGAGACATAAACACGTACCCTACTCAATCCTATGCGTTCAAGCGCTTGATTAGGTAATGAGTACCCAAGGGTCAAGTTTCGTAAACGAATGAAGTCGGCATCTTGTAAATAGCGTGTGCTAGTTGAATGTCCATTGTTAGTAAAAAGGCGCGCCTGAGGAACATCGGTTATGTCACCAGGGTTTTGCCATCTGTTATTGTAAACGTATACATCTTGGTTATCGAGGCCATTACCAAAACCAGTTTCTTGATACTGCCCGGCATTGTTGTATAATTGCGCGCCCCATTGGCCTTGAAAAGTGAACGAAAAATCAATGGTCTTATAATTCAAATTGCTCGAAAAACCTCCAATAATATCAGGGTTTGGATTGCCTACAACAACCCGTTCAGCTTGTGAAAAATCATTGGTCACCCCTTTGTTCAACGTACCGTCGGCATTTTCGGTATTCAAGACAAACTCCGCATCTCCAGTTTGAGCGTTAACCCCAGCATACTCTACCATAAAAAAGGAATTGATGGGTTCACCCTCTCTAAGAATGTTTCTACCTGTTATTTGATCTTCGGCATTGGGTAAACTGGTGATTTCATTTTTGTTTGTTGCGAAGTTGAAACTGGTCTTCCAAGTAAGATTCTCTGTTTGAATGTTGGTAGTATTCAAAACAAATTCAAATCCGCTGTTCTCTAGGTTACCAATATTTTGAAGTACTCGAGCCGAAGGAATTTGCGCTTCAAAAGGTACTCTGGTGAAAAACAAAAGATCCTTGGTTTTTTTGACGTAATAGTCGATTTCACCGCTTATTCTATTGTTAGCAAAACCAAAGTCTAAACCAAAATTGGTTTGTTCCGTTTCTTCCCATTTTAAATCGGGATTTTCTCCTTGCGTAAATTCAAGTCCTGACTGACCGTTGTAATTGGTTCCTCCATAGAGCCCTAAACTTGGAAAGTTGGTAATAGGGGTGTTACCATTGATACCCCAACTCGCGCGGAATTTTAGTAATGACAAAACGTTAGATTCTTTGAGGAAGTTTTCTTGCGAAACGATCCATCCTAATGATCCTGCTGGAAAGTATCCAAAACGATTGTTGGAACCAAAACGCGATGAACCATCTTGACGTATACTTGCCTTTAAGATGTACTTGTTTTTGTAATCATAAGTGGCCCGAGCAAAATAGGATATTTGTGCCCAGTTCGAAAAAGTTCCTGTACCTGCTGAAATTGTGGCAGCGCTCGAAACGGATTTAAAATTATCAGTGGGAAAACCGTCTCCCGTTACTGAAGTGGCGCGATTTTTAAAGCGCGTGTAGTTAGCTCCCAGAACAAAATCTACATTTGAATATTCGCCAAAAAGTTTGTTGAAGGTCAAATAGTTGTTCGTAGAGATAATCTCGGTACCGTCGTCAGAAGCGAAAGTCTGGCCGTTGGTAGATTGAAAAGGAGCTAATCTTCCTGTATTTCTATCAACTGTTTGATTGAGATAGTCATACCCGATTTCTGATTTGAATTTTAGTGATTCATGCAGTGTTAGTTCTGCAAAGAACTTCGTTAGCAGTCGACGTCTTTTGGTCAAACGGAAAGAATGTTTGTCTTGAAGTAAGAAGTTTGCATACAGCGTATTCCCGTTTATATCTCCATCTAATAAATTTACTGGTGAGGTGGGCACTTGAGCTATAGCCTGCAATGGTGTGGTAAAAGAATTGTCCCCCGAAATTCTGTCAATTACCGTGCTGCTATAGCCCAAATTAAGCCCTACATCTAACCAATCGTTAACGTTATGGTCGATGTTAGACCGCATACTTATACGCTCTAAACTGTTGCCGCGAACAATACCTTCAGAATCGTTATATGATGCGGATAAAAAGCTTTTCGTTTTTTCGTTGCCTCCAGTAAAGGAAATATTGGCATCTTGTACGAAGCTGTTTTGAAAAGCTTCTTCTTGCCAATCGGTATCTAGATTTCTATAATCTTGATCTCCTTGATAGCGCTGTAATCTGGTATCTACCCATGCATCAGATTCAGCCTGATCAGCAAAAAAGCCGCTATTTAAAGCAGATTCTTGGAGCAGTTCGATATATTGTGAGGCGTTTAACCAGTCTCTTTTATTGGTGGGTTCTCCATAACTTGACGATAGATCTATCGAGATGGTCGATTTTCCTTCCTTACCTCTCTTTGTAGTAATCAAGATAACTCCATTTGTTCCTTTTGCACCGAATATTGCTGTTGCCGAGGCATCTTTCAAAATATCAATAGATTCGATATCGTTTGGATTCAATGCTAAAAGCGGATTTAAATTTGATTGAATCGATGAGATATTGTTGTTGTTCATCTCAATACCATCGATTACATACAGTGGTTCTTGCGAAGCGGATACTGATGAAAGACCACGTATGATTACCTTAACCCCACCTTCGAGCTTACCATTTATCTGCGTGATTTGAACCCCTGGTGCCTTTGCGACCAAAGAACTCTGTAGGCTAGGCGTTGCAATACCTCCGATTTGGTCCGAATCGATTTTCGCAATATTGTCAGTTAATAGCCTTTTTGATTGTGTACCGAAACCTACTACCACAACCTCTTCAAGTTGTGATGCATCTTCCTGCATGGTAACACTAATGGTATTGGAGGCGCCTACCGTACGTTCAATAGTAGTTTGCCCCAAATAAGAAAAAACCAAAATTTCTCCCGCACTTGCGCTAATGGCATAGTTTCCGTCGAAATCTGATTGTGTTCCGCGTGTAGTTTCCTTAACAAGTATATTAACCCCAGGTAAGGGTACATTATCTTGATCTGTAACAGTTCCTGTAATTGTTTTTTCTTGTGCTTGTACTATAGAAATTAGTAGAAATAAAAGCATGCACAGCCATCTACATTTTTTTTTCATTCTTTTTGAGTTTAAAAGTTGTTTTTGAGTGTTGCTATAAATTGCAACCCTGAATTATTTTGATAGCTAATTCAAATAATTACCCTAAAAATTGAGACAGAAGTTTCTTTTAGAAGTAAAGTGTTCAGGGTTGCTTTATAGTTTTATTAGTCATTCTTAAGATCAAAGAAAGTGGGTATTAACGTATTGTTAGGAAATGCTTATAAACGTTTCCTTTTCCGATGAAAGTTTACGCTGAGTTTACAATTAAAAAGAGGGGGACAAGCCTTGAATAGATCATGCTGCGGCAACGAACTAATTGCGTTCATAGTAGAAATTCATAATTTTGATGATGTCTTCGGTGCTGTTCATTTTCAACCCCTCCTTTTTAATGTATTTTTCCATTGGTTTGGTCTGCTTTTCAAAAAGATTAGAAAGGTTTTTCTTTTTTTTTGGAAACTCCAATAGCCCTGTAGATTTTAGCTTAGGATCGGTAATATAAAATAGTGTACGTCCTCTCTTGAATTTTGCAGGTAAATCTTGCTCATAACTACTTTTTGCTTTTTTAGCAGCGGTATAGATAATCCGTTCTTTTTGGTACAGTGCAAACTTTTTAGAGACATAAAGTTTTTCAAAAAACGAAATACCACTCGTTCCATCTTCGTTGCTAAACGAATGCGTTTCGTAGGTTTGGTCAGAACCATTGAGCAGTTTAATGGAATAGCTATACGCATTGGAGAGGGTCAAAATCTTGTCCTCGTCTTTCAGTTCGATTGTACTTTCTACCGCATTAAAACGTACGAACTGTGTTTCTTCAATTCCATTTATTCGCGCAGGTGCAAATTCCTCATTTAGGTATGGAGAACCTTCTGCTTCAGCGTCATACTTAGGCTTGTTAGTGCCTACATAAAAAACCAATTCATTCAAACTTCCATTATTAACCTGTTGTATTTGTGCGGAAACAGAGGTGCCAACAACTGCCAAAACAAGAACTAGATATTTTAATTTCATAACCTATTTTTTTATTACACTTATAACACAAAGGCCACCAAACAAAAATTCGTCGGGTGGCCTTTTCTCTCTATTTTGCACTAACTATTAAGAGATTAAAAATTACCTGGGTTTTGAGTAATGTTGGGGTTATTCGTAGTTTCATCTTCTACAATAGGAAAGATGACCTTATTTGCTCCAGGTGCAGAAACTGCTCCATTATCTGGTCTTAGGTTTAGATTGTTTCGTAACAAATCCATTCTTCGATGACCTTCAAAACACAATTCTTTTCTTCTTTCCAGGAGTATGGCATCTAAATCCACAGTAGTTAAAGCTGTCAAACCAGCCCTTGTTCTTAATAGATTGATGTCGTTTAACGGTGAATCACCTACAGCGGTTCCATCTTGGAAGTTGGCCTCAGCTCTGATCAAATACATTTCGGTCATTCTCAAAACCATACCATCAGAAGCATTGTTCACCACATCTGGATATTTTGTGGTAAAAAAGGTGTCGTTACCTCCCGCATCTGAAGCTGCAGCAGACAGTTCGTCAAATCTTCTGTCTCCTGCCTCTGCAGCAAAAGCATCTATAAGGTCTTGACTAAAGGGGGCATCACCTCTTCCACCGGGCGAGGGATTGTAGAAGTTAACATAGGTTTCGTCTGAACCCGCATTTTCCTGTGGGCCATCAGTAGGTGTATTGACTACTACAAAAATGTTTTCAGAAGAGCCCGGATTGGCATCATAAAAATCATAATTTGCCGCAAGCGCATAGTTACCTGAGCTTATGACCTGATCTGCAAAATTAGCAGCGTTTGCCCAATTTTCTCTATATAAGTATAGTCTTGCCAAGAGAGCTCTCGCAGCTCCAGCCTCCGCTCGAAGCCCATTTTCTTCGGGAAGTGCGGCTATAGCATCTAATAAATCTTGTTCAATAAACGCATGTACTTCATTAACCGATGAACGTTCTAACTGGAATTCAGCAATATCTCCCCCTTCAAAAGGTTTGGTAACTAAAGGAACGCCAAGGTTAGATCCTGTTGAAAATTGATAGGGTTGTGCGAACAAGTTTACCAATTGAAAATAGGTAAGGGCTCTTAAAAATTTGGCTTCCCCGATGAACCGTGTTTTATCCTCATCTGTCAATCCGGTTACCTCTGTTACTTCTGGTAGGTTTACGATAATACTGTTTGCCGCACCTATTAGTTCATAACCATCCAACCAAATATTATCAATGGACGTATTTGTAGCTAAAGTTGCAAATTGGTCTACCTCCTGAAGAGATGGAAAACTACCCACAAAATTAACATTGTCTGACATAAAATCTGACATCAGTTGTGCCATTCCATTTAAATCACCACTTTGGTTCTTACTATAAATACCCACAACTGCGCCATTAATGGTAGCGAAACTGCTGAATACCGTGCTCGATGCAACATTATCTTCAGGAATTACGTCAAGTCGATTTTCACATGAAAATATCAAGGCAAAACTGAAGAGAAATACTATTTTTTTATATGTTTTCATTGCTTTATTTTTTTAAAATGTTAATCTGGCTCCGAAAGAATACGACTTCGCTTGCGGCGCAGTAAAGAACGACTCGCCTTGGAATAATGGATCTATATCATCAGTTACCTCCGGATCTATTCCTTTCATTTCGTCTGACTTTATGGTGAATAGATTAGTTGCTGTCGCATAAAAGCGCACTCCTTTAAAAATACCTCCTAAGTTGTCTAATGTTTTTTGACTTAAACTGTAGCCTAAGGTGATGTTTTTGAATCTGAGATAAGAAGCGTCTAATTGTTGTTGCGTAGATCGCTGATTGAATAAATTAAATGTAGAACTAGTGGGACTTGGTAAAAAGGCATTATCACCAGGTTGTCTCCAAAAGTTTAGATTTTGCTTCCTAATATTAACAATACCACCAATGGCATCATTACCATCAGCGAATCGAAGTCCGTCAATAACAACATCATTGCCGTAAGAATAGTTGATTAAAAAAGATAGATCAAAATTCTTAAAATTAATGGTATTAGTCATACCCCCTGAAAAATCTGGTAATGGACTACCGGTAACAACACGATCTCCCGTACCGGGATTTGTAGTTACATTACCATCAACATCAAGCCACTCTGCATCTCCTGTTTGTGGATTTACACCAATGTATCTAATCAAGAAAAAGTTGTTCAACGACTCTCCTTCGATGGCACGCTGTATAGGCCCATCGATAATTCTTCTACCTTGTGCATCTGTTGCAGCATCGGCGTTTAGCGTAAGAACTTGGTTATTGATAGTCGTTAAATTGAAGTTGGTTCTCCATCTAAAGTTTTCCTTATTGATGTTCACGGTGTTTAGCTCAAACTCCCACCCAGAATTTTCCATTTCGCCAATATTTCGGCTGATAGAAGCAAAACCTGTTTGAGGGGGTAAAACCTGGTTCAGCAAGAGATCACTTGTGGTTTTTTTAAAGTATGATGTATTGAAGGTGATCCGGCCTTTTAGAAAGGTAGATTTGAATCCGATATCTAGGGTTTCACTTTCTTCCCATTTAAGATCTGGGTTGGCTGGTTGATTGGGTATAACTCCTGATTCACCGTTATAATCTCCTATTGCCCCTGCGTTAAACAACCCTAATGAAGGGAAGGTACCCAAGCGGTCGTTACCCACAGTACCTAAGCTTGCTCGAATCGATAGGTAGTCAAAGAAATTTAGATCTTGAATAAAAGATTCTTCCGAAAGAACCCATCCGGCGGCGGCTGACCAAAAATATCCGAAACGATTGTTGGCTCCAAATCTAGAAGACCCATCTCTTCGAATAGAACCCTCAACGAGATATTTCCCTTTATAGTCATATGACAGTCTTGAAAAAAGTCCAAATAAATGCGATGGAAATCGATCCCCATTAAGAACTGTAGGTGTTGATCCTGATCCTAAATTTCGCAGTCCGTCAGTCAAAAAACCAGTTGATGAAACGTTCAGCCTTGTTCTTAGGGTTTCTTCGTAGTTCAGCCCCAGTAAAATATTTACACTGTGATCCTCTCCTAAATTCGGAATGTAATTCAGGGTTTGATTGGTCAACCATCTTTCTTCTCTAACGCTCACCACTTGGGCCAAACCACCGGGATTATTAAATGCTGCTTCTCTAGTGGTTTCTTCAACACTTAGTCGGTCTAAACCAAATTCGGAGCGCCACTTGAGCCCTTCAAAAGGGGTGATTTCAGTGAATGCGTTTCCAATTACTCTAAAGGTTTTAAGTTCACGCTCATCTAAAGCAACTCGAGCAAATATGTTCGGAATAAAAGAACCTGATTGCACGAAATTACCTTCGTCATCATACGCAGGAACCACAGGACTTTGTAAAAAGGCGGTCGTAAAAGGGGCGTCAATCTCATTTTCAATAAAAACACGTGCCAATCTGTTGTTGGTAATACCTAGATTCATACCAGCCTTTAACCAGGGTGTGACATCGGTATCTAAGTTAATACGTGCTCCAGCTCGTTGCTGATCATTTCCAATTATAAAACCTTGTGCATCTTGATAATCAAGGCCGAAAAAGAACGAAGTTTTTTCGCCACCGCCACGTACACCGAGATTATAATTTTGAGAGATACCTGTACGTTGAACTCCCCCTAACCAATCTGTGCCGCCAGAACCTAATGCTCCAAGCCCTAAATCTTCTGGAGAAGTTGGCGTGCCATTTTGTAGCGTAGCAACATCCGATTTAAACTGACGGAATTCATCTGCAGTCAGTATTTCAGGAACATCGGTAGATTCTGAATACTGGCTACTTACATCTAGGGTTACCCTGGTTTCAGAATTTCTTTTCCCTTTTTTCGTAGTAATTAAGATTACTCCATTGGCGCCTCTAGATCCATAAATTGAAGTTGCCCCTGCATCTTTCAAAACTGTAAGCGATTCGATATCATTAGGATTTACATAAGATAGTGGGTTGATGTCAGTATTACCACCACGGTTTAATGTATTACCTTCGGTATCAGTAATAGGAACACCGTCAATAACAATCAACGGTTGACTACCAGAATTAATGGAATTCACACCACGCACTCTTATTACGGCAGCAGACCCTAGTACACCTGAGGCGTTTACCACTTGAGTTCCAGCACTCTGACCTTGCAATAATTGATCTGCGGATACTACCTGAAGGTTTTCTATGGCTGCCTCCTTAACCAAGGCAACGTTTTGAATAATTTTCTTTTCTTGCTGGTTTCCATAACCGATAACAACAACCTCTTCAAGTGCCTCCGCATCTTCTTGCATTTGAACATTTAAAGTATTAGATTCTGTTATTCTTCGTTCAATTGTACTTTGACCTAGATACGAAAAGACTAAGACGTCTCCCGTACTTGCTTGAATTTCATAATTGCCATCAAAATCAGACTGTGTTCCATTTGTAGTCCCCTTTACCAGAATGTTGACTCCGGGCAGGGGTACATTTTCCTGATCGGTAACAGTTCCTGTAATTGTTTTTTCTTGCGCAAATCCCATCGATAATGATAGGCATAAGAGTATGCACAACCAATTGCATTTTTTTGTCATAATAGATTTATTTTTAATTAGTCATTAAGCATGACCAAAAATGTAAAGTGTAGCCTTAGTGCAACAGCTTTTTAACTGACGGTATATTCTTGCACTTGTTTGGGATAGTGAGAATACAACAACGTTGGGAGCGTGTTCAGAAATTAAAAAGTTGATTTGTTAAAGTTGTTTTACATCAATTAGCCATACGGGTCAAAGTAAAGGGCTATTAACATTTTTTTGGGAAAGTCCTATAAACATTTACTTATCCGAAGAAAGTTTACGGTTCGTTTACTTTTTAGTAGGGAATGGTTGAAGATTTAGAAAATATAACAATACATCTTTGTTTTGTTGTATAGGTAAATCGAATCACGGCGTTGCGCCTGCCTTGCTGTCATATATAATTGAAAATTATTCCCAGACAGATGAAAATCTATTATTAAAAATATGGAGCTTAGTATTGTTTTGAATTCGAAGTGAAATTGCAAATTGCAGCCCTGAGTGGGTTTTGATGACTAATTCAAAAACTACTCTAAAAATGAGAAAGAAGAAATGACTTCTAGGAGTATAACCTCAGAGCTGCTGTCTTACAATTTGATTGATGAAGGATCAATTTAAAAAGATTGGAGCAATTCGTAGGAAAATCTTATAAACGTTTCCTTTACCGATAAAAGTTTACGATGGGTTTACCTAGCAGCGCTAAGAACTAATAGCGAGTCTTTGATATTGGCTAGGGGTTAGTTGGGTGTCCTTCTTAAAGGCTTTGTTGAATGTTACCTTGTTGTTGTAACCTACCTCGTAAGCGATGTCTATTATGTTCAGGTTTTTCTGCTTGTCACTATTTAGCATTTCTTTAGCCTCTTGAATCCTATAGCTATTTATGAGCTCGTGAAAACTCATTTTAAAATGTTCGTTGATGACCTGCGAAGCATTGTGCCTAGAAGTGTTCAAATAAACGGAAAGTGTTTCTAGGCTAATATTATTTTCCTTATAGATTTTTTCGTGATCAAACAGATAGATAAGGTTTTCTTTTAATTCATGTGATAGGCTTTTGGTAAGGCCAGATTTTTCGTATTTATAAAACAATTTATTAAAGGTAAACGAGCCGTTGAATACATCAGGTTGAACGTTGGCTGAGTATCCAATATACATCACCATTAATGCCATGCAAACTACTTGCATGTGAAACAAAAATCCGAAGGTGATATTATTACCTAATAGTAAGCCGTATATCAGGTAAGAGCAGACATAGAGTATATGAATTACAAAAATGTTCTTCTGCCAACGGGCATTTTCCTTATTGATATGCGTGTTCGTTTTTGAGGCCAGATATAACCTTCTGATAAAGTAACCGTAAATCAACAACGACATTAGTTTTAAGGCAATTATCGCTATATCTGAATAACTTCTGCCAACATCTATCCGACCAAGCATTATCTCCAATTTCTGATTGGCACTCATAATATAACTTGGTAGTAGATAAAGTGCAAACAGCAAGGTCGGTAGAAAGTGTAGTAAGTCAATTTTCTTGAATTTGTATTGCTGTGTTATTCTTTTAAAGTACAGGTAGAGTAAGGGTCCGTATAAAAAGGAAAATACGGTAGATATTCGATAGCTATGTGGAAACTGATACTGGTAGCTAGTAATATTTAAGAAAATATGAAATATGAAAACAGAGTGAATAAAGATGAAGCTGCTGATCAACATTTTGGCCGTTGGATCGACTTTTTTGTTGAAGTGAAGAATAATTGCAATGTAAAAACCGATTAGTGCAACATACAAGTATATGAAAGATAGCGTGTTGAGCTTAGGTGCATACTGTGAAGGTACTACTTTAAGTTCTGGCGAATTTTCCAAATTTGAATACGCCTGATTTGGTAAAATCGTAGTTTTGAATTCGGCTAACGAATACTTTTTAAGGTATTTAATAGGCAGTTTTGAACTGTGGAATATCAAAGGGGTTAAAACCATGTTCTTCAAAACAGGATTACGTTTTGTATTGGTTTCTTCTAAGATAAAATTTGAGGTGTTAACCACTGTTGCGAAGAAATTTTTTGCTTCGTCTGATTTAAACAAATGCGTCTCGGAAGATTGTAATTGACTATAGCGAACACTATTTTCAAATGCGATAGGTACAGCAGAAAAACTTTGTTGTATAGCCAATAAGAATGCGATTACTATTCCTAATTGTCTCATTGTGCTTGATTGATGAATTAGCCACTCTCAAATTACTGATTAAATAAAAATGAAATCTTAAAAAAAACTTAAAAAAAGTAAACCCCGATAATAGTTTACCTATAGCAAATTGCTTAAAGTGTAAGTAAATACTGCGTTTTTCGCTTAAATGCAGTTTATTTATAGTTCAAAATAAAAGTTAAATTGTGTGTCAATAGCACAAAAAAAAACCGGTGCTCCCACCGGTTTTAACTAACTAACTCAAAAAATTACTAACTCAAATTTGTACTAAAAAGTTTTTGGAAACTTTGCAAATACTATTTTAGGTTCTCTAAAATTAAAACGTGCTAAAAACAAGAATAGTATATGGCAGCAAGAATAATTTTAACATTAATCCTGTAACACGAAAACTTTTCGCAATAGATCAGTGGTACGCGAAGATACTTTTGTGCGTATTTCTTTTTCTTCTATAGCGATCATAGTATACACACCCTTCAAAGCTTCTTGCGTCACGTAATCTGTCAAATCAGGATTTACATTCTTTGTTAGCGGAATATTGTTATACTTTGTTATCAAGTTGTTCCATATCTTATCTGCGCCAACTTTTTCGAATGAATTTTGAATTACCGGATTAAACTTTGCGTACAACGCTGTCTGCGTTGCACTAACAAGGTATTGCGTTGCGGCATCATCACTTCCCAAAAGAATTCCTTTTGCATCATTAAAGGTGATTCCTTTAATAGCATTTACAAATATGGGTGTGGCCTCGCCAACAGCATCCTCTGCTGCGCGATTCAAGACTTTGAGGCCTTCATCAGCTAATTTGCTTAGCCCTACATCGCGAAGCGTTTTATCTACTTTCCGCAATTCCTCAGGAAGTAGAATTTTCACAAGTTCATTTTTTAAAAAGCCATCTTCAAGTGTTAGTTTGCTAACCTGTTTGTCAATTCCCATGTTCAATGCTTCTCGAAGACCGGCAGCAACGTCTAAAGTGCCTCCAGTAGTACCTTGAGGGAGTTGGTTCACTACCTGTTGCAGTTCTCCACAGGCAATCAACTGAAATACAATAATGGCTAGGATAATCTTTTTCATATGGAAGGATTTAGATACGTACTATTTCTAGAACGAATTTGCCATACCAATAGTATGTTAATTCAATGCAAAAGAAAAATAGAGGAATTTAGGCGAAGATTACTGTCTTGTTATTATAAACCATTGTTTTCCGTTGCAAATGTAGTTTTACGGCTCTAGCTAATACAATTTTCTCTAGGTCTCTGCCCTTTGCAATAAAATCATTAATCGTATGCGAATGCGAGACGGTAGTAACATCTTGCTCGATTATAGGACCAGCATCCAAATCTTCTGTAATATAATGACTTGTTGCACCAATGATTTTTACCCCCCTTTCAAAAGCGGCGTGGTAGGGCTTGGCACCCACAAATGCCGGTAAAAACGAATGGTGAATGTTAATAATTTTATTCGGATAATGGTTGACAATCTTTTCGCTCACAATTTGCATGTAGCGCGCCAAAACAAGGAAATCGACCTGCTGTTCTTTCAATAGATTAAGTTGCTTTTCTTCAGCTTTTGATTTGGTTTCTTTGGTTACGGGAATGTGGTAAAACGGAATGCTGAACTGTTCGGCTATGTCTCCTAAATCGGAATGGTTACTGATGATGAATGGTATATCAACTTGCAATTCTCCCGACTTATACCGACTAAGAAGATCATAAAGGCAATGATTGTATTTTGAAACAAAAAGCGCCATTTTGGGTACCATATCATCTGTATAGATACTGCATTTCATATGATAGGGTACAGCGATAGCTTTTACAAACTCGGTTCGAAAGGATGAAATCGAAAACTCGGCTTTGCCATTGAAATCACTTTCTAGGCGCATAAAGAATACGTTAGCCTGTTTATCAACATGTTGGTCTAGATAAATGACATTGCCGCCTTTCTTTTGGATAAATCCAGTTACCGCATAAATGATACCGGCCTGGTCAGGACAATTGATAAGAATGGTGGTTTTCAATAGTTCTAGTTTTTACGACAAAATTAGAATATTAAAAATAGCAAACCAGCTTAAAATTGTGATTTTATCAGAGGACAGATTTTGACGAAATGGGTCTAAAGCTAGCTAAAAGAATCATCCGAAGAATTCGGCAAGTTGCGCATCCATTTTTTGAGCGATAGCCTAAAGCTTTTTATCTCCTTTCGCAAAAGATTAACGTATTCCTTCTCTTTGACACCATCTTTTTCCAAGCCAGTACAATACGAATTGATATTGCGAATCATGATGTTGATAAAGGTAGCATTTCGAAGACGTTCACTATACGATTTTGATGACAAGGCTTGTGCCATGTTTTTGGAAATTAAACGCGCATCGGTAAGGAGAGAATTGGCAATTATATCACGTAAACTATTCGATTGACATAATTTTACCAAATCTTTATTGAAGGAAACATAAGATACCAGATGCCTGCTAATCTCATAAAGTGATTCCGCTTTTTGATATACTGGTACAGAGCCTAGATTTTCTGAGGACATTATTTCTTAGAATAGCAATTTTCAACATAAAGTTACGTCGGAAATGAAGTATTTTTCTTTAGAATCGATAGTAAAATCGTATTTTAGCTTTTGATCGTTAAATTTTATTGTATTATACCTATGAATATTAAGATTGATGATTTGAATTGGAAGATCCTAGAATGTTTGCAAGAAAATGCTAGGGTATCTTTTGCCGATATTGGTCGAAAAATTGGACTAACGCCCCCTGCGGTGGCAGAGCGTGTCAAGAAAATGGAGGACCTTGAAATTCTTGAAGGTTATTCGGCTAAAGTGTCTCACGCCAAGACGGGGTATCAATTAAAGGCAATCATAACGCTACGCGCTTTTATGGGAAAGTTAAAACCATTTCTTGTTACGGTTACAGGCTTCGAAGAGGTTGTTAATTGTTATAGAATTACTGGTAATGAGAACATTGTGATGGAGGTGGTTTTGAAGGACCAATTTCATTTGGAAAAATTCATTGACCAACTTATTCAATATGGGGAGACCCGCACCCATATTATACTTTCAAATGTCGTTTCGAATGCACCCATAGCAAAGCGAAGTGGTTAAATAGTGCTTACATAGAAAGAAACCAGGATTTTTGGCTAAATTCCAACCCGATAAACTTAGAGCATGCAAGTTATTTTGGAATATGCAATTACGGCAATAGTCTGTTTGATTACAGCTATAGTAATTCAACGTATTTACAAAAAAGAAAAGAAAAACGACACAGAGGCACCCGGAGTTAATGGAATTATGTGGTTTGGGCTCGCCATTTTCGTTTGGGGAATCGGCGCGCTACTTAGTTTGATTGTCGTCTCTGGTTTTGGTTGGGCGCCTACCGATAAATTTTTGATCTATTTTGGTGTTTTGATTTCTCTTTTAAACTCCCTCTTTATATTACTTTCCTTACCGTCTATAGCATATACCGGTAGACGTAATATCGTAATTCGTTTGGTAGAACGCTTTTCTGAACGAGAGTTTATATCGATATATCTGGGTATTATGGGCATGCTTACTTTTGTTTTTTTTACTGCCTCTTTTACGAATTCAGCAATAAGTAACTCACTCATATGGCTCATTGATATACCAATTTCTATTGTGGTTGCTTTTGCGTTGCTAAATGCCTTAAATAAGGCCTTTAACAATAGAAATATGCGATTCATGGTTTTGCCATGCTTTGCGCTATTCGTGCTCATAGTAATTGCGGTTACGCACAGAATAATTCCCGAAGAACGAATTCCGATAATAATTTCAAAGGCTAGTTGGGTAACCCTTGGTACCGTAACCGCTATCTCCTTTAAGTTTCTCTTTATCCTTTTGTTTTCCATTTTATTATACAGCTGGAAATTCTTGTCTGAAAAAGAACAGAAGCAGTCTCGGTTAGATGAGGTTTTAGTTGAAAATGGAAAATTAGAGCAGGAGAATTCGAAATTGAAAATTGCTAACAGCAGCCATCTTGACACCATTTTGAGATTGACAAATGACTTAGAAACACTAACCGAGAACACCAAAATCGAGCTCTCAGAAAGACAAAAGGAAGTCTTGGGTAATTTAGGAGCTTTGGGTGCTGAAAAGTCGTATACCGAAATCGCCGAGGCTATGCATATCAGCGTCGATGGTTTTCAAACCCATATTCATCAAATCAAAAAAGCATTGCATATCAAGGGTTCAGCAGGTAAAAACCAACTCATTCAATACGCTATTGAAAATGATATGTTGAGGTATGCGACTCTCACCTTAGATTAGTTTCGCTAGTAAACCTCCACTGGTTAGTCAGTACTTCATCAATGCTACTGTGATTTTTCATCATTGCTTAGCCTTGCGCACTTTTTGGATTAAACACAACTTGCCTCAAATCAATAGCAAATACTATGGTACGAGTTGTTCTGTTTCTTTTTTTCTTCCTAAAATCTATTTTTCTAAGTGCCCAAGGTTCAATTGATGATCAAATCAATGAGAAATTTGAAAATGCAACGGGCTGGTTTGTAGATTTGATTTTCGCACAAATCCCTATTACGAATGAGGTGGGGGTGCCCTGGGTTCTTGTGATTTTAATTCTCGGCGCCAGCTATTTCACTTGGTATTTTAGAGGAATAAATTTTACAGGCTTTCGCACTGCTATTCGAATTGTGCAGGGCAAATATGATAATTTGGAAGTTGATGGCTCGCTGCACGTTTTCGATGCAATAAATATGAAAAACGGCGCTAAGCCTGAAGCCACTAAGGTAACGAATCATATTGGAGAAGTTACCCACTTTCAAGCACTCACAGCGGCTTTGTCGGCTACTGTAGGTCTTGGGAATATTGCAGGTGTAGCCATTGCGCTTTCTATTGGTGGTGCGGGTGCCACTTTTTGGATGATATTGGTGGGTTTTCTTGGGATGGCTTCCAAATTTGTAGAATGTACCCTGGGCGTTAGGTATCGTGAGATAGACGAAGATGGGAGAGTGTTTGGTGGTCCGATGTATTATCTAACCAAAGGTCTTAAGGAAAAAGGACTGGAGCGGTTGGGAAAGATTTTGGCAATAATTTTTGCTATCATGTGTATCGGTGGTTCCTTTGGGGGTGGGAATATGTTTCAAGTGAACCAAGCCTTCCAATTATTTGAATATGTTACGGGTGCGGAAGACAGTTTTATTCATGGCAAAGGATGGCTTTTCGGTCTGATTATGGCCATTTTTGTAGGTATCGTAATTATTGGTGGGATTCAGAAAATTGCCAAGGTGACCGATAAAATTGTTCCGGCTATGGTTGTTTTATATGTATTGGCGGTAATTACCATTTTGGTGATTAACTATACGCGTATTCCCGACGCCTTTATCGCCATATACAATGGAGCGTTTGCACCCGAGGGTATTGTTGGGGGCTTCATCGGAGTGCTTATTCAAGGATTCAAGAGAGCGGCTTTTTCAAACGAAGCGGGTATTGGTTCAGCTTCTATTGCGCATGCTGCTGTCAAGACCAAATATGCGGCAAGCGAAGGTCTAGTAGCTCTTTTAGAGCCCTTGATTGATACTGTAGTAATTTGTACGATGACCGCCTTAGTGCTTATCATTACAGGACAAGTAGAGGTCGGACTACCAATCTCAGATGCTCAAGGGGTTGTGTTAACCTCAAATGCCTTAAAAAGTGGTATATCGTGGTTTCCGTATTTACTTTCGTTTGCCGTAGTGCTATTCGCTTTTTCCTCGATGATAGCCTGGTCGTATTACGGGTACCAAGCCTGGTCATTTCTTTTTGGGAGAGGTAAAAAAACAGCATATCTGTATAAAACTATCTTTTGCATTTTTGTAGTAATAGGTTCGGCGGCTACATTAGGTTCGGTAACTGATTTTTCAGATGCCATGATCTTTGCTATGTTAGTGCCGAATATGATCGGTTTGTTCTTGCTTTTGCCAAAGGTAAAACAGGAGTTGGTAAAATATAAGAATGCTATTAAAACCAGGTCATAAAATGCGTACGAATATTTGTAGGTAAGCGATATAATCGCTTATTTTATATCCATGGAAATGGATAAAATCAATGAGTATCTTCAAATCGCCATTGACAAGGTGGTTTTCTTTTTACCTAAGATAGTACTTGCCGGTGTAATTCTCTGGATTGGCTTCAAATTAGTTAAAAAAATAGTTCAATTATTGAATCTCGCGCTGCAGAAATCGGGATTTTCGGAAACGCTACGCCCATTTATAGGTTCAACCGCTACAGTTCTTCTCAAGGGCGCAGTTCTTTTTGCCATCGCCTCTGTAATAGGAGCAGATCTTACCGGCTTATTTGCCATATTAGCCGCGGCAGGATTTGCCATAGGAATGGCTTTGCAAGGTAGCTTGGGAAATTTTGCCTCTGGGATATTGATTCTTACCTTAAAACCATACAAAATTGGCGATTGGATACAATTAGATGATAAGTTTGGAAGGGTAGAGGAGATCGGTATTTTTAGCACTGATGTACTTACTCCGGGGAATAAGATATTGATCATTCCCAATTCAATGATTACAGAATCAGTGGTCACCAATTATTCTGAAAAAGGAATGATACGCCTAGAACTTCTGATTACGATGCCTTATGATGAAAGCTTTCCCAAGGTAAAAAGCGTAATAACCGATGCTTTGCTTGAACTACCCAAAGTACTAAAAGATCCGCTGCCAGATATTGGAATACAAACGTTCGACAGTCACAGCATTTCATTGCTTGTGCGGCCGTATGTGGTTCCGGATGATTATTGGTCTGTTATTTTCGAAGCCAACCGTGCTATGAAAAAAGCATTTAACTCCAATAACATAAAAGTTGCCTACTCTGAAGGCGTTGAAATGGGTACAATAGGGGAATAAATTTTACAACAATCCATACAGAATTTATTGTGTAACTTTAGTAGTGCTAATTTTTGGCGAGATTTTTGATGGATGTTTTATCATATGAAGAAAAAATTACTACTCCTTTTCCTTGCCGTGTCTTTTTCGGGAGCAGCGCAGCAAATTACTCTTAAAAAGGGGGCCATTATAGACGCTATTGCTGTCAATGATTCTATCTCGGAAAATTTCGCCTTATATCTTCCAACCAGTTTCGATTTTTCCAAAAAGTGGCCCGTCGTCTTTGTATTTGATATGCAGGGTAGAGGCAAGCAAGTGTTGAGTATGTTTCGGCAAGCAGCTGAGCAACAGGGGTACATTTTGGCAGCATCTAACAACGTACATGATAGTATTACACTTTCAAAAAACGTTCTCATTGCTAGCAGAATGTTCAATAGTGTTTACGCTTTTTTACCGATAAAGAATAAACGAAGTTACACCGCAGGATTTTCAGGTGGTGCGCGCTTCGCCTCCCTGGTGCCTACCTTCGTAAAGGAAATACAGGGTGTGATTTCTTGTGGCGCTGCAGTTGCGAATGAAGGAGTGCTAAGTAGTAAAAACAAGTTTCATTTCATTGGTATAGTCGGTACTGAAGATTACAATTATTTGCCTATGCGCAATAGTCAAAAAGTGCTCAACAAGCTAAAGTTCCCCAACCAACTACTCTTGTTTGATGGCGGAGAAAGATGGCCGGAAACCAGGTACATCGCCAAGGCCATGGAAATTTTTACCTTGATGGCTCTGAGTAAGGGTATTGAGCCGAAAGATGATACTTTCATAACGAATACCTACAAAGGTAATATTGGAGAGGTCAGTGCGTTGCTTTCCTCCCAAAAGCCCTTAAGAGCAGACAAGCATCTCAATGAGATGATACGTGTTTACCGAAACTTCAAGAATATCGATTCCCTGAAGGAGAGCTCTAAAACCCTGAGGAAAACAAGGGCCTATCGAGTATTAAATCGCGCCCAGAATGCTACGTTTTTTAAGGAAACCTTTATCAAAGAAGATTATACCTATTATTTGGAAGAAGACGTCATTACGTACAACTACAATAATTTAGGCTGGTGGAAGTATCAAATGGATGAGTTGGAAAAATACGAATCGGGTACCAACATTTTTGAAAAGCAAATGGGTAGAAGATTAAAGTCTTATATAAATGCCTTAATAGCGGATAATATTGATATGGTAAAGGGAGCTAGCCCAATTGATGAAGAAGCCCTGCTTTTTTTATGGATGGTCAATACAATTACCGACGCCAAAAACTATAGCCCATATCTGAAAATTATTTCGCTCAGTGCAAAGGTTGAAGATTATGGTACCGCTCTTTTCTATCTTGAAGAACTGTTAAAAATAGGTTATACGAATACGTCAGAGTTATATGCTTTAGAAAACACAGCCCTCTTTCGAATTACCCCTGAGTTTAATAAGGTGGTGGACAAGTACCTTAAAGATGCCCGCTATGAAACTATAGACGAATAGGTTGTTTATTTTTTTACTATAAGTCTTGGAACTGCTTCTAAATTCCAATCGATTACCAATCCCCCTGCTAGTGATTGAGCAATTTCGCTACCGTACAATAGTTCACTGAGATATAGGGCAGCCTCAAAACTTTTAGCCCCTCCGGCAGAAGTGATGTACTTGCCATCGTGAACAAACAACACGCTATCTTTTACCTGTAGTTGCGGAAACATCTTTTGGTAGGAAGTAATATCGCTAGGAAAAGTAGTAGATACAGCATTGTTTAACACTCCCGCTTTGGCCAATACAAAGGCTCCATCACAATGACTGGTCATATACATGGCGGTTTTATCAACTTTTTTTACAAAGTTGATCATAACAGAATCTTTTAAATCGCTATCCAAATGATGCTCAGCACTAGGAACTACTAATATATCAATGTTAGGAATCGAATCTTTGGTGTAGTTAAAGTCAGGGAGAATTCGAACTCCTTCAAATGTAGTAATAGGTGCCAAGGTGTTTGCGACGGTAAAGGTATTCATAGCCTTGATATTTTTTCGATATTGGGTATGCTGAAAAATGTCAAAAGGGGCGGTAAATTCTGTATTATAGGTGCCTTCCATTATCAAGAAAGCAACATTGTATCTATCTGCCTTCAATTCTGGAAAGATTCTTTTTTCTACTATATTATTTTTACTTTCTTTCTTAAGCTGCTTGCACGATATACATATAAGAGCAATTGAAAGTAATAGGAGTCGTTTTTTCATGAGCTTTGATTTATGCGCAAAGTACAACAGAAACAAGAAAGAGGGAAATAGTATAAATCGTATTTTTACCTAAAATTAAGTCATGAAATACAACGCTTTACTTTATCTGCTTTTCGGATTGGTTTTGCTAATTGCTTGTAAGCAAAAAAAGAAGTATCACGATATAGTGGAGAAGGAAATTGAGGCGATTCAAACAGAGGCTACTGTTGGTATCCTAAAGTTTCAACAAGACTTGAATGAAGAGTTCAAAAACCCCGAGACCTCCCCACTACCTGACAAATTTAGAAAGGACTTTGAGTCTTTAGATTTTTTTGCTCCAGATACGAGCTATGTTGTCGTCGCAAAATTGGTTCGCACCCCTGAAGCGTTGCCTTTTATGATGCCCACTACCACCGACCGAAAAACAGAAGAAGTAGTTTACGGAATTGCTCACTTTACGCTCAACGGCAAAGCCAGACAATTGGAAGTCTATCAGAACAAGGAATTGATGTTGGAAGAAGATTACGCAGACTATCTTTTTTTACCATTTACCGATTTAACCAATTCGGAGGAGACCTATGGGGGAGGACGCTATATCGATTTAAGAATTCCGAAATCAGATGTCATCACTATCGACTTCAATAAAGCCTATAACCCCTATTGTACGTACAACAAAAAGTATTCTTGCCCTTTAGTCCCTGCCGTCAATCACCTCGAGACCAAAGTTTTGGCTGGCGTAAAAGCTTTTAATAAAGGGTACAAATAAAAAACCCCAGCAAAAAATGCCAGGGTTTTTCTCAACTTAAACTATTTAACTCAACCAATTTAATTCATATTAAAAAGAGTAGACTGCTGCCAAAACAAAGGAAGAAAGGCCTGCCATTACTTCACCATCCGAGTTAACAAATACATCTTCGGAAGCGCTGTCTAATCGCAATTCTGGTTTTATTATTAAATCACCAATGGTAGCACTACCGGTAAGGGTTACTGCAAAAACGCTTTGGTCACCATCAAAATTTGGGTCAGGAGAAGTTCCAATTGCACCGAAACCATCTGTTTCTGCAAAATACTCACCTCTTAACCCTATAGTGAAATTATCAGATGTTGCCAGTTGGGGATAAAGAGCAACACCTGCAAAGTTGCCTATGCCGTCTTCTTCATCACCACTGAAGTAAGCGGCATTGATTCCTAAGAAAAAAGAATCAGAAAGATCAAAACCACCTGTATAATCAACTTCGAAAGAACCATTGTCTACCAATAAATTAAGATATTGTCCACTATATCCTAATTGTGCTCCATAAGCATATTGTCCTGTAGGATTAAATTCGGTCAAATCTGTTTGATTCATGACAGCCAACATAAGACTAAAATCATCTGATAATGCAAAATCAGCTTTCAATCCCGTATGGGAAAAAGGGCCATAAGAAAACAGGTATGACGTGCTATAGTTGAAATTAGCTACAGGTGAAATTACTTCATAACCTAAGAAAGTATTGAAGTTACCAAAAGTAAGTTTTACTGACGGACTAACATTCCAATACACATACAATTGATTTACAATGTCGCCTGTTGCCGAGTACATTGGAGAGGCAAAAATTGCATCGGTTCCTCTAGGACCAAAAACTAGGTCAGCTACGAAACCTACTTTTTCCCCTTCGTAACCGGCAATAACATTGGCCATACCTAAGGCAAAGCCCGGGAGGTTGGCAAACGAACTACCTGGAGCCTGTGCATCAGTACCATTGCCAGCGTTTAGGTTAGCTCGATAGTAAGCATCAACACTACCGCTAAAGGTGAATTTTGACTTTGCTTCTTCTTCGGTTTCCTCCTCTTGAGCGAAGGTGCTGACCGTTGCAAAAAGCATGAATGCTAATAAAAGTATATTTTTTACGAAATTTGTTTTTGTAATCGTGTTCATAAGTTTAAATTTTAAGTTTCCCGCAAGGGACTTGATTTTTGATTGATCTGTTGTGAATAGATTATTTTGACGGAGCGTTCTGCAAAACGCTCCGTCTGTTTTTATTTTGAATTAGTCATTCATAAAGTCGGGGTATGAATCCATACCGTGTTCATGAAGGTCAAGGCCTTCGACTTCTTCTTCTTTAGAAACTCGAATCCCCGTGATGGCTTTTAATGCTCCTATGATGATTCCCGAAGTAACTACACAGAATGCACCTATTATTAGAACACCATATAACTGGGTCATGAACTGAGCTCCACTAGCCATTTTACCAAAGATACCTACCGCTAAAGTACCCCAGATACCACAAATCAAGTGAACTGCTACAGCACCAACAGGGTCATCGAGTTTTAATTTGTCTATCAATGCAACACCTAAAACGATGATAATACCAGACAGTAAACCAATAACAATTGCATTCTCTGGAGACATAAGATCAGCCCCGGCAGTGATACCTACCAATCCACCTAAAATTCCGTTTAAGAACATGGTAAGGTCAAGATTTTTGTAAAGTATATATGAAAGTACCATTGCGGCTACTCCACCAGCGGCGGCAGATAAACAGGTAGTAACCAATACCAATGAAGTTAATTCTGGGTCAGCAGACAGCACAGAGCCTCCGTTAAAACCAAACCAACCTAGCCATAAGATAAGCACACCGGCCGTAGCTAAAGGAATACTGTGACCTGGTATCGCTTTGGGTTTACCATCTTCTCCAAATTTACCTATTCTAGATCCTAATAAATAAATAGCTACTAGAGCAGCCCAACCTCCAACGGAGTGAACCAAAGTAGAGCCTGCGAAATCGTAGAAACCCCAAGAATCTAAGAAGCCACCGCCCCATTTCCATGCACCAACTATAGGATACACCAAGCCAACGTAAATTACGGTGAATATCATAAAGGCACCTATTTTAATACGTTCGGCAACCGCACCGGAAACAATTGTTGCTGCTGTTGCTGCAAACATTCCTTGAAAAAGGAAGTCGGTCCACCAGGTGTAACCGCCATCAGCGTAATCTGGAGTCATTCCGTTTTCGGGTGCTCCAATACCAAATCCGGCAAAGCCGAATATTCCTGATGACCCTTCCTCAAAGCCGGGATACATCATGTTGAAACCCCAAGCGTAATACAGAAGAAGGCCTACTGTAATAATAAAGATGTTTTTAAATAATATGTTAATTGTATTTTTTGATCTTGTTAATCCTATTTCTAAAAATGCAAATCCGGTGTGCATGAAGAATACCAATGCGGTAGCTACCATCATCCATACGTTATTCGCTGTAAATAATCCTGCGTCCATTTTAATAAAAGTTTAGTGGTTGTTTAGTTGATTCCTGCGTGACCGCTTTCCTTGGTTCGTATTCTATAAGCTTCAAGAACTTCTGAAACGAAAATCTTTCCATCACCTACGTTTCCTGTGTAAGCTGATTCTAGAATGCAGTTCACTGTTTTTTCCAAAAATTCATCGGATACTACAACTGATAAATAGCGCCGTTGAATGTCGGTGGTGCTATACGATATGCCTCGGTAGACATGACCTTGTTTTTCATTTCCTACTCCGGTTACATCCCAGTAACTGAAGAAATTGACTTCGATTTCGTGCAAAGCCTTTTTGACTTCGTCGAATTTCGACTTTCTGATAATTGCCTCGATTTGTTTCATAATAATTATAACGGTATTAGTTGAAGTGCCAAATGTATGTTAAAATTAATTGTACCCTATACTTTTTGGGGGTAGTATTTAAATTTTTATATATATAACAATTTAACCCCTATAAATTTGTGGGTATGATTAAATAAGTTGTACAATTTTGAATTTTTACATATTCAGTTTGCCAAAAACGTCGAGATTTTTGATATAAAGTAGATGTTTGGCTTACTTTTTTGAGAAAAGTTTAAAAAAAGCTAGGAAGAGCCTGTTTTTTAGCAAAAAAACAGAAATAGCAGTCGTAGTGTGATATTTATAACATTTTAGCTAACCACAACCCAATTGCAATAGCAAATACGCCAACTACGATACTGGCAATGGTATAGAAAGAGAAGTGCATTAATTCACCTGCTTTGAGCAAAGCGTGTTTTTCAAATGCAAAGGTGGAAAAAGTGGTAAATCCACCACAAAAGCCTGTTGATAATAACAAGGTCTGGTTTTGTGTTAGATAATCACTTTTCAAGGAGAAACCTAGAATTATGCCTATTAGTATACAACCTATAATATTCACAAGGAAGGTGCCTAAAAAGAAGTGTTGAAAGTAGTTATTAAAGTTTTTGGAGATGACAAAGCGCAGTATGCTTCCAATGCCTCCACCAAAAAATACAAGTAACAGTTGCTTCATACCCTAAAGGTATAAAACTAAACTGCTTTCTTATACTTCGAAGAAATTAAATCAATCGGATGTATCTCAGAAATGGAAGCTTTAGAACTTCCAGTTGAAGGTTTTTTTGCCTTTTGGTTCGTACCACTTAGGCTGAAAAACATCATTACTGCATTTACTCCGAGAATGATAAAAAGTATAGTAAAAAAAGTTGTCATCTTTTGCCCCTTATGGATGAATAACGCAAAAATACGTTGTTTGGTATATAATACGTGTAAAAAGATGAAATAGTCTACAAAAATGTAAGTTTTATCGTATACTTAAAAAAAGTGTTAATTATTGAGTAAATACTTAATTATAAAGAGAAGTATTAGAAAAATCAGAAATGTAACAGCAACCCATTTAACACCTTTATAATTCTTTAAGTGTAATTTTTTATCTTTTTTGTACGATAGCACAATTATCACCGCAAAAACAAGAACAAAAAGGCCAGCAAAAATTAATTGCCCAGAGCTGAACATATTTTATATTTTTGCGCAAAGCTAACGCAAAAACTCGTATCAATGCAAGACAAGATAAACGCGGTAAAGGAATTCCATATTTCTTTTGGACTTGGATATTCTGAAACCATGAAGGCTGACCTGGGGGAAAGTAAAAATTTGCTTCGTTTTAATCTAATGGATGAAGAGAACAAAGAGTATCTTGAAGCGGTTCAAGACAATGATATGGTTGAGGTTGCCGATGCCTTGGGCGATATGCTCTACATTTTGTGCGGAACCATTATCGAGCATGGAATGCAACACAAGATCGAGGAAGTCTTTAGCGAAATACAGCGTAGTAATATGAGCAAGCTAGGTGCTGACGGAAAGCCCATCTACAGAGATGACGGTAAGGTTTTGAAAGGGCCTAACTATTTCAAACCCAATATTAAGAAGATCTTAGAGGGGTAGCTAATCATCTATTTCGACCAAGTTTGGTCGCTTGCTTAAATGGTTGGTAATCCGCTCATAGGCCAATGCGAACTCCAATACCTTTTTATCATCACCGAATTTGCCCATTACCTGCATGCCCATGGGCCTGCCTTTTAAGTCAAATCCTACTGGCACGTTCACCACAGGAATACCTCCAAGACTACCCAATATAACTACCTCCATCCAACGATGATAGGTGTCCATCGGCTTGCCATTAATTTCTTTTGGCCAATGAATTTCCTTTGAGTACGGGAATACTTGGGCAGTAGGTAGTACTAAGAAGTCAAATATATCGAACATGCGATCTAATTCGATATTCCAATTGTTTCGGATAACATTTGCATTCTGAATATCTGTCTCGTCAAGGCTAAGGCTCTGTTCGATTTCCCAAATCAATTCTGGTTTCAGAAGTTTTCGCTTATCAAGATCATCATAATATTCCAACATACTAGAACGCCCAGCATGCCGCAGGGTTGTCCAGCTCTGCCATAAATCTGATAGTGTAAAGTTTGTTTTCACTGCTTCAACCGAGGCCCCAGCATCGGCTATACTAACTAGGCTGGCTTCGCACAACGCTAGTATGCCTGACTCCATTGCCAGATAATTGTCGAGATTTCCCATCCAACCCAACTTGATATTTTTGAGATTGAGGGGGCGTAAATCATCAAACACAGGATCTTTGGCCATGGTCTGAAGTAAGCGAATGGTATCTTTTGTATCTCGGCCCATCGGTCCGGAAGTCCAGAGCAGGCGTTCCTCGGCATCACCCTCTTCCATGACAACCGTAGTGCTCGGCCTAAAACCGATTACATTGTTAAAGGCACCTGGATTCCTTAAGGATCCCATCATGTCGCCACCATCCGCAGCAGGTAACATATGGGTGCCTAAACCGCAAGCCGCCCCGCCACTACTGCCGCCTGACGTCAATTCAGGGTTATGGGCACTGCCTGTAGCTCCAAACACGCGATTGTAACATTGAGACCCGAGACCAAATTCAGGGGTATTGGTCTTGCCGATAAAAATGGCACCCTGATTTCGAATTTTGGCTACCAAGAAACCATCCTCCTCGGCAATTCTATTGGCAAACAGTGGCGACCCACTAGTATAGGGGAGGCCCATCACAGGGGCCAAATCTTTTATGGCATGTGGCATACCATGCATCCAACCCCAATATTCGTTTCTGGCCAAAGCCTGGTCCGCCATTTTAGCTTGTTGCAATAGGGCATCATCAGCTACTAAACTTACGATGGCATTATAAACAGGATTGTACCGATGAATTCGATTCAGGTAAGCCTGCATTACCTCAAGGCAACTGACCTGTTTTTTTCGTATGGCCAACGATAGATCACAGGCGCTAAGGTCGGTTATGTCAGCTGGTAAGTTACCAGTAAACAATCCGTGGGAATACGAAAGTGGTGTAGAAATTAGTGCAGCAAAAGCAGCTGTATGCTGTAAAAATTTTCGACGCTCCATAGTAGTGATTTAATTTTTGGCTAGTTCTTGCAAGCCGCTATATATTTTGGCCAAAACATCAAATTCTCTTGATGTTCGAATATGTATTGCTTAAGTTGAAAAATAGTCTTTCATGGGTTGAAAATAATGATCATCCCATCCTTTTTGATAGTGCGCTCCGCTTTCCGGAAGTTTGCTATGAGCTAAGGTGATTTCAGTCTGGCCTTTGACTTCCTTCAATACAATTTCCAATTGTGAATCTTGTTCTTCATCTTCAAATTGGGAGGTTCTCCAAGATTGTGAAATTCTTTTGTTGGTCTCCAATTCGATGTTTACTCCTTCGATATATCCATCCCATGCCGTAAATTTTTCACCAACCCTGTCTGAAACAATAGCCGTAGCGCCAGTCATTTTTGTGTGCCCTTCACTACTTAACCAAGTCTTATAGATTTTTTCAGCTGTAGCGGGAATGACTGTTTTCAAGGTAAATTCCATATTAATTTGTTCGAGCCATACGCTCCGCTAGTTTGCCACCAATCCAAGCCATGGGAATGTAAGCGAGAACAATATCCACAACTGCAAACCAGGTTGGTCCGGGTAACATATAGTTGACCATAATACCCCCTAACAAGAATAAACCCCCAACACCCAATGCAATTTTCATTTTGTGTTTTGTAGCAATCGACGCTGCTATAGCTGCCCCAACAAGGGTTCCTAGGGCATGGGCCAAAAATGGAAAGATAAAATACTTGAAATCTAAAGTGGGCATTACTTCCGCCAAGGCATTCATATCACTAGGGTCTATTCCCACTATTGGAATTAATGCATGACCAAGTTTGACAAGCCCCATATTGACAAGGCTACCTCCAAACCAACCGGCAACTAAGGCTAAGAGGTTTCTAAGTATCGGATTCATAATTTTTACACGAATTGGTTAGTTATTGGTTTCTTATATGACGAATGAATGCAACTACACAAATGAGTCATTTCCGCCCTCCCTAAGGTAGTAAATAAGTATTGGAATTCCATTTGAGTAGCCTGTGGCCTCTAATTGGCAACCTTTCAATGCACCACCCTTTATTTTATTCGCGTGTCGTGAAATCCTGCTCTTTTCCAAATACCTTCTTCTTTGACCCAAAGATTAGTAACCCTAAATTCGCTTTCTTTTTGTTCATTCGGTGTAATCGTAGTAAAAGAAACTTTTGCCGTAACAATTGCCGTTTGCATATGCATTTCAATTTCAGTATCATGCATTGCATAATTTTTTACCGTCAAACGGCCACTAGATAATTGCTTTTTTCGTTGCTTTAAATAGGCCAACCAATCCTCTTTGTGTATTGATTTAGAATTGCCGTTTGTATGTACGTAGTTGTTGGTGATCATGGTTTGTAATTTTTCAATCTCCCCCGCCTCAAAGGCCATATTGAATTCGACAACCCGTGTCATTAACTTTTCTTTTTCCGCTGCCAAATTGGAGTTTTGACTGTGCTCTGTTTTACAGCTAATTGCAGTACAAAAAACTAAAAATATACTGAAGACTACCGTATTTATATTGCTCTGAATATGCATTGTATCTTTATGCTTTTATGGATTTCAATGATGTTTTTTCTTTTGGTACCGCGAGCACATTACGCGTTCGAAACGGTCCTATAGTTTTCTTGTTTCAGTTGCTTTAATCCGTATTTGCTTGTGATTACCAAAAAAGACATTGACGGTAATACGTTTATCTGATCTGATAGCGGTGGCGACCAGTCGTTTGACAATTGAACTCGGTGTTCTCGAGCGACCATAAGTTACGGAATAATCATAAAATTGCGATCACCAATCAGACGAGAATTTCAAGCTTGAAAACCCTAAAAGGTTTTACAAATGAATGCTGAGAATAGTTAATCGTTTTCTATTTCGCTCAAAACTCTTTTCAATATGGTGTTCAATTCATTTAGGTCATCAATTGTTTTAAGATACTCGTCTATACCGGTATACCCCATATTTTGTATTCGATAATCTGGTAAAAAGTCAGCAAAATGTAGCATTACAATGGTATCTACAATTCGTTCCTTTGTAGGATGCGGAAGATTGTTAGCTAAGACGATAGATTCTTCTATTCCAATGTGCACCACCTCGTGTATAATGGTGTTGGCAGGATTCACATAGTTCTTGAACCCTCCATCAATAGTGGTATAAATTAGTATTGACCCTTCACTAGGATCATAACTTCCCCCAGGTCCGTACAGGGTCAAGTTTACATTGTAGGTTTCAAACTCTTTGAAATTCCAATTTAAGCTTGAACGATTTAGTTGATTAATCATTTTATTGATTAATACCAGTTCACTTTCAATTTTTTCAAATCCTTTTTTATAATCAGCCAAACGGTATACGCTATCTCTTATAAAAGCTTCTAAGCGCTCATAATCATCACCAGACAATTCTCCTAACTTAGATTTTCGCTTGAGTTTTGCGATGAGGGGGGCTTTTGGTAGACTTACCTGATATTTTTTTTCTTCAAAGAAGTCAGTATCCTGTATTGTTCTCCAAATATAGTGAGACTCTGACTCTGCTGTGGGAATGGTAATCGTTATGCGATTCTGACCACTTGATTGATAAAATACCAAGAAAACAGTAACGACTATGATGCTGTATTTGAATTTCATTTTTTTGGGTATGCCAAACATCTCCTAACTACACTGAACAAGGCGATAGGTCTCATGGCAATCGGTCAGAGCACAGAACAGATCGTATTAACGTTCGACTCAGTTTATACCTTATACCGCCATCCGTATTCATCTTCGGCCCGATTGTACTGAATATCGGTAATGTGCCTTTTGAATTTTGAGGCGTAACTGTTTTCCACTCTGGGAAGATCATAGTCTGTGCCTCTATATCCGAAGCCTGCAATTGGTGAAATCACCGCTGCCGTACCGGCACCAAACATTTCTTTTAAACTTCCGTCTTTGGCAGCTGCAACCACTTCTGAAACAGTAATAGCCCGAACTTCGGTTGTGATACCTTCCGTTTTTGCTACCTCTAGTACACTTTTTCGTGTGATACCGTCTAAAATACGATCACTGGTTGGGCCCGTAATCAAAGTATCGCCGATACGAACAAAGATATTCATGGCGCCTGCTTCTTCTATATTTTCATGATGGTGGTCGTCTGTCCAAATGACTTGCTGGTATCCTTGTGCCTTGGCCAATTGGGTAGGATGAAATTGGCCTGCATAGTTTCCACCTGTTTTGGCGTAACCTACACCCCCATTTGCCGAACGAGAATATTTTTCCTCAATCAATACTTTTACTTCCCCAGAGAAGTAAGGTCCTGAAGGCGCCAGACAAATCATGAACCTGTATTCGTCTGCGGGTGACGCATGAAAACCTTCACCCGAGGCAAACATAAATGGTCGTATGTACATGGCACTTCCCTCTGTTTGCGGAATCCAATCCTTGTCTAATGCTAAAAGGGTTGTCAAGCCTTCCATGAAATACGCTTCGGGTAATTCAGGCATCGACATACGTCGCGCCGAAATATTCAACCGCTTGTGATTGTCTAATGGGCGAAAAAGAAAAATATCGCTATTCTTATCTTTATACGCTTTCATACCCTCAAAAATGGACTGGCCGTAGTGGAATATCTTTGCAGAAGGTGCTAAACTCACAGGTCCATAGGGTACTATTTTAGGAGTTTCCCAAGCGCCATTTCGATAGTCGCAGACCAACATATGATCAGAGAATACGCTTCCGAAAGCTAAATTGTCAAAATCAACTTGTGTTATTTTCGAGCTTTGTGCCTTTTCAATGGTGATGGCATTCTTGGTAATACTTTCCATTTTGAGTTATATTTAAAGAATAAAATTAGTTAAATATCTCAAATTGTATGGGCTTTTTCGGTTTAAAATGTCCAATTTTGTTGAAGTTTTAGAAATAATGAATAATATGAAACGAATTAACATTTTACTTATATTTTTCTTTGCTTTTGCCACTGTTGCGGCCCAAAATTCGCAGTCTGAAACAGAACAATCGGTAGTAGCGAGAACGTCTTTACCCTCTTTTGGAATGCTGATTGATGAAAATAACGTCATTTCCGCAGCTGAAATGTCTGAAAAGTACGGCGGCATGAAGGCGGCTGATACCGTACAAACCAAATTTGTGGCTACAGTTACCGATGTGTGCCAATCTAAAGGGTGCTGGATGCGGCTCGAATTGCAAGACGGACAAGAAACCATGGTGCGTTTTAAAGACTACGGATTTTTTATGCCCAAGGATATCAAAGGAAAAGAAGTTATTGTAAACGGACTTGCCTTTGTTGAAGAAATGAGTGTAAAGGACCAAAAACATTACGCGAAAGATGGCGGTAAGAGCGACGAGGAGATTGCTAAAATCACAGCTCCCAAAAAAACCTTGGGCTTTGAAGCTGATGGGGTTTTACTAAAAGACTAGTGGAACGCAAGATTATTACCACCTTAGATGGTTCAAAGACTATTCATATTGCTGATTGGGACGAACAATACCATTCCAAACACGGTGCTATTCAAGAAGCCTATCATGTATTCATAAAGTCTGGGCTTTCCCTTTTCAGTAATAGTTCTCTATCTATTTTAGAAATAGGTTTTGGCACAGGTTTGAATTGTTTGATTACCCTTCTTGAAGCACAAAAGTTAAATTTGAATATTCGGTATACTGGGGTTGAAGCTTATCCGGTTACATCTGAAGAACTAGAACAACTCGATTATATTTCAGAGCTGAAAGCTGAGAAGTTGGTAAAAGAGTTTCAACAGATGCATCAATCCTCCTGGGAAAAAGAAGTAGTGATTTCCGACTCCTTCCGCTTACATAAAAAACAGGAAGATTTTAAGGATTTTGATGATGCCAATGCATACAATCTAATCTATTTTGACGCTTTTGGGGCAAGAGTGCAACCCGAGCTTTGGACAGAAGCCATCTTTTTAAAAATGTACGCAGCCCTTCAAAATCAAGGTGTTTTAGTAACCTACTCGGCCAAAGGCAGCGTTCGAAGGGCTATGCAGGCTGTTGGTTTTGTTGTTGAACGATTGCCAGGTCCTCCAGGTAAGCGTGAAATGCTTCGGGCCACTAAATACGTATCTTAGCGGCAAAGTATTCATATTCAGTATTTAACATAAGCTTAAACAATACTGTTAAATCCAAATTAAAGGATAGCTTACCGATTTTAAAAACCAATACCTTTGACATATGCGCATATTGATTACAGGAGCCACAGGTTTGGTAGGCAGCGAAATTGTTCGTTTATGTCATGAGCAAAATATTGACGTCAACTATCTTACAACTTCTAAAAATAAAATCGTTTCTAAGACGAATTACCAAGGGTATTACTGGAACCCAGATACTGGAGAGATTGATCAGAATAGTTTTAAGGGTGTTTCAGCTATCATCAATCTAGCGGGAGCCAGCATCTCCAAACGATGGACCACTAGCTACAAGAAGATCGTACTTTCAAGTAGAATAAATGCGCTTCGTACCCTTAAAAATGCGTTGGAACAAATTGATACTTCAGGTATTAGATCATTTATTTCCGCTTCTGCAATTGGCATTTATCCGAATTCACTTGCCACTTTCTATACCGAGGATGAAAAAAATGTGGATGATAGTTTTCTAGGTGAGGTTGTAGCCATTTGGGAAAAGGAAGCAGATGTATTTGAAAAATTCGATTTTGCTGTTGCCAAGATTAGAATAGGGCTGGTAATTTCTGCGGCAGGCGGGGCACTACCCGAAATGGCAAAACCCATTAAATACTATGCAGGTGCAGCTTTTGGCAACGGCATGCATTGGCAGTCATGGATTCATATTTCCGATCTTGCGAGACAATTTTTATATCTTATTGAACACCGACTAGAGGGTACATACAATGGGGTAGGGCCGAACCCGGTAAACAACGCCAAATTGGTAAAGGAGATTGCGAAAGTAATTGATAGGCCCTTGTTTCTTCCGAATATTCCACGGTTTGTCATGAAAGCAATTTTGGGCGAGATGTCTTATCTTTTGTTTGCTAGTCAACGCGTTAGTAGCAAAAAAATAGAAGAAGAGGGTTTCGTCTTTCACTACCCGAATATTTGCCGTGCCTTAGAGAATATCTATTCAAAGGAAACGACCAAAAGTAAATTCAATTCTGTAGCTAAGAAAGAATACATTTAACACGCTTCAAGCTTCATACTTCTCCACACCTACTGTCTTTCAATATTTTTCGTGACATTTTGACATTTTTAAAGAATTGGCAGTACTTTTGCCACCTCAAAATGACGATTAATAGTACTATCAAATGAGTGAGAAAGACAAAACTGAAGATTTAGAAGATATTATTTCTGACACTACGCTAAACGAAGAAGGGCAAACGCAAGCTGAAGAGGTTGTTGAAGAGGAAGATGAGCTGACTGCTGAGGAAAAACTGCAGGAAGAACTTGGCAAAGAAAAAGACAAGTTTTTGCGTCTTTTTGCCGAGTTTGAAAATTATAAAAAGCGAACTTCAAAGGAGCGTATTGATTTATTCAAAACTGCTGGTCAAGAGGTTATCGTTTCGTTATTGCCTGTAATGGATGATTTCGATAGGGCAATGAAAGAGTTGGCAAAATCAGAAGATAAAGAAATGTTCAAAGGGGTTGAACTTATCAACAACAAGTTCAGGGAAACCTTAAAGAATAAAGGGCTAACCGAAGCGGAGGCAAAACAAGGTGATTCCTTTGATGCAGAAATTCACGATGCGATTACACAAATACCGGCACCGAACAAAAAGTTGAAAGGTAAAATTATCGACGTAGTCGAAAAAGGGTATAAGTTGGGTGACAAGATTATTCGTCATCCAAAGGTTGTTGTTGGAAACTAAGAAGAAATCATGAAGCAAGATTATTATGAAATTTTAGGGGTTACCAAGAACGCTAGTGCAGCCGAAATTAAAAAGGCGTATCGCAAGAAGGCCGTTCAATATCATCCTGATAAAAACCCTGGAGATGCCAAAGCGGAAGAAAATTTTAAAAAGGCCGCTGAAGCCTATGAAGTTTTGAGTGATGCAGACAAAAAAGCACGTTACGACCAATTTGGTCATGCCGCCTTTGAAGGTGGCGGTGGCTTTGGTGGTGGAGGTATGAATATGGATGATATTTTCAGCCAATTCGGTGATATCTTCGGAAGTGCTTTTGGTGGCGGTGGTTTTAATGGCTTTGGCGGTGGCGGCCAACGTCGTGTTAAGGGAAGTAACCTGCGCATTCGTGTAAAGCTTACCCTTGAAGAGGTTGCGAATGGCGTTGAGAAAAAGGTGAAGGTCCGTAGAAAAGTACAAGCTGACGGCGTCACATATAAAACCTGTGGTACTTGTAATGGTCGCGGGCAGGTAACCAAAGTGACGAATACCATTTTAGGTAGGATGCAAACGGCGGCTACCTGTAATACCTGTGGTGGCAGCGGTCAAATTATCGACAAACGGCCAAGTGATGCTGACGGACAAGGTTTAAAAGTTGCGGAGGAAACGGTTTCGATAAATATTCCTCCCGGTGTTGAGGAGGGTATGCAATTAAAAGTGCCCAATAAAGGTAATGAAGCTCCAGGTAATGGAGTGCCAGGAGATTTGTTGGTTGCAATAGAAACTGAGGATCACGCTACACTCAAGCGCGAAGGAGATAATCTGCATTATGACCTATATGTTAGTATTTCAGAAGCTGTCTTGGGAACATCAAAAGAAATTGATTCGGTTGGCGGAAAAGTACGTATCAAGTTAGAACCGGGAATTCAATCGGGGAAAATACTGCGTCTACGTGGAAAAGGTATTTCTAGTTTAAATGGTTACGGTAGTGGTGATTTATTGGTACATGTTAACGTTTGGACGCCCAAAGAGCTGAATAAGGAGCAAAAAGAGTTCTTTGAACGGATGCAGAACAACGAGAATTTCGAACCCAGGCCAGAAAAATCAGATAAATCTTTCTTCGAAAAAGTTAAAGATATGTTCTCATAGTGGATATTAATTTGGCATTTAAATAAAAAACGTATATTTGGAATAGTATTGGGAAACCGATACTAATTTTCTTTTTCATAGCAATTTTTTTCCCATCCTTAATTCATTAAGGGTGGGTTTTGTTTTTTTAGCGCGTTTGTGTTTTCCACAAGTGGTACAGCGTTCATAAGAAAATCGAACTAAGCCCACTGTTGCGTCGGGTCTAAATACCAAAGGGGAAGTTTTTTAGATTAAATCCATCTTAAAAGAGAATTGCCTTTAAAACGCATTTACATATCTTTGATAAAATTGCTTGCATGAACAATATTTTGGTTACTCAGGGGGTTACCAAACGCTTTGGAGAACATACCGCTCTCAAAAAAGTCTCCCTCGAAATTCCCAATAACAGTATCTACGGACTCCTCGGTCCGAACGGGGCCGGTAAAACCACTTTAATACGTATTATCAATCAAATTACATTCCCCGATGACGGAGAGGTGTTTTTTGATGGAGCACCCCTAGACGCTCGACACATTGCGATGATAGGTTATTTGCCTGAAGAAAGAGGATTATACAAGAGTATGAAAGTAGGGGAACAAGCCCTGTACCTGGCCCAGTTGAAAGGATTGAGCAAGTCAGAGGCCAAACAGCGTTTAAAGTACTGGTTTGACCGTTTGGAAATAGGAGACTGGTGGAATAAAAAAATACAAGAACTCTCCAAAGGAATGGCTCAGAAAATACAGTTTATTGTAACGGTATTGCACGATCCTAAGCTATTGATTTTTGATGAACCTTTTAGTGGTTTTGACCCTATAAATGCAAATATCATTAAAGACGAAATATTACAGTTGAGAGATAAAGGAGCTTCTATTATTTTCTCTACACACCGAATGGAATCTGTTGAGGAACTTTGTGATCATATCGCCCTCATTCACCAATCTGAAAAGATTTTAGATGGTAAACTATCCGATATTAAAAAGACATATAAAAGTAATATCTATGAAGTAGGGTTGGAAGTTGAAAAAGGAGAGGCCTTGCTCCAAGACCTTAAAGATAAATTTCAAATTACGTACTCATCGTTTAACCCTACAGAAAACCAGCTAGATTTTAAGCTGCAGTTACCTTCAAGCGATTCAAGTGATGTACTTGCCTATTTGGCTGATCGGGCCAACATCAATCAATTTGTGGAAACCATACCTTCTGCAAACGAGATATTTATTCGAACTGTTCAAACCAAAGATGCGAATGCATAAATTACCTTTAATTATCAAACGCGAGTATTTGGCAAAGGTGCGTAACCGATCTTTCGTGATAATGACTTTTTTGAGTCCAATTTTAATGGTGGCTATGGTAGTGTTAATTGCTTACCTAACCAAGTTGAACGATAATGAAAAACGAATCATTTCTGTTCTTAATGAGAGCAGGTATTTTACGAATGACTTCTTGTCAGACGAGTATACCGGTTATGTGAATTTCGAGGGCCTAAGTTTAGAGGCCGCCAAGGATTCTACAGCTAATTTAGGGTATTACGGTCTATTGCACATTCCTGAGGAAAGTGATTTAGAAATGGTCGCCGCACGCTCTTTCTTTTATTCTAAGGAGGCCGCTAGTAACAATGTTATCGAAGATATTGAGGCTGTTTTTCAAGAAAAACTTCGGCAACAGAAACTGAAGGATATGGGCGTTTCTTCCCGAGAATTTGAGCAAATAGCTGACCGCTTTGAAATTCGTACTTCTACTTTTGCGGGTGAGCAAAACTTAAAGAGAATTAACATGCTCAAAGCTGCCGTTGGCGGTGCTTTCGGATATTTGATCATGATGTTCATTATAATTTATGGAGGATTTGTAATGCGGAGTGTAATCGAGGAGAAAACAAGTAGAATTATCGAAGTTATTATATCATCGGTAAAACCGTTTCAATTGATGCTTGGCAAGATTATTGGAACTTCTCTAGCTGGCATTACCCAATTTGCCATCTGGATTGTATCTGCAAGCCTTTTGTCAATGGTGGCATTTGCGATTTTTGGTATAGATCCAGACAGCTTGAATCAAGGCGCTGACCTTAGCGTGGCTATGGGAGAGCATCTTACCAATCCGGTTCCATCACCATCTAAAGCCATAGCACTTGTTCAAGATTTTTGGCGCTTGCCCTGGCTCATGTTAATCGCATCCTTTTTGATATATTTCGTTTTGGGGTATTTGATTTATAGTTCGATCTATGCAGCTATTGGTGCCGCTGTTGATAATGAAACTGATACACAGCAATTTATCTTTCCCATTATCCTACCCTTGATGTTGGCGATTTATGTAGGATTCTTTTCTGTTTTTAACAACCCTCACGGCCCAATAGCCGTTGGGTTTTCGTTGTTTCCGCTAACATCGCCCATAGTAATGTTGATGCGGTTGCCCGGCGGAATTGGAGAAGGAGGAGTACCCATTTGGCAACTGTTGACATCGATTGCCCTTTTAATAGGTACCTTTATTGGAATCGTGTGGTTGGCTGCCAAAATCTATAGAATCGGTATTTTGATGTATGGTAAAAAACCGAGTTACAAAGAACTTTTTAAATGGTTGCGCTATTAATGATACTTCAACAAGAATCGAATACAGTTAAAGAAATTATCGAGGAAGATATCAGGGGTTCTATAAAAGAATTCTTGAATCTGGGTTTTCACTATGGTGAGGGAGAGAACTCTATTCATATCACAATCGGTTTGCTATTGCTGGTTATTGTAGCCTTCATGGTGACTAGTTTTGTGCTGAAATGGCTGAGAAAACTCTGGACACGCAAAATGGAAAAGGAAGATGAACTTAAGTTCATCAGCGTCTTTAAGTTCATAAAGTACCTTATTTATATGGCCGTCATCATGATAACCTTAAGTGCGGCCGGTATCAACATCACTCTAATTATAACCGCGTCAGCTGCGTTGTTCGTTGGTTTGGGATTAGCGCTACAAGAACTTTTTCAAGATGTTATTGGTGGTATATCAATTATTGCCGATAAATCGGTAAGCGTTGGCGATGTGGTGGAGATCAATGGTACCGTTGGTAAGATTTTTGAAATCAAATTACGCACTACAAGAGCTATCACAAGAGATGATAAAGTAATCATTATTCCCAATCATAAATTTATTAGTGACATAGTCTACAACTATACCCAAAACCATTCTACTACAAGAGAATCTATTCGAGTTGGTGTTGCTTATGGGAGTGATGTTACCTTGGTTACCCAACTATTGGAAGGCGTAGCTGAAGAAGAAAGGGAAGTCTTAAAAAATCCGAAGTACTTTGTTCTTTTTGATGACTTCGGAGAATCTGCCCTCCAATTTTCATTGAACTATTATATAAAGGATAGTTTTAGCGACCCTAAAACTAAAAGTCGTATGCGATATAAAATCGATGCAAGGTTTCGCGAAAACAATATCAGTATACCATTCCCACAAAGAGATGTACATCTAATTCAAAAGAATTTACCCATAAAAGACTAATTCGTGATTGCCGCCGTTTAACTGCTATGAAGCAACATTTTTTTTGCTGTTTATTATTTCTTCTAATAAGTTGCTTCGGGCTATCGCAAACCCCTGATTTGTTGCGTTTGGAGTATACGGCAATACCTGAAAATGATTCTGGAATTCGTACCAATCGATACAGGGCCGTTTTGAATGCTCCCATCAAAATTAAGGAACACAACTACTTGGTCATAGGTGGTGAGTATAATACCTATGAGTTTAGAGTTGGTCAACCACTTCCTTTCGAAACAAGTACCTTAGAACGCCTTCATATAGTAGATTTCAATCTGGGGTATTCCTTTAAGTGGAATGAAACTTGGCGATTCGTAGGCGCCGTGCAACCGAGATTGGCCTCTAATTTTGTGTTGGGTATTGAAAACAATGATTTTAGAGTGAATCTTTCCGCCGTTTTGTTGAAAGAAAAAAAGGATATCGATAGGCCTTTTCGATTAATTGTTGGCTTGTCTTTCAATAGTGCAACAGGTTTGCCCTTTCCATTGCCCATTGTCAATTACTATAGAAGGTTTCACCCAAATTGGTCATATACCATTGGTATTCCTAGGCAAGATGTCAAATATTATAGCAATTCTGGAAAGCATGTGCTACAAGCGGCATTGTTTTTGGATGGTTATTTTATAAATATTCAAAATGATGTGTTATTGCCCAATAATAATGTTGGTACATCAATTTCCTTGTCAGCTTTGGTAAGCGCCGTAGGATATCAGTATAAGTTCACAAAAGAGATATCTTTTTATACACTGTTAGGATATTCACTTTTACAAGAGGGACTTATTAGAGATGGGAATAGAAATAGGGCATTTACACTAAATGATCAAGGAAATATTTATCTTAGAACAGGATTTAAAATAGGAATTTTTTAAAATTGACCACCTTCTGTAACGGTTAAAATCTCGAAAACAAAAAATAAATACATTCCCTAATGCTCGGGAAAGAAAATAAAACATACTACCTATGTCAAAAATATTGATCATTGAAGATGAAGCAGCAATCCGAAGGGTACTGGTTAAAATTCTTTCCGAGGAAAATGACAGCTATCAATTAGAAGAAGCAGAGGACGGATTAAAAGGCCTTGAAGCAGTAAAGAACAATGAGTACGATTTGGTGCTTTGCGATATAAAAATGCCTAAGATGGATGGAGTCGAAGTATTGGAAGCTGCACGCAAGATCAAACCAGAAATACCCTTTATAATGATATCAGGTCATGGAGATTTAGATACTGCAGTGAATACCATGCGCGCAGGGGCTTTTGACTACATCTCAAAACCACCAGATTTAAATCGACTCTTGACCACTGTTCGCAATGCTTTGGATCGCAAAGAATTGGTGGTAGAGAACAAAATTCTGAAGAAAAAGGTCAGCAAAAATTATGAAATGGTAGGTGATAGCAAAGAAATTGGTGCTATCAAAGACATGATTGAAAAAGTAGCTCCTACTGATGCCCGGGTTTTAATTACAGGATCAAACGGAACTGGAAAGGAATTGGTAGCACACTGGCTGCACGAAAAGAGTCAGAGAAGCGCAGCACCCTTTATTGAAGTGAATTGTGCGGCCATTCCATCTGAATTAATCGAGAGTGAATTGTTCGGTCACGTAAAAGGAGCCTTTACGTCAGCGGTAAAAGATAGAGCTGGTAAATTTGAGGCGGCCAACAAAGGCACGATTTTTCTCGATGAAATTGGTGATATGAGCCTATCAGCCCAGGCAAAAGTGCTGCGGGCACTTCAAGAGAGCAAAATTTCGAGAGTGGGCACAGATAAAGACATTAAAGTAGATGTTCGCGTACTTGCCGCAACAAACAAAGATTTAAAAAAGGAGATCGAAGAGGGTAAATTTCGAGAAGATTTGTATCACCGACTTGCCGTTATTTTGATAAAAGTACCGGCCTTGAATGATCGTCGCGATGATATTCCTTTGTTGATAAATCATTTTACCTATAAGATTACTAGCGAGCAGGGCATTGCTGGTAAGACCTTTTCTGACAAAGCCATTAAACTCTTAAAGGCATATGATTGGACAGGAAATATACGCGAACTTAGAAATGTGGTAGAACGCTTGATTATTCTAGGAGGTCATGAAGTAACGGAGGAAGATGTGAAATTGTTTGCTAGTAAGTAATGTTCCGTTAGCTGCAGTAACACTAAGGGTTAGTGAAAAGAAATGTTAAGGGTGAAAGCGTTAACGATTTGACAGGTGAAGGATAGCCATAGTACATGTGCTAGTGTTAAATTTTGAGCATGCCGAAAACTACGCCCAAACGCCGACTATCTATTGCTTTGAACCACAGTCACCCAAACGCAGAAGCGCTTTTGCGGTAATTTCCTTGGTTCGTAAATTGTAGTATTTTTTACCCTCTGAAAGGTTTGGTTTTAATAGCTGCTGTTCGCAACGCGTATAGATCGTATTGGCAAAAGCTCTCGCTTCAAGACAGTTGACCGAGTCCACTACGGCATTGATAGATTTCGAATATTTAGCTAACGAATTATCAATTTGTTCGTATAGCTCGTTCTTTTCCAATTCGTTAGCAATCAACTCTGCTTCCATTCCAACCTCGACATTCATGGCAATATCCTTTGACGGAAAAACGACATCGTGCATTTCATGCTGATCAAGCGCATCTAGCGCATCTATTATTTGTTGAAGAGCTTCTTGCAATAATATCCTAGTTCCGTTAAGCGATGTTGATTTTGTTGCCGCTTTTAAACTGATAAGACTTTCTTCGATGTTAATAGCTGCATCTTTGCAACCACAATCGTTAAATCTATTGGTGGAGGTCTGAATTACCTTGATGGCCTTGTACGCATAGAATCTGGCCTTGTTGATGTCATCCATCTGCAGAGCTTCTTCTGTCCTTGCCTTTACATAGTTCATATTTGAGCCCGCATAACTGCATGCTTCGCCTGGGGCAAAGGAGGAAAGTAATAGGAGTGCTATACTGTATAGCATTACATGCAGGATCTTCATAACGTAGGTTTGTAGGTCATAAAATTTGGGATTCTACTATCTGTAAAATTAGGAAATGCTTGCCGTTGTCATCTACTTTTTTCGACGGAACACCCTCAATTTCAGGTATTTCGGATGAACTGAGGTGTATGGGCGATGAACGACATTTTTTTTTAACATTTCATGCATTTCACCGATAAAAAATTTTATCTTTTCACCATGGATACAATAGGAAGTAGTGATTTTAAAGTCGAAAAAGCGATCAAACTGTCAGATTTAAATACCGTGACAGACTTGAGTGCGTCAAATAAGGAGTTAAAAAAACAGTTGGAATCCATTCGTGAAGATTTAGGCGATTTTCAAAACACGCTTTACGCCCATAGTAAATATAGTGTGTTAGTTTGCCTTCAGGGAATGGATACCTCAGGAAAGGATAGTCTTATTCGCGAGGTTTTTAAAGACTTTAATGTTCAAGGTGTCGTGGTGCATAGTTTTAAAGTGCCCACCGAACTAGAGTTAAAACACGATTATTTATGGCGGCATTACATCGCGCTGCCGGCAAAAGGTAAATTCGGTGTTTTTAATCGAACACATTACGAGAATGTATTGGTGACCAGAGTGCACCCCGAGTATATTTTGGGAGAGCATATTCCAGGAATTCATACCGTGAAAGATATCGACCAAAATTTTTGGGAGAAACGTTTTGAGCAAATCAACAATTTCGAAAAACATTTGGCTGAAAATGGAACCATTATCTTCAAATTCTTCTTGAATCTCTCCAAGGCAGAACAGCGAAGACGCTTGGTACGGAGATTAGACTTAAAAGAAAAAAATTGGAAGTTCTCGGCGGGAGATCTAAAAGAGCGTAAACTATGGGATAAATACCAAGAGTGCTACGAAGAGGCGATCAATAAAACGTCGAAACCACATGCTCCATGGTTTGTAATTCCTGCTGATAACAAAAAAGCCGCTCGTGTAATCGTTGCCTCCATTTTATTGGAAGCGTTAAAGAAATACAAAGATATCAAGGAACCCGAGTTGAGTGCCAAAATAAAAGCTAATTTAGGGGAGTATAGAAATCAGCTCGAAAAAGAAACAGAATGAAGAAGATTTACCTTGTATTCCTCTTAGTAGTATCACAAGCTTTTGCACAATCGGAAGATGAAAAACAAATCCGTCAAATTTACGATGTTGCCCTTACTGATGGGCAAGCATATCTTTGGCTCAATTATTTATCCAATCAAATAGGGGGGAGGCTCTCAGGTTCGGTACAAGCGCAACAAGCCGTAGATTATACCAAAACCCAAATGGACTCTCTAGGATTAGACCGTGTTTGGCTACAACCTGTCATGGTACCCAAATGGGTTCGAGGTACCCCTGAGTTCGCCTATATTGAAACAGACCCTGGTGTGACCACAAATGTTCCTATATGTGCTTTGGGAGGCTCGATACCGACTTATGGAAGAGGCGTGAAAGCCAATGTTATAGAGGTGCAGAGTATTGAGGAACTCAAAACCTTGGGAAAGGAAAAGATATCAGGAAAAATAGTCTTCTTTAATCGTCCGATGGACCCGGCCCTAGTAAATACCTTTGAGGCGTATTCAGGTGCAGGCGACCAAAGGAGAAGTGGTGCTGCCGAAGCTGGCAAATATGAAGCCTTAGGCGTAATCGTTCGCTCCTTGAACCTTCGACAAGATGATTATCCGCATGCTGGGGGTATGAACTACGGTGATATTCCGGAAGCTGAAAAAATTCCCGCAGCAGCAATTAGTACCAATGGAGCCGATTTATTAAGTGCTACCTTGAAATTGAACCCTAATACACAATTCTTTTTCAAATTAAATTGCAAGACATTGGAAGATGTTGAATCTTATAATGTTATAGGGGAAATTAAGGGAAGTACCCATCCAGATGAAATTATGGTTGTTGGCGGCCATCTTGACTCCTGGGATTTGGGTGATGGTTCCCATGACGACGGGGCTGGATGCGTTCAAAGTATGGAAGTACTTCGCATACTTAAGAAAATAGGGTACAAGCCAAAAAGAACCATTCGAGCCGTACTCTTTATGAACGAAGAGAACGGATTAAGAGGTGGTAGAAAATATGCTGAGGTAGCTGAAAGTACAAATGAAAATCATGTCTTTGCCTTAGAAAGTGACTCTGGCGGATTTACCCCAAGGGGTTTCAGTTTCGACGCCTCTGATGAAAATATCGCGAGGGCCCAAAGTTGGGAAAGTCTATTTGAACCCTATTATATACATACATTCATGAAGGGATTTTCTGGTGCTGATATCAGTCCATTGAAAAATAATACTATTGTATTAGCCGGACTCCGACCAGACTCACAGCGTTATTTTGACCACCACCACGCTGAAAATGATACTTTTGAACATGTCAATCGTCGAGAACTAGAACTGGGTGCCGCTGCCATGGCAAGTTTGGTGTATTTGTTTGATACCTATGGCGTAGTCGGTTCGAACTAGAATTTGCTACCAAGTTACAGGCTGAACGTCATTACGAATGTCTATTTACCCCTGTAGCTTGTGCTGTGTGGCTAGCATGGCTATGCACTCGCTCTCGCCGCCAAAAATTGCACAATCGTTTTCTAAAATGGGAGAGGTTAGCTGGCTTTGAGAACTACTTGTTCTGGGGCAGAAGAACCGATAACCAATCGCTTATCTCAAAAATAGGGTACCCTACCATCGGTCCTACATGTGCTGTCTTCCATCAACTAAAAATCCCTACCTTTGCGGCTCATTAAAATTCGCTTAAAATGCAAGAAGGAATCTACGCAAAATTCAATACCTCAAAAGGAGAAATACTCGTAAAATTAACACACGATAAAACCCCAGGAACGGTTGGCAACTTTGTTGCCTTAGCGGAAGGGAAACAACAAAATACAGCAAAAGCTGCTGGAGAACCTTACTACAACGGTTTGAAATTTCATAGGGTCATACCAGATTTTATGATTCAAGGGGGATGCCCTCAAGGCACCGGAACCGGAGATGCCGGATATAAATTCGACGATGAGTTTCACCCAGATTTGACACATGATGGGCCAGGAGTACTTTCTATGGCAAATGCCGGACCCGGAACGAACGGTAGTCAATTCTTTATCACCCATATTGCAACACCTTGGTTAGACAACAAGCATACCGTTTTCGGCCATGTGGAATCTGGGCAAGATATTGTAGACGCAGTGGCCCAAGGAGATGAAATCGAAAGTGTTGAAATCGTAAGGGTAGGGGCGGAAGCTGAAAGTTGGGATGCCGTTGCAGCTTTTGAAACTTTCAAGAATTCTGGCGCTGAAAGGCTAGCCGCAGAAAAGGCAAAGCAGGCCGCTGAACTAGACAAGGTTGCTGCAGGTTTTGAGTCAACAAATAGTGGACTCCGATTTAAAATTATCCAAAAAGGAGATGGTGCCAAAGCCCAAGGTGGTAGCCAAGTATCAGTGCATTATGAAGGGTCTTTATTGAACGGACAAGTTTTTGATTCTTCGTACAAGCGAAATGAACCCATTGGTTTTCAACTGGGTGTTGGACAGGTAATCAAAGGTTGGGATGAAGGAATCTCGCTGTTGCAGGTAGGCGACAAAGCTCGTTTCGTAATTCCTTCAGATTTAGCTTACGGCAGTGCTGGCGCGGGAGGTGTGATTCCTCCAAATGCAACACTTATTTTCGATGTTGAATTGATGGATGTTCGATAAGAAAATTACACAACATGAAATCAACTCCCTTTTGGTAAAAAAGGGAGTTTTTTTATATCACAAATAGGTGAAGGGAGTTCACAAGGCATATAGTAGAGAGTAGCCATAAGAATTTACGCTAAACTTCAGCGCATCAGAATCTCAATTATCGAGTTGACTCAAGTTATTGCTCGTCTACACTAAGAAACAGCAGCAAAATGTTTACCGCTATAAGGATTACTAATATGATAAAAAAGGTAGCCAAAGAAGGTTAATTTTAGGGGTATATGTATACCATAAAAACAACTTGAAATAATATTACCCTACCTCATTTATTGTTAAATTATGATTGCGCATAAAAAAAGGCCGCAACTATAAGTTGCGGCCTTACTATAAAAAAGTTTAATACCTACCTAGTCTACTACCTTCACATTAACGGCGTTCAATCCTTTTTTACCTTGTTGTAGTTCAAATTCCACAACATCACCTTCACGAACCTCGTCGATTAAGCCAGAAATGTGTACAAAATGATCTTCGTTCGAACCTTCTTCAGTTATGAAACCATATCCTTTGGAATCATTGAAGAACTTAACTGTTCCTTTACTCATAATACTAAAAATTAAAAATTATTAAAGGCCAAAGATACTATTTAATTGTTAAATGTCTGAATTTTTGCAAGTTATATTTGAATTAAGATAAGGTAAAGGATATGAATTGATTAGCTTTTTTTGTGCGACAAACACTCCTGATTTTTCTTATCTATAGGTGTTTTCTTACTTCAAATAGGGCTCAACTAGGAAACAAGTTCTTGAATATTTCGCGTAACTCCCTTAAGGTCTAAAGCAAGTATCGCCGAAGCCAGGTTTATAATAGAACTCGCCCTATCGAGTATCGTTTGAACATTCGTTAATTTTTTATAAAGCTCCTGCGATTCTTTGGTAATAGTATCAATTTTGTTCAAGCTATCTTGAACGTCCTCTAGAACCAAAACGGCCGACTTGGTGTACAATTCAGTAGTGTATGTTAGCTGTTGGTTGTGCATACTCTTAATGGTTAGATCCTCCTCCTCAGTAAGGGAATCAATGTTATTATAGCGGTAGTCACCCAAAGCATTTGCCATTTGCAAAAAATTATCGGCAAGTTGTTTTACCTCTTCAGCATTTAGATTTCTCATCTTTTGTCGATTTGAGTTTTCCAATACAACAATTTGTAGTCTTTATCGCTTAATCAAGGCAGTAGAATGCATTTTAAGTTGGCTACCATACTTGGCCAAAGCGACTTTCAGATCATCATTATGCAACTGTTCAACCTCTGCATAAAGTTTAGAATGACCTTCTGCAATTGAATTTAATATTTTTGAATATTCCTCTAACTCACGCTGTTGACGTTCAATTTCCTGAATTCTTAAAAAATAGTCTTCTGCAAATTTGGTTCGTTCATAGGTCGAAAGTTCTGTATCACGTACCAAATCGAAATAATAGTTTTTGATACTGCTTTTCTGCACTTCCAACTTGCCTTTGAGATTGCCAGCCAGATTCAAATCTAAGAAATGAAGTAAATCTTGAACAGGTTGATTTGCATTTGAGATGTAAGTTTTGATTTTATTTCTTCGGTATCGGTCGGTAAATGCTCGTCCTATTAGCGTGATGATGTTCGAATACGATTTTGCCTCAGCTTCATTCACTTGAATTGAACCAAAATTTCCTGAAGTAATCGCATTTGTAAGTCCCTCTGTCTGGTAGTTAGTGAGCTGGTTATCGGAAATGTTGGTCAAAGCATTAAAATAACCTTGCAGCCCGTGATACATCAGTTCGGTAATGCGATCCGCTTCCTGATTTTGGGTGCAATCGCAATCGGTTTGGTGAATGTTTAAGGTAGTAATATGCTTATTTTGGCAATCCGAAAGACAAGTTTTATAAAAACTGGGTGACAAAGTTTCAAAGGTTGCTACGCTTTCTATGGCAGAGGTTGAAAACGCAGTAACATGTTGGAGGTTAACACAATTACTAAAAAGTAGCGCGCAACACAATGCAAGGAAAACATATTTTACTCGATATTGGGGCATCTGCACAGTTTTCTCCTTACAAGGTAAAAAGAATTTTTTAGTTCTCCCCGTACTTGGTTTACTGTTTGGCCAATTTTCGCATCATTACCCATTGTTTGAGCATATCTCTAGAATCTTGTGCAGGATACCCTAAAACAGTTTTGCCGGCCTCTACGTCTCCTACAACACCTGACCCTGCTCCAACAGTTACCCCTGAATGAAGTGTAGTATGATCTTTTATAGAGGCGCTACCACCTATGATCACTCCATCTCCTAGGGTTACCGAACCAGCCAAGCCACTATGACCGGCCATGATGCAAGACCTTCCCATAATGCAGTTGTGCGCGATTTGTACTTGATTGTCTATTTTGCAATTATCACCTATAATAGTTGCACTAAATTTTCCACGATCGACACAAGAATTTGCTCCAATCTCGACGTCGTCACCGATGATTACGGTTCCTATTTGTGGAATTTTAACTAGTCCTCGGCCATCATCACTAGGTCGGTAGCCAAAACCATCGGCACCAATGCTTACATTATTATGCAAAATACAAGCTTGACCAATTTCGCAACGCTCTCGAATGACAGTCCCAGACCAGATCACAGAGTTCTTACCAATGCTAGTGCTGTCTAAAATGGTTACGTTAGGATACAAGACTACCCCATCTCCTAGTACTACATCTTTACCAAGGTAGCAATGCGCGCCAATTTTACAGGCATTACCAATTTTTGCAGTTTCATGAATTACGGCAGTAGGGTGAATATCAGTCTCAAAAACTGGTGGTTCAGGTTCAAAGGCTTCCAGTACTTTGGCCATTGCCAAATCCGCGTTTTTAACTTTGATCAGGGCACGATTCTCTCCCGGTTCTACCTCTAGGTTAGCATTGACAATGGCCACAGAGGCTTTGGAATCCTTCCAGCGCGATACATACTTACTACTGCCTATAAAGGTGATATGATTGGCCTGGGCTTTTTGAAGTTCTTCTGGGCCGGTGATGGTTTGTGTAGTATCTCCGACTAATTCACCTTCGAGTAAGGTGTTGATCTCAGCTATTGTAAAAGATTTCATGCGAATACGTTTGGTTTGTGTTATTATGGTTGACGGCAAGATAACATATATAGACCAAAGCGTAAATGGCTCCGAATGAAAATGGGATAGATATAGTAGCAACACCAGGTAAATTATAAGTGAAAATTATAAAGTTTCACCTTGCCAACTTTAAAATACCTTAAACCAAAAAACCTCCTATAACTCAGGAGGTTTAAATACTGTTGTTGCAAAAAAGCTATGCAGTTGGGTCAGGAGTCATACGTAAATAGGGTTTTACCTCTTCAACACCTTTAGTGAAAATCTCTTTGGCCTCTTGTGTAGGTATTGACGGACTTACCACTACATCTTGTCCGTTTTCCCAATTTGCTGGAGTGGCCACCTTGTGGTTGGCGGTTAATTGCAACGAATCTACCACCCGCAGCAATTCATAAAAATTACGACCCGTTGAGGCGGGATAAGTCAACATTAGCTTTACGGTTTTATCGGGAGCAATAATAAATACCGATCGAACGGTAAGGGTGCTATCAGCATTAGGATGAATCATATCATAAAGGTCAGCAACCTTTCTGTTTTCATCGGCTAGTATTGGAAAGTTCACCGTAGTATTTTGCACTTCGTTGATGTCTTTTATCCATTCTACGTGAGAAGCTGCTCCATCAACGCTCAAAGCGAGCATCTTTACATTTCTTTTATCGAATTCCCCTTTGAATTTGGCCGCTGTGCCCAATTCGGTAGTACAAACAGGAGTGAAATCAGCCGGATGTGAAAATAATATACCCCAACTATCACCTAGATATTTATATAAATTTATGGTTCCCACAGAACTATCTGCGGTAAAATCTGGAGCAGTATCGCCCAATCGTATTGTTGCCATTTTTTGTTGTTTTTAGTACATTTTATTATCCTATAAAATTAGTAGGTAAAAAAGATTTTCTTGAATCTTCAAGGTTAAAAATGTATTAAAGTTTATTTTTATATTATGGAAAATTCCTTAGAAAAACTACGATATCCCATTGGTCATTTTGAATGCCCAAAGGAAATTAGTACAGCTCAAATCAATGATTGGATTCATGTTCTAGAAGCGCTTCCTCTGCGTCTTCAAACCTTGGTTAAAAATCTAAGTGCGGAGCAGTTGGAAACCCCTTATCGCCCTGATGGATGGACGATACGTCAAGTAGTGCATCATATTGCCGATAGCCACCACAATAGTTACACACGCTTTAAGTGGGCTCTGACCGAAGATCAACCCTTGATTAAAGCGTATGAAGAAAAAGAATGGAGTAACCTGTTTGATGCGAGAACAGCTCCCATTCAGCTTTCGCTAGATTATATAAGCGCTTTGCATGCTAAATTGGTTTATTTGCTAAAAGGCCTTTCCGAAGATCATTTGAAGAGACCGTACTTACATCCTGACGGAAATGTAGTGGTTACCGTGGCCGAGAACATTGGAAAATACGCCTGGCACGGCAATCATCATTATGCTCATATCGAAGGTGTGCTGAACCGCAAAGGTTGGAGTTTGTAAATCTAGAGTTTTAGGAGGCATGTATTTGGGTCATTCTGTAGCTGCTATTGGCAAATTCGCAGCCTTCAGCCTAAAACACTGGGCACTCTGCTAAGGTAACGATCAACACCTTTTTACCATAACCCACATCGAACTTTCATCTTCAATGACCGTGGGAAAAGTAACCTTAGTTTCACTGTGAATTTCAAATCCGTTTTTGAGATAAAAATCTTGAGCAGGTCCTTTTTGCATCGTATCTAACCAAACTATTTTTTTATGCATCTCCTTGGCTCGTAGCATTACGAATTGAAGCACTTTTTTGCCAATTCCTTTTCCTGAATGTTCGTTTAGAATGTAAATCTTATCGATGCATAAGGCCTCGCTCTCAGAAAATGGAGGTAGCGAAGCGTTTATGGTAAGTTTTAGAACACCTACAGCTTTCAGGTTGCTCAAAATTCGAAAAAGTATGGTATTGTCATCTTTCTGTTCCTTTTCAAGAATGACTCTTGTGAAACTACGTTGAATATAAGGTAAAGAATTTCCGTTGGGCCAAAGATGCAAATAGTGTTGATTGTAGGCTTGAATGCCTACCTCGATATAGCTATCGTAGTTTTTAGGTGTTATGGGTTCGAAATGAACAATATTTTGCATGCAACACTATACTTTTTCACCACCCTCAGGCCCGTAAAAAATAACCCAGGTTGAAAAATCGTCTGTAAAGTTTTCAAATCGATGTTCGATTCCGGCCGGAACGAATAGGAAATCACCTTTTTTGACTTCAGTTTGCACTCCATCATTCAAGAATTCTCCTTTACCCGAAATGATTATATAGGCCTCATCTCTGGAGTGGGGCTGCTGCAAATCTACTTTTTCAGGTTTATAAACTTCTACTAAAAGTGTTCCATGTTCGAATACAGTTAGAAATGGAGATTCGATCTTTGCAAGCTTTTGAAGCGCCTCTTGTGGATTTATTTTCATTTTAGCTGCGATTGATTGCGATTATTGCTTCCATTTGATATTACACCCGATACTTGGTTTTTGTACTTGTGTATTCTCTTTTCCGCTAAGCAATGCATCTATAGCGGTTCGTAAATCTGCTCCGGTTAGTGAAATTCCATTTCCGGGCCTAGAATCGTCTAGTTGCCCCCGATAAACCAATGCTAAATCGGTATCAAACAAGTAGAAATCGGGAGTGCAGGCTGCATCATAGGCTTTTGCTACCTCTTGCGTCTCATCGTACAAATAGGGAAAAGAATAACCCACTTCTGCTGCAACTTTTTGCATGAAGTGTGGGGCATCTTGCGGATAGTTGACAATGTCATTGCTTGAAATAGCGATAAAACCAAGTCCCTTTGCTTGATATTCTTTTGCTACCCTTACAATTTCCGGATTTACATGAACTACAAACGGACAATGATTACAAATAAACATAATTACAGTTCCTTTGTCGCCCTTAATAGCCCCTAGGTGCAGGGTTTCCTCACTTAACGAATCCACCAAGTTGAAGTCTGGTGCTTTTGTACCTAAGGGTAACATATTACTTGGTGTTAAAGACATATTATCACAATTTACTAGTATTTAAAGTTAAAAGTATTTGACCGATTCTTTGTTATCTCCTGTGCTATTTTTAACTTGACGCCTTTACTTTGACCAACCAACACTAATCCTATTTTTGACCGACTCCGTTCTCGATACTGTTCAAATCAATTTTAATTCAGAAACTCTTTGGGTGCTGAACTTTGCATTGGCATTTGTTATGTTCGGAATCGCGCTTGAAATTTCGATTGGAGATTTCAAACGTTTATTGAAACACCCGAAACCTATTTTAGTGGGTATTTTTAGTCAGTTTCTCGTGCTTCCGGCCATTACATTTCTGTTGGCGCTGGTCCTTCAACCTATGCCCAGTATAGCACTAGGAATGTTTATGGTCGCAGCTTGTCCTGGCGGAAATATATCGAACTTTATAACCCATCTTTCTAAAGGAAATACTGCTTTGTCAGTTAGCCTAACGGCTATTGCAACACTATTGGCTGTTGTGTTGACACCTTTAAATCTTCAATTTTGGGGTTCGCTTTACGCTCCGACGGCTACAATCTTAAATGAGGTTGCCATCTCCTCACTAGAAATGATCAAGCTGGTGGCCTTGTTATTGGGTGTACCTTTGATTTTGGGGATGTATATCAACCATCGCTCTCCAAAAATCGCTAAGCAAATGGCGAAGGTGCTAAAGGTGGGCTCCTTGGCCTTCTTTGTTGCGCTCATATTCATAGCCTTGTATAACAACAGAACTATTTTCATAGACTACATTGTATATGTTTTTTGGATTGTTCTACTGCACAACCTGATCGCATTTACAACCGGATTTTCACTTGGCAAACTATTCCAACTTTCAGAGGAAAATATTCGTAGTATCACTGTGGAAACCGGTATCCAAAATTCCGGGCTGGGTCTGTTGCTAATTTTCACCTTTTTCGATGGATTAGGCGGAATGGCTTTGTTGGCAGCTTTTTGGGGAATTTGGCATCTGATTTCAGGTCTTCTGCTCGCTTCATTTTGGGGTTATAAACCAATAAAAAAAGAAAAGCTCGCTTGAAAAATCTAATTTACAGCATGGTGAAGATTTGGATGAAGACTAACCTTCATCTCTACTATGGGAAGATTAAAGTTTCAGGACTTGAAAATGTACCCAAAGATAAACCTGTATTGTTTTTGCCCAATCACCAAAGTGCGTTGTTGGATGTTTTACTTATTGCAGTTGATTGCAATCGCAAACCCTGGTTTTTAACGCGGTCTGATGTTTTCAAAAGCAAGACACTAATTTCAATATTTAATTTTTTTCAGATGATTCCTATCTACCGCATTCGCGACGGAAGAGAGTCTTTAAAAAACAATCAGGCCGTTTTTGACCGCTGTTCCGAACTACTAGTGCACAAGCAAGCCATTCTTATGTTTCCGGAAGCGAACCACAATTTGAAGCGAAGAGTGAGACCGCTAAGTAAAGGTTTCACCAGAATTCTTTTCAATACGCTCAATGTGGCGCCCAACACTGATATACACCTTGTACCCGTGGGAATTAATTATAGAGATGCTGTACGTTTTCCAGATAAGGTGGCCCTATATTTCGATACTCCTATTGCCGTTAAGGACATGTACAACCCGATGAAGGAACGGGAGTCGATTGATCGCATAAAAGATGCCGTCTCAAGTAGGTTAAAAAAGCTTACTTCGCATATTGAAGATGAAAATAGCTATGAAGAAACTGTAAACCGCTTGGATGTAATTGGAGTAGATTATTTAAACCCTGTTCAGGTGAATGAGGCGATCGCAAATGGCGCTATAACAGAAGTTGTCACAAACAGGCAATCAGCCTTTTTATCTGAGCTTGGTCAGAGCTTGTTCTGGCTCCTCAACTTTCCGATTGTGCTGTTTTGGAGAACTTTTGTGAAACCGAAAGTTTGGGAACCCGAATTTATGGGAACCTTGCGATTTGCTTTCGCACTTTTGACTTACCCTATATATTATGCAATACTATTTACGATTGTGGCCCTCAGCTGGAATCCACTTATTGGCTTAGTGGTGGCACTTGCTTTGTTCGTTTTTAATTGGTTTTTTGTACGGATGAAATAGATTTTTATTTCAAAACCCCTTTCTCCGTTCTGTTAGCAGTACGTTCCATCATAGCTAGATTGAGAGCTACATCATATCTCCGAAGAAAATAGCATTCATCAGAAGCTTATTCGTGCCATACCAAAATGCCCTAAACTGAGTATTATCGGTAAAAGCAATAACTCTTCCTTTGCCCAATCGCCTTACTTGAAAAGGCACAGTGTTTTTTACAAGCTCTTGATTTTCCTCTGAAATGTAGCCACTTAATAACGGATTAGCAGTATATAGAATAGGATTATTATAGCTGTTTTTATCAGCCTCAACATAGATGTTTGTGTTTCTAAACATAGCTAAGTTGTTGTTCTTATATCCATAATTAATGGGGTGAGAGCGATCTAGTTTTGTTTGAAAAATTGCGCCACCGGTAACTTGCGCTCCCAGAAAGTCTCCCTTCTTGTCAAATGGAATATTTTTGGCAACCAAAGTGTCTTTTTTAAATTTTAATGTCATCAGTTCACTTTTGCTGAACCATTCCACAGCATTTCTATACCCAATCAAGGTGCCCCCTTCCTTCACCCATTTCTTCAATTTTTCAGTATTCTTTTTGCTTCTAACGCTACTGTTAACACTTGGTACAATGATATCGGTATAATCGCTGAGATCTACCCTGTCAAAGTATGCCATATCAATTTTGGTAAGCTCAATATTATAACGTGTATCGAAAAGGTGCCAAATTTCTCCTGCGTCGTAAGAACGTATTCCATTCCCTACCAAAATGGCTATTTTTTGTTTTTTGATAGCATCATAATCATTACTGCCTAGATCAATTCCTTGCGTTAATCCGGTACTAACAGATACAATTTGAATTTTGCTTTCACGCGCAATATCGATCAAGAAGTTATGCAAATCGGTGGCATTCAAAGCTTGGTTTTGAACGGGGACCATAATGGTTCCGTAATCGTACTTTTTACCCTCTAGGGTAAAAGGTGATTTAGCGACTTTGGCTCTCAAGCCTTTTTCCAAAATGGTGTTTAATGCTTTTGGCGTATAGTATTCGTGCCACTCGAAAAGGTATGCATAGCTGCTTTTGGCGCTTACAGTTCCTGTTAAAGGGGCGAAATCTGTAATTTCTGGCCCAGCTTGGTTTAAAGAGCTTAATTCTGAATAATCGACATTAAAGGCCAATGGAAAAGTCCAAGCCGAAACATCATAGAAAAGGCTATCAGTAAAAGTAGTACGTTTTTCAAACATGGCTTTGATCAAGCGATGGTTCTTTTGATTCATAGGCACTACGTAGCTGCTACCCTTTTTGTAGGCTTTACCGCTTATGGTAGCATCGTTCGCTAGTTCGTGGAACTTGATTTTATGACGATTTAAAATTTCTGCCAAATGCCAAGATTTTGCCGCATCTTTACTATCACCAAATACAATGGCCTTGGTTTTACTTCGCGCCGCCATATTGCGGGTATCCGAATAAAATCCTTTTTGGTAGTTTAAAATTTTCACTCGCATATTCTTTGCTGCTTCAATAGTTGACAGTGCTGCAGTAAATTGATTTCGAATGGTAAACGGAAAAGTGAGCAATCCGTTTTCACTTTCCTGAATATGGCCTCGAGAACTACCTTGTTCGAATAGTATTCCGATACCTCCATTTACATCGGGAAAGGTTGATCCCTTTCCGTAGTAATAATCATCGAAGTTTTCTCCTGAATAATACAGCGAGCCCAATTTGTCTAAGGCCTTTACGTGATAGCCGCCAATCTCGGCCGTAAGCTCTTGGTTCATTTTAGGCGTCAGGGGGTGTGTTCTTGAAGGTTCTCCAGGTTGAAAAAAGAAGGTAGAATTGGTGCCCATCTCATGATGATCGGTCAAAATATTCGGCATCCATTTATGAAAGCTCTCAATACGCGCTCTACTCTCAGGAAGTTGTACAGGTAACCAATCACGATTCATATCGAACCAATAATGGTTGGTGCGCCCTCCAGGCCAAACTTCGTGGTACTCACGGTCATTGTTGTCTGCTATAAGATTTTGAGCTTTATTCGTATTCGCCCAATAGGCAAAACGTTGCAAGCCGTCGGGGTTGAATGAAGGATCCATAAGAATCACCATATTGTTTAACAAGGATTCAATTTCAGGTCCCTGAGCTGCGGCTAGGTAGTAGGCATAAGCTAGACCTGCATTTGCACCGCTTGGTTCGTTTCCATGGATTGAAAAACCCTGATAAACTACTATTGGCATATTTTCGATAGCAGTTGAACTTCCAGCTTCCGTCAGGGCAATATGATCTGCTCGTAGCTGCTCGATGTTTTTATGATTCTTTGGAGCGGTGACGGTCAATAACAAAATAGGCCTTCCTTCAAAGGTCGTTCCTCTATTCTCAATAGTCATCCGATCAGAAGCTTTAGCAAGCGTTTGCATATAAAACATGAGTTTGTCATGGGTTATATGCCATTCACCAACTTCATGGCCAATAATTTCTTTTGGTGTCGGTATATTTTTATCATAGGTGATGTCTTGGGGGAGATAGTAATTGAGGTCTAGTTTTTCTTGAGAAGTAAGTGTTTGTACTGAAACGAGCGCCGCGAGAAGGAGTATTGTTTTTTTCATAAAAGTTTGGTGTAATTAGTCAAAGTAAATTTAAGTAAACTAAAGCCCATAAAAAAACGGCCCATTCAGAATGAAGGACCGCTTTTTTGCTATTCGAATAACTTATATATCGTCGAAGTCGATATCGGTAAAACTTTCGGTAGATTTTACCTCGCCAGTTCCTTCTACAGGAGCGGTGTCTTCCTCTTTTTTAAAATCTTTTTGATGTCTTTCAGAAATGACTTCAGTGCCTTTTTCGTCGATGATGAAATCCATCATTTCAATGACATTTTCCTTGAAGGCGTCAAAGTCTTCTTTGTAAAGGTAGATTTTGTGCTTCTTATAATGGAAAGAACCATCATCGTGGGTAAACTTCTTGCTTTCGGTGATGGTAAGATAGTAATCACCGGCTTTAGTGCTTCTTACATCAAAAAAATAGGTTCTTCTTCCGGCCCTTAGAACTTTGGAGTGTATCTCCTCTTGTTCCATTGAATCTCTTTCGCTCATCTTGGGTTGTGTCTAGTTAGTGCTAAATTAATATTCTACCAAAAATGAAAAAAAAAAGCGTATCCAGCAACAATTTATTAGTTTTCTTTCTCCGATAGCTGGTTCTCAAACAGCTCTTTGTAATACCCGTCGATACTATTAAGTTCTTCATGGGTACCTTCTTGCAGCAATCTGCCATCTTCCAAAACTAAAATCCTATCGGCATTTTTAGCAGAAGATACGCGATGGCTAACGATGAGGGTAGTTCGGTTATGGGAAGCCTTTTTAAGGTTGTTTAAAATTTCTTCTTCAGTCTCGGTATCTACCGCGGAAAGACAATCATCAAAGGCATAGATTTCTGGATCTTTCAGTAATGCCCTTGCAATTGAAACACGCTGCTTTTGCCCTCCACTTAGGGTAATGCCTCTTTCTCCTAAAACCGTATCGTACTGATTAGTGAAACCCATAATGTTGTCATGAACTACTGCATTTTTGGCTACGGCAATTACCTCTTCCTTGGTTGCATTATGCTTCCCGAATTTAATGTTGTTTTCAATAGAATCTGAAAAGAGAAAAGCGTCTTGAGGAACGGCACCGATAGCTTCTCGGAGACTCGTAAGGTTCAAATTTTTGATAGCGACATCATCGATTAAGATTTCTCCCGAGGAAACATCATACAAACGCGCTACTAAATCTAAAATGGTCGATTTTCCAGAGCCTGTTTTGCCAAGAATAGCGACGGTTTCACCTTTATCAATTACAAAAGAAATATTTTTAAGTGCCGTAATCTCAGTATCTTCATACGTGAAAGTGACATCCTTGAACTCAATTTTACCATGAACTGGTGTTTCATGAGCCACCTCATTTTGCATTTCGGGTTGCTGCTTTAAAAACTCGTTTATTCTTTTTTGCGACGCTTCTGCTCGTTGCACTATAGTAGTTAACCATCCGACAATAGCAACTGGCCAGGTAAGCATGTTAACATAAAGAATAAATTCAGCAATAAGTCCAACCCCGATTTCTCCCGCTAAGTATTGTTTTCCTCCAATATAGATCACGAAGATATTGCTAATGCCTATTAACAAGATCATCAACGGAAAGAACCAAGCGTTTACCTTGGCCAAACGCATACTTTTATCCTTTCCCTCAAGCGCCAATGTCTGTAATTCTTGATTGGTTTGGGGTTCTAGTGCATAAGCCTTTATTACCGAGACTCCTGAGAATGTCTCCTGTGTAAATGTGGAAAGGGTCGATAGATATTCTTGAACTACTGTACTTCGTTTATGAATTAGCTTGCTAATTTGATATATAAGTACCGATAATATCGGCAAGGGTACTAAGGTGTAAGCTGCAAGTGTTGGAGCTTTTATGAACATCAGAGGAATTAGACAGGCGAAAAGCGTTAGGGTTTGTATACCGTACATTATGGCAGGCCCGGCGTACATGCGTACTTGATTAATATCTTCACTAATACGATTCATTAAGTCTCCGGTCCGATTGTTTTTGTAGAAATTAAGACTCAATAGTTGGTAATGATCAAATACCTCATTTTTTAAATCGTATTCTATATAACGAGAAACATTAATTACTGTCTGGCGCATCAAAAAAGTGAAAAAGCCTGATAGTAACGCTGCCCCAACGATTATAAGAATGTAGGTGAGAATGGTATCTTCGGCTACCCCCTTCTCGATAATTCCCTTAAAATTGTCTTCAACAACCGAGAGTATCTTGTTGACATACGAAGGCATCACCAACTGAAAGACCCGGGCAATAACGGTAATTACCATCCCTATTAGAAGCTTGAACCAGTATTTTTTAAAATATTTGTTAAGGTGTTTGAGTTCCTTCATGCAGTCGAAATGCTTTGGGTCGCCAGTTTTGATTTCAATTCACCAAAGATAGGTGTTTGCTATAAAACCAAATGTTATAAAATGTATAACATAATAACCTTTAGATAACTCGCGGTTTAGAAATAGATTCCTATTTTTGCGCTGTGATAAATCGCCCAATTCTATTTAAAGTTCTTTAACATGTTAACAAGAAGGCATATCAGGGTAAAAGTGATGCAATGCATATACGCGCTGATTCAATCGAAGGATGATTCTCTGGAAAAACAAGAAAAGTTTCTGGAGGACAGTATAGGAAATATGTATACGCTTTACTTGTTGATGTTAAGTCTCCTCAAAGAGGTTCATCATTTTGCTGCTAGCCAAGTAGCACTATCTTCAAAAAAATATTTAGAAAATGCTTCGGATGACTTTCCAAACAAAGAGAAGTTTTTCCGGAACAAAGTTTTGATGCAAATTGCAGAAAATAGTTTGCTAAAGGAGGAGCTAGAACAGAGGAAACTCAAAAACTGGTACTTAAACGAAGAATATGTAAAACTGATTTATAGGGCGATAATAGAAAGCAAAAGCTATATCGCGTATATGCAAACACCAACGAGTACCTACGAGGAAGACAAACAATTGATAAAAACTTTGTTTGAGGAGATAATTGCTCCAAACGAAAAAATCTATGATTATTTTGAAGATGATAAACTGACCTGGGTTGATGATATACCTATAGTCAACACTTTTATCTTAAAGCAACTGAAGAAGGTGAAAGAAGACAAACAGCCGAAGTTCTTTTTGCCCCGATTGTTAAAAGATGAAGAGGATATGAGCTATGCAAAGCAGTTATTGACCAAAACACTTTTAAACAATGCAGCATGGGAAAAGGAAATAGAGGGCAAAACACCTAATTGGGATAAAGACCGTATTGCCGATATTGATTCCATATTGTTGAAAATGGCCATTTGTGAACTGTTAAATTTTCCCTCCATACCCGAAAAAGTAACTATTAATGAATTTTTAGAGATAGCAAAAGAGTATTCTACTCCAAAGAGTAGCATCTTCATTAATGGAATTTTAGACAAGCTGGTCAAAGAATATAAAGCCGAAGGAAAATTAAAGAAAATGGGTAGAGGCCTCTTGTAGGCCCTCTTAGTTCGGAGATTTTCGCTTAGGCAATGTATTTTCACTAGCTCATCGACGAACGGCATTTGAAAAAAACCACCTTTGAACAGACTATCAAGACAATTTTATCGTTAATCTATAATATTTATCTAATTTTGTAATTACTAAAAAATCAATAAAATGAAAAGAGTTATTTTATTTGTAGGGGCATTATCCCTTTTCGCTTTTGTTTCCTGCAAGGAAAACGCCACTAGTAAAATCAATAGTGACAATGTAGCTGTTGCAGCGCAAAGAGATGAGGCTGCAAAGCAAGTTCCGGTAATGAGCTTTGAAAAAGCCGAACACGATTTCGGTACTATTGAGCAAGGAACTCCTCAAGAAACGGTTTTCAAATTCACCAATACAGGTAACGGACCGTTGATTATTACTGACGCAACAAGTAGCTGCGGTTGTACTGTACCCGAATACCCAAAAAATACACCAGTAGCGCCAGGAGAATCTGGAGAGATGTTGGTAAAATTTAACGGATCTGGTCAAAATCAAGTGACAAAAACTATAACGGTTAAAGCAAATACTGCGAAAGGTTCTGAGATTTTAAGAATCAAAGCGTTTGTTAACCCTAAAGGTGCCGCTCCGTTAGGACCAACCAAGTAACCCTTTAAACCAAGAACACATAATGGGCGATATTCAGAGTTTACTTCCAATGCTACTGATTTTTGTGGTAGCGTATTTTTTTATGATACGTCCACAAATGAAGCGTGCTAAGGACGAAAAAAAGTTTGCAGCAGAACTAAAACGTGGTGATCGTATCATCACTAAAAGCGGACTTCACGGCAAGGTGATGGATGTCAATGACAAAGACAATTCTTGTGTTATTGAAACTATGGCTGGTAAGCTGAAGTTTGATCGTTCAGCAATTTCTTTGGAGATGAGCAAAAAACTAAATGCTCCAGTCGAAAAGAAATGATAATCACAAACTAGGAATAGCGAAGCCTTGATCTTTTGATCAGGGCTTTTTCATTTTAAGAGGATAAACATAAATTTCAAATTCAATCACCAACTCTGAGTTCGGAGCTTTATTTTTTTAGATTTTGTTTATCGGTACATATCGTTTAACCCTTTCCCTTCTGTTATCATAGGGAGGATCTTTTCAAGGCGCGACAGCTTTGTTTTTTCCTGTTTTGCTGTTGCGATATATTCGCCATACTCGTTTTGATTATATAGCGATAGCTTTTTGAATGCTATGGCCGCACTTTTGTTCTTGTTCAGCGCATCTTTTAAAAGTTTCGGCACCGGCTTTTTTATGGCTTTCTTCTTAGTCGCGACCAAAACTCTTCCATTTTTTTGATTGTCAATGGCTTCGTGCATATAACTCAAAACCGCGGTTTCATCAATAGCATCGATGGAATGGAATTTCCAATGGCGCATGGCCTGTGTTTTCCCCTCTTGGGCATTTTCCAAAACCTGCTTCTCGTCTTTGAGAAACACACCATTAAAAAACCAGATACCGAAATGCTTTTTGAATTTACAAATAGACAGTACATTTTTTCCATCCAAGGTATAGGTAGGGAACATCCATTTGTAAGTTTCCTCCATTCCGGTTTTTAAAACAAGATCTCTAAGTTTGCCGATAGCCTTTGAGAAATGATGTTCTTCGCTATAGTAGCGTTCTACTTTTTCCGCTCTTTCCATTGTCGAAAAATCGTTTGGTTACAGAATAATTTAGTGTAGTGATCTACCCCAATAGCCAGCGGGATCAAAAATCGAAAACTACTTCTCCGTAACAAGTTCGCAAATTTTTACGATAACTTCAACGGCTTTCAGCATGCTTTCTACCGGTATATACTCGTATTTTCCATGAAAATTATGTCCGCCAGCAAAAATATTCGGGCAGGGCAGTCCCATATAACTTAGTTGTGAACCATCGGTTCCGCCACGAATGGGTTTGATGATGGGTTCTACCCCGACTTTTTCCATAGCTTCTTTTGCAATTTCGACAATATGAAAAACGGGTTCAACTTTCTCACGCATATTGAAGTACTGGTCGCTTAATTCCATTGAAATACAACCGTCGTGGTCTTTGTTAAGTTTAGTTGCAATATCGCGAAGCAATTGTTTTCGTCTTTCAAATTGTTCCATATCATGGTCGCGTATGATCAATTCAAATACTGCATGTTCAATTTCGCCCTCCATGTGATGAACATGAAAAAAGCCTTCTCTTCCTGAGGTATTTTGAGGCGTTTCTTCAGGCGGCAGAATAGACATAAATTCGGTAGCTATACTTAACGCATTTATCATTTTACCTTTGGCATATCCTGGATGTACGCTTTTTCCTGAAATGGTTACCTTGGCCTTGGCGGCATTGAAATTCTCATATTCCAATTCTCCTATTTGGCTTCCATCTATGGTATAGGCCCAATCAGCACCGAACTTTTCTACATCAAATTTATGTGCGCCACGACCTATTTCTTCATCTGGCGTAAACCCAACGCGAATAGCTCCATGCTTGATTTCCGGATGATTGATCAGGTGTTCCATGGCCGTAATGATCTCGGTGATTCCTGCTTTGTCGTCGGCACCCAAAAGGGTTGTTCCATCCGTTGTAATTAAGGTTTGCCCTTTGTACTGTTGTAAATCTTCAAAATAAAAAGGAGAGAGCACTATTTTTTGGTCTACATTCAAGATGATATCACCACCATCGTAATCTTCAATTATTTGTGGCTTTACATCTGTTCCTGTAAAATCAGGAGTGGTATCAAAATGTGCAATAAAACCGATGGTGGGCACTTTTTTATCTATATTGCTGGGTAGAGTCGCCATAATATAGGCGTTGTTATCAATAGTAACATCTTGCATACCTATCTGTTTGAGCTCATACACCAACTCGTTGGCTAAATGCCATTGCTTTTCAGTACTTGGGGTGGTTTTGGAGGTCGGATCGCTTTGTGTGTCAATACGAACATAACTCAAAAAGCGCTCTATAATATCTTGCATTTGTATAATTTTTGACTAAAAATACTGTTTATACAATAAGAATTCCAAGAATTGAATTTAGAAACCAAAATCATGTACTCGAAAATAGTTGTTCCGTTTTTTGTTTTGCTTTTATTTTCTTTCTGGGGAAATGCACAAGATTGCACCTTAGATGTTGGAGGAAAGAATACCGATATTCTTATCAAGGTTTTTCAAATGAACGAAGCGCAAATCAGTAAGATGGAGACTTTAGCTGCTGAACTTGCCATAGAGACCAAAGTTATTGAAGATGAAATTCAAAAACTTTTTGATGACCATCCTCAAAGTACACCCGAAGAATTGGAGACGCTTTCCAATAAGTACAAAGTGTTTCAAGAAAAAATTGTCATGGCGTCAAAGGCCACTGATAAAATGTTATTGAGCTCCTTCAATGAAAAGCAATACGAACGGTATTTAGAACTCTGTTACGAAGCTCTTAGAAGGCCAATTAAAGTAAAACCTATAAGTTTAACCGATACCATTTCCACGCCTGAATAATTGTCAACTGCAAACTGTTGATAAAATCGCCTGAGATAGCATAAATACTCAGCCTGAGTTCGTATTTTTGACGAAATCTTGGCCGCCATTCATGTATAAGTTTCTTATTAGACCTTTCCTTTTTCAGATGAATGCGGAAAGAGCTCATTATTTCACATTTTCCCTAGTACGTTTGCTGTCTAAAATAGGTTTTTCAAGACTGTTTAGAGCACTTTATGTTGTTGGGGATGCACGTTTGGAGCGCGAAGTTTTCGGACTTAAATTTAAGAACCCTGTGGGTTTAGCCGCAGGATTTGATAAAGATGCCAGATTGTTCAATGAATTTTCAAATTTTGGATTTGGTTTTGTTGAAATAGGAACCCTTACCCCCAAACCCCAATCAGGAAATCCAAAACCCCGATTATTTCGTCTAAAGCCAGATGAAGCCATTATCAATCGAATGGGTTTCAATAATAGTGGAGTGTTTGACGCCGTTGAACGATTAAAAAAAGAACATCAGGTTTTAATAGGAGGTAACATTGGAAAGAACAAAGCAACCCCTAATGATGAAGCGATTAAAGATTATTTGATTTGTTTCGATGCGCTTTTTCCATACGTTGATTATTTCGCGGTCAATGTGAGTTCACCTAACACCCCCGGGCTCAGAGAACTGCAAGATAAGGAACCCTTAAAGGCTTTGCTTCTTGAACTAAAGAAAGAGAATTTAAAGTGTCCGAAATCCAATGAAAAAGGGAAACCTATTCTGCTAAAAATAGCGCCTGATTTGACCGACGAACAGTTGCTCGACATTATCGAGATTGTAAAAGATACTGAAATTGACGGCGTTATTGCTACCAATACCACCGTCGCAAGAGACCACTTAAAATCTGACTTGGTTTCTACCGAAGAGAAAGGCGGTTTGAGCGGTAAACCGTTGACGCACAGGAGTACCGAAGTTATTCGGTTTTTAGCAGAGAAGAGCGGAAAAGCATTTCCAATTATTGGAGTTGGAGGAATTCATTCTGCAGCAGATGCGATAGAAAAACTGGAGGCAGGAGCTGACCTTGTTCAGGTATATACCGGTTTTATTTATGAAGGCCCTTCTTTAATTAAGCGGATAAATAAAGCGATTCTGAAAGATACAATTAGTTCTTAGTCCAGTAATCTACTACCAACACATCGTCCAAATGTGGTCCTAAAACATCACCAAATGCCTTGTGGTCTGGGTGCGGTAAATATATCGCTCGGTCTTCTTCACTATTAAACGTCAAGAAAAAGCAGTGCGTAAATCCTTTTTCCAGCCCTTCGGGACTATTGTTTAACCCCCATTCGTAATCCTTGATTTGAGCTATTTTAGAGGGGAGAGCACTAAAAGCCGCCTCAACTTTTTTGATATTTTCAGAAGAGGTTCCATCTTTAAATTTAAAAAGAACTACGTGTCTAAGTACACTGTCATTTGCCATAGTGATCTTTGCTTTAGTTTCATCTTCGTTATATTTCCAAGTTGCTGAAATACAAACTAATGCCGCAAAGGCTATAAATAAAACTAAGGATATTTTTTTTGTGTTCATCGCCTGTGTTTTTGGTAAGATATGAAAAATGGATATTACTTCAATGGATTTTGTATTTTCAATCTTTAACATTTCTATTTTGAATTACGAAATTTTATATGCTTTTGTGGGTGCTACGGCTTTGCTGTCGCTGTCGCCAGGCCCCGATAATATTTATGTGCTTATGCAAAGTATTACCAATGGTAAGAAGTTTGGTTTGGCGACTGTAGCAGGTTTAATGACCGGCTGTTTGGTGCATACCACTTTATTGGCCTTTGGAGTCTCAGCAATTATTAAGGAAAACGATAAGCTGTTTTTCGCAATAAAGCTTTTTGGAGCCTTGTATCTTTTTTTTCTGGCTTTTCAGCTATACCGCGGCGATGATACAATCTCTCTTACCAAGGAAGCGGTACCAAAAAAGAACCTGTTGCAACTTTTTCAACAAGGTTTTATCATGAATGTACTCAACCCTAAAGTCACTATTTTCTTTCTGGCCTTCTTTCCAGGGTTTTTGTTTAGTGCATCTATGAGCACAGTATTACAGTTTTACGTATTGGGACTGCTATTTATTGCAGTTTCTGCTCTTGTTTTTAGCGGGATTGCCATTTTATCGGGAATGATCTCAGAGCTTATTATCAAGAATGCGAATATAGGAATCATGCTAAAATGGCTACAGATAATTGTTTTTATCGGCATTGCCGTCTATCTCCTTTTATCTGATAAATAGTAGTAATTTTGAAATGCAGTAGAATCGCAAATGTCAGAAAAAGTTAAAGTAATTGAATGTCCGCGTGATGCCATGCAAGGTATCAAAGCTTTTATTCCTACAGAGGATAAGGTGAGATATATTCAGTCTCTTCTAGGCTGTGGTTTTCATACTATCGATTTTGGTAGTTTTGTTTCACCCAAAGCAATTCCTCAAATGGTGGATACCGCCGAGGTGCTCGCGCAATTAGATTTGTCAGCTACCGAAAGCAAATTGTTGGCAATTGTAGCCAATGTTCGCGGTGCGCAAAATGCATCGGAGCATGAGGAGATCAATTATTTGGGCTATCCTTTTTCGATTTCAGAGAACTTTCAAATGCGTAATACCCATAAGACCATTGCGCAGTCTGTAGAAACCTTGCAAGCTATTTTTGATATCGCCGCTGCCGCAGGAAAGGAAGTAGTCACCTATATCTCAATGGGTTTTGGAAATCCGTATGGCGACCCCTGGAATGTTGAAATAGTTGGGGAGTGGACCGAAAAATTGGCAGAGATGGGTGCGCGTATATTGTCGCTTTCAGATACGGTTGGATCCTCTACACCTGAGGTTATTGACTATTTGTTTTCGAATCTGATTCCCAAATATCCTGAAATTGAGTTTGGCGCACACTTACATACTACGCCAACGAAATGGCATGAAAAGATAGATGCTGCCTACAAAGCAGGCTGTCGCAGATATGATGGAGCCGTTCAGGGGTTTGGAGGCTGCCCAATGGCCAAAGACGAACTCACTGGCAATATGCCTACCGAAAAAATGTTGTCTTATTTTACCACGGCCAAGGCCGACTCCAACGTAAATTGGTTGGTTTTCGAAGCGGCCTATAATAAAGCGTCTGAACTTTTTTCAGCATATCACTAATCACCAGAACATAGACCGCCTAAAAAGTTGTCTAAATTCATTTGAAATAGCGTTCCTTCGACAAGATCTTCTACAGCGGCCAATTCTTTGGCATTCATAGCGAAGGTTATTTGTTTTGCGGGTGAATCTACCAAAAGTGCCTTACACGAATCATTGTTTGTACAATCTTTACATAGCGTACTATTGTCTTTCGTATACTTAATGTTTTTAGAAAATTGATGTAGTTCCTCTTTAGACAGTAGCAATCCTGTATCTCTAAAGACAATTTGAACTTTCATAATGTCTTTGACACTGTTTCTTTTCCATTGAAAAGCGAATCCAAAGGTATTGTGGTATATGGGGTGTATGTCTTGCATTTTGAATTATTTAATAGCCTCTTTTTCTTTTAAAATTTGAATGCTCTTCAGAACATCTCCGACTGCCTTTGTCATGTTAGATGCGGAAATGGTGGCCCCGGAAATAGCGTCAATGTTATCGCCATAGGTGAGTACATCACCAAAAGACAGCCCTATAAATTGTTTTAGCCATCTTTGACTGCCTATTTGCTTACCATGCTCTTCTCTATAAATCAGCACTTTTGACTTTTTGATGGTAAAGTCAGTATGGAACATCAAGATGTAGTCGAACTTTCGTTTCATACTTGCTGCCTCTCCTACATACAAATAACCAATGAGATTTGAACCCGAATGTATCTCGAATAGTCTGTTATCCGTAAAATCAGCTGGGGTTGCGCTGTTGACATCCAGGGGTACCGTTATGCTTTTTAATTTGACGTTATCTACTTCATAGGTTGACCTTATGGCAGCGTCTATTTTCTTTTGTAACCTTAGGCTGATTTCGCCTCCGGAGAATGAAAATGATAATCCTATGCTAAGCAATGCTGCAATCGCTAAAATGGTGCTATTTTCCTTCCACATTTGTCACAGATTTATCAGTAATGAATTTTTGGAGTAGGCTGCTGATTTTTCCAAGTTTGGCGTTTTCTTTTTCCAGTTTATAAAAATGCATGAACAGTGGTTCTTCGTCAATAGTTTTACGAAGTGTTAATTCACCGGTGCGGTTATACACTTCATCCCATGAATTCCTGACTTTACCCCAAAACTTATTATTACTAGCCCACCAATCTTTTGCCCTTTGACATTTTTCGTCAGCTACCTTGGTATAAACATTATAGCCTTTTTCTTGTACTAACAAAATATCTTCTTGATTGTCTTCGCGAATCAATTTATCATTGTCTTGTTCATGCAACCAGCCGTAATTGGTAATTTCCTGACGATTGCCGCGTAGCATTACATTGTAGTCCGTGCGCTTGGTATATTCTCGTCTGGGTAGCGGCGAGGCGGTTTTATTTTCCCAATAATGTTTGCCATCTGCATGTATCCAAGTTGATGAACCAGAATATCTGGGACTGTCATCTACCTGAAATACCTTTTGCGTCCATTGCCCTTTCACCCGCTCTTTTGCAAGGGTTTTGAACTTCCAGGTATTGTCTTTGTCGTAATAGAATACGTTTTGGTTTTCGTATTCCCAATCTTGTCGCCAGTGTTTTATGACTCTGTTGTCATTAACGAGTAATAGGTGTTGTATGGATAGTTTATTGTCTTTTTCTTCAATAAGTTCTGCCCATTCTAGAGCTCCAGATGTATAGTCCAAGTGCTTTTCATAATCGATTTCTGGAGCAAAAGTTTCGGTGTATTTAAAGGTCACCTCGTAACAACCGCACATGCCTTTAATGGCGTCAATGTCTTGTTGTTTTTTGTTTTTTTCCGACTGGCCAAATACAGAAACGGCCATCGATAACATTCCTAAAAAAGTTAGTTTTCTCATTTTAAATGGTTTAAAAGTGGATCAATAATTTTCTTCGTCAAAAATAGTATTTTTATTTAGATTGAATTAAAATAAGATATATATTTGTCAAAAAATTATTAGGAATGAATCTAAATAAGGTTTTAACGTCTTTGTTTATAGGTGTTTTGAGCGCATCTGTTTTTGGACAAGAAATGTTTGTTCAAAAAGATTCGGTGTTAATTCAAGATTTAGATGAGGTAATTGTGACGGCTACACGTACCGTTCGACAGCTTTCTTCAGTGCCTTTGCCGGTGACTTTGATTTCGAAAAAACAACTTCAAAAAACAGGAGTTATTCGGCTTAATGAAATATTGAATGAGCAAACTGGAATTATTACTGTAGCTGATGAAAGCGGGTTTAGTGGTGTTCAAATTCAAGGTATTGCCTCCGATTATGTTTTGATTCTTATGAACGGTGTCCCGTTGGTTGGTAGGTCAGCCGGCAACTTTGATTTGAGCCGATTGACCGTTGGCAATATCAAGCAGATAGAGGTGGTAAAAGGACCTTCTTCGAGCCTGTATGGTTCAGAAGCTTTGGGTGGGGTTATAAACATTATTACGGAGAAACCCGATGATGAGAATATTCATGGCAATGCTTCGTATCGATTTGCCTCTTTTAATACCCATGATGTGAATATTAATTTTGACCAGAAACTAGGAAAATTTGGGTATTCCTTATTTGCGAACACGCTACATAGCGATGGGTATGATTTAAGACCTGAAGTTATTGGCCAAACGGTTTCTCCATTCCAAAACTACACATTTAGTGGCCAGCTAATATATGACTTTTTTGACACCCTAAAATTGTATGCCTCCGGGCGATTTTACCAGCAAAACCAAGAAGCAGATTTGCTTGTGAATGATCAATTTTTTGAAGGTAATAGTGATATCAATGAGGGAAACCTACACCTTCGATTGGATCATGCCCTTGGTTCAAAATGGCAATTGCAATATGAGTTCTATTATACAAACTATAAGGCCTCTGAATTTTTGGAAAACCCTATTTCTAAAGACTTACTAAGTCAAAGTGATTTTGATCAAAACCTTTTGAGACCAGAAGTTCGTGCAACCTATTCCTTAAAGCCAAAACATAATTTAACGGTAGGGGTGGGATACAATTACGAAAATCTTGACCGGACTTTCTTTGATGAAAAAGTGACTTTTGATTCTCAGTACGCTTATGCACAGTATGACTTTTATCCTTCAAAAAAATTAAATCTTATTCTTGGCGCTCGCTTCGATAATCACAGTGAATACCAATCTCAGCTTAGCCCGAAAGTGGCTATCAACTATAAACTAAGCGATGCGATTTCATTTAAAGGCTCTATAGGATATGGATTTAAGGCACCAGACTTTAGACAGTTGTATTTTGATTTTACAAACTCTGCTGTTGGTTACACCGTATTAGGATATAATGTCGCTGTCGAAAAAATTCAGGAGTTAGAAGAATTAGGTCAAATAGAGCGACTTCTTTTTGAGGTGGGTGCATTAGCGAATCCATTGGAAGCAGAAAGTTCCATTGGCTACAATTTGGGAGCTGCCATTACCGAAGGGAAAGTTAAATTCAACATAAACCTGTTTCGCAACGATTTTAAGAACCTTATTGATACCAGGGCTATTGCCAGAAAAACTAACGGACAAAACGTATTCAGCTATACCAATTTTGATGAAATCTATACTACCGGACTAGAGTTGGATGCCAAGTTTAAACTATCAGATAACATACATCTTTCTGGGGGGTATCAATTGTTATACGCAAAAGACAAACAAAAAAAGGTGGCCTTGGAACGGGGCGAGATTTTTGCACGTGACCCCAATTCGTTGCAAACGGTTGCATTAGATGATTCTGATTATTTCGGGCTCGTCAACCGTTCTAGGCACACCGCAAATTTCAAGATCTTTTACGAAGTACCACAATGGGATTTTAATGCCAACCTACGTATCAATTATCGAAGTAAATACGGCCTTTTTGATAGTAACGGCAATAGTATCATAGACGATTTTGACACCTCTTTTGTTAACGGTTTTGCATTGAGCAATATCACCCTGAACAAAACATTTGCCGATAACTATTCCTTACAATTAGGAGCGAACAACCTATTTGATTACAAGGATGCAGAAAACATACCAGGACTCGCTGGGATACAATTATTCACCAAAATAAATATTCAATTCTAAAAACATTTCTTATGAAAATGACATCCAAAGTTTTAATACTACTTTTTCTTGCTATCGCTTTTATTTCCTGTAACGATGACGATAACGACCCAATTTTGGTAGCAGTAGAAAGTGAAACAGCAAACGATATTCCCGCTCCGCAAACCGGAGGTCAGGGGCAACCGGTAGGGGGTAATTTTACAAAGTTCAGTTTTGCTACTGGCGCGGTTACAACAAGCGATACGGATTGGGATATTGCTTTCAGAGGTACAACTATAGCCGTAAATGGTGGAACAGTAACAGGAACCGACGATGAACCTGAGCGCAATGGAAATGCCGGTGCCTTTGTCGCTTCCGGAACTTTTGAAAGTATCAAAGATGCTGCGGGAATTACTTTTACACAAGATACTGATGGCAGCTTTGCCATACCTACAGGAAGTGATAATGGATGGTATAATTACAATCCACAAGTGAATATCGTTACGGCAATTCCAGGAAAGATTTTGGTTATTAAGACCCATGATGGTAAATACGCAAAGATGGAAGTCTTGAGTTACTATAAAGGCGCGCCTGCTCAACCAGATGGCTTTGTTGACGAATCGCGTTTTTACACTTTTAATTATGTGTATAACCCCAATGACGGGCAGACCGTGTTGGAATAAAGCAGTTTGAGTTGTGTTAGTTTGAAAGGCCCATTTTCTAATAATGAGAATGGGTCCTTCTTTAGACAATGCGCAGTATTTACCACCCAATATTGAAAATTTAAGAATTCTCTAATTTTATTTAGATTTAATTTAAATAAAGTTTGCTCGATTCGATTTTGATATTAAATTTGCACCTCTAAAAATTAATTATCTATAACAAGTCTAAATAAGAATAATGTCTAAACAACCACTTTTATCAATCATTTTTTTCTTTATAGTTATCACACTTGGTTTTGCACAAACACAAACCGATTCGATCACATTTGTACCGCAATCACAGTTAAATGCCGCCCAGCGTTTACTTTCAGGTAATTATGCTTCGGCAGTAACGGTAAGTGCATACGCAGAAATTTTATATAATCAACCTGAGGGAGATAACGGCGAGCTAGATGTTCAACGGATGGTGTTACTTTTCGGTTACCGTTTTAATGAAAAAACACAGTTTATTACCGAAGTAGAATTAGAGCATGTGAACGAAGTTTTCATTGAACAGGCATTTGTGAATTACGCGGTGGGGAGTAGTATTTCACTACGTGGAGGATTAATGCTGGTGCCTATGGGTATCATTAATGAGTTTCATGAACCAACTACTTTTAATGGTACTGAACGACCCGCTATGGATAACGCCATAATACCCACTACATGGCGAGAAATTGGAATTGGCGCCGCTGGTAGGTTCAATGATATTTCCCTAGGGTATCAAGTCTATGTTTTCAATGGTTTCAAATCTACTGAAGCCAACGGCGAAGGTGGCTTGTCTGGTTTTCTCCAAGGCTCTAATGGATTGAGAGGCGGCCGCCAAAAAGCCATTCAATCGACCATAGATAGTCCGACCCTTTCGGCAAAATTTGATTACTACGGAATTCCTGGTCTGCGCCTTGGTCTTTCCGGTTATTTTGGAAAAACACAGGCCACTGACGATATTGAGGAAATTGAAGGAGCAAATATTGGTATCAGTATGATTGGTTTAGATGCACGCTATGCCTACCAACGTTTTACCGCCAGAGGTCAATTTGTACATGCATCGCTTTCCGATACAGACCTATATAACAATGCCACAGGTAGAGACTTAGGCAGTGCTTTGCAAGGTTTTTACGTAGAAGGTGCCTATAACCTTTTACCCGTAAACAAAAAACAAAAACTATTTGCTTTCGCCCGTTATGAAAAGTTCAATACACATGCAGATACAGCAGGAGATTTGACTGCCAACGCCGCCTACGACAGAACTGATGTGACTACGGGACTTACATATCATATTGCTCCTGGTGTTGTTGTTAAGGGTGATTATCAATTCCGGTCCAACGAATCTGATACCGCTACGAAAAATAGATTGAACTTCGGCATCGGGGTGTGGTTCTAAAGAGCAATTTGTGTGTGTTCAATCCCTTCCCCGCTGTGATGAAAATTAAATAGATGGGATAAATTGTTTACAAAATAATAACACTATTTTTATTGAGATTGATTCTAAATTGATACCTTTGCCTATGCTTCGTAAATCAGGACTTATTGGCATTTTTCTTTGTACCGCATTCCTGTTGGTGGGCTTCGGGCTTCCTAAAAATGTTCAGAAAAAGGTAATTAAAGAAGTTGCAAAAGCTTTTGAAGTTGAAGACTTCCAAATGAATGCCGTTGTTGTATCAGAGGCACTAAGAGGACAGCTTCCTACAAAACTTACCGCCGATAACTTTTATGAACTCTCCAAAGGTGACGAGCTTTTAGGCTATGCTTTTGTTGACCAAGCACCAAGTAAGACCGCCAAGTTTGACTACCTCGTTGTTTTTGATTCCAATTTGAAGGTAAAACACTCTAAAATTTTAATCTATCGTGAAGAGTATGGGGGTGAAATTGGTAGTAAAAGATGGTTGAAACAATTCTTGGGTAAAAGTGGAGGCGATCGCGTTGACCATGAAACCAATATTGACGGCATTGCTGGGGCGACCATTTCGGTGCGCTCTATGACCAATGCTATGGACGATTTGTTACAAACTATAGAAATTCTTCAAGCAAACGAAGCTTTGTAATGCACTATAACGGTCTTTTGTCTTCTTTTCCAAAGGAAATAAAAATCTTTGTTGCGGCCTTTGTTGTCATTTTATCCATAGGTTTTTTCACCGGTTTACTTTTTGTTTCGCAAACAAGTACAACTTCCGCTGACGGCCTAGTAGAAAATTATAACGGTAATGAAGAAGATGAGGAGGCTGAGGTAATGAAATTTAAAAAGAGTGAGCGTGAAATGTTGACCATAGTGCATACCCACATTCTTTCGATGTCATTTATTTTCTTTTTGTTGGGCGGATTGGTATGGTTAACCAAACTCTCCAAAAGGCTTAAACTGTTTTTGACTGTTGAGCCATTCGTGTCCGTTATCTTAACCTTTGGGGGAATATACTTTCTTTGGCTCGATGTGCTATGGATGAAATATGTGGTCATCTTCTCAGGGTTTTTAATGACACTTACATTTACGGCTTCTTCATTTTTAGTACTCTATCAATTGACTTTGAAGCCAAGTGAGAACAACTGAAGTAATCCCAATAAAAATCACTACATTTGCTCGCAATTAATCCTTAATTGCCATGCAAGCTCACCTTGACAAAATTGTTGGAGAAGGTCTTACTTACGACGACGTACTCCTAGTTCCTGCCTTTTCAGAAGTACTGCCTAGAGAGGTAAACATTCAATCGAAATTTACACGCAATATTACAATTAATGTACCGATAGTTTCAGCTGCTATGGATACCGTAACCGAATCGCGTATGGCCATTGCCATTGCTCAGGAGGGCGGAATTGGTGTTTTGCACAAAAACATGACCATCGAACAACAGGCGATTAAAGTTCGCAAGGTAAAGCGAGCTGAGAGCGGTATGATTCTAGATCCTGTTACCATGCCTCTCCATTCAAAGGTAAGTGATGCCAAAGCGAATATGAAGGAACATAGTATTGGTGGAATTCCGATAGTCGATGATGCTGGTAAGTTGATTGGTATTGTGACCAATCGTGATTTGCGTTTCGAAAAGAATAACAATAGACCAATTTCTGAAGTGATGACCTCGCAAAATTTGGTTACGGCCGCGGAGGGAACTTCACTTTCTGAAGCAGAAGATATTTTACAAGAACATAAAATTGAGAAACTACCCGTAGTCGATAACAACAACAAATTGGTCGGCCTAATTACCTTTCGGGACATTACGAAACTGACACAGAAACCCATAGCAAACAAAGATAAATACGGAAGATTGCGAGTTGCGGCAGCGCTCGGGGTAACAGCTGATGCAGTTGATCGGGCAGAAGCTTTGGTAAATGCTGGCGTAGATGCCGTAGTTATCGACACGGCACATGGTCATACCAAAGGAGTGGTTGCTGTTTTGAAGGAGGTAAAAAAGAAATTCCCCGAACTCGAGGTCATTGTGGGTAACATTGCCACTGGCACAGCCGCAAAGTATTTGGTCGATGCCGGAGCAGATGCAGTTAAGGTGGGTATCGGTCCCGGATCGATATGCACAACCAGAGTTGTAGCGGGCGTTGGTTTTCCACAATTTTCAGCTGTTTTAGAGGTCGCTGCTGCGATTAAAGGTTGTGGAGTTCCCGTAATTGCTGATGGAGGAATCCGCTATACTGGTGATATCCCAAAGGCCATTGCCGCAGGTGCTGACACCGTGATGCTTGGTTCATTATTGGCGGGTACGAAAGAATCTCCTGGAGAAACCATTATCTATGAAGGACGAAAATTTAAGTCGTATCGAGGTATGGGATCAGTTGAAGCCATGAAACAAGGATCAAAAGACCGCTATTTTCAAGACGTAGAAGATGATATAAAGAAGTTAGTACCTGAAGGAATCGTTGGTCGCGTACCCTATAAAGGCGAATTGTACGAAAGTATCCACCAATTTGTTGGTGGCCTTAGAGCTGGTATGGGGTACTGCGGTGCCAAGGATATTGCTGCCTTACAACATAATGGACGTTTTGTTAAGATAACAGCTAGTGGAATTAATGAGAGTCATCCTCATGACGTGACTATCACCAAAGAGTCACCTAATTATAGTAGATAGTTCTTAAGATGAACCTAATCGAACCTCCAATGAACTGCAGAATTTGCGGTAATTCAGAAAGTAATACTGCATACATTGGTAAGGAAATGATGTTTGGGCTTCGTGATGAATTTGACTATTTTCAATGTAGCCGTTGTGAATGTTTGCAGATAGCCGATGTTCCTGATGATATGTCGCGCTATTATCCAGAACAGTACTATAGTTTTGGCAGTTATAGCGGTAATAAATTCAAAGGCTTTAAAGGTAGATTTCGCCGCATGAAGTACGCCGCCTTGGTGAATCACCAAAATTTCTTTCATACCATTGTACGTTTCCTCACCGGTAAGACAGATTATGATCTGTTTCAAGGGCTGCAAGTTCAAAACAGTACCCGTATATTAGATGTAGGTTGTGGTAATGGTCAAAGTTTTCTTTATCCCCTGGCCGAAGTTGGATATTCAAATATCTTAGGCTGTGACCCTTACTTGGAGGATGATATCTCATACCCCAATGGACTAAACATCAAAAACTCAAGTATTCACAATCTGTCGGGAACGTGGGATATAATTACATTTCATCACTCCTTTGAGCATATCAACGACCCTATTGAAAATTTGAAAAAGGTACGCCAATTGTTAGCTCCTAATGGAGTTTGTATTATCCGAATTCCTACTGTTTCATCCTTCGCTTGGCAGCACTATAAAACCAATTGGGTACAGTTCGATGCACCGCGACACTTCTTTCTACATTCGAAGAAAAGCATGCAAAAGCTTGCTGAAATCACCAATTTAGATTTCTTTAAAACAGACTATGATAGCACGCATTTTCAGTTCTCAGGAAGCGAAATGTATCGTAAAGACATTCCACTGTCAGAACGAAGGTCCGTAGGTTTTTTTAACAAATTGCGCTATAAGAAACGGGCTCGAAAATTAAACAAAGAGGGCAATGGTGATCAAGCCGCCTTCTTCTTTAAAAAGAAGTAAACTTCTTTCTTCATTCCGCTTTGCAGCGATTTGTAACTGCCATTTATCAACTGATTCAGAAGCTAAACCGCTCTTGTACAGAGGCTGGTATTCCTAAATTTTGTTAAAGTTTTCTTAACTTTAGCCAAATAACCCTCGAAACTATAATCATGGAAAACGGAAAATCATCAAAAAAAATCACCAAAATCGTCGATGACACCATGTCATCGCAAACTGCCGATACCGGCGGTACATGGACACCTACTGAAGAGAGTAAATCAAAGGCAACTACATTCAGAGTTATCGCTGTAGTAGGCTGGATTGTAGCCATCGGATGCCAGATTTTTGCATATTTTAAACTGCAAGAGATACCGGTCAACATGGTCTGGATGATCGGATTAATCGTTGTTGCATTGATTTTTGCAATTCTAGGTAACATCTTATGGAAAAAAGCAAACCGTTTGGACCCCGCATCGGAGAAGAATAAGTTTAAATTCTTTGTGCAGAATCAGCTGGGTATGATCATCAGTGTACTTGCATTCCTCCCTATGGTCGTTCTTATTTTTACGAATAAGAATCTGAGTGGAAAACAAAAAGGAATTCTAGGATCGATTGCCATTGCCGCCCTTGCCGCTGCAGGTTTAACGGGAACTGATTTTAATCCACCTTCAGCAGAACAATATTCCGAACAAACCAAGCAGGTTGAGCTACTCAATGATGGTGTGAATCAGGTCTATTGGACTCCATCAGGTAAGAGCTACCATCTATATCAAGATTGTTCTTATATCAATGGGAAACGCACCAACGAAATTTTCCAAGGTACGGTTGCAAAAGCAAGAGAGTTAAAAAAAATAACCGATTTATGCGATAGGTGCCAAAATAAGGCTAAAAAGGCCAAGGCGCTTGACCTTAGCACAGAATAGTTCAATGGAATGCGTTAAAGAGGTGTTCCTTTCACTGTATAGTGATTGGAGCATTTTTCTATGTGTTGGAATGCTTATTTTCCTTTGCTCGAGTAGGTTTTCCAGTCCTTTTCTTTGTAGATGTCGTCACCAAAGTATTTAGCGATATTTAAGAAAGGCTCGGGTTTTTGATAGCCAGGAACGGGTGAAAGCATGTTCATTTCCTCATCTAAGAAGATCGTAGTGGGGTAACTCAGTTTGCCACCCATTAAAGCTGCGGCGAACTCGTGATAGCCTTTCCTTCCGGAAGGAACGAAATTGAAAGTTCTTCCTTTGTATTCTATAGGTTCTTTTCCTTCTCCATCTAATTTCACCATATAAAAGTTAGCGTCCATATAAGCTGCTACTTCGGCATTCTGAAAGGTATCTTTGTCCATCTTTTTGCACCATCCACACCAATCAGTATAGACATCGACAAATATTTTCTTTGGATTTTCCTCGCTTGTCGCCAATGCTGCAGCCTCGCTCCAGGAGAGCCAAGTTACTTCTTGGGCGCTGGTAGTATGTGTCACCAAAGCGACAAAAAGGAAAAGGATGAAACCTATTGATTTTGGGGCAATTGCCTTCATGAGTACTTATTTTTCTGAATTAGTCCAAAGACTATACCAAAACTAACGAAAATCCACGACCTTTATTTCAAGAAGATGCTATTTAAGCTTTGCGGTTTCTTTGACTGGGGAGAATAAATCTTTAACATCAACCTGATGTTGAATCAAATCATCGAAGTTTTCTCTTTCCCGAATGAGAATAGCTTTACCCTTATGCCATAATACTTCAGGCGGCCTAAATCTTGAGTTGTAGTTGCTGGCCATCGTAAAACAGTAGGCACCGGCATTTTTGAAACACAGAATGTCACCTTCCGAGATTTCATTGATTCTGCGGTTGCTGGCGAATGTATCAGTTTCACAAATATATCCTACTACCGAGTAATAGCGTTCCCTGCCTTTTTCATTTGAAATATTTACGATAGAATGGGTTGCCCCATAGAGCATCGGTCTGATCAAGTGATTGAATCCAGAGTCAATACTTGCAAAGACCGTTGAAGTGGTCTGTTTTACTACATTTACGTTCGCCAAAAAATAACCCGCTTCGCTCACTAAGAATTTTCCAGGTTCAAAAGCCAGGGTAAGTTCTTTGCCATATTCCCTACAGAATTCATTGAATCTTGAGCTTAATTTTTTGCCCAATTCCTCTACATTGGTTTCGATGTCACCTTCTTTATAAGGAACTTTAAATCCACTACCAAAGTCGATAAAATCTAGATCAGAGAAGTTTTTCGCTGTTTCAAAGAGTATTTCCGAAGCGTATAAAAAGACATCAATATCTAAAATATCACTGCCGGTATGCATGTGAATACCGTTGATATTCATTTGGGTTAAATCAACAATCCGTAGCAAATGTGGAATTTGGTGGATGCTGATCCCAAACTTAGAATCGATATGACCAACAGAGATGTTGGAGTTTCCTCCAGCCATTACATGCGGATTGATACGAATGCATACAGGAATATCTGGATGCTTACTACCAAACTGCTCCAAAATGGAGAGGTTGTCAATATTGATACGCACACCCAACTTTGCAGCCTCTTCAATTTCCTCCAGGGAGACACCATTAGGAGTGAATATGATTGATTCTGGTTTAAAGCCTGCCAATAATCCGAGCTGAACTTCCTGAATTGACACGGTATCTAAACCACTTCCTAAGCTGTTCATTAACTTCAAAATGGCCAAGTTAGACAGTGCTTTAGCTGCGTAATTCAATTGCAGCTTCTTCACCCCGCTGAAGGCATTTGTCAATCTATTGAATTGAGAAATTATTTTTTCTGAGCTATAAACATATACTGGATCACCATATGTTTTGGCAATTTTGAGTAAATCAGCATTCTTCATATTGCAATTTATTTTGAACAAATCTAGCTTTCTTACACTGTCCAAACAAAAAAAGAATGCTAATTATAATTAATACAACAATTTGTTATATTTATAACAAATTATGAATTGGAATTCATTTGTTGTTGAGCGGACTGTATCGTATTTTTACCCAAATTGCTAGTGTTATATGAAGTTGCCCTTATTTCCTTTACAATCTATATTTTTTCCAGGTGAGACGGTTCCGCTACACATTTTTGAGGAGCGCTATAAGCAACTGATAAGTGACTGTCGTGACGAGGCTACTACCTTCGGTATTCCTGTTTATATATATGATAGTATCCTTTTTGGAACTGAAGTACAGTTGGTGGAAATCGTAAATTCTTACGAGGGAGGAGAGATGGATGTTACCTGCGTCGCAAGACAGGTTTTTAAGGTGAATACCTTTGAAAACCAAATGGAAGGAAAATTGTATGCTGGTGGCGATGTCGCATTTTTAGATAACATAAACGATGCCGACGATAGTAGTAGACATGAAGTGCTAGGGCTTTTGGAGGCCTTATATAATCTAATGTCGGTACCTTTTACTCCCATCCCGGTTGAAAAATTCCACAGCCATGTCCTCGTACATAAAATGGGTTTGTCTTTCGAGCAAGAATACGAGCTCTTGCAACTTTCTCGGGAAAGTGAGCGACTGGCTTTTATAAAAAATCATTTGGTAACTACGATTACCGTTTTAGAAGAGGTGAATAGAACCAAGCAGACCATAAAATTGAATGGGGACTTTAAAAATTTTGACCCGCTTGATTTTGATGATTACTCCATAAAATAGTCGCTTCGGTTTTAACTTCTTAAGGAAATACTGTTCACTATTATTTTAGTGTAAATCATAATCGTTTCCTATTTTTGCACCCGAACCTAAATACACCTTCTATATATGAATCTTCACGAGTATCAAGGAAAAGAAATTTTGGCCAGTTTTGGCGTTCGTATTCAGCGCGGTATTGTCGCGCATAATGCAAAAGAGGCGGTTGATGCTGCCAAACAATTAACGGCTGAAACAGGCACAGGATGGCATGTCATTAAGGCTCAGGTTCATGCTGGGGGCCGCGGTAAGGGCGGTGGGGTTAAACTTGCTAAGAATTTAAAAGAGGTTGAAGAATTGGCAGGTCAGATCATTGGCATGAATTTGATAACGCCACAAACCTCAGCTGAAGGTAAGAAGGTACATCAGGTCTTAATCGCAGAAGATGTATATTATCCAGGCGACAGTGAAACCAGTGAATTCTATATGTCTGTTTTGTTAAATAGAGGTACTGGTAAAAACATGATTATGTATTCTACTGAAGGTGGAATGGATATTGAAGAAGTGGCCGAGAAAACACCCCATCTTATTTATACAGAAGAGATTGATCCGGCGGTAGGATTGTTGCCTTTTCAAGGTCGGAAAATAGCCTTCAATTTAGGACTTTCAGGAATGGCTTTCAAAGAGATGACCAAGTTCGTTGGTTCTTTGTATAAAGCTTATGTAGAAAGCGATTCAAGCATGTTTGAAATCAATCCGGTTTTAAAAACCTCAGATGATAAGATTATGGCAGTTGATGCCAAAGTATCTATCGATGATAATGCGTTATATAGAAGAAAGCAATATGCAGAAATGCGTGATTTGCGTGAAGAAAATCCCATAGAGGTCGAGGCAGGTTCCTTAGGATTGAACTATGTAGATTTAGATGGAAACGTCGGTTGTATGGTTAATGGAGCCGGACTCGCAATGGCCACAATGGATTTAATTAAAATGGCTGGCGGTGAGCCTGCTAACTTTCTAGATGTTGGTGGTACCGCAGACGCAAAGCGAGTAGAAGAAGCTTTTCGCATCATCTTAAAAGATGATGGTGTAAAAGCCATTCTAGTAAATATTTTTGGAGGTATTGTGCGTTGTGATCGCGTTGCCAATGGTATTGTTGAGGCTTACAAGAACATGGGAGATACCATCAACGTTCCGATCATAGTTCGTTTACAAGGTACAAACGCGGAGATTGCAAAAGAAATTATCGATAATTCTGGTTTAGCAGTGCATTCAGCTGTACAGTTTCAAGAAGCCGCTGATAAAGTCAAGGAAGTGCTTAGTTAAGAATTATAGCTACAACAGATAAAAAAAGAGCCGTGTATAACACGGCTCTTTTTGTTCGTGATTTTAACATTTATAGCCAAGGCAAGTTAAAATGTGTTAATTGTGAATTTTTACTGTAACTATGTAGCAGTTTCCTTAGTCCATTTAGTAATTCATCATTCAAATTAGTATTAATCAGATTTTGAGAAAACCGACAATCATCGGGTCAAAATCACAAAACGAACAGCATGAAAAAAATCAGTTTGATGCTAGTGGCAACATTGCTACTGGCAAGTACGAGTGTTTTCGCAATCGACGAAAATCCAAACAGCAATCCGTCAAATGAACTTCAGACGAAAGTCAGGAAACTACTTGATGGCTACTTTGAAATGTCTTCTGAGGAGAAATTCAAAGCGACTTTAATATTTACGGTAAACAAAGATGGAGAACTCGTGGTATTGTCAGTCGATTCTGATCAAAAGGAATTCTGTCAATTTGTAAAAAACCAGTTGAACTATAAGGAAGTCAAAATTGATGGAATTGTTGAAGGAAGACGTTATACTATTCCAATAACCGTACAAACTTAATTTGTTTCCAAAATTGGTATCGAAGGGTAATGTTGCAATAACATTGCCCTTTTCTTTTATGGTAAAGACCTCAAGTGGTTGGAATTTACTTTCCATATCTTTTTTTTTACAACTTTTTCTTGCTCCTTTAAATAGTTTAGGATTTATTTTTTTTGTTTGCTACATGTTTTTTTCTCTTTCGTAATCATAAGGTTATCAAGTTCAAATAATCGTTAAGTTCTTGGTTTGTTTTAGGTTATGATTTTTTTGTGGAATAATTTTGAACCTCAAGTACGCTATTGAAGTCATTAAAAAAATGTTAAAAGCAATTTTGTGTGTAACATTCTCGTTTTTGAGACGTCTTTTTAGTAATTCATCAATTAATTAATAATCAAAATCCTGAAATAAAATCGTCAATCAACGAATCAGGGTTAAAAACAAACAAGTCATGAGAAAAGTTAGTTTAATGTTAGTAGCAGCTTTGCTACTTTCCACTGGGAGTATTTTTGCAAACGATTCTAAAAAAGGTGTAGAGCCTTCAAAAAGCCAAAATCTGTCTGAGCAGATTGGCAAATTCTTAAACAACAACAATTTTGACGAAAAACACGAGGGCTATTCGGCACAAGTGCTTTTTATGCTAAATGACAAAAAGGAAATTGTGGTGCTTTCCGTTGATACCGACAAGGAAGATCTTGAAGGTTTTATCAAAAGTAGATTAAACTACAAGCAAGTAGATCTAAGCAATTTCGAACAAGGTAAAAAATATACCGTATCGGTACGTGTTGCTAGTTAACGGTTGGTCAATGACTAGCAATTTAAAAGTCCTACCTCGAGAAATTCGAGACTAGGACTTTTTTTTGTTCTTATATTTAACAGGATCGATATCGCTACCTATGTTTTTTCGTTGGGCGGTTTTGAAATTAGGCTTGGGTTTCGATACTTTAGGCACTGAACTCCTCTTTAAGAGCACCTCACCAGGATTTTTGGGATTTTCCTTGGTTCCACGCAAATGAATTACCAATCCGTTCAAGAAGTTCCGTAGTACTTGATTGCCGCACTCCATATAATTTGGATGGTCTTCTTTTCTAAAAAAGGCACCCAACTCACTTTTCGAGATGTTGAAATCAGCTTTCTTCAAAATGTCTACAATTTCATCGTCTCTCAGCATCAAAGCTACCCGCAGTTTCTTAAAAATGTCGTTGTTGGTCATACCATATTATTTCTTTGCAAGATATCACAAAATTTGAGTCCCCTTGTACATGAGGGTTGTTTGTCGACAATTTATACGATAGTATTTCTTTTTTAGTTATACTATGACCACCTATTCAACAACTATGAGTACCTACGAAGAAAAATTAAGTATTCTTTCTGAAATGATCACCTTTGCAAAGGTCGATAATGTCGTGAAAGAGCCTGAGTACAAATTTTTATGGAGCGTTGCATCGCAATTGGGTATAACGCAAGATGTTTTTGATGCCCTTTTTGAACAGCAAAGTGAACATTTGATCCCAAAGACCCAAGCAGAGCGTATCTTACAATTTCATAGATTGGTTTTGTTGATGAACGTAGATCAAGTACAAGAGGAAGTTGAAGTAAGGCGTCTACATGAAATGGGCTTAGGCATGGGTTTGCCGCCCTCCGCAATAGATCAGGTACTTTCGGTTATGCACAAATATCCTAACAATGTAGTTCCACCTGAAGTGCTTATTGCTATTTTTAAGGCATATGACAACTAGCGCTTGCGTACTATTGTTTTCCCGTTCGAAAGAATAGCAGTGTTCTGCTTATTCTTTTTCTATTGTCCTGTTATATGCTTTCATGATTTTGATGATTTTATCCAAAGGAATCGCCTCCGCTTGATGTCCATCTCGGCCTTTCATGGTGCTAGCAGCAAATAGCGAGTTTAATATAGCCTCTTCGGTTGCCTCGATCGTAGCAAGGAAAAGAGGAGTCATAGCAGCATTTTTTAAGACTCTTTTTTGTTCGAATAATGATTTGTTTTGATGAGCGATTCGATTTTCCAATGCTGTTGAAACAGCTATGACATAGTCGCCACTTCCGTTGGAGGCGACACCCCCGGTTTTGGCCAAGCCCATAATCGCCCTTTTTGCCATTCGTTCCAAGTTTCGTGAAGTCAATGGAGCATCGGTCATCACGACTATCATACAAGAGCCGTCAACATCGTAGGTGTATTGTCTTGGGTAATTATCCAATTCTTTGGCAATGGGTACGCCGTTTAGTTCAAAAACACCACCAAAGTTGGTTTGAACTAAAACGCCTACGGTATATCCTCCTAAAGATTGCGGTACCCGTCGCGACGCGGTACCGATTCCGCCTTTGTACTGAAAGCATATTGTACCTGTTCCGGCCCCTACATTTCCTTCTTCAATTATACCACCTTTAGCATTTTCAATAGCTTTTAATACATCCGTTTCGGTAACGTGCCTACCTCTAATATCGTTTAGCCAACCGTCATTAGTTTCGCCGACCACCGGGTTTACAGAACGTACATTCGAATTTTCACTTTGGGCTAGGGTATAGCTAATAAGTGCTTCAGAAGCCACGGGAACACTTAGGGTGTTGGTTAAAACAATTGGGGTTTCTATATTACCTAGTTCCTTGACCTGGCTGTAGCCTGCCAATTTACCAAACCCATTGCCTAAATAGATTGCGGCCGGTACCTTAGCTTGAAAAATATTGCCTTCATGCGGCAAAATGGCCGTGACACCCGTTCGAATGCTGTCGCCTTCGAGCAATGTAACGTGGCCTACTTTAACCCCTTCCACATCGGTAATTGCATTGTTTTTACCCGGCTTTAAAATTCCGATTTCAATACCGTAATCGCGTACTCTCTTGTTTTGCGCGTAGACGTTTAGATGGGCAATAAAAAGGATAAAAAACAATAGCAGATTTTTCATTGAACGTTATGTATGATTTTGATTCGTTTGTTCCCCCAAGCCCTCTAATCTCCCATTGCGATCTCACAAAATGGGAATTACCTCAATAAAAGTGCCATTATGACATAAAAACCAGGGTGTATTATGTCAAAAAGACATGATATTGCTCTTGGTATGTATTTTGACCTTATGAGCTTGATAAAAAAACTATTTAAAAATACACATTATGAGCATAGTTAAAAGAAATAATTTGGTCTTCCCAGCATTGATAAATGAAATTTTCAAGCCAGACTGGTTTGGTGGCTTGGAAACTGTAGGGCATAACCTTCCGCCCGTGAACATCAAAGAAAACGAAGGGGATTGGCAATTGCAGTTGTTGGTTCCTGGAAGAGTAAAAGAAGATTTTCATATAGAGATAGATAAGGATGTGCTAACTGTATCTACTGAGGTAAAGACTGAAGAGGTGAAAAAAGAGGGCAGATATTCGAGACGAGAGTTTTCATTTCAATCTTTTAAAAGATCCTTCACCTTACCTAACACTATTGATGCGGAAAACATTAAAGGAGATTATGAAAACGGAATATTGAGTTTTGTGCTACCTAAAAAAGAAGAGGCAATGCCAAAACCCAAAAGGCAGATTGAGCTGTCATAAAACATAGTAACGTATTGTGATGCGTCCGTTTCTTCGGACCTTCATGATGATTGGTTTAGTTGGTTAGTTGAGAAGCGTCTCTATTGTATGATAGGGGCGCTTTTTGTTAGCTTCAGTTTTAAAGATTTTAGGTCATGGGTAAAATATTTTGTAGGAAAAATTTAAAGAACAGAAATTGTATTTTCTTGTTTCAACCAGATGGGTAGTGTTAAAAATACATCCTCCAATTTTCTAAATTCGGATAGTATAGTGCGTACCAATTCAGTTCGCCTGCAATTGCCTTTAAAGAAAAGAACTGATTTAAATCACGCGACAAATTTAACTTGAAATAGCTGTAGGGTAGGGGGTAGTAAGAGGCGATTTTTATTGTTCTACATGAAGGCCGTAATGTACATTGTGAAAAGTAGCTGTTTGGATTTTTGTTTTGAAAAGAATTTCTTGATGTGGCACCTTATCGAAATAAAATAATTTTCTTTCAAGAAGCAAGACTGAGTTTTTGCGAAATACTTGACGAAGGCATGAAATACAAGTTATTTCGATACGATTTATAGATTTAGACTTGTCTAAAAAAATAACTTAATATATTTATTACCAGATGTTTAAATAGCATTACATGAATGAATAGATAATTATTTATATAATAGCTGCTATTTTGATTAAAAATACACTATTTACTGGACTTTAGTCCATTTCTTGTAATTTTTTTATTTCGTCTCGAAGCTTAGCGGCTTGCATAAAATCCAATTCTTTGGCGGCTTTTTCCATAGATTTTCGTTTTTCTCGAATTAGTTTTTCTATCTGATCCTTAGTCAGATATTCCATATCAGGTTCCGCTGCACGCATCTCTTCCTTTTCAAAATGATAGGTGGAAACAGAATTTTTTGCCAGTGCACTGTCTAGACTTTTGTTGAGTGATTTTGGAGTGATGTTATGCTCCTCATTGTAAGCAATTTGTTTCGCTCTCCGGTAGGTGGTTTCATCAATTGTTTTTTGCATACTCGCGGTAACCTTATCTGCATACATGATTGATTTTCCATTGAGATGTCTCGCTGCACGCCCTACAGTTTGTGTAAGAGAACGATTACTTCTTAAAAATCCCTCCTTGTCAGCATCTAGAATGGCCACGAGTGAAACTTCTGGTAAATCAAGTCCTTCACGCAACAAATTTACGCCGATCAAAACATCAAAAATTCCTTTCCTGAGATCTTGCATGATCTCAACACGTTCTAAGGTGTCAACATCGCTATGAATATATCTGCACCTTATGTTAATACGAGCTAAATATTTCGCTAATTCTTCGGCCATGCGTTTGGTTAAAGTCGTGACTAGGGTGCGCTCATCTTTTTCTACTCGTTGTTGTATCTCTTCTACGAGGTCATCAATTTGATTCAAACTGGGCCTCACTTCTATTATAGGATCCAAAAGACCGGTTGGGCGAATGATTTGTTCGGCGAATACGCCCTCGCTTAATTTCATTTCATAATCTGCGGGAGTGGCACTAACATATATAACCTGATTTTGCAATGCTTCAAATTCTTCGAATTTCAGGGGTCTGTTATCCATTGCTGCGGGCAGACGGAAGCCATAATCAACCAAATTCACTTTTCTAGATCGATCTCCTCCGTACATAGCATGTACCTGCGGAATAGTTACATGGCTTTCATCGATTACCATTAAGTAATCATCGGGAAAATAATCTAAAAGGCAAAAAGGTCTGGTACCCGGATCTCTACCGTCTAAATACCTCGAATAGTTTTCAATACCCGAGCAGTATCCCAATTCGCGAATCATCTCCAAATCGAAATTGGTACGTTCCTCCAAACGTTTGGCTTCAAGGGGTTTAGCAATGTCTTTGAAGTAATCTATTTGTTTTACAAGATCTTCTTGTATTTGATGGATGGCATTTTGGAGCACATCAGGCGATGTAACAAACATGTTTGCAGGGTAGATATTCAAGTTTTCATAAACCTCTAACACCTTGTTATTAAAAGGGTCGAAAGCTTCGATTTCTTCAATTTCGTCACCAAAAAAATGAATCCGGAATGCATGATCGGCATAACTTGGAAATACATCCACTACATCTCCCTTAACTCTGAAATTCCCGTTTCGAAAATCAGCCGTAGTCCGCGAGTATAGACTTTGCACCAGTTGGTGTAAAAACTTGGTACGGGCAATGACCTGATCTTTTTTGATATGAAGTACATTCTTCTGAAACTCCACAGGATTCCCAATGCCATACAAGCAAGATACAGAAGCAACGACCAAAACGTCACGCCTACCTGAAAGTAGCGAAGAGGTAGTACTTAAACGTAGTTTCTCAATATCCTCATTGATCGAAAGGTCTTTTTCTATATAAAGCCCAGAGGTGGGAATAAAAGCTTCCGGTTGATAGTAGTCATAGTAGGAAACAAAGTATTCTACTGCATTTTCTGGAAAAAACAGCTTAAACTCCGAATACAATTGAGCAGCCAAGGTCTTATTATGTGCCAAGACTAATGTTGGCCGCTGCACTTCTTCGATTACGTTTGCAACGGTAAACGTTTTCCCCGAACCTGTTACACCTAATAGGGTCTGGTATTTTTCGTTACCAGCTATGCCATCGACTAGTTGCTTGATTGCTTGTGGCTGATCTCCGGTCGGTTTGAACTCCGATACTACCTTAAATTTCATCTCCTAAAAATACGAAAGCAGAAGTACTTTTTGCTATGAAGTATCCAGAATTCCGGAGGAAATAAATTTTCAAATTTTGAAATGCCAAACTACCTTTTTAGTGTGAAGTGCCCTATCATTTTTTGCTGATTTCTTGAGATGGCCTTGAACCAATAGTCAGAAGAGGGCAGCGGTTTACCATTAAAATTGCCATTCCATCCTTTAGATTTTGGGTCCAGTTCCAAGAGAAGGTTGCCATATCTATCAAAAATTGAAATGCTTCCATTTAAAACTTCAAATACGTCAGCGATTTCGGGAGGCGGAACGAACTGCCAAAAATCATTGATACCATCGCCGTTGGGCGTAAAGAAATTTGGAAAATCTTCGGGCTTTAATCCTCTTTCTATCAGTCTAGAAACGATGCCACATCCGTTCTTATCGCGTATGTAGATCGTATGTGGTCCTTCAGGCACATTTATAAAAACAGGATCATCTTGATAAGTTCCATTTGGCTCATCAAGTGCAAATTCATATTCGCCAAGGCCCACAACATTTATCGTTACCTCTTTACCTGCAGTTAACTTTCTTATACCCACCGATTCAATAGTAGCCGCTTCCGACGGAACAATACTAAAATTTCTTGAACTAACACATTCCAAATTAACCCCTGATTTGGTAATAATGTTGTACGCTTCGAACAGGTAATTGCCAACATCATCAATTAGGTTAATTCGATCCTGTGAGATTAGGGTATTGGTATTCCCTTCCGTACGATACCACCTGAAACCATCCGCCTCGCCTAGTGGAGATACTAAGATAGGGCCACTATCTTTGCATTTGGTAAATCTGTTAGGAAGTTCTATTTCTGGCCTTGAGGAGCTTGTTGCTCCCGTAATAGGATCTATTTGCTCGCAGGGGTCATCTACTACACCTGTAAAAAAACTTTCCTCAGTACATGAAGCCATAGCACCATTTTCGTTTTCCGGGCGTACGGTTACGTAAATCCGTAAGTCTTGAGGTAGATCTACCGGAGGATTGTAAGATAGTACATTGCCCACATTCATTGCATTCAGAATATCAGTGCCTCCTTCAGACGTGCCTATTGATAACGTATAGCTTGTTGCGGTAGGCGCGTATGCCCATATGATATCAGTAACAATCGTAACGTTCGTGGCATCATTATCAGGTGCTACCAAAAAAGTACAAGGTGGGGGAGTGGTCACATCCGTGGTATTGAATATTATACTACCACATTCAACTGGCTGCGCATTGGAATTAAGAATACTTAGTGTTGCATAAATTCGAGTGTTATCGGGCAGGCCAACCGGGGCTTTGTACGAATTGATTATACCCGTGGGTTCCCGTGACAAGAGTTCAGTACCTCCCGGGGTGGTACCTAAAGAAATTAGGTAGCCATTTATGCCGGTTACAGCCGTCCACGTAATAGTAGCATCTACCGGCACCTCCGTTTCCCCATCCATAGGATATGTTATGACCGGACATTGTTGTCCGTAGGTTGTACAACCTATCATAACCACCACTATAGTTAGTAATTTCCGAAGCATACAGCAGCATCTATCGTTTAAGCGTAAAATGACCAAATATTTTCCGACGATTGAAGGTCACAGCTTTGAACCAATAGTCAGAGGCCGGAAGGGGGTTCCCATTGAAGTTACCGCTCCAACCTTTTGAGTTGGGATCTACTTGCGCCATTAAATTGCCATAACGGTCATAAACCCAAATTGATTCTACACTAATTTCTCCAGTATCGGGCGGAGGAACAAATTGCCAAAAATCATTGATTCCATCGCCATTCGGGGTAAAAAACTTAGGGAAGTCTTTTTTGGTAATGCCCCGCTCTACCAGTCTTTTAGAAATTCCACACCCGTTTTTGTCACGTACATATGCGGTATGCTCTCCTGTAGGGATACCGCTAAATACAGGGCTATCTTGATAAGGACCACCTTCGTTATCAAGGGCAAATTCATAATTTCCAGACCCGCTTACTTGAATTTCAATTTCCAGTCCGTTTGATTCTCTAGCTACATCAATTCTATTGATAAATGCTGCTCCCGAACTAACAACCATAAACTCCTTAGTGCTTGCACATTCTATGGTCGCACCAAATTGAGTTACCATATTATAGGCCTCATACCGATATTTACCAAAGCGTTCAATCGATACTTCATCGGTTTCGGAAAGCAAGGTTTCTGTACCATCACCATTTAGGCGGTACCAGCGAAAACCCCTAGCACGATCTCTAGATTTCAATAATTTAGCACCTTCGCCAGCACAAATGCCAATTTGATCTGGGAAGTCGATTTCGGGGCTGAGCTTGACCGTTGCCCCCGATACGGAATCATAGTACAACAGACAATCGAACTCTGGTACACCAGTAGTGAAACTTTCTCTTATACAGCTGCCGGCATCTCCATTTTCATTATAGGGTACGATTTGAACAAAAATCTCTTGGTCAAGGGGTAATTCTACTCTTGGCCTATAGGTTAATACATTGCCTACATCAATATTATCAGCAATTTCAGCACCTCCTGGTGAAGACCCAATGCTTATTCTATATCCTGTTGCGGTTGGCGCATAGGCCCATGTAAGTTTGCCGTTTACGGCAATATTTATGGCGTTGTCTACTGGTTCCACCAAATTTGTACAGCCTGGGGGCTTTGTAACGTCAACGGTTCTAAAGCTCTCCCCTGGGCAAAGTACAATTTGTTGACCGGGTAGAAACATCTCAATAGTCACGTAGATTAGGGTATCATCTGGTAAGCCTACTTCTGGAGTAAACGAGTTAATTAAACCCGCCGAACGCCGATTCAGAATCTCAGTGCCCCCCGGGGTAGTGCCCAGAGAAATAAGATAACCGACGATACCATCTACACTATTCCATGTAATTGTAGTGTTTACCGGAACCTCAATCGAACCATTTACCGGATTGGTAAGTCTTGGGCACTGTTGCGCATGGGATAGAAATCCGTACAGTATACATAAAACAGCTAACGTTATCTTTTTCATAGGTACCTATGCTAGCGTTTAAGAGTGAAATGGCCTTGAATTTTTCTATTCTCAAGTGAAATGGCCTTAAACCAGTAATCAGATGCGGGTAATGGTTTTCCATTGAAATTACCATCCCATCCTCGAGAAGTTGGGTCAATTTGTTTTAAAAACACCCCATATCTGTTGAAAATGGAAATAGAACTTATTTCTACTCTTCCGGTATCGGTCGGCTGAATAAACTGCCAAAAGTCATTAATTCCGTCGCCATTGGGAGTGAAAAATTTAGGAAATCCATCTAGGGTTAGGTCCTGTTCGAGTGTCTTTTCCGCAATTCCACATCCATTTTTGTCGCGCACGTAAAAGGTGTGAAAGCCTGGTTCTAGATTTTGGAAGCTGGCACTATCTTGATATGGGCCATCAACATTGTCAACCGCAAATTCGTAATCTCCCATCCCTGAAATTTGAACCGTAACATCAATAGTTCCATTTTGTCCGGTAATACTCAAGTCACCTATGGTAGCTATTTCCGAAGACACCACCTCAAAAATCTTAGAAATATCACATTCAATAGTGTTGCCAGATTGTGCAATGGTATTGTAGGCTTCATAACGGTATCTCCCTGTTTCATTAAGCACTACTTCGCGCTCAGTAGAGATGAGTTGTTCATTGTCAAATTGATCGACTTTATACCATCTAAACCCCTCGGCTAGGTCATCAGAACTCACCATCAAAGGAGCTTCATTTTCACAAAAAGAAATCAGGTCTGGAAAGTCTATGTCGGGCCTTAAATCAACTAATTCATTACTGATGGAATCGAAATAGGGTCCACACCCCAATAGTGTAGAAAATGATTGCTGTTCGCATCCCAGGGCCTCTCCTGCCGCATTGAAGGGAATGATGGTTACAAAAAAAGTGAGATTGGGTTCAAATTCAAGTATGAGCGTACTATTTTCTCTAAAGCTAACATTGTCTAAAACATTGCCATTGAAGGGTGTAGTTCCAACGGTTACGCGATATCCAGTAGCCTCTGGTACTTCGGTCCATTCTAAAACAGGCGATAACGCTACATTTATGGCTCCATTTGCCGGACTTATCAAAGAACTACAACCTGGTAAGGTAACCATAGCACCTGTAGTAAAGCTATAATCAGTACATAATGCAATTGCAGGACCATTGTCATTGTACGGAATTATGGTCACGAATATCTCAGTGTCTACCGGTAAATCCATTACAGGTTGGTAAGAAACTGCACCAACGATATTTTCACTGTTCACTATATCGGTGGCACCAGGAGCTGTTCCTAGGGAAATTCGATAACCTGTTGCCGTGGCAGTGTGGTTCCATACAATGGAAGTAGATACATTAACATTTTCTGACCCATCGATAGGAAATCGCGGGGTGGTGCAACTCGGTGGCTCCGTGACATCTTCGGTACGAAACATTTCCGTACTACAGATGATATTTTCCGAATTAAAGAAGAAAATGGTAATGGTTACATAGATATCTGTATTCTCCGGCAATCCTAAAGGAGGTTGATAAGAAGTTGCATTTCCTACTCCACGCTCGTTTACAATATCGGTACCTCCAGGTGTGGTTCCAATGGAGATCAAGTATCCCGGGGCACCTACAATACCGTTCCAGTTTATAGTGGCATCAACAGGAACATTGGTTTCACCATCTACTGGGCTGGTGAGTTGTGGACACTCCAATTGTCCGTAGGAAATAACACTACAGCACAAAATCAGATAAAATAGCAGTTTTTTTTTCATTTGATTTTAACACCAAACATTACAATATAGTAAAACTCTAGCGCTTCAACGCGAAATGACCTTTGAATTCTCTACCGTTAATTAGGGTTATTTTAAACCAGTAATCCGAAGCAGGTAGCAGCTGTCCTATAAAATTACCATCCCAGCCCGTACCTTTTGCATCTAACTGTTTTAGTAGTCTTCCATAGCGATCGTGAATCGAAATACTTCCTGCGACCATATCCTTACCAGCACCTATGAGTTGCCAGGTATCATTAGAACCATCGCCATTGGGAGTGAAAAATTTTGGAAAGCCAACGACGGCAATTTCTTTTTCCGAAACGCCACAACCGTTTTTATCTTGGGCAAAAACGGTGTAAAATCCGGGTTCAATATTTTCAAAAAGAGGTTCATCTTGATAGCTATCTCCATCTAGGGAAAATTCGTATGCTCCGTCTCCCGAAACCAAAGCCAAAATCGTATTGTTATCGGAGAAGTCTTCAATATTTATCTCTGTAAAAGTTGGGCGATTCGATTGCATGACTTCAAAATCGGTAGTTGTAGTACAACGCACTGATTTACCGTTATTTTCATAAACCACACCGACTTCCAAGCTATAGTTTCCCCCACTAGCAATACTAATTTGTTGCGACGCACCAATTTCCAACAGCTGTCCGTTATCAAGTTTAAACCATGTATAGGAGTCGAAACCGAAAGGTGCATCTATAACTAAGGCATCACCATCGCTACAGACTTGATAGGAACCCTCAAGAAATAACTCTGGAAGAGGGTTTACGATAATATCAATGGTCTGAACACTTCGGCATTGATTATCATCTTCGATTCGTACATAGATGGTTGTACTTGCAGTTCTGAAATTACCCTCAAGTGCGTTATCTTCTAATGACGCATCAGATAAACTTGAATAAAAGCTGGCCTCTTGGTCAGTGAATTCTTTTTGTAATAAATCATCTAAGTCTATAGTCCCAATCAGGGCCGAGTCTGCTTCGCTATCATCACAAATCATAATCGGGCCAAGGGAACTAACATCAACCGAAGTTGAATTTACCAGCAAGGTGATTTCACCAGTATCACTGCACCCCAATTCGTTGGTAACAGTATAAAAGAGGGTTTGAGAAAAAGCTTGGGTATTTGTAAAAACCTCCGGATTCGCAATATGATTTTCAATCTCCCAATCTTGAAGCGTTTCATAAAAAACAAAATCAAGTGCCTTTCCATTAGTGGCTTGACCTAAATCAAAAACGGTGAAACCGTCCGAGTTGTTTGTGTCAATATCACATTGTTCAAGCACTAACGCACTGGTTTCGGGAAGCGGTGCAACCTTGATTAAGGCCTCTCCGATAACCGGACAATCGGTTGGATTTCCGGTTTGAATGGTTAGGCGATATTTGCCCGAATCTGCATCGGTGGTAACTGGTATTTGCAATACGTTCCCCGAATTTGCTAATGGTTGCCCATCTTTTTCCCATGTATATGTAGCTCCTGGTATTTCTTCTACTTCCAATGTTGCAGGTTCTCCTGCACAAATTGATAAAGAACTGCTTGTGGTGCCGTCGGCATTTTTTAACAATGTGATTTTGTTGAAAAAGGATTGAATAAAAGGAGGAAGACCTTGGGTGGCATTCTTTCCATTGAGCGAGATGGCATTGTGCTCATAATTAGCTGCATCTCCTTTTTGATTCGGATTATGTATTACGCTTAAAAAAGGAGTGCCTTCAAAATAGTTTTTGGCGGCTGTTCTATAAATTTTTCCATTATCACCTAACTGAAGGGCACCACGGTATATCGAACGTGTATCGATTATTTCTTGAGATTCGGCAATGTCTAATGCTTTCATATCATACTGTAACAGTGAAGATCGATGACCTGACTCTGCGAAGATATCGTTGGAGGCATGGATATATAAAAATTCGCTGTTTGGCGAGAATTCAACTCCATAAGGTGCCTTGTTAGAACCCGATATAAAAATAGGCTCTTGATTAGCTAATTTACCCGTCACTGCATCGAAATCATAAACATACAAACCACCCTTCATATTGGCATTAGCCAGTTTTTTTCCATCTGGTGATATTTTCAGATACCCTCGAGGGTCTTCAATACGTAAATCATCAAAGGTGGTTTTCACCGCAGGTCTTACCACTCCTGTTTCGTTAATTTCAAAAGCGTGAAAGGTGTCAAACGTATTGGAGGTACCGCCCACAGATGCAAAGGTCAGAAGCCAAATCGATTGGTTCGAACAATCTTTTATGACGGCAGCAATTTTTTCAGAACAATCATTAAGTAAGGGAATGTTCTTCTGCGTTACAGCGCCTTTCCCGTTGTTTAAAGTAATATCAACAATAGAATAGTTCAAGCCTCGATCTGGGTCATTTTCGAATGCAGAGGTGTCTACGGTAAAAATATAGAAGATATCGGGGTCGCCTGGTTTAGGTACAATGAGTGCTGATTGGGTACTTGAAGGATCACCCAAGAGGTTACCTCCATTTTGCATCACCTTATGATCTTGGTCATAGACAATGATGCCATCTGTATAAAATAGCAAATCACCAAAACTGTCAGAAATGGTTGCACAGCCTTCAAAGGTATCTAGCTTTCCATTAGTGACAGGTACGACGCTGCCGTCAGTATTGAAAGTAATTCCCGCACCATTACCGAAATACCAGTTTGACGTCTCACCTTGTCCAAAAAAAAGAGCAGGGGTGAAGAGGCCTAGTAATAAGACTATTGAAATGACTCTCATCATAGCGTTCTCTGAGCCTCACAATATAGTGAAAGTATGTGTTTTAAAGAGAAATGACCATAAATTCCTTGGTGTAATTCAAGATAATGTTATGCCATAAGTCGAACAACGAAAGAAACTCACAGTTCATCGATTCGTTTCAAGCTATAGCATTGGAGTTGGTATGGTTGATACACTTTCTGTAATCGGTCTAAAGCGAAATTCATCGGTTTAATCGCTATACCTATAGCTTAACTTGACTATAAGTCGCGCTTTTTCAAAAGTGCGTAGGAACAATAAATGAAAACGGCCGTCCATCCAAGTACGATCACAATTTCGTACCAATGTACTGCATAATCGGTAGAGACATCTTCCCCAACAGTTTGCACCGCGGATCTGATAACTGAGAGCCTAGTAATTGGCTGTTCTATGGTGTTCCAGATCGATCCAAAGGGAAAAAACTGATAAATGCTATCCGCGTAGGCCTTGGAGTATTTCCCCATGAGGTACAAATACGGAATGAATTCGGCTCCAATGAACCAAATAAACAAGAAGCCTAAGGCAAAGGCAGAACGTTTAATTAGCATGCCAGCAAAAAAACAAAAAGAGAAAAACCCTAAGAGTTTAACAAAGTAGGCTACCAGGTATTCGAGATCGGAAAATATTATTGAAACTTCATTGTAATTGGAATAAATCAGTCCTAAAATCAATGAAACAACAAAAATAAATGCCGTTGAAATCAGAGAGAAGGTCAAAATCATAAGAAACTTGGAAAGTATAAACTCCTTTTTACTAAGCCCGTCGATTAGGTTTTGTTTAATCGTCTTGTTACTATACTCATTGGCAATCATTGACACAATTACAATGGCCAAGAATAGCTTAAGAAATGCGGCCATGAATGTGTTGAAATGCCAGATATACGGAAAATTGAATATGCCGATTTCAGCTACATTGAATTGAAGAGGCCCCCAATCGATTTTGATATTTACTATTAATGCAATTAAAGTCATCAATCCGAAATATGCTGTTATCAGAAAACGACTTGACTTATTGTTCCAAAGTTTTATAAATTCTATTTGAAGTAAACGTATCATTAGGCCGGTCGATTAGTTGGATTGATTATTGGTTAACTCTAAAAACTGCTCCTCGAGACTTTCTTTTCTTTTTACCAGATGGGATAGGAAAATACCTTTTTCGAATAAGGTTCGATTTAATACTTCCGCACTCATTTCTTCCTTCAGAAAAGCGGTTGTAAGTCCGTTTTCCGTTTTGATTTCACCAAAACTTGCGTTGTTTTCCAAATGCTCGATAAGGGCCTCTGATTGTGTAGTTTTCAACTCAAAAAAACCATGACTTGCCATCATGCCGTCTACACGGCCCGAATACAATTTTTCTCCTTTTCTAAGGATTACTACATGGCTGCAAACTTTTTCAACCTCGTCTAATAGGTGAGAAGCCAATAAAATTGTGGTGCCTTGAGATGCAATCTTTTTTATGATTTGCCTAATTTGATGAATGCCTTGGGGGTCAAGGCCGTTGGTAGGTTCATCTAAAATCAATATTTCAGGATCGTTAAGTAGGGCGGAGGCAATAGCCAGTCGCTGCTTCATACCCAATGAATAGGTTCTGAACTTACTGTTTTTGCGCTCGAGTAGTCCAACAAGTGCCAATTTCTCTTCAATTTTGCCCTCAGAAACCTCCTTAATTTTGCACACCAATTTAAGATTCTGTATCGCGGTCATATACGGATAGAAATTCGGCCTTTCAATAATGGCTCCAACTTTTTTGAGAGCGTCATGAGTTGAGGTATTTCCATCAAACCAAAGGAATTCGCCATCGGTTCTGTTTACAACATTTAAGACGACGCCTAGGGTAGTTGATTTACCGCTTCCGTTAGGCCCTAAAATGCCATAAACATTGCCTTTTTCAATGGTAAAAGACAAATCTTTGACAGCCGTTAAATACCCATATTTTTTGGTAAGGTTTTTTACCGTTAGAATTTTTTCCAAAGTAGGATGTGTTTAGTTGATTGATGAAAATAAAAAAAAGACATGGCTTGCCCGTTTAGTAGATCTGACGACTACCATCAGTTTTTGTTACAAATCGACCGAAAATAAAAATCTAGAGATCGTTAATTCTAGTTTGAATTGACCCTAATGGTAATTCGGCGATTGGTGATTACCGTTGTTGGTGGAATCATATTTACGGTAACATTCACGGTGGGGTTATCTGTAGTAATATTCAAATCTGTCTGATCTTGGGTTTTGGTAACGGAATTGGTGTAGGTTTGGGAATTCATGTAGATGTTAGTGATTCTAGCTTTAGCGGTCAAGGTCAGTGTTTCTAATTGCCCAGAGTTCAAAGTGCCTAAATTCCAATTTGGATTAGTGAAGGAACCTGAAGTAACAGCGGCAGAAACGAATTCCAGTCCAGTAGGTAGCATGTCTGTTAATGTAAGATTTGTAACCGGATTATCCCAAAAGTTTTCTACGGTTATAGTAAAAGTTATGTTGGTGCCATCAGCTACGTTATTTTGGTCAACACTTTTGTTCAAGATGATATCTGGATCACAATAATATACCGAGATTGAATTTGAATCATAAGTACAGGGGCCTCGCGTTACCCTAAGAAAGTAATCCCCTGCTGTTGCACCCGTATGCGATGCAGCAGTCGCCCCTGGTATTAATGTCCCATCGCTGAACCACTGATAAGCGTCAAAGGTTTCACCGCTCGAAATTTCTAGAACAGCACCCGGCAAACAGTTATTTCCTGTAATCTGTAGATCAATACTGGGTACCGTGTCAAAGCCAGAATAATACCCAGCCACACCTCTCGCTCCATTAAACCCGAAGAAACCTACGGCAATTGGCCCCGTAGATTGTACACTAACGTTACCCGTTAAACTCGGCAAGTAAAATGTTTTCCAATCTGCGGTGCCCGCTACGGTTGAGGAGGGTGGTAAAGTCACCGTACCACTACCATCGGTAACAGTAATATTACTGTCAGGTGTTGTAGTTGCTGCGGTAATTGTAACCCCTCCTGTAATAGTTACTCCAGCCGCATCGGTTATATCTGGAATGTTATTCATCGTGTCTGGTAAAAGACAGCTAACTGGAGCCACAAAATTTAATCCTTGGGTATAAGCGGCAGTTGAACCACCCATACACTGATACGCATAAACGTCTTTTGATGTTTCGACATACATATTTGAACCTACCGTATTTGCGGAGAAGTTATTGCTTGGTATTTCAAAGAAATCCCCTTCATTAATTGTTGCAATAGGCGTTCCTGATCCATTTACAAAAATTTGAGTATTATTTTCAGTAGCAATGATTAAGGGAAATTCTGTCCAACCATTTGAATTACCATTTCCTCTTATGAATACATATTCTTTACCCAATCTATTCTCTGGAACGGGTTGATCGATGCCCGCATCACGATTACTGCTTCCTAGTTGACGCCCGTAATTTAGTGACCCATTACTAATCACAATGTCTTTGTCTGCTTCTATTGAAGCCCCGATCCAACCCCTTTCATGGGCAGGAGTTGGCGAATTGCCAATATAGGTTTCGAAAACAAACGATTCATTTTCATCTAATGTTATTGTGTAACTGTCATCTGTTATTCCGGCACGATCATTACCTACTCTAAACTCACAATTGGGGTCATAACCCGAGAGTGTAACGGTTGTATTATCTTCGGTTGCCATAATTCCTAAGGTATTGCTCTTTGAAACTTGACTACCCAAATTTGGCACTCCTCCCCATTTAAAACTGGTGCCTAGTGCAATTCGCCCTTTTGAAGTTAGAGAAGCTGCTTGAGAACCTGACCTTCCTCTATAATTCACATAAAAATTATTTCCGCTTGGGGCTTCAAAACGCAATCCACCATCGCTTAGCACCACTCCTGTATTTGAAGCACTAACTAAAGTAATGTCGTTGTCACCGTTACTCAAGGTATATTCTTGAGGTGCGGTATTTGAAATGGTGAAACTGGCAATGGGTGTTGTATTGGTTCCTCTATAAGCATTTACCGTAAATGGAGTGGCCACAGGTGTTGATAAGTAAATTGATTGTTGCTGTATAGCCTGGTTGTTGCTTCCCTGTCTTAAGGGTGGTAAGTAGTGTAAATCGCTTAATTGGCTAAACCCGTAAAAACCGAAGCATAGCATAACCAAAATAAAAATTATTTTTCTTTTGGGATGAAAAAGCGGCATATGCGATTAGAGAAATAATAAGATTATACTTACAAATAAAATGGTTTTCACATCATATTAAAACAATTTGTTGTATACCCTCACTAATTTGTTGTAAAAGCACACTCTGGTTAATACGCTAAAAAAAGTTGAGTATGGCTGCCATTTAGCAGAGTGCCAAAATTTTAATTCTACAAAAAAACCATCCAAATTGGATGGTTTTTCTAAGCAGTTTTCTACCTGTATAGGGTAAAGTTACCCACAAATTCTCGATCATCATCTTCCCCATTTAGTCGTATAACATACCAATAATCACCAGTGGGCAAGTCGGCTTCCTGATAAAGACCATTCCAACCATCTTCGTTGTCTTTTATACGGTATACTTCTCTACCATAGCGGTCATATATGGTAATGAATATATCTGGGAACTGTTCAATATTACGTGGTATCCAAATATCGTTTTTTCCATCACCATCGGGGGTAAAGAAATTTGGTATTTCAATATCAATGAATTCCACAAATATTGAAGCTGTAGCTTCACACCCATTTTCATCAACTACACGAACTTCAAATGTATCCGTTCTTCGAATATAAAAAGTATTATCGTCAGTATTGTTCTGACCGTCGAAGTAATAGGTATACCCTTCCCTACCTCCAGTGGCTGTGGCCGTAATCTCATTCAGATCCAATTGTTCTAAGGTTAATACCAGGGTTTCGAATTCCTCTATTTCGAAATCAACTGTGGTACTACAACCGTTGGCATGAACTATTTGAATAAAATGATTTCCGGGCAATAGATTTTCAAAATTTGGATCTAGTATGAAATCATTTGGATTCGTAGAATTTAGGGCGTAAATAACATCTTCTTCGACCGAATTGTCTTCAAAGGTTAAATTTAGTCTATTTGTAGGGGTAGTTCCAGAACACTCATATATAACTTCTACGCTAGCATTTAGGTTGGCCCCAGTTTCAACTCTGATGAGATCCTGTACGGTACATCCATTGGCATCTTTTACATAAATAAAGTAATCACCTCCGGCAAGGTCATTGATGTTCAGTCTTCCTTCTACAAAATCAACATCATCATTAGAATTTATGGCTGAACTATATGGCGGTGTTCCACCTTGAGGCGATATGATAATAGCACCATCTTGATCACCAACACATATCTCTGGTGTAGCCGATAAAGTCATTAATAACTGGTCTGGCTCTGTAATGCTAAATTCTATCAACTCTATACAACCTTTGGCATCTTGAACGATTACGCTATAATCGCCTGTTGCAAGATTTTCAAAACTATTTTCGTTAACAAATTTGTTTAAATTAGGGGAAATCGAGAATTGGTAGGGAGCAGTGCCAAATTCAACGTCAATTTCTATACGCCCATCTTCGTCTCCGAAACAACTAATATTTGTTATTTCTGGTCTAACAACCAATGCTTCCGGTTCCGTTATCTCAATTACACTAGAAACTACTTCGCAATCTTCACTTTGAACATGAATATAATATGTTCCCTCAGGAATATTTTCAAAAGTACCCGTACTTTGGTAAGGCCTAACCTCGTCGGTATGCGCCAAGTCCCTAAACAATCCATACTGGTAATTGCCAAGACCGCCATCAGCGACCCAATCGATTACTGCTGTTGCTTCCCCGTTACAATTGATTGCAGGAATTATGTTTGGATTTACAGGATCGACAGTCAGAGTTTCAATAGTATTTATGACGATCTCATTCGTCGGAAATCTTGCATCACAATTTAGATTGTCTTGAACAAAATAGTGATAACTTCCGGGGGTTACATTTTGAAATAAATGCGTATTTGGTCCATTGATTCCATTCATTGCATTGAAGTTGACACCATCGGTACTCCAGAAATAAGGTCCAGTGCCTCCAGTTACGCTAAGCTCAAGTTCCGCATCTGCGGTGCAGCTCAATGCCTGGGTTAACAATAGCACTCCTTCAACCTCTATTGGGTTTACAATTTCCACTGGTACCGCATCCTCGTAGCTACATCCCAAATTATCTTCAACCAAGATGGTATAGAATCCAGATCCCTGATTGTCGAAAACCGGAGACGCTTGCACTGCTGAAAATGACAACAATGTAGTTTTAGCAGCGTCACTGTATTTATTCAAAGTATAACTGTAAACCGGAGTCACATTTCTAGGTGGTACAGTCGTTAACACAAATTCTACTCTTGCGTCATTATCTCCTTCACAAGCCAAGCTTGTTGCCGATAGTGTACCAGCAATAGGGTCTGTAGGGTCTAGTGTAAAAGTATTTGGGAAACTTCTTGTACAACCTAATGCATCAGTTACTTCAAGACTATATTGACCAGCGTTCAAACCTTGGAAAAGGTGTGCATTGACACTGGCAACGATGGGGTAAACCGTAGTTGTGGTTAAATTGGTCAAAGTAATGTCATACGGTGCAACCCCACCCACAGGAATGATATGTGCACTACCACGATCGTTGCTACAGCCAACATCAACTAAATCGATAGTTGCAATGGTGATGTCAGCATCAGGTGCGCTTATTGTAAATGCTCTAAATTGACTACATTCTGGAAAAGCGTCTTGAGTAACCTCCACAATATAATCACCCGCTGGCACATCAAAAGGAGCCCTCGGGTCATTGCCCAATGGCATACTCATTACCATAGTATCATCTAAGCGGTCTGTTGGCGTGCCTTGCGGATCATATATGGTCCAGCTATAATTTCCGGTATAGGTTGCATCGGTTATATTTAGTTGAATTTGGCCATCATCACCAAAACAAGTAACATCGGCAATTTTTTGAACATTAAGACTAAAGGTATTCGGGTCTTCAACACTATGATTTACCGTTAATTCGCAACCTGTACTGATATTACGTACACCAAAGGTATACGCTCCTGGTGCTAAATTGTTGAACGTACTATTGCCAGGTGCCTGATACACTGTTGCAGGTAATAGTCTGAATTCATAATTGGTTGGGTTCGCTCCAAAGTTTGTGATGCTACTTGAAACATCGATACTGATGTCCTCTCCAGAAGAAGTACATGAAATAGGGTTCAATATACTTACTGATGCGCTATTCAATTGGTCAAATGCAGGAACAGTAACAATTTGTTGGGCCATACAACCTGCACTATCAAAGACTCTAACAATAACATCTCCACCTGCTATATCTGTAAAGTTATAGCTTGATGAGGTTCCATTCTGAATGTTACCGCTAGTCGCTTCTTCAAATTCGAATATGGAGAAATTATTGCTTCCACCAGCAATACTTGAGGTGTTTATCGAAATAGTCGCGTTGTTCTGACTATTTCCGCTAGAACACTGAAATGCATTCACTGTGGGAAGGTCAAATGTAATATCTAGTGGCTCATTGATAACAACATTGCTCAATACCGTTGAACAACCATTAGGTCCAGTTCCGGTAATCTGGTAGGTGTCTGGAGGTAGGTTTTCATAGGTTGAGGTTGTTGCATTAAAGGTCCCATTATTAGGCGATAAGGAATAGGTTAACGGATTGTTACCATTATTTACCTGTGTTAGAGCAATGGAGCCATTTGTATTTCCAAAACAATTTACATCAGTTGTTTGGTAACTAAAATTAGGTGCGATTGCCGAAAGAACTTCGATACTAAATGTACGAGGACAGACAGGGTTGCTAGTCATGTCATACACATTTATGGTATAGGTATCTGCTAAAGTTATAAGTTGGGTAACGCTTGTACCAACCAAGGTTTGTCTTGCTACAACATCTGCCGTAGATGAATCTAAAATTTCATATTCGTAATTACCCGAGCCTGCAGAAACTTCAATACGTATGGCAGCTTCTTGCCCTGGGCCACAACCGAGATCATCGGTTAATACCGCTGTAGCTTGAATACTGGGTTCTACCGTAAATGCTTGTGAAACGGTACAACCAGCACCGTTTTTTACAACTGCCGTATATGCTCCTGGTATTATATTGTTGAAAATACCAGCGTTGTCAAAATAGGTCGTACCTCCATCAATTGAAAAAAGCAAAGCTGGAAAGGCCGGACTACTACCTTGAATGGTAACCGTGGTGGTCGCAGCACAATTGTCAACATTCAAGCTGGTAATTGTGGGGTTTTCAGACAAAGTCAAGCTTGTAGTTAATACTGCCGACGAGCAGCCAAACTGATCGGTGATGGTTACATGATAATCTCCAGCAGGTGAATTTACCGGTATTTCAATCGGATTATCTGGAGTACTTGTTTGGGTTACGAAAGGTGCCGGACCAGTTACAGTATAGGTAAATGTGCCACCCCCACCTTGTATGTTTTCAACAAGAATAAGACCCGGGGCTTCGCATGAAATGTCTTGAACAGGATTGAGAGTTGCCGTAATTGCATCCAATTCTTCTAATATCAAATTTTCGCTAGCGCTTATACATTGTGATGTGTTGCTACCATCAACTTGGCTAACCACGATATAGTATTCATTGGCAGCAAGACCAGAAATATTTATGGTACTTGCATAAGGAACAATTCCACTTGCTTGAATGACAACATCGTTAATATCATAAAGAGTCCAGTCCATTTGAGGCTCAGTTGAACCATCAGTATCTGTTATAGTATAGGTGATTTCACCGTTATTCGCCGCATTACATGAAGGTTCGTAACTAGCGGATATCTCCATGGGGTTTGTCGTAATATCATTTACGTTTACGGTACTCTGTCTGACACAAGCTGGAGGCCCTGATGAATCACGAACATAGAACACATAGGTTCTACCAGGAACCAGATTTAGCCACTCGTACATGCCTTCTCCTGCCGGCACTGCGTTATTTAAAATATCAATATTACCACCTGGTATCCAAGTAGCCGTGTTTGGATCAAAATTTGCCGGATCTTCAGCAAACGAATATTCATAGGGTGCTGAACCTTCAGAACCTTGAACTTTTACCCGCAATTCGTCACAGTTCACTATTATTGTAGTAAGGCTGATATCTAGGTCATCTAATGGATAAGGAATAATAAAAGGAGGCAAATCGGTTTGACAAATTGTGTTATTCGATCCATCGACGGTTCGCATTGATGGATTGACCGTGTCACCAGATAGGTATCCCGTAAGTTGATCAGACGTTCCTGGCGCGCTGTTATCTCCAATCCAGGTCAACCCTCCATCGGCACTAAATTGGATTGTACCCAAAGTTGTAGGATAAGCGCTAAATCCAAATCCAAAGTCATTGATATTACCTGTACAATTTGCTGGGGTAATACCAGTAACCGTAGCCGTTAATTCGTCTGGCTGGGACACTGTGATTGCAGATTGCGTTAGCGCACAGCCATTGGCATCGGTAACCACGACCTCATAGTCTCCAGGAGTCAAGTTGAAATAAGTTCTTGATGTATTGACCACCCCTGTCTGGGTTTGGTTCGATGTTCCGTGATCTGTGTCAACTAACTGATAGGTATAGGGTGCTGAACCTGATGTTATGGTAACCGCAATGCTACCGGTTCCTCCGAAGCAAAGCGCGTCTGTTGGTATTGCATTGTATGCCAAAACTGGTGCGGTATCTACCGATACCGTTCTCATGAATTCGCATCGAGGTGCGATTCCTCCATTATCGCGCACATATACGTCGTAGTCACCTTCAGATCCGCTACTTACCGTAAATGCATTGGATGAACTAAAATGGCTGTCTAAAACTGTAGTGCCTGTTGGTAAATAGGCATACGCATAATTGCCGTCGCCTCCTGTTGCGTTTACAGCGATACTTCCGTCGGCACAAGCTGTGACGTCAACCGGAAAAATTTCAGCCGTTAAGATTGGAGTGATGGTTACTGTCTCGATGGTTGAAGTACAGCCATATTGGTCACTAACTTCAACGCTATAGCTACCATCTGACAATCCGTTAAAAGTATGTGTACTAGCAGTTGATGGGCTAGGTGTAATCCAAGGGCCGTTAACTCCGTTTACATTTAATCTAAAAGTATAATTACCATTACCAGTATTTACAGTTGCCGTAATACTTGCATTGTTCAAACCGTCATAACAACCTGTAGGAACCGTCAAATCAAAATCAATATCCTCATAACGTGCTATGGTTACTGCAGTTGCCGTTATTTCTTCGCAACCTTTGGCATCTCTAATACGAACTAAATAATCTCCTTCTGTTACATTGGTAAAGGTAGCATCAGTCTGAAATGGTCTGATTTCGTTGCCAAGGGTATCTTCTAAGCGGTAGCTGTACCCGGGAGTTCCACCTGTTGCTGTTGCTTCTAAAGTACCACCCGTATTGAAACAAGTATATGCGGCAGTTTGACTTAAAGATGGAACAATGGGAGATGGATCTGTCAAAGTGAAGGCAAAGTCAGTTGTACAAGAGCTAGGAGTAGCTAGCGGGAGACTTTCTATTTGTATGGTATGTGTACCTGCACCAAATGAAGTAGCCGTAGTTACTTCAGATACCAAAGAGGTGGTCCAGTTCAGACCATCACTTGAATACCTGAAACCGGTAGCAGGAAAGTTCAATACTTCAAAGCGTACCGATCCGTCAGCACCGGTGTTACAACTTGGGTCAGTAGTTCCAAGTACATTCACTGAAAACTCCTTATTATCTTCAACAACCACAGTAATATCAGCCGTTTTTTCACAAGCTTCAAGTAATTGAGAAACGGAAATGTCATCTAATATCAAGTCGTTGCCATCATTACTGTTTACGTTTGATCTAAATACAATATCTATTTCGGTGCTGGCACCCGGGTTGAAAGAAATAGTACGCTCGTGCCAATCGGTATTATTGTTGTTTTTAGGTATTTCAGGAGCTACTTCACTATGAATCAGGGTTCCAAGGTTATCAAAAATTTCAACTAGCACCTCAGGATTATTTCCTGTTCCTGTGGTGTTTTTAAGATTGTACGCCCAGAAACCAAGAGTTACTTCCCTATTTGCCGATACTTGAATATTTTGTCTTCTCCATAGTATAGAATTGAGTACTTCATTGCCAGTATCTGAGAATGTACTTATATCGATTGCTAAGAACCTGCCATCTATTAAGCCACTGTGGTCTTGAGGACTTGTCAGTGATGAAATGGGATTAGTTACTAAATTGGTCACCGTATATTCTCCATTCACCAATATACCAGCCGGACCTCTATTGCAGCTTACTGTAGATCCATCCTGTGGTTCATAACAATAATCTGTACCTATTTCCGCTATTTGCGTGTTAGGGCCAGTACCAAAATTCTCAAAAAATACAGTACTTTGATCAGGTGAAGTGATATTGGAATAACCAATTGTAATAGTATGAGTGCCATCAGCAACGTTGTTAAATACGTTGTTATCTGCAGGCGCGTTTGCAGCTCCATTAAGAGAATAGCTATATGTAAAATCTGTTGTATTAGATGGTGTAATCGTAATTGCACCTTCGCCAATACAGTTATAGTCTACCGAGTTAGAAAAAGTAGGGTCTATCGTAGTTGTTGGAACGGTAAGTTCCATGTTATACGTACAGCCCAAAGCATCTCTGAGGGCGAAGTTATGTGTCCCTGGAAGTAGGTTTTGTTCATCAACCCCACTAAAAGTACCGCCATTAAAACTATACTCATAAGGCATTTGTCCACCGGTGGCATTTATTATTTTCACTAAGGCTCCCGCAGGATTACAAGAAGCATCTTCAATAATTGCGGCAGATGCCGTTAATCTGAAGGGTTGTACGATTTCATAGTCAAAATCCTCAATACAGCGCGTTCCTAGGTTACCACTTGAGTCCATGACCGTGATGGTATAGTGCCCTGCAGCTAAATTGGTAAAGGTGTTAGCGTTTTGATAATTGGTTCCTCCATCCAAACTATATTGATAAGGAGGCGTACCACCAGTAACGGTTATGCTCATAGTAGCCGTTGAAGTGTCGGCACAAACAATATTAGCATTGGATGCCGATATTGATAAGTTACCCAAGTCTTCAACGCTAACAGAATTTGAAAGGCCATAACACCCGTTGCCATCTCTGAGGATAAAAATATAATCACCATCCCTATTTGGATTACCCGCATCACCGAAGAGAAAAGTCGTTTCCGTTTGATAGGCTGAATCTGGAACCGATGCTTCATCTGCATATTGCAAAACACCATCAATGCTCCAAATGGCCATTTCGTATTCCGGACTCGGCAAACCACCGGCAGGGGTCAGATTAACCACACCAGGATTACAGCTAATATTTTCCGAAGTAATGGCACTTAGCGTCAATTCATCAATACTAGCTACCGTAATATTGCTTGTGTTAGAGCAGCCATCTTGCGTACTTGTGATAAGGATGTAATCGTTAGGGGTTAAATTTAAAAAGGTGTGCGTATTGTCATTTACTGCTGTCTGACTGCTTACAAGTGAACCTTGACCACCATTGCTTCCATCATCTAGGAAAAGCTCATAGCTATAATTAGGTCTAGCGTTTAAGGCAGCAATTGAAACAGTGCCTAAATTATTACAATCAGCAGGGGAACTATCTACGGTAGCATCAAATATCAATTCTTGAATACCAATATCTTCCGTTTCGAATATACACGAACCTACAATTGGCGTATTGTCTGCAGGGTTTAATGCGGTAACTTGCACACGGTAGGTACCATTATTTGCAATAGTAAAGCTTGGCCCGTTGTTAGCAGAATAAGGCACGATAATGCTATCATCAATTGCGTTGATTAGTTGAAATCCATAACCCGCACCAATATTGGTAACCCTGATATTTCCGGGTGTTGTACAAAGAATATCTTCTGTGGTAGTTAGAATTTCTAAGTTGTTTTTAAATACATTGAAATAAAACCTACTAAAACATCCATTTTGGTAGTTAATAACGATTCGATATTCTCCTTCATCGGTTATCGTATAATTATCTAGCGTAGACACATTCGACCAAGTACATGTACCATTTTTATTTGCACAATCAGCTGCGGCATCAGAACAACTTCCTTCATCTAATTTTTGCCAAACAATGCTCTGAGCATCAGTTATACCTAACTGAATGGTAGCCTCATCATTTGTTCCGCAAAGAAATATGTTGGGTAGTATTTCACCGTCTATTGAACAGCTGACAATTTCACCTTGTAAGTCATTATCGGGGTTTGCATCACCATTTACTTGGTTAAAATATTCAACTATCGGATTGGTCTGAGTGGTTCCAAATCGCTCAACCTCCATAATTTCTATTAAATCAGGACATGTGCCATTGGAAATTTTCTCAACAATATAGGTGCCTATATTGGTTACCAATAGGGTTCTTGGATTTGTATCTGGATCACCATCATTCATCGCGCTATCGCCAGCGTCGATTTGACCATTACCATTTGTGTCTAAAAACCAATTATAGGTAGTAAAGCCTTCACCGGCTGTTAAAATGACATCGTCTCCACAGAGCTGCACGGTTCTTGCTTCATTGCAATTCGCAAGGTCATTTAAAATTGAATTTTCAGCCACTTCAGGTGTTCTAGGGCATGCAGTAATTGAGTTTGACCCATTCTCATCTGAAAATACGTTTGTATTGATAACTCCACTGTAGGTCGAATACGCATAGTTTTGCAGTTGCGATGAACAGGCTGATACAAAATCGGAACAATTTGATGCAAGGGTAACCCGAATTCGTATACTATATTCAGGATCTCCAACTTCTACCAGATTATCGGGAACATCAATCGTTAAAATATTTGTGTTGATATCATAATTATGTGTGCTCCCTGGGGCGTTGGTTACATTTATATTATCTAGGGTGAGATTTGAAGGTAAGACATCTCTAATAGTGTACCCTGTAGCGTTGTCATCTCCAGTATTTTGAAATCTAAGAACGTACTCAAAAGTTTGTCCTAAGCTTAGCGCTTGCCCATTAATATCATTACCTCCCAGATCTTCAGAAGTATTGCCTAATAAGATTTCTGGGGCAAAAACCCTTAGATAAGATGCAATATCGACAGTTCCATCATTGGCATCAACCACAGGTACTCCAGTTCCATATTCACCGCCATCGCCGCCATCGGCGTTTTCTTCTTTATAAAATTCATTGGCGTCGCTGCATCCATCCCCATCACTGTCAAGATCTAAATGATCTGGAATACCATTAGCATCCGTATCGCAACCGGCGGTCAAGAGTTCGCCCTGCATGTTCGTTGGGCCTGCCACGCTTTGACCTATAGCGATGGTATTCGAACCTCCTCCATTCCAGGTAAATGCGTTTGCCGGTGTAGCTAGGGTCATAGGCTCCAATGGGCCATTTGATGTACGCGAGCCAAATAGACTGAACTCACCCAATTGATTTACTACTACTCTGATCAGTGGACTTCCATGAGTTCCAGTAAGTGTATAGATTTGAGGGTTTCCACTTTCTCCGTACCCTGAACCATCTAAAAACCTTGCAAAGTTGCCTGGTGAATTCTGAAATTGGATTTCACCTGCTAGATCTGCACCGTTTAACTGAAGATTAAAAGAATTATCTAAACTAAAAATGTCTAGAATGAGGTAGTTATCTACACTCATCAAATTGCTGTTATGTGTAGTACCACTATTTATATTGAAAGCAAGACCACTACATTCGTCCACATCATAAATACCGTCATTATCATCATCTTGATCAACGATATCAATGACTCCATCATTGTCATAGTCGTTGTGTACCACAATATTTGCTGAAGTAGTATCTTCTGTTAAGTTCGTATCAGTTTGATCTTGTGTATGGGTAACGGTGTTTGTAAGGCTTAGTAATGGTAAAGTATCTATCGCATCAGCCTGAACTTCTAGTTCTAACTCCGCGACTTCGCCCCCATCTAATGTACCTATGTTCCATGTACTTCCACTCCAGTTTCCAGTAATGGTAAATGCATTCACCAAAGAGAGTCCGGTTGGAATATTGTCTGTTATTTGAAGATTGGTCAACGGACCTACACCCCAATTTTGTACCCGTATGGTGAAGGTTGCTGTTTCCCCTTCAATAATTTCTGCACGGTCAACGGTTTTTTCTATATGTATATCAGGATCACAATAGAGACCCAAAATAGGATTACTATCATATGTACATGGACCTTTGGTACCTCTTAAAAAGTATTCACCGGCACCATTAGGAATATAAACTGGACTGTTAGCACCAGGTATCATAACCCCATCTTTATACCATTGAAATGCATCAAAATTGCTGCTTGTAGCTTCGTAAATTTCAGAACCAACAAAACAACCAGCACCCCCTCTGATTTCGAGCGAAACTTCTGGTACGGTATCAAAACCGGAGAAATATCCTGCAACTCCTCGGGCGCCGTTGTAGCCAAAGAAGCCAACAGCCATAGGCCCAGTTGATTGAACGTTTACATTGCCATTGAGGTTTGGAATAAAGAATGTTTTCCAATCAGATGAACCGGCCACTGCATTGGATGCTGGTAAGCTTACCGGGCCATTACCATCTGTTACCGTTATGTTTGAATCTGGTGTGTTAACGGCGGCAATAATAGTTAAACCTCCTGAAACAGCAGTACCAGCCATATTTCGGATATCTGGAATATTGTCCATCACATCCGGTAATAGGCAGTTTACAGGAGCCACAAAGTTCAAACCTTGTGTATACGGTGTACTTGCACCGGCCATACATTGATAAGCATAAACATCTTTTGACGTTTGCACCAACATATTGGCGCCAACGGTGTTTGATGAGTACATATTACTAGGCACCTCAAAATAGTCTCCGTTATTTATGGTGGCAATTGGGGTTGCAGCACCATTGACAAATATTTGGGTGTTATCAGCGGTCGCTATTAAAAGCGGGAATTCTGTCCATCCATTCGTATTTCCATTACCACGTACGAATACATATTCTTTTCCTAGACGGTTTTCAGGTACCGGTTGATCAATACCGGCGTCACGATTTGTTGCGCCAACCTGTCGACCAAAATTCATAGATCCGTTACTAATAACGATATCTTTATCAGATACTATTGAGGCTCCAATCCATCCATCTTCATGTGCCTGTGTCGGTGAATTGCCGATGTAGGTTTCATAAACAAATGATTCATTAGCGTCAAGAATAATTTGATGTGTATTGGCCGTTATACCAGCCCTATCATTGCCAACCCTAAATTCACAACCAGGATCATAGCCAAAGAGATTAATGGTCGTATTATCTTCGGTAGCCATTATGCCTAAAGTATTAGACTTTGAGGGGTGTTGTCCACGATTGGGTACACCTCCCCATTTGAAATTGGTACCCATGGCTTGGCGCCCTTTTGAGGTCAACGAAGCAGATTGTGCATTACTACTACCTCTATAGTTTACATAAAACCTATTGCCACTGGGCGCTTCGAAACGGAGTCCGCTATTATTGAGAACAATACCAGTATTGGCGTTATTGACTAAAATTATATTGTTATCACCATTAGACATGGTGAATACCTCTGGGTTGACATTTGAAATAGTAAATGTATCAATTGGCGTGTTGTTAGTACCTCGGTATACATTAACCGTAAACGCAGTAGGTTCAGGAGTTGATAAGTAAACAGCTTGCTGGCGAATTCCAGCATTATTTTGCCCCTGTTTTAATGGCGGTAAATAATGTAGATCACTCAACTGCGCTTTTGCAGAAATCGCAAATCCTATTAGGAGAAAAAGTAAGAGTAGTTTTCGTAACATAAGGGGTCACTTTTTTTGATTGGCTAGGCACAACCTGCCAAAGACCAAAAAAAGTATAACTTCGGTACTTCAACAAAATAATGTTGTAAAACTAACGTACCTTGTGGGTAACTGACGGTGCTAGGTGAATTGACCCCAAAAAATGGGCAGTTTATCTATATAGCATAGGCATTCCAAATTGGTTAGAAAACGAACTTGTAGCAGTATTTTGTACTGAATTTTTATAAAAAAGTATGGCCGAAGAAAAGTTAATGTCAAAAAAGAAACCCGCTTATCCTGTAAGTGAAAAGCTGGATAAATATCTCGATTATTACAATCGAAAGATTGAAATTCCAATCTTTTATGAAGATCTTTTGCGTTTTGCTGGCTCGGTGGTAGTTTACGATGGAAATGATGAAGACACACTTTGGGTACGCGTGTATTATGAAGATCACGAACGCAAGGAAATTGATCTAAGCCTTAAAAAAGTATATTCTATTTTACATTCTGACGGTAGTGATCGTATCATCGAATATTTAAATGTTGACGCGGTAGACTACTGCACCTTTGGTAATTCAAAACCGTTCAGAATTAAGATTAGAAATATCTTAAACGATAACTTCACCTATTTCTATGTAAAAAAAACAGATGCTTCTCGGGTTTACGGATTGGAATTAGAGCATATGCTTTCTCCTTACAATCTCAACTTTTTGGTGTACAAAGATACGTTGATCGAAGAGCATATTGCAGGCATACCAGGGGATGTATTTATAAAGGATATGCTTCCAAAGTGCACGGAATCGGAAAAAGCCCAGTTGGCCAAAGAATTTGTAAAATTCAACGAACGCTGTATGATTCGGTTATTAGGAGATATGCGATCCTATAATTATGTCATTGTACCGACGCATGATTTTGACCATGTGGTGTATAAAATACGGGCGATTGATTTTGATCAACAATGTTTTGAGGGTAAGTTAAAGGTATACCGCCCACAGTTTTTTAAGGAGAACTTTTTAATGGTGGAGTTGGTACGTGAGAAATTGCAAAAAAATTCTGTTGATCAGTATAAGGTGGAAGAACGTTCAATAGTTGCCAAACGGATTATTAGTTCAGAAGATAGAATAGAAGAACTCATTGATATTTGTCGCGAAGATCGTATTTCTCTTGACAAAAATGTAGAGATGCTACGCGCTGAAATTCAAGCTTTCATTCTTGATATGAAATTTAAGCAATGCAAGAATATGGGTGAAATACTAACCCTTGGACTCGATTTTGTAAAACGCAATTACGAGAATGTAAGTATGAAACAAATTATTGAAAATCGAATTGATTTGAAATCTTAGCTCTTCTGTTCCTTATTAAAATAAACAAGGTAGTAATACATTTGCCGTTCTTCATCCCAACCTTTTTCAACAAATTTTTCAGCAGATTCAGGATTTATAAAATCCATTTTTATCTGTATGTTGGTATCTAAACTGATAACGTTCTTTATTTTCTTTCGTGCGTCTGATACGGCCTTATTCGCGATGTCAAAATTTGAAACATCTTCGATACTGTACTTAGGGCCTTTTTCGACCTTATAATGTTTGAATTCTGGAATCAATTCGGGATTCTCCATTACCTCAGTCAAAAAATTACTTTCCTCAAATGCGTCATTCTTGGCAAAATGATTGACTGCACGATTCATAAATAGTACTTCTTGCTGCTTGTCTTCAGCAGGTAAAACCACATCTTTGGCAAAATTCTGACAGAACTTTAAATAGTTTTTAGTTTTAAAATTATCGTCTGAAAGAGGTTCAGCCCCTAAAAAGTTTTCTAACCAATATTTGGCATCATACCGATTGCTATCCACTGAAAGTACCTTATATCCTTCTTCTTTGTCTACATTGAAGATGAGGCATCCTTTATCTAGTTTATTGATGTTAATGCCCTGCTGAACCAATATATTCAGATTGCTTCCTCTTTCTTCGAATTGTAAAAAATCGTGTTTCAACTCACTTTTAAATATGCCGATGGCATCTACCTTTACATTGTCAAGTTGCACTCCCGTTAAATATCCAATGTATACTTCACCGCTTTTTATATGCGGATGATCTGATTGTTCAAATAAGTGTGTTGCGATCGTTTTTGAGTTTAAATGAGCCGAAGCAGGGTCGGCAAAAATCTCGGTAGCCATTTTGTACAGCTCATTGAATTCCAGATCAACCTCATGAGATAGTTTAAAGTAATTCTCCTCTTTTTCACGAAAAGGACGAAAGAAGTACTCCTTTAACAAACCAGTGGTTTCATCGTTTAAACCAAAAGGCTCGTCTGAAAGAAATATGCCTTCACTCTTATTTTTATTGCCAACACGATGTAGTGAGATACTTTCGATTTGGGTAGAATATAGGTTGATCATCGTTTTTTGAAAAGTTAAGCGTTAAGAGATTAATTTTTTGATTTTTGACTTCAATTCCAATTTTCATCAAAGTCTAGATCATCATAGTTTTCTAAGGTATCATCAAAATCGAAGGTAGGATCGGCTTTGAAATTCTTTTCTGGCGGGGTTTCTGGCAATTCACCAAAACTAAATAATAAGTTAGGATAAGATACTCCGGCCTCATTATCAACAATATCTGCAAGCTCGACAAAGAACGTCCACATATTTAGAAAGTCGTACACATAAATGAGCTTTGGGGTGTTTTTGTTCATTACATCCTCCAAGAATGTTTCATTCATCAAACGAACATCCGAACCTTTCTCACTCATGTCAAAAAGAGCTATTTCTTCATCTTGTACCCACTCGTTATCACAGGTATAAAAAGAAGCCATTTCATTGCCTAGAAATCCGAAGGCTTGCGATATGGAATTATGGAATTCTTCCATGGAATTGCTTGCATCAATTTCGATATCTCTAAAGATATCATCCTTCGCATCTAGGATAATGCGCACTTTGTAAATCATTAGTGTTTCGTTTTGCGGGAAGACAAAGTTACAAAGTTTTGTGACTTCTTTTTGATTTAAATGCTTCCAAAATCAAATAGAATTGCATACCAAATAGGAGGGAAGCCAAGACAAGATGTAAGGGCTGACTGGCCATAGGGAAATCCAAATAATACATGGCCATACCGGAAGCCACTTCAACAACTATAATAAGTAAAACCCAGTTGATCTTGGTAAATCCTAAATTAAACTTGTAAATGCGATAGGCCAAAAATAGGTTCAACAAAACCACTAGTACAGAGAAGGATCTATGTATATAAAAGGAAAGAGACGGATTATCTAACCATAAATTTGCTGTTCCTTCGCCTAAAACGTCGATTTGAATATCAACAAATTGCCTGACTTGAATGCCTAAAATAATCTGAGCAAGGCTCGCCCCAAAGGCTAGTACTAAGGCTACAGTGAGTTTTTTATCATATTTGATCGTATCTGCTTGACTTCCAGTTCTGTGAATTAAGTATATGAGCATGGCCATAATTACCAGAGCAATAATCATATGAACAGAAATCATAATAGGTTTCAAATTAGTATCGACTACAAGTTTACCGAGTATGGCTTGAAGGGCTAGTACCAAAAGCGTCAAAATCGTAACTACCGTAATTACCCGATCTTTTTTGAACAGCCAAAAAGAGAGAAAGAATAATATTAGCATTGGTATACCCAAAACTACGGTTACTAATCTATTGATGTATTCGATCCAAGTATGCCAAGCATTGAATTTGGCATATTCATGTTTGGTATAGGCCTCCCAATTTTCTTGCTTATAGGTTTCCGAAGATTCAAAATCTTTTGTGGCTACCTGAAGCGCTTTATTTACAATTACAATTTGCCCTTTTTTAAACTCTTTTTCAGGCATCCACTCTATTTCACTAATGTCGGTAGGGGGAATGTAATAACCGAAACACTTTGGCCAATCAGGGCAACCCATACCGCTTCCTGTTACGCGCACTATTGCACCGGCTACAATTACCAAATAGACCAAAACCAGAGCGATTTTAGCAATTTTACGGAAGCTTTTCTGCATTTTTAATCGAAGAGATTGTTTTGCAAAATTACTACTCTTAGCTAAGAAAATGACTGGTTAAATTCTTTATTTTCTGTGTTCAAGCCGGATTTTTCGAAACAAAAATGCCATTCATTACGAACGGCATTTTAAAATATGAGTTGGTTACTGTATTATTCAACTACGATAAATTCTGATCGTCTGTTTTCTTCATTTTTTTCTGGGGTGCATTTTGTCCAGTCGACACAATCGTTGGCTAATTTGCTTTCACCAAATCCTTTGGCAGAAACTCGAGATGCATCCATTTTATTAGCTAGCAAATAGGTTACGGTGTTATCTGCACGTCTTTGCGATAGTCTTTGATTGTACCCTGTACCTGCTTTGGCATCGGTATGAGACTGAATTTGAATTTTAATGTCTGGAAAAAGATTCATATACTCGATAACCTTTAGCATAGTGGCCGAGGCATCTGGCCTGATAGCTGCTTTGTCTAAATCAAAGTACACTGGTCTCAATGCTAAAAATGCAACTAAATCTGTACCTACAGCTGCTCTTTTAAGGGTTCTTGTCAATGCTATTTCAACTCCTGAGGTATCATTGGCTCGAACCACTTTAAAAACCGTGTTCCCATCGTCGTATTCATCTTTTGAAACAACAATTTGGTAATCACCCTCTCTACAATCTCCTTCGAGCGTAAATGTACCATTGTCACCTGAAATGGTTTCTGAAATTACTTCACTAGTACCGTTTAAGATGGCGACTTTCGCTCCTTCCAGGGGTTCGCCAGTGGCCTCATCTTTTACGATTCCCTCAACCAAAGTATTGCAAGTAAGGTCGATTTCTTTGGTTTCTGTAAACCCGTAAATATCATCACTCCCCAGCCCACCGTCTCTATTCGAAGCGAAAAAGCCTTTTTTGGTTTCGTCGTTGATGATAAATGAAAAATCATCTTGCTCACTATTAACCGATTTTCCAACATTGACAACATAGAGGTTGCTCATATCTTCGATTTTAGTAGCAAAAACATCTAAACCTCCAAGACCAGGGTGTCCGTCTGAGGCAAAATACAAGACATTTGAAGCGGTAACAAAAGGAAACGTTTCTCTAGCCTCTGTATTGATGATATTTCCCAAGTTTTTAGGAGTTCCTACACTTCCATCTTCATTTAGGTCTACCACAAAAATATCGGAGGCACCTATTGTACCCTCCATATCTGAGGCAAAATATAGTTTGCGTTCATCAGGGCTCAATGCCGGATGTGCCGCGGAGTAGTTGTCTCCATTAAATGATAATTCTGTAATGTTCGTCCATTCTCCGTTTTGGAGATTGGCACGGTAAATTTTTAATCTGCTAACACCATCTGCGTCACGAGAAAAATTTCCGTTTTCCGAATTATTCCTTGTAAAATACACTGTAGTGCCATCCTTCGTAAAAACAGCAGAAGTTTCGTGTGTTTTTTTATTTAGAGAAGATAATTTAATAACCGGTCCGAAATCACCATTGGCTGATACGCTTGCGGCATAAAGATTGGTAAAGGGTTGATTATTCCAGGTATGTATTTTTCTTGAAACCGTACCGCTATCACGGGCAGTAGAAAAAACCAATTGTTCTCCTTTGAATGAAGGGGCAAAATCAGATGCAATAGAATTTAGCGTCAGACTTTTAATATCGTAGCGTCCCGAGTTATTTTCAATCCGCTTCAAATAATCGGGGTTGTCGGCAATTTTTTTCGCACGAACATCGGCTTGTTTAGCGGCCTGATATTTTTGCATCCAAATGTTGGAAGCTTCATATTCTTCTGATGATTTTAAAGACTGCGCATAGCGATACATATAATCTGCATCTGCTGTTGCCCCTTCAATGGCAAAAAGTTTACTGTACCAATTAGCTGCTTCGCTATAGTTTGCATTTTGGTAGTTGGCGTCACCTAAATTTTTAAAGATGTCTTCTTCCGAGTAACCCTGGTCAACCAATTCTTCGTAGCTCTCTATTGCAGGAACATAGGAATAGCTTTCAAAGTTGTCCTTGGCTTTTTTCGTTTTTTTGTCTTGAGCTGCAACTACTGCACAAACCATTAGTGCAGCGCATAATATGTATTTTATTTTTTTGTCCATCTCCTTATAATTTAAAAGAATCTCGGTGCTATTACGTTTTTATATTTGGTGCGTAATTCATAGCGTAAAAGGACTTCAAAAGAACCATCGTTAAAAGTGGTATTACCAAGTTCGGTTGTCTCTTTGTCGTAGGCAAGGCCTAACATAAATTGGTCCGTTATCTGAAAGCCGAACATACCACTAAAAGCGGCATCCCATCTATAGGCTGCTCCCAAGGTAAATTTTTGATTAAACATAAAATTTGCTGAAAGGTCTATTTGTAGCGGTGCACCACTAACCGCTTTTAGTAAGGCTGCAGGCTTGAATTTCAAATTCGGATTTAAATCGAATACATAACCGGTAATCAAATAGAAATTCATTCGCTCTTGTGCCAAGCTCGCCGTGCTATTATCAAAATGTTCGGTTTTTAAGAAGTTAGGCACAGAAAGTCCGGCGTAGAATGTATCTGTATGATAGTAAATTCCAGCGCCAAAATTTGGCGAGAATTTTTTATCAATGTTACTAAGACCAAGCGTTGTCGCTTCATTATTATAATTTTGAAGCTGCGTAAAATCAATATTCAAAGCATGCCCACCTGCCTTTATTCCAAAGGACAGCTTTCCTGTTTTTGAGGTTTGTACCGTATACGAGGCTACAGCATCGAAATAGGTATCCTGATTTGTACCATTACCAATTCTATCGTTTACTATTGAAAGACCAACACCCAGTCTCTTAGCAACTGGAGTATTAAAATTTACGGTTTGCGTGGTCGGAGCACCATCAAGGCCAACCCATTGTGATCTGTGCAGGGCGTTGATGCTTAAAACACCTCTAGAACCAGCATAAGCAGGGTTAACAGCCAAGGTGTTGTACATATACTGAGTGTACTGTGCATCTTGTTGTGCCATGACGCCCCCTACCGCGATTGTTAGGAAAACTAGTGTTAGTATGAACTTTTTCATGATTATCGAGTTTACTTTTAGGGTTGAGGGTATGGATTATCTGTTAACGTATAAATAACCTGACTTGGTGCCAGAATTTGCAGTACTTCTATAATTAATGATATAGAAGTAAACGCCAACAGGAAGTTCTTTGTTCATCTGCACTGTGGCTCTTCCGTTCGATATGCCGCGGAATGCTCTTGTTGTATTATCATAACCTTGTGTTTCAAAAACCAGAATACCCCATCTATTATAGATTTTAACATCGTTGTCAGGGTAAGCCTCAATGTTGGTAATACGGAAAATGCCGTCATTCAAACCTGGATTTACCAAATCACTCTCTATAATAATATCGCAGACTATCTCTGGCGGTGGTGTACCACCTATTGAGCTACAAGGGTCATTCGGATTGGTTCCATCGGTAAGCTCTTGCCCATTAGTAATCATATCTCCATCGCAATCAGCCGTTAGCCAGTCTCCAGATTTTTCAAGCGTTACACTAGTTTCCAAAAAGTCGCACGGATCTTCAGGGTCTGTATTATCTGCTATTTCCGTACCATTGGTAACCCCATCACCATCACAATCAGTAATCAAATAATCACCAGATACGGCCAAAGTAATATTAGATGCATTGAAATCACAAGGGTCTTCAGGATTTGTGCCATCTACTATTTCAGTGCCGTTGGTAACTCCATCACCATCACAATCTGCGGTTAACCATGCACCGCTTTGTGGCTCAGTGATGCTTGCGATCACATAGTCACAAGGATCATTGGGATCGGTACCATCTGTAATTTCCTGGTCGTCTAAAACGCCGTCACCATCGGTGTCAACAACATCACATGCAGTCGCATCTGTGGCGTCTGTAACCGATGCCACTATCCCCGTATCATACGTGGCCGCACTAACTAATCCAAATGCCCCGGTAGTCGCTGGGGTACTAGTTCCAAATTGACCTCCGTCATCTCCATCGGCACTTGCGCTGGAATATGCCTCATTGGCATCGCTACATCCGTCTTCATCACTATCTAAGTTGAGATAATCTGGTGATGCATTTGCACCTGTATCGGTAGGAGTGGTACCTCCTCCCGCTGAAGTAGGAATACCGTTACTACCGACATTGTTTGTGTTGTCATCATCATCATCTGCGGTTCCATTGCCGTCGCTATCGATTCCACCAGATTCAAGAACATCGTGAATACCGTCGTTGTCGGAATCGAGATCCAATCTGTTAGCGAAACCATCGCCATCGGTATCACTATCGGGAAGTGCAGTTCCGCCATCGCCAACACCAATAATCGTGTTATCATCAGTATCAATGGAATCAATAAAACCATCACCGTCTGCATCTGGCATTGTCGTTGGGTCACCAGCAGTAGTATAGTCCACTTGACCATCAGCGTTCGCATCTGTACCGCCAGCTTCAATAATATCAGCAATACCGTCGTTGTCGGCATCAAGATCTAACCTATCAACCAGGCCATCTCCATCGGTATCGGTATCGGGTAGGGGAGAGGCGGCGATGCCATCATCCAAACCATCATTGTTGGTATCGTTCATTGACATTGGATCGCCAGGAGTTGGATAATCTATTTGGCCATCACCGTCAGAATCGGTTCCACCCGCTTCCGTAATGTCGGGTATGCCATCGTTATCGCTGTCGAGATCCAAGGCGTCGGGTATTCCGTCACCATCTGTGTCTCCAGTACCTTCTACGCTATCTAAAACCCCATCATTGTCGTCGTCTAAATCGTTTACATCACTAATGCCATCACCATCAGAGTCTGTCGTTGAAATATCGCGATAGTCAACATCACCCCCAGTTCCTAGATCGTTATCTTCATCGCCTAGATTTGTGGCATCTGGAGGATTTATGCCATCATTTACCGTTGCGCCATCGATAGCGGAATCATCAATATCATCAAAAGCGTCATCCAGACCATCACCATCAGTATCTACATTTGCTAATATATTATCGGTATCCCCATTTTCACGTATGTCTAAGATGGTATCATTGTCACTATCTTCATCTATGTAATCAGGATTGTCACTTAGGTCTGTATTTTCAGGATCAATACCAATGAGCCCACCATTTTCATAGTTATCATCGAGGCCGTTCATATTTCCATCTGTAATACCAGTACCAATTCCACTTGGAGCTTGGTAGGTATCGGTTGGCTGCGCTTCCACATTGTCGGGAATGCCATCATCGTCGGCATCAATATCCAAATAATCGGGTTGGTCGTTTGCGTTGCTATCTGAATTTGGTGGGTTTGCCCCTGCACCAGCGGTGGTCGGAACACCATTGCTTGCTGTATTGTTCACGTTGTCGTCATCGTCATCGGCTCTTCCGTCCATATCGGCATCGGTTCCACCAGATTCTATGACGTCGGCAATACCATCATTGTCGCTATCAAGGTCGAGGCTATTGGGTATTCCATCGCCGTCAAAATCGCATATTAGTTCTAATGAAACATTGTCTATTCCAAAGTCATTACCAATGCCACCAGGTGTGTTGTTACTGATCGTTAGTACCATATCAGCAGCGGTTGCTGTAAATGCTAAGGAAACTTCCTTCCAGGTGCCATCATTGGGTATGTCGCCTGAATCGATTTGGGCAACGATATTTCCTCCGGTATCGGAAATGATCATGGTAACGTTTGGAGGTATTGGGGTATTGCTAAGAAATTGTTCTGTTCCGTTATCCAGATATCCTGGATTGAAGAGATTGATGATACCCGAGGTGAATTTGTATCTTTCACCGATGGTGAGCCCTGGTACCGTTTGTTCGAAAAATGTTCCTGCACCACCGGCCGCATTAAAAAGGGCAAAATAACCAAGTTCACCCGTAGCATCTATGGTTAGATCTTCGATATCAAGCCAAAAATTGGGAATGGTCTGACTCGCCAAATATGAAAACCCAATGGAATTTGTAACAACGGCATAGTTTCCATCTGCCGGCCTGGGTGCTTGATAACCGTATGTGGTCAAAATACCAGCAGGCATAGGTTTGGCGTAGGTGTTATAATTATCTGGGTTGCCAGTACCGTTACCAGAGCCACTGAAGAAAGTGTCACTGGCTGTATTGGCAACGCCAAAATCACCGTTTGGTAAAAATGAGAAGCCTAATGCTGTACCCCCACATTCTACAGTATCGAGAATACCATCATTATCGTCATCCAAATCGGTACTATCAGGTACACCGTCATTGTCACTATCTATACAAGAACTGGCATTTCCATCCAAATAGAACGAATTTTCGGAGTCATAGGCCGCACCATCTACTGAACCATCTGCAGGGTCAACTGTGATGGGTGCATTACCATATTCTCCATCATTATCACCATCGGCATCCGCTATTGAACCAAAATATGCTTCGTCTGCATCGCTGCAGCCATCTCCGTCACTATCGGTATTTATAAAATTTGCTGGGGTAGTAGTGACCGTATTTGTAGGTGTACTGCCTTCAAATGCATCTACATGACCATTTCCGTTCACATCAATAGCTGGCGAGGCGGAAACTCGACCGTCATTGTTAGTATCGTTGGCCCCAAAACCGACTTCAACAACATCATAAATTCCATCGTTATCACTATCAATATCCGCTACATCAACAACAGCATCGCCATCAGTATCAATGGGATCAAAACTGTCTATGACTCCGTTTCCATTACTATCAGTACCCCCTCCAGAAGCATCCATTGCATCGGGTATTCCATCGGAATCCCCGTCAAGAGTAAAGTCCACTCCCGAAATGTCAACACCATACTCGATGGTATCGCTGATACCATCATCATCGCTGTCAAGATCAAGTCTATTAGCATAAAGATCCGAATCTATCTGGGTTATTGCATTTTCCAGTATGTCTATGATACCATCATTGTCATCATCTAAATCGCAAATATCACTTACTCCATCATTATCGCTATCGGCATTACCGGAGGCTATAGGGTCACATGGATCGGAACAGTTGGTAGGGTCGGCAAGATTGGTATAATTCAAACTGCCTAATCTTATATTCTCTATAAAATTTGCATTACTACTTGAATTGGTAACACCAGGTGTACTATTTGCAGCGGTATCAGCTGAGATATTACCGCTGTCGGTCCAGTCTCCACAGCCAAATATGAAAGTACTTCCAGCACCACCAGACCCAGCGTTAAATGAGGTATTTCCATTAGGGAAATTCGGAAAAGGTGCTCCGACATTACCATAAGAAAAACCATGAAAGAACGTACCGTCAGGCTTTCTGGTTTGCATGACATCACCTGATCCACGAAAAGTGCTACGCGACCACGAGGCAGTTGTGCCGGTACATGGAATATAATTGGGATTCGTTGTCGTGGGATTCGTGCAACCACTTAGCGAGACATGGTTGCCCGGTAGTATATAGACCTTGTCATTGTTTGCATCGGTAGGGTCATCTGCCGCTATGGCGGCGTCTTTATCCGATTGATTATAGATTACAATAAGCGACCCTGGCGAAACGCTATTAAATGCACTACTTAAAACTATGGCTCCGCCTGTGATACCCGTTGAACTGGTTCCTTCAAAATCACCATTGTTATCATCAAAGAACCAGCCAGTCAAATCAACCGGGTTGGTTGGATTGAGTGGATCACCAACCACTAGGAGTTCCACCCAATCTTTATTGCCCGATGGCCCATTAGATGCCTCGTTGACAATGATTCCGGCTTCTTGAGCGTTCGCTGATTGTATAGATAATATGCCTGTTATCAAAAATAACGCGCAAACTAACATCGAATTTGAATAAAAGGTAGGGTTTCTCATAGCTGAAGTAGTTAATTTATCTTCTGACAAAACTGAAGTTTGTACAGGAGCGAATAAGGCCTGTATCAATTTGGTTGGTTTGGAGAGGTCTAAAAAGAACACGTACTTTTTCATAAGCGCAGGGGCATTATGATGATGCAATATACATCATGTTGTTAAAAATGAATCGATGAACTGCCTAAAATTTTAACAAAAATAGCCTTAGAAGTGCCGTTTATCGAGGGAATGTTGTACTTGCCTGTGAATATATCGATGAAATGCACTTTTTTGTAGGAGACGTCCAACTTTCCTACATAATACAATAAATCTTACAAATTCTTACAAAAACTTACAAATGTGATTGCTATTATGCCACATGTGTTTTTATAATGTGATGTTTTATGGAGTGTTCCTTTGATTCATTTAGTAAGTGTGTCATCTTGACTTAAGACCAAGCTCTTTACCTTTTTGTAGCATCAGGGTTTTTGCAGCCTCATATTCATTGGGAATTTCGCCTTCTAGAATAGCTTCTTTAATCGCTTCTTTGATCATACCGATTTCCTTGGAAGGTTGAAGGTTGAAGGTTTGCATAATTTCTTCTCCTGAAACGGGAGGTTGAAAATTTCGAATGTGGTCGCGTTCCTCAACTTCTAGGATTTTTTGCCGCACTATTTTGAAGTTGTTTTTGTATTTTTTTTGCTTTTTGGAATTTTTAGTGGTGATGTCCGCCTCACAAAGTGTCATAAGATCATCGACGTAATCTCCAGCATCAAAAATCAATCGTCTCACGGCAGAATCTGTGGCAAAATCTTCTGAAAGAACTATTGGCCGAGAACTCATCAAAACCATTTTCTGAACAAATTTCATTTTGTCGTTTAACGGCATTTTTAGACGCTTGAAAAGTTTGTAAACCATCTTTGATCCAACAAATTCATGCCCATGAAATGTCCAACCTAATTTTTTATGGAACTTTTTTGTGGGTGCTTTTCCGATGTCGTGAAGTAAAGCAGCCCAGCGTAGCCATAGGTTATCGGTTGTTTTGCTAATGTTATCTACCACCTCTAAGGTATGCCAAAAATTGTCTTTATGACGTTGACCTTCGATTTCTTCAATGCCTTGGAGGGCAACGAGCTCCGGTAAAATATAGGGTAGCAATTCGGTCTTATGCAGTAGAGCAAGGCCAACTGAAGGTTTATCACTGGCTAAAATTTTATGAAGCTCCCCAACAATACGTTCCTTTGAGATGATTTTTAGGCGCTCCTTATTGTCCGCAATGGCTTTTAACGATGGTGATGCTATCATAAAGTCTAACTGTGCGGCAAAACGGATTGCGCGCATCATTCGCAAGGGATCATCGGAAAAAGTAATGGCTGGCTCCAAAGGTGTTCGAATGATTTTTTTTTCAAGATCATTAACTCCTTCGAACGGGTCAATCAAGTCTCCAAAATTGTTAGAATTCAGAGAAAGAGCCAGTGCATTTATCGTAAAGTCTCTACGGTTTTGATCATCTTCAAGACTGCCGTTTTCGACTATTGGTTTTCTACTATCGCGATGATAACTTTCTTTACGAGCACCCACGAATTCAAGTTCAATATCTTTATGCTTCAGCATAGCGGTACCGAAGTTTTTGAATACGGATACCTTGGGCTGGTTGTTTAACAACGATGCCACTTTTTGGGCGAGTTGAATACCGCTGCCTACAACCACTACGTCAATATCTTTTGCATTGTCTCGCTGTAAAATGTAATCACGCACAAAACCACCAATAACATAACAATCCACTTCAAGTTCTTTAGATGCTTTAGTGAGTGTTTTGAAGATCGGGTCTTGAAGCGCTTCTTGAAAATTCTTTTGCCTCATTATTTTCGTATCACTTTTACAACACCATCGGCACTTAGTTTAATAATTGCTGAAGGGGTATGGCCTGTTTTTTCTTGCTGCAAATTTACGATATAGTCAACACCATTTAAAACCGCTTCATCTATTTCAGAAAACTGTTTTGGTGTTGGTTGCCCTGAAATATTTGCTGAAGTTGATACAATTGGCTTTTTGAATTTAGCAATAAGATATTGACAGAATTTATCGGAAGCTACGCGAATAGCAATAGTATTGTCATCCGCTATCAAGTTTTTGGCTATTCCTTTCGGATCATCGTAAACAATTGTAGTTGGCTTGTTTGATAAGTCCATTATGTCATAAGCTACGTCAGGTACTTTTGCAACATGACGCTCTAGCATGGCATCGTTCGCAACGAGGCAAACAAGGGCCTTGCTATCATCACGTTGCTTTAACTTGTACACCTTACTGACCGCATTCTCATTGGTAGCGTCACAACCGATTCCCCAAACAGTGTCTGTAGGATATAAGATAAGACCACCATTTCCTAAGACCGAAATTGCTTTGTTGATTTCTTCCGTCATTCGTATTTTAAATTGATTATGCAAAAATAGGTTATCTGTGAATTGAAGTTCAGATTTTAATCTTGAATAAGTTGCTTTTGCTTCATTGATTTTCCCAAAGGAAGTCCGATTAAAATTCGATGGAACAATCTAAAATATTTTGGTTTTACCAAGGAGGTAAGCCCATAGCGGATTATAAAAATCACACGCAGAAGTTGATAATGTATGTAGCCATAATTTTTGCGAATCACATAGAACATTGAAGTTTTGAGTTCAATCTTAATATCAGTAGGCATTTTGGTATTGTTGACACTAACACCTTGATGATGTATATAAGATGCATTCGGTATGAAATACGTCTTCCGATTTTTTTTCTTTAAGCGATAGCATATATCGCATTCTTCGAAATAGAGAAATATATTGGTGTCGAATCCACCTACATTGTTGAAGTCTTTCGCTCTAAAAAACATGAAGCTACCATTGATATAATCTACAGCTATGGGTTCTGAATATTCCTTTTTTCGGTTGGGTTTTGAAAATAAAACCTCAGGTGTTTTTCTTCCAAAAACCTCTCGGGCAAAGGACGTGAAGTGATCAAAACTTACACTTTTCTCCTTGTGTTCATTGAATATTTGAGGTCCACAAAGCGCTGCGTCAGACTGCGTTTCCATAAAATTATAGCAGCATTGTATAGGGTCATCTAAAAGAATGGTATCGTTGTTCAAGAAAAGATAATAGCGGGCATTGGCAGCTTGAATTCCGTGCATATTTCCACCGCCAAAACCGGTATTGAATCTGCTTCGAATCAATTGAATAAAATCTTTTGATAAATGGCGAACAAAGGAACTTAAGTTTTTGTAATCTTCGCTTGCCGAAGCATTATCAACAATAACAATTTGATACGAAATTGACTGCGAAGTTTGCTCTAGAATACTTGCGATACATTTCTTGGTGTATGCTGAAGAATTGTAGTTAATTATAATTACGGCAATGTCAAATTTCTTATCCGTCATTTTTTCAATGGATGCTGGCTGAATTGCAATTCTAGAAAGCGTAGTAATGATTCTTTAAAAAGTTGTGGTTCAAAAGCGAGATATAGCCTTTCTATGTTTCTTTTGATTTCTCTCTTATCCATATCACCAAAAAGTTCTGGTTGGTAATCTCTTAGATGCACACTCTCATGATTCTGATACACTTTACCGTGCCAGGCGCCTTTTACGATAAATGGGCTAAATATACAAAAGGACGGTATGTTGAGTGCTTTTGCCATGTTAACTGTACCCCCTTCGTTGCCAATAAGCATATCGCATTGTGACAATATACCTATAAAATTACGGAGAGAGTCGGCATAAAAGTCAATCTCGATGCAATTTTGCGTTTCAGAAGAGCAAAGGTTATAAATCGCTAAGGCCTCGTTTTTTTGATCTGGAATGTAGTTGAAGAGCAGCTTGGCATCACATGCATTACATATAGTATTAAGAATTTCGGCCATGTATTTGGGTGGATAGGTCTTGTGCGGTCCACTGCCTAAAATACCAATCATTATTATCTTTTGATCTTGGGTCTCTTTTAAATCATCAACTATTTTTTTTGCTGTTTGTAGCTCTTCAGAAGTTAGGTATAGCTTTGGGTAGGTTACCATTTTGTTTTCCGGAAGTATCGGATTCAATAACATCAATCTGTTCGATATCGACAGCGGTATTTCATTATCTGGTATTTGGCTTTGATATAACGCATCGGAATAGATCCAACTTGTATACCATTTTCGTCTTCCTATTTTTTTATCTGAGTTCGAAAAAACGGTAATGAGGTTGCTTTCTAATTTGCCATACGCATCGATCACAGCGGTATACTTGGTTTGCTTCAAGGATTTTAAAAACTTAAAAAATTCCTTTTTACTGTCGCGGTATTCCTTCTTGAAAATTACAACCTTATCAATAAACGGATTTCCTTCAAGTACGGGAAGCGTGTTTTCGTTGGCTACGATTTGTACTTCCGCCTCAGGAAAATAATGTTTTAAGCTTTCACAGATAATTGTGCTTGCCAAAACATCACCGATCATTTTTTGCTGCACTACCAAAAATTTTAGTTCCTTTTTATTGTGATCTGCATTGAGTTTCTCAGCAAATACTGAATCAGAGCTTAAAGTACCAGACGCTTCTTGTATAAGCCTCTTTAGTTCTTTGTACCTTGAATATACTCCTAGGGCATTAAGGTAACTGATGATTACTCCTTTTTTTCCATCTAAAAATCCAAAACGCAAGATGTAGTGGTTAAAAAACTTGTAGACTGGCCTAAAAATAAAATGATACAGGTTGGGGGTATAATTCTTGTCCAATTCCTCTTGGGCCTTCATCTTTCCGTACTTTACCATTTTGCCTCTGTAATCGTGGTAATCTTTGTACGAATAATGAATAAGTTTGTTTTTTAAGATACCGATTTTTCCATCTACAACCAGGGTCTCGTGAACCACGCGCTCTCGGGCAAAATGCACCTTACTCTTTCTAAAAAGTCTAAAGTTTTTATCACTTTGCCATCCGCTAAAGTGCAGTACTTGCTTCTGAAACATAAACGTGCGATAGAAATAATAGGCTACTTCTTGGCTATTCGAGTTTATGGTCGACACGATTTCATCTCTAAGAGCATCGGTCAGGCGTTCATCTGCATCCATGAACAAAACCCAATCATTAGATGCCTGACTCATGGTGAATGATTTTTGATCGGTATAGTCTTTGAAAGGCCTTTGAATAAATTTAACCTCTGGATAATTTTTGATACGCTCCGCCGTACCGTCCGTGCTAAATGAATCGACTATTATTATTTCGTCTGCAAAAGATACGTTTTCAATGACTTCATCAATGTTTATGATTTCATTGAAGGTGATAAATAATGCGGATATTTTGATTTTAGGAAGCTCCAATAATATGGCTGGTGAACGGTTAAAACTCGAAGGCAAATTTAGATATAAAAGCAGTTTTAAATGCTGAAATTATAAATTTTTACGTACCCCAGTATAAATTGTATTTTACCCTAGGCCCTAGCTGTTATGTACCCTGAATTGTATCCAATGGAGAATTTGGTATTATTGAGACAGTGCAAAAGGGCATTGCATGGTGAAACGACCTAGTTTCCTCGTTGCGAAACCGGCTTCAAACTTGGTGCCTTTTGTTCGTGCTCCAATTTTCTGAGTTCAAGATACCTTTCCCAATCGCCAAGAGCATTGAGATAGCAAACCTTAATACCCTTCATTCCGTCAAATATACCAAGGCGAAATATGTAATTGTAAACAAATGTAAAAGTTGGTTTCCCCAAGAGCATTCCAATGCTAAAACCCTTGCCTTTCTGAATAGCTTCTTTGGCTTTCAATCGTCCATATAACAACATTTTGCGCTTGTAGTCGGAATAATCTCGGTAACAATAATGGGTCAACTTTTCTTTCAAAGTAGCTGAAGTACCATCCACCTCCAAAGTTTCATGCACAATACGTTTCGCCGAAAAGCGCACTTTACTCTTTCTAAAAAGACGGTAGTTTTTGTCGGTCTGCCATCCACTGAATCGTAGCCGGCTTTGCTGAAACATGAATTTTCTGCGGAACCAATAAGCCGCATGTTCCTTTGAGCTGTTTACAGTTTCAATAATTTCTTTTTGCAATTCAATCGTAACTACTTCATCGGCGTCAACAAAAATGACCCAATCATTTGACGCTTGCTCTAAAGTAAAGGCTTTCTGAGCTGTATAATTTTTGAAAGGATGTTGTATTACCCTGACCTTTGGATGCGATAGTAGATATTCGTAAGTTCCATCGGTACTGTAAGAATCAACAACGACAATTTCATCGGCAAACTCTATCGATTTAAGACAGTTTTCAATGTATCCAATTTCGTTGTAAGTGATTACAAGTGCTGTTATTTTTGTGCTTTGAAGCCCCATAGCTATGATTACGTAGGTTATTCATATTGCAGTGGTCTGGTACTAGAACTTCAAAAAACGGAAAATAGTATACTTCCCCCCTATAAAATTCTTACAAATTACACAGCTACGTTGTGTTCCCGAAGAGCATCGTTCAAGGAAGTCTTTTTATCGGTACTTTCTTTTCGTGTACCAATAATTAAAGCGCAAGGAACTTGATAATCTCCTGCTGGGAATTGCTTCGTGTAACTCCCTGGTATAACAACTGAACGGGCAGGAACCCTACCTTTTGTTTCAACTGGCTCAGAACCAGTAACATCTATTATTTTGGTGGAAGCTGTTAATACAACATTGGCCCCCAATACCGCTTCTCGTTCAACGCGAACGCCTTCAACAACGATACATCTTGAACCGATAAAGGCATTATCCTCAATAATTACGGGTGCTGCTTGTAAAGGCTCGAGAACGCCCCCAATGCCAACACCACCACTTAAATGCACATTTTTACCAATTTGAGCACAACTACCTACAGTTGCCCATGTATCTACCATGGTACCCTCATCTACATACGCGCCTAGGTTGACATAACTCGGCATCAAAATGGTTCCTTTTGAAATATATGAACCATGTCTTGCCACCGCATGCGGAACAACCCTTATTCCTTTTTCAGCATAACCTCGTTTTAGGGGAATTTTGTCATGATATTCAAAGATCCCTACTTCCAAAGTTTCCATTTGTTGTATGGGAAAGTAAAGCACGACTCCTTTTTTAACCCATTCATTGATTTGCCAGCCATCTGCTGCGGGTTCAGCACAACGTAGTTTTCCGCTGTCCAACAAATTGATTACTTCGCGAATGGCCTCCTGGGTAGCACTTTCTTTTAACAATTCACGGTTTTCCCATGCAGCCTCGATCGTATTTCTTAACTCGGTCATATGTTTACTAAAATTTCGACAAATATAAGTAGTCACTTATAAAATGATTCCTCAATTTTACACTTATAACAAATTACCTTGAATATCGGAGTAATTTATATCAAGAATTGATAGTACAAGCGAATAGGGTATGTTCTAAGCTTGAGCATCTTGCCAAGAGGTGATTTTAAAGTTGTAGCGCAGCAGCATGATTTAGGTTGAACATGTGCAAGGCCGATTTTTTACCTCATTATTCGCGATTATACTCTATTTTTGCAAAAAAAGTACCTTGGGACGTATTCTAGCCTTAGATTTTGGTAAAAAGAGAACCGGAATAGCAGTAACTGACGAGTTACAGCTAATTGCTTCCGGACTCACAACTGTTGCCTCGCATGAGTTACTTGATTTTTTAAAAAAGTATGTTTCCGAGGAAAAAGTGGTCAAATTTGTGGTTGGCGAGCCTAAGCAGATGAACAATACACCTTCAGAATCTGAAGTTTTTATTGTCCCCTTCTTAAAACGTTTGAAGAAGGTGTTTCCAGAAGTACCTGTTGAGAGAGAAGATGAACGTTTTAGCTCGAAAATGGCCCGCCGTGCAATGATTGATGGTGGATTAAAGAAAAAACAACGTAGAGATAAAGCATTGGTAGATGAAATTAGTGCGACTATTATCCTTCAAGCCTATTTAAATAGAAATTAAATGATACTACCCATAGTTGCATATGGAGATCCAGTTTTAAGAAAAGTCGGAACTGATATTGACAAAAATTATCCCAAGCTAAAGGAGTTAATAGCAAATATGTGGGAAACCATGTATGGAGCTAGTGGCGTAGGATTAGCGGCGCCCCAGATTGGGTTACCCATACGTATATTTCTGGTAGATGCCACACCCTTTGCCGATGATGATGAGCTTTCGGAAGTAGAACGCAAAAAAATCGAGGGTTTTAAAAAAGTCTTTATCAATGCACATTTAGAGGAAGAAATAGGAGCGGAGTGGACGTTCAATGAGGGTTGCTTGAGCATACCCGATGTGCGTGAAGACGTCAAGCGAAAAGACACCATTACGCTGAGTTATATGGATGAAAACTTCAAATCGAAAACCGAAACCTATGACGGTTTATTAGCTCGAATTATACAGCACGAGTACGACCATATTGAGGGAATCCTATTTACCGATAAGCTTTCGGGCTTGAAAAAACGTCTCTTGAAGGGCAGGTTGACTAATATATCTAAGGGAAAAATAAACGTGGACTACCGCATGCGGTTTCCCAAAGTCAAAAAAGCTCGCTAAAAGTCTTTTCTATTGAAGTAAATGTTTCATATTTGCGCTTTGAAATTTTAGAGTAACAAAAACTACATGAGTTTAGAGAAAATTTTATCGATAGGAGGAAAACCAGGTCTTTACAGGTTGGTAACCCAAACCAGAACGGGCTTCGTTGCCGAATCGTTGCTAGATGGCAAAAAGATTACCGTAGGCCTCAGAAGTAATGTCAGCATTCTTTCTGAAATTGCAATTTATACTTTAGATGAGGAACTCCCCTTACGTGAGGTGTTTCAGAAAATTCAAGTTAAGGAAAAGGGAGGTAAAACGGCTATTCCACATAAATCGGAAAAAATTAAATTGGAGGAGTATTTCTTTGAGGTATTACCTAATTATGACGAGGACCGGGTATATGCGAGTGATATTAAAAAGGTAATCCAATGGTACAATCTGCTTCAGGAAAATGGGATCACAGATTTTTCCGAAGATGACGAAGATTCGTCTTCCGAAGAAGAATAAAACTTTAACATAAAATAGTCAAGCCCCAGCAATAAGCTGGGGTTTTTTTATGCAAACTATTGGCTATATTTAGACGACAACTTAAAACCCATATTTTGATGCAAAATTCTATCTTGCGTAAGCTGATGACATGCTTCGCTTTATTAGCTTTCTTTCCCCTCCTAGCGCAACAAACTCAAGACTCAACCAAAAAAGCCACCAAAGAACTTCCTTTAGAACCAGAGCGAAAAGTTTCATTTACCACAGATAAGGGTACATGGATTTCCCTTGATGTGAGTCCTGATGGAAAAACCATCGTATTCGACCTCATGGGTGATATCTATTCGATACCAATTTCTGGTGGAAAAGCGACTCAAATTACAAGCGGTATGCCGTATGATGTACATCCAAGGTATAGTCCTGATGGTAAATCGTTGGTTTTTATATCAGATAAAAGCGGATCTGATAACATCTGGACCATAGATTTATCGTCAAAAGAAGACAAACAAGTGACTAAGGAGAAAAAACACAACTTCTTTTCTGCAGCCTGGACACCAGATGGTGAATTCATAGTGGGGGTAAAGGGGAGACGAAATATCAAACCGCATATTTATCACAAGGATGGTGGATCAGGCAGTCAGTTGGTAAGTGAGCCTAAAAATTTGAAGTTGATAGATCCTGCATTTGGCGCCGATGGAAAACTCTTGTATTTTTCACAAAGACGGAATGCTTGGAATTACAATGCACGCTTGCCACAATATCAAATAGGTACTTATGATATGACCGACGGCGACATGGCCGTGATTACATCTAAATACGGTTCGGCCTTTACGCCTACACTATCTCCTGACGGAAATTGGATGGTATATGGTACGCGCTTCGAGGATGAAACTGGTCTTGTGCTTCGCAATCTAAAAACGGGAAATGAAAAATGGTTGGCGTATCCAGTTCAACGCGACGAACAAGAGTCTATTGCTCCCCTGGGTGTACTTCCTGCTATGTCATTTACGCCCGACAATAAAAATTTAATTGCATCTTACGGTGGGAAAATTTACGCTATTGCTTTAGCTGAAAATAAAGCAACGGAAATTCCATTTTCAGTTGATGTGAATTTAGACTTGGGTCCTTTGCTATCTTTTAAATATCCCATTAAGGATGTTGAACAAGCCTTGGCAACGCAGATCAGAGATGCCAAACCATCTCCTGACGGTACCAAATTGGCGTTTACAGCTCTAGACCGACTTTATATTATGGATTTTCCAAACGGCACTCCCAGACGATTGACCAAGAATGATTTTGTAGAGGCGCATCCAGACTGGTCACCTGACGGTAAATTTTTGGTTTTTACAACTTGGAAAGGGGGAGGAGGCCATCTGTATAAAGTCAATATAGAGGGAAGGCCAAAACCGATACAATTGACACAACAAAGGGGGGCATATAGCTTTCCAGAGTGGTCTTACAATGCTAAAAAAATTGCTTTTCACCGAGGAGCTACACAAACATTTCAAGATGTTTTGGAAGCGACTTCGAACCAGACCTATGAAGATTTGATGTGGGTTTCTAGTGATGGCGGTAAGCTCAATTTGATAGATAAGGCGAAAGGGAGATTTTATCCGCACTTTACCAAAGGTAATGATCGGGTGTATCTGCATAATAATGACGGCGAGTTGCTTTCTATTCGATGGGATGGTACTGATGAAAAAAAGCATTTGAAAATAAAAGGAATCGTAACCTACGGCTCACAAGATATATTGGAAGGTCATACCTTGCTTCCGTCAGCGGTGAAGGCAGATGACAAAGATAAGTCTTCAAAACCAGACTATATCTATATTTCCCCAGATGGGAAATCGGCCTTAGCGGAAATTAACAATGATGTTTATGTGGTTACAATTCCTAAATACGGAAAGTTGCCCACGGTTTCTGTTGCCAAGACAGACAAGGCTGCTTTCCCATCTATGAAATTAACTACAATGGGTGGTGAATTTGCCAATTGGTCTTCTGATAGTAAAAAAATACACTGGTCATTAGGTGCTAGTCATTTTAGATATGATATAGCCGATGGAAAGCAATTTGCAGATAGTCTGGCCGCGGCTAAGAAAAAGGAAAAGGAATTGAAAGAATCGAAAAAGAAGAGCGATTCGACCAAAACCGACAAAGATCAAGACAAAGAAAAGAAAGATCCGAAATTTAAAGCAGATGAGTTTAAGATTGAGGTGACCTATGACAGGTATATTCCCAAGGGAACCTTACTGTTAAAGGGAGGTCGTATTCTAACTATGAAAGGAACTGAAGTTATAGCAAATGGCGATATCCTTATCGAAAACAATCGCATTAAGGCTGTGGGAGCTTCTGGAACACTTCAAGTGCCTAAAGGAACCAAGGAAATCAACACGGCTGGAAAGACTATTATTCCTGGTTTTGTAGATACCCATGCTCATATGTGGCCAGCTTGGGGTCTTCATAAGAATCAAGTGTGGATGTATGCCGCCAACTTAGCCTATGGGGTTACCACAACTAGAGATCCTCAAACAGCAACTACTGATGTGCTTTCCTATGCCGATATGGTAGAAGCGGGTGTGATAGATGGTCCTCGAATATACAGCACCGGGCCGGGATTAGGTTTTTGGGGGTATCAATTGGAAAGTTTGGATCAAACCAAAGAGGTACTGCGACAGTATAGTAATTATTACAATACCAAGACTATAAAAATGTATTTGGTGGGTAACCGCCAACAACGACAGTGGGTTATTGAAGCATGTAAAGAATTGAAGTTAATGCCTACTACGGAAGGCGGACTAGACTTCAAATTGAATATGACACAGTTGTTAGATGGCTATCCCGGTCATGAGCATTCCTTGCCTATTTATCCTATTTACGAGGACGTAGTGAAGACAATTGCCGAATCTAAAATGGTGGTAACACCTACCTTGTTAGTCTCCTATGGAGGTCCTTGGGCCGAGAATTACTATTATTCAAGAGAAAATGTGTGGGGAGACCAAAAGCTGCAGTATTTCACGCCGTATAAAGAACTGGCGAGCAAAAGTAGAAGAAGGCCAGGATGGTTTATGGACGAAGAACATGTATTTAAAAAACACGCCGAATTCATGAAAGAACTTGTTGAAGCTGGTGGCTTAGCCGGAATAGGAAGCCATGGGCAATTGCAGGGACTTGGTTTTCATTGGGAATTATGGTCTGTTGCCAGTGCAGGAATGGATAATTACGATGCTTTAAAGGTGGCAACCATCAAAGGAGCGCGAGCCATTGGTTTGGATGGGGATCTAGGAAGCATTGCAGCAGGAAAACTGGCGGATATCATTATTCTTGATAAGAATCCTTTAGATGATTTACGGAATACGAATACCCTTTCGCATGTTATCAAAAATGGAAAAGTCTTTGAGGCAAATACCTTAGATGAAGTGTGGCCAGAGGAAAAAAAGGCTGAAAAGTTTAATTGGCAGACTAAAAAACCTACAGGTTTACCAGGGGTTAAAAAATAAAAGGACCTTAGTAAAGTGCTGGGTATTATAATGTTCTTTAGAGCGAAGTCGAGTTGCTTTTTTTAAGTATAGGGCATCTCGACTTCGCTTGATGTGACAGTAATTCTATTAATACAAGGAAGTTAATTTACATCTTCCAACCCTCTCTGTAGGTTCTACCAACAAATTGATTGGCTTCTTCTAGATTAGTTATTCTAGTGTTCTCTCCATCCCATAACAATTTTTTGCGCGCGAAGAATTCCATTTTACCTTGTTCATTTTCGCGTCGCAGCATATAACTTCGTATGGCCAAATTGCCCATAAGCACTGTTTCCGTCATAGGGCCGGCATAATCGAATGATGAGGTGAGCGCCATATGCTCTTCACTGCCAAAACCTGCTTTACATGCATCGATCCATTTGCGCTGGTGACCGTATTCTGGCTCTTCCATTACCTCGACTTCGGGTCCGAAATCTGTTGTGCCATCATTTAAGTACAGTTTTGGAGTGAGTGGAGAGCTATCATTTATATTGGTAGAAATAATTCCTTTTTCACCAATTATTAAAACACCATTGTAACTTCCAGGTCCTCCAATATCGCTATTTGCCGGAATGATATCAGGGTGGGAGGGGCGTATTCCGCCATCGCTCCATGTCATTTCAATCGGTGTTTTAGTCTTCTCAGTTGCATCGAAATGCAGTGTAATAAATGAGGAGGCTGGGCAACCTTCAGGATGATAATCTGCATTCCACATTTGCGAATACACCGAGCCGACACTGCATTCTGCATCGGTAGGATATTTTAGACCTAGCGTTCTAAAAGGAATATCGATCAAGTGGCAACCCACATCGCCTAGCGCTCCGGTGCCATAGTCCCACCAACCTCTCCAGTTGAAGGGGTGAAGGTTAGGAGTAAAGGGTTTTGCTTCCGCAGGACCGAGCCATAAATCCCAATAGAGATCTTTTGGTTTTAGACTAGCATCAGCTGCGGGCATTGCACCACCTTGAGGCCATACAGGTCTGTTCGTCCAAACTTGTACTTTTGATACCGCTCCTATGGCATCGCTGTCAATCCATTTTTGCACCATACCCAACAGCGGATTAGAACCGCCTTGATTTCCCATTTGGGATACTATTTTTTTCTCGCGCGCCGTTTGGGTCAGCAATCGTGCTTCGCGAATATTGTGTGTCATGGGTTTTTGCACATACACATGTATTCCACGCTCCATAGCATAGGCAGCGGCAGGGCCATGAATATGATCTGGAGTAGAAATGGTGACGGCATCAAGGCTTTTTTCTTTATCCAGCATTCTGCGGTAGTCATTGTACAGTTTTGCCTTTGGAAAGTTTTCAACAGACCGTTTTGCAGATCCTGAAAAATCTACATCGCAAAGGGCCCTTACCTTTTCACGACCATCGACTGAAGCATTTTTGATATCACTACTTCCTTTGCCACCTGCGCCAATTGCGGCAAGGTTTAGGCGGTCGCTAGGTGCTAAAAACCCAGGACCTCCGAGTACATGTCTTGGAACAATAAAAATAGAAGAAGCAATGGCTCCTTTTTTAATAAATGATCTACGGGAAGTATAGGTACGTTTTTGCTTTTTGTCTTCCATTGTGGTTTTCTTATTTAAAGGTTGCTGTAAGCAACTAAAGTTAAGAAAAAATGGAGAACAGTATTGAGCTGATTTTGTGATAAAAGTCTTTAGTTGGGGAATAAAGAATGTTATCTACCTTATACCAAGCGTAACAATTTGCTTGTTGATTCGTCATGCGAGCATAACTTTAAACGGCATAAAATGTATTCAAATAAGAAGATGGGAAGGATGGCTGGTTTACTTTTCTTAGTTCTTGTAATGACAGGCATTTTTGCCGAGTTTTTCGTGCGTCAAAAACTATATGTGCTGAATGATCATGCTGCTACGGCCCAAAATATTATTTTAAATCAAGGGCTTTTCCGATTGGGGTTTGTCAGTGATTTGGTAATGTCTACGATGTTCTTTGTCTATGGATACATGCTGTATCTCATCTTTAAAGCAGTAAATAGGCATGTTTCACTATTTCTTTTATTATGTGTTGTAATCTCTGTTGCTATGTTTTGTCAAAACGCATTAAATCAGTTTGCCGTTTTAGATTTATTGACAAATTCTGGATATTCAGAAGCATTTAAGCCAGAACAGCTACAGGTTTTATCATCGTTTTTTCAAAATATTCATATAAAAGGATATTATGTAAATCAGATATTTTATGGCTTGTATTTACTTCCTTTGGGTTATATGATTATCAAATCGAGTATAGTTCCAAAACTAATTGGTGTTTTTCTATTATTGGGTTTTACGGGAGATATGATAGATTTTGTTGTGTATTTTCTTCTTCCAGATATAGAGTCGATTTGGTTAGATAATATCACTGTCCCTGCAGATATTGGCGAACTTTCACTTTGCCTGTGGTTTTTGATCAAAGGAGTACAGCGTCAAGATTTAAGCAGTACGGTTTAAGACAGCATAAATATGCAGGTGTTACGGTTTTATATATGAAAAGCAGTGGATTTTTAGCGGACAATATGACCACTTTATAGTGACAAACGCTATGAAATTCGTTTGGCAATAGCAATTAGGCCGCTATTTGTTATGTACTTTGTTAATACTAGTTTTTTTCTTCAGTTTATATAACCAGTACGCCAGATAAATATTTCCAAAAATTGAAGGTACAAACCACGCCCAAACTCCCGGGAGCCATTGATTTACAACTACAAAAGCGGTAACAGCCGCTACATAACCACTTATCATTTTTGATAAGTGAATTTTTAACCAATTTTTTCTTAGTCGATTTACATTTTGCAAAAGAAATATATCGATCACACCAAAGATTATGGCAATAATACCAAAAACCAACAGGACGATATTTGATTGGTTTTGAAGTAAAATAGGATACAAAATCATAGTGATTCCAACCATAATTATGAAGTAAGCCATCATTTTATCTAATTGAACCGAAATACTTCTTTGTTTGTATCTAAGACTTCTAAACCCACCAATAATGAAGTAATTGCTAAATAGGCCTATGCTAAACAAAAATGCGCTTTTATGATTTGGCAGTAGTGCAATAACTAATGATAGCGTTACGGAGACTAATAGCGCATAATAGAATATCTTTCCAGATTTCTTATGCAACTGTTTCCCCTTTTTAGCAATTAAGGAAATTGCACCTGAAATTAAGGCGATTCCTCCAAAAGAGGCGTGAATTATAATTAGTACTTTGCTAAATGCGTCCATTGCTATGATTGTTTCAGGATGAGGCTATCTATTTTTCTTGCAATTTCTTTGGGGTAGTATTGTAAACCAAGAATATGAGGTTTGTCAATTTCATAAAATTCTTTAGGTTGGTTTGCATTTTCATAAATGTTCTTACCAAACTTAATAGGTACTTTTTTGTCTTCCTTACTGTGAATAATTAGAACTGGTTTTCTATTTTTCTGTATTTCTTTGTCTGCGTACTTTTCATTTTTTACAAGATTTCCCCAAAAAGGCACTTCATATTTTGCTTCTGCTTTGTGACTTGTAAAAGCTCCTTCAATAACAATTCCGTCGATTTCATTTTGCCTGTTTGCACCTACAACGGCTGTTAGATAACCGCCATAAGATTGCCCATATAAAATCAATTTGCTACCTCTTACTTGTTTGTGATTTTTAGCAAAATCTAAAAAAGAGTAAGCATCTTTTAGTGCATTTTTACGGCTAGCTTTCCCAGTTGAAAACCCGTAACCACTGTAATCAAAAGTGATTATTTGAAAATCGTACTTTAATAAGGGGCTTATCGCTTGGTACTGTGTAAGAATGTCCATAGCGCTTCCGTGAAAATGAACGATTGTTGCTTTTGGCTTTGAACCTTTAGGTTTTAACAACCAGCCGTGAAGTTTATTTTTACTGGTACTACTAAATTCAAAAGCTTCTATGGAAAAATTTGGATGTTGAGAAACACCCTTTTTATTCGTAATATGAATAGCTTTACTCGCTTTACTGTATGTAAATAATAAGGTGTCTTTTCCGTAACTAAAAACCCCTAAATCGTTTACATCGCGATTTATTTTTACAGGATAATGAAACTTAGTATTGAAAGCACATGATGAGAAAAGCAAAACTAGGATTACAAGTTTTATGCGTGTCATATTTTTTAAGTGTTAAAAGCACTTTGTAAATATGAAGTATTGATTTGATTCTCACCTGACACAATTGTGTCAAACATTTTATTGAATCAACTTTTTTCTTATTCTAGTGAGCGATTGTCTTTCTATCCCTAAATATGATGACAGATCTGAAATACTTATTCTTGGTAATAAATTTTTGTTTTTATGCATAAATTGAATATACCTTTCTTCTGCATTTTCAAACAAAAAACTTTCAATTCTATCTTGTTTTTTTAGTAGTATTTGTTCAGCAATTAACCTTCCGTAGTTTTCAAAATTTTTGTAGTTGTGATATGCTTGCTGTATAGCTTTGTAAGGTAAGTTTACCATTGTAGTTGGTTCAATGGTTTCAATATAATATTTGGAAGGTTTTTGTTGAATAAAAGAAGGATAATCTGAAGCATAAGAATTTTCATCAATAAAGGAGATAGTGATTTTCTTACCTTGATTATCTATATAATAGCTCTTTAGTAAGCCTTGATATACAAATCCCATTTCTTTTTGGATTTGTCCATATTTTAGATAAAATTCTTTTTTCTTAAACTCAGTAATTGAAAGATGTTTTCTTATAAAGTTTAATTCATCTGCTTTTAAATAGGGGCAAATTGCTACGTATGAATCTAAGTATTGTTGATAAGCTTTCTGTTTCATTCAAATTATTGCCAACATTGCGATATCATCAACGACCATATGCTACGAATCTCTTTAGTCCTTCTTAATTTCTTTATAAGAATACTTGCTTTTCTTCCAATCGATCAAAGGCGAAGGATAATATTTCACATTCATTCGATCTAGAAAGGGGGCTTGATTTGCCAAACGCACTTTGTAGTTTTCCCAATCACGATTTTCTTGAGTTGTCCAACTTAGTTCTGAATAACCAATGGCACGGGGAAAGGCTAGATATTCCAATTCTCCAATATCACTTATTGTTTCTGACCACAGGGGTGCTTCAATACCCAAAATGTTTTCCATAGGTATATCTTCATATTCTTCTGGAGTCCAAACATAGGCCGTGTCTGTTGGAATATAAGCTGCCCAATGTAGCCCGTGTTTTGAAAGGGTATCGTACTGCATATCGAGGTAGGCTTTTTTAGCAGGAGATAGGATCACCTTCATACCCTTGGCAACGGCATCCAAAGCATTTTTCTTGCTTGCCCAAAATTGCGATATAGAAGTAGAATCGATATCAGCCTGGCCAATCTCGTCCCATCCTATCATTTGCTTGCCATGTTTTTGAACAATTTTTTCAACTCGCTCTACAAAGTAGATATAATCTTTCTTTTTGGTCACATGACTTTCATCACCACCAATGTGAAAATACGGTCCTGGTGTGATGGCCGCTATTTCTTCCACAACATCATCTAAAAAGGAATATAGGGTATCTTTTCTTGTGGCAAATGTACTTTTACCAACTTGGGTTCCTTCATAGAGTTCGGGCTTAATTCCATTTCCATTAAAAATAGGGTAGGAGACCGACGCCGCGTTCGTGTGCCCCGGCATATCAATTTCAGGCACAATGGTAATATGCCGCTCCGCAGCATAGGCAATAATATCTTTGTATTCCTCCTGTGTATAGAACCCACCTGCTTCACCACCTACCTCGGTACTACCTCCTACTTCGGTTAATAATGGCCATGATTTGATTTCGATACGCCAACCCTGATCATCAGTCAGGTGAAGGTGCAAGACATTGTATTTGTAATACGCCAACAGATCAAGATATTTTTTCACATCTTCAACGCTAAAAAAATGTCGAGCGACATCAAGCATTGAACCGCGATACTCGAACTGTGGGCTATCCATAATTTTTCCGGTGGGGATGGCCCAGACCGGATTGGTAGTCAAGCTATCATTGCTCGCTTCGGGAATGATTTGCCGTATGGTTTGAATCCCCCTAAAGGCACCTTCTGCAGTATTTGAATTGAGGATAATCGAATCTTGAGTGATGTAGAGTTGATAGGCTTCTGATCCAATCAAATCGGTGCTATCCGATTGATTAATGTAAATCACCGTCTCTAAATTTGGAATTTCTGCAACATTCACCTGAACATCCAAGTCTGTTTTTGCCTTGATTTTTTTCGCTAAAAACTTTCCAACTTCTTCAAAGCCAGCGGCATTTTCTGAAGTGTAGATGGCTGTGAATTCGTCTAACGCAAATGCAGTATTTGTAGAAATGACTTGTAGTGGTTTGGGAATCATAGGTTTCTGGGCCAAGTCGGTTTTTGGAAAGTTAATGACCCGTTTCTTTTTTTGTTGTGTACATGCAACAAATGCAATAATCGTTAGAAAAAGAAATAGGCTTTTTGTAATTGTCGAATTTTTCATTTATCCAAAATGTTTATTTAATGCTTCGGTTGTTCTATTAATATGCTAATGTCACTTTGAGTGCAGTCTTAATATTTGCCGCAAGAATAGGCCTGTGCTGCGGTCAGGCCCAGACTTAATCTAAAAAGGGTTTAATAGCATTATACCAAATCGCATAACCTTTGTCATTCATATGCAACCCGTCTTCAATAAAAATATCTTGCTTCACTTTTCTTCCATTGAGCATGGGTTTCCATACATCAGCAAACAGAATGTCGGCATCCTTTCTGCTCATTTTCTTAAACTTGCGGTTGAGCCGCTTGTAATCTCGCTTTAAGTTCCAACGTGCTATACTGGGTTTTGCGGCAATCAGTACTACTTTTACCGAAGCGTTTTGTTCTCGAATTTTGGTAATAATTTCTGAGATATCACTTAGAATTGCTTTGGCATCTTTGCCTGCCGAAATATCATTATCACCCTCGTAGATAAAAACTTTTTTTGGATTGTATTTCAATATCAGTTCATTCGTATAAGCTAATAGATCTGAGGCATGCGACCCACCAAAACCTGCATTTACAATTTGGTGTTTTGGGAATTTTTCTTGAAGATTATGCCAAATACGTACACTTGAACTACCAGCAAACACGGTGGTTTCTTTTGAAGCGTCTAAGACGGTATCATATTTCTTCTGAATGGCTTCTATTTCCGCTGTGAAACGATCAGGGTTTTGAGCCTGTACAAAAATACCTAACAAGAACACTGAGAATAGAAAACCTTTCATAAATCGAATAAAATAAGCCTCTAAGATACTTTTATTTTGATAAATAGACCGCAATATGTGTATGATAAGTCATTGACCCTTTCATGAGAGAAATGATCGAAAACATACCTATTAAATATAAATGCATAAGCTCGATGCCAATAGTTCAGTCTCGGCATTGCGAGGGCATCCCCATTGGAAATACGCTATACTGATATCAAGCAGTACCAGCGCGAACCAAGAAACTAATTTTACCTTCATAAATTTCGCCTTTGCACCAAATTAAAGTGTGCATATTACTCTGCTGAGGAAGGAATTATTAAGCTTTGTGCGATTGCCCATTCATGAAAACGCTTAATCCAATCATCTGAGGGTAGCCCTTGTTTTTTCATTCCAAAACCATGCCCACCTTTGGTATACATCTGTAATGCTACCGGCTTATTGGCCATCAACCAAGAAGAGTACAATTCTACACTTCCAGCTGCCAAGCCAAGTGGGTCATTACTAGCGCAAATTACGAACATAGGAGGCGCATCTTCAGGCGCTTTTTGAACGGGCATTACCAGCGTCCATGGATATACGGGTACCAAAAAATCAGGGCGATTCGAATGGTCATAATTATAAGCAACACCCATGGTAACGGCGCCACCGGCAGAGAACCCCATAAAGCCAATTTTCTTTGGGTTGAGTTTGTAATGGTCTGCATTTTCACGAACGTATTTAATGGCGGCAAGACCATCTGCATAAGAATACGGTAAGACGGGAGCAACCCGCTCCCCAATTTTGGCAGGATTCGTTGCACCTTCATCTGTTATTTCTTGTACCCCGTCTTCCCCGGTTGGCACTAATCTGTATTTTAACACAAAAGCGGTAACCCCTTGTTCATTCAACCATCGGGCAACATCAGTTCCCTCACTTTTGATACTTAGGGCGTAAAGTCCACCACCCGGAGCAACAATGACCGATACCCCGTTAGGGTTTTCAGGGCGAAAGACTTCCATTGTGGGAACAGATACATTGGTCACCACCTCATTCTGCCAGATTTTGGAGAAGTATGCTTTTTCGCCGCCTTCCCACGTGGTACCGGTCGCTTTTTCATGAGGTATTTGAACTATTTCTTGCGCTATTGCAAAATTACTTGCAACCATGCAAAGTAATACGATGATGATCTGTTTCATAGTGTGTGATTTAATGTTTGATTATAGTCCGATATAAAGATATACTAAAGCAGCAGCGATACCACCGGTAATGGGTCCAAAAACTGGAATCCAAGCGTACCACCAGGCACTGCTACCTTTTCCTTTAATGGGTAGTAAGGCGTGCATTATTCGAGGTCCTAGATCACGTGCCGGATTAATAGCATAGCCTGTTGGCCCTCCTAAGCTTATCCCAATGCCCAGTACTAATAGTGCAACAGGTAGGGCATCTAAAGATCCTAGGGATATGGGTTCGTCTGATAGGCTTCCTCCAGCGATATAAAAAATCGCCAATACAAAAGCAAAGGTGGCGATGAACTCTGTTATGAAATTCCAAAAAGGACTTTTGATAGCAGGAGTATTTGCAAAGCTGGCGAGAATGGCGCCCTGATCATCCGTCGCGTCATATTGCTTTTTGTAGGTCAGCCAAACAAACGTTGTGCCCAACATTGCCCCGATAAATTGAGCAATAATATACCCGGGAACCAAGCTCCAGTCAAATTTCCCGGCAGTTGCAAAACCAAGGGTTACAGCAGGGTTTAAATGTGCTCCACTTACATCAGCAGCTACAAAAACCCCGACAAAAACCGCAACGCCCCAACCAATGGTGATACCTACCCATCCTGCATCTCCACCCTTGGTGTCTTTAAGTACTGCGTTGGCCACAATGCCATTGCCTAAAAGTATCAATAAGGCAGTTCCTATAATTTCAAATACATATACTTCCATTGCTATTGGCTATTTAGTCGGGCTTGAAGATATAAAAATTCGCTAAGAATTTAGTCGACAATCGATTGATATACGAACTGCTCAAACAACTTTCTATAATGATTGCTATAGGGCTGTATTTGTGTCATAAGAATGGCGATCAAATCTTCTTTTGGATCGATAAAAAAGTAGGTGGAATAGGCACCACCCCAATAAAATTTACCTATAGAACCCAAACTTTGACTTGCAGCCACATCTGTGCTAACGCCAAAACCCAGTCCAAAACCTTGGCCGGGTGCCTGTTGGAGATCTCCAATTTGATTCATGGTCATTATTTCAATGGTTTTGGAACTCAAATATTGTTTTCCGTTCCATTTTCCCTTATTTAAGACCATCTGGCAAAAGGTCATATAATCAGGTGCGGTTGAAAAAAGGCCATGTGTACCTCCAAAAACCGTATTGCCCTCAATGGGCAGCTGTTCAGGAGAGTTGATCATTTTGCCTTCCTTATTATAATTGTGAACCGGCCCCCACTTTTTTTGATTTTCCTTAGAAACATTATATCCAGTATCCTTCATACCTAAGGGATCGAAAATGCGTTCTTGCAAAAAATCAGCGACGCTCATTCCTGAAAAATGCTCGATAAGTAAGGCAAGCACATCTGGCGAGGCACTGTAATACCATTGCTCTCCCGGATGGCCAATTAAAGGCAAACTTGCCAAAGTATTGACGCGACTTTCAATATCTTTTTGGGGTTCAAAGTAAAGTGCCTTTGCAACTGCATTATCGAGAGCGGTTCCAGCAAGGCCATGTGAAAAACCTGCGGTATGTGTTAAAACATGGTGAATCGTTATTTCCTTATTAGCCGGTTCAGTCGCTCCGTCTAAACCGACGTTTACATCTTTGGCCACTTTTAAATCTTTGAATTGGGGCAAGTATTTGGAAACGGGATCAGAAAGAAAAAAATGCCCTTCCTCGTACAACATCATAAAAGCTACGCTTACAATTGGTTTCGTCATAGACATCAGGTGCAAGATTTGATCTTCACGCATGGGCGACTTATCTTTTAAACTAGAGTAGCCGTAGGCGGCGTGATGTACCAACTGCCCATTTTTTACGATATAGGAAACTGCTCCAGGAATTTTCCCTTCGGCGATTTCCTTCTTTAAAAATGCTTCGTACTTCCCCAGTCTTTCGAGTGATACTGTAGTCGGCTTAGTTTCTGGCTTTACAGCCATCTGCGCTTTTAAACCACCATAGTTGAGGAACAAAAGCATGAAAAGTACAATGGAAAGGTTTTTTTTGGTCATTTGAATGTTTTTGAGATTACGTTTGATTTTTGCGAGGGCACTGCATTACACAAGATATGTACTTTTCAACTATTTTAAAAAAAGCATTGGTTTTTCGACATATTATTTTCCATGCCATTTAAAAATTACCCACTTTCATGGCTGTTGTTATTTTTTGTTTATAGAAATCGCTGTACTTTTATCGCAGTTCGCGTCTGCGATTTTACGATATAAACCAACCGACTGTACTTTATGTTTACTAGTAGAAGCATAATTCTTTGCATATTTTTTATAGGATTTTCACTTTTTTCGATTGCACAAAATCAAGTTTCTACAGCTGGCTTAAAGCCAAGACCAACTGCAATCGCTGTAGCATTAGACAATGGTCCTTCTATAGATGGGAACGTCTTAGGCGATGAAATCTGGAAGAACATAGCACCTTTCGGTGATCTAAGTCAGGCGCAACCCAATTTTGGGCAAGCGCCAACTGAAAAAACCGAGATTCGGGTTGCCTACACTGCGGAAGTCTTTTATGTTTCGGTAGTCTGCTATGATTCAAGCCCCAGTAGCCTGGTAGTTTCCGATGCACGTCGCGATGCGGATCTTGACAATACTGATGCATTTTTGTTCATTTTAGATACCTATAAAGATGGTCAAAACGGATTTATCTTCGGAACGAACTCATTGGGTGTTGAGTACGATGGGCAGGTAGATAACGAAGGGCAAGGAAATTTCAACGCCAATCGACAGCAGGGTGGAACCATTGGCGGTTTTAACCTAAACTGGGATGGTGCTTGGGAAGTACAAACCGAAGTGGGCGACTTTGGCTGGAGTGCAGAATTTGCGATTCCGTTACGCACCCTGCGCTTTCAGTCTGGTAAAGACTGGGGAATCAACTTTAGAAGGAACATTAGAAAAAGCAATGAAATTGCATTTTGGGCTGAAATGCCAGTAGGGCTCGATCTCAAAAGACTATCCTTAGCAGGTACCTTGACCAATCTTGATTTGCGAAGCCCCGGAAACCTCAAGTTGATTCCATATGTTCTGGGAAGGCTTGATAAAGATTTTACGATTACCGACGCCAAAACACAGACTGGGGTAGAAGTAGGTGGTGATATCAAGTATAGTATCACCCCAAGTTTGACCCTTGACCTAACTTACAATACCGATTTTGCCCAAGTCGAAGTAGATGATCAACAGGTGAATCTAGATCGGTTTAATCTGTTTTTTCCTGAAAAACGACCTTTCTTTTTAGAGAATGCTGGCTTGTTCAGTGTAGGAAGTCCTGGAGAAGTTGACCTATTCTTCAGTCGTAGGATTGGTATCGGTGACAATGGAAATGTGGTGCCTATTATAGGCGGTGCCAGATTGTCGGGAAAGTTGAATCGCACCAATGTGGGGCTTCTAAGTATGTGGACAGAGGATGTAAGCGATAAGGGTATCGAAGAAAATAATTTTACAGTAGCGCGGGTCAATCATGAGTTCAAAGGACGTTCTGCCCTGGGCGCCGTATTTATTAATCGAGAAGGTTTACAGTCAGTTAATAACTATAACCGAACCTTTGCCCTAGACGGTAAATTGGGTTTGGGAAGAAAGGCGCGAATGTCAGGATTCTATGCCCAGACCAAAGATCCAAATGATACGATAAATGCACATTCCTTTAAATTTCAGACGACCTATAACTGGAACAACTTAGAAATGCGAGCAGCATATACAGAGGTGGGGCAAGGCTTTAATCCCGAAGTGGGTTTCCTGCTGCGTTCGTCGTTTAAAAAACCAGAAGGTCTGATTTTGTATCACCTGCGTCCAAAGAAAGCAGATGCCAAAATTTTAGAATACCGTCCGCACATATCGTATCGTGGCTACTGGAATTTTGATGGATTTCAAGAAACGGGCTTCTTGCATATCGACAATCATTTTGAATGGAAAAGTGGTAATGAATTGCATACCGGTGTTAATATTACAAAAGAGGGTGTGGTAAATCCTTTTGATATTTCTCGTGGAAAAAATGTAGTTGTTGATCCTGGAGTTTATGATCACGCAGAATCTCAAATTATATTTTTTACCAATCAAAGTAAACCGTTTTCGATAAACTTGCGTTCCGTTATTGGAGGCTCATTTGGAGGAACACGATACATAGAAACCATAACGGGTAGATATCGCGCCGGAGATCGGTTCAATGTTGATGCTACATTTCAGTATAACAATTTTCAACTCCCTAACGGAGACTTTACGGCGAACATTTTGAGTACGCGACTGTCGTACGCATTTAAACCAAACATCTACCTACAAGGCCTAATTCAACATAATACTTCAGACAAACTTTGGGCTGCAAATGTACGTTTTGGATGGTTGCAGCAAGCCAATACCGGACTTTTCGTAGTTTGGAATTACAACCTTCAAGACGGAGATCCGCTCAACAATAGTTTTATTATCAAGTATACTCGTATTTTTGATTTGGTCAAATAGACTTCCCACTAGCTACCCAAGTTGCTCTTGAAGCTTTTTGTGAAACGATAAGATCGTACCAATACTCTTTTGATCTATACGTTGACAACTAAGGATGGCGGTTTCTATATTGCTCATAATGGTATTAAATCCGCCGTTTTCGAAAATGTTTCCTTGCTCACGTTTAAATACGCCACCTTCGACAATGGCTTCCTTTAACTCCTGAATCGAATCAATGTTTGGCATAGGTACAAAGCTAATTGTTTCAAGGGCTTTTAGTTCATCATTTATTGCATCGGCCATTTGCTTAATATTTTCCGTCAGGGAGTGCACTTGTGCCTGGGTAACATCCTCTCTTTCCTGTAAGTTATTTACCGATTGATAAATACTGTTTTTAATACCGGTAATTTTTTTATACAATTTTGTCAGACAATCATGCTGTTGGTAATGTGCTTCCAATTCAGCAGTTTTTCCCGCACCGTCGGCGATAGCATAATGAAGAGCACAAAATGAGGTATCCCATTGTTTGAAGTTTTCATTGAAAATTTCTTCTCTCTGATTTAATAAAAATGTATACCCATTTTCTAGATTCTTTTTAGTGTATTCTATTCCTTTAAAAGAAAAAGATTTTTCCTTTGCCGTACCCTGGGCAATTTGCTGTGCTTTAGACATTAATTCTTCAATTTCCTTAGCAGGTTGCATTAAAATTTTCAATTCTGATTTTAGGTTGTCTAGCATGCCGAGGTTCGGAGCTTCGACTTTTGCTGCAGCTTTTTTTAACTCAGAAAGTTCAGGCACATGCATAAACCGGTCTTGGAAAGAATTATCGTATTCTTCCAATAATTCCGCTCCTTGGTTCTCCGTTTTAATAAAGTCTTCAAAGGTTTGTTTAGCGACATGCTTCTCAGCTACCTTATCAAAGTACTGCTTGTATAAAAGCGTTGTCATTCTTTCTTGTAGCTCATCTTTGTTTCCGAACAAAAGCCAGGGAGATCTTTCATCTGCTGCACAGTCTATATAGGGTACTTTGGCACTGTCTTCTCTCTTGTCATTTGGTGGGTGACTAGCATACATGCTTACTTTTGATGCTTCCGAAACTGAAAAATAGTGTTTTCCTCCTCTATTGTCTTCTGGAAGCTGACTCAATAGGCTTTTTTGTTTTTCAGCGCCTCTTTCTATGACCAAAGCATTATGAACATATAAGTTTTTTACAAATATTTTCTTCTGAGCAGCTAAGTAGGCATGATTTAAAGTACTGTTCCAATTGTTCGATCCCTCATCTAATTTCCACAGTGCAGAAATAATGGCGTCACTTCCTGAAGTACTTACCGCTACTTTGTCAGCATTGAACTCCATTTCCCTAGAAAGAGAGGAGTACATTATGTTTAAAAATTGATAGAATAGATTTAATATCTGCCGAATTACCCAGATGATCGGTGTGATTACCCAAGCGGCGGCAGACAACCGTATGTCTGAAGCTCTCCACTGGTCTAAAAGATCATCCCATTTATCTCTATCAAAAATCATGTCGTGAATAATGGTGTTTGCTGAAATAATGTAGCTTCCTATTTTCATACTACGTTGGGCGAAATGACCAAATTCATGACTAACCACTGCTTTGAACTCTGAAAGGTTCAGGCAGTCGGTTAAACCCATTCCTATGGTAAGCTCTTTCCTCACTGGGAGAAAAAGGCTCAACCACATATTGCTATAAGCGACATAGGCATTGACATCAGGGTCTACATATATTGATTTCGGTTTTGGAGCTCCGGTTTCTTCACATATTTTATTAATAAATGACCAAAGTTCAGGGTTCTTACTTTTTTCCAACTTGATCCGATTCGTGAACTTATGGTTCTTTAGTTTGAAAATAAACTTAAGGGTAAAAACAAATAGCATTGCCGACCCTGCTATTGCACCTACTTTCAATAAGATGGTGAGCTTGTTGACGTCGCCCATGTCATATATTATAGCGTAATATGCCAGATATCCCAAAGCCACTACCATAGCGCTGTACAATACGAAAAACAAAAGAATGGCTAAAATCGCAAGGAAAGCTCGAAATTGATATGATGGGGTTAATCCAGTTAATTTTTTTGGAATGTTCGTCGGACTTAAGGGATAATAGGTTGAAGACATCACTAATTGGGAATTTATAATTCGAATTGTTTTTGGTAAATCATAAACTATTTTTTTTTTGATTTATTTTAGTAAACGTAAGAAATCACTTAATTTCCTTTCGTTAATTTCTTGTCTCCTGAATGGTTATCTTTCCAAAAAAGTATTCTTAATATGAAAAACAATTGGTTCCTAGTATTGATTATATCTATCGTATTGTTTAGTATTTCTTGCGCAGAAAAAAATGCATCAATAGAAGTATTGTTTCAAGAAGATGCAAATGATTGGTTTAGTGATGGTGATGCAGAATGGAGTTTTGTCAATGACGAATTAATGGGTACCGCTCAAGGGGCGGGAGGATTTGTAATGACGAAAAAGTCGTACACTGATTTTATTTTAGAGCTTGAGTTTAAGCCAGATAGTACAGTGAATTCTGGAATTTTTATTCGTTGCAAGCAAAAAGAGATTTCATTCAGCGATTGCTACGAACTAAACATTTGGGATTTACATCCAAAGCAAGAGAACAGAACCGGTGCCATTGTTTCAAGAGCCTCACCCATGGAGAAAGTGGAAACCTTAGACAAATGGAATACCTATAAAATTAGAAACCATAACGACCACTTACAGGTGTGGATTAATAATATTATGATGGTCGACATCGAAGATAATGATTTAAAAGAGGGACCAATTGCTTTGCAAGCTGCTGAATCAGGAAAAGTAGTATTTCGCAATGTTCGACTAACCGTTTTGAATTGAGTTTAATCCCAAACAAATTTCCAACTACCGTCAGGCTGTCTTTTCCAAACGGTGTGAAATGTACCGGTATTTTCTTTCTTTAAGCCCGTAGAATCTATGCTGGTAAAAATATAACCACCATAGGTGTAGGCTAGGTCTCCAGAAAGACTAACATCTATAAAATCAGGTTCCCAGGTCAGCGTTTCTCCTGGCCTACTATCATTTCGGTACCAATCGCCCATCGCCTTTGGTCCTTGAATTACTTTTCCTGCTTTACGAATAACCCCGTTAGGAGCGGCATATTTTTCAAAGGCAATAGCGAGACCCTTTGTTTGAGCCAAATCATTAAACTCTTTTTCAACGGCTCTTATTTCAGCTTTCCATGTGGCCATATCACCACTACGATTTGCCTCTTTACAACGTGCAAAACACAACAATGTGAGAAAAAGAACGGCAGTGATTTTGTGCATGATTTCAATGTTTTAAAAAGACATTAGCCTTCAATACTCTTGGGTAAGTGGTAATACGATACCACTAGTATTCCTATTAAAGCCAAATTGATAAGCGTAATAAAAAAGGGGTCTTTATGAGCCGTGTGAGCGACTATCGCCGTAATAAAAAACAAAGTGATACCTGCATAAGCCCATTCTTTTGCTTGTAGCGGTATTTGCGGTATAAGTAAAGTAAGAACTGCGATTATTTTTAGAATAGCTAATTGCACTCTAAAATAGTCTGGAAAACCTAAGTTGCGTACGCCTTCTATCGTCGCCTTGCTAAAAAGGTAGGTGTACGAGCTCCACAAAAGGAATAGCGACAAGACCCCCGTCGATGCCCAGTAGATGTTTTTCATACTTAGCCGATTTGTGTCATTTCGTGAAGAATGAATTCTTCAACCGCACCTTCGGTAGCTTTTATATATGCTGCTATATGCGTGCTGGCCATATGTTTTTGCAAAAGATCTAGGCTTTCCCAGTTTTCATGAAAGATAAACAGATTCGGGTTTTTATTATCTTGGTGCAAGTCATAATTGATACAACCCTCCTCCGCTCTGGTAGGAGGAATAAGCTTTAAAAGTTCGTCTTTTACCAATTCCCTTTTTTCTGCTTTTGCCAAAATTCTCGCTACAATTGTTAGTTTGCTACTGCTCATAATTTTTATTTTTCAGGTCTATGCTAACCGTTACCGAAAGGTACTATTTTATGTCGAAATTTATATTGAGATACACTAAAGGACCACAATCAAGCCTTCCTCGGGAGGTAAAATGCCGGCGCAAACTTGGGGATGAATAGCTGCCAATTCGCTTAGACTATTGAGTTCTTTGAATGTCAACCAGCTTTTCGTTTTTACAGCCGTCTCCCTAAGAAAGGACGCTGTCTTTTGCTCAAAACCATCAGCTCCCCATTCTTTAAGACGTTTTTGAATATGACTTGGCGCAAAGAAAAATTTACTTCGTTCCGCAATAATTCCTTCTTGAGGTTTCGTTTTTGCCCAATGTGTCAACCCGACATTGCTTGTAAATTTCATTTGTTCTCCCAAATGTACATGTAAGGCTGCCAAGACTTTGGCATTACCCGACATGTCTACTATTACGGTAGGTAGATTTGCGTCAATAGTGGTAACTTCCTTGTAACTCAGGCATCGGTCATAGATGCCTAAATTCTTTATGGTATCTTGATTGCGGGCTGAGGTAACCCCAATAACGTTTGGTGCACTTTTATCGGCTTGAAATGCATAACCTAAGCCCGTGCTTGTTTTACTACTAGCACTTAAAATAACAATTTGTTCTGCACCATACCAATTTTTGCTCTTTAACGCATCCCAGAGGCAAAAAGAGGTCAAATGCAAGGGAAACAAAAGCATGCGTTCCCGATCAAATTCTGGGTTGTAGGTGATATCATTATGTACTCTTTGATATATATTGTAACCAGCGGGAAGTTTGGCCCGATGGGTTGAACCATCTATAAATCGCCGTTCGTTAGTGCCAACGGGTTTCATTTTTAAATATTTAGCAGGAGGGAAATACCCAAACAAACGGTCTCCTACTGGAACATCATCAGTTTTAGATTCGACCACGGTTGCAAAACCCCAAACAGGAATAATGCCCCAGCCAGCTGTATTTTCACCTGCTGGCGGAAAAAACTGCCAATACCCTATCGTATCTCCTGCTACGGCATAGGTAATGTTATTAGCAGTATAGGCAAATTTTTCAATTGCTACCAAGACATCTCCATGGTCTAATTGTAGGTCAGAAGTTGGTATTGGCACGACACGATTTCGAATAAAAACATTCTGATTCACTTGAAATTGAGGCTTTTCTATTTCCGATTGTTCCTCAGCATCTAAGTCGGTTATAAACTGCTCCAACTTCATCAGAGCAGGCATAGAAGCACTTCGCATCCGTTTCAAAAGCGCCATTTTCTCCGTATCGTTGCTATCTACATTCTTAACTAATTTTCCAAAACCGTTTAAGCGGTTGGTAGCTAGCCAATCGCGAAGCGATTTTTCTTGTGACCAGGTAAATTGGTTGCCCAATTGTGCAGCTAACATGCGAATCCAATCTGTATCGTGATTGGGTAGCAGCACTACTTGGCACAGTGTATTTTTCGTTTTATCATCTTCATAGTGCGCTTCGATATAAGCGATTAATGATGCACTAAAGACGGGTTGATAGGAGCGTACTGTTTGTGGTGTTATCAAGCTATCGTCAAAAATTGGCCGTATATCGTGTGGCGTAATTGCGGTTGCTGAGCAATCTACATGCACGTGGTCTGCAGTGGTTGTGATACTGCCCTGATCTAAGACAATTTGATCCTTCTGTAAACGCTGAACCCTTCCTAAACGGATGACATTTTTAATGCGTCTTAATTCTTCTAGTTCTAGTTGACTTACGGTAGCGCCGTGAAACATTTTAGGCCGTACGTTTTTATCTAATCTGACCAAAACACCCACTTCTTCTAATCTGTCAAACAAATTGGGAATGGAGTTAGCCTTTGTAATTGCTTCCATTTGCGCGGCCATTGACCCAATGGAGCTCATAAAAAATTCATCCTCTGGCTGTGTATTTAGACGGTCGAGTAACCAAGCATCGCGTGAAACAATCCATGTAATCTGATTTGGGTTGACCTGATTTTCTAGTAGCCAAAGACAGGCATCTATGCCGGTTTTGCCCCCTCCTATAACCACAAAACCTTTTGATAGATCTTTCAGTTTTGGGAGGTCATTCAATGGCATAAACCGTACGCCTTCTTCAATAGCAAAATTGGGCGTATGTGTTGCTGGTACACTCGTTCCTAAAATAGTAGTATCTACTACTTTCTTGTTCACTTTTACTTTTTGTGTTTGACCCGTTTCCAAATGCTCAAACTCACCATCACCCTTATAATCACAGTACGGAAAATAGGTTACTCTTCCCGAAGATAGAAAGGTATTTTGCATGACATCTGCGTAATAGGTATTTATTTCTGAACCTTTGGCAAGACTATATAAACCTTTGTTTGTGCCTGTTTCATCTATATGGCCATTGCTAAGTTCCTTGGAGCTTACCCCGTAGAATTGAGAAGGTTGGTGTAGACTAACAAAAGGATAAGCGACATTCCAATGCCCCCCTGGATTTTTATAGCGATCTATTATTAGGATGTTCGCATCTGATTCCGCCAATAGGGTGTCAACGAAAGCCATTCCAACGGCACCACTACCAATAATGAGGTAATCTGTTTCTAGCATATATCTGTTTTCGAATTTTTAGGTAAAAAGATGATTTAGAGCATGAAATTCATGGCTTGATATTAGGCTATTGATTGTATTATCTGACACCGTTTACTTTCATTTCCAAGGTGTACACTGAATCCATGGCTGTGATGAACAAGATATCTTGATTTGGCCCTCCGAAGGTAACATTAGCGGTCCATTTTTCTGGTACTTGTATATGTTCGATTTGCTTCCCAGATTTATCGAATACCGTAACACCATCTCCCGTAAGATATACGTTGTCTTCGTTATCAAGCGTCATTCCATCTGACCCCATATCAGCAAACAAGACCCGATTGGAAAGATTGCCATCGGCGTTGATTGTAAAAGCATATGTTTTTTTCGCTCCGTTATCGGCAATATAAAGGGTTTTACCATCGGCCGATCCAATAATTCCATTAGGTTGTACATAACCTCCTTCGGCAACAATCCGCACCTCTCCTATACTAGGGGTTATATAATATACGCGACGTTCCTTGAGGCGGTTTGTAGTTGGTTCCCACCAAGGACGCTCATACAAAGGGTCGGTGAAATAGATGCCTCCGTCGGGGTCTACCCATAAATCATTTGGACCGCCTAGAAGCTTGCCTTCAAAATTGTCAACCAATACCGTTGCGTTCTTTTCCATATCGATACGCCATAATTCGTTCTTTTCATCCGCACAGGAAAGCAAATTACCACCGTGGTCAAAATAGAGCCCGTTTGATCGACCCGAAGGTTTCATCCAATCCGATACTGAATTTTCACTGGCATCCCATTTAACAATACGGTTATTTGGTTGGTCTGTAAAATAAACGTCACCATTTTTATCAACCGCCGGACCTTCAGTAAAATCGAAACTATCGGCTACCAATGTCAGTTTAGCGTCGTTTTTGATAATACTTGAAACCTGAGCTTTACAACCGAATACAAATAGAAGGGGTAAGAGCAGTAGCGGGTTATTCTGAAGTGTTCTTCTCATGATGTTTATTTTCATTTGCTTATCTAATGCGTTATAGCTCCAATGTTGATGATTGCATTGGAGAAATCTGTTCTACTACTTTTCCCAAATCAGGTAAGTTGATGTATTTAGAACCCATTGCTTTTCGCTGGGTTCGCGATACACTTGATTTTAGACAAAGCGGTAATTCAACTACTTAATTGACCTTTTTCTTCAATTTTTTCCTTTCCATCCCGGTCCACGAACTACACGCCCTGGAAAAGCACCCGTATGTTCTCCGTCTTTCAAGACCGTGGTACCATTGACCAAAACATGTTTCATTCCGCTAGCATATTGATGTGGTTTTTCAAAGGTGGCATGGTCTTTTATTTTTGCGGCATCAAATACAGCGATATCGGCATAATAACCTTCCTTTAAGGCCCCTCTTTTACTGAGTTTTAAGTTAGAAGCAGGAAGCGTAGTCAACTTATAAATCGCATCTTCTAGGGTGATCACTTTTTCTTCGCGAACATATTTACCTAATAAACGAGCAAAAGAACCATATGCTCTGGGGTGTGTGCTTTGCTCTATAAAGATTCCGGAGTTGGTATACGAACCGGCATCGGAGCAAATAGACATATACGGCAATGCTATCTTCTTTTTAATGTTCTCTTCAGACATCGAAAAATAAACCACTTGTATTCTGCTATTGTCTTCATAAATCAAATCAACAATAGCCTCTTCAGGACTTATGTTTCTTTCCTTAGCAACAGTGGCTAGGGTTTTACCAATATGCACCCGCATGGCCTTATTTCGAAAACCAACTAAAAGAATGTTTTCTGGCGGTACATGAAAGTCTACCTCTTCCATCATCTTTTTACGCTTTTCTTTCTGTGCAATGAGTTTCATCGTAGCCGCATGACCTCCTTCTTTTGCCCATGCCGGAAGCAATACGTTCAAACCTGTTGAACTTGCATTGTAGGTATACATGTCAGTAGTGATAGGTAAGCCCTTTTTACGGGCATTTTCAACCAGAACTATGGCAGAATCTAATAAATCCCAATTGGCATTGCCAGAAGCTTTGAAGTGGTATATTTCTGAAGTTATTTTTGCTTCCTCAGCGATGGTAATCAATTCTTGAACCGCATCGAGAAGCAGTCCTTCCTCATCACGAATATGCGAGATGTACATACCGTCATATTCCGAAACCACTTTGGCCAGGGCTATGATTTCATCGGTTTTGGCATGGCCGCTAGGAACATAGATCAAGGAAGTCGACATTCCTACGGCGCCTTCTTCCATGGCCTCGCGTGTCAATCTTTTCATGGTTTCCATTTCGTCAGTGGTAGGAGGTCGGTTCTCATAGCCTATGGTATGCTTACGTAAAGTCGCGTTCCCTATAAAAGAGGCTACGTTGGTGGAAACACCTTTGTTTACCAAATAATCGAGGTACTCACCAAGGCTGGTCCATGTAATATCATATTCGATCAGTGATTGCCCCTCCTTCATTGCTTTTTTCATCGGTTCACTTAAGGGGCCCATCGAATTGCCTTCTCCAAGCACTTCAAGGGTAACACCTTGTCGAATATCTCCTTGAGATCGACCATCTGCTATCAACGATTCATTTGCCCAACTAAGCATGTTGATAAAGCCTGGAGCTACGGAAAGCCCTGTTGCATCGATTTCTTGTATTCCTATAGCATTTTCAATATTTCCTATTGCGGCTATGGTATCACCGTTGATAGCGAGATCGCCCTTAAAAGAAGGCTCGCCAGAACCATCAACGATTTGCCCGTTTTTTATCAAAACGTCATAAGTAGTCTGCTGCGGTGAGCAACTTAGAAGAACGAGATTGATAATTAGGCCTAATTGCATCAAATGCCGCATGGAATTTAATTTTAAGTTAGAGTTTTCCTAAGTAGCTCATATTGTGTTTCATGCTTTCCAAAGGAGTGCTTGCGTATTCTTCTTGTTCAATAAAAATATGTTTTACGCCTGAGGCTTCTTGACTGGCCATCATGGATGGGATGTCGAGGCTTCCCTTTCCGAATTCTGTACTTTCTTTTTTAGTCATGTTCATATCTTTCAAATGCCAAAGTGGAAAACGTCCGGGATACTTTTTAAAATAATCAAGAGGATCTTTACCGCCAACGATAACCCAACCCAAGTCTAACTCCATATGCACTAATTCTGCCTCCGTGTTATTCATCATAACATCGTATAAAACTTCTCCATTATCAGCTTCGAATTCGTAGGCATGGTTGTGATAACCAAATTTTATTCCCATTTTTTTACAAGCTTCCCCTGCTTTATTGAAAGCCTCCGCTACCTTTTGGTAATTAGCAACCGTTTGTCCTTTGCTGGGCATTGAAGAACAGATCAAATATTCTTGGCCAGATGCAACAGCCTCTTCTATAGTGCTATCAAAATTATCGTCTAAGGCTACGTGGCCGCTAGTCAGTTTCATTCCCAAGGCATCACAGGCATCGCGCATTTCTTTTGGTGAGAGCCCATAATAATGCCCTTTACTACTTCGAGCAGATTCTATTTTCTTTAGCCCGATTGCAGCTATTTTTTCTAGAGTTCCTCTAGCATCTTTTGCCATTTCATCTCGAAACGAATACAATTGCACACCATAGTGTTGTTCCTCGGATGCGTTGGCCAAAACGAATGTAGGTAATAGTATAGTTGCCGTGGTAAATAAACCTGATTGTAGTAAAAATTCTCTCCTGCTACGCATACCTCTTAAGTGATTTAATTATGGTGTTTTTTATAGTGTTCTTTAAGCACATCTTCTCCATAGTCGTTGGTTAAATCTCTGACTACTGCATGAGCGTGATTGGCATCATTCTGTGTGTTGTCATATTCAATTAATAATGAAGGGCCCTGTATTCTATAGTAATGTCCCGCACCCGGCTGCAAACTGCCCGCCCACGCAAACGATAGATTTTCGATACCCGCATGCCTTATTTTATCCCAAAACTCAGATTCAAAATTGGGTTCAAAAGTAGATAGATAAACGTTCAAGAGTTGAAGCATTATTTCTCTTTGGCCTTCTGATAGTGCCGTGTAGGAAATACCCAAAGGGGTTAAGGTTTCCACTTTACGATTGGTCAACGAACTGATATCATAGGGAGCCACTTCGTTAAATCTCGTAGACTTCAATTGCATTTCGTTCATAGAATTAATGAGTTGAAAACCTAAACTTGCCTCCTCCTTTAAAACCTCTTTACCTTTTTGATCAGTACTTTTCACAATAGCCGGATTGGTGCCAAAAAAAGCGGGGGTTGAAGAACTTACTTTTCCGCTGCTGGATGTAAAGCTTAGCGAAATATGATGTCCTTCAAAGCGCCAACCCCAAGGAGCCTTGGAGGCCGGGTCTCCGAAAATGCAGAAGTGGTAGTTAAGCGGATCTCTTCTGGGGCGACCGTCTGGCATTTTATCATCGTCATTATTTTCAATAATGCGGAGTACCTTTTCTAGTGCCATGATTTCTTGTGACTTTCTAAAACCTTCCTTGCCTAATGACGACTGTAATAAATCTAGCGCAGCAGCTTTTTGTTTTTCATTAAAATCGTGAAATGTAGGCCCTTTTCTGGGTATGGGCACATAATTCATATTGTAACGTTCTTCATCTTCTAGTTCAAAAAGAGCCTGAGTCCTTAATTCTTCTGATAATAGATTTAAAAAGTCAGTCGCCTTTTCCGAAAGACTCTGCGCTTTAATTGCTGCTGCTGTAGCACACATAATAAAAAGCAGAAGTGTTTTTTTCCAATTCATTTCTCTTATTTTAATTGATAACTTACAAAAGCAAGTTGCTTGCTGTTCGGCGACCATGAAGGTACATTTATGGTTCCTTGCCCACCAAATAGTTTTGCCATTATTATAATCTTTTTTGTTTCTAAATTCAGAAGTCTTAGCATTACGTTCTTGTTGGCAGGGTGTCTACCTGAAGGCACCTCTGTATTAAAAGTGACGTAAACAATCCATTTTCCATCAGGAGAAGGATGCGGAAACCAATCATTGAACTCGTCATACGTAATTTGTTCTTGCTGGCTGCCATCTGTTTTCATACGCCAAACTTGCATAGTACCAGTACGTTCAGAATTAAAATAGATGTAGGTTCCATCTGGAGAATAATCAGGACCGTCATCGAGCCCTTCTGAGCTAGTCAAACGCATTTCTTCACCTCCTTCAATGGGAATAGTATAAATATCATAGTTGCCATTGCGTTCTGCACAATAGGCCAAAGTTTTTCCATCTGGAGACCACCCATGCCAGTAAGAGGGACCAAGCGGAGTGATTTTTTTGGGTTCACCTCCTTGAATTGGGATGGAATAGATTAAAGATTTCCCCGTTTCGGTTTGATCACTAATAACCATTTTGGTGCCATCTGGCGAAATGCCATGGTCATTATTGATTTTTTTTAGCGACCCCGTAGGAATCAACTCAGGCACACCCCCTTCTGTAGAAATTTGATAAAGCAAGCCTGCGCTATTGTAAATCAAAGTCTTACCATCAGGAGTCCAGTTCGGGGCCTCAAAATGGCTGTCGGCTCGATACACTATTTTTCGTTCCAAGGAAGAAACAGAAATAATTTCCAAGGTACTTTCAATACGCTTTTCGGAATTCATATTTTGAGCTTGACCGATGGTTCCTAAGGGTAGTATCCCCATAAATAGAAAACGATACATGTAATTTCCCAGAGAGCGAGGCATTCGGTTTGTTTGAATTTTGATCTTTTAAAGATAACCAAAAATACACTTCTGAAAGAGCGAAAGATAAGCAATGCGATTTGTACTTTTACCGAAAGCAATTTCGATGAATTCAAGACAGACTCAATTAGCCGCTTTTGACCGACTACTAACTATCATGGATGAACTTCGTGAGCAATGTCCGTGGGATAAAAAGCAGACTATGCAAAGTCTGCGCCACCTCACGATCGAGGAAACCTATGAACTAGGAGATGCCATTTTAGACAATGATTTGGAAGAAATTAAGAAGGAGCTGGGCGATTTGCTCTTGCATATTGTTTTTTATGCTAAAATAGGGAGTGAGACTGATGCTTTTGATATTGCTGATGTATGTACAGGTATAAGTGAAAAACTGATTAGCCGTCACCCTCATGTTTACGGAGATGTCAATGTAAAAGACGAAGAAGAAGTACAACGCAATTGGGAGAACTTGAAACTGAAAGAAGGAAAAAAGAGTGTATTGGAAGGTGTTCCAGGGGGGGTACCTTCTTTAGTAAAAGCCAATCGAATTCAAGATAAAGTGGCAGGAGTTGGTTTCGATTGGGAAAAGCCAGAACAAGTATGGGAAAAGCTGCAGGAGGAATTGGCCGAATTTCAGGAAGAGGTTAAAGCGCAAGACTTTGAAAGAATGGAAGCTGAATTTGGGGATGTCCTTTTTTCCATGGTTAACTATGCTCGATTTTTGGATATCAATCCGGAAAATGCACTAGAGCGAACCAACAAGAAATTCATTAAACGTTTTCAATACCTAGAAGCTAAGGCAAAAAGTTTAGGGAAAGCTTTAAAAGAAATGACTTTGGCCGAGATGGATGTGTTTTGGGAAGAGTCTAAAGCGATAGACGGTTCTTCGTGAGATGCATAGCAAACCGTAAATTTGCCAATTCGTTTATTTTATTAAATTTTTATTTTTCAATAATCCATTAAGCCTTGTTACAAAATTATACCAAAGAATTTGCTTATAACATCACACTCTCCCTTCCGGTTATCATGGGACTCTTAGGTCACACGGTAGTTCAGTTAGCAGATAATATTATGGTAGGGCAGTTGGGTACAGCGGAGCTTGCCGCAGTTTCACTGGGTAACAGTTTTGTTTTTATCGCCATGTCTTTGGGCATTGGTTTCTCAACGGCCATTACACCCTTAGTTGCAGAGGCAGATGGTGCGGGTTGCAAAGCGGATGGCAAGAGTGCTTTAAAACACGGCCTCGTTTTATGCACCGTTCTAGGAGGGTCTCTTTTTGGTCTTATTCTACTTGCGAAGCCGCTAATGTATATTATGGACCAACCACCAGAGGTGGTTGATTTGGCTATGCCTTATTTGGATCTGGTGGCTTTTTCGCTCATCCCCTTGGTCATTTTTCAAGCGTTCAAACAGTTTTCTGATGGACTATCGCAAACGAGATACCCTATGTATGCCACGGTTATTGCTAATGTGGTAAACATTGTATTAAACTACTTGTTAATTTTTGGTTCTTTCGGATTTCCTAAAATGGGAATTGTTGGTGCCGCCATCGGAACTTTGGTCGCTCGAATATTAATGGTTATCTACATCTGGTATCTGTTGAAAAGCAAGAAGAAGTTTCAAGACTATGTTACAGGCTTTAATTTTAGAAAGCTCGAAAAGAAGGTGATGAACAAGATTATCAGCTTGGGGTTTCCTTCGGCCCTTCAAATGTTTTTTGAAGTTGCAATTTTTACAGCAGCCATTTGGTTAAGTGGAGTGCTGGGAAAAAACGCTCAGGCAGCCAATCAAATCGCTTTGAATTTGAGTAGTATGACTTTTATGTTCGGTATGGGCCTAGGCGTTGCCGCAATGATTCGAGTGGGAAATCAAAAAGGCTTGCGTAATTTTACCGAACTCCGACGTATAGCAAAGTCTATTTTTTTGCTAACTTTTTTGATTGAAATTGTTTTTGCTGCACTCTTCCTATGGGGAAGAAATTGGTTTCCAACCTTGTATCTAAATCTCGACTCAGCCTTAAATCTATCCGACAATACCGAGGTAGTTTTTCTCGCTGCTCAGCTTTTACTGGTATCCGCTTTTTTTCAAATATCTGACGGAATACAAGTTGTTGTTTTAGGTGCTTTACGTGGATTACAAGATGTAAAAATCCCTACTTTTATAACCTTTATAGCCTACTGGATTATTGGATTTCCTATTTGTTATTACCTTGGGCTCCATACAGAATTGGGAAGTACTGGTATTTGGATTGGACTCCTTAGCGGACTAACAGCATCTGCGATTATGTTGTATATTCGATTTAATTATCTCACAAAAAAGTTAATCGCTCAAAGTTGAATACTATGGAATTTCCGAAATTTTTATTGGGTGATAATACCGATTATCCATCTGCTATTTTTATCATACATACCGACTACCCAAGATTCATAATTAATCTGGAAAATGACGAGGTGGAATGGCTGGAGGATTTTACTAAGGAGGATGAAAATGACCTAGAAACGGAGGCAGAGAATTTGATAGCGCAGGCGACGGCATTTTACGACCGAGAAGTTTCCCGCTACGAAGACTAGTCTTATGCTTGATGATCTCCTGTCATATGATAAAGAAGTTTTTTTAATACTCAATAATTTGGGTAGCGAAACTTGGGATGGTTTCTGGATGTTCGTCACCAATAAATTCACTTCAATTCCACTATATCTTTTGCTACTATTTCTCTGCTATAAGCAGATTGGTTTTAAAAAGACTGTATTACTTGTAGTAGTGGCTATTTTAATGATTGCCGCCGCTAACGGCTTGGCCGATTTTTTTAAGTATGGGGTGCAGCGTTTACGGCCATGTTTTGACCCTGAGGTGAATGCGCTAGCAAGATTGGTAAAAGACAGCTGCGGGGGTAAATTCGGTTACTTTTCAGCACATGCTGGCAATACCATGGCAGTAGCCACTTTCTTTTCCATTTTATTAAAGGGTAAATACCGTCACATAGGAATTTTCTTGTTATTTTGGGCTATTTTCGTAGGATATAGTAGGATATATATTGGGGTGCATTTTCCGCTAGATGTGTTTTCAGGAATGGTAATAGGCCTGTTTTTTGGCTGGTTATTTGCAAAGTTGTATATATTTGCACTCCTCAAATTACCTTTATGATATCTAATACAAGGTATTGGTTTTTGTTGCTCCTGACCGTAGTTGTGTACATAGTAGGAATGTTCGTGAAACTCTTTGAGAACGATTCTGCACAGTTCGCTGTTATGGCCATGCGTATGGTTCAAGAGAATGACTTTTTAAGTCTTTTTAAAGGTCCGGAAGAATATCTTGACAAGCCACATATGCATTACTGGCTTGCCGCACTTTCGTATAAAGTTTTTGGAATTCATGCCTGGGCGTATCGTATTCCAGGAATACTTGCTACGCTACTCGGCGCCTATAGTTGCCATGGCCTAGGCAAGCTACTTTATAACAAAGGAACTGGCAAACTTGCTGCACTCATCTTTATGACCGCCCAAACCATAGTATTGGCCACCATAGACGTTCGAACTGATGCCGTACTAACAGGATTTACCATTTTTGCTATTTGGCAATTGACTGCCTATATTGAGACCAAGTCTTTGAAGAATATCCTTTTAGGAGCATTTGGCGCGGGGATTGCCTTTTCCACAAAAGGTCAGATCGCTTTAGTAGTAATAGGTTTTCCCTTACTATGTCATTTGGCGTATACGAGAAGATGGAACCGATTTTTAAGTTGGAAGGTGCTAGTTGGGCTACTGATTTTTGCCCTTGCCGTTGCCCCAATGCTGTATGCTTATTACCACCAGTTTGATTTGCATCCTGAGAAAATTATACGGGGAAAAGACAATCGAAGCGGAATATTTTTTATTTTTTGGGAGCAGAGTTTTGAACGCATGAGCGGCACAGGTATGGGAAAGAACAGTAGTGACTACTTTTTCTTTTTTCACACCTTTTTATGGGTTTTTCTTCCATGGACCATATTGGGAATTGGAGCGTACTTCTGTAGGTTGAAAACGCTGATCAATTTAAAATTCAAGTACAACCCCAAGTATGAATTTTTGACCTTTGGTGGTATTACACTCATTTTCATTGTCATCAGTTTTGCGCAGTTCAAACTGCCTCACTATTTGAATATCACAATACCGTTGTTCTCTGTGCTGACCGCATCATACTTGTATAGTCTTTACAAGTACACCAAAAGAAAAACGATCAAGGCACTTCTTGGTGTTCAGTATTTTGTTCTTTGTCTTGTATTTATTGCCTCTGTGTTGATATGCTTTTATGTATTCAAATTTGAAAGCAACTACGCTTATATTTTGTTGGGATTAAGCTTTGCAGTAATTATCTATTATAGTCTGAAACGAGAGGAGTATTATTTGCGAACTATTACGATCTCCGTGTTTAGCTCCTTGCTATTAAATGCAGTTTTGAACACTCATTTCTACCCCTCATTGTTGGAATATCAGGCAGGTTCATCGATGGCGGAAACGATAGCTGAACATAATATTCCTGTGGATAACATTTACAAAGTTTCTGAACATTACACTTGGTCTCTTGATTTTTATAATAAAGAGCCTGTACAGATTACCTCAATAGCCGAACTCGGAAATAAAAAAGACGTCTGGGTATATGTAGATGATTTACAGTTGAAAGAACTTCAAAATATGGGTTTCGATTGGGATAGGCAGTTTACAGAAAACCAGTTTCGCATTACAAGACTACAAGTCAAATTTTTAGATCCGGCAACAAGAAAGAAGGTCTTGAATAAAAGGCATTTAATTCATATTTATTAGCTGCACGAGGCGATAAAGAAGAGGTTGGAGAGATTATCTGTGCTAGGAGCATGCTTTGTTTAATTGCCTTCGACCCACTGCTTATGATTTAATTGTTTCAAGTTTTACTTTTTTGAAATGATACAGAATTCCAAAAAGAGATACTAGGGCAGTAATCAAAAAGAAAAGTATACTAATACCCACAGAAGTGGTCTCAGTTAAGCCCAGCCAGGCCGCGCCATAGAAAAAAGTGAGCTCTCGACTTCCTATCCCGCCAATGGTCAGCGGAATTACCGATACTATGGATGAAATCAAAAATATGAGTAGGTAAGCCACACCATTGCTTTCAATGCCTAAGGATTTTAAAATAAAGAAAACACATACCAATTGTGATAGTTGTACAAAGGCCGAATACGCAATCGATTTCCAAAATACCGGAAGTACATAATCAAAAAATTTCGCATTCAAAAAATAAAAAACCACCATACTTAAGGGAATGGCAAATCCGATTAGAATTTTAAAATTAGCTAGGTCATCATTGTTTATAACCATTGCCAATGCACAAGCATATATGAATAGCAGGAGTAAGCCACTCAAGCGGTCAAGAACTAGAACGGCAACCACTTTCTTGGTTTCAACTTCAAAACTCTTTTTGATGACATAACCTTTGTAGGCGTCGCCCCCAATACCCCCTGGAAGGAAGAGATTATAGAACATTCCAAGTAAATAAAGCTTCAAATTGCTTTTCTGCGTTAGCAGAATCTTGAGTTCATGAAAGTATAAATTGAGGCGATAAGCCGCTATCACTTTAGACATTGCAAAAAACACCAATGCGAAAAGCAAATACAACGGATTCGCTTTTTTAAAGGTTTCAACGACCTCAGCTACATTGAGTTTATTAAAAATGAAATAGATAAGCGCGACACTTATAAGAATCTTTAAGGCCGTTAGTCCTTGTTTACGAAGATTCGCCACCCACCGTTATTTTTTTGATTCTGTAAGGCCGTTTCTGCTGCGATTCATAATAGGTTCGTATTAAGAGCTCCATTACGATACCAATAGTAAATAATTGTATGCCAGCTAGAATAAACATCAGCCCGAAAATTAATAGCGGTCGTGTACCAATATCTTCCCCAAAACCGAATTTTACAATCAAGAGGTAAACGTTAATTAGACCACCTAAAATAATAAGTAAGACCCCAAAAATTCCAAAAAGGTGAATGGGGCGCTGAAAGTACTTCCGAATAAAGAGCAGAAGCATCATATCTGCAACCACTTTAAATACACGTTCTAATCCGTATTTTGATACCCCTGCATTTCGTGCATGATGTTTTACAGGAACCTGTTTTATCTGCGCACCCTCCAAATGAGCGAGCAAGGTAATAAAGCGGTGCATTTCTCCGTAGAGATTCAATTCTTTGGCAATGTCTCTCGTAAATACCTTGAGCGCACAACCGTTGTCTTTGATGTCAAGGTTGGTTACTCTACGTACTAAGAAGTTGGCAATTTTGGAGGGTATTTTTTTTACCAGAGAATCTTTCCTCTTCTGACGTATTCCAGTTACGACATCATAATCATCTTGAACGGCATAACCCAACATTTCAGGAATATCACTTGGGTCATTTTGCAAATCGCCATCCATGGTAATAATATATTCTCCTTTGGCATGATCAATTCCCGCTGCAAGCGCCAAACTTTGGCCGTAGTTCTTCTTAAGTTCAATCAAGTGAACCCTTTTGTCGTTCATTCCCTTAACAACCTTGCGGGTATTGTCTGTTGAAAAATCATCGACATAAATGATTTCATAGTTATACCCTGCCAAACTCTCATGAATCTTTTCGGTTAAAAGAACAGCATTGTCTTGCTCGTTATAAAAAGGGACTACTATGGAAAGTAAAGAATCGGTAACTACGTTCATCGACTGCGAATTGCTTGGGCAAATTTAGGTATTTATTTATGATGTGAGTGTAGTAATTTTTCCGCTGCTCGAAAGGGGGATATTTTATTGTTGATCACATCATTAATCAAATTTTCAAGTTGCATAGCGACCTTTTTATCTTGATAAAACCGTTGTTTAAGTCGGTCATCAAGGGTTTGTAATAACCAATTTTTATTCTGTTTTTGACGTTTTATGTTAAAGAAATTAGACACTTTGTTTTCTGAAATATAGTTCAAAACCATCTCCCAAATTTCGTCAAGCCCGGTATTTTTCAATGCAGAACAACTTAGCACTTTGGGAACCCACCCATTTTCTTTTGGCGGGTATAAGTGTAGTGCCCTAGAAAACTCAACAGCAGCACTTCGGGCTCGCTTTAGATTGTCACCATCTGCCTTGTTGATCACAATAGCATCGGCCATTTCAATAATACCCCTTTTAATACCTTGAAGTTCATCTCCTGCTCCTGGCAGTTTTAATAACAAGAAGAAATCGACCATACTGTGAACGGCGGTTTCACTTTGACCGACACCTACCGTCTCTACAAGAATCACATCATAACCTGCTGCTTCACAAAGGATAATAGTCTCCCGAGTTTTTCGGGTAACTCCACCTAATGATATTCCAGAAGGGGAGGGGCGAATGAAGGCATTGTCATCTTTGACCAATTCTTGCATTCGGGTTTTATCACCTAGAATGCTTCCCTTTGTCTGTGTACTTGTTGGGTCAACTGCAAGAACAGCGACTTTTTTTCCCAGAGCAGTTAATTTCTTCCCAAAGGATTCTATAAAAGTACTTTTACCAACCCCGGGAACCCCGGTAATTCCGATTCGAATGCTATCCGTTTTTGTTGCCAAGCACTTTTCAATAATAGTATTGGCTTTTTCAAGATTCTCTTTTTTGGTGCTTTCTACCAAAGTAATAGCTCTGGCCAAAGCGGTTTTATCATTGTTAAAAATACCAGAGGTAAGTACTTCCACGGTGGGAATCAACTTCCGGCTATCTTGAATTTTAGCAATTCGTTCCGAAGATGTTTTTTTTTGAGATGCCAAATTTAGTTGTTGATAGGAATTTGAACGATGGTCTCATCCCATGACAAAGAGAGGTTTACCGGGTTTCCTTCATCAAAAGAAATCGTAAAACTTTCTCGTTCTGCGGAAAGTGAGTTTGACGGAACTTCGACTTGTACGACATCGGTTGCGGCATCCCTGGTGGTATCCTTCCCGCCGCTCAGAAGTGTAACACCCCAATCAGGTACCTCGCTATTGAATATAACCGACCAACTATCTTTGCCAGGAATAGTCCAAATAGCATAGGTGCCTGCAGGTAGCTCCTTGTCTATAATCTTAATTGCTGTTTTGGTAGTAAAGGTCGTGGGTTCATTCGCACCGGTTCTCCAAACAGCGTTATAAGGAACGAGTTCTCCAAAAATAACTCTACCTTTCTTAAAGGGACTTGAGTATGCAACTGACAAATCCATGCCATTTTGGGTATATGTTGCCACTTTTTGGGGACTAATTTTTTTGGTTTCTCCCTGCATATAAGGCCATGCAATAAATTTGAATATCAAAAACAAAGCGCCGAAAGTTAGCAGCAAGCCGATAAGCCATTTTTTTAATTTCATGTTTATATATTTAAAGTTAGTCTAAGTTACTAAATCGGTAGCTATTCGGGTAATATTGAGGAAAGCCTCCTACAAAAGGTCAAAAACAAAAAGCGATTCATTTTTGTAGATTTCCCCTGGACGAAGTTTGCTATTTGGGAAGTTTTTTTTATTCGGCGCATCGGGATAGTTTTGAGTTTCAAAACAAATCGCTGGAAATTCTTGAGGTGTATAGCATATCAAGGCAGGCTGATTTGTACTAATTTCCATGGCTATTCCTGTTTTTTGAGAAGAAACCATTCCTGCTATTTTTGACCCTGAGTCAAGCACGAAGGGTGTATCTAATCGCGTAGTGCCTATTTTCCTCTTCTTTAGAAAATCGAAGGATGTTTCCTTGACGGAAATCAATTTACCCGTAGGTAATAAATCCGTATAGGTTTCGACCAGTTTTGAACAATGCAATTGAAGATCATAGTCGTTTATTTGACTCTCATCATCCAATCTGAAATAGGAATGATTGGTCAAATTGACCACAGTAGTGCGGTCTGTAGATGCTTCATGTATGATATGCAATTGGTTGTTTATTAATTTGTAGGTGACAAATACTTTTAGATTTCCTGGATATCCTTCCTCCAAATGCTTGCTATGGTAAGATAGCTTTACAAAAGGTTGCCTGCCTTGATGTACCTCTTCAATAGTCCAGTATTTTTTACCAAAACCTTCTTTACCTCCATGCAGGTGCACACCGTCTTTTTGAAACAAATGATACATTTCACGATCTAGTTCGAATCCTCCATTGGATATACGTCCAGCATATCTTCCTACGCAGGCACCTAAAAATTTATTGTCCTCCAAATAGCTGTTGGGAGTATTGTAACCAGCAACAACGTTGACTGATTTTCCATTCTTGTCTTTTACCAGCACCTTTTGAATAATCGCACCGTAATCCAACACAATTAAGGTAATAAATGGGGTGCTGATGGTAACTTGCTTCATAAAATTCTAATAATTATCTGTGGAAAGCTTTCAATCAAATACGTAAGTTTCCGTTAAATCGATGTTCTTGCAATCGACTTATTTTTTGAATTCCATATAAAATTACCTGTTTTTTGCAACATCCTATTTTTTTGTTCGTCCTTAAAGTGAATTCAACGTCAAAACCAACAACGAAACTGCCAAATGTTTCAAATTGATATCGTAGAAGAGTGCAAAGCCAACAATCGCAAAGCACAATTAAAGCTTTACAAACAGTATTGTGAAGGAATGTTCTGTGTTGCTATGCGGTTTCTGAAAAATGCGGATGATGCGGAAGATGTCATACAGGAGGCATTCATAAAGGCATTTCAAAAAATTCATCAGTTTAAGGGCGATGTAAGCTTTGGAGCTTGGTTGAAACGAATTGTTATTAATACTAGTATTGACTTTTTAAAAACGAAACAACAAAAGTTGGTAGCATTGGATGAGGGTTATATGCATGTAGAAACTGATGAGAACTGGTCAATCGAAGCAGGTATATCACTTGATGATGTAAAATTAGCCATTGAAAGCTTACCTGAAAAATACAAGTATGTAGTGATGATGTTTTTGATGGAAGGTTTCGACCACAGTGAGATTTCACAGGTGTTGAACATTACAGAGTCGGCTTGTAGAACTAGGTTGTCACGTGGAAAAGGATTTTTAAAAGAATTACTTAAAAACAAAAGATATGTCTCAGGATCTTAGAGAATTATTCAAGAAAGATAGGGAGAAGCAGAAGCCCGTTATGAATGACGGTCACCAAGAACGGTTTTTGAAGCGTTTGGAGAAAGAGCTGCCGCAAATGAAGAAATCGTCATTCGGTCTGCTTAAAATTGCGGCGACGGTATTGATTTTACTCACTGCAGGATATTTTGGATACAAGAAGTACTCCGAAAAACCGATCAAAGAGATCATTGTGGAAGGGAAAAATGAAATAGTTGAACCCAAAGGTATTTCATTGGGCGACTTATCTCCAGATCTGGAAAAGGTAGAAAACTACTATGTGGCTAACATCAATTTAGAGCTATCGAAACTGGAGGTGTCACAAGATAATAAAGCCCTTGTTGATAGCTTTATGGAACAATTAGAGAATTTAGATTTGGAGTATAATAAGCTTAATGCAGAGCTAAATCAAATTGGCCCAAACGACGATACGATATCAGCCTTAATCCAAAACTTACAGTTGCGCTTGCAATTGTTACAGCAGTTAAAAAAGAAGTTAAACAATTTAAACACATCAAAAAATGAACAAGTCGAGACAAACACAATTTAAAATGCTCACTTTGCTCCTATGCTTCATCGCCATAGGGGTATATGGGCAAAAACAAACAAAAACCTTTAAGGAGACCTTTAATGTTTCTAGTGATGCGCTACTAGATATCAATACGAGTCATGCAGATATCGAGTTCGAAACATGGGCCAAAGCTGAAGTCGAAATTGAAGCAATTATTGAGATTGATGGGGCTACCGATGAAGAAGCTGAAGCGTACTTCGAAAATTCAGGTTTACAAATTTTAGGGAACAGCAATAAGGTTTCTATTAGCACGGGTTCTACGAATACATGGCTTTGGCCTCATGCACTTAGTGATGCACAAAATTTTCATATCGAAATGCCTGAGTTTCCAGATTTGCATACCTATACCTTCGATTTTGATTTCGACGAGTTGAGTAATATTCCTATTCCGCCCATGGCAAAATTTGACCACAAAGCCTTTAAAGAAGATGGTGACGCGTACTTAAAGAAATGGAAAAAGCAGTTTAATGAAAGTTATGATGAGGAGCATGTTGCAAAGTTAGAGGAATGGGCAAAGCGAATGGAAGAAAAGCAAGAGAAAATAGCAAAGAAAAGAGCAGAGATGATGGAAAAGCGCCAGGCCATGCATGAAAAACGAAATAGAGAACGAGCGGAAAGACACGAGAAGATGGCCGAAGCGAGAGCGAAGAGAAATGAAGAACGTGTAAAAATAAGAGAACAACAAATATTGAGATTGAGAACGGGTGATAGTGGGAATGATTCAAACGATCTTTTTATCATAGATAGCGACGGAGAAGGCAAGCCAAGTATTTTTTATCGATCTTCAGATGGTTTTCATAAAAACTATAAGGTCAAAAAAACGCTTAAGGTTAAAATGCCCAAAGGGATGAAAATAAAAATGAATGTGAGACATGGAGAGGTGAAACTAGCGGAAAACACCAAAAACATCAATGCCACACTTTCACATTCTAGCCTATGGGCGACAACTATCGACGGTGATAAAACAACGATTAGCGCTTCTTATTCTCCTATCAGCGTTCAGAATTGGAACTATGGTCAGCTACAAGCAAAGTACTCTGAAAATGTAGCCTTGAAAGAGGTGCTTAATTTACGTTTAAATGCTACCTCTTCTGATGTCACTATTGATCGTTTGATTAATAGTGCTTTTATTAAGAACGACTTTGGGCCGATACAGATTAAGTCGGTGTCGAATAGTTTTAAAGATATTGATATTACATTGCAGAATGCTGAATTGAATTTTAAGGCTCCAACTGTTCCGTTTACGATATACGTAAACGGAACATCGTCTAAGCTGATTTCTCCGGCGAGCATTACTTGGAATCAAACAAAGAATCATAATAATACGATTCACCGGGGTTATTTTAAGCGTGAAGATGCTGGGAGTTCAATAGTGGTCAATTCTAAGTACAGTGAAGTGGTTATGGAGTAATCAGTCTTTCAGCAAGATTGTACCAAAGATATCTGCATTTATCCAAGCTTGATTTTTATCTTCACCCGGAACAAAAACGGAACCTATAAAGTTTTCTCGCTCTGTGCTTTGATCATTATCGCAATAGGCAAGCGCAAAACCAATTTTTTTGTTAGCTTTTAGAATCGTTGCCCCGTTCTTACTTCCTTCGGTGTAGCTGTCATCGTAAATTTTAATGGCCATTTCCCAAGTACTTAGATTTCCTTCCGTAACTCTTTTTGAAGAAATATGCTCATTGTACAACTTTGGCTCCTTACTAGGCGCTAAGTCTACTACATTGCCATCTAATGCAATGTGATACCCAAAAGCATTGTGACTCTGTTGGTGAAGCCCTCCTGAGTTGTCTTCGTCAACAAAGACCTGAATTGAATCATCGTTCCACCATAATTTTAATGGTTCCTTTACGCGATCGTAGAGCGAATCATCGATAATTTCCACAAGTATATAAAGGTGATTTTCGTCCCAGTTTAGCTTAAAGCGACCATTAAAGTCATCATGCTCGTAGGGGCGCCCCAGCCAATTTTGATCTAGGAGATGCCAGGTCGCCATGTTCCATGAGTTTTCATTGCCTTTCCCGTCTATGGTGGGGCTTTCAGAAACTCTGTTTACTTCAATAATTTGATGGTCTTCTTTCTTCTGTGGTCCTAGATTACATGACCATAGGAAAAGCAATAGAAACAGTGGGGCAATTAGCTTCATAGGTTACAAATTTGGGGATTTGCAACTCTAATATAGTAATTTCTTACGTTTTTGATAGATTTTAATTCTTCAATTGGAAATAAAAAATCCGAATTAGTAAGAAAAAAAGCGACGAATAAGCCGCTTAAATTTAACAACATGCATTGCTAATGGGCCTCTTCCTTTAAGTAATCTCCAAAGTTTGCCTTGAATCGATTAAGTCTTGGTATTGAAACGTTGGTGATATAGGAGTTATTTGGGTGCTTCTTTTCGTAATCTTGATGATAGTCTTCTGCAATCCAAAATTTTGTAAACTCGGTAACCTCAGTAGTAATGGGATCTTCATCGTAAACCTTCTGTTCTTTTAACGCTCCGATATATGCTTCAATGATCTTTTTTTCTTCTGCATTCTTGAAAAAGGCAACTGATCTATACTGCGGACCGCGATCCGGTCCTTGTCTATTTAGGGTGGTGGGGTCATGAGAACCAAAAAATACTTGTACTAAGGCAGTAAAAGAAATCACTTTTGGATCGTAGTACACTTCTACCGCTTCTGCGTGACTGGTTAATCCGGCACCCACCTGTTGATAGGTTGGGTTTTCTTCGGTTCCACCAGCGTAGCCTGAAACCGCTTCTTTTACCCCTTTTACACTTTCAAAAATAGCTTCAACACACCAGAAACAACCACTAGCAAAATAAGCCGTTTCATATGCACTAAGGTCTTCTTGGGAAACTTTCGCATTATCTTTTTTTAATTCTTGCTGAGGCTCAGTATTTTCTTTTTTCTGATTCGACTGGCAACTCGCGGAGATAAACAGAATAGTTGCCAACAGACTAGTTTTTAAAATTTTCATGCTTTTCATTTCAAAGTTTGTAGACCAAGTTACAAACTCCTTACAGTATTGTTGGTAAAAATGTGTTAACAAATACAGGTGTTTGATGTTGATATTGCCAGCTGCTAATTAGCACAACGTAAAAACCCCGCTACTAAGCGGGGTTTATGTTTTAATAAAATTGTGTGCTACTTTCTAAGTAATCAGGTGCTTTTAGGGATCAATTGTTCCATTACCGAATACTTCGATTGCTGAAATCTTAGGCTTGTCTACGGTAGAGGTGAAAACAATATTTAGCTCTCCATCAGTAACCTCAATATCGTACATTTTAGTAATTGCTTTGGCAGGACCTTCGGCAACTTTGAAGACGTCAAAACTGTTTAATATAGACATTTCTTCCATATCTATATCAAAAATTCTACTACCTTCGCCACCTTCTTCTCCAGGTGCATCCGTCTTGAGAACCCCCCAATATATTTCTGCAAAGTGAAACTTCACAGTATATGTACCGTTTGTAACGGGGATGTCATACGAAAATGGGCCGTTGTTATCGTCATTTGCTGTTATGGTTTCTGTGAGGTAGATTTCATCAAGATCTGTATTTTCAATTTCAGTTATACTTGGGTGAGCTGTATAAGAGGCTAGAGAACCACCACGAAATCGTTCGTCGGCCGCCCATATGTCAGTTCCAATGGTAACTTCAGGCCCTCCAGAATTAATTCGCAAAATATTAGGTCCGGCTTCTTCTGTAGATTCTTCCGCATCTTGCGGGCAACCATCTAGTGCCGCAACACCAGCCTCATTAGGGCATGCATCATCGCCATCTGCAATTCCATCACTATCTGCATCTGGGCAACCACCCAAAGCGGCAAGACCAGCTTCGTTAGGGCAAGTATCATCTTTATCAGCTACGCCGTCACCGTCTGCATCTGGGCAACCACCTAAGGCAGCAACACCAGCCTCATTAGGGCAAGCATCGTCTTTATCAGCCACCCCATCGCCATCAGCATCAGGATCGGTCTGAACTATGGGGTCCGAATCATCGCTACCACAAGAAATGGGAATTAAGGCGAGAGAAAAAACAAATAAAATAAGTGCAATTCTCCAGATTTTTTTTCTTTTCATAATAAACACATTATAGGATTTAAACTGTTTCTTTTTCAAATTTTATGGCGTAAAACTATTTATCCTTGTAAAATTCACCAACTATATTTTTACTTAATCGACAAAATGCAGGAGCAGTTTTCATGCCCAACTACTAAAACTAAAATCTAATTTAACAGTAAAGTTAACATGAAATTACTATATAATTGCAGGCAACGAAAACTATAACCTCTTTTTTTTTAACAATTTAATGGGCAAAAACCCTAAAATTGCATGAAATTTATTTAGTAGTCAAAGTGTATGATTTCATCGTTTAAACGAATATGTAGCCGTCAAGCACCTATAGGTTCTGTACTCGAAAAGGGCATTTCAATAGACCATTATTGCTCACTAGACCTCAGTGTATCAAATTTAGCAATAGCCGATATGGATATCAGTGACCCTAAGAATTGTCAAACGTATATTGACCAAGTTCTGATAAAAAAAAATGCAGTTGTTGCCTACGGAGGGTATTTAGAAAAAAGGAATCTTTACGGTGGTACACCAAGTTTTACCAAAAATGGAACTGTAAGAAATATTCATTTAGGACTTGACTTTTGGACAGCCGCAGGAACCAAGGTGATTGCACCATTGATGGGGAAAGTACATAGTTTTCAAAATAATGCTAAATCAGGTGATTATGGTCCCACCATAATTCTAAGCCACGAAGTTGAAGGAGTTGTTTTCTATAGTCTGTATGGGCACCTCTCTTTGCCGTCTTTAGTAAACATGAATGTTGGGCAAGAATTTAAAAAAGGAGCTACCATAGGAACGCTGGGTACGCCTGATATCAATGTTAATTATGCGCCCCACCTGCATTTTCAGATAATACTCGATATGGAGGGAATGCAAGGCGACTATCCTGGAGTTTGTTCGGTAGACACCCTCGATTTTTATGCTAAAAACTGCCCTGACCCCAATCTGTTGCTAAAGATGTAAGTCGAAGCTACCGTCAAAAAGCACATTTTTTCGATAAGACGAAAATGGCATTGTTTCCTTTTAGCGAAGGTTTTCTACACTTTATCCTAGCTTTTGTCATTTAACTAAAATATGACCTCTTAAACGATTCAGAACCCTTCAGAATACGCTTGCACGAGTTATAATAATAACAAAATGCAAGACATGAAAACTATACTTACTTTGTTATTCGTTTTATTTATCGGGTTGGCTGCTCAAGCCCAGTCTGCTGTTGAAGATACCCAAGTTAAGGTAGAAACAATTGAAATGGGAATTGTGACCTCTACTTCTTATGAAAAGACTGAAAACGATAACAAAACTGAAGTAGCACGTTTGTACAAGTTCAAAAATTCTAGAATAAAAAAAGCTTTGAAATTCACCACAAAAAGAAATAAGGCCAAAATGGCTTAATCGCCGTGAAATTCTTTTTTAAAGAAGTTCCTCTAAAACAGCCCAAACATTGTTTGTAACAATTTTTTGCCCCTCTGCGGTGGGGTGAATTCCATCAGGTAGATTTAATTCTGGCTTTCCGGCAACACCATCCAGTAAAAAAGGAATCAATTGCAAGTCATTCTTTTCTGCCAAATCGGGAAATATGGTTCGGAATTCTCTAGTGTATCCTTGTCCCATATTCGGAGGTATTTGCATCCCCGCCAAAATAATTTTTGTTTCGGCATTCTTATCACGAACTACATCGATTATCGTTTGAAGGTTACTCCTTGTTTCATTTAATGGAATACCTCTTAAACCGTCATTCGCACCCAATTCTAATACAAAAATGTCAACCTTTTGTTTTAAAACCCATCCCAATCGATTTTTACCGGCAGCCGTGGTTTCTCCGCTAAGTCCCGCATTGATAACTGTATAATTTAAGTCAAGTGAATCCAACCGGTTTTGTATCAAGGAAGGAAAAGATTCTTTGGTATCCAAACCATATCCAGCTGTTAAACTGTTTCCGAAGAACAATATGGTTTTGGTGTCTTTGGCCTTAGAAATCTCGCTATCAACCTCTGTTTTCGCTTTTACTTCGTTCGTGGTTTGTTCATCTGCCTTTTTGGTAGCTGTATCACCACACGAAACCATCCCTAGAAAAACAAAAAAATAACTAAACTTTAAGAAGATGCGCATAACAGTAGGGTCTATTTATCAGAATCATTTCCTTATTTTGCAATTTGCTATCGGAAACTGAAATTTATGACAAAGATATTAAACGTTCGCAACCTAGGGAAGACTTATACAAGCGGTTCGAAGCGATTGACAGTATTAGATAACATATCATTTGATGTAGAGGCGGGAGCGACCTTTTCAATTGTCGGCCCTTCTGGTAGCGGGAAGACTACTTTGTTAGGGCTTTGCGCTGGCCTAGACAAGGCAGATTCTGGAAGTGTAGCCCTTTGTGGTACCGTCTTAGATACGCTAAATGAGGACGAAAGAGCGCTATTAAGAAATAAAAGTATTGGTTTTATTTTTCAAGATTTCCAACTGTTACCCACTTTGACTGCATTAGAAAATGTGAGTGTACCGCTGGAGTTGCAGGGAAACAAAAATGCTGCTGCAATTGCAAATGAGCTTTTGCAGAAAGTCGGTTTGGGTGAGCGAACAGATCATTATCCTTCTCAGCTTTCTGGGGGTGAACAGCAACGGGTGGCGTTGGCAAGGGCCTTCTCGAACAAACCTGCAATACTTTTTGCCGATGAGCCCACAGGTAATTTGGATGAGGAAACGGGAGAAAAGGTTATTCAATTGCTTTTCGAATTAAATAAAGAGGCAGGTACTACTTTGGTTATTGTTACGCATGATTTAGATTTAGCCAAGCGGACACAACATATACTACGTTTAAAAGGGGGAAAGATTTTAACCAATGAAACTATAGCCGTATCGTGAGCGATCGTCCGATAACTTCAAAAGCCGGTATAGACTGGCTCATAAAGATGGCTTGGCGAGATGGCAAAGCAAGTGGCAAGCGCTTACTGCTATTTATGGCATCGATTATACTAGGTATTGCCGCTGTTGTTTCCATACAATCTTTTAGTCAAAACCTGAAGGAGAATATCGCTTCACAGTCTAAAGCATTGATGGGGGCCGATTATATTATTGATAGCAATCAGCTTCCAACCGAAAAGGTTCAGAAAATCATAGACTCCTTAGGATCTAGTGGCAGAGAGGTAAGTTTTGCTTCTATGGCTGCTTTTCCAAAGAATGGTGCTACCAAACTAGTACAGATTCGGGGAATTGAGGGAGGGTTTCCCCTGTATGGTGAATTGGAAACCCTTCCTGCCACTGCTGCCGTTGACTACAAAACTAAAAAGGGTGCCCTAGTAGACGCAACGCTTATGTTGCAGTATAAATTAAAAACGGGAGATAGCGTAAAAGTTGGGGAATTAACTTTCCCAATAGTCGGTTCTGTTATTTCAGCTCCAGGCAGTAATGCCATTTCTACAACCGTGGCTCCGCCGATAATTTTACCATTTGCCTTTATTCAGAATACAGGCTTGCTACAGACAGGTAGTCGCTACAAATACAATTACTATTTCAAAGCCGAACCCGGTTTTGACGTGGAGGCTTTGGATGAAGAAATTGACCCCGTTTTAGACGCCGAAAACGCAGATTTTGATTCTCATATGTCAGTAAGTCGACGCCTGGGAAGACGCTACGAAAATTTTGCCAAGTTTTTGAATTTGGTGGCGTTCATCGCGCTGCTATTGGGATGTGTGGGTATTGCAAGTTCTGTACATATTTATATAAAGGAAAAGCTACGCGGTATTGCCGTTCTCAAATGTATGGGCGCTACTCGCAAACAAACGTTCTCGATTTACCTTATTCAGATTGCTGGCTTGGGGCTCATAGGTGGTGTGGTCGGAACCCTACTGGGAATAGGGCTTCAGCAAACTTTTCCATTGCTCCTGCAAGAGTTTCTTCCTTTTGATGTAGCGATTACGACCTCCTTTCAACCAATGATCATGGGCTTGCTACTGGGGGTGTTTATGTCTGTTTTATTTGCATTGCTTCCGCTGTTGTCTACATGGTATGTATCTCCTTTAGAAGTACTCAGGGTTCAAGAGGTAAGTTCTGTAGCCGTACAAAAGGCGGCAATTTTTGTCTTATTGGGTATTCTGGCCTTTGTCTATTTCTTTTCCTTATGGCTGCTAAAAGATAGCCGCTATGCTATGGCTTTTGTATTCGGAATTTTGGTAACCTTTTCTATCTTGGCCGGTGTTGCAGCATTATTCATGAAAGCGATCAAAAAATATTTCCCTGCTTCATGGGGCTTCACTGCTCGCACCAGTCTTCTGAATCTTTTTCGCCCAAACAATCAAACCATGGTTTTGATACTCGCTATTGGGGTAGGCTCATTTCTAATAAGTACTTTGTATTTTACGAAGGATATTTTATTGGCAAAAGCAACCTTGGAGGCCAATGTGGAAAACCCCAATATCATTTTGCTCGATATTCAAAGCAATCAGAAGAAACAAGTAGCTGAAACGATTGCTCCAAAGGGGTTGCCGATAATAGATAACATTGCTATTATCACAATGCGAATACATAGTATCAAGGGTGTACCTGTTAACGATTTGCGATTAGATACTACCTTGACCATGAAAAAATGGATTCTCAACCACGAGTTTAGGGTCACCTACAGAGATTCGTTGATTGCCTCTGAAAAGTTGGCTTCAGGAGATTTTAACCCTGAAGTGCCAGAGCGCGGACCTATTCCAATTTCCCTTTCCGATAATATTGCAAGCGATGCCCAGGTAGTTATTGGTGACACCTTGGTATTTAATGTACAAGGGGTTTTGATGGAAACAACGGTGGGAAGCATACGAACTGTTGATTGGGGCCGTATGCAATTGAATTTTTCGGTTGTGTTTCCTGAGGGAGTTCTTGAAGATGCTCCGCAATTTCATGTCATTACCACAAAAGCGCCAGACGAAAAAACATCGGCACAACTCCAAAGAGAATTGGTCAGTAAATTTCCAAACGTTTCGGTAATCGATTTGCGCCAAGTGCTAACCCTTATTCAGGGTATCCTTGACAAGATCTCTTGGGTAATAAATTTTATGGCTTTTTTTAGTATCCTAACCGGAATCATAGTACTTATAGGTTCTGTGCGGACGAGTAAGTACCAGCGCATTAAAGAAAGTGTTCTACTCCGAACTTTGGGTGCTAAGAGCAATCAAATACTTAAGATCACAGCGCTAGAATATTTGTATTTAGGAGTTCTAGGCAGCGGTATTGGTATTCTTCTTTCTTTGATAGGTGCTCAGTTATTGGCCTGGTTGGTTTTTGATGCTCCTTTTATACCTTCGTGGGTGCCTTTTGTCGTACTATTGCCTGCCATTACTATCCTAGTATTGCTAATAGGGTTAGGAAATAGTAGGAGTGTGTTGAATAGTCCGCCTTTGGAAGTTCTGCGCAAAGAAGCATGATTTGAGTTCAACTTCCAACAGATAATTTTAACAGATAATCCGTAACGTTTATTCGTATTTTGCGTCTATTAAAAAGAACTAATTTCAATATAACTCATAATATTAGAAAATGAAAAACTTGTATTTCTTAGCTGTTGCCATGCTTACCGTAGGGTTGAGCAAGGCGCAAACGGCTCCGATTAATGATGGCGAAGCGATGCCAGGAATTGTTTTGGAAAACATGAAACCCGAAATAAGTCCGAAAGACGACTTTTACAATTTCGTAAACGGTACTTGGATGGATGAAACCGAAATTCCCGCTGATCGATCTAGTTGGGGTGGATTTTCAGTACTTCGCAAATCAACCGATAACGATGTACTCGAAATACTAGCAAAAGCAAAGTCTAGTGGAAAATATGGTCCCAAGACTGATCAAGCGAAGGCTTTGGCCATCTTTGACACCAAGCTAGATACCGTTGCCAGAAACAAAGCTGGTTTGAAACCTCTTCAGCCTGCCTTGGATGCCATTGCAGGAATTCGAAATCTTGAGGATTTGCAAACCGTTTGGGCAACAAACCCTACTGTTTCAACCCCCTTTATTGGGCTTGGAATTTTTGCTGATTTAAACAATAGTTCAATGAACGCGGTTTATCTTGGCCCAAGTGGCCTGGGTCTGCCAGATAGAGACTTCTATTTGGAGCAGGATGAAAAGTCAAAGGAAATTCGAGAGGAGTACAAAAAACATACAGCGCGTATGTTACAAATGTTAGGTGATAGCGAAGCCGAGGCTATGGCTGCGGCCGAAAAGATCTTGGCCATGGAGACTCAATTGGCAGCACCGAGATTGAATAAGGTTGAGCGACGTGATGTGCGTAACTTAAATAATCCACTAAATTTAAAAGAAGCGGATGCGATGCTAAGTAGCATTGATTTGTCGAAGTGGATTAAAGATCAAGGGATTGAAAAAGCGTTCGATACACTACTTGTAACTCAGTTGAAGTATACTGAGGCTCTCGATACATTTTTAAAAGAGACAGCTATTGAAGATATTAAAACCTTAGTGCGTTGGGATACGTTCAACAGTGCAGCGGGCAGGCTTACTACGACTACGGAGAAGGCCGATTGGGCATTTTACAGTAAATACCTCAGAGGTTCTGAGAAACAACGCCCTGCTGATGAGCGAGCTCTTGCGACCGTGAACGGAGCAGTCGGCGAAGCACTTGGTCAATTGTATGTTGATGCTAAATTTCCGCCCGAAGCAAAAGCCAAGGCAGAATTGATGATAGCAAACGTAATTGAAGCGTTCAAAGCGCGTATTCAAAAATTGGATTGGATGGGCGATACTACGAAATTAAAGGCGATTGAAAAGTTAGATAAATTCACCGTCAAGATCGCATACCCGAACGAATGGAAAGATTATTCTAAAATGCAAGTTTCGGCAGATAAGTCGTACTTTGAAAATAGGGCCGCAGCCAGCGAATGGACCCGCATGGATAGTTATTCAAAAATTGGTGAGCCGGTAGATAAGAAAGAATGGGGTATGTCACCACAAACCGTAAATGCCTATTTCAACCCCTTGAACAATGAGATTGTTTTTCCAGCGGCGATTTTACAACCCCCTTTCTATAATTATCAAGCAGATGAGGCAGTTAATTATGGTGGTATTGGTGCGGTTATAGGACATGAAATTTCCCATGCATTTGATGATAGTGGTTCTCGTTTTGACGCCGACGGTAACGTCAAAAATTGGTGGACTGATGCCGATCTCGCTGCTTTTACTGAGCGCGGAGATGCTTTGGCTGCACAATACGACGCCGTACAGGTGTTGGATAGTGTGTATGTAAATGGGAAGTTCACTCTAGGGGAAAATATAGGTGATTTAGGTGGTGTTTTGGGAGCCTACGATGGCTTGCAACGTTTCTACAAGGAAAACGGAAGACCCGATGATATAGATGGTTTTACGGCAGAACAACGTTTCTTTATGTCATGGGCCACGGTTTGGAGAACCAAAAGTAGAGATGAGGCCTTGCGCACACAAATCAAGACCGATCCCCATTCTCCGGGAAGGATTCGTGCTACCCAGCCCTTATTAAATATTCAGGCATTTTATGATGCCTTTGACATTAAGGAAGGAGATGCAATGTACTTGGCTCCAGAGAAAAGAGTTAGTATTTGGTAAGTAATTGCGCCATAAAATTTAAAACCGATTTCTTGAAAAAGAAATCGGTTTTTTTATGACTACTTACGATCTCGATTTTAAATATCTTGAATTTGGACCTAATAAAGTTTTTCTTCTTGATTTTGATTGCACCAATGTATAGTGTAGGTGTTAAAACCTAATTTAATTTGCTTTCTCGTAGGCTTCTTTCAACCAATTCGTCAGTTGGTCGTCGACGTCTGCAGTTGAGGTAAGTTGCACTCTATGAGTGCACATAGTGCCAAACGGCCCAGAATTTCCGAGACGATCGGTAATGGGTTTGTCTTTTAACTTTAAACCCAGATCGATTCTAGTTTTGGTTGCGGGTTTGATGAGCGCAAATTGCTTCTTCCGAATGATACTTACACTAGTTTTTTTTGGAGTTTTTACCACATCTCTTCCAAAATTAGAAACCACCGATATCAATTTGTTATAGATCGGCAACAACGCCTCTTTACCCTTATATTGATTTGTAACCAAATCGGTAGCATCTTCTGTATTTTCTTTTGACAAGTGAATAATCGTATTAGCGAACCCGTGCGTAACACCGTGCTCACCTTTAAGGAACTTCATGGCTTCACCATGTTTGACAAAGTTGTGTTGTTTCAGAATTGCTTTCCATTCGTCTAAGGATTTGCCCGTTTTTTCAGGCATATTGTTGATCATGGTTTGAAGTGCTTTGTCCATTGTATTAGGTATTAATTAGGTATTTGTTTTACGGAGAATTTTTCTTTCTTATTTTTTTATCAATTTTTCCAAATCTTCAGGGGTACGAGGCAAGTCTTTACTGAGTACTTCGCAGCCATCTTCAGTTACTAAAACAACATCTTCCGTGAACACGGAAATTTGGTCGTCATGATTGTAGTACCAGGGTTCTACGGTGAATATCATACCGGGCTGCAACTTCGCATCGGCAAGCTTAGGATCACTGGTAGAAAGTCCTAAATGATGACCGAAGAACAAACCCACTTGCATGTATTTTTTTGCGTGATGAGGTATAATGCTATCTGTCAGTTCTTTGATGTTGGCAAAGGTGATTCCAGGTTCGATGTAGTCGATGATTTGATCGGCTATTCCAACTTCCATAGTTAATATTTTCCTTTGTATATCAGTGAACTTTCCCGAAACGGGAAATGTTCTACCGACATCACTCACGTAGTTTTTATATTCACATCCGACATCGAAAATAACCAGCTCACCATTGCTAAGCACACGGTTTCTTCGGTTGTAATGCGTGGCCAGGATGCGCCACGGCCAAAGTGAATTAGGTCCTGACTTGATAATAGATCCAAACGCCAACCGATGTGCACCATTCACCTTGTAGTTTCCTTCCAGTATTCCCTCTAAATAACGTTCATCGATACCCGCTTTGATCATTTTGGCGGCCGTTTTAATTCCCTCAATATTGATGGCAGTTGATTTGCGCATGATTTCAATTTCTTGTGGAGATTTAATCATGCGCACCCTAGCCACAGATTCATACATATTTTGAAATTTCAAACCTTTGTGATTGGTTTGCAACGCATTCAACAAGGTTTGAACTGGAGTAGGGGAGCTGATGTAGTCTTTGGAGGCAAAGCCAATTTCACCTGCTTGACCGTTGTCAATTAAAGCTATCGCCCCTTCAGATGCTTTACCATCCATAAGGTCCGAAAACTCAGAAATATCCTGTAATGTCAGTCCCGATCGTAGGGTTATTTCGCTATCGGTCAAAAGAGGTCTTCCAGGAAAATCATTAGGGCGCGAAGCACTTTCAAATCGTAAATCACGTTGCGGTGCGAATATCATTGAAGTTTGATTTGTTAAATCCAAAACCAAAATACTGTTGGGCAATTCCAAGCCAGTGAAGTAGTAGAAGTCATCTAACTGACGAAAAGTTTCCCCGAATGAAAAACCATCTTTGGAAGGAATTATAGCAAGACCTGTCTTTCCTGAATCTAGTAAATCTCTTGTCAATTTTGTTCTTCGGATTGCCAATTCTTCCTTGGAAAATGGCATTTCGGTCCATTCAAAATATAATTGCTCTGGCGTTTGTGTATATAGATTAAACGAAAAGCTAAAGGCCGCGGCTAGTACTAAGATGTTAAATTTCATATAGCGATTTGGTTATTGCTGGTAGAATGTATCTTCGTCTACCACCAAGGTGGTAAGTTCCACCGTATGTCCATCCAAATCTTTTGTATAGATAGAATGGAAATAAAAATGATCTTGAAAAGTGTATGTTAATCCTAAGGCCTTGTATCTTTCCTTTGCAAGCTCAAAATTTGTATTGGTTACATTAAACGCAAAATGATCGATGCGTATGCTCTTTCGATTTATCGCCGTCTTCTTAAGATCTAAATCTGCCGGAAACAAGGCAATTCCGGTTTTTCCAGAAAGCATAAAAATCGGATATTCACCCCATTTACTAAGCTTGTATTTTTGAAGACCTAATACGTTTTCATACCAACTGACAGCGGCTTCCATATCCGAAACGTTGATGGCAACATGGTCTAAGCATTCAAGTTTAAATTCAGCCATATGTGTTATTCTTCCTTGGGGTAGCGATCGGCAATAAGATTTAACTCCAAATCGTGCTCCAAATATGCTTTCGCTCCTGCCAGAACCCAGGAGAAGCCACCAGTGGCGTCTCGTATCTGTGCCATTATTTCGTTGGTTGTACCCCTTAATCCTGTATTCGTAATTGTTATAAAGGTTTTGTTAGCTCCCATTGACTTAAAAATCCATTCGGCAATTGCTTCTTTATCACTTCCCCATTGAATTATGATTTTTTCATTCGGAATAATCGATATCACGTAAATGGAGGCTGTATGATCGAACATTTCCCAGGTCCAATCAATGGTTTTTCCCTCTTCTAATTTTCCTGAACTTTTGGTGAACCAGAACTTGGTAGTAATTTCAGGATGTATAAAGGCATCGAAAACTTTAGCAATTGGTTTTCGGATCAACATTGCGGTTTCAGCATAATTGCCTTCGCTCTCCATTTTATTAGCATTTTCTACCGTAAAATAGAAATTAAAAAGCAATCGTAATGTTAAAAACGTCTACAAAATATCCTTAGGAAGTATTTTGCGTGTCCACGTTTTGACCCGCTTTACCTTGTCGACTTTTGAATCGGGGTTGAATGCTGAGGTAGTTTCCCAAGCGTTTTCTGGTTTGAATTCTTCTTCCATTCCGTTAAGAACAGATTTGGAAATTTGTTCTGAATGAATGATGGCCAAACACTCTGTGTTTAGGTTTGCACTTCTAGGGTCAAGATTAAAAGTACCTATGACCGTCGTTTCTCCGTCAATAACCATGCTCTTGGCATGTAGCCCAAATATCGGTTGGTATCCAATAGACGCCTGCAGTTCTCCTGTCATAATGCGTTTACGTTCAGCCGCGTCGGGTCTGAATTCAAAGATACGCACACCTGTTTTCAATAATTTGTTCCGGTCTTTTTGGTAACCACCAAAAGCTTCCAGATTGTCAGTAGAAGCTAAGCTATTGGTTAGTATACGTATTTTCACACCTCGGTCTATTGCTTCCTTGAATAGTCTTCTACTTAGTTCGGAGGTAATCAAATACGGGCTCTGAATATCAATCGATGTTTTAGCGTTCTTTACCAAGCGAATGAGTTTACTTGTAGAAATTCCGCCACCGCCAAGTCCGCTATTGCCATCATTTTTGCCTGGCTCGTCAGATGCAAATTCAACATCGTCAACCCAAACTAAAGCTCCAGATTGCTTTATCATCGGAAACACAGTAGGCAACTTTTTGATTTTCGTACGTACCTGAGGCCAAAAATTCTCCGGATTGCATGCATACTCGTGTAATTTGTCGAAACGGTTTTCAGCTGTAACGTTGTCGGGAAGTTCATTGATCAAATTAACCACATCAACACTTAAGTCACTATTCCAGAATTTTAGAAAGGAGGTGTTGACATCTTGGGTTTCTTTCCCTAGAAGCAATACATCTCGATCTCGAAAATTGTATTCATGGTCATAATCGAAATATTCATCGGCAATGTTTCTACCTCCCGTTATAACTACTTTTTCATCAACGATGAAGGTTTTATTATGCATTCGCTGGTTGGCCGAACGAAAATTAGTTACTAACTTTCCTAATTTGTTAAAAATGTTCTTTCCGAGATTAACACCAGGATTGTATACCTTAATGCTTATGTTTTCATGAGAATCCATTGTGAGAATATCTTGTATATCGGCATCGACCATGATGTCGTCAACCAATAAACGCACTTTCACTCCTCTATCGGCAGCCCGAACTAGATAATCACAGGCGATAAGACCCACATTATCCATAGAAAAAATAAAATATTGAATATCTATGGTTTGTTCGGCATATTCAGTCAGCCAAGCTCTAGTAATCATTGCACCTCCCCCGTCTTCCAATACATAGACCCCAGTTTTGGTTTCCATCAATTCGGCAATATCTTCCAACTCCTTTGACAGACTGGTTGAATCATTTCTATGAATGTCTTCGCAGAAGTTGGTTGTCAATTCTCCCGCTAAGGGATTTTTGTCTTCCTTACAGGAAGTGACCCATAATCCAAGCGCTAGGCCTAGTAGGTACAATCGAAGTTTATATTTTGTCATTGAATTGGTAATTCAGTATAAAATTACTGAACTATATCTATTTGTGAGGTCAAAGGCTGGGCTTTGTCATCAGAGCTTGAAACTTGAATGTAATGCCCGGCATTTACTTCAACTATTTGACAGGTTAAGACCATTTTGGGAATATCTTTATCTTCTGGGTTGGCTAAGTTGGCGACTGGTGTTAAGGTATAAGTACATTCGTCTACCCAATCGATTTTCAGTTTTAGTTTATAACCTAAAGCCTCATTTTCTTCAATTTGATAGTTGTGATTGCGTGCTATTTTGGTAACCCCATTTCTTAAGCTCTCCGTCTGAAAATTACCGGTTTTAACATTCGAACAATCTCCACATTGCAGATTGAAATCGGTTAGATATGCTTTGGTTATGGGTTGACCGCCGAGCGCTCTGGTCGCTTTAAGATACTTTTTAGCATTGGTGCAATCTTGACTATTCAAATATACTATTGATAACTTATATGTGGTATTAATGTACTTAGAGTCAATGGCGTAGGATGCTAAAAGCTTCTCCTTGGCCATTTTTAGACTTTTTTGAGCTTTTTTGTAATTTGAACGTACATTGGCATAATATTCTCCCAAGTAAGTTGTGGCATAATCTGTAAGAATAGGTGCACTGTCAGGCTCAATTTTTAAACCTTCGGTATATTCATTTCTGGCTTCGTCATAAGCTCCCAAGGCGGTATAAACGGCCCCATACCCCCAATAAACTCCTGAGTTTTGCGGATTGAGCAAATACGCTTGGTTGAATCGATACATGGCGGTTTTTAAATCGCCCTTATACAAATAATCAAAACCAATGCGAATCATATCGTGTGCGCCTTCAGATTTTGATTTTCCCGACCTAACAATGGAATTCACGAACCTAGTATCTGCGGCTACTTCTAACTTACTTTTTTCACTCTTGCCAAATTTGGGGAGCATACGAATATCGTTTTTGGCTTCTAACTGCCATGATTTTAGCGATGGCTGTTGAGCTTGAGCTCCAAGGTAGCAAACCAAAAAAAGCACTTTTATAAGATAACGCATAGGTTGAATTTAACCTATTTATAACGGAGCGTAGCTTTTTTTGTTGCTGTTAACCCACTTTTAACTATTCCCTCTTGGGGTTGTAAGGGTTCGCTCGATAATAGGTTTTTGGGTCAAATTTGCGATCTTCGAACTTTTCTGGGAGAATTTTAAAGTGAAGAATTCGATCTACCCTAAAGGCGCGGTAGTCCATTCTTAAGTGGCACCAAGCCATTAAGATCCATTTGTTGTCAGAATACAAGAGCATATAGGGTTCAACTTTTCTAAAGGAAGGTGCAGAGTTATCTAACTTTCGATAATTAATTTCTAAAAAATTAAAATTCGTGGCCGCTAGTTGAATTTCGGAGAGGGCATTACTGCTAATATTTTCGGACCGCTTGCCGAACACATAAATTTTTTCATTGAGCATTTCGCTTTTCTCCAGAATTGAGGAACGAAATACCGACTTAATCTTGGTAAGTGCCTCTTCAAAGTTTGCGACGAAAGAAGAGTCGTTTGACTTGCTAACCAAGTGCTGCGCTGTGATCAGGGCATTGGCCTCTTTTTCGGTGAATTGAACAGGGGCAACGGTATACCCGTCCATGAGGGTATAGCCTCTACCCTCGAGCGTAACCACAGGAACTCCCGCCTCAATGAGCTTTTGAACATCACGATAGATGGTACGTATGCTTACGTCAAACTTGTCTGACAGTTCGGTTGCTGTCAGCACACGTTTAGATTTTAGGAGCGTTAAGATTGATATAAGCCTTGCTAATTGTGTCATCTTGAACAAAGATAGCGAACCATCAAATAGTTCGCTATCTTATAGATTTTGCAAAGGTTAACTCCAAGAATGTAAGGCAACTTTATTTCCTTCAGTATCAAGTATTTGTGCCATAAATCCGTTTTCGCCAATGTCTGTTTTTGGCATTACTACGGCACCCCCGGCAGATTCCACTCGCGCTAAGGGTACACTTAAATCGTCTCCACCATTGAGATAAACAACGACACCTTGGTTGGAGGGTGTATAGCCTTCCATCTCAACAAGGCCACCACCAACACCATTATTATCTTCATCGTAAGCAAACATGCCGTATTTCATTTCAGCCATGTGAGCGTCTTTAATTGTAGTATCTAAGACTTTCATGTAAAATGATTTGGCTCTTTCAAAATTTTTAACTGGAATTTCGAACCAGCTGATTGCGTTTGTCATTGTATTTTGTTTTAAAGATTAAACTTGATACAAAGGTATTTGCTAAAATGTCAGATGATGTCAGGGGTATTTTGTTTTTCCGAGAACACTTCCTTTTTCCTACAAAAGAGTTTTTTAAAGTTAGTCTAGTTCTTACTATACTCGGCTTGTATGCGATCGATTTCATTTTTAAAGTGCATATAATCTGATTCGCCTATTCGCGTTTTAATTCTGTTAAGGAATTCTAGGAGTTTTTGATGTTCTCTTTCTGATAGTATTCCGTCATCGAGTGAGACATAGATCAAATCTTCAAAATGATTTCTGGCCTCTTTTGCGATTTCTATTTTTCGAGTTTTGTCATAAAAATGCTGATAAAAAAAAGTGGCTTCCTCATAGCTAATCTTCTTCTTAAGCGCGAGTTGATCTACACTTTCTTTAATGTCATCTATCTCGTTAGAAATAGTGTCATAGTCTTTGGCTTTGCTCTCAAATTCTTTAAAAAGGGCGTTTACCATCATAATTTGCTCAGAAATTATGCGTTCTCTCCTTTTGAATATAAAATAGCTTGACAGGGCTGAAACGATAATAAATGATAGCCCCACAATAAATTCGGTCAAGAACCCCTTTTCCTCCAAAGTTTTCAGTTGGGTGCTGAAGAAATTACTGGAGGCAAGTTTTCCATTATTCTTAACGGCATATTCAATAGGTTTTAGATCGTCACGCGTCATCTCATTTCTTGGGGCAAAACTATTCACATGCGTTACAAAGTAATTCAGCATCTCATCGAGATTATTCTCATTATAAAGCCGTCGCAGATTGCTCCATTGCCCAACCGTATAACTCTTATTGAATTTTTCCGCTATGATACGATTCGCCCTATTGAATGCATAAACAAACGGTTTTGCATTGGGTATCTGAGCAAGTGATTTTTGTTCATCTTGAAGTTGAGTTCTTAAATAGAAAATAAGTTCGGTTTCATCAGGTTCGATACTATACAATTTGCCAATTCTGCGATAGTGTTCTTCAGTAAGTAACACTTTGGCGCTCGGCATAACGTGCGCAACAGAAATCATGTGAAAGTTAGGTGGAATTACTATTGGTTTGCCACCAATTTTCATTTCCGTTTCTGGACTATAAAGCTTATACCAAATCTCTGGACCAAAGAATGTTTCCGGTTCAACTTTGTGCAAGTCATTGAAAACCAAAACAAACTTTTCTTCAGGCTTGGCTAAACAACGGTCAAAAAAATCTAGTAGTTCACCTTGTTGCCAGATACCATCTTTTTCTTCACCAATAAATCTTCGATGGTATTCCATATCGAAATTGACTGCTCCGAAAACACGTAACATGTGTGCATCGTCGGTAGCAATAAATTTGGCGAGACGATCAATAAGTGTTGAGGTGCCACTTCCATTAACACTTGAAAACACGGCGAATTTGTTGGCTACAACTTCATTTACATAATAGCCGAACTTTTTATATTCAACTGATGGCACAAAGGGTTGACCAATTCTCACTGAAATATCCTCCTGTGCTCCCGCGCGCCCGTGAACCGCTTCGAAAAGCTGTGACAATGAATCTTCGGCCATCGCTAAGGTGAGGTAAGAGTCATCTAGCTTTTTTTCCATTCTTGTCCACTCTGGGTCAATCTTATTCCGACTTCCCCAATAGACAAAGACTAGCACAGCGAGCATGATTATAAAAAGAAAACTATGTTTTTTTTTCATAATTAGTTTGTGTGAGGGATTGCTAACATCGTAATGGAATGTATTCTAAGGGAAAATAGGTATTTTTTTGAAACTTAGGGTTTGTATGTTATCCTTTTCGTTCTTTTTATTCGTGATATCCTTTTTCAACCAAGCGTTTGGAAATCCACCAATAATTGCCAGCAGGATCTATAACACCACCTTGGCGATCTTGGTAATCCATATCAGAGGGTGGAAAACTCTCCAAGGCTCCATTTTCAATGGCATGTTTATACATAGCATCAACATCGTTGACATAAAGGTAGAAAGCCGTACGCATATTTTGAAACTCACCGCGAGCCTGACTGATCATAAAACAACTATCTCCGATTTTTAAAATGCAATTGCCAATTTCATCGTTGCGACCCACAGAACGATTTATTTCTTCAGCCCAAAAGGCCTTTTTTAAAAAGTCGATCTCTACTTGCGGGTTGGCCACGAACAGGTAGGCGTTCACGTTTCGAAACCCTTCAGGAGTGTATGCATTATAAATAGATTTCATAAGTTTAGTTGCTTAGGGTTATACAGCTAATGATTGCTAATAGAAAAGCGCCTATAGCGCAGTAAGTGCGTATCCAATTTAGGGAATTCCATTTGTTTTCGAAACTATTACGTAATGTCTTTGCATCTTCCAAAGAGATGTCTTGCAAAGCGGTTTTGTCTAAAATGGTATTCATAGGTACGTTTCCCACAATGGTAATGACAATCACACCCATTAGATACAGCAAACTAGCGGCTAAAAGCATCCAAATTAGCTTTTGAGGCTGTAGTTTTAGCTGCAAAAAAGAGGCTAGTGGTAGCAATACTGCCGGACCGAATAGTGCCAGAAAAAAGGCTGGGTTCAAAATGGTTCGGTTCATTGCTTGAAAAGATTTGAGATATTCTACATCACTCAATCGACCTATACCAGTGGTAACAGCGTTTGACCAAGTAAAAAAGACACCCGCCATGATACCGGTCGATAGGGTTGCTAGAATTAAGATGATGGTTTGTGTTTTCATGCCTTTTAATTTTTAGATTTTTGCTACGGAAACAAAAGTATAGGGCAATAAGTTACCCTAATAGAACAAAACCGACAAAAGGAGTTAATAGGTTGTTTGCAGGAATTCGGAGGGTGTCTTACCCGTATACTTTTTAAAACTGCGTATGAAATGTGATTGATCAGCGAAGCCACTGTCGTAGCCAACATCTAGCAACTGCACATAATTCTCATTAGTCAGTAGTTTTAGCGAACTTTTAAACTGAATGATTTTGGCAAACTGTTTTGGGCTAAGACCTACCTGCGCATTGAACTTTCGCTCAAATGTGCGCTCGGCCAAATAGACCTGATCGCGTACTGCTTTTACTGACAGTTGCCCACCGTGTTCCAAGATCAAGCTAATTGCCTGTTGAATTTGATCATCTTTGGGTACAGAATGATGGGCGACAAGTTCTTCTGTTAATTTTGATAGAATGTCAACCCAGTCTTCTAAGGCTTCTGTAGCTCGCAATTTTTCAGCATAAGCTTCTATGTTGATTTGTTCAAGTTGAAAGAGATTATAGCAATCATCGTTCAATTCTTTCGGGTTTACATCCAATAGATACTGGGAGGCAAAAGGGTAGAGCTGTAAGACCACAAATTTGAATGGTCCCGATATGTCAAGCGAAACAGGGTCTAAGGTTTGCCCATATAAAAACAATTCTGATAGTCTCTTATTGCTTGGAAGCAAATAACACCCATTCTTAGCTGTATAATACATAATTCCCGGATAGCCATCGGCATACAGCGGAATATTGGTATGTGCATTTAGCTCGGTCGTTTCCATAACCATAATCGAATTTACATATGGCCTAAGGTTCTCTGGAGGCATGAATTGCACTTCTCGCATACCTAAAAATACGATTTCTAACTTTTCTTCGCTCACAATTAGCTCAAAAAACACCGATTAAAAACCACTTCAGTCGATAAGGTGTCTTCGCTTCTGAATTCACTTGTCGAGCAATTGCTACACTTTATCTTAATTTTTGTCAGGCACCGAAAAATAAGGCACTTTGGCGATTGAAATCGAACTAAAACCTCAATCTGCGGTTATTTTGATGTAACCCCAATGATTAAAATACCTACTTATGAAGTCTATAATTACACTTCTTTTTATCCTTTTCTGTGGCGTAACTGCCTTTGCAAATACCAACGACCACGGCGTAGCATTGAACCCTCAAATCGAAAGTTATGTTCAAATTCAATTTTCTCAAATGGGCGATCTTTTGGATAATGGCATTGTTGTTGCTACAGAGTATAATGAAGTTAAAACAGCAAATGAAACAGAAGTTGCTCGTTTATACAAATTCAAAAACTCTAGAATCAAAAAAGCCCTAGCTTTTAAAACGAAAAGAAACAAAGCCAAAATGGCATAAGACTTAAACCCAATAAATTATATACCATGATCGTACTAGTATCTCTAATTCCTGCTGTAGTTCTTACTACAATGCTTTTAAGAGTTAAAAAACAAACGAAAGAATTGAAGCCTGTAAAAGTACGGGTTCAAGATAGCAGAAGACCCTTTTAGTCTTCAAGAAAAAAGTTCCCCCTCTCTAGCCGTAACATTAGGGTACGGCTAGGGATTTTTGTCACCTATTGACACCATACTAACTAGTTCAGCACCAAGCGATTCCCTACGGGGAGGCTTGGTGCTTTTTTAATGCCCGCTTATAGCGGTTTTATGAATTGCTCATAAATTCTAAAATTATAGCGCTTATTTGCTCTGGAGCGTCTTCTTGTAAAAAATGCCCGCAATTTGGAATTATCCGAACATTCGATTGGGGTAAGTTCTTTTTAACTTTTATCATAGTTCGATCTACTCTCGGTAAAATCTTATCATGTTCTCCATAAATAATTTGAATTCGCCCTTTGTATAAATGCAGTTTTCTCTCAATTTCGGAAAACCCTTTCAGGCTTAATCTTTGTACGCTTTTCAAAAGCACCTTTCTTGAATTTTTATCAGAGAAGGGCTGTTGATAATTTCGTATGACCTCTGCTGTTAATTTGCTCTTATCAAATACTCCTATTTGCAACGCTTTTTTAATACCGTTTGAACTTGTCAACCAATTTTTTATGCCCGGAACAACGGTAGCTAACCCAAATAATTTTACCGCCCATGAGAATTTTGGATATACCAGGGTATTGAACAAAATTAATCGGTTTACTTTTTCCATATGTTGAACCATCCAATACAAACCGATTGGCCCACCCACATCATGCACACCTAGAGAGATACTATCAATGTCTAAATTTTTTAAAAAGCCCGATATGACGCGGTTATAGTATCTAAAACTAAACGAATCTTCAATTCTTTTGTCCGATTTGCCATATCCTGGCAAATCTATGGCGATCACCTGATAGCTTGCTGAAACCTCGTCAATGATATTTCTCCATAAGTAGGAAGAGGTCGGAAACCCATGAATAAGTAAAATTGGTTCTCCGACCCCTGCTACCAAGTAATGAATTCTTACATCATCTACAACAGTATATTTGCTCCCTATTTTTTGGTTCATTTCTTTTTAATTGTTGCGGCCTAGAAATACGAACAACAAAGACTAATACGACGATTTTATTCTTTGATTCCGGGCTGTAACAGCTTATAGTCTGTTTTGGCCTTCTCAGCCGCGACCATATCTTTTACCTCTTGCAACAATGCTTTTGCGTCATAAATAATACCATCTTTAATGGTATACTTTATACCTCCTTCACGTATAACTTTATTGTCTTGCGTTAGTTTTATTGCACCTGTACCATACAATACCTTTAAATTGGCCAAAGGGTTGGCGTCGACAACTACAAAATCTGCTAGTTTACCAATGGCTACCGAACCGATTTTCTGATCCATGCCTAAGGCTTCAGCACCGTTTAAGGTGGCGGAGCGAATCACTTCTAAGGGATGGAATCCTGCTTCGCGAAGTAGTTCCAATTCGCGAATAAAAGCAAACCCATACAATTGAAATATGAATCCAGAATCGGAGCCAGCGGTGACGCGACCTCCTCGATTTTTATATTCGTTGATAAAAGTCATCCAAAGTTGAAAATTCTCCCTCCAAGCTACTTCCTGCTCTGTACCCCAATCGTGCCAATAGCTTCCGTGAGAAATCTTGCTGGGCTGGTAAAAATCCCAAAGGGAAGGTAAGGTGTAATCTTCATGCCATTCGGCACGTCTTGCACGCTGTAAATCACGGCTCGCTTCATAAATGTTAAATGTGGGGTCTAGGGTAAAGTCAAGGTCAAGTAATTCTGTCATTACATTTTCCCAATGCTCTGAATAGGGCTTTGCAGCCTGTGCCCAAAGTTTTCCAGCGTTTTCAAAACGGTGTTGTTCATTCTGGTAATTGTAATCTAAGGGATAATCTTGTACTGTGCGACTGTCAAATAGCGCTTCTGGGAGCCCGTACCAATGCTCCATGGAAGTTAATCCTGCTCTGGCGGAGTGCAATACATTCCATCTTGCAACACTTAATTGGGCATGGTGACATGCCGAGCCGAGCCCCAGTTTTTTATTTTCATCTAAGGCAGCGGCCATGATTTCTGGTTCCGCACCAAAGAATTTAATACCATCAGCACCTTCCTTTGCATTTGCCCGCACCCAGGCTCTGGCTTGCTCTGGGCTAGATATCGGAATATCATTCAGAGGGTTAAACCCTGCACTTGTTTGGCCAAACCGCGTGTAGCTAAAGATTCGTGGAGCAACGATCTCGTTCTTAGCACTTTTGCGTTTCAGATCTAGAGACCAATCGGGACCTCTTCCTCCAACCTCTCTTGCGGTGGTTACCCCATGTGCCATCCAAAGTTTAAATACATAATCGGGCTCTGCGCCTTGAGATGTGCCACCAATGTGGGTGTGCATATCAATAAAACCCGGCATCAGGTACATGCCATCACAATCTAATTCCTTACCGCCAGCCTTTAGTTTGGGTCTTTTCGACTCGTCAATAGGTACCCCATCATACCCTACTACCTGAATCTTTTTAATTATATTTTTTTCAACCACAATATCAATTGGCCCTTGTGGAGGTGCTCCATTGCCATTGACGAGCATAACGCCTCGAATAATGAGTTGTGAATGAGGACCATCTCCTTGTGCAGTTTGTGAGAAGCTGCTTAGACTCCAGAAGAGGGTGAAAAGTAGGAATAAACTTGTTTTTGTTTTCATTTCAAATGGTTTTATTGTTATTCCTTTGATCTGGAAAGCGATCGTAAGGGAATCTTTTTAGGTATCGATTAGTTCTGTTTAGTCGTTTGCATCTTTTATTTGATAGTGGCAGGGGTTTTCAAACCCTCCGGCTTCCCAACTGGTGTACTCATCTTCCCGCGAATGAATAGAGGAGCTCCTATTTTCCTACTTTTCACCTTTTAATAGCTTTTATATGCAGAAAACTGGGAAACTTATTGAGTTCTTTAAAATGTCTTCGGTCGTATTTTTCAAATTCCGCTACCGGTTTAGGCTCGATAAGCTGGTCAATATAGAAACCATTGTTGGTGATTGGTTGTATACATTCCATCAAAGGTCTTCGGTAGCTATGCATCTTGATTCGTTTTCCGAATCCGCTCCAAGTAGCCTTTACGGCTTCGACTTCAAAGTACTTTTTAGACTTGAAGTATAAATACTCGAAAAAAGGATGTTCAATGGAGACTACTAAAGCTCCCTTTGGTTTCAGTACTCTGCAAAACTCTTTCATAGCTGGTTTCCAATCCTCTAAATAGTGCAGGGCCAAGGCGCAAACCACGATGTCGAAAGATTCATTTTTGAGTGTTGCCATTGGTTCTGTCAAATCATGCACAAAGAATTTACCCGTGTACTTGTTTCTTTCTTTGGCCAATTGCACCATTCGGGGGCTGATATCGAACCCCGTAACAGATGCCCCTTCTTTTAAAAAGATCTCTGCATATTTTCCAGGTCCACAGGCGGCATCTAAAATTGTCATTCCGCTTACCTCACCAATCAACTTTAATGTGTTCGGCCGATCGTAGTACGCATTGTGCGGTTTATGTTCGATAAGTGCATCATAGCTTTCCGCTAAATCTTCATAAGTAGCTCTAATTTTTTCTTTCATGCATTTAATCTCTCGCTGGAATATTGATTTTATCTCCCAAAAACAAAGCGTTTAAGAAAAGACGGTTGGTGCCGTACCAACTGCCTCTAAAATTGGGATTGTCTGCGAACAAAACTACCCTACCACTTCCTAATTTACTAACCACTAGCGATGCCGAGGGTTTTAGGTACTCCTCCATATTCTTTTTGGTAATGAAGCCGTCAATATGAGGGTTTTTGGCATACTTTGCTACCGTTGCATACTCGTTTTTACTCGGTGCTAACCAAACCGTATTATTCTTATAAACCGGAATAGAACGGTCATGGTAGCCAAAAGCCAATGGATGTGTGATGTCTAAATCTGCTTTGAGGATTACTCCGCCAACACTTTCCTTGCCTAAATTTTCACCAGCATCGACATAGGGCTTTCTACCGACTACTATGGTCGAATCTTTTTTCAGAGAATCTCTTTCTACATTCGTTAGTTTTTCCTTGACCCATTTTTTATCTATTACCCATTTGGTAGCCGTTCCAATAGTAATCAAAGTATTTCCTTTACGTACCCATGCCTTGATTTTTTCTTGTTGCTTTTTGGTTAAATTATAGCGACCAGAAACCATGACCAACGTAGTATACTTGTCAAAATTGGTTCGGTTGAAATTGCGCAACGGTATCTTACTAATAGGCATATTCATTCGAGTATCGAGCAAATGCCAAACTTCACCAGCCTCATATGAACGTGTTCCATCTCCGATGAGCATGGCAGCTTTAACCTTTTTAACTGGCTGTATATAGCGACTGCCTAAGTCAATTCCTTTTAAACTGTATCCAGAGTTCACGGCATAGGTGGGCACTTCATATTTCTTTTGCGCCTTTTGTACCAAATCATACACTACTTGTGCATTTTTCTTTTGAAGCGAAACAGGAAGTACCAGTGACCCGTAGTTGAACGATTTTGAATTGGCCCCTACCTTTACTGTGAAAGGTTTAAATGCAGAGGAAACTACCAATCCGTTATTTTGCAGGTAATTCAAGGCTGCAGGTGCATTGTAATCATCCCAATCAATGACATAGGCATAATCAGATTTTTGTACTCCAACTACAGTCACAAGATCGTCTGTACTTTCTATTTTCTCTTCCATGTTAAGGTTGGTGACAGCCCTGTATTTCATATTGTAGAAATTTGCCACAGACCATGCAGAGGCATCATAATATACACTATCGCGATACTTTGAATAGGTTTCGAACATGGTTTGTACCATTCGATATTGGGGTTGTCTGGTAGGAACTACATAGCGATTTCCTGATGTAAACACATCGATGTCATGTACCAAAAGTTTATCTATAAATGCCTTGGTTCGGTTTTGGTCGTAATCATCTCCGAACGAATATCCGCGTATTTTTTTCTTGGCAGCGTTGGTCAGTGCACTTTTAAAGAAATCCTGCTGATACTTGTACATATAAGCCTTGTTTGCTACTGCCGTTTTAACCGTTGTGATACTGGAGGTATATTGATTGCGAATGGTAAAAGGGAAGGTGATTTTTCCAAAAGCGGTTTTTTGTTCATGTCCGCGAGAACTCGCTTGTTCAAACAATAAGGCCAAAGCCCCATGCAAGTCAGGATATGAAGATCCATAACCAGGGTAGGTACCATCAAATACCTCTTTGGTAAAATAAAAAGAACCGATACTGTCTAAAGCTTTTGCAAATTCAGCCCCGAACATATTGTTTAGGTCTTCATAGTTTTCTTTTGGCATGATAGGGTCAAAGGAAGCGTTGGTCTTCATGGGTTCAAAGAAGTAGCTGGCTTGGGTTCCCATTTCATGAAAATCGGTTACCACATTGGGTAGCCATTCATGAAACCATTTGAGTTTACCTCTACTTTCGGGGTTTATGGCCAACAGCCAATCGCGATTTAAATCGAACCAGTAATGATTGGTTCTTCCCCCAGGCCAGTATTCATTGTGTTCCGCATCTTGCGGATCTGTCACATTGGGGGTGCCTTGATACATATTTGCCCATTGGGTATGCCGGTCACGCCCGTCTGGGTTAATGGTCGGATCAATCATTACCACAGCATCGTTCATATACTTTAATATCTCAGGGCTATTCGAGGCAGCAAAGGTATATGCACTTAACAAAGCAGCTTCAGAACTAGATGGCTCATTACCATGTACGTTATAGGCGAGGTTGATGAAAATAGGAACATCCCCATAATTTGAAACGTTTTTGGAGGGGTCTGTAAAAGCAAGATGTTGTTGTTTTAAATCATCTAAATTGGACAAGTTCTCAGGACTCGTAATCGTAAGAATAACTAATTTTCGACCTTCATGTGTTTTCCCATATTGGTATATAGATGCGCGATCAGAGGTTTCTGCCAGTTTCGTTAAATAGGCCACAATCAAATCGTGTCGTGTATGGTGCTCTCCGATACCGTATCCTAAAAATTCTTGGGGCGATGGAACTGCCTCATTAAAGGGATGGAATTTCTTGTAAAAATAATCTTGTGCTTGTACTGTGGTGCCAAAACAAAGCACCAAGAGGAGTAATCTATATAGCATTAGAACGAATTTAAATTAGTCGTACTAAATATAGGTATAAAACTAAGAAATACGGGACCCTTTGTTTTTGGGTTTTAGGCAGGTTGTGCCATAGGCGGAATCTGCTGTTTAATTTCCTTAAACTTTACAATGTAATGTGTGCCTTTACGAGTGATATCACGAACAATGGAACCCCGTAACTGCCGAGCCAAATTATGAATCAATTTAAGTCCCAACGATTGCGTGGTTTTATGATTGATGGTTTCAGAATAACCAACTCCAGTATCCCCAATATTCAATAAATACTCATCATATTCACCCTTGCGTAATTTGATAAAAATATGCCCCTGAGTGTCATCAACAATTCCATATTTCAACGCATTGGTTACTGCTTCGTTTATCAATAAGCCCAGTGGAATAGCAGTATCTATATTCAGTTTCACATCTGGAATATCTATGTCCAAGGTTATATTACTACTCGTACCTTTGATAGAACGTACCAAATATTCTGCCAGCTCCTGTACGTAAGATTTGTATCCAATCTTTGAAATATCCTCACGCATATATAACATTTCATGAACCATGGCCATAGAAATGACCCTGTTCTGACTACTTTTTAAAAGACTTTTGGTGTCCTTGTCCGAAACATTTCGAGATTGTAAGCTTAGTAAGCTAGACACGGTTTGTAAATTGTTTTTTACCCTATGGTGAACCTCTTTAAGTAAAGTTTCTTTTTCATTGATTTTACGTTCCAATTCATCTTTGGTTTTATACAAATTGTGGTGTGCACTCAGTAAATTTTTTCCAAATACCCCACCCAACAAATAGACCGAAAATAGCACGCTAAGAAGCGCAAAGATGTTTTTTGATTTTTCGGGAACTACATTTGTTGCAAAGCTGAAGTCAGCTATGCTTTGCGAGTAGATAAGAACAATGATCAACAGGCATAAGTTGAGATAGAGCGAACCGTAAGATTTGGTCGTGACATAACCCGCAATAACAATTATTGCAAGCACAAAAATAAACGGACTGTTGATACCCCCACTATATAAGGTTATTACACTAGCTCCGGTTAGGGTCATTACAGACACAATATTATAGGTAGTGGTTAGGTTTTTATGATAATAGTACAGAATGGTATTCATGAGATTTAGAATACCAAAGCTTAAAAACACAAAGGGAATTACTTCGGTTATATCTAAAAGAAAAAGACAAACACAAGCGAATACAATCGAAAAAGCGGAGGTGAAATAATTTACTTTGAGAACCAACCGTGCCTTATTCTTTAGCCGTTCTTCAAGTTTTCGATTCTTTTCCATGGTCCCGTGTTTAATGGTTGGTTTTAGAAATTGAGGCAATCTAAAATTAGCAAAGCAATTTTTTTGTAAAGCTAAATATGTTTTGGATTATATTCCAATTTATAGCTTTTTATTTAAAGAACTATAATTTAGCTGAGCTATACGACGAAATTTATAGACTTCTTCAGTTCGATTCAGATGCTCACTACAGAAGTTAGGAATACGTATGTTAAGGATCGAACCCTAGTCTAGGCTACAGGACTTAGGGTTTGTTGTATATCTTTAAATTTGATAATGTAAGTCGTGCCAATTTTTGAATCGTCTTTTAACACAGATCCTTGAAGTTGTCTCGCTAAGTTGTGAATTAATTTAAGACCTAGAGATTTTGTTGTTTTCGAATGAGTTACCTCAGAGAACCCTATACCATTATCACTAATTGTTAGTATATAATTGTTCTCACCTTCTGCTTCTTTTTGAAGACCGATTTCAATAAGACCCTCATTTTTGTCCTCAAAGCCGTATTTCAAGGAATTGGTTATGGCCTCGTTTATCAACAGACCCAAAGGAATGGCCGTATCAATACCTAGCTTTATATCAGGAATGTCAATATGTAAATCTATTTTAGGACTAGAACCAACCACAGATTTAATAAGAAAGGCGGTGAGTTCTTGAACATAGGGTTTGAATTCAATTTTAGAAAGATTATCATTTGTATACAGCATTTCATGAATGATAGCCATTGAAATAACGCGATTTTGACTGCTCTTGATGATTTTTTTAATTTGCTCGTTGGTAGTGTTTCTACCTTGCATACTCAGTAAACTAGAAACTGTTTGGAGGTTGTTTTTTACCCGATGGTGTATTTCTTTTAGCAGAATTTCTTTTTCGAGGATTTGTGCCTCGATTTCTGTTTTAGACTTGTACAAACGATGATGAGTCTTTAGTAAGTTTTTTCCAAAAATGACACCCAGTAGGTAGACAGAAAATAAAGCGCATAACAGCGCAAAAATATCTCGTGACGGTTGGGGAATTTCATTGGTAAAAGAAAAGAAAGCGCTATCGAACTTTCCTAAGGTATAAATAATGCAGACTATGCTTAAAATAGTATACAAATAGATTTTTCCAAAAAGACGCGTTACAACGTATCCCCCAAGAACAATAAGCGCCAATACAAAAAGAAAAGGACTGTTGATTCCGCCACTGTATAGCACTATTATGATGGTGCTAATCACCGAAAGTAGTGAGGTTGCCACAGCCATTACAATTAAACTGCGGTGACGTTTAAAAGCAGCTATGTTTAAAAAATTTAAAATAGCATAGGTGAAAAATGCGTACGGTACAATGTTTTTTGCTTGAAGTAAATACAAACAGGCTATACCGAATGCTAGACTCATAAACGATGAGGTATAGTTGAATTTTAGTAACAATTTGGTCTTGTCGCTAAGTCTACTCAGATTTTTAGTCGAATTTTGCATTACCAATCTTTTAGAAAGCAGGTGAACGCCAAGTGATTAGGGCTAGAAGGGGGACGCGTAATCTAAAATTACCTTTAATTGGGTAATAGCGCTGGAAAATGTGGTGAAACTAGCAATTTATGTGGTATACATGTTAATTAACGGTATAACCTAGCCTATGCTGCCCTTTTTAATGATTTTAAACAATACAAAGGGCGGCTCAAATGAGGCCGCCCTTTACGCCGTTGTTCTTCTCAGGTCTAGTCTTCAGTCAATACCCATTCGCCTTTGTTGATCAAAGGTTCTGCTTGTTTATACTTCACGACTTTGCTTTCGCCTGACATTATATTTTTGATGGTCACACGATCATTTCTTCCTATTTTTTTATGCTCGCGTACAATGGTTTCAGTAACTGCAGGTCTACCACCTTGATTTTGACCAATCGCCCTGCTTTGGGCGGCCCGCTCATCACTATTCGGAATTTCCTCTTTACTGGTCTTTAGGTTTTCCTTAGGTCTGCGGATATTATCTGCTTGCTGAATCTCGTTGGGGTTGCCACTGGGCAACTCTCCTTTAAATAAAAATGAGACTACTTCTTTGTTAACCTTTTCAATCATCCCTTTGAAAAGCTCAAAAGCTTCAAATTTATAAATCAACAATGGGTCTTTTTGTTCGTGAACCGCCAGTTGCACAGACTGTTTCAATTCATCCATCTTTCTAAGATGTGTTTTCCATGAATCGTCGATTATGGCCAAGGAAATATTTTTTTCGAAATCTGTTACCAACTGTGCACCATTACTGTCATAGGCTTCCTGAAGATTGGTAACCACATTCAGAGTTTTAATACCATCTGTAAAGGGAACAACGATACGCTCAAAGCTATTTCCTTTATCCTCATATACATTCTTTATTACTGGAAAGGCAGTCGCAGCATTCCGCTCTATTTTTTCCTTATAATGGTCGTAAGCGGCTTTGTATAATGTTCCTGAAATCTCTTGAACACCCTGCTTATCAAATTCCTCTTCAGATACAGGAGAGGTCATTGAGAAATACTTAATCAACTCGAATTCGAAATTCTTGTAATCATTCGTGGCTTTGTTCTGTTCCGCAATTACTTCACAGGTATCATATACCATATTGGCAATGTCTACTTGAAGACGTTCTCCTTGTAAGGCGTGTCGTCTTCTTTTGTATACAACTTCACGTTGTGCGTTCATTACATCATCATATTCCAATAAACGCTTACGGACTCCGAAATTATTTTCCTCTACCTTTTTCTGGGCACGCTCAATAGACTTCGTCATCATGGAATGCTGAATCACTTCACCTTCTTCAAGCCCCATTTTATCCATCATCTTGGCCACTCGGTCAGAACCGAATAAGCGCATCAGATTATCTTCTAAGGAAACATAGAACTGCGAACTTCCCGGATCACCCTGACGTCCTGAACGCCCTCGTAATTGCCTGTCAACACGACGCGAATCATGGCGTTCCGTACCTACAATGGCCAATCCGCCAGCTGCTTTTACTTCGTCTGATAGCTTGATATCTGTGCCACGACCTGCCATATTCGTTGCGATAGTAACCACCCCAGCATTTCCTGCCTCGGCTACAACGTCTGCTTCTTTCTTATGTAATTTAGCATTCAATACATTGTGTGGAACTTTTCGAATATTCAACATTCGAGAAAGCAATTCTGAAATTTCTACAGAAGTTGTACCAATCAAAACGGGTCTTCCCTGTTGTGATAATTGGGTCACCTCATCAATAATCGCATTGTACTTTTCCCGTTTGGTCTTATAGATCAAATCGTTTCTATCATCACGGGCAATTGGGCGATTCGTTGGAATTTCCATAACATCCAACTTATAAATTTCCCAGAACTCACCAGCCTCAGTAATCGCAGTACCCGTCATACCAGCTAATTTACTGTACATTCTAAAATAGTTCTGTAAGGTAACGGTGGCGAAGGTTTGTGTAAGTGCTTCGATCTTTACATTCTCTTTCGCTTCAATTGCTTGGTGTAACCCGTCTGAGTAACGACGACCGTCCATAATACGACCGGTTTGTTCATCAACTATCATTACCTTATTATCCATGACCACATACTCTACATCCTTTTCAAACAAGGTGTAGGCTTTTAACAATTGGCTCATGGTATGAATGCGCTCACTCTTTACGGTAAAATCTTTGAATAGTTCCTCTTTGAGTTCGGCTTCCTTTTCAATTTCGAGATTTTGGTTTTCTATCAAGGCAATCTCACCGCCAATGTCTGGCATCACGAAGAAATCTTTATCTTGTTCTCCAGAGATATATTCAATGCCTTTATCTGTAAGCTCAATTTGATTGTTCTTCTCTTCGATTACAAATAAAAGGTCTTCATCTACCTTTGGCATTTCCCGGTTGTTATCTTGCATATAGAAGTTCTCTGTCTTCTGTAACAACTGTTTTACACCTTCTTCACTTAAAAACTTGATAAGAGCTTTGTTTTTGGGCAAACCTCTATGTACCCTGAGCAATAAAAATCCACCTTCTTTGGAATCTCCTTCAGCGATTAATTTTTTCGCTTCCGCTAAAACTCCTGTCAAATGCTGTCGTTGTTTTTGAACGATTTCACTAACCTTTGGCTTCAACTCATTAAATTCATGCCGATCACCTTCAGGAACCGGACCCGAAATAATAAGAGGTGTACGGGCATCATCCACGAGAACAGAATCGACCTCATCTACTATAGAATAGTTGTGCGGACGCTGCACTAGATCTTTTGGCGTATGCGCCATATTATCTCTTAAATAGTCAAAACCGAATTCGTTGTTCGTTCCATAAGTGATATCTGCGTTGTAAGCTGCCCGTCTTCCGTCAGAATTCGGTCTGTGATGGTCAATACAATCCACTGAAAGTCCGTGGAACTGAAAAATCGGAGCCATCCAAGCGCTATCACGTTTGGCTAGGTAATCATTGACTGTAACCAAATGTGCCCCATTTCCGGTAAGGGCATTTAGGTAGAGCGGAAGGGTAGCAACAAGTGTTTTACCTTCCCCTGTTTGCATCTCCGCAATTTTACCTTGATGCAGTGCGATACCACCTATGAGCTGCACATCATAATGAATCATATCCCAGGTCACTTCTTTTCCAGCGGCATCCCATGAATTTTTCCAAATTGCATTATCTCCCTCAAGGGTAACATAGTCATGACTACCTGAAAGCTCTCTGTCATATTCAGATGCAGTTACAGAAAGTGTAGTATTATTCGCAAAGCGTTTTGCTGTTTCTTTTACTACAGCAAATGCCTCCGGTAAAATTTCGTTTAAAGTATCTTCCGATATTTTATAGGCCTCTTCCTTTAGTTTATCGATTTCTGCGTAGATGTCTTCATTCTTATCAATATCGGTAGATGCGTTTACCTCTTCTTTTAAAGCTTCAATTTGGTCATCTAAAGCCTTACGATCTTCTTTGATCTTTGCCTTGAATTCTAATGTTTTTGCCCGAAGTGCATCGTGACTTAACCCCTCAAGTTGTGCTTCAAAAGATCTGATCTTATCGACCATTGGTTGCAGTTGCTTGACGTCTTTCTGAGACTTATCACCTACAAATGCTTTTAGAACCGAATTTAAAAAACTCATAAATGTATTTTATATGGATGAACCGCATTTGAGCTGCGGTATGGTATCGTTTATCTTCAAATGCTTTTGGTTGAGCAAAAGGTATTCCAGTTTCCAATTTGATGGAAAAATAATCAGTAATCTGACAAAATTACCGAAACCTTAGGAAAGTCCATAAAAAAAAGCCCCAAATGAGGCTTTTTAACTTCGAATTCACTCGAAATGTTATTAATATTCATCCTCATTCCAGAGGTAATCTTCTTCAGTGGGATAATCAGGCCAAATCTCTTCGATAGATTCATATATTTCTCCACCTTCTTCCTCCATAGACTGTAAGTTTTCAACAACCTCTAAGGGCGCTCCTGTACGAATCGAGTAATCGATTAATTCGTCTTTGGTGGCTGGCCATGGCGCATCACTTAAATACGATGCTAATTCTAATGTCCAATACATGGTAATAGTTTGATTTTAAATTTTTGCAAAAATAATTTTTAAAAGCAAATAGCCAAGTTTTTTAGCGATTTTTATTAAAAATTTCTGCCGTGAATACTCTGATAACGAAGAAATATCAATTTTATTAGCCTTTTTTCTCAGGAATCCACTTGATTTCTTCTACTTGTAAGTCTGAAGACAATTTTCGTGCCAATAAAAAGAGGTAGTCGGAAAGTCTATTGAGGTACATCAACACCTGGGCATCAAAGGGCTCGTGTTCATTAAGTAGCGAAGCCATCCTTTCCGCACGACGGCAAACCGTACGCGCAATGTGACAGTATGACACCGTAGTATGCCCACCAGGCAGTATGAAATGGGTCATTTGAGGCAACTTGGCATCTATAATATCCATTTCTTTCTCCAGCAGTTCGATATCGCTCGCATCAATTTTGGGAATATTTAGGCGTTCTTTTCCGTTTTTTAAGACCGCTTTTTTTGGGTCTGTGGCCAAAATCGCCCCGACGGTAAAAAGTTTATCTTGAACTAGGGCCAAAGTTTTTTTAGAGTGCGCGTCAATTACTTGGTCACGAATTAAACCCAACCAAGAATTAAGTTCGTCTATAGTACCATAACTTTCTATGCGCATATGGTGCTTGGCGACACGAGTGCCTCCGAATAAGGCGGTTGTACCTTTATCGCCTGTTTTAGTATATATTTTCATTTGAAAGATTCAAGTTCAAGAATTAACTAGAAGGTCAAAAATAGTAAGGCGAAAGTTTAAAAGTTTATCGGTTTGATACCTACGTATCTGTTATTCCTTTTTTTTATCATCTCTTTTATAATCTTCCATAAACTTTCTTGACTTGCGCGCTTTTGATTTATTTCTGGTAGTTAATGAAATAATGAGGTAAAGCATAAAAACGCCCCCCAAAATAATATACATCGTATTATTACTCATGACCAAATTGCTTATACTAAAGTTACAGGATTAAATCCGAACCTTAAAATGTTCCTTTACTTGTTCTTTTCGAAAGAAAAGTGCACCGCAATAAAACATATCTATGGAGACGGTTATGATCTCACTTGCTTTCAAAGTTTTCCAAATATTGGTAGCGTTCTTATTGCGATGGATATTTTTAATAAAAATCATACTATCATTGTGAACAAGGCCATTGTAGCAACTCAAAATATGTGCTGTAGGATGATCTAAATAAATTAAATCAAAGGGAGTTTTATGGGAGGGTTTAAGTTTAAATTCATGTTGGATTTTATTATCAATTCTAGAATCTTCAGCGTCAATCTTGATATTTTTAATGGCAAAATAGGGGATGCTTTTTAGAACAACCTTGTCACACTTTGAAGTTTTGAATTTCGTTTTTGCATACAAGCACTTGGTCAAATAGTCATATACAAAAGGAGAGTGAATGCCATGTTGATTGGTGGCCGACAGTAGATGTTTGAGATATTGGAGGAAGTAATACATCATTCCATCATCGCCGAAAGCTCAAACCATCTTTCGGTCTTTGTTTCTATTCCATCATTGATTTCTTTCAAGTTTTTTGAAAGCTCGGTAATATCATCTACCGACAAATCTCCTGTAACGAATTGTTGTTCTATTTCTCCTTTTTTAAACTCTAATTTCTGGATTTCCTTTTCCAGTTGTTTGTATTCTTTTTGTTCCAAATAGGATAGTTTTTTACTCTTACTATCTGTTTTCCAGGTACTCTTGCTTGTATTGGTTTCTTTGGTTTTTTCCTTAGCTTTTTCCTTTACCGCTCTCATTTCTAGAGTCGAACTATCTTCATAGGCTCTAAAATCAGAGTAGTTTCCCGGGAAATCTTCTACCACAGCATCACCTCTGAACACAAAAAGATGGTCTACAATTTTATCCATGAAATAACGGTCGTGGGAGACCACTATTAAGCATCCTGGAAAATCTAAAAGAAAGCTTTCCAAGACATTCAGGGTCACAATATCAAGGTCATTGGTGGGCTCATCTAAAATCAAAAAGTTGGGATTCTGTATCAGTACCGTACACAAGTATAGTCGCTTGCGCTCTCCACCACTCAATTTTTCTACAAAATCATACTGTTTTTTTCTATCAAAAAGAAAACGTTCTAGCAGTTGCTGGGCCGAAATTTGCCGTCCTTTGGCTAAGGGAATGTAGTCTCCGAATTCGCGAATGACATCAATTACCTTTTGACCTTCATTAATAGGTATTCCCTTTTGGGTGTAATACCCGAATTTAATAGTATCACCTTTAACTACCTTTCCTGAGTCTGGTTGATCATTTCCGGTTATGATATTCAAAAAGGTAGACTTACCCGTTCCGTTTTTACCAATAATACCAATACGTTCTCCTTTGACAAAGTTATATTCGAACTTGTCTAAAATTGCTTTTTCAGAATAGGCTTTGGAAATCTTGTGAAGTTCGAGAATTTTGCTTCCCATACGTTCCATATTGATTTCTAGCTGAACTTCATGCTCCTTGCGTCGTTGACTAGCCTTTTCCTTTATTTTATTGAAATCGTCGATCCGCGATTTTGATTTCGTGGTTCGCGCTTTAGGCTGCTTTCGCATCCAAACTAATTCCTTTTTAAAAAGCAACTTGGTTTTATGATGGGCAACAGCTTCTTGCTCGATTCGCGCTTCTTTCTTTTCCAAGTAATACGAATAATTGCCTTTGTACGGATACAACTTACCATTATCTAATTCTATGATCTCGTTGCATACACGTTCTAAAAAATAACGATCATGGGTCACCATGAACAAGGTCATATTCTCTTTGGCAAAATACTGTTCTAACCATTCGATCATCTCTAGGTCGAGATGGTTGGTCGGCTCATCTAAAATCAAGAGTTCGGGTTTGTTGATAAGTGCATTCGCCAATGCCAAACGTTTCTTTTGCCCTCCAGAGAGCAAGCCAACGTTCACATGAAGGTCTTCTAATTTTAACTTGAAGAGTATTTGCTTGTATTGGGTTTCAAAGTCCCATGCCTGATGATGTTCCATAGCCTCAAATGCTGCTTGATATGCATCTTGATCATCCGAATTCTCCAGCGCTTTTTCATAAGCCGCGATTACTTTGAGTACTTCATTGTCTGAAGCGAAAATTGTCTCCTCAATGGTCAAATCAGGATTCAGATCAGGCTCTTGCTCTAAAAAAGAAACACGAATTCCTTTGCGGTAACTGATTTGCCCCGAATCTGGAGAATCACTCCCAGAAAGCATTTTTAAAATCGATGTTTTTCCTGTACCGTTTTTTGCGATAAAAGCTATCTTTTGCTCTTTATTGACACCAAAAGAAAGGTTTTCAAAGAGCACCAATTCGCCAAAAGATTTAGATATGTTTTCTACAGTGAGTAGGTTCATTAGTTCATTTAAAAGTTCAGCGCTATGTGTTTTGAGGTCTTTCCGATATGCCAAGGCTATGGATCAAAAATAGATAACGAATGCCCAAGGCTACTAGAAGGAATATGATTAATGGCGAAAAAATCTGAATTTTAAATAGCCACAAAATCCCAGTAATTGCCATTCCTATCAAAAGAATCCATAAGTATTTTTTAACCCATACTGGGGCAACTTTAGATTTAAGCAAGATAAAGGCAAGAACCAAATTAAAGGGAAAGGCCCATAATAGATTAAAATTGGCTTTGGTAAATACGTGATCAGTCATAAACCATAGAAAAAATAGGAGTAAACCAACTGCGCCTGTACTAAAGAACAACACAAAATCCAATCCCTTGTTTCGCCTGTTATTCTTATGATCAAAATAAGTGATGACAACCACCACAAGCATCAGAAGAATCATCCAAAACAAAGGTGTAAGCAGCAGTGGGCTTCCACTTTCCAACGGTTTTGCGGTAACCAACAGTTCTTCTTTGGTTACAAAAGCTTCCCCGTTTATGGTCGTATTCGTCATTTGTTTATCTACATATAGGGGCAAAAATTGATGCTCCCATGGGGTTGCTTTTCGGTCTATGATAGCGCCTAGAGCTAGATCAATTCCAAAAGTTGCCCAAGCATTTTCATCTAGATTTTGGTGAATCAATTGCCGAAATGTAAAAGGGTTTTGAATATGTGGGTAATTAAATTTTAATTTATCTCCCAAACCTTCCTTTAAAACCTCTGGAATTTTCGTAGCGCAATTGTCAAAGAGAAAATCATACAAATAGTAGCGGTTTTCGACGCGATAGTTGTTTTGAAGAAAAGCGAAAATCTTGTTTCTTTCAGCCTGCGATAGGTTCAAAGTTTGCTCTTTTACCCACCTGTTTTCTCGTCTATATGCCTCAAGAAAGCCATCGGTCTTATAGCCCGACATTCTATAATTCAGCTTCCCACGAGCAAATTTCAAATAGAATGCTGGCGGATCGAAATCAAATCCGCCGTAATCGTATATACGGTCAATCCCTATGCTGGGGTCTTGAATTCGAAATGCACTGTGTCCAAAACTTGAATACAACTCATCTCCAGTTCCAACGGTAAGCAGGCTAATCTTAGATAAGGGCGAAAGCAGCATTTCTTGTGAAAAGCCAAGGGCGGAAAAGCTTAGTAAAAGAAGTATTGCTATTTTTTTTAACTGCATTTTTTACGGTAAAATTACTCAAATGCAAATATCACAATAAATAACGGACTAAACCGAAACCTAGAAAATTGTATTATTTTTACTGAAACGACCTAGAATGAAAAGACATCTTCCCAACCTCATTACGCTATTGAATGTCTTTTGTGGATGTGTAGCAACAGTATTTGCGGTTTTGAACCAATTGGAACTCGCCGCGGTTTTCGTTTTTCTGGGAATAATTTTTGACTTCCTTGATGGTCTAGCTGCTCGAGTCTTAGATGTAAAAAGCGAGTTAGGGCTGCAATTAGATTCTTTGGCAGATGTAATCACGAGCGGTTTAGTTCCGGGTATTGTTATGTTTCAACTGTTAGCCATGTCGATGTCTGGTGGATGGAACGTAGATTTATCTTCAGAAGCAGCCGATGCTACCTTTTGGGTGGGGTTAAAAGTAGCTCCTTTACCTTTTGTAGGTTTTTTGATCACCATGGCCTCTGCATATCGTTTGGCCAAGTTCAATATTGATGAGAATCAAGTTGCTTCCTTCATTGGTTTGCCTACACCGGCAAATGCCTTATTGATACTGTCGCTACCCTTGATATTGTTATATCAACACAATGACTTTTTAAATGGAATAATTTTGAACCAATGGTTTTTAATAGGGGTGACCCTACTGAGTGCTTTTCTTCTAAACTCCAAAATCGAACTATTTGCCTTAAAATTCGACAACTGGAATTTTCAAGATAATGCCCTTCGTTACATTTTTATTATTGTTAGTCTGGTGTTGCTGGTCACCATGAAATTTTTGGCTGTTCCTGTTATCATTGCATTTTATATTTTGAGTTCTCTAATTAGCAAGGTTTCTACAAAATGAATATCACCGATCTATTAATCAAACAAACCCAAGATGCACATTCTTGGACAAATAAATTAATTGACTCAGTTCCTTTGGAACAATGGGAAGATACGCCTGACAATTTGATATCTAACATTAGCTGGCAGGTAGGGCATTTGGTGATTAGCGAAAACTACCATTCGATTATAGTCGTTTCAGGATTTGATGAGGAAATTATGCAAAAGATTGATTTGCGCGACCTTAATCATAAATACGGGTATGACAGTAACCCAAAAGATCATATAGGGCAAAGTGACCCCGAGGTACTCAGAAGACAATTGCACTATATGCAGCACAAGGTCATTCAAAATATTTCTACCTTGACTTTGAAAGATTTAGAAGCCGAGGTAGAACAACCTATAAAACAAAAACACCCCGTTGCTACAACAAAGTTAGATGCTGTTTCTTGGAACATTAAACATACCATGTGGCATTGCGGTCAGATTGCTTCAATCAAGCGACTGATCCACGGAGGATTTGATTTCGGGCTACCTAAACGCAATTGAAAATATAGAAAAGGATATAATAATTTAAAATCAGAGTAGTATGAACCTTAAAAAATTGATTGCTATAGTGGTTATGGGTTTGGTCACCCTAAGCGCATGCGGTGAGAAAAAGACCAAGAATATGGAAATCGATACTTCAGCGGTTGAAGAAGCAGCCGTTCAGATAGAAGAAGAAGCAGCTGCGAATGAAGCAAAGATTAAAGCGGCTAAAAAGAGAGTGGCAGATAGCTTGAAAAAAGTTGATAGCCTTAGACAGGTGAAAGAACACGGTCACGTTCATTAGAAATAGCCTTGCAATGCTGAGGAAAACTATTGTTTTTGTACTCCTATGTTTGGTTTCGTTGACGGCCTATGCCCATGGAGTTGATGATGAAACACAGTCTTTTTTGTTAGGCAATAAGGGAATCGCCTTTGGCCCCTTTCTCTATATCGGGGCTAAACATATGCTTACCGGATATGATCACTTGCTTTTTTTGGTAGGGGTGATTTTCTTCTTGTATCGCACTCGAGAAATTTTATTGTACGTTAGTTTTTTCACCATTGGCCATAGTCTAACACTTTTGCTAGGGGTTATGGCAGACATCAATGTGAACGCCTATTTAATCGACGCTGTAATAGCCTTGTCTATTGTATACAAGGGCTTTGATAATTTAGGAGGATTCAAACGTTTTTTCGGAGAGCAGCCAAACACCAAAATTGCAGTATTGATTTTTGGATTGTTTCATGGTTTTGGTCTGGCAACGAAATTGCAAGAGTTCGAATTTGACAAAGAAGGTCTTTTTGTCAACTTATTGGGTTTTAATCTCGGTGTTGAAATTGGGCAATTTTTGGCTCTGGGCTTAGTGCTTTTAGTACTAGGTGTTTGGAGAAGGTACAGTAGTTACATTAAATTTTCTAATATCACCAATATCGCATTAATGGCTGCCGGATTTCTCTTATTAGGATTTCAATTGGCAGGATATTTTACTTCATAAACGTAGCACATGGATCAGTCAAATCAACCCGTAATGAATAAAAAACAATTGCTTAAATCAGTTATTTGGGCTTTTGTGATTGGCACTATTGTTTTAGTTACCGCTGTTTTACCAGCAGAATACGGTATTGATCTGCTGGGTACAGGAAAACTCTTCGGTTTCAGTAGATTATACATTGAAGATACTCCGAAAGAAGCCACTGAAAATAATTTGATAACCCTACAATCCGATGTTGAAATACTTAAACTGAAGAAATTAGGGTCTCCCGAAGGTGTGCCTAAACCGATTGAAGCTGGCAATCCTCCTCCAAATGAGCAACTTGCCTCGCGCAGTGATAGTATTAGCGTTTTAGTGGCTGCAGGAAAAGGTATCGAGTATAAGTTCAGAGCGTTAAAGTTGGGTAGCATTAAATACGACTGGAACACCAGCAATAATGATATCGTTTATATTGATTTTCATGGAGAGGTATATCAGGAAAATCCGCCCGAAGAGATTTTTTACGAAAGTTATACCTTGGCGTTTTCTAATAATATGGCGGGCACGTTCACAGCTCCGTTCGAAGGAAAACACGGATGGTATTTTAGAAACAAAAACGATAGAGATGTTATCGTTACCCTACATTTACAAGGTCAATATGAGCTCTTGGAAGCGTATAGTCAGACAAAATAGGCCATTTTTTCCTAATATGGGTACTTTTGATTTGGCTACACAAAGTTTTTAAAGATACAACGTCTGATTGTTGGCTTCTTGACGAAACACTTTTTGATCTTCTTCGATATGACATCAGAATTATATTTCAAAAACTATAAATAGTATCTTTATATGGCTTTGAAAAATAATTGGTAGTTATGAGTAGGTCTCGTAGACATGTGTTTTTTGTGTTATTTTTTCTTGTATTCGCCTGTTCCATACATGCACAGAATAGAAGTGTAAATGACAAGATCAAACCGGCTTTTGAAAAATACTTCGGATTACCCAGAGCTTCGCTTTTTCTGCATTTAAACAAAAATGCCTTTGTACAAGGGGAGCACCTTTGGTTTAAGGGCTATTTGTATAATCGATTAAAAGCCCTTCCTTTTGATGAGCCAGTTAACCTGTACGTTGGCATTTATGACGACGATGGAAACCAAATCAAGCAACACCTTTTTATCAGTAAGGATGGTTATTCTCAAGGTCAGATAAAAATAGATTCTACGCTCAAAAAAGGGCGGTATTATTTAAAGGCATACACGAGTTGGATGCGCAATTTTAAAGAAGATGATGCGTTCACTCAGCAATTCACAGTTTTGGGTGAGGCCGTTGTTTCAGGTAAGGCATCTAGTGATGCGCGCTACGATATTCAATTTTTACCGGAAGGCGGACATTGGGTTACAGATGTGCAAGGGGTATTGGGAATAAAAGCTATAGACGAAAAAGGGAAGTCTGTTGCTTTTCTTTCGGGAGTAATTCGAAATCAAAAAGGGGAGAAGGTAAGCTCATTTGTTACCAATCAGTTCGGTCTGGCAAAGGTTACCATGGTTCCTGCAAAGGGAGATACCTTTTGGGCTAGTGTGCAAACCGGTAATGGTTCGACCAAAAGAATTGCCCTTCCAAAGGCAGCGGAATTAGGATTAGCGCTTTCAGTAAAAAATATAGCGGATAATCGTATTATGATTTTGGTGGGTACTAATGCGCAAACTAAAAAGCAAATAGGGAGTAAACCACACTCTATTTTAATTCATCGTGACGGTCTGTTAAAAAATGTAGAGGTGACGTTTGCGAAAGAAGATCACTACGTGTCGCATATACTTGAAAAGAAAGAATTCCACAAAGGAATGAATGTTATTACGTTGGTTGATTATAAAGGAGATCCAATAGCCGAACGTCTGTTTTTTAATTTTGACAGAGTTCAAGATGAAGTTATCAAAGCTGCTGTCAAAAGCGCGGGAAAAGACTCATTGTCCATTGTTTTATCTTCTTTTAAAGAAGCTGAGGTATCATCATTAAGCATATCGGTGTTACCGAAAGAAACTAAGGCTTATCAAAATGATTTCAATATTGAGAGCTCTTTTCTGGTAAAACCTTATCTCAAAGGGTTTGTTGAAAATTTGAGATACTACTTTGAAGAGCGTTCAAAGGTCAAAGAAAGCGAGTTTGATCTTTTGCTGCTTACACAAGGCTGGTCGAAGTACGATTGGGAAAACATTTATGGAGACCCCCTTGAAAAAAGGTACGATTTTCGAACAGGAATAGATGTCCTAGGTCAAATAAATTCGGCGCTTCCGAAGAAGAGTCAACTGCTTTTGTATTCTGGTAAAAACACCAATCCTCAAATAGTTTCCACCGATCAGGGGTTACAGCTTTTTAGTCTTAACAACTATTATTTTGAGGATGGAGAAGAGTTAAGGCTCACCATTCTAAACAGACGGGGAGATTTAGAACGACCGAATTTGTATTTGAGAACTGATACAGGAGCCATTGAAGATAAAATATACGAGTTATATCCAAAAGGTTTTGATAATTTGATAGCCCCAAAGTTCAATTCGGTAGCAGTCAACGATTTTGTTTTACCTGATAATACCATAGCATTAGAAGAGGTCATTGTAAGTGAAGATAGAAGAAAAAAAAAGATCACCACCCCTGTCATTCCAGAACGGAAAATAAAAAAAATGACCTTGCAAACAGAACGCTTATTCCCGAATCTAATTGATTTAATTCGTTCGAATGGTTTTAACGTTTGGGAAATGCCAAATACGGGATACGACCGTATACGAATCACAACCAAGAGACCACTTGTCTTTTCTTTAACCCAACCTTCACCTATTCTGTATATTGACGATGTACGCTATTCTGATTTTAATATTCTCTTAGATTTTAAAAGCACCAAAATTGAAAGTTATTTTATCGATAGATCGGGTAATGGTGAACCTGGCGGGGCTGGTGGAGTTATTCGAGTGTATACTAGAAAGGAGGGCGAGATGGGAGCATCAGGCAGCCAAAAACCAGACCGAAAAACTAAATTCTTCACGCATAAGCTGAGCGGCGGTTTTACAACTTTAAAGAAATATTATACGCCAAAGTATAGGAGTTTTGTCGATGATTCGTTTCAAAATTTTGGAACAATTCATTGGGAACCAAACCTTGCCTTAGATGCTAATGGGAAGGGTGAATTTAAAATTTACAATGCTGGTCTTCAGGAGATGATATTGTATATAGAGGGTATGCACACGGATGGAACCTTGTTCTCATCTAAAAAAGTACTGAAAGTATCACTCAATCAATAGCCAGTTAAAAATCTAGCTTCTTCTTTCTGAGTTCGAAGTTTTGCCCCAAATATACTTTGCGTACCATTTCATCTGCAGCCAAATCTTCAGGAATTCCTGATTTTAGAATACCACCTTCGAACATCAAATACGAACGCTCGGTAATGGCCAAGGTTTCTTGAACATTGTGATCGGTAATTAGAATGCCGATGTTTTTTTCTTTCAATTGGGCAACTATACGTTGAATGTCTTCCACAGCCACAGGATCAACGCCAGCAAAAGGTTCATCAAGTAAAATAAATTTAGGATCGGTAGCGAGGGCACGGGCAATTTCGGTACGCCTTCGCTCACCACCAGATAGCAGATCACCACGATTCTTACGAATATGACCCAGACTGAATTCGTCAATCAATGACTCCATTTTCATTTCTTGCTCTTTCTTACTGAGCTTGGTCAATTGAAGCACACTCATAATATTCTTCTCGATACTTAGCTTTCTAAAAACCGAAGCTTCCTGAGCCAAATAACCTATGCCGTTTTGAGCTCTTTTATACATGGGAAATTTGGTGATTTCCATATCATCCAAAAATATTTTCCCTCCGTTTGGTTTTATAAGCCCAACTATCATATAGAAGGAGGTGGTTTTTCCTGCACCGTTAGGGCCTAGGAGCCCGACAATTTCTCCTTGATTTACCTCCAAAGAAATTCCTTTTACCACTTTTCGACCTCTATAGGCCTTCATGATGTTCTCTGCTCTAAGCTTCATTTTGAGGTACGAACTACGGTTTACGATTTACGAAGCAGTTCATCTGATAAATTTTTGAACTTATAAGCTTCTAAACTTTATTTCAATCCAAATCTAAAACATATACTTCCGGTTGGTGGAAGAATGCCTTATTTTTTAACTTTTTTTGGCACGATCAGCGGCTAGCTTTGCTTCTTTTTTAGCTTGACTTTTCAATACTCTTTTGGAAATATAAATACTAATTTGGTATAATACCAGTATAGGAAGTGCAACCACCACTTGGCTGGCGATATCAGGTGGTGTAATTACTGCAGCCAAAATCAAAACTACAACTAACGAAATCTTACGATATTTTCTTAGTATTTCAGGCGTTACCAATCCAACTTTGGTTAGAAAATAGACAATTATAGGTAGTTCAAAAATGAGGCCACATGCTATTACAGATGTCCTTACTGTAGAAACGTAGGAGGCAAGATCAAATTCATTCGTGACCTCTGCACTCACTTGATAGGTACCTAAAAAATTGATTGATAATGGGGCAACAACATAGTAGCCAAATAATGCCCCGCTGAAAAATAACAAGGAGGCGGAAAAAATGAATCCTTTGGAGTACTTACGCTCATTGGCATGCAAGCCCGGACTGATAAATTTCCACATTTCGTATATCACATAGGGGAAACCTACAATGAAACCAGCCCAGATAGAGGTCCATATATGGGCTGAAAACTGACCGGCCATCAAACGACTTTGAATAGTGAAGGGAAGTTTGTCAGCACAAAAACCAGAATCGATACCCAGTAAGGTAGCCACCTTGCAAAAGAATTGGTAGGTGGGGAAGTCCATTTTTTTTGGCCCGAATAATATGGTATCAAAAATAAACTCGCGCATCAAAAAGGCAACTGATCCAATAATAACAATGGCCAGAGTAGAACGTATCAGATGCCATCTTAGTTCTTCGAGATGGTCTAAAAACGACATTTCATCAGGGGGCGTGGTAGTTGCTTTTGCCATTGTTAAAGAATGCCTTCGTTGATTAGGTTGTGCAAATGTACAATACCCATATATTTTTTACCCTGTACAGCCAACAATTGTGAGATACCTTTTTTCTGCATCAATTCAAGTGCCTTTATAGCAAGTACTTCGGTTTCTATGGTTTTTGGATGAAGACTCATCACATCTTTCGCTGTTAAACCATTGATGTGGTCATATTTATTTAACATGCGTCGAATATCACCGTCAGTTACAACACCTACAATTTCCTCATTTTCAACTACCGCCGTAACGCCCAACATCTTTTCAGAAATCTCAACAATTACGTTCTTAATATCCGAATCTGGGCTTACTTCTGGTTTTTGATTGTTCGCTACAATGTCTTCTACCCTAAGGTATAGACGTTTTCCTAAAGCGCCACCGGGGTGATATTTTGCGAAATCGTTGCTGCTGAAGCCTTTTAACTCTAAAAGACATATGGCCAAGGCATCACCCATAACCAATTGAGCGGTTGTACTTGTAGTTGGGGCCAAATTGTTTGGACAAGCCTCTTTTTCAACAAAAGTATTCAAGGTAAAATCGGCCTGTTGGGCAAGGAAAGAATCTATATTACCTGTTATTGCTATCAATTTGTTTTGGCCTCTTTTGATAAGCGGAACTAACATTTTTATTTCTGGGGTGTTTCCGCTTTTCGAAATACATATGACAACATCATTTTCTTGAATTGTACCTAAATCACCGTGAATGGCATCTGCTGCATGCATGAAAATTGAAGGTGTACCAGTGGAATTTAGGGTAGCAACAATTTTTGAAGCTATGATAGCGCTTTTTCCAATTCCCGAAATTACGACCCTACCTTTTGATGAAATTATACAAGAAATAGCGTGGGCAAATTCTTCATTCAAAAAAGAACCTAAATTGTGAATTGCTGCGCTTTCGGTTAGTATGGTTTTCTTCGCTAGATCAAGTATAGCTTTGGTATCGCTCAAGGTATAAATTGAATTATAAGTTGCTTTGTGTAAAGAAAGTATTATATTTAAGACTACAAATTTACGTAAAGTTAAGTATATCCAAATCTTTTGAATTAAAACAAAGTTAATTCTACTTTTTAGCTATTTAAAAGCTTAGAAATCCGTATCTTACAGAAACTGCGTGTTGCTATTAGTCAGTAATAATTAGTATTGAATGAAAAACCAGGGTTTAGTTTTGAGTGAACTCGATTTACATGCTTCGTTAAAAAAATATTTCGGATTCTCCGAATTCAAAGGTCTTCAAGAACAAGTAGTTAAGCATATAGTTCAAGGTAACAATACCTTCGTAATTATGCCTACCGGTGGTGGCAAATCACTATGTTATCAATTGCCTGCTTTAATGCAAGAAGGTACTGCTATTATTGTTTCTCCACTTATCGCTTTAATGAAGAATCAAGTAGATGCCATTCGCGGTATTTCGTCGGAACACGGTATTGCACATGTTTTGAATTCAAGTTTGAACAAAACCGAGATAAAGCAAGTTAAGGAGGATATTTCAAGCGGAATTACCAAACTGCTTTATGTTGCTCCTGAATCTTTAACAAAGACCGAATATGTAGACTTTTTGCAAGAACAGACGATATCTTTTATGGCTATCGACGAGGCACATTGCATCTCAGAATGGGGTCATGACTTTAGACCAGAATACCGCAACTTGAAATCAATAGCGAATCGCTTGGGAGATAATATTCCCATAATCGGATTAACTGCTACGGCGACGCCGAAGGTACAGGAGGACATTATTAAGAATTTGGGTATAACAGATGCAAAGGTGTTCAAAGCATCATTTAACCGCCCAAATTTGTTTTATGAAGTGCGCACGAAGACCGAAAATGTTGACAGTGATATTATTCGTTTCGTAAAACAGAATTCAGGAAAATCTGGAATCATTTATTGTTTGAGTAGGAAGCGTGTACAAGAACTAGCGCAAGTATTACAGGTTAATGGTGTAAGTGCCGTGCCTTATCATGCCGGGTTTGATGCCAAAACGCGCTCAAAGTATCAAGATATGTTCTTGATGGAGGATGTTGACGTGGTTGTTGCTACCATAGCATTTGGAATGGGAATCGACAAACCCGATGTACGTTTTGTAATTCATCATGATATTCCAAAGAGTATAGAAAGTTATTACCAAGAAACCGGTCGCGCCGGAAGAGATGGTGGTGAAGGTCACTGTTTGGCGTTCTATTCTTATAAAGACATCGAGAAGCTCGAGAAGTTTATGTCGGGTAAACCGGTTGCCGAGCAGGAAATTGGTAATGCGCTTTTACAGGAGGTGGTAGCTTATGCGGAGACTTCGATGTCACGTCGAAAATTTATGTTGCATTATTTTGGGGAAGAGTTTGACGAGGTGAACGGGGAAGGTGCTGATATGGATGACAACACCAGAAACCCAAAAGAAAAGCAAGAGGCAAAAGAGAATGTCGTTAAAATACTCCAAGTGGTTCAAGGAACTGTTGAAAAATTCAAGTCTAAGGAAATAGTGCATGCACTTCGCGGAAAGACGAATGCGCTAATTGCCTCCCACAAAACAAATGAAAAACCCTTCTTTGGTATTGGTTCAGACATGGACAAGGGGTATTGGATGGCCTTGATACGCCAAGCTTTGGTGGCGGGGCTGTTGAAAAAAGAAATTGAGCAATACGGAATTCTGCGGGTGACAAAAATGGGAGAGAATTATTTAAAAAAACCTACCTCTTTTATGATGACTACAGACCATGTATATTCGAAAGAATCTACAGATGCTATTGTTAGTGCTTCTAAAGGTGGGGTAACAGATGAAAGGTTGCTAAAGCAATTGAAAGCGCTCCGAAAGGCTGAGGCGAACAAAATGGAAGTTCCGCCCTATGTCGTATTCCAAGATCCTTCGCTAGAAGACATGGCTTTAAAATACCCTATTTCCATGGAAGAATTGCTCAATATTCATGGAGTAGGAGAGGGTAAAGCAAAGAAATTTGGTAAACCTTTTGTGGAGTTGGTCAAAAATTATGTGGAAGAGTATGATATTCTGCGTCCAGATGACTTGGTAGTGAAGAGCACCGGGGCTAACTCAGCATTAAAACTATATATCATTCAGAACGTGGATCGGAAATTACCTTTGAATGATATTGCTTCCGCTAAGGGACTTGAAATTCCCGAACTCATTAAAGCAATGGAACAGATTGTTTTTAGCGGAACCAAATTAAATCTTGGTTATTGGATTGACGAGATTCTTGATGAAGACCAACAAGAAGAAATACACGAGTATTTTTTGGAAGCGGAAACAGACAAGCTAGAAACGGCCATGGAGGAATTCGATGGTGACTATGAAGATGAAGAACTGCGATTGTATCGTTTAAAATTTTTCAGCGAAGTGGCGAACTAAAACTTGTTTTGGAATACTAAAAAGCCTTCACCATTTCTGGTGAAGGCTTTTTAATCATAGCTAGTGAAGACTAGGCTCCCTCTTTCGCCTCTATTGCCATTTCACAACCATATTCATCCATAAAAAAGTTGTCTAAATCATCAGCTTTTAGGGCCAAGTTCTTGATATCCTGTTTTATGGTTTCCGCATGCTCCGTGAATATATCCGAAAGATGCGCACGATATGATAGGAAGATTTTGTTTTCATGAATACCCAATGAATACGGATTTACATGATCTTCTAACAAGTATTCCGTCAGCGCTTTTAGGTTTTGTTTTGGCAGCTTGTTCATGGGCGAGGTGGCCACCAAATAATCTCTTTTGAAAACAAAGATTCTGACTAGGGCACTTCCTTGGTGGAATTCCCAAAAGTCTCTTCCGGCTCTTCCCAGAACGGGGTTCATACCCAACTCGACCAAAGATTCTTCTACAAATTTGGCAAAATGACTTTTTTCAAATTCTTCCCAAATAGCAATGTCCATATCATTTCCGCAGTTATTGCAGAATTCTGTTTGTTGTTCAGTATACCCATCACATGAATTGCATTTTACCCGGAACACATGATCTTCAAAAGAGAAGTCGTTCATTTCTTTGACCAAATCGATATGTTTGATGCCAAAACCAACATTGTCGGCTTCCGTAAACTTTGAAGTAGTTACACCAACTATGGTTCCTGCTTCGTCTAACATCGGCCCACCTGAATTTCCTGGATTTACAGCGGCATCGGTTTGGATGTAGTGTCTGGGTCCCATAGGTTGACTTGTAGACGATATGATACCTTCTGTAACCGTATAGGGCATCCCAAATGGATATCCGTGTATGTACATCTTTTGGGCGTTTGAGATACCTACATTCTCATCTAAAGTAATTGTTGTTTCTACATTTTCAAACCCTTCAACATATAGGAAGGCCAAATCTACTTCTGGGTTTACCATAACCACGTTGGCTACAAGGCGGTCTTTTTTGTAATCTTCCACAGCGACGGTTTTTGATCCGGCGACCACATGATAATTAGTGATTATGTGATTTTCTCCGGCAACCACAAATCCTGTTCCGGTTCCTGAAGCCGTTATTATTTTAAATACTGATTTTCTTATATTTTCCATGATGATTTGCTTTTAAATTTTAGACCTGATTATCCGAAGAGCTTAGCGAACAGACCTTTGCTTCCACTTGCTGCTTTTGTGCTTCCGTTTAAGAAACCATAATAGGTTTCGAGTAACTTTGGAGCCGCTACTTGAGGTTCGAGACCCGAAACATTTTCCAAAACACTATAGATGGCATTTTTATGTACTTCCTCTACATTAAAGTTGTAAAGGATATATAGAAAATTGTATTGTAAAAAATAACAAAGCGAGAAGTTATCTCCATCCTTCACATAACGGGAAACCGTTGCCTCTAATTTTTTGGCATCATCTTGTAAAATTTGAACCGAACTTCTCCATTTTAACGAAATAAAGGCATCGGCATGATAAATATCTTTCATGAAGTCTTCTTTTGACTTTTCACAAAGCTGTGACATGAAATTGGTGCCCTTGTCAATGCGGTGCTGGAACTCTATTTGATTATTGAATAGGGTAAAAATGTATTCTTGCAGTTTGGTACGCAAGGTTCCATGAACATAGGGCATGTTCACAATCTTCAGTAGCGAGATCACGATAATATCCCATTGAAAGGCATCCCATCTTTTTTCTCTAAAAAAGGCGCTGTAACCTTTATACTCGGTCAATACAGTACTGATTTGTTGCCAAACCTGTTCGACTTCCTCCCCCGCCAAAGGTTGTGTATTGGTTTCCTTATAAAAATCGGCCTTGTATTTTTCTACGAACTCATCATCATAATCGTCTGCATAAACACAAATCTCACGCAATACATCGTATACCTTATAGGGTTGACAAAGCGTTATAGGTGCTTCGTATTCAAACCAAAGGGTGTCTTCTTTCAAATGAATTTGCGCTAGGGTTAGCGGATTGAAATTTACTTCAGCAATTTTGCGATACAAGGCTACTTTATTTGTTTGCTCAGTAGCCCTCAAAAAAGGTGCTTTTACTGAAAAGGTAGTTGCTGAAATATGTACTTGAATTTCTGCAGAACCTTGGCCACGAACCAATTCAATATTTCCGCTAGTATCTTTGCCACTAAGTAAATCAGGATTGACGTAGTTAATGGTTTCTATAAGAGCGGTTCTAAAGTCTTTGGCATCGTAGGCGTCCATCGCCTTGTCCCAATGGGAAACTGCTGTGCGCGGCTCGTCAATACCCTGAATTGGTCTTTGAAATTTTGGTAATACGTTTTTCATGTGGTTAAATTTTGGGAGTCTTAGAAATTGTCTCTTTACAACGGCTAATCCGTTAATTTATTTTTATCTCATTCTCCGATATGAATATGAATTGAACTCCATACAAAGGTCTTCGTAAATAGCGGTTTATGTAAACCTGATTGCAGTGAAACCAATTACCCTGAAAAACGGGAGGTGAATCAAATACGAGTTTTGTTTAATTATTGATGAAAAATTGCTCACAAAAAATAGGAGTAACGGCACTTCTCTGTTACTTAGTTTAGGTGAAAATTCAAAACAAACAGATCGGAAAATGATTGCCACTACACAACTTGAAAGCATAGTTGGCCCTATTGCAAGAAATACAAACATTTCCATCTTGGCTACTGCTGCCAAGACGACCAGCTTAGCGAAATTCTTGAGTGCTGAGAGGCCATTTATTGCATTAGTTACTAGCTATGAGGGGGCTGAAATTATCCAATAAAGCGGTAGCTAGTGGGTTGATTCTGATGTTAAAGCCGATGAAGTCACTCTTTCCCCAAAAAGATGGTTGAATGATGCAATAGGAGGTATGTATGCCGTAGTAATTGTTGCTATTGATAGCAGTATCGGTCTTATTGAGACTTTTGATTTTGTCGTCATGCCTGTATAGCAATATGACGAAATTGCTCCTAACAAAAAAACCGCTGTTTTTAATACCAGCGGTTTTTTATAATAGCTATTGTTTGCTCAATCGGCAGAAGTTCCATTATTGGATTTTGCTCTGCGCAGCTGCCGCTGTATTTTCTTAATTGCCGATTCAATAGACTTTTCAGGTTCGATAATATTGTACTCACCCCAAAAATCTGGATCTGCGAAACCTAGGGCCTCATCATTTAATATAATAGAATACTTCATTCTGTCTTTGAACTTTGGTACTTGGCTATCCATATTTTTTTCCCAATCAGTAACTGCCATTTCACATGCCATACTATAGACGGAGTTAAACAGCTTTTTATCCCAATCTACTTTAAACTCTAACAGAACATTACTGTATCCGTAGTACCACCGGCCATTTTTTTCACGGTAATCTACCCGATAAGCTACCTCTGTTGGCCATACTTTGGCATTTCTAGGTTTTTTTCGTACAAACATTTTAGAAGCCTTTACTCTGTCTGTAATGTTTAAGGAGTAAATAGCACTTGTTAGAATTTTGTTTTCAGCATCGATATATAATTTGCCTTGATACAGCGGGTCAAGAATATCTCCATGCTGCTTAAAATTCACAATAAATATGAGCTTGTCGTTCACTCTAGTTGAACGATCAAAAGTAAAAGCATAATTATCAATAGATTCTTCAGTAAAGATATATTCTGGATATTTCATAAGGTCGACAAACAAAGCGTTGAACGGCCCACCTTGTAACTTGAGAGCAACAGTGTCTAATTTGTTATAATCCGTGCTCTTTCGTGCCTTATATAGTTTCACTGCATCTTTTCGTACCGAGGTATATGGCGTTTTGTAAATATTTACCACTGCCTCTGATAAAGAGACGTTCTTTCTTCTCTTTTTAATAGTCTCTCGATAAAAAGCAGTCATCAAAGTTGGATCGTCAAAATAATTTTGCCCCCGCTTACTAAGTGTTTCCTTCACCAGGGTTTTTGCATCCTTTGGAACACTCAAATCAACTCCTGAAAGTTCCATTACCGAAATATTCATCAAAATTTTATTTTTCCCGTCAGAAAGTTCGGAAAGTGGAATTGTTCTTGATTTATAACCTAAAAAAGAAACCACTACCTTATCAGAATCAATACCTTCAGGCACTTTTAGAGTAAATTCACCTTCGGTGTTCGAGATGGTGCTTATATTCGAGTTGGCCATAGAAAGAGTAGCAAAAACCAAGGGTTTTTTGCTGTCAGCATCTAAGATTTCCCCAGTATACTGTGTGTATGCAACAGTTTGCTGTTCCTCCTCTTGCAATAAGGCGAAGGCGCTATGAGTTCCAGTTACCCCAACCAATACTAACAGTAGTAGCATTGAAATCAAGGATTTTTTAGATAAACCGCTATTTTTTTGTATCATGATCGAATAATTATTGGCAAACAATTTTTTTAAAAATCGTATTCTACCCTAAGTTACGAATTTGTAGTCACAAAATTTGTTAAAAAAGATATTCATATTAGTATGGCAAAGCCTTGTATCGCTCACCTTGTCTTAAACTAAGCCCGTTTGCTCTGGTATTGCTAAAGGTAGTGGGAAAGGACGTATATGGATACTCCCATGAATCATTAACCGTGGCGACAAAATGCAAATGCGGATATCCGGCAAGCCCGGTACTGCCACTATATGCTATTAATTGCCCTTTGTTAATTCTTTGACCTACTTCTACCGCTGCACCATTGTGCGTAAGATGCATATACTGCAAATAGGTGCCATCTGCATGTTGAATGACCACCTTATTGTTCGGGAATTCGCCATCATAACCTGATTCTTCCACAAAAATCACCTCACCCGCTCGCGAAGCAATAATTTTGGTTCCGATATCCATATTAAAATCGATCGCAAACTGATCAGGAAGACCTATGCCGTGATATGAACCTGAGCAATGTGATAACCCTATAGCATACGCTTTGCCAACCGGAAAAGGAAGGATGTATTCAGAGGTTTCCCAGTCGGCATATTTGGTGCTGTCACATCCTAGATTGACTTCTTCCAAGCCTATTTCCGCAGGAGGCCTAGGGGTTTCTTTAATACAACTACCTTGTGCTAAAACGAGAATAAAAAAAAGACTTATTAAACGTATTATTGATTTCATCATCTTTTGCTAACTGAGTGAAATGTACAAAGCAGTTTGAATGTAAGTGTCACTCCTTAAGAAGATTGACAACTTTTATAGCGATTTATGATGCTTTGGTATGCTTCAAATATTCAGTGGGGTTATAATCGGTAAATTTTTTAAATGCTTTATAGAAAGATGCTCTATTGTTGAAGCCAACATCGTAGGCGATTTGAGTAGTTGTCAAGCCATTCTTTTTCGTGTGCATCAATAGATTTTTTGCATCCTTGATGCGATAGCGATTTACGAAATCAAAAAAAGACAAATTAAAATGTTCGTTGATGATTTGCGAAGTATGATTTCTTGATAAGTTCATTAAGCGCGAAATATCGTCCAAACGTAGTTCGTGGTTGAGGTAAGGTTTTTCACGTTGCATGATCTCTAGTAGTTTTCCCTTCATCTCGAGCGATAGGGCCGCCGAGAGTCCTGTTTTTTGATATTTTATAAAGGGAAGGATTTCTTGCAGAGATTTTCCTTCGAAAACCTCAGGCTGTACAAAGCCAAAGAAAGAGAGCATTCCTATGAAAAAGACTATCGCGATATCAACCAAATAGTCGTAAGAAGGATCCATGATTTGGAACCGGACTAAAAAGATGTAAAGCCCGAAGGCAAAGACAAACCCGAAATAGGAGCCGACAAACCATTGTAACCATCTATTTTCACGGAAACCCAGACGTTTGTTGTACCCAAACTTAAAGTAAGTGTAGAACGCGTAAAAGAACATCAATAGAATTACCAACCAAATGGCATAGGATGGAAAGCTTGCATATTCCCAAGTTCTGCCTTCCTTTACGATCTGCAATTTATCACTAGCTCCATTGAAATAAAACGGCGATAGCAGTGCGAAAATAATTGCTGGAGGTGCTAAAAACAACAGGTCGGAAGATTTGAATTGGGTTCCTTGCAATATGTTTCGAACATGAATAAAGACCAAGGGACCATAAATAAGCCATAATGGAAAGTGCGTTAAATCGATATGAATAAATTGCGTTGTATATAACCAGCCAGACCAGCGTAGGCAGTTGTTTAGCATTTCGAAAGCAAACAAGAGGGTATAGAGGGCGAGAATGCGATTCGCAAACCTATTTCCTTTCTTTTTTAAGAGGAAAAGTGCAGAAAGCAAAACGCCAAGAAATACAAAAAAGAGAAATAAAATGATAACGGGTGACATCGTGTGATTAATAGCTTTTAAAGATACTATTAACCATTTTTATAGGTGTCTCTTTCTATAGGGAGATGGCTGCTAAGATTCAGTTCGTCTTTGAAGAATCAGAAACCAATATATGAATCTCTCGGAGTTCTTCTGGGGTCAAATCACGCCATTTGCCTAAGGGCGTATCCAATTTAACATTCATAATACGCACACGTCTTAGCTTTTTTACCCGGTAGTTTAAATATTCGCACATACGACGTATTTGCCTGTTAAGACCTTGTGTCAATATAATTTTGAACTGGTATTTGCTAATTTCTTCTACCTCGCATTTACGCGTAACGGTACCGAGAATAGGCACGCCATTTCTCATTCTTTGCAAAAAAAGAGGTGTTATGGGTTGATCTACCGTGACAATATATTCTTTCTCGTGTCGGTTTCGCGCTCGCAGAATTTTATTCACAATATCCCCATCGTTGGTAAGAAATATAAGTCCCTCACTAGGTTTATCTAGTCGGCCGATGGGAAAAATTCGTTTCGGATAATTGATAAAATCAATTATGTTGTCTTTTTCAACTCTAGTATCTGTAGTGCAAACAATACCAATGGGTTTGTTGAAAGCGATGTATACGGGTTTTTCCTTGGGCTCTGAAATAGGTTTCCCGTCAACGCGAACTTCATCTCCTTCAAAGATTTTCGTTCCCATTTCTGGAATTTCTCCATTTATCGTTACCCTACCTTGCTCAATTAATTTATCTGCAGCTCTGCGTGAACAATATCCTACTTCACTTAGGTATTTATTGATACGGGTTTGTTTGGGTTCACTCATTATGTTACCACAACCAGATTAATATATAGGCGATGACGATTACTAAAACTACAATATGATAGATATAGTTTTTATACCAAGGTACATCTTCGAAACCATCCATCAAGAGTTCTTTTCGATAGGTGAGCAGTTTCATCTTTTCACTATCTGGAGCAGCGGTCATTAAACTGACAACAACAAAAACTACGGTTGAAAGTAGAATCATCAGGCCAACATTTATAGTGTAATGCAAATGCCACATATCGAATTGTTCTAGAACGAAAAGACATATTCCTGCCAAAGTTCCTAAAATCAACGTCCAAAAGGCGCCATCTCCATTTCCTCTTTTAAAGAAAACACCAACTAAAAATATAACGGCTACGGGAGGTACGATGATAGAGAACATTTGTTGCAGGTAATCCCATAAACCTGTAAAATTTTGAATCTGGGGAGCCCATAGGGCCGCAATGACCATGAATACCAGAGTGCTAATTCTTCCGTATTTTACAATATCTTTTTCTGTAATATCTTGCTTTACGGGTTTTATAAAATCAATTACCAACAAGGTAGAGGAAGAGTTTAAGGCAGAATCTACACTCGACATAATCGCTGAAATTACCCCCGCTAATACAAGGCCTATTAAGCCTACAGGAAGCACCTTGGTAACCAAAGTTGGAAATACTTGGTCACCATTGGCTATACCCGGAAACAGGCTTATCGCCATCGCTCCAGGAATCACCATGATAAAGAGTGGAATTATTTTCAAAAAGCCTGCAAAAATAACCCCCCAACGTGCTTGTTTTATGTCTTTGGCACCCAACACACGTTGAAAAATGTATTGATTGGTAGACCAATACCAAAATCCCAAAAATGGCACACCCATCAGCAAACCTGGCCATGGAAGGCCTTCATCATCTAAAGGTTGCACTACCGAAAAATGGCCCTCTGGCGCTGCCGCAACGACACGAGCCCAATCATAATCTAATTTGCCAAAGAGAATCCAAGTAATAATACTACATCCAACAATTAATATTACGGCTTGAATCGCATCGGTATAGACCACGGCTTTTAGTCCGCCACCAGCAGTATAAATACCTGCTACGATGGCTAATACAAGCGATGTCTGCCACATTATTAAATTTGGAAAAAAGGTTTGGAGTACCAAGCTACCTGCATAAAGTGCCCCAGCGGTTTCAATCATTATGGTACTGAAAATAGTGATGATAGAGAAAAACTTCTGAGACCTCCTATCAAATCGCAGTTGCAAGAATTCTGGAATGGTGGTGATTTTACTTCTTAAATACAGTGGAATAAAAATAAGGGCCGCAATGATCAAAGGCAGACCTGACATCCATTCGTACACAGAATTTACGATTCCTGTCGTGTATGCTGCGCCTGCTAGGCCTACAATGGTAGACCCTGAAATGTTGGAGGCGAACAAAGACAATCCGATGATACCCCATCCGAATGTTCGCCCTCCTAAAAACAGGTCTTCGCCAGTTTTGGTTTTTCTCGATATCCAAAGACCAATGAACAAAACGATAAGAAAATAGGAGATGACAATGCCAATGTCAATAGTTGAGATGGTACTTTCCATAGAGCAATAGGTTTGGTTTAGTCGATTTTTATAAATATAGTGAAAGAATAGCTCTTAGCTTCAACTTGGTATTTCTCCATTGGAGCTGAAAGCCATGAGTCGATTCCGCCAAGTCCCATATGCTTATGGTCAATACACAAATGTACCCCACCTGCTTTACTCAGTTCGTAATCTCGACCTTTATCTCTATCAGTTCGATTCAATTGCTCCGGACTATATTCTAATGCGCTGAATCCGAAGGAGTCATGCGTGCTAACCTTGATATTTCTACCGTTTTGGTCCTCCAACTGCAACCACTTACAGTCTTGTTTTGCACCATTTTCTTGGTGAGAGATATAAGGCACATATTGTTCGGAAATGGAGGTCTGGTAGCTATCGATATCGGCAGCATATTTTCTATCAGGATAGTTTTCAAAAGGCCCCCGGCCATACCACTTTATGTTTGAGAAGGCATCATCTATATTGAAGTGAAGACCAAACCTAGGTAATATTGGAAGTGGATTTAAAATTTTCAACTCTGTGCTTAGGGCTAGTTTTCCCAGGCCAACCAAACGGTAGGTTAATTTGATTTCTGCATCGGCCTCGCCTAAGTTGAGAACGACTATCACGGTGTTGTCTTCTCCTTTTAAAGAAATCAATTTTAGATTTTGGTTTACGGTTCTCCAAAAAGCACATTTTTTGGGCATATCCCAACCAAAATCATTGTCTACTGGAGGGCGCCAAAAATTCGGCATTACCGGTTTTATAAGCACTTCTTTATCCTTTGAAACCAGTGAGGCGATAAGTCCGGTTTTAGTATCGATTTTTATGGCAATTTCACTATCGCTCAAGGTCCAATAATCCTTGGTTTTTAAAACACGATTTTTCCCTTTATTGACTTCAATAGCTAACTGGGTATTACTTTCAACAAGCTGAAACTGTTCTTTTGACAGTATATCGCCCTTTGTTGCCCATTTTTTTTCAGTATTTGATACAATGGAAAGATTTAAATACCAATCAAATTGCCTGTCTATTTCGACTAAGGAGTAGGGCAAATCTATAGTTTGTTCAGAAGTAGCTGGAATGTTCATTTCCAATTTTCCAGAATCGTAGATTCCCTTTTCTGAGGTAATGCACCAATGCAAATGGTATTGATTTTTGTCTAGGGAAGTAAAAAGCCATTCATTAATAATTTTTACCCTTCCTGTGTCAGCATGCTGTAAAGAGAATTTTACCGGAGCGTAAAGTTTTCTAACTTCTTCTAGAGCCGGTTTGGGAGTGTGGTCTGGCCATAGTAAGCCGTTGATGCAGAAGTTTCCGTCACTTGGGGTGCCTGATGGGCCGAAATCACCCCCAAAGGCCCAAAATGTCCTTCCATCTTTTTGTGTAACTAAACCTTGATCCATCCAATCCCAGATAAAACCACCTTGTAGGCAAGCGTATTGATTGATGATATCCCAGTACTCCTTTAGATTACCATTGCTATTTCCCATAGCATGTGAATATTCGCACATAATAAAGGGGCGGTCACCTCTATTTTTAGCATAGTCTTCAAGATGCTCAGGTGTCGGATACATGGGGCAAATTATGTCGGTATTCGCTTCCTCCATAGACTGCTCGTATTGTATAGGACGCGTTGGATCTTGCTTTTTTAGCCAGTCATAAATCACCTCAAAATTGACACCGTTTCCCGCCTCATTCGCCATTGACCAGATGATAACGGAACAATGATTTTTACTGCGATGGTACATGCGTTTAACCCTATCCAAATGCGCATCTTGCCAATCGATGTCTTTCGCCAGACTATCTTCTTCGTAACCCATGCCGTGACTTTCGATGTTCGACTCATCTACCATGTAAAGTCCATATTCATCACACAACCTATACCATTCCGAATGATTGGGGTAGTGGCTGTTTCGCACCGCATTGATATTGTACTTTTTCATCAGTAGAATATCTTTCACCATAAGCTCTCTGGTAATTATATGCCCCGTATGCTGATCGTGTTCATGTCGGTTAACTCCTTTTAAGTTCAACGGTTTTCCGTTAATACAAAGTTGGTTTTTATTGATGTTAACCGTGCGAAAACCAATTTTACTTTTAATTCTATCCTTAGTTATACCACTTTCAACTAGCTCTAGAGAAAGTTCATAAAGGTTCGGATGCTCTGCACTCCATGGCTTTACCTCAGGAATTAGATGGTCAATCTCTATATCTATTTCCTTATTGCAAGCACATGAATACGAGGTCTTCAAGGAGGCCACTTCTTTTCCAGCACTGTCTACTATGGTAATTGAAAGTTCACCATGCGAAGTCTTTTCAGAAGTATTGGTAATCTTCGTATTTAGAACAAACTTTCCGTCGGTATAGTCGTTTTCTAAACCGCTTATCAAATTATGGTCGCTGAAACGAACTTTGTTTCTAGCCACTAAATATACCTCTCGTTCTATACCGCTTAATCTCCAAAAATCTTGACATTCCAAATAGCTGCCATCACACCAGCGAAAGGCCTGAATGGTGATTTCTATGGCCGAATGTGCATATTTGGTAACATCAAAAACGACTTCTGTTTTACTGTCTTGATTGTAGCCTATAAACTCCCCATTGATCCAAAAGTAGGCGGCTGATTTGATAGCACCCACGACCAAAAAGATATGTTGATCTTGCCAGTTCATGGGAAGCTCAACTGTTCGTTTATACACCCCTGTTGGATTATCGCTGGGCACCAAGGGAGGGTTCTTTTCAAAGGGGTAGCGATCGTTTACATATATAGGAATGCCATAACCCTTGAGTTCCCAATTCGAAGGAACTTCAATTTTATCCCATTGCGAAGTATCAAAACCAAGTTTCTCGAAACCTTGAGGTAAATTCTTTTTGTTTTCGGCCCATACAAAGTCCCACGCTCCATTCAAGGAGATTATGTTTTTGCTGTCAGGTTCTTCATGGCGAAATGAAGCCGGTGGTTCTTGGCCAATATTGTAGACCGACGGGTTGGCAAGCCAATCGTAGGTTGGGGTCGGTAGGAGTTGGTTTTTTTTCATGATTTATGAAGCAGATGACTTTGCTAAATTACCGCTTTTAACAAAACGCAATCCATTACATATTCACAAACTGAAACCCCGCTAGCGGAATGTCTCGCAAATCGAATTCTGTTTCATTGAGTAGGATGCCATGTTCGAGATAGGCTTTTAAATTGGCAAGCCAAAACGTCCATCCGTTGCTGCAGCCATGATGAATGTTGAGCATACTTTCTTCATCGGTAGGAATGTCATACTGCTTTAGCGTGAGTAGTACGGCAGTACCCTTATCTTCTAAAGTAATGGATACCTTGCTCGGGTCTGCGAAAACAATTTCTATACAATCGGTTCCGTTGGCTTTCAATACGGTTCCTTTTTCTTGGCCATCCCAATTGTGCCATTCCCAGATATAGGCATCTCCAGCTTGTATTTGCTCATCAAGATTGCGCGGTTGACCCGCTGCGTCGAAATATTGTGCTTTGCTTAGGAACCAGGTGGAAATACCTTCGCTCGTTGCCCAAGACCAGTATAACTTCTCAAGGGAAGTTTTGATGTAAATTTTCTTGGTAAAAGAATCGAAACTGAGCTTTTCCATGTGGTGTTATTTTTTTTGGTTCAATTCGTATTCGTATAGTTCTCTTCCCAAAGCCGCCAAAAATGGGAAGCCGATCTCATCGTATTCATAGGTGTTATCATTAAAAATACCATTTTTATTGATCAAAATTGTAGCCGTTAACAGGAATTCTACATTGTTTTTGGTATCCTGTATATAGGCGCAATCGGTCAGCGTTCCGTAGGCATCGCCCACCTTATTGTAGATTTTTATGTGATCAGGAATGTTTTCTTTAGTATCTCCGAACATGAAGAATTTGCAATATCCGTCGTAATAGGTTTGAGCATCGTAGCCGGTATTTTTAGGTAGTGTACTCATTGCTTTATGCACAAAGCCTAGCTGATCCTTCGTAAGGTTTAGCCTTTCATTCAATTGATATTTTTCAGGAAACATGACGGTCTTGAGGAACCTGTGCTGAGTTGCAATAGGATAATAATTTTTCAAACGAAAGTCGAAGGCGCCGTCCATCAAAGAATCTTCTACTATATAGCCCAATCCTTTTTGAGTATCGCTCATCTCCAAAGGCTGAGCTGATGTATTTATGGTGTTTGCAATGATCGCGGTTGTGCTGTCGTTCTGATAAACGATCAACGGTTTTGTCGTAATTTCTTCTGAATTCGGCGTAGACAATCGATGTGAAATACGCACTGGTCCAATTCCAATAGTGTTTAATTCACGATTAATATAGTCTTGTCCTAAGAACTCGAAAAGCCTGTTGTACGATTGGTTGTCACTAACGGCAAAGATCTTTTCTATTTCACGAGCAAATGTTGATTCTATGGTATCACCCTCAACATAAAACCTGGTGTTTCTATTCAAGTGTTCGTTGTCGTTAAGTTTCGATAAGGCTAATAAGGCAATAGGAAATTTCACTGTACTTGCCGGATAGAAGTATCGATTAGCATACACCTGAAAGTCATAATCTTGAAAAGAGATTTGGTCATCTTCTCGTTCGATCTGAGTGAACCTAATTTGTACGGCATGTTTATGAACACTATCTATAACCCTTTTTATACTTGGGTTTTGCGAGGCAAGTACAATTTGTAGTGGATTTCTGGCCTCAATTTTTTCTTGACTGCCGCAGGAGAAAACCAAAATTAGGGTAGTTAGGTAAACTAAAGTGAATTTATTACGCATGTATCATAACCTTTTTTATTGACCTGATAATTATTCGCTTTCTTTTGAGTGCTAAGAGGAGGCCTCTTGGTATACCTCTCCGCGATGCGGTTTCAAAGCATCTCTTAGTGTGATCATATTTGATTCTTCGGTCACCATAAAGGCATAGCTGTGAATTTCACTGACATGCTGAAAACCTGTGATATTCAAGTCGAGTGCTTCAATGGCAATATATTCTTTAAGATGTTTTTCATGATGTTCCGCAGTCTTTGCGGCCGCGGGGCCCCTGAAATCCCAAATCAGTTTTATTTTCCGCATCATCGATTGATTTTAGCAGTGTATGGTAACGAAATTAGCAAATTCTTGAGAAGCACTATAAAAATCTGTTAATCATTATAGCAACTACTTGCCGGGCATACGATATTTGTTATTTTTGCGGGATGTTTTTAAAGAAAAGAAAAGCGCTAACCCTTGGTTTTACTGTAACAATTGCATTCCTATTTATAGGTTCTTGTGGTTCCTTCCTAAAAGATGCTGATGAAACCGGACCTATTGCCAGAGTTGGCGAGAGTTATTTGTACAAGGAAGATATTGCTTCACTGCTCTATGATGGCATGACGAAAGGAGATAGCGCTACCATAGTTACCAATTTCATCAACAATTGGGCAACAAAACAACTACTGCTTACTAAGGCAAAAATCAATCTTCCGGAGGATAAACTGGCAGAATTTGATGCGCTGGTTGCCGATTACCAAACTGATTTGTACACGCGCGCATACAAAGACGCTCTAGTGCAACAGGCCGCTGATTCTATGGTAACTGAGACCCAGTTAAAGCGCTTTTATGAGAACGAAAAGGAGAATTTTAGGCTGCAAGAGCGTCTGGTTAAAATTAGATTCGTTCAATTGCCAAAACGCTTTTTGAATAAGGATGAGGTTACCAAAAGATTGAAGAGCTTTAAGAAGAAAGATATTGCTTATCTAGATTCCATTGGGGTGCAATTTAAAAAACTGAATTTTAATGATTCCTTATGGGTAAGTGCATCGAGGGTTATCAACGAAATACCACCCTTAACCCTTGAAAATCAGGATAAATACTTAAAAAAATCCCAATTTTTCGAATTGGAGGATGCATTAGGGGTATATTTGGCAATGGTAACAGGGGTACTTCAGGTAAATGATGTTGCTCCTTTATCTTTTATAGAGCCAACCATAAAACAAGTATTGATCAATCGACGGAAACTAAATTACATACGACAGTTAGAGACTGAAGTAATAGATGAGGCTATTAAAGAAAAAGAATTTGAAGTTTATGCACATGAAGATTAAAATTATTGCGAGTCTTGTATTTATGGGAGTTTATAGTATTGGATTTGCGCAAACAGATTCCATACAATTACCGGATACCAATTTAGAGCCGCCCGACCTTACCGTAGAAAATACCGATTTCAGAAATGACTCTACCAAGGTTTTTAAGAAAGTAAAATTAGACGGTATTGCAGCGGTAATTGGTGACTATGTCATTTTAGATTCGGATATTGAAAAGACATTGATCGACCTCAGAAATCAAGGGGCTTCTACCGAAGATGTAACACGCTGTGGACTCTTGGGGAAACTTATGGAAGATCGTCTATATGCCCACCAGGCAGTTCAAGACAGTATATTGGTTTCAGATGACGAAGTGAATCTGACAGGTGATCGTCAACTACAATCTCTTGTGCAGCAAATTGGTTCTATGGAGAAGGTGTTGAAGTATTATAAGAAAGATAATGAGGCTGATTTTCGAGAAGAACTTTATAAAATCAACAAGCTTCGAATGCTTTCAGAAAAGATGCAGCAAAGTATAGTTTCTGAAATAGAAATAACACCTGAAGAAGTACGCCAGTTTTTTAATAAGATTCCAAAAGAAGAACGTCCAGTGATCGGGGCCGAGATGGAGATTGCTCAAATCGTTAAAGAACCCAAACCCTCTGATGCCGAGAAACAAAAGGTAATCGATAAGTTAAATGCGATTAAGGCCGATGTTGAAGACAATGACGCCAGTTTTAATGTAAAAGCCATTTTGTATTCCCAAGACCCAGGTTCAAAATCAAAGGGTGGATTTTATAGTATTACTAAGGATACAGGATTTGACAAAACCTTCAAAGATGTTGCCTTTAGTTTGAAAGAAGGCCAGGTTTCCGAACCTTTTGAAACACAGTTTGGATTTCATATTATTTACATAGAAAAGATTCGAGGACAAGAACTAGACTTGCGTCATATACTAATTATGCCTGAAATTTCACAGTCTACACTTGATGAGCTAAAGGTAGAATTAGACAGTATTCGCCAGCAGATTAAGGATGGTAAATATACTTTCGGAGAGGCAGCACGAAATTTTTCTGATCAAAAAGAAACGGCAAATGATGGCGGGAAACTTAGAAATCCTCAAGATTTTGGTCCCCGTTTTGAGCTTACAAAAATGGACCCTGAATTGTACAATCAAGTACGGAATTTAAAGGATGATGAAATTTCACTACCCATCTTCGAACAAGACCCTAGGGGTGGAGGCCCAAAATACAAAATCATGAAGGTGACCAATCGTTATGATGAACATGTCGCTGATTTTGCACAAGACTATACTAAAATTCAACAACTGGCAAAAACCGAAAAGCAATACAAGGCTATAAAAAAGTGGATGAACGAGCATATAGAAGACACTTATATCACCGTTAACGAAGGAAACCGCGATTGTGATTTTGCTAATAATTGGGTAAAAGAATAATGTCAGACGTCAACGCAATAAATAACCTAGTTACCAAACACAAAGCCTTAAAGCAAGAAATTTCCAAGATCATTATTGGTCAAAATGAGGTTATAGATCAAATTCTCCTCTCGATATATACGGGAGGGCATTCCTTGTTAATTGGGGTGCCCGGATTGGCAAAAACCCTGATGGTGAATACAATTGCACAAACTTTAGGCCTTGATTTCAAGAGAATACAATTCACTCCAGATTTAATGCCGAGTGATATTTTAGGAAGTGAGGTTTTAGATCAGAGTCGAAGCTTTAAATTTATTAAGGGCCCTATTTTCGCAAATATTATCTTAGCAGATGAGATAAATCGAACCCCGCCAAAAACCCAGGCCGCACTTTTAGAAGCAATGCAAGAACGTTCGGTCACCATTGCGGGCCAACAACATAATTTAGAGCTTCCTTATTTCGTTTTAGCCACTCAGAATCCTATTGAGCAAGAAGGAACCTATCCCTTGCCCGAAGCCCAATTAGACCGTTTCATGTTCGCGATTGAGTTGAAGTATCCCTCTGTTGAAGAGGAGATTCAGGTGGTGAAAACAACAACCAATGACGAAACTCCTACTATTGATGCTTTGTTCAATGCCCAAGAGATACTTGAAGTGCAGCATTTGGTACGACGTATTCCGGTACCTGATAATGTTGTGGAGTATGCGGTTAATCTGGTAAACAGTACACGACCTAATTTAGAAATCGCTTCTGATTTTGTACAACAATATATCGATTGGGGAGCGGGTCCACGGGCCTCTCAAAACCTTGTTTTAGCTGCAAAGGCAAATGCAGCGATTAATGGAAAATTCTCTCCAGATATCGAAGACGTAAAGGCTGTTGCGATGGGTATTCTTAGACACCGTATTATCAAGAATTATAAAGCGGAGGCAGAAGGTATTTCCGAAGAGGATATTATTCGCAAACTGTTGTAACGGTATGCTTGTTATTTCGATAGTTTTTTTCTTATAATTTTGTCAATTCTGCAAATGCAGAATATTCCAACAATCATTTCTGTAAAGGGCAATTAATCCTAGTCTAAAAATTTCATTTGCCACTAGTATTTTCTTAATTTCGTGAAATTGCAAATAACTAAAATTCGTATAGAATGGCATTTGATATTGATATGATCAAAGGCGTTTACGCCAGAATGGCCGAAAGAGTTGATAAGGCTCGTGAAATCGTCGGCAAACCATTAACACTATCTGAAAAGATCTTATATTCCCACTTATGGGATGGCGGTCCTTCAAAAGTGTTTGCCCGGGGCAAGGACTACGTTGACTTCGCTCCTGATCGTATAGCATGTCAAGACGCTACGGCTCAAATGGCTTTGTTGCAATTTATGCAGGCCGGAAAGGCTAAAGTTGCCGTGCCCACCACGGTGCACTGTGATCATTTGATACAGGCCAAAAGTGGCGCTGCTGCTGATTTAAAATCTGCCAACAGCACTAGCGCTGAGGTTTTTGACTTCTTAGAATCTGTTTCGAATAAGTACGGAATTGGTTTTTGGAAGCCAGGTGCGGGAATTATTCACCAGGTTGTTTTGGAAAACTACGCCTTCCCAGGCGGGATGATGATAGGAACCGATTCTCATACCGTCAATGCTGGCGGATTAGGAATGGTGGCCATTGGAGTAGGTGGTGCAGATGCTGTAGATGTCATGGCTGGTATGGCTTGGGAATTGAAATTCCCAAAATTAATAGGAGTTAAACTTACTGGTACCATATCGGGTTGGACAGCTCCAAAAGATGTTATCTTAAAAGTTGCTGAAATATTAACGGTCAAAGGAGGCACGGGTGCCATTGTCGAGTACTTTGGTCCTGGGGCAAAAGCGTTATCCTGCACAGGAAAAGGAACCATTTGTAATATGGGTGCTGAGATCGGGGCTACTACCTCTACTTTTGGGTATGATGAATCAATGGAGCGCTACCTTCGTGCCACGGAGCGAGCTGATGTTGCAGATGCCGCAAATCAAGTAGCAAAATATTTGACGGCCGATGATGAAGTTTATGCAAACCCTGAACAGTATTTTGATCAGGTTATTGAAATAGATTTGACAACATTGAATCCGCTATTGAATGGTCCGTTTACGCCAGATTTATCTACCTCCGTTGGCGATGCAATGACAGAGAAGGCTACTAAAAATGATTGGCCACTTCAAGTAGAGTGGGGACTAATAGGTTCGTGTACAAATTCCTCATATGAAGATTTGTCAAGGGCCTCTTCTATAGCCCAACAAGCATTGGACAAGGGTTTAAAAATGAAAGCGGAGCTCGGCATAAACCCAGGTTCTGAGCAAGTGCGTTTTACGGCAGAAAGAGATGGGATTTTAAACGTTTTCGAGAAATTGGATGCGAAAATATTCACAAACGCTTGCGGCCCATGTATAGGACAATGGGCAAGATATAGCGATCCGAAGAATGCGCCTAAAAACAGTATCGTACATTCGTTTAATAGAAACTTCGCAAAACGGGCAGATGGCAACCCGAATACACATGCGTTTGTAGCATCACCAGAAATAACGGCTGCAATTGCGATAGCGGGTCGTTTGGATTTCAATCCTATGACGGATACGTTGATAAGCGAAAATGGAGAAGAGGTGAAATTTGAAGAACCGACAGGATGGGAATTGCCACCAAAAGGTTTTGAGGTCGAGGATGCGGGTTTCTTAGCACCTGATGAAGATGGTTCGAGTGTTACCGTAGTGGTTGATCCGAATTCAGAACGTTTGCAATTGTTAGAACCTTTTGTACCTATTAAAGATGAAGAATTAATGGGCGCTAAATTGCTTATTAAAGCTTTTGGTAAGTGTACAACCGATCATATTTCTATGGCTGGTCCATGGCTGCGTTTTAGAGGTCATTTAGATAATATTTCAAACAATTGTTTAATTGGAGCTGTAAATGCCTTTGGCAAAAAAACTAATTTTATCAAAAACCAATTGACAGGTGAGTATTCAGGCGTTCCTGATGCTGCTCGTGCATACAAAGCCGCTGGAGTAAGAACTATAGTTGTCGGTGATCATAACTACGGAGAAGGTTCTTCTAGAGAGCATGCGGCTATGGAACCTCGTCACTTAGGTGTAGCTGCTGTAATCGTAAAATCTTTCGCTCGTATTCACGAGACTAACTTGAAGAAGCAAGGCATGCTTGGGCTAACTTTTGCCAACGAAAGTGATTATGATTTGATTCAAGAAGACGACACTTTTAACTTTGTTGATATTTCAGATTTTTCACCTGGAAAACCTTTGACCATTGAAGTTGTTCACGCCGATGGTAGTAAAGACACTGTTCTTGCCAACCATACCTATAACGAAGCCCAAATAGGATGGTATAGAGAAGGTTCTGCACTTAATGTAATTAAACGCGAGAACGCGGCTTAAGTTATTTTTCAAATAGTTTAGAAAAACTCCCGATAATCTTCGGGAGTTTTTTAGTTTTGAGCAGCGCATGCTATGTAAAGTCCCTCTATGAAGAAACAAACGGTTTATACCCTTTTAATAATTGCAGTGGTGCTTTCTTTCTTTGTGACGCCTTTGGGGTATCATGCCAAAGTGTGGTTGAACGCTTTGTTTTCATTTAGTCCGGTTGAAGTTGCTGTAGAGGAACGCCAAACACTTTCTAATTACGAATGGAAATTAAAGGATGCAAATTGGGATTTTTTCAATTTCAATCGATCTAGGGGTAAGGTGGTTTTTATCAATTTTTGGGCTTCTTGGCATTTGCCCTGTGCTGCCGAATTAAGTGATATACAAGTGCTTTACGATGCCTATAGCGATCAAATCGATTTTTATATTATTACCAATGAAGAAAGGCCACCCGTAGAGGAATTCATGGCCGAAAAAAAGTTTACCTTCCCGGTTACCTACTTACTAATTGGCTCGCCCTCACCTGTCGAGACCGAAGTAGTTCCTTCTTCTTATATTATTGATAAAAAAGGAATGGTAGTAGTACGTACAGATGAAATAAAGGACTGGGATAATAAAAAAGTACGTGACCTGTTAGACCGTCTCATTGCCGAAAAATGAAACTAAAAAAGGAGAATCTTTCGAATTTTGCTTTCATTGTTTTATTGGCACTTCTACTTTTTACTCCAGTTGGTTTTCATGCAAGAGTGCTCGTTTCGAGATTATTTTCTTTTAGCCCTTCTGAACTAAATGAAGAAGAGCAATTCACACTCTCCAATTACAACTGGGAATTGTCTACAGTTAATGGAGAAACATTTGATTTTAAAGATACCAAGGGAAAAGTGGTCTTGGTCAACTTTTGGGCTACCTGGTGTTCACCCTGTGTTGCTGAGATGCCTAGTTTGCATGAGTTGTACACAGACTATCACGATCAAATTGAATTTGTTATGGTTGCCAACGATGACCCTGAGAAGGTGAAGTTGTTTTTTAACAGTAAACACTATGATTTTCCTACTTATTTTGAGAGAACTGCTAGGCCCACGGTCTTGTCTGCCGATCATATTCCTACGACTTTTATTATCGATAGAACTGGTAAAATAGTGGTAGAGAAAACAGGTGCTGCGAATTGGAACAGCATAGCCACGCGAGATCTACTGGAAAATCTGATAGCTAGGTGATCTTACTTTTTGAAATACTTGAACGGAACGAATAACATTCCAAAACACTCACCGTCAGCTTTGCCCAGATGTTTGTGATGAATTTTATGCGCCCTTCGAACTCCTCTAGCATACCAGTGATCTGCATTGCGAAAAAGCTTAAAGCGTTGGTGAATGAAAATATCGTGCACTAAAAAGTAGGCAATACCATAGGCTAATATTCCAAAACCTAATGCCCAACCTGGCCACCAGCCGTTGGCTCCAGCATAAAAAAGTGACATGCTGACCACTGCATAAAAAATAAAAAAAGCGTCATTCCTTTCAAACCAAGAATCGTGGTCCTTGTGATGATGATCTTTATGTAAACTCCATAAAAAACCATGCATGACATATTTATGGGTAAACCATGCCATAAATTCCATAATGGAAAAGGTACCGAGAAATATTACTATCCAAAGAAAAGTTTTCATCTAGACCAAATGTAATTTATAATTAACGTATGATTTTGCTAAAAGTCCGAATTTCTGGTAATTTGGAACTCGTATCCTAGCATTCTTAATCTCCATAGAGGGTGTTTTCTGTAGCTTCTGGAGCAATTTATAATAATATTTGTAAGCAGTGTAAACACCAAACTTAGCCTCGTTGGGTAGCTGTAAAATGCCGGTGTAACCTGAGGCAAAATCAGCTTTGATTTCATTTACAATTTTACTTTTGGAGGTTTCGTCCAATTCTTCCAGGTTTGTGTTTGGAAAATATGCTCTATTCAAGTCCTCAAAATCAGCCCTTAGGTCGCGGAGAAAATTCACCTTTTGAAAGGCTGAACCTAAAGACATTGCCGCTTCTTTTAGTTTGTTGTATTTATTGGTATCACCATTTACGAACACTCTTAAACACATAAGCCCTACAACATCTGCTGAACCATAGATATATTCTCTGTACTCGGCATCGGTTCGATATTCGCTTTTGGTAAGGTCCATCCGCATACTTTTCATAAATGAAGCAACCAAATGATAGGGTATTTGATACTTGTGATACGTATGCTGAAAAGAGTTAAGTATAGGATTGAGACTTATTTTTGTAGCAATAGCTGCCTCTAAATCTGTTTCGAAATTATCTAGTAACTCCTTTTTATTGTAGGAGTGAAAGCTGTCGACTATTTCATCGGCGAAACGCACAAATCCATAAATGTTATAAATGTCAGGGCGGATTGAGGGGGCAAGCATTTTGGTTGCCAATGAGAAAGATGTACTGTAAGATTCAGTCACAATCTTGCTGCAATCATAAGATACCTTGTCAAAAATGCTTTTCATATTTGTTTGCTGTTTGCTTTGGCGATTAATTCAGAAACTAGTTTTCCGGAAATCAGGGAAGGTGGTACTCCAGGTCCCGGTACGGTAAGTTGCCCTGTAAAAAATAAGTTTTTCACTTTCTTACTTCGCAATTTTGGCCGTAGGAACGCAGTTTGTAAAAGCGTGTTAGCCATACCGTAAGCATTGCCTTTATATGAATTGTACTCTTCAATAAAATCATTCACACAAAAGGACTCCTTAAAGATAATATTATTTTCAATTTTTTGGCCTGTTCTTTCCTGAAACCTGGTCATTATTAAATCAAAATATTGTTGTCTAAGCTGCGGAGTATCCTCTAATGCGGGAGCTATCGGAACTAAAAAGAATCCTGTTTCACAACCTTCTGGAGACATACTTTCATCCGTTACCGAAGGAAAGTTGGCATAAAACAAGGGGTCGGAAGGCCATTTGGGGTCATCATAAATTTCTTCGGCATGCTTTTGAAAGTCGGTATCAAAGAATAAATTATGATGCTCAATGTTTATCAATCTTTTATTAAACCCAATGTAAAAAAGTAAGGAGGAAGGAGCAAAGGTCTTCTTTGTCCAATATTGCTCTGAATATTGCCTATATTGTTGGTCTAACAGGGTTTCGGAATGATGATAATCGGCCCCACTGAGCACATAATCACTGTTTATACTTTGCGCGTCTGTTGTAATGCCGGTGACTTTTCCGTTTTCTACTCTAATTTTTCTTACCGGTTTTTCAGTGTTTATAGTAACACCAAGTTCTATAGCCAATGCCTCCATTGCCTTAATAATCTCATACATGCCACCTTTAGGGTGCCATGTACCCAACCCGAAGTCGGCAAAATTCATGAAACTGTAGAAAGATGGTGTCTTGCTAGGTTTAGCACCGAGAAATAACACTGGAAATTCTAGTGTGGAAACCAGCTTTGGGTTTTTGAATTTTTTTCGGACCTCCCCGCTAATAGTCTTAAAAAATTGGTCAACTTTCAAAAGCGTATCCTTGGTCACTAGTTCAAAAGGTGATAAGCCAGGTCTAAGAACAACTTTATCAATAGCGATACTATAATTTTCTTGAGCGTCAGCAATGAATTTTCGCAGGTGTTGTGAGCTCCCAGGCTCAATTCTGTCGAATTCAACACAAATTTTATCCATAGTGTCGCCTATGGTTATCGAATCGTCGGAAAAGAATATTTTGTAAGCAGGACTTAGTTTATCTAATTGATAAAAATCAGATGTTTTCTTTCCAAAGTCGGCGAAGAATTTGTCGAATATATCGGGCATCCAGTACCAACTTGGGCCGATGTCGAATGTGAACCCGTCTTTTCTCAGTTGTCTTGCTCTACCACCAACGGTTTTGTTTTTTTCAAATACAGTGACTTTGAAACCCGACTTGGCAAGATAGCAAGCGGCAGACAAAGAAGAAAAACCTGACCCTATTATACTAACAGTCTTACTCATACAGATAACGAGATACGGATTTAAAGCTGTGCAACAACCTGCTCAATTGAATTGAAAGTTTTTACAAAACTAGGAAGGTTAGCAGTGTCTAAGTGCTTCGTTTGGTAACCGAGAAGCCAAATTTCAGCTGTGCCGAATTCTTTAACCAAATCGCTAAACTGACTTACGTATTTTTCAATTTTTTCCTTGGTTGGGGAGACGGTGAAATAAGATAAAAAACACAGATTATCAAAATATTTCATAACATCGTTCAATGTTTCCAAAGGTACGGTTTGACCTAGGTAAATTGACTTGTAACCTCTAAGCACGATCTCGTAGTTAAGATATAAAAGTCCGATTTCATGAATCTCATTTTCCGGTAAGAAAGGCACAAAAATTTTAGAGGTTTTTGTGGGTTCTTGATGCTGTAATTTTTCTGTATTGATTAGAATTTTTTGCTTTATTAGGCTGGTAATAAAATGCTCATGGGCCGGGCTAATCGTATCGGTTTGCCATAGCAGACCGATCTCGTTAAGTAATGGAATAAAGACTTCCTTAAAAACATCTCGAAACGATTTGTCGACCAAAACACTATTATAGGTGCTCATGAAAAGTGACTGGTCAAAATTGATCATTGCTAACTTAAATGCATTGATCGCGTGGTTTTTGACACTATTCTTCGCCACTATTTCCCTAACCATCAAAGGAATATTACCCTCGGGAATTCGAGAGATTTTAGAAATTTTATAGCCGTTATTGTAAAGCAAAGTTACATTCAATAGCTTTTGAAGACTACTAAGGCTATAAGTTCGAATATTTGTAGCGGTTCTTTCGGGGGCAAGGAGATTATATCTTTTTTCCCAAATGCGTATAGTGTGTGCCTTAATTCCCGATAGATTTTCTAGATCGCGAATGCTAAAATTTTTCTTTACATTGTTCATTGTTTTGTAAAAATAATTAAACAAATTCACAATTTAAAGTTTCTTGAAGTGAAATTTGGGTTAAAATTTGATATTCCCAGACTAGAATTAGCAAAACAGTATTTCAATAATCGTAATATGTTAACCATTTAGGTTCATAATTTGAAGGAAACACATAAATCGTTAAATACAATTCAGTATAAGAGATAATGTAGCATATGAAACTCCGAAGGGCCTGGTGAGCTTGCACGGCAAGCTCTAGTATATGTGTGGTTGTATGTTATTTTTGACCAAAAGAAAAAGACCGCTTCGTAAAGCAGTCTTTCTGTGCGCACGAGAAGACTCGAACTTCCACGGCCTAATGGCCACCAGCCCCTCAAGCTGGCGCGTCTACCAATTCCGCCACGTGCGCTTTTTTAGCTTGGCAAATATAGAAAGCATTGAGCTAACAGAAAATTAATTTCCTGTATTTATGCTTGAGAAAATCTTGGGGTGGTGCTTGGTGTAAAAAATAGTTTTTGAAGTGATTTAAGGGAATCAATTAATAGGTTTAAGTCAAGGTATTTGACGAGAGACCAATGGCCAATTCCGTCATAACTTTGCGATAGGATTTGGAAAATGGAAGTTTCGTTTTAAGTGGAGTTAAATGACATTCTGACTTCCCTAGGTGTATACGAGAGATATATTTTTGGTTGATCATAAAACTCTGATGTATACGGCTAAAAGATTTTGGCAATATAGATTCAAAATGTTTCAGCGTTTTAAAGGCCGTTATTTTCGATTTATCGCGCATGAAAAACTCTGTTGTGTTATTGTCAGCTTTTAGAAAAAGAATATCGTTGATCTCAATAAACTGATAATCGCTATAAGTCCGTAAACACAACTTTTTAGGTTTGTGATCATTTAAATCACGTTTCGCCCGTAATTTGTAGTTCAACTTTAACATTTCTTCTGCGTTTATTGGCCCCAACATGTAATAGAAAAAGTTATGCTTAATACAATCATATGCCTGTGTTTCTGATGTAGCCAAAGCTACCAGAAGGGGTTTGTGAAGAAACGATCTGTACAGGTCGTTAATCGTGTATGAAAGCTCATTAAAATCTTTGGTTTCGTAGCCATCAACCTTAACATATATTAAATCAGGGCTACTGGCTAATATAATGTCTAGCAGGCGCTCTGGGTTTTCAGAATTCCCAACCAGTCGATGTCCTTTTAATTTGGAAGCATGCGATATCAGTACATTTGCGTAACGGGCTTCGAGCCCAATAATGGAATATTTCATTATAATATAGGTTTCGGGGAGGAAACGTTACTAGAAATGTAAGAAAAAACTTATGAAAAACAAATCTTTTTTTGCTTTATTTTCTCTTAGCAAGGATGTTGTAAAATACAAGATAAGAATTCCCTGTAGGAAGATTACATCCTTATATGGGTTTCAGTTCATAGAAAAGATCAAATAGAAGAGCAGGGTTGTACACTCCTTTTGAACGTAAATCAATTTAGATCGGACGAAGGATAAGGTTAGAAACAAAAATACCTCTGTTTGAAACAGAGGTATTTTTGTTTTTGTGACCTGGCTGGGGCTCGAACCCAGGACCCTCTCCTTAAAAGGGAGATGCTCTACCAACTGAGCTACCAGGTCAAAATTTCAAAGCTAAAATTTTCTCCTTAGCGGCTGCAAATATAAGTCCATTAATTTATTTCACAAGTCGATTTTAAGAGAATTTTGAAATTCTTTTGAAATCAATTGTTTTTAGTTCAATTTTACAAAAAAATATAGTATGCAAATCGTTCTTTTAGGATATATGGGCAGTGGTAAAACAACAATTGGTAAACTACTTGCAGAAAAACTTAAGATTGAGTTTTTAGACCTTGACTCGTATATAGAAGAAATAGAAGGAACGACAGTTTCAACTGTTTTTAGCGAAAAGGGAGAGATTTACTTTCGGACAAAAGAAGCAGCATGTTTACGGGAGCTTCTCGCCACGCAAAAAGACTTCGTACTATCTATAGGCGGTGGAACACCTTGCTACGCGAATAATATGGTTGCTATCTCGGAAATGACGGAAAATGGAATCTATTTGAAAGTTGGTTTGGAAGAACTGGTTAACCGATTAACGAACGCTAAAGAGGAAAGACCAATGATAGCGAATATCGCCAACGAAGAATTGCACGAGTTTATAGGCAAACATTTATTCGAAAGAAGCTATTACTACAATCAGGCAGACCATGTGGTCAATTGTGAAAGCAAAAGCACAGACGAAGTCGTCACTGAAATAGCCCGATTATTAAGCTAAGGAAACAGAGTCATTCTTGGTTTTAAATTCTACACTAATATGCTCTTGTAGTGAAGTAGATAACGAAATACCTTTATAATCGGCCTTAACAGGGTATTTTTTATGATTTCGATTTACTAAGACAGCGGTTTTCAATTGCTTTAACGGGGTTTTTAAAAAGTGATGCACTCCATAAATTAAGGTCGTACCAGAATTTAAAACATCATCTACCAAAACAACAGATTTATCTGCATAGGCTTTCGCTGACATTGAAGTTTTTACACCGCTTTCGAGCGGATTTTTTTTGTTCATACTTACCTTACACAATAAAATTTTTGCCGTAGTAATATCTTGAAGCACCTGTTGTATTTTTTTGGCAAAACTGAGCCCACCCCCGTCAATGCCGGCCAAAACTATTTCCTTCTCGTCAACATTAGCCTCATATATTTGGTACGCAATGCGGCGAATTTTATGCTGAATCTGGGCGTGGGAAAGAATTCTATTTTGCATACTTTTTTAGTATTAATTGATATCCAAAGATAAAGAAACCTAGATTGATTTTTATTCTTCTTTTGTAGGATCAGTTGGAGTATCAAGGTAATCATCAATTTCCCTTCTATCTTTTTTGGTGGGCCTACCCATTCCTTTTTTACGATAATAGTCTTTTGAATATTGAAGTAACTCGTTGTGTTCAAAGGCTTCCTTCGGGGTAGTGTCTTTTCTGTAAAGGTCTACCAGTTTGGCGCCGACACGACTTTTCGGAATAGCTAAGACCGTTAATTGATAATTGATCTGGTTTTTCCGTACCACTATTTCGTCCATCGGATATACCTCGCGAGCAGGTTTCACTACCTGATTGTTAATTTTAATATGCCCCTTTTTGCAAGCCTCTGTGCCCATATTTCGCGTTTTGAAATAACGCGTACTCCATAAATACTTGTCTATGCGCATATCTTTATAAAATCTTTGTTAAGGTTTTCAACAAAAATAGGGGAAAATTGTATCTTGCCGACCTTAATAAAGAATGCATGAAAACAAGTCGATTAGTTGTTTATTTTTTAATGTTTTGGGTAATCGTGTCATGTCGCGATGACGACGGTGACATAAACCCAGGTACGGTGGTTCCTCCACAGACTTTGGCCGAGACACAGATTGAGAACGATGCTGAAATTGTATCATTTTTACAAACTCATTTTTACAACTATGAGGAGTTTGAAACGCCACCAGCAGGGTTCAATTTTAAGATAAAATTCGATACCATTGCCGGAGCTAATGCCGATAAGTTGCCGTTAATTGATTTCGTACAAACACAAACGATAAAAGAAGTATCATCAACTTTTGGGCGTGATGACGAGGAAGAAGTCGATCATATCTTGTACTTTCTCACTGCTCGTGTTGGGGAAGGCGATGAAGAAAATAGCCCCACCATAGGAGATAATACAGTGTTGCAATATGAGGGTTCTCTCTTAGATGGTACCTTATTTGATGCCGCGTCTACCCCGGTGAATCAGTACCTTTCAGGAGGCTTGATTAGAGGTTATGCCAATGGTGTTGAAAAGTTCAATGCTGGCATTGGGCCGATGGAAAATGGTGATGGCACGGTTAGTTTTGAAAATTACGGCGTTGGCGCAATATTCATTCCGTCAGGACTAGGGTATTTTAGTAACCCGCCTACAGGATCAGGAATTCCGGCTTATGCACCACTTATTTTTAAAATTGATTTATTGGCATTCGAAAAAGATACTGATTTTGACGGAGATGGAATACCTTCCATTTTGGAGGATGTAGACGGAGATGGCAATTTAAACAATGACAACACAGATGGCGATAGTGAGCCATTTAGCGTTTTTCTGGCAAATCATAACGACACTGATGACGATAATGATGGTATACCCACTATAGATGAAATTGAGTTGGATGAAGACGGGAAATTTGCGGGATTTAAAGATACGGATGGTGACGGAACACCAGATCACCTAGATAATGATAACTAAGGAAAGTAACTGTTTGATATAACAAAAAGCCCTGAGTCTATTGATTCAGGGCTTTTTTTAATTCGTATGGTTTGTAGTTAAAACTTAAGCGAAAGACTTAAGATCAATTGATCGGGTCGAGTATCAATTCTACTATCGGGTAAAGAGGTTATGTTGGTATTGATAAACTTCGCTTCATTGTTACTAAACCCTCGTTCGTAACGTAGGTCAATGCCCAGTTTACCCAAATTTACACCCGCACCAAGATGTGCTCCGACTGAAAAATCACTCTCAATATCATTTATTCCGATACCATCAAATTCAGAATCGAGTATATATTGAAAAGCAGGCCCGGCAAAAACATGAAGTGGTCCAATTACTTTTATACCCAATAATATGGGGGCGTCTAACTTGCTCATTTCGAATTCACCACCAGTATACTCTGATTTTGTTCTGGTGTAAATCAGTTCAGGTCGCACATAGAGGCGGCTGAATTTGATTTTACCAAAGACACCAATATGATATCCCAAGTTGCGATCAGGCTCTCTTGCAGCATCACCGGCTGACTCAAAATAGTCACCGTTGCCATTGTAATTTAAACCAGCTTTAATACCGAATCCAGAATCATTTTGTGCAAATGCAGTAATGCTTAGCATAGCAAAAACTGCTAGAAGAAGCGTTTTTTTCATAATCATAATAGGGTTTCGTTCGTAATACTTTCAACGGTATCAAAAACGATACCATTATCACTTTCGTTTCAACACTTTTAAAACGGCTTTCTCAATGGCTTTATTGTTAAGGCCATACTTTTCCATTAACTGGGCAGGAGTACCACTTTCTCCAAAAGTATCTTGAGTAGCAACAAATTCTTGAGGCGTAGGATGTTGATTAGCAAGCATTCCAGCAATGCTCTCGCCCAATCCGCCTAAATAGTTGTGTTCTTCAGCAGTTACGATACATCCTGTTTTTTTAACAGACTTTAACACCGCCTCGGAATCTAGCGGTTTAATCGTATGAATGTTTATTACTTCAGCAGAAATACCTTGACTCTCTAGGTTTTCACAGGCCGTCAACGCTTCCCAAACCAAATGTCCGGTAGCTACAATTGTAACATCGGTGCCTTCATTGAGCATAAGCGCTTTACCAATTTCAAATTTTTGATCAACCGGAGTGAAGTTAGCAACCTTAGGTCTTCCGAAGCGCAAATATACAGGGCCTTCGTAATCGGCAATGGCTATGGTTGCTGCCTTAGTTTGATTGAAATCGCATGGGTTGATCACTACCATACCAGGCAACATTTTCATGAGACCAATATCTTCTAATATTTGATGTGTAGCACCATCTTCACCTAAGGTTATTCCTGCATGTGAAGCACATATTTTTACGTTCTTTCCTGAATAGGCTATCGACTGACGAATTTGATCGTAGACTCTTCCTGTCGAAAAGTTGGCAAAGGTACCCGTAAATGGAATTTTACCACCAATGGTCAACCCAGCTGCAATACCCATCATATTGGCCTCGGCAATTCCGACTTGAAAAAAACGCTCTGGATTCTCATCGATAAATTGCTGAATCTTTAGCGATCCTACCAAATCGGCACATAGTGCGACCACATTGGGGTTGGTTCTTCCCAATTCTGTCATCCCTGCGCCGTAGCCGCTCCTTGTATCGTTTTTACCTTGATCTACGTATTTAGTCATCTATTTCTATTTTCATTCCTGCCCTTCGATTATCGCTCATGATAATCTACAGCCGAATCTTTTAATTGTATATTAATTTTGACGGGCCTAGTAATCTCCCAAAGTTTCTGCGTTTTGCCCCAGTGCATTCTCCAATTGTTCATCGCTGGGTGCCTTGCCATGCCAAGCATGTGTATACATCATAAAATCAACACCGTTACCCATTATGGTATGAAGCAAAATACAAACTGGTTTCCCTTTGCCAGTTCGACCTTTGGCTTCTTGCAGTCCTTTTATAATGGCTTCTAAATTGTTTCCTTCCTTAATTTCTAAAACGTCCCAACCGAAGGCTTCAAATTTCGCTTTGAGGTCTCCCATAGGTAGCACATCATCAGTTGCACCATCGATCTGTTGTCCGTTTAAATCAACAGTGGCGATCAGGTTGTCCACTTTTTTTCCGGCGGCGTACATAATCGCTTCCCAGTTTTGACCTTCTTGTAATTCACCATCTCCGTGTAGACTGTAAATCAATTTAGAATCACCGTTCAATTTTTTAGCCTGGGCCGCTCCTATGGCCACCGACATCCCTTGACCTAACGATCCAGAAGCAATACGCACCCCGGGTAAACCTTCATGTGTTGTTGGGTGACCCTGCAATCGGGAATCAATCAATCGAAAAGTGTTTAATTCTTCTACAGCGAAATACCCTTTTCGTGCAAGTACGCTATAGTAAACCGGTGAAATATGCCCGTTGGATAAGAAGAAAAGGTCTTCGTTCATTCCGTCCATATCAAACCCTTCTTTCAATTCCATGATTTCGTGATAGAGTGCGACAAAAAACTCCGTACAACCTAACGACCCGCCCGGGTGTCCAGAATTTACCTTGTGAACCATTCGAAGAATATCTCTTCTGGTTTGAATAACGATGTCTTGTAATTCTTCTATTTTCGGCATTTGATGATTGCTATTTTGTTGGCCTCAAAAGTAATGGCAATCTTTTGGGTACACAAGGGGGAGTTATTAGATTTTATTAACGATAGCGAGGTTCAAAGTTTACATCTTGCTCATTTGGTATTTGACATGCTGAGCCTTAGGTAACCAACTTTATATTCACCTTAAGGAAATTATGCAACACAGTTAACTATATTTGCCGCTATTATAATCCAATGAAGTTTACACTTGAACATACTGACCCGAAAAGCAGAGCAAGAGCGGCAACTATGGTTACCGATCATGGTAGTATTGAAACTCCTATTTTTATGCCCGTTGGCACTGTTGCTTCGGTTAAAGGGGTACATCAGCGTGAGTTAAAAGAAGAAATCAACCCTGATATCATTTTAGGTAATACGTATCATTTATTCCTGCGCCCAAAAATTGATATTTTAAAGCAAGCGGGAGGTTTGCACAAGTTTATGGGTTGGGATCGCAATATTCTTACCGACAGTGGAGGGTATCAAGTATATTCACTTTCCGCAAATAGAAAAATCAAGGAAGAAGGTGTAAAATTCAAATCACATATCGATGGGTCAATGCATCTGTTTACCCCTGAAAATGTGATGGAAATTCAACGCGTTATTGGCGCCGATATCATCATGGCTTTTGACGAGTGCACTCCTTATCCCTGTGACTATAATTATGCAAAACGCTCAATGCATATGACTCATCGCTGGCTTGACCGCTGCATTGCACACTTGGATAAAACACCTTTTGAATACGACTATGCCCAAACGTTTTTTCCCATAGTTCAGGGCTCTACCTATAAAGATCTGAGAAGACAATCAGCAGAGTATATTGCAAACGCAAGGGCTGAGGGAAATGCTATTGGCGGTTTATCTGTTGGTGAACCTGCAGAAGAAATGTATGCCATGACCGAGGTAGTTACCGAAATTTTACCAGAAGACAAACCGCGCTATCTTATGGGGGTAGGCACTCCTATAAACATTCTGGAGAATATCGCACTAGGAATCGATATGTTCGATTGCGTAATGCCAACTCGCAATGCCCGAAACGGAATGCTCTTTACCGCGCATGGAACTATAAATATTAAGAATAAAAAGTGGGAAGATGATTTTAGTGTGCTTGATGAAATGGGTACCACTTTTGTAGATCGTGAATATTCAAAGGCCTATTTACGTCACTTATTTGCTGCAAATGAATATTTGGGCAAGCAAATCGCCACCATACATAATTTGGGTTTTTACCTTTGGTTGACTCGTGAAGCGAGAAAGCATATTTTAGCAGGAGACTTTGTAGAGTGGAAGACTAAGATGGTAAAACAAATGGATAAACGATTGTAAAGTGACCATCTTAGATAGATACATACTCAAACGTTACCTCCTAACTTTCATCGTGATGCTGTTGCTATTTATTCCTATTGGAATTATGGCACATCTTGCAGAGCAAATCGGTAAGATTCAAGATAATGAAGCTCCCTTAAATGAAGTCTTAGCATACCTTGGGCATTTTAGCATCTATATCGGAAACTTTTTATTTCCGATATTTTTGTTTCTATCTGTCATTTTCTTTACTTCAAAACTGGCAAGTAATACTGAGATTGTTGCCATGTTAAGCTCTGGAATCTCCTTCAACAGATTCCTTAGACCTTATATGATAGGTGCGTCAATAATTGCTGTTTTCATGTTGATTATGGGTATGTTCGTTGTTCCATCCGCCAGTGCCGGATTTAATGAGTTCAAATTTAAATACTTAAAAAAGGGCAAGGAAGAGCGAGTCACCACCAATATTTACAACCAGCTCAATGAAAATGATTTTATCTATGTGAGCAGATTTGACCCCGGAAGAAAAAATGGCTCTAATTTTACATTTGAGCGTTTTAAAGAGGGTAATATTCTCGATTTTAAAATCTCTGCGGCCAGTATCAGATGGATTGATAAGGACAGCATTTACCGACTGACTTCTTATCGAAAAAGAACGGTTATGGGAGATACAGCCATCGTTGAAACCAAAAGGCGTTTAGATACCCTCTTCGCCTTTAAAATTGATGATCTAACTCCGGTTTCTTACATTGCGGAAACTAAAAACCTTCTCGAACTTAATCAATTCATAGCCGATCAAAGAAGAAAAGGAGCTTCAAATATTAACGCTTATATTTTAGTAAAATACAAACGTTGGGCCTTGCCTATAAGTGTTTTTATCTTGACCATAATAGCGGTAGGTGTTGCTTCAATAAAACGGAGAGGCGGAATGGGGTTGAATCTTGCGTTTGGAATTGTGGTAGCCTTCGTCTTTATATTTTTTGACCGTATTTTCAGTACGCTTGCTGAGCAAGCGGGCCTCGAACCCCTTACAGCCGTGGTTGTTCCCAATCTATTTTTTGGTATTTTGGCCTTCTATCTCTTGCAAAAAGCCAAACGATAGTTAGTTGCTCAACGACTTATGAAAACACAGTTAAAACACTACCTGCATCTTCATTTTATAGTTTTTATTTGGGGTTTTACAGCTGTTTTAGGGAAGCTCATCTCAACAGATGCACTTCCTTTGGTTTGGTACCGTATGGGAATCGCCTCTCTTTTGATTTTGGTATTTATTGCCGTCAAAAAATATCCTTTAAAAGTATCGCATAAGACCCTGATGCATTTAGCGCTTGGGGGCGCAGCGTTGGCATTACACTGGGTAACTTTCTTTATGGCGATAAAGGTTTCAAATGTCGCCATCGCATTGGCAACAATGTCTACGGGTGCTTTTTTTACTGCAATTATTGAACCGCTGTGGTACCGACGGAAAATAATAGGGTATGAACTGTTGTTTGGCGTAGTCGTAATTTTGGGCCTCCTACTTATTTTTAAGGTAGAAACCCAATATGGTTTTGGTATTTTGTTAGCGCTGCTGTCGGCATTTTTAAGTGTTATTTTCACTTTAATCAATGGTAAGCTGGTAAAAAAAGAGAAACCTAGTGTAATTTCATTTTATGAACTCAGTATAGGGCTGTTATTATTGTCTTTTTTTCTAGGTATTCAAGGGGGCTTTTCATCAGAATTTTTCCGGCTATCGCAAAATGATTGGATATTTATCTTCATTCTGGCATCTTTCTGTACTGCCTATGCCTTTATTGGGGGAGTAAAGGTTATGAAATATATTAGCCCCTATACCGTGGTACTTACAGTAAATCTAGAGCCTGTTTACGGTATCGTACTGGCATTTTTCATTTTTGGCGATAGTGAACGTATGAACCCTTTGTTTTATATTGGGGCATTGATCATATTTGTTACGGTTATTGCCAATGGCATATTAAAGAATAAAGACAAATTAAAAAAACAAGCCAGCAGGCAGGTTTAGTCTTTTATATTTTATATTTGCATGTCAAACTAATAAAACCAAAAACCTACTAAAAATGGAATACTTAGATTTCGAACTTCCCATTAAAGAGCTTGAGGAACAGCTCGATAAATGCATGGTTATTGGTGAGGAGAGCGATGTAGATGTAACCGAAACTTGCAAACAGATTGAAAAGAAATTGACCGAGACCCGCAAGGACATTTACAAAAACCTTACTGCTTGGCAGCGGGTTCAATTATCAAGACATCCCAATAGGCCATATACCCTTGATTATATTAATGCCATTTGTGGTGATACCTTTTTGGAGCTACACGGAGATAGAAATGTAAAAGATGATAAGGCAATGATTGGCGGTTTAGGGAAAATCGGAGATCAAAGTTATATGTTTATCGGCCAACAAAAAGGCTTTAATACCAAGACCCGTCAGTACCGTAATTTCGGCATGGCGAATCCTGAGGGATATCGAAAAGCATTGCGCTTGATGAAGTCGGCTGAAAAGTTTGGAATTCCAGTGGTTTCTTTGATAGATACCCCTGGAGCCTATCCGGGTATTGAGGCTGAGGAACGGGGACAGGGAGAAGCCATCGCCCGTAATATATTGGAAATGACACGTTTGAAAGTGCCTATTATTTGCGTAATTATCGGGGAAGGCGCTTCAGGAGGTGCCTTGGGTATTGGGGTAGGAGACCGTGTTCTGATGTTGGAAAATACGTGGTATTCCGTAATTTCTCCCGAATCATGTTCTTCCATTTTATGGAGAAGTTGGGAATATAAAGAACAAGCTGCTGAAGCTTTGAAGTTGACCGCAACTGACATGAAAAAACTGAAATTGATCGATGAAATTGTTCGTGAACCAGCAGGTGGCGCGCATAGTAATCGTCCTAAAACTTTTGATACTGTAAAGAACAAAATTTCGGCTCATTTTAAGGAGTTAGAAAAGTTATCCCCAAAAGAACTTGTAAATCAGCGAATGAACAAATATGCTGAAATGGGTGTTTTTGACGGTTAACCGTAGCTTTTTACAAGCTCAGAAAAATCTGGAGAATGAATTCTTCAGATTTTTTTTGTTATCAACACAAAATTGTAACTTATAAACACCTAATTGTTGAACAACTGTGAATATCGTCTTTGACCTATTCTATGTTAACTTAAGGTTAATTGCATACTTTCGTCGCTATGGAGAAACCAAACCCCGTTATTGGTCGTAAGATCGACAAATCTACCATAATCAACTTGGAAAGAGGTAAAATTCCACCGCAATCAGTTGATTTAGAGGAGGTTGTATTGGGTGCAATGATGATTGACAAGAAAGGGGTCGATGAAGTAATTGATATCTTACATCCAGATGTTTTTTATAAAGATGCGCATCGTTATATTTATGAAGCCATCTTTAAATTGTTTGAAACCTCTGAACCAGTTGATTTATTAACCGTTTCTTCTCAATTAAAGAAAGACGGACATTTAGAGTCTGTAGGGGGCGATTTTTATCTAATAAAACTCACGCAAAAGGTAGCTTCTTCAGCACATATTGAGTTTCATGCCCGTATCATTCTGCAAAAGTACATTCAACGAAGCTTGATCAAGATTTCGAATGAGATCATTGAAGAGGCTTACGACGATGGAACCGATGTTTTTGATCTGTTGGATGCCGCTGAATCCAAATTGTATGATGTCACCCAAGGCAACTTAAAGCGTTCTGCAGAAACTGCTCAAAATTTGGTAATACAAGCCAAAAAACGAATCGAAGAAATCGCAAACAAAGAAGGTTTGAGTGGTATTCCTTCCGGATTTGACAAACTCGATAAATTGACCTCGGGTTGGCAGCCTAGTGATTTGATTATTGTGGCAGCAAGGCCCGGTATGGGTAAAACAGCTTTGACCTTGTCTATGGCAAGAAATATGGCAGTGAATTCAAACATTCCCGTTGCTTTCTTCTCCTGTGAGATGTCATCGGTACAGTTAATTACCAGATTGATTTCTTCGGAAACCGGATTATCTTCTGAAAAATTAAGGACCGGTCGCTTGGAGAAACACGAATGGGAGCAATTGAATGTAAAGGTAAAAGCTTTGGAAAAAGCGCCTTTGTTTATTGATGATACCCCTTCACTTTCCATTTTTGATTTACGTGCTAAGGCAAGACGATTGGCTTCTCAACATGGTATCAAACTTATTATTATTGATTACCTACAGTTGATGACCGCTGGCGGAACTCAAAAAGGAGGTAACCGTGAGCAAGAGATTTCTACGATTTCTCGAAACCTGAAGGCCTTGGCAAAAGAACTCAACGTGCCTGTAATTGCACTCTCACAGCTTTCCCGTGCTGTAGAGACACGAGGAGGTAGCAAAAGACCTATACTTTCTGATTTACGTGAATCTGGTGCGATCGAACAAGATGCGGATATTGTTTCTTTTATATTTAGACCTGAGTATTATAAGATTGATGAATGGGACGATGAAGAACGTTCTCCTACCCAAGGGCAGGCGGAATTTATCGTAGCTAAACACCGTAATGGTGGTTTAGAAAACATTCGTTTGAAGTTTATCGGTCAACTTGGTAAATTCGATAATCTAGATGATTTTGATTCTCCTTTTGAATTTCAATCTAAAATGAACGAAGGTGAAGATAATCCGTTTATTACAAAAGGACTCCCTAGTGCCGATGAGGCTTTTGGTAGTTCAATGAATGATGGGTCGGGTATGGATGAAGATAATGATGTTCCTTTTTAATATTCTTTAACTTCCCTAAAATACGTTACCGCTATTTTTCGTTTATCTTTGAGAAGATCCTCAAAGTCTATTTTATGCGGAGTATGCTTTTCTCTATTTTCTTGATGCTGTTTGCTTTACAGGTTTCGGCTTCCTCCATTCTCATTCCTATGGATGCGGAGGGCCAAAAAAATCACCTAAAGGCTTATGGTATTACCTATTGGGTATTGACCAAGCAACAAAAAGTACAATGGTTATTAAACTATCGCGGCGGTTCTTTTTTACTACCCGATGGAGAACTTATTCGAAAAGAATGCCAAATTCGAGGCGTGTCTTTTGAAGTATTATCTGACGCTCAGAGGCAGGGCATATTAGAATCTATTAGCAGTCCTTCGCAAAATCAAGAAGCGGTAGTGCTAGAAAAGGCTCCTAAAGTGGCAGTGTATTCTCCTAAAGGAAATCCACCCTGGGATGACGCAGTGACCATGGTGTTGACCTATGCGGAGATTCCATATGTAACGGTCTATGATGAGGAGGTTTTGGATGATAAATTGGTACTGTACGATTGGCTACATTTACACCATGAAGACTTTACTGGACAATACGGCAAGTTCTACGGGGCATACAGGGTGGCCCCCTGGTATATAGAACAAAAACAGGAAGCAGAAGCCTTGGCTGCGAAGCTGGGATATTCCAAAGTTTCTGAAGAAAAGAGGGCCGTAGCTCTAAAAATCAGAAAGTATGTAATAGGAGGAGGGTTTATGTTTGCAATGTGCTCCGCTACCGATAGTTTTGATATTGCGCTATCTGCCTCCGACGGGGTAGATATTTGCGAACCTATGTTTGACGGTGACCCATCTGATGCCAACTATCAGAGCAAACTAAATTTCAACAAGACTTTTGCCTTCAAAGATTTTACCCTAGAGCGTAATCCTATGCGCTATGAATTTTCGTCTATAGATATGACGCCAAAAAGGGGAAATATTCCGAAGGAATCAGACTATTTTTCCCTGATGGATTTTTCGGCCAAATGGGATCCTATACCTACAATGCTATGTCAGAACCACACGGCATTGGTAAAAGGATTTATGGGGCAAACAACCTCCTTCGAGCGCAGGGAAATTAAATCGAATGTTTTAATTCTCGGCGAAAACAAACTCAATGAAGAAGCCAGGTACATTCATGGTATCAAGGGGAAAGGCTTTTTTACCTTCTACGGAGGTCATGACCCAGAAGACTACCAACATAGGGTAGGAGACCCCAAAACAGAACTGGAGTTGCATCCAACATCACCAGGGTACCGATTGATCTTAAACAACGTTTTGTTCCCGGCAGCTCAGAAGAAGAAACAGAAGACTTGAAATTTCAAACTCAGGCGCAAGTATCCGATATAAAATAAATGGTAGGGCCCAATCTATTTTTTCTTAGTGCAGTTTCGTGTACCATCTTGCGATATGGATCACCCAGTTTTGAGACGAAATAACTCAAGTGACTTCTTTAAGGTCTTTCCAAAGAAACTTGATTATCTTTTAATTAATTTCTCTAAAATACGCTCTACACCAAAATCATCATTACTTGTGGTTTTGTAGTTGGCTACTTCTAAAACATTGGGGTGCGCATTTTGCATTGCGAAACTATATTTCGCCTTCCCCAGCATTTCCAAATCGTTATTGTAATCACCAAACACCATGGTTTCTTCAGGAGAAATACCATAGCGTTCTTGCATTTTTTCAAGGGCAAAACCTTTATTAGCGTCTCTGTGATTTAAATCAACCCAGTTTAGTCCGGAGACTTTTACCTTAATCTGCCCTTCGAGATCTTTCATTGCCGGATAGATATATGTTTCGGCACTGACATTGTGATAGACCGCAATCTTAATTATTTCATCGGTTACGGTATTGAAATTATCATGAATTTCATAACTGGCATAGTATTCCTTTAACTGCTCAAGAAAAGGAGCTGATTTACCATCCAAATAGGCGTTGTATTTACCGCAAAGCATGGCATGCGCACCTTCTATATTCTCAATTTTGGAGAGCAAAGAACTTTTGAGGTGATACTGAATAGGAGTAACTAAGAGTTCCTTTTCTTTTTCCTTTACCAGGGCACCATTTTCGGCTATAACCAAAATCTCATTCTTAATGGGATCTAGTTTTTGTACAATACTATCATATTGCCTTCCACTTGCAGCGACAAAAAGAATATTTTGACTTCTTAGCAACTTGAAAAGCTCAAAAAAACGTGAACTGACTTCATGCTTTGAGTTTAGTAGCGTACCGTCCATATCGGTGACTACCATTTTTATGTGAGATAAATCCATATTAAAAAAATAAAGGCCAAAGGTATTTCTTATAATATTAATTATGGCGTGGCAGGATAAAGTTTTACATTTATTTTATACTTATGAAATTTTACCAAAAGGAAATTAAACTACCGGCTCATAAAAGGGGTTTTCATCTCATAACGGAGACGATACGTGCTAGCATGCTTCAAATCGTAGATATTCGAGCTGGAATGCTTCAAGTTTTCATAAAACATACTTCGGCTAGCTTGACGATTAATGAAAATGCCGATCCAACAGTACGCATCGACTTTGAGAGCCATATGAATACCATGGTTCCAGAAGATGCTCCATATTATATCCATACGTATGAAGGTGCTGATGATATGCCTGCGCACATTAAGGCTTCGTTGATGGGTACTTCGATTCAAATTCCGATTACTGATGGAAAACTGAATTTGGGAATTTGGCAAGGTATTTATTTATGTGAGCATCGTGATAATGCCTCTGCAAGAAAGCTAGTGATATCTGCTTTTGGCATATGAGCTATTCTTTATACCTTTAAATTACTAACTATAAACACTATACCAATGACTACCGAAGAATCTATTTTGAACAAAATTCAAATTTTAATCACAAATCATTTTGATACGCCTGAAGAAGCGTTCAATTTCTTTGACGCTGACGGTAGTGGAAAACTCAAAAAGAAAGAAATCGTTAAGTTATTGAAGCAAGCCGAAATCAGTGGATTCATTAGGGGCTTGGTCGGATCTAAACTAATTGAGGGATATGATAAAAGTGATGATGATGAGATTGATTGGCAAGAATTTAAAGCAGCCGTAGACCGAATCAAGAACATCTAACTCGGTTTCATCGCTAATCGAGCAGCTTATCTAGTTTTTTACTAATTTTTTTTACCCAAACTTTGTACATTTTTCGAGACGGATGTAAACTGTCTTTGGCTATAAGGTTATGGTCAAATAAAGCTTCTCGCGAAGCTTTAGTGATATCAATAAACAGCATTTTTCTTTCTTCGGTTTCTTTTTTAATTACCGCGTTATACGCTTTTAATTCTTGAACTATTTTCGCACGATTCTTTGACCTTGCAAATGGGGTCACGCTCCAATCAGGTATTGATAGTACAAATACTCTAGATTTATCATTTTTCGCTAGGGCTATGCTCTTATTTAGCAAAACGATAAAATCTTCTTGAAAGTCAGTAACACTTTGGTTTCTGTATTGATTATTCACACCAATGAGTAAGGATACTAGGTCATAGGTAGGAGCTGGCTTTTCAATTGCCAACTGTTCTAGGAGTTTCTTGGTTGTCCATCCTGCCCCAGCAATGATTTTAGGATTATTTAGTAAAACTTTCTTTTTGGCGAGTCTTTCTTTTAACTGAACGGGCCAACAATAACGGTAAATTTCACTTGTTCCTACAGTGTAACTATCTCCGAGTGCAAGAAATGAAAGACTATCTTTTTGAGCAAAAGCAGCGGTAGCTACCAGCATGAAAATTACTGAATATATTAATTTGAAAGGAGCATTTGACAAGGCGATGCGGATTTGTTTGGTCAAAAATCAAGATACAAAAAATCCGATTTGCAAATAGCAAATCGGATTTCTTATAAGTGAGATATTCTTAAATCTATTTTACTTGGTCGACAATTGCTTTGAAAGCATCTGGGTGATTCATAGCTAAATCGGCCAAAACCTTACGGTTCAACTGGATGTTGTTCGCTTTTACTTTGCCCATGAATTGTGAGTACGACATTCCGTGCATACGAGCACCTGCATTGATACGTGTAATCCATAAGGCGCGGAAAGTTCTTTTCTTATTTCTACGGTCTCTATAAGCATATAACATTGCTTTTTCAACCGCATTTTTGGCTACTGTCCAAACGTTTTTACGTCTACCGAAGTAACCTTTGGCTTGCTTCATTACCTTTTTTCTTCGGGCTCTTGAAGCGACTGCATTTACTGATCTTGGCATTTCTTTTAATTTTTTTTGTAGTAGGCGGGCGGTGATCGCCACTTGATAACTCACTCAAACGCTATAAAAGTCTTTGTGATTTGCCCAACTCCAGGGTTAATAATTTACCGTTGTTGCATAATTACTTTAAACGTAATTGCTCTTTAATACTGTTAACATCCGCTTGGTGAACCAAGGTGTCATGAGTTAACGCTAGCTTACGCTTTTTAGACTTTTTCGTCAATATATGACTCTTAAAAGCGTGCTTTCTTTTGATTTTACCAGTACCGGTCAACTTGAACCGTTTCTTGGCGCTGGATTTTGTTTTTTGTTTAGGCATTTTTCCTAATTTATTTGTTTCTCACTTACTGCACTAAACTTTTTCAGGTCACCCCTAGCGCAGCCACAGGGTTACTTAGCATGCTAAACGCTACTTACAAAAGTAAGCAGCGTTCAGTATTTTATAAATCGACTTGGTCGCTAAGCGCAACCGAAGTGCTATTTTCCTTTTGTTTTCGGAGCGATGAACATGGTCATACGTTTTCCTTCTAATCTCGGCATCTGCTCAACCTTTCCTAACTCTTCCAACTCAGATGCTAAACGGAGTAATAATATCTCTCCTTGGTCTTTGTAAACAATCGATCGGCCTTTGAAAAAGACATAGGCCTTTAGTTTAGCACCGTCTTTTAAAAATTTCTCCGCGTGTTTCTTTTTAAATTCGTAATCATGGTCATCCGTATTCGGACCGAACCTGATTTCCTTTACCACCACCTTTGAGGCCTTGGCCTTCATCGCCTTTTCGCGCTTTTTCTGCTCGTAAAGGAATTTCTTATAATCAATTATCTTGCAAACCGGTGGATTTGCCTTTGGTGAAATCTCTACCAAATCCAATCCTTCCTCAGCTGCAATATCCATTGCTTTTGCCAATGGATAAACTCCTACTTCAATGTTATCACCAACCAATCGTACTTCAGGGGCGATAATTCTCTCGTTAATTTTATGAGGGTTTTTATTTTCCCTCCTAGGTTGGGGCCTAAATCTTTTTCGTATTGCTATGACTTATAATTTTTAGTTAAACGTTATTTTTAAAACGACTTTAAGGTACTATTTATTTCTGTATCGACCAAGTTCGCAAAGTCTTCAACTGTTATTGCTCCTATGTCTTCGCGTCCGTGTCGTCGGACAGAAATGGTGTTAGCCGCCTCATCGTTTTCCCCAACAATCAGCATAAATGGAATTTTATTCATTTCTGCCTCACGTATTTTCTTGCCAACAGTCTCGTTTCTGTCGTCAACAAGCGCGCGAATTTCGTTATTTTCTAGGGATTTTAAAACTTTTTGAGCATATTTTTCGTTTTTCTCGCTCACTGGTAAAACAATTGCTTGCTCAGGAATCAACCATAAAGGAAAATTACCTCCTGTATGTTCAAGTAACAAAGCGATAAAACGTTCCATACTTCCAAAGGGTGCGCGATGAATCATAATGGGGCGGTGTAGCTCATTGTCACTTCCTTTGTATGTGAGGTCAAAACGTTCAGGTAAAGTATAATCTACTTGAATGGTGCCCAGTTGCCAATTTCTACCCAAGGCATCTTTGACCATAAAGTCTAACTTTGGCCCGTAGAATGCCGCCTCTCCTTCTTCGATGACATAATCTAATCCTTTTTCTTTGGCCGCATTGATAATGGCGTTTTCGGCTTTATCCCAGTTCTCAACAGTTCCGATATATTTTTCGGGCGTTTTCGGATCTCTAATAGAAACCTGAGCTGTGAAGTTTTCAAACCCTAAAGATCCAAGTACATATAATGATAAGTCAATAACGTTTTTAAATTCTTGATCTACTTGGTCGGGAGTACAAAAGATGTGCGCATCATCCTGAGTAAAACCACGAACACGAGTAAGTCCGTGTAATTCGCCGCTTTGTTCGTATCGATATACGGTTCCGAATTCTGCATATCTTTTGGGTAGTTCACGGTAGCTAAAGGGGCGATGTTTAAAAATCTCACAGTGGTGCGGACAATTCATGGGTTTCAACAAAAACTCCTCTCCATCTTTTGGAGTGTTTATAGGTTGAAAACTGTCTGCACCATATTTTTCATAATGTCCGGAAGTAACGTATAGCTCCTTCTGTCCGATATGGGGGCTAACAACCATTTCATAACCTGCTTTCTTCTGTGCCTTTTTCAAAAATTGCTCTAGGCGTTCGCGTAAGGCAGCTCCTTTAGGCAACCATAATGGAAGACCCTGACCTACCTTTTGGGAAAAAGTGAACAGTTCAAGTTCCTTCCCTAATTTTCTGTGGTCTCGTTTTTTTGCTTCCTCTAAAAGTTGAAGATACTCGGTAAGTTCTTTTTGTTTTGGAAAAGAAATACCATAAACACGAGTCAGTTGTGGCTTGTTTTCATCTCCTCTCCAATAAGCACCAGCTACGCTTAATATTTTAATAGCCTTTACAATGCCTGTATTAGGTATGTGACCACCTCTACATAAATCTGTAAAAGTGTCATGATCGCAAAAGGTGATAGTGCCATCTTCTAAATTTTCAATAAGCTCTACCTTATATTCATTGCCTTCAGATTTATATTTGGCCAATGCATCTGCTTTCGATACCGCTCGCATTTTGTACGGATGTTTTCCACGGGCAATTTCCAAAGCCTTTTTTTCAATGGTTGGAAAGTCCTTGTCAGAAATACTTCCTTCCGCTAAATCTACATCATAGTAAAATCCATTGTCGATTGCTGGTCCAATAGTAAGCTTGATGCCAGGATACAGTTCTTCAAGAGCCTGTGCCACAATATGCGAAGTAGAATGCCAGAAAGCTTTCTTTCCCTCTGGGTTATTCCAAGTGTACAAAACCAAAGAGCCATCTTCATGTAAGGGAGTTACTGTTTCGATAACCGCATCGTTGAACTTTGCTGATATAACGTTGCGTGCTAAGCCTTCACTGATGCTCAAAGCTACATCCATTGGAGAGCTCCCTTTGCTGTATTCTTTTATAGTACCGTCTGGTAAAGTTATCTTGATCATTGTAATGCTTGAATAAGAGCGCAAATATAGCATCTTGTATTGATGCAGACAATATATATAAGGAAGTGTTTCTTGGGTGTTTTGGTTGTACGGGGCAAAGGCGGTGTAATTCGCTATGTTTTTTACGCTAATAAAGAGCATAGCTGAAGTAAATGGCAAAAAGAGATATTGCCACTATGTTACCTTGAGCGCTACCAAAAGGTGCTTCTATAACCTTTTTTTTAAAGTTAAAACTTGTGGCAAACAATAAAATGACTTAAATTTAATACCCTTTTTTAAGCAGCGGGCAACTGTAAAATTCTAGTAGTTAGCCTATTGAAAAATAGGCTAAAAAAAAGTTTGAAAATACATTTGGAGAATTAAAAAAGCATCTTACATTTGCAGCCCGCTAAACATAATACTCAAATATGTTTTAAGGGATTTAGAGAGCATACGTTCTTAGGTTGAAATCTTGTTTTTTATCGCCATTTGAAAAAAAGTTTCTTTTTTTTAACTAAAAGATTGCGGGTTAAAAAAACAGTTTTATATTTGCAGCCGCTTAAAGAAATTTAGGTAAAGAAATTACAAGTTTTTAGGAGTAGTTTCTTTTATAAAAGTTCATTGACAAATTGTAGAGACAGCGCACAACAGAGATGTTGTGTAATATTATAAAGAATCGAATTATATATTTGAGAGATTGGGTATATAAAAGAATTAGATCGAGATTACGGAGCCTGGGATTTTTTTTTGGTTGT